>OZ257238.1:0-1765000 GCA_965279415.1 Sphingobium sp.
CCACGCCGAAAAGCTGCTTCCCGCCATCGCCGCACTGCCCGACGGTGGCCGTGCCGACGCCATCGCCGTCGATGTCGGCCCCGGCAGTTTCACCGGCGTGCGGATCGGCCTTGCCGCGGCGCGCGCGTTGGCCTTCGGCTGGGACGTGCCGGTCCACGGCTATAGCGCACTGGCGCTGATCGCCGCTGCGGTCCGCCGCGGCGCTGTCCCCGGCGCAGACTTCGTGATCGCCGTGACCGGCGGCCATGGCGAACTGTTCTGGCAACGCTTCGATACCGCAAGCGGCGATGCGACGACCGAACTCGCATCGACCCGGATCGCAACCCTGTCCATGATGGTCGATGATCCCGTGGTGTATGGCACCGGTGCGGCAAGCCTTGTCGCGACGCGCGGCCATGGAGAGGCCATGGATATCGATGTGCTGGCCACGCATTATCCGCTGCTCAGTCCGCACAGGGACTATCTTTCGGCAACCCCGATCTACGGTCGCGGTGCCGATGCCACGACGATGGCGGATCGCCTCTCCGCCAAAGCCACCGCATGATGCACGGCCTCGTTCTTGAGCGTCACGAACAAAGCGACCGAAAGGCGCAAGTCGCGGCGATGACCGTCATGGACAAGGCCTTCGATCCGGCCTTCGGCGAAGCGTGGACCGCATCGCAACTGGCGGGCATGATGGCGATGCAGGGCAGCTGGCTCACTCTGGCCCGGCTGGACGCCGCCACCCTTGGCTTTGCCCTCGTCCGCTCGGTTTTCGACGAATCGGAGCTTTTGCTGCTCGCCGTCGATCCCGGCTGGCGCGGCAGGCGGATCGGCTCTGCGCTGCTCCGCGACTGTATCGCCCTGGCGCGTATGCGCGGCATCATCACCATGCACCTGGAAGTGCGCGCCAACAATACTGCACTGCATCTCTATAAACATGCTGGATTCGGCCATGTGAATACACGTACCGATTACTATCGTGGCAATGATGGCAAACTCTATGATGCTTTAAGTTATCGACTTGATTTGTCCTGAATGCGATAACGGCTTGAACATCTGAAACAGCATGACTATCGAGCAATCAACCTGCTCCAAGACATTAATATGGAATGGGTCGCCGATTAAAATCTTGGGAGTTTCACAATGGAAGAACAGAATGCCCAGTCGGAAATGCTGATTACGTTGACATCCGACATTGTCGCCGCCCATGTTTCCAACAATAGCGTGGCCGTTTCCGATCTTCCGGTGCTGATCCAGAATGTCTACGGCGCCCTTGCCGGACTTTCGGTCGTTGCGCCGCCGCCCGAAGTAAAGCAGGAACCGGCGGTTTCGGTGCGTGCCTCGATCAAGCCCGATTACATCGTTTGTCTGGAGGATGGTAAGAAATTGAAGATGCTCAAGCGGCATCTGATGACGCATTACCAGATGACGCCGGATGATTATCGCACGAAATGGGGACTGCCCGCCGACTATCCGATGGTCGCGCCCAATTATGCCGAGCAGCGCCGCACGCTTGCGAAGAAAATCGGCCTCGGCACGAAGCGTCGTCGTCGCGTTCCCGCGAAGTAACGATCGCACGGTATCGCAGCGAAAGGGAGCGCGGTCCTATGGCCGCGCTCCCTTTCGCATTTGCGATAAATTGGCTAGGCTGAATATATCTTATCCCGTGAATCGAAGAACAGGGCCTTCATGAACCGCAAAATCGATGTCGAAGCCCTGTGCGCCGAAAAAGGCCTGCGCATTACGGAGCAGCGCCGCGTCATCGCGCAAGTGCTGTCGGATGCTGAAGATCACCCGGATGTGGAGAAACTGCACGCCCGCGCCGCCGCCATCGATCCGGGCATTTCGATCGCCACCGTCTATCGTACCGTGCGCCTGTTCGAGGAAGCGGGCATATTGGAGCGGCATGATTTCGGCGATGGCCGCGCCCGCTACGAAGCGGCGCCCGAATCGCACCACGATCATCTGATCGACGTGGAAACGGGTAACGTCATCGAGTTCGTCGATCCCGAGCTGGAGCAGTTGCAGAAGATGATCGCCGCGAAACTGGGCTTCCGTCTGGTCGATCACCGTATGGAACTCTACGGCGTCGCCATCGACCGAAAGAGCTGAATTGCCGATATCTTCGTCGGACCTTTCGCTCGGCGCCCGTTTTCGCCGCGCGCGTCGTATCGCGGCGCTGATCGCCGTACTGCTTTTGTGTCTGGCGCCCCATCTGTTGTGGCGGCTGCTTCGGCTTAAATCGCCCTGGGCACCGATTTTCCTGCGTCTCGCCACATTCGCCGTCGGCGCGCGGACTCGCATCAGCGGCACGCCGCTGATGCGCGACGTGTTCTTCCTGGCCAATCATCTAAGCTGGATCGACATACTCGCCATGGGCGGCATCACCGGCACCGCCTTCGTGTCGAAGGACGACGTGCGAGACATGCCCGTCGTGGGATGGCTGGCGGCGCAGAACAACACGCTCTTCATTTCCCGCAATCGTCGCCAGAATGTCCGCGAACAGGCCGACACATTGCGGGAAGCGCTGGCCGGACATCAGCCCGTAACGCTGTTTCCGGAAGGCACGACGGGCTTCGGCCATGAACTCTTGCCGTTCAAGCCCGCGCTGCTCTCGGTCATGCTGCCGCCACCGCGCGCGCTTCAGGTGCAGCCGGTCTACATCGATTACGGCCCCGCCGCACCGGACGTCGCCTGGCACGAACCAAACCTTGCGACCAACGCGCTGCGCGTTCTCGCCAGACCCGGCACGCTGCACATCACCCTGCATTTTCTGCCCCCCTTCGACCCGCAGGATTATCCCGATCGCAAATTGCTGGCGGCGGAGAGCAGAAAAAGGATCGCCGCGTGTCTGCCGCCTATCGCCGCCCTGCCGGGCGCTGTATAGCCGGGGTAATGAATCGCCCTCTCCTGCCCAGCAAGCACGTCCCCGCCGTCCGCAAGGCAGGCGCGCCCGCCACTTTCCACGTCAAGTCCTTCGGCTGCCAGATGAACGTCTACGATGGCGAGCGCATGGCGGAGATGCTCGGCGCGCAGGGCATGACCGCAGCGCCCGAAGGCATCGATGCCGATCTCGTCGTCCTCAACACCTGCCACATTCGCGAAAAGGCGGCGGACAAGGTCTATTCGGACATCGGCCGCCTGCGCCGCGAGGATGGCACGCGCCCCATGATCGCCGTCGCCGGCTGCGTCGCACAGGCGGAGGGCAGCGAAATCTCGCGCCGCGCGCCCAGCGTCGACATCGTCGTCGGGCCGCAGGCCTATCACAATCTCCCAGCGCTGATCGGCAAGGCGGTGCGCGGCGAAACCGCGCTCGATACCGATATGCCCGCCATGTCGAAGTTCGGTGCGCTTCCCGACCGCCCGAAACAGCCGCGCCCCACCGCCTTCCTCACCATTCAGGAAGGCTGCGACAAGTTCTGCACCTATTGCGTCGTGCCCTACACGCGCGGCGCGGAAATCAGCAGGCCATGGAACGCCATCCTCGACGAGGCGAAGGCGCTGATCGACGGCGGCGTCAGGGAAATCACATTGCTTGGTCAGAACGTCAACGCCTGGACCGGCGAGGATCCGGCGGGGCGTCCGCGGGGCTTCGACGGGTTGATCCGCGCGCTCGCCGCCCTGCCCGATCTTGCGCGCATCCGCTACACCACTAGCCATCCCAACGACATGACCGACGGCCTGATCGCCGCCCATGCCGAAGTGCCCAAGCTGATGCCGTTTCTGCACCTGCCCGTGCAATCGGGCAGCGACCGCATTCTGAAAGCCATGAACCGCAACCACACGACCGGAAGCTATCTGGCCATCCTCGAAAAAGTGCGGGCCGCCCGCCCCGACATCGCTTTGTCGGGGGATTTCATCGTAGGTTTTCCCGGCGAGAGCGACGCGGATTTCGAAGCGACGATGGCGCTGGTCCGCACGGTCGGCTACGCCATGGCCTACAGCTTCAAATATAGCAGCCGCCCCGGCACGCCCGCCGCGGACATGCGCGATACCATCCCGATGGATGTGATGGACGCCCGCCTTCAGGCGTTGCAGGCGCAGCTCAATGCCGATCAGATCGCTTTCAACAGCTGCACCGTCGGGCGGAGCGTACCGATTCTGCTCGAACGCATGGGCCGCTATCCCGGCCAGATGATCGGCAAGACGCCCTGGCTGCAATCGGTGCATGTAACCGCGCCCGATGCCGTGCTGGGCGACATGATCGACGTGACCATCACCGCGACCGGGCCGAACAGCCTGGCGGGGGACCTGACGAAAAGGATTGCCGCTTGAGCGAAAAAGCCCGGAGGGAACAATAATGGCCAAGAAGAACCACGTCCGCGCCGAACCCGGCGAACGCGCCCGGCTCGAAGTGGTATTCGAACGCCCCGACCTCCTCGGCACGCTCTTCGGGCAGTTCGACCAGAATCTCGTCGCCATCGAAAACCGTCTGGGCGTCTATATCGCCGCGCGCGGCAATCGCCTCCAGATCGAAGGCATGGCGGAATCCGCCGCCCGCGCCCGCGACGTGCTGACGGGTCTCTACAATCGCATCCTCGAAGGGCAGCCGATCGACACCGGCGCGGTCGAGGCAGTCATCGCCATGTCGTCCGAACCGACGCTCGACGGCATCATCCGGCACGACGTCGCCGAACCGCCCAAGGTGATGATCCGCACCCGCAAGAAGACGATCGTGCCGCGATCGCCGACGCAGATCACCTATATGGAGGCGCTGGCCCGCCATGACGTGATCTTCGCGCTCGGCCCGGCCGGCACCGGCAAGACCTATCTCGCCGTCGCGCAGGCCGTCAGCCAGCTCATTTCCGGCAGCGTCGATCGCCTGATCCTCTCGCGCCCGGCGGTCGAGGCGGGCGAGCGCCTCGGTTTCCTGCCCGGCGACATGAAGGAGAAGGTCGATCCCTATCTCCGTCCGCTCTATGATGCGCTCTACGACACTTTGCCCGCCGAACAGGTGGAACGACGCATCGCCTCGGGCGAGATCGAGATCGCGCCCCTGGCCTTCATGCGCGGGCGCACGCTCGCCAACGCCTTCATCATCCTCGACGAGGCGCAGAACACGACCATCGCGCAGATGAAGATGTTCCTCACCCGCTTCGGCGAGAACAGCCGCATGGTCATCTGCGGCGACCCCAAGCAGGTCGATTTGCCGCAGCCCGGCGCATCGGGCCTCGCCGATGCCGTGGCGAGACTGGAAGGCGTGGAGGGCATCGCCGTCGTGCCGTTCGGCATATCCGACGTGGTGCGCCATCCCGTCGTCGGGCGGATCGTTCAGGCCTATGAGGGGCCGGATGCTTGACATAGCCCTCATCAGCGAGGGCAGCGACTGGCCGGCGGGCGTCGATTGGGAAGAACTGTCGGCAAAGGCAGTCACCGCCGCCATTCGCCACAGTCTGAACGCCGATTTCGAAACGCAGGCCGCGACATATGAAATCGCAGTAAAGCTGGCGGACGACGACGAGGTGCGGACGCTCAACCGCAGTTACAGGGGAAAGGACAAGCCCACCAACGTCCTGTCCTTTCCCATGGTCCAGCCGGATCTGCTGGAAGCGACCGCCAATACCGACGATGGCGAAGTCCTGCTGGGGGACATCGTGCTGGCCAGCGGCGTCTGTGCGAGGGAAGCGGCGGAAAAGGGCATCAGCATCGCGGATCATGCGACGCATCTGATCGTTCACGGCACGCTGCACTTGCTGGGCTACGACCATATGGACGCGGTCGATGCCGAAGCGATGGAAGCATTGGAAATACGCGCACTTGCCTCTATGGGCCTTCCTGACCCATATTCGGATCACTAATGGCACGGAAGAAAAGACATCATGGCTGACGATGGCCCGGCACCCTCCAAGGAAGCGGACAGTAGCAGCGGCAATGAAGGCGGCTTATGGAGCGGCCTCAAGAGCCTGATCTTCGGCGAAGAAAGCGATCACAGCCTGCGCAAGGAGATCGAGGAAGCCATCGATGAATATGACGAAGAAGGCCAGGACGGGCGCACGCCTGCTGCCAAGGGCGATCTGTCCGCGATAGAGCGGCAGATGCTGCGCAACCTTCTCCATTTCAGCGAACACACCGTCGATGACGTCGCAGTGCCCCGGGCCGACATCATCGCGATCGAGGAAAAGGCGAGTTTCGAGGAACTGGCCGCCCTCTTTGCCGATGCCGGACACAGCCGCATCCCCGTCTATCGCGAGACGCTCGATACCATCGTCGGGATGATCCATATCCGCGACGCCTTCGCCATATTGGCAGGCACCGCCCCGCCGCCCGCCACGCTCGAACCGCTGATCCGGCAGCCGCTCTACGTTCCCGAAAGCATGGGCGCACTCGACCTGCTCGCCGAAATGCGCGCCAAGCGGACGCATCTTGCCATCGTGCTGGACGAATATTCGGGGACCGAAGGGTTGCTGACGTTCGAGGATTTGGTCGAGGAAATCGTCGGCGAAGTCGAGGACGAGCATGACGATGCGCCCGAAGCCCTTCTGATCGCGCTGGACGACGGCATATGGGATGCCGACGCACGCGCCGAACTGGACGACGTGGCCGAGGAAATCGACGAGAAGCTGGCGGACATAGAGGAAGATGTCGATACGCTGGGTGGCCTCGCTTTCGTCATCGCGGGACATGTGCCAGAGATCGGCGAAATCCTGTTGCACGAAGAAAGCGGATGGCGTCTGGAGATCACGGCCAGCGACAGCCGCCGCGTCACGCGCCTGCGTCTGCATCCGCCGGTGCGGTACGGCGCCGGGGACGAGGATTGAGCGCCGGCCTTGCGCATCGGCCCGGCCCGATGCAGCTTGAAGTGAATGATCGACGGGGGACATGATTCGATGGATAGCGTGAACTGGGATGCCCCGGCGCAACTGCATGAGCGCGACGATGCGGGGTCCGACATGTTCGTCGAGTTCAAGACGCTGAAAACCGGTCCGCTTGCCGATCTCGTCGCTTATGTGCTGACCTTGCCCACCGAGCAGAAGGCCCGCCTCGTCATCGATGCCTCGGGTGTCGGATCGCTCAACATCCACGACATCACCGCACTCGCCGCCCGCCCGGATTTTCCCGCTGCTTAGGCTGTGATGATTTTACTTTGAGACACACTCTTGGCCGTTCGTGTCGAGCGAAGTCGAGACACCTCGCGCAGTGCTTGCGGCCTGTCCCTCGACTTCAGCCATAGGCTGAAGTTTATCCTGAGCGCCTGCTGCAAGCGGGCAGTCGAAGGGCTCGGGACGAACGGTTCTATGTAATGTCATCCCACTCTAAGCGCCCGAAAGATTCCGCGCCCTCTCCCGCCACGCTTCGGCCAACAGCGGCATGTCGGCAAGCTGGCGAACCGCCGCCTTGTCCCCCTTGTGCCCGCCGCCGATCAGCAGGCGGAACACGCGGGCGACCGGCCATTCGGGTTGCGGCCGTTCGATAAGCTCCATTGTCGTGGGCGCCTCCGCCTCGCCTTCGCGGATCACCCTGAAATAGACGCCGGATCGCGCCGATTTCACGACTGTGGCCATGATATCGCGCCGCCCGAAACGATGATCGAGTTTGGAGCAGGGCTGGCGACCATGGCTGATCTCGACGATCGCACTGCCCAGCGTGAAGCGATCGCCGATGCACAATTGCTCTTCGTCCAGCCCCGCCGAAGCGATATTCTCGCCGAACGCGCCAGAGCTATCGAGGACGGGATGGCCACCGGTATGCGCCTTCCAGAACGGATAATGATCCTCCGGATAGAGATGGATCGCCTTGTCCCATCCGCCATGATGCACCGGGTCGGCCACCGCATCGCCTTCAATGCCCAACCAGGTGATGCGCACCGGCCCGGTCACCGGCGTCTTGGCGATGGCGCTGTAGTCCCCATCCCGAAATGGCACCGGACGACCGGTCAGCAAAGCTAGGACGGACATGCGACTCATACCGCCTTGTCGCAAATCGCCGGTCGGCTTTCCAGCACGGTATCGCGCACTATCCGCCGCTCAATTCGGACCCCAGCTTGAGCACCTGCGCGCCGTTGTCGCTGTCGATGAGATAGGCCGGGTTCATTTCACTGCCATTGCGGGAGACTTTTGCGCCTTCGAGGGTTCGTTCCACATGTCTGTCAAACCGCTCCGTCACCTTGCCGCGCCCGATGCCCGTGCCCCAGTTCCATCGCACGCGCTGTCCCTTACGAAAATGCGTCTCCTGCCGCGTCGCAACCGTCATGCGCCGTCTCCTTTCCAGACGCATAAAGCCGAATATGCCGACCCGGTTCCCTTGGCCTTTGCCCCGGTCTGCGTTAAGGCCCGGCGCATGGACGCCACCGCCCTTCGCATCGCCCTGTTCAGCGGCAACTACAACTATGTCCGCGATGGCGCGAACCAGGCGCTCAACCGGCTGGTCGATTATCTTCTCCGGCAGGGTGCGCAGGTGCGCGTCTATGCGCCCACGGTCGCGGAACCGGCCTTTCCCGCCACGGGCGATCTGGTGAGCGCTCCTTCGCTCCCGTTCCCCGGTCGCGGAGAATATCGCATTCCGCTCGGCCTCTCGCCTGCTTTGCGTCGCGACCTGAAGGCTTTCGCGCCGAACATCGTGCATGTTTCCAGCCCCGATCCGCTGGGCCATCGCGCGCTGAGCTGGGCGCGCAACCGGGGCTTGCCTACTGTCGCCTCGGTCCACACGCGTTTCGAGACCTATCCGCGCTATTACGGCCTCGCCTTTCTGGAGCCGGTGATCGAGGCGATGCTGCGCCGCTTCTATCGTCGCTGCGATGCGATCATGGCGCCGTCGGATTCCATGGCGCAACTGCTGCGCGACCAGCGCATGAACTATGACGTCGGCATATGGACCCGCGGCATCGATCAGGAGATTTTCAATCCCGGTCGCCGAGATCTCGGCTGGCGGCAAGGCCTCGGCATCGCGGATGACATGCCCGTCATCGGCTTCGTCGGCCGCCTCGTCATGGAAAAGGGGCTGGATGTCTTTTCCGATACCATCATGCAGTTGCAGCAGCGCAAGGTGCGGCATCACGTCATGGTCGTCGGCGACGGCCCGGCGCGAAGCTGGTTCGAAAACCGCCTGCCCGACGCCACCTTCCTGGGCTTTCAGGGGGGCGGCGATCTGGGTCGCGCCGTCGCCTGCATGGATATGCTGTTCAACCCTTCGGTCACCGAAACATTCGGAAACGTGACGCTGGAGGCCATGGCCTGCACCTTGCCGACGGTGGCCGCGCGCGCAACGGGCAGCGAATCGCTGGTAACGGAAGGCGTCACGGGGCGCCTGATCCGCCCCGGCGCGATCAGCCAGTTCGCCGACGCCCTCGAACAATATTGCACCGATGCCGACAGCCGCCGCCGCGCGGGTGAGGCCGGTCGCGCGCGGGCGGATCATTATGGCTGGGATCAGGTGAATCAGGCGCTGGTCGACACCTATATCCGCGTCATCGGCCAGCGGGAACGCGGCGCGCTGGCGCTGGCCAGCCCGGTCCCCTGACGCCGGTGGCGGACCTGTTCGGCAGCGAAGGCGCCTCCGCACCGTCGCCGGATCGTGCCGATGCGCCGCTTGCCGATCGCCTGCGCCCCCGCACGCTAGCCGATGTCGTCGGCCAGGATCATCTGACCGGACCGGAGGGCGCGATCGGGCGCATGGTCGCCGCGGGGCGGCTGTCCTCCATCCTGTTCTGGGGACCGCCCGGCACCGGCAAGACCACCATATCCCGCCTGCTCGCCGACGCGGTGGGGATGCGCTTCGAGCCGATTTCCGCCGTGTTCTCCGGTGTCGCCGACCTCAAGAAAGTATTCGCCGCCGCGCGGGAGCACAGCCGCATCGGCCGGAAAACCTTGCTGTTCGTGGACGAAATCCACCGCTTCAATCGCGCGCAGCAGGACAGTTTCCTGCCCTTCGTGGAGGACGGCACCGTCACCCTCGTCGGCGCGACGACCGAAAATCCCAGCTTCGAACTGAACGCCGCGCTCCTCTCCCGTGCGCAGGTACTCATCCTGCGGCGGCTCGACAGCGTGGCGCTCGAACAGCTTCTGGCGCGCGCCGAAACTCTGATGGACCGCCCCTTGCCGCTTACCCCGCAAGCGCGCGAGGCCCTGATCGCCAGCGCGGACGGCGACGGCCGCTTTCTGCTCAATCAGGCGGAAACGCTCTATTCGGTCGCGGTTCCCGAACCGCTCGATCCCGCCGCGCTCTCCGCCTTGCTCCATCGTCGCGTCGCAGTCTACGACAAGGATCGCGAGGGGCATTACAATCTCATCTCCGCCCTCCACAAATCGCTACGCGGTTCCGATCCGCAAGCGGCACTTTATTATCTCGCGCGGATGCTCACCGCCGGGGAGCAGCCCCTCTACGTCCTGCGCCGTCTGGTCCGTTTCGCCAGCGAGGATATCGGGCTGGCCGACCCGCAGGCGCTCGTCCAGTGTCTCGCGGCCAAGGACGCCTATGATTTTCTCGGATCACCGGAGGGGGAACTGGCGATCGTGCAGGCGTGCCTCTATTGCGCCACCGCGCCAAAATCCAACGCCGCCTATGCCGCGCAGAAAGCCGCCTTCCGCGCCGCCCGCGACACCGGATCGCTGATGCCGCCGCAGAACATCCTCAATGCCCCGACGAAGCTGATGAAGGACATCGGCTATGGCAAGGGCTATGCCTATGACCATGACGCGCCGGAGGGGTTTTCCGGCGCGAACTACTGGCCGGACGAGCTGCCGCCGCAGACCTTCTACACCCCCACCGATCGCGGGTTCGAACAGCGGATCGCCGAACGCATTGCCTGGTGGGAGGCCCGCCGCGCCGAGCAGCGCGGAGAATGACGGCAACGCCCCGCTTCGATCATTTCGCCGTCATCGACTGGTCCGGGCAGGCGGTCGAACGCCCTGCTGGCCTCGCGCTGGCCCATGCGCGGGCAGGCAATGATGCACCCGGGCTGCTGCGCCCCGATCGCGGGTGGAGCCGCGCCGCCATCGCCCGATGGCTCGCCGATCATGGCAAGGCGCGCACGCGGATACTGATCGGCATGGACCTGTCCCCCGCCTTTCCGTTCCTCGACATGGGCGGCTATTTCCCCGGATGGGATGCCTCACCCGGCAATGCGCACGATCTGTGGGCGTTGGTCGAAACCCTGTCGGTCGGCGACCCGCATCTGTCCGCCAGCAGCTTCGTCGCCCATCCGCAGGCGCGCCGCCATTTCCGCCAGCATCGCGATTGCGGCGATCTCTTCCCCGGCGGGCGCGGACGCTTCCGGGTCTGCGAACATGGGCAGGCGGCGATGCGGCTTTCGCCCTATAGCTGCTTCAATCTGGTCGGGGCAGCGCAAGTCGGCAAGTCGAGCCTCACCGGAATGCGGGTGCTCCACGGTCTGCGCGGCCTAGTTCCCGTCTGGCCGTTCGATCTTCTGCCGGACGACGGCCCGGTCATCGTGGAAATCTACACTGCGCTGGCCGCGCGCGCCGCCGGTCTGCGCAAGGGCCTATCCAAGATACGCGACGGAGGGACGCTCGACGAAGCCCTCGCAGCCTTCGACAGTCGCCCGCATCAGCCCCTTGTCCGCTATGACGACCACAGCACCGATGCTCTGCTGACGACCGCCTGGCTGCGCAGGGCGGCACAGGACGAAACTCTGTGGCACCCGCCTGCCCTTACTCCCAAAATTGCGCGCACAGAGGGCTGGACGTTCGGCGTCATCTGATAGTAAGGGCGTTGCGCGTTACTGGCGCGCCGGATTAGCACAGTGGTAGTGCAGCGGTTTTGTAAACCGAAGGTCGCGGGTTCAAATCCTGCATCCGGCACCAGTCGTCACCCCGTCAGCCAAGACAGCGCAATCCACCCCGGCAGCGTCGCAACACACAGATACGTACCCAGCGGCACTTGCCGCTTCGCGTCGAGATGCCCCGCGCGCGTCGCCCCAAACGCCGTCACCACCAGCGCCGTCACGCTGGCGATCAGCAGCACGAACGGCAGCGCCTGCCATCCCAGCCAAGCACCGATCGCGCCGAGCAGCTTGGCATCGCCCAGCCCCAGCCCCTCGCGCCCGCGCAACGCGCGATAGCCGAGCGCCACCGCCAGCAGCACGCCATAGCCCGCCACCGCACCGATGACGCGATCCGTCGGCATCACGTCCGTCGTCCACATCCCCAGCGTGAAGCCCAGAAAAGCCAGCGGCAGCGTGATCCTGTCGGGCAACCAGAAATGCCGCCAGTCGAGCACCGCGAGCGTCATCAGGCCCCACCCCAGTACCGCCCAGCCAATCGCCGCGGGAACAGGCGCAAGCAGGAACGCGATGGCGCCGATGGCGGCACAGCCCAGTTCCACCGCGAAATGCAAGGATGCGATCGGCGCGCCGCAATGCCGACACTTGCCACGCCGCATCAGCGCGCTGAGCAGCGGCACCAGATCGCGCGGACCCAGCGCCGCCCCGCAACTGTCGCAGGCGGAACGGCCCGAAACGACCGATCGCCCCTGCGGCCAGCGCAGGATGATCGTCGCCAGAAAGCTGCCGATGATCGCCCCGGCCCCTGCCCCGATGCCCAGCGCGAGCAAAGGCGTCATAATGCGCCATCGAACTTCAGCACGAAGCCGTCGCCCGCCTGCGTAAAGCCCGCAGCCGCCAGTCCCTGCGCCAGTGCGGGATCGCTGCTGCGCACGCGCATGTCCGCGCTGTATCGGCCATCCGCCCCGATCCGCAGGTTCAGCGTTTCCATCCCGGATTGGCTGAGGAGCGGCACGAGTAGCATGCGCCCCTCGCAACGCACATCGCCGCTAAGGCCCTGGCTCAGGTTGATGCCCGGTATCTCCCCCGCGATCGACGCTCTCACGCGTCCTTCGGCATGGCCGCAGACGCCGCCGGTGAAATAGGCGCTGACATCGGTCAGATCGACCGTTCCGACCGGCAGAGGCGCGAACAACGCGCCCAGCGATGCCGTTCCCGTCACATCATCCACACCGAAGCGCCCGCCTATACCGTAGGTCAGCGCGCCCGCGATGTTGTCCGGCGCCCCGGCCTTGCGCCATATGTCCAGCCGCGCGCGCCCCAGCAGCAGCGGAAAGGGCGACAGCCCGGCATTGACCGTGCCGAGCGAAACGTCGCCCACGGCCAGTTGCGTGATCCGTCCAGACCAGAGGCTGCCGTCGATGCTGCGCGCGGTGACGCCTTGTCCGTTCAGACCCACCATGCCCGCTGCGATCCGCAACGGAAGAAACAGGACGAGTCCGATCAGGAAGCACAGCAGCAGCCCCCATCGGGCGCGGCGAGATAAGGTCAGCCCCATCATTGCCCGGATTTCTTCAGCACGGCGCGAACGGTCAGCGTGCCGGTGGTGCTGGCAGGCTGCACGGTGAGGCTTTCGACGACGACGCCCTGTCCCTCGATCGCGGCGAGCCATCCGAACAAAGCCGTCGGCCGTGCGGAGGCGATCGCGATCTCGGCGCGGTTCTCGCCCTGTGCCTGGACCCGCTCCAGCGTGAAGCCGGCGTCGCCCGCGCTCTGCCCGATCATCTGGTCCAGCGGACCTGCCGCAGCGGCGGACGGCGTTTGCGGCGCCTGCAAGGCCTTCACCTTCGCGCGCATCGCCACATTGCGATCGAGCGCCGCCGCCTGCGCCTCGCGCGCCGACTGCAGCCCCGATTCGACCGGGCGGGCAATGCCCAGCCAGATCGCCACGATCGCGATCAGAACCCCCATCACGCCGATCAGCATGCGCTCGCGCTGGCTCAGGCCCGCCCACCAGTGTCGCATCTCGTTCATGGCCGCACCGTTATGTCGGCGAGCACGCGCCCGCTATTGTCCTGCGAGGATGTCGCGGTGATCGTGAACCCCGCCGCCTGCAACGCCAGCAGCACGACATTGATGTCCTCCGCCCTGGGCGCGGCCAATGTCGCCTTCACCATGCCGTCCGCGCTCCGATCGAGCAGGGTCAGCGCGACCGACGGCGCGCCGCGCATCGCCGCATACAGGCCCGACACCGGCCCGGCGAACCCATAAGTGCCGGTGCCCCGCGCGGCGAGCTTCGCATCGATCTCGCGCTCCGCCTGTATCGCGTCATTGGCCTGCGGCAGCACGGCGCGGGCGATCTGGATCGTTTCGGCATCCAGACGACGGGCATCGCCGTTCAGGCGCAGGATGGCGATGAGCGCAATGACGAGACTGACCAGCGCGATAAAGCCGCACCACATGGCAATGCGCGCCAGTTGACGCACGTCGAAGGATTGCCGCGTCCTCTTGGCGAAGTCACCCGTGCGCAAGTTGATCTCGGGCGCGGTCAGCGCATCCATCAGGGCGGTGCGCACGGCATCTTCGGATAGCGTGATTGCCTCGCTATCCCGCGTCAAAACGGGCGCAAGCGGATCGTCTGCATCGAGGACCAGCATGTCGCCGCGCAGCAGGCGCTCCTGCCCGATCCTGCCGCAGACGAAGCCATGCTCCGGCTGCGGAAGGACGAAGGCGCCGGGAATGACGATATCGGGATCGAGACCATGATGCTGCGCCCAGAGCATCCAGTGCTGCATGTCCGCCCGCGCCGCCACGACGACCTGATGGTCCGTGCCGCCCGCGTCGCGCTCCAGCGACACGGCCAGCAGGCTCTCGGCCTGACCGATGCTCGCATCGATCGCCGCGATGCGCGCCGCCGCCCGTCCCTGACGCACCGGCAGGCCGGGCATGGCAACATTATGCAGCACGGTCGCTGCGGTCGGCACCACCAGCATGGCGGTCGCCCCCTGCGGCAGGGCCTGCAACCCGCACGCACTCAGCCAGTCCGTTCCCGTGCCCGTCTGCACGATGCCGCCGTCGACCACGCGCAGCCACTCCGGCGCGCTATCCGCATCGGCAGACAGAATCACGATCAGAGCATCGCGCACCGTCACGAATCCTCGCCCCAATGGCGATAGACGAGGCGGGCGGGCACGGCCTGCGCGTCGATCAACGCTGTCTCGCTCAACTCCATGCCCCCCAGTTCGACCAGAATATCGACGCGAAACCAGCGGCTCGTCAGCTTGGCCTGCGCATTGACATCCCCCGATGGCGTGATGCCGGATCGCGCCGGCAACGCCCAGAATGTGTTGAGGCTGCCATAGCCATCCGCCGGACGTTGCGCCAGCCATTGCCGCGCCTGTTCGACCGTCACCTGGCCGGGCAGCAGCATCGCGAACAACGGCGCCTGTTGCGGCAGCAGCGTATTGACGTTGATGGGGGACAGATCGCTCACCGGCAGCGCACAGACCCATGGCCGCAGCACGCTGTAGAGCGCGGGCGTCACCCCCTGCACCGCGCGCAATTCGCTGGCGTCCGCCATGAAGCGGTTGGCCGTGCGATAGGGTTCGGCAAGGCGCAGATAGGCTTCGTCCTCTCCCCCGCCCGGCTGCGGCACGGCATCGCTGTCGATCCAGTCGGCCAGCGATGCGGCAACGCCCTGCGCCTGCCGCTGGTCTATGCCGAGCGCCTGCATCAGCGCGACGAACTGGTTGACGCCGACCGGTCGGGTTTTCCTGTCGTCGGGATTGTCGCCCGCGACCACGCTGTTGAGGTTGAAGCAGTTGCCGCTGTCCGTCACCCGCGCCGTCGCGCTGCCCCCCGGCACCGGCACCGCCTGCGCCACGCCCAGCCATCCCCCGGCGAGCGTCGTGCGACCGGGGCTGGCGGCCAGCAGATCGGTGATGCGCTGGCGGGCGATCGTCTCGGCCGCATCGGCATAGGCCCGCGCCTGCGCCTGCGCGCCGGCATTCGCGGTCAGGCGCGTCGCCAGAGCAACGCGTTCCAGCGCCCCGGCGGCGATGACCGCCATCACCGCCACCAGCAACAGCACCGTCAGCAGCGCCGCGCCTCTTTCTGTCGAACGTAGCGGATCAGGCACCGGGCGCTCCTTCCTGCACGGCACGTTCCACCGGCCCCGGCCCCACTGCGAAACGCAATGTAAGCGGCGCTTCGCCCTTGCGCACGACCTGCATCTCGACCGCGCGGGGCAACAGATCGGGCTGCGTGGGTATCCAGCTATCGATCCACTCCCCCTTGGCGTTACGAAAGCGCAGTGTCGCTGCCTCGACATTCTCCAGCAGGATCGCCGGGTCGCGCGCAACGCCGCCATCGACGGCATCATAGCTGCGCCGCTCCAGACGCCCCCCGCGCACCCAATATTCGACCTTCTGCAAGGAGGACCGCGGCGCATCGCTGACATTGGCGCGACCGGCGCTGACGAATTGCAGGACCGGCGTGGCCTCGCCGTTCGGATTGGAGAAGAAGGCCGGCGCCAGCGTGCCCGCATCCGTCCGGCTGATCCGCGCTATCGCCTGCCCCAGATCGGCGGACAGCGCCCCGTCCGCACGCTCCACCGCGGCCATGTCGTCGAGCCGCACCTTGATCGCCCCTTGCGCCGACACGCTGTTGCCCAGCAGCAGCACGCCCGCCCCCGCGATCAGACCGAAGATCGCCAGTGCGACCAGCAGCTCTATCAGCGTGAAGCCGTATTCGGCGGAACGCCTTAAGGACTCGAAGCCATTGGGGCGCGCGCTCACGGCTTGGCTTCCCGGATGAACGTCAGCACCGCAGGCGATCCGCCGCCATTCCCGGCAACCTGAACGTCGACGCGAACTAACCGCTGGTCGTCCAGACGGCTTGCCTCGCGCGTCCAGCGCCAGCTCTGCCCGCCATTCTCGACGGTCCCGTCCGCCTTGCCGATCGGAATCGGTTGCGGATCGGTCTGCCATTCGACCATCAGGTTGCGCGCGACGATCTGCGCCAGAACCTTGCGGTCGAGATCGGCAGCGGAGCGGATCGTCACGCCCTGCAACCGGATGAGCGCCAGCGCCGCCAGACTGAACACCGCCAGCGCGACCAGCATCTCCAGCAGCGTGAAGCCTGCCTCACGCCTAGCCATCGACCAGCACTTTCCCGGCCATGTCGACGCGCACCGTCACCGCTTCGCCTTCGCGTTGCAGGCGCACGGCCATGGCGTCGTCGGGCAGGCCCGTACTGTCGAACACCAGTTGCATCTGCCCCGCTTCGCCCAGCACCGCGCTCGTTCCCTGTCGCCAGCTGGTCGTGACGAACGGCTTGTCCTCGATCGGCACCCACTGCCTGTCGCGTCGCCGCTCGAAGCCATAGCCGGAGGCGGAGACCCAGACCGCCATCGGCTGCGCGCCGACGATCGCATTGTCCCGCGCCGCGACCACGCGCGCGGCGAAGCGTTCCGCATCGTCCATCACCCGCCCGCGCGGATCGGGGATCGAAAGGACGACGGCCGCCGACGCAAGACCGATGATCGCGATCACGACCATCAGTTCGACAAGAGTGAAGCCGTGTTCGGCGGAACGCCTCAGAGACGTGAAGCCGTGTTCGGCGGAACGCCTCAAGGACGTGAAGCCGCGTTCGGACAGCTTTCGTCTAGATCTCGCTGGAATAGATGTCCGCATTGTCACCCTCGCCGCCCGGCTGGCCATCGGCGCCCAGCGAATAGATGTCGAACGGTCCCTTCTTGCCCGGCACCGCATAGCGATAGGGCTTGCCCCACGGATCGTCGGGCAGCTTCTTGATGTAGCCGCCACGCCGGTAGCGCGCAGGCTGCGCCAGCGTCGCGGGCGGCGACAGCAGCGCCTGAAGCCCTTCGGTCGCGCCGGGATAATTCAGATTGTCGAGCCGATACTGGTCGAGCGCCTGTTCGATCGTCGCGACATCGGCCTTCGCCTTCTCGACGCGCGCCTTGTCCGTCGCGGGAATGACGTTGATCGCCACGATCGTCGCCAGCAGGCCGATGATGACGATCACGACGAGCAGTTCGACCAGCGTAAAGCCGTGTTCGGCGGAACGGCGTGTAAAGGGAGACTTCATGGAATCAAACACCTGTAAGGCTTTGCAATTGCAGGATGGGAAGAAGAATGGACAATATGATGACGGCGACGATGCCGCCCATCAATATGATGATGATCGGCTCCAGCATGGCCAGCGCCGTCGCGGTGAAACTGTCGAACTCCCGCTCCAGATAGTCCGCGGCGCGCTCCAGCATCGTGTCCAGCCGCCCCGCCGCCTCGCCGCTGGCGGTGAGATAGACGAGCAGCGGCGGGAACACCCCTGCCCTGCGCAACGCGGCTGACAGGCTCCCGCCCCCCCTGATCGCCTCGACGATATCGTCCGAGGCCCGGCGCAGGACCCGATTGTGGACCGTGTTCGCCGTCAGGACCAGACCTTCCATCAGCGGCAACCGACTCGCCACCATCGTCGACAGGGTGCGGGCCATACGCGCGGCGTGCAGATCGCGGATCAGCCGCCCGATCACCGGCAGGCGCAGCAGCATCCCGTCGAAGCGATAACGGATCGCCGGGCGCCGCAATGCCTGAAACGCGACGAAACCGGACAGCAATCCGACGACCAGAAACACATACCAGTATCCCACCAGCATATTGGAAATGGCGATGATGATGCGCGTCAGAACCGGCAATTGCTGCCCGATATTGTCGAACTGCTCCACGATACGCGGCACCACGAACATCATCAGCGCGATCACCACGCTGACGGCGAACACCGCCAGTACGGATGGATAGGCGATCGCCGTGATGACCTTCGATCGGATTTCCGCCTGCCGCTCCAGCAGCGCGGCGAGCCGTTCCATGATCGTCGGCAGGCTGCCGGAGCTTTCCCCAGCGGAAATCATCGCGCGATAGAGCGGCGGGAAGCTGCGCGGATCGGCGCCCAGCGCGTCGGAAAGCCGGCGCCCCTCCATCACGCCCCCGTGCACACGGCCCACTATGGCGCGAACATGATCCTGCTCACTCTGACGGGCGATCGTGCGCAACGCTTCTTCCAGCGGCGAGACTTCGACCAGCGTGGAGAGTTGCCGGGTAAAGAGCGTCAGTTCCTTGGGCGACAACCGCTTGCCGCGCCGGGTGAACAGCGCCGGGCCGGAGGATGCCGTTGCAGCCGACGCCGCGCCCGCCTCCATCCGCACGACGAACAGCCTGCGCGCGTCGAGCCGCGCCTTCGCATCGTCGGCACTGTCGGCGCGCAGCTTGCCCCGCCGCTCACGCCCCGCCTCGTCGATCGCAAGATAGTCGAAATCAGGCATCTAGCGACGCGGCAGGCGCAGGGGATGCCGGTTCCGGTTCGGCCTCGCGCCGGGAAATGCGGATGGCTTCTTCCGCCGTGGTCTGCCCGTCGCGCACCAGCGCCCGCGCCGCCGATCCCAGATTGGGGGCGTTGAGGAAGGCATGACGCGCGATCAGCGATTCGTCGCCGCCGTCGTTGATGAGCCGACGGATGGTATCGTCGATCCGGATCGCCTCGAACACGCCGATCCGGCCCTTGAAGCCTGTATCGTTGCATTCGGCGCACCCCTTCGCCTTGTAGACGATCGTGCCGAGGTCGAAGCCGAGCAGCGCGGACGCGGATTTGTCCGCCTGCACCGGCTCCCGGCAATGCTGGCACAGACGCCGCACCAGCCGCTGCGCGATCACCGCGCGCAGCGTGGAGGCCAGCAGGAACGGCTCGACCCGCATATCGCGCATCCGGGTGATCGCGCCCACGGCATCGTTGGTGTGAACGGTGGACAGCACCAGATGCCCCGTCAGCGACGCCTGCACCGCGATTTCCGCCGTCTCGCGATCGCGGATTTCGCCGACCATCACCACATCGGGGTCCTGCCGCAGGATCGCCCGCAGGCCGGCGGCGAAGGTCAGGCCGACCTTGGGATTGACCTGCGTCTGCCCCACGCCGTCAATCGCATATTCGACCGGATCCTCGACGGTCAGGATATTGCGGCTGCCGTCATTCAGTTGCCGCAACCCGCCATAGAGCGTCGTCGTCTTGCCCGATCCGGTCGGCCCGGTAACGAGGATGATGCCATTGGGTTCGGCAAGCGCCTCGCGGAAGATGCGGTCGGCATTCCCCGTCATCCCCAGCACGTCGAGCGACAGCCCGGCATTCTCCTTGTCGAGGATGCGCAGCACCACCCGCTCGCCCGCACGGCTGGGCAAGGTGGAAACGCGCACGTCGAGCAGTTTGCCGCCCAGCGTCAGGCCGATGCGGCCATCCTGCGGCACGCGCCGCTCGGCGATGTCGAGCCGCGCCATCACCTTGACGCGGCTGGTCACGACCGGCGCGACATGGGCGGGCATCCGCAGCGTCTCGCGCAATACCCCGTCGATCCGCATCCGCACGACGAGGCCCGTCTCGTAAGGCTCGATATGAATGTCGCTCACGCCCTGCCGTGCGGCCTCGGCGATGATCCCGTTGATGAGGCGGATGGCGGGCGCGTCGTCAGCGCTGTCGAGCAGGTCGTCGGCCGTCGGAATGTCGCTCGCTATCAGGTCCAGCTCGTCCGCGCCGACTTCCATCGATCCGGCCATCGCGGCGGCGCTGCCGTCCATGGCATAATGGTCCGACAGGTGCCGGTCGAACTGCACCGGATCGACGAACCGTACGTCGAAACTCTGCGCCAGATGCCGCCGCACTTCGAGCAGCACGCGCGGATCGCCGCCTTCGCGAAAGGCAACCGCCATCCGCGCGCCTTCCTCTATACCCAGCAGCACAACACCGCATTTTCGCGCGAAGGCATAGGGGATGTCGACGAGACGCGGCGCGATGGCGTGAGTCAACGCCAGAGGGTTTTCCGGTAAAGGGGCAGACGCCGCCGCATCGGATGCCGTGCCACGCTCGATTTTCATGTCGGCATCCCTCCGAAGGAACCGACCGATCGCTCCTCCCCTAGCAGGGGAGGTGGCAGGCGCAGCCTGACGGAGGGGCGTAACCCTATCGTGAGAGGGATACCCCTCCACCACCCGCTACGCGGGCGGTCCCCCTCTCCGGGCAGGGGAGGAGCAGGAAAGGCACGTGCCGCGATCATCGCCTCGGCTCGCTGGGCGGCACCGGCACGGGACGAACGACGCTGGTCGATGTCCGCACCTCCGGCGTCACGACCTGCGGCGGCGTCAAGACCGGCGGCGGCGTGGCGGCGGCCTGCGGCGTGCCATCGACGGTCACGTCGTCGGGCTTCGGCGTCACCGGCAGCACCGCGCCCATATAGTCGCGCACCAGCACATCGAGGCTCGGTTCCGCATCGGGATTGCTCAGCAATTGCTGGCCGCGGATATAGCCGTAGCGTTGCGCCGTCAGCCGCTGCGCATCCGCCTTGCTGCGCAATATGGTGGGGCGGATGAATACCATCAGGTTGGTCTTGGATCGTGAACGGCTGCGCGACTTGAACAGTTCGCCCAGCAGCGGGATGTCGCTCAGGAACGGGATACGCTCGATCGTCCGGCGCTCGTTGTCGTCGAGCAGGCCGCCCAGCGCGAGTATCTCACCGTCGTCGACCGTCACCGTCGTCTCGATCTCGCGCTTGTTGATGATGAGGTCGCTGTTGCTGCTGCTCACCGGCCCGGCGATGCTGCTCACTTCCTGCCGCAGGAACAGCTTGATCGCGCCACCTGCATTGATCTGCGGCTTCACGTCGAGCTGAATGCCGACATTCTGCCGCTGCACGGTGCGGAACTGGTTGTCGAAATTGGGGCTGAGTGCTTCTCCGCTCGTCAACGGCACGTCCTGCCCGACCAGGATGCTCGCCTTCTGGTTGTCCAGCGTCATGACCGACGGCGTGGAGAGGATATTGCTGTCGGTATCGCTGCGCACCGCGTTGATGATCGCGCCGAACAGCCCGTTCTTGCCCAGATTGGTCGCCAGCCCGCCGAAACCGCCTGTAGCGTTCAGCAGCGAGTCCACGGCAGCCTGCTGCAACGTACTCGACAGGTCGCCATTTTCGGTCGTGGAGGTGGTCGTTCGCGTGCCATCGGGCGCCACCACGGTCGTGGTCGTCTGGTTCAGCTTGGTGGAGGCATAGGCCCCCGCCAGCGTCAGGATATTGGGATTGGCGTTGCTGTAATTGGTCGCGGCAAAACCCGTATTGGTGCTGCCCAACAGGAACTGGACGCCCAGTTGCCGCGCCGCGCTGTCGCCGATTTCGACGATGATCGCCTCGACCAGAACCTGTTCCCGCCGCGTGTCGATCTGGCGGATCGTTTCCCCCAGCATCCGCTGCACGTCGCTGTTTGCCGCGACGATGATGGCGTTGGCCCCTTCGTAGCGCGTGACGATCGCCGGGCCGCGCGTGGATATGCCGTTGCCCGATGCCGTCGAAATGCTGGTCGATGGCGCAGCGGCTGGCGTGGCCGACGGCGCGCCACTTTTGCCCGCCGTGGCTGCGGCTTCGACCGCTTGCGTTCCGCCACCTTGGCCTACGAGTTGCTGCAACACCGGCAGCAGCTTTTCGGCGTCGGCATGTTCCAGCCAATAGACGCGGATTTCGGTGCCGCTCGCCGCCTGCCGGTCGAGATCGCGCGCCATCGCCGCGAGACGCGCGACGGTTCCCGCGTCCCCGCGAATGGCGATGGCGTTGCTGCTGTCGATCGGTACTACGGTGGCCGCCGCCATGGCGGCAGGTGCACCTTCGCCGCCGCCCCCCCCGCCGCCGACCAGTGCCTGAAGCGAGGTCGCAATTTCGCGCGCACCCGCATTCTTCAGCATCACCATTTCGGTCGCCGCCGTATCGCGGTCGATCCGTCCGATGACCTGGCGGATGCGCTGGATATTGTCCGCATAATCGGCGACGACGATGCTGTTGCCCGCGCGGTTGGCCGTGACCGACCCTTCGCGACTGACCAGTGGCCGCAGCGTTTCCAATGCCGACGCCGCATCGATGGAGCGCAGGCGGAATACTTCGGTCACGAACTGGTTGCGGCTGGCGGCGCGCCCGACGCTGCTCGGCTGCCCGGACGCCCCCTCGGCAGGCTGTATGCGATAGGCGCCCCCGGCGGACGGCACCGCGACGAGGCCGTTGGCGCGCAGGGTCGACAGGAAAATCTCGAAATATTCGGACTTGCTCAGCGGCCGGTCGGTCACGACCGACACCTTGCCCTGTACCCGGCTGTCGATGATGAACGTCCGCCCGGTGACGCGCGCAGCATCCTGAATGAAGGCGCGGATGTCCGCATCGCGCACGTTGAGCGTCTGCTGCGCCCGTACAGGCGAGGAAAGCGGCATGGACAGCACGAGGGCAAGCGCGGCGCCGCGCAGCAACAGAGAGGATTTGGCCGACGAGGATTTGGGCAGCGAAATGGTCATGAACCTTGCAACGTAAGAGCGATGGGTACGGTGGTCGCGCCGCGCTCCACCATCAGGGAGAGGCGCGCGCCCGGCACGATCTGTGTCTGGAGCGCCTGAATATCCGCCGCCGACCCGATCGGACGACCGTTGATCTGCGTCACGATATCGCCCGGCGCGAAGCCCGCGCTCTGGAAGCCCGATCCCTTGGCCGAGAGCACCAGCCCCGTCACCTTGCCGTTTTCGACGCGCGGCGAAAAGGCGATGTCCGATTTGACGAGCGCGGCGGTAATGCCCTGGCCCGGCGCGGGGGGTGGCGGCGGCGTACCGGCGACGGGCGGCGCGCTCCCGTCGGGATTGGCGACGGGCGCGGCGACCGACTGGTCGAGGAACAGGCTCTCCACAACGCCGCCCCGGTCGATGATGACCTGATCGAACGACACGGATTTCAGGATCACGCCCGGCATGATCTCGTCGCCCACGGCATAGCTGTTCTGAACGCCATCGGGCGTCGCGATGATCGCGCTCCCCAGGCCGGAGCTTTCATTGACGCGGATGCCGTAGACCGTCAGCGCCAGCGAGGTGACGACGGGGCTGCCCGATGCGGCGCTTTCCGGCGCGCGAAAGAAGGGATCGAAGCGGCTGAACAGCGCCTGGCGCGTCGCCGCATCGGCAATCACCGCCTGCCGCCCGGTCCATGCGCCATAAATGCCCACCGGCGTGACCGCGGCCCAGACGAGTCTCGCGATCTGGACGGCCAGCAGCGCCAGCAAAAGGAATTCGACGACGCCGAGCGGATTGATCGACGATGCGACGGGACGGCGCAAACGCGACGACACAGCCGCCGCGCGATCGCGCATCGTTCCTGTGAACGCCGTCAACATGACCCGATCGATTCCCCCCGGCGCTACCGCATCGCCCTCGTCTGCTAGGCTTCAATTCTTACGGTTGGATGACGCATTTAAGACAGTAATATTGCACAATGCGCAGTGATTGGCTGCATGACTTTTTTTGGCTAGTCAGGGGAAATGACGACGTCCGCAAAATGGTCCGGCGATGCCGATGCCGCGCATATCGGTGCCCATGCCGGGGTGCAGCGTTTCCCCAGCCGCGATCTCACCTTGTTCATCCAGCGCGCCTTTCTCTCGCAGGAGCAGTGCGCCGAACTCATCCGCCGCATCGAAGTCGACCGGCGCCCCTCGACGATCGCCGACGCGAACGGCGACGGCTATTTCAGGACGAGCGAGACATGCGATCTCGATCCGCTCGATCCGTTCGTGGCGACGATCGACCGCATGATCGCCGACTATGCCGGGATCGACCCGATCTACGGCGAACCGCTCCAGGGGCAACGCTATGCCGTAGGGCAGGAGTTCAAGGCGCACACCGACTATTTCGAGCCGCACGGGCCGGACTTCACGAAATATTGCGCCACGGCGGGTAACCGGACGTGGACGTTCATGGTCTATCTGAACATGCCCGAAGCGGGCGGCGCGACGCGCTTTACGAAGGTCGGCAAGACGGTCCAGCCGGAGACCGGCAAGCTGCTCGCCTGGGACAATCGCCGCCCCGACGGCACGCTGAACCCCGCTACGCTCCATCACGGGATGAAGGTGCGCAGCGGGGTGAAGCATGTGATCACGAAATGGTATCGGGAGCGACCCTGGTCCTGATTTCCGGTCCGGGGTCGCTCCCGATATGCGTCAGAATTTGATGCTGGCGCCGAAGGTAAAGGCGCGGCCCAGCTTGTAGGTATTCACGTCGATCCGGTTGGCGCCGTTCGTCTGATATTCCTGGAACTTGGTGTTGGTGAGGTTCCGGCCCTCGATCTTCAGTTCCAGCTCGCGACCGTAAAACTCGAACCCTTCGCGCAGAACCACATCCAGTTTGATGCCTGGCTTCTCGAAGATATCCGGCTGGTTTTCCGGCCCGCGGTTCGTCACGCGCTTGCTCGCATAGGTCAGCAGGATCGTTTGCTGCGACAAACGGTCGGTATCCTCGACACCCAGTTGCAGATTGACCAGATGCTTGGACTGGCCCGTCAGCGGGGCACCATTGTCGAAGAAGTCCGATGCCTGGCGCGCTTCGCCCAGTTCGCCAAACGGCAGGATGATCGTGTCGTCGGCACCGACGATGATCTTCGACTTGGAGTAGGTGTAGTTGCCGATCAGGACGAGGCGACGACTTGCGAAGGCTTTGGAGTCAGACAGTGTATCAAGCGGCACGAACTTCTGCACTTCCAGTTCCGCGCCGTACAACTCGGCTTTAGGTGCGTTGGCGAAGCTTGCCGTTAACGATCCCGACGGGATGAAGGCGAAGGTCTCGATCGGGTTGTCGATCTTCTTGTAGAATCCGCCGATGCTGAACCGCTCGCCGCGACCGAAATACCATTCGTAGCGCGCTTCGGCATTGAACAGTTCGCTGTCCTGCAGGAATGGGTTGCCGAAGAACTGGCGGTCGGCATCGACATCCTGATACAACTGACGCGCCAGTTCGCGGAATTGCGGACGGGCGATCGTCTTGGAGGCGGAGGCGCGCAACTGCATGTCCTCCTTGAAGTTCCAGGTGATCGTGCCCGCGGGCAGCCAGTAGCTGTTTTTCACGCTGGTCGAACGAAGGAAGGTCAGGTCGTTGCTGTTGAACAGGTTGGTCGGCGTGACCGACTGGTCACCATCCTCGTACCGCACGCCCGCAGTCACGCGCAGGCCATCGACCAGTTCCGCCTCGAACTGGCCGTAACCGGCATGGACCTGAAGCGCGGCATCATAAGCCGCAGCGCCCGACTGACCGGACGTTTCCGTCAGCAGAATATCGAAGGTCTGGATGTTGTAATCCGACAGCAGATAGTCCGGACGCTGCTGCGCCACGGCCAGGTTCAGCGAACCCGACGGCAGGAACCGGAAGTCGCGACGCACCGAGCTGCGCTTGGTGTCGTTGAAGGCATAGCCACCGGTGATCGAAATCGGAATGGCCGTCGGCAAACGATAGGACAAGTCGATGCCTGCGCCGTACACGTCCTCGTTCAGGTCGCTGAACGAAATACGCGCATTCTGGTTCACCGAGCGCAGATCGTTGACGAAATCGTTGATGCCGTTCTGCGTCGTGTACGCATAAGTGAAGCTGCGCTCATAAGGCGCCTCGCGCTGCGAATTGGCATAGGTGCCGCGCAGATCGAGGCTCAGGTCGCCGAACTTGAACTCGCCGACAAGTTGCGTGGTGATGAGCTGACGCTCATACCATGCGGTATCCTGCTTCAGGTTCTCGATGTCGTCGCTGCTCGCGATCAGGTCGATCCCGCGCGACAGCTTGGCCTGCTTCACGGTGTCGCGGATATACAGATTGGTCCAGCGGATCTTGTTCTTACCGAACTCCAGCCCGAGGCCGAGCAGGCCGTTCACGACGATCCGGTTCTGCGTGAGCACCGAACGATAGTCGTTGCCGATCGCAAGATCGGTACTGTTAGAGAATTGCTGGATCGCATCGCGCGTCTGCCAGCCATTGCGATAGCCCGCCGAAGCTATGATGCCGAGGTCCGCATCGCCCAGAGCATAAGTATCGCCCGCCGCCAGTTCGGCCGAGAAGTTCGCCGGGATATTGCCGTTGCGCTGCACGACGCTGGTAGCGCTGTTGAGCAGGCTGATACCGATCGTCTTGAGCTGCGCAGGCGAGAAGTTCGCGCCTTCGGTCACGACGTTGCCGCTGGCCAGCGCCGCCCGCAAGGGCTGCGGAATGTCGCGCGCGCCGTTGTCGAAGCCGGTCCAGTCCGACCCGCTGCCATAATAGGTATAGCCGAGCTTTCCTGTGGTTTCGAGGTTCGCACCCACCGATCCGCTCAGGGTCACGAAGCCTTCCTCAGGCTGCGACTTGGTTGTGAGGTTGATGACGCCGCCGCCGAACTCGCCGGGATAATTGGCCGAATAGCTTTTCTGCACCAGCGCCGATGCCAGCACGCTGGTCGGGAAGATGTCGAGCGGCACGACGCGCTTGAGCGGTTCGGGCGAAGGCAGCGGCAGGCCGTTGAGCAACGCCAGCGAATAGCGGTCGCCCAGACCACGCACATAGACATAGCCGTTGCCGACGACACTCAGGCCCGTGACGCGATTGAGCGCCTCCGAGACGTCGCCGTCGCCGGAGCGCGCGATGTCCGCCGACGACAGTACCGAAACCACTTCGCCTGTGGCGCGCACGGGTTCGGGGATGAAGCGGCCGGTGACGATGATGTCCTGCCCGATGTCGCTGCCGGTGGTCGAGATATCGACCTGTTCCTCGGCAGGCGGCGTGCTGTCCTGCGGCGCGGTGGCGGAACGCGGTGCTGCGCCGGTCGGTGCCGCAGCGGCATCCCCGGCGGACGATTGCGCAAAGGCTGCAGGTGCAGACAATGCAGTGGTCAGGAGCAGCAGGCACCCCAGGCTGAGCGGCTTCGACATTGCTAATCCCCGAATTAGAATAAAAGGCAAACGGGGCAGCGGCGCATGGCGGCCGCTACCCCGTAACAGGCCGCAGTCTTTAGGTGGTGGGCAGAGCCGTACAGGCCGAGTTGCTGCCGAACGACGCCGTCGAGGAGTCGCAGGTCCAGCCGCGATACCAGGTGTCGTTCGCATCCCGCACCGCACCGATATAGCTAGTCGTTTCGAAGAAGGCGTTGAGCGCCCTCGCGTCGAAAGCAGCTACGGCGGTTTCATTGGCACCGTTGACGAACGTTGCCGTCAGCGTCGATGTGCCGTTGGCAGTGTTCTGATTGGTGCCCGATCCGAAGATCGATGCGATGGTTGCAGCATTGACGTTTGTGTCGTCTTCAAACGGGTTGGCGCAAGCGAGGTACATCGAGCGGAACACGGGAACACCCGCTTCATCCGTACCTGTCGCTGCCACCGTCTGCGCATCGTCGATGTCGAAACAGTTGGTGGCACCACGGATCGTGCCGTTGATGAAGGAATAGTCGGCACCGCCGTGTAGCGTCACGGCGCGCGTGCCGTTGTTGCCGACCAGCGTGAAGTTGGCGAGGCGGACATTCTGCCGCGGCAGGCGATCGACGTTACCCGTCGAGTCGAGTTCGAGCAGACGGTCGCCGACGGCGCGCTGCACCGCGATCACAAACTGGATGAACGCCTTGTACCCCACGTCGGTGTCGAGGCTGTCGTCTTCGTTGCCGGTCAGTACCAGACGTTTCATGTTGGTGCGGCCACCGAACACTTCGATACCGTCGTCGGAGCTGTTATGCACTTGGATGAAGCTGATGTCGGTGCCGGAACCGGTGCCGCCCATGGTTAAGCCCTGCAGTTCGTTGCCCGGCGCCAGTTCGAAACCGGAATAACGGATCTGCACATAGCGCATGGTGCCGCTGTTGTCGGTCGGCGTCGCGCCACCGAAGCGCACGTCGGACGTGCCTTCCAGAATGCGTTCGCAGGTTGCATTGCCGCCATCGGTATCGGGGTTGGCAAGACAGTCGGAAATCGGTGCACGGCCGAGAAGAACAACGCCGCCCCACTGGCCCGAGCTGGTGTCGGTCGCCGTGCCGAGCACGTTCTGGCGCGAGGTGAAAATGATGGGCTGCGTCGCCGTGCCTACGGCATTGATGCGGTTGCCGCGATTTACGACCAGATAGTCGAGACCACTCGATGCGAAGATCTTAACGCCCGGATCAATCGTCAGGGTTACGCCCGTCGTCGTGCTGGCGCCACCGGCGTCGGTGCCGACGTTGACGCGGCCCGAAAGCGAATAGATCACACCCGTCTGATTTGCGAGTGCAAGGCTGGTCGAAATCGTGCCGCTCAGTTCGCAGTTGCGGAAGTTGCCGATAGTACCGCGATCGGTGAACGGACCCGTGGGGCAGTTGGCTGCCGGACCAGGTGTCGGTGTGGGGGTCGGTGTCGGCGTGGGGGTTGGCGTCGGCGTCGGCGTGGGTGCCGGGATTACGATGGTGCCTTCACCGGGCGAAGCAATGCTGTCCGCACCGCAGGCGCTGAGCGCCGCGCAGGCAACGCCCGCCAGCAAGATCGTCGAAATGCGTGAAATATTGGACATGTCGTCTCCGCTCCGGCCCTGACCGGCTTGTGATATGGATCGGAGCGGCAAGGGGGATGATCGTGCGAATCAGCGAAGCCCCCTGTCGCCCTCGGAGCGGGGGTTAGGCGCGGCGCATGACAGGCTGATTGTATTTGGATGTCAGTTTCGCGTCACTGATGTGACGATCCTGTTACGCAGATGACAGTGATGTGACGGTTGCGCCGATCAGGCCTGGCCGTCATCCAGCGCATGCGTGCCGACGAACAGACCGTCCATCTCGACGATGCGGGGGAAATGCCCCTTGTTGTTGGCGAAGAAGGCGCTGGGCACGAAACCCTGCGCCTCCAGCATGTCGATCATGGCGCGATAGCCTGTACCGCTCTGATAGATAGGCCGGATCGCCAGTTCGGTCTGCACGCCGATCATGCCGGGCAGCAACCCGCCTGCCCCCTCGCACACCAGCGCGTCATGCCCCTGCGTGTCCATCTTCAGTAGCACGCGGGAAAAGCCGTGCGCCGCCCGAAGTTCGGGATAAAGCGTGTCGAGGCGGCGCAGCGCGACATCGACCGTCCGGGTCACGCGATTGCGCTCCACGAACACCGGGTCGAGGCTTTCGGCAGGGGCTTCGAGCGAACTGAACTGGTCGGCGGCCATCAGGTTGAACGGCGCGGTGCCGTCGCTGTTGGACAGTGCCATGTTGAACACATGCCAGCGCGGATCGGGCGCCGCCCGCCGGGCCAGCATCGCGAACACATCGGGGTTCGGCTCGAA
The DNA here is from genome assembly GCA_965279415.1 of Sphingobium sp. Classification (GTDB taxonomy): domain Bacteria; phylum Pseudomonadota; class Alphaproteobacteria; order Sphingomonadales; family Sphingomonadaceae; genus Sphingobium. The sequence goes on from OZ257238.1 coordinate 29,801, forward strand.
CGACAGGATCGTGCCGCCGAAGCCGACATCGCGGCGCAGCATCATCGCATGCTGCCCCGTATTGGCCCCGACATCAAGGATGCAGTCGATCGCAAAGGCGCGGACGAAGCGGCGGAGCGTCAGTATTTCGGGATATTCATGCGCGCGCCCCCGCAGGGAAAGCCGCAATGCCAGCCAGCGGTCGCCCAGTTCCCGGCGGATACGCGCGTTCATGCCTCTTCCCGCCCCTGCCGTGCCGATGCCATTGCCTGCTCGTAAATCTTCACCGTTGCCGATCCCGCCTTGTCCCAGGTTCCCAGGCTCTCGCCCAGCGCCGCCGCGCGTGCGCCCATATCGCGCCTGATGGCAGTGCTCTCGACCAGCGGCAAGAGGGCGGCGGCGAGCGCGGCGGCATCCTCGACCGGCACCAGCGCGACCGACGGCGATCCCGACGCATCGGGCGGCAGCGTGGCGAACAGCCCCGTCTCGGTGCAGACCATGGCCTTGCCGTGATGCAGCGCCGAGAGGAACGCTCCGCTCGAATCGATGTGGCGATAGGGGAAGGCCATGATGTCGGCGCTTTCCATCCACGCGCTCAACCGATCTTCCTTCAGGAAACCCAGGTCGCAGTGCAAACGGTCGACACATCCCGCCGCTTGGATCGGTTGCAGGATCGGCGCGATGTCCATGAAAGGCTTGCCCACGATCGCCAGTTCGAAATCCCTGCCCGCCTGCCAGAGACGCACGCAGGCATCGACCAGCAGGTCCAGCCCCTTGTAGGGCCGGATCGTGCCGAAGAAGAGGATGCGCGGCGCGCGCGGCGGCGGCACCTGCGCGCGGCTCTCCGCCGTGGCGGGCGCAAGCCGCATCGGCGGATGCGGCACGATATCGATCCGTTCCGCCGCAATCCCGCCTGCCAGAAGCGCATCGCGTGTCCCTTCGCCATGCACGATCAGCCGGTCGAACTGCGCCAGCAGCGCCGCATAGCCGCGCCCCTGCAACGCGGCATCGCCGTGATAAGCGCTGGCATTGTGCACCGTATGTACCAGCGGCACGCCCGCCGCCCGCAATCGCCGCAGGACGAGCCGATCGGCCGGCGCGAAGGGCAGCCACTGATAATGCACCACGTCGGCGCGGGATCGCGGACCGATCAGGCAATGGACAAGATATTCCGCCGCCTTGATCGCACGAAAGACGGCCCCTTCCCCGATCACCGGGCGCAGACCCTCGCCGAGCCGGAAATAGAGGGGTGCGTAGGCATAGCCGTGCGACCTTATGGCGTCGGTTGCGCGCAAGGGGCGCCCGACCAGCGTCACCTTATGTCCCTGCGCCGCGATCGCGGTACAGAGGCTGTCGTCATAGCGTCCCGTGAACAGCGACGGGTCGATCATGGCAATGTTCATTACTTTGCTTCCCGGACCATCCGGCGCAAGGCGAAGGCGTGCAGCATCGCCGTTCCCACAAACGTGGCGAGCAGCAGCAGCGGAAATCCTATGGCGAAGGCGACGCCCTGCATCGCCAGCCCCGACGCCAGCGGCACGCTCAGCACCGATCCGGCCAGGAACGGCAGCGATTGCCGCAGCAACGCACGGAAGCGACCGAGCGCAGCCTGCACATAGACCGAAACGGACGTGATGCTCAGCGCCAGCAGCAGCAGCGCCGTGACGACGAACGCATCCGTGCCCACCGTCAGCTTGCCGTCGAACAGCGCCCGTACCAGCGGTCGCCCCGCGATCATCACCATCGCACCGATCGCGAGCGCCATCAGTACCGCCACCCCCACGCCACGCCCGATCAACTGGGCGAAGCGCGCACCATCGGCGCGATACCAGGCCGCCGTGATCCGCGGCAAGGCCGCCTCGATCGTCGCGCGCACCAGCGAACTCAGCGCCCGGCTCATCTTGAAGAGGAAATCGAAGAACAGCAGCGGACGCGCGTCGTGCGTCGCCAGCGCGATCAGGAAATACGGCGCGTTGTACGCCGCGACCTCCGAAGCGGTGAGCGCCGCGGATGCGCCGAAATCGGCCAGATAATGCCGCCGCACATGGCGACTCCCTGCACGGATCGCCAGCCAGTCCGTGCCGCGCAGGTCCAGCCGCTTGTGCAGCATTGCCAGCGCCGCAATGATCGCGGTCAGGCCCAGCAGCAATTGCAGCGCGACCGACAAGGTCAGGTTCATGCCTTCGAGCGCCGCGATCAGCAGGCCGATCGACGCGGAGCGCCGCGCCATGTCCAGCGCCTCCCACGCCAGGTTGCGATCCACCGCCGCCAGCGTCCGCTTGGCGAGAGTCGCGAACAGGTTGAGGCAGGCCGTCACGAAGAAGAGGATGAAGAGGAGCGGCATGGCCGTCACGATCAGGCCGACCTGTATCGCACCGAACATCAGGATGGTCGCGACGATCATAAGGCCGCCCAGCAGCGCCGCGATGACGCCCAGCTCCTCGCTCCGGAAATCGCTCGACGCCCCCTCTCCGCGCAAGGACAACCAGTGCCGCCGCAACCGGTTGTAGGCGATGCTGGTCAGCCCCAGTTCCGCCGACACGGTGAAATTGCCGAAGGCGACGAGCAGCAGGAAGGCGCGAAACTCGTGCAGGGGAAGCAGCCGCACGAACACATAGGTGACGGCAAAGCCCCACAGCATGATGAGCGCGACATTGGCGAGCTTCACCAGCGCCAGCAGCCGCGCCGATCCCTCCAGCCGGACAAACAGGGTCATGCGAGGGTCATGCGATGGCCGGACGGAAAGCAAGGCGCATCAATAGGCCCGGTCGTGGACGAGCACGCGCATGGTCGCCAGTACGATCCGCACGTCGCGCCACACCGACCAGTTGGTGACATATTCGAGGTCCGATTGCAGCCGGTCGATCAGGTCCTGATGCACGTTGGTCGCCCCGCGATGGCCACGCACCTGCGCCAGTCCGGTGATGCCCGGCTTGATGCAGTGCCGCGCCCAGTACCGCTCGTCGACTTCCCAGTAGAGCTTGTCGGCGGCGCGCGCGGCGGGGGCATGGGGGCGCGGCCCGACGATGCTCATGTCGCCTTTCAGCACGTTGAATATCTGCGGCAATTCATCGATGCTCGTCCGCCGCAGGAACGCGCCGATGCGGGTGACGCGCGGGTCGTCCCGCTGGGTAAGCTGACTGGCGTGATGGTCCGCCATGTCGTTGCGCATCGTGCGGAACTTGGCGATGGCGAACAGCCGCGCGTCGCGCCCGATCCGCTGCTGCCGGAAGAATACCGGGCCGGGGCTGCTCAGCTTCACGGCAATGGCGACCGCGATCAGGACCGGAGAGAACAGCACGATCGCGATCGACGCGACAACGACATCGAACAACCGCTTGATGACGCGATCGCGATACTGCAACGGCCCGCCCGCCACCACCAGCGTCGGATGCCGCGCATATTCGGCGAGTTTTGCCGGAGCGAAGCGCGCCAGTTCGGGCACGAGTATTTCCCCGCGCGCCTCCAGCGACTTGAGCGCGATCGACCAGTCGCCGATCCGTTCGCTCGGGCAGGCGACCACGACGCGTTCGGCATGACCGACGGCGGCGGCGAGACGCGCGGCCATTTCCGCGTCATGCCGGGTCGGGTCTATGCCGTGCGCCATCGCATCGATCCGCACCGCATCGTCGCCCGGCGCGAAAGCGACTCCGTCCACGATCAGCACGGCGATCGCGGGCATCTTCCCGGCCACACGCTGCACGCTCCAGGCCATGAGGGGGCGCATTGCCGCCAAGCCGATCAGGCTGAGCGAGACGCCCACGGCGAAGGTCAGACGCGAAAGCTGCTCGGCGATCTTCCCGAAATAGACGATGACCAGCATCAGCAGCACCGCCTGAACGAACGCCCAGCAGGCGCGCAGCGCGCTGCCGCGCACCGCCGTGATGCTGCGGATGCCATATACGCCCGCCTGAACCGCCAGCAGCGCATAGACCGGCGCGATCATCGCGAACATGACGAGGCCGTGCGGCTTGGCCGGTTCGCCGACGATCCGCCCGATCACCAGCAGATTGGCGAGCGCGAACGCCAGCGCCAGCAACAGCACGTCCGCCGTCACGCCGCCCAGATACAACCGCACGCGCAGCGTCGACAGGCTCGGGCCGGTCCGCAGGAGGCTTTTGCTGGGAATAGGTGCGTTCACGCTCACTTCGCCTGGAAAATCGGCTTGCTCTCTATCAGCATGGTCGAAAAAGCGAAAGAGCGCGCCATGCTGCGCGCTCCGCCCGTCAAAACCGGCTTTACTTGGACAGGCAGGCTCGGCACTAGAACAAGGATGAAGCCTTCCGTCCGCACGATCATTGCTGCGCCATGGCATGTGCTGCAACTGGCCACCGGCGCCAAGTCCTTCAGGGACAATCCGCTGATCGGCTCGAAATGGCTCAACCGCAAGGGGCTGCACGTCGGGCGGATGGCGCTCGCGCACCGGCTGGCATGGGCGCGCCGGTGGCGCTTGCGGCACCTGATCCCGGCGGAGGACCGCATCCAGTTCGACGCGCAGGGCTATGTCGCGATCCCCCATTTTCTCGGCCCCGCCCGGTTCGAGGCTTTGCGCACGGCGCTGCTGGAACGCCCGGCCCCCGCGCGCGAGATGCTGCAAGGCGATACGATCACCCGCCGCATCGCGATCGACGACATCATGCTGCGCGAAGTGCCTGCACTCGCCGCGCTGATCGCCATGCCGCGCTGGCGCGGGCTGATGCGCTACGTCGCCAGCTACGCCAGCGAACCGCTTTACTACATCCAGACGATCCTTTCGCACCGCGCCGACGCCCCGCCCGATCCGCAGGAGGCGCTCCACGCCGATACCTTCCATCCGACGATGAAGGCCTGGTTTTTCCTGACCGACGTGGCGGAGGACGAAGGGCCGTTCACCTACGTCCCCGGATCGCACCGGATGACGCCGCAGCGCGCGGCATGGGAGAAAGCGCGCAGCCTGATCGCGCCGGAAGGCATCGACCACCTCTCCGCACGCGGATCGATGCGCCTGGATGAAACGGAACTGTCCGGCGTCGGCCTACCCCCGCCCGTCCGGCTGGCGGTGAAGGCGAACACCCTGGTGGTGGCCGACACCTGCGGCTTTCACGCGCGCGGCCCCTCCGTCCGGCCCACGACGCGGATCGAGATTTGGGCCTATGGCCGCCGCAATCCCTTCTATCCGTGGACCGGCCTGGATCCGCTCTCCTTCGGCCCCATCGCGCATAAGCGCATCGGGCTGATGTGGCGCGCGCGCGACAGGCTGGCGCAATGGATCGGCCAGCCATGGCATGATGTGGGCGCGAAGCGACCGGGCGACGTTTGACGGCAAACATTGCCTAACATTCTGGAAACATATTTCTTTTGCCCGAACATCAGCATAATGGTTCATTGTGCGGCGCAAGAACAGGGTTGCAATACTGTTTCTCGAAGCTAGAGATATGTCCAGGGGCGGGACAGAATACCATAAAGTAATTTATGCAGGAACACCCGCGTATGAACATAGCCACCCGGATTTCATCCATCGAGAGTGGACGGCGCGTCATCGAACAGGAAGCCGCGGGCCTTGCCGCCCTGAGTGCTTCGCTCGACGAAAAGTTTTCCTCCGCAGTCCGCATCGTCGCCGCCACGACAGGCCGCGTCATCGTGACCGGCATCGGCAAGTCCGGTCATGTCGCGCGCAAGATTGCAGCAACATTGGCGTCGACCGGCACCCCTGCCTTCTTCGTCCATCCCGCCGAAGCATCGCATGGCGATTTGGGCATGCTGAAGCCCGTCGACAGCCTCATCGTCCTGTCCAATTCCGGCGCGACCGTCGAACTGCGCGCGATCGTCGCCCATGCCCGACAGATAGGGATTCCCATCGTCGCCATCGCCTCGAAGCAGGACTCGCCGATCGTGCGGCAGTCCACCGTGGCCATCTGCCTGCCCCGCATGGCGGAAGCCTGCCCGGCCAGAATCGCGCCGACGACCTCCACGACCATGATGCTCGCGCTCGGCGATGCGCTGGCGATCGCCGTCATGGAAATGCGCGGCACGTCGCGCGCGGACCTGATGCGCCTGCATCCCGGCGGCAGCATCGGGTGGAAGCTGATGGCCGTGGACACGTTGCTGCGCGACGGCGACCCCTTGCCGCTGGTCCGCCCCGGCACGGGCATGCGCGACGTGGTGCTGGAAATGACGTCGACGGGCAAGGGCGCCGCCGGCGTGGTGGACGACGACGGCAACCTCGTCGGCATCATCACCGATGGCGATTTGCGCCGGTCCTTCGATCATATGCTGATTGCCACCGCAGGCGATGTGATGACGCGCAATCCCATCACCGTGCCCAGCGGCACCCTGATCGAGGATGCGCTGACCCTGATGTCCGAAGCCGCGATCACCGTGATTTTCGTGATGAGTCGCGAAAATGCGCGTCAACCGATCGGGCTGCTGCACATCCACAACATGGCCATCGGTCTCTGACCGACCACAACCCGTTCGGCCGCTTCGCATGACCACCGCCATAGTCATTCCGACGCGCCATGCCTCGTCGCGCTTTCCGGGAAAGCCGCTGGCACCGCTGACCGGCGCGACCGGCATCGTAAAGCCGCTCATCCAGCGCAGCATAGAGGCCGCCCGCTGCGTGTCGGCTGTCGATCACCTTTTCGTCGCCACCGATGACGATCGCATCGCCGCCGCCGCGCGCGGATGCGGCGCCGACATCGCGATGACGCCGTCCGAATGCGCCAACGGTACGGAACGGGTCGCGGCGGCGCTCCCTGCCTTGCCCGCCGATGTCGATGTCATCGTCAATTTTCAGGGCGATGCGCTTCTCACACCGGCCGATCTGGTCGATCGTCTCATCACGCACATGACAGCGAATCCCGATTGCGACGTCGCGACCGTGGCCGTGCGCTGTTCGCCCGGCGCTTATGCCCATCTGACGACGGATCAGGCGCATGGGCGCGTGGGCGGCACGACCGTCGTTTGCGACGCGCAGGGCAATGCCCTCTATTTCTCGAAGCGCGTGCTGCCCCATATCGCCCCCGGCAGCCCGCTTGAGGCCGCGCCGCCCGTGCTGTTGCATCTCGGCCTCTACGCCTATCGCCGCACCGCGCTGGCGCGCTACGCGGCCCTGCCGCCCACCGAACTGGAAGCGATTGAGGGTCTCGAACAGTTGCGCTTTCTCTATCACGGCATCCCTGTCGCCGTGATCACCGCCGATCCCCCCGCCTGGGACGCGATCGAACTCAACAACCCCTCCGATACCGGACCGATCGAGGCTATCCTGTCGGCACGCGGGATAGTATAGGCCCATCTTATGAAAATCGCCGGACACTCGATTGGCGGTGACGCGCCGCTGTTCGTCATCGCGGGTCCCTGCGTCATCGAATCCGAAGCGCTGGCGCTGTCCGTGGCGGAGACATTGCGCGGCATCGCCGAACGGCTGGGCCTCTTCCTCGTCTTCAAGAGCAGCTTCGACAAGGCGAACCGCTCCTCCGGCGCGACCTTTCGCGGCCCCGGCATGGACGAGGGGCTGCGCATCCTTGAGAAGGTGCGAGCGGAAACCGGCCTGCCGGTGCTGACCGACATCCACACGCCCGAACAATGCCGCGCCGCTGCCGACGCCGTGGACATGCTCCAGACCCCCGCCTTCCTCGCGCGACAGACCGACCTGATCGAAGCGGCCTCCTCCACCGGCAAGCCCGTGAACATCAAGAAGGCGCAGTTCATGGCCCCCGCGGACATGGCGCAGGTCGTGGCGAAAGGGCGCAACGCCGCCACCCGCGCCGGTCTCGATCCCGACTGCATCGCCGTGTGCGAACGCGGCACCAGCTTCGGCTACAACAATCTCGTCGTCGACATGCGCGGCCTCGCCACCATGGCGGAAACCGGATGCCCCGTGGTGTTCGACGCCACCCATTCGGTGCAGCGCCCCGGCGGTCTCGGCGACCGGTCGGGCGGCGACCGGCAGTTCGTGCCGCTCCTCGCCCGCGCCGCCGTGGCCGCCGGGATCAACGGCCTGTTCATGGAAACGCATCCCGATCCCGAAAACGCCTTGTCGGATGGTCCAAATGCCTGGCCACTCGATCAGGCGGAAGCCTTGCTGGGCGATCTGCTCGCGCTGTCGCGGGTCCCGCGCACGGTGGGCTGAGCGATGACGCGGCGTGTCCTGGCGCTGCCCCTGCTGGCGGCGCTGCTGGCCGCGAATGGATGCACCCTCGCCCGCGATGCGCTCTATGCTCCCCGCAGCGCACCGGTCGCGATAGCGGAGTGGACGAGCAGCATCCCGCAAACGCTTGCCGTCGCCACCAGCGACGGCCTTTCGCTGCAAGGCTTCTACTGGCCGCCGACGCCGGGCGATCGGGACATTTTCCTGTTCTTCCACGGGCGCGGCGCGCATCAGGGCATCGGCGCCAAATATGCGCAATATCTGCGCGGGCGCGGCGACGCCGTGCTGGTCGCCTCCTATCGCGGCTTCGGCGGCAATCCCGGTCATCCCTCGCGCGAGGGGATATTGAAGGACGCCGCCGCCTTCATCGCAAAGGCCCGCCAGCTTGTTGGGCCGGACGCGCGCCTCTGGCTGGTCGGTCATTCGCTGGGCGCCGCTGTCGCGCTGCAATCGGCCTGCACAGACGGTCATGTCGCGGGCGTCATCACGATCGGCGCCTTTGCCGACCTGCGCGATGCCGCGCCGCCGCTGGCCCGGCCCTTCCTGCCGGACCGGTGGGACAACCGCACCGCCACGCATTGCGTCAAGGCGCCCCTGCTGATCCTGCATGGCGCGCAGGACACGCTCGTGTCTCCCGGCAGCGCCGCCGCCTTGCTTCGGACCAGCGGCGGCCCGGCTACCGCGATCGGCATCGCAGACTGGGCGCACAAGCCCGTCATGCAGACGATGGGACCATGGGCCGCCGCCGCGATAGACGCGCTCGCCAGCGGACCGGCGACACCTCTCCCGCCCCTGCCCCCCCGATGGCAGGTGCAGGGTGTGCACCGCCCATGAAGCCGCTGCTCCGCATCCCGCCCTTCCCCGGATCGAAACCGGTGCCGCTGACGTGCGCGGGGCAATCCCCAGATGACCCGCAGGATGTCCTTGCGCTGCTGCGGGAAGCCCGCGTCGGCGGCAGCTTCTGGGCCGCGCAGCCCACCATCGCCTCGGGAACCATCATCGCCTGCCCCTGGGATGCCGCCAGCGCCGCAATGATGTCCGATCATGCCAGCGATCTGCCGTCCCCGATGCAGTTCTGGATAGAGGATGCCGACCTTGCCCGCCATGTTGCCACCACCGATGCGCCCGTCATCCTCGGCGCGGCGGACCCCTGGCACGTCGCCCGTCACGCGCAGGCCGTCTGGGGCAAGGCAGGCGACGAACGACTGCTGGTGGCGCAGATAGCCGGTTGCCCGGTCGAGGCAATGGACGGATCGCCTCCCGCGCCCCTTGTCGACAAGGTTCGGGATCATTGCCTTCGTCTTGCCTACAGGAACCCTTTTACCGGCGAACCGGCGAGCGTGACGGATACTATCGATCTCCTGACCTACTGGCGCGGGATGATCGACGCGAACCGCTCGATCGCGGCGGCGGCGGGCATGGCGTTCTGGAAGCGGGAAACCGTCGAACCGCTGCTGTGGAGCGGCGGCGCGCCGATCCGCCACATCGCGACCACCCGCGCGCTCGACGCCCTGCCCCCCGATGCCGCCGTCGCCGTTTGGAAAGCCAAGACCCCACCCGACCTGCTCGCTGCGATAGAGGCGCGCGCCGCCCATGATCCGGCCCTGCTGCATGAAGTGGAGGATGGCTTCATCCGCTCCATAGGCCTTGGCGCGGATTGCGTGCCGCCGCTGTCGATCACCGTCGATGCGGTCGGCGTCCATTTCGATCCGGCACGCGAAAGCGGGCTGGAACGCCTACTCGACAGCGCGACGTTCAGCGATGCGGACCTCGCGCGCGCTGCCGCGATCCGCGAACTGATCGTCGCGTCCGGCCTCTCCAAATATGGCGTCGGCGGCAATGCCCTCGCCCGCCCCGGCGGCACGCGGCGGCATGTCCTCGTGACGGGCCAGGTGGAGGACGACCGCTCCGTCCTGGCCGCGCGCGGCGACGTGCGGGGCAATCTGGACCTGCTGCGCCGCGCCCGCGCCATAGAACCGGACGCCTATGTGATCTACCGCCCGCATCCCGATGTCGACGCGGGGCATCGCAAGGGGCATGTCCCCGACGACATCGCCCTGTCCCATGCCGATGCCATAGACCGGGGCACGCCGATATCGGCGCTGCTCGACATGGTGGACGGCGTGCATGTCCTCTCTTCCCTCGCGGGTTTCGAAGCGCTGCTGCGCGGGCGCGACGTGACGTGCCACGGCACCCCTTTCTACGCCGGATGGGGCCTCACCCGTGACCTTGGTGCAACACCTGTCCGACGCAAAAGGCGTCTCGACATCAATGCACTGGCAGCGGCTGTCCTGTTGCTCTATCCCCGATATATGGACCCGATAACCGCGCTGCCTTGCCCGCCGGAAATACTGGTGAGGCGGCTCGTGGCCGGGGTCAGGAAGGAAAGCCGTTTCATCGTGCCGTTGCGTAGGCTCCAGGGAAAAGTGAATCGCTGGCGATTCCGGGCAGGGTCCATTGAAGAAGCTTGATCTCGGCAACGAAGCGCAGGCGGCGTTCGCGGCGCGCACCGCCGCACCCCGGCCCGTGCTGCGCGATGTCAGCCGGGACAGACCCGTTGCCGCCGCACCTTCGCTGGCCGGTCGCGTGTTCGTCATGCTGCAGGGACCGCCCGGCCCTTTCTTCTGCCTGCTGGGCGATGGGATGCGCGCACTGGGCGCGACCGTGCATCGCATCAACTTCAACGGCGGCGACCGCATCGACTGGCCCGGCGAAGGCGCGATCGACTATCGCGACACGCCGCAACGCTGGCCGCGCTTCTTCGATCACTTCCTGCGCGACAAGGGCATCACCGACGTCATGCTGTTCGGCGACTGCCGCCCGCTGCACCGCGCCGCGCACGGCATGGCGAAGCTACGCAACATCAACATCCATGTGTTCGAGGAAGGCTATATCCGGCCCGACTGGGTGACGATGGAACTGGACGGCGTGAACGGCCATTCCACCCTGCCCAAGGATCCGCAATGGTTTCTGGAACAGGCGCGCACCCTGCCCACCGTGCCGGACCTGCCGCCGATCACCGCCAGCTTCGACCGCCGCGTGCGCGACAGCTATCGCTATTTCCATCATGTCGTCACGCAATGCTGGCGCTTCCCGCATTATCGCTCGCACCGGCCGGGATCGATACTGATCGAGGGTGTAAGATGGGGTTGGAAACTGGTCGTCACCAACCGCCGCGTCGAAAAGCGTACCGCCCGCGCCCTCGCCCGGATCGAAGGAAAGCGCTACTTCCTCTTCCCGCTGCAACTCAGCTCGGACTATCAGATCCGCGAACACAGCCCCTTCCCCGACATGGCGAGCGCCGTGCATTACGTCCTCGACAGCTTTCAGCATCACGCGCCTGCGGATGCCATGCTCCTCGTCAAGGAACATCCGCTCGATGCAGGCACGACGATCTGGTCCCGCTTCGTGGCACGCGAAGCCAAACGGCGCGGCCTGGGCGATCGGGTCGTCCACATCGCGGGCGGCGACCTCGCGACGCTGGCGGAAAAGGCGGCGGGTATGGTGACGGTGAACAGCACGTCAGGCACCTTCGCGCTGGCCGCAGGCGTGCCGGTCAAGGTACTGGGCGACGCGATTTACGATGTTCCGGGGGTGACGGATCAGGGCCTGCTGGATGGGTTTTGGCATTCTCCCAGTCGTCCGGAAATCCGCGAATGGCAATCCTTCTGCCGCGTCCTCCACCACAGCTGTCTCGTACATGGTGGCTTTGCAAGCCAGTCAGGGGTTGACGCGCTTCTCTCTTCAGTCGAAAAACGTCTGCTCACTCTTTTTTCTTGATGGTACCGATCACTCTGCCCTACTGATCGTCCCGTCGAAATTGCGCGCCAGCCAATCGTCGACCATGGAAAAATGATCTTCCCATGCAGGCGCGCGGTAATTTGCCATACGCTGCAACTGGGCATTCCGGCGCAAACCGTCTGACGCTGCATAGTCCATGATAGCAGACATCCAGCTCATACCGTCGATCGGACTGAAATATTCCGGAATTGTGCCCGTCAATTCCCGAAACACGCCCAAATCACTTGCCAGAACCGGAGTCCCCATAGCGAGCGCCTCTATAAGCGGCATGCCATAGCCCTCGACAAAGGACGGAAAAAGCAAAGCACGTGCATGGCAAAGATAGCGGGAGACTTCAACATCGCTCAGGCGCGGGAGTTCGACGACATGGCCGCGCAGCGCTTCACACCGCTCCAGCATATCGACGACCTGCTCGCATTCCCATCCGCGCTGCCCAATGACGACCAATTGCGGCGCCTTGTCCCCATATCGGCTGATCAGCTCACGCCAGATGTTGAGGATGAGCATATGATTCTTGCGCCCCTCGATCGTTCCCAGAACAGCGAAATAGGGCCGCTTGTCGAGCGGATCGGCAGAACCATGGGCAACGGCGGAAAGACCGCCGATACCAATATGGGCAGCGAGTGAGGGTGGCATAGGCACCTCGATCCTGTCTGCAAAACCTCGCAATTCGGTGATAGTGTCATGTGAAATGCCAATCACGCCTTGCCCGGTCTGCAGCAGGTTGCGCATGCGACTTTCATGCTTCTCCTTCTCTCCCGGGCGGCAGAATTCAGGATGGCTTATCGGAATAAGGTCCGCCACCAGCAGGACGGGTCGCAAATTGGCCTTGCGCGCCCATGTGGCCAGTCCGGGCTGCTCCAGACCCGTGTGCCCCACGTTGAGATAGGTTGCGGGATGCCCCGCCTTATCGGACCTTTTTTGCAAAAGGGAACGTCCGACGATATGCAGCACCTTGCGCTTCACATCCTCGTCGCGGTCCAGCAACAGCGTAAACAGCTCTTGCGAAAGCGCCTCTGACAAGCTGTGGCGCAACCCCTTATGCTGCACCACGGCCTTGGCACGGGGTCGATAATGCTCCAGATACGCATGACAGATCCGGTCTATGCCGGTGGGCATGCGGCCCGTAGAATTGCGCCAGATGATTCGACTGACGTCCAGGTAAATATCCGGCATAGGAGTAAACAGTCCGGATCAGTTCTGGTTGACCGCATTCTGCAGACTGATGATGGGGAAAACCAGAGACGAAACGATGTTCACGAACTTCTGGAAATCGGCCAGCGGCGCATTGGAAATGTAAAGCACATCCTTGTTACGCACCGGGAAGCTTTGCGCCACGAACAAGGTTGTCGGATCCTGCATGTCGATGCGATAGATAACCGGCACCTTGCCTTCAGGTGTCAGTTGCGCGCCAGCCTGCATTTCGGGCGCGAGCGCTGCAGGGTCTTCAAAGCGGAAAATGAACACTCCCCTGGGATTGGCGCGGCTGTCCTGCAAACCGCCGATCCTGCCCATAGCCTGAGCCAGCGTAATCCCCTGCGCTTCGAAATTCAGTTCGTCGTTGCGGCCTGCGGCTCCCAGTACCGTGAAGCTGAAGGGCTGATAAAGCGCTGTAACGACGTCTCCGGATTTCAGCATGACATTTTGCCGGGGATCGCGGACGACCTCATCCATCGGCAATTGCAGAACCACGTCCCCGCGCGTCACCTGAACGCTCGTTTTTGCCAGAGGCTGACGTAAGCCTCCTGCTGCGGCGAGGGCATCCAGCAGCCGCTCGCCTTTCGCCGTCAACGGCATGCGCAGGCTGTTGGAGACTTCACCGACCACCGTTACATTCTTGGTCGCATTCTGGGCCAGCCGCACCTGTACCTGCGGCATATGCGCCTTGCGACGGAGCCGCGAAACAATCTCGGCGGCAACCTGCTGCGGGGTACGCCCCGCAGCCAGGATCGCGCCTGCAAATGGCACGGTGACATAGCCTGTTTCGCTGATCGTCTGCTCCGGAAATCCGGTCAGCCGCGCGGCCAGATTGTTCCCACCCGATGATCGCGTTTCCATACCCGTCGCGCCGAACAAGGTGGCGGGAGGCGCTTCCCATATCGAGATGTCGATGGCGTCTCCCGGTCCGAGAATCGCTCCGGCGGGCACCGTCTCTCCCAGCACTTCGGAGAACAGCCTGGTCTTGCCGCTTGCGACCACACGCCGCGCCACAACGGCATCGACGTCGACGATCCGCACAGCGGATGCCGCACTTCGGGTTTCAAGCCGCTCGATTTGCTTGCTGGTCGGGCCTGCCGCACTCATCGTGCCGCAACCAGTCAAAAGCAGGACGCACGCCGTCGCAGCCATCATCCCGCGCAGCATGCCGACCGAATCCGTTTTTTTCGATCCCGCAATATTGACCATCATTCCATCCTTTAGAATCCCGCAGCACTATCAGCGCAGGATATGCTTGTATATTGCCACGGTTTCCTTGGCGCAGCGGTCCCAGCAATAGCTGGCCGCGACCCGTAAACCGACTGCAATGGCTTGGCTACGCCAATGATTATCCGTCAGCCCCTGTTCCAGTGCCTGCGTGAACGCAACCTGATCGTCAATATCGACCAGCAATGCCGCACCTTGCGTGATCTCCGGCAGACATGAACTATTCGATACAATCACCGGAACGCCGCATGCCATCGCTTCGACAGGCGGCAAACCAAAGCCTTCGTAGATAGAGGGATAAACGAACAAAGCCGCCCCAGCATATAACGCAGGAAGATCGGATTCGGCCACATAGCCCAGATATTTTACCCATCCTTCCCTTCCCCCCTGCTCCATTACCGTACGCAGATCATCGCTCAGCCAGCCGGCACCACCGGCAACGACCAGTGGCCAATGCCGACGGATGGCAAGCGGCAGCATCCGCCACGCGCATAGCAACTCGGCGATTTTCTTGCGCGGCTCCAGTGTGGATACGCAAAGCGCATATTCCCCAGACACCAAGCCGACTTTGCGAAGCCATGGTGCCAGTTCGTCAGGAGAATGTTCCCGGAACGCGGGTGAAACGCCCAGTGGTACAGCCGATACGGACTCTGCAGGCAACCCGGTGAAAGCAATCACTTCGTCCCGCACCGTAGCGGAATCGGTGATGATATGCGTCGCCCGCGCGATCGTGCTGGCAAAGGCGCGCTCGAAATGCTGCAAGCGCGCCGTAGGGTGCGTTTCGGGAAAACGGAACACCGAAAGATCGTGGACCGTCACCACGCCCCGTTCTACGCCATCGGGCAGAAAATAATTGGGCCCGTGGAACAGGCGATCCGATGCAATCCGGCGCTGCTGCCAATGCTTCATCCAGCGAGGTGTGCGGATCAGAGGTCTGGGGACTTTAGGCGCACCCTCGATCAGCAGGCTACCCGGCTGATCGATCCAGGCCCCGGCCCGATAGAAGGCGACATCCTCCACAGACGGATCAGCGCCGATCCGTTGCGTCAGTTCCCAAACATAGCGGCCTATCCCCGAAAGATGGGGCGTCAGTGCCTCGACGGTTAGCGCAATGCGCACCTGCTGGCGCCCCCCGGCATCGATCTACCCGGAGGCGTCAAAAGGAAAATCCTGCCTTGTTGCGCCTCAGGTCCGCTTCCACCATCATTGTGCATAATTGCTCAAGCGTCGTCATCGGCGCCCAACCCAGCTTTTCCCGCGCCTTGGCGGGATCGCCGATCAGCAAATCGACTTCTGCCGGCCGGTGGAAGGCCGGATTGATACGCATCACCACCTTGCCCGTCGTTGTATCGACGGCGGTTTCCTCGACATCGCTGCCCTTGAACGCAACGTCGATATCTGCCGCCTTGAAAGCCATGCGAACGAAATCACGCACTGTTTCGGTCCGGTTCGTGGCCAGCACATAAGTATCCGGTTCATCCGCCTGCAGCATCCGCCACATGCCCTCGACATATTCCTTCGCAAAGCCCCAGTCCCGCTTCGCGTCGATATTGCCCAGCTCAAGACAATCGAGCATGCCGAGCTTTATCTTGGCAACGCTGTCGGTGATCTTGCGGGTGACGAACTCACGACCGCGCAGCGGACTTTCATGATTGAACAATATGCCGCTGCTGCCGAAAATGTCGTAGCTCTCCCGGTAGTTGACCGTCATCCAGTGCGCATAGAGCTTCGCCACGCCATAGGGGCTGCGGGGATAGAAGGGCGTATCCTCCTTCTGTGGCACAGCCTGCACCTTGCCGAACATTTCCGACGTGCTAGCCTGATAGAAACGTATCGTGGGATCCACGATGCGTATCGCCTCCAACAGATTCAAGGCACCGAGACCCGTGATCTCGACCGTTGTTATCGGCTGGTCGAAAGAAACCCCGACAAAACTTTGAGCAGCGAGATTATAGACTTCGCGCGCACCGGTCATCTGGAGGAGGCGAATGCTCGCCGACAGGTCGGTAAGGTCATATTCCACTAGCTGAAGATTGGGATGCTTGGCGACGCCCACTTCCTCGATCCGCCAGAAGTTCACGGAACTGGTACGACGATAGGTGCCAAACACCTTGTAGCCCTTCTCCAGCAGCAGTTCGGCAAGGTAGGCACCATCCTGGCCAGTGATCCCGGTAATTATGGCATTTTTCATCGTACAGATATACCTTAATTAGATTATTTCTTAATTTACCTGGATGATTTCATGAATTTCGAAAATCAGCTCAAACTGGCGTAACTATGATCTTATTAATTGACAGCAAAAGCCCGTCACTAACCAAGCAAACTAGTTCGAAATCTTTGATTGTTTTGGTAACGTCAATACGTGTGACGAACTCCTGCCCAAACACCTCGGTATAATCAAAAGAGATGGTCTTGGACATATGGGTCACTGTACCGGTCTCAGACAAAACGGAGAACACGGCAGACGTTCGTGCTGCACCGATTTTGTCCAGGACGATGGTGATGTTGAATGCACCAACCGGCAGTGTCCAATAAGGACCATAAAGTAGGACACCCGCATCACCACGTGAGCGGATCGCTTCACCGCAGGCTGTACCAACGATTGTACGCATATCGTAACCTGGAAAAATCTCTCGTGCAGATTTCGACACATCCTCTATGCTATCAATGGCGCTCTTAACCACCTTTGCCGTATCGGCCCAAGTACGAGGGATATAGCTGGCAGAAACTTTTTCTTCGATCGCTCGCACTTCGTCAGGGTTTTGGACCCATCGCAAGATCATATTTGCCCAATCTTGCGGATTCCAAGGATCAAGGTACGTCACGAGATCGCCGCCGACCTCAGGTATCGATCCCTGCCCTGAAGCAAGCACGGCTTTGCCACAAGCAAGCGCTTCACCCACAGGTAAGCCCCACCCTTCGTATAACGAGGGGTAGACCGTGAATACGGCATTCTCATATAGAAAGCCAAGTTCGGCGTCATTAACATGATTGAGTTGGGTAATCATATCGTCGGTCAAAGGATCAAGCTCGATATCCTTGAGCAGATCACCTACACCCCATCCAGGCATACCTACAAAGACAAGCCTGGGGAGTATGTCGCCATGACCCTGTTTTGCGAGCAGATGATAGGCGCGATACAGCACCTCGTGATTTTTTCGCCGCTCGATCGTAGACACGAAAAGAATGAAAGACTTTTCGACCAGCTTCTTGATTTGGCTCGATATTTCGCCATCCTGCCCCGGAACATTGTCCCCCAATGGCATCACGACTGTATCGATCTCCGGGGCGCCGATGCGATCGACCAGTGCCTTGTAATCGCTCTGGCTCTGTTTCGAAATACAGAGCATGATCTGTGATGACCACGACAGCTTGGCGAAATACTGTTTGAACTGTGCGGCAACATGGCCAACGCAATATTGCGGAAAAAGAACGGGTATCAAATCATAACAGCATGTAACGATCTGGATTCCCATGCTCCGTCGAAGCAAGTCGAATGTATCGAGATAAGCATGTTCCCAATCAAGACCCACCGAAACCAGAATGTCGCCGTACTGGATTTCCGCCGGCGGGTCTGCATCGTTCGTGTTTGCCTTTAGGCTACTCCTAACCACTGGTGAAGCGGAAGGCGCCGGTGGAGGCAGCGGTGCCCCGTTGCGAACAGCGAAAGGTTGATCGAACGTGGAACTCTTGGGAAAGCTACGAGACAAATCTGGCCAGACAAGTCCGCTGGGCCGACCGGCGGCATCCGTACCACCCTTGTAAGGTATGAATTCACCATCCTGAAAAATGCATTCACCAAACCGATTGCCAAATAGCACGGCCAGTTCTCTGCATAACTCACGCTCTACGCGGACGATACCGACGACAGCGCGAGTCCAGTGCGCACTAGTCGTTACGTTCATCCATATATTGGGGAGACGTTCGCTGGTCATGCCAGGCCTTCCAAAGTATTTATGCTATCGACAAAGTTCTTTAAGCTGTGCTCCCACAGCACGACCTTTCGCTTTTCACGGTCTGCGGGCTTCAAAGCCAGATTAGGACGCATGAACGTATCCCTCACAGCCTTGCAAAAAGCGGAAGGATCATCCGCAACGGAAATACCGACATCACGCGCAAAAAGTTCAAAACCCCGCATTGCCTTGCTGGTGGCGACGACATGCTGGCCCGACCAGATAGCTTCAGCAGACTTGAGATTCGTGCCGCCCCCATGTGTAATCGGCAAAACAATCTGATGTGCCGTAGCCAGCAATCCGCGTAGCACCTGTTCCGTCACTTCACCGGCATCGACATAGAAATCTCTGCGACTAGCCAGCTTGGCGAACTTGAAATCGTTAAGGATATGACCGCCTGCACCACCAGCGACAACCATCTTGGCTGTCGGTGGAAAACATCCAACGCCATAACCGAAAACATCGAAAAACCCATCAATGTTTGGCGGATGCGCACTAGCGCAATATAGCGCGAACTTTGCGCCTTGAGTGATCGCGTTTGCTTTGGCTATATCATCAAGACCCGCAATACGATCAATGACGCCGTTAGGCGCCAAAATGGGTTGGCGGGGCGCAAACTCGCTAGTCCACACCATATCATGATCAGAAACGCAGAAAGTCTGTACGGCATTTTGGATCGCGTTTATTTCTACGGCGCGCACCAGTTCAGCACATTTTTCCGCTGCCATTGATCCAAAATGATACTCAACTATCCCTCTTTTAAGAGTGGATTCGACGTTCGCTGAACCATAAATCAGTATAGCCTTTCCGCCACACATCTTCTTATTGAACTGCTGGGCGAAACCGAACATCCAGGGCTGTTCGCAATAGATGAGGTCCGGCTTGACCGGAATGAGCTTTGCCAGGCTCTCGAAATAGGCGCGGTTGTCCTGAAACAGCGCACCCACGGCCCAGTCTTCCATTAGGCTCGTGTTGGCAATCAGCTTCCCAAGAACCTCGTTACCGGGATAGGGTACGAAATAACGCGAAGGCGGATAAGACGGGCTGCCAAGAACACCAGCCGAATAGACTTCATGGCCCGCATCGCGAAGAACCGCGATAATATTGAAAAGACGATGCTGACCGCCATGGCGAGGCTGATCGACGGGATAGGTACTCAGGCACAATATCTTCACGTCATACTCCCGACCGAGTCGGCCAATCTATTGGAACGAAACGGCATGGTTCAGTCCAGTTCTACCGCGCGCGTGAGGCGATATGCATGATTTTCCAGTGCCCGCAACTCCTTGAGGAAGCTTTTGATACGCAAAAGGAAGAACAGGAGAATGACCATCGATCCGATAACAGGAACAGGCTCGATCAGGCGGTAAACCGAGTAGCCGCCGAGGCCACTCAGCGTAACGTTCTTCTGCCGCGCCTCACCAGAGCGGGAGATATCACGCAATATCTTGTAGCGGCTTTCGCCCAGCCGCAATTGATAGATGTACCGGGAGTAGCCTGGGGGATCAGGCTCGCGC
Source organism: Sphingobium sp. (assembly GCA_965279415.1). GTDB lineage: Bacteria > Pseudomonadota > Alphaproteobacteria > Sphingomonadales > Sphingomonadaceae > Sphingobium. The sequence continues at coordinate 49,603 of OZ257238.1, forward strand.
TTGAGCAAATGGCGGTACACTTCCTCCAGAAAGTGGTCGTCATAAAAGTTCAGGAAATAGGAGGCATGGAAATTGGTATCCGTGGGGTCGGGTGCCATCGGACCGTGGCTATCCTGCTGCATTGTCATATTTCCCGTCATTACGATCGCTACGGCTTCCCGCCCCAATCAGCTGTTCAGCATCCATGCGATCGTATCGCTAAGTCTATGCCGTTGCCGCGTCCCGATGACGCCGTCAAGTTTCGCTCGATTTCCGCTCAACGTTTTGACGTCGCTCTGCCGCACGAAAGCCGGATTCACCCTGACCTCAAGGCGATGCCCGGAAATATCCATGGCATAATCCAGCACGTCCTTTAGCGAATGAGCCTGTCCGGAACAGATGTTGAAGACGTCTCCCGCGCCGCTCTCTGCATCCAGCAATGCTGCATAATCCTGCACCACGTCGCGCACATCGGAAAAATCGCGCGCCACGTCCAGATTGCCCAGTTCGATCATCGGCGCGCGGCGGCGGACATGATCCACGATCTTGGCGATCAGGAAGTTGGTGTCTTGCCCCACCCCGGTATAGTTGAACGGGCGGCAAAGCGTGATCGGCAGGCGATCGGCATAGAGCCGCACCACATATTCCATCGCCAGCTTCGTCACGGCGTAATCGTTGACCGGCGCCGGCAGCACCGTCTCGTCGATCGCACCGCTCACCTGATTGCCATAGACGTTCGCGCTGCTCGCCACCACGACCGATTGCGGCTTCACCGGCATGCTGGCAAGCGCCTCTAACAGATGGCGAGTGCCGACGATGTTGGTGCGATACATCGCATCGATGTCACCATGCGCGACAAAGGCTATTGCCGCGAGGTGGACCACTTTTTCCGGCTGCACATGCGCCATCAGACTCGCAACGCCATCAGCATCGGACAGATCGCAAACATGATTTTCAACGCCAGCCACACCGTCACCGGCATCCTTGTGCGAAAGCCCATATATGCTGTGACCCCGCGCGAGCAGACAATCCGCCAGATAACGGCCCGTAAAACCGGCTAACCCCGTAATGAGGACTCTACTCATCGTTCACCTCTTTCCGGTATCGTTCAATCAAGCTGGACGGAGTGCTTGCTGCAAGACATCGACCGCCCGCATTGCTGCAACATGCTCTACGAATAGACAGAATTTTCAATGCGCTACAGTACCATTGTGTGAAGCGGATACCACTTCATCGATATCAGCGGCCCCACTGGCGTGTATTTCCGATATCCCCAGTGCCGCCAGCCAAGCTACCGCAGCATCACGCCACATCATTGCCTGCGCAACATGCTCCTTCACAGCGATGCCAGGATGTTTCCCGTTCAGTATACCGGCGATGGCAAGTGATAATGGCAAAGCGGCGTCATCCCTAAAATAGACGATATTGCCCTTCCCAATTTCCCTAAACACTGGAATATCGCGCACGAGAACAGGTTTACCATAACCCTGCGCCTCCACGATCGGCAGGCCGAAGCCTTCCGTATAGGACGTCACCATTACGGCGCTGCATACTTGATAAAGGCGATCGAGAAATTGATCGCTTGCCTCCTCAAACCAGAAGAGACGGGTGCCGCTCATTGCATGTTTACGCATCCGCGCTTGCAAATCAGTCGTCTTCCATCCCGGTTTGCCTACAACCACAAGACTATATGGCGTATCGGGCATCTGTTCCCAGAGCCGCTCGAACGCCGCCAGACTAACGTCATATGCCTTACGCGGCTCGACCGTGCCTACCATAAGCATTGTAGGAACGGCGCTTATGGCCGCGAGCAGAGCCTCGCCGTCGTCAGGCATACCCCGCGAAGGCAATGTCGCAACAAGATCGTGGCCCAGGGGCACGTGGTGCACGACAATGCTGCGCGCATCAAAATCATGCTGCGTTGCAATCCAGTCACGAAAATTCTCGGCAACATGAGCGGAAATGCACAACACGCTATCCGCATAGTCAGCAACCACCCTGAGCCATCGGCGGAAATGCCTTACCATCCTGTCATTGAACCATGAAGGCTGAAGCACCGGCAGCAAGTCGTAAACAACGATGGCGATGTGCGCGCCGTTCGCTCTCCATCTGCGTATCGTAGCGCGATGAGCAGGTAAAATATGTGCGGCTAAATCCAATCCTAGAAATATATCACCGGACTGAACATCGATTGCAACCTCCTCGAAATCGAACTGCAGACCGTCCGAAGGTGAAACTTCGACCGAAGCATAGCGATAACTATGTCCAGGCGTCGCAAAGACGGGGCGCACGACATAACCGTCAAGGCGCATTGCCAGGATCTGCAGAAGGAGGCCACGCACGACACGCTGGATGCCGGTACGGGCATCTTTCTGATACACTACAGACACATCGATAAGCAGGTGCCGCTGCCCGTTGGGGCGAGGAACTGCCTTAACCTGTCTTTTGGCGGTCTGGCTGCGAGACGAAACGATATCGGCTAATTTCGTCCAGACATTCGGCATTGTCCCGCCCTTACAGCTCCGTTACGCTGCTATAAAATTCAAATGCGGTATCCACGGTATCGAACGATGTAAGATGTCCGTTATTGAGAACGGAAGCACGGGTGCAATGTTCGCGCACATAGGCCGGATCGTGCGACACGATAATCATTGCCCGGTCGGCCCGCTTTTCAAACAGTTCGACATGACATTTGTAGTGGAAGCGCGCATCCCCCACCGCGACGATCTCGTCGATCAGGAAACAGTCGAATTCCACGACCATGGAAATGGCAAAGGCAAGACGTGCGCGCATCCCTGCGGAATAAGCGCGTACCGGCTCACGCAAATATCGACCAAGTTCTGAAAACTCCTGAACGAAATCAATCGTATCTTCGACCTTTTTGCCGTAAATCCGGCAAATAAAGCGCAAATTGTCGAGGCCTGTGAGCGCACCCTGAAAGGCACCGCCAAATGCCAGCGGCCAGGATACGCTCATGTCGCGCGTCACCACACCGGATGTCGGCTGCTCCGCGCCGCTCAGAAGGCGGATCATCGTCGATTTTCCGGAGCCGTTACGCCCCAATATGCCAACCTTTTCGCCGCGTTCGATATGAAGATCGACATTGCGCAAGACATTGACCGGCCCGTTGCGGGTCGGATAATCCTTGTTCACATCGTTCAGACTGATCATTCCGGTACAACCTTGCCGCTGATCTTGCGAAGCTGCGAGAGGGCAAAAATCGACAGTCCCATGTTGACGCACGCCATGTAACCCATGTCGTACACGGCCGTGACCTTGGATCCGAAATAACCTTCGCGAATGAACTCCACACCGTGCACCATTGGCAGGAAAAGCACGACCTCCTGCGCCGCCGGGGGCAAGGCGCTGACCATGAAAGCGGCACCTGACAAAGGAAAGAGCAGATACGAAGCGGGATGCCACAGCTTGTCGACGATTTCCGATTGTTCAGCCAGGCAAGCCAGCAGCAACGCCAGAGAGGAACCGAACCACGCGATCATCAGCCACCCCCCCGCAACCTGCAACAGATCTTCAGGCGGGCTTATCATGCCAATCGATATGAACATCAGCGACAAAACTACGAACGAGATCGTAGCACCTCCCCCTTCCAGCAAAAGGCGTGCCGCAAACACATCCTGCAACTTGACGTGCCTGTGATACATCAAAGCCAGATTGGGTGCGACCGCGCCTATGCAGCGGCTGGGCATGTTACGCCACAACAGCACGCTCGAATAGCCGGTGAGGGCAAAGGCCGCGATAGGCAGGTCCGATCCATGCACGGATTTGGCAAGCGTCCACAACGCTGTCACGCCCAGCGTGAACAGCATCGGCTCCACGAACAACCATAGAAAGCCGATATTGTGGCGCCCGAAACGTGTCAGTATCTCACGCATCAGCAGCGCGCCGATCACGCGGCGCTGCAACATCCATGATCGCGCCATTGTTGTTTCTTCGGCCACTGGACTAGTCCTTGTGCTCACGCATACCGGCCAGCAGCATCGTCAATATGCCCCACGCCACAAGGCCCAGGACGACTGTCGCAAAAAAACCGCGCCAGCGTCGCGGTTCCATTGCCTTGTCAGGCAGGTTGGGCTGCACGATGCGTTCGACATAGATCTGTTTGCGGCGCGCCTCGTTGCGCGCTTCCTCCAGGGACGCCATTGCGCTGCCCAGTTGCCGGTCGGCAAACTGGCTTTCAAGCTGCAGGCGCTGATAGCGTGCGGCCGTCCCGGCGAGCGAACCGCGATTGCCGGCCACCTTCCCGATTTCGGCATCGATTTCCTTGGTGAGGCCGGACACGCGCGATTGCAGCACTTCGATCTGTGGGTTGTCGGGGGTAAAGGCACGCAACTGCACGAGTTGCGTCTTGGTCGTAATCAGCTCGTCCTGCAATTTCGATACAAGCTGAAGCTGAACGGTTGCCTGGCGCTCAGGATCGACCACACCTTCCTTGTTGCGATAAGCAGACAATGCAAGCGCTGCAGCTGTCGCCTTGCGTTCGGCTTCGGCCACCTCGACCTTGGCAAAGCGGATAAGGTCTTCGCGCCCGCGTTCATTCAACCGGTTCACGAGAGATTCGCTCTGTTCCAGCAGCCGCTCGTTGATGCTGAACGCGTCCTGGGCGGTGTAGGCCCTTACGGTCAGCAAAGTTATCGACGTTGCGCTGTCATGCTCCACGTCGATTTTCTTGTTGTAATATTTGAACAAGTTTTCAAAGCTGTCACCTGAAAACATGCCGCCGAAACGGTTGATAGGGTCGATGACCGGGTTGGTGTAGATGCGGACGATCGCATTGTCCTTGTTCAGCGTGCGCAAGGCATCGCGCGACGTCGCATAATCCTTCACCGCGAACACTTCATCGCCCGCGCTGGAAAAACCTGCGCCTTTCAGCAGGAAACCTAGACCTGAAGAAGACTGCTTTTCCGGGCTGCGCACGACGAAGCGCGATTCCGAAATATATACGTCCGATGCGATCACCCCGAAATACAGGGCCGCGCCGATAACGGGGATCAGGAAAGTCACGATAAACAACGGGTCCAGGCGCCCCAGCCTGATCTTTATATCATTCCACATATGTATGTCCGAAAATCTCTTTATCTACAGTCTATTGCGAGGCACCACGACACCCGCGATCAGACTTTCCGGGCCGGAAGTATCGCGTTAACCCAAGTCTTTGAGAATCCACTGCCCGTTACCGCTTCGTATTGCAACAGGAGAAGCACGCCGCCCCTACCCCATCGGCTCCAGCCCGTCGTCGGTCAGCCATCGCCGCCCGTAGGCCAGCGCGAACAGCCGGTTGAGCAGCGGATTGCTCCAGCCGCAATTGGTGCTGAAATCACGTTTCAGCGTATCGTGGTGCAACTGGTGTGCCTGCGGCGTCATCAGCAGGCCCGCGCGCCGCATCGCCCGCACGATCCACACATTGTCGGCCCGATGCAGCGTGCCGTGGAAATATTGCGCGAACGCCCCGCCGATCAGCAGCGCCACCATCCCCGCCATCGCCCATCCGGGCACCGGCCAGATCAACGCCGCGCCGTTCATCAGCAGCGACAAAGGCAAGGCCCCCGCCAGCACGGTCGATCCGATCAGCCGCACGACGCCCCGCCGCCCCAGCGCATCGGGCCGCGGATGGTGGTTCTTGAAATCATAGACCAGCCGTTCGAGCGGATTGATCCGGCGCATCGCGGTGCGGAACATCGCCTGATACTCGTCCGACTCGCGCGAACCGGGATAGAAATACAGCCGGTCCAGCCCCACGCCGGTCACGCACGGGCGATAGTCCATATACATGTGCACCGCGCCCGAAAGCATGTCGGCCATGTACCAGCCCAGCAGCATCGCGGGGATCGCCCACAGGCTAGGATCGCGCAGGGCAAAGGCGGCATTGGCGGCCAGCGACAGAAAGAACAGCGCAAGGACGAAACGCATTAGCATCGCCGCCCTTTAGCAGAGCAGCGCCGTCCGTCCAATCATCTGAATGGCTTGGGGTTCACGCGGAGCCGTGTAGACGCGGAGGAGAAGTAACTCGCTGGCCGATTTAGGCCGTAAGGCGCTGTTCCCCGGCGAAAGCCGGGGTCCAGGGCAACGAAGAACAGCATTTGTGGCTCTGGACCCCGGCTTTCGCCGGGGAACGGAAAATATTCGAGAGCTTCGCATGATGGTTCGACAAGCAAAGCCCACTCAGCGCGAACCAAAACCGAGTGCGCCGCCCTCAGGCCGCGCCAGCAACCCGCACCACCGGCGCCACCGCCACCGGCTGATCGGGCCATATCCCCCGCGTATCGTACACCGTCTTGCCCGCCCGCTCCTCGACCGGCACGGACTTGAAGATGTCGTGATCCACCAGCACGATGAACAGGCCGCAGCGTTCCAGCGCGCTGTCGATGTCGATCAGTGCCGCGCCCGTGCCCACGAAATCCACCGGCAGATCATGGGCATAAGGCTCCACCAGCTTGACCCGGCGGCCATAGCGCCGCGCCAGACGGGCGGCGACCTTCACTGCCGGGCTTTCCCGGAAATCGTCGATGTTCGCCTTGAACGCCAGCCCAAGGCAGGCGATCTCCGCCCCCGGATGCGCGTCGATCAGGTCGGATGCCTTCGCTACCACATGGTCGGTCTTGGCGTCGTTGACTTCGCGCGCGGTGCGGATGATGCGCGCATTCTCCGGGTCGCCATGCACGATGAACCACGGGTCGACGGCGATGCAGTGCCCGCCCACGCCCGGCCCCGGCTGCAATATGTTGACGCGCGGATGGCGGTTGGCGAGGCGGATGACTTCCCACACGTCGATGCCCATGCCTTCCGCGATCACCGAAAGCTCGTTGGCGAAGGCGATGTTGACGTCGCGGAAACTGTTCTCGACCAGCTTGACCATTTCGGCCGCGCGCGCCGTGGTGGTGATGCACTGGCCGCGCACGAACTGGCGATAGAATCCCAGCGCCTTGCGTGCGCAGCGCGGCGTGATGCCGCCGATGCAGCGGTCGTTGTCGATCAGCTCGACGAGGATGCGGCCGGGCAACACCCGCTCCGGGCAATAGGCGATGGAGACATCGGGCACGCCGCCGGAACCCACGCCATGGCCCGGCATTTTCAGGTCGGGCCGCAGCGTCGCGAGCAGATCGCGCATCGCCTCGGTCGTACCGACGGGCGAGGTGGATTCCAGGATCACCGTGTCCCCGGCCTTCAGCACCGGCGCGATCGTGCGCGCGGCGGACAGCACGAAGGAAATGTCCGGTGCATGATCCTCAGACACCGGCGTCGGCACGGCGATGACGAACACGTCGCTCGGCTCCACCTGCGTCGACGCGCGCAACAGTCCGCGCGCCACCACGCCCTGCACCAGCCCGTCCAGATCGACTTCCTCGATATGCACGCGCCCGCTGTTCACCGTCTCCACCACATGCGGCGACACGTCGATCCCCAGCACCCGCGCCCCGGACCGGGCGATCAGCGCGGCGGTGGGCAGGCCGATATAGCCAAGCCCGATAACGGAAACCTGCTGTTCGATGTCGACGGGCATAACGATCCTAAAGCCATAGCAGCCTTAGGATTAGGCCGCCTTATCGATCGCCTATATGCCGGAATACCTAAACAATTTGGAAATTGGACACCATTATGGTTATGGCCCGTTTACTCTCCGCGAGGGGCATTAGAGATCTGATCCCAAAGGCTGGGGGGGCGCGCAATCAGGTCACACCTATGAGAGTCTTCGGTTCTGACATACCAACGATTCAGGCCGTCATACCAACAGAATATATAGCCCTTGCTTATCAGATGATCGTTGTATCCATCGCCATTTTCGACAACGATAATTCTGGGCCGAAACTCTTCAAAGCCATAAGGCAAAACCACCTCTTGTTCAGCGCCTTCAACATCGATTTTAAGGAAATCGATGACCTTCCCTTGGCAATATGTTCTTAACAGAGTTTCCAACGTTACCATTTTCGTGGCTACAACGCTGGTGGTCTCAAATCCTGATGTGGCATGGCCTTTTGCCATAGCCTCAACTGTGGTCGTCAAACCAGTATCGCCGATTATGTGAAGATTAATTTCTCCATCCTCGCGACCAACGGCCACGCCAACATTAATATCTCTAGGCCGGTCAGCTTCGAACTTTCTCAAATTGATAACATTTGGCTCAACATTAACGCCCGACCAGCCTTTATCATAAAAATGCCGCGTCACGCTGTGGCTGTTCGGGTCGTACCCACCGATATCGACGTAAAACCCGATGTCGATGTCGAGCAGGCCCCGCCGCAAGGTCACATCCTCGAAGTTCTGTGAATAACTATACATTGGCTCAAGCCAGCCAGTACCATCGAAATAGCGCGCATAGGTTTCTGTCATGAAACGTGTCCGATAAAATTATTGATCTGATGGTGGAGCAAACGTCGAAACAAAGATCAGGCCGGCACCAAATTGCGATTTATCCAATACTGACCGCCATCACGCGTTGTCCACCCAACGACATCGGGGCGACCATGCGTATAAACAAATTTTGTCGGCCTTTCACGTTCCAACTCCCAGCCGTTCTTATGAAACAATTCGATGAGTTGCCCCTCGATCAAACGGGAATGCGTGCCGATGAAAATCACGCGCACTCTTGCATTGAGCGAATGGATTGCAGAAGATAGAACATCGAATTCGACACCCTGCACGTCGATATGCACAAGATCCACCATGCCCGTCGGCAGCACTTCCGCCAGCGGAAATGCCTGCACCGCTTCATATTCCACCTTGCGGCCGAGATAATCCGACTCACCTGGTTGATCTATGATCTGGCCGCCATTTTCCGCGGCGCTCGTTACGATCGGGAAATGCAGGTTACCGTGCTCGCTTGCCACTGCACCCTTTATCAAACTGATATTTCCCTCGTTCGGGTTTATACCGTTTTCCATCAAGTGCTGTGGAATTAGGGCATACAGAAAGCTGCTTGCCTCGACGGCAACCAGCCGCGCAATTCGATTGTATCGCTTTGCAAGCGTTGCCGCGAAACAGGTCCATGGCCCGTAGGAAGCACCTATTTCGGCCATAGAGAACGTACCTTCCGGTGCCATCTCGAAGCTATTGAGCGTCGCATAATATTCGATGGTTTCAGCGCGCAGGGAATCATCGGGAATGGGAATAACATTCACGATTTGATTATGGAGATGCGCTGCCCAAGCGTGAAAGGACGAGTCGGTCTTTATACCGAAGAAGTCCGTGATTTTACCTTCGCTGGGCTCAGCAGGCATGTAGTAGCGGTTCAGAAGATCGGCATCTGAAGGCTGCCAGCCACCGAAGAAGTCCTCAGCCAGCGTCTCTCTGGCTTCAACAGCACTTTCAAACCTTCCCATAAATTCTCCTGCGACGCCTTGGCAAAAACTGATTTCCAACGTCTTGATGCGGCATTAGATTTTGACTTGAGACAAATCAATCGCTCATGACGATCGCAACGGGGATCAATGTCTCCGATCCCCAACCGTTTGGAGCGGCGCTATCCGCGTTCTGTTCAACACAATATCCCCGCTACGAAGCGCCGCCGCCACTATCCTCACTGTCGCAGGTCGGGATGCAGCCAGCCTAAACCCCATATCCGGCTTAACCGATAGCGGGTGATCGCATGGTGCAGACCATCGGTTGGAACATGGCGCGACCGGCCTTCTCTCGACCGTCTCAACTGCAACAACACATCATATTTGTCTTCACCGTGCAGCAACCGAGCGCAAAAATGTTTCCTGCCCTCATCGTCCGGTATGCGGCCGAGCAACGTTACATAGGCCAGCGTTACAAACGCGTCGCCGTCCAGTGCCATAAGATCGTCAACTGACGATGCCGGTCCGGTGGGTATAATATATTCCGAGCCCCATTTCAGTCGATGAAGATAGTCCGGCTTGTCGGAGAACAAAACGGGTATAGGACGCAATGCGGGAACAGCCGGCGTTGCTGGCAGACCTAATGCTCTAGCCACAAATCGCCAACGCTGCAAACGTCGCCAGCCTCTGCTGCGAAGGATACGAAATAGTGCTCGCGACAGGCCTTCTGCCTGCTCGTGTTGCGTTATCAGCTCGATCTTCGCCGCCGCATAGTGCGCTTTAAGTTCGTCAAGCCTGTTTTCAAGGGCGTTTTGCCGAGACACGGCGGCATCCCGCTGCAGGACGTAATCATGGGCTGCGTCTTTAAGAACCGTAATATGCTGTTGCGCACTACGGAACTCGCGGCGAACGCTGTCGGCCGCCTTTTCCAACACCGAAACTACATTCGCATGGTCGCTCTGCATCTTAGCGACCGTTTGCTCATAGGCGTGCCGAGACTTCTGCGTCTGATGCTCAAAAAGCTGGCGTTGTTCCGTAAACCATATTTCCCGTTTCGCGTGCTCCTGGCGCAAGGCTTCGGCTTCAGATTGATATTTCTCGATCGACAATGTTGCCATTGCATGGTCGGGATACAGCCTGATGCAATCAAAAACGTTGGCGGGTGCATCGAACGACGCCTTCAGCGACCGATGATCGTGCGCCACATAGTACCGGCTGAGACCATCGAAAAATGCAAAATCGTAACCGAGCGCCAGAACCATATGTTCCCACTCGGAATGGGTCGGTGTTTTTGTGCGCGGATAGGTGCTTTCCAAAACCATCACCCAGGGCCGCTGTGGTGATTCACGCCAACTGCGGACGACATTCGCTTCCATACCTTCGACGTCGATTTTCATCCAGTGTATGTCGCGCCCGCCAATCCTTTCGAAAACTTCGGCCAGTGTTATGCAAGGAACGGATAGCGCAACGGACTGAAAGCCGTTTTTGCTATGGGTTTGCGATATCTCGAGATCGCCTGTGGACATGCCTGTTTCGGGGATTTCGTAAAAAATCATTGGTCCAAGCACGTCGTTCACCGCGGCTTCGATGACTATTTCGTCGGGCCGGTCCTTGCGCATTTGCGCGGCGTACCTTGGCGTAGCCTCGACATGTACTCCGCGCCATCCTTGTTCATAAAAACCGCGGCTTACCGAATCAAATATCGGACCCTGCGTACCAATATCCAGATAGAACCCATTTTCGATATGACCTAATACCCGCCAAAGCAGGACGTCTTCGAAATTCTGCGCATAAGATACGAACATTGAAAACGGACTGCCATGTAACCACGATGCTTGATCGCATGGGGTTAGGGCAATTTGTAACAAATCGGCAATAGCAAACCGGTGCACCTGAATCACGCTGGTAGCGCTATTTTCATTCCGCCCCCACAACCCCTGCAATCCGCCCACTCGCCTGCCCATCCCCGAACGGATTATGCGCCCGCGCCATCGCCGCATAAGCACCCTCGTCGTCCAGCAGCGCGAACACCTGCCCCACGATCCGCGCCCGGTCCGTGCCGACCAGCTTCGCCGTGCCCGCCGCCACGCCTTCGGGCCGCTCGGTCGTCTCACGCATCACCAGCACCGGCTTGCCCAGCGACGGCGCTTCCTCCTGGACGCCGCCGCTGTCGGTCAGCACGATATGGCTCATGTCCAGCAGCCGTACGAAATGCGGATAATCCAGCGGATCGATCAGCGCGACATTGCGCAGGTCCGCCAGCGCCGCATCCATGACGCCGCGCACATTGGGATTGGGGTGCACGGGGAAGATCACCGCCACGTCGTCCCGCGCGGCGATGTCGCGCACTGCGCCCGCGATCGCTTCCATGCCGCCGCCGAAATTCTCGCGCCGGTGGCTCGTCACCGCGACGATCCTTTTACCCGCAAAGCGCGTCGCCAGAGCGTCCAGCCCCGCCGCCAGCGCCGGTTCCGCATCGATCCGCGCCTTCGTCGCCAGCAGCGCGTCGATCACCGTATTGCCGGTCACATAGATGCCCGCAGGATCGCGCCCCTCGGCCAGCAGTGCGTCCGCCGCGCCCTGCGTCGGCGCGAAGTTCATGTCGGCGATGCACGCCACAACGCGCCGGTTCACTTCCTCCGGCCAGGGATGATGGATGTCGCCGCTGCGCAGCCCCGCCTCGACATGCGCCACGGGGATCTTGCGATAATAGGCCGCAAGGCTCGCCACCATCGTCGTCAGCGTATCGCCATGCACCAGCACCCGGTCGGGCTTTTCCGCGTCGAACGCCTTGCCCAGCGCGACGATCAGCGTGGCGGTCAGCCCGTCGAGCGTCTGGTCCGGCGTCATGACGTCGAGGTCGATATCGGGCACGATCCCGGCGATCTCCAGCACCTGGTCGAGCAGCCCGCGATGCTGCGCGGTCACGCACACGCGCACGTGCACGCCGGGCGTGGCGCGCAGGGCATGGATCACCGGAAACAGCTTGATCGCCTCGGGCCGCGTCCCGAATACGCAGAGAATCTTCATGCAGCCCTCTTGGCAGAATTGGTGCGCACTATGGCCGCAATTCCTTCAAAAGCGATAAACGGAACTACCCCATGGCAAAGCTGCATGCTAGGGCGCCGACCAATCAAGACGATAAGGACGTTTGTTTTCCATGACGCTTTCGGTTGTTCCCGTCATTCTTTCCGGCGGCTCCGGCACCCGTTTGTGGCCCATGTCCCGGCCCGAACATCCCAAGCAGCTCCTTGCCCTCACCGCTGCCGAAACCATGCTTCAGCTCACGGTCCGCCGCACGGCGCCGACGGCCGAAAGCGGGCTTTCCTTCGGTACGCCCATCATCGTCGCCAATGCCGCGCATGCCGACATGATCGAAAGGCAGCTTGCCGACATCGATGTGCACGATAGCCGGATCCTGCTGGAACCCGCCGGGCGCAACACGGCACCGGCGATCGCCTTGGCGGCTCTTGCTGCACAGGCGCCGTCCGATGCGCTGCTCGTCATGCCCAGCGATCATGTGATCGTCGACCTGCCCGCCTTTCACGCCGCCATCGCCCGCGCGCTGCCGCTAGTGGAGGACGGCTGGCTCGTCACCTTCGGCATCACGCCCGATGCGCCGGAAACCGGCTATGGCTACATCAAGACGGGGGACGTGCTGGACACCGGCGTTCATGCCGTCGATCGCTTCATCGAAAAGCCCGACGCGGATCGTGCTTCCGCCATGCTGGCTGAGGGTGGCCATGTCTGGAACGCCGGCATCTTCCTGTTCCGCGCCGACGCCTATCTCTCTGCGCTGGAGACGTATCAGCCGGACATGCTCGCCTCCGCCCGGCAGGCGCTGGACGATGCGATGTACGATGGCCGGCGCATCTATCCCAGCGCCGCCGCCTTCGCCGCCTGTCCTGCGGACTCGATCGACTATGCCGTGATGGAAAAGGCCGAAAAGGTCGCGTGCGTACCCGTCTATATGGGCTGGTCCGACGTCGGAAGCTGGGATTCGCTTCACGCCATCGACGCCACCGACGGATCGAACAACAGCTTCCGCGGCGATGTCGTCGCGCTGGGCAGCACCGGCTGCCTCGTGCACAGCGATGGTCCACGCGTCGTCATGTCGGGGGTTACCGACCTCATCGTCGTGGTGTCCGACGGCGAGATCCTCATCGTGCCGCGCGGCCAGTCGCAGGACGTGAAGAAATTGACCGAGGCGCTCAAGGCCCGCGACAGTCGATGACTCCCCCGGCGATGATCCCGGCGCGGACGCACCCCCGCTTGCGCCACTGGCTGATCGCCTTCGCCATCTTCTTCATGGTGCAGACGATCGTTCCGATCATCGCTCTGTTCGCCTGACCGAAAATCCTCCCCTGGAAGGGGAGGTGGCATCGCGAAGCGATGACGGAGGGGTATCACCCTATCGCAACGGAACACCCCTCCGTCTGGCTGCGCCAGACACCTCCCCTGCCAGGGGAGGATTGTATTTCGGCCTGTTCTGCCAGTCCACGACCGAAAACCAACAAACCCCTTAACATTCTCCAACAGCATCGCTATATGCGCTTCACGAGTTACAGGTCCGCCACCGCCTCCCCGGCACCGGCGGACCAGCCTTCCACTGCCCGAGCAACGATCCTTTTTGCGCATGGATCGCTACGAATGGGGCGGAAACGCGAAGGTTCTGCCATACGCTGACAGTGCGGATCGGACAGCCCCGACCCGCACTTTTTTGCGTCGATAGGGCAGCGCGAATCGGCTGAAGCCTCGCTGCGATGCGAGGGACGTATCGCGAATTACAAGGCAGGACCAAGCATGGCGACCAAGGCAGCTCCCCCCGCATATATCACTTCGGGCGCGAAAAAGCGCATCCGCAAGGTGTTCGGCAACATCCACGAAGTTGTGCAGATGCCCAACCTCATCGAAGTGCAGCGGGAAAGCTATGAGCAGTTCCTCCGCTCCGATCCGTCGATCGGCTACATTTCCGGCCTGGAAAAGACGCTGCGCAGCGTGTTCCCGATCCGCGATTTCGCCGGCACCGCCGAAATGGACTTCGTGCAATATGTGCTCGAAGATCCGAAGTACGATACCGAGGAATGCCGCCAGCGCGGGATCACCTATGCCGCGCCGATGCGCGTCACCCTGCGCCTGATCGTGTTCGAAGTCGATCAGGATACCGACACCCGCTCGGTCCTCGATATCAAGGAGCAGGACGTGTACATGGGCGACATGCCGCTCATGACGCACAACGGCACCTTCATCGTCAACGGCACCGAACGCGTCATCGTGTCGCAGATGCACCGTTCGCCGGGCGTCCTGTTCGATCATGACCGCGGCAAGACGCACGCTTCGGGCAAATATCTCTTCGCCGCCCGCGTCATCCCCTATCGCGGTTCGTGGCTCGATTTCGAGTTCGACGCGAAGGACATCGTCAACGTCCGCATCGACCGCAAGCGCAAGCTGCCCGTCACCGCGCTCCTCTTCGCGCTCGGCCTCAGCGCGGAGGAAATCCTCGGCGAGTTCTACAACAAGGTGACGTTCGTCCGCGGCGAAGGCGGCTGGAAGATTCCGTTCGCGCCCGAAGCATGGCGCGGCCAGAAGCCTGCCTTCGACATCGTCGACGGCGATTCGGGCGAAGTCGTGTTCCCCGCCGGTGCGAAGATTTCGCCCCGCGCCGCCAACAAGGCGGAAAAGGATGGCCTGAAAAACCTGCTGATCCCGACCGAGGAAATCTTCGGCCGCTACAGCGCCTATGATCTGGTCAACGACGCGACCGGCGAAATCTACATAGAGGCCGGCGATGAAGTGTCGCCCGAAAACCTCGAAAAGCTGGACAAGGCAGGCATCGAGACGCTCGAACTGCTCGACATCGATCATGTCACGACCGGCCCGTGGATCCGCAACACCCTCAAGGCCGACAAGGCCGAAGACCGCGATCACGCCCTTTCGGACATCTATCGCGTCATGCGCCCCGGCGAACCGCCGACGCGCGAAACCGCCGAAGCGCTGTTCGACGGCCTGTTCTTCGATCCGGAACGCTACGACCTGTCCGCCGTGGGCCGCGTGAAGCTCAACATGCGCCTCGAACTGGACGCAGAGGATACCGTCACCACCCTGCGGCGCGAGGATATCCTCGCCGTCGTCAAGGAACTGGTGAACCTCAAGGACGGCAAGGGCGAGATCGACGACATCGACAATCTCGGCAACCGTCGCGTGCGCTCGGTCGGCGAGCTTCTGGAAAACCAGTATCGCGTCGGCCTTCTCCGCATGGAGCGCGCGGTGAAGGAACGCATGTCCAGCGTCGACGTGTCGACGGTCATGCCCAACGACCTCATCAACGCGAAGCCCGCCGTCGCCGCCGTGCGCGAATTCTTCGGCTCCAGCCAGCTTTCGCAGTTCATGGACCAGACCAACCCGCTGTCCGAAGTCACCCACAAGCGCCGCGTGTCGGCGCTCGGCCCGGGCGGTCTGACGCGCGAGCGCGCAGGCTTCGAAGTCCGCGACGTTCACCCGACCCATTATGGCCGCATCTGCCCGATCGAAACGCCCGAAGGCCCGAACATCGGCCTGATCAACAGCCTCGCGACGTTCAGCCGCGTGAACAAATACGGCTTCATCGAAACGCCGTACCGCAAGGTGATCGACCACAAGGTGACCGACGACGTCGTCTATCTCTCGGCGATGGAAGAGGCCAAGCACACCATCGCGCAGGCGAACGCCGACACCGATGGCGAAGGCCACTTCATCGAGGATCTCGTATCCTCGCGTGAAGCAGGCGAGTTCCTGATGGCCCCGCGCGATCAGATCACCCTCATGGACGTCAGCCCCAAGCAGCTCGTCTCGGTCGCCGCATCGCTCATTCCGTTCCTGGAAAACGATGACGCCAACCGCGCGCTGATGGGATCGAACATGCAGCGTCAGGCCGTGCCGCTGGTACGCGCCGAGGCGCCCTTCGTCGGCACCGGCATGGAAGAGACGGTGGCCCGCGATTCCGGCGCCGCCATCGCCGCCAAGCGTTCGGGCATCGTCGATCAGGTGGACGCCACCCGCATCGTCATCCGCGCCACCGACGATGTCGAACCCGGCAAGTCGGGCGTTGACATCTACACGCTGATGAAGTTCCAGCGGTCGAACCAGGATACCTGCATCAACCAGCGTCCGCTCGTGAAGGTGGGCGATCTGGTGACCGGCGGCGACGTGATCGCCGATGGTCCCTCGACCGAGTTCGGCGAGCTGGCGCTGGGTCGCAACACCCTCGTCGCGTTCATGCCGTGGAACGGCTACAACTACGAAGACAGCATCCTGATCTCCGAACGCATCGTGAAGGACGACGTGTTCACCTCGATCCATATCGAGGAGTTCGAAGTCATGGCCCGCGATACGAAGCTCGGGCCGGAGGATATCACCCGCGACATTCCGAACGTCGGTGAAGAAGCGCTCCGCAACCTCGACGAGGCGGGCATCGTCTATATCGGCGCCGAAGTGGAGCCGGGCGACATCCTGTGCGGCAAGATCACGCCGAAGGGCGAAAGCCCGATGACGCCGGAGGAAAAACTGCTCCGCGCCATCTTCGGCGAAAAGGCGTCGGACGTGCGCGATACCTCGCTGCGCCTGCCGCCCGGCGTTGCCGGTACGGTCGTCGAAGTGCGCGTATTCAACCGCCACGGCATCGACAAGGACGAACGCGCCATGGCGATCGAGCGGGAGGAAATCGACCGCCTCGCGAAGGATCGCGAGGACGAACGCTCGATCCTCAACCGCGCGACCTTCAACCGCCTGAAGGACCAGTTGCTCGGCCAGACCGCGACCGCCGCGCCCAAGGGCATCAAGAAGGGCATCGTCATCGACGAAGCGCTGCTGGACGAAGTCGAGCGCCACGAATGGTGGAAGTTCGCCGTCGCCGACGACAGCGTTCAGGTCTCGCTGGAAGCCATCAAGGGCCAGTATGACGAAGCGGTCAAGACGATCGTCGACCGCTTCGAGGATCGCGTCGAAAAGCTGCAGCGTGGCGACGAGCTGCCGCCGGGCGTGCTCAAGATGGTCAAGGTGTTCGTCGCGGTGAAGCGCAAGCTGCAGCCGGGCGACAAGATGGCCGGCCGTCACGGGAACAAGGGGGTCATTTCCCGCATCCTTCCCGTGGAGGACATGCCGTTCCTCGCCGACGGCACCCATGTCGACATCGTGCTCAACCCGCTGGGCGTGCCGAGCCGCATGAACGTCGGGCAGATCTTCGAAACGCATCTGGGCTGGGCCGCACGCGGTCTGGGTCAGCAGATCAAGGCGGCGCTTGAGGACTGGCGCGAAGCGAACCCCAATCCGGAAGGCGCAGCGCCGCCCGAAGCGGTGAAGGATCGCCTCAAGACCGTCTATGGCGAGAAATATCATGCCGAGATCGAGGCGCGCAACGCTGACCAGATCATCGAACTCGCCTCGCACCTGACGAACGGCGTGCCGATGGCGACGCCGGTGTTCGACGGTGCCCGCGAAGCCGACGTGTCGGCGATGCTGGCGCTGGCGGGTCTCGACACGTCGGGCCAGAGCGATCTGTTCGACGGGCGCACCGGCGACAAGTTCGACCGCAAGGTGACGGTCGGCTACATCTACATGCTGAAGCTGCATCACCTTGTCGACGACAAGATCCACGCCCGCTCGATCGGCCCCTACAGCCTCGTCACCCAACAGCCGTTGGGCGGCAAGGCGCAGTTCGGTGGCCAGCGCTTCGGGGAAATGGAGGTCTGGGCGCTCCAGGCCTATGGCGCCGCCTACACGCTGCAGGAAATGCTGACCGTGAAGTCGGACGACGTGGTGGGCCGTACCAAGGTCTACGAAGCGATCGTCAAGGGCGACGACACCTTCGAGGCCGGCATTCCGGAGAGCTTCAACGTGCTCGTCAAGGAAATGCGCTCGCTGGGCCTCAACGTCGAACTCACGTCGCTCGACGTGCTCCCCGACGACGACAGCCCCGCGCTGGCGGCGGAATAACAATTCCCTCCCTCTCCCCTTCAGGGGAGAGGGCCGGGGAGAGGGGAAGTCACGCGGACTTCAGGGCTTTTTAAGCCCCCTCTCCCAAACCCTCTCCCCTGAAGGAGAGAGGGCTTAAGGAACAAAGGACAGGCATATGAACGAACTGACCAACTTCGCAAATCCGATCGTAAAGCCGGAAACCTTCGACCAGATCCAGATCGGCCTCGCGTCCCCCGAACGCATCCGCTCCTGGTCCTTCGGCGAGATCAAGAAGCCCGAAACCATCAACTATCGCACGTTCAAGCCCGAGCGTGACGGCCTGTTCTGCGCGCGCATCTTCGGTCCGATCAAGGATTACGAATGCCTGTGCGGCAAGTACAAGCGGATGAAGTACAAGGGCATCGTCTGCGAAAAGTGCGGCGTCGAAGTCACCGTGTCGAAGGTCCGCCGCGAGCGGATGGGCCATATCGAACTGGCCGCGCCGGTCGCGCACATCTGGTTCCTGAAATCGCTGCCTTCGCGCATCGGCCTGCTGCTCGACATGCAGTTGAAGCAGCTTGAGCGCGTCCTCTATTTCGAAAGCTATATCGTGATCGAGCCGGGCCTGACCCCGCTCGACAAATATCAGCTTCTCAACGAGGACGAACTGCTCGACGCGCAGGATCAGTATGGCGAGGACGCCTTCTCCGCCGGTATCGGCGCCGAAGCGGTCAAGCAGATGCTGATCGACCTCGATCTGGAAGGCGAAAAGAAGGTTCTTCTCGAAGAACTGGCCGTCACCAAGTCGGAATTGAAGCCCAAGAAGATCATCAAGCGTTTGAAGGTCGTCGAGAGCTTCCTGGAATCGGGCAACCGCCCCGAATGGATGATCCTGGACGTCGTGCCGGTCATTCCGCCCGAACTGCGTCCCCTCGTCCCGCTGGACGGCGGCCGCTTCGCCACGTCGGATCTCAACGATCTCTATCGCCGCGTCATCAACCGCAACAATCGTCTCAAGCGCCTGATGGAACTGCGCGCGCCGGACATCATCGTCCGCAACGAAAAGCGCATGTTGCAGGAAGCGGTCGACGCCCTGTTCGACAATGGCCGTCGCGGCCGCGTCATCACCGGCGCGAACAAGCGTCCGCTGAAGTCCCTGTCCGACATGCTCAAGGGCAAGCAGGGCCGCTTCCGCCAGAACCTGCTCGGTAAGCGCGTCGACTATTCGGGCCGCTCGGTCATCGTGACCGGGCCGGAACTCAAGCTGCACCAGTGCGGCTTGCCCAAGAAGATGGCGCTCGAACTGTTCAAGCCGTTCATCTACGCCCGCCTCGACGCCAAGGGTCTGTCCATGACCCTCAAGCAGGCAAAGAAGTGGGTCGAGAAGGAGCGCAAGGAAGTCTGGGACATCCTCGACGAAGTGATCCGCGAACATCCCGTGATGCTCAACCGCGCGCCGACGCTTCACCGCCTCGGCATCCAGGCGTTCGAGCCCGTGCTGATCGAAGGCAAGGCGATCCAGCTTCACCCGCTCGTCTGCTCGGCCTTCAACGCCGACTTCGACGGGGATCAGATGGCCGTCCACGTTCCGCTGAGCCTTGAGGCGCAGTTGGAAGCGCGCGTCCTGATGATGTCCACCAACAACATCCTGTCGCCCGCGAACGGCAAGCCGATCATCGTGCCGTCGCAGGACATGGTGCTGGGCATCTATTATCTGTCGATGGAACGCGAAGGCGAGCCGGGCGAAGGCATGCTGCTGTCCGACATGTCGGAAGTGCATCAGGCGCTGTTCGCCAAGGCCGTAACCCTGCACAGCAAGATCATCAGCCGCGTGCCGCAGACCGACGAAGCCGGCAAGCAGTATATGAAGCGCTTCGAGACGACCCCCGGTCGCATGCTGCTGGGCGAAACGCTGCCCAAGAGCTTCAAGGTGCCTTTCGACGTCATCAACCGCCTTCTCACCAAGAAGGAAATCGGCGACGTGATCGATCAGGTCTATCGCCACACCGGCCAGAAGGACACGGTGCTGTTCGCCGACGCCATCATGGCGCTGGGCTTCAAGCACGCGTTTCAGGCGGGCATTTCCTTCGGCAAGGATGACATGGTCATTCCGGACTCGAAGGTCGGCACGGTGGACGACACCAAGGCGATGGTTGCCGATTACGAGCAGCAGTATCAGGATGGTCTCATCACCCAGCAGGAAAAGTACAACAAGGTGATCGACGCTTGGAGCCGTTGCGGCGACGTGGTGGCGAACGCCATGATGGACGAGATCCGCGCCCAGCCCAAGGACGAGAATGGCCGCATGGCGCCCATCAACTCGATCTATATGATGGCGCACTCGGGTGCCCGCGGTTCGCAGGCGCAGATGAAGCAGCTTGCCGGGATGCGCGGCCTGATGGCCAAGCCTTCGGGCGAGATCATCGAAACGCCGATCATCTCGAACTTCAAGGAAGGCCTGACCGTCCTTGAATATTTCAACTCCACCCACGGCGCCCGCAAGGGTCTGGCCGACACCGCGCTCAAGACGGCGAACTCGGGTTACCTCACCCGCCGTCTGGTCGACGTCAGCCAGGATTGCACGATCGTCGAGGAAGATTGCGGCACCGGTCGCGCTCTGGAAATGAAGGCGATCGTGCAGGGCGGCAGCGTCATCGCGTCGCTGGGCGAACGTATCCTGGGCCGCACCACGGCCGAGGATATCATGGACCCTAAGGACAACAGCGTCGCCATCCCCGAAGGCACGCTGCTGGACGAAGCCCTGATCCTCAAGATCGAAGGCATCGGCACGCAGGCCGTGAAGATCCGCAGCCCGCTGATCTGCGAAAGCAAGATGGGCGTCTGCGGCAAGTGCTACGGGCGCGATCTCGCCCGCGGTACGCCGGTCAACATCGGCGAAGCGGTCGGCGTCATCGCGGCGCAGTCCATCGGTGAACCGGGTACGCAGCTTACTATGCGCACCTTCCACATCGGCGGCGCGGCGCAGCTCAACGAAACGTCGAACCTCGAAGCGGTCGCCGACGGTACGCTCGAACTGCGCGACATGCCCACGATCACCGACAGCCGTGGCCGTCGCCTCAGCCTCGCCCGCAATGGCGAACTGGCGATCATCGATCAGGAAGGCCGTGAACGCGCGGTCCATCGTCTGCCTTACGGCGCGACGATCCTGTTCGAGAACGGTTCTCCGGTGAAGCTGGGCGATCGCATCGCCGAGTGGGATCCCTTCACCATGCCGGTCATCACCGAAAAGCCCGGCATCGTGAAGTATCAGGACCTGATCGACGGCAAGACGCTGGTGGAACAGACCGACGAAGCGACCGGCATCGCCCAGCGCGTCGTTACGGAGTTCCGTGGTTCCACCCGGTCGAAGGAAGATCTTCGCCCGCGCCTCACCCTGCTCGACGACGGCAGCGGCGAAGCGGCCCGCTACATGCTGGCGATCGGTGCCACGCTCTCGGTCGAGGATGGCCAGCAGGTCAACGCAGGTGACGTTCTCGCCCGCGTCAGCCGCGAAGCCGCCAAGACGCGCGACATCACCGGTGGTCTGCCGCGCGTCGCCGAACTGTTCGAAGCCCGCAAGCCGAAGGACAATGCGATCATCGCGAAGGTCTCGGGCCGCGTGCAGTTCCTCAAGGACTACAAGGCGAAGCGCAAGATCGCCATCGTCCCCGAGGATGGCGGCGAGCCGGTCGAATATCTGATCCCCAAGAGCAAGGTGATCGACGTGCAGGAAGGCGACTTCGTGAAGCGCGGCGACAACCTGATCGGTGGCTCGCCTGATCCGCACGATATTCTCGAAGTGCTCGGCATCGAGCCTCTGGCCGAATATCTCGTGTCGGAAATTCAGGAAGTCTATCGCTTGCAGGGCGTGAAGATCAACGACAAGCACATCGAGACGATCGTGCGCCAGATGCTGCAGAAGGTCGAAATCACCGACGGCGGGGAAACCACCCTGCTCGCCGGCGAACAGGTCGATGCGGAGGAAATGCACGAGATCAACGCGAAGCTGACGGCGGGCCAGCAGCCTGCCGTGGGCAAGCCGGTGCTGCTCGGCATCACCAAGGCCTCGCTGCAAACGCGCAGCTTCATCTCGGCGGCCTCCTTCCAGGAAACCACCCGCGTCCTTACCGAGGCGGCGGTTCAGGGGAAGAAGGACACGCTGGTCGGCCTGAAGGAAAACGTCATCGTCGGTCGCCTGATCCCGGCGGGCACCGGTGCCGGCATGAACCGCCTGCGCGTGGCGGCATCGAGCCGCGACGCCGCGCTGCGCGCCCAGATCCGGGGTCTCCAGGCCCATCTGATCGCGCCGCAGACCGCAGCTGAGGAACATGCCGCGGAATTGCAGCAGGGACCGGAAGCGGCGATCGGCGACGATCCGCTGGGTGCCGTTCAGGGTGCGGACTTCACCACGAGCGACATGGACTGAGAAACGCGGACTTTCCGGTCCGTCGACATACGCTGTTCCCCTGCGAAAGCAGGGGGCCAGGGCCACATGGGATAGTCTTTCGGACCCTGGACTTCCGCTTGCGCGGGAGAACAGCGCCTTGCATGTCCGGCAGCCATGATCCTCGGTGACAGTGGCGGGTTGATCCTTCACGGGACCGTACCGCACCAACGACCAGAGCCGCCGGAGAGCAATCTCCGGCGGCTTTTTCATGCGTCCCGCCCACAGCCGGAACCTCCCCCGCCCTGCCTTGTTATGGCTTCGTAACCATTGGTCGCTTAAGGAAGCGGCTCTGTCGGGAAAAGGCATGACCATGGCCGGAAAGACCGTCATCGCAATTGCCGCCGCGCTCGGCCTCAGCGCCATGACGGGCGTCGCGCTCGGCCAGTTCGCCGTAACGCAGCCGCACGCATCGCTGGACGCGAACGCCATCGCCGACCGCACCGGCAATCCCGATGCCGCATATGGCCCGCCGCCCGCCGTCATGGAGGTAAGCGCGCGTCTGAACGACGGCGCATCGGTGACCCCCGTCTGCAAGGGATGCGGCCCCACTTTGTCGGAACGCCGCGACCGCGCTTATTATGGCGACGGCTACGAACCGTTCGGGGACAGCGGAACGAGCGACTACGAATATACCGAAGATCCCGCGCAACGCGCCAGCCCCGCGTCGCCTGCGGACCCGGGGCGCACCTATAGGCCGCCCGGCTACACGCCGCCCGAAGTGTTCAAGCCCGTCCCTGTGACGATCAGCGAATAACCAAATCCTCCCCTGCAAGGGGAGGGGGACCATCCGAAGGATGGTGGAGGGGTGTCCCCCTGTCGCAACGGCGATACCCCTCCGTCATCACTGCGTGATGCCGCCTCCCCTGCCAAGGGAGGAATGGGAAGCCCATGGCTGCCCCATCCACACATGGCCCATCCGCCCAACCCTGTCCTACAAGTAACCATATAGGTTATCCTGTCCCCATGGAACAGTCCTATCCCGCTCATCCCGCCCTCTCCACTCCGGACAGCGCGGCCCACCAACCCCATGATGCCGTCCCGGAGGACTGGATCACCGCCGCTGCCACGCCGCCGCCCTCGTCCCGCGCGCGCCGCGCGGACGGCTGGACCGGCGAGAAGCGCCGCATCTTTCTGGAGGAGCTGGCCGACACCGGCCTCGTCAATCTGGCCGCCGCCGCCGCGGGCATGTCGCATCAGTCGGCCTATGCCCTGCGTCGCCGTGCCGATGGCGCGGATTTCCGCATCGGCTGGGACGCCGCCAGTCGCATCGCCCGGCAGAAGCTGGCCGACGAAGCCTATGCCCGCGCCACCAACGGCACCCGCACCTACATCCGCGACAAGGATCGCGACGTTCACGAAATCGAATATCGCCTCAACGACCGCCTGCTGATGCAGGTGCTCGCCCGCCTCGACCGGATAGAGGCCGAAAACGACCATGCCAGCGGCGTCGTAATGCAGGAGTTCGACGAGTTTCTCGACTGCATGGAGCGCGACGCCGATCGCCCCCGCGCGGAAACGCTTGAGCGCGACAGCAGCACTGCGTCCGATGTCGTCCGATTCTTCGAGGCCCGCCGCCCGCAGTCCGAAAGGGAGAGCCACGCCGCCCCGGCCCCCGGCGTCCCCGTCTACCCGATCACATCCGGCGAAACATTGAAGCCCGTCGACGCCACGGCCCCGGAAGAGCTGCTCGAACGCCTTATGCGCTACCGCCTCTATGCCAGCGCCGATCCCGCGAGCATCCCGATCGACGATCTCGACCCCGCCGACATCGCCAACTGGACCGACGAACAGATCGAACGGGCAGACTGGAGCGGCCTGCTCGACCGCCTGCCCCCGGACATCTGGCCGGATTATGCGGACGAGGAGGAAAGCGACGGGGACGAAGAGGGAGACGAGGAGTGGGAAGAGGGGGAAGCAGGCGAAGAATCGCAGTTTTCCGCGCCTTCCAACGCCGCAACTTCCGCAACTTCATCCGGGGATGAGGGGGAAGCTCGGACACTGGGAGTAAGGCGGTGACATAGAAATCCGTTCGTCCTGAGCCTGTCGAAGGACCAGTCTGAGCGAAGCGAAGACCCCTCACTGCGTTCAGGGGCGTGCTTCGACTTCGCTCAGCACGAACGGATCGGGATGGCCGCGTCCGCGAAGCCTAAATCTCGACCTGACTGCCCAGTTCGACCACGCGGTTGGTGGGCAGGCGGAAGAACTCCATCGCGCTTTCCGCGTTGCGCAGCATCCAGGCGAAGATCTTCTCGCGCCAGATCGGCATTCCCGGTCGCGCCGAGGGGAGAAGAGTCTGGCGGGCAAGGAAGAAGCTGGTTTCCATCATCTTGAACGCCTGCCCGCACTGGGTGACGTTCTTGAGCGCGGCGGGCACGTCGGGTTCCTGCATGAAGCCGTAATGGAGGACGAGGCGGAAGAAGCCGCGGCCCAGATCCTCCAGCTTCGCACGCTGCTCCTCCGCCACCGCCGGCACGCTGAGGATCTTGACGGTCAGCAGCACGACCCGCTCGTGCAGCACCTTGTTGTGCTTGAGGTTGTGGAGCAGCGCGTGCGGCACGCCTTCGGGCGTCGATGTCATGAACACCGCCGTGCCGGGCACCCGCACCGCGCTGTTGGCGGCCGACGCGATGAACACCGGGATCGGCATCGCCGATTCGCGCATCCGCTCGATCATCAGCTTGCGCCCGCGCGACCAGGTGGTGAGCAGGGTGAACACGATGAAGCCGATCAGCAGCGGGAACCAGCCGCCATAAGGTATCTTGGTCAGGTTCGCGGCCAGATAGGCGCCGTCGACGATGTAGAATATGCCGAGCAGCAGCACCGCCCACCAGCGGTTCCACTTCCACAGGCGGAACAGGAGGACGGTCAGCAGCACATTGTCGATGAACATCGCCCCCGTCACCGCGATGCCGTAGGCCGCCGTCAGGTTGGACGATGTCTGGAAGGTCAGCACCAGCAGGATGACCATCACCATCAGCGCCCAGTTGATCGTGGGGATGTAGATCTGCCCCGCCGTCGATGCGCTGGTATGGGCGATCCGCAGGCGCGGCATGAAGCCCAGCTGGATCGCCTGCTGCGTGACGGAGAAGGCGCCGGATATCACCGCCTGCGACGCGATGATCGCCGCCAGCGTGGCGATGCCGATCAGCGGCAGCTGGAACCATTGCGGCGCGAGGTTGTAGAAGGGGCTGGACAGCGCGCCTGCCCCTTCGCGGAACAGCAGCGCACCTTGCCCCAGATAGTTGAGCATCAGGGCGGGAAGCACGAAGAACAGCCAGGAAATGCGGATCGGATTGCGCCCGAAATGCCCCATGTCGGCATAGAGCGCCTCCGCCCCCGTCACCGCCAGCACGACCGCGCCGAGCGCCAGGAAGGCGGGCAGCGGGCTGGTGACGAAGAACATGAACGCCCAATAAGGGTTGAACGCGACGAGGATGCCCGGCGTCTGCCAGATGCTGAGCACGCCCAGCGTCGCGATCACCGCGAAATAGCTGAGCATGATCGGGCCGAACAGCGTCGCCACCCGGTTCGTCCCCGCGCTTTGTATCCAGAACAGGCCGAGCAGGATGCACACCGCCGCCGGAATGATCAGGGGCCGCAGCGCGGGATTGTACACGGCGAGGCCTTCCACCGCGGACAGGACGGACACCGCCGGGGTAATCATCGAGTCGCCGTAGAACAGCGCCGTGGCGAACACGCCGAGCAGGATGATGCCGGAGGTCCAGCGCTTCGTCTTTGTCTGCCCGCTGATCAGCGCCAGCAGGGCGAGGCTGCCGCCTTCCCCCTTGTTGTCGGCGCGCATGATGATGGACACATATTTCAGCGTCACCACCAGCATCATCGACCAGAACATCAGGCTGACGACGCCCAGGATATGATCGGGATCGACCGCCAGCGGATGGTGCCCCGCAAAGGTTTCGCGGAAGGCGTAGAGCGGGCTGGTGCCGATGTCGCCGAACACGATGCCGATAGCGCCTACGACGAGCTTCAGCGTCGCGCCTTCATGCCCGTGATGGCCGCCCGTGTCGTCGACGGCCTGCACGGGTGCCTGCGCAGGCTCCGGCGTCGCGGGGCCGCTGTCGGGTCCGGTATCAGCCATGGAAGGGGAACGATGCTGTCATGCTGTGCGGGGTCCGGTCGCCGGATACAAATTGCCGGTCATGCCGCCTGGTCATGCCGTTCGTGCCGGCGCGCCTATCACGCACGGTGATGCGGTGCAACATGCGCACCGCCCTGGCCGGTCCTTCACGACCCGCCAAGCTGGCCGTCGAGCCTGCTGTCGATCATCGCGACATTCTGTTCCAGCTCGGTACGCAGCTTGCTTCCGGCGGGCAGGCGGGCGGCGAGCGGCGCCCAGATCTTGCGCGCCCCTTCCAGCTGGCCGGACTGCGCCAGCGCCATGCCGTAGAAATAAGGCGCGGCGGGGGCCTGCGGATCGATCGCCATCGCCTTGCGGAACGCATATTCGGCCGACGGCGACATCATCCCGTCGCCATGCGCGACCAGCGCATTGCCCAGGCCCAGCCACAATGTCGGATTGTTCGGCTCCTGCTTCACCGCCGCGACCAGCACATTGGCGGCCTCCTGCGTCTTGCCCTGCCGCCCGAGGCCGTCGGACAGGACCAGCCATTGCCCGGCCTTGCCGAAACGTTCGCCGATCGCCTGCCGCTGCTTCGCCATTTCCTCGTCGAACGGGGCGGCCTGATCCTTCACGGTGCGCGGCGCGCCCGCCAGCGTCGGACTGCCCTGCCAGGCATAGCCCGCGATCCCGAACAGCAGCGCCGCACCCAGCAGCTCCCACGTCGCGCGCGGCGACCGGCCCGGCCACAGCAGCAGGCCGAGCGTCGCCACTGCCAGCAGGCCCGCAATTGCCCAACCCATCAGACTTTCCCCTTCCGCCGCCTGATGCGCCCGCGCATCAGCACGAAACCCAGCCCCAGCAACAGCACCGGCGCGGCCCACAGCGGCCACAATATCGGTGCGGCGGTCGGCTCGTAACTCACCCAGTCGCCATAGCGGTCGATCAGCCATGTCCGGATCGCCTCCGGTTCCTCGCCCGCCGCGATACGCTCGCGAATCTGCGACCGCATGTCGCCCGCCATGCTGGCGTTGCTGTCCGCGATCGACTGGCTCTGGCAGGTGAGGCACCGGATCGTCAGCATCAGGTCGCGCGCCTTGGCCTCCAGCCGCGGATCGTCGAGCTGCCGGTCGGCATAGGGCGCGGGCGGCAATGCCGTCTGCGCCACCAGCGGCGCGGCGAACAGCAAGAGCAGCAGGGCGATCAGGCCGCGCATCCTCACCAGCACCGTCATTGCGCCTCCGCCAGCTTGGCAAGGATCACCGGCACGTCGTCGGCGCGGATGTCGCCGATATGCTGATGGCGGATCACGCCCTTGCCGTCGATCACGAAGGTCTCCGGCACGCCGGACGATCCCATCGCGATCTGCAGGCTCGACCGCGCGTCCAGCCCGATCCGACTGTACGGATTGCCCCAGCGCGCCAGAAAGCGGTCGACATCGGGCCGCGCATCGCGGATCGCCACCGCATCGATCTCCGCCCCCGCCTGCTTGAGCGCCAGCAATTGCGGCGCTTCGGCGGCGCAGGGCACGCACCAGCTCGCGAACACGTTGAGCAGGCGCGGCTTGCCGGTGGCGAGGTCCGCGCTAGACAGCGGCGGGCGGTCGCTCGCCCCTGCGGGCAGCGCGAACTGCGGCACCGGCTTGCCCACCATCTTCGACGTGATGAGGCGATCGTCGGGCTTCAGCAGCCCGCTCGCGAACAGCGCGAAAAACGCCAGGAACAGCCCCAGCGGCAGCCAGATCGCCCAGCTTTTCATGCCGGAGGGCTTCATGCTGCCGCAACCGTCGCGGGCCGCCGCCGCAGCTTCTGCACCCAGCCGCGCCGCTCGCGCCCGAGCAGCGCCAGCGTGCCGCCCAGCGCGATCATAATCCCGCCCAGCCAGATCAGCGTCACGAACGGCTTCCACCAGATGCGGACCTGCCAGCGCCCCGCCCCGGCTTCCTGCCCCAGCACGACGTACAGCTGCCCGTCCCACCGCGTCAGCAACGCCGCTTCGGTCGTATTGGTCGGCGGCGACGTGAAGAAGCGGGCCTGCGGATGAATCGCGACCGGATCACCCCCGCGCCGCGACACGCGCATGTCGGCCTGCAACGCGGTCCAGTTGTCGCCCGCCACGGTGCTGATCCCGTCGAAGCGCAGCGTCCAGCCCGCCGTCTCGATCGTCTCGCCCGGCTGCGCGGCCACCAGCTTCTCGACCGTAAACGCCGAATCCGCTGCCATCCCCGCCAGACTGACGGCGCAGCCCAGATGCGCGATCACCATGCCGTAGGTGAACAGGGGTGTCCGCCGCAGATTGCGCTTCCACAAGGGCGCGAGGCTGCCCACGGCGACCCCCGCCGCGATCACGAGACCCAGGAACGGCAGCACGCCGATCCTGCCCCACGCCAGCACGCTCACCACGGCCAGCGCCAGCAGCAACACCGCCGCGGGAACGACCAGGCGCCCCGCCACCGCCCGCGCCTGATCCTTGCGCCAGCGCGTCAGCGGACCCGCCGCCATGAACATCACCAGCACCAACGCCAACGGGCCTGCGATCCGATCGAAATAGGGCGGGCCGACCGACACCTTGTGCCCGAACGCCTCCGTCATCAGCGGATAGAGCGTGCCGATCAGCACGAGACCGAGGATCACCGAAAGCAACAGATTGTTGATGACCAGCATCGTCTCGCGGCTCACCAGCTCGAACTGCGCGCCTTCGCGCACCGTGCCGATGCGGAAGCCGAACAGCGCCAGCGCCCCGCCGATATACAGCGCCAGCAGGCCGAGGATGAACGTGCCGCGCTCCGGGTCCACCGCAAAGGCATGGACGCTGGTCAGGATGCCCGAGCGCACGAGGAAGGTGCCCACCATCGACATGGAGAACGCCACCACCGCCAGCATGATCGTCCACGCCCGCAGCGCGTCGCGTGTCGCCAGCACGGTCACGCTGTGGAGCAGCGCGGTCGCCGCCAGCCAGGGCATCAGCGAAGCATTCTCGACCGGATCCCAGAACCACCAGCCGCCCCAGCCCAGCTCGTAATAGGCCCAGTAGCTGCCCGCCGTGATGCCCAGCGTCAGCAATATCCACGCCGCCAGCACCCAGGGCCGCATCGCACGGGCGAAGGTCGCATCGACATTGCGGGTCAGCAGCGCGCCGACCGCGAAGGAGAAGGCGACCGACAGCCCGACATAGCCCAGATACAGCGTCGGCGGATGGAAGGCGAGGCCGGGATCCTGCAACAGCGGGTTGAGGCCCTGCCCGTCCGGCGGAGCGGGATTGGCGCGGGCGAAGGGGTTGGAGGAGAAGAGGAGGAAAGCATAGAAGCCCAGGCTGATCATCGCCTGCGCGCCCAGCGTCGCCATATGCGTGTCGCGCCGCAACGCCCGCTCGAACAAGGCGACGGCGGCTCCGGCGATCCCCATCACCATCACCCACAGCAGCATGGAGCCTTCGTGATTGCCCCAGGTGCCGGCGAACTTGTAGAGCCAGGGCTTCGCCGAATGGCTGTTGCTCGCGACCAGCGCGACCGACATGTCGGATCGCAGGAACAATGTGACGAGCAGCGCGAAGGACAGCGCCGTCAGCACCCCCTGCATCACCGCGGTCGGCCGCACGGCGGACAGCAGGTCGGGCTTGTCGGTCGTCAGCCCGAACCACACGAGGGCAAGTTGCAGAAACGCCAGCGCCGCCGCCAGCCACAAAGCTGCAAGCCCCGCTTCGGCGATCATGATGCGATCCCCATCACCCTTCTCCCCCAAACCGTTCGGTTCGAGCGGAGGTTCGAGCGCAGCCGGGAACCGAAGTCGAGAAAGCCGTCTTTATGCTCCGGTTCTCGACGGGCGCATCTCGACAGGCTCGATGCTGCTCGAACCGAACGGAGGAATACATGCACGTCATCCCGGCGAAAGCCGGGATCCCGCTTTTTCTTCTGTCCTACATCCCGGCAGAACTCTATTCCGGCGTTCACCGGGGAAAGAAAAGACGAAACCGCCGCGAAAAAATCCGTCATCCCGCCACCTTCATCGCCCGCGCCTTGTCGTCATATTTCATGCCCTTCAACTCCGGCGGCATATAGCGTTCGTCATGCTTGGCGAGCAGGTTGGTGGCGACGAAGGTGCCCTTCGCGTCGAACGCCCCTTCGGCCACGACGCCGGTGCCTTCCTTGAACAGGTCGGGTGCGATACCGCTGAAGACGGCGGGCACCGTCGCCTTGTTGTCGGTCACGTCGAAGCGGATGGTCACGCCGTCGGCGGCGCGCTTTATGCTGCCCTTCACCACCATGCCGCCCAGCCGGATCGCCCGGCCCGGCTCGATGCCCTTGGTTCTGGTGTCCTGCGGCGTGTAGAAATAGGCCGCCTCGTCTTTGAGCGCGGACGCGGCCAACAGGCCCGCGCCGATCAATGCGACCAGCGCGACGAGGGCGAGGACGAGCCTCTGGTGCTTGGCTTTCAGCCGCATGGCCATGGTCAGCGATCCCGTTTCAGGGCATCGGCGCGCCGCTCCGCCGCCTGCATCGCCCGCCAGCAGGCGATGGACAGGCCCAGCGTACCGGCGAAGGTCAGCACATAGGATCCGATCACGAAGGGCCAGGGGTTCATGCTTGCCTCATCCCCGCGCCAGCCGCTGCATCCGCGCCTCGACCTTGGTCTCGGCCAGGATGGCGCGCATCCGCATCAGCACGATCGCGCCGAACCACAGGGAAAAGCCCAGCACCGTCAGCCCCAGCGGCCACAATATCGCACCGTCGATGCTCGATCCGCGCAGGGTGATGCTCGGCCCCTGATGCAGCGTGTTCCACCACACGACCGAACGGTTGATGATCGGAATGTTGACTGCGCCGACCAGCCCGAAGATCGCCGTCACCCGGCTCACCCCGCCTGCGTTGTTGTTGCCCGCGCCGTTACCACCAGAACTGGCATTGCCCAGCGCGATATAGCCCAGATAGAGGAACAGCAGCACCAGCATGGAGGTCATGCGCCCGTCCCACTGCCAGTAGGTGCCCCATGTCGGGCGCCCCCAGAGCGAACCGGTGATGAGGCAGATCGCGGTGAACAGCGCCCCCGGCGCGGCGATCGCGCGCCCGGCTATGGCTGCCAGCGGATGCCGCCAGACAAGCTGCATGATCGCGGCGATGGCGATGCCGCTCCACCCGCCCATGCCCAGCCAGGCGGCGGGCACGTGGATGTAGAGAATCCGCACCGTCTGCCCCTGCAGATAGTCGGCGGGGGTCAGGAACAGGCCGCAGGCACAGCCCACGAGGATCAGCGCAAGACCGCTCCAGAACAGCCACGGCGTCAGCGGCCGCGCAATCGAAAGGAACCGGGCAGGATTGGCATAGGCGTGCATCTGCACCGTCTTTAGCCCTGCGCATCGGTCAAGGCCAGTAGCCTTGTGGCCATAACCAACAATAATGTTGGACATCGCGCATGTCAGGCAAAGCGGACATGCCGCCGCAACGCACTGTTTCGTCTCCGGACACGCTTTTTTGTTACAAGGAGGCGACAAACCGGCATCAAGTCCCTATATGCCGCCCGAACGATGCCCGCAGGGCGTCAACGCATTGGCAGCGGACCCCATAGCTCATGCTCACCACGAACCCTTTCGATGACGACAAGTTGCGGGAGGAATGCGGCATATTCGGCATTTCCGGCGCAGATACCGCATCGGCGATCGTCGCCCTCGGCCTCCACGCGCTCCAGCATCGCGGACAGGAAGCGGCGGGAATCACGAGCTGGGACGATCATGATTTCCACACCCATCGCGCGATGGGCCATGTCGCGGGCAATTTCGACCGCGACGAAGTGATCCGCGCGCTGCCCGGCAACGCCGCCTGCGGCCATGTGCGCTATTCCACCACCGGGGAAACGTCGCTGCGCAACGTCCAGCCGCTCTATGCCGAACTGGCGTCGGGCGGCTTCGCCATTGCGCACAACGGCAACATCTCCAACGCGGGCAAGCTGCGGCGGGAGCTGGTGCGGCGCGGCTCGATCTTCCAGTCGACGTCGGACACCGAAGTCATCATCCACCTGGTCGCGACATCGACCTACCGCACCCTGCTCGACAAGTTCATCGACGCGCTGAAGCAGGTCGAGGGCGCCTATTCGCTGATCTGCATGACGCCCGAAGGCATGATCGCCTGCCGCGATCCGCTCGGCATCCGTCCGCTGGTCATGGGGATGCTCGGCGATTCGCCGATCTTCGCGTCGGAAACCGTGGCGCTCGACGTGGTCGGCGCGGATTATGTCCGCTCGATCGATCCGGGCGAGCTGGTGATCGTCACCGGCAGCGGCGAAATCCGCAGCCATCGCCCCTTCGGCGACGTCTCGCCCCGCCCCTGCATCTTCGAACATGTCTATTTCTCCCGCCCCGATTCGATCGTGGACGGCAACAGCGTCTATTCGGTCCGCAAGGCGATCGGCGCGCAGCTCGCCATCGAAAATCCGGTCGACGCCGATTACGTCATCCCCGTCCCCGACAGCGGCGTGCCCGCCGCGATCGGCTATGCGCAGCAATCGGGCATTCCGTTCGAACTCGGCATCATCCGCTCGCATTATGTGGGCCGCACCTTCATCCAGCCGAGCGACAAGGTCCGCCATCTGGGCGTCAAGCTCAAGCACAACGCCAACCGCGCGCTGATCGAAGGCAAGAAGATCGTGCTGATCGACGATTCGATCGTGCGTGGCACCACCAGCTTCAAGATCGTGCAGATGATGCGCGAGGCCGGCGCTGCCGAAGTCCACATGCGTATCGCCAGTCCGCCGACCCGGCACAGCTGCTATTACGGCGTCGACACGCCGGAACGCACGAAGCTGCTGGCGCACAAGCTGGACGTGGGCGGCATGCAGGATTTCATCCACGCTGACAGCCTCGCCTTCATTTCGATCGACGGCCTCTACAAGGCGCTCGGCGAAACGAAGCGCGCCGACATCCGCCCGCAATATTGCGACGCCTGCTTCACCGGCGACTATCCCACCACGCTCACCGACCAGGACGAAGCCGTCGTGCGCGACCAGTTCGAACTGCTGGCGGAACGGGTGGTCTGAACATCACGATCGAATAGCCCCGTTCGGGCTGAGCGAAGTCGAAGCCTTCTGCCGAGCGCAGCGAGGCACCGGCCTTCGCGGCGCTCAGGCGGGCACTTCGACAAGCTCAGAGCGAACGGAACGTATATGTCTTCTCAATCCCTCCCCCTCACCGGAAAACTCGCCCTCGTCACCGGCGCCAGCCGCGGCATCGGCGCGGCCACCGCCGAAGCCCTTGCCGGGGCAGGCGCGCATGTCATCCTGACCGCGCGGACCACCGCGGGGCTGGAGGAAGTGGAGGACCGCATCCACGCCGCGGGCGGCAACGCCACCATCGCGCCGCTGGACCTGACCGACGGGGACAGCATCGGTCGCCTCGCCACCGCCATAACGGGTCGCTGGCAGGCGCTCGACATCCTCATCCTCAATGCCGCGACGCTGGGTAGCCTCGCCGCCGTGCCCGCCATCGATCCCAAAGAGTTCGCGCGGCTGCTGACGCTCAACGTCGGCGCGCAACAGGCGCTGATCGCGGCGTTCGACGCGATGCTGCGCGCCAGCAGCGATGCGCGCGTCCTCGCCGTCACCAGTTCGGTCGGCGGCACGGCGCGGCCCTATTGGGGGGCCTATGGCGCGTCGAAGGCGGCGCTCGAAATCCTCGTCAACGCCTATGGCGAGGAAGTGAAGAACATCAGCAAAATCCGCACCCACATCGTCGATCCCGGCGCGACCCGCACGACGATGCGCGCCCGCGCCTATCCGGGAGAGGATCCCGCGACGCTCAAGGGGCCGGAAACGGTTGCCGAAGCGATCGTGGCGCTGGTGCAGGACGATGCACCGAGCGGACATCGCATCCGCGTCGGCCAGAGTTGAAGGCTATCACCGTTCCCCGCCGAAGGCCGGGATCCAGGGTAACGAAGTATAGCCCTTGCCGCACTGGACCCCGGCTTTCGCCGGGGAACAGGCTGGCGGATTGGTAAAATGGATCACTCCTCGCCGCGCCGGTCGCCCTTGCGACGCTCGGCGGTGCGCCGTTCCGGCCCGTCATAGCTTGCATCCTGTGCCTTGCGGCGCTCCACAAGTCGGCGTTCCGCTGCCCGGCGCTCGTTCTCCGCTTCCGTACTCATCCCTGTTCTCCCTGCCATCTGGGGTGGGGGATATTTCCCTTCGTCGCGACACCGCCAGCCGTCCATGACGTGCCGACGATCGGGATAATGCAGGAAAATTAAAACTTTGCAAAGTCGTTCTTCGACCGCAACGAAGGATCATCCGCCGCGCAGCAACGTGACGGCGGCATCCCGCTCGAACAGATAGAGGCAGGCGCGCGCCGCCTGTCCGCGCGGCGAATCCAGCCCGCCGTCCCGATCGATCAGCAGCCGGGCATCGTCCCGCGCCGCATCGAGCAGATCGGCCAGATGCTCGGGCGTCGCCAGCTTCATCGCGACATCGCCCGACTGTCGGGTGCCCAGCACTTCGCCCGCGCCGCGCAGGCGCAGGTCCTCCTCGGCGATGCGGAACCCGTCGTTCGTCTCGCGCATCAGCGCCAGCCGCGCCCGCGCCGTCTCCGACAGCGCATTGCCGCGCAGCAAAAGGCACACCGACGCCTTGTCGCCGCGCCCCACGCGCCCGCGCAACTGGTGCAACTGGGCGAGGCCGAAGCGGTCCGCCCCCTCGATGATCATCAGCGTCGCATTGGGCACGTCGACGCCCACTTCGATGACGGTCGTGGCCACCAGCACCTTGGTCACGTCGCGCGCGAAGCCGTCCATCACCGCGTCCTTGTCCGGCCCCTTCATCCGCCCGTGGACCAGCGCCACCGCATCGCCGAAGCGCATTCGCAGCGTTTCGGCCCGCACTTCCGCCGCCGTCTGGTCGCTCATTTCGCTTTCCTCGACCAGCGGACACACCCAATAGGCCTGCCCGCCGCCCGCGATATGCCGCCCCAGCGCGTCGATCACCTCGTCGACCCGGTCGACCGACAACACTCGCGTCTCGATCGGCTGGCGGCCCGGCGGCATTTCGTCCAGTCGCGACACGTCCATCTCGCCATAATAAGTCAGCGTCAGCGTGCGCGGGATCGGCGTCGCCGTCATCACCAGCAGATGCGGCGCGCGTTCCGCCTTCGCCGCCAGCATCATCCGCTGCGCCACGCCGAAGCGATGCTGCTCGTCGATCACCGCCAGCGCCAGCGCCTTGTACTGCACCGCCTCCTGAAATATCGCATGCGTCCCGACGAGAATGTCGATGCTGCCGTCGGCCAGCCCCATCAGCGTCGATTCGCGTACCTTGCCCTTCTCGCGCCCCGTCAGGATCGCGATCGTCACGGGCAGGCCCGTCAGCATCTTCTGCAACGTGGCATGATGCTGCCGCGCGAGGATTTCGGTCGGCGCCAGCATCGCCGCCTGCTTACCCGCCTCGACGGCGTTCAGCATCGCCATCAGCGCCACTAGCGTCTTGCCCGATCCGACATCGCCTTGCAGCAGACGCAGCATCGGCGTGCCCTGCGCCATGTCGCCTTCGATCTCCGCCGTCGCCCGCCGCTGCGCGCCCGTCGGCGCGAAGGGCAATTGCAGCATCCCGCGCAGCCGCCCGTCGCCCGCGATCGGCACGCCCCGCCGCCTGCGCCCCGCCGCGCGGACCAGCATCAGCGCCAGTTGCCCGGCGAATATCTCGTCATAGGCGATCCGCTCGCGCGCCAGCGCCTCGCCCGGCACATGATGCACCGCCTGCAACGCATCGCGCCATCCGGGCCATTCCCGCTGCGCCAACAGGCTCGGCTCGATCCATTCGGGCAGGTCCGGCGCGCGCTCCAGCGCCTGCTCCACCAGCGCCCGCATCCGGTTGTTCGACAGCCCATCGGACAGGCGATAGACCGGCTCGCGCGCCGGGACGGTCGCGGCCTCCGCAACGGGCAGCACGTGATCCGGGTGGACCATCTGCAATTCCTGCCCGTACAGTTCCAGCCTGCCGGACACGAATTTCGGTTCCCCCAGCGGCAGCAGCTTGCGCGGCCACCCGCTGTTCTTCCCGAAATAGATGAGCGAGACGTAATTGCCCGCCGCATCGGTCGCATGGACGCGGAACGGCGCGCGCATCCCCCCGCCCGCCTTGTAGTCCACCGGCGTCAGGATCGTCCCCACGATCCGTCCGGACTGGCTCATGTCCAGTTCGTCCACGATCAGTCGGTCGACCCACGCCACCGGCAGATGAAAGGCGACGTCGACCGCGCGCGCCAGCCCCAGCCGCTCCAGCGGACGGGCCAGCGCGGCGCCGATGCCTTTCAATGCCGATATTTCGGCAAACAGCGGATTGAGAATATCGGGTCGCATGACTATCTGGGCAGCACTATCGCAGCGGGCCGGGCTTATCAAACGCCCCGTCCGCCAATCGCCTTTATGCCTGAAGGGCCGCCTATATGCACCAAGACCCCCGCCTGCGCCGCATCGGCTTTCGCGCCTCGCATCGCGGCACGAAGGAAGCGGATCTGATGATCGGCGGCTTCTTCGACGCTTACGGCGCAAGCTGGGACGAAGCGCAACTCGCCTGGTTCGAGGCGCTGCTGGAGGAGCAGGACGTGGACATCATGGCCTGGGCGCTCGGCACCCAGCCCATACCGGACCGCTATCAAGGCCCGATGATGGACGCGATGCGCAAACTCGATTTCGTGCCGGTCGAGGAATGAACCATTGCTCCCCTGAAAGGGGAGGATTTACGAACAATAATGGAATGACGTGACCGACCTTCAGAAAATCCTCCGCGCCTCTGCGCCGCTCACCTTGTCCGGCGTTCCGGCGGGGTTCCAGCCGTGGCTGCTCGCGGACATCGCACGCGCCGCATCGAGCCGCGCCGTGTTCATCGCCCCCGACGAACAACTGATGCAGGCGGTGGCGGACAGCGCACAGTTCTTCGCCCCCGATCTCGAAGTGATCCGCATCCCGGCATGGGATTGCCTGCCCTACGACCGTGCCTCGCCATCGCTGCGTGCCGCGTCGGATCGCCTCGCGGGGCTGCACGCGCTGCAACGCAAGCCCGGCGGCGCGCAACTCGTCGTCACGACGATCAACGCGCTGACGCAGCGCACCCTTACGCCCTTCCGCGTCCGCCAGCTGGTCGCGCGCCTCGCGCCGGGCGAACGGCTCGCCATCTCCAAGCTGGCCGAGCTGTTGCAGGCGAACGGCTATGTCCGCACCGACACCGTGCACGACGCGGGCGAATATGCGATCCGCGGCGGCATCGTCGATCTCTTCCCCGGCGGCGAGGCGCAGCCGCTGCGGCTCGACTTCTTCGGCGACGAGATAGAGACGCTGCGCCGCTTCGATCCGGGCGATCAGCGGACAACGGGATCGGTCGACAGCTTCACCCTGCTCCCGGCTTCCGAAGTGCTGCTGGACGAGGAAACGATCAAGCGCTTCCGGGGCCGATATCGTGAAACCTTCGGCGCGACCGCGACCGGCGATCCACTCTATCAGGCGGTGAGCGACGGACGGCGGCTGGCGGGGATGGAGCACTGGCTGCCGCTGTTCGAGGAACGGCTGGTGCCGCTGTTCGAGCATCTGGGCGACGATGCCGTTATCATCCGCGACCATGGCGTCACGGCGGCGGCGGAACAGCGGCTCGAATCGATCCGCGACTATCACGCCAACCGGATCGAGGCGCGCTCGGCCGATCCCGGCGCCTACCGCCCGCTCGACACCTCGCAGCTTTACCTCGACGATGCCGAATGGAGTGCCGCGATCGGCACCCGCGCCATCCACATCACCAGCCCTTTCCACGAACCGGAAAGCGCCACGGTGCTGGACTTCGGCGTCGATGGTCCGCGCGATTTCGCGCCTGAGCGTGCGCAGAACGTCAACGTCTACGAAGCGGTCGGCAAGCATGTCGCGAAGCTGGGCAGGGACCGCAAGGTCGTGATCGCCAGCTATTCGCCCGGCGCGCGCGAGCGGCTCTCCGGCCTGCTCGCCGATCATGGCGTCAAGCGGATGGCGACGGCGGACAACTGGCAGGAGGCGCTGGGCCTCTCCGCCAGCGGCGCCGTCAGCCTGATCGTCCTGCCGCTCGACCATGGCTTCGCCGCGCCGGACGTGGCGGTGTTGACCGAGCAGGATATATTGGGCGACCGCCTCGTCCGCCGCGCGAAACGCCGCAAGAGCGCCGACGCCTTCCTCTCCGAACTGGCGACGCTCACCCCCGGCGATCTGGTCGTCCATGCCGATCACGGCATCGGACGCTACGACGGGATCATGTCGATCCCGGTGGGCAACGCCCCGCACGACTGCGTGGCCCTGGGCTATGCGGGCGGCGACAAGCTCTATGTCCCGGTCGAGAATCTGGACGTGCTTTCGCGCTACGGCTCCGAGACCGACGGCGTCCCGCTCGATCGTCTCGGCGGCGAGGCGTGGCAGCGGCGCAAGGCGAAGATGCGCGAACG
Organism: Sphingobium sp.; assembly: GCA_965279415.1. Taxonomy (GTDB): domain Bacteria; phylum Pseudomonadota; class Alphaproteobacteria; order Sphingomonadales; family Sphingomonadaceae; genus Sphingobium. The sequence continues at coordinate 88,760 of OZ257238.1, forward strand.
CATCCGCGAGATCGCGGGCGAACTGCTCAAGACCGCCGCCGCCCGCGCGCTCCGCCCCGCGCAGATCGCCGAACCGGACAGCGCCGGCTACCCCACCTTCGTCGATCGCTTTCCCTATCAGGAGACCGACGATCAGGAACGCGCCATCGCCGACGTGCTGGCCGACCTGTCCGCCGGATCGCCGATGGACCGCCTCGTCTGCGGCGACGTGGGCTTCGGCAAGACCGAAGTGGCCCTGCGCGCCGCCTTCGTCGCGGCGATGGCGGGGATGCAGGTCGCGCTCATCTGCCCCACCACCCTCCTCGCCCGCCAGCATTTCAACAATTTCGAGGAGCGGTTCCGCGGCTTCCCGCTGCGCGTGGGCCGCCTCTCCCGCCTCGTTCCCGCCGCAGAAGCCAAGGCGACCAAGGCAGGCCTTGCGGACGGCACGCTCGACATCGTGATCGGCACCCATGCGCTGCTGACCAAGGGGCTGGAGTTCAAGCGTCTCGGTCTCGTCATCGTGGACGAGGAACAGCGGTTCGGCGTCGTCCACAAGGAACGGCTCAAGAGCCTCAAGACCGACGTGCATGTGCTCACGCTCACCGCCACGCCCATCCCGCGCACGCTGCAGATGGCGATGTCGGGCCTGCGCGAACTGTCCGTCATCCAGACGCCGCCGGTCGATCGCCTCGCCGTGCGCACCTACATCATGCCGTGGGACGGCGTCGTCATTCGCGAGGCGCTGCTGCGCGAACATTATCGCGGCGGGCAGAGCTTTTTCGTCGTCCCCCGCATCGCCGACCTGACCGAGATCGAGGCGTTCCTGCGCGAGGACGTGCCGGAGGTGCGCGCCGTCGTCGCCCATGGTCAGATGGCGCCGGGCGACGTGGAGGAGCGGATGTCCGCCTTCTACGACAAGCGGTACGACGTGCTGCTGTCCACCACCATCGTCGAAAGCGGCCTCGACATTCCGAGCGCCAACACGCTCATCATCCACCGCGCCGACCGCTTCGGCCTCGCCCAGCTCTACCAGTTGCGCGGACGCGTCGGGCGGTCGAAAACCCGCGCCTATGCCTATATGACCACCTCCGCCGACCGCATCGTCAGCGAGACGGCGGACAAGCGGCTCAAGGTGCTGTCCGATCTCGATACGCTCGGCGCGGGGTTCCAGTTGGCCAGCCATGATCTCGACATTCGCGGCGCGGGCAATCTGGTCGGCGACGAGCAGTCGGGCCATATCCGCGAAGTCGGCTTCGAACTCTACCAGTCGATGCTGGAGGAAGCGATCCTGGACGCCAAGGCGGGCGGCATCGTCGCGGAACGGGCGCGCGAAGCCTTCTCGCCGCAGATCACCATCGACGCGCCGATCATGATTCCCGACGATTACGTGCCCGATCTCGACCTGCGCATGGGCCTCTATCGCCGGATCAACGATCTGGAGGATCGCCAGGGCATCGAATCGTTCGCCGCCGAACTCATCGACCGCTTCGGCAAACTGCCCGCGCCGACGCAAAACCTGCTCAAGCTCATCGAAATCAAGCAGAATTGCCTCAAGGCCAACATCGCCAAGATGGACGTCGGGGGTAAGGGTGCGCTGGTGAGCTTCTTCGGCGACAGCTTCCCCAATCCCGCGGGCCTCATCGCTTATGTGCAGCGGCTGGACGGCACGGCACGGCTGCGACCCGACAGCAAGCTGGTCATCACGCGGACCTGGGGCGATCCGCAGGCGCGGCTCAACGCGGCACTGCAACTGTCCAAGGGACTGGCGAAGGTCGCCGCCTGACGCAAAGAAAGAGCCGGGAGTCTGCTGACTCCCGGCTCTTCCGTTTCAGATGCCGGAACAGTTAAGTCGTGGCCGGACGCCAGCTACGACGCTGACCCACATTCCCGCCGAAGTCGAACACCGGCGCGGGACGCTTTGCCACCTGCGGCTGCGCATCGGCAACCGGTGCGTGCTGCGACTGCGACACCACGGGATTGCCCTGACGCAGCAGGAAGTGGGCGCGGCGCAGACGGTTCTTGCGTGTGCGGAACGGATTTTCCGCAGACGGCGGCGCCGCCACCATGGCATCCAGATCGCCGTGTCTGGTGCCTGCCGACGAACGCGCCATGGCATAAGCCGGAGCCGCAGGCGTAATCACGGTACGCGCCGGGACGGGTTCGGACACCGGCTCTCGCGTCGCGACCGGTTCGACCGGGCTTTCGCGACGCAGCGCGGCGTGGAGCACCACGTCATTCTCTTCACGCAGGCGGCGGTGACGCGTCATGGCGAGCAGACCAGCACCACCCAGCAGGACGATACCGCCCCCGATCAGGCCCCATTCGACGGCGGCATTATCCGCCGGACTGACGCTGGCGGCATCGGAAGCGGGCACCGCAGGCGATACGGTATCGCCCGACGTTGCGACAGGCGCCGGTTCGACGGGCGTGACGGGTGCTGACACTGGCGCAACCGTTTCGGCCGGAGCGGCGGTCTGCTCCACCACAGGCGCGACATCGCGCTGTTCGGGCCGCTCGGCCCGGACACGCTCGTTGCGAACCGGGGCGGGGGCTGCGGCCTCGGGCGCAGCTTCAGCCACGACCGGCGCGGGGGCGGGCACTGCCGGCACGACCGGCGATTGCGGCTTCATCACAGGTGCCGTCGAAGGCGCGGCGACCGTCGGAGACGTCGATGTCACAGGCGGCGGCGCCACACTGATCGCAGGCGCAGCCGACTGCGTCGCGGCGACTGGCGGCGGCGCGGCCGGAGCCGCAACCTGCGCCAGAAGCGGGGTTGAACCAAGCGCGAGAACAGCGGCAATCGCGGCCCTCGCGGGGCGAACGGTGATGTTTTTCCTCATAGCGAAGGGACAACGTGGCAACTATCGGATAAGTTTTGTCGCATCGCAGCAATTCAGGACAAGTCGAGACAATGGAGCGTCCAGACGTTGCTGGTTGATGTCCGTTCATCTGACGTTTAGACAAATGGTCGGGGCCACGCCGCGTTTACGGATCGACTGCCCCGTCTTGCGCCGCAAGGCGCCGCGCCAGTATCGCGCAGGCGATAAGCTGGATCTGGTGAAAGAGCATGAGCGGCAGGATCAGTACACCCACCTGACTTGCCGGAAACAGCGCACCGGCCATCGGCACGCCCGACGCCAGACTTTTCTTCGATCCGCAGAACAGCAGGACGATCCTGTCGGCGCGGGACAGGCCGATCGCCCGCCCCGCCTGCCAGCTCGCCGCCAGTACGACCGCCAGCAGCAGGATGCACAGCCCGGCCAGCATCAGAACGGTCACCACCGACAGCCGCTGCCACAGTCCCTCGACCACCGCCGCGCTGAACGCCGTGTAGACGATCAGCAGGATCGCCCCGCGATCCAGCCGCCCGACCAGTGCCTTGTGCCGTTCCACGAATCCGCCGACCCAGGGCCGCGCCAGATGCCCCAGCACGAAGGGAAGCAACAATTGCAGCGCGATCGTTTCGCCCGATTGCCAGATGCTCCCCTGCCCCGCCGTCGACAGGTGCATGGTGACGCCGACGAGCAACGGCGTCAGGAAGATCCCGGCAAGGTTGGAAAAGGACGCCGCGCACACCGCCCCCGCCACATCGCCCCGCGCGATCGACGTGAAGGCGATCGAGGATTGCACCGTGGACGGCAGCAGCGTGAGGAACAGCATGCCGCTCGCCAGCATCGGATCGCCCAGCGGATGCGCGGGAGCCAGCATGTCCATCGCCGCAGCAATGCCGATTCCCAGCAGCGGGAACAGCGCGAACGTCACGAGCAACGCCGATCCCTGCAACCGCCAGTTGCCCGCGCCCGCGACGATCGCCGCACGCGAGAGTTTCGCGCCATGCAGGAAGAACAGCATGACGATCCCGGCATCGGCAAGCCCGTCGGCGATCCGCGCCGCTTCGCCCTGCACTGGCAGGAGCGACGCCAGCGCCACCACGACCATCAGCAGCAGGACGAACGGGTCGAGAACCGCGCGCAACGCCTTCATGCGGCGTCGGACGGCGGCGTCAAGGCGGTTTCCAGAGTCTGCGCCACATCGTCGATCCGCCGCAGCATCGCCACGAACCGGGCAAGTTCGTCGGCATCGAACTGCGCGAACATCTCCCGTTCCAGCGCCAGCGCGCGCGGCGCGACCTGCGCGTAAAGCGCCTGCCCCGCCTCCGTCAGCACCAGAAGATGCGATCGTCTGTCCGCGGGATTGGGCGCCCGCGCCAGCAGCCCGCGCTCGGCCAGCGCGATGGCCGCGCGGCTCACCGTCACCTTGTCCATCCGCGTCCGCTCGCTGATCGCCTGCTGCGTGATCCCGTCATTTTCCGCCGTCACCGCGATCATCCGCCATTCGGGAATCCTGAGGCCGAATTGCGCATCATAGGCACGCGCGACCACGTCGCTGACCAGATTGGAGGTGTAGGACAGACGGTAGGGTATGAAGGCGTCGAGGCGAAGCGCGGCGGTCATCCGTCACTCGTAACACCTGCGACCATCCTCGCAAGCGACAAAGTGCGATCCCCGCCGCCTGGCTGCCGCTACGACAAGGCCGTTTGTGCGGACGGCTCGTTTTCGGGCGCGCAAGAGCCTGTTGTCATCGCCGCAAAGCTGTGATTGAGGGGACGCAATGCATCGGAGAGGCGTGTTCCATGACCTATATTGCCCCGACCACCGAACAGATGTTCGTGCTCAAGCACATCGTCGGCATCGACGCGCTGGTGCAGCATCCCCGCTTCGCCGGGACGGACGGCGACATGGTGGATGCGATCGTCGAAGGCATCGCCCAGTTCGCCCAGGCCGAATATGCGCCTCTGGCGAAGATCGGCGATACGGTCGGTGCGAAGTGGGATCGGGGTGCAGTGCGGATGCCGGAAGGCTATCGCGCCGCCTATGACGCGCTCGTCGCAAACGGCTGGGGGACGATCGATGGTCCGCAGGCGTTCGGCGGACAGGCCATGCCCTTCGCACTGACGACCGTGGTGATGGAGGACTTGGGCAGCGCGAACGCCGGGTTCAGCCTCGTCAACATGCTGACCATGGGCGCGATCGAGGCGCTCGATCATCATGGATCGCCCGAACAGCAGGCGCGCTGGCTGCCCAAACTCATCACCGGGCAATGGCCCGGTACGATGAACCTGACCGAGCCGCAGGCGGGATCGGACGTGGGCGCCTTGCGCACCACCGCGACGCCGCTGGGCGACGGCACGTACCGGATCAAGGGGCAGAAGATCTACATCACCTTCGGCGATCATGACCTGTCCGAAAACATCGTCCATCTCGTGCTGGCCCGCACGCCGGGCGCCCCTGCCGGAACGAAGGGCATTTCGCTCTTCATCGTGCCCAAATACCGGCTGGATGCGGATGGCAATCCCGGCGCGTTCAACGATGTCCGCTGCGTCTCGATCGAGCACAAGCTGGGGATGCACGCCTCCCCGACCTGCGTCCTCACCTTCGGCGACAATGACGATTGCATCGGCGAACTGATCGGCGCGGAGATGGGCGGGATGCGCGCGATGTTCACCATGATGAACAATGCCCGCCTCAACGTCGGCAATCAGGGCGTCCAGATCGGCGAGGCGGCGACGCAGATGGCGCTCGCCTATGCCCGCGACCGCATCCAGACGCCGCGCGCGGACGGCAGCTCCGGCGCCAGCCCCGTCGCGATCATCGAGCATCCCGACGTGCGCCGGATGCTCCTGCGCATGATGGCGCAGACGCAGGCGGCCCGCGCGCTCGTCTATTATGCCGCTGGGCAAGTCGATCGCACCCGCACGGGCGATGCAGCCGCGAAGGTCCGGCTCGACCTGCTCACCCCGCTGGCCAAGGCGCACGGCACCGACATCGGCTGCGAAGTCGCTTCGATCGGGGTGCAGGTCCATGGCGGCATGGGCTTCATAGAGGAGACCGGCGCCGCCCGCCATTATCGCGATGCGCGGATCACGCCGATCTACGAAGGAACGAACGGCATCCAGGCCGCCGATCTCGTCGGTCGCAAGCTGTCGGGCGACGGCGGCGCGGGGCTGGCCGCGCTGATCGCCGACATTCGCGCGGAGGCGCAGGATGCGCGACTGCGGGGGCTGGTGGATGCTGTGGAGAGCGTCGGCCAGTGGATGCTCGCCGCGCCGTCGGTGAACGACCGGCTGGCGGGCAGCTATCCGTTCCTCACCATGCTCTCGACGGCGGTATGCGGCTGGCTGATGGAACGGCAGGGACGGATCGCGAGCGAAATGCTGGCGCAGGGCGAAGGCGATCCGGCGTTCCTGCGCGCCAAGCAGTCCGCCGTTGCGTTCTACCTCACGCACATCGTGCCCGAAGCGGCGGGGCTGAAGGACGGCGCGACGGCAGGCGCGGATCTGCTGTACGAGGCAGCGCTCTAACCTACGTCGTCATGCCAGCGAAAGCTGGCATCCCGCTGTTCCTTGGTGCAGAAGTAAGGAAGCGAGACCCCAGCTTTCGCTGGGGCAACAGCTTTAGGATTTCAGTATCAGAGCGTCCGCCGCACCTGCACCGGCGGAACCGCCAGAGCCGCGGTTTTCTGCCCCTGACCATCAACCCACACGGTCCAGAAATTGGCGACGGTCGCCCAGTTGCCGGTCGTGCTGGCCAAGGCCGCCTTCGCACCGGGCAAATCGCCCGACCGGGCCAGCGCGACGCCAAGGCGACTGTTCACGCGCGCCGCATCCACCCCGCCCTTAGACAGCGCGAGGCGATATTGCTCGACGGCCTGGGGAAACTGGCTGAGCGAGAAATAGGCGTCGCCCGCAGCGGCGGCGACGGTGCCATCCTTGGCGGCGGCGCCCTTCTTCACCTGCGCAGGCAGCGCGGCGATATCCTTCTTCGCCTTGACCGAAATCGACTTGAGCAGCGCGGCGCTCACCGGCTCAGCGACGGTCAGCTTGCCGTTCGCGCGCGCCGCCTCGATCACCGACATCGCTTCCGCCTCGAACCCGCTACGCGCGGCGAGGCTGGCATAGGCCTGCACGTCGCGCTCGCTGGCGATCGCGCCGGTGGCCGATTGCAGACGATAGAGATCGAGCTGCGCCTGCGGATCGAGGCCCGGCGCGGCGAGAAAGTTGATGATGCCCGACCGCCAGTTGCCTGCGCTGGGATAGAGTGCCAGCTTCTGCTGCGTCCATTTGGCGACGTCCGCCCATTTGCCGCTCTGATAGGACAAGGCGATGGCGCGGTCGAACCAGGCTTCGGGCACAGGCTGTCCGCTGGCGCGCTGTTCGGTGACGGCGGCGTCCAGATAGGCGAGACCCTCGGCGATTTTCTTCTTCTTGATATGCGCGTCAGCCAGCAGGATCGTGCTTTCGACGGAGGAATAGCCTTGCTGCCGGGCGTAGTTCACCTGCGCGATGGCATCGTTATGCTCGCCCAGATAATAGGAATAATAGCCCGCCAGATAGCGCAGATACGGCACCTGCGATTGCGGCGCGGCGCCGCTTTCGAGGATGTCGGTCAGCGACCGGCGGATCGCCTGCGGATCGTTGCGACGCATCGCATATTGGAACCTGAGCGACCCTGCGATATATTTTTCGAGCGGGCTGGTCGGCTGCAAACCCGCAATCTGCGCGTTCGCGGTCGCCATGTCGCCGCTGGAGAGCGCCGTCCGCGCGGCGGCGGCCGTGGTCCGGAAACCGTCCGCCATCGCGACTTCGGTTTCCTTGTCCTTGATCTTCTTGGCCGCCTGCACCGGTGCGCCGGCCGTCATCGCAACCGTCAGGGCCGCACCGATCGCAAAACCTCGTCCCGCACGTCCAAAGCGACCGATCCCCATATACTCTCCCGTAGATCCTGCTGCGCAATCGGCGCCTCGTTGCGTGCTAGACTCTGGTCGCAGGGCGCACAAGGCCTTGTCGATCAAGCGTTTGGCTGCACCCAAACAAAATGGCGCAGCATCCCTTCGCGAATGCTGCGCCATATCGCTGGCGTCGTCAGGCGGCGGCCTTCTTCGACAGCCACAGCAGCCAGAAGCCCGCGATTTCCTTGCGCGGGCCTGCGCCCACCGCCTCGAACGCCGTTTTGGCGCCTGCCGTATCGCCGGACATGGCCAGCGCGATGCCGAGGCGGGTGTTCACTTCATTGGCGTCCACGGACCCCTTCTGAAGCGCCAGCCTGTAGAGTTCGGCGGCCTTCGCATAATCGCCGTAGCCCTGATAGGCGGCGGCGGTGAAGGCCGCGGTGCGACCGTTGGCGGCCTTCGCCGCTTCCGATGCTGCGGACGGAAGCGACGCCTTGTCCGAAGCCATCTTGGACGTCGCCTGCGTGTAGAAGTCATTGAGCTTGCCCGCCGCCAGCTTGCCGTTCGATCGGCCCTGGTCGATCACCGACTTCACTTCGCCGAACAGCGCCAGCTTGGACGCGGTATCGGCATATTCGGCATAGTCATATTCGCTCTGCAACGCGCCGGCCTGATACATCAGGCGCATCACGTCGAGATTTTCGCCCGCCGACATGGAGCGGTTGCGATCCTGGAAGGAGCGCAACAACTGCCGCCAGTTGTTGCCCGACGGATCGGTTTCAACCTGCATCATCGCCCATTGCGGTGCGTCGGGCGAACCGGCGGTGTAGGCGATCGAAAAGCCGCGGTTGAGCCAGGCGGGCGGCACGGCGCGACCGGCGGCCTTCTCGATCTCGATCGCCTTCTTCAGCGGCGCGAGGCCCTGCTGCGCGATCGGCTTGGCCGCAGGCGAAAGCTGCCCGCCGCTGCCGCTGATGGCGATCGCCTTCTGGAAATTGGCTTCGGCGAGCAGCAGATAGGACGAGGAGCCGTCAAAGCCGAGTTCCGCCGCCTTCTGGAGATAGGGCATGGCGTCGTCGTAATCCTTCGCGTCATAGGCCAGCTTGCCCGCGAAATAATTGAACTTCGGCAAATCGGCCTGCCCCGCCCCGCCGCTGGCAAGCATGGCTTTCAGACCATCGCGCTGCATCTTCGTATCGTTGAGACCGATGCCTGCGCTCAGGCGGAAATTGCCCGCGGTAAACTTGTCGTCCGCCGTCGTCGCAGCCGCCTCGGCTGCCGGCAATGCCGCAACCATCGCCGCATAGTCCTTCGCCTGATTGGCCTTGTCCACCGCCTGCGCGGCGGCGATGAACGGCTTGCTCAGGTCGCGCTTCGGCGCGGCGGGCGCCTTTTCCTTCTTGTCCTTCTGCGCCATGGCGGGTGTCGCGGTCATCGCGATGCCGGCGGCGCCGATCATCATGGCGGCGGCCAGTCTGGGAGCGGCCAATCGGGTAACGAAACGCATAGAAACTCTCTCCTTTGGACAAACGCACTGAACTATCAGGCAGCAGTCTGCTGAAACTGCAACCCCGGCGCCCCGGCCTTGTTCCACAGGCGGACTAGGCAAGGACGGGTGAATAACCGTTGAACAGCGATATAGAAGGCGAAATCGGGTCTGTCATGACCGATCCTGCAGGCAGGTCGGAAATGCCGCCCGAATCCCTCGCGCGCACGCCTGCGCGAGGGGTGACAGGGCGGTCCGGCTGGTCTAGGGTGAAAACCGACGCAGAAATGTAACCCGCCACCCGAAAAAGAGAACAGCATTGACCGACGAGACCCTCCTCGCCGACCCATCGGACATCAGCCCGATCAGCATCGTCGACGAGATGAAGACGAGCTACCTCGATTACGCCATGTCCGTTATCGTCAGCCGCGCGCTGCCCGATGTGCGCGACGGCCTGAAGCCCGTGCATCGCCGCATCCTCTATGCCGCGCATGAGGCCGGCTACGTCGCCGGGCGCCCCTATCGCAAGTGCAGCCGCATCGTCGGCGACGTCATGGGTAAATATCACCCGCATGGCGACAGCGCGATCTACATGGCCCTCGCCCGCCTGGCGCAGGACTGGTCGATGCGCGTCATGCTGATCGACGGCCAGGGCAATTTCGGGTCGATGGACCCCGACCTGCCCGCCGCGATGCGCTATACCGAGGCACGCCTTGCCAAGGTCGCCAACAGCCTGCTCGAAGATCTCGACAAGGACACGGTCGATTTCACCCCGAACTACGACGCATCGGAAAGCGAGCCGCAGGTTCTGCCCGCGCGTTTCCCCAATCTGCTGGTCAACGGCGCCGGCGGCATCGCGGTCGGCATGGCGACCAACATTCCGCCGCACAATCTGGGCGAAGTCATCAACGGCTGCCTCGCGCATATCGACGCGGCGATGACCCCGGGCCATCCGGGCGTGACGATCGACGACCTCATCGAGATCATTCCCGGACCGGACTTCCCGACCGGCGCGCTCATTCTCGGCCAGTCGGGCGCGCGGCGCGCCTATCATGAAGGGCGCGGATCGATCATCATGCGCTCGCGCCATGTGGTGGAGGAAGGTCGCAATGATCGGCGGTCGATCGTCCTCACCGAAATCCCCTATCAGACCGGCAAGAACAATCTGGTCGAGAAGATCGCCGAAGCCGCCAAGGACAAAAGGATCGAGGGCGTCAGCGACATCCGCGACGAATCGAGCCGCTTGGGCGTGCGCATCGTCATCGATCTGAAGCGCGACGCGACGCCCGAAGTCGTGCTCAACCAGCTCTGGCGGCACACCCCCGCACAGGCGAGCTTCCCCGCGAACATGCTGGCAATCCGCGGCGGTCGCCCGGAAACGCTGAACCTGCTCGACATCATCAGCGCCTTCGTGACCTTCCGCGAGGAAGTCATCACCCGCCGCACCAAGTTCGAGCTGAACAAGGCGCGCGAGCGGGCGCATCTCTTGCTTGGTCTCGTCGTCGCCGTCACAAATCTCGACGAAGTGGTGCGCATCATCCGCGGCTCCTCCAGCCCCGCCGAAGCGCGCGAGAAGCTGCTCGCGCGCGAATGGCCCGCCGAGCAGGTCGCGCCCTATATCCGGCTGGTCGAGGCGATCGAGACCGAAATCAGCGGCGACGTCTATCGCCTGTCGGAGCTTCAGGTCCGCGCCATCCTCGACCTGCGCCTGCATCGCCTGACCGCGCTGGGTCGCGACGAGATCGGCAACGAACTGGCGGGCCTCGCCACCAACATCTCGGAATATCTCTCCATCCTGGAGGACCGCGCGAAACTCTACGCCGTGATGCGCGAGGAGCTGGTGCATGTGCGCGACGAGTTCGCGACGCCGCGCCGCACCACGATCACTGCCGCCGCCGACGGCATCGACGACGAGGACCTGATCGAGCGCGAGGAGATGGTCGTCACCGTCACGCATCAGGGATATATCAAGCGCACCCCGCTCGACAGCTTCCGCGCGCAGAACAAGGGCGGCAAGGGCCGCAGCGGCATGGCGACGAAGGACGAGGACGCGATCACCAACCTCTTCGTCACCTCCACCCATACGCCGGTGCTGTTCTTCTCCACGCTGGGCAAGGTCTATCGCATGAAGGTGTGGCGCCTGCCCGAGGGCGGCCCCGCCACGCGCGGACGGCCGATGGTGAACCTGCTCCCGCTGGCGACCGGTGAAACGATCCGCACCGTGCTGCCGCTGCCGGAGGACGAGGAAAGCTGGAAGGACCTGCACGTCATGTTCGCCACCGCGAACGGCACCGTGCGCCGCAACAGCATGGACGCCTTCGCCAATGTGCCGACCAACGGCAAGATTGCGATGCGCTTCGACGAGGACAGCGACGACCGGCTCATCGGCGTAGCACTCCTCACCGAAGGCGACGACGTGCTGCTCGCTACGCGGCAGGGCAAGGCGATCCGCTTCGCCGCGACCGACGTGCGCGAGTTCCAGAGCCGCACCTCGACCGGCGTGCGCGGCATGACGCTAAAGGATGGCGACGAAGTCATCTCGCTGTCCATCCTGGGGGGATTCGACGCCACGACGGAGGAACGCGACGATTATCTGCGCGCCGCGCCGTGGAAGGAAAACGACGCGGAAGCCGCAATCAACAGCCCGGAACGGATGCAGCAATTCGCCGCCGCCGAACAGTTCATCCTGACGGTCTGCACCAACGGTTATGGCAAATTGTCCTCCGCCTACGACTATCGCCGCACCAATCGCGGCGGTCAGGGCATCACCAATATCGACAATATCGGCCGCAACGGTCCGGTCGTCGCCAGCTTCCCTGTGGTGCACGACGATCATCTGATGCTCGTCACCGATCAGGCCAAGCTCATTCGCATGGGCCTGTCGTCGATGCGCGTCATCGGCCGCAATTCCGCCGGCGTCCGCCTGTTCCACGTCGCCGACAACGAACATGTCGTAAGCGCCGCCCGGATCGAGGACAATGACGAGGAAGATGCGGCGATCGAGGACGAGGCTCCGCCGCCGACTGAATGAGGGCTGTGAAATATCATCGCCATTTACGTTCCCCTGCGAAAGCAGGGGTCCAGGGTTGCACAAGAAGGCATTGGTACCTTGGCCCCCCGCTTTCGCGGGAGAACGGCTTACCCTCCGTCTAAGAGCGCGTAACGGCCAAAGGCCCTGACGCAAAAGCGTAACCCCCCGGTCATTGCGCCGTCACGCGTCCCCCCTATCAGGCCCAATCGCTCAGCCGAACCGGGAACCTGACAACATGGCCCTTTCGACCTCCCCCGCCCTCCTCCTCGATCCCATGCCGACCACCTCCGATGCTGATCCGGTTCGCCACGGCGCCGCTTCGGGCCGCGCCGTCGGTGCCGCCATGGTCCAGCATGGCCAGTTGACGCCCAAGGGGCTGCTGGAACGCGCCTTCGCCTTCGCCTTCCGCGGCCTCGTCTATGCGCAGATATGGGAAGACCCGCTGGTCGACATGGCGGCCCTGGAGATCGGGCCGGACAGCGACATCATCACCATCGCCAGCGGCGGCTGCAACATGCTGTCCTATCTGACCGCGCGGCCCAACAGCATCACCGCGGTCGATCTCAACACGGCGCATGTGGCGCTGGGGCGGCTGAAACTCGCCGCCGCGCGCCATCTTCCCGATCACGCCGCCTTCCACCGCTTCTTCGCGCAGGCCGGGCGAAAGGAAAACATAGCCGCCTATCGCACCCATGTCGCGCCGCATCTGGACGAGGTGACGCGCCGCTACTGGGAAGGGCGTGGCCTCAGCGGACGGCGGCGGATCAGCGCCTTCGCCCGCAATTTCTACACCAACGGACTGCTCGGCCAGTTCATCGGCGGCGCGCATCTGATCGCGAAGCTCTACCGCATCGACCCGCGCGAGATGCTCACGGCCAGTTCGCTTGAGGAGCAGCGCGCCATCTTCGAGACGCGGATGGCGCCGATCTTCGACAAGAAGTTCATCCGCTGGCTCACGCAACAGCCCGCCTCCCTGTTCGGCCTCGGCATCCCCCCCGCCCAGTTCGAATCGCTGTGCGAGGGCGACGCGCAGAGCATGAACGCGGTGCTGCGCCAGCGCCTCGAAAAGCTCGCCTGCGATTTCGACATCCGCCGCAATTACTTCGCCTGGCAGGCTTTCGGTCGCGGCTACGCCGAAACTGAGGCAGGGGCCGCGAACGACGAAGCGCCGCAGGGCTCGCTTCCGCCCTATCTGGAAGCGGACAAGCATGAGGCCGTGCGCGAAGGCGTCGCCCATGCGCAGATCCTGCACTGCAATTTCACCGACCATCTGCGGTCGCTGCCCGACGGCGCGCTCGACCGCTATGTGCTGCTCGATGCGCAGGACTGGATGACCGACGCGCAACTGGCCGACCTGTGGAGGCAGATCACCCGGACGGCGCGCCCCGGATCGCGCGTCATCTTCCGCACGGCGGCGCGCCCCAGCCTGCTGCCCGGCCGCCTGCCCGATGCGCTGCTCGACCGCTGGCGGTACGAAGCCGAACGCTCCGATGAAGGCACGCGGCTGGACCGGTCCGCCATCTACGGCGGCTTCCATCTCTACGTGCTGAAGGATTGACGATGCTCGACCGCACGCACGGCGTCCTGCCCGACCATGCCGGGCATATGGACGCGATCTATCGCTATCAACGCCATATCTACGACGCGACGCGCAAATATTATCTGCTGGGGCGGGACAGGCTGATCGCGTCGCTCGACGCCGGGCCGGGCATGAGCGTGCTGGAAGTCGGCTGCGGCACCGGGCGAAACCTGATCGCCGTGGCACGCCGCTGGCCGCAGGCGCACTGCTTCGGATTCGATATCAGTCCGGCGATGCTCGACACCGCGCGCGCGTCCGTCACGCGCCACGGCCTTGCCGATCGCATCGCGCTGCGTCAGGGCGACGCGACCGACTTTGCCGCGCGGCGACTGTGGGGCCGCGAAGCCTTCGACCGGATATTCCTGTCCTATACGCTGTCGATGATTCCCGGATGGGAACTGGCGCTGGACGAGGCCGCGCGGGCGCTCGCCCCAGGCGGCGCGCTTCATGTCGTCGATTTCGGGCAACAGGAACGCCTGCCCCGTGCCTTTCGTCACCTCCTTTTCGCCTGGCTCGCCCGCTTCGACGTGGCGCCGCGCGGCGACATGCTGCCGGTGCTGGAGGATGTCGCGGCGCGACACCGGCTGACGCTGGCCTTCACGCCACTCTATCGCGGCTATGCCTTGAGCGCTGTATTGCGGCGATAATGGTTCCCCGGCGCAGGCCGGGGAACCATTGAAGTTCGTCTCACTCGTGCGGGCGCAATCCCTGATTGAGCATTTCCACGACCTGCGCGATCGGTTCGGTCACGGTCACGCTGCGATTCTCGCCGAAGCGGATGCGGGTGCCGTCCGTAACGGACGACACGAACGTCACCTGCGCGGCATTGACGGCGGTTTCGGCACGATCGGCCCCGATGAACGTCACGATCACTGGCATCCTCCTTGTGGTTGTCCGGCCCAGAATAGCGCGGAAAACGGATTAGGCGAGTCCTACCCGCCCCAGTCGAACACCGCCGCCGCCATGGCCGCCGCCAGCGCGAATGCGGCAGCGATCCAGAGCGCGCCCAGCCCTATCGCATCATAGCAAAGCGCACCGATCACCGCGCCGGTGGCCAGGCCGATCCACAACAATGCATAGGGCCACCAGTCCCACCTCGCCTCACCGAGGATCGCGCCCGCCATGCGCTGCCCCATCTTGACCAGCGTGCCCGTCATATAGGTCAGGCCGATCTGCACTTCGCCGTCACGTTCGAACACGGCATTCTCCGCACCCATGGCGAGCGCCATCCCGGCCCCCGCGACGACCGGCAAGTCCATGGCGCCCGCGATCGCCGCAACGCACAGCAGTCCGGCGACGAGCAGAAGCACGAGCGCCTGCCGCGACCGGCCGATGCGACCGACCAGCGACCCAAGGACGACCCCGCCTACGAACAATGCGATCAGCGATCCGGCACGCACGACCTGATCGCCATGATCGACGACGGCCACGGCCATGCGCGTCGTGTTGCCGCTCATGAATGATACGAAAAACCCGCCCAGAGCCATGAAGCCGACGGCATCGACATAGCCGGCCAACGCCGACAGCCCCATGGCGAACAGACGTACGCGCCGATCCTGTCTTATCATGTGTCCGTCATAACGCGCATAGTGCGCCGGCGCTACACCACCCCATAAGCCAGCATGGCGTCCGCGACTTTCTTGAAGCCCGCGATGTTCGCGCCCTTCACATAGTCGATATAGCCGCCGCCCTGATCGCCATAGGCGACGCAACTGCTATGGATGCCTTCCATGATGTCGAGCAGCAGTTGCTGCAATTCGGCTTCCTTCCACGAACGGCGTTCGCTGTTCTGGCTCATTTCGAGGCCGGAGACCGCGACGCCGCCTGCATTAGCGGCCTTGCCCGGCGCGAAGAGGATCTTGGCATCCTTGAACACATGCACGCCTTCCAGATTGGTCGGCATGTTCGCGCCTTCGGCCACCGCCTTGCAGCCGTTCTTGACCAGCAGGCGCGCATCGTCGCCCAGCAATTCGTTCTGCGTGGCGCAGGGAAGCGCCACGTCGCACGGCACGCCCCAGGGCGTCTTGCCCTCGACGAAGGTCGCGCCCTTGAACTCGGCGGCATAATCGGCGATCCGCCCGCGCCGCTTCGTCTTGTGCGCCTTCACCCAGTCGATCTTCTCCTGGCTGATGCCATCGGGATCGTGAATGAAACCCTGGCTGTCGGACAGGGTCAGCACCTTGCCGCCAAGCTGCACGATCTTCTCCGCCGCATGAGTGGCGACGTTGCCGGAGCCGGAGATGACGGCGCTCTTGCCCGTCAGATCCTCGCCCTTCGTCTTGAGCATGTTGGCGAGGAAATAGACTGCGCCGTAACCGGTCGCCTCGGTACGGATCAGCGAACCGCCATATTCGAGGCCCTTGCCCGTCAGCACGCCGGTGAACTGGTTGGTGATCCGCTTGTACTGGCCGAACATATAGCCGATCTCGCGCGCACCGACGCCGATGTCGCCTGCGGGCACGTCCACGTCCGCGCCGACATGGCGGTACAGTTCGGTCATGAAACTCTGGCAGAAGCGCATCACTTCATGATCGCTCTTGCCCTTGGGATTGAAGTTCGCGCCGCCCTTGCCGCCGCCCATCGGCAGGCCGGTCAGCGCGTTCTTGAACGTCTGCTCGAACGCCAGGAACTTCAGCACGCTTTCGGTGACGGAGGGGTGGAAACGAATGCCACCCTTGTACGGGCCGATCGCGTTGTTGTTCTGCACGCGCCAGCCCCGGTTGACGCGGATATTGTGCTGGTCGTCCTCCCAGCAGACGCGGAACGACACGATCCGGTCCGGCTCCGCGATGCGGCGCAATATCTGGTAATGGTGATACTGCTCCTTGTCGGCGATGAAGTCGTAAATATCCTCGGCGACCTCCTGAACGGCCTGGACGAATTCGTCCTGCCCCGGATTGCGCTTGCGCACGCCCGCGATGAATGTTTGTAGGTCGACGTGATCGGAAACGGCCATCTTGCTCTCCCCCATAGGTGATATCGGCGCGGCCCCGCAGGCCGATTCGAATCGGCCTATCTTCGTTGACGGGAGTGTATCAGCTATTGCGGATGAGGCACGGGGTTTTGGCGGCCCTGAAAGCGCGAGACCGCAATTATATATTTACCGCTCGCACTTTATCATGATGCGAGCGAATGAGGAAAAAGATGAAAAAGCATTGGGTGCCTGACTGGCTGCTTAAAGGATTTCTTATCCTTACAGCCTGGATATTTGTCATTGCAGGGGTTGCACGTTTGGTTGCCGCGCTATCGGAGGGGCGCATAGAGACGCGTGGCAATCATGTTTACAGTGTGCAAGAATCGCCCAATGCCTTTGCAGCACATATCAGCTTGGAAATGCTCGGCGTTACAATTTTTGTGCTTCTTGCTGTTGCTTCACTGGGATTCATACCCAGAGTAGGACGCGCGTACAAAGCTATGATTGCGCGCCAACTGCAGAGGCAAAAAGACAGGCGCAGCAAGCGATAGAAGCTAAGTCTTGGCGTAGATGGGGAGTTTCTTAACCCCCGTCCAGCACCCTGGCGATCGCCGCGGACACATGGTCCATATCCGCCATGCCGTCCACGCGACTGACGATACCGCGCGCTTCGTAGATGGGGAGGATCGGCGCGGTCTTGGCGCGATATTCGGCCATGCGGGTGCGCACGGTTTCCTCGTTGTCGTCGGGACGACGCTTGAACTCGGTGCCGCCGCACTTGTCGCACACACCCGCGACCTTGGGCTGCTTGAAGCTGTCGTGATAGCCCGCGCCGCACGTGCCGCAGGTAAAGCGACCGGTGATGCGGGTGACGAGCGCATCCTCGTCCACCTCCAGTTCGATCACATGGTGCAATGTGCGGCCGCGATCGGACAGGATCGTATCGAGAGAGTCCGCCTGCGCCGCGGTGCGCGGATAGCCGTCGAAGATGACGCCGGTTTCAGGCGTCAGATCGTCCAGCGCCTCGCCGATGATGCCCGAGACGATATCGTCGGAAACCAGCTCGCCCGCCTCCATCACGGCCTTCGCCTTGAGACCGGTGGGCGTGCCCGCCTTCACCGCCGCGCGAAGCATGTCGCCGGTCGAAAGCTGGACCATGCCGCGCTGATCGACCAGCAGGCCGGCCTGGGTGCCTTTACCGGCGCCCGGAGGGCCAAGCAGAATGATGTTCATGCGCGCGCGTCTCCCCTGATATTCCGGCCTGATATTCCGGCGCGGTAGCGTTCCGCCTGCGTTAGCGGATACGCCCCTTGAGCTTGGCCTTCTTGATAAGGTCGCCATATTGATGGGCCAGCAGATGGCTTTGAATCTGCGTCACCGTATCCACTGTTACGTTGACCACGATCAGAAGGCTAGTCCCACCAAGGTAGAAGGGGATGCCCGCCGAAGCGATCAGATATTCGGGGATAAGGCAGATGATCGCCAGATAGGCCGCGCCGATCACGGTGATGCGGGTGAGGACATAATCCAGATAGACTTCGGTATTCTTGCCCGGACGGATGCCCGGAATGAAGCCGCCGTTGCGCTTGAGATTGTCGGCGGTTTCCTCCGGGTTGAACACCACGGCGGTGTAGAAGAAGGCGAAGAACACGATACCGAGGCCGTAGAGCGCCATGTAGACCGGGCTGCCATGCGCCAGATACTGGTTCAGCGTCAGCACGAAATCGCCCATGCGGCTTTCGCCCGCGACCGTCTGTCCCGCGAATTGCGAGATGGTGAGCGGCATCAGCAGCAGCGAGGACGCGAAGATCGGCGGGATGACGCCGGCGGTATTGACCTTGAGCGGCAGATGACTGCGATCGGCCTGCATGATGCCCTGCCGCGTCTGACGCTTGGGATACTGGATCAGCACCCGGCGCTGCGCCCGCTCCATGAAGCAGATGAAGGCGATGAGGCCGAGGCACAGGATGATGATGCCCATGATGAGCAGGCCCGATATCGAGCCTTCGCGGCCCGACGCGAACAGGTTGGTGAGCGTCACCGGAAGCTGCGCCACGATGCCCGCCATGATGATGAGCGAGGTGCCGTTGCCGATGCCGCGGCTGGTGATCTGCTCACCCAGCCACATCAGGAACATGGTGCCGCCGATCAGCGAGATGACGGCGGCGACGCGGAACAGCATGCCCGGATCGACCACCGCCTGCTGCCCGGCCTGCGCGCCGAAGCTCTCAAGCCCTACGGCGATGAAATAGCCCTGCACGGCGGTCAGCCCCACGGTGCCGTAACGGGTATACTGGTTGAGCTTCTTGCGCCCGCTTTCGCCTTCCTTCTTGATCGCGGCAAGCTGCGGCGAGAGGGAGGCGGACAACTGCACCACGATCGAGGCGGTGATGTAGGGCATGACGCCCAGCGCAATGAGGCTCATGCGCTGGAGCGAACCGCCCGAGAAAGTGTTGAAGATGTCGAGGATGCCACCCTGCGTCTGCTTGTAGAGCTGGGCCAGCACCGTCGGATCGACGCCCGGCAGCGGCACGAAGCTGAGGAACCGGAACACGATGAGCGCGCCCACGGTGAACCACAGGCGCTTCTTCAGATCCGTCGCCTGGCTGAACTTGGCGAAGCTGATATTGGATGCAAGCTGGTCGGCTTTCGATGCCATACGCTTTTCAAACCTTCAAATCTTGTGCAACGGGCCGCGTGACGACACCGGACTGGCCAATCCCTTAGCGGGTGATGTCTTGCCTGTCATCCCGCCAGCCAGACTAGTTTACATCATCCGTCATGCTGAACTTGTTTAGCTTCGCTGGCCTTCCGGCTCAGCATCCATTGGCAGGGCGCAAGCGCAGGCGCGCAAAGCAAGAGCCGATGAAGCCTGACTGCCGTCACGATGACGAAGCGAAAAACACGCAACCCCGCCACCCATTATCGGGCAGCGGGGTTCCGTGTTCAACCCTTGGGCAGGATCACTTCTTGCCTTCGGCCTTGGCAGCGGCCTTGGCCGAACCCTTCTTGGCCTTCGCCTTGTCGGCGGCCGAGACGGTTTCGAGCACTTCCACCTTGCCACCGGCCTTTTCGACCGCGGCGATCGCCGAAGCCGAAGCACCCGCGACCGAGAAGCTGACGCCCTTGGTCGTGAGGTCGCCCTTGGCGAGCAGGCGGACGCCATGCTTTCCGCCGCGCGAAATGTTGGCTGCGCGCAGCGCGGCCTGATCGATCACGGCCTTGGCGTCGAGCTTGCCCGCGTCGATCGCCTTCTGCACCGAACCGAGGTTCACGGCGGCGAAGTCCTTGGCAAAGATGTTGTTGAAGCCGCGCTTCGGGATTCGCATGTGGAGCGGCATCTGGCCACCCTCGAACCCGTTGATCGCAACGCCCGAGCGCGCCTTGGCGCCCTTCTGGCCGCGACCGGCGGTCTTGCCCTTGCCCGAGCCGATGCCGCGTCCGACGCGCATCCGGCCCTTGCGGGCGCCGTCATTGTCCTTGATGTCGTTCAGTTTCATATCATGCACTCGCTTTCGCTTTTGTCGCGCCAATAAGCCCCTCCCCTTCAGGGGAGGGGTAGGGGGTGGGGGCTGCCCTGAAACAACAGAACCAGCGATTGGGGCACTTTACATGCCCCACCCCAACCCCTCCCCTGAAGGGGAGGGGCTTTGTTGGTTTACTCTACAACCGCAACCATATGCGGCAGCTTCTTGATCGCGCCGCGGACTTCCGCGGTGTCCTCAAGTTCCACCACGCGGTGCATCTTGCCGAGACCCAGACCGATCAGAATCTTCTTCTGGTCGGCAGGGCGGCGGATCGGAGAACCGATCTGCTTGATTTTGATCGTTGCCATATCGCTTACTCCGCAATCGCTTCGGCGTCGGCCTGTGCGACTTCGACGCTGGCGCCACCGCGACGCAGAAGATCGGCGACCTTCTTGCCGCGACGCTGCGCCACCGACTTGGGGCTGGTCTGTTCGCCCAGCGCCTCGAACGTGGCCCGGATCATGTTGTACGGGTTCGACGTGCCGTTGGACTTCGTCACCACGTCGGCAACGCCCAGGCTTTCGAACACGGCGCGCATTGGGCCACCGGCGATGATGCCCGTACCGGCCGGGGCCGAACGCAGCGTCACCTTGCCTGCACCGAAATGGCCAAGGCCATCATGATGCAGCGTGCGACCTTCCTTGAGCGGAACGCGGACCATCGCCTTCTTGGCGGCGGCGGTCGCCTTGCTGATCGCTTCGGGCACTTCGCGCGCCTTGCCATGGCCGAAGCCTGCACGACCCTTGCCGTCGCCCACGACCACGAGTGCCGCAAAGCCGAAGCGCTTGCCGCCCTTCACCGTCTTTGACACGCGGTTGATGTGCACCAGCTTCTCGATCAGTTCTTCGCCCTGATCCTCGTCGCGGTTGCCGCCACGGCGATCGTCGCGACGACCACCACGGTTGCGGTCGTTGCCGCCGCGATTGTTGCCGCCACCGGGACCGCCACCGCGGCCACGACGCGGGCCACGGCCCTCGGTCGGTGCGGCTTCGGGCGCGTCCACTGCCGGCGCTGCGGCTTCGATGTTGTTTTCGTCAGCCATCATCAGAACTCCAGACCACCTTCACGGGCGGCATCGGCCAGCGCCTTGACGCGGCCATGAAACAGAAAGCCTCCACGGTCGAACACGACCTTGGTCACGCCGGCCTTCGTCGCCGCAGCGGCGATGCGCTTGCCGACTTCGGCGGCGGCTTCCTTGGTGCAACCGATCTTGCCGCGCACGTCCTTTTCCAGGGTCGATGCGGCAGCGACCGTATGGCCCTGCGCGTCGTCGATGACCTGGGCATAGATATGCTGGCCCGAACGGTGGATGCTGAGGCGCGGACGCGGGTTCTGGCCCGAGCGCGCCTTGAGTGCGGTGCGGACGCGCTGACGGCGCCGATCGAAGAGAGAGAGTTTCGCCATGGCTTACTTCTTCTTGCCTTCTTTGCGGAAGATGAACTCGCCCGCATATTTGATGCCCTTGCCCTTATAGGGTTCCGGCTTGCGCCAGCGGCGGATTTCTGCGGCGACCTGACCAACCTGCTGCTTGTCGTTGCCGCTGATGTTGATCGTGGTGTTATCCGGCGTCGCGATCGTGATCCCTTCGGGGATCGCGAAATCGACGTCATGGCTGTAGCCGAGCTGCAGCTTCAGAGTCTTGCCCTGCGCGTTGGCGCGATAGCCGACGCCGGTGATCAGCAACTGCTTCGTGAAGCCTTCGCTGACGCCCGTGATCAGGTTCTGCACCAGCGTGCGCTGCATGCCCCAGAATGCCCGTGCGGCCTTCGTCTTGTTGGCAGGCTGCACCGAGATGCCGTCGTTTTCCAGCGTGTAGCTGATTTCCTCGCGCAGCGGCATGGCAAGGGTGCCCTTCGGCCCCTTGACGGAAAGCTGCCCGCCTTCGATGGTCGCCGTCACCCCGTTGGGGATCGCGACCGGCTTTTTACCGATGCGGCTCATCAGAACACCTCCGCCAGCACTTCGCCGCCGACATTCTGCTCGCGCGCTTCCGCGTCGGACAGAACACCCTTGGGCGTCGAGACGATTGTGATGCCCAGACCGTTGCGAACGACCGGAAGGTCCTTCGAACCGGAATAGACGCGACGGCCGGGCTTCGAGACGCGCGCGACATGCTTGATCGCGGGCTGACCCTCGAAATATTTCAGCTCAATGCGCAGGCCGGGATGCTTGCCCAGCTCTTCCTCGGAATAGCCACGAATGTAGCCTTCCCGCTGCAGAACATCGAGAACGCGCGCACGCAGCTTGCTGGCGGGGGACATCACGCTGTCCTTCTTCGCCTGCTGGCCGTTGCGGATGCGGGTGAGCATATCACCCAGGGGATCGGTCAGTGCCATGAGTTGATATCCTTACCAGCTCGACTTGGTGACGCCGGGGATCAGGCCCTTGTTGGCCAGATCACGGAGCTGAATGCGGCAGAGCCGGAACTTGCGATAATAAGCGCGCGGGCGCCCGGTCACTTCGCAACGGTTGCGAACCCGCGTGGGGTTCCCGTTGCGGGGGATCTCGGCCATCTTCAGGCGCGCGATCAAACGCTCGCCGTCATCCGCGCCGGTGTCGGCGGCAATCGCCTTCAGCCGGGCATATTTGCCGGCATACTTCTTCACCAGCTTCTTGCGCCGTTCGTTCTTATTGATGGAACTCAGTTTCGCCATGACTTAAGTTCTCTTCCTTTCTCTGGCAGGTCCGCTCACGCGGCCTGCTTTGCCTCTTCAACCGGGAACGGGAAACCGAACAGGCGCAGCAGTTCGCGCGCTTCGTCGTCCGTCTTGGCGGTCGTGGTGACGATGATGTCCATGCCGCGCACCTTCTCGATGCGGTCATAGTTGATTTCCGGGAAAATGATCTGTTCCTTGATCCCGAAGGCGTAGTTGCCGCGGCCATCGAAGGACTTGGGGTTCAGACCACGGAAATCGCGGATGCGGGGCATGGCGACGGTCACCATGCGATCCAGGAATTCGTACATGCGTTCGCGGCGCAGCGTTACCTTCGCACCGATCGGCATGCCTTCGCGCAGCTTGAACTGGGCGATCGACTTCTTGGCCTTGGTGATCACCGGCTTCTGGCCCGCGATCAATTCCATTTCCTCGGCGGCCGCAGTGACCTTCTTCTTGTCCTGTGTCGCTTCGCCCACACCCATGTTCAGAACGATCTTCTCGATCTTCGGAACTTCCATATGGTTCTTGTAGCCGAACTTCTCGGTCATCGCCTTGATGATGGTCTCATCATACAGCGACTTCATCCGCGGCGTGTATTTTTCATCAGCCATCGATGGTCTCCCCGGACTTCACGGCCACACGGACCTTCTTGCCGTCCTTGGTCTCGAAGCGGATGCGGGTGGCCTTGCCATCCGCGCCGGCGATCGCGACGTTGGAAATGTGCAGCGGCGCCGGCTTGCGGTCGATGCCGCCCTGCGGGTTCGCCTGGTCGGGCTTGCGATGCTTCGCATGGACGTTGATGCCTTCGACCAGCACCTTGTCGTCCTTCGGGAACATCTGGAGCACGGTGCCGGTACGGCCCTTGTCCTTGCCCGCGAGCACGACGACCTTGTCGCCCTTCTTGATGCGTGCGGCGCTCATTACAGCACCTCCGGAGCCAGCGAGATGATCTTCATGTGCTTGCGCGCGCGCAGCTCACGGACCACCGGGCCAAAGATACGGGTGCCGATCGGCTCCTCGTTCTTGTTCACCAGCACGGCGGCGTTGCCGTCGAAACGGATGACGCTGCCGTCGGGACGACGGATGTCCTTGGCGGTGCGCACGATGACGGCACGATGCACGTCACCCTTCTTCACGCGACCCTTGGGCTGCGCTTCCTTCACGGAGACGACGATGATGTCGCCTACGCTCGCGAAGCGCCGCTTGGAGCCGCCAAGCACCTTGATGCACTGGACGCGCTTGGCGCCCGAATTATCGGCCACCTCAAGATTTGACTGCATCTGGATCATGGATCCGGTTCCTTCTTACTTGGCTTTCCGGGGCGTTGTCATGGACTTAGCCTCGGGAGTTCCGTGTTCGTGTCAGCTTACGAAGCGACTTCGGGCGACTTGTGCGTATCCACCCGCTCGATGACCTTCCAGGTCTTGAGCTTCGAGATCGGCGCGGTCTCCTCGATGCGGACGGTCTCACCTTCGTGATAGGCGTTCGCTTCGTCGTGAGCGTGATACTTCTTCGAGCGGCGGATGATCTTGCCGTAGAGCGGGTGCTTAACCTTGCGCTCCACGCGGACCACTACCGTCTTGTCGGTCTTGTCGGAAACGATCGTTCCCGTAAGCACGCGCTTGGGCATGATGCGTTCCTTCCTTACTTCGCTGCGACCGAGCGCGAACGCTCGTTCTGCAGCGTCATGATCTGTGCGATCGAGCGACGGACTTCGCGAACGCGGCTGGGCTTTTCCAGCTGGTTCGTGGCAGCCTGAAAGCGCAGGTTGAACTGCTCGCGCTTCAGGTTGCCGAGTTCGGTCGACAGCTCGTCGTCGGTCTTGGTCTTGAGGTCAGCTACGTTTGCCATGTCCTCAGGCTCCCAGATGCGAGGTGTCGCCCAGACGGGCAACGACCTTGGTCTTGATGGGCAGCTTCATCGCAGCGCGCGAGAAAGCTTCGGCGGCCAGCGGGCCGGGAACACCGTCCAGTTCGAACAGGATGCGACCCGGCTTCACGCGGGCTGCCCAATATTCGATCGAACCCTTGCCCTTGCCCTGACGGACTTCGGCGGGCTTCTTCGACACGGGAACGTCCGGGAAGATGCGGATCCACAACCGGCCCTGACGGCGGATGTGACGGGTGATCGCACGGCGGGCCGCTTCGATCTGACGCGCGGTCAGACGATCGGGTTCCATGGCTTTCAGGCCATAGGAGCCGAAGTTCAGGTCGGTGCCACCCTTGGCCTCACCCTTGATCCGGCCCTTGAAAGCCTTGCGAAACTTCATTTTCTTCGGTTGCAGCATGATGCTCTACCTTATCCTTAGCGGGCCGGGCGCACGCCGGAGGTCTGAGCCTCCAGCATGAGCCGGTCCGTCGCCATCGGGTCATGGCCCAGGATTTCGCCCTTGAAGATCCATACCTTCACGCCGCACACGCCATAAGCCGTGTGTGCAGTCGCTTCGGCATAGTCGACGTTGCCGCGCAGCGTGTGCAGCGGAACGCGGCCTTCGCGATACCATTCGACGCGTGCGATCTCCGCACCGCCAAGACGACCGCCGCAGGTGATCTTGATGCCTTCGGCGCCAAGACGCAGGGCCGACTGCACCGCACGCTTCATGGCGCGGCGGAAGGCGATGCGACGCTCAAGCTGGTCGGCGACGCCCTGGGCTACCAGGCGGCTGTCGATTTCGGGCTTGCGGATTTCGACGATGTTGAGGCTGACGTCGGAAGAGGTGAATTCACCCAGCTTCTTGCGCAGCTTCTCGATGTCGGCGCCCTTCTTGCCGATGATGACGCCGGGACGCGCAGCGTAGATCGACACGCGGCACAGCTTGGCCGGGCGCTCGATCACCACCTTCGAGACGGCGGCCTGCGGCAGCGTCTTGAAGATGAACGTGCGGATCTTGATGTCTTCCATCAGCAGGCGGCCATAGTCCGCGCCTTCGGCGAACCAGCGGCTGTCCCACGTGCGGTTGATCTGGAGACGCAGACCGATCGGATTGCTCTTGTGACCCATGACTTACGCCTCTGCCTCTTCTGCCTGTTCGCGGACGACGATGCGCACCCGGCTGAACGGCTTCAGGATGCGGGTGGACTTGCCACGACCGCGGGTGTGGAACCGCTTCATCGTCAGCGCCTTGCCGACCGATGCTTCGGCGACGACCAGTGCGTCGACATCCAGATTATGGTTGTTTTCGGCGTTGGCGATGGCCGAAGCCAGCACCTTGCGAACATCCACGGCCATCGCCTTGGTCGAGAAGGCGAGAACGTTCATCGCGTCCTCAACCTTGCGACCACGGATCAGCGCAGCCACCAGGTTCAGCTTCTGGGCGGAACCACGGATGGTGGTGCCGACGGCCAGAGCCTCGTTGTCGGCAACCCGACGGGGAGACTTTTCCTTGCCCATTAGCGCTTGCCCTTCTTGTCGGCGGCGTGGCCGGGGAAGTAGCGCGTCGGCGCGAATTCACCCAGCTTGTGACCGACCATTTCCTCGTTCACCGAAACGGGAACGTGCTTGCGGCCATTGTAGACGTTGAACGTCAGGCCAACGAACTGCGGCAGGATCGTCGAGCGGCGCGAC
This sequence comes from Sphingobium sp., assembly GCA_965279415.1. Lineage (GTDB taxonomy): Bacteria > Pseudomonadota > Alphaproteobacteria > Sphingomonadales > Sphingomonadaceae > Sphingobium. The sequence continues at coordinate 115,228 of OZ257238.1, forward strand.
CAGGTCTTGATCGGCGCACGCGCGTTGGTTTCCTGCGCGGTTTCCGCCTTCTTCAGAAGGCTGAGGTCCACGAACGGACCTTTCCAGACGGAACGAGCCATCGCTTACCTCTTCTTCTTCGCATGACGCGACCGGATGATCATCTTGTCGGTCGACTTGTTGTTGCGGGTGCGCGCACCCTTGGTCGGCTTGCCCCATGGCGTCACGGGATGACGACCGCCGGAGGTCCGGCCTTCACCACCGCCGTGCGGATGGTCGACCGGGTTCTTGGCGACGCCGCGCGTCAGCGGACGACGGCCCAGCCAGCGGTTGCGGCCGGCCTTCGCCAGGTTGGTGTTGGCGTTGTCGGGGTTCGATACGGCGCCGACGGTGCCCATGCACTCGGCCCGGATGTACCGCTGTTCGCCCGAGTTGAGGCGTACCATCACCATGCCGCGATCGCGGCCGACGAGCTGGGCGTAGGTGCCGGCGGAACGGGCGAGCTGACCGCCCTTGCCCGGCTTCATTTCCACATTGTGGAAAATCGTGCCGACCGGCATCTGGCCGAGTTCCATCGCATTGCCCGGCTTCACGTCGGTTTTCTTCGCGGCGATCACCTTGTCGCCCGGCGCGAGACGCTGGGGCGCGAGGATATAGGCCTGCTCGCCGTCGGGATAGCTGATGAGCGCGATGAACGCGGTACGGTTGGGGTCGTACTCCAGACGCTCGACCGTGCCTTCCACGTCCCACTTGCGACGCTTGAAGTCGATGATGCGATAACGCTGCTTGTGGCCACCGGCGATGCCGCGCGATGTCACATGACCCTTGTTGTTGCGTCCGCCGGTCTTGTTCTTGCCTTCGGTCAGCGCCTTGACGGGCTTGCCCTTGTGCAGCGCGGACCGGTCGACGAGGATCAGGCCGCGGCGTGCAGGACTGGTCGGATTATAATGCTTGAGTGCCATCTATCCCGCCTCAAATACCGGTGGTGACGTCAATTTGCTTACTGTCGGCAGTAAGCGTGACGATCGCCTTCTTGAAATCGGAACGCTTGTAGGGCTTGCCCTTCCAGCGCTTCACCTTGCCCTTCTGGACAATGGTGTTCACGGCCTTCACCGTCACGCCGAACAGCGCTTCGATGGCGGCCTTGATCTCCGGCTTGGAGGCGTCGTTGGCGACCTTGAATACGACGGCGTTGTTCTCGGAGAGCAACGTCGCCTTTTCGGTGATGTGCGGCGCGACGACCACGTCGTAATGACGGTTGTCGACGACAGCCTTGGCGGGCTTTTTAGCCATGGAAACGGGCCTCCAGCTTTTCGACCGCAGCGCGGGTCAGGACCAGCGAGTCGGCACGCAGAATGTCGTAGACATTGGCACCCACGGCGGGGAGCACATTGACGCCGACGATGTTGGACGATGCACGGGCGAAGCTGACGTTGATCGCATCGCCGTCGATGAACAGCGTCTTGCCGAGGCCCAGACCGGCGAGCTTGCCGACCAGTTCCTGCGTCTTGCCGTCCTTGACGTCGAGATTGTCGAGCACGGTCAGCGTGCCGGCCTTCGCCTTGGCGGAAAGCGCCATCTTCAGGCCCAGCGCGCGAACCTTCTTGTTCAGCGAGGGGTTGAAGTCACGGACACGGGGACCGTGGGCCTTGCCGCCGCCGATGAAGATCGGGGCTGCACGATCGCCGTGACGGGCGGTGCCGCCGCCCTTCTGACGACCGAACTTCTTGCCGGTGCGGGCGACATCGGAACGCTCGCGCGCTCCGCGGGCTGTGCCGCGGCGCTTTTCGAGCTGCCAGGTGACGACGCGATGCAGAATGTCGGCGCGCGGCTCCAGGCCGAACACGTCGTCGTTCAGATCGAGATCGCCGGCGGCCTTCGCGTCGAGGGTCTGTACCTTGATCTTCATGGTTTAGCCCTCCTTGTCCTGCGAGCCGGTGGCATCGTCGCCTTCAGCCGGGGTTGCGTTGATGGCGTCGTTGACACCTTCCTCGTTCGCCTGCGCGTCCGAAGCGGCGACACCGGCAGCCACTTCGTCGTCACCGGGAAGCGGCGCGATTTCGTGGGTGGCGGCAGCCGGAACCATGCCGGGCAGCGTATCATCCTCTTCGTGGACGACACCCTTTTCCTTCAGGCTGGCGGGATAGGGAACGTCGGCATGACGCGGAACCTTGACCGCGTCCTTGACCGTCAGCCAGGTGCCCTTGGCGCCCGGAACACTGCCCTTGACGAACAGCAGGCCACGCTCGACGTCGGTACGCACGATTTCCAGATTCTGCTGGGTGCGTTCGCGATCGCCCATGTGGCCGGCCATCTTCTTGTTCTTGAACACGCGGCCCGGATCCTGGCGGTTGCCGGTCGAACCATGGGCACGGTGGCTGATCGACACGCCGTGCGTGGCGCGCATACCGCCGAAGCCCCAGCGCTTCATGGCACCGGCAAAGCCCTTGCCCTGCGTGTGGCCGCTCACGTCGACGAACTGGCCCGCGATGAAGTGATCCGCCGCGATTTCCGCGCCGACGTCGAGGAGCGCGTCCTCGGCGACACGAAACTCGTGCACACGAGCCTTCGGCTCGACTTCCGCCTTGGCGAAGTGGCCGCGCTGCGGCTTGGCGACATTCTTGGTCTTGGCGACACCGGCGCCAAGCTGGACGGCGATGTAGCCGTCACGATCTGTTTCGCGGCGGGCGATGACCTGATTGCCTTCGAGCGCCAGGACGGTGACGGGCACATGGCGGCCATCATCCTGGAACAGGCGGGTCATACCCACTTTCTTCGCGATCACGCCAGTACGCATGATCCATACTCCCAATAGAGGCCCGCCGGAATTGGCGGGCGTATCCAACGAAAAGACCCCGCAGGAACCAGTCCTGTGGGGCCAACCCAAAAATGAAGATCACCCCGTCCGGGTTGGATGCTTCCGCCGGAGCGGAAGCGACGGGGGACCAGAACCGCAGCGATGCTGCGCGGTATCCCTATGCGCTCTTAAGCGAGCTTTATCTCGACGTTCACGCCGGCAGCCAGATCGAGCTTCATCAGCGCGTCGACCGTTTGGGGCGTCGGCTGCACAATGTCAAGCATGCGCTTGTAGGTGCGGACCTCGAACTGTTCACGCGACTTCTTGTCTACGTGCGGGCCACGGTTGACCGTGAACTTCTCGATACGCGTCGGCAAAGGAATGGGACCGCGAATGAGCGCACCCGTGCGGCGAGCGGTGTCTGCAATGTCGCCAGTTGCCTGATCGAGCACGCGATGATCGAACGCCTTGAGGCGAATGCGGATATTGCTGTCCATGTCCTGTACCGATGCGAAAGAGCCAAAAACAAATTCGCCCCAGTGGGCCCTCTAGCGAAACGCCGGCGAGGACCGGTCCGAGGCGATAAAATCAGGAGCCGCGCGAATCATCAGACCCGCGCGGCTGCCGTCCTATATTACTTGGAGATCGTTCCGACAACCCCTGCGCCGACGGTACGACCGCCTTCACGGATGGCGAAGCGCAGACCCGAGTCCATCGCGATCGGCGCGATGAGCTTGATGTTGAGCTTCACGTTGTCGCCCGGCATCACCATTTCGGTGCCTTCGGGAAGGATCACTTCGCCGGTCACGTCCGTCGTGCGGAAGTAGAACTGCGGACGATAGTTGGCGAAGAACGGAGTGTGACGACCGCCTTCTTCCTTCGACAGAACGTAGATTTCCGCGTCGAATTCGGTGTGCGGCGTAACCGAACCGGGCTTGGCCAGAACCTGGCCGCGCTCCACGTCTTCACGACCCACGCCGCGCACCAGCGCGCCGATGTTGTCGCCCGCACGACCTTCGTCGAGCAACTTGCGGAACATTTCGACGCCCGTGACGGTGGTCTTGCGGGTGTCCTTGATGCCGACGATCTCGACTTCTTCGCCGACCTTGACGATGCCGGTTTCGACGCGGCCGGTAACGACCGTACCGCGACCCGAGATCGAGAACACGTCTTCGATCGGCATCAGGAAGGGCTTGTCCACGGGACGCTCGGGCTGCGGGATCCAGCTGTCGACAGCGGCCATCAGCTTGAGAACGGCGTCATGGCCGATTTCAGGCGTCTTGTCCTGCAGCGCGGCAACCGCCGAACCGGGGATGATGGGGATGTTGTCGCCATCGAAATCGTAGCTGCTGAGCAGTTCGCGGATTTCCAGCTCGACCAGTTCCAGGATTTCCGCGTCGTCGACGAGGTCGACCTTGTTCATGAACACGACGAGCTGGGGAACACCGACCTGCTTGGCGAGCAGGATGTGCTCGCGGGTCTGCGGCATCGGGCCGTCGGTGGCGGACACGACCAGGATCGCGCCGTCCATCTGCGCCGCACCGGTGATCATGTTCTTCACATAGTCGGCGTGACCGGGGCAATCGACGTGCGCATAGTGGCGCGCTTCGGTTTCATATTCGACGTGCGCGGTCGAAATGGTGATGCCGCGCTCGCGCTCTTCGGGCGCCTTGTCGATGTTGTCGTAGCTGGTGAAGGTCGCGCCGCCGGTTTCGGCCAGCACCTTCGTGATCGCCGCGGTCAGCGAGGTCTTGCCATGGTCGACGTGACCGATGGTGCCGATGTTGCAGTGCGGCTTGTTCCGCTCAAACTTAGCTTTCGCCATTTCTCTCTACCTTCTTGTCCAAATAGCTTTGGTCTGACAGCTTGGGCGCGCGCCCGCTCCCTTGTGCGAAGGCGCGTCCATAGCAGCATATTTACAGATTGCCAGCCCCGACGACCGCGATTTTACGATCGCCGGGGCAATTTTATCAGGCGAGCTTCGCCTTGACTTCGTCAGCCACATTCTGCGGCACTTCTTCATAGTGCGAGAACTGCATGCTGTACTGCGCACGGCCCTGCGTGAACGAGCGGAGCTGGTTCACATAGCCGAACATGTTGGCCAGCGGCACCATCGCCTCGACCACCTGGGCATTGCCCCGGCTGTCGGTGCCCTGGATCTGGCCGCGACGGCTGTTCATGTCGCCGATGACGTCGCCCAGATAATCTTCCGGGGTGACGACCTCGACCTTCATGATCGGTTCGAGCAGCTTGATGCCGGCCTTCTGCGCGGCTTCGCGCATCGCACCGCGCGCACAGATTTCGAACGCCAGCGCCGAGGAGTCGACGTCATGATAGGCGCCGTCGTACAGCACGGCGGTGAAATCGATGATCGGGAAGCCGATCAGCGATCCGGTCGCCGCGATTTCGCGAATGCCCTTCTCGACCGAGGGGATATATTCCTTGGGAATATTGCCGCCCTTGATCTCGTCCTTGAAGATCACGCCCTGGCCGCGTTCGCCCGGCTCGACCGTGAACTTGATGCGACCGAACTGGCCCGAACCACCCGACTGCTTCTTGTGGGTGTAGTCGATGTCGACCTTCTTCGCGAGATATTCGCGATAGGCGACCTGCGGCGCACCGACGTTCGCCTCGACCTTGAACTCGCGCTTCATGCGATCGACGAGGATTTCGAGGTGAAGCTCGCCCATCCCCTTGATGATCGTCTGGCCGCTTTCGGCATCCGAAGACACGCGGAAGGACGGATCCTCGCGCGCGAGACGGTTGAGCGCGATGCCCATCTTTTCCTGGTCGGCCTTGGTCTTGGGTTCCACCGACAATTCGATGACCGGCTCGGGGAATTCCATGCGCTCCAGGATGATCGGCGCGTTGGAGGCGCAGAGCGTATCCCCGGTCGTGGTTTCCTTCAGGCCCGCCAGAGCGACGATGTCGCCTGCGAACGCTTCCTGGATGTCCTCGCGGCTGTTGGCATGCATCAGCAGCATGCGGCCAACCTTTTCCTTCTTGTCCTTCACCGAGTTCGTCACCTGCGACGCGGTTTCGAGCTTGCCCGAATAGATGCGCGCAAAGGTCAGCGTACCGACGAACGGGTCGTTCATGATCTTGAACGCCAGCGCGGAGAACGGCGCGTCGTCGGACGGCGAACGCGTTTCCTTGGTCTCGCCGTCGAGCTTGAGGCCTTCGACCGGCGGAATGTCCAGCGGGCTGGGCAGATAGTCGACCACGGCGTCGAGCAAGGGCTGAACGCCCTTGTTCTTGAACGCGGAACCGCACAGCACGGGCACGAACGAGAAGTTCAGCGTGCCCTTGCGGATCAGCTTGGTCAGCACTTCCGGCTCAGGCTCGGTGCCTTCCAGATAGGCTTCCATGACGTCGTCGTCCTGCTCGACCGCCATTTCGATCAGTTCCGAACGCGCGGTGGCCGCTGCGTCCTTCAGATCGTCGGGGATGTCGGTATAGTCGAACTTCGCGCCAAGGCTTTCGTCCTGCCAGATGATCGCGCGGTTGCGGACCAGATCGACGAGGCCCTTGAAGCCGCCTTCGATGCCGATCGGCAGATACAGCACCATCGGGCGCGCACCCAGACGGTCCTTGATCATTTCCACGCAACGCTCGAAATTGGCGCCGGTGCGATCCAGCTTGTTGACGAAGCACATGCGGGGCACGTGATACTTCTCGGCCTGGCGCCACACGGTTTCGGACTGCGGCTCGACACCGGCAACGCCGTCGAAACAGGCGACCGCGCCGTCGAGCACGCGCAACGAACGCTCGACTTCGATCGTGAAGTCGACGTGGCCGGGGGTGTCGATGATGTTGATCCGGTGATCGTTCCAGAAGCATGTCGTTGCGGCGGACGTGATCGTGATCCCGCGCTCCTGCTCCTGCTCCATCCAGTCCATCGTCGCGGCGCCGTCATGGACTTCGCCGATCTTGTAGGACTTGCCGGTGTAATACAGGATACGCTCGGTCGTCGTCGTCTTGCCGGCGTCGATGTGCGCCATGATGCCGATATTGCGATATTTTTCGAGCGGATGGCTGCGGGCCATGATCTTTACTCCATTGCCGATGAGCGGCGGACCAAAACTGAAACTCTTGTTTCCGTTCGGCCCTTCGACGGGCTCAGGAGAGCTTGTCGAAGCCTTCTCCTGAATGCAGTGAAGGGACTTCGCCTGTGGCTCAGACTGGCCCCTCGACAAGCGCGGGGCGAACGGTGATGGGAGGCAAGGACCAGACCGGCCCTCGCCTCCCTCATATAGTGCTTACCAGCGGTAATGCGAGAAGGCGCGGTTGGCTTCCGCCATCCGGTGCGTGTCTTCACGCTTCTTCACGGCATTCCCACGGTTGTTCGCGGCATCGAGCAGCTCGCCCGAAAGGCGCGCGGCCATCGTGGTTTCGCTGCGGTTGCGCGCAGCGGTGATGAGCCAGCGGATCGCCAGCGCCTGGGCGCGCTCGGGGCGCACTTCGACGGGAACCTGGTAAGTCGCACCGCCGACGCGGCGGCTGCGCACTTCGATGCCGGGCTTCACATTGTTCAGCGCGTCATGGAACATGGCGATGGGATCCTTCTTGGCTTTCGCCTCGACGGTTTCCAGCGCGCCATAGACGATGCCTTCGGCGACGGCCTTCTTGCCGTCCTCCATCACGCTGTTCATGAACTTGGAAAGGATCTGATCGCCATATTTGGGATCGGGAAGGATGATGCGCTTTTCAGGGCGACGACGACGTGACATGGTTTCTGTCTCCCTTACTTAGGACGCTTGGCGCCATATTTGGAACGGCTCTGCTTGCGATCCTTGACACCCTGGGTGTCGAGGACGCCGCGCAGAACGTGATACCGCACGCCGGGAAGATCGCGGACACGACCGCCACGGATGAGCACGACGCTGTGCTCCTGAAGATTGTGGCCTTCACCGGGGATGTAGGTGATGACTTCGCGCTGGTTGACGAGGCGGACCTTGGCCACCTTGCGCAGCGCCGAGTTCGGCTTCTTCGGAGTCGTCGTATAGACGCGGGTGCACACGCCGCGCTTTTGCGGGTTGGCATCCATCGCAGGGACTTTTGATTTAGCCTTCTGCGGTTCGCGGCCCTTGCGGACCAACTGGTTGATTGTTGGCATGAAGCCCTTCACCTTTTCAAAGTTACTCTGCCTGGCTTGCCACCCTGCACCTTTCGGCTATGCCATCGTTTCCAACAGCAAAGGCCCCGGCGGTCGTAAAGACCCCTGGAGCCGCAAGAGCATCCGGCAATGTTCAGCTCTGTATTTCCACCCGGAGAAGGCGATCGGGAAAAGCGATTCTCCCGGCCGCAGCCGTCAGGCAGGCGCGCCACATACTAGCAAGGGGGGGAAGGGTCAAGCCGCTGTCGTCAGATGACGGCCTATGACGTTATTCGACAAGAAGGTCGTCGGGATATGACCGTCCCCTACCTTTCCGCGCTTCCTCGCGCTATCGCAGGGACATGCCCGATCCGACCGGCTTCTCCGTCCTCGACCTTGCGCCCTTTCGCGGCGGGCGAGGCGCGCTGCGGCTGGGGCTGCGACCGCTGGAGCGGGACAAATGGCTGGACCGGGGCAGCGCCCTGCCCGCCCGCGCCGCGGCAAAGGCCCCCATATTCGACGCTGCGCCGGAAAGCCTGATCGCCCTGCCCGAAGGCGCGCCCGCCATAGCCGAACTGGCCGCACTCGTCGGCGCGACGATACCGGATCTGCGCGCGGCGGCCATGGCCACTTATGAGGACGTGCTGATCCTCCTTCCCCGCGACGGCGCGCATGCGCTGGTGGCGGGCGCCGTCGCCTTTCCGACGGACTGGTATCTCGATCGCAAGATCGGCCATCCGCTCGCCGCCATTCACGCGCCGATCCCGACCTATGCGGAAAAGCTGCGCCCGGCCGTCGATCACGTCTTTGCGACGCTGACGCCGGACCGGCTGCTGCTGCGCACCAACTGGAACGTGCTGGAAACCGACGCCCTGCGGTATCTGCCTGATCGCCCCGCCCTTGATCGTTTCGATAAAGTAACGAACAGCAATGTGGGCGATACCTTACATGTCCGCGTCGAGCGGCAGGCGCTCCGCCGCCTGCCGGAAAGCGGCGCTGCCGTGTTCACGATCGGCGTCTATATCGAGCCGCTGCGCGCCCTGCCCATTCCCCTGCTGCGCGATCTCTCGGAAGCCGTGCAGGCCGTCCCGCAGGAAGAGGCGATCCGCCGCGGCACACCCGCCTATCGCGATGCGCTGGCCGCTTATGCCGACGGGTGCGCCGTTCCAACAGAAAATTGAGGAAATGCCTGTTTTCTGCGGGTTTCAACGCCGCAACTTATGCAACTTAAGGGCATTTCAAAAGCCGCCTTTCCCACACCCGCCCGACCCGCTAGGGCATGAGAGATGACCACCGCGCTCAACATCACCCGCTCGATCCTTGGCCAGCCCTGGCACTGGCGCGGCGCAGGAACGGATGGACGCGAGGCAGGCTTCACCCCGGACGATCTGGTGACGCAACTTCTCCTGGCGCGCGGCTGTCGGCGGGACGATGTGGAAGCGCATCGCCTGCCCACGATCCGCGCGTTCATGCCCGATCCGGCCCTGTTTCAGGACATGGAACGCGCCGCCGCGCGCATCGCCGACGCGGTGCAGGCGGGCGAGGCGGTCACCATCTTCGGCGACTATGATGTCGATGGCGCGACCAGCGCCGCGCTCCTTATCCGCGTGCTGCGCGATCTTGGACTGTCGGCGCGCGCCTACATCCCCGACCGGCTGATGGAAGGCTATGGCCCTTCCGGCGAGGCGCTGGTGCGCCTGGGTGCGGAAGGCGCCTCGCTGATCGTCACCGTCGATTGCGGCGCGCAGGCGTTCGATGCGCTGGCCATGGCGCGGGATGCGGGCATCGACGTGATCGTCGTCGATCATCATCAATGCGCCAGCGCCCTCCCCCTTGCCCTTGCGCTCGTCAATCCCAATCGGCTCGATGAAAGCGCGGCAGGCGCCGCCTTCGGTCATCTCGCCGCGGTGGGCGTCGCCTTCCTGCTGGGCGCCGCGCTGATCCGCACCTTGCGCACGCGCGGCTGGTTCGCCTCCCGGCCGGAACCGAAACTGCTCGACCTGCTCGACATCGTCGCGCTCGGCACCGTGGCCGATGTCGCGCAACTTCGCGGCCTCAATCGCGCCTTCGTCGCACAGGGCCTCAAGATACTGGCGCAGCGCCGCAACATCGGCCTCTCCGCGCTGATGGACGTCAGCCGCCTCAAGCGTGCGCCTCTCTGCCACGATCTCGGCTTCGCGCTCGGCCCGCGCATCAATGCGGGCGGGCGCGTCGGCAAGTCCGACCTCGGCGTCCGCCTCCTCACCACCCAGGATCCCGACGAAGCCCGCATGATCGCGGAGGAACTCGACCGCCTGAACGAAGAACGCCGCACGATCGAAGGCGACGTGCAGGCGCAGGCGGAGGCCCTCTCCGCCACGCAGCATAACCGCACCGTCGCGGTGATCGCCGGCGAAGGCTGGCACCCCGGCGTCATCGGCATCGTCGCCGGGCGGCTGAAGGAGAAGCTCGGCCGACCCGCCATCGTCATCGCGCTGGACGAGAACGGAATCGGCAAGGGATCGGGCCGGTCGATCGGCGGCGTCGATCTGGGCGCGGCGGTGCTCGCGGCGAAGGACAGCGGTCTTTTGATCGCAGGCGGCGGCCATGCCATGGCGGCGGGGCTGACGGTCGCGCCCGGCGGCGTCGATGCCCTCGCCGATTTCCTCGATGCCCGCCTCGCCGCCGACGTGACGCGGGCGATGGGCGAGAAATCGCTACTGATCGACGCGGTGCTCAGCCCCGGCGGCGTCAATCCCGATTTCGTGAACGCCATCGAGGAAGGCGGTCCCTACGGCATGGGCTGGCCCGCGCCGCGCATCGCGACCGGGCCGGTGCGTGTCGTAAAGGCGGACATCGTCGGCACCGGCCACGTCCGCGCGATCGTGGTGGGGGATGACGGCGCATCGATCAAGACGGTCGCCTTCCGTCAGGCGGAAACCGAACTGGGGCAGGCCCTGCTCGGCGCGCCGCGCGACCGGCGGCTTTGGATCGCGGGCCGCGCGAAGATCGACGACTGGGGCAGCCGCCCCGCCGCCGAACTGCATGTCGAGGACGCAGCCTGGTGCGCGTGAAGCCCGATTGAAAAAGGATTTGGACAAGCGGCGATTTCAGGGTTGACCCGCCAAAATGAAAACCCTAATGCGGCCTCCGCTTCAGGCAACGCCGCTCTCCGGCACGCCCGTTGGCCCCTTCGTCTAGCGGTTAGGACGCGGCCCTTTCACGGCTGAAACACGGGTTCGATTCCCGTAGGGGTCACCAGCGTTTTCGGTATTTTGAGCGCACTCGTTGGCTCTTTTCCGTAATGCCTCCTGAATATGCACCCTGAACCGCTGGGCTACGCAATGAGACGCCCCCCCCTTTCGAGGGTCCTTCCTATTAGTTCAGGGTACGTGAGCGGGTGTGGACCCCATTAAGCTCGAGGCTACGAAACAATCCTGTTGGTCAAACCGGAAACTCTTTCAATGCATCTCACACATTCCGATCGTTGAGTGACCCAATGTGCATTTGCAAAAGCCGAAGGGCCGGTAGCATGGCTACGCAACGAACGAGGTAGTACCGCCGTACTGCCCTAACTTGAGGCCGATCGAGGAGATCACGCCATAAAGGCCGACCGAGCCGTTCATTTAGCCATGCCCTCTCGAAGAGGGTCCTTCTGAATGTCTGGAAGTAACATCGGCTCCAGTAGGTCGAGATGGGCACGCAATTTGGCGATGGTCTTGCCGACATCCTGTTCGAGCTTCACAACCGCCTCCGCATCGGATGGCTCGGCCTCGCGATACAGTGATCCTTCCCGCATACGAACGTCGCGCAGGACCCTTTGGGACATCTCCGCCCATTGCCTGCGGTCTTCACGTTCTTCGTCGGTCAGCGGCAAATCAGGATCTTCCTGCCCCAGGGCGATCGCCTCGCGCTTGTAGATCAGCACGGCTGCTGCCGCGAGCAGATAGGCCCAGTGATCGCGAAGCCCGCTGAGCACTTCAACGGCATTGCGGGGAGTGTCCGCCCGGTTCCACACATTCGGATCACTGACCAGTTGCTGGATGATGCGCGCAGCGAACCCTATGCGGCGATCAACGCCGAGCGGTTCGGGGAGCGTGCCCCGCTGGTTCCACAACGCCATGATCAGCGCGTCATGCTCGGCGAGCGCGGCTGTGCGGGCCGTAGCCGTCGGCGCGTCCTCGACGGCAGCGCGCACCTCGGCGAGGCGGAACGCCATCCAGCGCGTCAGGACATCGGCGCTCCGCCCCAGTCCCAGCGCGGCTTCGATCTCACGCCCAACGGCCGAGACCGCGCGTGCTCGCTTCGATTTTCCCGTCATGCCGGTAGAGGATCGTCCGGTCATATTCGCACTCGCGCTTTTTGTCTTTTTTGAGGGCATAGCTCGCTTCCCCAATCCGCCGGTTGAAGTTGATTTCGGTGATAAGATCGAGCCCGTACGTCTCGAGAATTTGCGCAATCGCCGACCGCCGAAACAACAGCTCCTCACCTTGAGCAAAATGCCGATAAGCGCGCTCATCGGGTTGCTTCGGGTCGCTCCAGGCGGCCCTCTGAACAGTGACGACACCCTTCGGATCGCGCCAGACCGGCAGCCCTGATGGATCGCGCACTAGCCCAAGCAAGGCGATGATCCGCGGATGCGGCAACTGCCCCGAGGCGGACACCTCGCCGCGCAAGGGGTCATGGATGTCGAGTTCCGTATCGCCGTGGTGATCGGCGAGGAGTGGCTTAAGCACAAAGCGTCCCGATGCGATCTCGAGACTTTCATCGTCATTTACGGCTAGTCGATAATCGTGACTATTTTCGCTGGCCTCGAGTGCGAGCCGTAACGAAGTCGCCATCTCGCGCGACACCAGTGCGCTTTCGACCCGGGTCGATCCCGACGCCTCGCCATAATGCAGCCAGCGGTACCCACTGACGACCAGCCAGTCCGGGCGATCCAACCCGAGCGCTCTCCGAAACGCGTTGGTGTCCGGAACCTTCAGCCAACCGTCCAACTGCGGTGCCTGCCAGGCAATGGCTTCGAGCGGCTTTGGTCCGCGTAGATCGCCGAGCCAGGCTGGCGCTAGCGTCGGCCCTTGGCGTGAAATCCAATGGTCGAAATTGTCCCACGCATCCTCTTCGGCGTCGGCCACCAGCGGCCACGCCGCCAACGCTTCGCCCCCCGCTAGATAGAGCGCGTGCCATTCCAGATGCGTGCGATAGCGCTCGATCGCAGGGAGCGCACCATGGCTGTTCGAACTATCCCGGCCCCGCCGATTGAAACGATGGTTGCCGCGCAGCTTATCATAGCTCCAGATGTCGCCGGAAACGTCGAGGTCATCGACGATCCAGCGTTCGGCCCATTCCAAGAAGGCACCGGGATCGGGTTCCGCAAAGCACCGCATGAGAGGTGAATACCAGGACGGTAGCGAATCCAGGGTGTCGAACCGAAATCTCCGCCCCTCCTCGCTAAGCGGACGATAGCGATCGAACCCCTTGTGCCAGCTTTCCGTGGTCGATTGTCGGGCGACGAGCTTGCTGGTGTTGATAGCCGCGATGCGCGCGCAATCGGCTTCGCTGAAGCTGTTCGGATCGGCATAGGCTAGCCCCTGCAAGGCCTGTTTTGCCGACGCCCGCACTAGCAAATGCGGAAATGCGGCGCTTTCGGCCTGCTCGAACAGCCAGTCCGTAAACCCTTGAATGGAGTCGGGGGTCTCCCAAGCGATGCGTGCGAGCGACATCATGAACCAGAGTTTTGCCGCCCAGAAGTAGAAAGGCGCTTCAGGGTGGCTGAAGGCAGGTTCAGCGCGATAATCATACCGTTGACGCACCCGCTCAAGTATGTCGCCGCTCCTGAGGCGCGCGAGAATGCGCAAGCCATAGCCAGCCCGCCACCGCGGTGCCTGCGCGATATGACCAAGTTCGGCATAAAAAAAGCGTGCGACCGATGACGCGGTATCGCCAATAGTGTCGAAACCCGGCAGATTACGGTCCGCCACGTCAAGCCGGAGATGCAGCGCGCTCGCATGCCGATCGAGAATTCCCTCGGCCTGTTCCTGGGTGAGATAGCCGCTTAGCAAGCTGATCAACCAAAAGATGCCCAAGGAGCTCAGCGACGTTATGTGCTGCTCGATAGACGATAGCAGCCGGCTGACGATCACGGCTGGGTCCGCCTCAGTCCGCTTGAGCAACGTCGCGAGGTCAGGCGCACGATAGCCGATACACCATAGGAATTCCGGCAATCGCGCTTCGATCACCGATAGCATCCGGTCTCTTGCCCATTGCCTTGCAGCGGGCTTGTCGTGCCACCGATCGAGCTGCTGCAGCAGGAAATGAGCAATGTCATAGACGACGTCGTCGTCTTCCGGCACCGACATAAGCAAGTCGAGAAACTCGCCGATGCGATGTGCGGGGACATTGGCCAGCAACCGGTTCGCAATCGCGCTGCGCGATGCATAGGGGCTCTTCTCAGCGGCAATGATGGCGTCGATCCGCGCTCTGAACGACGCGATGCCATCAATCCCGGCAACCGACAGCAGCGCCGGGTCGACCGGATTCGGTCCAGCCGCTGGGCTGGCTGGCGAATCGTAGCGGGAATAGTCCGGCTGATGCTGGTTCAGTGTCGCCTCGAAATTTGCAACGGCGATAAAATCGCGCACGGCCGGACCAGGCTCGGCCAATTGCGCGACCGCAGCGAGCTGCTTCACCCGATCTCCACAAGGTTCGCGCAGCAAATGGCTCGCGACGACCTCGGCAAGCAGGCGGTCAGAGGCTGTAACAGCATGCTCGAACAGCAGCGTCGCAAGGCGCTCGCCATCCTCGCCGAGGATAGGTAAAAAGGCCGCCAGACTCCTATCGTCTAGCGTCTTGTCGGCAGCGCATTGCAAAAGCGTTCTGTCGAGCATCGACGACCCGCTGGTCAGATCGAGTTCGGCAAAACGCGCTACCGCTGCAAGCGCAATACTTGGTGCAAGCGCAGCCAGCGAAACAGCTACGTCGCTCCAAGGGAATTGATCGGTGTTGCCGAGACGGATCGCAGCATCTTGATGGACTGCCGCGAGGCGTAGCGCCACACGCTGGGCGTCGGCATCGAGCATCGCCGGTCGAGCGCGCTTTGCCAGCGCCGCGGTAACCGATAGGGCGTGTAGCGTGTCATAATCGACATCGCCGGCAACACTCATCGCGGCGTCGAAGCAATAGCGGGCAGCTGCCGCATCGAGCGGAAGCACCAGCTTCGCCAACTCGACGAGATAGTCGATTTTCTCGTCAGCAGAGATTTTGATGCCGCGCACATGATTGCAGGTCTCGATAGCCAGCTCGACGATGCCGAGCCGGAAGCCCGGCACGAGTGAGGCATGTTTGAGAAAGTCGAGCGTGCCGAACCGCATTAGCGAGCTGATCTCGCCCAGAGCGTCGCGGATCGCCGCGAACAATGCGGAAGCGTCCATGCCAGCGATCAGACCCAATGGAAGCAGCGCGCGGATCGCTGCATCATCGCGCGTACGCCATTCATCCTCCCGCGCGTAATAGCGACGGGCGGCGCCGAGTTTCTTCAGTGCCTCGACCAATGACGGGAGTGCATCAGCGGGCGCTATGGTGCCGACAAGCGCCATCGCGCGCGCGGCATGAAGCTGCAGGATCGGCTCGAACAGTTCCTTTGCTTTACGCAGATCCGACTCTCGATCGCCCGAAGGCCGCGGCTGGGATGCTTTCTTCCCACGAGTCTTCTTGGGCGGTGGAGGGGGCGGCGGTGGCTCAACCACAAAATTGTCGAACGTGACAGGCTCGCCCTTGAGCACATTTACCAACGCAAAGACCCGCGCCGCAACATCGCTGCCCCTCGAGCCATAGCTCGCCAGGGCGCTGGGCGTTCTCGCGGTTTTCGCCATAGACGGCGCCAGTGTCACAGCGAGGCGCGCAGGATCGCCACCCTGCATCACGACCAGATCGCAGGCGTCGAAACAACAGCGTAGCGCTTCGCTCGTCGCATCGTCCGGCATGTGGTAGGCGCCGACATTGCGGTCGCCAAAGCCGCCGCGGGCCGCCATGACCTCAAGGCGGCGCAACATTGGTTCGGCAGCAAAATCTCCGCCGCACAAGCCGACCGCCAACTCGACCATCGAGCGGCCAGGATACCGGAGCGGTAACGCATCACGCATTTGCGTAAGCAGAGCGAGATCCCCTCGCCGTGCCAGGCGTATCACTAGGCAACGCAGCACTTCCAGCCTGAACCTTGCCGGTCGCGGGCGCCGGATCAGTGCAAGAACCTCGCCCGCGCCTTCGGAATGTAACCGCCCCGTCAGAAATGCGGCGACATCGTCCGCCTCGAGTTTCCAGTCCCGCTCGAAATCTTCTCTAGCGATATCGCGCCTGCGATGTCGCGTATCGGCATAATCCTCGTCTGCGACCTCGTCGTCATTCTCATCCTCAAAGGCTTTCCGGACATCCTCGCGTCGATCTTGCCAAGCCCTAAAGCCTCGGAAATGGGATTTCATGCCGATACGATCGCCAGCAGTTCCATCAATCCCGGCAAGCTGAAGAAGCAAGGCGCCATGTCCTGGACGCTTGTCACGGTTTCGCAGCAGCAGTGAAAAGATTGCGTCCCGAGAAAAATTCGCGGCAAGTTCGACATGCTTGAACAAGGTGTTTTGCACCGCGTCGTCGGTCTTGAGCGCTTGCGCACCTTCGAGCAGCAGCGCGGCGGCATCGATGACATTGCCGGTTTCGCGACAGACATGCATTGCCGCGCGCAATCTTCGGCGATGGACTTCCCCGCGTGCAGCTGGATCGGCAATTGGATAGTCGGCTACCGGCTCACGAACTAGGGCGATGACGTCTTCGCGCCGGCCGGCGAGCAAAGCCAGATTGGCGACATGGCTTGTCGCATAGGGATCGGCCATGCGCCGGGCCATCAAATAATCGGCGGCGCGCGCCTCAATTGCGGACATCGCCGATGCACCGGCTTCACGAAGGAAATGCTCGAAATCCTCGTCGGCGAAGCTCACCAGTTCGTCCGCGAGAACCAAGCCGGGGGCAAGGTCCGCGACGAGGTCACGGATATGTGCCGTTTCAGCGCCGAGTACGCCAGCAAGCTGGCCGATCGGCACTGGCCTTGGCAGTACGATCAATGCCGCGCAGAAGCGAGTCAGCTCGGCAGTGCTGCCAGACTTAATCCGCGCTTCCTCAAAACGAGTTGTGAAGATCAGCTCGAGATTCTTGCCGTTCGGCTTAAGATAGTCGAGCGCGGCGTCGGCTTCGTCACCGGCAAATTCGATGGCATAACGTTGCACCCGCGGATTGCCGCCCGAATGGAAATGGAACTCCTCATGCCAGTCCTTCGCCTGCGGCCCCAGCCTGGCTTCTGCAAAGCGGATGGATTCTTCTGGCCCGAACGGTCCCAACGGGACCGGAACAACATCATCTGGAAGTTCGAGATCGGCGAGGCGGCCAGTCCGCGCACTGAACATCAACCGGACATTTGCCGGCAACTCGCCCAGCCGCGCGAGATCATGAACAAAGGCGCGCTCGGGCGGTACGCACTGCGATGCTGCGGTAACGGCGTTGTCCGCGGCGTCTACAGCAATGACCAACAACGCATCGGGATGCCTCGAAGCCAAGGCGGCGGCCGTCGCATTCAGCTTCCATGCAAAGCGGCGCGGATGATCGACACCCGTTTCGGAGAATAAAGGCGGCAACAGCAGCCGAGCGGCTGTGTCATTAGCAAGCTGCAAGAATGCATCTTCGGCGCGATGCCGGTAGCCGTTGGAATTGAGATAAGTGCCGCCGCCATAACAGTCATAGACAATCAGCTCGGAGCCCGTTGGCAGTCGCTGTGCGAGATCCTGCAATACCGTCGTCTTGCCCTCACCGCCAGCACCCGCCAAACAGATCTTCTGCGATCCTTGGGCAAACAGCGTCTCAATCGCATCGACGGCGGCGCGGGGAACCAACTCGGAGACATGGGCTATCTTGGTCGGACAAGGGTAGAAGATGCGCTTGTCGGCATGGCCGAAGATGCCGAACACGCTTTCCGCGGTAATCGTCTCTCTGCTGCCTTCAGGCCGCATCCGCTTGCGGATAAACTCGCGCAATATTGCAAACTCGGCCCGCACGTCGCCATCGGTGAGGCCGGAGATCGTCTGAATGACCCGCTCCTCATGCGCGAACCGCGACTGATCGCCACAATCGCTGAAGTCTAGGGCCGGAGCAAAAGCCGCAAACTCGGCAAGTGTCAGGCCACTCGCCTTTTGCAGTTTGTCGCGCATCGCATCGCCGGGTGCTGCGGCCAGCGCAGCGAGCACTTCCTGCGCAAGTGGCTGGTTGCTGGCGAGTTTCACTACAATATTGTCCGCAGCATCAAGTTCGCGCCGCTGTTTGCGCATCCCCTTCCAGGCGCTAGCAAGGCGGGCGATCAGCGCGTTGGTCTTCGATTTGTTTTTCGCATAAGCGAGCCGGGCTACGGTCCAGGGCGTATCGGGCTCGCTTCCGGAATATTTGAACTGGACGAGGTCAACGCCTTCGATCGTTTCGATGTCTGGACCATAGTAGAAGGCAGCGTCGACCCCGTCCCACAAGGCGTCATCAATGCCGTCTGCATCGTCGGCACGGACCCCCTCGACCGTGAGTTCAACCAGATCGGTCCCCGGCGTGATCAGTTCGAGTGCGCGGCGTGCGGCCCACAGCTCGTGATAGTCGTCACCGGCATTGCTACCACGCTTGCCAGTATAGTCGGTTCGCGCCACGCCTCCGTCTGCCTTTCATCAACGTCAAGGTTATAAACGACCAGCTTCAGACATTCCGGGTCGTTAGTCACCCGCTATTTGCCCATCCATGATTTGGCGGGCTAATCTTCTAGAGTGTGTTTCACCGTACGAGTAGATGCGCGGCCAAAAATTGGGGTCGAATTGGCGGTTTCCGTTGGGTTAGCCATGAGATTTCAGTTTCAATTCGTCCAGTCCGGAGTACTAACTGATGTCGTGGCCGCGTATAACGCCGCGAACCTTCTGGTTCTGCCCGCGCGCCAGAGCACCAGCACAATTCGTCGACGGTCCTCGATCAGCGCAAGGCACCGGATTTCATCGGTTGACCTAGGCTCAGGACCTATTAAAATACTTGCGGAGAAGCAGACTGGGTGATTCAATGGCGGTGTGAGGAGGCGCTGCCATGAGTGATCTGATCTGGTTATCGCAGGCGCAGATGCGTCGGATCGAGCCTTATTTTCCCCTGTCTCATGGGGTTCCGCGGGTCGATGATCGCCGGATCATCAGCGGTATTATCTTCGTAATCAGGAACGGGCTGCGGTGGCGTGATGCGCCTGCCGAATACGGGCCGCCCAAGACGATCTACAACCGCTTTATCCGCTGGAGCAGGCTTGGCGTGTTCAACAAGATATTCGCAGGCCTCGCGGCGCAGGGCGGGAAGCCGGACCAGTTGATGATCGACGCGACCCATCTAAAGGCACATCGTACGGCGGCAAGCCTGCTCAAAAAGGGGCTGTTCCCCGACGTATCGGACGCACCAAAGGTGGCCTGAACTCGAAGCTCCATGCCGTATGCGATGGCAAGGGCAGGCCGCTGGTCATGCTGTTGAGCGAAGGTCAGATGAGCGACTACAAAGGCGCGGCCCTCATGATCGACGCCTTGCCCAAGGCCAAAGCCCTGCTCGGCGACAGAGGCTACGATGCCGACTGGTTCCGGGTAGCACTGGCAGATCGCAACATCACCGCCTGCATCCCGTCAAAGGTGAACCGCAAAATACAAATTCCGCACGACGTTACGCTCTATCGCCAGCGCCACAAGATCGAGATCATGTTCGGCAGGCTCAAGGATTGGCGACGCATCCACACCCGCTACGACCGCTGCGCGCGCACCTTCATGTCAGCAATCTGCATCGCCGCCACCGTCATCTTCTGGATCAATCAATGAGTCCTGAGCCTAGACAAGCACAAGCTCTTCCATCAGGAAGCGGAGCTTAGCGACGCGAACGGAGATCGTTTGGGGCGGGGAGCTGAATTGAGCCAAGGTCAGCTTATGAATCAAAGAACAAGGCGATGCCAATATGGCGCTTGCGGTGCAGATTTCCATGGCCGTCGGCGCCGCTTAGGTGAAATGCGTCGGGAACGTCGCTCGAACACGTCGTTC
The DNA here is from genome assembly GCA_965279415.1 of Sphingobium sp. Classification (GTDB taxonomy): domain Bacteria; phylum Pseudomonadota; class Alphaproteobacteria; order Sphingomonadales; family Sphingomonadaceae; genus Sphingobium. The sequence goes on from OZ257238.1 coordinate 135,200, forward strand.
ACCCCCTTTGCCGAATGTTCACGCTCGCAACGCGGACGCAGACGCTGATGTCCACCTATCAGACTCCGCCGACGCCAGTGACAGCCTTCAACGACATTGCGCGGGACGGACAGGAGCCGGCAAGCCATCTGATCGGAGCATTCGATTATCTCAACGCCTCCGGACGGCCAGAGGCGGCGGCGGTGCGCGCTTTGATCGACCAGTGGCTCGCTGCGTATCCGGCTCCGAACCGACCCGAGATGATCAGGCGCCTCCGCTCACGTGATGATGTTCTGCATCGAAGCGCATTCTTCGAGTTGCTGTTGCACGCGTTGTTGATCCGGCAAGGCTTCACCATAGTCGAAATCGAGCCCCAGCTCGCAAATGGACGCGCGCCGGACTTCATGGTCGAGGCACCTGATGGCCGCCGCTTCTATCTTGAAGCAACCTTGGCATCCGGAATGGCCACTGCTTCCGCGGGTGCCGACCGTCGTATGCGCGAGGCGCTGCAAGCAATCGACGACGTAGAGTCGCCGGATTTCTTTCTCCACCTGCGCAGCAGCGGAATGCCGACACGGCCCATCGCGACCAGTCGTCTTCGCCGCTCGGTGCAACACTTTGTCGACGGCCTCGATTATGAAGCGGCCGTCGCACGTGCGGCGGTGGATCAGCCGGCAGCGCCGATCTGGCAGCATGAAGAGCATGGCGCCCAATTCATGATTCAACCGGTACCGAAGCGGACGCCGCGTCTGGGCGGCCGCGCGATCGGGGTAAGAATGCTTCCCGGCGGCATCATCCACCCCGAGGTCGCGATCAAGTCCGCGGTCGAAGGCAAGGCAGGCCGGTACGGCAATATCGACCTTCCGCTTGTGATCGCCGTAAATGCGCTCGAAGAATTCGTCGGCATCGACGACGCCATCGATGCATTATTCGGTACGACAGGCGTCGTTATCCCCGAGAATGGAGAACCGCGCCATGTCCGCAACGCGGATGGCGCTTGGCGAAATGCGGGCGGACCGGTCTACACGCGATCGAGCGCCGTTCTCTTCGTTGAGCGCCTCTCGGCGTGGGGTGTCGGCCAGCGTTCGTTGCGCCTCATCCTCAACCCGTGGGCGCGTAGCCAGATTGCGGGCCTGCCGCTTGGTGTAGAGGTGAGGGAAGTCATCGACAAAAGGCTGCAAACGCTGCCCGGACAATCGCTGCGTGAGATTTTCGGCTTGCCCGAAGGCTGGCCGAAATAGCGGTGGGACGCGTGATGGTCGACAACGGCCCTTTCTAGGTTGTCACCCCGCACTCGATGCGCCGCTTAGGAACGACGAAGGTTGCCATCCCGGAACAATCAAAAGGCGCGGACCAGAGCGGATGACGTTGGACGGCTTTCTCACGGTGCTGGCGCTGCTCGCGGCGATCTACGCTGTACTGGCCGCGGTCCAGCGCTTTTGACTCGAGCTCCCCTGGCGAGCATAGGCCCTGCTCGAGGTCGCGGCCATCGCCGTGATCCTTGCGCTGGAAAATTTACGAGGTCAGGCCCCCGGGCTGCCCTCCGATGCTGGGCGACATGTGTCGCTGGATGATTCTGCCCGATAGTGAGGTCGCTGCATCTTGCAAGCTCGCCTTTCTTGTAGAGTTCTCGTGGCTGATTCTTTCGGTCGTCGTCCACAATCGCTGGCGGCCTTCGCTCGGGACGGTTCCCGCCATCGCCCAGCTTGCGACCACATTGCTCGACTAGGAACAATTCTGGGACATCCTCAAACTGCTCGAGCCGAGAATGGACGCATCGGCTTGTTTCCATCGCAAGATCGCGCCGAATCAGACCCGGCCGATGAAACAGCAGAAGAAGAAGAAGAACAGGAACAGCAGTGCGGCGAACAGCACGTGGCAGCAGCTATTGGGACCGACAACCGGTTTGCTGACCAGAACCACTTGATCGGCTATGCTCGGGCATGACCATCATCGATTCCATCACGGAGGCACACGCAACCTTGAGCGTTGCCATCAACGGCGTGTTTCTGCCTGTACCGAAAGTTATCGAAAGTTTGCAGCGGTTCTGCCGACCGTTGGCTTTCCACAACGATGACCACGATCACGACATTTCCTTCTCAGGCTCCTGCCTTCTGGTCCGGCACCTTGGGCGAAATCTGCTTTTAAGTACTCGACATCAACTCACCAACGCGCAGCGGTTGCCCCGCGAAATCATCATGATCGTCGACGACGCGAAAGGCGGTCGGGTCGGGATCAATCCGAACGAGGTCAGCCAGGCATCCCTGCACCCTTCATCCGATCCGATTTATGCCGATCTGGCTGACATCATGTTTGCAGAATATGCCACTCGCCAATCTGGTCGTGACATTGCTGCCCATTTTCTGTCCTTCGACCTATCATCGGCCCCGGATCTCCGGTCGGTCGAAGCGGACTCAGTCGATGCCATCTTCTCGATCGGCTACCCCACGGGTGACACATCCTACGACACCAGCTTCGACGAGGACTGGCGCCTACTCGGTGTTGACGTCGTATCGCGCTGGTGGAAGCTCTATTTCAAGCCTGCAGCGCCGACGGCGTGGGATGCTCCCGGGCTGGTGCCGCTAGATCCAGTAAACAGCGAGGATCCAATTCCCGACGACCTCGATGGGATGAGCGGAGCGCCAGTTTTTTTATTTACGGCATCAAGGACCGGCAGCCCGCGCTCGGCTTTGCCGGCATCATCGCCCGGGGTGGCAAGGACGGCCGCGTCAACATCGTCGAAGCCGCCCATATCAGGCAAGCCTTCTCCCTTCACATTAATGCGAAGGGGGCCGCAGCATGAAACGCTACAAGTTCAAGGAGATTCTGGACAGCGAACTGCGTTGGCCGACCGGTGGCGACGCGCCATTTATTGCCGATGCCGACCCTCATGCCAATGCGAACATCGCCGACGATGGATTTACGCGCCTCGTGCTGATGACTGACAGTTACAAGAAAGCTGCTGATCTGATGGTAGAACGGGGAACGGCCGAACCGGACGACCGCGACTATCTCGTCTGTCCAATCATCTTCAACTACCGGCAATTCATCGAGCTATCGGTCAAATATATCATTCCACCTATGGGCGCACCGTCAGTATCGACCCGATCTGGAAAACCCACGATCTTGTCCGGCTTTGGCAGCGTTTTGCCGACTTGCTCGACCGTTATGACACAAGCGACCCTGACATCGCCGATCCAGTCGTATCGGAAACCATCGCCGAATTCGCGAAGATCGACCCGGGTTCCTATTCCTATCGCTACCCCGTCGACACGAGCGGCACGCCAATTCCCATCGCCTATGCCGATCTACACCTGCCTACTCTACCGGATGTCATGAACGGGGTCGCCGGCTATTTCTCTGGCACCGACGGATATCTGAGCGATTTGCAGGGTGCTGCCTCCTGACAGCCCAATCCCTTCGTGAAAATCTCCGCCTCGCCTTTTTGAACAGGTAAGATGCTGGCACAATCGTGAAGTCGCAGTTACTCCGGGGCGATGGCCGACAACCAATTCAGAGAGTTTATACATAGCGCAGCCCCGGTGGCGGGGCAGCTCGGCCTTACCCATGTCACTGATTGCGCGCGTTTGTCTGGCCTCGTAGCGTCCCGCAAGCTCGAACCACGGCTGTGCGACGTCTTTGGCGAACCGCTGGTCTATCTCTTTTATGGCCGGCCAGCCTATCGACGCGCCTGGAGCGGCGGCGCGACCACCAATCTCGACTATGCTCGGATCTGTCTGATCCTCCGCGACGATGTCGTGGCAAACGCGCACCGCATCCTTCCTTTCGATAGCGGAGGATTCAATCGGTATAGCGGCGCGTTTCACGACAGCCTGACACTGGCCGACTTCGAAATTTTGCCGACCGATCACCCGCTGAAGGTGGTCGGCGCCTTCTACGAGACCCTCGAAGATTATTGGATGATGGAGCCTGTCCAGCCGCGAACTTTTCCGGTTACGCAGCACATCGTTCGGTCCTACTACCAGCTGATCACCGGCGGCCTTAGCGAGCAATTCGATGATCGCTGTTCGGCAATCGAGGTTCAGCTGGCCGACACGCTTCTGCTGGATGGGCAGGTACTGGCCGTGATCGGGCCCAACCAGATTTTCGATGACCCCAAGGTCAAGGCGATGGTCTCCGACTGGGGCGCCGAGCCTCGGGGCTACCGTGTACCGCGCATGTTCAATCCTGCCGAAGTAGCAGGCCGCATCTTCAGCGAGGTCGAGCGCTTCCTAGAGGACCAGTCGTGGCTGTAGATATCAGCCCAAAGCAAGCGCGCGCCATCGCGGTGTTCAACCCCACTGCGCCTGCGCCTGGATTTCTGCAGCCGCTGCTCGTCGGAATCGGTGGTGATAACCGCAGCTTCATTCAGCTGCTGGACGGACCAAGTCGCCTCATCGGCTTTTCCGAGGTATCATGGCCCGATCGTGATTTCGTTGCGCTGACCGTGGAACCCCTTCTGACAGTCGGCGAAGAACCGCTTTGGGGCTTCGTTTTCCCCGATGAACAACCGCTTGTCGCCCTCTGGTCCGAGTTCCGCGAGACAATACGCCAGAGGATCGCTGATCCGAAGCTTACAGACAAACCGCTTCAGCTCTTCGACATCGTCGAGACGCTCGACTTCGACGAATTCAAGCCCGCCATCTATAGCCGCGCCTACCGCGCTTATGGCGAGATGGGGCCGAACGCCGCCAACCGGTGGCGCGATCGCTCCATCCTCGAGCCTGCAATGGCGCGGATGCTGCCAACACTGGGTTTGCCGTCACATCGCACGACGGTCCTCGACGGGCCAGGTCGCGAAGCCGGCGTCACCATGCCGCGCCTGCGGGCTCGCGTTGCCGACGGTGAGGTGCTGGTCTTTTTGGAAGGATCGATTGGGGAAGCTGAGCAACACGCATTCCAGGATGCGTATGATCGTCTCGTTGCTCAATATTCCGATCTCTTCCCTCATGGTGCCCGTGTCATCGCCTCTCATCCGCCAAGGCGTACCGGACGGCCGGCATCGAAAGCCCATGGCACTACCGTGGTGCTCGTTGGGCGTATCCATAAGGGCCACGTTGCCTATGGCGACTGGCTCAGCCGCGACGTCGAGATAACGGACGAAAGCCACTTCCATCCCGCCCTTCGCCTTCGCAAAATTCCGAATGTGACAATCCTGTTTGGCGCACAGCCCGATTGGCCACAACTGGTCGATGCTGGGATGCGGATGGGCGAACAACCCGCGGTGATCGTCTCGCTCTCCACCTCAGCTGCACCGCTTGTTCGCGACCTCCAGTTCCAGGCGCAGACGAATCTGCCAACCGTCACTTTCTTCGCCCCATTTGCGACTAGCACAATGCGAGGCCGCGATCCAGTCGCGCCACTTCGGCCACTGCTCGATATCCTGCGGCGCGAACTCGCAAACGGGGATTCTTTCGATATCCACCGGCTGTTTCGGGCACAACATTATATGCTGGTGCGCGAGCCGATGTGGGCGAGCCAGAACCCGCTCGAGGTGGCTTGCCGCCTCGCGGCGCGCGCGCTCAAAGCCGGAGCAGTGCTTGGTGGGGACGCTCGCTTTTATTCGCAAGGCGGTGTCAGCAGAGCCGACCATAAGCACTTTGCTAATGCGCTCTCAAAGCTCTTCGAAATCGACAGTGGGGAACCCGTCCGCATCGATACGCGGCGAGCAACTTTGCTCCTGTTGGTCGCACGGATCGCACGTAACGAGCCTGCGGAATATGACGAGCGCCGGCGGGAGGGGATCATGCGCCTTTTCGAACTTCGGGGCTGGCGCATCGGCAAAGACCACGGCCGCGCCTTCGACCTTGAGGACGATCAGCGTCGCTTCAGCGTCGTCATCGTCGATCGCGCCAGAGACATTCCCGCAGAAGATCCGGATGCCGCAGCGCCAGGCCTGACACGTGCGCCACTGCTCGTGATCCACACCCAAGCCCGAAGGGAGCAACTTCTCATCGGCAATCGAGGGCAATTTTTCCACGTCGCGATCGAAGATATCGCACTTATGGAGCCTGGTTCGCTTTGGGTCTGGAAGGTGCTCAATCGGCAACTCTTCGAACCAGCATTGCGCCCGTCGCTAGGAGCGCTGCTGCTCTGTGCCTCTCTCATCGTGGAGGCCGTTCGCCTTCAACGGATACAGCAGTCGCTTTCCGACATCGACTGGGGTCAGGTCCACGACCTGCTCGCCTCGCCCGAGTGTGAGAGATTTGTTCGTTTCGCTGAGCAACGGCCTCAGAGGGGCCGAGCAACACTGATAATTCAAACTGCCGATAAGTCTGGCTCTGATCAACGTCAGATAGCGGTTTACCTGATCATTGAGGAGGACGGTCCTGTCGTCCAAGGGACAGATTACGCCGAACTTGCTTTTGATTGATCGCGCATCGGCTTGTAGCGCGCGAGGCAGCGAGTCGTGGGTTCATGAGGCGAAAGTCATCCCCTGCCGTTTCGCCAAGGTCGCGACGGACCCCTTCTGCAGGCGGCTCGAGCCACAGACCGTCGGGAGGATCGGTCGCGACGACCGGACTGTACCGTCGTCCCACCCACAAGCCTAAACGCCGCAGGCCGTCGCTGTCGGCTGCCGGATCAGCATCGATGACGGAAAGTGTCGGTACATATGTTCCCGCCCGCGTGATCGTCATGCCCGGCTGGATACCTATGGCCCGCGCATGGCGATCGGCGGCGGCAACGACGCGGCGACCGCGATCGAGCATTGCCGTTACGAGCGGATCGACGGGATGATCGTCAGGCACCGGTGAGACCGTCTTCCGCCGCAACCGGTCGGTCGACCAGTTAGGCAGGAAGACCGATGCGACCCGTCGCCTCGCAACCCTCCACAATCCAACTTTTAGGAACGCCCCCCTGACCCTTTCCAGCATTACCTGCCAGCGCGGACACGTCAGAGCCGGAAGCCCGACAGGTTCGCTTGGCGCAGCCGTGATCCGCCAGCGCGTCAGCGCTGCGCTGCCTTCTAGAAGGGCTCGGTCCGTGCGGTCCTGTAGAATACGAAGGCGGTGACGCCCGACCTTTCCGCCTCCAGTTGCAAACGCTTATCTTTAAGCGCCAGCAGGTAGTCTGCCCCTCATGAAAAGTCTGTCTCTTGATAACGCAGGAGTGATGTCCTACCCACGTCTGTGCCGCATTGATCTCGTAAGTCTTTGCGGCGCACAGACGTGCTGAACACGGAACCGCTCTGTCGGGCGGCTCCCGGAATAAAATAGCGCCTCGCGTGAATACGGGAGGCGTGCTGCCCCGTGTTCGCACGTTACGAACCACCCGGCGCCAGCCGGAAGAACGCGGGGAAATATTTTGTGAACAAGCGAGTAATGGCTGCACTGATGGCGCTAGTATTTAGTGCTGTTGCCGACGCGCGGGGTAATGAAGGAACCGTGATTTGGAGGAATCTCCGGGAAGGAATGTCAAGGTCAGAAGCGAATGCTGTACAGCCAGAAAAAGTTATTCAGCTAGCTCCGAGTTGCAACGCAGAGATCGATCTCACTTATGACTCCCACGGATTGAAAAGCGTAACATTATTTCCGGCGACAGGTAATTCAGGTGATTGCGTAATCCTCGTAGCGAAAAGCCTCATCGCCAAGTACGGAAAATCCCATAATGTATCAAATAATCAGCGAGAGTATTTTTTGTGGAACAGTAATGGGGTCAACGTAGAACTAGTTATCGAACGCAGCATTCTACCATGGTCTATAACCTATCGTCGTGACCCAGATACTAACCAGTCTACAATCGACAAATTTTAAAATTGTAATCACGCAGATTTTTTTCTGTTATATCGAGCCAAGTTTCATTTTCCGCCTTACATCACTAGGCTCAGGACTCATTGATTGATCCAGAAGATGACGGTGGCGGCGATGCAGATTGCTGACATGAAGGTGTGCGCGCAGCGGTCGTAGCGGGTGTGGATGCGTCGCCAATCCTTGAGCCTGCCGAACATGATCTCGATCTTGTGGCGCTGGCGATAGAGCGTAACGTCGTGCGGAATTTGTATTTTGCGGTTCACCTTTGACGGGATGCAGGCGGTGATGTTGCGATCTGCCAGTGCTACCCGGAACCAGTCGGCATCGTAGCCTCTGTCGCCGAGCAGGGCTTTGGCCTTGGGCAAGGCGTCGATCATGAGGGCCGCGCCTTTGTAGTCGCTCATCTGACCTTCGCTCAACAGCATGACCAGCGGCCTGCCCTTGCCATCGCATACGGCATGGAGCTTCGAGTTCAGGCCACCTTTGGTGCGTCCGATACGTCGGGGAACAGCCCCTTTTTGAGCAGGCTTGCCGCCGTACGATGTGCCTTTAGATGGGTCGCGTCGATCATCAACTGGTCCGGCTTCCCGCCCTGCGCCGCGAGGCCTGCGAATATCTTGTTGAACACGCCAAGCCTGCTCCAGCGGATAAAGCGGTTGTAGATCGTCTTGGGCGGCCCGTATTCGGCAGGCGCATCACGCCACCGCAGCCCGTTCCTGATTACGAAGATAATACCGCTGATGATCCGGCGATCATCGACCCGCGGAACCCCATGAGACAGGGGAAAATAAGGCTCGATCCGACGCATCTGCGCCTGCGATAACCAGATCAGATCACTCATGGCAGCGCCTCCTCACACCGCCATTGAATCACCCAGTCTGCTTCTCCGCAAGTATTTTAATAGGTCCTGAGCCTAACTTACTAGTCACCTGAATCCGAAGTTCGGCTCATTGCTTTTTGACAGAAGCGTTTAACTGATGCGAGGATTTGGTCGGCGGATTTCACCCATTTGTATGGCTTGAGGTTTTCGTTGTGAGCCACAATGAATGCGGTGATATCGCCCGCGAGTTTAGCGGTGGATGGGTGGACGCCGCGTTGTGGCTGTCTACGCGATAGTTCACTATGTATATCGGCGACCACTAACACACTTCAATACACGAGCCTAGACTGTGCCAACTGGAGCAGGTCGAGCCGTCCGGTCAAAAAAACTGTGCGAAAAGCGCTTTAGTTATGCCGCTGAATGCGCACATTCCAAAACTCTTTTCGCACTAAACAACTCATAAACAATGGTTTTGCGCTAGACGCGTTAATTTATGCCAAACCGCATAACGAACTGCAAACCGCTACTCGACGAGCGGCACGACCAATATTTTGGGAAGTTCCACATCGCTTGCCGACAATGGGTCCAATTCCCTTGGAACCCACTGTTGTTGCTTTCAAAACGTACGCTACGACGCGTTGAAGATTTGCCAGATAATGCGCAAAGTTGATCTGCGCTGCATTCTTGTGATTGCCGATTGGCCTAGAAAAACAGCCTCCTTTGTATCGCTTCACACCAACCGCACATAGCCAACCACTCTGCCGGTGAGAAAACTTCGCAAATAAGTCCGGCGGAACGTGAAGGAGGAGGTGTACATGTTCCCCTTCACCCACACCATTTTCTCGAACAGCGATGTAGCAGAATTGGCCCCCCTTTACTCTGATCCAGCGCCTGATGCGTTGCAGGAAGTCAGCAATGGCCTGCCGTGCACGGAGTTCGGTTAGCCCTGCGCCTTCCATATGCAGGGTAAGGAATTTGTTTAAGGGCAGACCGATATCTGATGCGAAACGCGCCGCCGCTTCGATGTTTTCTCGTGCGCCCTGAGGAATGGCATCAGATATCCTGTCTGCTCGGTTAAAAGCGCCTCCCCTTTTCTTGCTTCGGGTGATTGGAGGTATCGCGAGTGAATTGGCAGCATCACTATAAGAAGTATGGAGGTTTGGTACCTCTGCAAAGCGATAAGGTCTAATCGGCTTACAGTTGGGCGATTGCGCTGTTAGCCGAGGACGTCTGCGTGATTTGCGCTGTTCAAGTTTCATTTGCCATCCTTATGGAAGGCCCCCGCAAGTCGATATCCTGCTAAACGGCATAAACACGTTGCAAGACGGCGATACAGTTGTACGTTGCGGAAGCTGATTGTGGTGCAATCGCGTGCTCCATGGCCGTTCCAGCGGCTATGGAGCAAATAGCTTTAGAGGCTCACAGATTCTGCTATCTTCATGATCGCCGATGTCGGCACAAGCGTGCGACCACCAACCCTCACTGTGGTGAGCGTCCGATCATTTATTAACCGGTAAATTGTACTTCGGCTTAGGCTGAGAGCCTTGGCGGCTTGAGGTATCGAGACAAGTACAGGGTGTTCCATAAACTCTCCTTCTGCCCACCAGAATTCCTTGGTGAGCCACACGTTTATGGAACCTCTGTCTAGCACTGCAAAATTCAACAATAAAACACGGTCATTTTTTGTTGGATTGATTTGGCATCCGGCCCTGTTTGCGCTTGCGCCCCGTACGATCGAAATCAATTTCGCTGAAAATTCGAGCTGGGATGTGATGGCCAGGATACCTATCTTTCGCCCGCTCCTCCATCTCTCGAAACGATGTTTGAAAAGCATCTTTCCCGTAGCTATCGTATACACCATTGGCGTCTTTTTTTAGCAGTTTGGGTTTACCAAGCGCTTCATGCGGCCGAGCTTCTTTTCGTCCATACTCAATAACTTGGCTTCGAGATAATTTTATTGCGCCTGGCATATGACTGGCCTGAATTGAAAAATACTCTCTTTCAATTACGATGTTGCGCAGCGTATCCAACTTGGAGATGCTTCCACCGTCATCGAGCACTGCCTCGATAGTGCCTTTAGCAACGAGCGTAGCTATCTTCTCAAGAGCGTTTTCTAAGCAGCAGCAAGATTGCCACTTTTCTTCACCGGGCGCTGGCTGTGCTCCGCAGATGCAATGATGATTGGCCACAAGATGAAACAGTCGTCGAAGCGAGGTACGTTGTCCTGTTTCAGTAAATCCAGGAAGACGTAATGTAGGGTTGTGCGGCCATGCAACCAAGCAATTCATATACTTGGCTTCATCCAATGAGCCGGTAGCGACCCATGCTAGCGCCACGGGGAGGCACCAATGTGTAGAGGTATCGCCTCCCAATATTGGATTGCCTAGCGACCAGCGTTCGACGTCGGCACGCAGTAAGGAGAGGTCCGCACGAAGAATTTTAGGCTTCTTCCGGATGCGGTAAGGCCGTTCTTTCAAATAGCTTCGCAGATCTTTATCAAGAATTGCACGGATCACGTCTCGACGAGCATCTTCCAGCGGATCCCATTGGGCAGGTATCACATCCTCGTTGACTGGACGCGAAGTTCCCCCGCTAGGATGTCGGTTGAAAGGCCCATGGACTTGAGCTGCTTGACCAATCGATATGAATTTGTCGGTCACGATTTCGCCCTAAGCCGAACAACTTTCGAACTTTCAAAGATATCAAGGCCTGACACGCCTGCACGGATAGTCTCAGCCACATATGACTTACTTAAGTGCGCATAGTGCTTGCGCGTGATGCGCTCATCTGCATGTCCCAAGGCCTCAGCAATTACGGCCATAGGTACGCCGGCCATCGCCATCCTCGCTCCAAAGGTCCGACGAAGATCGTGGAAACCCACGGGCTCCATTCCCGCCCGCTCGCATGCTGCTGCCAAAGGCCGAGTTTGCTGTGAGGCTTGCCAGCATTTTCCGTCAGGCCGCGGAAAGATCAGGTCTGCCGGCGCTTTGTTGATGATATGCTCTTCAAAAAAAGAAACGCCCTCGTGATCAAGGTAACTGACGCGCGGCACTCCTGCTTTCGTTAAGTTAAAACGTACCGTTGCCCCGGCTGGATCAAAGTCGCGCACCACCAGTCTGGTTAGCTCAGAATAGCGCGCCCCAGTAAGTAGTGCAGCCTGAACCATAGGCTTGAACGCGGCATCGCATGCCCTGACCAGCCGCCGGGTTTGTTCGATGTCTAGGTATCGAACTTTGGGTACATCGACTTTCTGAAAGGGACGTACTCGGCGCCATGCATCGTCGCATGGAATTTTGCCATTCTGGAATGCCCGATTGAGCGCAGCCTTCAAGATGGTTAAAATTCTGTTCGCGCTAGCGCGGCGCTGGCGCCGGGCATCATCCGTATCCTCAACTTCACGAAAATTTTGAGCGGCCCCCTTGGCTGTACGAGATCGTGCTGGCGCCGTTGCAATCTTTTGGAGCCAATCATTGATGGCCGTGTGGGTGAGCTTACTGGCCTCTAACTCGCCTAGGTCAGGCCGAATAATGGCTTCCACTCGACGTTTCGTATTCGCAAGGTCTTTGCCTTGGAAATTGTTCAGGTAATCGTTAAGGGCATGTCCAACGCTATATCTACCCATCTTCTTACCGGCAGAGCGATGTAGCTCTAGAAACCACGTACGAGCTTGTTCCTGTGCTTGTCGGAAGTCGAGGATTACCTCTCCGTCCGCCTCAGCTGTATCATCAGCTTCGCCAAGAGTTTTTTGCTGGTAAGGATTGCCGGTGCCCGGCGCTCTAAACCTAGCGACCCATTTCGCAGTTCGTGCACCGCGGTAGTATCCCAGATGCTCCCCTTCGTTCAGCGTTAGCCAGTGGGGCTCCTTTCGAAACCCTAAGCGAGTGCGCTGCTCTCTTTTCGCCAACCGGACATCTAGCACAGTCCTTGCCACGTTACCTCCCCATCATCCGCAATACTTCCGGAATATCCGGCATGAAACACGCCAAAACATTATGGGACAACCGTGCCGGAAAATTTCATTAAATCAAGCGCTATCAGCGTTTCATGCAGTCTCCGCATGTTCCACGACGTTAATGCAACAGCCCTTTCACGGCTGAAACACGGGTTCGATTCCCGTAGGGGTCACCAGTCAAGCGATTTATCGCCCTGATATTACATGATAATTTAGAAAACCCACTAATTTGACACCACAGTCATTCCCACATTTCACGTGGGCATTGATGATATAAGATGGAATATGATGAGACAGATTCCGTCGACTTGGCAGGTAGCCTTTGTTCTATTTACATGCCATTTCTTGAAAGCATAGCGTCGCTGGTTGAGGTGATGTAACAATAGGCGTTGGCCGCGCGGAGCCACCATCAACCGTCCAGACTATCAAGTATCGTTGTCTGAAATGACGAAATGATCGAGGATAGCTTTGTCGATGGATGCGGACTATAATGCGGCGTACAGAAAGCGCAAAGATATACAAATATAGTGGGTAAATTTGATTGCCGGTGGCGTTAAAACACTTTTTGATTTTTTCTCGGCTTACTCATTACTTAAACGGATCGTCATCATCCGCATATTTCTGGCCTATAAATTTAATATTGTTGGCGAAAGCATCAATATCGTGCTGTGCAAGATTTCTGAGAATATCATCAATCTTCGATTGCATCTGATCAAGGCTCTCGTTGAGCTTGAAACTCGCCGATTTCCCTGTTCTGCGAAAAATCTCTGACCTGTGGGCGGCTGGGATATCGATGTAGCTTTTGACCAGCTTGGGCAGGTGAAGATCACGCATTTGCTCGATATCGACCCGATTGAAGCTCGGAATTTCTTCGCGGCTCATCGCCACTTGGACGCCCTCTAAACTGGCCAATATACGTCGAATACGGTCTTGGGCACTGGAAGGCACCCGCTCGTCTTCATAATCCACTACAATAGCGGGAATGGGCGATGGCGATCGGTGATCTTCCGGCGCAGGCGGAACTGGAGTCTTGCTGAACAGGCGGCTCAGCCTGTCGACGATACTCATTGCGAAACTGTCTCCATTCCTCGCCACGCTGCGGATTTGCTGCCTGCCCCTCATAAGGCTTGCATCAGGGGATACCAAGCTGGCTTTCGGTATTCGGCGCGCACGCCTGGACGCATACGTCGCACGCCAGGTGAGCGGCGCAACCATGCATGCCAAGACCAGCAACAAAAGAAACAGCAACCACATCGGGCTAGCCCAACGACAGAAGCGATCCCGATGGCGCTCCGATGTCACTGCCCTGCGATCGGGCGACATAGCCTCTCGCCTTCTCGGTCTCGCGCGACAGCAGATCGACCGTGGTTTTCATGTTGGCGAGTGCCTTGCCCTTGAACTCGTCGACTGCGTCCATCGTGGCATAGATATTTGAAAAGGCGCGTTGAAGCGTTTCCACCTGAATTGTTGCGGATGCGGCTTGCTCGTGGATTTGCGCGCTATTGCTTTTCAGCAGATCGCTTGTGCTGGCGATCATGTTGGATGTCGTGGTGTTGAGCGCGCTAATCTGATCGAGCACGAGTTTTTGGCTAGCGAGGGCCTGTGCGACGGTGACGGCGGTTCGGAGTGCCGCAATGGTCGTGGTTGACGCTCTGTCGACACCCTTGATCAGTTCGATATTGTTCTTCTTGATGAGATCAAGCGCGAGATAGCCCTGCACCGTGACCGCCATTTGCGTCAGCAGGTCGGTTGACCGCTGGCGAACGTAAAACAGGGCGGACTCGCGCAGGGCCTTTGCCTTTGCGGGGTCACTCGTCTCGATAAGATTCGCCCGATCCTCGATCTTCACGTCGAGCGTTTTCGAGATGTGCATCATCTGTTCCAGCTTGCCCATCATCTCCCACATTTTCCGCCGTTCGCCATCGATGGCGATATTGTCCTGAAGCAGGCTGTCCTTCCCCCGCGCGAGCGTGACCAATATGCCGTTGATGTGGCTCTGGGCCGACTGATATTTGTCGAAATATGCCTTCAGCTTGTTGCCAAACGGGATGAAGCCGAACAGCTTCCGCGGCTGGAGCAGCGGGCCATCACGGGATGGGTCAAGTCGTTCGATCACATGGCGGAGCTCAACCAGCGAACCGCCGACACTACCTTCACCATCCATGGACAGCATCGGCTGGTCGAGAAAGCGATTGCTCTGCGTTGCCAGCGCCACCACCTCACGCTGCCCCAGATTGTTGAGCTGCGCGACCTTTGAACCAAAATCCGGGCTGTTGACATCTAGCGCAATCAGCTCGGCCACGAACGCGTCCGCCTTGCCTTCAAGCTGGCTCTTTACGCCACCATCGATGGGCACCAGCCCTTCCGCTTTTTCCACCGGCACAGCGGCGACAGGTGCGGGAGCTTCCAATATCAGATCACTCATGAAACAACGCCTTCAACGGAATGGATATCGGGAGCGCACACCAACTCATGCTACCATAGTTTGCGCGGACAAAACGGTACCCGCAACGCCATATGTCTGGGCACGCTGGATGATTGTCCCTGCCCAGCGGCTATGCGTTGCCGGCTCACACATGCTTCCTTCGGACCGGAATACAGCAGGTGCCTGGATGTCGAGAATCGAACGCGCATCACACATATCGGCGAGCGTCGGCCGATAGGCCTGCTGAATAGGCACGATCTGACAGGGATGCACCGCTGTCTTCGTCAGCAGGCCATGTTCCAAATCCAGTTCGATTTCTTGGGCGAGTAGAGCGGTATCCTCAAAATGCTCGAACACCGGCGCCGCTACGCCGAAGCCATAAGGAAGGAAACACGCAGCGACATTCTGGATCGCCGTGCCCAGCGGACCATCATAGGCTGTCCGACTGCGCGATCGGCGCAGAGCCAAAAGCCCGAGGATGTCGTTTCCGCCGATACGAATGGCGGGGACGCGGTCGACGTAAGGCAGCAGAAAATCCCGGAGGCGTCCAAGCGCTGCGATGTCGAATGCCTCATCGCCTTCGATCGTCGGCATAAAACAGTGTTGGTCATGCACCAGCACAGAGAGCCAGTGCGCCAGATTCGCTGTCGTTGTTTTGGGCAGCACGAAGCCGGCGATGGCATCGACGCCGGGCATTTTGAGGATGCGCACCAGCATTTCGATATCGCGCGGCCGAACGAACACGTGGATCGCGGGTGGAGCCGCGCGAAACGCATTGAGGATGACGCCTAGTGCCTGCTCGGCCTGGGGAACCTCGTCGTCGCGAATGGCATCTTCCAGACAAATCGCCATGGAGCGCTGATCGGGAATGGCTCCATAGGCGTTGTCGAGCGCAGCTAAGTTGAGCGCTGGCGTGTAGAGAGTGGCACCCAATTCGATCGCGTTCATTCCTGATCGCCCCCCAATTTCTTGATGATAGAAACAGCACGGTAATTGAGGAGGTCGCGCTCGACGATGTCAACGCCAGACTGCGCAGCGAGATGTCGCATATGCTGGATTTCTGGGTCCGCAAGATCTTTGACGAAAACCTTTTCCGGCACCCGACGCAGGATTGCTCTCGTCGCTTCGGCGATCCCAGGCTTGATCCGATTGACGTCGCTTATGCCGCATTCCTGCATGAGGTCATGGAGCAGGCTTTGACAGCGCGTCTTTGCATCGCTCGCAATTGCCAAAGACCATTGGGTAAGACTGTTTTCGACCGGTGCTGCCTCGATCGAGGACAGAAATGCGTTGGTGATGTCATATTGACGATGCTCTTGCTGAAACAGGCAGGCGTGGAAATCATCTGACCCAACCAACTCGCGGGTCAGCACAGATCGGCTGATTAAGCCCGACACGATGCCATTCAGCAGGCCACTGGGAATGACATAGTCTTCCGTCGTTGCCGCGAGTGATGCCTGGCCTGCCGGATCCGCTACAACTGTCAGAAAGGGCTGGAAACCAAGACCAGTTTCTTCGACCGATTTGTCCAGCTCCTTTCGGATGGCTCCTTTGCCGGTCCACCCATCCAGAAAGATCGCCTGTTCCGCGCCGTGGCGGTCGAAGATAAATTGGAGGGCGTTACTGTCGATGCCCCGCCCACGGATGATGCTGATCGAATAATGATGTGCGACGATCCCGATGCGTTCGAGCGCGCGCTTTAAGAGCACCCCGATCGGTGTGCCAGCGCGAGCAAGGGAGATAATCACACATGTGCGCTGAGTCTCGGGTCGGGCGATGATTCCGCGCGCTAGCGTCTCGATATGGCCCCGCAGGCGACCGGCGTTTCGCTCAAGCGCCGCATGATACAGCGTCATATAGCGGGAGTCTGGCACCCTCTCGGGGGAGAGCATCTCCGAGTAGTGCTTGATGCCAGACTGAATCATCCTCTCTTTCTCAGCTACGTTCACATGCTGGATCGCTGAGGGTTTCAGCAGGATATGCACATCGCGCGGATCGAAAGAGCCGGAGAAATGCGGCTGAGACGTGTCTGGTGGGAAGGCCGCATTAATTGATCCAGTCATTGCCCGCCGTCACAGTTCGCCAAAGTTGGGATTGGGTGGGCGTCATCGCGTAGTCGCAAAGGTCCAGGAACCCGACATCTGATAGGCTGTCTCCAATTCCGACGATGGGCGAAGCGGGCTCATCCACGCGAAGCTTCTCTATCAGGTAGCCAGCCGCATGGCGCTTGTTCAGCCATCGGGGCAGATAGGCGAGGTTATTGCCATTGCGATGGATGCGCCATCCGGCGGGAAGACGGTCGGCTGACGCTGCGCTGAGATCGGCCAGAACCCCATGATCCGCGCCGTTGGTCTTGATCACGATAAACAGCGGCAGTTCGTTCTCATCCACGATCCAATGCCGGTAGTCGTCGTTGTCCAGATCGGCGGTCAGCATGCCGTATACGTCGGCTATCGGGTCTGTTATCCGCGCCTGTGTCATGAGATGATCATGCCACGCCCGATCAACGGCTCCACCCGGTGCAATGATACAACCGCCATTGGAGCAAATGGCTGGAGCCTGCTCGATATCAACGCGCGCCAGCACATCGCGGCTACGAGCCGTAACGGGAATGACCTTCCCGATCCGTAGCCATGACAGAAGGTTTTGCTGGGTCTGCGTAGCGTAGCCGCTGGGGCTGCCATCGACAAGCCGGCTCATCAGGCGCAGTCCCTCGCTCGTGCCGCTCGGACATTTGGCAGCCGTCTGGAACAAGGTGTCGTCCAGATCGACAAGTGCGATCGGCTGGCTCATGCGGCAACTCCGCTAGCGGGATAATGACATAACAACGTTTCCACAGGCAGATCAGCCCCCAATTCTGCGAGCGCAAGCCGGGCTTCCGCCTGCTGTTCCCCCTCAACTTCGCTGACGATAACGATCCTATCAGGCGCATGCGCCAGAATATTGTAGAGGAAACAGGGTGCACCGCTTCCATAAGCATCCGAAAAGCGTGACACGCTTTGCATAGCCGCTCCAATCAGGGCTGGCGTGCGCGTAATGCATTGAACGGCGGCTATCCCGCCTTGTCGCTCAACCTCTTCTGCGACGAGCAGCGCCTCATACGAATGCTCGCCATCCCCGAGCACTAGAACGCGGTCTCCTGCACGCACGGACAACGGGGCGCGCCTTGCCACTTCGGCGTCATAAAGCCCGGTTCGACTGCGCATCCCAGCGATAGGCGCGACGCCTGCACCGTTTGTGGTGGGGGCCAGTTGCGCCTGCCGAAACATAACGGCCGATTCCCAGCGCATCGTCCCATGCAGGATCGAATGGCCTCGCGCAGTCAGAGGCATACCAACAAGATAGTCACCGCCGCTCCAGTCAGTGATGCAGCATGTTTCGATTGCTTCCAAGGCTGGCATGATGGCAGCCAAGGCGTCCGCAGCGGCAACGTAGGTCTTGCCCGTGCTGCATTCGTCATCGACCACTACCAAGGTGCGCGCTGATTTAGCTTTTGCGGCAAGCTCGCTATTTGCGACCTGAACCCGGTGGGTTGTCGCATGGCTGTGCCCCTCTTCGAAAGCAGCCAGCAAAATCGCTCCTTTGACCTTCTGGCGGGCCGTCTGGAGGTAAAGCGCGTCGACATCGGGCCTCAGCGCGCGGAAAGCGGCAAATATGCCCTGCCCCAGTGCGGTGGCTGTCTCGGCCATGCCCAGGAATATGACAGGTTGGGCCATATCGGCTGGCAATCGGCTGGCAAGGTTGTGCATGGATGCGCGCATTGCCTGAGGCGTTGCTGGCAAATGTCGACCCAGTATTTTGGAAACGACAAGAAAGCCTCGCTTGGGGTTCGCCCGCGCTGCGAAATCACACAGGTCGTGCAAATGTGGTCCATGATCGACAGTCAGTGACAGCGTTCCGGTGGGCAAGCAGATCGTTTCTTGCATCGTGATTAAGGTCATCTTTCCAGTAAGGGCGCAATGCCGGAGTGCATGACAATACAGCGGAGATGCTCGCTCACTGTAGCGGCTGCTGCACCAAGAGTATCCCGCGCCCATTTGTCTCGATACAGGCCCCATGTCGCCGTAGTAGGTTCTGCGGGTCGATCTCGTGAATAGCCTTCCGATCTATCTGGTCCCATGCAGTGCGGGAGATATCCACTGTGGCGACATAGTCGTCATCTGCCTGACTTGAGGAAATTTTCCTCTGCGTGTAGGCCGAAATAGCCACCGATCCAATCGCTGTGCTGGTAGCCATGGCATGGCCGATGAGGCGGAGGATCAGTGAGCAGACATGGTCCACATAGCAGAACGCGATCTTTTGCTTCGACAATGGCTTTTGCACGAGCTGAAGTCTGCGATGGTCCGCTATCCAATGAGAGGTGGGCATGTCTTCAATCTCCGGAAGGTCTACATCCAGCAGCAGGCGTCCCTGGCGAAGAGAGATTGCGATATTAGTTTCGTGGGGCCAGTCTAACTGACCCAGATTTTGCAGGAGCCCGTTTTCGAGAGCTTCCTGATCCGGGCCATTATTTGCGATCTCCGCGCGCCAACGCATGAGAGCGTCTACAAATGCTTCCTGCGAAGCGAACGATGCTCGATCCGGCTTTGTCGCGTTGCCGGCACGGACCGTTGCCACCGTGGCTGGTATGTCGAGATGCATTCGACTGAGGTTGTCGAAAGCTGCGTTACGAACGCTGACATGCTCTTCCATAAATTCCGTGAGTTGTTGGCCCATAGCCGTCTTGGCCGCAGAGATAAGGCGGTCAGCAATGGGCCGGTCAGCTTCGTCGAAGAACTTGACCTGATCGCCTTCCATCCGAGCGCTGAGGCGCGCCGGCAGGCTGGGACGTCCTTCGTCCACGCGCTTTGCCGAGCGAGCACGTGCGGAAGATGGCTTGTCCAGGCGTTCGCGGTAGCTCAGCCCAGTGCCGGGCAACCCTACATTCCCAAAAATGCCGCGCTTGCCGACCGTCACCGATGCACCACGAGGACCAACGGACAAGGATGCGCCGGACAGGCCAAGATTGACGCGAACGCCCGGCACGATCGAAATTCTTTTGTTGAACCTGAACCCCATGGCGCCCTTACATCTCTACCAGAATGCTGATCACACTATTACGAAGGCGATGCACGACATTCCGCCGGTCGCTGTCGGTGGAAAGAGGGGTCGACGACGGCTGAAAACCCGCAGCAGCCACCATTTCATGAACCATGACGCTGCGGATGCCGAAATTCACATTTTCCGAAATTGAGCCGCGTTCACGCATATGGCCGTGCGCAAGAGAGGCGGAGGTGATGCCGACCAGATTGCCGCATTCATCAATGATCGCGCCGCCAGACGACCCAGAACCAATGGGCGCAGTGAACTGGAAGCGAGACACGTCGCCGCCACTGCCTGTCAGACCAGAAATATTCCCTGTCGTTACCTTGAGGTCCGCGCCCAGCACATTCATCAGAGGGTAGCCCGATGCGAGTACGCTTTCACCCAGCCAGATAGGCGCACCAATCCGCAGCGGTATCGGCGAGTCGTCCACTGGTCCCTGCAACAAGGCAAGGTCGTGAAGCTGGTCGACCGCCAGCGGTGTCAGCATGTTGCCTGATCGGCCGAGCTGAAATTTGACGCCATCTTCGATGACGTGGGCGTTGGTGACGATCAAACCCGGTGCCACAACGACGCCGCTCCCCGAAGCCTGGCGCACGTCAGAACGGCCGGGAGTCCCCCCATCAGAACGATCCTGCTCCCTCTCGCTTTCAGGCGACGGACGACAGGGAAATTCGATCCGGTCGAACTTGCGAGCACGCGCATAAGCATCGACGCCGAACGTGTAGCCCTCGTTTGACACCTTCATTCGGCGCGCACCGTTTTTGGTATATATCTCTGCCAGGATCACTGCGGCCAACTGCTGGCCAGGCGGGGGAAGAGAATATACCTCACCTGCGATGCTGACCCCGATCGGATAACTATCGTTGACAAAACCACCCGACCTGTCGTCCATGATATAGGCCAGGATTTCCAGTGGCTCCCCCAGGCTTGGCAGGGATGCGCAATGCCACTTTCCGTTCGCGCCCGATGTGAAGGGCAGGACAGCGCCGTGACTGTTTACAGCGCAGACAGCAATTCGCGGCGCGGCCGATCCTTCGATAGTTACGGTCCACTCGCCATCCGGCGTAATCGCGATTCGCTGACCGGGTAATGCTGCGTTCACTGGCACCCCACTAAATTGAAACCTGCTCAACGCTGCTGGCAAACCGAATACGCGTATCGACGGCGTTGCGACTGATACGGTCAGGTGCGATCATTCCAGTCAGCAAGCGAGCCCAGTCCGCCAGAATACCGCACCCGACGCTCTCGGAATAGACAGACCCGCCCGCCGGGCGCGCATTGATCTCCAGCACCTTCCAACTTCCATCAGCATGGCGCCGAAACTGGGCATTCACAACGCCGCTCAGGCCGAACATCGCGACGAGGCTTGCCACATGGCGTTCGAGCGGGTGTGCGCTCTGCACAATCTGGTCGCCGTTGGACAATTTTGTGCGGGCGGCATATTTCAGCAGCTGACCGTCCTGGCACAAAATGTCGAACGACACTTCCGGTCCCGGCAGATATTCCATCAGGACCAGATCGTATGCTGCACCCTCTTGCTCCTGCGCACGCAGGGCGGAAATGTATAGGTCGCTGCGTATCCTGCGGGCATCGGGATAGCGAAGATGGCGCATTGGGCTATCTTTCGTCAAAATCCAGAAGCCCTCACCGTTCACGCCATTACGTGGCTTGATGCAGGGAAGCTTTTCCCCTGCATAGTCGGTAATAGCCCGCTCCAAAGCATCGCTGCCGGCGACGAGTTGGGTCGGGAGATGACAGTCCAAGGCGCTCGTCGCCTGCGCGAAAGCATATTTATCTTCCAGCAGCGAAAGAGTTATCGGGCTGGCTGGTAAAGCCACCTTGCAGGGCAGGAGTGCGGTAGCAACAAGCGTCCGGTGTCGTGTCGGCACGAAGATATCGACGCCGTAACAACTAATCTGCTCCCTGACCCAATCGAGATAGGTGGCTGTTATACCCTCAGGTTCGATCCAAGTCTCCACTGGGCCAGGACGGGACGGCAGTCCTTCGCTAATGCTGACATAGACTTCGATGGAAGGTTCCGCGGCCATGATCGCGGCGGAAATCGGCGCGAGGGAATAGCCGCGATTGAACCAAATACGCATCAGCGCTTGCCAGCAGGACGGATCAGCCAACCCATCTTTCAGCCCAGATTGACGCCCATGCCACCGGCCAGACCCGCAAGGCCGCTTTGCCAGCCTTCGCCGACCGCTTTGACCTTGATGTCGCCTTGAGGCCCGCGATAAAGCTCAACGAAGATCATCGCGGCATTGGTACTGCTGTCCTCCGACAGATCATAGCGCGCCAGTTCCTTGCCATCGGCGTCGTTGACGACGCGCGCATAAGCGTTGGAGACCGATCCGAAATTCTGCCGCCTCTCGGCACCTTCATGAATGGTCACGGCGATCACAACCTTCTTCACATCGGCGGGTAGGCGCGAGAAGTCGATCTTGATCGTCTCGTCGTCACCAGCCCCGTCACCTGTGCGATTGTCGCCGCCATAAACGACAGACCCGTCGGGCGAGGTCTTGTTGTTGTAGAAGATGAAATGGGCGTCGCTGATCACCTTTTCATTCTGTCCAAGAATGAAGGCGGAGGCGTCGAGGTCGAAGGCGTCACCATCCGTCCGCCGGACGTCCCAGCCCAGTCCGACGGTAACGGAAGTGAGGCCAGGTGCCTCTTTAGACAGCGATACATTACCGCCTTTGACCAGGGAAACAGCCATCTTCTTTCCTTTGAATCCAAATCGTAAAGCCAAGGGCCGACCATCGCCGACCCCTGCGGGGATCAGCCTACGCTAACGCCATAGTTGGAGGCGAGAGGGCCAAGACCACCCTTGAAGCCTTGTCCAACGGCTCGAAATTTCCAGTCGGTGCCATGACGGTAAACCTCGCCTAGGATCATTGCCGTTTCGACCGATGCGTCTTCCGACAAGTCGTAGCGGACGACTTCAGTCCCGCTCTTCTGGTTGACCAGGCGAATGAAGGCATTCGACACCTGGCCGAAGCTTTGGCCCTTGGCCTCGCCTTCGTGGATGGTCACGACCAGAGCGACCTTGTCGATGTCGCTTGGAATTTTCGACAGCGTGACCTTGATCTGCTCGTCGTCACCTTCGCCTTCGCCGGTTCGGTTGTCACCCTGATGCTCCACGCCGGCGACGACCTTATTGTTGTAGAACACAAAATCATTGTCGCTGCGCACCTTGCCACTCGCGGCGAGCAGGAAGGCCGAGGCGTCAAGATCGAAGTCCGCGCCATCGGTCGCACGAACGTCCCAGCCTAGGCCGATCATGATCTCGTCGAGGGTCGGATCTTCCTTACTGAGACTGACATTGCCGCCCTTGGAAAGAGAAATTGCCATGCTCAAACACTCCTTGTGATCGATTGTTATGATTTAGCGCAGGCAAACAGATCAGTTCGCATGCGCGTTGGTGATGATTTCGCCGGTGGGCAGAATCGCTTGGGCTTCGCCATCCTCCGTATATTCATCGGGGAACAGTTTGCGGTGCCGAACGGATGCCCATAGCGACAGTCCGATGATCACGGCACCGATGAGCCCGGTGACGATCTCCGGGGTTTCGACACGGATGCTTAGCAGCATGATCGTCGCGAGCGCAATGATTGCGTAGAAGGCGCCAGGCTCCAGGAAACGGAACTCCGAAAGATGCCCGCCACGGACCAGTGCCACGGTCATAGAACGAACAAACATGGCACCGATGCCGAGACCAAGTGCGATCAGGATAATATCGTTGGTGATAGCAAACGCCCCGATCACGCCGTCGAACGAGAAGGAAGCGTCGAGGAACTCCAGATATACGAAGGCTCCTGCGCCACTGCGGACGATCTGGCCGGTCGCCGCGTCCGTTTCACCGCCTCCGATCCAATCGCCAAACTTCTGGACCGCGAAAAAGGTTGCAATTCCTGACAGGCCGGCGATGAGGAACGTCTGCTGCTCATGTCCCGCAATCATGAAAGACAGGCCGACGATGATTGAAGCTGTTGCTATGTAGGGCGACATGGGGATTTTCGCGAAAACGGCGAGCGGGCGCTCGATAAAGCCCAGCCAATGATGCTCGCGATCCTCGTCGAAGAAGAAGCTCAGCCCCACCAGCATCAGAAAGGCCCCGCCAAAGCCGGATATGCCGACATGGGCACCGGTCACGATCTGCTCGTAAAGTTCATGATCCGTCACGGCGATCCGCGTGGCTTCAACCGGGGACACCCAAGCGGAGATCGACACGATCAGGATCGGGAAGATGATTCGCATACCGAACACGGCGATCAGGATGCCCCAAGTCAGGAAGCGCCGCTGCCATACCGGGTCCATATCCTTGAGAATGGATGCGTTCACCACAGCATTGTCGAGACTGAGCGAGGTCTCCATGACACCCAGCACGCAAGCCAGGAACACCATCTGGAGAGCAGGTCCCATCAATCCAGTTTGCTCATAGCCCAACAGACCCGCCAGGAGCAGCGCGACGATCGTGAAGACTATCGATCCGTAGAAGTTCTTCATATTCCCCCTATGAAAGCCATGCAGCAGGCTTTGGAAATGCGATCTTGTAGCCTCGGCGCGTCAGTCCTTCGAGCCCGCTGCCCAACGCAGAATGATCCCGATGTCGTCGGCAAAAGGCTTCTGACTCTGATAATATCGCATGTGCCGATCCATCTGGAGCGCGCCGTTTACATTCTCGATCACGGCGATCCCGCACAGACGGCAATTGTCTCGGCCTTCGTCCAGATGCACTTCCACCTCCGGCTGCCCAGGTATAGTCATGCGCACCACGCCATCGGTTTGCTGCCAGTTGGGGACGCCGTCATAGATGAGCGCGAACACGCCAAGGCGCTTGATATTGTCAAAATAGCGCCCATTCACGCGAATTGTTTCACCCGCCGCAACTGCACCTGTTCGGTCGTCACCCGATAATTCGATCCACGGTTCCTGATCGAAATCACCGAAATTCCGGCCGAGGGCCTGGATGCAGCCTTTGAAGCCGTCCTTCATCTCGAACAGAACGCCTAGGTCAAGGTCGACATTTTTGCCGCCCCCGCCAAAGAAACCGCGCTTCTGCTGCTGCTGGCTCCAGTTCAGATTGAGGATAATCTCGCCGAACGTGGAACCCGTTTTCTTGAGGCTTACCCGGCCGTTGGATTTCGCAAGTGTGACCTTCTTCAGGCTGACGGGTGGAGGTGGAGAAGGAGGAGGTGGCGGTGGCGGTGGAGCGGCAGCTGGCGTAGGCGGCGGCGGGGCTTCCGCTTCGCCACCGAAATGTGCAATCAGGCTGGCGAGACCACCGGCAAACCCGGCGGCAATCGTGCCGATGCGCCAGCCGCTGCTGTGCCGGTAAATCTCGACCATCATCACCGCTTTCTCGGTAGTGAGGTATTCAGCCACGTCGAACGACGCTTTCACGCCATCGAGGGTCACGATCAACGGCCGCGATTCCGCGATCAGTCTACTGTCATGGGTTGCCGTAAAAACGATCCGGTCTATCGCTGCTGGCAGTTTGTCGAGATCGAGATTGAAAAGCGCCATATCCGATGACGGCTGCAATGTGATCGCGCGTTCGGGTGAGGCGGTGTTGGAAAACAGCACCACATAGCGATCATCACCGATCTTTCGGTCCTTGTTGAGGCCGAAGGCAGCGATGTCCACGCCGTCCAGACCGAAATCGACCTTGATCGTGAAATTGTCGCCGACGCCCAGATCGGAAAGACCGCGCTTCTCGCCGCGTTGTAACCGCATGCTATTCCCCCGTAACGTGCTTCATGGGCTTGGGCATAATTGAGAGCCGACGGCCTAAATGGTCAGACCAGACGCGACGCGACCGTGACGAGATCCTGCACGGTGCGCCCTGTTGTTCGCTCACCGATAGCCTTGAAGGTCCATTGGCCGCCATCGCGCTTGACCGAAGCTAGCACCAGTCCGGTATGAGGGCCGGTATCCGAGATGTCGAAGCGCGCCAGTTCGCGGTTGGTGCGGTTGTCAACGACGCGACCAAATGCGTTCTTCACTTTGTCGAAAGTCTGCCCTCGGAAACTGTTTACGGTCAGCACCAGCGTTTCGACATTTGCCGACAGAGCCGTGAGGTCAATCGCGATGGACTCATCGTCGCCATCGCCTTCGCCCGTCAAATTGTCGCCGCTGTGGCGGATCGAACGGTCGTTGCTAACCAACTGTTGAAACCAGACAGTGTCGACCACTTGGCCAGATGCATCAAAAGCTATGCACGACGCATCAAGGTCGATGCTTTCGCCTCCACCGCCCAAAATCTTTCCCAAGAAGCCGGACGACGCAACATCCCAACCTACGCCCAGCATGATTACGGAAAGGCCTTCACCGCCTTCCTTCTTTAGACTTACGGAAGTATTTTTCTTCAAAGAAATGGACATATCGCTCCTTTGCCATGCTGCCAGTACTAACGGATGCCCGCCAATTGCTTCAAAACTGTTGAGAAAGTAACTCAATAATCGCAGCTTATCCAGACCAAACCCCCTTTGGTAGCATTCTGTGGCCTTAGAGGCTATCGTGGATGATCCGCCTGATGGCCTAGTTGGTCATTACCCGAATCATGATGGTGCAGCGTACCGGCTCCTTAGCCATTTCCGCCCTCGCTTCACACGCAGCGATAGTCTCGCGGTTGTCCCGTCGCATATCAGCAGCATTGACAATCGCCTGCCAGCCTTGTGGATTGCCAGCCTGCATCAGGCGTATGCCAGCATCCCACACGGTCGGCGCGCCGACGGCGCGCGCGGCCATCCGCTCGGGCAAATGCCAGCGTGTCGGTAACGTGCGTGCGATCAGGCCGGGAAGAAACGACCATAGCAGGCATCCTGCAAGCAACCCGCTGCCCCCCGCCCATAGCAGGCGGCGGCGCTGCTCGCGAATGGTGGCGACGTTTCCATGCAATTGCGCCAGTCCATGGGCGGCGTCGAGATGCTGCTGCCGGGCTTGGGCAAGCACCGCCTGGTCCTCCCGCCGTGCCTTTGCCGCTGCCGCCTGCATCTGCTCCGCAAATGCGTCGGGCGTGAGTTTCATGGCCGGATGTTCGGCGATCAGAACGATATTGTGGGCGATGCGCGACAGCCGCCCGTCCATCGTGCCCAGCGTCTCGTTGTAGTCGGGGGCCTTCTCCTTCTCGGCGGCCAGT
Source organism: Sphingobium sp. (assembly GCA_965279415.1). Taxonomy (GTDB): domain Bacteria; phylum Pseudomonadota; class Alphaproteobacteria; order Sphingomonadales; family Sphingomonadaceae; genus Sphingobium. The sequence goes on from OZ257238.1 coordinate 162,359, forward strand.
CCTTCGACCGCGCGACGCAGCAAGGCGAGTTCGCCGCGCATCTGGTCGAAGGCCGCTGCCGGATCGCCGGTGCGCGGAGGTTCGGTATCGTCCATTCTGTCGTCTCTTTCCTGGGTTAGCGGCTCATGCCCTGGCCCCGGCCAAGGTCGTGGCCGATGCTGGACGCGAGATCGTGGGCAAGCTTTCGATGCGGCGACATGTCGATGCCGCCCAGACCAAGGTCGCGGCGATCGCGTCCGCGCAGCACGGACTCCAGTTGCGGGTCGCGCTCAAGGCTCTTGGCCATGCGCCCCATCTCACCCTTGTGGCGATGGCAGGCGGCGTAGTCGCCGCGCGCATAGGCGGCCTGGCGCTGGCGATCGAGTTTGCGCCAGTCGTCCGTGAACCGGTCGGCGCGCTTGTCGGGATCGGTGCGGATCGGTCACATGGTCGAACGCCGCGCGCTGCTCGCCCGCCAGGTCGAGGTCGCGCTGGCCCGCGCGCGCCAGCGCGCCTTCCCGGTCACTCTGCGCGACGCGATGTCGCTCGCGCTGCGCCATCAAATCGGCAGCGCGGTGCAGCCGTTGCTCGGCCTCGATCATGTCGCGACTGGTGAACCGATCTTCGCCGCGTCCATCCTTGCCCAATGCGATGAGGTCAGGTGAGCCGTGCACCGCGCTCAGCACCTGACCATATTGCTCGACACCATCGCTATGCCGGTGCGCGAACATCGCCAGGTCCCGCCCGGTAAAGGTCGCCTGTTGGTGGGTGATCGCGTCGAGGGCGATAGCGGGATTGGCGATAATCCGCATCCCATTCTCGCGCGCGATCTCGCGATGGAGTTCGGCGCGATCAGCAAGCTGGCCTTGCCGCTCCATGCGCTGCGCGGGACCGCCGATCTTGCTTTGCGGTTCCAGATCGATGCCCTGATCGGCAAGGCTGCGGCGATCGATCCGGGCGTCTATGTCGAGTTCGCTCAGCCGTGCGTTGACATGGGTCTCCCAGCGTTCGCGCCAGTGCTCGACATTCTCATGGTCGTTCCAATCGCGGACCTTCCCGCCGAACCCGTCGGGGCTTGCCTCACCCCCGACTTCCCGCAGGGTGAGCATGATATGGGCATGGGGTTTGGGCTGGCCGTCTGCGCCGATATCCCAATGCACATTCAAATCCGCGATCATGCCGCGATCGACGAACTCTGTTTGCACGAAGTCGCGGGCCAGGGCGATGCCCTGCTCCTTCGTCAATTCGCGCGGGATGGCGAACTCGACCTCGCGGGCAAGCTGGGCGTCCTTGCGTAGTTCGATCGCCTCGACTTCGTTCCAGAGCGTTTCGCGATCGCCGAACAGGCGCACCGCGTTCCATTTGCAATAAGGCGTGAGAACAGCCGCCAGCCGCGCCATGTCGGGGCAGTCATGCGCGAAGCCGGTAGCCTTGGCATAGGCCAGCGACTTGGCGACACGCAGGCCGATATGGCGGGCGCACCACGAATCGGGAAAACCCACATCCAGCAGATGCGCCGATAAGCCCAGTTGCGCGGTGATCCCGGAGAAATAGAGGAAGCTCTGCCATCCCGCGCTCGATCGGGGATCGCGGTCGGGAAAGAAGCCTTCCGCCGTATGGTAGCGATGGCGGCTCGACGCGCGTCCGTCCTTCGTTCGTGCGACGGTGACGGGATCGTCACCATGTTTCTGATGAAGCGAAGCCAAGGCCTCGCCCCATGGCGCGGCAATCACTGACGCGCCTACGGGCGCAATGGTCAATCCGCGCAACAGCGCGCGGCGGGACGTGGAGGTGTGGGTGAACGAATCAGGAGCAAGAATATGACGCGATGTCATGGCGGGCGTTCCTCGTATCATCTGTCCAGAGGGTCGCATGACACCCCACGGATATAAGCGGCACCGCTTATAATATGAAACGCAGGAAATATTCAATAACCGGCACCGCTTAATCTGCTTCCGATTGAACCGGCCTCATGCTCGGTTACGACACATGTATGGGAAGGCCGCCACTCAACGTGAAATCGACGAATATTCGTCTGCCAGAAGGCCTTGGCGAGCGTATCGACAAGTTGGTGGGACCGCAGCGACGGGCTGCGTTTATCCGTGAGGTGTTGGAACGCGAAGTCGAGCGACGGGAAAGCGAAGAGGGTCGAATTGGAAAACTCGGGCGTCGCCACCTGCCCGAGGCTAGACCTTCAATTCTCTGGCGCTAATTCCGATGGCCATATGCGCGCACCGTGTATGACGCGCAATATGCGAACGCTATTGCCGACCACCTGATAGGGCGCGACATAGGGTGTCCGCGCAATCACGAGTTCCCGCGTTCCCTCTATTCTGCCGGGACGCCCGCTGTTCGGAAAGTTGATCAACCGTCGCGCGGCTGCTTCTATGCGATCATCGACGTCCGCCGCCGCTTGTGGGTCGTCCTGCGCGATCCACATGAAGATGGCGAAGCGGTCCTCGGTCGCGTGCTGCGACCAGACAAGCCTCATGCCGGTTTGACGCCCTTGCGCGCGTTCGCGCGAAGCTGCGCGAATTTCTCCGCTACCTCGGCGTCAGGCAGATCGGGCCGGGGATCGTCCAGCGCCTCCTGAACGCGCGCCCGGAACCATGCGTCATATTCGCGCTGTTCCACCAGCAATTCCATCGGCGCGACACCTTCCCGCGCGGTGCGGGTCAACAGGATGCGAACGGCATCGGAAACGGTCAGCCCCATCTTCTCGAAGATCGCAGCAGCCTGCTCCTTCACGTCCGCATCGATCCGCGTCTGGATAAGCGCATTGTTGGCCATCGGTCCGACTCCTTTGACGACAGTGTAATGCAATCGCATGACGATTGCCATTGAAAGCGCAGCGAAGGCGTAAAGTGATATGAAGCCACGAGGGACATCCCTGTCGTTCGCGAAAATGGGCAAGCGTTAAATTGTGACATGGACGCAACACTGCATGAAAATCGCATGTTATAGCGAATTTTCTAAGTAACCGCCGTTGATACGCTACGGACGTCGCTGGACCTCCATGGCCGCATAACACCCTACACCTTGAACCTATGCCAGCCAAGATGAGCCAATGCACGCTCTTGTCTTTGGCAACGGTCGCGCCAATTCTGTGGATAGGGGCAGCCGTAACCTTAAGACTTGAAAGCTGTATCCATGTCCAACACCGATCGCATCATCCGACTGAACACCGTTCTGACCCGCACCGGACTTTCGCGCTCTACCCTCTATCGAAAGATTGCGGACGGCACGTTCCCCGCGCAAATCAGGATCAGCGTCCATGGTGCTGGCTGGCGGGAGTCTGCAGTCAATCGATGGATCGCCGATCCGGTCAGCTATCGGGAAGAAGATACTGGTGTAGGTCAGGCGTGATGACCGAGCGTCCGCCACACGAACCAATCTGCGTGCGGGTGAATGACGCCTCCCGTATGATCGGCATCGGTCGCACCAAACTCTACGAGTTGATCGCCGCCGGTGAAGTCGAGACGGTGAAATTCGGCAAATCCACCCGGATAACCACTGCTAGCCTGCATGACCTTATCAACCGGCGGCGTGGAGCGGCATAGGCTCGGACGGCGTGGCGGCGGCGTCCTCGCTTCCTTGCCTCGGCATGCGATCCAGAAAATCCGCCCAGCGCGCCATAAGGCTACGCCGCTTCTCGAAGAAGTCCGTGCGACGATAGGCCGCTTCGACCTTGTTTGGTAGCTTGTGGGCCAATGCCTTGTCGGCGACTTCCTTGGGGAAGCGCGTGCGTTCCGATGACCAGTCGGTGAAAGCTGAACGGAAGCCGTGCACAGTTACGGCCTTGATTCCGTCATCTCGCAGGAGCTTGGTCATGGTCATGTCGCTGATCGGCTTTTCACCGTCATTGGTGAATACAAGCCCAGTGTCGCTACTGCGTTCCGCCCAACGTTTGCGAAGCAAAACGACAGCGGGCCGGGACAGAGGCACGACATGGGTTTCACCAGCCTTCATGCGTTCGGCCGGAATGGTCCAGATAGCGTTATCCAGGTCGAACTCGGTCCAGACGGCAAATCGCGTCTCATTGGAGCGTAGAGCGGTTGAAGAGCAGGTTCTCCTGCAAGACCACGCCGATCTGTCGACGAAGCCAGGCCGGGTCGATCTGGGCGATGTCGACCCCGTCGATCAGCACGCGACCGCTGGCGGGCAGATACATCCGCTGGAGCAATTTGGTGAGCGTCGATTTGCCCGATCCCGACGTGCCGACGATCCCCAGGGTCGCGCCTTCGGCAATCACGAGATCGATGTCCTCGAGCGTCCAGGGTCCTTCCAGGCCATAACGGAATTTTACGGCCTCGAAAGCGACATGTCCCTTCACCGCCGGCAGGGCGACCCGGCTCCCCGCACCGGGTTCGGTCGGTTGATTAAGCACGTCCCCTAAGCGTTCGATCGCGATCCGCACCTGCTGGAAATCCTGCCAGAGCTGCGCCATGCGGATGACCGGGCCGGAAACGCGCTGGGCAAACATGTTGAAAGCAACCAGCCCGCCTACGGTCAGGTCGCCCGCGATCACTGCCTTCGCACCGAAATAGAGGATCGCCACCATGTTGAGCTTGGAGATCAACTGGATGAGCTGGCTGCCGGTATTGCCAAGGTTGATGACCTTCTGACTGGCAAATGAATAGCCCGCCAGTTGCCGCTCCCACCGGTCCTGCCATTGCGGCTCGACCGCGCCCGCCTTCACCGTCTGGATGCCGCCGATGCTTTCGACGAGCAGGGCGTTATTGGCGGCGCCGCGCTCGAACTTCTCCTCGATACGCGCGCGCATAGGCTTGGTAATGAAAAAGGCGACGGCAAAATAGGCCGGGATCGCCAGCACGGCGATCAGGAAAAGCTTGACCGAATAGACCCACATGACGGCGAGGAACACGATCGTGAACAAGGGATCGACCAGAACCGAGAGCGACGCATTGGTCAGGAACTCGCGGATGGTCTCGAGCTGCCGCACGCGCATGGCGATGTCGCCCACGCGCCGAGCCTCGAAATAGCCCATGGGTAGTCCCAGGAGATGGCGGAACAGCTTGGCGCCCAGTTCGACGTCGATCTTCTGGCTGGTTTCCGAATACAGGCGCGTGCGCAGCCAGCCGAAGAGGGTTTCCCAGACCGAAACAATGCCGAAGCCGACCACGAGTATGGTCAGCGTGTCGAGCGTATTGTGGACAAGCACCTTGTCGATCACATTCTGGAAGAAGAGCGGCGAGGCCAGACCCAATAGGTTGATGCCCAGCGTCACCAGGAGGACTTCGCCTATCAACCTACGGTATTTGACTATCTGGGGAATGAACCAGCTGACATCGAAGGCTCGCGAAATGCTGCCGACGCTTTCGCGGGTAGTGATCATCACCAGTTCGCCCGACCACATGGCTTGCAAAGCGTCACGACCGACCTTGATGACCTGGGGCTGGACGCCGTCGCTGCTGTGCCGCGGTGGCTGGATCAGCACTTCGTCGCCTGCAACCTTGCCGATGATGAACCAACCGTCCGGACCATTGGCCAGCGCAGGCAACGGGATCGTCTCCAGCTTTTCGTAACCTGCACGGATCGACCGGGCACGGACATCATCCTGCCGCTTTGCGAGGCGCTTGAGGTCATCGGCGTCGATCGCCCGGTTATGGCCGAGACTGTGCCGCAACTGGCCGGGATCGACGGCAATACGATGGATGGCAAGCAACGTCGCATAAGCGATCAGGCCGCTGTCTTCGCTGCCGCTCAAAGTGGCGGCGGGTTCGGCGTCACCATCATGGTTATCCGGTGTCTCACTCATGCCCCGGTTCTCCCGCTGGACCGCCTGTCGTGCCGGGACGCGGCGTGATCGGGCTGCTGGTGGCAAGTGGCGGATCGATCATCGCGGGGCCAGCCGGCGTCATACGCGGTAGGTCCATGCTGCGCGCAGGCTGCGTAATCCTTTGCTGCCGATCACCTGGCGCACCGACCGCATCGAACGCGCGCATGGCGCCATCCCAGGGTAACGCGCTGCGGCGCTCGACATGACGCAAATGCGCATCAGGATCGTAGAGGGCATTGCCGGTGATGAGCTTGCCCACTTCGAGCTGACCCAGTTGCCGCAGCAGCGCCGCCTGCGCGACATATCGGTCGCGCGCGCTGGCAAGCAGCGCCACCTCGGTATCGCGCAACGCATTCTGCGCGAAAAGGACATCGAAGGTGGACCGCAGGCCTGCGCGATATTCCTCGAACGTCCCTTCATAATAGACCCGCGCCGCTTTCAGCTGCACTTCCTGCACATCGAGATTGCGCTGCGCGGTCACCATCTGGTTCCAGGCAGAAATGATCGCCTGCACCATCTGCCGCCGCGCTGCTTCGATACGCAGGCGGTCGGCACTGTTGCGATCGAGCGCCTGCCCGACCAGCGCGCCGACGCGGCCACCAGCACTGAGCGGTATGCTGAGCGTTGCGCCCCCCGACAGGTTCACATCCTGATCACGGCCGCTGAAGGGTGACGCCGGGCCGGTCGTGCTGGCGACGCCCCGCAGGCTGAGCGTCGCATGACCTTCGGCGCGCGCTGCAGCGATCCGCGCGCGCGAGGCGCGTTCGGCATGGATCGTCGCACCAAGCTCCGGGTTCAGCTGGTCGGCGATATCGAAGGCGGCGTCGACCGATGTCGGGACCAAAGGCAAGGGCGGTTCAGGCGCCAGCACGCCGGGCTCGCGGCCGACGAGGGCTGCAAAACTGGCGCGGCTTTGCTGTAACTGGGCCTGCGCGGCGTTCACCTGCACCTTTGCTGCCTGAAGCTGAGTCTGCGCCTGGGCGATATCGGTACGCGTCAGTTCGCCCGCTTCGCGCCGGGCGACGACTTCGTCCAGCGTCCTGATCAGCACGGCTTCGTTCTTCTCGCGAATGCGCAGCGCCTTGGCGTCGCGCCGCACATCGGCATAGGCGGCGATCAGATCGACCAGGAGATCGCCTTCGCTGCTCCGCAAGGCTTCCCGGCCTGCCCGGATATCCGCGCCGGCAGCCCGGATATCCGCCTGCGCCCGTCCGCCGGTGCTGAGCGGCTGATCGATGACGATTTGGCCGCCTATGTCGTTGCGTTCGATATTGGGATCGTTGAGCCGATCGACCAGCGGGCGGCTGGCCTGCGTGATGCGGCCAGGATCGGTATAATCATAGCCGCCTGCAATTTGCGCCTGCACCGTGGCGCGCGTCTGCGAAAGGGCAAGGCCGAGGCTATTGTCGGTAGCGCGCAATTCATAACGGCGCACCGCCAGCACGGGATTGCTTTCATAAGCCTGTGCGATCGCCTGCGAGAGACTGTCTGTTGGCACCGGCTCTTCCTCCGGCGCATCGAATGGCAACACAGGATCGGGGTAGGCGCGTGCAGGCGCTTCTGCCTCTGTCTGTGCCATGGACGCAACGGAGGGCAGGATCGCTAGGGCGGAAGCGACCAGCAGCACGGACAAGAAGCGTGGCCTCACCGGATGAACCTGGCCTCCGGGGCGCAACCGGCAAGGCGCGCGGCGTCACGTAACGCCACCCATCCGTCGAGCACGAAAATCTTCGGATTTTTGCCGGGTTCAGACTGTATCGCGACCGAGCGTGCCTTTTCGAGGAGGCTTGCAGGCAACCAGACGATGCCGTCGGTTGGCGCATCCATGTCTCTACCATCGATCGCAACGCGTAATCGCGCCAGTTCGGGCAACTGATCGCGCCAACGAAAGGCGGTGCCGTCGTCGATGCGAACCCACGCGTTGAGGATGTCGGCATCACGCCCCAGACGAAAGCCGATGGCATTCGCCACATAGACCATACGCCTGGTCTTGGCTCTCAGCCGACAGAGGGTGTCGCCTGAAAAGCCGTCGGTTCTGATATCAACGCGCCAAGCGGCATGCGCCATACTGCGCACTTTTTGCACAGCAGCCAGTCCAGCGGAAGGCATGATGACTGCCATCAGCAAAGCATATACAGCACACAGGCGTAACTGCACGCGCAAGGATAGCCGAGTATTCATGTTCAGACGCTGCAGGAAAACTTGCCGACACCAAGCAGACGCGGCCATGCGCACAGATAATGTGCTACATCCCCGTCTGACGACGCGGACGGCCACGCCGTACGTAAGCACATGCTATTCCCCCGATAATCGAACGCGGACAGCCCCCGCTGTGCGCCATTGCAAATGCAGGCGCGTCCTTGATGCTGTCAAGCGTCAATAGCGCAAACGCGACTAACGGATCATGCCTGAAGCACTGGATTGGTCCAGAATGGACATGTCTTGGAATATTATGGCAGCGACGGTCTACGTCAGACCCAATTGAATAGGTTGCGCAAACTCCCTCTGACAGCCGCCCTGATTTAGCCGTTCCCGATTGTTTCGCTTAGCCTAACAATATAAAAGAAGGATCGTAGCCCTGCGCGTGTCCCGCCAAGAGACTGGCGAGACACGCTTACATCGGCAACCGCTAGGGTACAGACTCGTTCAGAGCCAGAAGGCTACGGTGGCGAGGCCTACGGCGAATAGGCATTTTCTGGCGAGCTTGTTGTAACGCGTAGCGATGCGGCGGAAGTCTTTGAGGCGGCAGAACATGGCCTCGCCCCATCAGCGATCCTTGTAGCGGCGTTCGTCATGCTGAATCGGGCGGTTGCCGTTATCCGTCCAGTGAGCGTACGCAGAGGGCTGAAGGCACGCAGCGCACCTCAAAGCCGTGCATGACGATTAGCCTACAAAGTGCCGGACTAAACCTGTCCAATATGCCGCAGGCATAGCAGAGTGTGACCGCCTATATAGGGTGATACCGCCCGCAATGTTTCCTGCTTCTTAATTTACAATCCCTGTTCCGGCCGACAGGGAATGTGCCGATTAATCGCTGCTTTCTCGGCATTTTTTACAGTATCTCGTCTTCACCCAAGAGTGATACATCACCATTTCACTGTAAATTCCCGTATAACAGGGAATGCACGCGGAGACAGGTTCGCTCGGTTCTGCGTGGGTCACCACTTAAATGAGCGGTTGTGAAGCATCTCCATATTTCGACCTGAGCACGGGCAAACTCCAGAGTAGCAGGGACTGTTCCGCCCTCTTCTTGACGCGGGGACAACGATGCCCGCAGCACCGGCTGCGGGCGTCACGCTGATAGTCCAGATCATCAGCCTCATGAAAAGCCAGGCATCCGCTTCCGGCCATTCCCTTCGGCGGGCAGGTTGGCAATATGATGGGGTGCGGCGCTGGTCAGCAGGCTGACAATGACTGCCGTCTTGGTTGATGGTCCAGGCAATCCTGCAGTCTCGGCATCATCCGTATCCGCTAGTGTGTTCTTATCCTCAGCATACTATCTGCAACGGCTGTTCGATCAGATCGCGGAGCGCCGCCATGAAGCGCGCTGCCGCAGCGCCATCGATGGCGCGGTGATCGAAGCTGGCGGTGGCAGTCATGATCGTCGCGAGCGCGATGCCACCATCGACCTTCCAGGGCTTTTCGATCCCCGATCCGATGCCCAAGATCAGCGCCTGAGGCGGGTTGATCACCGGGATCATCTCGTCAATGCCATACATTCCGAGGTTGGAGATGGATGCGGTGCCGCCCTGATACTCCTCGGGCGAAAGCTTGCCGTCACGCGCTTTCGTTGCAAGCTGCTTGCTCTGCTCGGCCACCGCTGACAATGAAAGGCTGGCGACATCACGGATCACCGGCGTGATGAGACCACCATCGATTGCGACCGCCATGGCGATATCGACGCGGTTGAAACGATACATCTCCTCCCCCGCGAACTGCACGTTGGTGTCGGGTTCGCGCATCATGGCCAGTGCCATCGCCTTGATCACCAGATCGTTGACGGACAGTTTGATGCCGCGTGCCGACAGGCTGGCATTCAACTCGCCGCGCAGCTTGAGCAGCGCTTCGATACGGCAATGCGCGGTCAGGTAGAAATGCGGAACCGTCTGCTTGGATTCGCTGAGGCGGCGCGCGATGGTCTTGCGCATACCGCTCAGTTTGACCGTTTCTGTCGGCACGCCGGCTGGTGGCGCATACACGATGGTGGTTTCCGGAGCAGCACCAGCCGCTTGCGCCGGCACTGGCGCAGCGATCAAGGGCTGGAGGCCCAGGTCGGCCTTGACGATACGGCCACGCGCCCCGCTGCCGATAATGCCCAGAAGCGACAGGCCTTTTACTGTGGCAATGCGGCGAGCAAGGGGCGTGGCGCTGATATCGTCATTGTTGACTGCGACCGCCGGTTGTGAAGCAGGCACCGGCGCCTCCACTGTGGCAACGGTCGCAAGAGGTGGTGCGCTCGGCTCAGGGGCTGCCACCGTCGCTGCGACCCGCGCGGCATCGGCCGTTTCCAGAACGCGCGGCGCGATTGCTTCTCCGGTCTCAGCGATAAGGGCGATGATGGTTCCGACCGCTACATCATCCGTGCCCTCCGGCACCATGATCGAAGCGATAACGCCTTCGTCGATCGCTTCGAACTCCATCGTCGCCTTGTCCGTCTCGATCTCCGCGATGAGATCGCCGGGCTTGACCGCATCGCCTTCCTTCACCAGCCACTTCGCCAGCGTCCCTTTCTCCATCGTGGGGGAGAGGGCGGGCATCTTCAGTTCGATTGCCATAGGTCAGTTCCCAACGAAAAGTTCGGCGGCGGCTTCGACGATGGCGTCGGCATCCAGCCGGTAGGTGCGATAGAGGTCGGGCAAGTCGCCGGTCTGGCCGAAACGGTCGATACCGAGCGGGCTGACCCGCATGCCCTTGACGCCGCCCAGCCAGGACAGCGCGCCGGGCGATCCGTCGATCACGGTGACCAACGCCGCGCCGGGCGCCAGTGCCGATAGCAGGGCTTCGGCATGGCAGGGCGCATAGGTGCCGCCGGTCCAGCGCGCGGACCGTTGCGCCGACCAGCCGCGATGCAGCAGATCGGGGGAGGTCACGTTGAGCAGCCCCAGCCCCGGCATATCCTCGGCCAGTTGCTCCCATGCCGCCATCGCTTCGGGCGCGATCGCCCCGGTGAACACGATGGCCACCTCTGCCATCGGATCGGGTTCGCGCAACCAGTATCCGCCTTTCAAAGCCGCCTCTTCCCATTCGGTGTCCGCACGTTCGACTTGTGCGATCGTACGGGTCGAGAGGCGCAGATAGACCGAACTGCCGTCGGGCTTCTGCATATGGTCGAACGCGAAGGCCATAGTCAGTGCGACCTCGTCGGCGAAGGCCGGTTCGAAATAGGTAAGGTTAGGCTGACCCATGCCGATCAGGGGAGTGTTGATCGACTGGTGTGCGCCGCCCTCTGCGCCCAGCGTCAGGCCCGAGGGCGTGCCGACCAGCAGGAAGCGGGCGTCCTGATAACAGCCATAGTTAAGCGCATCCAAGCCACGTGAAATGAACGGATCGTAGACCGTGCCGACCGGCAGCAGCCGCGTGCCGAAATGCGGTGCGGACAGGCCGAGCGCAGCGAGCATCAGGAAGAAGTTGTTTTCCGCAATTCCCAGTTCGATATGCTGGCCAGCCGCATGCCCCGACCATTTCTGCGCCGACGGAATCTTGGCGGCGTGGAACACATCGGCGAGTTCCTGCCTGCGGAACAGGCCCCGCCGGTTGACGAAGCCGCCCAGATTGGTCGTCTGGGTGACATCGGGCGCCGTCGTGACGATCCGGTCGCCGATCGGATTGCCCGGCTGGGCGAGGTCCATCAGGATACGACCGAAGGCGCTTTGCGTGGATTGTTCCGCACCGTCGGGCACCGACAGGCGCGGCGGGATCGGAACGGCGTCGGCTTCATGCTCTGGCGGCGTCGCGGCAAAAGCGCTCTTCTTTATGAAGGCATCGAGTTCTGCCGCCACATTGTCGCCCAGCCCGGCATAGGGGTTCCACTCGTCCCCTTCCGCGATACCCAGACTCGCGCGCAGTTCCGCGATTTGCGGCGGATTCATCATACCCGAATGATTGTCCTTATGCCCCGCGAGCGGCAAGCCATAGCCCTTGATCGTATAGGCGATGAACATGGTGGGTACATCGTCGCCGCTGGCGCTGTCGAACGCTTCGGTCAGCGTCTCGACGCAATGGCCGCCAAGGTTCGTCATCAACGCCGCCAGTGCGATGTCGTCGAAGCTATCCAGCAGTTTGGCCACGTGCGGCTTGTCGCCAATGTCCGCCAGCAGGCGCAATCGCCATGCCGCCCCTCCCTGATAGGTCAACGCCGCGAAATCGACATTGGGACAGTTATCGATCCACTCTTCCAGGCTCTTGCCACCGGGCCGCTTGAATGCGGCGCGCTGCAGTTTGCCATATTTGAGCGTCAGTACCCGCCAGCCGCAGGTTTCGAAAATATCGTCGAACCGCCGGAACATGCGATCTGCGGTCGTATGGTCGAGCGACTGGCGATTATAATCGACGATCCACCAGCAATTGCGGATGTCGTGCTTATAGCCTTCGATCAGGCATTCGTAGATATTGCCTTCATCCAGTTCAGCGTCGCCCATCAGTGCGATCATGCGCCCTGCGTCTGCTTCCGCCATCTGGCCATGCGCGATCAGATAATCCTGTACCAGGCTGGCGAAAGCGGTGATCGCGACACCAAGGCCAACGGACCCCGTCGAAAAGTCGACCGGAATCTGGTCCTTGGTGCGCGAGGGATAGCTTTGCATGCCGCCCAGCCCGCGGAAGCGCTGCAACTGGTCCAGGCTCTGATTGCCCAGCATGTAATGGATCGCGTGCAACACCGGACCCGCATGTGGCTTCACCGCCACCTTGTCCTGCGGGCGCAGCGCATGGAAATACAGGGCCGCCATGATCGCCGTCATCGACGCGCAACTCGCCTGATGCCCGCCGACCTTCATGCCGTCGCGCTTCTTGCGAACATGATTGGCGTTATGCACGGTCCAGGACGAGAGCCAGCGCAACTGCGTATCGAGCCGTTCCAAAGCGTGGAGCGTATCACTGCGGGACGCAGCCAGTATCTTGTTGGTCACTCAAGCATCTCCCAAAATCCCCGATGCATCCTGCGCTGGCGCGCGATTAACCGCCGACGCCCTGGAAGGCATTCAACTTCCACGCAGCGCCTTCCAGGCACCAGACCGAAAGGAACCGCCCGCGCACATTATGTACGGTGCGGTTTATCTCGACATCGACGAGCAAATTGCCCGCCAGCACGCGCGTCCCTGTTACAGGTTCGATCGCGGCGTCGGGCGTCGCCTCGAAAGCGTGAAAGATGGATAGCCGATTGACGATCTTGTCGATGAAAATCTGCTTGCTGTCGATGACCCCCGTCGAATGGCAGTACAGGAGATGGTCGGACAGCATCTCATCGAGAGTCGCAATATCCCCTGTCAGCACGGCCTGCGCCCGCCGTGCTTCCAGTTGCTCCATTTCGCGTATCAAGGCCGGCGCTATATTCATCAGCATCAGCGATCGACATCCGCATTGACCGGCGTGCCGTCGGCTGCGGTAAGCGGTCCGAGCAGTTGCGGCCGGATCGGCCAGAACACGTCGATCTCCAGAACATCGTCCAAAGCGACCGCTTCGTGCCATGCGTGCGGCGGGAAATGAACGATATCGCCCGGTCCGACGATGAAGCCTTCCGGCTCCTCATCGGTCCAGAACTGCAGCCGCCCGGATATCATGTAGGACCATTGCTCTTCGGGGTGGTTGTGGCGCGGCACCTTGAAGCCCTTGTCGAGCCTCACTTCCATGATCTGCGTGCCCGCCCCGGCGATGGGGCGCCGCACCAGTCCTTCGATCGGCGGCCCCAGAGTCGGCTGATCCTCCAGTCGGAAATGACGAATTTTCATGTCGCTCACGATGTTATCTCCGAGTGATTCAGGCAGGCAAAAGATCTGCGATGGCGAACTGACGCATGGTCGTTGCAAACGACCGTTCTGCGGCCTGTTCGAGCGAAAGCGCGCGATGCGCGTCCGACACCATCTCGACCCCATACACTCCGTGATATCCGGTGCGGGCGACGCACTGGAGGAAGAAGGGTACGTCCAGTTCCCCTTCGCCCGGCAGTTTCCGGTTGCGGATGGTATCCTCGAACACCGTACCGACCATCTGGGCTGCGGCGTCATCGACCTCGACGGCATTGATAAGGCCGGGCGGCAAGGATAGGATATCCTCGTAAGGGATGCCCGATCGGTTCAGATGCCAGATGTCGATCAGAAGTCCGGCATTCGGCTCGTTGGCGCCCTCGACCAGTTCGCGTGCCGTCGCGAGGTCCGATACGCCCGTGCCGGGAACCAGTTCGAGCGTAATCGCGGCGCCCGACCGTGCGGCCTCGCGGGCAAGTGCGCCATAGGCGTCGGCCAGGAGGGACATCGGCCAGGGTTCACGCACGATGGAAAAATCCATTCCTCCATCTGCGTCACCGATCGTCTTGATCTTCGCCACACCCAGTTCCTGAGCGGCCTTTAGCATCAATCGACGCTTCTGATCGGAAACAGCACGCCGTTCGCCAGCTGCGAACCAGTCGGTCAGTACCTCAAGCTCCACATAGTCCAGCCCCGCGTCCGAGAGTATCCGCTTGATGCCGGCATAGCCATGGCGCTCTACATTGAAGGCCAGATCGCTAGTCTCAATGCCGATGCCCACAAAGCCGGCGCGCGCAGCAGCGTCCGCCCGTGCAGCCAGATCAAATCGGGCAGGCGCATCGCTGGCGAACGGAATGAGATCGCCGGCAAGCGTGAAGTAGGACGCGACCAACCGCGGAGCGGCGCTCACGATCCGCATTCTGCCCAAGGCGGCCCGACATCGTACATGAGTTCACTCCTTGCTTGCCGATTTTTCGTGGCCCGCCACGGCATGGTCATTTTCGACCGGAGCGGACGCCTACCTAGAAAGCGACCTGATCGCCCCCTTTGAGTTGAAGTATTTCCCGCGCTTCATCCGGTGTCGCGATGTCGAGACCAAGACCTTCGATGATCTGGCGGACCATGCCGACTTGCGCGGCATTCGTTTCAGCCAGATGGCCTGCCCGCAGCCACAGGCTGTCTTCCAGTCCGACACGAACATGCCCGCCCATCGATGCCGCCATAGCGGCGACGCGCATCTGGTTGGCGCCAGCCGCCAGCACGGACCAGTGATAGGCGTCGCCGAACAGGCGGTCCGCTGTGCGCTTCATGTGCATGACGTCGTCGGGATGCGCCCCGATACCACCCAGCAGACCAAAGCAGGTCTGGATGAACAGGGGAGCCTGCACCAGACCCTCTTTCCAGAAATAGTGAAGATTATAGAGATGGCTGGTATCGTAACATTCAAATTCGTACCGCGCGCCGGTCGCGTTCAATGTTTCCAGAGCATAGCGAATATCCCTGAAACTGTTGCGAAACACCAGATCGTCCGAGTTGCGCAACATCGGCTCTTCCCAGTCGAAACGAAAATCCTTGTATCGTTTCAGCATCGGGAACAGCCCGAAATTCATCGACCCCATGTTGAGGCTGGCAATTTCGGGACGCCAGGTCGCGGCTGGCCTTACGCGCTCCTCGACCGGCATATACGGCGAACCGCCGGTAGTCAGGTTGATGATGACTTTGGACGATTGTTTGATGACCTTAAGAAAAGGCTCGAACGCCTCCGGGCTCTGATCCGGCTTGCCGGTCGCAGGATCGCGCGCATGCAGATGCACGATAGCTGCGCCCGCCTGCGCTGCGCCAAGCGCGCTTTCCGCAATTTCGCTCCCCGTGATGGGCAGATGCGGCGACATCGACGGCGTGTGGATCGATCCGGTTATCGCGCAACTGATGATGACCTTTTTGCCGGGCATCGCATTTCCTTATCTTCGAGGGCCGATGCGACCGGACGAGGGCGACCGCTTCTACACGGTCGATGTCATGCCATGGGCCGGGAAAGCCAAACGCGAGGCTCGCCCGGCACCACATGCACGGTCAGAAACGCATCGACACAGACACGCCGTAAGTCGCAGGCATTGCCGCCAGTCGGTAGATGGAGTCGAAGGACTGGGTGGCATTGGTCCAGTAATAAGTGTTGAAGACGTTCTTGCCCCAGATCCAGGCTTTCCAGCCGCCCGCCTGGGAACTCACGCCCAGTTGGGCATCGACGGTCGTGTACGCCTTGATGTCGAAAGCATCGCCAGGAACCTTCACACCGGGCTTCTGGGTCGAGTCCAGATCCACCAGCGAAATCTGCTCCGGCCGGGCGAAGAGGCCGATGGTCTTGCTTTGATACAGCATGGTGGCACCGACGAAGGCATTGAGATCGGCGGTGACAGGCGTTTCATAGTCGACCGACGCGTTCACGTTCCACTTGGGCGTGTTCGGGAAAGCCAGTCCCTTGTAGTTGATCTGATTGCCGACAGGATCGTAGAAGCCCACGGTATCACCCGTGACCCGCGTATTCGTATATGTCCCGGCGAAGTTGAAGTTAAGCCCCCTGGCCGGCGCAACCTGCAATTGTACTTCGCCGCCATAGACGCGCGATTTTGGGATGTTCAGTAGCTTGTCCAGAACGCCGAATACGCCAAGCTGGTCGAGAATGCGTCCGCGAAGCTGCTTGTTGCGATAGTCGTTGTAGAAACCCGCGATGTTTAGCTGCACCTTGCGATCGAACAGGCCCGCCTTGACGCCAGCTTCATAAGCAAGAATGGATTCCTGCTTCACACCTTCAAGCTGACTGTTGGCACCGACGTTCACGGCCGGGAAACCCCCTGATTTATACCCACGGGAGACGTTACCGTAAATCAGGGTGGTGGGTGTGGCCTGCAGATCAATGCCCAGACGCCAGCTGATATTGTCCTGCTTAAGCGTACTCTGGAAGAGGCCCGGCTTCAGGTACTGGCCGCTGGGAAGGCTGGGATCCAGAACGACGTTCGACGAGGTGCACGCACCCGGCTGTATGTTCGGCGCTGGCGCACCGGGGCCGTTCACCGCACCCAAGACGATATTGAACGCAGCGGCCTGAACGCCGTCACCATAATCGGTCGTACACCCCGTATAGCTTCGTTTGTCCTGCGTGTAGCGCGCACCTGCGTGCAGAGTTATCTGGTCGGTGAGGCTGTAGTCGACATTGCCGAAGGCCGCGATGTCGCGGATAGGAGATTTGAAGAAGGCGCCCGAACCCGTGTTGCTCAAAAAGCCGACGAAGATCGACGACTGATCAACATAGTAGCGATTATATTCCTCTACTCTGTGGCGGTCATAATTGGCGCCGAGAATGATCTTCAACTGATCGAAATCACCGGCCAGTCGGATTTCCTGACTGAAGGAACGCGCCTTTGCGCTATCTCCGATCGAGAAGTTGGACAAAGCTGTGCCGTCGACATCGATGCCGTAATCCTGGGAGTAACGGCTGAGCGAACTCAGTGACGTCAGGACCAACGCTTCGGTCAGGTCATAGTCGATACGGACGGAAGCCTGGAAGAAATTGTCGTCCCGCTTGAGGTCCTCTTGCTTCCCAACCGAAGCCGGGAGCCTGTTGGTATTGAGAAAGGGGTCCCAATCTGCCGAGCGGGCATTGCGCGGCGGTGTTGGATAGCGGCTGTAAGGCACATAAGGAGCAGTTGCCTGCAAGGGAAAGGAATAGAGAAGCTGTGCCGCCTGCGTATCGGATCGATCGACCCAGCCGTTCACGTTGAAGGTCACCTTGAGATCATCGCTCGGATCCCATTCGGCGATCAGGCGACCGGCAAAACCACGTTTTGCGCCAAGGGAATTCTGATAATCCCGGCCAAGCGTCACCGGCACCAACGGCGAAGATGGATCGGCGAGATCGCTGTAGGCCACGCCTGCTTGCCCGTTAACCCATTTGTTCGTCTGCCAACCGGACGAGTGGATGCCCGAGAAACTGATGCGCGCTTTCAGCGTATCGGTCAGGCGACCGCTGATAAATGCGCTTCCCTGGATGGTGTTGAAGCGACCGTAACTGAGGTCCATGCCCGCGGTCAGGTCCTCGGTAGGCTTTGCGGCAATGAAATTTATCGCCCCCGCCGTGGAATTCTGCCCGAACAATATGCCCTGAGGCCCCTTGAGAACCTCGACGCGCTCAAGATCCAGCGTGGGGAACCGCGCCTCCATCGGGAAAGCCAGAGGCACTTCATCGACATAGAGGGCAACGGTGGAAGCCGAGCCGACAGTAGAATCCTGGAAACCGATGCCGCGGATCGCAAACACGGGGGCACCCCTGGGCGCTTCGGTAAAGGTGAGGCCCGTCACGACCTTCTGCAGTTCGGCAGGTGACGACACGCTCTTTTGAACCAGCGCATCCGCCGATACAGCGGTGATGGACATGCCCACGCGATTGGCCGATTCAGACCGCTTCTGTGCGGTCACGACGATATCCTGGATTCCTCCCGATTGCTCATCGACCGCTGTCGCCTCGTTGGCGACCTGCGCCATCGCCTGCCCTGCGGCCATCCCGATCGAAAAAACGGCGAACGACACGCCAAGCGTCAGCTTTGTTCGGATTTTCATTTCCCTCTCCCCTACGTTTTGTAACTCTTGCACGACATAAACTGAGCGCCAGCCATGCCGTGTCGAGCATCTGCATTGTAGTAGAAGTGAGAGGTAGATTGTCCATTCCAAATGGTCAATATCTTAATTTGCCTCCGAGGGAATCTTTATCCTCCCATCGATCAGCAAATCGCCCCTCGCAAAAATGCAGCAAAAACATAATGATCAGATTTGCCAAACGAACTTACGTTGCCGATTTCCATGCTATATATCTGAATTATATCATTTATTATGCAATTCCGTCTCGTTGCCCCATCGTCACGGCAGCCGTCGATCGTCGTCAGGACAAGCAATTAGATTGCCGCAGCATGATTGACCCGGACGAGAAATGCCGTCAGTCCTGTGGCGGATTGACACCCGGATAGCCTAAGCTATTGGTCAGTTCACAACCCTGGCTGCGGATGACGAGACGCGCCGAATGCGCAAGGACCGCCTGGTCCCGCCACTTACGGAGGCACATGATGAAGTTGGCCCGCTATTCCTCTCCGAAAGGGACAGACATTGGTGTCGTAGTCGATGACAGAATCATCGGCCTAAAAGGTGTCGGGATCGCCGTCGCGGACATGATCGACATCATAGAGGGCGGGCCGGAGATGCGCGCCCATATAGCCCAAGGCATAGAACGGAACCAGGAAGGCGTGCCGGTCGGTTCGGTCAAATTGCTTGCACCGCTTCGCCCCCGAAAATTCCTTGCTTTAGGCATGAACTATCGGCGTCATGCCGATGAAGCGCGACGCCTCGGCGTCTCCGTTCCCGACAACCAGGTCTGGTTCAACAAGCAGACGTCATGTATCAACGGCCCCTATGGCGACATTGACGCGGGTGTGACCGAGAAGCTGGATTATGAAGTGGAACTGGGCGTGGTCATCGGTCGGTCTGCCAAGTCTGTGAAATCTGCCGATGCGCTCGATCATGTGTTTGGATATCTTGTCGTGAACGATGTCTCCGCGCGCGACTGGCAATTTCATTCGTCCACATTCACCGTCGGCAAATCCTTCGATACGCATGGGCCGATCGGTCCATGGATCGTGACGGCGGATGAAATCGTCGATCCCGCCGCATTATCCATTCGATCCTTCGTAAATGGCGCCATACGACAAGACAGCAACACGGATGAATTCATCCACTCCATCGGCGATCAGATCGAATATCTCTCGACGGCATTTACCCTGGAGCCAGGCGATATCATCAGTACCGGAACGCCCGAGGGTGTGGGCGCCGCCATGTCCCCGCCTTGCTTTCTGAAATCGGGCGATGTCGTGCGATGCGAAATCGAGGGAATAGGCGCTATCGAGAACCGCATCGCATAGCCGAGCCTCAGTATAGCAAATATACCGACAAGCCTATTCAGCGAAGCGTGCAGCGGTAAAACGAGTTGCGCCTGCACGGGTCAAGCCTTACCTTGACAATGCAAAATGATCCAAGTGGTAAATATGACGGTTTCCAATTCAACTGAAGCGCTGGCAAAGGAGGCGATCGATCCGATCGAAGCGCCCAAAAAACCCGCGCGCAAAACGAAAAGTGGCAGAATTGCCGTTCGATTGGAAAAACAGGAACTTAACCCCATAAAAGTGGGGCAGAAAGCCAAGTCCGCAGTACGCAAGAACAACAATCAACGCGGCGCGGACGTTCGCAACCGGATATTGAAGGCCGCATTGGAATGTTTTGGCGCATTCGGATTTGAGGGGACGTCGACACGTGCCGTCGCCGAACGTGCATCCGTGACGCATACGCTGGTGCTATATCATTTCGAATCCAAGGATCAGCTCTGGATATCTACCATGGATGCTGCGCTTTCCGGCTATACCAAGGAAATGAGCCATCATCTTGGCGATGCAGCGGGTGGCAGCGCGACGGACAGGCTTGGATCTTTTATCTCGCAATTCATCCGAATGTCAGCGGCTCAACCCCAGATTCACCGTATTCTGACGATGGAGAGCAACCAGGGCACCTCACGTATCGACTGGGTGATCGAGAACTTCCTGCGCAAGCATTTCGAAATGGTCCGCAACCTGATCCGCGACGGACAGGCAGAAGGCACGGTACGACAGTGCGATCCAGCGCGCCTCTACTATATGATCATCGGGGCTGGCGGCACGCCCTTCACGGTATCGACGGAATATAAAGCACTGACAGGTCGAGATGTATTTTCCGAAACGGAAATATTACGCAATATCGCCTTTCTCTACGAGCTTGTCTTTATCGATTCTATTTGATCATCAATGCCTACCGAGACGATCAATCGTCCAAGCTGATGACGGCCCTCCCCGATAATTTTCCTTCGCGCAAGTTCTGATAGGCTACTTCTACATCATCGAAAGCAAAACGCTCGACGTCGATGCGCAACAGACCGCGTGCCGCCAGATCGCACACTTCACGCAGGTCCGACCGTTTGCTGCCCAGTGAAATGGCGAATTCGCAACTCGTGGCCATCGACCCCCAGCCGACTTTGAGTGTTCCAAGCTCCATACCGACCAGCACGATCCGTCCCTGTGGACGGGAAACGCGCGCAGCGGCCTCAAGGGTGCCGTCCGTTCCCACGAAATCGATGATTGCCTCGCAGCCACGCCCCTGCGTCAAATCCATTATCTCCTCGACGGCGCGTTGGCCGGACAGAAGGGTGTGCTGGGCACCGAGGTCGGTCGCATGACGCAGGCGATCCGGACCGACGTCCATAGCGATAATCGTGGCGCCCGTAAGCAGTCTGAGGAACTGGACGGCGAATGATCCCAACCCGCCAACGCCTATGACCAAGGCATGTGAGCCGGGTACGAGGCGATCCTGTACACTCTTTATCGCACGATAGGCGGTGACGCCTGCGTCCGTCAGCGGTGCGACCGAAACGGGATCGGTTGCCCCGATCGACAACAACTCCTTCCGCGGAACGACGAGATAGGGCGCCAAGCCGCCGTCGATGCCGCATCCCCTTGTGATGGGTAACGGCCCCACCGAATGTGTCGTGCAACTCTGTTCCGTGCCGTCCAGACAGAAATCGCAATGGCCGCATACCTGCATATGGTGGACAACGACGGCGTCGCCCTCCGCCAAATCGGTTACCCCCTGCCCCAGTTCGTGCACCACACCGGCATTTTCATGCCCCAGCGTATAGCCGGGCTTGAGCCAGTCGGCATAGGGTCGCCCTTCCATCATATCGAGATCGGAACGGCATAACCCCGCACCCTTCATCTGGAGCACGACTTCGCCCGGCCCCGCCGTCGGTTTTGGAACGTCGACAAATTCAGGAGGACGCCCCCATTCGACGATACGATATGCCCGCATAACCGATCAGGCCGCTGAGGCTTCGGCGGCAAAACGACGACCGACGAGTGCAGTTTCCACCGCCACCGTATCTAGGAATTCGACGATCTCCGTAACCTGATCGCCGCGCGTTCTTAGTACGAAGCAATAGGGATCCTGCACATAAGGGCCATGGGGGCCGACACCGACCACCTTCGCCACGACAACCGCGCGTTCGCCTTCACCGATGATTTCGTAAACCGACATCTTCGCCGGTTCCTTGAATGTCGACAGCAACGGAATCATGTCCGTCAGCAACTGGCCTTTGGTATATTTACGCGACAGCACGGTATCGCCAATAATCGTCCAGGTGGCATCTTCGCTCAGCGATTCAAAGCCGCCCATGAAATCACCATCGCACAATTTTCCAAAGAATTTGGCGGCGACATCCTTGCTGGCAGTCATGTCGAGTTCCTCTCACAGAATATGGCCTCTCGGTAGTTGGGCCTTTTACGGATAACGCGCCTTTTTCAGGCGAACGGACCTGGTCCCTGGACGATCTCGATTCCGTGGGGATAAGGCGAAAAAGGTGCGCGGGGCTGCTTATGCAGTTCCACCGCCATGGCGACATAGGCAAGAGCCAGAACCAGCCGAAACAGGCGTGCGTCGGCACCCTCCAGGTTTTCCAGCGGCTTGGACTGAAGATATTTCAATGCCGCGTCGGTACGCCTGACCATGATATCGTAAAAGGCCTGAATCTGGGGCATGGATGCCCTTGCACGCCGGTCCCACCGGTCGCCGGGCGTAACGCCCGCCCAATATTCGACCAGATGTTCAAGATCATTGAAGCCTGCTGGCAGGCTGTTATCATCGTTCATCATATCGCTCTCTGCTCGCTACCGTTTCAAGACGAATTCGGTGCTGTTCCACTATGCCTTCAGCCGTGATTCGTGGTCGCCGGATCCCAGCTCAACAGAAGCTTGTCGACAGTACCTACAAAGCCGCATCCATAGGATATCGTGCTGTTCGGCGTCACTTCGAAATCAGGTATTCGTTTCAGCCATTCTTCCATGGCGATGCGTATCTCCGTGCGCGCCAGATGTGCACCGGGGCATTTGTGAATTCCGTTTCCGAAGGTCGAGTGCTCACAGACTTCACGATTGAAATCGACCTTCATCGGGCAACTGTTCTGCGTCTCATCCAAGCCGTGCAATTCGGTCGGAAGGATGATCATATCGCCTTTCCGCATCGCCACGCCCTCGAAGTCCATGTCCTCGCTGACCTCACGACCGTCGTTGATGATCGGGTGACGGCGTAGCATCTCTTCGACGGCGCCATCGATCAGATCACGATTATCGACCAGCTGGCGACGAACTTCGGGCTCCCTTGCAAGGGTGAGGAAAATGAAGCTGAGCATGTTGACGACCGTATCGACACCGCCCACCAGCACCTGGGCGCAAAG
Source organism: Sphingobium sp. (assembly GCA_965279415.1). GTDB lineage: Bacteria > Pseudomonadota > Alphaproteobacteria > Sphingomonadales > Sphingomonadaceae > Sphingobium. Next base: position 185,451 of record OZ257238.1, read on the forward strand.
CTCGGCAGCATCCTTGTCGCTCAATGCCTGGCCGTCGACCAGACCATTCACGATGTTGGTGATGAGATCGTCGCCCGTTCCGCCGCGCCGTGCCTTTGTAACGGGTGCCATATAGCCTACGAGAGCACCGATGGCATCGTGATAGTCCATCGTACCATCCGGCCGCGTGGTCTGATCCACCCAATATTTGATCTGCGCAGCGTCGGCGATGGGCAGATCGACCATGTCCATGAAGATGTGCACGGGCAGCATTTCCGCGAAATCCACCGAAAAATCGCAATGCCCCTTTCCCCGAAAGTCCTCGATAAGGCTGACCGTCTTGGCGCGGATGACATCGGAAAGTTCCGCCACGCCCCTAGGGGAAAGTCCCTTCGTCAACAGCGCCCGGAAACCCCGATGCCTGGGCGGATCGATCGTCGAGGGCGGCAATTGATGGGAGCTTTCCTTCGGCACGAAGATATGCCGGCTGGAGAAACGCCGATGGTCGGCGAAAATATGACTGATGAGCCGCCCGGACGTCGCAAGCCAATGACCGCCATTATGGGGCGTCCACACCAGGTCGGGCAATCCCTGGTTCTTGAACGCAAGCCAAGCGCCATGGAAATCCTGGGTTCCGCCCGGCACATCGAAGATATCAAGATCAACGACGCGATCCATACTCACATGGTCCGGCTTTCTGGCCAGCGGCTTTTGCAATTGATGTTCCATCATACTCTCCCGGCAGGCCAGTGCTCCTGACCGTTGATCTCGTCCGCTGATCTTTGAGTCAGCTTTACGCAATGCCCTGTGATTCAGGAATCATGACCTTCAGTCCGTCCAGTTTCTGGCTGAGACGGAGCTGACAGGACAGGCGTGAATTGGGCCTGACATCCTCAAGACAGTCGAGCAGATCGCGCTCATAATCCTCGGCGGGATCCATATGGTCCACCCACTCGCCCTGCACATAGACGTGACATGTCGCGCACGAGCAGCCTCCGCCGCATTCGCCGTCGATACCCGGCACACCGGCGTTGACGGCGACTTCCATCAAGGTAAGACCGGCGCGGGCATCGACCTCACGGTGTGCCCCCCCGGCCGTTTCAAAAACGACCTTCACCCTTCATCTCCTCCTGCTGCAATGAGCAGCTTTGGCGAAACTGACCAATTACTGACCGTAATGTCAAGTTCAAACCGTAGCGTCATCGCAAATCAGCGATTTTCGGACCTACCCATCGCCAATTGAGCGCCACGGCGAAGATTATGACGATTATTCTTGTCATTATGGTCAATATTTATTGCCTTCGGTGGATAGCTGGGTAAAACTTCGTCCGAACAAGGCGATCCAGTGTGCGTGATCGCCGCACATCTGACAAGCAGGAGAGGGAGATACAATGGCGGGCAAAACAGTCACCGTGTTCGGCGCAACCGGAACCGCAGGAAGCGGCGTTATGCGCAAGCTGATCGAAGCGGGGTGGACCGTCAAAGCGGTGACCCGCGACTCATCGGGCGACAAGGCGAAAGCAATTGCAGGGTCGGGTGCGCAGATCGTGGAAGCCAATCTCGACGATCGCGCATCCATAAGATCTGCTATAGCCGGATCGGAGGCGGTTTATCTGTCCGGACCTTCGCTCCTCAATCGCTGGGACATTGGCCAGGCGGTGCATGGCATCAACGTGGCCGACGCCGTTCGCGAAGTCGGCAACGATCATCTTGTTTATCAGTCCGCCCTGGTCGGCGACGCGCGGGGTATCCTGAGCGTCGGTTCCAAACGAGCCATCGAAGAACGCATTGCCGAACTGCAACTCTGCACGACAATTTTGCGTCCGGGCTGGTTCATGGACAATTTCCTGAACTATTTTCCCATTACCGAGGATGACGGCAAGCTGGTCATCGCCATGGCCATGCCTGTGAACAAGGAAAATGGCTTGATCTGCGCCGACGACATCGGTCGCGCCGCCGTTGCCGTAATGGCAGACAGGGCCAAATTCGCCGGTGCCGAAATTAACGTGGTGTCGGACGTTCTGTCCTTTGGGCAGATGGCGGCCATTATCGGCGAGGAAATGGGCAAGCCTGCCACACCCGTCGAAGTGCCGATTGCAGCGATCGAGGCGAACTGGCCGGAAGGTACGGACCTTTACCGCTGGTTGAGCACACGCCCGACTCAGGACAGCGCTGATCAGCTCCGTGGCCTGATAGGCGAAACGACATCCTTCCGGGACTGGGTCAGGGCGGTGCTGGTGCCGAAACTCAAGGCATAAGGCGCCGGATATCATCGAAAACAGTATCAAGGACAAAGGGCGCCGGTTCGATATCGGCGCCCTTTTCGTGTTATCTATGCCGTTGTCGGCGCGAAAGGATTATGCGGCGCCTTCCAGAGTCTTGTCCTGAAATACGGCATCCTTGTCGCCGCCGTTATTCCATATGAACTCCAGACGTGTCCGTGCGATTTTCCATCCTGCCGCGGTGCGCGTGAAATTCCAGCGATAGCGGCCGCCCGACATATAATATTCCGTCGGCTTGGACGCATCCATGATGCCTGTAAAAATAAGATTGCCGGTGCCCGTGGCCGTATCGCCATCGACTTCGAAATCGAGGTTCGACATGATGTGCTGCATCACATCGTAGACATGATCCATGCTGCCCTTGCAGGTGTCATGGATCGTCTGTCGACCACGCATGTCGCCAAATCCGCCGACAAATTCAAACAACGAATCTTCTGTGAAAGTCTCGGCCCAGTCTGCCCAGTCAAACCGGTCCGCAGTTTTGCAATAATGGTTCATATGCTCGGCCAGAGCCTGCTTGTCTTCCAGTATCTGAAGGCGTTCTTCTATGCTCTGTTCCACCATCTCACTTCTCCTTACGACTGTTTGAATTCATCGCCGGCGGCGCTCAATCCCATTCCAGCGAAACTTCTTCGATATGGGCGACGATACCTCCGGTATACTGCAGGGGGCTGCCCTGCTTGATCCGAAATTCCGGAATCCGCGACAACCATTCTTCAAGCGTCGCCTGTACTTCCGTCCGCGCAAGATGGGCGCCGGGGCAAACATGGTTGCCCACGCCGAACGCGCTGTGGCGAATTCCGGTGCGGCCACAACGAACGCGTAGCGGATCCTCATATACGGCGGGATCGATGCCGTGCAGGCCGGTGGGAACCATAACCATATCCCCTTCCCGCAGCAGCACGCCGTCGAATTCGTAATCCTCCCTTACGATGCGACCGGTCGTAACTATACCGAAGCGTCGGAGCAATTCGTTGATGAAACCGGAAATACGCGTCGGATCCTCGACCAGCCAGCGACGTTCCTGCTCGTTGACAGCAAGAAAGGCCATGATGAAGCCCAGAAAATTGACGACGGTATCGAGACCGGCGATGAGCATTTGCGCACCCATTTCACGCGCCTCCTGCATCGATATCGGCCTGCCGTTGACCTGGCCATTGACGATGCCGCTGAGCATGTCGCTACCGCTACCTCCGCGACGCGCCTCCAGGTGCGGCGTCAGATAGTCGTACATGCCCTGCAGCGCCTGCTCGTAGGTCATCGTGCCATCGGGACGGATGGTCTGGTCCGCGAGTTTCTTGAGCCGCGGCGCGTCGGCGATCGGCAGGTCGATGATCTCCATGAAAATGCGGATCGGGAAATGTTCGGCAAATTCCTTGGTGAAATTGCACCACCCACGCGCCTGAAACGCATCCATTAGATCGCCTGCTATTCCCCTGAACCTCGGTTCGACCCGGTTCACTAATTTGGAGGCAAGGCTACTGTTCAGGATATTGCGATAAAGACGATGATCCGGCGGATCGAGCGTTGTGGGGATGATATTGTGCGCCTCGCCAGAGGAACGGGGCACGAATATCACGCGATTGGAAAAATGCTGGTAATCGCTCAGAACCGCATTGATCGCGTCCGTGCGCACGGCGATCCAATGGCCATCATTCTGTGGTGTCCAGACAAGCTGCCGATCCGTGAAATCATGCACTTTCGACCATGCCTTATGATAATCGCCTTTGTCGGCGCTAGGCATGTAGATATCGATATCGAACACACGATCTTCCGGCACGTTGGCTGGCGTACCGGTCATTTCTCGCAGCGCGTTCATGGGGCCACCCCCGGACAACTGAGCATGCTTTTACCCCTCGTTTCCGGTGGTCGGCTTGAGCGCCAGTCCGCCGCTGCCACCGTCCATCGCGTGGCGGATCGCAGGATCGGCATCGGCCAGTTCATCGCCGAACATCGCCGCCGTCGTCGGCATCGCGACCAGTTCTCCGTCGGCCATCAGATCGTCCTTATGCGCGGCCCAGCTTTCCGGCGTACTTTCCGCAACCCTTACCGTGGGGTAGGCGGCCATGACCATTCTGCCTGCGCGTCCGCCGCTCACCTGCCATGCTTCGTTGTTGATAAGCGTATCCTGATGCACCAGCCATGTGACGAGTGCGGAGACATGGTCAGGTTGAAAATAGCGTGCAAGCGTCGCTGCGATGGCGGGATCGTCTATAGTGTCGGTGATCCGCGTCTTGGCTGATGGCAGGATCGTATGGCAGGTGATGCCATCATTCTGTCCCTCGATTGCAAGGCTGCGCATCAGGCTGAAAGTGGCGCCTTTGGCGGAGCCATAGCTCGTCAGGCCAGCATTGCCGAGCATGCCGCTGGATGACGTGGAGACGATCCTGCCGGAACCTGAATTGACGAGATACGGCCAAGCATGGCGGCACATTTCCACGGTTCCGCGATAGTGGATGTCGAAAACTTTGTGCCAATTCTCGGCCGTGGCCTCCGCGAGCGTCTCGCTACTCATGACCCCGGCATTGTTGATGAGGATATCGAGCTGCCCGAAGGCATCGAGAGCCTCCTGCACCACTTTCGGCGCCTGATCGACGACGCTGGCCAGACTGGCGATGGCGATGCCACCCGCCGCCTTGATTTCATCCACCACATCATCGGCAGGGCTACGTGCGCCGTTGGAACCGGGCAGGTCGTTCACCACGACGCGAGCCCCGCGCGAGGCCAGCATCATGGCATGGGAACGGCCCATGCCCCTGCCCGCGCCCGTGACGATCGCCACGCGACCCTTGAAATCCAGATTGCTCATTGTGGTCTCTCCTGAAATCGACTGTCGATTATTTCGGGGCGGCTGCGCTATTTTTGGGGAGCGCATAGGCAATCACATAATCACCCGCACCGCTGAGTAGCGGCGAGTTGCCGCCCGCCGCGATGACGACGAACTGACGTCCGCTTTTCGGGCTGGTGTAAGTCATCGGAGCGGCGTGACCGCCCGCCGGGAGTGTCGCGCGCCACAGCAGCTTCCCGGTCGCCGTTTCGAAAGCACGGATAGCCTTTTCCTGTGTGGCCGCAATGAAGGTGAGGCCGGAGCGGGTCGTCAGCGATCCCCCGGAATTTGGAACGCCCATCGGGATGGGCAAGTGCGCCGATATGCCCATGGGCCCACTGTCTGCACCCGTTCCCAGCGGCTTTTCCCACACGACCTTGCGCGTCGTCAGATCGACGGCTGCAATCTTGCCAAAAGGCGGCTGCGTGCATGGCACGTTGAGAGGCGACAGGAACGCACCGGTGAATACGGCAAATGGCGTTCCCATCTGCGCTACCGGCTGGCCTACGTGGATACCGCCATCCTTGGAAGGTATCAGACCTTGCGCCTCCTTGGAATCGCGCAGCACCAGTCGTGTATAATTGGCGATCCGGCTGTAATTGGCGATCATCAGCCCGCGTTCCGGATCGACCGACACACCGCCCCAGTTGATGCCACCCAGATAGCTGGGATAAGTGATGGTCGGCTTCACGCCCGGAGGCGTCATCGGCCCTTCATAGCGCGCCTCGTCAAACTTGATGCGGCACCACATCTGGTCGAGAGGTGTAAGGCCCCACATCTTGCTGGCCGTCCATACGGTAGCGTCGAACGATGGCATACCCGTGGAGAAGGGCTGCGTAGGCGACAGATAATCTCCCTTTGCCGCACCCTGCGGAACGGGGCGTTCCTCCACATCGGCCAAAGGCTTGCCAGTGCGCCGATCCAGCAGGAAAACCTGCCCGCGCTTGGTCGCCTGGATTAGCGCGGGAACAGTCTTTCCGTTCACTGGCAGATCAATCAATGTCGGTTGCGCTGACACGTCATAGTCCCAAACATCGTGATGCGATGTCTGGAATGACCACGCCGCCTGCCCGGTTTCGATGTTCAGCGCGACGACCGAACTGGAATATTGCTCCGATCCCCTGGACCGATGGCCACCCCAGTAGTCCGGCGTCGCATTACCCGTGGGCAGGAATACCAGACCAAGCGATTCATCGCCGCTCATCGGCCCCCAGCTGTTTGCAGTGCCACGCGAATAGGTCTTGCCCGCGACGGGTTCGCCATGGTCGTTGGGACGATCCATATCCCAAGCCCAGGCGAACTGGCCCGTTTCAGCATCGAACGCGCGTACGACGCCCGATGGCTCCCCGACATACTGACCGTCGAGCACCCAGCCGCCCAGAACGACCTTGCCTCGAACGATAGTGGGCGCGGAACTGACGTAGTAATATCCCTTGGCAACGTTACCCATACCACGCTTGAGATCGACCGTCCCCGCCGAACCGAAACCGCTGCAGGCTTTGCCCGTTGCGGCGTCTACGGCCATCAGACGGGCATCCACGGTGGCGAAAATGATGCGGGCCGCGCATTGCCCCTGCGTGATCGACGATTTGTAGTAAGAGACGCCGCGGCATGTGCTGGCGGGTGGCGCATCGGTCCTGGGATCGAACAACCACAGCTCCTTTCCGGTTTCGGCATCAAGCGCCATAATCCGGTTGGTGGCGGTGCAGAGGAAAACCCGACCGTCCACCATAAGCGGCGTAGCCTCAAACCCCATGCCGGGGAATTTTTCATGCGTGCGATAGGTCCAGGCAGGTTGCAGCTTTTCCACATTGACGGGGCTGATCTGGGCCAGTTCCGAAAAACGTCGCCCGTTCAGCGTATTGCCGTAATGCGGCCAGTCGCCATTGCCGCTGGCGAAGATAGCCGATGGATCCGTGGCATTCTGCCAGTCATTGGCGCGAACCAGCCATATCGCGAATATGGCGATGACCAGCGCTCCGACGCCCGCCGAAATCTTCCACTTCGCCCTGATCCATGGCCAGAACACCCAGATGCCAAGGACAAGAGGAGCCACAAGACGTGCCTGAAGCTGCCACGGCTCGAAGCCTGCTTCTGCAATTGTCCATATCGTTGTTACCGCGAGCATGGCGGCATAAAGCCCGGCTCCAAGTCTGACGCGGCCTAGAAAAGAAGCGACGGCCGCACCGGCGACAAGAAGCCCGGCGAGCAGATAATAGAATGTTCCTCCCAGCGATATCAGCTTGATGCCCCCGGCTGTCAGGATCAACGCGACGACGACAAGAATGATTGAGAGGATCAAGCGGCGCTTCTGCTTCGGCGCGGAAGCGGGATTATTTTCGGACGACAAGGCAGTATCCATCATAAGATTGACCAGACATCTTCGGCGGGGACCGGACGCAACGGGTCGCGACCATCCCAGTTGATCGAACTGCGCCGCATGTAATCCCACAGACTCCGGAAATGCGGCTGCAGAGCCAGTATCTCGATCAGCGGATCTTCGCCGGGCATCTGGAAATAAGCGGCGCGGGTGGCGTTGACGATTTCGGTTTCCATGACGGGAGCGCCCCCTTCCCGGCAAAGCCGCGCATGGGCGCTGTCGAACTGCTCGTAATCATCCAGGACGACCCCGATATGCTGGACGCCCTCGCGCCCGGCATTCAGCCAGTCGTGATAGATGGACGGCGTGTCGTCATGCTGCATGACCAGCTCGATCTGGATATCGCCCCAATAGCCCAGCGCCGCGCTCAGATCGACGCTGGTCGGCACGCCGCGATAACGGGTGTTGTCCAGCACGATATGCTCAAGATGATAAAACGGACCTGCGCCTATGACCGTCGTCCAATAGTGCAGCGCCGCATGTAAATCTCGCGGCACGAAAGCAATTTGAACGACGCGACCGATATCCGCGAGTTTCATGGTAGTAGCCATGGCTTATCCTTGTGATCCACTTTGTGCGGCGGCAGGACGGTAAGTCTGCGGCATCACCTAAAAATCCAGGCTCAGCTCCATTCCGCCTCACCGAGATTTTCCCAAATCTGGATCATGTTGCCGTCCTGATCGTAGAACAGGAACGAACGGCCCATACTTGCGCACTGCCAGACATAATCGGTCTGCATGCGATAGCCGGCGGCCTTGATCTTGTCGTACCAGGCATCGATTCCGGTAACCAGCAGGCCAAGCTCGTGGATACCCGTGTGTGCGTAGCGCAGATGTTCTTCCGGGGTCTTTTGCGCCGGGGGATTGAGGCATTCCTGCAGCTCGATGAACGCGCCCTCGGCAGAGCTGAGCAAAGCCATGCGGGATTTGGCTCCCTTCACCTTGAAGATGTCGTCAAGCAAGTCGGGATACATGAAGGTATCAGGCCCCGGTTCCGGTCCATCGGGAATGATGGTCTGGACGCCCAGTTCGAAACCCAGGACATCGCGCCACAAGGTGATGGCATCCTCAAGATTGGTGACCATGATGGCCATGTGGTGAAACTTCATCAAACTCTCCCAAGTGAAATTTCTGCCGGATCGCCTTTACGATTCCGCGCCAAAAGAATGTTCAGTCGCCGAAGAAGCGGCGCGCGTCGGCATAGGTCGCGAGGTGAGACGTCGTTCCGCCGTCCACGCGCAGCACTTCGCCGGTGATGTAGCGGGAATCGTCCGAAGCGAGGAATGCCACGACATTGGCCATGTCCTCCGCAGTGCCTGAAAAAGGCAATGCCGCGGCATCGTCATGCAACTGGCTAAGGGGCTTTGGGATCACCGCATCCGAAGCCGCCGTCTTGATCAACGCCGGGGCAATGGCGTTACAGCGGATGTTCTTGCGGCCATAAGCCGTCGCGACATGCTGGGTCAGCATGTTGATCGCAGCCTTCGACACGCTGTACGCGGGCATCCGGTTGAACGCATTCATGCCGTACATGGACGACGTGTTGATGATTGCACCGCCGCCCGTTTTGAGCATCGCCGCGACCGCATGTTTGCAGCCAAGCATAGTCCCGCGCACATTGATCTGCATGACCCGGTCCCAGATATCGGCATCCATGGTCAAAACGTCGACGTCGCTCATGAGAACATCCGGCGCCAACAGTGCCGCATTGTTGTGCATGATGTCGAGTTTACCGAAACGCTCGACCGTCTTGGCCACTGCGGCGCGGATATCCTCTTCGCTGCCGATATCGCAGCGTACGGCATCGGCTTCACCACCCGCAGCTTCCAACTGGGCAACAGCAGAAGCGGCGGCGGCCTCATTGATGTCAGAGATCATGATACGCGCGCCCTTCGCGCTGAGTGCCTTGGCGGTAGCCAGGCCGATGCCGGACGCAGCGCCAGTAATAAGCGCAGCACGGCCCTTTAGGTCAGACATTCCATTCTCCAGATTATGATTTGATTATGACGGGCAAGAAGAGGATCAGATCGACAGGGCCTCGCGCAATGTCTCCGCTTCCACCCACTTCATGACTTGTTCGATACCGTGCCGAATAAGGATCTCGTTGTCCTGAAGCTGCATGAAGTCTTTTGCCCGCGATTCCAGGCCGCGCTGCGTACGCGCCACGTTCGTCAGATCTTCCAGGAGCACCTCGCAGACACGGGCGATATATTGTTCCGTACGGAACCGTTCGACGGCGTTTTTGGGCGGATGGATGTAGAATACCGCTTCATGCCGCGTCTTGTTGTATTCGATCGGCCAATATTGGTGGACAAAGAAGCCGCCCTGCCCGCTATCGATGTGCGTATTGGGAAAGATATGATTGACGTCCATCGACCAGCTTGCGGACTTAGTGGGGTTTACCGCCGGGTGCGACAGGAATTTCTCAACCGTTTCCATGCTGACTGCGGAAATCGCATTACCGGTCGCGAGGGCGTCCTGCCCCAGCTTCTCAACCAGGCTCGTCGCCTGCGGTTGATACTGATCGTTGCCGAACATCGAATTGACACGATGAGGACCGAATATCCGGGCATTCAGCAAGTGCGCAAAGGGGTTGGCTTTCGACGCGAAGGTATCGCCGAGAGTCTGCTGGTGGATCGCCGGAATATGATAGGACTCGCTGAACGCATCGGACAACACCTTCCAGTTGCAGTCCAGCACAGCGCGAAATACCACGGGATGCTCGGCGGCAATATATTCCACCCCCTTGAAATACTCGCCGAACTCACCGAGAAACTCGGCAAGCGATACTTCCGGTTCTGGAGTGAGGTTGATGAATACAAACCCTTCCCACACGTCGCACGCCACCTTCGTCAAACCGCAACTCTTTTTGTCGATCGAAAAGAAGGCGCTTTCGTCCGGCACACCCAGCAGACTTCCGTCATTCGCATAGGTCCAGTTATGATAGCGGCACATGAAGCGGTTGCCCGTGCCCTTTTCGTCAAGCACCACCTGATTCCCGCGATGGGAGCACACATTGTGGAGCGCCCGAACCGTGCCGTCCTTTCCACGCGCGACGATGATCGATGCGTTGCACACTTCAATCTGCTTGACGACATAGTCGCCCGGATTCGGTATTTCCTCCACTCGGCACATCATGAGCCACGAGCGTCGAAACACACGTTCCTGCTCAAGCTTGTAGAATTCGGGGGAACGATATGGCTCCATAGGCACAGGTCCGGTCGAAAGACCGTTCGCCTCGGTCAATGTCTGGCGGCGCCCTTCCGCGCTCACCCTAACCTGTTCATTCATGGGCCAATCTCCTAAAAATCCTGGCTTATTTTCGCTCCGGTAGTCCCGCAACTCCGAGGCCTTAACCGCATTTGAAATGGATGCTATATTTGGCTGACCATAAGTTCAACTAAATTCTTATTCGTTCAGTAATTAGCGCCTGCGCACCACGTTATGGCTACCTTCGCGCCAATCGGAGGCCGCATCCACTTTACGTTCATTCGCCAGACTGCACGGCACTTTTAGGACAAATTTTCCCCGACGCGGCTATTGCAAGGGATGAAATCCCAGGCAATCCAAGGTTGGGAAGCAAACCCCTTGACAGCAATTTTACTGACCTTATGGACAGCTATTGCAAGATAGGGAGAGAAGGACGTGGCGACCGATAACGCCATCATCGCGCGACTGGAGAGATTGGAAGCAAAAGCCGATCTGGGTAGCCTCGTGCAACGCTATGTCACCACGGCGGATTGCCGCCAATGGCTCGAATGGGTGACGTGCTTTACGCCCGACGCACAGTTCGACCTGCCCAATTCATTTGGATTGATGAAGGGAAGGGAAGAAATATATGACGTGTGCGTCAGCAAGATGGATCATGTCTGGGCGCAGACCCAGCATAATGTCGTAAATCGGGATTTCCGGGTCGATGGCGACACCGCGAGCGGCACTGCCGACATCAGTTTTACAGGCCTGCCGGTCGATGCGGACCCAACCGGATTTTACGCGATGGGCGGCCGCTATCGCTGGAAATTCACAAAAGACCATGACGGCAGCTGGGCTATTGCAGACGCATGGGAAGAGTTCATCTGGAACAATGGCAGCGAACAGCAATCCGGTTTCGCCAACGAAGCGAATGACGTAGCGCCATCCTGCGAAGCAGAAACGCCATCCTGCATAGCAGAAACGGAGGCGACGGCCCGGAAGTTCATGCGATATCTTGCCGATCAGGACTTCATGGCGGCATTCGCCATGCTGAGCGAGACCGGCCATTATACCGTGATCGGCACGACACCCGTTTCGCGAACATATAATGGTCGACGCGACTTGCTGGAAAATCTGGTGCCGGTCCTTGGCAAGTTCAAGGAAGCCCCTGTCCTCACTTTTCAGGATCCCATCATCTCCGGCGATCGTGCCGTCATCCTCGGCGGCGGCAGCGGGGTGGGGCCGACTGGCCCTTATGACCAGCCCTATTATGCCTTTGTCACACGCATAGCGGATGGCGAATTTCAGGACATCGTAGAGTTCATGGATACCGGCATGCTGGAAAGCGCCGTGTTTGGTACAGACTCCGCGGCATCGGCCCGCAAATCATGAATGAGGAGAGACCGATGGACACTGCAGGCAAAGAGTGCATCGAAAAGCAGATCATTTCGCCGGCGAAGCTGGCCCATATCGTCCTGCGCACTTCCAGATTTGAAGAGATGATCGCATGGTATCAGAACGTGCTGGGCGCGACGCCGGCATTCAGGAATGATATCCTCGCGTTTCTGTCTTACGATGACGAACACCATCGCGTTGCCATATTGCACATGCCCGACTTGCAGGAGCAGGAAAGCGGCTATGCTGGATTTCATCACGCGGCGTTCACCTATTCTACCTTGCGCGACCTGATGGATACATACGCGCGCCTGCGCGACATCGGTATAAAGCCGGTCTTTCCAATCAATCATGGCCCGACGACGTCGATCTATTACGCAGATCCGGACGGCAATCAGATCGAATTGCAAATCGACAATTATGCTGAGATCGAAGATGCCACTGCCTTCTTCTATTCGGAAGCCTTTGCGGACAATCCCATCGGTGTCGAGTTCGACCCAGAGGAGTTGCTACAAAAGCTGAACGCGGGAGAGAATGAGGAAACCCTGAAGACCCGGCCGGATATCGGGAAGCGTGGACTAGAAGCGGTAAAGCTACGCTGATGGATGCATCGGACCGAACAGCGATCGAGGAACTTCTCTATCGGTCTTTCTGGCTCATTGATCACGGTCAGGCGCGGACCTGCGCAGACCTTTTCACCACTGACGGCAAATTAACCTTCGGAGCTGGCGCCCCAAAGCCGGGCACTATCGAAGGCGGCGATATTGCCGCGGCCATGACGGCACGACAGGCACAAACCGGCGTAACGTCTCGGCATATACTGTCGAACGTCATCATCGTACAAGTCGATCAAGACAAGGCCACTATGCTGTCATTGCTGACCCTTTTCAGGACAGATACCGATGATTTGAGATCCGAGGTGAAGTCGGTAGCCGATATAGAGGACGTAGTCGTGCGGCACGGTCCGGAATGGAAAATCGAACACCGCACCATCACGCCGGTGTTCAATCTTTAGCATCGCGAACGCGGCGCTGCATCGATCCGGCGAATTTCCTCTCAATCCCGTCCGGTTACCAGCTTCAGAACCTCCGACGGATTCTCAGGCATCGTGTCGCTGCGCCAAGCCACATGCTGATCAGGACGAACCAGCACGAAATTGCGTTCATAGATACCAAGCAAATCCGGGCGGCCGAGTCGCACTACAGTCATCGGAATATTCAGGGCCAAAGCAGCAGCCTCAAAAGCTGTACTATCGGCGTCGTCTATGATCAGCAGCGTGAAGAACAGACCAAGCTTGTCGTAAATCGAAGCCTCATCCTCCAGAAAAATGTGCGGCAATCGCGAGCCTGGATTTGTACGCGGCTCGTAGATCAACGGGTCTATCGTGGGCTTCCCGTCATAGGCGATGACGGGCGACTCGTCGTAGCGATAGCCTAGCTCGACACCCCAGCTTTCGTTTTCCGCATTCCCCAATTGCGCGATCTTGCGCGCGGCCTCGGCCCGCCTGGCATCGCCAAGCGGCCCCTCCTCGTGCATATCTCCCGCCTCTGCATAAATTTCCGCGATCTGAATTCGCACACCCATATGGCGTCGAGACGCTTCCAGGTGAAACCACGCCGTTGGCCGACGTTCGGCATCGTAAGCATCGAGCAATCGATCGCCGCCCCAACCCTGAACCCGCGCAGCCAATACCCAGGAAAGCGCCGCAGCATCCGCGATGCCGGAGTTCATGCCATATCCGCCCGTAGGGATATATTGATGAGCGCTGTCGCCAGCCAGCAAGCAGCTTTGCGAACGATATGTCTGGGCGACGACAAAATGCGCAAACCATGGATTGGCTTGCAATATCTCATAATCGAAGGACGTGCCCACCCAACCTTCCAGCACCTGCTCTCCCGTCATCTCGTCGGGATTCATGTCTGGCATCAGCCACGCTTGCAGCGTGTAGACATCATGGTCGTTCTGCGCGATGATCGTGCCGGCTCCGTTCTGCAGGTGATAGATAGGGCCCCACCGCTGAAGCAATGCGCGGTCATCCGTCCGGAAATGCACCATGAATGCGCCGGCCACGTTCTGCTCACCGTCGAGTTCGATGCCAAGGTTCCGGCGGACACGGCTGCCGCCGCCATCGCACCCTGCCAGGAACCGGCATTGCACAACCTCTGTCGCACCGCTGTCCATGTCGACGACCTGCGCGATGACGCCATCCTGCCCATTTTCCGCTATGGCTTCAAATCGATGACCAAAGCGCACATCGATCAGCGGGTGCTCATCGATGGCTTTCTTGAGAACGGGTTCGATCTGAATCTGACTGACACGAAGCGGTGCCTGCGCGGCGTGACTACCGTCATTCTGTTCGCGTATGATGCGCGACTTGGCGGCAGCGGAGGGATAGCGGAAGCGATACAGGTCGTGCCCGACCATGGATGTCACCCACAATATGTCGAAATCATTGTCCCGCGGAACGCCTGCGTCGCGCAGTTTCTCGTCGAGACCGAGGCGATAGAATAATTCCATGCTACGACCGTTGGTCAGGTCCATCTTGGGATGCTGCGTCGTCGTGTGGTTGCGCTCCACCAGCATGGAACGAACCCCATAGCGCGCCAGGTTCAATGCGAGCGCCATACCGACAGGCCCCCCTCCTGCGATCAGGACCGGCACTTTCAAGTCGCTCATCCACTCCCCCACATCATCTTTTCACATCGGCAATTAGATACACCAACTGGTCAGATAATTAGGTCCAATATATATCATGTCAAATTATTATTGACCAATTGGTTGGTATTTTTACGTAAATGCCTCGGGCTATGGATTGCTGGAATTGACATGGCTTCGGAACAAAATGGTGCTTTCGGTGCGCTATCCGTCCCCTAACGAGCGCACCAGAGACTACGATGGCCTGGACCATGAATGGCATCGTCAACGATGGTGAAAAAGCGCAAGCCAGAACAGATGATTGGCAACGCGGGTGAAGTTGGAATCCTGGGCTGAGATCACATCTATAATCGCTGGCGTAAGGCGTATCCCCAATGTTCAGATTTCGCGAGACAGCTCTCGATGCCGTGCTAGCATGGCATTTTTCACGGGGAGTCCGCTTGCCATGACCATCGATACCGACCGCCGTTCCCTCATCGCCGGCGCCGCCACTGCTGCCGGCGCGCTGTTCCTGCCGGGGGCCGCGCTCGCCCAGTCCGGCGACATGGCGGCGATCAGGCGCGCGGTGATGGCGGGGCAGCCGGCGGCGCTCACACGGTTGAAGGACTGGATTGCGCTGCCGTCGATCGCGGCGGAGAACCGCGACATGCAGAAAGGCGCTGACTATATGGCCGCGCTCGCCCGCGACGCGGGTTTTCAGGACGTGAAGATCGTGCCGAGCGCGGGCCAACCGGGCGTGTTCGGAGTTATGGACAATGGCGCGGCGCGCACCGTCGGTGTCTATTTCATGTACGATGTGAAGCAGTTCGACCCGGCCGAGTGGTCTTCCCCGCCGCTCGAATCGCGGATCGTAGACAAGCCCGGCTTCGGAAAGGTTCTGGTCGGTCGCGGCGCGGTGAACCAGAAGGGTCCGGAGGCGACTTTCCTCGCCGCGCTTCACGCGATCCGGGCGGCAGGGCGCAAGCCTCCGGTCAACATCGTCCTGATCTGCGAAGGCGAGGAGGAGATCGGCAGCCCGAACTTCAAGCAGATCGCCACGCAGCCGGACGTGCTGGCGGCGCTGAGGAAATGCGAGGGCATCTTCATCCCCGCCGGCTGGCAAAACAGTGGCGGTGCCGTCAGCGTCAATCTGGGGTCTAAGGGGATCATCGAGTTCGAACTGATCGCCAGCGGCGAGAAATGGGGGCGTGGCCCGGTCAAGGACGTCCATTCCAGCTATAAGGCGATGATAGACTCGCCCAGCTGGCGGCTCGTGCAGGCGTTGCAGACGTTGGTGTCCAAGGATGGCAACACCCCGACGATCGACGGCTGGTTCGACAATGTCCGCCCGCTAAGCGCGCACCAGAAGGCGCTGATCGCCGCCAATGCCAAAACCACGAGCGAGGCCGATGCGATGAAGTCGTTCGGCGTCACCCACTGGATCGACGACCTGCCATATCAGCAGGCGCTGGAACGTCTGGCATCGCAGCCGACGGTGAATATCGAGGGGCTGGTCGCGGGCTATACCGGGCCGGGCGGCAAGACGGTGCTGCCGGCACGGGCAGTGGCCAAGATCGATTGCCGACTGGTTCCCGACCAGACGCGCGACGAGGCGGTAAAGAAGCTGCGCGCCCATCTCGACAAGCGGGGCTTCACCGACATCGAATTGCAGGTCGGCGGCGGTTACGACCCGACCGAAACGGCAGAGGACAGCCGCCTGATCCGCGCGCAGCTCGCCACTTACAAGCGTCAGGGCGTGGAGGCGACGCTCAACCCGCGCCTGGCCGGATCGTGGCCAGGCGCGGTGTTCACCGCTGCGCCGGTGTCGATCCCGGCGGGGCATTTCGGTCTCGGTCACGGTTCCGGCGCGCACGCTCCCGACGAATATTGGGTGATCGACTCCAGCAATCCCAAGGTGATGGGCATGGCGGACGCGACAATGGGCTTCGTCGATTTCCTCTACACGATGGCAACGATCGACTGACCTCATTCAACCAGGAACAGAAGGATGCGCCATAGGCCAAATTCTCCAAAGCAGCGCCCGCACGACAGAGGCGGTCCGTCGATCGATGCAAAAGACAGACTGAGTATTCTATCCAAGCGTTACGGGATCAACCAGAATACCGTCGCCGGGTAAAAGAAGCGCACGGCTGTCTGGGGTCTGCCGAAGGGCCCGAAGGATGCTCATTCGACGGCGCCGGGTATCGAAGAGACGGCGATCATTCTCGCCTTCTGCAAGCACACCCTGCTATCGCTTGATGACTGTCTCCATGCCTTGCAGGCGACGACCCCGCACCCGGCACGCTCATCCCTGCATCGCTACCTGCAACGGCATGGGATCAGTCGATTACCGGAGGTGACCAGTGACAAGAAGCCAAGCGGAAGTTCAAGACCTGTCCTCGCGGGCCTGATGCGCGGAGGGCAAGGCTCTTCATTTTACTGGCCCCCCACGCCACGCGTGCGCCACAATTCGGGATTGAGTGACTTCCAAGCCTGACGTCGCGCAGGGAAAAGCGCATCATTTCAGCGGCAAGAGAGTCTGATTTAGTTATGCTGCTCCATAGTGCGCCGTGAAAGTGATGCGCTACCCTAGCACTACTTTGGCAGAAGTTTGATTACTGGGGTTTCCTGCAAGGGAAATGCGTGATTCATAGGGAGCCAGCTTTGATGGAGGCTGGCGATGGAAGAGGATTGGCAGCGGGATCTCGGGCATTGGCTTGAGCCGTATCTGCAGAAGTTGGGTAACAAGACGCGGCGTCGGATGTGCCCAGCTTACATCGCCGGCTTGATTGGCCCCGGCGATCGCAAGAGCATCCAGCCCATGGCGGCCCGCGCAGACGCGCTCAGCTATGACCGGCTGCATCATTTCATCGGCGCCGGGATTTGGGACAGCGCGCCGCTGGAGGCGACGTTGTGGCGGCAAGCGGATGAGTTGGTCGGTGGCGACAAGGGCTGGCTGATCATCGACGACACAGCCCTTCCCAAGAAGGGCAAGGCCTCGGTCGGGGTCGCGCCCCAATATGCTACGGTACTGGGCAAGAACGCGAACTGCCAGACGCTCGTGTCGGTGACGTTGGCTTCGGGGGAGGTGCCGGTCATGCTGGGTTTGCGGCTATACCTGCCGGAAAGCTGGACCAGCGACACGGCCCGGATGGAGAGGGCCGGCGTGCCCGAAGATTTGCAATCCTATCGCACGAAGCCCGACATCGCCATCGAGGAGATCGACCGGGTCATTGCTGCCGGCGTGCGCTTCGGCTGCGTCCTTGCCGACGCCGGCTATGGCTTGTCAGCGCCGTTCCGGCAGGCGCTAAGTGCACGAGGCTTGCGCTGGGCCGTTGGTATTCCCCGGCACCAGAAGGTCTATCCTGCCGACGTGCAGTTGATCTTCCCGGTGGCAGGACGTGGGCGGCCACGGGTTCGGCATGTGCCCGACGTCAAATCCCGAGCAGCCCATGCCATGCTCGAAGATGCGAAATGGCGGCAGGTCAGTTGGCGCCGAGGGACCAAAGGCCGCCTGACGGCCCGCTTTGCCGCCATGCGTGTGCGTGTCGCCGATGGCGCGCCACAGCGGATCGGCGCTGCTGGCGCACAGCATATGCCAGGCGAAGAGGCTTGGCTGGTGGGTGAGCATCGCTCGAACGGCGAGCGAAAATACTATCTCTCCAACCTTCCCGCCGACATCGCGATCAAGGACGTCGCCGGCGCCATCAAGGCGCGCTGGATCTGCGAACAGGCGCACCAGCAGCTCAAGGAGGAACTCGGCCTCGACCATTTCGAAGGGCGATCCTGGACAGGGCTGCATCGCCACGTCCTCATGACAATGATGGCCTATGCCTTCCTGCAAATACGAAGGCTCGCGCAGGCGGGCCGGAAAAAAAAGAGTCTCCGGACCTCCGCCTCAGCCGAGCATGCCCGCCATCCGACAGGCCATCATTGACCGAATATCGCGACCTCCGCCAGACCAATGCCCTCACTGCGGTGAGAGCCTATCAGTCACGCATTCCAAACTTCTGCCAAAGTAGAGCTAGGCTCAGGACTCATTGATTGATCCAGAAGATGACGGTGGCGGCGATGCAGATTGCTGACATGAAGGTGTGCGCGCAGCGGTCGTAGCGGGTGTGGATGCGTCGCCAATCCTTGAGCCTGCCGAACATGATCTCGATCTTGTGGCGCTGGCGATAGAGCGTAACGTCGTGCGGAATTTGTATTTTGCGGTTCACCTTTGACGGGATGCAGGCGGTGATGTTGCGATCTGCCAGTGCTACCCGGAACCAGTCGGCATCGTAGCCTCTGTCGCCGAGCAGGGCTTTGGCCTTGGGCAAGGCGTCGATCATGAGGGCCGCGCCTTTGTAGTCGCTCATCTGACCTTCGCTCAACAGCATGACCAGCGGCCTGCCCTTGCCATCGCATACGGCATGGAGCTTCGAGTTCAGGCCACCTTTGGTGCGTCCGATACGTCGGGGAACAGCCCCTTTTTGAGCAGGCTTGCCGCCGTACGATGTGCCTTTAGATGGGTCGCGTCGATCATCAACTGGTCCGGCTTCCCGCCCTGCGCCGCGAGGCCTGCGAATATCTTGTTGAACACGCCAAGCCTGCTCCAGCGGATAAAGCGGTTGTAGATCGTCTTGGGCGGCCCGTATTCGGCAGGCGCATCACGCCACCGCAGCCCGTTCCTGATTACGAAGATAATACCGCTGATGATCCGGCGATCATCGACCCGCGGAACCCCATGAGACAGGGGAAAATAAGGCTCGATCCGACGCATCTGCGCCTGCGATAACCAGATCAGATCACTCATGGCAGCGCCTCCTCACACCGCCATTGAATCACCCAGTCTGCTTCTCCGCAAGTATTTTAATAGGTCCTGAGCCTACCGCTGGGCTTGCCACGCTTATCACCATCTGCGGGACGTCGGACGCGCACGGAGTTCGTCCAAGGCATCCGGGTTCTTGCGTCCCCACGCATAGAGCAATTCGACGGGTTCGATGAAGCGACTGCCGAGCGGCGTGAGGCGGTACTCGACTGCAGGCGGAACGCTTCCATATACATGACGCGAAACAAGACCGCTTGCCTCCATATCACGCAATGTCTGCGTCAGCATCTTTTTGGAGATGCCGGGCAGACTGCGAAGGAGCACGCCCGTTCGTGCTGCTCCGCCATGCCGGACATGAAGCGTATGGAGGGTCATGCTGGTCCACTTGGTGGCGAACAACTCCAGAATGCGTCTTGGCGCGCAATCCTCCCGCCAGACTTCTTCCGGTGATCCAGATTGCATCGTTGGTTACCTTAAGGTGCCTATGTCCCAAAAAGGTGCCATCTAGAAGCTCTGTGCGCAAATGCCTAGATGCCAAATCACGACATGAGGAGTTTACAGATGACCCAGACGGCTTTGGTGGCAGGCGCAAGTGGTATCATCGGCAGTGCGACAACCGCGCTGTTGGTAAGCCGGGGCTGGACAGTATACGGGCTAGCCCGACGGCCAATCGTCCAGGACGGGGTCATGCCGGTCGCGGTCGACTTGCTGGATGCACCCGGCACGGCGGAGGCGCTAAAGACCATCGACCCCGATGCCGTATTCATCACCACCTGGCTGCGGCAGGACAGCGAAGCGGAGAATATCCGCGTCAACGCGACGATGGTTCGCAACCTGCTCGATGGCCTGCCTGCGCCGACGACCCAACGGCATGTCGCGTTGGTAACAGGTCTCAAACATTATCTCGGACCGTCCGAAGCCTATGGAAAGGGGGCTTTGCCCCAGACGCCGTTCCGTGAGGATCAAGGACGCCTCGACATCGAGAACTTCTACTATGCGCAGGAAGATGAGGTCTTTGCCGCGGCTGCACGCGACGGTTTCACCTGGAGCGTTCATCGTCCCCATACCGTGATCGGTAAGGCAGTCGGGAACGCCATGAACATGGGTACGACCCTGG
This sequence comes from Sphingobium sp., assembly GCA_965279415.1. Lineage (GTDB taxonomy): Bacteria > Pseudomonadota > Alphaproteobacteria > Sphingomonadales > Sphingomonadaceae > Sphingobium. The sequence goes on from OZ257238.1 coordinate 206,069, forward strand.
CGGTCTATGCCACGCTTTGCCGCGAAACCGGTCGGCCATTTCACTTCCCCGGCTCGGCCACGCAATGGCATTCGCTTACCGACATGACGGATGCGGACCAGCTCGCATCGCATCTGCTTTGGGCGACGGAGACACAGGCGGCGCACAATCAAGCGTTCAATGTCGTCAATGGCGACATTTTCCGCTGGCAATGGATGTGGGGCCGCATCGCCCAGTGGTTCGGGCTTGAGCCGGCGGCTTTTGACGGGACCGTGCGCCCGCTTGAACAGCAGATGATGAACGATGCCGGCCTATGGCGGGAAATAGCGGTGCGTGAAGGTCTGGCGGAGGACGACCTGTGGCGGCTTGCATCGCCATGGCATACCGATGCCGACCTCGGTCGCCCGATCGAGGTTGTGACGGACATGACGAAGAGCCGCCAGCTGGGTTTTACCGGATATCAGGCAACCGACTTAGCATTCATCGGACTTTTCGAGCGACTCCGCGAGGATCGTTTGATCCCCTGAACGAATATGTCGAGCAATGGCCACGTCGAACCGACGGGCGCAACCTGCCTTACCCTCGCCGCTCCCGGCGGTCGATACGGACAGCAACCTGATTTTTGCTGACCGGAACCCGCCGATCTCCTGACGGTCACTTCTTAGCGCGCGACAAGGAAGCGGCTCGTCCGCAGTCGGCAATCGATACGTGCCGGCTGAATGGCGACAACGGTCGAAAATCCCTCGACGCATCGTGCAGCGTGGCTGGATGGATTGCCCGACTTGCCGACAGCGATGCGTACGCGGGTCGGCTTCACGGCACGAACGACTGGCGATAGCGTGGCGCTATCTCGCGTCGGCTCAATTGGGAGCCCATCGCGAGGCGGGCATCCTGCATGGCCTGCCACAGGCTTTCGTCGGCGAGAGGCGGGATCGTCACCGTCTCGCCGCGATCGAAGCCGACAAGCGCGGCATCGACCAGATCGTCCACGTCCATCACCCATTCGGCGGGAAAGGCATCGATATCCTTGCCGGAGCGCGCCCAGATTTCGGTGCGTGTGGCGCCCGGCAGCACGGCCTGAATCCGAACGCCTTTGCCCCCCACTTCCTCGGCCAGCCCTTGCGACAGATTGAGGATGAAGGCTTTGGTCGCACTGTACGTCCCATCGAACATTTCGGGCGACAGTGCCAGCACTGACGAGAGGTTGATGATCGCGCCGACACCGCGCGTGACAAAGGCCTTAGCGGCGGCGGCGGCAAGGAGTGTCGGCGCAGTCACGTTAACCGCGATGAGCTGCTGAATCGTCTGGCGCGGCGTATCGACCAGCGTTCCCTCAAGGCTGATCCCGGCATTGTTGACCAGCAGAGCAAGTGTTTCGTCCGACGCGACCCGCTGCTCGACTCGTTGCAACTGCTGGCTGTCCGCAAGGTCGGCGGGCAGCACGTCGACGTGGACGCCGTTGTCCTGCTTCAACCGCGCGGCAAGCGCCTCCAGCCGGTTCACGTCGCGGGCGACCAGGATGAGGTCATGCCCGCGCCGCGCGAGCCGGTCGGCATAGACGGCGCCGATACCGCTCGACGCGCCGGTAATGAGTGCAGTGCCTTTCGTCATGATCGAAATCCTTTCAACCGGTGATGGGATGGGCAACAGTTGCGCGACGGGCAGCGGGATCGCGCTCGTCGGTCCCGATGCGGAACCAGATGGCGTAGAGGGCAGGCAGGAAGACGAGAGTCAGCGCCGTTCCCCCGATTGTCCCGCCAATGAGCGTAAAGGCGAGCGATCCCCAGAAAACCGAAAAGGTGAGCGGGATGAAGGCGAACACGGCAGCCAGCGCGGTCAGGATCACTGGCCGTGAACGCTGCACCGTCGCCTCCACCACCGCATGGAAGGGATCGAGGCCGTCCTGCTCATTCTGGTGAATCTGCCCGACCAGGATCAGCGTGTTGCGCATGATGATGCCCGCCAGCCCGATCAGCCCGAGGATGGCGTTGAACCCGAACGGCTGGTGAAAGAGCAGCAGCGTCGGCACCACACCTACCAGTGCGAGCGGCGCGGTCAGCAGAACCATAGCCATGGCAGCCAGAGAACGTACCTGGAAGATGATGACCACCATCATCAGGACGAGCATGATCGGGAATACCGCGGCAAGCGCGACATTGGCCTTGCCAGCCTCTTCCAGCGCTGCCGCGGTCTCGATCTTATAGCCTGCCGGCAATGCATCGACGACAGGCTGGATGTCCTTGATGACCTGCAGGGAAACGTCCGGCGGTTGCAGTTCCTCGGCGATATCGCCACGCACTGTGATGGTGGTGTAACGGTCGCGGCGACGCAGGATCGGATCCTCCATCCGGATTTCCGCCTTGCCGATCTGGTCGAGCGGCACATGCTGGCCGGATGCACCCGTCAGGGTGAAGCCTTGCAGCTTTGCAGGGTCCAGCCTGTCCGGACCGGCACTGCGCGCCACCACCTCGACCGTCCGAATGTCCTCGCGCACCTGTGTCACCGGCGCGCCGGTCAAGAGGAACTGGAGCTGCTGCGAAGCATCCTGCGACGACAGGCCCATGGCGCGCAGCCGATCCTGATCAAGCACAAAATGCACCGTCGGTACACGCTCGCCCCAATCGGTGTTCACCTGCCGCATGCCGGGATTTTTCAGCATCAGCGCGCGGACCTGTTCCGCAATGGCGCGGACCTTCGCCTGGTCCGGTCCCATCACGCGAAATGCGACCGGGAAAGGGGAATAGGGGCCAAAGACGATCTGGGTCGCGCGGATGCGCGCCTCCGGAACCAGTCCCTCGGCCGCAGCCTGCCGCACGCGCCGCTTCAGCACTTCCCGTGCCTTTTCGTCCGGGGTCAGGACCACGATCTTGGCAAAGGACGGGTCGGGCAGTTCGGGCGAAATGGCGAGGTAGAAACGCGGCGCGCCCTGTCCGATATAGCTGGTCACGATCTTCGCCTCTGGCTGTTTCCGCAGCCATGCCTCAACCTTGGCGGTTGCCGCGCTGGTAGCCTCGATGCCGGTGCCTTCCGGCATCTGCACTTCCACGAACACCTCGGGCCGGTCGGAGGCGGGAAAGAATTGCTGCTTCACGAAGCCCATGAAGAATATCGCGACGATAAGCGCCGCGACCGTCCCCAACACCACGGCCTTTTTGCGCCCTACCGCCCAGCCGATGACGGAGCGCAGCTGTCGATAGCGCGGCGTATCGTAGATGGCGGCATGCCCCCCCTCCACCGCCTTGATATCGGGGAGCAGCTTGACGCCGAGATAGGGGGTGAACACCACCGCTACGACCCAGCTGGTCAGCAGCGCAAAGGCCACCACCCAGAAGATATTGCCCGCATATTCGCCCGCGCTCGAATGGGCGAAACCGACTGGCATCAGGCCGATTACCGTCAACAGCGTACCGGCCAGCATCGGCGCGGCGGTATGGCCCCAGGCGTAGCTGGCGGCGGCGATCCGGTCGCGGCCCTCCTCCATCTTCACCACGATCGTCTCGATGATGATGATTGCGTCATCGACAAGCAGGCCCAGCGAAAGGATCAGTGCGCCCAGCGTGATGCGGTCGAAATCGCGGCCTGTCGCCAGCATGATGATGAACACCCCTGCCAACGTCAGCGGCACGGCCAGCGCAACGACGATGCCGACCCGAAAGCCCAATGAGATAAGGCTGACCGCAATCACCACCGCCAGCGCGACGAAGAATTTCAGCATGAATTCGTCATAGGCTTCGGTGATGTTCACCGCCTGATCCGTGACCTTGGTAAAGGACAGGCCCAGCGGCATTTCCGATGTGATCGCGGAGGCTTCCTTTTCCAGGTCCGCCCCCAGTTGCAGACCGTTGTAACGCTCCTTCATCACCACGCCGAGAATAAGGGAAGGCTCTCCCTGATTGCGGATCAGGAAGGTGGCCGGGTCTTCATAGCCGCGCCGTATCTCCGCAATGTCCGAGAGCTTTATCGTCCGGCCCGCCGCAACTACCGGCGTGTCCTTGATCTTCTGCAGATCGTCCAGCGCGCCGTCCAGGCGCACCTGAACCTGCGGTCCCTTCGTCTCGATCGAGCCGGCCGGGGTCAGCGCATTCCGGCCATTGAGCGCCGCGAAAACATCACGCGCGGATACGCCGAGGGTGGCAAGCCGGGCGTAGGAAAATTCGACGAAGATGCGTTCCGGCCGTTCGCCTATGATATTGACCTTCTTGACGCCCGGCACGTGAAGAAGCCGCTGGCGGATCTGCTCCGCTTCGCGTGCCAGCAGCCGTTGCGGCTCGCCCTTCGCCTTCAGTGCATAGAGAGCGAAGGTGACGTCGCCATATTCATCGTTGACGAACGGTCCCTGCACGCCCTGCGGCAGCTTCGGCCGCTCATCGTCCAGTTTCTTGCGCGCCTCGTAGAATTCATCGGGAACGGCGGCGGGCGGGGTGCTGTCCTTCAGGGTAACCGTCGTGAAAGCGAGGCCGGGGCGGGTATAGGTTTCCGCCCGATCATACCATTTCAGTTCTTGCATCCGCTTTTCCAGCGGCTCGGCGACCTGATCCTGCATCTCCTGCGCCGTCGCACCCGGCCATGTGGTGACGACGGTCAACGACTTGACGGTGAAGCTGGGGTCTTCGGCCCGGCCCAGATTGAGGAAGGCGTAGAGGCCGGCGAGCGATATCGCAATGATCAGGAAGAGCGTCACGCCACGCTCCCGCACGGCGAGTGCGGAGAGGTTGAAACCGGTCACTCTCTTTGCTCCGTCGTCTGAACCCGCGTGCGCACGGCCTCGCCTTCATGCAGGAGATGCGCGCCCAACGCCACGAAGCGTTCACCCGGGCGCAGGCCGCCGGTGATGGTGGCCGTCTCGTCACCCAGGGCGGAAAGCCGCACCGGCCTCCAATGCACCTGCTGCTGCTTACCGTCACTTATGATCCAGACGCCCGGGCCTTTGCCATTGTCATGGATGGCGGCGAGCGGAATCTCCTGTGCGTTCTGCGCGCCCGCTTCTGCCAGCTCGACCGTCACCGTCGATCCGAGCGGAGCACGCGCCGCCGCACCTTCCAGCACATAGCGCGCTTCATAGGTGCGCGTCGTCGGATCGGCGGCGTTGGAAAGCTGACGAAGGCGCGCCGTGCCGGACTGGCCACCGTTGAAAGTCTTAGCCTGGGCAGTCGATCCGACGGCTGGCCGCAGCGTTTCCGGCAGGGCGATGACCGCTTCCCGCGCGCCCGCCCGCGCCAGCCGCACCACCGTCTGTCCGGCCGCGACGACCTGCCCTGGTTCGGCCAGCGTCTCGACCACGATACCATCCGCATCCGCGACCAGCACGGAATAGCCCGCCTCGTTGCGCGCGACGCCTGCCTGCGCCTGCGCGGCGGCGAGTTGAGCGCGTGCGGCATCGGCGGCCGCTTTCGCCTGGTCATAGGTCGAGGCGGACACCGCGCCTGCCGAAACGAGGTCTCGATAGCGCAGCTCGTCCGCGGCCGTCTGGATCGCCCTTGCGCGCGCCGCCTCCACAAGGCCCATCTGCGATGCGGTCGCAAGGGCCAGGTCGGTGCGGTCGATCCGCATCAATGGCTGGCCCCGGCGAACGGCCTGACCCGTATCGACCAGCCGCTCGACGATCTTGCCCGCGACCCGGAAACCCAGATCGCTCTGCACCCGGGCAGAAACTATGCCGGTGAAGCTGCGTATGGTCTGCCCCGCCGCACCCGCCGTCGCCACCCGTACCAGTTGCGGGCCGGTGCGCGGATCCGCCTCGGCGTTGCCGCAAGCGGCGAGGGAGAGAACCATCGCGCCTGTGAGGAGAAGCGGAAGGAGGCGATAGTTGCGTGACATGGACTGTCTCCGAAAGGATGAAGTCCAGATCGCATCTAGTGACCAATATGTCAACTGGTCACGATACTCGTTGTTTCGATCAGGGCGCCAAGCTGCGCAGCACCAGATTGATAACTTCGTTCGGGGCGTCCGGCAACACGTCCAGATTATGCTGCAGCATCATCGGGTTCATAAACGGCTGCATCACCTGCAATATGCCGCGGCACGTCTCGTCCAGCGGTGTCTTGCGCTCGAACTCGCCTGAATCGCGACCCTCCAATATGATAGCCTGGAGAAGGCTAGCGACATTTTGCGAATAGGCCCGCGAACTGTTCCATTTCTCCTGAGAAGAGACGGCAGCGATGTCGTAGAGCTTGCGCTCATCGAAGAAGAGAGCCGCGCTCTGCTCAACTATCGTCTTGAATAATCGTCGAAATTTCTCCGTCGCAGTCATCTTGTCGGCTAAGGCATCATCGACCGCCTCCATGACGGCATCGAGGCAACCGGTGCAGATCGCTTCGCCAATGGCCTGCTTCGACTCGAAGAATTTATAGATATAGCCTTTGGAGAATCCGATCGCCTTGGCAAGATCGGAAACGGTCGTCTTGTCATAGCCGTAGCGGGTAAAATGCTCCTTGGCGGCAGTGACGATAACGTCGCGCTTCTCGGTTTCCACCGGTCCGCGCAGGCCGGACGGGACGTTCAACATGTCGTTCATCTGGCAACTATAGCGAATGGCAGGGCGATTGACAACAAGTGACTAATTTGTATATCAGTCACATTCCTCCCTTCCATCGGGACCGCCATGAACCATTTCCGCCATAGCCTCGCCCTCTTTCTTGCCGCCACGTCGCTGGCGGGCTGCGCGGTCGGTCCCGACTATCATCGCCCGGAAGTCTTCGCGCCGCCTGCCTATCTCGGCGCGGCCGCCGTCGTCGCCCGACCGGCTCCGGCAATCATTGACCAAGCCAGCGATAATCTCGCCTGGTGGGCACGCTTCGGTGATCCCGTTCTGACCGGGCTGGAGGAAAAGGCGCTCGCGCAGAATCTCGACATCGCGCAGGCGCTCGCCCGCGTGACGCAGGCGCGCGCATCGCTCCGCTCGGTCGACGCGGCGTTGTTGCCTTCAGCCACGCTTTCCGGTTCGGCGGCGGCGGTTCACCAGTCGCTGGAAACCCCGACCGGGCGGATCGCGCGTACGGCACCGAATTTCGATCGCGACGGCGCCTATTATGAGGCCAATCTGGGTGCATCGTGGGAGATCGACCTGTTCGGCGGGCTGCGTCGGGGTCATGAGGCGGCACGCGCGGAATATCAGGCATCGCAGGCGGGCGTTGCCGCAGCGCAGATCGCAGTGACCGCGCAGGTTGCCGATACCTATGTTCTGATCCGCGCGCTGCAAACGCGGCTGTCGGTGGCGGAGGCGCAGCGCGACACGCAGCAGCGCCTCGTCGATATCATCCGCCTGCAATATGCAAAGGGTATCGCCGCCGAATTGCAATTGCGGCAGGCGGAGGGTGCCTTGGCTCAGGTCGAGGCCAGCGTTCCTGTGCTGCGAACCGCGCTGGATACGGCGATGAACGCGCTCGACGTGCTGCTGGGCGTGCAACCCGGCACCTATCGCCTGATGCTGGCCGCGACGCCGTTCACTATTCCGGCGGCACCCGCGATCGTGGATACGGGATCGCCTGCCGACCTGCTGCGTCGCCGTCCCGACCTCATTATCGCGGAACGCAAGCTGGCGGCGAGCAATGCGAGGATCGGCGCCGCGGTGTCCGAATATTTCCCCAAATTCTCACTGGGCGGGCTGGTTGGCAGCGCCACCACGGTGGGCGGCAACCTCTTCTCTGGCAATGCCAGCCAGGCGCAGGGCGTGCTCGGTCTGCGCTGGCGATTGTTCGACTTCGGCAGGGTCGATGCGGAGATCGCCGCGGCAAAGGGTGCCAATGCCGAGGCGCTGGCCGCCTACCGCCTTGCCGTACTGCGCGCGTCGGAGGATGTGGAAAACAGCTTCTCGGCCCTCGTCCAGCGGGAGACGCAGGCCGCCATGCTGGCGCGGGGCGAAACGGCGCTGGTCCGCGCGCAGGAGGCGGCGCTCGCGGCCTATCGTGGCGGTGTCGTCAGTCTGGTCGAGGTACTGGATGCCGACCGCCGCTTGCTCGATACGCGCGATGCCCATGCGCAGGCCCGATCCGAAACGGCACGTGCCGCAATAGCCTCCTATCGCGCGCTGGGTGGAGGCTGGCAGGCACCAGTGGCGCTGGTGGCGCAGGCCGGTCTCGCGCCCTCCACCGCCGTGGCTCACAGCAATGATGGACCATCTTAGGCGGCAATAACGTCATCGCTATCCTGGCCAGCGCAAGCATAGCTCGTGATCGGATCGATTGACGATGACTGGGGGCACCTTGCGCGCGCGGGATACCATATCGGAAAGCCGCCTCGGCATATCCATGCAGCTTATGTGGATGCCCCGTATTTCCGCTGCTGATCCGAGTGGCCTTTCCCAACCTCCTCATCATGCTGGCACAAGCGTCGATGGGGCTTATCGAAACATGGTGGATTTAGCGGCTGGGCACGAATGCGCTGGCTGGCACGGCCATCGCCCTTGCCGCCATCATGCTGATGCGCACCATTTCGAGCGACCCGCTGGGAGGCAGGCTATCTTCCGCAGTGGCGCGTGACCTTGCATCCACCAACGTTCTTAACGGTGCATCTGAACTAACGCCCTCGCATCCCGGCAACCGTCATCTTTTGGATCAATCGACGAGTCCAGATCCTGGCGCCTCAACGGTCGATTAGCGGCCATCTTCACTTTATAAATGGGTTGCGCCCCGACTAAAATTGAGTAGGGAAGAGCGCGGCCAGAATGAACCACGCAACCAGCCCATCCACATGGGCGGGACGCAAATTTCTTTCTAACAAGCCGCCGATGAATGGACGTTTGCCTTTACCCGCAGGCACTCCGATGGAGGCCCATAAACCTGCGGATAAATGACGAAAGCTGAAAAAGATTGTCGATCTTTTTCGGTGCCTGAACCTTCCGGACAGGCAGGTTCCGGGCCATCAGCCAGGAATATCCCTTATCAGGGAACCCGTGTCGGGGAGTAGCGCAGCCTGGTAGCGCATCTGCTTTGGGAGCAGAGGGTCGCAGGTTCGAATCCTGTCTCCCCGACCATTTTCTTTCCCGGCATGCGCGGATTCTGTCCGTTCCACCAGACTGCCTTTTGCCCCCGCACACCAAGTTCGATTAGGCGGTCGCAAGGCCCCATTACCGAGAAGCCCCACGCCGCCACGCCGCCATGCCGTTTTTTACCGCCTATCCAGCGCCTCGACGATCATGGCGTTGGCGACGCCGCCTGCTTCGCACATCGTTTGTAAACCGTACCTCTTCTTGCGACTATGCAGGGCATGGACCAGTGTCGCCATAAGCTTGGTGCCGGACGATCCCAAGGGATGTCCGAGAGCGATGGCGCCGCCGTATACGTTGAGCCGGTCCGGGTCGGCACCGATCGCCGACAGCCAGGCCAACGGAACCGGCGAAAATGCCTCATTCACTTCGTAGAGATCGATGTCATCGATTGTCATGCCCGCCCGCGCGAGCAGTTTCTGCGTTGCGACGATCGGTTCCTCCAGCATGATGACCGGGTCGCCGGCCGTAACCGTCATGGCGTGGATGCGGGCAATGGGCGTTAGACCATGATCCTTGAGCGCCCTTTCACTGACGACGAGCAGCGCCGATGCACCATCGGCGATCTGGCTGGCGCTGGCAGCAGTGATGACGCCGCCCTCCACCAATGTCTTGACCGAAGCAATCCGTTCCAGCGTTGCGTCGAATCGGATGCCTTCATCGACAGTATGAAAGGCCGGCCCGTCCACCGTTTCGATTGCGATCGGAACGATTTCGTCATCGAACGCTCCCGATTGTGATGCCGCAGCCGCGCGTCTGTGGCTTTCCAGCGCGAAACGGTCGAGGGCGTCGCGGGTGAAGCCATATTTACGCGCCATCATTTCAGCGCCGTCGAACTGGCTGAATCCCTCCACGCCGAACCGCTGTTTGATCCTGTCGCTGATCGGGCCGACGCCCAGGCCCGCCTGTTCATGCAATGTAGCGTTGCTGAGCATGGGCACGCGCGACATGCTTTCCGCGCCCGCCGCGATGATGACATCCTGCGTCCCCGACAGCACGGCCTGCGCCGCGAACTGGATGGCCTGTTGCGAACTGCCGCATTGACGGTCGATCGTCACCGCCGGAACGGATGCCGGCAGGGTCGAGGCGAGCACGGCGTTACGTGCGAAGGCAAAGGCCTGTTCACCCGCCTGCGTGACGCAGCCCAGTATCACGTCCTCCACCGCCGCCGGGTCGATCCCCGTACGTTCGACCAGCGCGGAAAGCACGTCGCCGGCCATGTCGGCGGGGTGCACGCCCGACAGTCGACCGTTGCGCCGCCCACCTGCGGTTCGAAGCGCTTCGACGATATAGGCTTCAGCCATGATCCATATCCTTATGCAATGTGCGCGACGGCAAGCGCCGCGAGTTCGGGAAAGACGGCAGCGCGCTGATGCGCCTGCGCGGAGGCCGCCGTGCCACGGATCGCGCGTCCCTTGATGCCGTGAAAGATCGCCGCCAGACGAAAGAAGTTGAACGCCAGCGCGAAGGAATAGCCCGGAATGGCGTCCCGCCCCGTGCGACGACAATAGGCCGCCACATAGTCCGCCTCCGACGGAATATTCAGATCGGCAAGATCGGCGCCGCCCAACCCCGCCACGATATGGGGCGGCATATGGTACATCATGGCATGATAGGCGAAGTCGGCCAGCGGATGACCCAGGGTCGACAGTTCCCAGTCCAGCACCGCCAATATCCGGGGTTCGGTCGGGTGAAAAATCATGTTGTCGATACGGAAATCGCCATGCACCACGCTGACCTCTTCGGTCGCGTCCTGCGGAATATTGGCCGGCAGCCATGCGATCAGGCGATCCATGTTTGGGTCCCGCCCGGCATCGGGATCATCCAGATACTGGCCCGTCCACCGGGCAATCTGGCGGGAGAAATAATTGCCCGGTCGACCATAGTCCGACAGGCCGATGGCGACCGGATCATGATTGTGAAGCTGCGCCATGGCTTGATTCATGGCGTCGAAATAGAGCGGGCGGTCTGCGGCGGAGACATCCGGAATGGTCGCATCCCAGAATATCCGGCCTTCCACCATGTCCATGATATAGAACCATGTGCCGATCACGCTGTCGTCGGTACACAGGCCGTGCACCCTGGCGACGGGGAAGCCCGCGCCGGCCAGGGCCGTCAGGACGCGAGCCTCCCGTTCGATGGCATGGGCGCCCTTCAGCAAGGCACCCGGCGGCTTGCGGCGCAACACATAGCTGTGTTTCGGTGTCGTCAGCCGATAGGTGGGGTTCGACTGCCCGCCCTTGAACTGGGTGACGGTGACGGGTCCGCCAAACCCCTCCACATGCGCAGTCATCCACCGGGAGAGCGCCCCTTCATCGAAGGCATAGCCTTCCCGAACGGGCGTCGTCCCAAGATTGGCGTCCTGACTGGTCGCGTTCATGTCTGCGCCTTCGTCCAGTCGCGCTTGATCTTCTTGGCCAGCGACCATTTATGGACCTCCGTCGGTCCGTCGTAGATGCGAAAGGCGCGAACCTCCCTGAAGACCTGCTCCACGATCGTATCGCCGGTCACGCCGGTGCCGCCCATCACCTGGACGCAGCGATCGGCCACGCGCATCAACGCCTCGGACACGGCCACCTTTGCCATGGAGCTTTCGACCGTGCCGAGCGATCCGGTGTCCAGCACGTCGGCACACCATTGGATCATCAACTCGGCCTGTTGCAGGTCGATCCGGTTTTCGGCCAGCATGAAGCCGACCCCTTCATGATCGATCAGCGTCTTGCCGAACGCTTCGCGCCGGCAGGCGTAATCCGTCGCGATCTCCTGCGCGCGAATGCACGCGCCGAGCCAGCGCATGCAGTGGGACAGGCGCGCAGGCGACAGGCGCACCTGCGCATATTTGAACCCGTCGCCCGATTGGCCGAGCATCTGATCGGCCGACACGCGCAGATTGTCGATGCGGATGGTGGCATGCCCTCCCGGCATCGACGTGTCGATGGTGTTGGGCACGCGTTCGATCTGGATCGCCGGGTCGGGCAGATCGACCAGGAACATGCAGGCGCCATCCTGCGACTTCGCCATGACGATGCCGACCTTTGCGCCCTGCGCACCGGTGATGAAGCATTTGCGGCCGTTCACGACCCAGTGGTTGCCGTCCAGATGGCAGGTCGTCTTCATCATCGACGGGTCGGCGCCAGCGCCTCCATCCTCCCACGGCTCGGTCATGAAAAAGGCGGAACGTGCATCGCCCGCGATCATGGGCGCCAGAAAATGCGCCTTCTGCTCGACGGACCCGACATGGTTGATCAGGTACATGTTGCCTTCGTCGGGGGCCATGGTGTTGACCGCCAGCGGACCGAGCGGCGACAGCCCCGACTTGATAAGAACATGCGCGGTTTCACGCTGCGAAAGATGCGAACCGTCGGCCAGGATATGCGGGGTGATCACGCCGGCCGCCTTCGCCTTTGCCCGCATTTCGATCACCAGCGCATCCGTGGGTGCGCCATGATGGTCCCGCCGGTCGTCCTGCTCGTAGGGGATGATCTGCGAACGCACGAAATCCTCGACCCTGGTCGCGATTTCGATTGCCCGCTCGCTATAGGCGCTGCTCATTTCGCTGCCATCCGGATCGCGCCGTCGAGCCGGATGGTTTCACCGTTCAGCATGGGATTGGTGACGATGCTTTCGACAAGATGCGCATATTCGTCGGGCTGGCCCAGCCTGCTGGGAAACGGAACCTGTTGGCCCAGCGAATCGAGCGCCTCCTGCGGCAGTTGCGCCAGTAGCGGCGTCCAGAAAATGCCCGGCGCGATGGTCATGACACGGATGCCGTAGCGCGCCAGTTCACGGGCGATCGGCAATGTCATGCCTACTATGCCGCCCTTGGACGCAGCATAGGCCGCTTGCCCGATCTGTCCGTCATAGGCGGCGATGCTGGCGGTATTGACGATTACCCCCCTTTCCTCTCCGACCGGATCGACGGCGTGGAGCCGCTCGGCGAATTTGGACACGACGTTGAACGTGCCTACAAGATTGACCGTCAGGGTGCGGGTGAAATCGGACAGCGCCATGGCCCTCCCGTCCCGACCGATCACCCTGACCGGCGTCCCGATCCCCGCACAGTTCACTAGAATCCGTGCCGGTCCGTGACGGGACTCGGCCTGCTCGATCGCCGCGCCCACCGCTTCGTCGTCCGACACGTTGACCGGTGCGAAGGCTCCGCCGATGGCGGCGGCATGCTCCTTTCCCAGATCGGCGTTCAGGTCGAAGATCGTCACCTTCGCCCCGGCTTTCGCGAGCCGCGCGGCGGTGGCGCCGCCAAGTCCGGAAGCGCCACCCGTGACGATGGCGCCTACCCCTGCAATGTCCATATTCCGTTCCTCTCGTTCAGACGCTCAGAGCGTCTGCCCGTCATCGATGGTGAAAAGTGCGCCCGTGACCGGAGCGCTTGCGTCAGAGCATAAATACAGCATCATGGGATCGAGGGCGTCGACATCCATCAGTCGCTGACGCGGGAAACCGTCGATCAGCTTGCGGCCCTTCTCGATCTCCCAGAGCGAACTGGTCATCTCGGTCGCCATATATCCGGGCGCGATGGTGTTGACGTTGATACCCTTCGTCGCCCAGTCCTTCGCAAGCAACTTGCCCATATGCGCCACGGCGGCTTTCGACGCGCCGTAAGGGACGATGCCTGCAAAGGAATGCTGACCCGTGACGGACCCGATCAGCACGATCCGCCCCCGCCCCGTTTCCGGACTGCCGGCGGCGATCATGCGGCGGGCGCCCTCCCGCGCCGTCAGGAATGCGCCACGCAAGTTGACGGACATGGTGAGGTCGAAATCGTCGATCGACAGGCCGAGCGCGCTTCCGGACGGGCTCATGCCCGCATTGACGATCACCGTATCCACAGGCCCGAAAGCGGCCTCAGCCGCATCGAAAGCAGCCATAGTGGACGGCTCGTCGGCGACATCCATCGCAACTGCGAGCGCTTGCCCGCCAATCGCATCGATTTCGGCGCACAACTCGTCCAGCAGTGCCGTCCGACGAGCGGCGACCACGACACGCGCGCCCGAAGCCGCAAGCTGCAGGGCAAAGCGCCGACCTATCCCGGATGACGCCCCAGTAACCAAGGCGGTACGCCCCTTCACATCAAAGGAGAAGCTATTCACGCACAAACCCCGATATTTGCGGGCATTGTCCAATTCTCTTTCGCATTAACGCTGACCAGGTATCTGATAGCGAATGCACCCCAAGCCTTTGCCATACTTTTAGAGGGCATGAGCCATGTCCCTCACAGCATATCCCTCACCAGGCTCTTGCGAGCCTGGAAAAAACACACCGCCGACAACACACTGACGAACGACGCCATGATGAGCGCCCAGCGCAGACCGTCCCCGGTGCCCATGGTCAGACCCAGAAAGTCGCTGACCATCCCGATCGCTACAGGCCCAAGACCCAAGCCGACCGCATTGATGATAAACAGGAAAATAGCGATGACGGTTGCCCGCGACCGTGCATGGGACATATTGTTCAACGCAGCATAGGTCGGCCCGTACCACAGGCTTTTCATGAACGTGGGAACGCCGATCAGAAGCAAGGCCACCAGCGTGGATGGCGCGAGCAGGACTGCGGCATAAAGCGGGAACGCCAGCAGGCTGCCGATGGCGGGCACATAGACATATGCATTGGGCGATTTCCAGCGATCGCCGAACTGCCCTCCTACATAGCTGCCCAGCGCTCCCCCGATACCCAGTCCCAAGCCCAGAGCCAAACCCAGCAATCCGGTCGATTTGGACATGCCGAACAGTCCGGCCAGCCGGTCCAGTTCGCCGCCGTGGTTCCGCAGGAAGAAGGACGCGAAAAACGCCTGCTGGCCGTACCCGACGAAGGTGGTCAGCGAAGATCCTGCAACGATCCACCAAAAGGCAGGCTTGCCGCGCAAACTGGCAAACACCGCCTTCAGCGACGGGACGTCGGTCGACCTTCGGTCGGCCTTCGGCACGGCATCGCGCGGATCGCCGATCGTGAAATAGATCAACGCGGCGAGCGGGATGCCGGGCAAGCCGACGAGGAGGAAGGCCGTGCGCCAGCCCCACAGATCAACCACGAAACCGCCAATGACCATTCCGAGCAAAGCGCCGAGCGGTACGCCGAGATTGTAGAATGCCAGGGCGCGCGACTGGTGCGATTTGGGCGTGGAGTCGGAGATGAGAGATGTGGCGGGCGGAACGCCCCCCGCCTCCCCCATCCCGACGCCCAAACGCGCCAGGAAGATTTCGGCAAAGTTGCGCCCCAACCCGAACAGCGCCGTGCATCCGCTCCAGACGACAAGCGAAACCGCTATGATCTTGGCCCGGTTCTTTCGTTCGGCCAGGCGCGCGATCGGCAGACCGATCGTCGTATAGAGCAAGGCGAATGCCAGTCCGCTCATGGCGCCGACCTGCCAGTCCGCCAGCCCCAGGTCGCGTTTGATATGCTCGGCGACGATATTGACGATCTGTCGGTCGAGATAACTCAGGGCATAAGTGAGAAACATGATCGCGATGAGATAGCGCGGCAATTTCACAGGTGGGGCAGCGCTACCACTATCGGATGTCATCTTTGTCTCCCATTGGAACGGCAGGGCGCCAAGCCTGCATCAGAACCGCGCCCGGACACCCAGCGTGAAATACCGGCCAATCAGGTCGTACAGGCTGCCGTCATACACCTCGCACGCGCCCAGATTGCACGAATTGGTCGCCCCGACCCGCGGCTTCTGGTCGAACAAATTGCTGACGCTCAGAAAGATTTCCGGATTGCCGGGCACCTGGTCCTTCAGGCTGTAGCGTGCGGTCATGTTGGTGTAGAACGTAGCCTTCATGCGGTTGTCATCGACGGTCACCGGCGGAACCGAGCGGTTGAGGCTGCCGATGAAGCGCTCCTGCAAGGATATGGTGAACCGGTCGAGATTGTACGTGGCCTGAAGATTGCCACGCCACCGCGGCAGGCTGCGATAGGTCACGACACCCGTCGTTCCCGCCTGCTCGATCGGCGCCGTTCCCGGATTGGCGAACTGATAATGCTGAAGGTAGGTGGCAAGCGCGCGAACGCTCAGGGATCCGTTGCCAACGTCCCGCTGGTAATTGGCCTCGAAGTCCAAGCCGGAGATTTTGGCGGACTGCACATTTTGCGTCGAAGCGTTGATTTCTACCAGGCGACCAGCCGAATCGCGGGTGATGAGACCGCAAAATAGCTGCGTTCCCGCGGCACACTGGTCCACGATGGTCTGCACGCCAAGCGTCGCGATCGCATCGGAAAGCTTGATGCGGTAATAATCGACAGACAGACCGAGACCCGGCAGCCAGCTGGGCCGATAGACGCCGCCCAGAGTCAGGGTGCGCGCCGTTTCCGGTCGCAGGCTGCTATTGCTGCCCGAGAAGGTGAAGATATTGGCGACGACGGCATTGCCGAAATTGGGGTCGCGAACACTCGTGACGCCGCGAGCCTGCCCGCCAAACAGTTCGGCGATGTTGGGCGCGCGGATGTCCTGAGAGTAGGTTGCGCGCAGCCGGAAATCGCTGAACACCTCGTCGGTCAAACCGACTTTCCAGGTCGTGACGGCGCCGCTCGTGCTGTAATCCGTACGACGCAGCGCTCCGTTGAAGCTCAGATCCTGCGCCAGCGGAACGTCCTTTAGCAACGGAAACTGAACTTCGCCGAACACTTCCTTGACGTTGTAGCTGCCCGCGCTGGATTTCAGGTTGCCCGCCGTGAACCCGTTGGCCTGCCCTATGGGATCAGCGGTCTGGTTGAGCGAAACCTTGCGATACTCCGCACCAAAGGCGACAACCACAGGTCCGGCCCATCCTTCGAAAGCGTCGCCATGGGCGGACAGGGACCCGACATCCTGCTTGGTCGTAGAACGCGCTTCCGACGTGGCGGTCAGATAATCGCTCTGTGCGTCGGTCAACGGAATGATACCGAACGGATTGGTGGGCACGCAGCCGTTGCCGGGATTGGTCAGCGTCGACCGGCAGATGATAGTCCCATTAGGACCGTTCACCGCATCGGTCGCCAGTCGCGAATTGGCCTGTATCCGGTTGTTTTTCGCGCCGAAGCGCACCTTGGATTCGGAATGGGTGACATAGCCGTCCAGAACCCATGTCGACGACAGCTTCGCCTTGAACCCGCCCAGCAGGTTGAAGGTATCGCTATTGTAGAACGTCTCGTTGCGCCCGTAGTTCAGGTCGACCTTGCCCAATTGAATGGATGTCAGTCCATTCTGGTCCATCAACGCGCCAACCGATGCCGGCAGATAGGCGTTGTCCCGGCGGACGGTGTAGGCACCACTGCCGAGATTGAAGAAGTAGAGGTTCGGATAATTGGATTGGGCGTGACCGAAACTGCCTTCGGCGAAAATCTCGACCGCGTCGGAGACTTCATATTTTGTATGGACGAAGGCGCTCCAGTTGCGCGTTCTCGCGACCAGGGTCGGTGAATAGCGCGCGCCATCGCCGCCGACCTGCAAAGCACCCGTACTCTCGGTGCCGGAGGTATAGGGAATAGGTGCGCCATTTGCATCGAACTGGATGTTGGACAAGGCAGGGGTGGTGATCCTGCCACCGAATGTCCCCGTCGCGATCGTGACATTCTCCCGCAGCAGCAGGGTTGGCTGGCCCGGCTGCCCGGCATTGGGGTTGGGGATGGTCGAGAAGCCGGTCCGGTTGAAGGCCCTGTCCTCTCCTGCCAGTCCATTCTGGCCGTTGACGTTGACATTGGCCACGATGTGGCCGGCACCGCCCGCAAAGGGCGCCCCGCCCGCGATTTCGAACGCAAAGCTCTCCGCATCGCCTCGTGACGACAGGCCGCCCCTCGCTTCGGCAGCAACGCCTACGAAATCGGTATCGACGATATAGTTGATCACACCCGAAATCGCGTCCGACCCGTATGTAGCGGAGGCGCCGCCGGTGACGATGTCCACGCGCTTGATAAGCAGCTGCGGGAAAATGCCTGTGTCGACTGTGCCAGATCCACCTGCGACAGGAGGACGACGCCCGTTGAGCAATGTCAGGGTCCGGTTTGCGCCCAGGTTGCGTAGATTGGGTGAATTTTGGGTCGTTGGCCCGCCGCCGATCGTGAGCGTGGCGGTGGATGGGGAGGATGATCCGGTCAGCTGTGGCAGCTGGCGCAATGCCTCCGTCAGCGTGGGCGCGGAGTCCCTGAGTTGCGCTGCACCCATGACAGTGACGGGCGTCGGCGCCTTTTCACCGTTGGTGACTGTGCGTGAGCCCGTAACGACGATATCGTCGATCGACGGCTGGGACGCCGGTTCACCGCTGGACGCCGATTCGACTTGCGCGTCGCCCGACGCCTGAGCCTGGGCCATGGCACCGCTCGTTTGCACGATGGCGATGGCTGCCAGACACACTCCCGTATGAAGCTTCATAAAACTCCCCTCCTTCTGTTGTTGGCCTTGTGATGCGATGGCAACCGCCATTTGAAACCATCTTTTAGGAGGGGCTGGCTGATAAATTTCGAGATTGTCGCCCTAGCGGAGCACCGCCAAGGCATGGACAATGCATTGGTACATTGATCAGCCATCAAATTATCTATATAGAGAAATAAGAAGCGGGAGAGATAGAAGCGATGGCTCGTGCCATATCCAACCAAGTCGAACGCACGCCGACTCGTGATCGCCTTTTGCAAGCAACAAGCGACCTTCTGGGCGAACGCGACACGCTTGATATCTCCCTGATGGAGATCGCTGCCCGATCAGGATTGACGCACGGCCTGGTCAAATATCACTTTGGCGGGAAGGAAGGCCTTCTTCTGGCCCTGCTGGAGCGCGACGCATCCAAAGCACTGGACCAGCTCGCCAGGCTGGTCGAGGCGGATATGGCGCCTTTGGCAAAGCTGGAACTGCATATTCGCGGCGTCATCGATGTTTACTTCCGTTTCCCCTACATCAATCGCCTGATCAATCATCTACAGTGCAGCCCTGAAAATGCGCGAGAACTCTCCAGAATATTCATGGAGCCTCTTAGAAAATATCAGTCGATCATGATCGAAGATGCGATTGAAAATGGCGATATAAAACCGGTAGACCCGACGTTTTTCTATTATTCGGCCATAGGTTCCTGCGAGTTCTTCTTTCACTCTCGCAATACACTCCCATTTTTTGCCGGATATGATGAGATCGATTTAGGAATAAAGTCGGCCTATGCCGATCATGTCATAAACCTTCTGCTCAACGGTCTGAAAATTTCCAAATGAAAAAGATGCCAGGATATATGGCACGGCCCATAGGAGAATGATGGAATGCGCAGCACGCTGAAGTCCCGCATCTCGACTAACGGCTACGAGAGCCAAATGGAGGCGGCCCCCAAGCCAAGCTTCGTTAGAACACGTGCCTACAAGCGTGTGCGTGACAGTGGCGTTGATCTGACGATGATCGCAGCGCCTCCCGGGTTTGGTAAAACCACTCTGCTCAATGCCCTGCAATGCGACATGGTTGCCAGCGGTGAAACGGTCGAATGGCGCAGCGCCGACAATCTTACGACCCTGCCGCGCGAACATGCGTGCGCCGACGTCCTGCTCATCGACGACGCTCATCAGGCGGGCGGTGACAGGCTCAATCGCTTCATTCGCACCCTCATGGCCGGCCAGCAGCGGCAACGCGTCATCATCGCATCGCGAACATTGCCCGACATCGACTGGCTGACCATGGAGGCCGCAGGGCGCGCCGAGGTTTTGCGGATGGATGACCTGACGCTTGACCCGACGGAAGCGGCAGCCATGTTGACACGTTGCGCACAGTCTTCACCCTCGCCTAGGTTGGTACACGCTATTTTGCGCAAGACCGAAGGCTGGCCCATTGCGACGCAGTGGTTTGGCATGCTTGCGGCATGTCGGGGGGGGTGGCCCATCGAATCGACCTTGCTCGAATGTCCTCGCGAAGATTTGGGCCGCTACCTCGGCGAGACGATCATGCGAAACGTCGATGGGGAGATGAAAGACTTTCTGTTGCGGCTTTCCGATTTCCCCCGCTTTTCCGCCGAATTGCTCGATCACGTCATGCCCGCCGAGGGATCGCGGATGCTGGAGAGCGCAAAGCTGCTGAACCTGATGATCGTCGCGGATTCACCAGATGGCGAGTGGAACCGCCTGCATCCCATTTTCCGGAAATATCTTGCCGACAAGAAGCGCAGATATGGCATTGTCGGCGATGCGTCGGCAATGGCCGCAGCGAGCCTATGGTGCGAGGCGCATGGTGCGCCCGCAGATGCGATCGATTTCGCCATCAAGGCAGGCGATCACGACCGGGCGCAGGCGATCCTGCTTGGCCATGCCGATCAACTCGTGCGGGCATCGGGAGAGGCTCCACGGTTGCTTGGCTGGGTTGAAAGACTTGAAGCGACCGGAGCCGATATTCAGATACCGCTAAGGCTCTGGAAATGCTGGTCGTTGATCCTGTTGTTCGAACTGGACAAGGCCCGAGCCGAACTCGCTGCACTTACCGGGACGCTTGCGCCGGATGCGCCACCGCGCTGGCACGCGCATCTTGAGCGCATGAACCTGAGCATCGCGGCGAGGCGGGACGATCTGCCCGCTGTCCTCGATCTGACCCACGCATGGCTCGACGCCTGGATGGAGCGGGAACCGCTCCATGCCGCGGGTGTCGCGGTGCTGCAAAGCCTTACGCATCTTCAGATGGGCGACCGCGCTGCGGCTCGTCGCGACCTGTCGATCGCGCGCCAGTGCGTCGCGTCCACACAGGTGACATGCTCAAAAATCTGGGTGTCGAAAGCGGAAGCCCTCGTCGAATTACGTTCGGGCCACGTTACCCTCGCCAAGGAAATTATCCGTTCCGGCTTGGCCAATGTCATTACCGCGCCGGGCGTCGCGCCATCGGCCGTGGCGACGGTGCACCTGCTCGCCGCCCGCATCATGGTTGAAGCTGGCGACACGATGGACGCCTTGAACCATCTTACGACGGGGCAAGTGCATGTAAACCACAGCGGGATCGTGGAAACCCATATCGCTGCGCTGGAAGCGGCGGTGCTGATCGCGGAAGATCATCACGGTGTCGACGCCGCTCTGATCGAAACGCGCCAGCGTCTGGTGCCTGGATTGCGCTACGCACTCGCCGCCGACCTGCTCGCGGTCAATGTGCAGTTGCGCAACGGACGCTTAGAGGAAGCGGAAGACAGTTTTTGTGCCGCCTTCATGCCCAAGGGCAGACAATGGCTGCATGTTGGCACGAACAAGGCGATCCCTTCCCCCTTTCAATCGGAAGTGGAAGAGACAAGAGCGTGGCTTTCGCTGGCCCAGGGGAAGGCAGAGGATGCGTTGCGAACCGCGCGCGCCCTCCTCCCTTCGGCCGAAGCACAGGGCAAGTCAGCGCAGCATGTCCGACTGCTGTTGCTGGCAGCGTCCGCTTCGGCGGTCGACAGGAACGACGCGGACGCCAATCGGTATCTAGCAAGAGGCCTTCGGTTCGCGGCGGAACGCGGCCTCGTCCGCACGGCCGTGGATTGCGGCTGGGCGCTGCGCGGCCTCCTTGCCCGGAATGGAGAGGCAGCCGGGCTTAGCGGAACGGCTTACGACCTGCTGATGGCGATCCGCGCCCGCCAGAGCGTGACGGTCGAGAGCGGAGCCGACGACAGCGCGATCGAGCGTCTTACAAATCGTGAAACCGAAGTCCTCAAGCTGCTCGACAGCGGTTTGACGAGCCAAGCGATCGCCGATCATATCGACCTGGGCCTGTCGACCACCAAATGGCACATCCAGAATATCTACAACAAGCTGGGCGTCCGCAATCGCAGCGGCGCGCTGGCCTGCGCACGGCGTCTCGCGCTGCTGGGCTAGCGATAGCCCGCAGCCAAGCCGTTCAGGTGCAAGTGCCTTGGGTGCGACCCCATTCTTTCGAAGGGCGATCACGATGTACGTCCATGCTCTAATTCATCCCTTAGCTGTACGTATGGCAACTATCGTAGACGACACGCGCCTTCGCCTGCAAAGTGGAACCGACGAACATTCATGAAGCCGACACTATATCATTGCCGCAATTCACGCTCTTTCCGGGCGCTGTGGGCGCTGGAAGAGGTTGGCGTGGACTATGACCTGATCGTCATGCCCTTCCCTCCGCGCCAGACGACGCCGGATTTTCTGGAGCAGAACCCGCTGGGCACCATTCCGCTCTACGTCGACGGGCCGGTGCGGATGACCGAGTCCGTCGCGATCGCCCAATATGTCGCTTCGCGTTACGCGCCGGGCCGACTGATACCCGACAGCAACGATCCGACTTTCCCCGACTTTCTGAACTTCTGCCTCTTTGGAGAGGCGACGCTGACCTTCCCGCAGGCCATCGTCCTGCGATATGGCCGCTTCGAGCCGGAAGAGCGCCGGGTGCCTCAAGTGGCATCCGACTATACGCGCTGGTTCCTGTCCCGTGCCCGGGGAATAGACGCGTTCCTCGCCAGGCACAGCTATGCGGCAGGATCCGACTTTACGGTTGCCGACATATCCGTCGGCTACGCAATCATGCTGGCCCATTCCGTTGGCATTGAGGACCGGTTGTCGGCGACGACGCTGGACTATTGGAAGCGCCTTACCGATCGCCCTGCCTA
This sequence comes from Sphingobium sp., assembly GCA_965279415.1. Classification (GTDB taxonomy): domain Bacteria; phylum Pseudomonadota; class Alphaproteobacteria; order Sphingomonadales; family Sphingomonadaceae; genus Sphingobium. Next base: position 228,578 of record OZ257238.1, read on the forward strand.
TCAGAACGCCTTGGTCGCACAGGATAAATCATAGGCAGAGTTCAAACTTCGACGCGACACGCGCTCCCTTTCAATGGGACAGCATAGCCTGTTCAAAGGATATATTCATGATTCCCACTGCCAACCGCCGCCCCTACGACGACAGCCATGAGATGTTTCGCGATCAGGTTCGCCGGTTCTTCGCCAAGGAACTCTTGCCCAACATGGACCGCTGGGAAGAGGAAGGCGTTGTCGACCGCAGTTTCTGGAAAGCATGTGGGGAAGCCGGCCTCCTCTGCCCCACGGCGCCGGAGGCCTATGGCGGCCTTGGCGTCGACTATGGCTACAACGCCATCGTCGCCGAGGAACTGGCCTATGCCGGATCGTCGGCGGGCCTGACGCTTCAGTCCGACATCGCGGTGGATTATCTGGTGCATTACGGGTCGGAGGCACTGAAGCAGCGCTGGATTCCTGGGATGGTCAGCGGCGATGCGATCGCCGCCATCGCGATGACCGAACCGGGCACCGGCTCCGACTTGCAAGGCATCGCGACCTCTGCGCGGCGCGACGGCGATTTCTTCGTGATCAACGGCAGCAAGACCTACATCACCAACGGACAGAATGCCGATTTCGTGATCCTGGTTGCGAAGACCGATCCTTCGCTGGGTTCCAAAGGCATATCGCTGATCGTTGTGGAAGCGGATCGGGACGGCTTCGAACGCGGTCGCAACCTCGACAAGATCGGTCAGCATTCGGCGGACACCTCGGAGCTGTTTTTCCATGACGTCCGCGTCCCGATCGAAAACTGCCTGGGACAGGAAGGGAAGGGATTTTCCTACCTGATGCAACAGCTCCCGCAGGAGCGCCTCTCCATCGCCATTTCCGCCATGGGCGCGACCCAGCGAGCCTTCGACGAGGCGGTGGCCTTCACCAAGGACCGCAAGGCCTTTGGAAAACCGATCTTCGACTTTCAGAACACGCGCTTCACCTTGGCGGATCTGGCTGCGAAGATCCAGGTCGGCTGGGCGCATATCGATTGGGCGCTGTACCGGCATATGCAGGGTGAACTCACCACTGCGGAGGCATCCAGCGCTAAACTATATCACACGGAACTCCAGAATGAAGTCGCCGACAAGGCGCTCCAGTTGCACGGCGGCGCTGGTTATATGAACGAATATCCGATTGCGCGCCTTTGGCGGGACGCGCGCGTGACGCGCATCTTCGGCGGAACATCGGAAATCATGAAGGAAGTGATCGCAAGATCGCTTTAGGGCCGCATCATGTCGACAACATCGCCCGAAGGCGCCGGGAAACAGGCAATGGGACCGCTGGCAGGATTGAGGATCATCGAACTGGCGGGACTGGGGCCTGCGCCGTTCGCCGCCATGATGCTGGCCGATCACGGCGCGGAGGTGATCCGTGTCGATCCGCCCCATGCCACACTCAATCTCCACGATCCGCTGCTGCGGTCGCGCCGGTTCATAACGCTCGATCTCAAGCAGGCCGATGACGTCGAACGCCTGCGCATCCTGGCCCGCACCGCCGACGCATTGCTGGAGGGATACAGGCCCGGCGTGATGGAGCGGCTGGGGCTTGGACCGGACATTCTTCTCGGCGACAACCCGAAGCTGGTCTATGGCAGAATGACGGGATGGGGCCAACATGGTCCCCTTGCCGCGACGGCGGGGCACGACATCAATTATATCGCGATTTCCGGCGTTCTGGGAATGCTGGGCCGTGCGGACGAGAAGCCGACACCCCCGATCAATCTGGCCGGTGATTTCGGCGGGGGCGCGATGATGCTCGCCTTCGGGATGCTGGCGGCCTTGCTGCACGTCCGGGCCGGAGGATCGGGTCAGGTCGTGGACGCATCGATGACCGACGGATCGGCCCTGCTGTCCGCGATGATGTGGGGGTTTCGCAACGACGGCAGCTGGCAGGAGCAGCGGGGCACGAACATCATCGATACCGGCGCGCCCTTCTACGACAGTTACGAGACGGCGGACGGCCAGTTCATCGCCGTCGGCGCGATCGAACCGAAATTTCATGCCGAGTTGCTGCGGCGCATGGGGCTGGCCGCGGACAGTGCGCTCCACAATCAGCAGGATCGTGCGAAATGGCCCGAGCAGAAGCAGGAGATGGCCGCGCTCTTCAAAAGCCGCAGCCGCGACGAGTGGGTGGCGATCATGGCGGACAGTGATGCGTGCGTGGCCCCTATCCTCTCCATGTCCGAAGCGCTCGATCATCCCCACAATGTCGCGCGTCGTACGTTCATTTCCGTGGGTGGAGAACCACAGCCCGCGCCCGCGCCGCACTATTCCGCCACACCGTGTCAGGCCCCGTGCGCCCCACGCCCCGCGGGCAGCGACAATGACACCATCCTTACCAAACAGGATGCAGGACAAAAAATCGAAAAAGGACAGGATCATGGAAAAGCTGGCAGCCACCCAATCCGGAGACCGTCTTATCCATCTGCTGGCTCCAGCAACGGATAGTCGGGACGAACCGGTCATCATCCTTGGGGATCATAGGGTCCCCTATTCGGACCTGCATCGCGACGCCTTCGCCACGGCGGCCGCCTTCACCCGCCACGGCATAGGACAGGGCGACCGGATCGCCGTCATGCTGCCGAACGGTCTCGACTGGTTCCATGTCCTGTTCGGTGCGTCGATCGTCGGCGCCGTAGTAGTGTCGATCAATATCCGACTGGGTTGCAAGGAGGTCGGCGATATCGTCGCCGCGACGCGCGCGAAAGCCATCATCTACGACGGCAGCGCCCTCAACGGCGGATGCCTCGCGACATTGACGCAGATCCCCGCCACCGCCCTGGCGACGGTCGGCACGGTGTTCGATTGCGATCCGGTCGAGGGGAACGAGCCGATTGCAGGCATAGCCGTGGTGAACCTGCGATCCGCCATCGCCCGCGTCCGTGGTGACACCGCCACGCCGATCTATTCGCCGGCGCCCGGTCAGGATGACGCCTTCCTCATTCTGGCGACGTCCGGCACGACCGGGCGGTCGAAATTCGTCCTGCATGAACAGGCGCGGATCGTTCGACACAGCCGCGATGCGGCCATCGCGACAGGCGCGACCAAAGCGGGCGGCGTGACGCTTGCCACCATGCCATTCAGCGGTGCCTATGGCTTCACACTGGTCATGAGCGCTATCGCGGGTCGGCAGACTGTGGTGGTGGCGCAGGCCTTTGATCCGATCGAGAGCGGCGCGCTGATTCGGCGTCATGACGTCACCCATATGGGTGGCACGAACGACATGATCTACCGGATGCTGCAGGCTGCGGACGGCGCCGTTCCTTTTCCGACCTTGCGCAGCTTCTTCCACGCCAATTTCACCCCGTCGCTGACGGAAATGCCGCCGGAGGCGGAACGGCGCGGCGTTCAGATACGCGGCGGCTATGGTGCCAGCGAATTATTCGGCCTGTTCACGGTGCAGCCCCATGATGCCGACCTTGAAGCAAGGGCGCAGGCAGGCGGCGTTCCGGTCAGCGAGGGCGCGACCTTCAGGATCGTCGATCCGGATACGGGCGACGTCGTGCCCGATGGCGACATCGGCGAAATCGAGGTTCTCGCGCCCAACGGCATGACCGGCTATCTCGACAATCCTGCGGCCAACGCCGCGACGATCACGTCCGATGGCTACATCAAGACGGGCGACCTTGGTTACAGGCTGGCCGATGGCAGATTGCAGTTCGAGACACGCCGCAACGACGTGTTGCGGATCGGCGGCTATCTCGTATCCCCGGCTGAAATTGAAGAACGCATTCTGGCGATGCCTGGCGTCACAGCCTGTCAGGTCGTCGCCGTACAGCAGGACGTAAGGGTCCGTCCGGTCGCCTTCGTCATCGGGGACAGCACGGTGCCGGCAGAGGATGCCATCATCCAGTCCTGTCAGGCGCAACTTGCCAAGTACAAGGTTCCGATCCGCGTCTTCAAGATCGATTCATTCCCGACCGTCAATGGCCCCAACGGATTGAAGGTCCGGCGTAACGATCTGCGCGATCTCGCCATGACTCTCATCTAAGTCGAGAGCCAGAAAGACCCGTGCAGGGTGCCCATGTCCGGGCACCCACGGGCCCTTAGGCCAGGGTGAATTGATTGTACGCCCCGGAGACTATGCGGCATCCCCGCCCGAACCAATCCTCACGCATCATCTGGGACAAGGTGCTCTGATCCCCCGGCGCGGTTCTGGCGATGAAACGGCCCCCGTCCGGCATCCGGCCGATGACGACCGCCAGCACCGGCCCTTGCCTGTCATGCTGGACGGTGAAGGTTTCGATGCGGCCCACGCCATCGACATCATCGTGCACGCGCACGCCCGGTGCGGCATCCAGCGCGCCTTGAATGCTATCGTGAACGACGCCGCGCCATTGGGCGGGCGCTGTCGAGTAGACCCCCGCACTATATTTCGACAGATAACCGCCATTGGCGCCGATGAAGCCGAAACGCCCTCGCTCTCGCCGGAGGCGTTCCACCATCTCGGCGATAGCGTGCATGGAATAGTTGTTTCCCGGTCCACCGAAATAGGGCAGCCCGCCCGTCACCGTCAGTCCGCGAGGATCATCGGCGGCGATGCCGAACGCGTCGCACGCGACATTGGCCACCGCGATGGGAAAGCAGCTATAGAAATCGAACGCACCGATGTCGGACACGGTGCATTGCGCCTGATCGACAGCGGCGCGTGCGGCGACGCGCGCGGCGGGAGATTGCCCCAGGTCCGGCCGATAGGGCAGATGCCGCTCGGTCGTCCGTGCTGCGCCATGCAGATATACGAACCGATCCTCCGGCACGCCCAGCCTCCGGGCGGCTCCAAGCGAAGCCACGATCAGTGCGGCCCCAAGATTAACCTGATCGCGCGCCACCATGCGGAGCGGATAGGGCGTAGCAACCCAACGATTATGTGGCCCCACGACTGCAATATCCTGCGCCGAATAAGCAGGGACGGCAAAGGACGCGCGGGGATTGTCGTGCGCGATCGCCGCAAAAGGGGCAAAAAGCCTGCCCATCGCCCACGCATAGCTTTCGCAATCCACGCCAAGGCTGGCGCGACGTGCATTTTCCAGCAGGGCGTAAGCGACCACCGGGCTGGTCACGCCATGGCGCTGGCTTATCGCGTCCGCGAACTCCCCGCGCCCCGCTCCGCGGTCCTCCACAGTTCCGTCGGGGGTTTCTGAAAAATCGAGCGTCACTCCGGCTTTTGCGGCAGCCCGGACCGTCGAAATCGCCTCACCGCCGCAGATCAGCGCCACGTCGTATTCGGCGTCGGCGATCCGACCGCTCAATTCGGCAACCAGATCCTGCGGCGTATTTCCGCCGATCTTCGCCCAGATTGCATCGGGGGGATCGATACCCAGCCGGATGGAAACGGATCTTGGAAAATTGCTGGACTTGCCGAAGATCGCCGGTTCACGACCGGAATCTTCGAACGTGCGGGTGGTGGCGATCACGCCGATCGCCCGCCGCACGCTGTCCGCCGCGCCGGTGTCCGCCAGCGCGCGCTCGGCGGCGGCCGCCGCCAGATCGCTGGCCGACCAGCGATGATAGTCGGGCGCATCCAGCCGGTCGACCGACTGTCCCACACCGATCAGCACGGGTGTCCGCAGATCGGTCGTCACCGGGCCCACAACGCGACGCCGAACATCATCAGGACGCAGTCACGGGTGCGCGCACGGTGATCGTTTGCGGTATGGTATATTCCAAAAGACCGCCCAGTCCGTTTTCGACGCCCAGACCAGACTGTTTATGGCCCGCAAAGGCCTGGAAGGGAGAGAGATACTGGACTTCGTTGATCCAGACCGTGCCGGTTTCCAACCGGCTGGCGATGGCCAGCGCCTTTTCGGTATCCGCCGACCAGACCGATCCCGCGAGGCCATAATCGGATGCGTTCGCACGCGCGATGACCTCCTCGATATCGTCATATTTCAGCAGCGGCACGATCGGACCGAACGGCTCCTCGCTGACGACGCGCGAAGCATCGGGCGGGTTGTCGATGATGGTTACAGGAATGAAATAGCCCGGCCCCTCCGGCCGCTCCCCGCTTCCCGTCAGGAAGCGCAGACCCTGCGCCCTGCTGTCATCGATGATGTCCAGCACCCGTTCGAACTGGAGCCGGTTCTGGACGGGTCCCAATTCGGTTCCCTGTTCAGCGCCATCGCCCATGCGGACCGTCCCGGCATAATCGACGAAGGCTTTTGCGAAACGATCGTAGATATCCGCATGGACGTAGAGCCGCTTGGAGGCGATGCATATCTGCGCCGAGTTACGAAAAGCGGCCCAGAACAAGGATTTGGCGACCGCCTCGACATCGACATCAGGCAGCACGATCGCCGCATCGTTACCGCCCAGTTCCAGCGTGACGCGTTTAAGATCCCTGGCCGCCGATTCCATCACCCGCTTGCCGGTTGCGGTCGAACCGGTGAAGCTGACCTTGTCGATGCCCGGATGCGCGGTCACGAGCGGACCCAGCGCATCCCCGCCGGTGATGATATTGAGCACGCCCGGCGGAAAGACGCCGCGCAGAAGTTCGCCGATGCGCAGCATGGTCAGCGGCGTGAAGGGCGACGGCTTGAGGATCAGCGTGTTGCCCGCTTTCAGGCAAGGGGCGATTTTCCAGAACGACAACAGCACCGGATAATTCCACGGCGAAATACCGGCGACCACGCCCAGGGGCACATGCCGCGTGATCGATCTCCGCTCTTCGCCATCCTCGTTCACCTCCTCCGGAATGTCGAGATCGGCGAACGACGTCAGCCAATGGGCAGCGCCCATGATTTCGCGCCGTGCTTCAGGATGGGGCTTGCCCTGCTCGCTGGTGAGGAGCCGCATCAGCGCATCGGCATTATCGATCAGGATCGCGGCCGCTGCCTTCATCGCCGCCGCCCGTTCGGCCGGTGGCGTGTCGCGCCAAAGCGGGAAGGCATCGCGCGCTGCCGCGACGGCTTCATCCAGCTGGGCGGGAGTGCAATCGGGTGCCTGTCCTATCTCCTGCTCCGTCGCAGGATTGACGACGGCGATCGTCGCCACACCGGCCGCAGCAACGCCATTGATCGTCATGCTATAGTTGGATTGACCCGCCATGCTTTATTTCCCAGATGCTGCGTGACGTCACGCGCTGACGACGGCTGGATGCAGGCAATCCGCCTGCCTCATCCAGCCCATGTGTGATACCTACTCCTAGTGAACGACCCGTGGCAGCAAGCCGATAAAAAGGATGGGGCATCGTCCGTGCTTCCGCTGTCTATTCATGTTCAGCCATGGCCTTCAAGGCCCGCGCAAAAGGTGCGACACATCACCTGCCCGTCATCCAGACATTATCGAAAGCGTCCTCATGAAGATTACCGCCGCGATCGCCACCGGAAAAGGTCAGCCATTCGTCATCGAAGACGTCGATCTTGATGAACCGCGCCCGGACGAGATTTTGGTTCGGATCGTCGCGGTCGGCCTTTGTCATACCGATCTGGCTGCGCGCGACGAGCATCTGCCGCTCGCACTGCCTGCAGTGCTGGGCCATGAAGGCGCGGGGGTGGTCGAGCGTGTCGGCAGCGCCGTCACCAAGGTTGCGCCCGGCGATCATGTGGTGATGACGATGCGGTCCTGCGGCCATTGCGCACGCTGCCGCGACCATGATCCATCCTATTGCGAACTGGGAACGACGCTCAATTTCACCGGAACCCGCCCGGATGGTTCGGACGCGATCTCCCGGAATGGCGTGCCCGTTTCCAGCAATTTCTTCGGCCAGTCGTCCTTCGCCAGCCATGCGCTGGCCTATCAGGACAATGTCGTCAAGGTCGACAAGGCTTTACCTTTGCACCTCCTCGCGCCGCTGGGGTGCGGAGTGCAGACGGGTGCGGGCGCGATCCTGCGTTCCCTGGCCTGCCCGCCGGAATCGACCCTTCTGATAACAGGCGGCGGATCGGTGGGCTTGAGCGCGGTCATGGGCGCAAAGATCGCGGGCTGCGCGACGATCATCGTGTCCGATCCCAAGCCGGAGCGACGTGCGCTCGCCATCGAATTGGGTGCCACCCATGTCATCGATCCCGTGAGCGAGGACCTGAATATCGTGACGAAGGCCCTGACCGGCACAGGGGTCGATTTCGCGCTCGATACGACAGGAAACGAGGCGGTGATGAACGCCGCGTTGTATTGCCTGCGCCGTCGCGGCGTCATGGGACTGTTGGGCCTGCCGCATCATCATGACGCACCGACGCCCGGCACCGCCCGCGATGTCCTTCTCGGCGGCTTTACGGTGCGCGGGATCATCGAAGGCGACAGCCATCCCGACGTCTTCATTCCGGAACTGATCGAACATCATCTTCGGGGCCGCCTGCCTTTGGAACGCCTCGTCACGACCTATGGATTCGATCAGATCAACGAAGCGGTCGAGGACCAGAATGCAGGCAGGACGACGAAGGCGGTGCTGCTGATGTAGCGGCCTGCCTTCCTTGAAAGCCTATCCCTGCGAACCGCGCGGAAACATCGGCAAAGCCTCGTCCAGCGGCAACCAGGGCTGCGCGCTCCCTACCCAGACCTGCGCGCCCGGCCTGACGATCGCGGTATCATCCAGCGTGCCGGCCTTCAGATAGGAGACATCGGGGCTGTCGACCGGACGGGAGAAGATCGGCGACCCGCACGACGCGCAAAACTGCCGTTCCAGCTTGCGTCCGCTGTCGGCGGTATCGACATAGACCGCGAGCGCGCCCTGCACGCTCAGATCGGCGGTGGCGACGACGATGTTGACCGAAAAAGCGGACCCGCTCTGCTTCTGGCAGTGGGTGCAGTGGCACAAGGCCGTCCTGCCGGGCGGCCGGTGCAGGACGTAGCGAACACCGCCGCACAGGCATCCCCCCGCGATTTCGGTATCGCCGCTTTCAGGCAGGATCGGCACTCTATCGTCGCCTTCGCTCATGATGCGCTCACCGCCCCGTCCAGCGGGGTGCACGCTTTTCGATGAAGGCCAGCGGACCTTCCTTGTAATCCTCGGTCTTGGCAAGGCGCAGGCCCAGCGCTTGGGATGCTTTCGCCAATTCCGCCTCCGTAAGATCGTAGCTGCTGCGCGCCACCGCCAGGCTTTCACGAACGGCGATCGGTGCATTGGATGCGATAAGTTCGGCTAGGGCAAGCGCTTCCTTGACGACGTCCGCCTTCGCAACCACCCGGTTGACCAGCCCGAAGCCCAGCGCCCGTTCCGCCGACAAGGATTCACCCGTCGCGATCAGTTCCAGCGCGATCGCCTTGGGCAGGGCGCGCGGCAGACGATACAGGCCGCCCGCCAAGGCGGCCAGGCCACGCTTCACTTCCGGCAGACCAAACCGTGCATCGTCGGATACGACGGACATGTCGCAACTCAGTACGATCTCGGTCCCGCCAGCCAGCGCCACGCCGTTTACGGCAGCGATCCAAGGCTTGGTTCGGGGCTGGCGGACAAAGCCGGCAAAGCCACCGTCGGGCGTAACCAGGCTGGCGATGCGCCCGCCAGACACCTCCTTGAGGTCGGCCCCGGCACAAAAGGCGATATCGCCCGCACCGGTCAGCACGACGCATCGTATCGCATCGTCCGCTTCGATCGCCTTGACGGCGGCATCCAGCGCAGACGCGACATCGCCGTTCACGGCGTTGCGCGCTTCGGGACGATTGATGGTGACGCGGGCGACATGGGGCACCGGATGATCGATGAGTATGGCAGTCACGAAAATCTCCATTCCAGCAGGCCGTCGGACGCCACGGAGACTGCTCCGCCTTGCCCGATCGGCGATAATTCTGTGTTCGTCAGGCGGGCGATCCCCGCGCCGTCTGCGGCAGGTATGCGCGCCATGGTCCGCTCGCCCGCCTGTGTGCGCAGGATTGCGATCCCGCGATCGACGGCGCCGTTCCGGTCGTAAATGACGGTGAAGGTCTCCAAAGTCGCTTCGCCCGTCGCATGGTCCACGACGACCGGCACCGGGCCACGAAGCGCATCGGCCTGCCCATCCACCCGATAGTCCGGCGAAAGGGCAGGCTCGACAGGGGCGCTCGACAGAAGCAGCGCATGATGCTTGGTGACGAAATCCCCCTGCCCATATAACAGGCCCCTGCCCCGGCCTGCGCGCAGACTGCGCGTCATGGCGCAGGCGGCGTGCAGCATATAGTCGTTGAAAGGCCCGCCGAAGAAGGTCAGCCCTCCTGCCACGGATGGGATGAAATCGTCCGACAGGCCCAATGTCCTGCGGGCCATTTTGGGCACGCAGGGAAAGCAACTGTAGAGTTCCAGCACCTCAAACGGTTCCCCGTCGTTGAGCGCCATTGCCGCACCCAGTACAGCCTGCTGCGATGGCGAGTCCCGATAGCTGTCGCGCTGCAGATAATCGTCGGGTTCGTCGGAGGCGGCACCCCCTGCGAAATAGACGAACCGCGAAGGATCGATGCCGCTTGCGATGGCATCCTGCTCCTCCAGAACCAGCATGGCCGCTCCCAAATTGACGGTGGGGTTGGCCACCATCAGACGAGTGTAAGGCCAGGCGATAAGGGGGTTCCGGGGCGTTACGGCCGCTATCTCGTCGACAGAAACCGCGCGTTGCAGCCAGGCGACGGGATTGGCCGCAGCGATGTCGGAATAGAGCGCCCATAGGCTTGCGGACTCAAGGCTGGCCTGTGCTGGTGACAGCGACCAGGCATGAAGCGTCGCATTTTCATAGAAGGGATACACATAGGTCGGCTGCGCGACGCCATGTGCGATCGCCATGGGCGACAGTTTCCGTTGCAGATCGAAGGGATTTTCCATCACCTCCACCCGCTCCGGCCACGGCAGATCGACGCCCGCCTTGCGCGCCTTCTGCACGGTGCTGCGCGCTTCCCCGCCGCAGATCAGCGCGACCCTGGAACTGCCTTGCGCGATGCGCAGGGCAGCATCATGCACGGCGCGAAGCGGGCTTTCACCGCCCGCCACATGATAATGCGCATGCGCCGGTTCAATCTTCAACCGTTCGCACAGTTGCCGCGCAGTATCGTTATATCGCCAGCTTATCTGATGGATGACATCGACCGAATCGACCCGCGCCAAGAGAGCGACGCCTGCGTCGCCTTCGGCTTGGTGCGCCGCCGTCGCCATCATGGCCAGAGGATCAAGCCCCAGCGCCGGGTCGGTCGGCCGATCCTTGACCTCCCCCACGCCGACGATGACCGGCCTTTTCATGCAATGCCGTCCGCAGCCTGTACCAAACCGATTTCGGACAGGATTTCGTCGGTATGCTGACCCAATGTGGGCGGATCATGCCGCACGGTTGCAGGGGTCGCCTGGAAACGCACCGGGTGCCGCAGCGAAAAATAGGCGCCTTCGCTGGGATGTTCGCGCCGCTGGAAAAAGTCCACGGCGCTCAGATGTTCGTCCGTGAACACCTCGTCCAGACGGTTCACCTTCATGCACGGTACGTTGCGTTCGGTCAGCGCATCGACCCACTCTTTCGTCGTCTTGGTCTTGGCGACATCGGCGATCATGGCATAGATTTCGCTGATGTTCTGCGTCCGAAGCGCATAGGTCGCATAGCGGGGATTCTTCGTAAACGTACCCGCCGGCATCCCGCCGATCTCGAAGAATACGTCCCATTGCTGGTCCGAATAGGGCAGGATGGCCAGATAGCCGTCCTTGGTCTGATAGGGCTTGCGGTTGGGATTGAACACGCGGGTATAGCCGAACTCCCCCGTAGGGGGATCGAAGGTATGCCCGTAGAGATTTTCTGTCATGGTGAAGTACGTGAAACATTCGAACATCGGCACTTCGACAAACTGCCCCTCGCCCGTGCGCTGCCGATGGAAAAGCGCCGCCATGGCGGCATAGGCGCCGAACAGGCCGGACGATTTATCGGCGATCAGCGACGGCTGATAGCGTGGCGCGGAGTCGCCATCGACGCGGCCCAACAGGTCGGTGCCTCCCGAAGCCGCCTGGATCAGATCGTCATAGGCCTGCTTCTGCGCGTAGGGACCATCCGATCCATAGCCGGCGCAATGGACGTAGACGATATCCTCCTTCAGCGCGCGGACATCCTCATAGCTAAAGCCAAGCTTCTTCAATCCATTCATGCGGACATTGGTGATGAACACGTCTGCGCTGGCGATGAGACGGCGGAGCGCCTCGCGCCCGAATTCTTCCTTCAGATCCAGCAGGATTGAACGCTTGTTGCGATTATAATGCATGAACATGGGACCCATAGCGGGCGTCTTGGCCGGCTTGCCCGTGTAGCGGAACATGTCGCCGCCATTGTCGGCGCGCGTACCGGGTGCCTCCACCTTTATGATGTCGGCGCCCAGATCGCCGAGAATCTGCGTGGCATAGGGGCCGAAGAGAACGCTCGTCAGATCGATGACGCGCAGGCCGCTAAGCGCGGAGGCCGGAGAAGGTGGCGTGCTCACTATAACCTCGCTTCTTTAATTGTTCAGGACAGTTTCGGAGACACCATGAAGGCGGCATGAGAATCCCGCATCATTGGCCGGTTCAGAAGATAAAGCCTTCCATCTTTGCCAAACGACTAGGATGTCATGTCGAGATGGAGTTGCTGCAGGCAAAATCTTCTCCTTCGCCGATGGGAACCCGACGCTTTGATTGGATGACAGGTCTATTCCGATAGCGCGGTACAATCGCCCGCAAAAAGGATGGGCGCGGATCAGGCTATCTTGACATCGCGGCGATGGCGGCGCCGCATTTCCTGAAGCGATCGAGCGAAATCATAGTTGGTGCCAAGGCTGCGGATCTCGACATGCTGTTTTTCGCCGGCAAGCTGTCGATAGACGACATATATGGCGGCACATGCGATACGGTCGTGCGGCTGCGCCCGTCGATCCACCCGGAGCCCCTGACCTGCTTTCGGCGCTCGCGGTGACGACGCACCATATCGGCTTGGCCGCGACGATCTCTACCAGCTACAATGAACCCTGCTACGGAGCGTGGCTCGATATTGGCGAATGCCGGGTCGGGCGCCTGTTAGATCAACGGGATCAAGCCATTCCGCACGCGCCAGCACAAAGATACGACTGACAGTCACCATCGCCTGGATGTCGCAGCGAACGGGATAGACGGTGATTTCGCCGCCGATGCGCCGAACCGTAAATGGGCCGACGACATCACCTATATCTGGACGTCAGAAGGCTGGCTCTACCTTGCCGTCACCCTCGACCTGCATAATCGACATGTCGTGGGTTGGGCAGTCAGCGACAGAATGAAGAAGGATCTGGCGATCAGGGCGCTGGATATGACGGTACGCCTCCGCCAGCCTCCAGAAGGCTGCCTTTCCCATTAGCTGCGCTGAACTTCGTTTCCGATCGCGACAGATGCGAAGGCTACCCACCGATTGCTATTGAACATCTCTGGTGATGAACTACTTTTTATCAGTCACTTACGTCGTTTATTGGCGTAGTTCTGGACCTCTCTGGAGGGGCCAAAATCACTCCCACTCGATCGTGCCGGGCGGCTTTGACGTATAGTCGTAGACGACGCGGTTGATGCCCTTCACTTCGTTGATGATGCGCGTCGCAACGCGGCTCAGGAAGGCGGCTTCGAAGGGGTAGATGTCGGCGGTCATGCCGTCGGTGCTGGTGACGGCGCGCAGCGCGCATACGCTATCGTAGGTGCGCTGGTCGCCCATCACGCCGACGGTGCGGACAGGCAGCAGCACGGCGAACGCCTGCCATATCGCATCGTAGAGGCCCGCGTTGCGGATTTCCTCCAGATAGATCGCGTCGGCCTTGCGCAGGATGTCGCAGCGCTCCTTGGTCACTTCGCCGGGGATGCGGATGGCGAGACCGGGTCCGGGGAAAGGATGGCGCCCGACGAAAATGTCGGGCAGGCCCAGTTCCTTGCCCAGCACGCGCACTTCGTCCTTGAAGAGTTCGCGCAGCGGCTCGACCAATTTCATGTTCATGCGTTCGGGCAGGCCTCCGACATTGTGATGGCTCTTGATCGTGACGCTCGGCCCGCCGGTGAAGGATACGCTTTCGATCACGTCGGGATAGAGCGTCCCCTGCGCCAGGAAATCCGCGCCACCAACCTTGCGCGCTTCTTCCTCGAACAGTTCGATGAAGGCACCGCCGATGAACTTGCGCTTCTTTTCCGGGTCGGTGAGACCGGCCAGTCCTTCGAGGAACTGCGCCTCGGCGTTCACATGGACGAGGTTGATCCCGTAATGCTCGCGGAAGAGGGTGACGACCTGTTCGGCTTCGTTGAGCCGCATCAGGCCGTGATCGACGAACACGCAGGTCAACTGGTCGCCGATCGCCTCGTGGATAAGCACCGCCGCCACCGCCGAATCGACGCCGCCGGACAGACCGCAGATGACGCGGCCCGATCCGACCTGCGCGCGGATTTCGGCGATCTTGGTCGCGCGGAACTCCGCCATCGTCCAGTCGCCCGCAAGTCCGCAGACATGCCGCGCGAAATTGGCGATCAGCTTCCCGCCGTCGGGCGTATGGACGACTTCGGGATGGAATTGCATCGCGTAGAAGCGCTTCGTTTCGTTGGCGACGATGGCGTAGGGCGCGCCTTCGCTGGTTGCGACGACCTCGAACCCGTCGGCGAGCTGCGTCACCTTGTCGCCGTGGCTCATCCACACCTGATGCTTTTCGCCCGGCTGCCACAAGCCATCGAACAGCGCGCAGCCCTTGTTCACGTCGATGAAGGCGCGACCGAACTCGCCGCTTTCGCCGCCTTCGACCTGCCCGCCCAGTTGCTGCATCATCGTCTGCTGGCCGTAGCAGATGCCGAGCACCGGCACGCCCGCGTCGAAGATCGCCTGCGGGGCGCGGGGGCTGTCCTCCCACATCACCGAGGAAGGCCCGCCGGACAGGATCACACCCTTGGGCTGCATCCGGGCGAAGGCTTCGGCGGCGCTGTTGAAGGGGGCGATTTCGCTATAGACCCCGGCTTCGCGCACGCGGCGGGCGATGAGCTGCGTAACCTGACTGCCGAAGTCGACGATCAGTATGGATTCGGAGTGCTGGACTGTCATGGCCGTCCGATAAAGACGGGCGTGCGATTAGTCCAGCCGGGACGCGTCAGTTGCTGACGAGATCGCGACTCAGATAGACTTGCGCGACCCGATCGCCCTGCACGGCGCAGGTGAACCGGCGCGTTTCGCCCGCGGCGTCGCGATAGGAGGCGCGACGCTCGACTTCGCCGTCGATATTATAGCCGCCCTGCACCGCCTGCGGCGTACCGATGCGGCGCACTTCGGCATAGCCGCCGCCCTGCGTCGCTTCCGCCCGCGCGGCAATGGCGCAGGCATCGACGGCGCGATCCTCACCGGCGATCGGCGTTCCTGCGATGTCGTCGGCGCTCGCGACGTCGGAGAAATCCTCATCGCCACTGTCGGGCGCAACGGGTGCATCGTCAGCGGCGGGATAATCGGACGGAGGCGCCGTGCGATAGCCGTCGTTGCGGCTATCATCGGGGCGGACGTCATCCGGGCGATAATCCTCCGCCCGATCCTGCCGCGCCGCCCGATCCTTCGACATGGAATTGGCGACAACCGCCACCGCGCCCACCAGCGCGGCAATGCCGATCGCGTCACCGAAATTGAAGCCGTTGTCGCGGTGGCGATGCCAGCCCCGATCGCCCCAGCCGCGCGGGCGCGCCTCGGCGCTGGCGATGCTACCCGCGATCAGGCCGATCCCGACCATCGCTCCCATCAGACTGCGCCCTAACTGCATTGCCCACACTCCCGTTGCATTCGACGATGCTATTTATGGCTACCCTGCTGTCGCAAGGCTGAACGATCCGGCGATCACGTCCCCGGATCGGTGGCGACGAGACCGGTCCAGTGCGCGATGAAGGCGTACATGTCGGAAAACTCCTCGATCACTTTGTCCGTCGGCTTGCCGGAGCCATGGCCGGCACGCGTCTCGATACGGATGAGGTGCGGCTTGTCACCGATGGCGCTCGCCTGCAGCGCCGCGGCATATTTGAAGCTGTGTCCCGGAACGACGCGATCGTCCGTATCCGCCGTCGTCACCATGATCGCGGGATAATCCTTCCCCGCTGCGATGTTGTGATAGGGCGAGTAGCTGTAGAGCAGGCGGAAATCCTTCTCCTTCGACGGATAGCCGTAATCGTCCACCCAGTAACGCCCCGCGGTGAATCGGTCGAAACGCAGCATGTCCATCACGCCCACGCCGGGCAGTGCGGCGGCGAAGAGGTCGGGCCGCTGGTTGACGACCGCCCCCACGAGCAGGCCGCCATTGGAGCGCCCCTCGATCGCCAACTGGTCACGCCCTGTGATGCCGTTCTTTATCAGGAACTCGCCCGCCGCGATGAAATCGTCGAACACATTCTGCTTGTTCTCGCGCCGCCCGGCGTCGTGCCATGCCTTTCCATATTCGCCGCCACCGCGCAGATTGGCGATGGCGAGTGCCCCGCCTTGCTCCAGCCAGGCGATCCGCGTGGGCGAGAAGGACGGCGTCATCGAGATGTTGAACCCGCCATAGCCGTAGAGCAACGTCGGCGCGGGCTTCGCCGCCGCGACGATATCCTTGCGCCGGATCAGGAACATCGGCACCTGCGTGCCGTCCTTCGACGGGTAGAATATCTGTTCCGTCACATAATCGTTCGGATCGAACGCCAGCTTGGGCTGCGCGAATATCTCCGTCTTGCCGCTGGTCGTGTCGTAGCGGTAGATGGTCGACGGCGTAGTGAAGCTGGAAAAGCTGAAGAATGTCTCCGGGTCGCCACTCTTGCCGCCGAACCCCGCCGCCGTGCCGACGCCCGGCAAAGGCACGTCGCCCACGCGCCTGCCGTCCAGCTCGACCAGTTCGGCAACCGTGCGTGCGTCGGACAGATAGGCGAGGATGATCCGATCGCCGACCAGCGATCCGCCGACCAGCGTATCGGGCCGCTCGGCGACGATCTGCACCGGCGCTTTCTTCGGATTGGCGGCGTCCAGCGTTACGAGACGCTGGCGCGGCGCGCCCTTGTCGGTCATCAGCCAAAGCAGGTCGCCGCGTGCGCCGATCAGCCGCCAGCTATGGTTCAGCCCCTTAACCAGCGTGCGCGGCGTAACAGGGGCGTCGCGCCAGCCATTGCCGAGCGACACCAGCTTGACCTCCTGCCGGTCATCCGTGCCCGAAGCCGATGTGATCACCAGCCAAGCGCCGTCGTCGGTCACTTCGCCGCCATGGCCCAGCTTGGGCCGGTCGGGCGTCGCGTAGATCAGCCGGTCCTGCGTCTGCGGCGTGCCGACGCGGTGATAATAGATCTGCTGGTTCTCGTTGAGCGACTGGAAAGCAGCCCCACTTTGCGGCGCGGCGAAGCGGGAGTAGAAGAAGCCCTGTCCTTCCCCGTCCCAGCTCAGATTGGAGAACTTGACCCATTCCACCTTGTCGTCCAGCGTCTTGCCGGTATCGACATCGACCACCGCAAGCGTGCGCCAGTCGGTGCCGCCATCCTGCACCGCATAGAGCAGATAGCGGCCATCGGGCGACGGCTTCCATTCGGCGAGCGCGGTGGCGTTGTCCTTCGACAAGGCATTGGGATCGATCAGCATCCGCTGCGTGCCGGTTAGACCCTCCCGCACGAACAAGGGTGACTGGTTTTGCAGGCCGCTGTTGTAGCTGAAGAAATAGCGGTCGCCTGCCTTGGTCGGGGTCGAAAAACGGCCGTAATCGTAGAGCCTGGCCATGCGCTTGCGGAACATGTCGCGGCCAGGCAGCGTCTTGAGATAGTCCTGCGTCACAGCGTTCTGCGCGCTCACCCAGTCGCGCACGGCGGCGTCCTGCCGCACGTCGGCCTCCAGCCAGCGATAGGGATCGAGGATCTTCACCCCGAAATGATCCTCCACCAGATCGAGACGGCGCGTTTGCGGGTAGGACAGTTGGGCTTCCTTCATGATCGTTGCGGTGTCGGGCTTGTCGGCAGGCGCCGCCGCCTGGGCGGGCGTGAGCGTCATCGCGGCAAACGCAAGAACGGACGCGACGAGCGCGCGGCGGAACGACATGATGCTGGCTCTCCCGGGGTGAGGCTTTTAATGCAAAACAGGCCGCAGCTTAGAAAGCCGCGGCCTGTTTGTGAAGCATATCCGGACGCAAAAAGCGTCGGTGGACAAAGGGCTTACGCCGCTTCCATCTCGTCCTCGTCCGCGCCCATCACCGGGCCGGAATCCTGACCCTTGGCGCTGACGTCGCGATCGACGAACTCGATGATCGCGATCGGCGCGGCGTCCGACGCGCGGATGCCTGCCTTGATGACGCGGGTGTAGCCGCCGGCGCGATCCTTGTAGCGTTCGGCGAGCACGTCGAACAGCTTGACGAGCTGCGCATCGTCCAGAAGGCGGGCATGGGCAAGACGACGGTTGGACAGGCCACCCTTCTTCGCCAGCGTCACCAGCTTTTCGACATAGGGACGCAGTTCCTTGGCCTTCGCCACGGTGGTCGTGATCTGCTCATGCTTGATGAGCGCCGCCGCCATGTTGCGGAACAGGGCCGCGCGATGGCTGGAGGTACGTTGCAGCTTGCGGCCGCCTACGCGATGACGCATGTTTCATTCCTTCTCGTTCGTTCAGGGGCCGTTTCACGGAACCCCGGACCAGGCGGTGCAGAAACAGGGCCACCGCCCAAAACCCGTTCGTAACTTCTCTAACCCCGCGCGTATCGCGCATGGCAAGTAGGACGATCAGCCCAGCAGTTCCTGCTCCAGCTTCTTGGCCATTTCCTCGATGTTCTCGGGCGGCCAGCCGGGGATGTCCATGCCCAGGCGCAGACCCATGGACGACAGCACTTCCTTGATTTCATTCAAGGACTTGCGGCCGAAGTTCGGAGTGCGCAGCATTTCCGCTTCGGTTTTCTGGACCAGATCGCCGATATAGATGATGTTGTCGTTCTTGAGGCAGTTGGCAGAACGCACCGACAGTTCCAGCTCGTCCACCTTCTTGAGAAGGTAACGGTTGATCGTGTTGGTGTCGCTTTCGCCTTCCGACGAAGCGGCGACCGCATGACCGCCCGACGATGGGGCGGCGCTGGGCAGCGCGTCCTCGAAGTGGACGAAGAGCTGCAACTGATCCTGAAGGATGCGTGCGGCATAGGCGACGGCGTCTTCCGGGGTCACGGTGCCGTCGGTTTCGACGGTCAGCGACAGCTTGTCATAGTCCAATTCCTGGCCGACGCGGGTGTTGTCCACCTTGTACGCGACCTGACGGACGGGCGAATAGAGCGCGTCGATCGGAATGAGGCCGATCGGCGCATCCGCCGGACGGTTGGCGACGGCGGGGACATAGCCCTTGCCGACGTCCGCCGTCAGTTCCATGTTCAGGCTCGCGCCTTCATCCAGATGGCAGATGATGAGTTCGGGGTTCATCACTTCGATGTCGCCGGACACCGCGATGTCGCCAGCCTTCACTTCGGCCGGGCCGGTGGCGGAAAGCTGGAGCCGCTTGGGACCGTCGCCTTCCATCCGCAGCGCGACCTGCTTGATGTTCAGGACGATGTCCGTCACATCTTCGCGCACGCCGGCAAGCGAGGAAAACTCGTGCAGCACGTTTTCGATCTTGATCGAAGTGACCGCCGCGCCCTGGAGCGAGGAAAGAAGAACGCGACGCAGGGCATTGCCGAGCGTCAGGCCGAAACCCCGCTCCAGCGGCTCGGCGACGAACGTCGCCTTGCGCTTGCCATCGCCCGCGCTCTTGATTTCAAGAGCGCCCGGCTTCTTCAATTCCTGCCAGTTCTTCATGTTGACAGTCATGTAATTCCCCTGGGAATGTGGCGGGGGCCGATCCGCTGCGTCAGTGGAAGTGCCCCGGCCGATTCAAGATTGGATGTGTGGCGCGTCCGCCGCACACCAGAACGGCTATGGCCTTAAACGCGGCGACGCTTCGACGGGCGCACGCCGTTGTGCGGGATCGGCGTGACGTCGCGGATCGAAGTGATCGTGAAACCGACCGCCTGCAACGCGCGCAGCGCCGATTCGCGGCCCGAGCCAGGGCCCTTCACTTCGACTTCGAGCGTCCGCACGCCGTGTTCGGCAGCCTTGCGGCCTGCATCTTCGGCGCAGACCTGGGCGGCATAAGGGGTCGACTTGCGCGATCCCTTGAAGCCCATCATGCCGGCCGACGACCAGGAGATCGCGTTGCCCTGTGCATCGGTGATGGTGATCATGGTGTTGTTGAAGCTGGCGTTCACATGCGCGACGCCGGAGGAGATGTTCTTGCGCTCCCGCTTCTTAATGCGCTGGGGTTCCCGTGCCATTGTATCGTGTCCTACTCAAAACTGGAAAAAAATAAGTGCTCTCGAAAGCCTGCCGCAGCAGGCGAGCGCCTTACTTCTTCTTGCCTGCGATCGCCTTGGCCTTGCCCTTGCGGGTGCGAGCGTTGGTGTGCGTGCGCTGACCGCGAACCGGCAGCCCCTTGCGATGACGCAGGCCGCGATAGCAGGCCAGGTCCATCAGGCGCTTGATGTTCATTGCAGTCGTGCGGCGCAGATCGCCTTCGACCTGATAGCTGGCGTCGATCGCTTCGCGGATCTGGAGCACTTCGGCGTCCGACAGATCCTGAACGCGGCGCGACTGGTCGATGCCCAGCTTCTCCGCGATGTCGACGGCAGTCTTGCGACCGATGCCGTGGATGTAGGTGAGCGCGATGATAACGCGCTTGTTGGTCGGGATGTTGACGCCCGCAATACGTGCCATGTTACTATATTCTCCTGCTCCACGGGGCGTGTGGCAGCGCCCCATCTCAAAGCGTCGATGTGAACCCCCGGACGCAAAAAAGACGGCCAGTGCAATGCACTGCCGCTACCAACCGTGTCGGGATGCGTGGCCTTTACTGAGTCGCCGCCGGACTGTCAAGCGAGGGGCGGGAGCGGAGGACCGTGGCATATATGGTTCGCGCACAGACGCGGAGCCGACGAGAACACCCATTGTCGCAGCGCCTCCATTATGTTATAACGTCTGTATGAACAAGCCGCTCAAACTCATCAAGATCGGAAACTCCACCGGCGTCATCCTGCCGAAGGAGATACTCGCGCGCCTGCATGTGGCGCAGGGGGATGATCTGTTTGTGAGCGAAGCTCCGGGTGGCCTGCGCCTCACAGCCTCGGATCCCGATTTCGAAACCAGCATGGCGCTGGCCGAAGAGATCATGCGCGCTGACCGCGATATTCTGCGCGTTCTGGCAAAATGACCGACGCTCCGAAGGGCGAACCCAAATGGGTTACGCAGGATGTCATCATGGCCGTGCATGACCGGCAACTGGCTGAGCATGGCGGCGGAACAGGCGTCCGCGACATCGGCATGCTCGAATCCGCGCTGGCACGTCCAATCAACCAGTGGACCTATGGGCAGGATGATCTGGCCAGCCTTGCTGCGGCTTATGCGTTCGGAATAGCGCGTAACCATCCTTTTGTTGATGGGAACAAACGCACTGCATGGGTCGCCGCGCGCCTGTTTATCGCCCTGAATGGCGGCGCACTCGCTTTCGACAAGGCCGATGCCATCAACACCGTACTCGCCCTCGCCGCAGGCGATCTGCCTGAGGATGCCCTGGCGGAGTGGCTGCGCGAACGACTGAACGCGGCCTGAAGAACACCGTACGCCGTCAGGACGCAACCGGCGCGCGCTTGAAACGGCGCGCCTTCCACCATGATTCAATGGCTCGCTGCGCAGTCCGCTCGACGAGACGGTTCAGCAAGGCGCCGAGCGCGATCGCAACGAGGAAGGCGATGCCGAATCCGACCCATGGGTTAAGCCCCCATTGCGCCGCCTTGAGCATGATGACGAAGCCGACATGCTGATGCACAAGATACAGCGAATAGCTGATCCCGCCCAGCCACAACAAGGGGCGCACGCACAGCCAGGTCAGCCACCCCGACAGCATCGCCGCGAAGATCGCGACCAATATCACAGCCGCCACCAGCAGGTCCGGCGTGTCGGTGAGCAGAACCGTCAACAGCACCGCGACGAAATAGGGCGCTTGTGCGCGCACGCTCCGCTGGCCCGACCAGATGCGGAAATAGAGCATGCCGATGACGAAGAACGGAATATAGCGCAGCACCATCAGCATCGCGATCCGCTCCGGCAATCCGGGCCAAAGGGCCATCACGCCCTTGCACGCCAGCCACGCCAGCAAGATCGGCTCCAGCCGTCGCTGTCCCCTCACCGCCCAAAGCGCGAGCATGCAGACGTAGAAGCCGATCTCGACCGTCAACGTCCAGTAGGCGCCGTCGACCGAAGGCAGGAATATGAAGCCTTCGAGCATCGAGACATTGGCGAGGATCGCGAAAGGCGGGATCTGCAGGGCAGTCACGTGCCCGGCATATTCCGCACTCAGCGTCAGCAGCATCGCGCCCCAATAAGCGGGGAACAGCCGGGACATGCGGTTCACCACGAAATCCGCGGCGCGTTCCGTCCGGTCGAGCGTGAAGAAGATGGCAAATCCGGAAATGGCGAAGAACAGCAGCACCCGATAGTTGCCGCCGATAAAGCTGAACGGCACATGCGGGCTTCCGGGAAACAGTTCGTGAAAACGCGTGCTGTAATGGAACAGCATCACCGCCAGCGCGCCGAGGCCACGCAGGGCGTCGAGTTCCTGCAGCCGTGGCCGCTTCCCTTCCATCCGCGTCGCTATACCCGCACCAGCGTGACCTGCGCCACGTCGATCCCGCGGCCGCGAAAGCCCCCCTCGCAATACATCAGATAATAACGCCAGAGCTGCACGAATCCCGCGTCGAAGCTGGCGGGCAGACGCCCCGCCTCCACCGCCGCGTCGAACTTCTCCCGCCAGAGCCGCAGGGTATGTGCGTAATCCTGCCCGAAATTGCGCTGGTCCTCCCAGCGCAATCCCTGCGCCTCCGCCAGTGCGCGGAAGCGGCTTTCCGAGAGCAGCAGCCCGCCGGGAAAGATATGCGCCTGGATGAAATCGATGCTGTCGGCGTAGCGATCGAAAAGAGCGTCGTCGATGCAGATATACTGGATCGCAGCCCTTCCGCCCGGCTTCAGCAGGCGGTGGATCGCGGCCAGATACTCCGGCCAGTAGCGTTGCCCGACCGCCTCCACCATCTCCACGCTGGCGATCGCATCGTAAATGCCGATGGCATCGCGATAGTCGGTCAGATGTACCGCCGCCCGATCGGCAAAAGCCGCATCGGACAGCCGCGCCTGCGCATGATCGCGCTGCTCGGCGGAAAGCGTCAGCCCGTCGTACCGGATCGCCGCACGCGCAAGAGCCGCCTGCCCCAACGCGCCCCAGCCGCAACCGATCTCCAGCAACCGGTCGCCGCCCTTGAGCGCCAGCCGGTCAAGGATCGCATCGGCCTTGCGCTGCTGCGCCTGCTCCAGTGATTCCGTAGGATCTCCGAATAATGCACTGGAATAATGCAAATTCCTGTCCAGCCAGAGACTGTAGAAATCATTGCCCAAATCATAATGAAAGGCGATGTTGCGCCGGGCCTGCCCCGGACTGTTGCGCCGCAGGACATGCACGGCCTTGCCGATCCAGCGATGCAGTCCGCGCGCGCGCGCCGTCTGCCCCAAAGTCCGGGCGTTGGCCATGAACAAAGCGAACAGCGGCACCGGATCGGGGCTGCTCCATTCGCCAAGCGTCCAGGCGCGATACCAGCCGACCGATCCGCCCAGCGCCAGTCGCACCAGCGCGCGCCAGTCGCGCAGATGCACGATGCAGGCCGGACCGTCGGCGCGTCCGCCGAGCAGCCGAATGGTGCCGTCGGGCAGATGCGCTTCGAGCGATCCGGTTACAAGGCCTGCATCGATACGATCGACAACCCCCTGAAAACGGCGTGAAACCAGCCGGGCGATCACGCCGCCGTCGGGCAGGATCGCGCCGCCCGCCTTCACCAGATGGCGGCCGCGCAAGGGGGTCTGTACGTTCATACGCTCCCCTAGCGCGCTCATGGGTGCGGGATCAATCAGGCTTTCACCTTTGCGAACGCCGCCAGCGCCCGCTCGCGCGCGTCGCGATGGCCGACGATCTTGGCGGGATAGCCATCCGGACGGCATCCATATTCGTCGGGATCATGCACGGCATCGCCCCGAATATGCGCGAGTTCCGGCACCCACTGGCGGATATAGTCGCCCGCGTCGAACTTTGGCGATTGCGTCAGCGGCGCCATGATCCGCACGAACATGTTGGCGTCCACGCCGCTGCCCATCACCCATTGCCAGTTGACGGGGTTGTTGCCGTAATCGGCATCAATCAGCGTATCCCAGAACCATTGCTCCCCGATCCGCCAGTCGATCAGCAGATGCTTGACCAGGAAACTGGCGGCGATCATCCGCACGCGATTGTGCATCCACCCCGTCGCCCAGAGTTGCCGCATCCCCGCGTCCACGATCGGATAGCCGGTACGCCCTTGCTCCCACGCGCGAATATCCCGCTCCACCGCCGCGCCGCTGCGCCAGGGCATCGCGTCGAACTGTGCCTTGCCGTTGGTCTTGCCGTAATCGGGAAAGGCGAGGATGATGTTCTGCGCATAGTCGCGCCACACCAGTTCCTTCAGATAGGTCGTGTGATCGCCCGGCGCGGCGCTGACCGCGTGCCAGACGGTCGCAACGGATATTTCCCCGAAATGCAGATGCGGGGAAAGCCGCGAGGAACCTTCCTCGGAGGGCAGGTTGCGTGCCTCGTCATAGCCCTGCGCTCGCGGCAGGAACGCCTCGACCCGCTCCGCCGCGCCGTCCTCGCCCGGCGCCCATTCGGCCGTGAAACCCGTAGCCCAGTCGGGCTTGGTTGGCAGCAGGTTCCAGTCCGCCAGTGCATCGCTGGACGGCCATTTATCCGGCGCGCCTATCCTGTCGGGCGCGGGCTGCGGCTCCGGCGGCGGCATATGCGGCCACAGCGCCTTCATGAACGGGGTATAGACCTTGTACGGCTGATCGCTGCCCGACCGGATGCTGCCCGGCGGCACCAGATAGTTGCCGTGATGCAGATGCAGATCGAGCGCCTTTGCGACGCTCTTTTCAGCATTGCGCCACCACGGTTCGTAATGATGCAGCGCATGAACCTGCGTCGCGCCGGTTTCCTCGGCGATGTCCGCCAGAACATCGGCGCAGACGCCCCGCCGCAGGATCAGGCGCGATCCCTTGTAACGCAAGGCCTTGTCCAGACTGGCGAGGCTGTGGTGCAGCCACCAGCGCGCCGCGCCGCCCATCTTGCGATGCTTCGGCGTCTCGTCGTCCAGCACATAGACGGGGATCACCGGCCCCGCGTCCGCCGCCGCCAGCACCGCCGCCTGATCGGCAAGGCGCAGATCGCGGCGGAACCACAGGATCACGGGGCTGGTCTTGCTCATCGGTAATAACTCATCGCCAGAACGCGCATCGCATCGGCATGGCGGCGCGCCACCGCCATCTGATCGTCGCCATAGCCACCGCCCAGCACCGACGCCAGCGCAATCCCCCGCCGCCGCGCCTCGCCACCGACAAGGCTATCGCGCGCAGCGAGGCCCACATCGGTGAGCGCCAGCCGCCCCAGCCGGTCGTCGGCATGGGCGTCGACGCCCGCCTGATACAGGATGATGTCGGGGCACGCCCGGTCGATGATCCGGGGCAAATGATGTTCCAGCGCGTCGAGATAGGCGTCGTCATCCGTGCCGTCGGGCAAGGCCACGTCGAGCGTCGATTGCGCCTTGCGCACCGGAAAGTTCTTGTCGCCGTGCATGGAAAAGGTCGTCACGTCCTCCCGCCCCGTCAGCAGCGCGGCGGTGCCGTCGCCCTGATGCACGTCGAGATCGACGATCAGCACATGTCGCACGCGCTGTTCGGCCAGCAGACGGTGGGCGGTGATCGCCAGATCGTTGAAGATGCAATAGCCAGCGCCGCTGTCGTGCAGGGCATGATGGCTGCCCCCCGCCCCGTTTGCCGCATAGCCCCGCGCCAGCGCCAGGATTGCCGCTTCCCATGTCCCGCCGCTGGTGCGCAGCGCGCGCCTGGCAAGCGCCGGCGTGATCGCAAAGCCGATCCGCCGTGCCTTTTCCTGCGGCACGCTCGCGCTCAGCACCTGTTCGACATAGTCCGCGGCATGCACCGCCTCCACCCAGTTGCGCGGCATCAGCGGCGCTTCATGCTCGACCGGCGGGGTCGGATCGGCGCGCAACAGATCGCGCACCAGCATATATTTGTCCCACGGAAAGCGGCTGGTGCCGGATGCGCCTGCATCCTGCCGCAAACTGTAATCGGGATGATGGACGAGCGGGAACATGCAGCCTATTTAGCCAGCAACAGGGATGGTCGGCTTTGCGCCGATTCTTTTCCTGCGTCCAACATTATCCTGCCGCGCCATGCGGATATTCAGAGACAGCACGCCATATGCCCAACGTCACCGACCTGCCCTATCGTCCTTGCGTCGGCATCATGCTGGTGAATATGGACGGCCATGTCTTCGTCGGCCAGCGGCTGGATAACAAGGTGGAGGCGTGGCAGATGCCGCAGGGCGGCATCGATCCAGGCGAGGAGCCGCGCGCCGCGGCATTGCGCGAACTGGGCGAGGAAACCGGCATCGTCCCCGATCACGTCAACATCATCGCCCAGTCGAAGGACGAATATTTCTACGATCTGCCCGATGAACTGGTCGGGCAGCTTTGGGGCGGGAAGTATCGCGGCCAGCGGCAGATATGGTATCTGGCGCGCTTCGGCGGCAGCGACGCGGACATCGACATCCGGACGGCGCATCCCGAGTTTCGCGAATGGAAATGGACGCCGCCCGAAACGCTTCCCGAACTGATCGTGCCGTTCAAGAAAAAGCTCTATCGCGATCTCCTGAAAGAGTTCGGCCATCTCATCTGACGGCATGTACCGGCGGTTTTGCGCCGGAACGAGGATGCGGGCAGACCAAGCGGGTTCAAAAACCGGCTGAACACTGTAGGATGGGGCCATGCGATCCCCTGTAAAAGCCCTTGCCTTGCTCTGTGCGACGCTCGTTTCCATGCCGTCCGCACATGCCCAGGATGCGCCGCCTCCCCTGGCCGACCCGGTACGCAAGATGCTGGAGACTGCGATCGCCAGCGGCAACGAAAACGACATAAGCGCGATCGCCAAGGTCGCGCAGCAGACCAATCCGCAGGCCGCCGCCGAAATCGCCGCCATGGTCAACGCGCATCGTGCCAAAGTGGAAACCGCACGACAGGAGAAGCTGAGCGATCCCAATATGCTGGCGCTGTGGAAAGGGCGCGGCGAGCTGGGCGGGTTCCTGTCCACCGGCAGCACGGAGGAAATCGGCATCAGCGCCGGGATCAGCCTGCAACGGCAGGGCCTGAAATGGCTGCACAAGCTGCAGGGCAGCGCCGATTATCGCCGCGCCAACGGTGCCACCTCCCGCGAACGCTTCGTCGGTTCCTACGAAGGCCGCTACCAGTTCGATCCGTCGGGCTATGCTTATGGCCTCGGCCAGTTCGAGCGCGATCCGTTCCTGGGCTATGACAGCCGCTACACCGCGTCGGTCGGGGTCGGCTACAAGCTGGTGCAGGACAAGGCGCTGAATCTGTCGGTGAACGTGGGACCATCGGTGCGTATCGTGGATTACACGCTCGACGAATCGGAAAGCAAGCTGGGTGCGCGCTCCTCCTACGATCTCGCCTGGAAGCTGACGCCCGCCGTCACCTTCCGCCAGAACGGCTCCGCCTATCTGGAGGACGATCTGCGCAGCGCCACGCTGCTGACCTCGCTCGACGCCCGGGTCGTCTCGCGCGTCACGGCGCGCCTGTCCTACAATGTGCAGCGCGAGGCCGATACGATCCTGACGCCGGGCCGCACCGATACGCTGAGCAAGGTGACTTTGGTCTACGATTTCTGATCGGCAATGCGCCATGCGGGGGTGGAGGCGAAGCGCGCCCTCTGTTACGCTGTTACCGATGAACGCAATATCCTTGCCCGAGCAGGCCGTGATCGAAGAGGCCGCCGCCGCGCCGATGCTGGCACAGGTGGAACGCTGGGCCGCGGTGAACAGCGGATCGCGCAACCTGTCGGGACTGGCGGACACCGCTGCGATGCTGGCAGACGCCTTTGCCATGCTGCCGGGCGACATCGCTTTGGTCGACCCTGCGCCGGTGGATAGCGTGGCAGCGAATGGACAGGTCTATGCCCTCGATCATGGCCGGCACTTACATCTTTCGGTCCGTCCCGAGGCGCCGGTGCGGATCCTGCTGACCGGACATATGGACACGGTGTTCGCCGCCGACGACAGTTTCCAGACGCTGCGCTGGCTGGAACCCGGCGTGCTGAACGGGCCGGGCGTCGCGGATATGAAAGGCGGCATCGCCGTGATGCTGGCGGCGCTGGCTGCGCTCGAACGCAGCCCGGATGCAGCCCGCATAGGCTATGAGGTCGTCATCAACAGCGACGAGGAAGTCGGCAGCCCCTCCTCCGCCGCGCTCATCGCCCGCGCGGCACAGGGCAAGATCGCGGCGCTCACTTACGAACCCTCCGCCTTGCCGGACGGCACGCTGGCGGGCGCGCGGGCGGGCAGCGGCAATTTCTCGATCATCATATTCGGCCGCAGCGCCCATGCCGGGAGGAACCCGGAGGATGGCCGCAACGCCCTGCTCGCCGCCGCCGACATCGCCCTGCGCCTGAAGGCGGCGAGCGGCGTAACGCCGGACGGGCGCGGCTTTTCCTGCAATCCCGCCCGGATCGACGGCGGCAGTCCCAATAACGTCGTGCCGGATCAGGCGGTGCTGCGCGTCAATTTCCGTCCCCGCACGCCCGCCGACGAAACCGCCGCCAGTGCGCTGCTCGATCAGGTGATCGCCGATGTCGCGCTGGCCCATGATGTCGTCGTTCACCGCCACGGCGGCTTCGGCCGTCCGCCCAAGCCGATGGACGAGAAGGCGGAACGCCTCTTCGGCCTTGTCCAACAATGCGGCGCGGACCTTGGCATGTCGATCGCGTGGAAGGACACCGGCGGCGTCTGCGACGGCAACAATATCGCGGCCTGCGGCGTGCCGGTGGTCGACACCATGGGTGCGCGCGGCGGCAGCATCCACAGTCATGACGAGTTTCTGCTCACCGACAGCCTGCCCGAACGCGCTGCGCTTTCGGCGTTGACGCTAATGCGGCTTGCGGAGGGGCGCCACACTCTTCACCGTTCGCCCTGAGCTTGTCGAAGGGCCAGCCTGAGCGTAGCGAAGGCACTTCCCCCGGATCAAGTCCGGGGTCAGTGGATGGCTTCGACAAGCTCAGCCCGAACGGTACAAGAACCAGAATATAATCCAGGGGAACACAGTGACTTTCTTCATGCGACCGGCCCGTCCGGACGATCTCCAGACGCTCTACGAGATGGCGAAGCTGACCGGCGGAGGCTTCACCAATCTGCCGCCCGACCGCACCTCGCTTTCCGCCAAGCTGGAGCGGACCGCAGAGGCACTGGCGCGCGCCGAAGAAACGATGCAGGACGAACTCATCGTGCTGGTGCTGGAAAACAGCGACACCGGCCAGGTCCGCGGCACCTGCCAGATTTTCAGCGAAGTGGGGCAGAAGCATCCCTTCTATTCCTATCGCCTGGGCACGCTGACGCAGCACAGCCGCGAACTTGGCCGTACCTTCCGCGCCGAAATGCTGACGCTCACCACCGATCTGGAAGGGTCCAGCGAAGTCGGCGGGCTGTTCCTTCATCCGCGCGAGCGCGCCGAGGGGCTGGGTCTGCTGCTCGCGCGCAGCCGCTATCTCTACATGCGGCAGCACCGTGCGCGCTTCGGCGACCGTGTGATCGCGGAATTGCGCGGGGTAATCGACGAGGCGGGCGGATCGCCGTTCTGGGACGGTCTTGCCGGGCGCTTCTTCGGCATGAGCTTTCAGGAAGCCGACGAGTTCAACGCGATCAACGGCTATCAGTTCATCGCCGACCTGATGCCCAAGACGCCGATCTACACCGCGATGCTGACCGATCATGCCCGTTCCGTCATCGGCCTGCCCCATCCAAACGGCCGCGCGGCGATGCGGATGCTGGAAGGCGAAGGGTTCAAGAACAGCGGCTATGTCGACATCTTCGACGGCGGCCCGACGATGGTGGGGCAAGTCGATGACCTGCGCACGGTGGCGGAAGCGCGCGACGTCACGCTCTCGGGCGCGCATAAGGACAAGGGCACAAGGATGCTGATCGCACGCGGACGCCTCGCCGACTATCGCTGCACCTACGGGCAGGTGGTCGAACAGGCGGACGGCAGCGTCGCGCTGGACGACGCCAGCATCGCCTTGCTGGGCCTGTCGAGCGGAGACAGCTTCACGATGGTGGGGCGCTGAACCATGGCCGTTAGCGAAATCAATTTCGACGGGATCATCGGTCCCAGCCACAATTATGCGGGGCTGAGCCTCGGCAATCTGGCTTCGGCCAACAATGCAGGCACCCCTTCCTTCCCGCGCCGCGCCGCGCTGGAAGGGATTGCCAAGATGCGCGCCAACATCGCGCTGGGACTGCGCCAGGGCATTTTCCTGCCGCAACGGCGACCCGATACCGACTGGCTGACGAGCCTCGGCACCGACATGGCCAGCGCCGAACCGCATATGCGCGCCGCCGCCTTCTCCGCCTCCTCGATGTGGGCCGCAAACGCCGCAACTGTATCCCCGGCGACCGATACGGCGGATGGCAGGTGCCATCTGACCGTCGCCAACCTCGTCACCATGCCGCATCGCAGCCATGAATGGCCGCAGACTCTGGCGCAGTTGCGCGTCGCTTTCGGATCGGACCGCTTCGTCGTCCACGGTCCCGTCCCCGCCCCGTTCGGCGACGAAGGCGCGGCGAACCATATGCGCCTGTGCGATCATCACGGCGCGCCGGGCGTGGAGGTGTTCGTATACGGCCGGTCCGGCGGCGCCTTCCCCGCGCGCCAGCATATCGAGGCGAGCAAGGCGGTCGCCCGCCTCCACGGTCTCGATCCGGCGCGCACGCTGCTGGTGGAGCAATCGGAGGAAGCGATCGCGGCGGGCGCCTTCCACAACGATGTCGTCGCCGTCGCCAACGAGCGCGTGCTGTTCGCGCATGAACAGGCGTTCGCCGACCGGGAAGGCTTCTTTGCGGACCTTCGCCGCGCCCTGCCTTCGGTCGAAATCATCGAAGTGCCTGCCAGCGCCGTCAGCCTAGCCGACGCGATCAAAAGCTATCTGTTCAACGCGCAACTCGTGACCCTGCCTAATAGTGGGCCCAATGGCGGCGGCATGGCCCTGATCGTGCCGACGGAAGCGCAGGCGACAGCATCGGTCTGGAACTGGTTGCAGGAGATGCTCGCGGGCAACGGCCCGATCCGGCAAGTCATCCCGGTGGACGTGCGGCAATCCATGGCCAATGGCGGCGGCCCCGCCTGCCTGCGCCTGCGCGTCGTCGCCGATCCGCTCGACATCGACGAACGCTTCCTCGTCACCGACGCCAAACTCGACGGGATCTCGTCGGTCATCGAGGCGCACTGGCCCGAACAGATCGCGCCATCCGACATCGCGGACCCGGCGCTCGTCGCAAAAGTCGAACAATCGTGGTTAACCCTCGTTGACCATTTGCAGCTTTCGCGCGACCTGTGTGTTCAGGCTGAAGCAGGCTGACGGAATCGCCGAGATGGTGCGTCCCGCAGCCGGTTCCAGACGCCGGAAACGGGACGCCCATGCAGAAGATCAAGCGCCTTTTCACGATCAAGACCAAGTTCGAGGCGTTTCTCGTAATCTATGCGCTCGCCCTCGGCGCGACCGAGCGGGGCGTGACCTATATCCACCAATATCCCGGGTTCGGCGGTTATTTGCTGGCGCTGGCATGCACCGGCGCGGTGTTCATGGCCGGCGGCATGGTGCTGGACGCCGTCGAGATGCGGCGACGCTGGCAGTTCTGAACCTATTTGTAGCCACGCGTCGATGAGGACGCGGCTCAGCATATGCCGACGCAAGGCGCGCTACCCGACGCTGGATGACGCGCAGATGGTCGCGACCCGCGCAGACATAACGCTCAGGCCCTATCGTTGCGATCGCTGCGGCCAGTTTCACCTGACAAGCCGGACCAAGGGAAAGCGTGTTGCGAAGCCGGAGGGGTGAATATCCTTCTCCCTTGAAGGGAGAAGGATATGGAGCCTTAGCGAGGAACGAGCTTAGGCGAAGTTGGATGAGGGTGAGCGCGCCTTTGGCGCGCGCGGTTCCGTTGGAACCGCATACCCCTCACCCAGCTACGCCTAAGGCTCTTCGAGCCTAAGTCTACGCAGCCCTCTCCCTCAAGGGGAGAGGGCTATGCTGCCGCGCCATCAAATCTCATATTCCGGCAAAAACTGCGGCGGCGGCACGATTCCCGCCGCGCGTTCGCTGCGCGGTTGCATCTCGCCATAGAGTTCGCGCACCGTCGTGCTGCCGGTCTTGACGAAGACGTTGGGGAGCAGGCCGTGGATCATGCACGCGACGCCACCGATCACCATGCGCGCGCCGAAGGAACTGGCGGTATGGGCATGGCCCCAATAGGTTTCGCCGACGCGGCGCGGATGATCGAGGAAAAACGACTGGAACATGGTCCGGCTATGGTCCCTTGGCAGGTTGACTATGTGCATCGCAGCATAAGCCAAAGCCGCCCAAAAAACCAGAGCCGGAAGACAAAAGCGTCAGTTTTTCGCGGATTCCGTCACTTTGGCCGTTTGTCCGAACAAGATCTTGCGTTCCTCCTCGGTGCGGATGCCCGGTGCGTCGGGATTGATCTCCAGCGCCTTCGCATAGGCGCGTACCGTCGCCGGGCGCGCCGCTACAGTCTCGAACCACCGCTTGAGATGCGGGAAGTCGTTCAGATCCTGCCCCTGCGCTTCATAGGGCACGATCCACGGATAGATCGCCATGTCGGCAATCGAGTAGTCTTCGCCCGCGACGAAGGCGCGATCCGCAAGACGCTTGTCCAGGACGCCGTACAGGCGATTGGTTTCCTTGACGTAGCGGTCGATCGCATAAGGGATTTTTTCCGGCGCGTAGCGGTTGAAGTGATGGTTCTGCCCCGCCATCGGGCCAAGCCCGCCCATCTGCCAGAACAGCCATTGGAGCACCTCGGCACGACCATGCAGGTCGGCGGGCAGGAACTGGCCGGTCTTTTCGGCAAGATAGAGCAGGATCGCGCCGGATTCGAACAGCGATACCGGCGCGCTGCCATCCCCAGGCGCCTGATCGACGATGGCGGGAATGCGGTTGTTCGGTGCGATCGCGAGAAACTCCGGCTTAAACTGATCGCCCTTGCCGATATTGATCGGATGGATCGCATAGGGCAGCCCCGCTTCCTCAAGGAACAACGTGACCTTGTGACCGTTGGGCGTCGTCCAGTAATAGAAATCGATCATCGGGAAACTCCTGGGAAGGGCGGCATGTCGGATCGTCCGACCGTAGATGGCAAATTGGGGCTGTCGTCACCCGGTTCAAGCCATCCCCGTCGACGGTAAAGCAAGGAATATCAGGATTTGCGCACATTGCCGCTTCTGCTACGCCGGGCGCAAGACAATCTTGCCGAGGACATTCCGTGACGGTCGTCGCCGCTTATCTCTATCGGGACGGTCAGCGCATCCGCCCTATTTCGATCGAAGAAGCCAGCCCCTGCCGGGATGGTGCGTCGGAGTTCGTCTGGATCGGGCTGTTCGAACCCTCGGAAGCGGAATTGCGCACGCTCCAGCAGCAATTCAATCTGCATCCGCTCGCGGTCGAGGATGCGCTGAAGGCGCATCAGATGCCCAAGGTCGATATCTACGGCAATCAGTTGTTCGTGGTCGCCCGCACCGCACATCTGGAAGGCGAAGCGATCGCTTATGGCGAAACCGCGATCTTCGTCGGTCCCAAGCACATCATTTCGGTCCGTCACGGCTCGGCCCGCGCGCATACCGAACTGCGCGAACATCTGGAGGCCGCGCCGATCCTCCTCACCCACGGCGTCGACTATGTCCTGCACGCGATTCTCGACTTCATCGTCGACGGCTATCTGCCGATCGTGGAATCGATCGAGGAAGAAGTGCTCGCCATCGAGCAACGCGCGATGGACGCCTTTCTCCAGCGGGACGACGTGACGCGCATCTTCGCGCTGCGCCGCGAACTCATCCGGTTTCAGCGGATCATGGGACCGATGGCGGAGCTGTGCAGCAAGCTCGTCAATCTCGACATGCCCTGCGTGGACGCGGAAACACGGCCCTATTTCCGCGACGTGCTCGACCATGTGCGGCGGGTGGAGAATATGACCGGCGGCCTGCGCGACGTGCTGACCACCGTATTCGAAGTCAGCACTCTGCTCGAACAGCAACGGCAGGGGGCGATCACCCGGCAGCTTGCGGCCTGGGCGGCGATCCTCGCCGTGCCGACGGCGATCGCGGGGATATACGGCATGAACTTCGAACATATGCCCGAACTCAAGACCGAATATGGCTATTTCGTCGTACTGGCGGTGATCGCGCTGATCTGTACCGCGCTCTATATTCGCTTCAAGCGGGTCGGCTGGCTCTGACCGTTCAGAAGAGCGCCACGACGCCCGCGATCATGCCCCACAGCAGGAGCGAGGATCCCAGGATCACCGGTACGCCCAGCGCCAGCCTCTTGGGATCGGGCGCGTCGGCATAAACGGACTGCGCCAGTTCCATCGGGGTCGTGTCGGCGGGAACGGGGTCGGATTTCAGCAGCGCCGCGCTCACCGTCGCCTCGCTGATCGGCGTAGTGAACTGGCATCCGGCCAGCGGTCCGTTGCTCCACGTCACGCGCGCCTCGGTCACTGGGCCATGCGGCAGGGTGATCGAAACGATATCGTCCACGCTCAGCGGCTGCGACGTGCGGATCAGCGCGCCGCCAACGGAAATGTCCATGATGATGGCGCTGTCCGGCCCACTGTCGGCGATACGCAGGAACAGCGGCTTGCGCTGCACCTTGCGCGCCTGCACATCCTGCGACGCGACTTTGGTCTGGGAAACGGACGTTCTGGCCACGGCAATGCTCCACGGGTTGCCGCAAAGCCTTAGCAGCGCAGTGGTTTCCAAAGCGTTTAGACCATTTGCCCTTATCGCACGCGGATGGTCGATTCCATTTTCCGGGTGATCGTCGCCCGCACGGCGTTGCCGCCGGCGTCGAGAACCGGAATGCGCGTCTTGGAGCGACGCACCGCCTCGCAGGGGTCTTTGGGTCCGTTGTAGCCTGATGCCGTCGTGAGGCTGTTGTCGATGACGCGGCAATCCTCCACCGCGCCTTCCTCGTCGACGTCGATCTCGAAACTCAGCCGTTCGGGCACGGCTGTCACATGCACGGTGATTTCCTTCGGGATGCGCCAGACGATCCGGCTGGTGAACGTGTCGGGCACCGGCCTGCCTTTCCGGTCGCGCGCGGTGGTGAAGCGCGCGCGGGCGACCAGCAGGTTGCACGTCGCTTCGTCCAGCACGTCCGATCCGCTGCTGGTGGTGATCGTGCAGGCGGTCGGTCGCCCCTCGGTATTGATGTCGAGGCGGAAGCCGGAAATGCCCTCGATCCCGTCGGCCATGGCAGCGGTCGGATAGTCGTCGTCGCGGACCCACTGACCCGGCTCGCCTGTGGGCGCCGCTACCACGGGCGGACGCTTCTGCTTCGGCGTCGCGGCTTCAGCCGGTGAAGGCAAGGCGAACGCTGCCGACAGGCATATAGCCATCCCGATTAACGCACCTGCCTTCATGATCGCCGCCCCCGGCTGTTGCTCTGTCCAGACTATCGCGACGCGCCAAACGCACAAGCGGGAAAGCGTCCACTGCGACGGGCAACAAAAAAGCCGGACCATGACGGCCCGGCTTTTGGCCCTGCCGAAGCAGGAAAGTCCCTGGTGCACCCGGAGCGATTCGAACGCCCGGCCCTCAGATTCGTAGTCTGATGCTCTATCCAGCTGAGCTACGGGTGCGTCAGGGAAGTGCGCAGATAGAAGGGGTCGCCGGTTCTGGCAACCCCCTTTTATGGTTCTGCGCGCCTTTATTTACCCCCGCGCCTTCAACGCCGCCTGCGCCGCCGCCAGACGGGCGATGGGCACGCGATAGGGCGAGGCGGAGACGTAATCGAGACCGGTCGCCTCGCAGAAGGCGATGGAGGCCGGATCGCCGCCATGTTCTCCGCAGATGCCCAGCTTGATGTCGGGCCGCGTCTTGCGCCCGCGCTCGGCGGCGATCTGAATCAGTTCGCCCACGCCCTCGACATCGATGCTGACGAACGGATCGCGCGGGAAGATGCCCTTGTCGACATAAGTGCCGAGGAACCGGCTGGCATCGTCGCGACTGATGCCGATCGTCGTCTGCGTCAGATCGTTGGTGCCGAAGGAGAAGAACTCGGCAGACTCCGCGATTTCCCCGGCCTTCAGCGCCGCGCGCGGCAGTTCGATCATCGTGCCAACCAGATATTCGATCGTCTTGCCCCGCTCGGCGAACACCGCCTTCGCCTGCGCATCGACGATCGCCTTCATCAACTCCAGCTCCTTGGCGGTCGCGACGAGCGGGATCATGATTTCGGGGATAGGCGCCGTACCGCTATGCTCCTCCACGTCGATCGCCGCCTCGAAGATGGCGCGCGCCTGCATCTCGTAGATTTCGGGATAGGTGACGCCCAGACGGCATCCGCGATGGCCCAGCATCGGGTTGAACTCGTGCAGTTCGGACGCACGCCGCTTGAGCACGTCGATCCCGACGCCCGCCGCCGTGGCCACGTCCTCGAACTCGGCTTCCTCATGCGGCAGGAACTCGTGCAGCGGCGGATCGAGCAGGCGGATGGTGACGGGCAGACCCGCCATCACCAGGAAAATCTCGGTGAAGTCGCTGCGCTGTTCCGGCAGCAGCTTTTCCAGCGCCTCGCGACGGCCCTTCTCGCTGTCCGCAAGAATCATCTGCCGCACGGCGGTGATGCGCGCCGCATCGAAGAACATATGCTCGGTCCGGCACAGGCCTACGCCTTCCGCGCCGAATTCGCGCGCGGTCTTGCAGTCCTGCGGCGTTTCCGCATTGGCGCGCACCCTGAGCCTGCGTACCTTGTCCGCCCACACCATCAGCGTGCCGAAATCGCCGGCCAGTTCGGGCTGCACCGTCGGCACCGCGCCGGACATGACTTCGCCGGTCGATCCGTCGATCGTCACGATGTCGCCTTCGACCAGTTCGCGGCCCGCCACGCGCAATATCTTCGCCTTGGCATCGATCGAGAGCGTGCCCGCGCCCGAAACGCACGGGCGGCCCATGCCGCGCGCCACCACGGCGGCGTGCGACGTCATGCCGCCGCGCGCCGTCAGGATGCCCTTCGCCGCGTGCATCCCGTGAATGTCCTCGGGCGATGTTTCGGTGCGGACCAGAATCACTGCGTCGCCCATTTCGTTGCGCCGCTCCGCCGTGTCCGCATCGAACACCACCATGCCGGACGCCGCGCCCGGAGACGCCGGCAGCCCCTTGGTCAGCACGTCGCGTTCCGCCGTGGGATCGAGCGTCGGGTGCAGCAACTGGTCCAGCGCCGAAGGATCGACGCGCGCAACGGCTTCCTCTTCCGTAATCAGCCCCTCACCCGCCATATCGACCGCCATCTTGAGCGCCGCCTTCGCCGTGCGCTTGCCCGATCGCGTCTGGAGCATCCACAGCTTGCCCTGCTGCACCGTGAACTCGATGTCCTGCATGTCGCGATAATGCCGTTCCAGAATCTGGAACACCCGCGCCAGCTCGGCATAGGTTTCCGGCATCGCCTCTTCCATCGACGCGGCCTTGGCCCCGGCCCGCTCGCGCGCCGCCTTCGTCAGATATTGCGGCGTGCGGATGCCCGCGACCACATCCTCGCCCTGCGCATTGATCAGGAACTCGCCATAATAGACATTCTCGCCGGTCGAGGGATCGCGCGTGAACGCCACGCCCGTCGCCGAGGTGTCGCCCATGTTGCCGAACACCATCGCCTGCACGTTGACCGCCGTGCCCCAGTCGCCCGGAATGTCGTTCAGGCGGCGATAGACCTTGGCCCGGTCCGCCTGCCAGCTTCCGAACACCGCGCTGATCGCGCCCCAGAGCTGATCGTGGACATCCTGCGGGAAAGGCTTCTTCCACTGGTCCTGCACGATCTTCTTGTACTCGCCGACCAGCGCCTTCCAGTCGTCCGCACTCAGCTCGGTATCGAGCGTATAGCCGTGATCTTCCTTGGCGATTTCCAGCGCCTCCTCGAACGCGCCGTGGTCCAGTTCCAGCACCACATCCGAATACATCTGGATGAAGCGGCGATAGCTGTCCCACGCGAAGCGCGCGTCGCCCGAAGCCGCGGCCAGCCCCTCGACCGTCTCGTCGTTGAGGCCCAGGTTCAGCACCGTGTCCATCATGCCGGGCATCGACACCCGCGCGCCGGAACGGACGGAAACCAGCAGCGGATCGGATGCGTCGCCGAACGTCTTGCCCGTCACCCCTTCGATATGCGCGATCCCGTGCGCCACTTCGGCGCGCAGGCTGTCGGGGAACACTTCGCCGTCGACATAATAGCGGGTGCACATTTCGGTGGTGATCGTGAAGCCCGGCGGCACCGGCAGGCCGATGGACGCCATGCCGTCCAGATTGGCGCCCTTGCCGCCCAGCAGGTTCTTGTTGCCCTTGCCCCCGTCATCCACGCCGCCGCCGAAGCGATAGACGTAGCGCGGTTCGCCCGAACTGGTGGTTCCGCCGGTGGTGTCGATAACGGTCGCCATGGTCATCCCTCTGCACTGGGTTGCTGCGCGCATGGTGCGCTGCAACATGGATTCGTTCAAGACAGGATCGGGCCGCTTTTGCAACCCATACTGTCCCGCTTCATCGTCTTTTTATGCCTTCGTCCCGCAATCGGACGCAATTATACTACAGATCAGCCTTCGATTTTGGAGAAATCCGCCACCCCATGCACCGCATCCCGCATCCGCGCCAGCAGCGCGAGACGCGCGGCGCGCTTGGCGGGGTCGGGATCGTTGACGGTGACGCCGGTATCCTTGTCGAAGAACGCGTCGATGGGCGCGCGCAGGCTGGCCAGCGCCGTCATCGCACCCGTAAAATCTTCCACCTCGATCGCGGCCTTTGCGCGCGGCTCGGCGGCGTCGAGCGCGGCGATCAGCGCAACTTCGGCAGGTTCGGGATCATAGCCCAAATCCGCTAAAC
Source organism: Sphingobium sp. (assembly GCA_965279415.1). Taxonomy (GTDB): domain Bacteria; phylum Pseudomonadota; class Alphaproteobacteria; order Sphingomonadales; family Sphingomonadaceae; genus Sphingobium. The sequence goes on from OZ257238.1 coordinate 267,568, forward strand.
CCTCGTCATTCCCGCGAAGGCGGGAACCCATCTCGCCATCGGCACCGGAGTCGCGTGACGCGCCATGGGTCCCCGCCTGCGCGGGGATGACGGATGTGGAGAGGGAAGCCCCCTCCTTCTTCAGAATATTCGCCGCCCGCTTATACCCGGCAAGCAAGTTCGCCCCCTCCGCCGTCTCCACAAACGCCTGCAACGCCTTCACGCGGGCGAGGAGGCGGACGAGATCGTCCTCACCGCCAAGCGCAAACACTGCATCGATCAGGTCGTGCCGAACACCCGCTTCGCGTTGCTGGACTTTGAGGCGGTCGGCGAAGAAGTCGAGAATTTTGGACTCCGTGGCATCGCTTTCCAGCCAACGATCAAACCGTTTAAAATCACCTGTTACGCCCGTCGGGCTAGCTTTTAAAAGCGTCTCATCATTAATAAAAATTTCAAGCTCAGAACCGGCCTGATGATCTAACTTTGTAATAGAATAACGCAGTCTATCTATCTTCGGTATCTCTCGTTTCTTCCAATAACGATCCTCTGAAAGATCCAACTTAAGCGATCTAATCAAATGAAACTCTGTAATAATTGGGATGACCTGTGTAATATTTATTCTAATAAAATTATGTTCTATTATAGAAATAATTGACAAAACTGCGCGACGAAGAGCGAAGGGATCACGACTGCCAGTTGGATATTCACAAGCGCCAAAAAAACTAATAAAAGTATCCAGCTTATCCGCCAAACTCACCGCCACAGTCACCGGCGCGGTCGGCACATCATCCCCCTGCCCGACCGGCTTGTAATGGTCGCGGATGGCGTTCGCTACCGCATCCGGCAGGCCTTCGGCGCGGGCGTAGTAGCCGCCCATGATTCCCTGCAATTCTGGGAACTCGCCGACCATTTCGGTGACGAGATCGGCCTTACAGAGATAGGCGGCCTGTTCGGCGAGGTCGGCCAGACTGCTCCCCTCCCCTTCAGGGGAGGGGTCGGGGGTGGGGGCTGTAAACGTGTCGGGCACTGCGTCGACATCACCGACAGGCCCCACCCCAACCCCTCCCCTGAAGGGGAGGGGCTTTTTGTCCGTCACAATCCCCTCTTCGACCAGCCAGCGCGCCAGCTTCGCCACCCGCTCCACCTTGTCGGCGACGGTGCCCAGCTTCTCGTGGAAGGTGATCCGCTCCAGCTTCTTGGCATGCTCGGCCAGCGGCGTCTTTTTGTCCTGCTCCCAGAAGAAACGCGCATCGGAGAGGCGCGCGGCCAGCACCTTGCGGTTGCCCGCCACGATCGCCGCGCCGCCGTCGGTCGCTTCGATATTCGCGGTGCATATGAACGCAGGGGCAAGCTTTCCCGACGCATCGCGCAGCACGAAATATTTCTGGTTCGTCCGCAGGGTTAGCTGAATGACTTCAGGCGGAACCTCAAGAAAATCGGAGTCGAAATCGCCCAGCAGCGGCACCGGCCATTCGGTGAGGCCCGCATTCTCCGCGACAAGTCCCTTGTCCTCGACAAGGCTCAACCCCCGCGCCGCAGCCGCCTCGCCCGCCTTCGCTTCGATCAGCGCCATCCGCTCGGCATGATCCGCGATCACATAGGCCCTACGCAAGGCGTCGACATAAGCGTCCGGCCCGGCAATCGTCACCGGATCGGGATGATGGAAGCGATGCCCGCGCGTCGTATTGCCGCTGCGAATGCCGTCGACTTCGATGTCGACCACGCTCTCGCCCAGCAGAGCGACGATGCCCTGCAACGGTCGCACCCAGCGCAGGCTTTCGGTCGTCGCGCTCGCCGCGCCCCAGCGCATGGATTTGGGCCAGGGGAAAGCGCGCACGATCGCCGGGATCGCTTCTGCCAGCACGTCCGCCGTCGCGCGGCCCGGCTTTTCCACCACCGCGAACCACACGCCGTCGCGATCCTCAAGCTGGTCTTGGCGAAGGCCGGTCTTGCGCAGGAAGCCTTCCAGCGCCTGCGCGGGCGCGGAGGTGCGCGGACCCTTATGCTCCTCGCTGACGGCAGCGGTTTCGAGGGGAAGGCCGCGCGCGATCAGCGCCAGCCGTCGCGGCGTGACGAAGGACTGGACGGCTTCGGGCTTCAGCCCCGCCTCCGCCAGTTTCTCGGTGAACAGGCGCGCCAGATCGGCCGACGCCTTCACCTGCATCCGCGCGGGGATTTCCTCGCAGAGGAGTTCGAGGAGGAAGTCGGTCACGCGAACGATCCTCCCTTACCGTTCTCCTGCGAAAGCAGGAGTCCAGAGTTCTGGATGCAGCGCGTGGTGCCCTGGACTCCTGCTTTCGCAGGAGAACGGCAAAGCGTATGAAAAGCACACATCATCACGCCGCCCACCCGTTGCTCTTCATCCACGCTTCGCAGCTTCCCTTCGCCATGTCGCGCACCCGGCCCATATAGCTGGCGCGTTCCTGCACGGAAATGACGCCACGCGCCTGCAACAGGTTGAACACATGGGATGCCTTGATCGCCTGATCGTAAGCCGCCAGTGGCACGTCCGCCGCGATGCTGGCCTGACATTCCGCCTCGGCATCCCTGAACCAGCGGAACAGCTTGTCGGTGTCGGCAATCTCGAAGTTCCACTTCGACATCTGCCGCTCGTTCTCCAGGAACACGTCGCCATAGGTCACGCCCGCATCATTGAAACGCAGATCGTAAACGCTGTCGACGCCCTGAATATACATGGCCAGCCGTTCGAGGCCGTAGGTCAGTTCGCCCGCCACCGGCTTGCAGTCGTACCCGCCCATCTGCTGGAAGTAAGTGAACTGCGTGACTTCCATTCCGTCGCACCACACTTCCCAGCCCAGACCCCAGGCACCCAGCGTCGGGCTTTCCCAGTCGTCCTCGACGAAGCGGATATCGTGGAGCAGCGGGTCGATGCCGATCTCGCGCAGGCTACCCAGATACAGATCCTGAAGGTCCGGCGGGGAGGGCTTCATGATGACCTGATACTGATAATAATGCTGGAGGCGATTGGGGTTCTCGCCATAGCGGCCATCCGTGGGTCGGCGGCTGGGCTGCACATAGGCGGCGTTCCACGGCTTCGGTCCCAGCGCGCGCAGCGTCGTCGCGGGATGGAAGGTGCCCGCGCCGACTTCCATGTCATAAGGTTGCAGAATGACGCAGCCCTGACGGCTCCAATAGGCGTGGAGGGTCAGGATCAGGTCCTGAAAACTCAATGTTTCGGGCTGTGCGGCCATGATGTGTCTTGAGCGCCTGCGCTGGATTTCACGTCGCGGTGCCTTGGCCCATGGGCGCTTTGCGGTCAAGTCGGGGGTGCTTGCGACTGGACGGCCTCGCGCATTCTGATGGTAAATCCGCTTGCCGCCGTCGCTCTCCGACCGCATCTAAGGCCTCCCCCATCTTCGCCTGAAAGGGCCGCTCGCGTGAACCTTCTCCTCAAGAACAGCCTTTCCGCCCTGCTGCTTTCCATCGGCGCCCCCGCCTTTGCGCAGGCACCCGCATCCACACCCGTTCAGGCAGACCCCGCCCTCTGGGTCGTGAAGGATGCCGACACCACCATATATCTCTTCGGCAGCGTCCATGTGCTGAAACCCGATATCGTCTGGTTCGACGACGAAGTGAAGGCCGCGTTCGACAAGGCGGACACGCTGGTGCTCGAAATGGCGCAGCCCGACCAGAGCGAAATGATGAGCCTCGTGACAAAGCTGGGGATCGATCCGGACGGCCCGCCCCTCAGCGAAAAGCTGGAGGAAAAGCCCCGCGCCGCCTATGTCGCCGCAATGACGCAAAACGGCCTGCCGTGGCAGGCGCTGGAAGGCTTCGAGCCGTGGATGGCGGGGATCACGCTGGCCGTCGCGCCGCTGGGCAAGCTGGGCTATGTCGAGGATGCGGGCGTCGAAAAAGTGCTGACCAAGGCGGCGCAGGCGGCGGGCAAGCCGATCGTCGGGCTGGAAACGGCGGACCAGCAGCTCGGCTATTTCGACACCCTGCCCGAACCGCAGCAGATCGCCTTCCTCAACGCGACCGTCGCGGAATTGCCGAAGATGGAAAGCGAGTTCGCCAAACTTGTGGACAACTGGGCGAAGGGCGAGACGGAGACGCTGGGCAAGCAGATGAACGCCTCGATGGAAGCGACGCCGGAGCTCGCGCAAATCCTGCTGTTCAATCGCAACGCCAACTGGGCCAAGTGGATCAAGACGCGGCTCGACACGCCCGGCACCATATTCGTCGCGGTCGGCGCGGGCCATCTCGCCGGGCCGAAGGATGTGCAGGATCAGCTAAGGGCGCTCGGCATCGAGACGGCGCGGGTGAAGAAGGCCGACTTTGGGCTTTAACCTCAACCCGTCATGCTGATGAAAATCAGCATCCATTGGCAGCCCTGTTTCGTTGGACACCCCGACGCAGCGCCAATGGATTCTGACTTTCGTCAGAATGACGAAGGATGGGATCGTCACATTGATCCCCCCGCCCCGCCCTCTACATAAACGATAATGCGCAATCCCATCCTCGCCGTCATCGCCACCGCCCTGCTGCTCCTGTCCGCCTGCAGCGACGGCAAGCCGATGGCGCAATCCGGCGGCCCGGCACTGTGGCGGATCGAGAAGGACGGGCAGCGCGCCTATGTGTTCGGCACCATCCACGTCCTGCCCGACGATGTGGCGTGGGAAACGCCGACGCTGCGCCAGGCGATGGAGGCGTCCGACAGGCTGGTGCTGGAGGCGGGCGGGCTGGACGATGCCGACGGCATCCAGCGCATCTTCGACCAGATGGGGCAAAGCGACGGTCTGCCCCCGATCGCCGATCGCCTGCCCGCGGCACAGCGGCCCGCACTGCGCGCGCTGCTGAAGCGCGGCGACATCGACGAGGCGGACGCGTCGGGTTACGAAAGCTGGGCCGCCGCGCTGCAACTCGCGACCGTCATCCAGAGCGGCCAGCGCCTGTCCGGCGCGAACGGCGTGGAGCCGGTGCTGACCGCCGCGTTCAGGGCGGAGGACAAGCCGGTGCTGGGGCTGGAAACCGTCTCCGACCAGTTCGCCGTGTTCGATCGCCTGCCCGAGGATGTGCAGCGCCGCCTGCTCGCCGATACCGTCGAACAGTCCGGCGCAGGCGATGCGGGCTACGACAGGATGGTGAGGACCTGGCTGAAAGGCGATATTCCGGCGATCGCCCGCGATTTCGTGGCGCAGATCGCGCCGGAGCCGGAACTTGCCGGTCCGCTGCTGGCCGACCGCAACCGCAAATGGGCCGCACGCATCCCGCTGCTGCCCGGTCGTCCCTTCATCGCGGTGGGGGCGGCGCATCTGGCTGGGCCGGGCAATCTGCTGGCCCTGTTGGAAAAGCAGGGCTACACGATCCGCAGAATCCAATAATCACGTAAAATCAATATTTTCTACGCCGCAACTTCCGCAACTTTACGTGGCTCTGCAAGCGTCGTTATCGCATGGCCAGACATCGTTGCCGATGCTTCGGCGCACCTCCCTTGCCTTTCGCGGCATTTCTGCTAATGGCCCCGCTCCCGTTATGGTCATCCCTGGAGGCGTGACGGGATATTGTAACCACTTACCAGTTTTGGAGACACGCAATGAGCGATCAGCTTACGCTGTCGGCCGAGGCACGCGATCGGGCAGGCAAGGGAGCCTCCCGCGCTCTCCGCCGTGAGAACCGCGTACCCGCCGTCATTTACGGAATGAACGAAGAACCCCTGATGGTTCATGTGGAGGAAAAGGCGCTGAACAAGGCGCTGGGCACCGGCCACTTCATGAACACCGTCGTCATGGTCGAAGTCGGCGGCAAGAAAGTCCGCACCCTTCCCAAGGACGTCGCCTTCCATCCCGTCAGTGATCGCCCGCTGCATGTCGATTTCCTGCGCGTCGCAAAGAACGCCAGCGTGCATGTGAACGTGCCCGTCCGCTTCGACAATGAGGATGCCTCGCCGGGTCTCAAGCGCGGCGGCGTGCTCAATGTCGTGCGGCATGAGCTTGAACTCGTCGTCGATGCCGACAAGATCCCCGACGATATCGTCGTCGATCTGACCGGCCTCGAAGTCGGCGACAGCATCCACATCACCGACATCAAGCTGCCCAAGGGCGCCGAGTCGGCGATCGACGATCGTGACTTCACCATCGCGACGATCGTGGCCCCGTCGGCGCTCAAGAGCAGCGACGGCGAAGCCGCCGATGCTGAAGGCGAAGACGCTGCAGAAGGCGACGCAGCCTGAACCACTAAAGCCCATTCTTTTACCCCGTCATGCTGAACTTGTTTCAGCATCCATTGGCTCTGACATAGCAATGACGCCCATTGGTCAGAGCTAATGGACCCTGAACCAAGTTCAGGGTGACGAGGAGAAGGATGGAGATATCGTGCCATTCCCTGCCTGTAAGAGGAAGGCTCATCCGCCATGCAGCTCTGGGTCGGCCTCGGCAATCCTGGTCCGCAATATGCCCTCAACCGGCATAATGTGGGCTTCATGGCGGCGGATATCATCGCGGAACTGCACGGCTTCACTGCCCCAAAGCGCCAGTTCCAGGGCTGGGCGAGCGAAGGCCGCATCGGCACACAAAAGCTGCTGCTGCTCAAGCCCGCGACCTTCATGAACGAAAGCGGCCGCGCGGTCGGCGAAGCGATGCGCTTCTACAAGCTGGAACCGCAGGACGTGACCGTGTTCCACGACGAACTGGACCTCGCGCCCTTCAAGATAAAGGTGAAGCGCGGCGGCGGCACGGCAGGGCATAACGGCCTGCGCTCCATGGACGCGCATATCGGGCCGGAGTTTCGCCGGGTCCGCATCGGCATCGGCCATCCGGGACACAAGGACCGGGTGCATGGCTATGTGCTGGGCAATTATGCCAAGGCGGAAATGGACCCGCTGTCGGATATGCTCGGCGCGCTCGGCGCGGAGGCGCACTGGCTGGCGGAGGGCGACGACGTACGCTTCATGAACGATGTGGCCGTCCGGCTGGCGGATTGATTATTTAAGACAGGGACCAGAACTATGGGTTTCAAATGCGGTATCGTCGGGCTGCCCAATGTCGGCAAGTCCACCCTGTTCAACGCGCTGACCGAGACGCAGGCGGCGCAGGCGGCCAACTATCCCTTCTGCACGATCGAACCGAATGTCGGCAATGTCGCCGTGCCGGATCCGCGCCTGTACGAGATCGCGAAAATCGGCGGATCGGCGAAGATCATCGAAACGCAGCTTGCCTTCGTCGACATCGCCGGTCTGGTACGCGGCGCATCGAAGGGCGAGGGCCTCGGCAACCAGTTCCTCGCCAATATCCGCGAAGTGGATGCGATCGTTCACGTCCTGCGCTGCTTCGAGGATGACGACATCACGCATGTCGAGGGGAAGATCGACCCGATCGCCGACGCGGAGACGGTCGAGACCGAACTGATGCTGTCGGACCTCGAATCGCTCGAAAAGCGCGTGCCCGCATTGCTCAAGAAGGGCCAGCAGGGCGACAAGGAATCGAAGGCTGCCGCCGCCGTGCTGGGTCGGGCGCTCGACCTGCTGCGCGAAGGCAAGCCCGCACGCCTCACAAAACCCCGCGACGAAGAGGAGGAGCGCCTGTTCGCGCAGGCGCAGTTGCTCACCAGCAAGCCCGTGCTCTACGTCTGCAACGTCGATGAAGCCAGCGCCTCGGAAGGCAATGCGTTCAGCGCCCGCGTGTTCGAGAAGGCGAAGGCCGAAGGCGCGAGCGCCGTCATCGTCTCCGCGGCGATCGAGGCGGAACTCATCACCATGCCGATCGAGGAACGCGGCGAATATCTCGAAGCCCTCGGCCTCGCCGAAGCGGGCCTCGCGCGCATCATCCGCGCGGGATACGAACTGCTCGGCCTCATCACCTTCTTCACCGTCGGCCCAAAGGAAGCCCGCGCATGGACCGTCGACAAGGGATCGAAGGCCCCGCAGGCCGCCGGCGCGATCCACAGCGATTTCGAGAAGGGCTTCATCCGCGCCGAAACCATGGCCTATGACGACTACGTCCAGTTCAAAGGCGAAGCGGGCGCCAAGGAAGCGGGCAAATGGCGCGCGGAAGGCAAGGAATATGTGACCCAGGATGGCGACATCATGCTGTTCCGGTTCAACGTGTGACCTGGCAAGTGCCGGTTGACGGAAACGGAAACCACCGATAGACCCGCATCATACAGGTTGCAGGTTGAAACGAATATGGCGCATTATTTCGAGGACATAGAAATCGGCGAAGTCGAACGCTTCGGCCATTATGTGGTCGAGCGCGAGGAAGTGATCGACTTCGCCTCGAAATATGATCCGCAGCCTTTCCACCTTTCGGACGAAGCCGCCGCCAAGACGCATTTCAAGAAGCTGGCCGCCAGCGGATGGCACTCGGCGGGCATGTTTATGGCGATGTTCGTCGCGCATATCCAGGAGCGGCCCGAACGGCAGGCCGCCAGTCTGGGCGCCATGGGCGTCGATGAATTGCGCTGGCTGCAGCCATGCTATCCGGGCGACGTCCTGCGCTGCGAAGCCGAAGTGGTCGAGAAGATACCGTCCAGAAGCCGCCCGGAAATGGGCATCGTCAAGACGAAGATCACCGTCTTCAACCAGCGCGACGAGCCGGTGATGACGCTCAAACCCATCGCGATGTGGCGCACGCGGCCAAGCTGATCCGGGTCGTTCAGCCCGCAGGTTTTTCGACTGCCATGATGCGGATGGTCTCGCCCGGCGCATTCGCGATCTGGACGATGTTCGCGCCTCTAGGCAGATCGAACCAGACGATCTTGCGGATGCCCGAACAGTCCGGGCCATGGCCATGATCGAGACTGACGGCGAGTGCCGTGCCGATCGCCACATCAAGCCACGCTGCGTCGGACAGCGCGATGCCGACGCGGCTCGGCTTGGCGAGGTTCAGGCGGAATGTGCCGCCGAAAGTGCCTGCCGTCACCGGCTTTCCCGGCTTCGCGGAATATTGGACATGGGCGATCGGATGCAGGCTTGCCGTCAGCGCCGATCCCAGCAGCAGGGTTTTGGCGTCGCCCACCTGGTGCCCCGCCTTGCCGGAACGCAGCACGGCCCACGCCTCCCAGGGCGCCTCCAGAACAGGCTTGGTCGGGCATTTCGGTGCAGCCTCCTGCGCCGCCCCCGCAACAGGCATAGCCATCAGAGCCAGTCCGATCATCGCGCCGCGAACCCGCATCGTCATTTCCTTCCAAACAGCTTTTCGATGTCGCCATGGCCCAGCTTCACCCACGTCGGGCGGCCATGATTGCACTGGCCACTGCGCGGTGTCACTTCCATCTCGCGCAGCAGCGCATTCATTTCCGCGACGGACAGCACCCGCCCCGCCCGTACCGATCCATGGCAGGCCATGGTCGCCGCGACGTGATCCAGCCGCTCCTTGAGCGACAGCGTCGTATCGAACGCCGCGAGATCGTCGGCCAGACCGGTGACGAGGCCGTGCACGTCGCCGGCTCCCAGCATCGCAGGCGTCGCGCGCACCAGCATCGCCGAAGGGCCGAAGCGTTCGAGGTCCAGCCCCAGTTCCGAAAGTTCGCCGATCCGCGCTTCCAGCCGGTCGCACGCCGTTTCGTCCAGTTCGACGACATCGGGCAACAGCAGTGCCTGAGACGCGACGCCGCCCCCCTCCACCGCCCGCCGCATCCGCTCCAGCACCAGCCGTTCATGCGCGGCGTGCTGATCGACGATGACGAGACCGTCCTCCGCCTCGGCAACGATGTAGGTCTTGGCCACCTGCCCGCGCGCCACGCCCAGCGGATAGTTGTGCGTTTCGGGCGGTGCCTCGAACGCAGGTTCCGCCCGCGCCATCGGCGGCGGCGTCAGGAACGTCGCCCGCCGGTCGCCCAGCGACGGCGCAGCATAAGGCGTCGTCGGCGCATAGGCGCCTACCGCCTCGAAGATGGGCATCGCGCCGATCGGCGTCGGCGAGACCGGCTCCTGACGCCACGCGCCCAGCGCACCGGGATCGGCGCGCTGCACCGAGCGGAACCCCGCCTCGTCCAGCGCCCGCTTCAGGCCGCTGACGATCATCCCCCGGATCATGGCCGGTTCGCGGAAGCGCACTTCGGTCTTGGCGGGATGGACATTTACATCGACTTCGGTCGGCGGCAGGTCGAGGAAGAGCGCAACCACCGGATGGCGGTCTCGCGCCAGAAGGTCCGCATAGGCCCCGCGCACTGCGCCGACCAGCAGGCGGTCACGCACCGGACGGCCATTGACGAACAGGAACTGATGATCGGCGACCCCGCGATGATAGGTCGGCAGCCCCGCCACGCCGGACAGGCGCACGCCCTCGCGATCATAGGACAGCACGACATGATTGTCCGCCAGCGCCCGGTCGGTCAGCGCCGCGACACGATCCTCCCGGCTTTCACCTTCCTGCACGCTTATCGCCTTGCGCCCGTCATGCTCCAGCGTGAAGGCGATGTCGGGCCGCGCCATGGCGAGGCGGCGGATCACGTCGAGACAGGCGGCATATTCCGCGCGGGCGGAGCGCAGGAACTTGCGCCGCGCCGGCACCTTGCCGAACAGATGCTCCACCCGGATGCGCGTGCCCGGCGGGACGGCGGCAGGCCCCTCGGACAACAGCACGCCATTATCAACGATCCGCTGCCAGCCCTCTCCGCCTTCGCGCGTGCGGCTTTCGATCGTGAGATGCGCCACGCTGGCGATCGAGGGCAACGCTTCACCGCGAAAACCGAGCGTTGCGACGTTCTCGATCGCATCGTCGGGCAGTTTGGAGGTGGCGTGACGCTCAAGCGCCAGCGCCATATCGTCGCGCGACATGCCGCACCCGTCGTCGATCACTTCGATGCGATCCAGCCCGCCTGCCGCCAAGCGCACGGAAATCCGCCTTGCGCCCGCATCCACGGCGTTTTCGACCAACTCCTTGAGCGCGCTGGCCGGTCTTTCGACCACTTCGCCCGCAGCGATGCGATTGACCAGATGTTCGGGGAGGCGGCGTATTGACATTGGTTAGGGAGTAGCCCAAGCGGACGCCTTCCGCGACCCGCCGCCCGACATTTTTTCCATATCGAAAGGCTGACCGAGCGCAGGCGGGGATGACCGATGTTTCGCGGCGCCTGTCCGTTCCGGGTCGCCGTCTGGATTAGGGAAAAGCATGTCGATCTTTTCGCGTTTGTTCAAGTTTTCGTCGCAGGACATGGCCATCGATCTTGGCACGGCCAACACCGTCGTCTATGTCCGCGGACGGGGTATCGTCCTCAATGAACCGTCGGTGGTGGCGGTGGAAACGCTGAACGGCATCAAGCGGGTCAAGGCCGTGGGCGACGACGCCAAGCTGATGATGGGCAAGACGCCCGACAGTATCGAAGCGATTCGCCCGCTGCGCGATGGCGTGATCGCCGACATCGACGTCGCCGAGCAGATGATCAAGCATTTCATCACCAAGGTGCATGGCGGCAAGGCCCGCCCGTGGCGCTTCCCCGAAATCGTGATCTGCGTCCCCAGCGGCTCGACCAAGGTCGAACGCCGCGCCATCCGCGACGCGGCCAGCAACGCGGGCGCGAGCCAGGTGTTCCTGATCGAGGAACCGATGGCCGCCGCGATCGGCGCCGACATGCCCGTCACCGAACCGATCGGCTCCATGGTGGTCGACATCGGCGGCGGCACGACCGAAGTCGCCGTGCTCTCGCTGCGTGGCCTGGCCTACACGACATCGGTGCGCGTGGGTGGGGACAAGATGGACGAAGCGATCGTCTCCTATGTCCGTCGCCACCACAATCTGCTGATCGGCGAAGCCACCGCGGAGCGGATCAAGAAGGAGTATGGCGTCGCCCAGTCGCCTGCCGATGGCGTTGGCCAGACGATCCACATCAAGGGCCGCGACCTCGTGAACGGCGTACCAAAGGAAATCTCGATCAATCAGGGCCAGATCGCCGACGCGCTGGCGGAACCGATCAGCACGATCGTAGAGGGCGTCCGCATCGCGCTCGAAAACACCGCGCCGGAACTGGCCGCGGACATCGTGGATCAAGGCATCGTGCTGACCGGCGGCGGTGCGCTGCTGAAAGGTCTGGACGACGAACTGCGCGACGAAACGGGCCTGCCCGTCACCATCGCGGAAGATCCGCTTACCTGCGTTGCGATCGGCACGGGCCGCGCTATGGAAGACCCGATGTTCCGGGGCGTCCTGCAAACCGGCTGAGTGGAGAACTGAGCGATGGCGCGGCCACCCAGCCGGCGCCCCGGCTATGACCGGAAGGCGCAATATGGCTTGTTCGCCGGCTATGTCGTCGCGGTATCGGGGGCGCTCGTCGGCCTGCTGCTGGTGATCGTCGCCATGGTCGATCCGACGGGCTTCGCCGCGATCCGCTCCACCATGGCGGAAGTGACGCGCCCTGCGTCCATGACGATGCGGCAACTGGTCAGCGGTCTCGGCACCATAGACGAACAGATCGTCGCCTATTTCCGGGCGGGGTCGCAGAATGCCGCATTGCGTCGGCAAGTCGATACCAACCGCACCCGCCTGATCGAAGCCGCCGCGATCGAGCAGGAGAATATCCGCCTCAAGAAGCTGCTCAAGCTGGTCGAGGACGAGGATGGCGAAGTCGTCGCCGCCCGCCTCATCAGTTCGACGGGCGGCAGCACGCGGCGCATAGCCCGGCTTGCCGCCGGACGATCGCAGGGCGCCTATCCGGGCATGCCGGTCCGCGCGTCGGAGGGCTTGATCGGCCGCATCCTGACGGCGGGGCCGAATACCGCCGACGTACTGCTGCTGACCGACAGCCAGAACATCGTGCCGGTGCGCCGCGCGAAGGACAATATCGCCGGGATCGCGACAGGGCAGGACGACGGATCGCTGGAGGTCCGCTCGCTCAACGCGGGCAACAACCCGTTCAAGCCGGGCGACGTCATGGTAACGTCCGGCACCGGCGGCCTCTATCGCCCCAATATCCCGGTGGCGATCATCGTGCGCTCCGACGGCGACAAGGCGATCGCCGTCCCGCTCGCCAATCCCGCGCGCGTCGAGGCGGTGATCGTCCAGCGCCCCTATGAGGCGACCGTCACGCGCCCGGCTGCACCCGTTGCGCCGTCCGCACCGGTGCCCGCGACACCATGATACCCGAGGGGCCGCGCCTTGGCGGCGATCCTTCCAACTTTCGCCTGCGCGGAACGCCGATCATCACGATCATGATCGGCTCCATGCTGCCGATCCTGCCGATCATCGCGCAGACCCCGGTGCTGCCGCCGCTGGGCCTGCTGCTGCTGCTTTCGTGGCGTCTGCTGCGGCCTGAGCTGCTGCCGGCATGGGTGGCGGTGCCGCTCGGTCTGTTCGACGACATCATGAGCGGCCAGCCGCTGGGCAGCGCCGTCTGCATGTGGACGATCACTATGATCGGCATCGACATGGCGGAGCGACGCCTTATCTGGCGCGATTACTGGCAGGACTGGCTTATTGCCGCCATTGCCGTTATTTTCTGCATCACGGGTGGCCTCTGGTTCGCGCGACTGACCGGCGGGGGCGCGACCCTAATGCTGGTCGCGCCGCAGATACTCTGGTCGATCCTGCTCTATCCCTTCGTCGCGCGGCAATGCGCGTGGCTCGATCGCTGGCGCATCATGGCATGAAGTTTCCCAAGTCCACGCGAAAGACCGTCACCGAAGCCAGCCAGACATTTTCCTTCACGCGCCGCGCCATGGTATTGGGCGGCATACAGGGCAGCGTCGGTGCGCTGCTCGCCGCGCGCATGGCCTGGATCAGCGTGGCGGAGAATGAGAAATATCAGCTTCTGGCCGAAAGCAACCGCGTCAACCTGACGCTTATCCCGCCGCGTCGCGGCTGGATCATCGACCGGCATGGCCGCCCGCTGGCCAACAACCGCACGGACTTTCGCGTCGACATCATCCCCGATCGCCTGCGGGAGAAGGAAGCGACGGTCGCCAGCCTGGCGAAGCTGCTCGCTCTCGCGCCCGAGGATGTGGAAAAAATCAACGAGCAACTGGAAAAGGCCGCCGGATTCCAGCCCGTGCAGGTCTCCGACAATCTGACCTACGAGCAATATGCCGCCGTCAGCGTGCGCCTGTCCGATCTTCCCGGCGTCGCGCCTTCGCAGGGTTTTTCGCGATTCTATCCCGCCGGGGCGAGCGTCGGCCATCTGATCGGCTATGTCGGCACGGCGTCGGCGGAGGAGTATAAGGAACGCAAGGATCCTCTCCTCATCACGCCGGGATACAAGATCGGCAAGGACGGTCTCGAACGATCCTTCGACAAGGTGCTGACGGGTACGCCAGGCGCCAAGCGCGTCGAAGTCACCGCGCGCGGCAAGATCGTGCGCGAACTCACCACGCGGTCGGACACGCCGGGAAAGACGCTGCAACTCACCATCGACGCGGGATTGCAGGAATATGCCGGGCGGCGGCTGGGCACGCAGAGCGGTTCGGTGGTCGTGATCGATTGCAGCAATGGCGACGTACTGGCCATGGCGTCCATGCCCAGCTTCGATCCCAACAGCTTTTCCGACGGGATCGGCAGCCTGGAATGGGCGATGCTGTCTCAGGACGATCACGTTCCCCTGCGCAACAAGGCCCTGCGCGGCCTGTATCCGCCCGGATCGACCGTCAAGCCGATGGTCGCGCTGGCCCTTCTAGAAGCGGGCGTGCCGGCCAGCGACAGGGTGTCCTGCGGCGGCGCGATGCGCGTGGGTAACACCCTGTTCCACTGCCACAAACGGCGCGGCCACGGCCCGCTCGACATGCGCGGCGCGATCGCCCAGAGTTGCGACATCTATTTCTATACCATGGCGCTGCGCATCGGGATGGACCCCATCGCCCTGATGGCGCGGCGGCTGGGCATGGGGCAGCAATTCGACTTGCCTTTCCCGAGCCAAAGCTATGGCACCGTGCCCGACCCGGTGTGGAAGGAAAAGAAATACAAGGAGAAGTGGCAGGCCTACGACACGGTCAACGCCACCATCGGTCAGGGCTATATGCTGACCAATCCGCTGCAGCTGGCGGTGATGGCGTCGCGTCTGGCCACCGGCAAGATGCTCAACCCCAATTTCCTGATGGGTGCCAAGCGTCCGGCGCCAGCCTCGGTCGGTGCGACCTACGAACATCTCGCGACGATCCGCGATGCGATGAACGCCGTGGTGAACGGCGGGGGGACGGGGGGCGCGGGCCGCATGTCCGTGCCCGGCGTGCTGCTGGCCGGCAAGACAGGCACCGCGCAGGTCCGTCGCATCACCATGGCCGAGCGGGGATCGGGCGTGCGCAGCAATGCCTCCCTGCCCTTCAAGCTGCGCGACCACACGCTGTTCCAGGGCTTCGCGCCCTACGACAATCCGCGCTATGCCGTCGGCTGCATCCTCGAACATGGCGGCCACACGATCCGCAATCAGGACAGCGCGCCGATCGCCAGCGATACGCTGAGCTATCTGTTCGATCCGCAGAAGGCCACCGAGAAGCTCGTCGAACTGGAAAAGACCTGGGGCGGGACGCCCGCCGAGCGCATGGCCGCGCAGATGGCCGCGTTCCGCGTGCAGAAGGGGCTTGAAACGGCGCTGACGCCCGACCAGATGAACGCCGCCAACGCCACCGTAGCCGCCGTCGCCAATGCCTCCACGCCGTCTATGAACGAAAGCAACGCTGCGGAGGAACACGATTGAGCATGATCCCCGCCCCGATCGCCCGGCTGCCCTGGCGCGTGATGATCCTGCTCTTTGCGATCGCCGCGTTCGGCTGCGTCGTGCTCTACAGCGCGGCGGGGGGCAATATCCGCCCCTGGGCCAGCAATCAGTCGGTTCGGTTCCTCATCTTCACGGTGATGGCGCTGACGCTGGCGCGGATGCCCGTATCCCGGTTCGCCAGCCTCGCCTTGCCCGGCTATGCCGTCATGCTGGTATCGCTGATCCTGGTCGAGTTGATCGGCGGCGTACGCGGCGGCAGCCAGCGGTGGATCAACCTGGGCTTCATGCAGTTGCAGCCGTCCGAGTTCATGAAGCCGATGATCGTGCTGGCCGTCGCCCAGTTCTACGCCCGGCTACCCGTGGGCGAATTGCGGACGTGGAATGCGATATGGCCCGCGCTCGTCCTGATCGGCTTCCCATGGGCACTTGTGCTGATACAGCCGGATCTCGGCACAGCGACCATGATTCTGGCGGGCGGCGTGACCGTCATGTTCCTTGCCGGATTGCCTCTACGGCTGTTCATCGGGACCGGCCTTGCCATGGCGGCGATCGTCCCGATCGCCTTCAGCTTTCTCCATGACTATCAGCAGAAGCGGGTTCTCATCTTCCTCGACCCTGAAAGCGATCCCCTGGGGGCCGGCTATCACATCAGCCAGTCGAAGATCGCGATCGGATCCGGCGGGGTGTTCGGCAAGGGCTTCCTCAACGGCACGCAAAGTCATCTCGATTACCTGCCCGAGGGGCATACCGACTTCGTTTTCGCGACGATGGCGGAAGAATGGGGGCTGGCGGGCGGCATGCTGCTGATCCTCGCCTTCATGCTGCTTTTCCGCTGGGGTATCCGCGTCGCCCTGCGCACGGAGGACAAGTTCGCGCGCCTGACGGCTGCGGGCCTCATCACCACCGTGTTCTTCTACGTTGCGATCAACCTGATGATGGTGATGGGGCTGGCGCCCGTGGTCGGCATCCCCCTGCCCTTCATGTCCTATGGCGGATCGTCGATGCTGACGGTGATGCTGTGCATCGGCATCATCATGGCGATCGACCGTTCCGGCCGACAACGCCGCACCGACTGGGGCTGATGCCATCACACGCAAATGCGCCGCAAAGCCGACAAAATCCTCCATAACGCAAATTGAGACTTGCAAAGCCCGCCCATGATGGTAATTGCCGCGCCCTGACCAACGGACCCGCCGACATGCGGCGGACCTCCAGGCAATGTGGACGCATAGCTCAGTTGGTAGAGCAGCTGACTCTTAATCAGCGGGTCCTAGGTTCGAGCCCTAGTGCGTCCACCAAACTTCTCAACGGCTTAGGTGCAAATATACTCCCCTCCCAAGGGGCTGTCGAGAGCCACGTAATCGCCACGTAATCAACGTGTTGCGTAGCATGGCGTAGAGGCTTGATTTTCGATGTGGGGGAGGACGTTTCCTCCCTGGTCGAAGCCGCTGTGCGGCTTCTTCACACCCACCTCAGCGGGGACACCCCGCAACGCCCCGAAACGAGGAGCGGGGCTGCTGACGCGCTCTGTCCCGCAGGGCTGCCTGCCCTGCTCCTGAGGGCGCGGTGTCTGACGCATGGGGCCCCGCACGCACTCTGATCCGGCGGACATGGCCCAAAGCGCAAGCCGGGAAAGCCGACAGGCCCCGCCTTTCCGCCTGCGCGAGCGATGACGCGATGCTCCGCCTCGTTCAGGGTGCAGTTTCTTGCTTTGGCGATCTCGCTGGCCGCTCGCGCGGTTGTAAGCGTTGAGGGGGGAGAGTGAGAGTCTGGCGGGCTTCGCCGTGACGGGATGAGGGTCGAGAGAGAGGCTCCCGGCCAGCCGTCATGGAGATTTCCCATGGATATGCAGGTTCTCGATACGCGCCGCGACCCAAGCGGCGGTTACAAAGTGGATGTCTCGCGCGGCTCGCGCGTGGGTCGGGTGTCGTCGGAATGGTTCTCGCGCCCCGATGATGAGCGGTTTCTGTCACTGGGCGATCTGGCCCGATCCGTGCGCGGTCGGTCTGACCGGAGCCGGACGCGCGTGGTCGAGACGGCGCTGATCCATGTCGAAGCAAACCGCAATGATCCGGAACGCCTGGCTCTCATGTTGCCGGGTGCCGAGGCACCGGTGACGCCAACCCACTGGAGCTTTGGGCAACTGGCCAACCAGGTAGGCGCTCCTGCTGCCTATCTGCGCCAACTTCCGGCGCCGCTCGCCGCGATCAATCTGCAATACGGGCTGACCTCCAACCGAGCCGAACAGATCAAGACGCTCGAAACTGACAATGGCCGCCTGGAACTGCGCGCCGTGACCGGCCCTGATTATGGCCGGATTTACGACCACGAACTCGTCGAAGCGGTGCAAAAGATCGCTGGCAATGGCACGGGCGACACACGCTGGAAGGTTCCGGGCGCGCTCGACTGGTCGACCGGGGTCTACAACCCAAACGTCGACATTTCGAAGGATACGACCACGCTCTATGCGTCGGATCGCGACGTCTTCCTGTTTCTGGTCGACGATCTCAACCCGATCGAAGCCGGGCGGCTGCCCGACGGATCGCCCGATCTCTACTTCCGCGGGTTCTATTGCTGGAACTCCGAGGTCGGCGCCAAGACGCTCGGCATGGCGAGCTTCTACCTGCGCGCGGTCTGCCAGAACCGGAACCTGTGGGGGGTAGAGGACTTCGAGGAAATCAGCATTCGCCACAGCAAATATGCCGCTAACCGCTTTGCCCATGAAGCCGAACCGGCGCTGCTGAACTTTGCCAATTCCTCGCCGCAGCCGTTCATCAACGGCATCAAGACCGCGCGGGAGCGAATTGTCGCCCGTAGCGACGAAGACCGGCAGGATTTCCTCCGGGCGCGCGGATTCTCCAAGGCTGAAACCGGCCGGATCATCGAGACCGTGCTGGCCGAGGAAGGCCGCCCGCCGGAAACGATCTTCGATTTCGTGCAGGGCATCACCGCATTGGCGCGGTCCAAGGCCCATCAGGACGCCCGGCTCGACATGGAGGGCAAGGCCAAGAAGTTGCTCGACCGGGTGCACTAAGCCTCCCCGGGCCCAGCGAGTTACTTCAACGTTGCGCTGCCTTCTCAGAGTGAGAGGGCGGCGCTTCGCTTCGTGACGGGTTCGGGCCTGAGAGAGAGTCTTTCGGGCGGCCCGTCATGGAGAAACCCCATGACCAAGACTTTGCCCAAGCTCGTGCTCAGCGCCTCGCGTGACATCCCGTTCTCGCAGCTGGTGCTGAGCCAGAAGAATGTCCGCCGCGTGAAGGCCGGCTTTTCGATCGAGGATCTGGCCGAGGACATCTACCGCCGGACCCTGCTCCAGAGCATCAACGTCCGCCCCGTGCTCGATGCCGATGGCAAGGAAACCGGCATGTTCGAGGTGCCGGCCGGTGGCCGCCGTTTCCGAGCGCTCGAACTGCTGGTGAAGACCAAGCGGATGGCCAAGGATCAACCAGTCCCTTGCGTCGTGCGCGAAGCCGGGATCGCCGAAGAGGACTCGCTCGCCGAAAACGTCATGCGCGTCGCGCTGCATCCGCTCGATCAGTTCCGTGCCTTCACCGCGCTGATCGAAGCCCGCCTGTCCGAGGAGGACATCGCCGCGCGGTTCTTCGTCTCTGTCTCGACCGTACGCCAGCGCCTGCGGCTCGCCTCGGTCTCGCCCACCCTGCTCGAAATCTATGGTGAGGACGGCATCACGCTCGAACAGCTCATGGCCTTCTCGGTCACCGACAACCACGCGCGCCAGGAGCAGGTCTGGGAACAGGTCAATCAGGGGCACCATGTGCCAGCTTATCACATCCGCCGCTTGCTGACCGAAGATGCGATTTCCGCAAGCGACCGCCGCGTCCGGTTCATCGGCCTTGACGCCTACACCGAGGCTGGTGGCTATGTGATGCGCGATCTGTTCTCGACGGACGAAGATGGATGGTTGCAAGATCCCGCACTGGTCGAATTGCTGGTGAGCGAAAAGCTATCGGAACTCGCCCAGGAAATCGGTGCCGAAGGCTGGAAATGGGTCGAGGCCGCCGTCGACCTGCCCTATGGCTGCGAGCGCGGCAAACGCCGGATCGTCGGCACGACCGCTCCGTTGAACGACGACGAGCAGGCACGGCGCGATGTGCTGGTCGAGGAATATGACCGCATTGGCGACGACTACGGCGATGGCAGCGACCTTCCCGACGAAGTCGATGCGCGGCTGATCGAGATCGATACCGAACTGACCGCCCTGAACACTCGTCCAACGGTTTACGATCCAGACGACATGGCGCGCGCCGGCGTGTTCATTTCGCTGACCCATGATGGTCGCCTGCGGATCGACCGCGGCTATGTCCGTGCTGAAGATGAACCCGTCGCTGAAGGTCAGAATGCCGGTGCGAACGATGCCAATGCAGACGTGTCCGATGGCGCGACCGTTACCGTGGCAGGGCAAGCGGCGCCAATCGGTGGTGACGACGACGAAGATGAGGCGATCAAGCCGTTGCCTGACAGGCTCATTTCCGAACTCACTGCTGAACGCACGCTCGCCCTGCGCGATGCACTGGCCAACGCTCCGCAGGCGGCATTCCTCGCCCTTCTCCATGCGCTCGTCCTGTCGGTGTTTCGTCCCCACAGCACCCATGGCTGTGTGCAGATCGGCATCACCCAAGCCTGGCTCGGCAATGTCGCACCGAACTTGCGCGAGAGTGTCTGGAACCAGTCGATCCAGGCGCGTCATGAACATTGGGGAGAAAGGCTGCCGGATGAACCACAAGCGCTGTGGGACGCCCTCGCCGCAATGCCGCAGGATGAGCAGATGGCGCTGCTCGCCCACTGTGTCAGCCACGGCGTCAACGCACTGTTTGAGCCGAGCAAGGGCTATGACGGACGCATCTCGGCGCACGGTGTGGCGCAGCGCATTGCCGCCGCCGATGCTCTGGCAGCAGTCGTCGGGCTCGACATGGCCGAGGCTGGCTGGACGCCAACGGTCGACAACTACCTTGGCCGGGTGACCAAGCCCCGGATCATCGAAGCGGTCCGCGAAGCCAAGGGCGATGCGACCGCCGCCCTGATCGAACATCTCAAAAAGGGTGACATGGCACGCGAGGCTGAACGGCTGCTGGGCGGCACCGGTTGGTTGCCTGAACCCCTGCGGTTGCCGGTTTTCGAAGCAGATGAAGCTGACATTGCGGACCTGCCCGATTTCCTCGCGGATGATGTCGAACATGCGGACGCCGACAACGCCTTCGCGATCGCTGCCGAATGAACTTCGCTCGCGCGGGGCGGCCCGGTTCGCCCCGCGCGTCTTTCCCCCCTCACCGATGAAGGAGCCTTGCCATGGCAATTCCTGACCATGCCCGCGCCAATTTCGAGACGCTGCTGAAAGCCGCACAAGCGGGCGATCTCGCGTTGATGGAATGTACCGAGGTTGCCAGCGGCGAAACCCGCTACGTTCTTTGCGCCGTTGGCCGCGACGACGGCGAATATGTGATGACACCGTTCGGGCACTTCGCGCCGGGCGATCCCTACGAGGCCTATATTCCGCCTGCCTGATCCGGCCACCACCTCCCCAACTTCAAACAAGGAATTCCGACATGACCAACTCGCCTTTGGCGGGTGCCTCCGCGCGCCCACTTGCCGCTGCTTGCCCGCAGCAAACCGCTACCGCGATCATCACCGCAGCCCATGACCTGCTCGGCCACCTTGCCGCCGGTCGCCGGATCGACACGCCCGCCATTCGCACCGCCATGCAGTCCGCCTTTGGCGCAAGCGATGCGACAGGAGCCTGGGACTGGAAGATCGCCTACGAAGCCGTCGAGGTCGCGCAATTGCTGTTCATGCGCCGCTACGGCCCGGCAATCCATGCCAGGACCGCCGATCCGTTCGAACGCCTGAAACTGCTCGAACGGATTGCCCGGCTTGCGCCGACGCAAACCCGGCGCAGCGAGGAAATGCAGGCCTACCAGCAATTCTCGACGCCGCTGGGACTGGCATGGGTGGCCGGGTTTGCTGCGGGCTTTCTGCCGGACGAACTGGTGCTCGAACCTTCAGCGGGCACGGGACTGATGGCGGTACAGGCTGAGCTCGCCGGATGCAGATTGGCCGTGAACGAGGTTGCCGAAGTGCGTGCGGCCCTGCTTGGCTGCCTGTTTGCAAGCTCGCACGTGTCGATGCACGACGCCGCACAGATCCACGACCGGCTCGATGCAGCTGTGGTCCCGAGTTGCATCATCATGAACCCGCCATTCTCGGCAGCGCTGAATGTTGATTCACGTGTGGCCGACGCAGCCATCCGGCATCTGTCATCAGCAGTGGCGCGGCTTGCCGACGGTGGACGGCTCGTCGCGATCACGGGGGCCAACTGCGCGCCAGATCACAAGGCATGGCGTGATGGTTTCGTCCGGATGCAGGACAACGCCCGGGTCGTGTTCAGCGCGGTGATAGCGGGCAGCGTGTTCGCACCGCACGGCACTTCGGTTGAAACCCGGCTGACCGTTATCGACAAGGTTCCCGCAGACAATCCAGCACAATTTCCGGCATCGCGAGGCATGGCTCCCGATCTTGCGACCTTGCTGCGCTGGTTGGCCGACAGCCTCCCGCCACGTCAGCCCATCGCCGCATCAGCTCTTCAGCCACTGGTAGCTGCCCGCAATTCACAAGCGATCAAAGCCAGCCCAAGGCCTAGACTGGCTACAGCCCCGATCCCTGCAATATGTGGCGTGCCGCTCGACTATGATGTGATCGACTGGTGCCCTCCAACCGACGGCAAGCTCTCTGAATCGCTCTATGAGCCCTACTCGCTCCAATCGATCCGCATCGCTGGCGCGCAGCCGCATCCGACACGACTGGTGCAATCAGCCGCGATGTCCTCGGTCGCGCCGCCCAAGCCGAGCTATCGCCCTCATCTGCCCGCTGGCCTCGTCGAACAGGGGCTGCTGTCGGATGCCCAGCTCGAATCAGTAATTTATGCGGGCGAAGCCCATGCCGACCATCTCGCCGGCCGCTGGTCCGTCGATGCAACCTGGAACAAGGTCGAAGCCGCGCCCGATGATTGCGATACCCCTGTCCGCTTCCGAAAGGGCTGGTTCCTCGGCGATGGCACCGGCGCAGGCAAGGGTCGGCAGGTTGCCGGAATTGTGCTCGACAACTGGCTCAAGGGTCGCAGCCGCGCGGTTTGGATTTCAAAGTCCGACAAGCTGCTCGAAGATGCGCAGCGCGACTGGAAAGCTCTGGGGCAAGAGCCCTTGCTGGTCACCCCGCTCGCCCGCTTCCGTCAGGGCATGCCGATCCGGCTCGAGCAGGGTATCCTTTTTACGACCTATGCCACGCTACGCTCCGACGCGCGCGAAAACCGGGTTTCGCGGGTGCAGCAGATCGTCGACTGGCTGGGGACCGACTTCGACGGGGTCATTGTTTTCGACGAGAGCCATGCCATGCAGAATGCCGGTGGCGGCAAATCCGAACGGGGCGATTCCGCCCCCTCGCAGCAGGGACGTGCTGGACTGCGCCTGCAGCATGCACTGCCCAATGCCCGGATTGTTTATGTCTCTGCAACCGGGGCGACCACGGTCGAGAACCTTGCCTATGCTCAGCGGCTCGGCCTGTGGGGCGGCGCTGACTTTCCCTTCGACAAACGCACCGATTTCGTCGCGGCCATCGAAGCGGGCGGGGTCGCAGCGATGGAGGTGCTCGCCCGCGACCTGAAAGCTCTCGGTCTCTATGCAGCCCGTTCGCTGTCCTATGAAGGCGTCGAATATGAGCTGCTCGAGCACCAGCTGACCCCGCACCAGGTCCGCATCTACGATGGCTATGCCGGGGCGTTTCAGGTCATCCACAACAACTTGGACGCAGCGCTGGAGGCCGCCAACGTCACGAGCAGCGAGGGTATTCTCAACGCACAGGCGAAGTCGGCAGCCCGTTCGGCGTTCGAATCCGCCAAGCAGCGCTTCTTCAATCATCTCATTACGGCGATGAAGACGCCAACGCTGATCGCCGCGATCGAGCAGGGCCTCGCCGATTGCCACGCCGCTGTGGTGCAGATCGTCTCGACGGGGGAAGCGCTGCTGTCGCGCCGCCTCGCCGACATCGATCCGGGCGAGTGGACCGACATTCAGGTCGATATCACGCCACGCGAATATGTTCTGGATTACCTCCTCCACAGCTTCCCGACCCAGCTTCATGAGAGCTTCACCGACGGCGACGGCAATCTCGCGTCGAGGCCAGCCTATGACGAGGATGGCAATGTCGTGCAGTGCCGCGAGGCGCTCGAACGACGTAACCGGCTGATGGAGCAGTTGGCATCGATGGAACCTGTACAAGGCGCACTCGACCAGATCGTGCAGCGGTTCGGGACAGATATGGTGGCCGAGGTGACCGGCCGTTCGCGCCGGATCGTCCGCAAGGTCGATGCAAATGGCGACCGGCTTGCAGTCGAGAACCGGCCTGCGCATGCCAACCTCGCTGAAGCGCAGGCGTTCATGGAGGACCGCAAGCAGATCCTCGTCTTCTCCGATGCCGGTGGCACGGGACGCAGCTACCATGCGGATCTCGGCGCGCGGAACCAGCGGCTACGCCATCACTATCTGCTCGAAGCAGGCTGGAAGGCCGACACTGCGATTCAAGGCTTGGGGCGCACAAACCGCACCAACCAAGCGCAGCCGCCGCTGTTCCGGCCGGTGGCCACCAATGTCCAGGCCGAGAAACGCTTCCTCTCAACAATCGCACGGCGGCTCGACACGCTGGGTGCGATCACGCGCGGTCAGCGGCAGACCGGTGGTCAGGGGCTGTTCCGCCCCGAAGACAATCTCGAAAGTCCCTATGCCCGCGATGCCCTGCGCCAGCTCTATGTGCTGCTCTATGCCGGCAAGGTCGAGCAGTGCTCGCTCGCGACCTTCGAGAGCATGACCGGCCTGTCGCTGACCGATGGCAGCGGGTGCCTCAAGGACGAGTTGCCGCCGATCACGACCTTCCTGAACCGGCTGCTGGCACTCACCATCGACATGCAGAATGTGCTGTTCACGGTGTTCGAGCAGTTGCTCAGCGCCAAGGTCGAGAGCGCAATCGCGGCGGGCAGTTACGATCTCGGGCTGGAAACGCTGACCGCCGACAGCTTCACCATCACAGCCAGCGAACCGATCTACTTCCATCCAGCCACCGGCGCAGAGACCCGGCTGCTCACGATTGCAATGCAGCAGCGCAATCAGCCGGTCTCGCTCGAGCGGGCGCTCAAACTTCGGCGTGAACCGGGCGCGCGACTGTTGGTCAATGCCCGCTCGCGGCGCGCTGCAGTCCAGTTGCCCGCTCGCAGCCTCATGCTCGACGATGGCGAGGTTGAACGCCGTGTCCGGCTGATCCGGCCGATGGAGCGGCTGAACTTCGCCCTGACCCACCTTCCCGAGACCCACTGGAAGGAGGCGGACGAGCGGACATTCGCGACAATCTGGCAGGACGAGCTGGCACAAGTCGATGAGTTCACGACAAGCGAACTGTACATCGTCACCGGCCTGTTGCTCCCCATCTGGAAACAGCTTCCCGAGGAATCGACCCGTGTCTACCGGCTCCAGGCCGATGATGGCACCCGCATTGTCGGGCGCAGGGTGTCCGCAGCATGGGCAGCGGGTACGACGGCCAAGCCCGAAGCACCCGTGCTTTCGCCACCACAGGCACTCGCATTGCTTCGTGAAGGCCAAGCCATGCTCGACCTTGCCGATGGGATGCAGTTGCGCCGATCGCGGCTGATGCAGGTCAACCGGATCGAACTGACCGGGTTCGGACCGACAGCTGTGGACCGGCTCAAAGCAGCGGGGCTGTTCTCCGAAATCGTCAGCTGGAAACTGCGACTGTTCGTGCCCGACGACTTGGTGACAGGGTCGGCTGTGCTCGAGCGACTGTTCGAACGGCACCCTTTGACGCGCATCGCCGACCGGAAGGCGGCCTGACATGGCCAAGCTCTCCACGCGCGCGGCAGAATTGTCGGAGCGGCTTGCGCAAAACGTGCAGGCCGTTTGCCGCCATTACCTGCCTGCAGGCAGGCGCGAAGGCCGCTACTGGATGGTTGGCGATGTTGCCGGAACACCCGGGCGCAGTCTCTACGTCCGCCTCTTCGAAACCGAACGCGGCGCGATCGGCAACTGGGTCGATGCCGCAACCGGCGAGTATGGCGATCTCGTTGATCTCATCCGGCTCAATCAGCGGCATGGGCGTCTGTCCGAAACCATTGAGGAAGCCGAACGCTTCCTCAGCCTGCCACCATCGGCTTCGGACGATAAGCGCCGTGCCGCGGCATTCGCCAAGCCCGCGCGCGCAGGATCCACGACCGCTGCCATACGCCTGTTTGCCGCCTCGAAACCACTGACTGGATCAATGGCGCGCACCTACCTGCGATCACGTGGCATCACACGCGTATCTGACCTGCCAGCCCTGCGCTTTCATCCGCGATGCTACTACAGACCAAATGAGGACGATGATCCAGCAACAGCCGGCGCTTTCCCGGCGCTTATCGCAGCAGTAACCGACAACGACGGCGTGCAGACCGGCACCCATCGTACCTGGCTCGATCCATCCGGCTGCGCGAAGGCCAAAGTCGCATCGCCGCGCAGGGCGATGGGCAACATCCTCGGCAACGCCGTAAGGTTCGGATCTGTGGATGATGTCATGATCGCAGGCGAAGGCATCGAAACCATGCTGTCGTTGCGCGAAGCTCTGCCAACCATGCCGATGGTCGCCGCAACCTCGTCAGCCCACCTCGCCGCCATCCTGTTTCCGCCAACACTTCGGCGTCTCTATGTCGCACGTGACCGCGATGTGGCGGGCGACGCGGCGTTTGGCACCCTGACCGATAGCACACAGGCAGCCGGGATCGAGCTCCTATCACTCATGCCAGACCTCGCCGACTTCAATGACGACCTCCGCCAGCATGGCGCTGGTGCATTGGCCGAACGGGTTCGCCATCATCTCCGAGAGCAGGATAAGACACGCTTTTCCGTCGACATTGGGTGAGCCGATACGGGGTTGGAAGATGGGGCGATGGCGGCGTGCATAGGACTTGAGCCAAGACCTGGCCCAGCCCGGCCTTCTCCGAGTGGCGTCCGAGAGACCGGCTGCCGCGAGGCCGCAATGGCGGTCACGCGGCTATTTTCCGGCGGCGCATCCGCGCCTTTCCATCGCGAACCAAAATAGCCGCCCGTCCGCCATCCTCCGCTGCACTTCGGTCCATACGGATGCAGCCTCGCGTCAGCCGGTCAGAGGGACGCCCATGAAGGCCGGGCAAGTTGCCCGGTCCCAAGGCCCCAAGGACCGACGCAATGACCATCACGCCCGATTCAGAACCCGAACACGAAGCCTCAGCCACAGCCCATCTCCTCGATGAAATCGCCCTCTACGGCTATCGCCCCTTCTCCGACGAAGCCGACCCGCGACCGCTCCCCGAAGAGCGCATCGCCGCTGGCGCCGTCGCCGACATGTTCGATGCCCTCATCGCCACCATGATTGACACCAGGCTCGAACCCGATCTGGAGGACCTGTGCTGGTCGCTCGCCAACCTCTTCCACCGCGCCGAAGGCCGGATCCAGCGCGAACTCGACGACAACGAAGATGCCCAGAAGCGCAGCCAGCGCGAGCAGGATGGCTCAGAGGTAAAATCCGTCGAACTTGAGCGCCTGCTCCGCGAGGGCATTGGTTTGATCGAACGCCGCAACGCCATGGAATTTATGCGCGATGCCGCCGGCGACCAGTTCGAAACGCATTTCCGCAAGGCCTGGACCCCGCGTACCGGGTCACTCGTCAACCATCGCACTATGACTGCCGCCATGATCGACAGCCGGGATTATCTGGCCGCGAAGCGTCGCTCAGAGACCGAGCCGCTGCTACCGGTGGGTACGCGCATCGCGTTCACGTCCGGTCCTGACTACCAAAACCACACCCGGATCTGGGCTGTCCTCGACAAGGTGCTCGCCAAATATCCAGACATGGTCCTGTTCCACGGAGGCAATCCCACCGGCGGCGAACACATCGCTTCGCTCTGGGCGCGCAATCGCAAGATCACCCATGTCGCGTTCCGGCCAGACTGGAATCGGTTCAAGAAAGCAGCGCCATTTCGTCGTAATGATCAGATGCTGGTAGTGCTGCCCAAGGCCGTGGTCGCTTGTCCGGGAAATGGCATCAATGCCAACCTGGTCGACAAGGCGCGCAAGATGGGGATTACTGTTTGGGCGATTGAGTGAGTGCTGTCGGCCCTGATTGCAGCGATCTCATGTGCCTAAACGCCGGCAGCTCGCAACCCAGAATGCGTCGTTCACTAATTGGGTTTTGGACGGCAGCTGCCACAGGAACCAGCCAATCGCGCGGCGCAAAGCTGACCAACAGGTATGCGCCCTAATTCCGAACCTTGAACGCTGTAGCCGATATTCCTGAAAACGGCCGTTCGCTCAGCCGGCAAAGCAATCAACTTGTAAGCGCGACCATCCGGGACCTGTGACATCTAGACTTTGATGCTTGCATCAGACGTGCCTTGCCCGGGAGCAACATGAGCGGACTTGCGACATAACAACAAGCGTGGTTTCTTAGTGCATGGCAGACAGCGAAAAAGACGAGACGTACGACCGAACAGCGCTTGAGGCTTCGATTACCTCGGGCGAGTTCGAAGCGTTCGTCCAACGGGCGCAAGGCGCGCTCAACGCGGTCGAATGGAAGACATTCGCCACGATGATCGCCGATGCCCACAATCGCGTAGAAATTGATCTGGCAGAACTGCTCGGAAATCCGGAAATTGGTTCGCTTCGATACCCTATGCAGACGTTGCTGTCAGAGGTCGTCCCCCAGCTTGATATTGAGCTTGGCCCACTCCTAAAACTGGTCGCAGCGGCGACAGCTCGCTCCCGCGGGACGGGCACGCCCTATTTCATTATGAACGCTCTCTCGGAATGGAGCGATCGGGATGAAAGCCGGGTGGACAGCGCGCTGGCCGCGATCCGCGACGGCACTGCGCCGACCGATTTGCTGATACCGACGCTCGCGGCGGGTCTGCGTGTAGCACAGACGCGCTATGTTGGCCTTTTGTCGGCAATGCTCGTTGACCCATCCGATGTCGAAGCGAATGCGGCGGCCTTCGCACTGGGTAATATGGAGTCGTCGGACCCGGCAAACGGCGCCGCTGCGATCGGCGCACTCCGCGATGCGCTCGACACGGCTGGCGAGGAAAGATCAGGCGCGAATCTTGGGGCGCTCCTCACCCTGAGTGCAACGATCGGCGATAGCGCGACCGCGCTGATGTCCGTCAGAGGTCAAGTCGGCAAATCGACTCGCGGCGTCCGGCTGGCCGCGGCGAACGCATTGTTCCTCAATAAGGTCGCTGCGACCGACCCCGATCTGGTCGACGCACTTTGCGCGGTGCTGCGCGAGACACCCGCCGGCGAAGCCGAGACGATCGATGCGATCGATCACGCGCTCTACGGGATGATCGATGGCGCGCGCGCCCAAGCGGCTTTCGCGCTTTTGAAAGATCTGCTTCGCGCTGGCGTGGCCGCCCTGACGGATATTGAATCGACCGCGCACAAGTTGCGGAGCGAGTCACCGCTCGGGCTCGAACTAATAGCAGCGGAATGGCTCGCCGACGGGAATTTCGAGCTAACCGAAGCGGTGGCGGATCTGATTACGACAGGACTGGACGACCCTTTGACGCTCAGCTCGGATTTCTCCGGCTTCGCACTGACCAAAGAGCAATCCGCGTCGATTGCGCGCCGCGTGGTCGCAAGTCTCATTCTTCATCCGGTCGCGGCAATTGCGATCCTGCTGAGCTTGGCCAAGACGGGGCCTGCGTCCGCAATGCGCACGATCGAGCAGATCATTCTCGATCCCTTGCTGATTAGCTACTGGGACGGGCCGCGAAAGTATCTCGAGGAACGCTCGCCGAGTGAGCCGACGGCGATCAATGAAATGATCAAACGCCTTCTCGATCATTTGCGCGACTACATCGCCGGGGTTGAAGCCGCAGGATTCATCGAGGAGATGCGGCCATCGGAACGGCACCGCTTCATTGCTGCCGTTCAGCGCCAGGAAGAACAGCGCGCGGTTACCGACGGTGCGCGCAAGGGAAGCTTGGCCAGCCTCTTTCCGGTGTCGGTCCTGCTCTACGGTGACAGCGCCGTCAGCGAAGTGTTCAGCGGCGACGGTACTTCCGCGCGCAGCGAATTCCGTATGGGAACCGTAGAATATTCGCAGGAAATCCCGCGGCTCGATCGGATCGATCCTGTAGGCCTCTGGCTCCAGCGCACGATGTTCTCGATGGGCAAGCCGCGCGCATGAACCCGATTGTCCGCGAGTTTTTCCGAGGCCTTAAAGAACGCGACGAACTCGACGTCATCCTTCCCGAAATGCTCACTGCAATGGGCTTCGACGTGCTTTCGCGACCGATGGTGGGCACGCGACAATACGGCGCCGATATCGCGGCGGTCGGGGACGATACCGATGGGGTCCGCAAGCTGTTCCTGTTCTCCGTCAAGCGCGGCGATCTCAACCGGACCGAGTGGAACGGTGCTTCGGACCAAGCGCTGCGCCCGTCGCTCGACGAGATCAAGGACGCCTACCTGAACGGTGTCGCGCCCGAGCATGAGGGACTGCCGGTCGTTATCGTGATCGCGATCGGCGGGGTGATCCTCGAAAACGTCCAGCCGCTCGTGAACGGCTTCATGCGCAACGAAAAGACACCGACCATCGCATATCGCGTCTGGAGCGGGGACACGCTGACCGGCAAGGTCATGGACGGCGCGTTACGCGAAGAGGTCTTTCCCGCCGAGTTGCGTCACCTTCTTCGCAAGGCTTCCGCGATGGTGGAAGAGCCCGACGTCGCCATGAACTATTTTGGACAGCTGGTGCGCAGGGTCGCTGCGGATATGGCGCAAGAACCGACGGCGCGGGTCCGTATTCTCTACCTTGCGCTCTGGATCCTTTTCGTGTGGGGGCGCGAAGCCAACAATCTTGAAGCGCCTTATCGTGCCAGCGAACTCGTCGTACTCACCGGCTGGGAGCTGCTGTGGCAAGAGATCGAAGCTGATACCGGCCGGCGCCTGGAGGCGAGCCATTCGTTTTTCGAGCTGGTCCAGCTGCATCTGCACGTCTGGGACTCGCTCTACGGGAAAAAGGTGCTGCCGCATGCCGCGTCAGTGCACGCCTTGAGCTTTGCGTCCGGCGGATCCGAGACGATCGACATCAATCTCGCCTTATTTGAAACTGCCGGTCGCATCGCGATAGGCGGGCTGTGGAAATTGTGGACGGCGGCACCTTCGGGCGACACGCCGCGCCTGCTCGGCTCCCCAACGCGGGACGTAGAGGCGATCGCGACACAATTCGCTGAAATGCCGTTCGCCAACCCGGCGATGTTCGTGCCCGTGACGGACGGCCAGGCAATCGACTTGTCGCTCAGCCTGCTGTTCCTAGGCGCTGTTCCATCAACGAGAGCGCTCGCCACGAGGTGGGTTCAGCAGACTGCCGGCGCGACGATGCTCGCGTACAAGCATCACCTTCGCTATCCGGCCACCGACGGTAACTATACGACGTTGATCCGCCATCCCCTGGCGCGCACCCCGGAATATCGCGAAGAGGCGACCAAGGGCAGTATCCTGTATCCGCTGCTCGCGATGGTCGCCTACGGGATGCGCGACCAGGAGACCGTCCAGGCCCTTAGCGCGTTCGACACACAGTTTCTTGCTCACTGCAATCTGCAGACTTGGGTCCCTAACAGCCGGACCGAAGGCAAGATTTGGCACGGCGACAGGTATCAGGGCGCCTCGCTTGGCGGCTTGAGCATTGGGGATGGCGGCGAGGCCTTGATTGGCAAGCTCCGGGCCGAATGCTCCGCCAACGTCGATTTCGCGGTTTTGTCGGCAATCAAGCTAAACCATTGGCCGGTTCTCCTACTTGCGTGCAGGCATTACCGGCTACCACCGCCGCCGCAAATTTGGTTGCCGTTGCTCGATGATCTGCGCGCCGAACCCGAGCGATATGTCATGGAAGTCACGCCGGGCCGGTATGGCAAGGCGCGCTATCGCGCCATCCTTCTCGGGACGGCCTCGCGCCTCGACCCTGCCGTCGACATCAGCAACTGGTCCTATCGTTAGCGCCGTAAGAGTTGTCGTCCCGTTGCCATCACGCAAGTGCGACCGGTTCAGAACCGGTGCAGTTCGGTTATTTTAGACAGATCGCCTACATGCAGGATCAGGGGATCGGCTGATGCGGCTGGCGCACCCGGGTGCCGCTGGCCGCTTTCTAGCGCGCATTCCACATTCTCGACATCGAACGTGCCTTTCAGGCCCAGAACGATGCGATGTTCGTTCTGCCATGCCCAGCCCTCCGGCTTGATGAAGGCGACACGTTCGGGGAGCGCCCAATCGACGCCGGGTGCCGCGGCCAAGCTGCGATAATCGACCGTTCGGCTGTAGACGCGGCGGTCGAGGCGAGACCGCAAACGCACGGACGAAGCGATCCGCCCGCGCAGTCGGATCGGATCACGGACTTCAACGCAGAATGGGCTCTTGAATTTGGCAGCGAGATGCTCGGATCGTTCGAGGCTCAGACAATAGACGAAGATATCATTTTCCTTGGCCGAAGCGCGGAAACGCCAGCCCTCCGGCAACGCGACGACTTCCCCGTTCTCCTTGGTGAGCACCAGACCGGTCTCGGGCGCGTGGAGCAACATGCCGTCGTCGGGGTCGCCGCGCACCTGCTCATCCTCGAACGCCCGGAAATAAGCGAGCGGACGCAAGTAGACTTCGCCCTTGTCGATAAAGGCGCGTGCATAGGCTTCTTCGCCGAAATATCGGAACAGCGGGATTCGCATGGTGGCTAGCCGGACAGCTTGACGAACCGCGGCGCCAATCCCGCAACCAGTTGCTCGCCACAGCCCTCGAAATTGAACAGGTTAAGGACCGGGCAGGCGAGGCTGGCCACCACTGCATGCCAGTTTGCCACGATTGCTGGTACGTCCCAGCTTCCGCTGGTCGTTCGCTGATCGGCACGCGCCAAACGGCCAGGCGACCAATAGATGTCGCCGAAATCGTCGATCATTCGACCCGATAATCCCTTCCACGTGCAACGGAATGCGACGCTGGTGCCGCCGGCACGCTCAGCCATGATCCTGGCGTGTGCCACGAGTTCGGCTGTCTCGCGAAGAACCGTCTCGGGGCTGAGCCACGCTCCGCTCGTCCGTCCATTGAATGAAATGCTGCTTCGACGATCCTCGCGATAAGGTCGGACCAGCGTCGCCCGCCCGTCCGCGGCGAAACGCCAAAAGTCGGGCAAGCTGGTTTCGAAACTGCTGTCGCCGATCAAATTGCTTTCGAGCACTTCGAAGCCGCTCCCATCGTCGTGTTCGGGGTGCAATGCCGCGGCGATCTCGGGACGCGTGAAGGGATAGAACATGCTCCATCCGGTCCACACGGTCTGGCGAACGTCGCGGTTGGCGTCTTCGAGCGTACGGCGGAGTTCACCTGCAGGGAGTGCAACGCCGTCGTCCGCGAGGATCATGTAGCTTAGCTGGCAATGATTGGCTGCGATATCGACCGGCCAGTCGAAAGTTGGGGCGTTGGCGACAATCGCTGCCCACCGGTTTGCGCTTGCATCATGCCATGCCGCAAGGACGGCATCAGTGCCGGGCCGCTCGGGGTCTATGCGAATCTGCACGGCTTTCGCGATATCGCTGAGCAGCGCGTCACGATCGGCAAGGACGCAACGCCGGATCAGCGGCTGCCAGTCCTCAGCATTCTGCGCCGGCGCGCTTTCCGGACCGGTTTTGCGGACATAATGCGCACCCGAGACTATGCCCTGCGGCCGGCCTTTGTCGTCGGCTGGGCCATCCGCCTTTGCGGCGATCGGGGCCGCTCCGTGCGAGGGCACGCGTACCACGGGATAATCCAAGCCACTGGTAGCGCTGACGATTGATACGTCGCATTGAAACGTCGGTGTCAGGTAGCGCTTCACGACCGCGCTGAATGCGTCGCGATTGTAAGCCGACAGATCGGCCGGTCGCGTCGGGGCGACGCTCTCGTCATCTTGGAAGCCGAACACCAAATAGCCCCCGCCGTGATTGGCGAGCGCGGCGATATGCTTAGCGAGTTTTGCCTGCACCACGCGGTCGGCCAGATCGACCCAACCCTTGAGCTCAACATCGAGAGTCTCGCGCGGAAAGTCGACGAGATCGCTGAGGTCCGTCTTACGAATATCACCGGCATTTGCGGCCACGCTTTCCGTCTCCTTCGTCGCGCAATCATCAGTAATATGCCGAAAGTGTCCATGCGAGCGCCGAACTCACATCCATGGCCATACCTGTTACTTTTTTACCGAAACGCCTGTTGACCGTCGACCGCAACGCGCCGGGGCTCCTGAAAGTGCAAAGGGCCTCTCGCGCAGCTGCTGGCGCTCGGGTTGCGTCTTTCTGGACTCGAATGGCTTAGAATGGACGTCGCCTTCGACTTTAAGCAATCCGAAAGCGGCCAGTCGACAGTCGGCCAAGGTTGCTCATTCCGTGGACTACTGCTGCGCAACCGCGAACGTCCGCTTCAACCGAAACGTGCCGCTCAGGCGCATGATCGCGAATGACGGGTTTGTCCCAGATTCGGACGTCCAACCCTTGGTGCCGAACTTCGGCGCCTTCGCTGACCACGCAAGCCCCACTCCGCACTCGAAGGCCAATCCGTTGGCCGACCCCAAGCCTCCTTCAATCAACCCGTAAAGGGTCCGCTACGCTCTGCGTGCGGCCACTGCGGCTACACCTTCGTGGTGATTGCGGCTTTGCGCCGTCTGTCCGGGGCCTGTCGAGCGGGGATGGTCCCTGCTCCGAGACAGGAGCTCGAACATGTCACTCACCATCGCACAGCGTCACGCCTGGAGCCTCGCCCGCACACTAATGGTCTGCGTTACCCTGTTCCAAGCCGGTAATGGCTATGCCGCCGTTCCCACCGCCGAATTCGATGGCGATGCCGACAGCGTGATTCACGAATATGACCCGTTCAATCCCTGACCGCGTCAGATTGCGTTGCGACGCATGGCTGGATGCCCATCGGGTATTCCAGCCGATGCGCATTTCTGCTATGGATTCCATGCACATTGCGCTGCGGTGGAGGTGGAGAGCGCGTCCCTTGCCCTTGGTTCCAAGGAGGACGCCATGCTGATCGGCTTTGCCCTGATAATCGTCGCAGTATTCCTGTGCTGCGCGCTTTTATTCCGCCTTTCGATCTACGCCCTTCCGCTGTTCGTCGCGTTTCTTGCGGGGTCGGCGACTTACCGCACCGACAGCGGCATTCTTGCTGCGCTCGCCGCCGCGGCCATATCCGCGATCATCCTGCTCGCTGCAGCCCGGTTAGCACTGGCGTTCGCTAAGTCCGACCTGATACATGCCGCAGTCGGCTTCGCCTTTGCCGCGCCCGCAGCCATTGCGGGCTATCACGCAGTCCACGGCATTGCGGCGGCGACCATGCCGCCAAGCGCATGGCAACTCGCCTTGTCATTGCTCGGCGCTGCGATAATCGCGGGTGCATCCTGGACCCAATGGAACCGCGCCCGTCACTAGCTTTGCCATTATCCAAGCCCCGCCCGGCAGGTGCCCGGCGGGGCTCGCAAGGCCAATTCAGCCAGTACGAGGCAGGCGTCGTGTTCAAGTGGCAGTTTCTGCGTTCCTCGTCTTGGGTCAGGTTGGTCTGGGCGTTTACGGGATCGGAATGAGGCCGAGAATTCGCAGCATGTTTTAAGCTGGCCAGTGGCGGGCCGATTGTGCGGACCTCGATCAGGCCCGAAGTGGCGCATGGCCGTTGCCGGTATCTGCGATTGCAGCGACGCCCGGCTAGCACCCCGTGTGACGACAACTTCCTCATCGCAATTCGGTCTTGAAAGTCCGGGAAGTGCCATTTCTCCCGGTCAAGTGTGACCCGAGCCCTGTGCCGCCTCTTCAATGGCCTTGGTTGGCAGGGGATGGCTTCGCCGCTTGATCCCTTGCTGCAACGCCGTCTGCGCCAACTTTCTTCCCCTGGGCCTTGCCACCCCATCGCTAACGCGATGGGGACCCCGACGCCGCCCATTCCTCGCGAGGCAAGAAAGCCGTCTGGCCGTCGTCCTCCACTGCGTTTCGGCCGTTCCGGTGCAGCGGGCGCAAGCCCCTGCCTTCAACCAGCCATCGAGGCCGCGATGGGCGCGGGTTCGACCAACTTGAAGGAATGCATCATGGCCAACATCGGAACTTTCACCAAGACCGGCAACGAATACAAGGGCGAGATCGTCACCATGTCGGTGCAGCAGAAGAACGTCCGCATCGTCCCCGAAGCCAGCGACAACGAAAATGCGCCGTCGCACCGGGTTTTCGTCGGCCGCGCGGAAATCGGCGCCGCCTGGACCAAGACCTCCAACGAAGGCCGCGAGTATCTCTCGGTCAAGCTCGACGATCCCAGCTTCACCGCTCCCATCTTTGCCAACCTCTTCGATGACGAAGACGGCAAGAGCTTCAACCTGATCTGGTCGCGCGCGCGGCGCACCAACGGTGACTGAGTGAAGCGCCTGCCCCGCCCGGCACCTGCCGGGCGGGGCATCGCCTTTGTCATGGATCTGCTGACGTCGTTTTTACAAGGAGTTCTGAGGCTTCAATGCCGAGCGCTATGGAAAGATGCTCAAGCTTGTCGACCGAGGCACTGTAGCGTCCACGCTCAAGGCTGCTGACATAGGTTCGATCGAGATGGGCCCGATGCGCAAGCTCTTCTTGCGACAGGCCAGCAGCCAACCGATAGCGTTTCAGATTCGCAGCTAGGACCTCGCGCAATTTCATTGCACGAACTCACCACCGTTGCAGAGTATTTAACCACGGAGTATACTCTTCACGACTGGAATTCGGCTGAGTTCAGCAGGCTGGCAACGCGCACGGATTATCCGCAAAAAGGTACAATTCTCTGCCCGTTGTCGAACAAGCCAAGTTTTCCCCATTTTGGTGGGTCTTGGTGGTAAGAGACTGTGGCTGCAGAAACGAGTCGGAACCAAAGGCTCGGACCATGACGATTGCTTCTTTCGAAAACAGCCCGCCCCTCTCGGATACGGTAACGCCGTATGACGAACGCCATTTTGTCGCGTATTTGCGGCTACTTGACGCCGCCGACGAAGGTGCGGAATGGACTGAAGTTGTGCAGATCGTCTTTGGGATCGATCCTGCCCTGGAACCGGTCCGGGCGCGTCAGGTCCATCAGACCCACCTCGACCGAGCACGCTGGATGACGTCCCACGGCTACCGACATCTGCTCGATAAAAAGCAAAGAGGCTGAATTCTCGGACACGGATTGGCCTCCTTGCCCTAAACGCTCCGTCAGAATTTCTGCGCCTCAGGGCATAAGCATCCCCAGATTTTGATACTTGCGGCTTACCGTTGGTTAACAAAGACTTGATGCTTGGCCTTTTTGCCTGTGCTTTGCAGGGGTCTTTATGCCCGGTGGTTCGTCATGGCGGTCACCATCGACCGCGGATCAATATTGCGATCACGATTATGCGGACTTCGCGCAGGAATTCCTGCACCGTAATGCTGATTACCGCCGCGATTATGCCGAAACTACAGAGCGCATTGCTCGCTTCCCATCGGTCGAACACCATGAAAAGGAGGGCCTGTCCCGGCGATGGGGCCTGAGCTTTCCCCACCGATCCGCAAGCAAATCCGCGCCAGAGCCCGGCCCATTGGTCGCCCAGCGCATCGCCCGACGTGATCATCGTCGAAACTTCTAACCCGGACCTCCCGCTGATGTGGCTGTCGAGCTGGAAGCCACTGGCAGAGATATCGACATCAGTCGGCAAACATCTCGTTTATACGAGGGGCAGCTGCAGGCTGCGACTTTGCATTCGATACCAGGCCGCCCTGCCCGTTCCCGCCGTCTTGATACCGTGCGATGAGACCTATGAACTGCGCATCGCAGCTGTCACGCGTATGCATCTGATAACGCGCGCCTCCAGCTCCAGATCCCAAGGCGCTCACGTCATCACGCACAATCAACGGCTGCGGTTGAGCCGCTTCCTTGCTATTCACGACGCGCTCGTGGCGGGTGCGTCTTCTCGTGACCTCGCCTACGGCCTGATCTTCCCCAACCACCGTCCTCTTGTCGGAGCGACCTGGAAAGCCTCGAGTGAGCGGCGGCAGGTTCTTCGGCTGATCGCCCAAGCGCGTAGCCTCGTGTCCGGCGGATATCGCGATATTCTCTTACACCGCTGACCGAGACATCCGGGGTGACAGATTGCGGCACCCGCATTCAGTCACTCCCTGCCCACGCCAATCCTCCGCCAAAGCTCGCGAACCCCAGCGACAGCCCGCTGCCGCTGCCAACCTTCGCCGGAGCCTTGCCATGGATGCCAGACCCACCCCCGTGACTGCACGATTTTTGCGGACGCCTGATGCTGCAGTGCACCTCGGGCTTTCGGCCCGCACACTCGAAAAGCACCGCTGTTTCGGGACGGGGCCAGTCTATCGCAAGCTCGGTGGCCGGATCGTCTATGCCGTGAGCGATCTCGACGCGTGGGCTGAGCAAGGGCTGCGGCGGTCAACCAGCGATCCTGGCAAGGGCATCGTCCACCCAGCCAAGCGGCTTGATGGTTATACTCCGCCGGTCCGGCGCTGAGGCACGCCATGCGACGCCTGTCCGCCTTCCCAGCCAAGCCTGCTCAGCTTGACCTGTTCATGTCCCATGGCGGCGACATTGCCGCCCGCGACGCGCAGGACCTTATGGCTTGGCCGTTCTTCAGCCTCGCGAAATCGAAGCGGGTCCGTCCGATCGATTTCCGGATGGGCGAGGTTTCGATCCTCGTCGAGGCAACTGCCGAACATGGCATGGCGACCATCTGGGACGCTGATGTCCTGATCTGGGTGGCGAGCCAGATCGTCGAAGCGCGCGATGCCGATCGGCCCACCTCGCGACTGATCGCCGCGACTCCGCACGAGATCCTTGCCTTCACCCGGCGGGGCACAGGCAAAGCCAGCTACGAGCGGCTGAAGGCCGGGCTGGATCGCCTGCAATCGACCACCATCGCGACTTCGATCCGCCAGCGTGACGCGCGGCGGCGGCATCGCTTTTCATGGATCAATGAGTGGAAAGAGCGTGTCGATCATTCGGGTCGCGCGCTCGGGATCGAGATGATCATTCCCGACTGGTTCTACGAAGGCGTGATCAATCAGGCGCTCGTGCTCACCATTGATGCCGATTACTTCGCGCTGACCGGCGGTCTGGAGCGATGGCTATATCGCCTCGTGCGCAAGCATGGGGGCAAACAGCGCGGAGGCTGGAGCTTCGATTTCCAGCATCTGCACATGAAGTCAGGCGCGCTCTCGCCGCCCAAACGCTTCGCATTCGAGCTGCGCGACATCGTCCGCCGCCAAGCGCTGCCGGGATACAAGCTTACCATCGAACATGCGCTCGGCCGCGAACGGTTGAACTTTGTCGCTGTCCGGCCCGACCCGTTCGACGCCGCAATGCGCCGTCTCGGACTGCGCTCTAGCAACCATCACCCTGTGGATATTTCATGATGCAGCACGGACTATCAGGAACCGCCCCGCTCGGACCATCAGGAACCGGAAGTTCGGACTATCGGGAACCGAAACGTCGTCTAAAGCAGCGAAAGACCTCAGCAATTTGCGCCCTTAACTATCCTAACAAAGAATCCTTCGGATTCTTGCTAACGGCTGAGCGCCTGTGGACAAATAGCGGTGCGACGCCCGAAAGGCCTGCCGACACGAGGATCGGCAATGACCCACAGCTGACCCATGTGACGCTGGTCTGGCGCGAGGGCCAGCAT
Organism: Sphingobium sp.; assembly: GCA_965279415.1. Classification (GTDB taxonomy): domain Bacteria; phylum Pseudomonadota; class Alphaproteobacteria; order Sphingomonadales; family Sphingomonadaceae; genus Sphingobium. The sequence goes on from OZ257238.1 coordinate 306,910, forward strand.
GAGGACTGGATCAAATTCGGTAGGCCCGTTGCCGAACGGATCGTCAGCCGTAGCGAGCGGATCGAGAGCTATATGGCGGGCCATGTGTTCGCCTTGGTCCGCTGGGCGTCCAACGACTATGGCACCGTCCGTTCAACCTTAGACGTCGTACAAGCTGTCAGCTTAGGCGAGCATTGCGCAACCGTGCCGCAGGTCGACCCCGGCGGAGAGCTGCTGCTTTCGGTCCATGGCTGGCCCAAAGTCGCGCAAATCTTCCGGCTGATCGATGCCATCGAAGCGTCAGGCATAGACCCCTGCGATGTTGCTCCGGAACATTGGCGACACATCCACAACAGGATGGCGGGCCGACTTACACCGCGTGAATACGGCCCCGCGCGGCACCAAGCCTGGCTCCAGCGCAAGGCACTTCTGTCATGAAACGCCGCAGCATGATATTTGCAGCCGTCGTAGGTTGCGCAACGCTCACGACGTTGGCCGTGCCAGTCGCGCGCTTCGCCGTGTGGAATGCGACCGCCTCGGTCCCCACCGGGCTCTACGCCATCCGTGGCAGGGCGAGCCTGCACGTCGGCGAGCGGGTCGCCATTGAGCCGCCGCCCGAACTGCGCCGCTTGCTCGCCGAACGGCATTATCTCCCGACAGGCATGCCGCTGCTGAAGCGCATCGCAGCTGTGCGCGGCCAGCGCGTCTGCCGTGATGCTTTGAGCATTACGATTGACGGCCAATATGTCGGCGCGGCGCGTCCGCGCGACCGTCTGGCGCGCCCATTGCCAACTTGGGCGGGATGCCATGTGCTGCGCACCGGCGAGCTATTCGTGATGAACCCGGCAGCGCCCGACAGTTTCGATGGGCGCTATTTCGGCGTGCTGCGTCCGACCCATGTCATTGGTCGCGCGGCCCCAGTCTGGACCGATGAGGCGGGCAACGGCGACCACGTCTGGTTTGCCGACCCGCGCGCCGCCGACACTTCCTTACCCTCAACCCAAGGAGATTGAACCCATGCGTATCGGAACTTTTCGTGCCGCCGACGGCGGCTACAGCGGGCAACTGCAGACGCTGTCGCTCAGCATTGAGATCTCAATCGTCCCGGCAGACCCATCGGACAGTGAGAACGCTCCGGACTTCCGTGTGGTTGCTGGCGAAGATGAAGACGCGCGCGAAGTCGGCGCAGGCTGGAAGCATGTCGGGGAGAAGGCGGGCGACTATGTCAGCTTGCAGATTGATGATCCTGCGTTCGCGCAACCGCTACGCGCCAACCTGTTCAAGGGCGATGACAATGGCCATGTTTTGGTTTGGTCGCGTCCCGCGCGGCGCGAAAAGGCGAACTGAGCCATGCAGCTACGCCGCCTGGGCTTCGCCACGTGGGCTGCGCTCGCTATGTTCGGTGCCGCGCCTGCCTTTGGGCAGGAAACTGCCGAACCGACAGCGCCGCGCACCGTCGACATTGCAGCGCACGTCGCCGAGGCATCGCTGCGTTTCGGCATCCCGGAGCAATGGATCTATGCCGTCATGCGGGCCGAGAGCGCTGGCCGGATCGGCGCGGTATCGTCGGCCGGAGCGATGGGGCTGATGCAGCTCATGCCCGGAACCTGGTCGCGCCAACGCGCCCGTTTCCGTCTTGGCAGCGACCCGTTCGATCCGCGCGACAACATCTTGGCAGGCACCAGCTATCTTCGCGAAATGTACAACAGTTACGGCGCCTATGGCATGCTCGCCGCCTATAATGCAGGCCCCGGGCGCTATCAGGAGTGGCGCGATCGCGGCCGCCCGCTTCCTGCCGAGACCCGCGCTTATGTCGCAAAAATCGCACCGATGCTGCAATCGGGCAGCACGGCCACTGTCGTCGCTAACGCGTCGGCTGTGCAGCCAGTGCGCATTGCGTGGACGCAAAGCGGCCTGTTCGCGGCGCGAACTGCGGCGACCGAGCCAGCGCCCAACGCGGACATAGGCGAAGAAACAGCGGCTGCGCCACCTGCTTCGCTGCGTCCGCATGGCGGCCTGTTCGTCCCGGTCTTGGGGAAGCGCGACCAGTGACGGGCCACCTCCCCATCTGGCGCGGCATGACGTGGACTAGCGCAAAGTTGTGCGGAAGCGGGGTTGCAGGAAAGGATGGGTCAGGGGGATGGCAAGATGAAAGCGGAGCCAGCCGCTGGGGTGTGGGGCCGCAGAATTGCGGGACTTTCACAGCCAGCCGCCCTGTCCCATGGCTGGCTCCTGTCTCGATAATTGTCGCAATTCCGCCGTTCAATGAGCCAGCCGCTGTATCGCATCGCTTGACCTCATGAGTGATGACGATCTGGAAATCAGGCCCGGGCGCATCCGCGATCGTAGTTCCGGTCAAAGCAAAGCGCGCACACTCAAAGCCCAACTGCGGGCACTTGCCAACCGGTCAGGACATGGCGGCCGAGCGGGTGGTTCCGGGTCACGACGCAGCACCGGCCGGCTTGCCCGGGGAAGGATCGCAAGCCTGCAGGCAAGCTCACGCGCAAGTCAGCGCCGTGTGATCGTCAAGGCGAGGATCGTGCGACATCGCGGGGCTCGCTTCACTGCCGCGCCGCTGGCAAAGCACCTGACCTATCTCAAGCGCGATGGCGTGACCCGCGACGGGAAGGATGCGACGCTGTTCGGCAGCGGCGACGATACCGTCGACGGCGGAGCCTTCGCCGAGCGCTGCGCCGATGACCGCCACCATTTCCGTTTTATTGTTTCGCCCGAAGACACGGCCGAACTGGCCGATGTGCGGAGCTTTACCCGAGACCTGCTGAGCCAGATGGAAAAGGATCTTGGCACAGGTCTCGACTGGGTCGCCGTTGACCATTGGAACACCGACAATCCCCACATCCACATTCTGGTACGCGGCAAGGCCGACGATGGCCGCGACCTGGTTATCGACCGCAGCTACATCAGCGAGGGCATGCGGGCTCGCGCCGCGCAGCTGGTGACCATGGAACTGGGCGCTCGGACCCAGCAGGACATTGATCGAAGCCTAGCCCGCGAGGTGCAGGCCGATCGCTGGACCGGTCTTGATCGCCAGCTGCAAACGCGTGGTGACGGCCTCGGCGGCGTGGTCGACCTGCGCCCCGATCCGCAGCGGATCGCCAACCCGGCCAACCAGCATCTCATCGGCCGCGCCACAAAACTCGAACGCATGGGCCTGGCAGACAAGATTGCGCCTGGCTGCTGGCGGATAAAGCCAGCACTCGAGCAGACCTTGCGGGATCTTGGCACCAGAGGTGATATCATCAAGACGATGCACCGCGCCATGACCGGGCACGGCCTTGCCGCTGAAGCGGGACGCTTTGCCCTTCATAATGAAAGGGCGAGCGAGCCCGTCATCGGGCGACTGGTCGAGCGTGGCCTGCACAATGAGTTGACCGGTCAGGCCTACGCCGTGGTCGACGGGGCCGATGGCCGTGTCCATCATTGCAAATTCTCCGACATCGACATGACCGGTGATGCTGCGCCGGGCGCAATCGTCGAGCTGCGCTCTTGGACTGACCGGCGCGGCCGCGAGCAATCCTCGCTCCTGACCCAATCCGATTGCGATCTTGCTACTCAGGAGCGCAGCCGCGGAGCCACCTGGCTCGACAAACAATTGATTGCATCGGAGCCGCTGCCGCTCGGTCCAGGCTTTGGCAGCGAAGTCGAAGCAGCGAAAACGCGCCGGCTCGATTATCTGGAAAGCGAAGGTCTTGCCCAGCGGCGCGGTGACCGCTTCGTCCTGTCCCGCAATCTGCTTGGCACATTGCGCGAGCGCGACCTTGCCGACGCCGGTGCCGCACTTTCGCGTGAGCATGGTCTGCCCTATCGCCAAAGCCGATCGTCCGGTGAGGTGTCAGGCGTCTATCGCCAGCGCATCCAGCTCGCTTCGGGCCGGTTTGCGATGATCGACGATGGCCTTGGGTTTTCGCTTGTCCCTTGGTCAAAGCAACTCGATCGGCATCTCGGGCAATATGTGAGCGGCCAGCCTCGGTCTGGTGGTGGCATCGAATGGACACTGGGCCGAAGCAGGTCGATCGAGATATGATGTGGCAAGCTGACCGGTATCAGCCCATTCTTGACAATCGCACCATGTGATGCGTATATTCGCGTCAGGAGAAACGACCATGGCAAGAGCAGCACTCACCCATCAAGCGGCCCCGGCAGCAGCAGGCCTGCAGACCTTCTCGGGTGAAGGAGATCGCAAGCGACTGACCGGCGCGGCAGTCAAGGCCGTGTTGCGGCTCGTCGATGCCTGGGGTGGCAGCAATGCCGAAGGCGCCGCACTGCTCGGCGTATCCGAGAGCACATGGGACCGGATCAAGGCCGGCAAATGGGATGGCACCTTGAGCCAGGACCAGCTGACCCGTGCCTCTGCCTTGATCGGTGTCTTCAAGGGGCTGCATCTGCTGTTTGCCGACGCGATGGCCGACCGCTGGCCGCGCCTGCCCAACCGGGCGCCGGTGTTCGGCGCGAAGTCGCCGGTCGACGCGATGATTGAAGGCGGCATTCCCCGCATGCTCGAAACCCGGCAGTATATCGACGCGCTGCGTGGCGGGCTCTGAGCCGCAGTCTGCGCTGCCGCTGGTGCGTGAGGCGTTCCCGCGCACCATCAGGCTTGTGGCGAGCGCGCGGCTGCGCGAAGCCGTACTCGCGCCGCTGGCCGACGACCCCGACGAACTGGCGCTGCTCGCCGAGATCGAAGGCGCGACCAGCGGGCGGTTGGTTGCCGAGGAGCGCGGGCTCGGTGCGCTCAGCCCCGAAGAACTCGTCCATGGCGTGCCGCATGCCCGCTTCATCAATGCCAGCTTCGCCTATGCCAAACCCCGTGAGCAAATGCGCTTCAACCCTGCGGACCGCGGTGCATGGTATGCGGCGTTGGCGGTTGAAACCTGCATTGCCGAAGTCGGGCATCACCTGACCAAGGCACTCGCTGAGGCAGGCGACTTCAACGCGGTTGTCGAATATGGCGAAATGCTCGCGAGCATGGCGGGCGTGTTCGTCGACCTGCGCGAGGCAGCGGATCATCCCGCGCTCGATGCCGACCCCGCGACCGGTTATGCTGCTGGCAATATCCTTGCCGCGCAGGCACGCGTCGAGGGCCACAACGGCATCATCTACCCCTCGGTCCGCCACGCAGGCGGCACCTGTATCGCTGCGCTCTGGCCAAACGTCGTGCAGTCGGTGGTGCAAGGCGCGATGGTTCGGCTGACCTGGTCGGGCACACCCGATTATACCTGGGAGCCGATCTAGCAATCTGCGCCAGTCTGTCCGTTTCTTCGCCAAAGCCTGCACAACCCAACTGCCCGCTTGCCAACTTCTCCAAAGCTCACCGACCTAGGCGTGAACGAAGCGGAGTTGCGCCATGTCGGCTGCCAAAATCCTGTGGGGTCAGATCCTCGCGGTGCTGATCATCATTGTTGCGAGCATCTGGTCCGCAACCCAGTGGACAGCCTCGGCGCTCGGTTTCCAGCCAGAGCTCGGCGTGCCTTGGTTCCACATGTTCGGCCATCCGGTCTATCGCCCCTATGACCTGTTCTGGTGGTGGTTCTCGTTCGACGCATACGCTCCAAAGATTTTCGATACCGGGGGGATGATCGCCACCTCGGGCGGGTTCGCGGCAATTGTGGTTGCCATTGCGATGTCCGTTTGGCGCGGCCGCGAAAACCGCAACGCCAACACCTATGGCACTGCCCGTTGGGCAACCCGCGATGACATCCGCAAAGCCGGATTACTGGCAGACACCGGGGTGGTGCTCGGACAGTTTCAGAACAACTATCTCCGCCACGACGGGGCTGAACATGTTCTGTGCTTTGCGCCGACACGCTCCGGCAAAGGCGTCGGCCTCGTGATCCCGACCCTGCTGACCTGGTCAGGCTCGGCGATCGTGCATGATATCAAAGGCGAGAACTGGGACGTCACTGCCGGTTTTCGCAGCACGTTCAGCCGCACCCTGCGTTTCGACCCAACCAGCCTTGAATCGTCCGCTTACAACCCGCTGCTCGAAGTGCGGCGCGGCCTCAATGAGGTGCGCGACGTGCAGAACATCGCAGATATTCTGGTCGACCCCGAGGGCAGCCTCGAGAAACGCAACCACTGGGAAAAGACCAGCCATGCCTTGCTGGTCGGCGCCATCCTTCACGTGCTTTACGCCGGTGCCGACAAGTCGCTCGCTGGCGTCGCGGCTTTCCTCTCGAATCCCGACGAGACCATTGAGAACACGCTTTATGCGATGATGGACACCCCGCATCTCGGTGAAGCGGGCCCGCACCCGGTTGTTGCCAGCGCGGCGCGCGAGCTGCTCAACAAGTCTGACAACGAGAGATCGGGCGTGCTGTCGACCGCAATGTCCTTTCTGGGCCTCTATCGCGATCCGGTCATCGCCAAGGTCACCAGCCATTCGGATTGGCGGATCGCCGATCTTATCAACGGGCGACCGACCTCGCTCTATCTGGTCGTGCCGCCGTCCGACATCAGCCGCACCAAGCCGCTGATCCGCCTGATCCTCAACCAGATTGGCCGCCGCCTTACCGAAGAATTCGACCCTGCGACCAAGCGCCAGCGCGTGCTGCTCATGCTGGATGAGTTCCCAGCCCTCGGCCGGCTCGATTTCTTCGAAAGCGCCCTAGCCTTCATGGCGGGCTACGGCCTCAAGGCGTTCCTGATCGCCCAGTCCCTGAACCAGATCGAGCGCGCCTATGGACAGAACAACGCCATCCTCGACAATTGCCATGTTCGCGTGGCCTTTGCGACCAACGACGAACGCACGGCCAAGCGGGTCTCAGAAGCGCTGGGCACAACCACCGAGCAGCGGTCGATGAAGAACTATGCCGGGCACCGGCTCTCGCCCTGGCTTGGCCACCTGATGATCTCGCGCTCCGAAACGGCACGCGCACTCCTCACGCCCGGCGAGATTCTGCAACTGCCTCAGACCGACGAAGTCGTGCTCTTGTCTGGGGCGCCGCCGATCAAGGCGAAGAAGGCACGCTATTACGCCGACCGGAGGCTGCAGTCTCGAGTGTTGCCCGCCCCCGAGAGCTGCGGCCAAGCCGGCGACGCACCCGCCACCGACGACTGGAGCGCACTGCCACCGATTGAGCCAGACCCCAAATCATCCGAAGAAAGCTGCCGCAGGGTCGATCATGCCAATACCGGTTTGCGGCGCGAACCTGACCTGCCCGACCATGTCGAAGTGGTTGCGCAGCCCAAGTCTCCTGCAGCGGAATTCGACTTTTCCGAAACCGACGGCGCAGACGTGGACCAATCAGCCGCTAACAACGAGCGCATCCGGCGCACAATGGAACGCGGCGCACGGCAGGCCTCGCTCAACCTCGGCGACGGAATCGAACTGTGAAGCTGAAGCGCACTTTCCGGCTTCCACCCGATGTGATCGATCAACTTGCCGAATTCGCGATGCGCAGGCGCGTCGGTCAGCCCGATGTCGTGGAGGCCGCTCTGCGGTCATTCATGTCGCCAGACAACCCTGAACAGCTCGAAGCGGCGCTGAGCCGCCGCCTTGACCGCATCGACCGGCGGCTTGGACAACTCGATCAGCAGACCGAGATCACCACTGAGGCATTGGCATTATTCGTGCGGTTCTGGCTAACAGCCAATCCGCCGCTGCCAGATAGTGGTCTTGCCGCAGCGCAAGCGCAGGGCAAGGAGCGGTATGAGGGATTTGTCGAGGCACTCGCGCGAAGGTTGGAGGGTCGGTCTCGGTTGGGAAACTTTTCTTCTCATAATAGCGATGACATACGATGACTTCTCAACGTCTCAGATATTTAGGCTCTATCAGATGCATGTTATCAAAAAATAAGCTGAAAAAAACGCGAAATAATTTAGAAATCCAGACGCTCTTCATTGATCGAAGACAAGGCGAAATAATTATTTCAATATTTTATATTTTTAGAAAGACTTTATCAGATTTGATCCCGTTAGCTATCCGATGCTCAGCCTCGACGATTCTTTGCCTAGAACGAACAGTCATCCCGAAAACGTCGGCCTTACGAATCAGAACGCGAGCATCATTTCGGATGATGACGTCCTGCTGCTTCAGGTCGACAGTGATCGATGTGCCTGTGACGGGAAACGGTTGACGCCTTCCCGTAAGCGAGAAGAGAGTAGTGCGGCGGCGCAGAGGCTCTAGCCGGACGATGTGTTCCTGCTCGATCTCGCCTGACAGGAACAGCGCGCACCCGACGTAACACCTGAGCACCCCCTCAAGGTCGGCGACGCGTTCGCTATCAATCACAAGGCGCCCATCCTCGTCGATCGCACCCAGACCCGCCTCGGATGCGCGCTGCATGGCAGCGACTGTGCGTTGTGGATCGGCGAGGGCGTGGAGGTATTCGAGTGCCTGTTCTCCGAACTGCTGCTGGCTGCCGAAGTGTTGGCGGATGTCACGCACCATAGCCGGGCTCGGGCGCATGGCCGTGCGAGATCGATTAAGGATGTTGAGCGCTTGGTGGACAAGCAGATCCTCGCGTCGATCGGAAGCCGCCCGCGCGAACAGCTCCGCATCTATGCCTGCATCGTGGCTGGCGTCGACCGCCCGCGCGAAAGAGACGCGTTCGGCGGCAAGGTGATCATGAACGTGCGTGGGCAGCTCGTCGGGATGGGGCAGACGTCCCCGCTCGAGTGCGAAGCCTGATATAGCTTGGATAGCTGTGGCGATCCGATCCGCGAGTTGTGGCCTCGCGACGGTGGTCCTGGTGGGACGATCGGCGCGGTACGCGCTGGTGGACGCACGGCGCCCGCGCCGCCGCTCGAGGAGAAAGTCCTGTTCGTCCTCAGGCAAGCGAAAGAGCGCGAAGATGCCTGGAGCCAGAGCGACGGGCTCGACACCTGTCACTTGGGTCAGCATCGCCTTTAGCTCAGCTTGCTGGAAATACTTCTGGAAGGTGCCCCGGGCTGTCAGGTACCCGTCGCCAAACTGACGCAAGCCGTCCACTGGCACGGCGCCGACGATCATCACCGAGACGATCAGGACGCGCGTTGCGAGCGCCCACGCTAACTTAAGGGCAACGGCCCGCTCGGCCGGATCCTCGATTACGTTCAGGACGAAGCCAAGGTTGACGATCTCGGTTTCATGCCGTGGCGCCTCGGGCGCGAAGTGCGGATCCCAGCCTATCGCCTCCACACCCGCCGCTCCAAGTGCGCGCAGGTCGTCGCCCTTGCCGCACCCGTAATCGAACAGCGAGACGCCTGGGCGGACCAGCCCGTGCCGTACTGCGAGCGACATTGGCTGGGACAGCGTATGCCGCACCATGGCCGTGCGGTGCCGGGCGATCGGGTTAGACTTCCCGTTAATCACGCGCTCGTCTCGCCGGTTTCGTCGATCGCCAGCTCCCTCAACCTCCGCCGCCATGCTTCGCGGGTGCCGATCCGGTGTGGATCGACGAACGCTCCAGCTTGCACCAATTTTGCGGTTGCGGTGATCCAAGCCGACCGGTCGGGATGGTCGTCACGGACCAATAGCTCCTTGCGGTGCAGGATCGGCGGATTGGAACGCTGCGAATAGTCGCGGGTGACGACGCGGCCGTCATCGTGGACGGTCGTCGAGGCGCGTAGCGTCGGAAACGGATCTTGTTCAAAGTCCCCGTAATTGAGCAGCGACACCTCGCCTTGGGCAATACGGACCACGTTCCACGTCGCACCGGTAGTGCGTATTGCCAACCCGATACGCTTCTGATCGGCCGCATCTAGGGACCCGAGTGCCGAGTAGTGGAGATAGGTTGCTCCCCTGATCCGCTTTCCCAAGGCCACCGTTTAGCCTTTGGCTACAGCCTGAGCGATCTGGGTGGCCTCGGCCGCGCTCAGGTACGGCGCCTGCGCGTAAATCATGCCGCCGGGCTGGTTCGCCAGCTTGGCAATCATGTGACCGTGCCCGAGCAGACCTTCCGCGCCTGGCTCGTCGAGGATGATCTGCGAGTTGAGCCGGTTGGAGACCTTGAGCGCAATCTTGTTGCCCATGTTCGCTTTGATGAGTCCGGGCAGCGCGTCCTTGTCAGGGCGCTGCGTGATGAGGAACAGATGTATTCCCGCAGCGCGCGCCTTCCCGCTCAATCGGACCACGTAATCGGAGACGGCGTCGCGGTATTGGGTGTCTGACTTGTCTGCCATCCAGTCGGCGAGTTCGTCGTGAAAGAAGTAAATCCGCGGCAGTTTCTTCTGCTCTTCGACGGTATCGTTGTAGGCGTCGATGTTAGGCAACTTCATGGGTCCGAGAATGTCGGCATACCGCCTCTCCATCTCCTCCACGAGTTCCCTGAGGGCCACGATGGCGTCGTCCGGTGTGGTGATGATCGGTCCATCAAGATGCGGAACATGCTCGACCCATCCGTAGTCGATGCCTGCCTTCGGGTCGACAAGCCGGACGCGCGCCGCCGTTGGCGAGTTCGTTGCGCAGATGTCGAGAAGCAGGTTCGCCGTGAAGATGCCCTTGCCGCCTCCCGTTTCTCCGGCGATGAGCGTGTGAGGGCCGTGCTGTGGCTGGCCGGCGAACGCCTCGCCCAGGTTGAGGTAGAGTATCTCGCCAGTGTCTTCGCGTTCACCTAGGACGAAGCTGGTGTTGCGATAAGGCGCCGTCGCGGGAAGCTGCCGGCGCTTCCAGAGGTCAAGCGTTGGAAGGATCACGCGGCCATCGCGTGCGACCATCACGACGACCTCTCCCTTGGCCGGTCGAACCGCCACGATCTCCAGCCCGTGCGAGGTAAGGAGCGTTGACCGGCGTTTCTGGACGAGCTCAGTCGTCATCTCGTCGTTGCCGCGGAACCGAATGAGCGCCGAGTTGGGAGTGAGGCGCGAGCCGACCGTCTCGCAGGTCATGCCATAACCTTTCAAGGCTCCCCGCAGCTGCTTTTCGGTCGCGGCCAGCCAGTCTTGCCCAGCCACCTCGGCGACGGGGACGCCCCGTCCCGAGACGATTTCGGCCACACCCGGCCGGAAACCACTGACCTTGTCGCTCAAGGCAAGGTCCATTGCGTCCCCATCAGACTCGATCATCGTAGGCGATTCAGTCGCTGATGCGAGGTCGACAACATCCACGTCCTCGCCCGCGACGGCTAGACCAGTATCGCTATTTGGCTCGCCGCCGAGATTGAAGATCGGGCATGGTTCGCTTGAATCCTCATCGGCCATGCTGCCACCTTGAGGGTCGTCCGTTCCGACGCTGGTGGTCGGGAGGGGTTTGGAGACTTGTCCGGACCGCACGTCCTCGAGCAGCCTGGCGATGTCAGGGCGCGAGTGAAACACCTGCCGAAAGTCTTCTTCGACGATAGAGGGTGGCGCGCCGGCATCGTCGTCATGGACGTAGATGAGCGAAATACCTTCCACGTCGATTCTGGCCGATCCCGATCGGATAGCTTCGACCCAGCGCATGAGATCGTCCTCGTTGTCACGCTCGTCGAACGAACCATGCTCGACGAGTAGATCCGCCAGCTGCGCAGCGTGGACAGGCGCATTCAATTTGTCGGTCGACTTGTATCGCTTGATGATGCGATCGACTGAAGTCTCCGTTTGCTGGCGCGACTTCGATTTGGCGTCCGACCGGCCGCCGACCTCGACGTACTTCGATTCGACTACAGACATCTTGACGACAGTCTCGCCTGCTTCGTCGTGAGCGCTTACCAGCAGCAGGTCCGCGACAGGATCGCCGGCGGAATGGCCGAGCCGGGTCTTGAAGTCGTCAAGGAAAAACCAGGCCAAAGGCGCCGCTCCCGGTGGAAGCGAAGACAGGACGAGCTGCTCGCTGAGACTGAGGCCAACTAGCTCCAGGGCGGCCTGGTCTCGATTTGCCGCCCGAAGCACGATCTGGCCAGAGAGGTCGGCTGACCGGTCGATAAGCTTGCGGGCTAGCTTGCCCTCGTCGCCCGGAACGGCGGTAGTGACGTTCGATACCATTTCGGCAATGCGCATCGTCAGGGAGCGACGGTGGGCCTTGGTGGAAACGACGAGGTTATGTCGGGCCTCGTCAATGGGGATCGAGCGAATGACGCTGATGCCGTTCTGCCTGAACAGTCGGCGGTCCGCGATGCCGTCGAAAGTTACGACCCAATCCGCGATGTCATGCGCGCGCCGGATGATCTCGGCGTTCTCCTCGTTATCGAATGATATCTCGCGAAGCGGCTCCCAATGGTCACGCATGGTCGGATCCTCGACCTCGGTCTTGAGCACCTCCATTGCGAGATCGAGGTAGCATTGGACCGCCATCGGGCGCGTCGGCGAGACGAGTAGCAGCCGGGTCCGGTTTTCACCGGCCTTTTGCACCATGCGTCGCGAGGGTGATGCGCGGGTCGATTGGTCGAAGTCCGGCCAGCCACTCGGCGGCACCGACACCGGGCGCCAGCGGCTCGTCGCATTTCGAGCGAAGACGTCCTGCAGGAAGGCCACGTCCATCGGCTTGTTGTCGCTGTCCGACATCGCAAGCTTCTCGACGTCACCGATTCCCACGCGAAGGTTGGACAGGAACTCCTTGGTGAGATCTGCTCCACCACTCGATTCCAGTTCGCGGCCAATAGCGACGTTCTGCTCGGCGTAAACCTGACGAAGCCGCCGGCGGTCATCGCTGGCGATGACGAGGTCACACCGTAGGCGGGCGTCTTCATCGACACGGCGTGCGAGCCGCTCCGCCACCGCGGACGGCAGGTCGCGACTGTCGGAGTTGTAAAGGACCACGGAGAAATTGGCGACGTTGTGCGGATGCAGATCGAGGTGCTCTGCGAGAACCTTCATCAGGTTGTCGGCGGCTTGCCGAGTGTAGGCTCCCTGTTCGTCACCCGAAGAGGCCCGGTCCGCGACCGGCTCGGCGTAGGAATAGTCGTCCGACTGGCTGTTCTCGACCATCGCGATGACTTTCCGGTCTGCAGTCGTGCCGACGGCGTAATCAGTAAACCAGCTCCGCTGCAGATCGTTCACCGCGCGAAGCATGAACGGCCGGAGTTGAGCATCGTCGGAAGCCGCGCCCATTGCCAGGAGTGTCTCCTGCGTCATCCGGGCCCGAAGGCCAACCTCCGCTAGCCGTAGCGGGAAGAAGGGCGTGACTATGATGCCCGGCACGTTTCTGGACGTGGCGGTGCCGATGCGCATGATTGGCAGCCAAAGGCCTCGCCGCGCGACATCGCCACGGGCATTCTGGCGGAGCGTTGCCAGCAGTTCGCCGTATTTTCGACCCTGCTCGAGAACGGCATCATCGGCGGCCCCGGCACCATAGACAAACGCGTCTAATGCCGATCGATAGCTCGCGCGAAACGCTTCGAATGCGGCGAGGATCGCATTGTAGGCAGCCTCCTTGACGATGTTGCGTTCTGTGAGGCGTTCGAGCTCCGCTAGGAAGCCACTGCCCTCATCAAGCAGCGGGATGTTCGGGTCGAATAGCTGACCATCTTCGTTATCGTGGATGTCATCGATCGTCCGGCGGTCTGCGAGCCGCAGTGTTCGGGTTCCAGAAGTGCTATCCTTCGCGGTTCTTGAGAACAGACCTGACAGCAGCATGGCTGAGCCTTTGCCCTGAGGCGCGACGGCATGGAGGTGGTCCGAGAAGTTGAGCCCAATGCCCCGCGGGACAGGCGACCAAATCATCTGCGTCTTGATGGCGTGGCTCAGCTTTGCGGCATCCACTAATCCGTCGGGGTCGAACGCCGCCGTGTCTAAGAGAAACGCCTCGAACTTGAATTCGGTCTCGCTCCCCTGATGGCCGCTCTCGACATCGATCTCGTCGGCCCAGTCCCTGGACCAGCAGATACCACAGTCGACGCGAACGAATGCGGGAAGCAGATCGGATAGGCCCCGATGACGGTCGCGGAGTGTGAGACATGCCTCAAGCAAGTGCCTACGCCAGAAGTCGAGTTCGTTGGCCTTGGACAGCTGGATATAGATCGTCTTGCCGTCGAGTTCGCCGCTCGCAGCCGTGATGAGGTCGAATGAGGCATGGATGACGCCCGCGAGCAGGTCCGAATGGTTTCTCACTTCGCGGAAGACGAACTGCTCCCATCGGCGCAGCAGCTTACGGTCTTTCTCGATCCGCGCCCGGTGCCGTCCGAAGAGTTCGGCCTCCGCGGCATCTGCCCCGCGGCTTTCCTCAAGTCTGTCGAGCACATCCCGATCAACGTTCGTTAGCGTTCCCGCACTTTCCTTGTCGAGGTAGGCCGCGGTCGCCGCGCCCAGAGGTGCCTCTCGCACGGACTTGCGCGCCTTGACCACTTTCTGGATGGATGGCCAACGCATCTTCGCGAAATCCTGCTGGCTAGTCCGCCAATCACCTGGTTCGATGTCGGCGTCGTCGAGCAAGTTTTGCCATGTCGCGAAGTCGCCGTCGTCAAGCTCTCCTTCGACATGGAGGGTCTGCACCCGGCCGCGGATCACGTCCCTGTCGAGAGGCCGCCCCTGCTCATCGCGCAGGTACGCCACGTCCGAGACGCGGTTGTAAAGGTCGGTGAGCTGGGTCGCCCAGGACTCGGCCGATGTGATCCGACCTCTGTCGCCGGGCGGAGGGAAGTTCGCCGCTTCGGGTGGAATCCGGAACACGGTGAGGGCCTGGTTGAGCGCCTTGTGGACGTTCTGCTTCCCGATGCCATCGTCGAGATCACTCATGAAGCGTGCGAACAGTGGCATATTGGTCGGGATGTCGGTGCGCAGCAGACCCGTGATCGCGTTACGCACATAGGCGGCTTGGCGGGGGGAAAGCTCCCCGAAGTGCATAGTCGCGCCGAACCACGCCTCGATGTCCGACTTGAGGTGGTCGGGCGAGAGACGATGTATCGTGGCCGCGGTCTCGCCGAGCCGATTAAGCGCGTCAGTTGTCACCGCAGACACGATCGCGCGATCTGCGTCCTCTCGCGCCACGTTGCGCCAGTGGGTCAGTGGTTCGCTCGAAAGCCATTCAGTCGGGACTGGTCCGGCCTTCACGTCGGGGTGCACGGCTATCCGCGCGGCTGGCTCCGCCGCGTGGATTTCTTCAAGGATTCGGCGGGTCAGCGGCCCGTCGAAATCGAAGACCGCGAATAGTGCGGCCTCGTCCAAGCTCGCATCGAGCGCCCGACGAAGCCGACGCACGGCGACGGCCGAGACCAACTTGCTGATCTTGTCGTCATCCATTGGCGGCGCTGTGATCGCGCTGATCTCTCCCGATATATGGGTTGCGGAGGCGTCGACGAAGCCGTTTTCGGGGATGGAGGGGGTGCTCATTTGATCGCGTCAGCAATAAGGATTGCGCACGAACGCGCAGTCATCGGACAGGCGCTCGACGAAGCCGAGCATGCGGAGCCGTTCCTCGAATATTCGCTGGTTCGACCGCAGCTGCTCGAACGGGGCGTCTTCCCCGAGCTCGCGCTGGCCGACCAGTGGTCCGACAACGAACGAATAGCGCGACCACAGCCGCTCGAGGTTCTGTTTGAGCTCAACGGGGGCCGTGACGTTCGCGAGGACGATTGCTTCTAGGAAGCCGTTACTGGCGGCATACCAACGGCCTTGGCCCGGCCTCGAGACGCCCATCCCGATGCGGTCGGTCTGGGTTGCGAGCATGAGACCTAGGTGGTTGGAGTGCTTGGTTAGGGCCTCCCCCCGCATCTCCTCGATCATGGTAGCGGCGTCGGTCGTCTTTGGCGCGACTGCGTGGGAGAAGGCGTCCTTCAGCATCTTCTTCCGCATCGCCACTGGATCCCCAGCCTCATCCGCATCCTTCCATTCCTTGCTTTCCGCATACTGGTCGATCACCTTGGAGATCGCCAGCCGCGACATCTCCCGGTGGAGCTGGAAGCGCTCGCGGGAGACGCGCCGAAGTCCTGCGGCGCTGTCGGTCGCCATGTCGAGAGGGATCGGTTGCTCTGGCCGGCGACCCAGGACTTCCGCCGAGCGTTCAACGAGATAGCGGACGATGTGCAGACCGGTGAGGCGCATAAGAGGCTCGGCCAGTTGGTCGTCGGGGAGCTGTTCGAGAGACAGCAGCGCGATCCAATCCTCCGCCAAGCGGTCGTAAGTCGGGTGGCTCGGCAGCGGAAGATAGCCGATCTTGTATTGCACGGGGTCGGGATCCTGCGCGCTTGGCGGTTGCAGCAATCGTGCGACCTTGTTCCAACGACTACCCGTCGTGAGAAGCCGCTTTCTGACTAACTGCTCCAACTGCGCGGAGTACTTGCTTCGGTTAAGCATGAGAAAAACCAGTTCGCCGCCGCGCGCAAAGAACTTACGATCGTTGTTGACCTTGTCGCCGCCCTTCAAACCGTAGTCGGCCATGAGCATGTCGACGCCGCCCGGTACCAGGTGCCGCGAGGTGGGACGGCGGTCGCGTTCAGGTTCGACCACGGCGGCTCGGAGTAGGTCAACCGCGTCGTGGAATGACGAGAAGCGCTCGAAGCGCTCTCGCAGGTGCGCGATCTCCTTGGGGTTGCGACCATTCAGCCACTTTTCCCATTTAGCGTCTTCCGAAAGATCGTCGCCGCCCCTCGCGATGGCGTCCAGGGTATGATCTTGGAAAAGGACCTGACGCAGGTGGCGCCTTGTTGGAACCTGGTACACGAATTCTTCGTGAGCGCCGTCGTTGGTGGCGAAGATCGTTTCGACATTCTTGTCAGCTGCTCGTGCAGACATGATCGCAAGCGCCTCCAGCAGTAGCAGCCAGCTGGTTTGATCATTGATCAGCCGGTGACCCCAGATCATCTGCTCCACGTTGACCTTCCACGAATCCGGTTGCGCCGTCTCCGGAATGTCGAAGGCACCTTCGACCTTGAAGCGCTTTGCCTGGCTCATGCGACACCAAGAGGCAGTGCGGTCATCGCCAACCTACCGCTCTGGGGCAGACGCACCAGCGTCACTTCGTGAGGGTCGGGCGGGATGAGACCGGCTGCGGCCAGCCGGGCGACGGACCGCAGGCGGAACTGGCGCAGCTCCTCTAGACACTGTCGAGAGAAGCTCGATGGAAGGCTACCGTCCTTGATGCGTATCAGATACTCGAAAAGCAGCGGTGTAAGGTCGATGAAGTTGACCACTTCGTCGTCACTTGAAAGCGTCAGCCGCGGACGTCCGTTGAGACCGTTCGCATCGAAGTCCGCGCTCAGCCTCTCCTGCGCCGACCGACCGAGCCGGATGGGCGCGGCCGTGTCGAGCACGCGGCCCTGCCGACTTTGGGTATTTCCCGCGGGTCCAGTCAGCCAGAGCTTGTCGTCGTCGTCGGTCATCAGACCGGTGTAGACGCGGTTGAGACCGATCATGAGATGGCGCTTGACCTTGCTTGCGTCCGAACCCTTATCGAGGGCCGTCGCGAAACGCAGATAGTCGCCGCCACCGGTGAAGATCGTCAGAAGCCAGGGATCGAGCCGACCCTTCTCCTCCGGAAGCGTGAAGAACAGGCGTCGGCGCTGATCGGCTAGCGCGTCATGCAGCGCTGGCATGTCGACGTCCGTCGGTGCCGCGCGGTATTGCGCTCTCGTCTTTGCAAGGAGTGGGTCGCCGAACTGGAGGTCGGCCGCCATGAATTTTTCGAACGCGTCGGCCGGCTCACGTTCAAGCATCATCTCATCGAACGCATTCAGCGTTTCGCGTCCGAGACCGAAGCTGTCGAAAACCGTGAAGGCGCGGAATTGGCGGCGCTCCGTTGGTTCGAAGTTCAGGCCGGACACGTTGCGATACGGGTTCACCCGCGCGGCAGCGTCGTCCTTCTGCGCTATGACATGGGCGTCCACGCACCTTATCAGACCACCGCTCTTGCCGTCGCCGAGTAGGATGTTTGAACAGAGGAGGAGCAGTTGGCGCACGGGAAGGTGCGTTCCATTGAGCGCGGCGATGCGGATCAGCTGCGACAGTCTCAGCCGCAGGGACGGATTGTCCGACCTCGCGAGGATCGCGAGATTTCGACGGATCGGGCATGTTCCGGCCACCAGAAGTGTGCATCCATCGCACCGGCTCCAATCAGGGTGCTCAACGATTGCGTCGACCACTTCGCCGAACAGCGCATCGTGCGGCTGTCTGCTAAGGTTGTAGAGCCGAAGCGAAAGATCGGCTGACTCCTCATTCTCCTCCACGAGCATCTTGCGGATCGCCTCGTCGATCGCAGGACCAGCGGGGTGACGGTCGGCGAACTGGCGGACGAACGCAACGAGCTGGCCGTCATTCGATGCCAATACCAGTGGAATGGCACCAGCTCGCCGCGTTACCGACGCCGCGAACGCGTCGTAGACCGCCGCCTTCTCGTCGTCGGTTAGCTCCGCCAGATCCTTCACCACTTTGACCGGCCCACTCCCCGGAACGTCCACATCGAGCACCTTCTCGGTCGCCCAAGCGGTCATGTCCGCCCCCGCGTCCTCAAGGGCACGGCGGCAGGTATAGGTCTTTCCGTCACCGGCGGTGCCGGTGAGCACGACACTCGGCCTGTCCGATGATGCCCACGTCTTCGCAAGCGCGTCCTTCTTCGCCGCTGTGACGTGCAGCGGTTGGACATTTTTGCGCTTGGCGGTGCTTTGCACGTGTTCGTCGAACTGGGCGTTTGAGGAAGGGAGCGGACCGTAGGACCTCAGGAAATCCACCAGCGGATTCTGCTTCAGCTCCGCAATCACAGATGGCAGACGGCGCAGCCGTCCTCCGCCTTCGATTTTACCGCCCTTCGAGGCATTTTCTCGACATCGTCGAGCGAACGGCCATCGACCCAAGTGTACTTCCGCCCCTTTTTCATCGTCTCGTACGCCCTCGCCTTCTCATATAGCTCGGGATGGCGCTCCTTGAGGCCCTGCCACTCGCCGATCTGCTGGTAGAAGCAGAAGTAGCACCCTGACCGGCTCCGCCATTCATAGTAATCCGGCAGGCCTAGCCCTGCACTGTCGAGGATCCTGCCCACTTCGGCGATATCGATTGCGTCATCACGATAGGGATAGACGGGCGTGATGTTTGGTTTCTCCGAAATCACCACCGGCTTGGCCCCAGCCGTGCCAGTCCCGAGGTATCCAGCTCGGTTCTCGTCGGCGCGGAGGCCGATGTAGGAATAGGCACGATCGCCGCCGATGAAGCGCTCAAAGGGCGCAATCTTCATGATCCGTGTGCACCACCGGGCGCGCGGGCTGGGCAGAAAGCCCGCGAAGTGTTCGAATAGAGCGACATCGAACGCAGTGCGGCCCGGCTTTTCGGCGACGTCGAACATCTCCATTGCTGAAACACGGTGGATCTTCACACCGATGATGTTTTCGAGCCGGTCGAGATAATCAATCGTCTCAGGTAACTCGACGCCAGTGTCGGAGAACACGTACTCGAAGTTCACTTCGGGATTGCGCTGCTTCAGGTAGACGGCAAGCGCGGACGAGTCCTTGCCACCAGACACGGGCACAATGTGCCGTGCCAGCGTATCCTTCACAGCGTCATCGACGTTGGTGGCAACCAAGCTCATCTTTTTCCCCCAGCGATCTGAAGGCCGCGGATGCGACTGTCTTCGGTTTCGTCGATTCTCACAAGCATTCTGGTAAGTTTCTCGACGCGGGCTTGGACGATTGGCCGCAGCGCTGGTGCCGGTGTCTCGGTATCCAGCGCCGCCGCCTCGATCCTTTCCCGCGCATCGCGTAGAGCGGACCTGAACTGTGCGGCCGTGCGATCATCCCATTTGTCGAGGCTGCGCTGGAGCAGGATAGAACTCAGCGCGTTGGCGAGCGACTTCGGCGAGAAGCGACCGTTCACCGCCTCTACCGCCTTTCGCAATACTGCGCGATCAACGATGCGTAGGTCGTCGCGCCGGTCGAGTGAAGCAGCGTCGAAGCAACCCGCCCATGCGGTGACCGCTTCCAGCGGATCGACGCCGAGATAGGCAGTCCGGAAGCTCCCTACGATCAACTCGACCGCATCCTGAGCGAACTGGTCGCGCAGATGGTCGATCTCGTTCCGCGCCGTCTCCAGCTTGGCGATCAAGCTGGGAGAAGGCCCCTTCGCGCCGAGCGCCGTGGGCAGGTCCTTCAGTAGGAGCTGGACGGGATCGGAGGAGGTGCCCACAATCCGCAGCAACCCCCTCGCATGTGTCCCGAGTTTCTGGGAGCGCCTCGATCCATCGGGAACGGTGAGAAGCCAGCGCGTTAGCGCATCATGAGCGAAACGGATGAGTTCTTCGCCCGCCGTTGGCCGCTCGAGCGCGAAGACGTAGGCGATCTCGGACAAGTACTCGACGAGGTCAGGCGTGGGGTCGAGTACCTGCACGCAGAACCCTTCTGGGTTCGACACCATGCTGTCAAACTGGAAGCCAAGCGTGTCCGCCACGTACCGACCGCTATCGTACAAAGCCACCGCACGAGAGAAATGCTTGAACCCGGCAGCGATGAGCACCGGTATTACGGCCATCGGGACGCCCATCGGCGCCGAAGCGAGTGTCGTGACGAACGTTTTCAGGTCACGGTACGCGCCGCCGTTCCGATCCGTGGGCGTGCGGAAAAATTCGGCTATCCGGATCCAGACTTCCTTGAGGCCGGGGTCGTCGATCTGGTCTGGGTCGGCGAACCTTGTCGAACCCTCTGGGCGGAGCCCCGTATTCTCCAGCACGGTACGATAGATTGACCCGTCCGCGCTTCGATCGCCTTCCTCGTAACCGAGCCGCTCACGGTCGGAGCGTTCAAGGATGGATCCGACGACGCGGACGCGTGCGGTTTGCATGGTGCGCGATGCGACGGTTCGCATCAGCTGCTCGTTCGCGATCCTCGGCGTCTTGTCGAACCATTGGCTTAGTAGCCGAGATGCCGCCATCGGCCCCGGGCGCTCCGGCGATACCTGCAGACGCTGACCTTGCGAATACCATGTCGATCCTGTGGCACGTGGATCGAGCAGCCCACGCAGCAGTGTGGCCAACTCTTCGAAAGCCACCGACTGGAGCTCGTCGATCTCCGTGGTCACCATGGGGTCGGATGCCACGAACTCCTTGTCGGCACGCAGCGCCTCGATCGACGTTAGCTCGATCGCGGCGCTTTCGGCGGCCAGGGGGCGGTCCGGCACAACTATGATCGCCTTGATGCTAGACTTCTTCGCCAGCTTACGCGCGGCGTCTATCTCCGCCTTGTCCTCGGCGAGCACATAGATGATCAAACCGTCCGCCTCACGACCTGTGTCGGCGAGCAGGGCCCCTAATTCGTCGACCGATGCGTAACGTCCCATGAGGAAGCGGTTCACGCCGAACTCTGCATTATGGCGGGGCGCCCGCAGATGCGGTGCCGGGAAGCGGTCCTCGAGAAACGCCCGCAGGTCGAATGCGCTCAACCGGCGTTCGCGTTCCTCGCGCACTCGGATCGCTACGTCGATGTCGGCTCCGTGCCACACCGCCACGTCGTCGGTGTGCTTGCGCCAGAGAAGCAGCTTAGCTTCGAGAAGATTGTCAACCGCGGTAGCAACATCGGCGGGGGGCATGTCCGCCTCCGCGACCGCGAGCTCCAGGACGTCGCGAGGCAAGCGGCGGCGTTCGCCGCTAATGCCGAGCTGCAGGAGGCACGCCGCCGCGAGCAGCATGCGCTCGAGGGCGGTGTCGGCCCGCGATCTGGCGCTCTCGGTCTCGATCCAGCGCCGGTAGGTGCCGCCAATGCCGACATCGGTACGCATCGCGTCTGAGAACGAGGTGTAGACTGCCTCGATGTCGACCTTACGCGTGAGGTCAGTCTCACGCAGGAAGGAAAAAAGGCTTCGCTCATTCTGACCCACGCGCGCGACTAATGTAGGCAGGATTTGCAGCGCGCCTGGTGATAGTGGCCTCGCGTCGTTGAGAATCGCGAGCGCCTGACCCGCGTCCTCAATGCCGTCTAGCCACTTCCACTTCACAACTTCGTCGGCGATGCCCGGGGTTACGAGCGGCATGATCGCCGCGCTTTCCGGCGGGCGCATGTCCGAGACGACGTCGGCAATCAGCCGGTAAAACTCCTGACTGTCCTCGATCATGCGAAGGGGGCGGAACCGCCCCTCGATCTTCCGCCACTCGCTTCGCGACGTTTCATTGAGACGCGTTGCGTAGGCGAGCAGGTTCTGATGCAGGAGCAGCGTTAGACTCATCGTCGGGCCGGTCGCACGGGAAACGCGTTCCGCCAGACGCTGCACGACGTCGAGCTCACCCGCCCGGCCGTCGGACACCAGTCCTTCGAGATGTCGCCCGAACTCGTCCCATACGATCGCGACATGGTCCCACCCGGCGTCGCGCATCGCCTTGCCAAAGCCCTCGACGCTCTTGGGCGGCTGCTTCATCCCTATCGCTTCGGCGATCGCCGCGATCGGCTCATCGACCAATCCCGATAGGACGACGACGTGACCCTGGAGCGATCCGGATGACCGGCTGCGCAGTGCCGCTCCCGCGTTGGCGTCAACGTGATCGACGCGGTCCAGAACCGGCACGAGCGCGCGACGGTCTTTATCCGAGTTGAAGACCAGAAGCGCCCCGACACCGGCGGCCAGGCTCTTCCCGCTGCCATAGGGCGCAATCACCATAGTCGTGGCACCAGGGGTCATGATCGCGGTGATGATCGGTAGCGCCCGGCGGGTCGGGCGATAGTGGCCAAACCGCTCGGGATGCTCCAAATCCTCGACCAAGCTAAGCGAACGGAAGAAATCGGCGTCCATCATGACGCGTCCTCTATGCGGGTATAATAATCGCGGAGCCACTGCTCGATCGGCCTGACCGTGGCCTGAAGGTACCGCTCGCCTGCCAAAGTCTCGACGCTAACGCCCTTCATCCACAACGCGCTGGCGGCCGCCCCGACCAATTCGTCGATGGAATCGAGGCCGGCGCAGAAAACCCGGCCCGGACTAAAACGGAGCGTTGCGAGTTGACGCAGCGACAGCGCGTCGCGGCCGGTTTCCTCGGCGAGAAGCGAGAAGCAAGCCAGAAACGCCTCGAGCGGCAGACCGACAGGCGCTCTGGTACGTTCAAACCGCTTCACGAGGTCGTGGCGCACGATCAATCCGAGCTCGCGGAACGGGCACGCGCCCACGTCGTCGGGATCGACGACGTCTACTCCTGGGCGCGCCGCGTACGCGCTGAGTAAGCAGGAAACGTCCTTGAGCGCCATGGCGTCGCTTGCTGGACGCAACGCCTTTGCGCGGGTGAACTGGAGGAACGCCTCAGCGCACGAGGCGCGGTCGAAGATGCGGTCCGAATGGTCGTTGAAGAACCACGACCAGACAGTTCCTTCACGCGTCGCCAGAACGAGGTGTAGGAACCACCACGTCCCAGGCAACTCGCAATAAGGGTCGTACGAGGAGACCAGATCCGCGATTTCCGACGGCACACGGCCCGACCGCGCATCGTCGCCGTCGCGGGCGAGTCCGGTCGCCTTGAGCCAGAAGCCGAGCGATTCAACCATTTTCGAGCCGAGGCCGAGATCGTCGCCAACCTCGGTATTCGGATGGAAGGCGCCATCCTGCCGCATCCGCGACAGCCCCTTTGGCAGCCAGCCATAGCGGACCGGGAAAGTTACGTGGCCGCCATATGAGAAGCGCATCAGGCCTGCGCCCATGACGCCCTCCTCAGATGATTGACGGAATCGGCGATGATCGACGCCGCTTCGTCGATCTCGGCATCAGTGGTTAACGCGGAGATCGAGAACCGAACGGTCTCGAACGCGTCGTTCTCCGACACTCCCATCGCCATCAGAACATGGGATGGTTCGGGGCGGCGGCTTGAGCATGCCGATCCCTGCGAAGCCGCAACGCCACGGCTGTCCAGCTGGGCGATCAGCGACATGCCATCTACACCCGGGAACCGGACGCTCGAGATGTTGGGCAGGCGAGCAGCCAGACCGTCGAGAAAGATAACGTCGGGAAGCGCATCCCGCAGCCGGGCCTCCAATCGATCGCGCAAATGCGACATCCGAAGCATGCATTCGTCGATCGTATCGGCCCGCACCTCGCAAGCTGCGCCGAATCCTGCGATCAGCGGAACAGCTTCAGTGCCTGCTCTAAGCGCGCTTTCCTGATCACCGCCGACCAGCAAAGGTGTGAGAAATACGCCCCGCTCGGCGGCCACGATCGCGCCGACACCCATTGGCGCATGGAGCTTATGCCCAGAGACAGTGATCACGTCGGGACCGAACCCCGGTGAGAGGTCGATCGGCATCTTGCCAAAGGCTTGCGCCGCGTCGGAGTGGAACGTAGTCTGCGAACGTGACGCCAGCATCCCGGCGATCGCGGCGATCGGCTGGATCACGCCGGTCTCGCTGTTCGCGAACTGGATCGAGACAAGAAGCGGCCCCTGCGCTAACCCAACCATTGCACCAAGCTTCTCCAAGTCCACCAGTCCTCCCCGATCGACAGGAACAAAGAGAACGGTCTTCCCACTGGATGCCGCACGCTCGACTGACCGGAGCACCGAGGGGTGCTCCACAGTGCTCGTGATGATCGTGTCCGCCGAGATACCCGCAAACACCGTATTGTTCGCTTCGGTGCAGCCGGAGGTGAAAATCACGCCATCATCCAAGGCACCGTCCAGAAGTGATATTACGGCGTCGCGAGCCCGGGCGAGGATGGCGCGCGCACGGTCGCCGAGCTCGTGTGCACTTGCCGGATTAGCCGCACCGTCACGCATCGCCGTCACGACGGCATTGATAACATCTTCCGTCGGAATAGTGTTTGCAGCGGCATCTAAGTTAATCATTGCCACGCAATCCAAGGGCACCGAATTGATTGAATGACCGGTATTCAGCACGTCATCACGCCACCCTTCGCAGTTTGATGACCTTTAGAATCGGACTCCATCACTGCCAACACCTCACCTTCACTCGATACCACAGCGCCATCGAAACACACCATCCTCAAAAAAATATCTGCAATTACCTGCACATCGCAATCACTAGTCGGAAAGCGCGACGCGGCACAGATGCGCGAGTCTCGAGAGTTCTACAGCGGTGCAACAGCCATACCTAACGTCTCCAAAGTCGAAAACCCGGGTTCGCCACACTTTCTGCCTTTTCGCCATAATGCGCTGACCACAACGAGCTGTTGCCTTCTTACGATCTGATGTCTCTTTGATCTGCCTCACGAGCGCAGCCGATGATCAGTTGCCTCGCCGACACGAGGCAATTCATGAGCGTGATCCCCATCCAGTCGCAAGCATCGTCGCGCGGAGCGCGCATGCTGCGCACCGCGCTCGGGCCGGAGATTGCCGCCTGGCTTGAGGATGCCTCGGTCATCGAGGTCATGCTCAATCCTGACGGGCGGCTCTGGATCGACCGGCTCGGAGCGGGGATCGCCGATACGGGAAGCGGGATGTGCGCTGCCGATGGCGAGCGGATTATCCGGTTGGTGGCGCATCATGTCGGAGCCGAGGTTCATGCCAAGGCGCCGCGCGTGTCGGCGGAGCTTCCCGATACGGGTGAGCGCTTCGAAGGTCTGCTGCCGCCGGTGGTGGCTGCGCCGAGTTTCGCGATCCGCAAGCCCGCCGTCGCCGTGTTCACGCTCGCTGACTATGTCGCGGCGAAGATCATGTCTGCGTGGCAGGCCGACGCGCTGGTTCGCGCCGTTGCTGCCCGCAAGAACATCCTCGTCGCTGGCGGCACGTCGACTGGCAAGACCACCCTCACCAACGCGCTCTTGGCCGAAGTCGCCAAGACCGACGATCGCGTGGTCCTGATTGAGGACACGCGCGAGCTGCAATGCGCCGCGCCCAACCTCGTCTCGCTGCGCACCAAGGACGGCGTTGCCACGCTCTCCGACCTGGTCCGCTCGGCCCTGCGCCTGCGGCCCGACCGCATACCGATCGGCGAGGTGCGCGGCGCCGAAGCGCTCGACCTTTTGAAAGCCTGGGGCACCGGCCATCCCGGCGGCGTTGGCACGATCCACGCAGGATCCGCGCTTGGGGTCCTGCGGCGCATGGAGCAGCTCATTCAGGAAAGCGTGGTCACCGTGCCGCGCGCGCTGATCGCCGAGACCATCGATGTCATTGCCGTGCTGGTCCGCGACGGGACTGGGCGGCGGCTTGCCGAACTCGCCGAGGTCACCGGCCTTGATGCCCACGGCGACTACCAGATCTTCCCCATCACACCCCCAGCCACAGGAGTTTCATCGTGATCCATACCCTATCGCGCGCCCGCGCCCGCCTCTCTGTTGCCATGCTCGGTGGCTTCGTTGCTCTTTCCATTGCGGGCCCTGCTCGTGCTGCCGGCTCATCGATGCCGTGGGAAGCACCACTCCAGTCGATCCTCGAATCCATCCAGGGACCGGTCGCCAAGATCGTTGCGGTCATGATCATCATCGCCACCGGGCTCGCGCTGGCCTTCGGCGACACCTCGGGCGGCGCGCGGCGGATGATCCAGATCGTGTTCGGCCTGTCGATCGCCTTTGCTGCCTCATCCTTCTTCCTGTCGTTCTTCTCGTTCGGCGGCGGGGCTCTTGTCTGATGGAAACCGTGTCGCCTGAAGCCGTGCCCGGCTTTGTCGTTCCGGTTCACCGCGCGCTGACCGAGCATATCCTGCTTGGTGGCGCCCCGCGCGGGTTGGCGATCGCCAATGCGACGCTGGCGGCCGCGATCGGGCTTGGCCTGCGCCTGTGGATTGCCGGGGTGGTGATCTTCGCGCTCGGTCATCTGGTCTCGGTCTGGGCGGCGCGGCGCGATCCGCAATTCGTCGATGTCGCGCGGCGGCATCTGCGCTTTCCCACTTTCCTGAGGGTCTGAGCCCATGCTCTCGCTTCGCGAATATCGGAACAAGGCCGACCGGCTTGCCGACTTCCTGCCCTGGGCCGCGCTGGTCGCGACCGGCGTCGTGCTCAATAAGGACGGCAGCTTCCAGCGCTCGGCCCGCTTCCGCGGTCCCGATCTCGACAGCGCGACACCCGCAGAGCTGATCGCTACGACCGCGCGCCTGAACAGCGCGCTGCGGCGACTGGGTTCAGGCTGGGCCATCTTCGTCGAGGCGGTGCGCCGCCCGGCGCTGGATTACCCAGATAGCGACTTTCCCGATCCGGCCTCGGCGCTGGTCGAGCGCGAGCGCGCCGCACAGTTTGCCGAGGAAGGTGCACATTTCGAAAGCCGCTATTTCCTGACCCTGCTGTGGATGCCGCCCGCCGAAGACGCTGCGCGCGCCGAAAGCTGGCTCTACGAGGGCAAGGCCGAAAAGGGCATCAATCCCAAGGAGCTGCTCGACCTCTTTGTCGACCGCACCGAGCGCCTCTTGCGTCTGATCGATGGCATTGTGCCCGAGGTGGCCTGGCTCGATGACGGCGAGACGCTGACCTACCTGCACAGCTGCGTTTCGACCCGCAGTCACCGCGTCCGCGTTCCCGAAACCCCGATGCACCTCGACGCACTGCTGGCCGATGAGCCGCTGACCGGCGGGCTCGAACCGCGCCTTGGCCGCGCTCACCTGCGCACGCTGACCGTGGTCGGCTTTCCGAGCGCGACGTTCCCCGGGCTGCTCGACGAGCTCAACCGGCTCGCCTTTGCCTATCGCTGGTCGACCCGCGCGGTGATGCTCGACAAGACCGATGCCACCAAGCTGACCGCCAAGATCCGGCGCCAGTGGTTCGCCAAGCGCAAGTCGGTCGCAAGCATCCTCAAGGAGGTGATGACCAACGAAGCATCGACGTTGCTCGACAGCGACGCCTCCAACAAGGCAGCCGATGCCGATGCCGCGCTGCAGGAGCTCGGATCAGATTTTGTCGGCCAGGCCTATGTCACCGCCACCGTCACCGTCTGGGACGAAGACGCGGCGCTGGCAGCGGAGAAGCTGCGTCTGGTCGAGAAGGTCATCCAAGGCCGCGACTTTACCGTGATCGTCGAAGGCATGAACGCGGTCGAGGCCTGGCTCGGATCGCTTCCCGGCCATGTCTACGCCAATGTCCGGCAACCGCCGATCTCCACATTGAACCTTGCCCACATGATCCCCCTGTCGGCCGTGTGGGCCGGGCCGGAACGGGACGAACACTTCAACGCCGCCCCATTATTCTATGCGCGGACCGAAGGCTCTACCCCGTTCCGGTTTTCGCTCCATGCCGGCGATGTCGGACACACGCTGATCGTCGGCCCGACCGGGGCCGGCAAGTCGGTGCTGCTGGCACTGATGGCGCTGCAGTTTCAGCGTTATGGTCGCGCGCAGGTCTTTGCTTTCGATTTCGGCGGATCGATCCGGGCTGCGGCACTGGCATGCGGTGGGGATTGGCAGGACCTCGGCAATTCTTTGACCGGTTCTGGCATGGCCGAAGACAGCGCTGGCGCGGTGCTGTTGCAACCGCTGGCGCGGATCGACGAACCGGCAGAGCGCAACTGGGCGGCCGAATGGCTTCAGGCGATCCTCACTGCCGAAGGCGTGACCATCGATCCCGGGACCAAAGAGCATCTCTGGTCGGCGCTGACCTCGCTCGCCACCGCGCCCATGTCCGAACGCACGCTCACCGGGCTGGCTGTGCTCCTCCAGTCGCAGGCCTTGAAGCAGGCGCTCGCGCCCTATTGCATTGGCGGGCCGTTCGGGCGGCTGCTTGATGCCGAGAGCGAACATCTGGGAGAAGCGAGCTTTCAGGCCTTCGAAACCGAAGGGCTGACGGGCTCGGCCGCAGCACCTGCGGTGCTGTCCTATCTGTTCCACCGCATCGAAGGCCGGCTCGACGGCTCGCCGACCATGATCATCATCGACGAGGGCTGGCTTGTCCTCGACAGCCCGGCCTTTGCCGCACAACTGCGCGAATGGCTCAAGACCCTACGCAAGAAGAATGCGAGCGTAGTCTTCGCGACCCAGAGCCTCGCCGACATCGAGACCAGTGCGATTGCGCCTGCGATCATCGAAAGCTGCCCCACGCGCATCTTCCTCCCCAACGAACGCGCGGTCGAACCGCAGATATTGGCGATCTATCGCCGCTTCGGCCTCAATGACCGGCAGATCGAGATCATCGCGCGGGCGACGCCCAAGCGCGATTATTACTGCCAATCGGCGCGCGGCAACCGATTGTTCGAACTTGGCCTTGGCGAAGTCGCGCTCGCCTTCACCGCCACCTCATCAAAGGCTGACCAGCTCGCGATCGATGCGATCACGGGAGCGAACGGCTGCGTGGACTTTGCGGCGCGCTGGCTGCGCCATCGCGGTCTAGCCTGGGCAACCGAGCTGCTGCCCGCCCCGTCTCCCCTTCCCCAACCAAGTCCCCAGCCCGGCCTCTTGCCGGACCAACCCCAGGAGTAATGCCCATGAAAGCCCGTAAACTCGTCTCGATGCTTGCTGCCGGTGCCGCCGTCCTCTCGGTCAGCGTCGGCGCCATGCTGCCGACCGCTGCCAGCGCCCAGATCGGCGGCGTAGTGTTCGACCCGCGCAACTATGCCCAGAACATCCTGACCGCCGCGCGCACGCTCGAGCAGATCAACAACCAGATCCGGCAGCTCCAGAATCAGGCCACCTCGCTTGTCAACGAAGCGCGCAATCTGCAATCGCTGCCCCTGACCGTGCTCGAGCCGCTGCAAGCGCAGATCCGGCAGACGCAGGCCTTGCTCGGACAGGCACAGCGTGTTGCCTATGACGTTCGCCAGATCGAGCGCGAGTTCCAGAGCAACTATCGTGCGGGCGCGATGACCGGGCCGCAGCGCATGCTGGTCCAGGGTGCTGAAACCCGATGGCAGAACAGCGTCGGCGCGTTCGAGGATGCCTTACGGGTTCAGGCCGGCGTGGTCGGCAATATCGACGGCACGCGCGGCGCCATCGACAGCCTCATCGGCTCAAGCCAGTCGGCAACCGGCGCGCTTCAGGCGGCCCAGGCTGGCAATCAGCTGCTGGCGGTGCAGGCGCAGCAACTTGCAGACCTGACTGCCACGGTCGCCTCGCTAGCGCGCGCACAATCACTCGACGCCGCTGCGCAAGCGGCTGCCAAGGCGCAGGCGCGCGAGCAGCTGCGGCGCTTCCTCGGCGATCGCCGGCCCTATGTCCCGGGCAATGCCCGGCTGTTCGGGAACTGAAGCGATGGACAGCAAGCTCTTTGGGCGGATTGGGGCCGGCGCCTTCGTCGCCATTGCCATCACTATGGCCGTGCTCGAATTGCGCGAAGAGCCTGCGCCGCCGCCTAGCTCTGGGATAGCTGCGGCGGATGGTTCCGGAGACGATGCAAAGGCCACCCTCGCCTATTGCGCAGGGCTCGGCCTTGAGGCGACATCGGTCGATATCTGCACCGCAGCCTGGGCTGCGGAACGCCGCCGGTTCCTGGGGCAAGCCGAGCGTGATGCGGCCGTCGTACCCCCTGTGGCTGACAACAGTGGTGATGCCGCCCTCGATATGGCGGGGGATCGCTGACATGGGTGGCACCGGCGTCGTCGACCGCTTCCTCGACATCTTTTCGCGCTACATCGACAGCGGGTTCGGCCTTTTGGGCGGCGAAGTCGCCTTCATCGCAACCACGCTGATCGTCATCGATGTCACGCTGGCGGCGCTGTTCTGGTCATGGGGCGAGCAGGACGACATTCTTGCCCGCCTGGTCAGGAAGACCCTCTTTGTCGGCATCTTCGCCTACATCATCGGCAACTGGAACAGCCTCGCACGCATCGTCTTCGAAAGTTTCGCCGGTCTTGGCCTCAAGGCTAGCGGCACCGGGTTTACCGCGGCCGAACTGCTGCAGCCTGGTCGGGTCGCACAAGTGGGGCTCGATGCCGCCTATCCTTTGCTGGAGTCGATCTCCGAGCTGCTCGGCTTTGTCAGCTTCTTCGAGAATTTCCTGCAGATCGTGATCCTGCTGGTCGCCTGGGCGATCGTCATCATCGCCTTCTTCATCCTGTCGATCCAGCTGTTCATCACGCTCATCGAGTTCAAGCTGGCAACGCTCTGCGGCTTCGTGCTGATCCCGTTCGGCCTGTTCGGCAAGACCGCCTTTATGGCCGAGCGCGTACTTGGCAATGTCGTCTCGTCGGGCATCAAGGTGCTGGTGCTCGCGGTGATCGTTGGCATCGGCTCGACCATCTTTTCCGAGTTCACAACCGCCATCG
Organism: Sphingobium sp.; assembly: GCA_965279415.1. GTDB lineage: Bacteria > Pseudomonadota > Alphaproteobacteria > Sphingomonadales > Sphingomonadaceae > Sphingobium. Next base: position 337,757 of record OZ257238.1, read on the forward strand.
CGGGCGAACCCACGATTGAAGACGCGTTGTCGATCGTGCTGGCGAGCCTGGCGCTGCTCGGCCTCGGCATCTTCGGTCCCGGGATCGCCAATGGCATCGTGTCAGGCGGACCGCAGCTTGGCGCAGGCGCCGCAGCCGGCACCGCGCTGCTCGCCGGCGGAGCTGCCGCAGGCGCTGTCGCCGGAGCAAAACTGGCAGGCGGCGCGGTCGCAAGTGCTGCCTCCAATGTCGCGCAAGGGACGTCGCGCGCCGCAGGCGGCGCGACCATGGCCTACGCCCTCGGTTCTGCCGGCAAGTCGGGCGGGGCTGCGGTAGCGGGCGGCGCACGGGCCGTCGGCGAATATGCCGCCAGCGCCGCGACATCGCCGCTGAGGAAGGCCGGTGACGGCGTGAAGCAATCGTTCCGCGAAGGCAGCCGCGACGCCATCACCAAGACCGGCGGCAGTATCACGCCCGGGCCCAACACGCCGCCGCCATCGCCGCCTCCCGCTGCCGACCAGGGCCAGCCCGCCTGGGCCAAGGCGATGAAGGACCGGCAGGCGATCTCCCATGGCGCGAGCATCGCTGCGCACACGCTCAAATCGGGCGACAGCCATGGCGGCGGCGCCTCGGTCGACACCTCAGAAAAGGACTGAATTCCATGTTTCGACGCCCTTCGATCCGCTATGGCAAGACCCCAGAACCCGAAACGCCCTACCAGCGCGCCGCCCAGGTCTGGGACGAGCGCATCGGCTCGGCGCGGGTGCAGGCGCGAAGCTGGCGCTATGCCTTTTTCGGCGCACTCAGCCTGTCCGCCTGCCTAACGGGCGGCATCGTCTGGCAGGGTTCGCAGGGCTCGATCATTCCTTGGGTGGTGCAGGTCGACAAGCTCGGCGAAGCCCAGGCAGTCGCCCCTGCGGTCAGCGACTTTGACCCGAGCGACCCGCAGATCGCATTCCACTTGGCGCGGTTTATCGAGCAAGTGCGCAGCATTCCCGACGATCCGATCATCGTCCGCCAGAACTGGCTTCGCGCCTATGACTTTGTCACCGACCGCGGCGCATTGGTGCTCAACGATTATGCCCGGACCAACGATCCCTTCGCGGCTGTAGGCCGCGAGCAGGTCGGGATCGATGTCACCAGCGTCATCCGCGCCTCGCCGACCAGCTTCCGCGTTGCCTGGGTCGAACGCCGCTACCGCGATGGGAGCCTTGCCGAGACCAGTCGCTGGACCGCGATCCTGACGATCACCGTCCAGACCCCTCGCACTCCCGATGCCCTGCGCAAGAACCCGCTCGGCATCTTCGTCAATGCCATCAACTGGTCAAAGGAACTTGGCTCATGATCTCGCCCATTCCCGGTCGCCTTGCGGTGACCCTCCTGCCCATCCTGCTGGGAACAACCGCCTGTCCGGCTTCAGCCCAAGTGGTGACGACACAGTCGGCGCCTACTGTCGGCGATGCGGCGACCGCCGCAACCATCCAGACACAATCCGAACCGCGGCTAGCCCCCTCCCGCGCCGCGCGCCGCTCCCAGCCATCCGCCCCCCGGGATCGGGTGGGAGCGGCAAACGCCGCCGCGCGCATGCAGCCCGAGGGCGAGCAGTTCATCAACGCGATCCAGAACTATGCCTGGGCGCCAGGCGCGCTCTATCAGGTCTATACCGCGCCAGGACAGGTGACCGACATTGCGCTGCAGGAAGGCGAGCAGCTGGTTGGCGCCGGACCTGTCGCTGCGGGCGATACCGTGCGCTGGCTGATCGGCGACACCGTAAGCGGGCTCGGGGCCAGTGCCCGCGTCCACATTCTGGTAAAGCCGGTCCGCTCGGACATCACCACCAACCTCGTCATCAACACCGACCGGCGCACCTATCATATCGAGCTGCGCGCCAATCCGTCGGTCTACATGGCGTCGGTCTCCTGGACCTATCCCCAGGACGAGCTGATAGCCTTGCAGCAGGCGCAGGAAGCCGAGACGCGCGCAGCACCAATTGCCGCCAGTATTCCGGTCGAGGCGCTCAATTTTGCCTACCGCCTTTCTGGCGATCGCCCTTCCTGGCGACCGGTGCGCGTGTTCGATGACGGGCGGCAGACCTTTATCGAGTTTCCCGAAAGCGTGGAGCAAGGTCAGATGCCGCCGCTGTTCGGGCTTGGCGAGGGCAATCAGGCCGAGCTCCTCAACTACCGCGTGTCGGGCCGCTTTATGATCGTCGACCGGCTGCTCGAGCGCGCCGAACTGCGCCTTGGCGACCGCCGTTCGCAGCAGCGCGTCGAGATCCGCAAGGAACGCCGGAGGACGCCGTCATGAGCGACGAAGCTGCTCCAACGCCAGAAGAGGCGGTCAAGCTGCGCGGCGATCCGCCGCGCGTCATGCGGCTGTCGCGCAAGGCCATCGGCATCGCGTCGGCCTGCGGCTTTGCCCTTGTCGGAAGTGCGCTGATCTATGCCCTGCAGCCCGCAAGCCAGGCCGAGCGCGAGGAGCTGCTCAACACCGAAGGCGCCGCGCGGCCCGATGCATTGGCCGATGCCCCTCGCGACTATGGTGATGTCCCCAAGCTGGGCCCACCCCTGCCCGGCGATCTCGGCGCGCCGATCTTGGCGGCACAACAGCGCGGCGATGTGGCAGAGCTTCCGCCGATCGGCGCTGCGCCGCCCACTGGCCCTGCACCAACGCCCGCGCAAACGGCCGCCGAAACGGAACGGCAGCGGCTTGTGCAGGAACGCAGCGCCGCTCGCGAAAGCCGCCTGTTCTTTGGTGGCAGTTCGGGAGCAGCTGCCGCCAGTGACGGATCAGGAGTTACCGATGCCAGCGGTGGGCCGCCGGTGCCGCAGCTTACAGCAGAGGCTCAGCGTCCCGCCTTTGGCGACCGCCCCGCCGAGCGCCGGACGGTATCAGCCAGTCGGATCGAGCCACCCGCGGGCACCCATGTCTTGCAGGCGGGCAGCATCATTCCTGCAGCACTCATCACCGGGATCCGCTCCGTTCTTCCGGGTCAGGTCACCGCGCAGGTCACCGAGCCAGTCTATGACAGCGTCACCGGCCGCATCCTGCTCATCCCCCAGGGATCGCGACTGATCGGCGACTATAATGCCGACGTATCCTTCGGCCAGCGCCGGGTGCAGCTTGCATGGAACCGCCTGATCCTCCCCGATGGCCGGTCGATTGTGCTCGAGCGCCAACCCGGCGGCGACCCGTCCGGCTTTGCCGGGCTGCAAGACGGCGTGGACTTCCATTGGGGCGGCGTTCTGCGCGCGGCGCTGGTCTCGACCCTGCTGGGTGTCGGGGGCGAACTTGGCGCTGGCAATGACGACAATCTCACCCGGGCGCTGCGCCGCGGCTCGCAGGACAGCATCGGCCGCGCGGGCGAACAGGTGGTCAGCCGCGAGCTCGATGTGCGGCCAACATTGACCATCCGTCCCGGTTTTCCCGTGCGCGTGCTGGTGACCCGTGATCTGGTACTGGGAGGCGGGTCATGACCCGATTGAAACTCGCCGATCTGGCCGACGAAAAGCCGGCGAAGGTAACCATCGAGCTCTCGTCGCGCCTCCACCGGGAACTGCTCGCCTATGGCTTGGCGATCAACGGCGGCGATACCAAAGATGCTCCCACACCCGAACGACTGATCCCGCCGATGATCGAGCGCTTCATCGCGACCGACCGGTCCTTCGCCAAATTGCGGCGCTCTGGTTAGGCTGGGTAGCGTTCGCTGATCAGTTCGAAGAAGCGCTTCAGCGCTGGGTTATCGTTATCCTCGCGCCAGTAGAACGCATAATCGAGGCGCGCAGCACCGCCTTGATCGATAATTTCCGCGAAGGTCAGTTCTGGCCAATGCACGCCGATCGACGCTTCAGTGGCCAGCGTGATGTATCGCCCGAACGGGACCGTGCTCAAAACACTTTCGAGGCTCGTGTCTTGCATGATTAGGTTCGCACGATAGCCCTGATCCGATAAGCGACGTTGCAGAATTCGGGCCATCGCAGAGCCCACACCTTGGCTGGGCAATACAAAGACCTGTCGGCGAAAATCACTCCAGTGAAGCTGGTCTGACTTGGCCAATTGATGGTCTTTCGGCAACGCAACAAGCAATCGCTCCGACCATGCCGAGCGCCGCGAGATGCCAGCGTCGTGCGCATCGGACGGCATCAGCGCGACGTCAATGATGCGTGCCTTCAGGTCACTGAGCATCCGCTCGGGATCGGCTTCGATCCCGTCAAACTGAATGTCGGGGTGACGCCCCATGTACTCGCCTATGGTCGCGCGCATGTTGCCGGCCATCAAGGACGCAGAAAAGCCGACCGCGATCCTGCCCTCCTCACCATAACTGACGGCGCGGGCTGTCGTCTGAAGATTGTCGATATCGGTGAGAATGCGCCGGGCAACGCTCAGGAATGCCTTGCCCTGTTCGGTGGGTATCGCGCCGCGTGTGCTGCGTTCGAAGAGCTTGATCCCGAGGCGCGCCTCCAAGGCGGCTATGCGTCTGCTCAGCGTCGACTGCTTAATGCGCATTGCTTCGGCGGCGCGTGAGAAATTCTGGGCGTCGGCTGTAGCAACAGCAAATCTGAGCTGACGCACTTCGATCATAAGGCAGTCTGACCTTTACACTTGCTTTCCGGTGGGTCGATACCGCTTGACGTTCCCAGCGGTGCATACGGGAGAAGAATCCTGTCGCTTGGGCCCTCACCCGTGCCCAAAGCGAGTCCGTCGCGCTCGCGCCTACCGAGCCGGACGATCTGGGCGATGTCGGACCAGAGGAACGCGTCGTCGACGAAGACAGAGCTGCGCATCACCAAGTCGCGCCGATAATGAACTAGTACGATCAGCCGAGCGGCGATCGCTGGCATGTCTCGCTTCAGACCGACTGATCTATTGACGGAAACGCGGAAGTCGCCGTGGCCGGCGAGCACAAAATGCAGGAAATGGTGGTCGCGGATGACCGCCTTGATCAGCGCGACGGGGTCCTTGGTTAAGGTCGCAGCCCAGAGTGCTGCGATAACGGCCTCGGCCTCGGCCATGCAGGCCATTCCCAGTGTCGCAGAAACGGGGACACAGGCTAGCACGACATCAGTCGCCGGGTCGTCGCCAGCGCGCAACGGGGATGACCGCTCGCCCCGCGCGCGTTACACGGACCCCCGTCGATACGAGCGCCTCGGCGTCGGGATCGCGGCCCGGATTGGGGACTAGGCTCTCGGTGCGCCGGTTGTCGAAGACATAGCCGCGCGAGACTGCATCGAAGCGGAAAGTAACAACGTCAGTGAAATGCGCCATACCGCAGGCGACGCTATTCTCGACGGTGAAGTAGCGACCTTTGGCGATGATCCGGCCAAATTCGAAAGGATCGCATTGGCCGCCCTCGTCCGCGCGGAGCACGACATGGTCGTTGCGTGCTACCAGCACCCATCGGCCCGCGAGCAACCGATAAATAAACAGTGGGCGATCGCGCGCGGCGTTGCGACTCTCGCCCGCGAACGCGCCCGCCATGATCGTGAATTGATGGGCCGCGTCTGGACGGGCGCGCGTGGTAACGAGTGCCTTGAGGCCTATCGGAAGCACCGGCCCGGCTGCGACTGGCTTCGCATCGGCCAATGTACCGAGCGGGACCAGTGCCAGCAAGGCAACCCAGAGCACCTTAGTCCGACGGCGCGTCATGCAAGACGCCCGAGGGTCGGCAGGAGTTCAGCGAACGAACCGATCACCGCATCCGCCTCGTCGCACGCGAACGTATCGCTGCCAAAGCCGGTCGCGGCCGCGACGAAGGGTATGCCGGCAGCCGTCGCTGTCGCGAGGTCGATGCGCGAATCGCCAACGAAGACGGCCCTGCCGCCGCCGCACGCCTCGATGCATCGGCGCAAGGGGGCCGGGTCGGGCTTGCTGGCTTCGGTCGTATCACCGCCGACGATGCTCGTGAAACGCGCCTGCCACCCCAGCCGCTCCACGAGCTTCCGAGCAAGCCTCTCGGGCTTGTTTGTGCAGATGCCAGCCCGGATTCCTGCTGCGGCCAGTTCATCGAGCGCTCCCTCGACATGGTCGGCCCTCGTCGAAAGGTCGCAGATGCGCGCTCCATAATAGTCAAAGAAGAGCGGCTCGCCCTGCTCTATCAGCGCCGTTGTTGCGCCACCGGTCAGTTCGAGTCCGCGCCGCAGCAGCGCTCGCGTGCCTTCGCCAGCGAGGTGCCTGACCAGCTCGAGTGGTACCCTGGCTCGCCCAAGGCCGATTAGCGAATGGTTGAGCGCCGCCGCGAGGTCGGGCGCGGTGTCCACCAGTGTTCCATCGAGATCGAAGGCGACGACGTCGAACCCGCGTCTTGCCATCAGTCTGCGCTCCGGACTTCACCGACCAGCCATTCGACGAAGGCCTTCTTGCCGAGCGTCAACGACTGCGACTTGAGCTGGGTCAGATAATAGGCGCCGAGCGGAACGGCGACGTCAAATGGCTGGCATAGGTCGCCTTGGGAAAGCTGGGCCTTGAACATCGCGGGTGGAGCGAGCGCGACGCCGAACCCGCGGATTGCTGCGTCGATCATCAGCTGCGCCGAATCGAACATTGGGCCCTTGATCAAGGATGCCGCGACACCTGCGCGCTCGAACCAGATGCTCCAGTCGGCGACGCGGTAGGATCGCAGCAGCCGCTCGGACAGAAGATCGCCGGGTTCACGCAGCCGCGCGGCGATTGCTGGCGCACAGAGAGGCGCGAACGGCGGGGTGAACAGCAAGGTAGATTGGGTCGCGTTCCATGCCCCGTCCCCAAAGCGGATCGCGAAATCGAGGCCTTCCTCGGCGATGTCGACGCGGTTGTTATTGGTCGAGATGCGTAAGTCGATGTCGGGATGCGCCTGCTCAAAAACGGCGAGGCGCGGGAACAGCCACGATACCGCGAATGTGCCGACGACGCCGAGGCTAACGATCTCGCCGAGAGCGCGGCCGGTGACACGCTCCATCAACACCGCAATGCTATCGAAGCTTTCGCTCAGCACTGGCAGCATCGCGACGCCCTCATCCGTAAGCGCGAGCCCGCGCGGCAAACGCCGGAACAGAGGGAAGCCTAGCCGATCCTCGAGCGCCTTGACCTGGTGGCTTAGCGCAGCGGGCGTCACATGCAGTTCGACTGCGGCGTTGGTGAAGCTCAAGTGCCGCGCCGCCGCCTCGAATGCCCGCAAGCTGTTGAGATGAAGATGTGGTCTGATCATGGGTTGCCTTGTGCATAGTGAACTGCGTACCGCCACTGGTCCACAACAAGAATGGTATCGCCTCGCCTGAGAAAGTCTCGGTTGTCCGCAGCGTTGCGGACTCAGATGAAGTGGGATCGATAGAAGTGCCGTGTACATGCAGGGGCGGAATGTCATGACGGACGAGACGACACGGCGCGCGCCCGCGACACACGAGTGACGGGTCCGGAAGGCGCGCCGCGACCGATGCATTGGTATCTCGGCATGATGAGCGGAACGTCGTTCGACGCGATTGATGTCGCGCTATTGCATACCGATGGCGTGGAGATTCTCGAGCACGGCCCTGCACAGGCGTTTCCGCTCGATCCGGCGCTTCGGCAAAGGCTCGCGGCCGTGATGGGCCAGGCGTCGGCGCCCCCCGATTTGACCGACGCCGTCACGCAGGCGCATGTCGAGGGTGCGCGTATCGTCCTCACCGCGAACCCTGGCCACGACGTCAAAGCGATCGGGTTCCACGGGCAGACCATCCTGCACCAACCGCGTGCCGGGCTGACCGTCCAGCTTGGCGACAGCGGCGCACTTGCCCGGGCGCTGGGACTTCCGGTCGTCGGGCAATTCCGGCGGCGCGACATGGCGGCGGGCGGCGAAGGCGCGCCGGTCGCGCCGGTCTACCATCAGGCGATGCTGCGCGCCGGGCCACTGCCGGCGACTCAGGTTAATATTGGCGGCGTCTCCAACGTTACCTGGTCAGATGGCAATTCCTTGGTCGCGTTCGACTGCGGCCCAGGCAGTGCGCGGATCGACGACTGGATGGCGCGGGCCGGGCACATGATGGACGTCGGCGGCGCCCATGGGCTTGCCGGCACGGTCGACGAAAACATCGTCGCACGGGCGCTGTCGCACTGCTTCTTCGAGCGCCCGCCGCCCAAGTCGCTCGACCGCGATGAGTTGGCCTTCGCCGGCATCGAGGCCCTCAGCCTCGTCGATGGTGCTGCGACGCTCGCCGCGATCACCGCCGACGCGATCGCCGCCACGGCGAGGTGGTTTCCCGAGCCACCGCGCCGCTGGATTGTCGGCGGCGGCGGGCGTCGCAACCGTGCGATCATGAACCGGCTGCAGGCGCGCCTTGGGAAGTCGGTAATCACCGCCGAAGCGGCGGGCCAGGACGGCGATGCGGTCGAGGCGCACATGATCGCCTATCTCGCCGCGCGCTATTTTGCCGGGCTGCCGATTACCTTCCCGACGACGACCGGTGTTGATCGCGCGTGCTGCGGGGGTGAGCTATTCTGGCCAATAGATGTCGATGACGATGTTTGAGGTGGCCGCACGATGTGGATTCGCTGGTTCCCGTTGTTACCATATATCGCACTCGGGTGTGCGGTTTTCGGCATCGTCGGCGGGTTCCTGGCAAGGAGGTTTCATCTGGTGAAGACTCCCGTCAAAGACTGCGAACTGATCATCATCGGGTTTGAAGAGGTGCTCGGTGAGATCGACGGGTTCGTTGATCTGATCGACGGCTCTGATAGAAAATACGTCAAGGACTTTCAGGTGGGTGGGCACAGTGTGTCACCCCAGCGCGTGCTGGAGAATCTGGCGAGCTTTAGGGAGGTCATCGAGGCTCGGATCGCGGATGTACAAGTTGGCCCCGTCGATCAGAGAGCTTTGAAGCACGAGGTGGATCATATCGGCAGCTATCTGGATGATCTTGCCAATTCCTTGGACTCAGCTTGGGCGGATGTATTTCTCGAGAAAATCGGTGAGGGAGGCCCGTTTGGGTGCCACGTCGTGTCCGGGTCGCTTGAAGCTGCCATCAAGTTCAGGCTCTGGTGAGATGTTGATCGGTTGGCAGCGTTCGGATCGCGTGCCGTCAAGGAATGGGCGAGTGCAAGTTCGCCGAAGGATGTTCCTTTGAAACGTCAGCTGCTTCTGATCCTGCCGCTCTTGGCCATGGCCATGACCGCCCATTCGCAAGGCTTTGCGACGAGCGATTTTACCGCGCTGGGCAAGACGGCTGACAGCGTGCAATCCGGTTCCGGTACAGGCAAAAAGCCTGCCATCAGACATTTCGAGCGCAACCACCATGAGCAAAGCTAAGGTCTGCGACGACCGAACAGTCGTTGTCCGGCGTCACTGGCCGCGATAGGCTCGACACCGACTAACCGACGTGGAAGGCAAGTTAAATCGATATGCGCGGCAGGCGTAACTCAACCGGAGAAGCGGCGGCGCGCGCGGCGAGACGTTCGATGATGACGAGACGTTTCGCGCTGTCGTTGGTGCTTGCAACGAGCGGATGCGCTTCCGCTTCCAACAACACCCGGACAATCTACGCTTATGCACCCAGCATCGGCGCGGGCAGCCAACCGACAGTGATCCCTCTCGAGGTTCCCGCTCCCGCCGGATCAGAAAGCGGAGCGAGACAGCCGACCAGCGGCTATACGTACAGCGAACAGGTCGTCACGACCGATGCTGAAGTCCCGCAGTTGGCGGACGTGCTGGTGGAGGCGTTGGGTACGACGGCCGGCGGCGCATTGAACGCAGATGCCGTCTTCGACCGATTGGGCGCTGCAAACGGTCCCGCCCAAGAAGGCGAGCGGTATCCCAGCCTTATCACCCGGGTCGTATGGAGTTGCCGGAGGCCGATCGCCGGGGCCGAGGTGCGCCGTCTGCTTGCCGCGCGTTTCTGCAAGGAAACGAGCGATCGCTACGAAGAAATTCAGGTTTCGGGCTTCACCATGTGGCGCACCCTTGATGGCGTAAAGTTCACCGAATGCTTTCTAAAACATGCTGCGAGGCGCGACCGTTTTCGGCTGTCGGAACTGAGATCAAAGCTTGCCGCTGCAGGCTATGTAGATCAGGGCGAAGTCGGCGAGCGGGTGTATACGCTGGGGCAACCCAACCCCCAAGCGCGGACCTTCTCGCGATCAGACCGCGACCCGTTCGTCCTAGTATCAAGCAGTGGTATCGACCCGCGAATTCGAGGTCCAGCGATCGACCCAGTGGTGCTGACCCTCTTTGTCTATCTCCCGATCAACGGCCCCTAGTCTCTGTCGAGCGGCGCATAAAACGGATCGAGGACGGATGATCTTGATGCAGGAACAGATGGTGGATCGATGCGATTTTCGGGGATATGCAGCGCCATGCCAGCTCGGCTCGAGCGTAAAGTCGAATAAGCATGTTGCTCCCGAAATCTGCCGAGTGCTTCGTCATGAAGCCTAAGGGTTTCTCAATTAGGGGACGAGATGCCCTTCTTCACATTCAATGGTGCTACCCATGTCTTTCTTGAGCCGATGGCTCGGTCGTCGCACGAGCGCTCAGGAAGCGAGCGACCAAAGCATATCCGATAGCTCGAATCGTCGGCGAAACTTGCTGAACTTGAGCCCGGCGGACGGCCCAGATGTAGCGTCCGAGCCCCCGCGATCACCGCCAAAGCAAGCGCCGAAGGCTTCGACAAAACCAAGAGCCGCAAAGGCAGCGGGTGTGGAAAAGAAGTCCGGCGTTGCGACGTCGGCGGCAATCGAAGGCATCTCGGTTGCTTTGCGTCGGCAGGTCCCGATCCGCTTCGACGAGGACGCCAACTCGTGGATCGGCGGGCTGCCAAAGATGCCAGTCGAAGTGGAATGGCCGCACGCCAAACCGAAGAAGCCCCTCCACTTCATGGCACAGATCAAGTGTGCCGATCTCCCACATGAATTGTGGGGCGGCCTGGGTCCGCGTACGGGCTGGTTGCTGCTGTTCGCCGACATGGAAGCGCTCACCGACCAGATCAAACGTCCCTTCGCACGAGTGCTACATATCGCCGAACTGGGGCCGGAAGCGGCGCCACCGCCAGGCCTGTACTTCGCTCGCAGCAACGTCGGTGATGTTAGTAAGCTGAAAGGCACGCTGCCCGGCGTGCAACGGCGGCATTTCCGCAAATGGCCGATCGATCTCGTGCCGGTGGCAGCGGACACCAGCAAACTGACCGGCAGCGAACTCTACGACGCACCAGAGAACGACCTTTCCCTGAGCGCATCGGGCAGTATCGGCATCGACCGCCCGATGACATGGCGTGGGGCCTACATCATGCTGGCCGGCCTAGTATTTGGACACAGCACGACTGGGTCCGCAACCGATTTGGCGCGCAAGTTCGGGTGCCTTCTCGACTATCCTGAGCCTGATGCTAAAGACTTCAACGAGGAGTGGGGGAAGCGGCGCACGCGCATCGCGGAGCAGCTACCTAAAGGCTATCATTGCCCCGAATTCGTCGAAGCTGACGATAGACTTATAGCTTTTATGTTTGAAGAGCGGCGGGCGGGTTGGACACAGCGCGCGTTCAAGGTCCTCGAAGAAGAAACGGCCAAGTCAGTCGGGCTTTTGAGCGATTACCGCGCAAAACTCGCTGCGGCCATGGCCAGCGGCGACGACAACGAGATATCTAGCGTCCAACAGAGTATCGAGTATTTCGAAAAGCAGGTCTCTGATCGGCGAGGACACCGGACTTATCTCGAAAATCTCTTCGCGCAATATCCGAGCGAAGATGCGCTCGTGGAAGAAATCAAGCGCACCGGTCACGCCCATCTCGAATGGGTGCAACGGACCCAGGACCGGCTCCGCGTCCTGCTCGAACACGCCGGGCGGATGGACCTCGATGCGCCGATCGCACCCGGCGACTGGGACGATATTGCGTCGCAAATCAGTGGCATGAGGAGCGTCTATTGGACACAGAGCTCCGACACTGATGTGCTGCGCAAGGTCGAACGAGGCATACAATATACCATCAGCAATGTCGTGCGCGAGGAAGCGCTCGACCGCTATGTTTCGCCGCCCGCGTCGAGCGACGGGCTAGATCCCGCGATCGTTGCCGAACTCGAGCCCAAATTGCGCCATCTCGAAACCGGTCGCCCGCACAAGCTCGGCGGAATGATCGATTCCGTTTACGATGGCCCGATTAAGAAGGATCACATATTGCTGTTCCAGCTGGCCTCCGACGCGGCGACCGGCTGGATCATGGGCGACCTAGGCTTGCTTTACGTTTCGATCCTTCGATCGGACTTGGAAGCTTGTGCCTTCGATCATGTTAAATCGTGGCTCGAAGCATAAGATTCGCTCCCCCGATGAATAACTTCGCGGACCGTGTCGGGAAGCTTCGGCCAATGGCCAGCCGGGCGGAAGTCACCGAGCTATATGCGGATGGCGAGCAACCTCCGCATCCTGAGGCAGCCTGGTGCGGTTTTACCGCCCAGTATGGCCCAAAGGTGGGCGACGCCCCGGCCGGGGCAGCCGCCCCCGATACCCTTGAAGTCATGGTGCTCGACAAGACGTTCTCATCGGATGTTGATTTCTACGGCTTCTCGATCAGCATGCCCTTCGAGGCCGCTCGGGATATGATCTCACGGCTTAACCTTCAGCAAAGGCCCTTGCGAGACGGTCTGCCTGACAATGTGCGGATGTTCGCGGGCGAGGCCCCGGACGGCATTCTGATAAACCTCCTGTTTCGCGGAAACTTGTCGGAAATCCGACTGTATCGGCCCGATTATTGGTCGCTTTTCGAAGCGCGCCAAGCGTTCTGGAAGGCGCGAGCGGACACCGAGGCCCTTAGCCGATCGAGGATGAACGCCTGGAAGGCGATCATCGATGATGACGACGCGATGCTGATGGATTGGGCAAGGCACTGCCAGCCGTGGAGCGACTCATCGCCCGGCGAGTTTGTGAGATTTGCTGAGTGGCTGTTGAAAGCTGATCCCGATCAACGTCACGCTGCCGCTTACTGGTGCAACTGGAGCTATGGCCTCGCCCCGCTGCTTTGGATCAGTCGGCGACCGGATTGCGACGTGGCAACCGCGCTCTACATTTTCTTTGGATGCGAGCCTGCCCATTTTTTGCAGTTCGGTGGCGACAGGAACCGGGTCGAACAGGAAAGCTCGGGCATCGAAGCCTTTGATCTGATGATGGAGATCAAAAGACGGATCGAGCAGGGCTTCTACCAGCGTTCGGCAATCCTGTTCGACACGCGAGACGAGATGAAGATACTTGACCGTTACAATCCTACGCCTGCCCTGCTGGCAGCGGTGCTGCCCAGTGGCCTCCAGAGCAGATACGAAGGACGGGCTATCAATCGCGAGAACGGATTTGGCGGATTGAGCCATCCCGGTTTTGCGATCGACTAGGCAGCGAGCGCAACCCAGCGGGGGGATTCAGTATGGCGCGGCGGACTGTGTCGGGCTTGTTTTCTGGGGCAACAGCGGTCGAAGGGTTGGAAGGGTTTGCAGCATGAGTGAACACGTGTGGGTGAGCAGCGCGATGATGGATACGCGCATCAATCTTGCTGTCAAAAATGACGTCGGCGAGAGAGATGTTCAGAAAGCGATTGAGGCGTCTGATCTCAATACAAATGGCAAGCCGGTTCCACAGGAGCATTGCCCCACCAAGATCTGGGCAAACAAAGATGTCGAAGATTACGACCGTATGCCGGCAGATGATATGCCGAATCTATTTTTTGCCAATAGTTATTTGGTCGTATCTGAACGGGCGGCGGATGTTTTAACAAAGTTCAATCTTGGGGGCGGCGCACTTTATCCAGTAAGTGAAGGCGTATTTCGGGAAGACAAGGTCACCCGCGTCGCTGGGAATTTCTACACGTGGATATTTGGCAATTCAAAATCTGCCTTTATCCCGGAACAGACTCAAAGCAAGCGCCCCGTTGGTATTTCGGGTACCAGATGGAAATTGCCTTGGAAACTATCGGATGATGACATCGTTGTGTCGCGCGATGTGATATCTGGCCCGGACGTTTGGCTTGATGACGGACTGTGGAGCGCCATATTCCTCAGTCGAACGCTTGGCGATGAATTGGTTGCGGCGGGCCTGGAAAAGGCGTTCTACCTTTATAAAGCGCGTGTGATTTAGCTTTATCAGGGGCAAGTCACGCGCGTGCCAGTGCCCAATTGAACGCGACAAAACCCGCGCGCCGACGCCGGGACGGCGGCGGCGCGCGGCCGGATTTTGGGGGTCCGAGAGCGGGCGGACCGAAGCCCGCCCGCCCTCGTTCAAGCGGCCTGCGCGAACGGTTCCTGCTCGGTGTCGGGGTCCGGCTCGGGGGTCCGCGCCGCCTTTACCTTGGCATGGGCGGCAACAGTGCCGACGCCGCCCCCGCAGGTGTAAGGCGACGCCGGGAACGCCCCGCTGGTCTTCGGCAGCATGGCGTGCGGCGACGACATGCATGTCACGCCCGCATCTCCGCAATACGTTCAAGGTGGACCGCTTAGTCTTCTTTTGATGGGAGCCAGCTTCGGGCGTTCTCGGTACAAACGGGCTTACAATCATCAACACTAAGCCGCGTTTTACTGAAAAGTCTTCGTCGCTTCGTCGGTTGGGACAATCGTTACACGGTGTCCTGCTTGGAGGGACGAATGCCAGTTAACCCAGATGTAGCGTAGGTGCGCGCGGCGAAATCAGAAATATATCTTTGACCACCGAGATGCTTATCTACCCAGATATGTATCTGGCCAATTGCATCGAGATTGAAAACTAGGCGCGGGGGCACCGTGGGATCGATATGTGGCGGGATTTCCTCACCACGGCGGACCAGATCTCTGGCCGGTCGCCATTCCAGCCCTCTGCGCAAAACCATCGTCGTATGTTCGCGATCGACGCTATCGACCCGATTACAAACTACAAACCAGTATCGGGTGCCATGTCCGTCTCCGTTGTGAGCCCGATACTCGACCGGGAAAAACTGATGTATACCTGGCTCAAGGCCTTCAATCACGGCCTTGGCCTTCTCGGAAACATTTAAAAAGGGGCCGCAATCAAAATCCGGAACCGGGTTGCCATTAGGATCGCTCCACTTTACCCATTTGGGGAAATTGGCACCATCAACAGGAAGACCGGCACTATAGCTGTCGCCATTGACCCCGCCGTCATTGACAGGCTCCAGAGCAGGAATGAAACGCGCAGGTGCATCCTGCCCTTCCCAGTCGACCTTGGGACCAAATCCCCATTCGGGTTGCACGTTCAGCCCATACACCATCTCGGCGTCACTCCCTGTTTCGCTTCGTCTTCATCGATCGCGATCGTCTCTGCCCCCGCTTCGACTTAAATCTGTTCGTACTGGCGCAGACCGAAGCCCGTCAGACCCGCCGCGATCAGCGCGTCGCCAAATGCGTCTGAAGAATTGACATAATCCCGCGTGTAATAGGGATCGCGCCACAAATGCCGATCGCCAATCGCTGTCAGGCTAAAGACAGCTTTAGGAGGGTTGGTCTCGGAGTGTTGATAAGACCACAAGCCGCGCCGCAGGCCACTATCATTCAATTGGTCATAAAAGCCTTTCCACTCTAAGGTTGTGTGGTCAGGATCAAGGCTGTCGATCAGCGTGCAACAGACAAACCAGTAGAACCGATCGAAAGGCTGGGTCGCGTCTTTTGCATCGAACATGTCGACGGGCAGAAACTGGTGCACACCCGGCTCGAACTGCTCGACCAGATCGCGGAACCGCGACGAGACCAGCATCGCTTCATTATTCCCGAAAGCATAATCGGGCGGCAGCTTCGTCTTGCTCTTCCACAGAAACTTTTTAGGCCCGCTATCCGGCAGAACTCGATAACCCAGACCGATCGTTCGGCTCACCGTTCGGCTTGCAGCGCCCTTTGCTACGACATCGACCGCATCCGGATCTTCAAACGCCAGATTGTCCCATGCCGCATCACCGCCGATCACCTCATTGATCGGGTCGGTCTCATAAACGCTTTTCTTGCCGATCGAATAAACCATGCGAGTTCCTCAGACCTCTTCGATGTGTTTGCCACGCGCGCCGCTATCAGGGCGCCAGCCTGTGCAACCGGCTTCCTGCAGCGCGTTCCAGAATTGATCGGTAAGCAGAAATTGGCCGACGGAGCCGCGATAGCGATACTCGAACCACAAGGCCCGGCCTTCGATGGCCGCCTTCTTCACAACAAGATGGGGATCGCCCGCGCGATCGTGAAAATAACTAGGCATTCCTCGACTGGCGATCACATTTGAACGATCAAGGTCTAGTGCTTGTATTCGCGTACAGATGTTGAGCAGCCAGCGCTGGTCGAGGTGTACTGAACCGTCCGTGCAGATCAACTCATAGGGCAAGTACTGATGCACACCCGGCTCGATCGATTCGATAATGTCGATCACGCGCTGAGAAATGGCGTAGGTTCGAAAACTCGTCCCAATTATGTCCACAAGCCTGCCTTCGCCACGCTTCAGTCTATCACGAAAGGGGCGGTCCGGCATCGGCCAGCGCCAACCCTCCATCGGCGGGGCAAATGGGGCAGGGGACCAGTACGGAAAAAAAGGCTCGTTCGGCACCAATGTATCGTCATAGGGGTCTTTGCCTGCTGCACGAAATTCGCGAAACAGCCGATTGCTAAATGCCTCCCCTACGTCAGCGAAACGCTCCTGCTCTTCCGGGATGACTTCAATCTCAGGACTCAGATAAGTCTCGTCCTCGTCGCTTCGGTTGCGCGAATCCATAGTGACGAACCACGCCATTACCGCACCTTCCGTGGCGCCATCGCGCCGCAGCAAGGTCGACTTCGATGATCGCTTCGAACAGGCAACATGGTCACCGTCAGACCTCGATCATGCGATGAAGTTTGGGATTGCGAAGGTTGGCGGATGCGATCTCTTCCCGAAGCTCGTCGGAGAAACAGGTCAGGATGCCGTTAAAACGCCTCTCACGCCAAAGATGCGCAGCGCCGAAGATCGACCGCGACAGCGCCAGTCCGACTATCCCCTGTTTATCCTTCCTGTACTTGTAAAAATAGAAGTCCGGATACTCCGGGGCGCAGTCGGTCCATGACAACGGGTCGCTATTCTCACGCGAGAAACTGTCGAGGTACTGGCCGACGACGAACAGGTGATAAGGCTCCGGGAAAACTCTACCCTTAGGCATCCTCAATTCGATCGGAAAAAACTGATGTGCCTCAGGTTCAAGTCGCTCCATGATTGACTTAAGTGCGCTATCAACGGCCCAGCCTAATCCACTCAACTGTATGAATGAACCGAGTGATTTATGGGTACGCTCAGTTGTATAATATTGGGGTACCTCATGTGGCTCGATCGGGGAGTAAGGCTTGCTGCAAGGATGCTTTTCTGATCCAAACCGATACACACTTCCTCCGGCCTCATCTGTGAACTTTCCCCTAACATAGCTGCCATAGTATCCCGCCCCATATCCGGCATGATTCTCGCCATAGTCGAGCAAACGCCTCTGCTCCTGCTGTGGTTGGTTCAGATAATATTGTCGAAGCCGCTCTGGCCATCCCTCTTCGCGCGTCGTCTTGTCAAACTCAGCGGCGCCATGCGGCCAAAAATCGCCAAAGCCTGAAGGCATGCTCATGCCCCAAACCATCACCCGGCCCCCTGTGCTCGCTGTGCGTCAGGATCGTCGATCACTTCCTTCAGCTTGTGGTGCTTCGGAATGCGCAGGCCTGCCTTCTCGATTTCTGCATGCAAAGCGTCCGAGAAGCAGACCAGTTCTTTCGAAAATCGCCGTTCACGCCAGAGATGGGCATCGCCAAAAAGTGCCTTGCGCATGGCAAGCCCGATCATGCCCGTCTTCGTCTTATCGAGCCTGAAGCTGCCTGATCCACGCTGAGTGACCGACCCAACCTTCGTGTCTTCAGGCGAAAAGGCGTCGAGATGTCGCATCACCAACAGGTAATAACTGGCAGGATAGGTCTTGCCTCTGGGCGTTCTGATCTCGATCGGGAAAAACTGGTGCACTCCAGGCTCAAGCCGCTCGATGAGCTGCTTAAGAGTGTCTTCGACAGCGAGGATGCTGTCGTTCAATACAATGAGCGAACCTAAGGATTTTTGGCTCTTCGCCATCGTGAAAAATTTTGGCGGTTCATGCGGCTCGATTGGCGTGAAAGGTGGATCGTCACCCACGCTGCCACCGACTTCGCCGGTAAACTTCCCGACCGCATAGCCCATATAATGAAGCGGCCCATTCCCATGGCCATCGTCAAATGACGCCTTTCGTTCGGCAGGCATTTGCTCGGAGTAGTATGATTTCAGCCTCTCGAACCATCCTTGATGTCCCAAGCCAATCGACTCGAAAGCACCGCTCGGCCAGAACTCGTCAAACCCTTCAGGTAGAGCCATTCCCCAGACCATCACGCAGTCCCCTGCGTTCGCTGCACGTCAGGATTGTCGATTACTACCTTCACCTTGTAGAGCTTAGGAATAAGCAGACCTGCCTTCTCGATCTCTGCCCGCAGCTCGTCGGAAAAATACGTTAGTGCGGGAGTGCCACGATCCTTCCACAGATGCGCGTCACCGAAAGCCTCTTTGGAAAAAACTAGTCCTGCGAAGTTCTTTTTACTCGTATCGCTTCGCTCCGGCAGATAACTGCTGAACCATTGCCCAATAACTAAGGTAAAATATTGACCGAGAAACTCTGTTCCCTTTGGCGTTTTTATTTTAATCGGGTAGGAATGATGAACCTCCGGCTCAAGCATTTGAATTATTTTCTTGAACGCATCATCCACGGCCACAACGTCGCCATTGAGCATAATCATCGACCCGAGCGATGCATATGGCTTATCGGTATCGAATGTTAATGGTGGCTCATGCACCTCAACTGGTGTAGTCGGTAGACTGTCAGGCCCCTCCTTTGTCCCAATTTCCATTTTGAACTTTTTAATGGGGAACGTTTCATACTTGCCTGCACCCCACTCTAGGTTGTTATAGCCTTCTTTTAGCTGACGATAATCATAGAGCCTTATTTGTTCCTCGGGAGTCTGTGCGAGATAATGACGCCTAAGCCGGTCGAACCAGCCTGACTCCTTTTTAATGGGGTCATATTCAAAGTCGCCGCTTGGCCAAAACTGGCCAAAATTGTTCGGCAAACGCATCACCCAAGCCATCACGCAGTCCCCTGCGTTCGCCGTGCGTCAGGATCGTCGATCACTACCTTCACCTTGTAGAGTTTCGGGATGCGCATGCCTGCCCTCTCGATTTCTCCCCGCAGCACGTCCGAAAAATACGTTAGTGCGGGAGTGCCACGATCCTTCCACAGATGCGCATTACCGAAAGCCTCTTTGGAAAAAATCAGTCCTGCAAAGTTCTTCTTACCTATGTCACTCTTTTCGGGAAGAAAACTGCTAAACCATTGCCCCACAACCAAAGTATAATATTTTTCGGGAAATTTCCGTCCTTTGGGCATTATAATTTCGATCGGAAAAAATTGGTGCTGTCCGGGCTCTAGTCGGTCGATTATGTCTTTAATTGCCTCGTCTACGGCCAAAATACGATCATTAAGTTTAATCATCGACCCGAGTGATGCAAATGCTTTATCAGTATCAAACGTGATCGGCGGCTCGTGCAAATTGATAGCAGAAATGGGTAAATGGTGAAGTAGAGGATCTTTTGTTCCAATTTCACATTTGAGTTTACCTGAAACATAAGTTCTATAATGACCAGCGCCCCATTCAGCGTTATTTTCGCCATGATCTAATAAGCGATAGTCATAGAGCCTTAGTTGCTCCCCGGGGGTCTGCGCGAGATAATGGCGCTCGAGCCGATCGTACCAGCCCGTGTCCTTCTTCGTCGGATCATATTCAAACTCGCCGCTTGGCCAGAACACGCCGAAATTGTTCGGCAAACGCATCACCCAAACCATCACGCCTCCTCCGACCGTGCGGACGGGGTAGTTGCTAGGACACTATTGGTAGCAATTCTGCCAACGTCTCTGAGCACCCCGGTGGCAATCGGGTCCATCGGTTCAACCAAGGTGTTCGGTTCGAAATATGCCACAACGATAACCGGTGCGCGCCCGCCCGGTCCGCCGAACGCGAGGTCGACATAGGTGTGCTTGCTCGGCCCGATGCCGGTGCCTGTCTTGTCGCCGGAGACCCAGCCAGCAGGGAATCCGGCGCGAATGCGGTCTTGGCCGGTCCTGACTTCGGTCATCCAGGATCTAAGCAGCAACCGGCTGGCGGGTGTGAGCGCATCGCCGTGAACCAGTGCCGCCGTCGTCGCCGCCATCGCAGCAGGGGTCGTGGTGTCGAGCTCGGTCCCGGGCGGCGCCACGTTCAGCTCCGGCTCCAAACGATCGAGCCTGCTGACACTATCGCCGATGGCGCGCCAGAAACGGGTCAGCCGCGCGGGCCCGCCGAAGCGCCGCAGCAGGACGTTGGCAGCGGTGTTGTCACTGGTGACGAGCGTCGCCTTCGCCAGTTCCCGGACGGACAGGCCCTTGTCGAGGTTTGCCTGCGTCACCGGACTGACGGGAAGCATGTCGTCGCGCGTCCATCGCAGAGTCTCGCCTAGGTCGATGTCACCCTTGTCGGATTGCGCGAGGATCATGGCGGCGAGCGACATCTTGAACGAGCTGCAATGCGCGAACCGCTCGTTCTCGCGCCAGCCGAACCCGGTGCCGGTTGCCGTGTCGAGGACATAGGCGCCCAGGCGACCGTTTGCGCGCTGCTCGATCGCCTGAAGCTCGACGGCCAGCGACGCATTGCTCATTGCGTGGACCTGTGCGCTGCACGCCGACAGCATCAGGGCGGCGCTGCCGACGATCACCGTCCGTCGATCGATCACCGTTGCGGGCGTTTCACGCATCGAACACGCGCACGCCCTTGGACGGGTTGTCGCGATAGTGCGCCAGCCGCGTTTCGAGCGATCCGACATGGATTTCGAGCTTGTGTCCGTCGGGATCAAGGAAATAGGTCGAGCCGCCCTCGCTGCTGTTTGCCTGCCAGATGGCACATTCGGCAATGAGCCGTTCGCTCAGCGGTGCGAAATCCTCGGCGGCAATGCTGAAGGCCATGTGGGTGTAGTCGTCGCGCGGCGATGACCGCGCACTCTCGTCCCGCGACAGGCAGAGCCAGAGGGTCCCCGCCTCCAGATAGGCCCCGTCGGCCCATGTCGCACGGACCGTGCAGCCGAGGACGTCGCGATAGAAGGCGATTGATCGGTCCATGTCGGCGACCGCCAGCGTGAGATGGTTCAGGCCGATAACACCGGTCATCGTGCCCGACATCGTGGCCCATATACTTGTCGAGATAGCGCGGGTGGGTCCATCACTAGACATTGGCCCGATACTTCGCTGACGCATCCTCGAACGACAGGATCGGCGCGACGATCGAGCCATCGCGGAGGCGACGCCCGCCGAGCGGGTCGATCGCCTTGATGTCATGGTCGGGTTGCCCGGCATCGAGCCCGGCGACAACGACGTCGAAGGTTCGCGCGGGGCCGCCCTGGGGGACGAACCAGTGGATATTGTCGCGCTCCGACGACATAGCCGACAGGTCACCGACGCGGGCGATCGCGTCGCGGGTCGGCCGGATGACCATCGCGTTCTCCGCATCGCGCAGGCGGTCGAAATTGCGGACGCGCAGTCTGCCGCCGACAACGAGATGCGCAGACACCATGTGGCGGTGACCGTGCGGCGTAATGACATTGGTGGGCGAGAAGTCGAAAAGCGCCGCCGCATAGCCAAGTCGCCGCGGGGCGCCGCTCGCGTCGATAAAACGGACACTGCGCCTGCTAGGATCGTTCGTATCAGAAGGGGAAGACGCAGTAACCTGTGCCTGGTTCACTGCGGCCATCAGTTCCGCAACGTCGATTTCGCGCGCCAGCCTTCCGACCTCGGTCATCCAGTTTCCCGGGGTCACTTGGCCCTGCCGGAGCGCACGCGCGAGTTCGCTTTGGCGATCGATCCAGTCGCGTGCCGCCATCCGGCGCGCCGGGCGCGCGGCCCTGACCTCGCTTGCCAGCGCGACGGCGACGAAGGCGGAGAACATGCCCGTCATCTGGGCGCGGCGGGTCAAGCCAAGCTCGTCGGGGTGGGCTGGGCGGGCGTCCGTCCAATCAAGCTCGTTCATGCGATATACTCCGTACGCTGCAGCTGAACGGGTAGCGACCACCCACGTGCGTCACAACGCATCAATAGTTGTGGCTGATCCGAGAAAAACTCAAGGATCGCTATATCGACCTGCTGGATTTTGCCGCATTGAAGAAAAAAGTGACTTTATCCCAGCATCTTTTCGATTTTGCAGGCACACATTCTAATGCACCGATCGCGTCCAAGCGATAGCGATCAATAATATGGCACCCAAAACTTTTAGTCGTCGATGTCTAGTATCCGCGTAATCGGAGCTAGAGTTTGGCAGACCTTATCCAACAAAATTGAATTTCGCAAAACCACTATAGCATCGCTGTATATCAAGGCCGAGCGCCTAAGCGCTGTCGGCTGCGGCCCTTCGGAATGCTCACCTGCCTTCCGTCGTCACGAGTGATCTTGCCAACCGGCTATCCTCTGTCACGTTATCGCCATCCCAAGGCAATTGGTTACCGGACAACTCAGCCCTAGCCGATCATCGGCATCAGGGCCTTGGCGCCTTCGGCGATACGGTTGATTTCGTGCGAACAGTACCGCGTCATCGTGAAACGCCCACCCCGATCCTCGTCGCATGCAATTGCTGATACATATCAGTGTCACTCGTGCTGCTGCTGCCGCCGTTTCAAGCTGATGATCCGAGTTTCCGGTTGGCACTAAGGAGTTCCGTCAGTGTCTGGTCCCATGCCAACAGCGCCTTCTCCTTCTCCGGGCCATATTTGTAGCGGTTGTAGATGCCGGCCACCCCTGCCCGCGTCCCGCTGATGTGATTGAGCACGGCCTCGGTCACTTCGATTGGAATGCCAAGCGCCTGAAGGTTGGTGGCTCCCGTCCTGCGGATATCGTGGAAACGCCATTCTGGGATCACGATCGGTGACGGCTCCGCGCTGGAATGGTCCAATCGTTCGGTCATGATGCGAAGCATATGCTCGTCGAGGGTTCGCTTGGCCTTGGAGAACCCCGATACGGGAGTCTTGCCAGTGGTGGTGAACGCCAGCCCTGCCCGTTTGGGGCACATGGCCCGCAACTGGTCGAGCGCAAGCGATGATAGCGGCACGACGTGGCCTTCGTCATTCTTGGCGCGCTCTGCCGGCAGGGTCCAGGTCTTGGCTTCGAGGTCGATCTCGCTCCAGTCCATTGCGGCGACCTCCTGCCGCCGCTGCATAGTCAGGATCAGTAGCCGCACATACGGCCCCCATGGCCAACCGACATGCTCGCAGGCCTGCCACAGGCAGACGATTTCTTCGTGTCCGAGCACCCGCCGCCGCGATGCGACAGCCTTGGGCGCTTTCATGCCTGCCAGCGGCGAGACATCGATATCCTCACGGTCGACCGCCCAGTTGAACAGTTTGCGCAAAAGCGAGTGCACGGCTTTCCGCTGCCCAGGCCGATCAGCATAGTCGTCCATCAACTTGACCATGTCGCTACGCTTGAGCGCCGACAGCGGTCGCTTGCCCCAGCGCGGTTTGGCGATGTTCTCAAGAATCCGCATAGCCTCGGGCCAAGTGTCAGGCCAGTTCGCCTGCAGGTACAGATCGACGAAAAGATCGCAGTACGCCGAGAAGTTCAGAGCCTTCTCACGCCGCTTCAATTCGCGTTGCTGTTCAACCGGGTCGATGCCCTGTCGGACCAGCATGAGCAGGCGCTCGGCTTCACGCCGTGCTGTCTGCGTCGTCCATGGGCTGCCATGGATACCGATGGTCTTGCGCCGCGCCGGGCCACCCTCGACGCGGTACTGCAGCACATAGCTCTTGACGCCGCGCGGTGTCACCCGCAATCCAAAGCCTCTGAGGCCCGTGTCCCAAGTATAAGCATCGCCCGACGCGCTGGGCTTGGCAGCCTCGATTGTACGCAAGGTGATCGACTGATTGGGCATGATTTTCACGCTCCCACGTAATCGCCACGTAATCATTTGCGGGAAAGCCGTGGCGTAGGTTAAGGTAATCCACGGCGGATTTAATCCAACCGTTTCAAGCCTTTGAGCGTAGTTTAGCGTAGCTTGGAGTGTGATTGGAAAGGACCCGCGAGGCCCCTCTTAATCAGCGGGTCCTTGGTTCGAGCCCAAGTGCGTCCACCATAATATCTCTATAAAGCAATGGTTTAGAGGGATGGCTCCAAATGGCTGTAACCCGGATTTTAGTATGGGTTACTCATGGGTTTCAGCCATACATCAGGCTCTTTCGCACGTCGCAGCGGGCCTTCGGCCGCCGCAAATTTATTTTCGCGGGCGTCCACCACAGGCTCATTGTCTAAAGCCCGGCACAACATTTGCGCTTTCCTACTTAAAGATCCCGTTATATGTCGGAGCGACAAAGCGAGGTGAAGGGCTATGCCTCTGAATCAGGGGGGCAACGAATGACCGCAGAAATTGCCGTTCTAAACAAGCTCGCAGTAACCTTGGCTGCGGACAGCGCAGTTACTATCGGCACTGGCGGCACTCAGAAAGTTTATAATTCTGCTGATAAAATATTCGAGATTACAAATCACGACGCCATCGGACTGATGGTTTACAATAATCCCGAAGTGCAAGGCATCCCTATTGAGGTGATTGCCAAACGCTATCGAGACAAGGAATGCGTGAAGCGCGCGCCTACCGTTTTTACATTTGCAGAAGAATTTCTCGCATACCTCGAAAAACTTGATGCGCCAGAAAACACGATTGCGGATAATATCGTTTTCTCGATCGCTCCGCTTTTTCACGCTATTAAAGAAGCTCGATCGGATGCGTTCGCCAAGGTCGTGGAAGAGTTTCGGTCGTCCCCCGAAAACGCGCAAGACTTAAAGCCTGAAATCCTGACGAAGAGATTTTTTGACGCGGACATTGCTCTGGTCCAATCGCATCTAGATCGCCTTACGGCGCTAGCTGGTGCTGATTGGTGCGTCGATCTAGATGAAGGCAAGGTTATCGCGGCGCACGAACAGCACATTCGCGACGCTATTGATCTCGTCTTTCATGATTCGTCGCTACCAGAAGAGGTGGTAGCACTTCTGATCCGCGTGGGCAGCCTTTGCCTGCTGCGCGAGAACTTACAAGACGGCCTTACAGGCTTGGTGTTTGCAGGGTTTGGAGAAGATGAGATTTTCCCATCTCTCGTGTCATATGAATTATACGGCCTCGTTGCTGGAAAGTTGAAATACCAAAAGACAAATAACTTTGACGTTGATCGGAGCCTTTCTCCAGTTGCGACCGTCCTTCCTTTTGCTCAACAGGAAATGGTAGACAGGTTCATTTACGGGCTTGACAATCAATTTCTCCAATTATGCATCAACTTCTTCCAAGGATCGCTTTCCTCTCTTTCTTCCAATTTGGAGGGAAGCCTCGCAAACTTTGACCCCGACGCGCGCGCTGAACTTACGCAAGCACTGGATCACGCTGCGCGAGAGATGATGGACGAGTTTCGTGGAACCCTCGTTCCCAATCACCTCACTAGTTCGAAAACGCAGCTTTCGGATATCATTCGTTCCATGCCGAAACAGGAACTTGCTGCATTAAGTGAGAGTTTGGTGAACATCACATCGCTCAAACGAAAATTTTCGGCAGACGCTGAGTCGGTAGGTGGTCCGATTGATGTTGCTATGATAACCCGTGCCGAAGGCTTCGTTTGGGTGAAACGGAAGCATTTTTTCGAGCCGCATCTTAACCCAAGATACTTCCATCGGAGGTATGGTGCTGCGTACGAGAATGCGGGAACAGACAAGTCTGGGAAGGGAAGAGCATGATTCGACACAGTTTCGATTCAAGCGAGAAGATTTCTGCGGCGGGCAAATCCGTTTCTGAACGCGTCCGGTTGCAAGGCACTAATCCCAAGCAAGCTGCGCAGGCGGGCGTTGAGCGCGTCTCAATTGCACTAAACCGTGTGTTTGCTGAGGTCGGGTCTGCCAATCGTCGGCCGTGAGCAGATCGAGCGCCTGCCGCATTCCCACATAGCTTTGGTATGGCACGAGCCGCTTGGCCGCTTCGGCCTGACTGTCGGTGATCGCGTCACCCGTGACCGCGCCGATCGGAGCACCCGCAGCCTTGGACACGTCGGACATGAGGCCAGCGCTAGGGCCTAGCAGCTTGCCCACGGGATCGACGCCGAACCGGCGCACGCCTTGGCCGTTCTGCGGCGTGTCGGGGAAAGCCGCCATGAGCGGGTAATTCAGCGGATTGACGCCCGTCATGGTGTCGAAAGTCGCGGCCGCCTCGATCGGCAGGGCGAAGAAGCCGGAAGCGTCCAGCACTTCGCCGAGCAGATAGCCGGGATTTTCGGCCGCCGTCTTGAACCGCTCGTAACGCTCGCTGCCGACCGCACAGGCACGCAGCCAAAGCCGACATGAGCCCGACAGAGGTCATGCCGACCATCATGCTCGTGAAGTTCGCCCGGCTCTCCTGAATCCCCCGCAGCATGACGCGCTGGTGGCTGGCGAGGTCATAGGTCTTGAACTGGAGCAGCGCCTTACATAAGCCACCTTGAGTTTGTGTAGGACATTCGGGCAACGTGCTATGGCTATGCCGGCAGTTTCTCGTTGATCTGCTTGTATTCGAAAAACTCACTCAAACCTTCCGGGCCGAACTGCCGCCCCAGGCCTGACTTCTTGTAGCCGCCGAACGGGCCTGAGAATTCGAACATATGGATGTTGATACCGACGTGACCTGTGCGGATGCGACGCGCTAGGCGGCGGCCACGCTCCATATCGGTTGTCCAGATCGACCCGGACAGTCCATAATCTGTATCATTTGCGATCCGGACGGCATCGTCGTCGTCATCGTAGGGGATTACGACGAATACGGGACCGAAAATCTCTTCCCGGGCGATCCGCATGTCATTTGAGACATCACGAAACACTGTCAATTCGACGTAGAAACCGGTCTCCAGATCTTTTGGCCGCCCTCCGCCCAGCACGATCTTTGCGCCCTCGGACTTGCCTATCTCAATATAATTTTCCGCTTTCAGACGCGCCTTGTCTCCGATCAACGGGCCGACCTGCACGCCTTGCTCAAACGGATCACCGACCTTGATCTTAGCCATTTCCGCGACGTAACTGTCAACAATCTCCTCATATCGGCTTCTCGGAGCGAGAATGCGAGTCTGCCCGAGACACGCCTGGCAGTTGGTCATCACGGACGCCTTCACAAGATCAGGCATGAAGTCGTCAAGTTTAGCATCGTCAAGGATGATCGCGGCAGACTTGCCGCCCAGTTCAAGCGTCCTCCGCTTTATCATTTCACCGCAGATCATTCCGACGCGCTGGCCCGTAGCCGTGCTGCCGGTGAATGCAACCTTATCGACGCCGGGATGTCGTACAAGCGACTCGCTCGCTTCCCTGCCCGCCGTCACGATGCTGATGACGCCTGGCGGCAAGCCAATTTCCTCATAGATCGACGCCAGTACCTGACCGTGAAGCGGTGTTTCGGGCGCCGTCTTTAGGATGACCGCACAGCCAGCCAGGATCGCCATCGGGATCGTGAAATGGGCCATGACGGCAGGACCGTTCCACGGCGTGATCGCCGCGACGACGCCAACTGGTTCGCGGCGCACCGTGACGTCGGTGACGTAACCGGTGCGCTTCTCCTCCTGCCCGAGGGCCAGGCCGATTTCAGCTGTCGAGCGAAACAGGTGCCCGATCAGTTCAGCGTGAGCCATCGCATCGCTATGGTAGGGAAGCCCCGTTTCACTCGCGGTTACCCGGGCAACCCGCTCCTTGTTGGCGTCGAAAACATCCGCTGCACGGTAGAGCCATTTTGCGCGCTCCTCGAAGCTCAGTTGTGGCCAGTCTGTCTCGTCGAAGCAGCGCCGTGCCGCCTGGACTGCGCGATCCATGTCCTCAATCGAGGCGCTTGGTGCGGAGCCGATGACCTTCTCCGTGCTGGGAGAAATGATCGTGATGCGTTCCTCACCGGCAGGCTCCAGCCATAGGCCGCCGATGAACAGCTTGTCCGTCCGATACTCATCCATAACAACACAGGCTCCTAAATCCGTTATTGTGCGCGGCTCGGTGCTGGCGCGAAGAAACGATCACCGGGGAAGCCCGATGCCTTGACTGGCGATGATGTTGCGCTGGATTTCGCTCGCGCCGCCACCGAGAATCTGCATGATCGTATTACGCAGCAACTGTTCGAGTTCACCCACCGGTGCGTTCGAAGCGGTCTCCGACAACAGCCCCGACGACCCCAATATGTCGATCGCCGCTTCGCCCAGGCGGCCCTGCAATTCAGCGACGAACACTTTGGCCATCGACGCTTGATGCGCTTGCGCGACACCATCCGCCGCGGCGCGGATATTGCGTAAAGCGAGCTGACGCGCGGCCTCCATATCGGCAGCGATGCCGCCAATGCGATCAAGGATAACCGGATCGTCGCGCAACTTCCGCCCGCCGACCTGCGCGTTCGCGATGTAGCTCGTCAGCCGATCTAGTGCCCGCTGCAACACTGCAACGGTGCCGCCAATCGTCACGCGCTCCGCCGCCAGCGCGCTGACAATCGCCGCCCAACCATTGTTCACTTCACCGACGAGCGAAGATGCGGGCACCCACACATCTTCCAGATAAAGCTCCGAAAAGGTCTTGCCATACATGGCAAGGCCAGGATTGATCGTCAGCCCCTCAATATCTGCGGGCAGGATAAATACGCTGATGCCGGCATGTTTTGGCGAAGCGGTCACGTCAGTACGCGCTGCGAGCCAGACGTGAGTGGCCTTGTCGGCCATCGTCGACCACATCTTGTGCCCATTGATCCGCCAGCCGCCATTTTCAGGAACAGCACGCGTTTTAAGCGACGCCAGGTCAGAACCGGCCTCCGGCTCACTGTATCCGAGGGCAAACACGATCTCTCCGGACCGGATGCGTGGGAGATATTCCTCCTTCTGGGCCCGCGATCCAAACTTCATAAGGGCCGGGGCCACCATCGTCGCCGCCGGCAGATGGCCATAGGGCGCCTTTGCATATTCCAGCTCCTCGGTGAGAACGAGTTGCTCGATGGCACTGAGGCCTAAACCGCCTTCCTCAACAGGCCATCCCCCCGCAATCCAGCCCTTTTCGCCAAGAGCCTTTGCGAACTCGAAATCGATGCCTCGATCCTTGAACGGGAGTGCCTCGTGCGCAGGGCTGCGCGTCTCGATCCAATTTTCCCGAAGCCACCCGCGCACTTCATCGCGGAAGGATCTGGTTTTATTGTCGAGATCAAATTCGGGGAGCTTCGTCATCTGGTTTCTTGCCTCATTTTCGGTGGGCTCAGGAAGCCCCGACGAGATAGCCGCCGACTGCCGCGCGAGCCCGAAACGCGCCGCCGAAGCGGGCTACATTGCCATGGATTTGGCGGAAATGGCGAGGCAGCTCATGCTCTTCCGCATAGCCGATCGCCCCCATCAGCTGGTGCATGTCAATGGCCAGCTGCCGGAGGCTCGGATTGAGATGCGCAAGCGCCAAGTCCGCCAGCGTACTCCAGCTTTCCAGTCCATGATCATACCCGGTCGCTGCTGCGTCCAGCGTGAGCCGGGCGGCATCCAGCCGCGTGAGATTGTCCGCCAGTCGATGCTGGACTGCTTGGAACTGGCCGATCAGCTTTCCGAATTGCTTGCGCGTACCGGCATGTTCTACCACGAGTTCATAGCCGCGCTGACCCGCACCGACGGCACGGGAGGCAGCCGCAAGACGAGCAATCTGCACGATATCCTGCAGAACGTCTTCCGGTACGGCAGAGAAAATAGCCGGGCTCGAGCTCAGATGAATCGAGGCTAGAGCAGGCAGGGATAGTGCGGGGGTCTCCTCGACACATATACCCGGCGCCTTCGCATCTACGATGACCACACCTGCGGGATTATCGACGAACAGGATATGGCGATCCGCAATGCCTGCCCCCTCCACGAAATGCACGCTGCCGGTCACCGAGCCGTCGGCATATTCAATACGCCCGGCACAGCTATCCCCATCGAACGGTCCGAAAGCCACCGCGAATAGCTGGCCATCCTCAAGCGCGAGGTTGATATCGGCGCCCCCGAGCCGAAAGATCAGGTTGGCGACCAGTCTGCCGAGAAGTGGTGCCGAACAACATGCCCGACCCAATTCCTCGAAAGCGAGCAGAACCTCGCGCACGCCGCCAAAAGCAGGGTCGCGCGCAAGGTCAGGAACAGCGAGCGCCTCCAGTTCATGCCAGACATGGCGGACGTGTTCCGGATCGCACCCGAGTTCCAGTGCCCGGAGGGGAGGCCATCGCTCAGCCAACATGCGCCGCAGCGAAGTTCTGATCTGATCGCGCTCCTCCTCCGAAAAACGCGTTACCTCGTCGGACATCTATGTCTCCCACTTCTGCACTTTGGTCGATCATTGGCCCCCGGGCCGGCACGGGTACTTCGGCGCAACGCCCCGTGTGATTTCATCCGGATCAATGCCTCGGCTCTCAACTGAATAGCTTCCGAGCGAACATTTCCTCGATCTCCTCGGCGCTGTACTTCAAGTCCTGCAGGATAGTGCGCGAATGCTCGCCAAGCCGTGGTGGAAACTTTTGGTCCGGGCCTCGCGACTTGTTGATGAGGGTCGGGCGGCGGACCATCGCCATAGAGCCCGCCACGGGATGGTCGCGAACATCGAGAAGCCCGCTATGAACGACCTCCGGCTGCTGGATGACCTCCGATACCGTCAGGACTTCGCAGAGCGGCACGCCGACCGCCGGAAGCGCAGTGGCCCAGTGGGTTGAGGGCTTCGCCGCAAACGCGGGGCGCAACTCCTCCACGAACGTCTCCCAGTTCTGCCGCCGGGCATATGCTTCGTTGAAGCGTTCATCAGTACACAGGTCAGCGCGTCCCAGCGCGGTTACCATATCCACGAAAGCCTTCGAAAGGCCACCGAGTTGAACCGCCACCAGCTTGTCATCCTCGCAGCGCATAATGAACGCCTGAGAATTCGCCACCCGTGACACTGCGGTCGGCTCCTTCTGCGCGTCCGTGACAGAGGCAATAACATCAGGGATGAACGATATGGCCGCATCGACCATGCTGATATCGAGGCGGCCACCCTTTCCCGTACGCTCCTTGGCCCGAAGCATGGCGAGGATGCCGGTCGCCGCCTGCATCGCCGTAACCTGATCGGCGATCGTTGGCCCGCGCATAGTCGGGTGTTCTGGATCGATAAGCAGGTACAGGATTCCGGAAAGCGCCTGGCCGATAGTGTCAAAGGCAGGGCGCTTGGCGAACGGGCCGTCAGCAGCGAAGCCCGCAATGGCGCAATAAATGATGTTTGGGTTCACCGCCTTCAGCGCCTCGTATCCGATACCGAGCCGGTCGGTCACGCCAGGGCGAAAATTCTCGATCACAACATCGACATCGGCGGCAATACGCTTGATGACGTTCGCAGCATCCGGAGCAGACAGATCGAGTGCGAGGCTCTTCTTGTTCTTGTTGAAAGCCCGGAAGTTGTATCCATAATCCGGGACATTCCGGCCGCCATCATATACTCGGAACGGGTCGCCACCGCCGGGCCGTTCAATCTTGATGATCTCTGCCCCGTAGTCGGCCAACTGCTGGCCAGCCATGGGCCCCGCGATATACTGCGTAAGCTCGAGGACGCGTACCCCCTCCAGCGGGTTTTCCATCGGAACATCGGGCTTTATCGTCATGGTGTCCTGCTTCGTGTGAGTAAGGTGAGTGGGGATCGATCAGGATTGCCGGTCGAGTTCAAACATGAGCTGGTGCTTCCCCTCGGAGGAAGGCACCCAGACAGGCGTCACGCGCCGATCGATTGCGACTTCGTCCAGGTCACAGTTCACCAGATTGCTAAGAATCACGACGCCGCAATCAAGCTCGACACTGACGATTATGAAAGGCTCTGTACCATGGAATGCAGGCGGTCCCCTGCGCGCGATGGTATAGGAATATATCTTGCCTTGGCCACTGACCTCACGCCATTCCAGGCCCCGCCGTCCGGTAAAGATGCTAATCGGCCGCGGATAGAATTGCGCCTTGCCGGTTTGCAGGCAATGCTGGACCAATATCTTCTTTTCCCGCGTACCTTCCCAAAAGGGCTGCGAGAAGGAAAAGGCTAAGGGCGCAACGCGCGCTATTGACTGTATGTCGCTCATTATTTTCTCACCTGCCAGGAGCGAGGATAAGGGCTACGCTGGTGCCCCAGTTGCGCGCATAGGGAATGTGTCCGATACCCGTGACGAGCGCGTTGTCCGTGCGCCGCACCTGACGTTCACCCGCTTCCCCAAACAGTTGACGGACAGCCTCAATCAGATTGGTCCCGCCCCCCGCCAGACCAGCCTGCCCCGCCGAGATTTGGCCGCCACTCGTATTGAGCGGCAGAGTTCCACCAAAACTCATATCGGTATCGAGCACGAAGTCGCAGAAATCGCCTGCACCGCAGAAACCGAGCATTTCCAGTTGCAGCCCGATTGCGATGAGAAAATCATCATAGGGGTGGATCGAGCAGATATCGCCAGGCTTCAGGCCAGCAGACGAAAACGCTTTTTCACCCGCCACCCTGTGTCCGCTCTCCGTCACATCGACGACGCTTCGGTTGGCTCCGAAGTTCGTACGTTCGCCATAGCCAAGGGGGACAACGAACCTGTCTATCCCACGACGGACGGCATCGGTGCGGCTGGTGACGATAAGACCATTCGCACCCTCGCATGGCATGACACAGTCGAGCAATCTGATCGGATCCGCAATCATGCGGGACTCCAGATAATCTTTCTCTGACAACGGCTTACGCAGCTTTTCGCAGGCGAGAGGATTGAGCATTGCATGCTCACGCTGGGTTACGGCGAGTTTCGCCAGTGCCCGATCGTCCAGCCCGAACTGATGCCGGTAGCGATTGCTGATAAGACCAAAATCTGCCGGAGGCCCGATAAGTCCGACAGGCTCTGTCCATTCCTTGTGAAAGGAGCGGAACTTGAGGTTATTGT
Organism: Sphingobium sp.; assembly: GCA_965279415.1. Classification (GTDB taxonomy): domain Bacteria; phylum Pseudomonadota; class Alphaproteobacteria; order Sphingomonadales; family Sphingomonadaceae; genus Sphingobium. Next base: position 370,640 of record OZ257238.1, read on the forward strand.
CGGTATTCGCCGTATCCATGTTCAAGAGCAGTACGTTCTTGCAGGCCCCTCCCTGGATCGCCAACGCAGCCCGCGCCACGGCGCCAACGGGCGAGCAGCCACCCAAATCGACACTCTGGCAGAAATCCAGCTCCAGACCAAAATAGTCGGCGCAAAGCTGAACCCAAAACGCGCTTGAACATCCAGTCAGCGACGAATTGACGAGAAGTCCATCAATCTCGTCCTTTTCAATACCGGTGCTATCGAGCAGAGACTCGATTATCTCCGCACCCAGCTCCCAGATATCCGCCGTACTCCGTGTGACGATCTTGGTTTCGGCATATCCTACAATGGCGACATCTGAGAACTTCATCGCTTACCTCTGAGTTCGATATTAAGCTGAGCTGATTGTTGCATCACTTGCTCTTCGTCCAAAACTTGCCCGGCCTGACGGTCGACCGCTTTGGCTGGCCGCCGGGTAAACTTCGCGGTTCCCCATCCAACCTCGCCCACTAGAAATCATGGGACAGAGAGACGCCGTATGTTCGCGGTGCCTGATACTGTGCTTCAAGATAACCACCTGGGTTCGCGCCGGTGGTGGCGCCCGCCACGACTTTCCTGTTGGTCAGGTTGCGGCCGAACACAGAAATCCGCGTGGACCGATCGTTCACCGTCAGCCCCATGGATGCATCAAGGAAGAGAAAAGCACCCTGACGGAAAGCGTCACTAGGCTCGAAAGAATAGCCCTTGTTCCAGGATGCGTTGACGTTGGCGTCCAGATCGCCAAATGAGAGCGGCACTTTGTAAAATGCACCCCCGTTAATTACGGCCTTCGACGCGAATGGCAGGCGGTTTCCGGTCAGATCGCCAAACGTCCTTGTCACACCTCCCCCCTGGGCAAGTGTGAGCGGCGTAAGGATCGGCCCGTTTTGATAGTCGGTGAATTTCGGATCCATCACCTCGGCGCCAACCGTCACGCGCAATTCAGGGGATAGTTGCGCGTTGATATCGAGATCGACGCCCTTGATTTCTGCTGCACCCGCGTTGGCAGTCACCGCCGATGTCTGGTTGAAGATCGTAACCTGCAGATTGTTATATTTATAGTAAAAACCTTCAACGTTTAAAGTCACCGAACCATTGAATAGAGTGTTCTTAATACCAATTACGTACGCGTCGAGAAACTCCGGCTCGCTCGGTTTAGCGAGCCTACCGCCCGGTGGGACGGTGTCAAACGTTCCTGCCTTGAAGCCACGGTTATAGCTCGCATAGATCATCGTATCGGGGCCGAAATGATGATCGACTGCCAAGCGCCACGTGAAGGTGCGGAAAGTCTTCTCGGCGTCTGTCGGGTTGACGATCGAGATCACGCGCGATGGATCGTTGACGGCTACCGGTATGGCGGTAGGATCCGCCTGAGGAACGACTTCAATCTGTCCGTTGATCGATCTTTTGTCGATAGTGTAGCGAAGGCCTCCAGTCACGTTCGTCTCGCCGAGCGCGGGCACCGGCGCAGTGAACTGGCCGTAGATCGCAGGAGATTTGATTTTCGTGTTTTCCCTGAACTGTTGCTGCACCGGCCCCAAATTGAGGCCACCCAACACGAAGGGCGCATAGGCGAAGCGGCTGCTCAAATAGTATGCGCCCACAATCCACTGCACTGGACTGCTCTTGAGCGAACTGACCTGGAATTCCTGTGAAAACTGATGTTCCGGTTGTGTATAGGTGGCGTAGCTTGCGTTGACCGGGATCGGCGTCGCCTGCCAGCCCGCTTCGATCCGGCTCTTCCGATAGGCGGTAAAGCTGCTGAGCGAAGCGAATGGCAACTCATGCTCCCAGACGAGGGAAGCTCCCGCGAACCAGCTATTCAGGAATGGATCGTTGGCTACGTTGATATTGTAAACGCTTCCACCAGGCGCTGCCATCGGCGAATTGCGATAGTTCGAAGCAGGAGGGCCCCACTGCTCGGTGCTTCCCGGGAACAGCCGATAGGCAGCGCCGTTGGAATCAGCGTTGGTGTAGTCCCCAGCAAGTGTGATGCGGTCCCGATCCGTCGGTGTGAAAAGGACCTTCGATCGGACCGTAAACGTCTTGAACTTATTAGTCTCATTTCCATTAAAGCTGTTGATGCCCCAGCCATCTGCTTGCTTTTTGTAGTAAACGGCAACATCAGCAGCGACAGTATCGGTTAGCCCCCCAGTCACGTACCCTGACAGGGTGGCTGTATCGTAATTGGCGTATGAGCCGATGAAACGACCGCCGAAGGTGTGGCTTGGATCTTTGGTTTTGATCTGGATAACACCGCCCGTGGCATTGCGACCGAACAAAGTGCCCTGCGGCCCCTTGAGGACTTCGACCGCCTCAATGTTCGCAAGGTCGAGCAAGCCACCCTGGAGCGAGGTAATGTAAATGTTGTCGATATAGGTCGATACAGAATTCTCGCCCGCGCCGTTCGAGGCACTGGTGCCCACACCCCGCAGAAACGGCCTAAAAGCGAACCCAGTCGCGTTAAGAGTCAGTCCCGGAACGAGTGCCGGCAAAGTGGCCGTGGATGATACCCCGGTCTTGATGAGGACGTCCTCCTGTACTGCGGCAACGGCAACCGGCACGTCCTGCAGTCGTTGCGATCGCTTTTGCGCGGTAACGACAATGTCGGCGACGCTCGAACTCGCGGTCGCATTGGACGCTTCGGATGCGGACGACTGTTCGCCATCTCGCGCCTGCGCGCTAGCGGTCCCGTTTGCTAGCAGCGCCAACGCCGAAGTGCCGACCAGCGCCGTATTGCGAAGACTTCTCTGCAAGATCCTGACCATCCCATCCTCCCCATTTTCAGTTTAGATTTTTACTTTTTGTGTCTGCCTGACATCGCGACGACGATGCACTTGCTGGACATTACTCCCTCAGACTAGCCCAGTTACCGTATGCCATAGGGTTCCCTCTTATGAACTGGTTCATTGGGTAAGTCTACGTGTATTTGCCCGTTCTCCAGAACGGTTCGCGACGAACCGCTGAAACCTCAGGCTGGCATCGATCGCGGAATTATAAATCACAATATGCTCGATATTGCAGTCACCATCGCTTCCTGTGCGAAGCCAACTCTGCTGAAATGTGCGGAGTCAGCATCGAGTCCATGCCAAGAAATTCAATAGGCCTTAATCCATGTGGGCGAATATGTTCATGAATATGGCACACGCTAAGCCTCTGTGCCGCCATGCAGAGCTTCCCGGGCTTCCCAGCGTCATTCACTTGAAGCACTCGCGAACTTGCTGAGATAGCGAGGAGGTCGCCGAAACAGTCATGTCCGCAAGGCGACGTTGGCGCCAGCACCAGCACGTGAACCTCCTTCGATTACTCGACGGCGACATTCCCAACCCTTCTCCAGCGCACTCCGGCCCGTGCCATTTTCACGGACAAATCACGTAGTTGGAGAACCCCCCTTGGCGAGACCCGAAGACGGACAGGGCCTGGTTGACATCGCTGAGGGGGAAAGCATTTGTTTCGAAGACCGACAGCTTGAGAAGATCGCTTTCGGCCAGCGCCGCCATCTCGCGTGCTTGTTTAGGCGAGAACCAATTCGATCCGACGATCGACATACCGCGTGTCATGAAATCGTGGGGGAACAGGGCGAGCGGATCTGTCACACCGCCGGCGTTAACAAAGAAGCCACCTCTGCGCACGGCACGATAGCCTTCCATGAATTGATCGACGGGCGCGCCATGTGGAAGGCAATCTAACGCGACATCAACGCCTTCCCCGTCCGTCATGGCGCGCGCCCAGTCGTTCGCCGAGCCATCCAGGCTGGAAAAGACTTCTATTCGTGTCGGCGAAATCGCCTTGACCCGATCGAGGAGTTCGCGATCCCGGGCCACGGCCAATATACGGGCAGCACCAAGAGCCAAGGCGGTAATCACACCACCAAGCCCCAGCGTACCCGATGCTCCGTTTATCAGGACGCGGCTCTCGGGGCCGACATGCGCGTTTCGCAAAGCGGCATAGGCTGTGCCAACATAACCCAGTCGAGCCGCATGTTCGAATGGGACGTTGGATGGTATCTTCACCGCCGCATAAGACGGAGCGACCATATACTCGGCCAAACCTCCCCAAGGATACCGATCCAAAAGCTCTGTGGATTTGTTGGTGAAGCCGAAATAGCCATTGAATGTGTAATATTGGCACGCAACATATTCGGCATCGATGCAATGCCGACATGTTCCGCACGTTCGCATCGGGGTAACATAGACTCGATCCCCGACTGCGACATTCTTCACCCTGTCGCCGACCTGAGCCACCTCACCCGCCGGATCCAACCCGAAAATGGCGGGCAGGGACGGCAGCGGCATACCTAGTCCCGGAGCAATCTTGGACATCTGGGTGAGAACATTGAGCAGATTGGGCACGATACCACAGGCATGAATGCGAACCAGAACATCCTCGGGACCGGGCGAAGGGCGCGGAACGTTGTCAAGTGAAAGCGGCTTACCGTATTCATGCATCCGGGCCGCCCGCATCGTTTCAGGCAATGTCGCCATCTTCTATCTCCCTAACTTCAACCTCGACGCGAGGTTGCCGGTAACATTCCACGGTCGATCCAGAGCTGATCTGCACAGGCATTCGACAGTCCGAGCATGTGGGTCATCTCTCGTGGCCGCCGCGAGGATCGGAACGAATAGGTGAGGGTGAAATACACATTCCTCTCCCCCACCCGGTCAACCACTAGAAGTTGAACGTTGCCCGTGCGCCATAGACGCGAGGTTCGCCAACCTGCCTGAGAACAATGTTCGGAGTGCCGGGAATAAATCCGTTCAGCGGACTTTGAACCGCCCCTTGATACACGGCCTTCTTCGTCAGGTTTCTCGCGAAGGCGGTTACGGACCAACGGCCAACCTGGGGAGTGTAGGTTAGCTGCGCGTTCAACAGTCCATATGCGCCCGCTTTCTCTTCCTGAACATAATAATCGACGTTCAAGTAACGGGACGTCGCCCACGTCACGCTGACGTTTGCTGCAACGTCGCCCGCCGCCCCGAGCCGAAACACGTGCTCGTAACTGGTAGCGCCCGTCCACTGCGGCGTACGTGGCAACGGTGCGCCGACACAATTGACCGCCAAGACTGGGAACCCACCAACACCGGGCGTCGGCGTACTCGGCACGGAGCAGAGAGAACCAACCCGCAAGGACGATGCGAGCGCAACGGGAAACCCGACATTGAACGAACTGAACCTTGCGCGGTTGTAGCTGAGAGATGTGGTCAGCGTATCGTTGCGCGTCGGCTTCCAGACGACATTCGCTTCGCCTCCATAAGGCTGGGATGAGCCCGCATTTCGCGTAAGATAGGAGATGGATCCGCCGCTTGTGAAACCAACGAAAGACAATTGCTGGTCTTTGTACCACCAGTAGAAGCCTTCGAGGTTAACCTGCAGCTGGTTGTCAAAGAAACGGTTACGAATTCCGAAGTCCAAGGCGGTCAAGCGCTCCGGTCCGTAGTTGTTGTCTCCGCTCGTATCGAGCACCGAGAAAAAGCCGCCTGATTTATAGCCTTTCGAAGCGGATACATAAGCCATCGAAGCGGGCCCGACGTCATATTCGGCGCCGACCTTCCATGTTACCGCGTTGAAAGTAGTTTTACCGACCTGAGGAACCGCAGGTCCATTCTGATCGCCATAGAAGCCGGAAATCGTCACTCGATCACGGGTATAGCGCAGGCCCCCGATCACGCGCAGCCGGTCGGTGATACCGTAGGTCGCTTCTCCGAATGCGGCCAGACTGCGATTGACCGTCTCTCCGTCGGCATCGGTATTGAATCCGCTGATTATCGACGCTGCAAATGGGTTCAGGGGAAACGTAAGGATCTTGAAACGTGCGGCGCTATCGAAATAGTAGGTGCCCACCGTCCACTTAAGCTTATCGGACTGATTGCCGAGGCGCGCCTCTACCGAAGTCTGATCGTCATTCTGGGATAGATTATACGGGAAACTGAATGCGTTGGAAACTTGACGAACCTCCGTGCGCCGGTAGGCTGGTATTACGGTGAGCGTGGCAACATCAGCGAGGCGAAGATTAGCTTCGCCGGAGATCTGCCACTGCCGCACATTCTGCGTTGAGTTCGGTGTGAAGTCCGCTGAGAGACCACCCGTATATCCAAGAACCGCCGAATTGAAGATGGGGTCGGACACCGACGTCCACGGAGTGGTACCCGGGAGCCGTGTGGCCAGGGTCAGGCCATCACCCTTGCCGCCGACATGCGAGTAAGAACCATACAGGCGGAAGTTGAACGCGGAACTCGGCTCATAATATAGCTGAAGCCGGCCGGACTGCCTTTTATCGTCCCCAGTACCATCCGAAAAGTAACCGTTGCGATCAACGATGTCGAACGAGCCCCTGGCCGCCAATGTGCTTGAAAGCGGGATATTAATGGCGCCGGTCAACTTCTTGTTGTCATAGTTGCCCAATTCTGCAGTTACGTAGCCGCCGAATTCCTGCGTCGGACGCTGAGTCAGCAAATTGATCGCACCACCGGTGGCATTACGACCGTAGAGCGTTCCTTGCGGGCCCTTTAGAACCTCGACCCGGGCAAGGTCATAGAAATTCTGGCTTATTCCTACTGGCTGGCCAAATGCGACACCGTCCAGATAATAAGTTACGGCACTTTGGCGCAGACCATTGAGAGGAGCATCACCGGCCCCACGGACGTTCGTTTGGGTAAACACGCCTGCCTGCGCAACGGAGATGGAGGGCTCCACGAACTGAAGGTCGGATGCCTTGCTGACGCCCCGGTCCACAAGATCCTTGGCGCTGACGACCGAAATCGCAAGAGAGGTTTTCTGCACGCTCTCGGTTCGCCTTTGAGCAGTGACGACGATGTCTGCGATGCCGCCTTGTTGCGCTGATGCATCGACGGATGGAACAGCCTGCGCCGGTGGCGCATCGCGGTCGTTCACCTCCCGCGCACCCTGCGCGACTGCCGCGGTGGGAAACAGCACGACAGCTGCCGTTGAATGCAGCACCAATAAGAACGAAGCCCTCTTGTGCATCTCTCTCTCCATGAATTCAGGCATTATTGCCCGTTTTTATTGCCTCAACAGCACAGCACTGCCGTCCTGCGAACGTATTCGCAGCGAACTGATTTCCTTCTCACGAGGACATTCAGTTAACTTATATAATATAAGTTTGTCGCGGACCCTATGTCAAGCGGGCTGTCGCATTGTGATCGCCGCAATCAGGAAATACGGCGGAGCCAGCCGTCAGCGCCCTAGGATGGGCACACCGACACAGTGCCAGCCGTTCTTGGCCGCGATTTCTCGTCGCAGTCGTGTCGCGCTATATGGTCGCAGTAAGGCAAGCATGTCTTTGTCGGGCCGATGAAGAAGGCATCATGTGCGGTGTTCGGCTGCGTCCATCCGTGCGTTCTGCAGGTTGTCCTGCAAGGCCTTGCGCTCCATGTTGCGAGTGTAGATCCTTTGGAGTAGCGACAGGAGAAGCCGACGTTCCTCAACGTCGAGCGACTCCAGAAAATCGTCCTCGAGTGCTTCTGCCAGCTTAGTCGCAACATTAAGTTTTTCAGCGCCCTTGGGGGTCAGACTCAACCCGGCACGCCCCCCGAACGTATCCTTCACCCGACACGCCAGTTCGCTTCTCAACAATTCCTTCGCGAGATTTGCCATATTGGAATCCTGAACGAGTAGCGTGCGCGCAGCATCGACTTGACGTATGCCAGGATTGTCGCGGATGAGCTTCATCAACTCGAAAACCGCGGGCTTTAGCTCGAAATCACTGCACTGCCTCAGAAGTTGCGACAGCTGCAGATACGTTGCTCGAAGCAAAAAGCCCGACGAGCATGACATCGCTGTAAGATCAAGTCCTCGACCTGCCACATCGAGTAGAGATTTCAAGGGTGGTGGTACTTCGGTTTGTCCGTTTTCATTGAACCGATTACGCGAACGCTCTCTCAAGAATATCCTCCATCGCCGACCAGGAACGGCGGTCAGCGACCTCATTATATCGCGCGAAGTCCGGCACGCCAGCTTCGTCAATACGGGGATCGGTAAAGCTGTGGTAGACCCCTCCGTAGACATGGAGTTGCCAATCTGAGGACGTTTTCCGCATCTCTGTCTCGAATGCGCGGCGGTCTTCGACGGGGATCTCAGGATCTTCCGCGCCGACGCAGACAAGAATCCGACTTCGTAGCGCCTCGGGCGCCCAGTCGAGCGAGGATCGCAGAACACTGTGGAATCCCACCACTGCCTGGAATGGAAACCCGCTTCGTGCCATCTCCAGCGCGAGCGTTCCCCCGTAGCAGAAGCCGATTGCCCCTAGCTTCAGCCCGTTCACCTCTGGCTGCTCGCTGAATGCCTCCACGCTCGCCATCGCTCTTCTGATCGTAATGCCAGTATCGAAATAAAAGCGTTCCAGTGTTGGCATCACCTCGGCGCGATCGAGAGTTCGCTGCCTGCCATGCAGGTCCATCGCCAGCGCCGCGTACCCGATCTGCGCCAATCGGCGCGCCTTGTCCTTGGCCTGTTCCCGCAGCCCGATGATATCCGGGATCACCAGGACGCCAGGAACCGGGTCGTTGCGCTGCTCGCAATAGAAGCAGCTTTCGAACGTTTCACCGTCAACTTCATACTGCAGGACGCGCTCAATCATGTCGATCTCCGACCAAGCGATCGGTCGCGTCAGTCGCTTTCTTCACACGAAGTCGAACGATCTGGTGCCACATATGCAAGGCATCGGCCAGCCTGACAGACTCTAAGCGATGCTCCCGATTGATGTTCATCACTAATCCTGGCCGCGGGAATCTACGGGAACATTGAGGCGTTCGGCACGCCCTTCGACGAAATCGGCAATGCGGGTGGTCGCTTCTGTACTCGCGGCGATGTGACTGAACAGGCCTTCTATAAACAGCCCGTCATCGTAGGAATAATCTTGGATGCGGGGCAGGCCGTGAACGATGGCCCAGTTCGTCAGAGGCGCGTTCCCCGCAATGCGTCGCGCCAGAGAGACGGCATGATCAAACTGATTTCCCTTTGGGACCAGATACTGCACCAGACCGTAACGCTCACCCTCCGCAGCGGACAGGACGCGACCGGTCAGCATCATATCAGTCATGCGCGAAACACCCAGCAACCTAGCGATCCGGACAGAACCGCCACCGCCAATATAGATGCCTCGCTGCCCTTCGGGCAGCGCGAAAAAGCTGGTCTCGTCTGCCACTCGCACGTGACAGGACGATGCGATCTCAAGGCCCCCGCCAATGCACGCTCCGCTTATGGCAGCTACGAAGGGGATGCGCCCGCGGGACAGATAGTCAAAGGGTCGTGCCTTGTCAGCAGTGCCGACCCGTTTTTCAAGATGCCGCTGATGATCGGAAAGCCAACCAGCCGCTTCCTTCAGATCGAGGCCCGCGCAGAAATGTTCGCTATGACTGAAAAGTACAGCAGCCTTTGCCTCCGATTGAGCTCGTAATGCCAAGCTCTCCAGTTGATCCTGCAGTTCGCTGCTCAGCGCGTTGCGCTTTTCCTGACGATTGAGCCCCAGAAGTGCGATATCTTCATCGACTCTGTAGGTAACGAGCGGTTCAGTCATTTCATGGCCTCTCAATTATTTGGTCCGTCTCGCCGTTGACCAATATGAGGGGACTGGCCGAGATCTGCGCTTAGCGCAGCCGTACCGTCCCATCGGCCAAAGGCGCCAAAAACCTTTCAGCTTCACACATCTGCGTGCGCTACGCCCTTAGCCATAAAAGATGGCGTTGCAGCCCGTCAATACAATTATAAATTATAACTTTGAGGCCAGGAGGTCGCGTGCGCGCGTCAATACCACGGTTAGGTATTCTCCAAAAAAGTGGACGAGCAGCCCCTATGATCAAGAGGCCGATTGTCCGATGCCGATCGATCTCGATTTCACGAGAGTCGGGGTATGGCCCGGCCGCCGTTCACTTGAAGAACCTCACCAGTAATGAAGCAACGATCGTCGGCAAGCCAGAGTGCGGCTTCAGCGACATCTGCTGCCGTACCCAAGCGGCCCAACGGTGCGCGCTCACGCATGCGTACGACAAGGGCTTCCTGCTGCATGGCTATTGATGCCATCGGGGTATCCAGCGTCGGCCCGGGCGCTATGCTGTTCACGCGAATGCCCCGATGCCCGAAGTCCAGCGCGAGCGATCGCACCAGCGTATCGCCTGCAGCCTTCGTCGACATGTACGCAGCATGGTTCGGTAGCATTGCGGAGGCGCTTATTGACGATATCTGAATGATCGATCCATTATCTTCAATTTCCCGCAGGACAGCCTGTAGAAACTGGAACACGCCAATCAGCTGGACGTTCACAACCCTCATCAGATCGTCCCGATCGACGTCCAAAAATGGTTTCACTTGGTTCACGCCGGTCGCGTTGACAGCAATATCAAGCCTGCCAAATTCCGTCCTTGTTCTGGACGCAAGCACAGCCAACTGTGCTTCATCGGTGATGTCGCAGATTTGATATGCACCGCCGATACGTGCGGCGAGGGCCTGAAGCTCCGCTTCTTGTCTCCCGGCGACCAACACTTTGGCTCCCGCCGCGGCAAAGCGCACCGCGATGGCCTGGCCCATGTTGTGAACTGAGCCAGCGCCCAAGACTAAAGCCACCTTTCCGTTAAGCCGACCATCCTCCATCAAATGCGCCTCATTCAATATGGCATGTCGGCCAGGCAAGCAGACCTGTTCTGTAGACCTGATCGGGGTTGGGATGGCCGAATAAAGCGCTCATCCGCCCTATTGTTATCGAAATAAGACCCGGCGCTGCCCATATTGTTTTCGACTTCAGCCGGGCTCGACTTCGTGGCGAGATCGTATTCGATAGGGAGGCAGTTGCAAGACCATAACCGCCGCGACGATAAATAGCATAACAAAAGCCCAGAGAGCGACCTGATAATCATGCGTGAAATTGTAGCTTTCGGCCGCGATAAAGCTTCCGGCGCCACCGCCCCATGCCCATGCAAGCCAGGAAATGCTTACGGCTTTACTGTAAACGCTTGCGGGAAAGTAACGGCTGACAAGATACATCGCCAGATCTTGCTCGGCCCCCATGCAAATCCCAATCATTACGCCACCAAAACACGCTAACATTAGCGTGTCAGTATAGACCAGTAATAAAGCACCGATCACGCCAAGAATGAACGTTCCGCAGGCCACATGAGGGGCGAACAGGCGATCAAGCAGCCAGCCCACCAAGACACGGCCTCCCCACGACGAGAGACCAACGACCGAAAGAAGCCAGGCTGCGGTGGCCGTGGAAATGCCGCGACCACCAAGAAGAGGCACAAGGCTCCCGATCACCCCTACCGCGCACAGCGCATTCAGGAAAAGGACGGCAACGATGATGACCATCTCTCGGTCGACAAGCGCCCTGAAGGATGGATCACCCGTTCTGTCTGCTTCCGCAGCCGATCTCGTCGTGATCGTCTCTGGCGGTGTCCTAACGAGAAATGTCAACGACAAGAGGATCACGGCTACAGCCAGAACGGAATAGATGGACAGTCCGGACCGCCAGCCAAAATGTTCCAGCAGAAGATTTGATAGGCTGGCCGTTACTGCCGACCCAAATCCTGCACCCGCTGCACCGAGGCCGAGCGCAAGTCCTCTATTTCGATCGAATGAGGCCGTGATCGCGATGGCGAATGGCATTGCGCACGCCGAGGCGCCCAAGAAACCCATCAACAGAAAATTGATCATAAACAGGGAGCGAATGGGTGGCAAATAGGGAATGATGAGAACCGTGCAGGCATAGCCTAATGCGAACAGCAGCGACGGTCGGCGAATGCCGTAGCGCCCCATGGCCCAACCGAGCGCAAGAAACCCCGGCCCCGCCGAAAGCGAGAAAACCGCCAGCAACGTCGATGCCGTGGATTTCGGCCAGCCATATTCGGCATTCGCGCCAACGAAGAAAACGTTCATGGCGTACAGCAGGAAAATACCGCTTGCAAACATGTTGACCAGCGCGCAGCCGAACACGAACCACCATCTGTTGATCGGCCCAGAAAGCGGCGTGTAAAAGCCACTGCGGCGGGGGTTCCGCTCAACGCTATCACTCGGGACCGTTACCATTGCCGTTCGCTCCGTCATGCCATCAAAAGACCGCTGGTAGGCATTCAACTCGCGGATTGCCTGCAGTCGTTCCCGCCCGTCTGGACCGGATTCCGCGTTCATCGGGCGCCTTCACCGTGTCAGGCGGCGTAGATCACGCGTTCGAGCCTCCGCCAGAGAGAAGGGCTCATCCAGTGCACGCCTGCGCGAACGCGTGGCGGACATTCACCTCCAGTGGCGCTCATGCCGGATCGACAGGAGCCCTATCGGTCGCCAGCAATTGCTTTGCTTCCTCATAAACACGAGCAAAGCTGTCATATCCCTCTTGCAGAAATTCCTGGTGCGGCTTCGCCCAGAGCGAGTCCGGCCACGCGTTGCCCCATCGCCCATCGTCTGAAAACACTTCATAGTCGTACCATCCGTCGAAACCGGCATCGATAAGAGTAGCGACGATTTCCCGGCACTTATTCTCGCCCCAGCCCGGTTGTACCCGATCACACCAGCTTCTCTCCTGAATGCGAGCATCGTTCACCTGCAATCCGATGATCCGATCGACATATTGCCGCAATTCCTGGTGGATGTTCGGCTCTTGCCAATAGTGCCAAACGTCGGGAAGCAGGTCGACATTGTCACGGCCGGCCCGATCGATGATGTCCATCGCCTTCGCCAGATTGGTGATCACCGCGCCGCGTCGGCTTGCATAGGGTTCGAACGCGATACGCAGACCGACCTCGCCGGCCGCGTCTGCGATGACCTTCAGCCCTTCGACGATCTCCTCCAGCGGACGCCCCTGGACGGATGGGTCACCATGGCCGCCCGGCCCGACCAGGATGGCGACGGGTTTGAAACGCGCGAGGCGGCGGCAGCTTGCGGCAATGTTTGCAGACATTTCGCGCCATGTCAGCTTCATCGCCATAGCCTTGGGATTTAGCGGTGCGGGAAGGATGGTCCAGTCACTTGGCACCAGGATGCCGGCCCGAATGCCGTGCGCCTCGAGCGCTTCTTCGATGCTGTCGTCTTCCTCCAGCGGCATCTTCTGTTCGAAAAGGCCAACCGCCTGAGCGCCGATTGCAGCGCATTGTGCGATATCGTCAAAACTCGTGTTCTTCGGCGTGCTCCAGCAGCACACCGTGTATTTGAAATCCCTGGTAACGGGAGTGCTCATACTGCTCGTTTGCATAAGGCCTCTCAGTTGATCTTGGCGGTTGTGTCCAGCGGAGGCAGGTGACCTCCAGAGATGAACGTGCCGATGATGTTGCCCCTCGTAACGGGCAGCAGGATCTGGGACGGATGATCGGCGCTGTGGTGAATTGTTACCCGTGATGTCTCAATCCGTGCCAGATGCCCCATTGCGGTATGTTCAATGATATTCTGCGCTTCTTCATTGTCGGCGCACTTGATGCGCACGCCGAGGCTTTCACCCGGCCTGATTTCGATGCCGACAGGATTGATCTCGATATCGAATTCGTAGATCTTGCGAGGCTCGAGCGGTTCGCGCTTCGAATGTGTGTGATATGGCCGCCAAGGTTTCGAACGTTCCACGTCGAGTTCCCTCTGTGAGCCACGAAGCCATCCTCGCGTCACGGTGCGTTCGTTGCCCGCAGCGTCCCGGTGCAGAAGCGTTACGAACCACAGCACTTCGTCCGCTGTGGTCGCGCCGAACAGTTTGAGTGCAACAGGACCGCACAATTCAGTCGTTTCGACGAACCTGGGCGTCCAGAAGCGCACCTCGCCGCGGTGAAACGCTCCGTCTTCGAACGTGCTCGATCCCTCGTCCGGCCAGTGCTCATGCTCCGAGAGAAGCCCTTTTTCGTGGAGGTAGAAGGGGGTCCATCGCGTACCGGGCACAGGCCAGCTTTCCGAAGCCTTCCAATTGCCCGTACCTTCGATGAATAGCTGGACGGGCGGCTCATCAAGCATTCCCGTATCATTGCCCTTCAGCCAATGGTCGAACCAGCGCAAAGCCTCGAAAGCATATTGGTAAAGTGGCCGATCAAGGTAGATTGGCGGACCAATCGTAAGCCGACGTGGCCCTTTCCAATGCTCATAAGCGCGAATGTCGCCTGCCAGATGAACGCCATACAGCCCCCAGTCCGCGCCGAAATAGCCGGGGACTTCCGGTCCGGCCGAGAAATCGACTGCGCGATCCCTATAATAGGGGGAGTCGAGTGGCTGCACCGTCAACTCATTGACGGGCGCAGCGTGCTGTTCTTCCGGATGCTCAAGACACCACACCAACCAAGGATTGGCACGAATTTCGGGATCGGCGAGCGCTTTCTTGATCGCCGCGTCATAAGCCTCGTCCCCCATGTCGAGACGCAATTGATTTCGCATGTTCAGAAACGGATTCTGCCTGCGGTGCCAATATTCGAAGAAGGTGTGGGCGAAGATGCCTCCGTGATAATAGAAATCACGATAGCCGTCGCTCAGGCCATACATTGCGAATATCGCCTTGAGCGCGGGCGGCTTGAGCGTGGCCACGCGCTTAGCCAGAACCGAGAAATAAGATACGCCGAGCATGCCGACATTACCATCTGACCAGTCCTGACGACTTAGCCATTCTATGGCATCATAAATGTCCTGAACTGTTTCCCGGCTCGGCTCGATATTGCTGAAGTAGCCTGTGGAACCTCTCGCTCCGCGGATTGTGGCGATCACCATGACATAGCCGCGTCGCACGAAGAAATTCGGATCGCCCGATTCAAGCCATGCGCGCGGGTAGGTGAAACCGACCGGCATCATCGGCGCGGCCTGCGCCTCCCGGAGATATGGGCTGGCCGCAAAGAGAACGGGAAACCGGTTGTCTGAGGCGGGGCGGTAGACATCGGCCAGCAGCTCGATCCCATCGCCCACAGGGATGACAACACCACGCTCGACCACGACTTCATATTCTCGTGGCGACAGACTCCAGTCGGTTGAGAACACCTTATCTTCTCCCAAAAACAGGGCAAGGCAATGGCGCGTCTCCGCCGCCTATACCTGTTACTGCCCGTTCGACCCTTTCGGTCTTAAAAAGTTTGATGGCAGGGCTCTGCACGTATTGCAAGTAAACATCTTCCGTGGAAGATAGTTTTTGACTGGGTTCGGCTTTGCGGCAGGAGTCAGCGACTGTCGTCAGCATCGGCAGATGCCGTGTCGCCGCCGATCGCCGTCCGACCAACAGATAAGGGAATGAGGGTGCAGAAATGAGCAGTATAGACTATCTGAGCAGGATGAGGCTGGATGGCCGGTCAGTCGTCGTTCTGGGCGGCGGCGACGGGATGGGCCGGGAAAGCTGTATCGCATTGGCGCAGGCAGGCGCCCGTGTGATATGCGTGGATCAGAACGAGGATCTGGCGCAATCGGTAGCGCGCGAAATCGACGGTGAAGCTTTCGCGGCGGACATCACCAACCGCGAAGCCATGGCAGGGCTTTTTGCGCATGCTTCAGAGCGTTTAGGACCAACGCTTTCAGGTATCGTCGACGTTGTGGGTGTGGCGTTCGTCAAACCGTTCGTTGATGTCGACGATGAAATTTGGGAGAAGCAGTTCAGTATTGTTTTGCGTCATGCCTACCTCGCCCTGCAAATCGGTGCGCCACTCCTAGCAAAAAATGGCGGTGGCTCCATGACGTTCGTCGGCTCGATGTCCGGACTGGCAAGCATCGGAAAGCAGACCGTCTACGGAGCATCAAAGGCGGCGCTCCATCATCTGGTAAAGGGCGGTGCAAACGAGTTTGGCCCTCAGGGCGTCCGCGTGAACGTCGTGGTGCCCAGTTTCGTCAAGACGCCCCGGCTGCTCGCCAGTCTCGATGCTGCAATGTGGGACAGGATGGCCGCAATCACTCCGCTACGTCGCGTATCAAGCCCGGACGAAATCGCATCCGCCATCCTCTATTTGCAGTCGGATTTGTCATCCTTCGTCTCTGGCGCGATCTTCCCGGTCGACGGAGGAGTAAGCGCCGTAAGCCCCTTGTCCGACTTCTAGGTCGCATTCGGACCGCAAGCGCGGCGATTGCGTTGATTTTATGCGGCGCGGTCAAATGCAATTCGCCAGCCTTGACGCATTTACGAAACAGCAGTCGATAATCCGCTCAACTTCCAAATGTAAGTGGAATAGTAATGAGATTTCAGGGAAAGGTAGCAATCGTCACTGGGGCGGCTCGTGGGCTGGGCTATGCGATCGCATCACGGCTCTTGAGCGAAGGAGCTCAGGTGGTCGTCGGCGATATTAAAGATGCTCCAGCTGCTGCCCAGGCTCTCCGCACAAAGCAGCATTCAGCTGTTGGCTATCATGTAGATGTTACGTCGGAGACTTCGGTAAAGGCGATGGTCGCGGAAACGCATGCGGCTTTTGGGCGGGTCGACATCCTCATCAACAATGCAGCGATTGCGGCAGACATGGCCATGACGCCGTTCGAAGACATCCAGCCGTCGTCATTCTTGCGCATGATGGCAGTAAATGCACTCGGTCCGTTTCTCTGTTGCCAAGCCGTTTCGCCCATCATGCGGGCACAGAAATACGGGCGCATCGTCAACATGACGTCGGGCACTGCATTTCGAGGGGCGCCGTTCATAAGCCACTATGTGGCAAGCAAAGGTGCCGTAATGACAATGACACGTTCTCTCGCTCACGAACTGGGCGATGACAATATTACCGTTAATGCAGTCTCTCCTGGATATACGCTCACCGACTCCAATCTGGCCAACACCGAGTATCTCAAGAAGACGCGGCCACATGTCTTGCAACTGCGCGCGCTAAAGCGCGACGCCTATCCGGACGACGTCACGGGCGCAGTACTGTTTTTGGCGAGCGACGATGCCAAGTTCGTGACCGGACAGATACTGGCGGCGGACGGCGGGGCCGTGTACCATTGATGTCCAGTCCTCTCCGCTTCCATCGTTCACAATGAACGCGCGCGCTCAGATTGTTCACGCCATATCTTCCGAACTTTGGCGCTGGCCTCACCGTACAGTCCCGCTTATCAGACTGCAGACAAGGAGGCGGGACGTGGGATACGGTGAAAGTTGCCGTACAATTGAAAGCGGTACGCGGAGGCTTCTGCTTGGCTGTTTCCGACAGTTTTACGGTCGATGCGAGCGCTTTGGTGCATAGCAGCCAGTCGATACCGCTTGTAGCACAAAAGCCGGGTCCAAGCCTGGGAGATGCGCAGAACGATATGACCGAGCACTGCACGGTCTCAGGTGAAGTGCCAAGGGATAGGATCAAATCGACGTCGACCAAGGAGCATATGACTCAGAATGTCCAAGAAAAAGCAGGGATCCGCTAAACTACCAAACTCGACTACCGCTGACTTCCGGGAATCCTGGCGTCGCGCGCGACCCGACTTGTCCATGGGAGAGTTCCTGCTGGGAGTCGCATTCATGCGCATCGGCCGGATACTAGACCTCAACTTTGATCGGCGGTGCCGCGATGATCATGATATCAGCGGGGCCGACATGCGGGTGCTTTTCACACTTAGGCGTGCAATCCCGACTTTGGAGCTGCGTCCGACCGACTTATACAAGGCGCTTCTCGTTTCCTCCGGGGCGATGACCAAACAGATCGACCGGCTGAATAACAAGGGATATGTCTGCCGCCGGCCGGATGTCCGCAATCAGGGCGGCTTTTTGATCGGCTTGACCCCGGAAGGCAGAGCGGTTGCAGACTATGCAGCCGGTGTCCTCGCTACCGAATCGCTGCTTCTTCCCGCATCCGAAGATATGACATCCGATCAGCGCAAGGCCGGTGAAGAATATACTTGGGCACTGCTCGCCAAGCTCGAACAGCAGACCAATCTGACCGGGCAAATTCCCCGCACTATATCATAGGGCTCGTGATAGGCTTCGCGAAACGCCCGAGGGGCGCAGAAGTCTCAAAGGACGCCCTGCACCGTCCTGCCCGCTCAAAATGCTCTCGAATGTTACCGATCGAACGCCATGACGAGTCTTCGACGCACGAACGGCCTTGACCAGTACAATGCTGCCGCGGGTGCCGCCAACTGGCCTAAGCGTCAGGCCGCCAGCAGTAAGGACGGCGTCTCGAGCAGGCGCTTCAGGGCCTGCACGAAGCGCGCTGCATCCCAGCCATCGACCACCCGGTGATCGCAACTGATCGAGATGTTCATGATCTTGCGCTTTGCGAGTTTCTCCCCGGCGATGCCATCCGGAACGAACATGCAGCGTTCGACGATCCGATTGGGACCAAGGATAGCAACTTCGGGGCGGTTGATCACCGGCGTCGTGGCTATCCCACCCAGCGGGCCAAGCGACGTGATGGTCAGAGTGGAGCCGGAAAGCTCCGCAGCCGTCACGGCCCCGGACCGGGATATGGCGGCCAGGCGAGCAATTTCCAGGGCGAGTTGCCATAGATTCCGGTCCTGCGCATCCCGGATCACTGGAACCATCAAACCCGCCGGTGTTTGGGTTGCGATACCCATGTGAACCGCGCCATAGCGTGTGACGACGCCGGCCTCGTCATCATAGCGCGCGTTGAGCATCGGAAAATCGGGCAGTGCCTTGCAAGTCGCCACGATCAGGAAAGGCAGGATCGTGAGCTTCGGTCGATCCCCGCGCACGTCATTCAGGCTGTTTCTCGCATTTTCGAGATCAGTTACGTCTATCTCTTCGACGTAGGAGAAATGCGGAATATGACGCTTGGCTGCGGCCATGTTTTCGGCAATGCGCCTTCTGAGGCCGACAACCTTGATCTGCTCGTCGGCGCGCGTGGGTGCACCAGGACGATAACCCAGACTATATGTTATGAATGCATCCAGATCCGAGTGGCGTACGCGCCCTTCGACAGCGGGTGTCACCTGCGAGAGATCAATACCGAGATCCTTGGCTCGCGCGCGCACAGCAGGCGAAGCAAATATGGGAAGCACCGATGGTCTTTCTGCAGGCTCGGTGGCCGTTGGTGCGGAGACCCGCTCGAGCACCTCGCCAAAATCGGATGGAGCAGAGGTCTCCACAGTTGTTGGAGGCATTTCATCCGCGGCTTCCAGCGTCGGCGCGAAAGTGGCTGGTTCCGTCTCCACGAAAGGAGCATCGGTATTCGACACCTCGAACTCAACGAGCATGGAGCCAATGGAAACCTGATCGCCCATCTCACCTGCCAGCGCAATTACCTTGCCTGAGACCGGGCTTTCGATTTCCACCGTCGCCTTATCCGTCATCATATCGGCAAGCGGTCCGTCCTCCACGACTACGTCGCCGATCTTGACATGCCACGCGACGATCTCGGCTTCGGCGATACCCTCGCCAATGTCCGGCAGCTTGAATATATAGGAGACCATCAGATACTCACAGTACGTTTGAGGGCTGCGCTGATGCGCTGCGGACCTGGAAAATATTCCCATTCGAGAGCATGCGGATAGGGCGTGTCCCACCCGGTCACCCTTTCTACCGGGGCCTCTAACAGGAAGAAGCAATGCTCCTGAACAAGGGCGGCAAGTTCCGCGCCAAAGCCGCTCGTACGCGTTGCCTCGTGAACAACGACGCAGCGTCCGGTTCGCGAAACGGATGCGGTGATTGCATCCAGATCCAGAGGAACGAGGGTGCGCAGATCGATGACGTCTGCATTGACGCCGGCCTCTTCGGCGGCCGCGATTGCGACATGGACCATGGTGCCGTAGGCTAGAATGGTGACCTCATCACCTTCACGCACCGTTCGCGCGCGACCGAGCGGCACGGTGTAGTGGCCGCTTGGGACATTTGCGTCCCCGTGACCGGCCCAGCTGCGGACGGGACGATCATGATGGCCATCGAACGGGCCGTTATAGAGGCGCTTGGGTTCGAAGAACAGAACCGGATCATCATCTTCGATTGCGGCGATTAGCAAACCCTTGGCGTCATAGGGATTGGACGGGATAACTGTCTTCAGTCCCGCTACATGCGTGAAGATCCCCTCGGGGCTTTGGCTATGTGTTTGCCCGCCGTAAATGCCCCCGCCATAAGGGGTACGCACCGTCAGCGGCGCCCACCATTCCCCCCCGGTGCGGTAGCGTAATCGCGCTGCCTCCGAAATAAGCTGGTCCGTCGCAGGGTAAATATAGTCCGCAAACTGGATCTCAACTACGGGACGCTTGCCATAGGCACCCATGCCTACCGCTGCCGCAACGATGCCGCCCTCTGAAATCGGCGCGTCGAAGACGCGCTCCTTGCCGTAGCGGCTCTGCAGCCCTTCCGTTGCACGGAAGACGCCGCCAAAGTAACCCACATCCTGCCCGAAAATGACGACGGCCGGATCCTGCGCGAGTGCGACATCGAGGGCATTGTTGATCGCTTCGATCATGCTCATTTCAGCCATTGTCAAACTCCGGCCTGCGCGCGTTGCGCGAGCAAATGCGGCGGCATATCGCGATAGACGTCGTCGAACATCGTCGCGGCAGACAGACGGTCACCTTCCTTCAAAGTGCCAAAGGACTCCGCCGTCTTGCCAGCGGACCGCACTTCCTCATCCAGGTCGACGAGCAACGCTTCGTGGCGCGCTTCATCCCATTCGCCTAGCTGCAGCAGATGCGCCTTGAGGCGGGCCACAGGATCGCCGAGAGGCCAGGCGGTTGGTTCGTTGGACGGACGATATTTGGTTGGATCGTCAGAAGTCGAATGACCCTCGGCACGATAGGTGAACAACTCGATCAGAGTGGGGCCAAGCCCCGATCGAGCGCGCTCGGCGGCCCATCGGGTGACCGCGTAGACGGCGAGAAAGTCGTTCCCGTCGACCCGCAACGAGGGAATACCAAAGCCAAGCCCTCGCGCGGCAAATGTTGTGCGCTCACCGCCGGCGATGCCCGAGAATGACGAAATCGCCCATTGATTGTTGACGACGTTGAGGATGCAAGGAGCCTGGTATACGCTCGCGAAGTTGAGCGCGTAGTGAAAGTCTCCTTCGGCGGTCGCGCCCTCGCCGATCCAGGCCGCGGCGATCCGATCGTCATTATCGGAAGCAGCCGCCATCGCCCAACCGACAGCCTGGCTATATTGAGTACCGAGGTTTCCGGATATCGAGAAGAAGCCCGCTTCACGGCTGGAATAGAACACGGGCATCTGCCGCCCCTTCAGTCGATCGCGGCTGTTCGAGTAGACTTGGTTCATCATGTCCACGAGCGGCCAGTCTCTCGCCATGAGCAGTCCTTGCTGACGATAAGTCGGGAAGCACATGTCGCGCCGGTCCAACGCGAGCGCCGATGCAACGGCTACCGCCTCCTCTCCGGTCGATTTCATGTAGAAGCTGGTCTTGCCCTGACGCTGCATGCGGACCATCCGCTTATCGTAAGCACGCGTCAACAACATCGCCCGCAGGCCCTTTCGCATCAGGTCCGGCGTAACGTCAGGAATCCAGGCACCCTGCGCCCCACCGTCGTCATCCAGGACCCGGATAAGTTGATAGGCTAAATCTCGCATTGTTGCCGGATCCGCCGTCACATCGGGGCGCGGTACGGTTCCGGCGGCCGGCACCTCAATGTGGAAAAAGTCAGGCTGCTCACCAGGCCTGAAAAGGGGTTCGGGTACGTATAAGTTACGGCTGTTCTTAATCATCACGCACCTTTTCTGCCGGGTTCGGCTCCGCCGATATTGCCACCGCTTCAACCAGGACGCTCGACCGCAGCTTCTCGCAGATGAGCAATGCGACCTGTTCCTCTATCCCATGCTGGGTGATGCTTATCTTCAGCATCTCACCTTGCCGTTCGGCGACCATATGGTCAGGCACCAGCGTCCTCATCGCGAAATGCCCAATCACCCTCGACAGTGCCTGGGCGTCCGGCAATGAGGAAATCTCGAAGACAACCTTCATCTTACCGGCACCGACTGCCGATGCCGGCCACCGACTTCATGGAGTCGATCGGCCTTCGCATACGGAACCCCGTGAAAGCGCATTCGGAAGAGCGCACCTATGCCTGCAAACCAACCGCCGTCGCATTTCCAGATCGAGGCAGCCTCTCGCCGTCCACCTGCCAAGCAGACCAACGCTCCAAGCTCCCTATCTTCGAAAACTTGGGGCAAAGATTTCTCCTTTCTCAGACTGCACAGCGCCCTCTAAATGCGGAAATATTTAACATTATTGATGGCGAATATCCTTGCTATCTTTCTCTTATCCTCGATAGGATCGAAAGATATATTCTCATATCAAGTAAAAAGAGAAAATTTTATGCTAGATGGACTGGATGATTTTGAACGTAAGATCCTTGAGCACCTGCAGATCGATTCATCGCGATCCAATGCGGAGATCGCCGCTCTGATCGGGTTGTCAGAGGCCCCGTGCTGGCGTCGCATCCAGCGGTTGAAGCGAGACGGATATATCCGCGGTCAAGTAAGCCTGATCGATCGCATGAAAGTAGGCCTCAACACTCAGGTATTTGCGCTGGTGAAGCTGTCCGCCGTCGGTCGAAGCAACCTGGCGGAGTTCGCCAACACCATCAATAAATTCCCAGAGGTTTTGGAGTGTTTCGTATTGATGGGAAGTTCCGACTTCATGCTAAGAGTTGTTACGAGAGATATTCAAGCCTTCGAACGCTTCTTTTTCGAGAAGCTGTCGCAGGTTCCTGGTATTCAGGATGTCAATTCGATGGTTGCGTTGTCAGAGATAAAGTCGACTACTGCATTGCCATTATCAGTGCTGCCGTAGATGGGATCGCATGATCAGTCGTGCGGCTCCTAACCGATAAACCTATCTCTATCAGAGGCGGTTAACCCAAGAATGAGGAGCACCGTAGCAAGAGGACCCGGGTCGCTCCCTTAGCGTTACGCCGCCCGAGATGAACCAACAGATACAGCCTCGCCCGTCTCCATGTTTTCCTTGGCCCGGCGTTGATGCGGAACAAGGTCTTGCCAGCGGCCGCTCTCGGGTATGTATGCGGTAATTCCCTTAATATTCATCGGATCGGCATGAAGACCGATGGGATCCACGCCCTGTTCCGACGTCTTCGCAATCCTGAGCAGTGTGCGATACAGACGAGCCACGCCCATATCAGCAGGGCAAAGATTCTCGTTCGTCCGATCGCGCAAAGGACCCGACGACATCAGCACGGCCGAATCTTCCTGCGTGAAACTATGGAAGCCCGAGAAGGTCTTGCCTTCGCGCATGCCCGCCCGGTTCTGTTTAAATCCATTGCCAATGTAAGGCTTGTCGGGGTCATTGATCGTGTCGTACGTCATCCCGAATGCTCGGAGGGCTTCATCATCCAGCCCAATCAACTCAAGATGCTTGCTACGATAGGGCTCCGCACCGATTTCCATCTCCGCATTCCACCACACGTAGAAGTGTATGGAATTATGGTCATCGATTGGAACAGCCGCCATCCAAAGGTCGCCGTTGGGATTGGTTTCAGCATAAGGTGGGATGAAGGCTTGGACGCGCGCAACGAGTTTATCCTCGTCCGGGCGAATCGATACGTAGTGGAAACCGAAATCCGTATCCTCGACCTCGATCTTCGGCTGGGCGCTGAGGCGAAGGGTTTGAGTCTGCTGCCCAAACTCGACCTCTGAATCCTGTCCACGAACAAGGCCATCCTGGTGAAGATAGTTGAGGTGACTTGAGTCCCACAGGGCCTCCATCACCTGAACATAATTGCACTGCTCGACCAAGTAGGCATTGATGCGATGCGATTGCTCTACGTCGAACCAGGGATAGTGTGGAAATGGCGGTTCCAGGTCCTTGGGTCCGAGATAGGCCCAAATAAGTCCTCCCGCCTCCCGTACCGGATAGGAATTGGCGCGAATGCGGCTGCGAAACTTTTCGTCGACCACGTTCGGTGCATCAAGTAGCTGCCCATCCGTCGCGAATTTCCAGCCATGGAAAATGCACCGTATGCCGCATCCTTCCACGCGCCCGAGTGCCAAGCTGACGCCGCGATGACAGCACCCTTCATCAAGCAGTCCGATGCTGCCATCCTCCCCGCGAAATGCGACATAGGCATCGCCAAGCAATACGACACGCCTTGGATCGCCGCCCGGATGAGGCAAATCGCTCGACTGCAACGCGGGGGTCCAATAACGGCGCATGGCCGTCCCCATTGGCGTCCCGCGGCCGACACGGCACATCATCTCATTCTCTTTGGTCGACAACATATCTCTCTCCAACAGCTTGTCGGTCAAGGCCCTGCTCATCACAGAATCACGACTTATGCTTCCTTGGAAGGATAATACAAGAGCCGCTGATGTCAAGTTGCATCGAAGGGGCTTTTGTGCATTGTCGCCCCACCGTGGCAGAGTTAGGATTAAAGAGTTAGGATTAAGATGACGGGCAGACCGCGTATCAGAAAGCTTGCCAGACCGACCCGCCATGCTGTTGAAACCTGGGCGGAGGAAAGGCCAGATCTGGATCCAACAGACTATCTCTTTCTCGTACACAGCATGAGGCTTGGTCAGGTAATAGCCACGCTGCACGATCGTGATGCGCGCCAACGGTTCGGCTTGAGCGGTGCAGATGTCCAACTGCTGATAATCCTGCGAAGATCCCTGCACCGCAATGCTCCGACGGCTGCGGAATTGGCGGAGGCGCGTATGATCACGACGGGAGCGATGACGAAGCAGCTTGAGCGATTGGAAAAGATCGACTTGGTTCAGAAACGTCCCGGCCCCGCGCCCACTCGGGGATACACAGTAGCGGTGACGGATCGTGGCCTGGAACTCGCTGATCTCGCAATGACCGCTTTAGCCTCGGATTCGTTCCTGAGCGAGTTGCGTATGAGCCTGCCGGCGGAGAAGCGACAGGCTCTTGCCCAGCTTTGCGAAGAACTTCTTAGCAATTTCGAGCAACGGCAAGGCTGATATTTGCGCAATACCGTTGTGCACGAGAGCGCTTCGTCACTGGTCCGCGGATAGGGCGGCAAACTGCGCCTGCACGTGAGCGGAATCGCCATAGTCACGCCATTCGCTGATCAACCCGTCTCGGACGACAAAGATTCCCATCAGCGGAATATCCACCGTCTTTTCACCAAAATGCAAACGGTCCAGCCGTTCAGTCAACACGACGTTATCATCCAGAGCGGCAAGATGGCACATTCTGAACTCTATGCGCGATGTGCTTGCAATGATCGGCGCAATAAACGCCCTTACGGCATCTCGCCCTATCATCGCTGGCGCAGGCACGTTCTGATAGTCAATATCGACAGCCATCATGGCCAGAACTGCGTCCAGATCCCTGCGCTCCCAAGCCGCGCAGAATGTGCGGACTATGTCCTCCGCCCTGTTTTCACCGGCCATAAACACGTCTCCGCTATAGGAATCGAATTCAGGCCACGGCTGCCAACTCGGGCGGGCATAACGCACGTTTCAGCTACCGCACCCGTTAAGCAACTTTACGAGGGCATAATTTCAGTCTATTCATTCATCTGAATGAACTTGTTCAACAGGCTAGGATTGCGCGGTAATTTTGTCAAGCACGCCTGGTTGTGATCACAGTAGATTGAGGATGCGAATGAATACGCCAATAGAAATTGTTGAAACCTTTGTCGCGCATTACAACGCAGGGGAATATGACGCGGCCATTGACCTGCTCGCGGAAGACCTGTTTTACCACAATATCCCGATGGAGCCGATAATCGGGCGCAAGGCATTCCGACAATTCAACGATGCGACCGTCGTAAATCCAGGATTGAGGGCGGCATGGATCATCACCGGCATCGCTGCAAACGAGGATCTGGTGCTTACGGAGCGGGTCGACGATTTCATCTCACCGGCGGGCGGGCGCGTGTCCGTACCGTTAATGGGCAGTTTCGTGATCCGTGACGGCAAAATTGCCGAATGGCGAGATTATTTCGACCTTGCTGACTTTCAGCGCCAATTCGAAGCACTCTCCTCCGAAAATTGAAAAAATCGCAACGGCACTTGGGTAAATTCGAGACGCTTGAATGCATTTCATCGCGATGAATGCGGAAGCGTATCTCTGGATCACGAAACGGTTTGCCCTGCTCAGGCAGCGCCTGTTTGGAACTTGGATTTCCTTGCGTTCGTCAGGCTTGCACCTCTTCTGCGGCGGCAGGCGCTTCACTAGCAATCATCCGGCTGATTGCTCTGCGCGCCCGTACCGAGGCCTGATCAATACCGATGTTAAGAAGCCTATTGTTAGGCAACGTTTCGATCATACGCTGCTGCTCTTCCAGGATGACCTTGTCTTCAAAAAAGATTGACGTGACGCCTGCCTTCATATCGACCGTTAGCGCCTCGTCATCCAACGCGAAACTCCTTACAAATGCAAAGAAATAATAGCATCTCCCTTCGCTTTGCGGCGTGATGGTGTTGAGCACCACGCCGCTGACGCCTTGAGTACGGTCGCCTTCCGGTGCCCCCGTGCCTGTCTTGGCGACTCCCACGTCGATAACCACTGTAGCCGGTGCAGTGAAGTTGATGATCTGCCAGCGGTCGACGTGCTCGGGCGGCAATCCCCTCGCCCGCTGCAGTTGCATCGCAAGGAATGGCGGTGCATCCGTATCGATCATCCAGCGCCGCAGTTGCACTTCCCTGCCCTGATGCGAAACCTCGAAATCCACCTCAACAAGGCCCTTATGGCCGATGCTTGAGGAGTGGACGAACGTCTCATGCGTAAGGTCGAGAAGATTGTCGATGAGAAGCCGATAGTCACATGCCATGTCGAGATCGGCACCTTCGGTAGCCCAAGCGGGATCGACCGCCCAATGCATGTCCGGCACCAAATCTGGATCGGCGGCTTCCGCATCACCAGGCCAGAGCCAGATCAGCCCATGTCGCTGCTCAATCGGGTAATTGCGTATCCGCGCATTTGGGGATGGCTTGTCTTTCGGTTGAGGCATCCGAACACACCTGCCGTCGCTGCCGAATGCCATACCATGATAGCCGCAAACGATCTCGTCGCCGTCCACCCTGCCAAGCGACAAAGGAAGCAAACGGTGAAGACAAGCATTCTGAAGTGCCACTGGAGTGTTGTCACTCTTGCGATAAAGCACGATCGGTAGATCGCACACTGTACGCGCAACCGGCGATTGGCCGAGATCCTTCTCCCAAGACACCGCATACCAGGCGTTCAGGGGATATGTGCGCGTCATTGATTGCTCCTGGTTTTTAGTTGCCGTGCGAGAATAATAATCCGACACTTCGATTTTAGTTCTACAGGCTGTTATCGTTCATCTGGCTGATCGCGTAAATGTCGAACCTAGTCAAGCCTCGACCGGTCCGATGGGCGTGCGCCGAACAGTGCTGCCGCCTCATCAAGGACATCTACCGACAAGTTTGTCGCCCAAGCGCGCGCGTTCTCGCGTACCTGTTCGCTTGAAGAGGCACCTGCGGGAATGGCCCCGATCCCAGCCTGATGCCGCAGCCAATGAAATGCGATTGCGTTCAGCGGAATGCCACTGCGGTCCGACAAGTCGTAGAGGGGACGAAGACACTCCAGAGTCGCATTTTGCAGAAACCGCTTGTTGAAGTCCCTTACCACGCGGGCGCGCATGCTATCCTGCGGCGTTCCGTGGCGATATGCGCCCGTCAGCAGGCCACTCGCCAACGGGAAATATGGTGTAAGCGGGATGTCATGCGCCATGACAAGCGGCAGGATTGCTTCCGCCCTTTCCCTGTTGAGCAAGCTATATTCTTCCTGGACCAATAGCGGTGTCGGCATCTTCATTTGCCTGGCGACAGCTATCGCGACGGATAACGCTCGCTTTGAAAAGTTCGACAAGCCGTATGAGGTGATTTTGCCCTGCTCCATTAATCGCTGGAGCGCGTACAGACTTTCTTCGATGGGCGTAGCGTCATCAGGGAAATGCATCACCAGGCAGTCTATTACATCAGTCTGAAGCCGACGGAGACTTTGTTCGGCCGACCTAATGATGTTGGCTGACCGACCCGGAGGCCCATCGAGACCCGCTTCCTGGGGATGACCGAATTTGGTGATGACGAAGAGCTGGGATCGGTCATGCGGCAACCACCGGCCCAACTCAGACTCCGCCTCACCTGATGCATAGACGGCGGCCGTATCAAAAACTTCTACGCCACAGTCGAGCGCTGTATGGAGAAGCTGGCGGCCTTGGCTTTGAGTGATATGCCCAAGTGAATTGCACCCAAGTCCCATTCTGAGCTTCGCTGCGACGTTCACCACTTACAGTCTCCGGCTTGACGCACATGCCATTTCCCTACATGATAATGAACATGTTCACAAACAAGAACGGATAGTAGATGACCGATGGCTTGGTGGAGACGGTGAATCGGGCGGCGGAGGTCGGACGCACACCCTTCTACGATCGCGCCTCAGAACAGCATCTCGCTCCGCTATGGCGCGTGCTGGGCGGGCTCGTGACCGAAGAACCAAAAGTTACGGCCATTCCGGCACTCTGGCGCTTTGACGAAGTTAAACCGTACTTGATGGAAGCATGCGAGCTGATCTCTACTGAAGAAGCCGAGCGGCGTGTGCTGGTCTTTGAGAACCCAGGCCTGCGGGGCCAGTCGCGGATCACACCGAGTCTGTTTGCCGGTTATCAGATCATTCTTCCAGGAGAGATTGCACCAGCACACCGCCATGTCGCCTCGGCGCTCCGCTTCATCATTGATGGCAAGGATGCTTATACGGCGGTTGCAGGCGAACGCACAATGATGGCACCGGGGGACTTCGTCATCACGCCTTCCTGGACTTGGCATGACCATGGCAATCTGTCGGATGGACCGATGATTTGGCTCGACGGGCTGGACATGCATATCGTCAACCTGCTGAGCGCGAGCTTCCGGGACAGCTACCCCGGCACGGTTCATCCGATCGATCGGCCTGAGAACAGTGCCATGGCGGAAGCCGGATCGCATCTTCTACCCGTCGATTGGAAACCCTCGTCGCAAACGTCGCCGATCTTCAACTATCGCTATTGCGCGAGCCGAGAGGCCATTTTCAACTACAGCAGGCTGCGCGATCCCGATCCTTGCCACGGTTTTAAGATGGCTTACACCAATCCGACTACGGGGGGGTCGGCAATGCCCACTATTTCGACAATGCTGCAACTCATTCCCAAAGGTTTCAATACTACGAGTTATCGGTCGACCGCAGGAACGGTCTTTTCCGTGATCGAAGGGAGTGGATCGGTATCAATCGGCCAAGATTGTTACTCTTTAGGACCGAAGGATCTTTTCGTCGCGCCTAGCTGGCATCCCATCAGTTTCGTTGCTGATGACGATTTGGTGATCTTCTCTTATTCGGACCGGGTGGTTCAGGAGAAGCTCGATTTATTCCGGGAGATGCGTGGTAATGTCTGATGAAAGGCTCATGTTCGAGGTAGCCGTCCGAACTGTCCCCGTAGCAGGCGGACAAGCTCGCTTCCCTGTCCGGCGCATTTATTGCGTTGGCCGAAACTACGCAGAGCATGTCCGCGAGATGGGCGGTGACGAGCGTGACCCACCCTTCTTCTTCCAGAAGCCGACGGATGCAATCGTGCTGGAAGGGGAACCTGTCCCCTACCCTGCCATCACTGCAGACTTTCAGCATGAGATAGAATTGGTGCTGGCTATCGGAAAGGAAGGCACCAACATCCCTCAGGAGGCTGCCCGCGATCACATAGTCGGCATTGCGGTGGGCATTGATCTGACGCGTCGCGACGTACAGGTTGCCGCGAGAAAGACAGGGCGGCCGTGGGAGATAGGCAAATCGTTCGATCACTCAGCGCCTATCGGACCGGTGCATTTACTCAATGGCGCCGACGTACCGAGCAAGGGTGAAATCAGCCTCAAGGTGAACGGACAACTGCGGCAGAAAGGCGATCTTTCCCAGATGATCTGGAGTTCGCCTGAAATCATCAGCGAACTTTCAAAACAGTACCGGCTTTTGCCTGGTGATTTGATCTACACCGGAACGCCCGCAGGGGTCGGACCGATGAAACCGGGCGACGAGATCGAAGGCTTCGTAGAAGGTGTCGGGAAGCTGCAGCTCCGGATCGGATAGCAGCGCGCCATCCAAGTCCGTCCGATCGGTAAGCTACTACCAAAAATCCTGTTTCTTCGGGTCAAGGTCGGGCACCATGCGCAACTACCATAAGCGCGTCTGTGCGATCGCGTTGCGTAGCCTGACCATATGGATCACGCCCAATCGACTGCTGCCAAAGACCGGCGAGCAATTCCGTTGCTCAGCCGCTGAGTTTTTGCACCAAAAGCGTTCCGGCCTTCCTCAGCGCCTGCTCAGCCTTCTGGCGCGCTTGAGGACTGTATCGCACCGTCGGCATAGCCACATTGATCGCGGCAGAAATGTTGCCGCAATCAGATGTGATCGGAATGGCCAGGCCCACAATGCCGGGCGTATATTCCTCAAACACTTCCGCTAGGGCGCCACTTTGAACGTCGATGATTTGACGACGAAGTTCAGCTTCGGAAGTCACCGTCTTGGCAGTCACAGAGATAAGCGACACTCTCCTGAAATAGTCATTCAGTTGGCGCTCGTCAAAGGAAGACAGAATGGCTTTACCACCGGAGGTCGCGTACAGCGGTGCGAGATCGCCGAGGCGAAGCTGCGACATCAATCTGTGGCGACTCTCAACTGTAGCAATGACCTTGCTATCATCGCCTTCCAATATGCTGAGCGCACTCGATTCACCTGTGACATCGCTGATGTCCGCCAGGAGCGGATGGGCCAAGCTTACCAGATCTCCAGCGGAGGATACCCTCTTTGCCAGTTCAGCAAATTTAGCCCCTAGATGGTAACGCTTCCTGTCGGGATTGATATCGAGATAGCCTCTGTTCACCATATTCTTGATCAGCAGGGTCAAGCTGCTTTTCGGTATCGTCAAAGCGTCGGCGATTTCACTATGCGACATGCCTTTCGTATCTCGAGCAAGAAGCTCGAAGACATCCAGAACGCGATCGGCGGACTTAACTGATGAGGAGAGGCTTTCTTGCACAAAGTGGTTTTGGCAGCGCGCAACTCGCAATGCAAGCGGCAAGCTGGAACGCCATTTTCTCCATGATTGATGCCGAGATGGCCGAGGATGCCGAGCAGTTCTCTTCAGGCAGGCAGTTCGCCGCCTGGCTCGGTCTGACACCGCAACAACACTCAACCGGGGGGAAAACCAGACTTGGCGGCATCTGCACCGATACCCGCATCGACTGCTCGTCGTCGGAGCCACCGCGGTCATGCGCCACGTCAAAGACAAGCCAACTCCGATGGCCGACTGGATTAGGAAGCTCTCGGAGAAAAAGCCCTTCCGGCTCGTCTCGCTGGCACTTGCTAACAAACTCGCCCGGATCGCTTGGGCCTTGCTGACCCGCAAAGAGGCCTGTCACCCTGACGCCAATTTGACCTGATCACCCCAGGTCACCCGAAATGGTAATGGCAGTCGACGATGAGTAACGATCGAACCAATGGTGAGACCAACCCGTCTGATTCAACGCGCTTCAAGGCGCGCTAGCCTGTTTTAGGGACCTCGCCGGCGGATTTCCATCAGGGCCAGCGGCAGCAAGAATGCCGCACAAACACGCCGGACATATGAAAGCAACCGATCAAACCCGTCCCGACAAAATGCCCTTGCCAAGGGGGCGTCCACATATGAACCAGATAATCAGACGAAAGGAAATCCCTGGCGCTTCACTTCAGCGTCATCCCGCTCCAATGGCCGCATAGAGCCAATATTTCATTCTTGGTTGCGGACGGTCAGCGCATTAGCTGCTGAATGCAAAGCAAGCCTGTTGCGCGCGTCAGATCATTCGATCGAGTATCGCGTCCCGGCGCACCCATTGGTGGAAAAGCACAGCTGCCAAGTGGAGTATAAATGTGCCAAACAAAACCGCGGCTAGCATTCCATGCGCGCTACGCAGTTGCACGAACAGTGCGGCATCTTGTGATACGAGTCGTGGCAGGACAGTCCCTCCAAACAGGATGATCGGATAGTCTTCCGCCGAGAGCATCGCCCAGCCTGTAATGGGCACGGCAATCATCAATCCATAAAGCAGCATATGCGACGCACTGGCTATTCGCCGCTGCCATTTCGGCACACTCAAGGAAAGAGCGGGCGACCGGTTTGCCAAGCGATTGATCAGACGCAAGACGACCAGTCCGAGTGTCGCCATTCCAAGCGGCTTGTGAATCGACACCAGCGTCAAATATCGGGGTGTCGTCGTGCCGACCATGCCGATACCGATCAGGAGCATCGCAATCACCATCACCGCCATGGTCCAGTGCAACAGCCGGGCAGGCAAACCGTAACGTCCGGCTTTGGTCGTCATCGTGCGCGCTCTGCGGCAATATTTTTTGCGTGCCCCTCGCCTGCGCGGCGCCGGAACGATGCAGCATAAGCGGCTGAGCGGGCAATCGGCAGAGGATCGTCGGAAGGCTCCATCCCTGGCGGCAGGATCAGTGGATCATATACCACGTCGCGACAATTGCCTGTCGTTTCGATATCGACATGATTTATGGTGAGTGTGCCCATCAGAACCTTCTCCCGATCCTCCGGCCATAGTTCCGCCGCACGGTTGGGATCACCCGGCCTGGCCAGCGTGGCCACCATCCGCCACTGGACGGGTCCGCGTGCGACACGGGCCTTCAAATCATCGAAGGCATAATCCGGTGATCTGGCCGCGCGCAATTCCGGTGCAACCGTTGCAAAAGCGTCTCTGGGTTCCATCGACCAGCGAACAAGGCGACGTCGCCCGTCAGATGCTACAAAAATGAAACCGTTGATGCTGTTATAGCGGTCATTGGCGAAGCCCGACGCTACCGGTCTCAGGCGCATCCGTTCCCGGAACGCCACGGTTTCGGGATGACGCGTCAGAAAGGCGGCAACCTTATCAGGATCGGGCTTGCCGGTTTTGGGATCCGGCACGGACGCCAGGGCATTTTCGTAGAATGCCTTAACTGTCGATACATGCAAGCCCGGTGTATTGTTCATGGCGGTGCGCCACTCCCCGCTAAGTCCACCGCGAACCTGCAATGCCATGCTACGCACGGCAGACATTGTATCGCTCACCTGCGGATCAGCACTACCTTGCGCAAAACGGCCCATGACTTCCGAAAGACGCCCGTCGAACAGAGCAGCACCGGAGATCGCGCGCCCTGCTGCGGTGCCGACGAACGAGCCGGAAAAGCAGATGCCCTTGGCATGGGCGCGGCGGAAACCGGCATGCGGGCCGCCTGCGGCATCCTCCATTACGTCGACTATGGTGTTCGAACTCAGGGGATCAGGGCCGACAAATCCGCCTACATAGGAAAACACACCGATCACGGATGCGAGGACAGCCACAATGCCAGCCACCCCGAATGGATTTTGCTTCAGCAGCGCCCATGTCGATGGAAGTGGCCCGGTTGTATCCTGATCGCCTGGCACCCCTTACCCTCTCATCACTGGCGCTATTGCGCAGCTTGCAACGCTTCTGTTTCCTCAAGATCCTTGCGGAGATGCCGTGCGCCGACGAAATAATGGAACGCCGCCCAAATATTCGCCAGCCCGACCAGCACGAGAGCATAACGCAGCGATTGCTCGCCATGGCTTGCCTTGAGCGCATCACTGACGATGCCGGTGATAAACGGGCCGAGGCCAAGACCAATCAACGTCTGAACGAACAGCAGCACCGATGCCGCGACCGCCCGCATGCGGATCGTCACCAGCCCCTGCGTCATCGCGAAGGATGGCCCGAAGAATACCGACGCTAGCACGACCATCACAGCAAAGGTAGGTGCCACTACGGCCATGGAGTCGGACAGATAGGCGAGGAACTGGAACGGAACCATGATGAGTGTCGCCGCGCCCGGCACCCACATATACCAACGTCGGTCATTGAACCGCACGCTCAGACGATCGGACAGAACACCGCCCAGCAATGTGCCTATGGTCGCAATCCCGGCAAACACCGCAAGCCATCCCCCCGCCTGGGACGATGTCATGGCGTGCGACCGGATGAAGAAAGCCGCATTCCAGGTACTGCCGCCGTACCAGACGGCCGCATGCAGGGCAGCCGCAAAGCTCAGATGCTTGAACGCGGGCTTGCGCCACAAAAAGCGCATGACTTCGCTCACTCGTGGCGCTCCGGCAGTGCCCGCACGCATGACGGCGGCGCCATCGCTGGCCCCCCGTTTGGGTTCCTGTACCGTCGCCAGCACCAATATGCCGAACAACAGGCCCGGCAATCCGCAGATCACGAACGTCATCCGCCAGCCGAACTGATCGTTGCTCCACCCGCCGAGCAAACTGCCCATCATCACGCCGAACGGCACACCCAGCGCATAGATCGACAGCGCCGTGGCTCGTTCACGCGTGGGGAAATAGTCCGCGATCAAAGAATGGGAGGGCGGGCTGCCGCCTGCTTCCCCGATCGCCGTGCCGATCCGAGCAGCGAGCAGCGTCCCATAACTCACCGCGCCGCCGCACAGCGCGGTCATGGCGCTCCACAGGATCAGCGCAGCCGCCAGCACTTTCGTGCGGCTGGTGCGATCGGCCAGCGACGCGATCGGAATACCGAGCGTGGCGTAGAACAGCGCAAAGGCGATACCGCCCAGAAACCCTAACTGCGTATCGCTGAGATCGAATTCGCGACGGATTGGCTCGATCAAAATGCCCATGATCGTGCGATCGACCACGTTGATGACGTAGCCGATAACAAGGATGAACAGAACATAATGCCGATAGCCCAGCTTGAAAGCAGGCAAGGGACTTACCGGTGCAGGCGTTGCCGCCATGCCGTCATATCCGCTGTCATTCATTATCCGCCACCAATACCCCGCCACGCTGCATCGACTGGACCTGTCGGCGGTAGATGTCGAGATAGCCTGTTACCGGAGCCAGCACCGGCTTGCCTCTGCGCGCCTCCCGGGCAGCCAGCACATCGGACGGCACCTGCACATCCACCGATCGCGCATCGACATCGATCATTATGATGTCGCCATCTTCCACCAGCCCAAGAGGTCCGCCGATGGCCGCTTCAGGCGATATTTCGCCGATTACCAGCCCTTTGTTGACGAGGCCGGACAATTGCCCGTCGGAAACGACGGCCACCTGATTGGTCAGCCCTTTTGCATATAATGTGAACACGACGGTGGACACCGAACCGCCCATTGCCGGCCCGCCCTTCAGCCCCATGCCGCGCAGGACAAGCACCTGCCCTGCGATGATGGTGCCATCATTGATGGCTGCAATGGCGCCTGCCGTGGTTTCATGGACAACTGCGGGGCCGGAAAACCGCATCGGTCGCCCCGGATCGCGCATGCCGATCTTTATTATACCGCTGTCAGGCGCCAGTGAGCCCCGCACGATGACGATGGCGGGCTTGTCCGAATAGGCATTGTCGCATGTCCGCACGATGTCGGTATCGCGCACCTCAACGGTCTCCAGTTCCTCACCCATCGTGCGCCCGGAAGCCAACATCGCTTCAGGCTGAATGAAGGCTTCAAGGCGCTTGAGGATCGCCTGCGTCCCGCCCGCTGCTTCGAGCTGCTCCACGGCGTGCGGGCCGTTGGGGCGGACGGCTGCAAGCATAGGCACCGATTGCCCAAGTCTGTCGAACAGAGCGAACAGGTCGATATCGACGCCACATTCGACGGCAATCGCTTGAAGATGCTTCACGCAATTGATCGACCCGGATACGCCGAGAACGGCGGCAACCGCATTGTGGAACGCGGCGGGCGTCATGATATGACGCGGCGTGCGATTGGCCAA
The DNA here is from genome assembly GCA_965279415.1 of Sphingobium sp. Lineage (GTDB taxonomy): Bacteria > Pseudomonadota > Alphaproteobacteria > Sphingomonadales > Sphingomonadaceae > Sphingobium. The sequence continues at coordinate 406,238 of OZ257238.1, forward strand.
TGTCATCTCGACGATCCGTTCCCCTGCCGCGCGGGCATCGGCGAACATCTTCGCGCTATTGGCCCGCACTGGCGCTGCTCCAGGAAGCGTCATGCCCAGCGCCTCGGCAACGATGTGCATCGAATTGGCCGTTCCCATGCCGGAGCAGACCCCAGGGCCTTGGACGGCCTCTTCCGTCATGGCCTTGAGATGCGACACATCCATGCTGCCACCCGCAACGCCAGCGGCGCTCAGGAATACGTCCTCGATATCGACATGTGCACCATCCAGCACACCGCTCCCCTGATAGCCGCCGATGACCAGCAACGTCGGCACGTTCAATCGCCCCGCCGCCATCAGATGTGCAGGCGGCGTCTTGTCGCAGGAGGTTAGGCAGATCATGCCATCGAGCTGCGCGCCCTCGATCGACACTTCGATATCGTTGACGATCAAATCGCGCGACGAAAGCATATAGCTGCCCCGGCCACCTGCGCTGACGATGAAGTCGCTGGGCGCGGTCGTGCGGATTTCGATCGGCAATCCGCCAGCGGCGCGGATGCCTTCCTTCACCACGGCGGCAACTCCGTCGAGATGCGCGAAGCAGATCGCCAGTTCCGAAGAAGTGTTGACCACCGCGATCTTGGGCTTGGCCATATCCTCGTCCGAAATGCCCATCGCCCGCCATTGCGCGCGACGGACGGCCCAATGCGGACTGCCGATGGCAAAGTTGCTTCTGAGCGCGCGCATGGGAACCTCTCACGATTGCGTACGCCTGGGTCAGGCGCATCGTCATTGCGTGTCAGGACTATACCAGCCGATCCTGCGCCAGAAGTAGGCAACTACATCATTCAGTTTTCTCGAAATGCGAAAGATGTCTGGCGTTACAATTGCCAGCAAGTCGGATCGGCGAGACGCGCGATAAGATGATCGAGCAAGGCACGGACCATCGGGTCGCGGGTGCGCGTGGCGGGAACCAGTGCCTTGAGCCACAATGTCGCGGGCCGGAAATCAGGCATCAGCGCAATCAGGCGGCCGCTTGCAACATCCCCGCGCGCCACGAACTCCGGCAATATCGCGATGCCGACTCCTCGACGCGCCGCCTCCAGAAGCACCCTACCGTCATTGGCGCTCAGCCGCGCGCGAACATCGACGGCTATTTCCCCGCTTTCGCTCTCGAACCTCCAGGCGCCGCCATAGAGAACGGACACCAGGCATTCATGGTCGATGAGGTCGCTCGGATGTTGCGGGGCAGCATGCTCGGCAAGATATTGCGGGCTTGCGCACAACACGCAGGGATAGGAACTGAGCGGTGTGTCGATGACGCTGGGATACGTCGCCGGGCGCGCGCTGATGGCAAGGTCGAACCCCTCTTCGATCGGATTGACGGACCGATCGAGCAGCACGAGATCCAGCACCACCCCCGGATTGTCTATCGCGAAATCGCTGAACAATCCGCCCAGCAGAAGCGACGTCACCGTGGAGGGTGCCTTGATACGCAGGCGCCCCGCTATCTGCCCGCGCATCCGACCGCTGCGGATCGTATCCTCGAAATCGGCCACCAGACGCAGGCAGCGGGGCAACATTTCGGCGCCTGCATCGGTCAGCTTCAGATTGCGGGTGGAACGCTGGAACAGCACGACACCCAGCGTATGTTCGAGTTGCGATATCCGCTTGGTGATCACCGACGGCGAGACGCCTGCATCGCGCGCCGCCGATGAAAAGCTGCCGCCACGCGCGGCGCTCACGAAAGCGCGAATGTTGAGAAGAGAATCCATGGAACATTATTCTCGATATGAGAAAGCTGACCGTGCAACTGCTAGCGTTCTCATGACGGTGGTTCAACGATAAAGACCAAGGCGCAGAACATGCCAATCACAGCGCAGACTGTGGAAACCATGTTCGGAGAGGATGCCATAGACGATGCGGCAGGTGGCAACGATCCCCTGACCCATCGCAAGGGAGAGGGTGAAACAATGACCGGACCGAACACGCGCAACCGACCTAGCCGATGCATCCGCAACAGGACCATAGTAGGTCTTGGATGTTCTATAATGGCCCTTGCTGCCAACACGCCCGTTCTGGCCCAGACAGCCGAACAGCCAGCCGAACAGCCAGCGGAAACACAGGGTCAGCGACTGTCGGACATCATCGTGACCGCCACCAAACGCGAACAGAACCTTCAGGACGTGCCTGTTGCCGTCACGGCAGTGGGCAGCGAACGCCTGCAGACTGCGAACATTGAAAGTCTGGAAGATTTGCAGGTTCTCGTGCCGAACATCAGCTTCGGTAATGATTTCAACGTGGCGAAAATCTTCATCCGTGGCGTCGGCACGAACACGTCGACCAACGGCACTGACCCAGCGGTCGCACTTTATGTCGATGGCGCCGTCATCGCACGCCCAGAGGCCCAATTTACTTCGCTGTTCGATCTTGAGCGCGCCGAAGTGTTACGTGGGCCACAAGGCACGCTCTTCGGTCGCAACGCAGTCGGCGGCGCAATCAGCCTCATCACTGCAAAGCCGACCCGTGATCTGACCGGTTATGCTCGCATTACTTACGGCAGCTACAATAATCTGCTGGCTGAAACGGCAGTCGGCGGGACGATCATTCCCGGCCTGCTCTATGGCCGTGCGGCGGTGCGGATCAATACACGCGATGGCTTCGGCAAGAACAACTTCACGGGCGCCGATGTCGACGATCTGAACAAGAAAATGGGCCGCATCCATCTGTTGTTCGATGGTGATGGTCCCGTCACCTTCCTATTGTCGGCAGAGTTCTACGACCAGGACGACAATGCCAACGCGATCAAATACAAGCAGGCCGCTTATCCCGGTTTCCCGACGCTGTTTCCCTTTGGCCGCGGCGGCTTTGCGGCCAAGCCGCGTGATCTTAACGGCGAGTTCGACAATCGCAACCAGAGCCGCACGCACGCCTTCACCGGCACGCTCGACTGGGAACTGAGCGACGTGCTCGATTTCAAGAGCATCACGAATTATCGCAAGTTCAACCAGCAGCTTCTGCAGGATCTGGACATGTCGCAGACGGTCAACAGCCTGTCGACGACAGGCCTTGCGACCACCATCCAAAACCGCAATCCCTACAGTCGTCAGATCAGCGAGGAAGTGCAGTTCGTCTACACGTCCGATCGCATCCAGGGGACCGTTGGCGCTTATTATTTCGACGAGAAGTTCGGCACCCTGCCCAACACCATCGGCCTGACGCCGACATCCGGGCAGCCGCAGAACAACATCGCTCTTGCCGCGGCCGGCCTGCCGACATCGAACCCGCCCATCCCGCGATTCAACACGATCAAGAGTCAGCAGACTGCCAAGGCCTTCGCCCTGTTCGGCGAAGTCACCTTCAAACTGTCGGATCAGTTCGCGATCAAGGCCGGTGGCCGGTACAGCAGCGAAAAGCGCACGCTTGACAATCAGGGCATCATCATCGCTCGTGGTGGCCTTGGCCCCGTCCTGAGGACCAATGCGCAGGACCGCGCGTCATTCAAGGATTTCACGCCAAAGGCCGGTCTCGAATATCGTCCGACGGACGATATCATGGTCTATTATTCCTATTCAGAAGGCTTCAAGAGCGGATCAGGCGAGCTGACGATTACGGCCAATCCGATCATCGACCCGGAAACGATCAAGGCCCATGAACTGGGCATCAAGACCGAATTATTCGATCGTCGCGTGATCCTCAATCTCGCCGCGTTCAGCAACAAGCTGAAGGGGTTGCAGGTCAATCGCACCATCTTCGATCCGGTCGCCGGATTTCTGACCATCTACGAAAATGCGACCGCCACGAAAGCCCATGGTGTCGAAGGCGATATTAGCTGGCAGGTGGCCGACGGCTTCCGTGTCGATCTGTCCGGGGCCTACCTCAATTCGGAATTCGACAACTTTTCGGCCAACGATCCGCTTGATGCCCGCAACGTATCGGGTTCTCCGGTGTTCGCGCCCGTCAACGTCGATCTGAGCGGCAACGCCACCCGCTATTCACCCAAATGGACGTTCGCGTTCCATCCCCAATATGATCTGGAAATGACGAATGGGGCGAAGCTGACCTTCTCGACCGATATCGCCTACAAAACCCGGCAATATCATACCGAGTTCAACCGGCCCGAGATGAGCACGCCAGCCTACACGATCGTGGATGCGAGCATCCGTTTCACTTCTCCGGACGGTGCCATCTCAGCCCAGATCTTCGTCGAGAACCTGTTCGACAAGCTGGTTGAGGCCGGAACATTCGCGGTGTCGACCAGCCGTTCGATCGGTCGCACCTTCCTCCCGCCGCGCGTCTTCGGCGCCACTCTTGGTTACAAGTTCTGATGCCTGGCGGGGGCGAAACTGAAAGGACTGCAATGAATACCCCTTCGCGTGACGCTGCCGCTTGGAAGGCGGGTGATTTCCCCTCACCCGCCAGTTATTCGATAATCCTTGACGATGCGGATCGGGCCGATCTTGTTGCGACCGTCAATGCCTTGCGCTCGGCAGGCCGACTGGCGCCGGTTGAAGTGCTGACCAAGGCAGACTTCCCGCTTCCCCGGCTCGCATCCCGCCTCGAACAGGGCGCAGCGGACGTCAAATCAGGCCGCGGTTTTGTCGTGCTTTCAGGGCTGCCCCGCGAAGGCCTCACCATCGAGGAGTTTACCGCCGTAACATGGGGTGTTGGCACCTTCTTCGGTCGTGCCATTTCGCAGAATGCCGAAGGGCGTCTGATCGAGCATGTCGTCGACAACAGCGTAGTGGACGATACGCCGCGCATGTATCAATCCGCCTTCGAACTCTCCCTGCACAATGACGTGACTGCGATGCTTTCGCTGGCGTGCTGGCAACCGGGCGTGTCAGGCGGTGAAAATCTGTTCGCGAGCGGTCTAGCCATTCATGATGAGATCGCCCGCCGTGCGCCGCATCTGCTTGCGCCGCTTTATCAGGGGTTTCATTATCACCGGCTGGGCGAAGAAGCACCGGGAGACGCGCTATATTCCCCGTGGCGGATGCCGGTATTTTCCAAACGCGACGGGCAGTTGAGCGTCCGTTATCAGCGGACGGGTTATCTCGCGGCGCACCATGATTTCGGCATCGGCTTTACCGAGGAAGAACTCGACGCGGCGGACCTGTTCGAGGAGATCGCGCGCGATCCGGCGTTCCATATCGAAGTGGCGCTGGGCGTCGGCGATATGGTGGTCGTCAATAATTATACGGTGCTGCACGCCCGGCGTGGTTTCGAGGATGGCAAGACGCCGGAAACACGGCGCAGGCTGGTACGCTTCTGGTTCGATGACGAAGATTTCCGCTCCGTCGTTCCCGAACTCAACCTGTTTGCCAAGGGCAACGGCATTCCGCCGGAACCGGGCCGTCGCTGTACCTACGACTTCCAGAAGCTCATTCGCGAAGCCCCGCCTGAAATGCTCGGCGGCCATTGGCGCAAGGCGGCACGCAACGGCACGCCTGCATGATCGTTACCGACGCTGAACAGGCGATCCTGGATGGCAATGCGGGAGAGGCCAGGCAGCGCGCGATGGCGCTGCTGGTCGATTACGGCCGGATACTGGGTGCCGAACGGTTGGTAGAAACAGACAATGTCGCGGGCGTGCCCGGACAGGCGACGCCTTTTCTGCGCAGGTATTTCGACGCTGAAGGCGGGCAGGATGCGATTTTCTCGCGCTTCGATCTCGACAGCGACGTCGTGTTTGATGTCCCGCTGGCCGGCGCGCGAACGGCCTGCCTGCAAAGCGGTGTCGATCCCGTCAACTGGCGCGCGCTGGGGAAACCGGAAGCGGCGTTCAATGCCAGTCGCGACGCTGAAAACTATGCCTCTGCTCGGGGCGTGGAAATGCTGCGGACCTGCACGCCTTATCTGGCGGGCAACACGCCGGGCTTCGGCGACCATTGCGCCTGGATGGAAAGCTCCGCCGTGATCTATTGCAACTCGGTTCTGGGTGCGCGCACCAACACCGAAGGGCGGCACAGCACCAGCGCCGCGATGCTGGTTGGTCGCATTCCTTATTGGGGCCTGCATCGCCCGGAACAGCGATTTGCAACGCACCATATGTCCGTAGATGTCGAGGTGTCGAGCATTCGCGACTGGGGAATGTTGGGCTATTTCGTTGGGGAACAGGTGGGAGAGGCCATCCCTGCGCTCGATGGACACTTTGAGGCTCCCGGTATGACGCGGCTCAAGCATTTCGGAGCAGCGGCGGCATCGTCGGGCGGTATCGAACTCTATCATATCGTCGGCTGCACACCTGAAGCGCCAACGATAGACGCTGCATTCGGCGGCAAGCCTTGGCCCGACCGCATACGCTACGATGCGCGGGAGCAAAGGCGGATATGGGAAGTTCTCAACGCCAATGGCAATAATGAAAACGTTGATTTCGTCATGCTCGGCTGCCCCCATGCCGCCATCGAGCAGTTGCGTGAAATCGCAGGGCTACTCGAAGGACGCCGTGTCTCAGCGCAGCTTTGGATATTTACTTCCCGCGCCGTCAGGGACCAAGCGCAGGCAGAGGGGCTGATCGCGATCATCAAGGCTGCTGGAGGACTGGTGCTGACCGACACCTGCTCCGCGATCGGCAATGCTGTTCCCCCCGGCACGCGCGTAGTGGCCCTCGATTCAGCGAAACAGACGCACTATTTGCCCGCGATCATGGGGCTGGAAGCGTGGTTCGGCACCACCGCCGAATGTATCGACGCTGCCGTTACCGGGCGCTGGCGTGGCGAGGCGCCATGAGCGATCCGATCATTCTGTCAGGTCGCGGCGTCTTTGGTGGCATCGTGGAAGGCGAAGCTCTGGTCACGTCCGATACGATATCGGGATGGGGCGGAGTCGATCCCATGACCGGCACGATCATCGAAACGCGCCATGCGCTTCGCGGCGTCAGCTTCGCGGGGAAAATACTGGTGTTCCGGGGCGCGAAAGGGTCGTCGGGCTGGTCGGTGGCATTTCATACCACAAGACTGGCGGGCGTTGCCCCGGCGGGTCTCGTTTTCGTCGAGATGACCACCAAGGTCGCGCTGGGCGCACTGGTGCTGCGCGTACCCGCCGTCACGGACCTTGATGCCGATCCGCTGGCGATCATCCGCACCGGCGATCGCATCAGGGTCGATGGCGATCGCGGAACGGTGACACTCCTGCCCGCGAATCCGACTGAAGCGGCACAGCATATCGAGGAACAGGCATGAGCGACGTGATCGAAACCAGACTGGTGCGCAAACCGGTTGCCACGCCCATCGCCCTGACGGCAGACATCTGCATTCTGGGTGCCGGCATCTCCGGCGTCTCCGCAGCGCTGGAAGCTGCAAGGCTGGGCCGTGCCGTCATCCTGGTCGATGGCGCACCGAAGATTGGCGGGCAGGCAGTCGGATCGATCATAGGCACGCTGATCGGCCTTTATACCCATGGCCCTGATGCCTATCAGATCACAGGCGGAATCGCATCCGAACTGATCGCCGACCTGACCGCCGAAGGCGCCATGTTTCAACGGCGCAGCGTAAAAACAGGCACGATCACTTTCCAATATGACGAAGTACGCTTGCAACGCTGGATCGAGCGCAAGCTGACCGAGGCGGGCGTCACGATGCTGGTCGGTGCCACGCTGACGGGTGCGCATATGGATGGCCGGATGATGCGCTCCATCCAGTGCTCTACCCGCTACGGCATGGTGGACATCGTCGCGGGCGGCTTCGTTGACGCATCGGGTGACGCGGCCCTGTGCTGGGAAGCGGGCCTGCCCACCCGCGAGCCGGTTGCCCCGATCTATGGATCGATGAACTTCCTTATCGAGAATTACGATACCGTCGCGGTCGAGGCGCTCTCCATGCCCGATGTCAGCGCACGTCTAAAGGCGCGGGGTGCCGATTATGGCCTTGTCCGGCATGAGGGCTTCCTGATGCACTTCCCCGGCATGGACGTGATGCTGGCCAACATCACCCATTTCGAGACACCGCTCGATCCCGTCGCAGCGGCACGCATGGTCGTCGAGGGCCATGCCCAGGGAGATGCGGTCCTCCGGTTCCTGAAGGATGAACTCCCCGCCATATTCGGCGAGGCACGTGTCCGTGTCTATGGCACGCCTGGCATACGCCAGACACGCTGGATCGTAAGCCAGCGTCAGTTGCGGCTTGAGGACATCCGTTCCCCCGACCGCCCCGATGACGCCGTGGCGCGATCGGCATGGTGGGTCGAATTGCACGACACGCAGCAGGAAACCTATTGGGAGCCGTTCCCGGACAACCACGTCTATTTCATTCCGTTAAGCTGCATGGTCCCCGCCGATGCCGACAACATCGTTGCCGCCGGTCGCTGCGTGGACGCCGACAGCCATGCGCTATCGGCCATACGGGTCATGGGGCCGTGCATGGCGATGGGCGTCGCCGCGGCGCATGTGCTCGACCTTGCGGATGGCGGACCAATCGCCGGTATCGACCTTGCCACGCTGACAACCCGCCTGTCCGCCAATCTGGAGAATGCCTGACCATGCAGCGGATGATGTCGATGGCGATCGGACTGGCCGCGCTTGCCACCTGTGGCGCGGCGGCGGTGCAGGGCGCAGGCGGTGGCACCACCGCAGGCCGGGTGGATGGCGCGCGGATCATCGCTGCGCGCGACGGTGAAGCCGACAACTGGCTGGCGCATGGCCGTACCTACGACGAACAGCGTTTCAGCCCGCTGACCCAGATCAACGATAGCACGGCACCACGGCTGGGCCTTGCCTGGTCAATCGACCTCGATACCAATCGCGGACAGGAAGCGACGCCGATCGTCGTCGATGGCATCATGTATATTTCGACCGCCTGGAGCAAGGTGAAGGCGATCGACGCCGCGACGGGAAGCATCCTGTGGGAGTTTGATCCCGAAGTGCCCGGCAAGGATGCCGTAAAAGGCTGCTGCGATGTCGTGAACCGGGGCGTCGCTGTGTGGCAGGGCAAGGTCTATGTCGGGGCGTTCGACGGGCGGCTGATTGCCCTTGATGCCGCCACGGGAGAGAAAATCTGGGAAACAAAGACCGTCGACGGCAGCAAGCCCTACACGATTACCGGCGCACCACGCGTGGTGAAGGGAAAGGTGCTGATTGGCAATGCCGGTGCAGAACTGGGCGTGCGCGGCTATGTGTCGGCCTACGACGCAAATACAGGCCGCCAGATCTGGCGATTCTACACCGTGCCGGGCGATCCGGCCAAGGGGTTCGAACAATCCGTCCTGAAGGATGCAGCCAAGACCTGGACGGGCAAATACTGGGCATTGGGCGGCGGCGGTACCGTGTGGGATGCCATGGCCTATGATCCCGAACTGGATCTTCTCTATATTGGTGTCGGCAACGGATCGCCCTGGGATCGAAATATCCGCAGTCCGGGCGGCGGGGATAATCTGTTCCTGTCGTCGATCGTCGCTTTGCGCCCCGACACGGGCGAGTATGTATGGCATTTTCAGACCACGCCCGGCGACAATTGGGACTATACCGCGACCCAGCACATGATCCTTGCGGACCTGAAGATCGGGGGGCGCATCCGACAGGTCATCATGCAGGCGCCCAAGAACGGCTTTTTCTATGTCCTCGATCGGCGGACCGGTGAGTTTCTGTCCGGTAAGCCGATCGTCAAGGTGACGTGGGCGACCGGGCTGGACGCCAAGGGCCGACCGATCGAAAATCCCGAAGCGCGATATACCAGCGGCAAGCCATGGCTCGCTTTTCCCGGCCCCAATGGCGCGCATAACTGGCAGCCGATGGCGTTCAACCCTACGACCGGTCTGGTTTATATTCCGGCACAGGATGCGCCCTATCTCTACAAGAGCGACCCGAACTTCCGTCCCCAGAAAATCGGCTTCAATACCGGCACCGATATGGGGGCGGAGCCGTTGCCGCGTGATCCCGAAGCGCGGCGCAAGTTTTTCAGTGGCGTAAAGGGCTTCCTGCTGGCCTGGGATCCGGTGCAGCAACGCGAAGCGTGGCGTGTCCCCTATCCGGGCACGACCAATGGCGGCATCCTCACCTCGGCAGGCAATATCGTGGTGCAGGGCAACGCCGCCGGTCAAATGAGCGTATTTCGGGCGACCGATGGCAAGCGCCTGTGGACCAGCGACGTGCAGACCGCCGCGCTGGCCGCGCCCGTCACTTATGCAGTCAGGGGCATCCAATATATCAGCCTGCTGGTCGGCACGGGGGGCGGGCATTTCCTGCTGTCCGGCGAAGTCGCCGAACATTCGGGCAAGCAGCGCAACGTCAGCCGCGTCCTCACCTTCCGACTGGACGGCAAGCACGGCCTGCCCCCGCTCGCACCACTTGATCGCGGCCCCTTGGCGCCGCCTAAATCGGTCGCGAGCGCAGCCGAGATCGCACAGGGCAAGACACTGTTCCACAAATATTGCGGCGTCTGCCACGGCGGCGCAGCGCATAGCGGAGGCGTGATCCCCGATTTGCGCCACAGCGGTACACTCGACAATGACGGCTGGTTCGACGTGGTGATGGACGGTGCGCTGGAATCGCAGGGCATGGTTTCGTTCGCCAGCGAGATCGACAGGAGACAGGCTGCTGCGATCCGATCCTATGTTATTGCCAGAGCAAATCAAGTGGAGTGACGACCCGTCCGCGCCTCTTAGCCGCGCATTCATCCCCCCCCCCCCCGCTGCCGACGGTCAGCTTCCGCTTACGGGTCGTAACGCCAGATGCCACGACTCCGGCCTACAGACGCTGGCAGGAAACGGACATCGATGAAGTGCCTTTTCCTCAGGCGCATTCTTTAGGATATCGTTCAAGCCCGATCACATGGTCGAGCGTCCATTTGCCGCCACCGCGGGCCAGCAAGGGAAGCAGGAGGCCTGCCCAGCCCAGGTGAGTCGACCATGCGTCAGGATAGACGAAAACCTCTATGACCAAAGTCATGCCCAGCAGAGCCGCCGCCGCCGGTCGTGTAAACAGGCCCGTCAGCAGCAGCATCGGGAAGATATGCTCGCTGTAGGTGGCGGCATGCGCGGCGATGTCGGGCGACACTAGGGGCAGTCGATATTCCGTTTCGAACAGATCATAAGTGGAAGGCGCGATGGTGAGCACGCCTTCCACCTTGGTGCGACCCGAAAGGAAGAAAATGGCTGCTATGGCGACACGCGCAGTCAGTAACAGCAGGCTTTCCGATATATGGCCGGTCAGCCACGCCGAGGCATTGCGATAGCGATCCGCAGGGGATGTCATAGGTATTGCCTTCCGATGCGTCTGATATTTCAACGTCGACTGCGCCGGGATCAGGCCTTGGGTGTGAGTGAGCCGAAGCCCTTGGGTGTCTTGATCTTCGTGCAGGTGCCGGCCTTCACCAGCTTCCAGGCATCGCCTTGATAGGCGATCTTCGATGTGCCGGCGCAGCTCGTGCCAGCGCCTGCCTTGCAATCATTCTTGCCGGCCTGAGCAACGCCGTAGCATTTTTCCATCTGGGGCTTGGTCTCGGCGTGGGACGTGCCTGCCGCAAATGTCAGTGCGAGCGTGGCGGCCAGCATGGCGGGTGTGGATGTCATGTGTTTTTCTCCGTAAAAAGTGGCTGTGCGCCTCACATGCGGCGGGACAATCGGGGATCGTCCCGCCGCACGGCGACCCAGGGAGGCCTTGCGAGCCGGGTCACGAAAGCATCTTCGGGGGAAGCGCGAAAAATGTTACAGGGAGGTCGCGGCAAAAAAAATCTGCTTCCGGTCGTGCGTGGCGTTGTAACCAATGCCGACTGCGTTCCGAATGCCGTTGCGGGAGTGCAGATGCGGGCGAGCGAAGAACAGCTCAGGATTTGGATGGTCGGCGGCCTGGACGGCAACGCCGATGCCCATACTGCATTGCTCCGCGCGCTCGTTCCCATGCTGCGATCCTTCTTCGGGCGTCGCCTTCGCGGTGCCGCAGAGGACGTCGAGGATCTCGTGCAGGAAACATTGATGGCCATTCACAGCCGACGCGCGACCTATGATCGTAACCGGCCCTTCGTCGCCTGGGCCTATGCCGTCGCGCGCCACAAGATGATCGACCATTTCCGTCGAACCAGGCCAACCGGCACGATCGAGGGGCTAGATGACATATTGATCGCGGAAGGATTCGAGGATGCCTGTGCCGCGCGCATGGACGTCGATCGTCTTTTGGGCCTGATTTCTCCCAAACAGGCAAAGGCTATCCGTCATACGAAGCTTGATGGCCTCAGTATCGCAGAAGCAGCCCACGCACAGGATATGACGCAAGTGGATATAAAGGTGTCCGTGCATCGCGGGCTTAAGGCGCTGGCGGCGCGGTTGAAGAAAGTCGACAGATGCAGACCGATGATCTGATCCGTGCCCTGGCGAGCTATGTCGTTCCCGTTTCCCGCTCGGCGATCGAGCGCAGGATCGCGCTGGGGATTGCGGGCGGCGCCGTCGTCACTCTGGCCGGTATAGCGATGATGCTCGGATTTCGTCCTGACCTTGGGCAGGCGGTACAGGACTACGCCTTTTGGATGAAATGCGCCTATACTTCGTCCATCGGACTTTGCGCAGTGCTGGCAACGGTGCATCTGTCACGTCCTGACGCAGTCCGCACCGGGTGGATCTGGCTACTCGTCGTTCCGGCAGGCCTCCTCGCTGCCGTTTCCGTGCGCGAACTGATCCATACACCGATGGCAGGCTGGCTATCGCTCTGGATAGGACAAAGCTGGAAACGATGCGCGCTGTATGTGCTGATCTGCGCGCTTCCCATCTTCGCCGGTTTGCTCTGGGCTTTCCGACAACTCGCCCCGACGCGGCTTCGCCTTGCCGGGGCTATGGCGGGTCTTGCCTCCGGAGCCTGCGCAGCGACCCTTTATGGTCTGCATTGTCCCGAATCATCGGCTATGTTCGTGCTGACCTGGTACAGCCTCGGGATGGGATTGGCGGCACTCGTCGGGGCCTGGGCCGGTCCGCGTTTCATGCGGTGGTAGGAAACTGTAACCAAACAATCAGCGGCTGCGAAGACGTCAATGCCATCATGGCAACGACCAAAATCTTCGAAAGGCTATCCCATGACCATCATGAAGTCCGGCGTCAGCATCGCCACCTCCGCAGCCCTGCTCGCCATCACCGGCCTTGGCGCCGGTTCGACTGCATTTGCCGCCGACGGCGGCAAGACCATACACTGTTACGGCGTCAATAGCTGCAAGGGCACGTCCGATTGCAAGACCAGCAAGCATGACTGCAAGGGCCAGAATGCCTGCAAGGGTGATGGCTTCAAGGAACTGACGGAAAAGGCGTGCGCGGCTGCGGGCGGCGCCCTTACCGAAGCGAAGTAATCTCCTTCGGTCACGCACGCCCCCATAGCGTGACCATCCCGGAGGCCCGGTCTGGTCAGGATCGGGCCTCCCTTCCGGTAAGGATGAGGATGTCAATTTCTTCCAACAAACATTTTGATGGGTTCGGCCTTGGCCTTCGTCCGCCGCATTATCAGGACTTTCTGTCCGATACCGTGCCGGTGGATTTCGTCGAAGTCATATCCGAAAACTTCATGATCGACGGCGGACGCCCCCGCTTCATTCTCGACCAGGTGCGCGAACGCTATCCGGTTGCCCTTCACGGCGTGTCGATGTCGGTCGGTTCGGCCGACGGGCTGGACCGGGCCTATGTGGATCGGCTCAGGCGGCTTGTCGATGACATCGATCCTCTGTTCGTCTCCGACCATCTTTGCTGGACCCGGATCGATGGGTTCAATTCCCACGACTTACTGCCCCTGCCCTATACAGACGAAGCGCTCGATATGGTCGTCGGCAATGTACTCCAGGCACAGGATGTGCTGCAGCGGCAGATGCTGATCGAAAATCCGTCGACCTATCTCCAATTCAGGGGCGACAGCATGAGCGAATGGCAGTTTCTCGAAGCGCTTTGCGATCGTACCGGCTGCGCCCTCCTGCTCGACGTCAACAATATCGTCGTCAGCGCAGTCAACCATGGCTTCGATGCCATCGCCTATCTCGACGGTATTCCGGTCGATCGGGTACGGCAGATTCACCTCGCGGGACACAGCCAGGGAAGCGAACGCCTGATCGATACGCACGACCAGCCGGTGCCCTCATCCGTCTGGGCACTCTACGCGGAAGCCCGCCGCCGGATCCCTTCCGTAGCGACCATGATCGAGCGGGACGACAATATCCCGCCGCTTTCCGATTTGCTTGTCGAGCTGGACATCGCGCGCGCCGTTGCAGGCGACAACGAAAGTGCAGCGGCATGAGCCTTGCCGCGCTGCAACGGGATTTTCGCAACTGGCTGACGGACAGGCCGGGGACGATCGACTATTGGATTGATACACATGCCCGTCCGGGTCTGGACGTCTACCACAATGCATACCGGGTACAACTGGTGGAATGCCTGAAGGAGACATTCGAAAAGACCCTTCTGTGGATCGGCGAGGACAGCTTCATTGGCTGCGCGCGCATCCACATCGAGCGCAATCCGCCATCCAGTTGGACGCTGGGTGCCTATGGCCAGGGATTCGCGATCACGCTGCGGCAACTGTACCCCGAAGATCCGGAAATCCCGGAACTGGCCTGGCTGGACTGGGCACTCGGTCGCGCCTTTGAAAGTGCGGACACAATCCCCGTGACAATCGACATGTTGCAGGACGTCGATTGGGACAATGCACGGCTGACTGTGGCCCCCGGCATCCAGACTGGGCCAGCGCGCACCAATGCAGGTGCGATCTGGTCGGCCTTGTCCGCACAAGGCAGTCCACCTGCCGCAGCCATGCTGCCCGCTTCAGGAAGCATGCTTGTCTGGCGTCAGCAATTCACGCCTTGCTTCCGCACTATCGAAACCATCGAAGAGCATGCCTTGGCACTGTTAAGGGAACGGGCGAGCTTTGGTAAGCTATGTGCCGTGCTGATCGAACGTCTTGGAGAAGAGGCAGGCATTGCAAGGGCCGGACTATTTCTCTCCGAATGGATCGGCAGCGGACTGATAATTGCCGTCGAGTGATCGGATTCTCGAGGGTAAAATTCGTGCTCGATGCCTACTGGCAGAATGCCATGCTTTCACCCAAACAGGGATGCAGCATTGCGAAATGGCGTGTTGCAATCTGGATAAGAAACAAAAAATAAGACCTTCAAATCGAAGGACTTATTGATACCATGCGTACCCTATAATTTGAAGCGTTGGTGGGCCCGGCAGGACTTGAACCCGCGACCTAGCCGTTATGAGCGGCCAGCTCTAACCAACTGAGCTACAGGCCCAACCGACTGTGCCGATAGCCGAGGGTCAGGCCGCTTGGCAAGCAGATTGGCGCAAAGTGTGCGCATGCGATGGCACTGCGGCCAGAAACTCCGCCATGCTGGTGGAGGTGACGCCGCGCCTAGCGAGGTGCGAGAGCACGGCGCCCCACCAGCGATAGAAGTCCTCAAGATCGCCCTGCGTGCGGACATAGGGTGTATGGCCAGGTTCCAGCGTCGGCGAGTGGAAGCTGAAATTGAGGAGGCGCACGCCATCGTCCAGCAGTGCGTCGATCGCCGCGATCGTGTCGTCGGCACTGACCCCTTCCGGGGTAAGGGGCACACGGCTTAGCAGGCCCGCCCGCGCCAGTGCACCGGTGATCGGTCTCAGCCTCTCGGTCGCGCGATAGAGTTGCGGACCGCTGCCGCGCAGGCGACCGGTGAATGCGGTGGATAACGGCAAGGCGACGAGCGCACGGGCCGGCCCCGCCCAATAAGGCGTGACGGGCAGACCGTGAAAATCGGGACCATGCTGATCCGAATAATCGA
Source organism: Sphingobium sp. (assembly GCA_965279415.1). Lineage (GTDB taxonomy): Bacteria > Pseudomonadota > Alphaproteobacteria > Sphingomonadales > Sphingomonadaceae > Sphingobium. The sequence goes on from OZ257238.1 coordinate 421,933, forward strand.
AATGGCTGCGCACCGAACTGTCGAGCCGGAAGCCGGCCTCTTCCAGAAGGCGGGCGCTATTCGGGCCGACGCCGTAGCGACCGGCACGGTAGATGATCGGCCGCGTACCGAAAGCGTCATGGAATCGAAGGCACAACGCCTCCAGCTTCGCCCGCTCGACCGCTTCGGGCAGAAAACCGACATAGCTGTTCGCCGCGCTGACATCCTCGACATGCGGCGGATTGACCCAGGGGTGAAGATGCGCGCCGATTTCGGCAGCGCCATCGTCCCGCCACTGCGCCATCATCGCCGACGCCGCCGGGCTGTCTATCACGGGATAGTCCGTCACATAGACAGGCTTGACGCCCGCATCGGCGAACCAGGCCTGTCCGCGCGCCATTCCGGCGAGCGCCGTCACGCCATGTCCGGTGCGCCTGAACGGTGCATTCCAGTCGAACTCCTCCTCCGTATCGACGAACAGCGCGAAGCGTGTGCCGAATGCGGGGTCGAGGGATATGCGATCCTTTGCCAATGGCTCGCGCAACAGGGCGCCGTCGTGATCAGCAGGGGAAGAACCGGTCATGCAGCCTGTCTAACCCGCAAAGGTTGCCAGAGCGTTTTCAGGGCGCGCCGGTTTCCATATCCGCAATCCCGGCGGCGGGCAGCGTGAGGCGGAAACGGTCGGCCTCCACATCCAGCGCGCCACCTGCGCTGGCTGCGAGGCTGCGGATCAGGCGCAGGGAGAAGCCGAGGCCGAGCAAAGAGGCATCGGGCCAGTTGCTGTCCTCCGCCGCGAAACCGGGATCGAGCAGCGCCGCTTCGTCCATACCGCGCAGGGACGAGGGCCGATCCATGGCCAGCGTGATGCGTCCGCCCGCGCCATCTGGCTGCAGCCAGCAGGCCCCCGTTACGGTTTCCTGCGCAGGCGCTACCGACAGGAGCATACGCAGCAAATGCTGGATCATCCGCTCCCCCTGCACCGGATCGACCTGCACGGGAGGCAGATCGCGTGCGACGGCGATGTCGATCCGGCGGCTATCCTCACCATGGCCGTAATGTGCCACGGTCCTGGCGATCAGCAGCGCGGTATCGACAGGTTCGGGCGTACCGCCGCTTTCATCGCGCGCGACGCGTGCCGCCAGGTCCAGATCGTCGAACGCCGTCAGCAGATGCCGCGCATTGGTGACGATATCGCCTGCCATCTCGCGATATTTGTCCGGTGCAGGACCGAATAGTTGCTGCTCGATGATCTCCGCAAAACCCATGATCGCGTTGAGCGGCGTGCGCAGTTCATGGACGAGTTGGCGCACCGAATCGCTCGACAGGCCGGCCAGCGGCAGCATGTCGTCGGTACGGCCCGGCGAGGCGGATACTTCGTGAAGATGCGGACGCCGCGCCTGTCCGCGATAGCCCTGGAAACGGCCTGATCGCGGATCGAAGAAGGGAATGGCGGACAAGCGCCATTCGCCGTCGAGCGCACCGCCTACGATGGCCAGACGCCCGTTCTGAAAACCGCTGCGTCGCGCGAACGCGCCCGATACATAGCCGTCCGGTCCACTCAGCCCCGGCAATGCAGGCGCGCCGATGGAAAGCCCTATCAGGGCCGCGCGCGGTCCTTCGTCGATCCAGATGATCGTGCCCTGCGCGTCGGTCTCAAAGGCGAATGCGCGGACTGGCGGTACGTCAGGTTCCGTGGGAAACGGGATAGACTCGCCGGGCTTCGTCCGATGAAAGCTGGTGAACTGCTCGATCCGGTCTACCAGGCGTCGGATCTGGCTCTTGTCGTCAGGCTCGGACGGCGAAACAGGTTCCAGCGAAGGTTCCGCTGCAGGCTGCGCCGTCATTTCGGGCGTCAGCAGCATCACCGGTTCGCCGTCCTCCCCGAGCACGAAATCGGTCGAGCCGAAACTTTCCAGCGCGCGACGCGTCGCCGGCCCCACATCCCGTCGACCGCGCAACACGCCACGCGCCACGGGACCGAGAGAGGACAGTAAATCGGGCCACAGCGCATCGGGCAAATTTGCGCGCGCCATCGCCGCCGCGCAGATCGCGGGGCGATCCTGCGCGAAGAAGCGAACGAGCGTAGGCGAGCGCAAACGCGTTCCCAGTTCGACCACCGATGTGATACGCTGCGTCTCGCTCACGCTGCCCCGCAGATCTTCCATGCGGGCGAGAAGCATGGCCCGCTCCTCGTCCGTCAGCGTCGTGCGGTCGGCGCGGTCGCGCTGCGCCAGAAGATCGACGCACTGCCGCCATAGCGTCACGGCTCCGCTGCCCTGCCCATCGGCCGCCAGCACCGTCTGCATCAGATCATTGAAACGCACGCGATTCCCCCGCGGCCCTTGCCGCGCTTGCTTTACCGTACACAGGATTAGGCGTGCGGAGCGGAAAGGAAAAGGGGTCCGCCACCGATCATTTGCTGTCGTTGCATAGTGGGACAATTGCATTGCTCTGAAATATAATTATTATGCAGCGCACGAACCGGAAAGGAAATTAGCAGCTCATGGCTGGTGCGAATATCGACGACATTGATATGCAGATTTTGGCTGAGTTGCAGGACGACGGTCGCATGACCAATGTCGACCTTGCGCGCCGGGTCGGCCTGACGGCGCCGCCATGCCTGCGCCGGGTGCGCGCGCTGGAAGATAACGGCGCAATAAAATCCTATCATGCCGTCGTAGATCCGGCGACTTTGGGTTTCACCATCACCGTATTCGCCATGGTCAGCCTGAAGAGTCAGGCCGAGGCGGACCTAAAGGCCTTCGAGGATCATGTCGCGGGCCTGCCCGAAGTGCGCGAATGCCATATGCTGAACGGTGAGATCGATTTCATCCTGAAAGTCGTTTCGCGCGATCTTCAGACATTCCAGCAGTTTCTGACCTCGAAACTGACGCCCGCTCCCAATGTTGTCAGCGTCAAGACCTCGCTGACCATCCGCACCTCGAAGAACGCGCCGGGCGTACCGCTACGCAGCGCATAAGCGGCATCAGCAGACTGCCACTTCCTCTTCCGGTAGCAACTCGGTGTCGATCTGCGCCTGCATCGCCGCCGAATAGCGTGGGCCTGCGATGGCGCCGGGGGTGAAGATCGCGTCCACTGCCGCCAGCACGTCGGGTGCAAAGATCATCGCGGCCGCCGCCAGATCCTCGTCCAGATGCGCGATGCTGCGCGTGCCCGGTATGGGCACGATGTGCGGCGCGCGCGACAGTACCCAGCCTATGGAAAGCTGGGCAGGCGTCACCCCGGCGTCCGTAGCAAGCGCATTGAATCGTTCCACCAGAACCTTGTTCCGTGAAAAGCACGGCTCGACAAAGCGCGGCATGGTGCCGCGGATGTCGCCGCCTTCATACTCGGCCGCGGGAATAGCTGCCGCGAGCATCCCGCGCGCCACCGGCGAAAAGGCGACGAAGCCGATGCCCAGTGCGCGGCAGGTCTCCAGCACCGCGACTTCCGGGTTGCGCACCCAAGGCGAATATTCGGTCTGCACCGCTGCGATGGGATGCACGGCATGCGCGCGGCGGATCGTCGTGGCCGACATTTCGGAAAGGCCGATCGACCCGATCTTTCCCGCGTCCTTGGCCCGCACCAGCGCGCCGACGGACTCCTCGACGGGTACGTTACGATCGAGCCGATGAAGATAATACAGGTCGATATGATCGGTGCCGAGCCGCACAAGTGCCTGATCGAGCGTGTTGGCGATCGCTTCGGGGCGACCGTCCAGCCCCCGCTTCCCATCGAACATGTCCAGCACACATTTGCTCGCCAGCGTGAACTCCGCCTTGCGGTGCATAACCGCCTTGCCGATGAGCCGTTCGTTATTCCCGCCCCCATAGAGCGCCGCCGTGTCGAGAAAGGTGACGCCCGCATCCAGCGCATGATTGAGCAGCCGCGCGCCTTCCTCTTCGGAAGGCGGCGCGCCATAGCCGTGGCTGAGGTTCATGCAGCCAAGCCCGATGGCGGAGACGGTGAACGGGCCGATCGTGCGTGTGGGAAGCGTCATGATGGTCCTGTGATATATCGCGTGTAACGCCTAGCTACCGTGTTCCTGCGCATGCAGGAACCCAGTAACAATGCAGCGTCAACGCATATTGAGATTGCCGGATTGCTGCCTGCGCAGGAACAGGGCGATCTTTTCACCCCTGCAACTGCTTTTCCAGCTCCCCCAGCACCCGATAACAATCGAGCACCTGCCCGACCGAACTGTTCGGCTCCCGCCCTTCGCGAATGGCGGCGATGAACTCGCGGTCCTGCAATTCGATGCCGTTGTTCGACACCGCGACGCCCGTCAGGTCGACCGGCTCTTCCTTGCCCGTCACCAGATCGTCGTAGCGCGCGATATAGGTGTCGTTGTCGCAGATATAGCGGAAGAACGTGCCGAGCGGCCCGTCATTGTTGAAAGACAGCGACAAGGTACAGATCGCGCCGCTCTCGCTCTTCAACTGGATCGACATGTCCATCGCGATGCCCAGTTCCGGGTGAATCGGACCCTGCACGGCATTGGCCTGCACGATCCTGCCCGCCTGATAGGCGAACAGATCGACCGTATGCGCCGCGTGATGCCACAGAAGATGATCCGTCCAGGAACGCGCCTCGCCCTTCGCATTCATGTTCTTGCGGCGGAAGAAATAGGTTTGCACGTCCATCTGCTGGATGTTCAGGTCGCCTGCGACGATCCGGTTATGGACATATTGATGGCTGGGGTTGAAGCGCCGGGTATGGCCGACCATGCAGGTCAGGCCGGTTTCCTTCTGCTTCTCGACAACCGCCAGCGCATCGGCCCAGCTATCGGCCAGTGGGATTTCGACCTGCACATGCTTGCCCGCGTTCATGCAGGCGATCGCCTGTTCCGCGTGCATCTGCGTCGGGGTGCATAGGATCACCGCGTCCACGTCGTCGCGCGCCAGGGCCTCGTCAAGTTCGGTCGTTGCGTGAACCGCGCCATATTTCGCCGCGACGTCCTGCGCCTGTTCCAGACGGCGGCTAACGATCGACGTAATCGACACGCCGTCGATATTCTTCAGGCCGTCGAGATGCTTTTCCCCAAAGGCACCGGCCCCTGCCAGAGCTATACGCATAAGTTTCTCCTTGGAATTGGGTCAGCCGATCGGTTCGAGCACGATATGCCCGACCGCTGTGTTGGATGCGGGAACGTGATAATGGCGGTGCAATTGCCGTACATCCTTGCCCAGCGCGCCGCGCATGATGAGCCACATCACCATCTCGATCCCTTCGGATCCGGTTTCGCGCAGATATTCGATATGCGGAATATGCCGAAGCCGCTGCGGGTCGTTCACCAGATCGTCGAGGAAGCGATTGTCCCACTCCGCATTGATCAGGCCCGCGCGCGGCCCCTGCAACTGATGGCTCATGCCACCCGTGCCCCATATCTGCACGTTGATATCTTCGGGATAGCTGGCCACGGCCCGCGCGATCGCCTCGCCCAGCGCATAGCAGCGGTTGCCCGACGGCGGGGGATAAGTAACGACGTTGACCGCCAATGGCACGACCCTGCACGGCCAGGCGTCGGGCTGTCCGAACATCAGGCTCAAGGGTACGGTCAGGCCATGGTCGACGTCCATCTTGTTGACCATCGTCATGTCGAACTCGTCGAGGATGCAGGACTGGGCGATATGCCATGCCAGATCGGCGTCACCGATCACATCGGGGACGGGACGCGGCCCCCAGCCTTCATCGGCGCTCTTGTAGCGTTCGGCGCATCCGATCGCGAAGGTGGGTATGAAATCCATGTCGAAAGCGGTCGCATGATCGTTGTAGACCAACACGACGACGTCGGGTTTTTGCGCCGCTTCCCACGCGCGGGTCCATTCGAACCCGGCGAAGCAATCCTTCCAATAGGGTTCCTGCGTCTTGCCGTGATCGATCGTCGCGCCCAGCGCCGGGATGTGGCTGCTGGCGACGCCTGCGGTTATGCGTGCCATCAATAAGGATCCTTCTTCGACCGCAGGCCGACAGGCGATCGCCCGCCCGCGATCATCATGGCCTGATAATCCTGTGCGCTCATGCCTGTCATCGTGCCGACCGCCTGCAAAAAGCTGATCTCGTCGGTGAAGAATATCTTGGCCAGGAAATAGATGTTGCCGCCTTCGTCCAGAGCGGCGTTGTAATCGCGGTCCAGCACGGCCTGTTTCTGCGCCTCGGTCATCGGCCATTCGTCCAGATAGGCGCGCTCGTCCGCCTTGAACCGCTCGCGGTTTTCCGGCTTCATCAGCGTCATGCAGAACTGGTTGAGCCAATATCCCTTGCGCGCGCGCGATGTGGTGAACACGCGGGTGCCGGGAATATCCTCCAGCTCGGCGATATAGGCATGGATGTCGGCATGACTGCTCACCGCGCCTGCCCCTTCAACAGCGCATCCAGGCGCGGGAACACCCGGCGGGCATTGCCCTCGAAGATCGCATGGCGCTGATCCTCGCTTACGTCCAGCGCATCGACATAGCGTTTGGTGTCGTCGAAATAGTGTCCCGTCTGGGGATCGATGCCGCGCACGGCGCCGACCATTTCCGATCCGAACAGGATGTTCTTGCTGTCGATCACCTTCGCCAGCAGATCCACACCCGGCTGATGATAGACGCAAGTGTCGAAATAGACGTTGTTCATGACATGCGTGTCGAGACCAGGCTGCTTGAGCATGTCCGCCAGCCCCCGATATCGCCCCCAGTGATAGGGCACCGCGCCGCCCCCATGCGGGATGATGAAGCGTAGCGTCGGGAAATCCCTGAACAGATCACCCTGGATAAGCTGCATGAACGCAATCGTATCCGCCGCGATATAGAAGGCGCCGGTCGCGTGCATCGACGGGTTGCAACTTCCCGACACATGGATCATCGCAGGCACGTCCAGCTCGACCATCTTTTCGTAGAACGGATACCAGTATCGATCGGTCAGCGGTGGATGCGCGAAATGCCCCCCACCCGGATCGGGATTGAGATTGCAGCCGATGAAGCCCAGTTCGGCAACGCAGCGTTCCAGCTCCGCGATCGATCCGGCGAGGTCCGCCTTGGGTGATTGCGGCAACATGCACACGCCTGCGAACACTTGCGGATAGAGGCCCACCACCCGCGCAATAAGGTCGTTGCAGGCGCGCGACCAGGCGATGCTGACGCTTTCGTCGCCGATGTGTTGCGCCATGGTCGAGGCACGTGGGGAAAAGATCGTCATGTCCGCCCCGCGCTCGCGGATGAGGCGAAGCTGGTTCTTCTCGATCGTCTCGGCGATCTGGTCGTCGGAAATCATGGGATAGGGTGGAGGGGTTCCGCCATTCTTGAACGCGGCCTTCTGCGCGTCGCGCCAGATGTCGTGCGCTTCGGGTGCCGTCGTGTAATGCCCGTGGCAATCGATCACCAGAGTCATGCGGCTTTATCCTCTTCCTGCCGTTCCGCGCCTATCCGCGCGACCTTGCCTGCCAGTCCAGCGGGGGCGTCCTTGACGCCCAGCCCGCCGATCGCCCGCTGCCGCGACACGGTGCCGCGCGTCATATCCGCGCCGGTGCCCAGCGCTTCGAGCGTCCTGACGACTTCCTCCATCTCGGCGGCGCGGCGCAGGCCGTGCACCAGCATGCGGTCGAGATTATAATCGGCGCGCTCGGTCCAGCCGATCGCCTTTTCGCTGGCATCCAATGAGGCGAGAACGTCGTCCAGTACGCCCGCCTCCTCCGCCGCCAGCACGCATTCGGCGGTCAGCGCCTCCAGCCCCTTGACCATCACCGAACGGATCATCTTGATCGAGGAGGCACGCCCGACGTCGGCGCCTTTGACCGTGACATTTGCAAAGCCCAATGCCAGCAAGGCCGCAGCGGCAACCTCCGCCTGTGCGCCGCTCACCAGCAAAGGCACTTTGAGTCGCGCGGGATACACCGGCGCCATGACCGCCACGTCGACATAATGGGCGCTCGCTGCTTCGATGACTGCCGCCGCAGCACGCTTGGTCTGCGGCGCGACGCTGTTCATGTCGCAATAGAGCGCCCCCGGCGCGATATGCACAGCGGTCGCCTGCGCAACGGCCAACGCCTGATCCGCCGTAACAAGAGAGAGCACCAGCGGCACGCTATCCAGCGTCTCGGCCAGTGTATCCGTGCCGATGACGTTGCACCGCGTATAGTCGGCCCGCTTGCCGGACTGACGCGCAGGATCGTCCGTCGCAACGTCGAAGGCACGTGCAGGCACATCCCAAGCCCCGGCGAAAGCCTGTCCGGCCTCGCCAAATCCGATCATGCCTGCGCTGACAGCCTCTCCATTCATGCAGCGCCTCTTAGGATGGAACACCCCGCCCCATCCAATAGATACGTGCCAACCGCTATTCAGTTTCTGGAAGTGTGTATTGCAGCGACAGCGTTTTCAGCAAAGCCATGAAGCGCGTCTGGCTCTCCGTCGGTCGCCAGCCTGCCCGCGTCGTGAGACCGATGATGCGCCGCGTGTCGGTGAGCGGGGCGCCTATCATCGCCAGCATCCCGGCATCGATCTCCAGCCCGATCTGATCGGGCGACAGCAAGGTCAGGAAATCGCCCTCCAGCATGAGACCGCGTAGCATCATCACCGATCCGCATTCGATCTTCACGTCCGGCGCAGCCACCCCCGCCGCTGCGAACAAAGCCTCCCAGTGCCCCCTCAAAGGCGTTCCGGCGCGTGCGATCAGCCAGGGATAGGTCGCCAGCGTCTCGATGGAGACTTGCCGCTGCGCGCACAGCGGATGCCCCGCCCGCGCGAACACCGCCAGCTGATCCTCGAACAACGCCACCTGCTCCACGTCCGCGCCGGGTGCGGGATCGCGCAAGGCGCCGACCAGCATATCCAGTTCGCCGTCGCGCAGCGGCTCGATCAGTTCGCTGTGCGATCCCTCTGCGATATCAAGCGCAATACCGGGATAGTCACGATGGAAGCGCGCGACCGCCGTCGGCAGCAATCGCGCGCGCGCCAGCGGCATCGCGCCGATCGCGATGCGGCCGCTGTCCCGACCAGCCAGCGCCCCTATGTCCGTCAGTGCGGCAGTGATTTCGCCCATCGCCAGCCGGAAGGCGCGGGCAAGGCGAGTGCCCGCCTCGGTCATCGCCACGCCCCTGCCTCGTCGCTCGACCAGCACGACACCGCAGAGCCGCTCGACATCGCGCACGGCCCGATGCAACGCGGGTTGCGACAGGCCCGTGGCGTTGGCGGCGGAGACGAACCCACCCTCACGTTGCAAGGTGATGAGCGCGCGCACCTGCACCATCGTCACCAGCCGGTCCGGTCGCATGAAACCGCCCGCCGCACCACGCCGGATGATCCGCATCGCTTCGGCCAGATGTGCGGCGGCGGATTCCACTCGCGCGGCAAGAAGCAGGCCGGCGGCTGTCGCACCCATGCCGTCGGGCCGCCGGTCGAACAGAGGTTGTCCGATCTGCCGTTCCAGTTGCGCCAGCCCCTGCGTCAGCGCCGGTTGCGACAGATTGATCTCCGCGGCCGCCGCGCTCACGCTGCCAAGCCGCGCGACCGCGAGAGCGGCCCGCAAATGGCGCAGGTTGAGAGCGTAGACATCGACGATCATGTGATCGACATATAGCAAGAACTTATATCGTTTCGGCAACTTCCAAATTGTGCGTCCCGGCTTGCCGCTTCAGGGCCGTTGCAACAGCAGGAGAGAAGCGCATGGCCGGTGTCGTCGTCCAGAATGTAGAGCGGGTCGATCTCGCCATCGTCGATGGCCTCGCCAGATGCGGCGTGGCGACGGTGCATGAGGCGCAGGGGCGAACAGGCCTGCTCGCCCCCTATATGCGGCCGATCTATTCCGGCGCACGCATTGCCGGGAACGCCGTCACGATTTCGGCGCCACCGGGCGATAACTGGATGGTCCATGTCGCCATCGAGCAACTGAAGGAAGGCGACATTCTCCTGCTCGCCCCCACCAGCCCTTGCAGCGACGGCTATTTCGGGGATCTTCTGGCGACATCGGCGCAGGCACGCGGCTGTCGCGGCCTCATCATCGATGCGGGGGTACGCGACATTCGCGACCTCAAGGAGGTGAACTTCCCCGTCTGGTCGAAGGCTGTCCATGCGCAAGGCACAATCAAGGCGACGCTGGGATCGGTGAACGTGCCGGTCGTTTGCGCCAATGCGCTGGTGAATCCCGGCGACGTCGTAATCGCAGATGACGACGGGGTATGCATCGTACCGCGTGGCGATGCCGCCGCCGTGCTGGAAAAGGCGCAGGCGCGCGAAGCGAACGAGGAAGCGAAGCGCCAGCGTCTCGCCTCCGGAGAACTCGGACTCGACATCTACGACATGCGCGGCAAGCTCGCGGACATGGGGCTGAAATATGTGTGAACTGTCCGGCCCTGCGTACACGTTACCCACATCCGTTCGGTTCGAGCTTGTCGAGAACATTGCGCCGGGTTCTCGACAAGCTCGAACCGAACGGAGTTAGAGCATGTCCGAGATGAAGAGCACCCCCGTCATGTGGATGCGCGGCGGCACATCCAAGGGCGGCTATTTCCTGAAAGGCGATCTAGCTGCCGACGTTGCCGAACGCGACGCATTCCTGCTGCGCATCATGGGTTCCCCCGATGATCGCCAGATCGACGGCATGGGCGGCGCGGACCCGCTGACCAGCAAGGTCGCGGTCGTTTCCAAATCTGCGCGCGAAGGCGTGGATGTCGATTATCTGTTCCTGCAGGTGTTCGTCGACAAGCCACTCGTCTCCGACCAGCAGAATTGCGGCAATATCCTCGCCGGGATCGGCCCCTTCGCGATCGAGCGCGGCCTCGTCCCCGCGCAGGACGGCGAGACGCGTGTCGCCATCTTCATGGAAAATACCGGGCAGATCGCTATCGCCACCGTCCAGACGCCCGGCGGCGTCGTTTCCTATGCGGGGGACGCGCGCATCGACGGCGTTCCCGGCACCGCTGCGCCGATCCCGCTGGAGTTTCGCGATACCGCCGGTTCCTCCTGCGGCGCGCTGTTGCCCAGCGGCAATGCCGTCGACGTCGTGAATGGCATCTCCGTGACGCTGATCGACAATGGCATGCCCTGCGTCGTCATGAAAGCCGCCGATGTCGGCATCACCGGATATGAAAGCCGCGACGATCTCGACGCGAACACGGACCTCAAAGCAAGGGTCGAGGCCATCCGTCTGGCGGTGGGCGAACGAATGAACCTGGGCGACGTGACAGACAAGTCGGTGCCCAAGATGATGCTGGTTGCCCCGCCGCGCAACGGCGGCGCGGTCACGGTGCGCAGTTTCATCCCGCATCGCGCGCATGCCTCCATCGGCGTGCTGGGTGCGGTCAGCGTAGCCACCGCCTGCCTGATTCCCGGCTCGCCCGCTGCCGAGGTCGCTGCGATCCCGGCGGGCAACCGCAAGACTTTATCGGTCGAACATCCGACCGGCGAAACCACCTGCGTCATGGAACTGGACGGCGCGGGCAACGTCACCAGCGCCGCCATGCTGCGCACGGCCCGCAAGCTGATGGATGGAGAGATTTTCGCATGAGCCGCATCACAAGCTGGCATGCCAGCCCCTCGAAGCCGCTCTACACCCCGCCATCCGGCGCGGTGGACGCGCATTGCCATGTATTCGGTCCGCAGGCGCAATTCCCGTTCAGCGCGAAGGCGAAATATCTGCCCGAGGATGCCGGGCCGGACATGCTGTTCGCGCTGCGCGATCATCTGGGTTTCTCCCGCAACGTCATCGTACAGGCTAGCTGCCACGGCACCGACAATAGCGCGACCCTGCAAGCCATCACGCAATCACACGGCAAGGCGCGCGGCGTCGCCGTGGTAAATCCCGACATCGAAGCCGCCGACCTCAAGGCGCTGCACGACGGCGGCATCCGGGGCGTGCGCTTCAACTTCCTCAAGCGGCTTGTGGACGATGCGCCCAAGGACAAGTTCCTGCAAATCGCCCATCGCATTCAGGATCTGGGCTGGCATGTCGTCGTCTATTTCGAAGCGGATATATTGGAGGAGATGATTCCCTTCCTCGAAGCGATCCCGACGACGATCGTCATCGATCACATGGGCCGCCCGTCCATGAGCGAAGGCCCGGAAGGCAGGGAAATCTCCGCCTTCAAGCAACTGCTGCGCGATCATCCCAACATCTGGACCAAAGTCACCTGCCCCGATCGCCTCTCCGCGCAGGCCGATCCGTGGGACGATTTCGCGCAGGTGGTCGCGCCTCTGGTCGCGGAGTTTCCCGATCGCGTCCTGTGGGGCACGGACTGGCCACATCCCAACATGCAGGACGCCATTCCCGACGACGGGCATCTGGTCGACATGATCCCGCGCATCGCACCCACGCCTGAATTGCAGTACAAGCTGCTCGTCGCCAACCCCATGCGCCTCTACTGGCCGGAGGAAGCCCTATAGCCTTGCACGAGCACCCCCGCTCACCGGTCCGCTAGATGGAGCGGAGAGATGCGGCATGGCCCGAGGGTTTTTCGATCAAGGGGCGGTGGGCGACACAACGCCGGGTACGCTGGTCGCCAATCCGGGTTACGGCAAACTCGCCCACCCCACGCCGGTGTTCCTCAGCGATACGATGCGCGCGAAAAGCGAAGTCGCAGAGTTGAAGCAAAGCCGCTCCCGGACGGACGCAGGTATCGTCACCTTCGCCCATCGCCTGGTCAACCAGCGCGACGAGATCGCTTGCCGGTGTCTGCGCATGGCCTTGTTCAAGAAGGCGCGCGGCGGGATGTCCTGGCCTTCGTTCGGTTCAATCCGCTCGACAGCGGTCTGACCGCTCGCCGGGCTTAGCTCGGGCGCGGAGGATATGCCTGCCGCGATCGGCGCGGCCACCCCGCGGAAGTGCCCATCATTAACGCCGCGTTCGCACCTTCGGAAACCGATATCGCCCATGTACGTGCGGTCGTCGCGGCGTTCGAGGCCAATCCCGACGCAGGTGCGCTGCGACTCGACGACAGGATGATCGACGCGGCGCCTCTGAAGCAGGCGAAGGCGGTGCTGGGTCAGCTTTGATTATCGGGCGGAACGACAAATCACGATCGAGTATTCATCGGGAATGTGGCGTTGCCGATACCGGCGTTACGTAAGCGTCCGCGCACTTCGCCGTCATCCGCTCCAGAGCATCGAACAATTCCGGTTCGATCTTCTTGAAGTTGAAGCAACTTTTCCCCTGCATCCGCTTGCGCAGTTCGGCGCGCACGTCCTCCGTGAGCACAGGCAAGGCGTAAAGCGGCATCAGATGATAGGAAACATAGTTTTTCTTGAGCTGGACCGCGCCGAACCATGCGGGGTCCTTCTTGCCCGGTTCCGGCCATGATGTTTTCAGGATCACGTTACCCGGCGCGTCCTGGGCCAAGGTCATTCCGTGCCCCGACCGGAGCATGACTTCGCGCAGGACGGCAAACACTTGTTCAAGAGGCCCGGTCATCGCATTGCCTTTCGGATGGACGATGCCCAATCTACACTAGGCAGCATTCTCTTCCACCCTGAACGTCCATATACTGCGGCTTGCGATGCGTCGGAAAAGAAAAGCCCCGCCATCGCTGGCGGGGCTTCCGTCACGTTCTGTCGAGCGCGTAAGACTTACGCCGCCGTGGCGAACATTTCCGGGTCGAGCGCCATCAACGCTTCCGCGCCGCCTTCGATCTTGCGGCGGAGCGCGCCTGCGTCCGGCATGATGCGTTCGGCGAAGAAGCGGGCCGTCACCAGCTTGGCTTCCAGATACTTCGCATCCCCCTCGCCCGCGTCGAGCAGGCGGACGGCGGCGCTGGCCATGCGCAGCCACATCAGGCCGACCGATACGATGCCCATGATGTGCATGTAGCTGTGTGCACCTGCGCCCGCGTTGTTCGGGTTGGCCATGGCGTTCTGCATCAGCCACATGGTCGCGCCCTGAAGCTGGGCGTTCGCCTTTTCCAGCGCTTCGGCCAGCGGCGCGAGACGCGGTTCGGCCTTGGCTACGGCGACTTCCTGCGCGATCACCTTGAACAGGGTCTGGAGCGCGCGGCCCCCGTTTTGCGCCAGCTTGCGACCAACGAGGTCCATCGCCTGCACGCCATTGGTCCCTTCGTAGATCATGGCGATGCGAGCGTCGCGGACATACTGATCCATGCCCCATTCCTCGATATAGCCATGACCGCCGTAGACCTGCTGGCAGTTCACCGTCACGTCGAAGCCCTTGTCCGTGCCGTAACCCTTGATGACAGGCGTGAGCAGCGAAATGAGATCGTCGGCGGTCTGGCGTTCTTCCTCGGTCTGCGCCTTGTGCGCGAGATCGACCTGAAGCGCACCCCACAGGCAAAGCGCACGCAACCCTTCGGTCAGCGCCTTGGCTTCCATCAGCATGCGGCGGACATCGGGATGGACGAACAGCGTGTCGGCCTTTTCCTGCGGTTCCGCCGGGCCGGTGAGCGCACGACCCTGGCGGCGGTCATGGGCATATTGCACGGCGTTCTGATAAGCGACTTCGGCCTGCGCCAGGCCCTGAAGGCCGACGCCGAGGCGCGCGGCGTTCATCATGATGAACATGGCGGCCAGTCCCTTGTTCTCCTCACCCACCATGAAGCCGGTCGCGCCGTCATAGTTCATGACGCAGGTGGAATTGCCGTGAATGCCCATCTTGTGCTCGATCGAACCGCAGGAAACGGCATTGCGTTCCCCCAGCGAACCGTCGGCATTCACCATGAACTTGGGGACGATGAACAGCGAAATGCCCTTGCTGCTTTCCGGTGCGCCCGGCGTCTTGGCGAGGACGAGGTGGATGATGTTTTCCGCAAGATCATGTTCGCCCGACGAGATGAAGATCTTGGTCCCGGTGATCGCGTAGCTGCCGTCCGCCTGCGGCTCCGCCTTGGTCTTGATGAGGCCGAGATCGGTGCCGCAATGCGGCTCCGTCAGGTTCATCGTGCCGGTCCATTTGCCGCTCACCATGTTGGGCAAATAAGTCTGCTGCTGGTCGTCCGATCCCTTGGCGATGATCGCCGCGATCGCGCCTGCGGTGAGGCCGTGATACATTTCGAACGCCTGATTGGCCGACAGCACATATTCGCCGAAGGCTGTGGCGATGACATGGGGAAGCCCCTGCCCGCCGAACGCTTCGGGCGCGTGCAACGTGGTCCAGCCACCCGCGACATACTGGTCGAACGCGTCCTTGAAACCGGTCGGCGTCGTCACGCTGCCGTCGGCATGGCGAGTGCAGCCTTCGCGGTCGCCGACCTGATTGAGCGGGAACAGCACTTCGGCGGCGAACTTGCCGCCTTCGCCCAGTACCGCCTCGATCAGGTCGGGCGTGGCGTTTTCGAAGCCGGGAAGATTGGCGTGGCGATCAATGCCGACGACATGATCGAGCACGAACTGCGTATCGCGGACGGGGGCGGTGTATTTGGGCATGTCTCTCTCCGGATTATAAGGATGCGCGCACGCCGCAGTCGGGGGACGCGGCGTGCGGGAGTCAGATGTCGTCGTCGCCTTGCGCCTCGACGATCGCCACGAAGGCGGACAGTTCCTCGATGGCGGAATCGATGTCTGCCTTCTGTCGTTCGAGCAAGTCGATACGGGCGCGGCATTTCTCTATCGTGACGCGACGCTGTGCGGAGCGACCGTCGTTCAGATCGTAGAGGTCGATCATCTCGCGAATCTCGGTCAGGCTGAACCCGACCCGCTTGCCGCGCAATATCCAGGCGAGACGCGCGCGGTCGCGGCGCGAATAGATGCGCGCCAGCCCTTGCCGCTGGGGGGCTATCAGCCCTTCGTCCTCGTAAAAGCGCAGCGCACGGGCAGTGACGCCGAACTCGCCGGACAGATCCGAGATGCTGTACTGATCCCGTTCGTTGAGGTCGGGCATCTCGATGCCCGCGATCTGGGTACTGTGTTTCATGACGCTATTCGTAATTTACGTTTACGTTCGCGTCAAGTGACTATGCGACCATCAATCGCCGCTCTGATATACGCCGATCTCGTGCCCTGCAGGGTCGACGACATGGAAGCGCCATCCGCCGGGATAGGCGAAGATGGGCACGCGGATCGTGCCCCCTGCCGTAACCGCAGCATCCAGCGCCGCTTCAAGATCATCGACTACGACGAGTGGGAGGACGGGAACTGCTGTCTTGTCGCCATCCGCATTGAAACCGATGGTCGTGGCATCGCCTTCGACCGCGGCATAATCCGGACCATATTCGGTAAAGCGCCAGCCGAAAGCCTGTTCGTAAAAGCCTCGCACCGCAGCGATGCTGCCGACCGACAATTCCACATAATTCAGCTTTGCCATGATTCGCCCTCCCGTTCCTCCTATGTTCTACTCATTATGCAGTAACCTGTCATGCCGGAATGCGATAAAAATCGGCTATGCGATCCAGTGCGAAGCCGAGCACCAGCTTGCCGGCGCGACCGGGCCAGCCCAATGCCTTTTCCGCCGCGACCAGTCCTTCGCCGGCACAGGCGACGCGCCACAATATGTCCGAGAGACCGGGACCGGCAGCCCGCATCGCCGCGCTCAGCCGATCCTTCGCGCCGATCTGCGCAAGCGTGGGATCGGGCGCATAGGGAGCGCCACGCCGTCCTTGCGCGACAGGTGTGGGATCCCACCGCATCGTGACGCGTGCACCCAGCCCTGCCCGTTCCCAGTCGCGACGCAGCATGTCGCCTGCCAGATATTGCCGATCGTTCAGCTTACCGCGGGCATGGAGCCAGGCCAGCGGCGACTCTGCGAGATTGACGGTGACGTGGTGCAGGCGACCATCGGTATCGCGGATGGTACGCTTGACGAGGCAGGCGGCGGGTGCGGGCATGGCATAGTCCTTCTGTGCGGGACGCCCTATTGCCTTGCGCGTCGATCTGTAGGACAGAGGAAAACCATATAGGTTATTGGAGACGGCGATGATTACCCGCATCCGGGATGTACGCAAAGCCAAGGGGCTGACGCTGGACGATGTCGCCCGTCGCTGCGACCCGCCGACGACCGCGCAGACGATCGGGCGGCTGGAAACCGGGATGCGCACCGTCTCCGTCGGCTGGCTGAACCGGATCGCGGCGGCGCTCGGCGTCAGCAGCGCGGAACTGGTGAACATGCCGGGACAGGAAACCATCCCCGTCGCCGCGCTGATCGGGCCGGACGGCGCGCATGCCCCGAGCAAGGCGCAGACCATCGCGCCGCCGGTGGCGAACGGCGACATGATCGGCGTGCGCGTGATCGCCAGCATTGGCGACTATCGCGGTGGCGACGAGATCTGGTGCGCGCGGATCGCGCCGCAGGACTATGCCGGCGCGCTCAACCGGGATGTACTGATCCCCCGGCCCGGTGGGCGCTTCCTGTTCGGGCGGCTGATAGGGCGGGAGGCGGACATGATCCACCTGCTGCCGCTGGGTGCCGGTACGCGGCAGCAGGTATTGCGCGATCCGCCGTGGCTGGGCGTGGCGATGCGGCTGGTGCGCGCGCTGTGATGGCCGGGCCGGATTCGGCAGGGCTAACAGCCTGTTAACCGACCTGTTATAGACGGGCACGATGATGATCCGTGTCCTCATGCTGTCCACACTGTTCCCGGATATGAGCCGCCCCAATTTCGGCGTGTTCGTGGAACGGCAGGCGCGCGAACTGGGCAGCCGCCCGGATTGCTACGTCACGGTGGTGGCGCCTGTCGGCATTCCGCCCTGGCCGCTCTCGAACGCTGCACAGTATCAGGCGCTCTCCCGTCTGCCGGAGAAGGAACGCTGGCGTGACCTGATGGTCTATCGTCCGCGCTTTCCTATCATTCCCAAGTTCGGCGGGCGCATCAACGTGACGACGATGACGCGCGCGATCTTGCCGCTCGTCCGCCGCCTGCATGGCGAACGTCCGTTCGACGTGATCGACGCGAGCTTCTTCTACCCCGATGGTGCCGTAGCGGCGCGGATCGCCAAAGCGCTGGGCATTCCCTTTTCGGTAAAGGCACGCGGCGCGGACATTCATTACTGGGGCAAGCGCGCCGATACCCGCCGCGCCGTGCGGCGCGCCGGGAAGGATGCCGCCGGCCTGCTCGCCGTATCCGCCGCGATGAAGCGGTCGATGGTGGCCTTGGGCATGGCAGAAGAGAAGATCACGGTGCATTATACCGGCGTCGATCTCGACCGGTTCCGTATCGAGGATCGCCATGCGGCGAAGGATGCGCTGAACGTGAAAGGCCCGGTGGTGGCTAGTGTTGGCGCGCTGATACCGCGAAAGGGGCAGGATCTGCTGATCCGCGCCATGCCTTCGCTGCCAGATGCAACGCTGCTGCTGATCGGTCAGGGTCCGGAGGCCAGCGCCCTGTTGGCGCTCGCGCAACAACTGGGCGTATCGGATCGCGTGGGGCTGGTCGGTGCAATCCCGCATGATCGCCTGCCGCAATATTTGAATGCCGCCGACGTAATGGCGCTGCCGTCGGCTTCGGAGGGGCTGGCCAATGCCTGGGTCGAGGCGCTGGCCTGCGGCACGCCGGTCGTCACCAGCGATGTCGGCGGCGCGCGCGAACTGATCGACCGGCCCGAAGCGGGGCATATCGTGGAACGCGAACCGGCTGCGATCGCAACGGCCATTCGCGACCTGATCGAAAATCCGCCGGAGCGCGAGGCTGTGCGGGAAACGGCGCGGCGCTTTACCTGGGTGGCGAATGGCGACATGCTGCTCGCGCATCTGAAGGCAATTGCGGGGAAGAGTTGAGCAACTATCAGGTTGCTTCGTCATCCTGACGAAAGTCAGGGTCCATTGGCTCCGACGTTGCAATGACGCTCATTGGTGAGAGCCAATGGATGCTGAAACAAGTTCAGGATGACGTAGAGGAGATATAGCTCAACTACAGCGCCATCAGCGCCGCGATCACCTGACGATCCTCGGCGCGCAGCACGCCCCAGGCGCGGGCGGCGGCACGGCTGTCCATCACTTCGACGCCGACGCCCTTCGCTTCCATCTCCCGCACGAACGAACGCGAAGGCTGGACGAGACCTGCTCCGGTTCCCAGCAGCAGAAACTCCGGCAGCGGATCGAGCGATGCCAGCGGACCCAGCGCCGCCAATGTCAGCGCATGGGGCGTGGGCGCATCGTCCCACGGCCATGCCTCCGCCCAGCTCAGCAACACGCCGCCGGGAAAGACGGTGTCCTGCAACCGGTAGCCGCGCCCGGCAAAACCGGTGATGCGCGGTCCGGCATAGCCGCCGTCGCGACGCATCTCCATGCCGTTGCTCATCGCCCAGCCCTCAGGGCTGCGCGCCGTCGCCCACGCGCTCGGCCTTCGCCGTCACGCCGCCCGCCTTCTTGTCGGCGGCTTCCGGCTTCAGGCCCAGAGTGATGAGCAGCGAGGAGGAGACGTAGACCGACGAATAGGTGCCGATGACGATCCCCAGCATCATCGCTGCGGAAAAGCCGCGCAGCACATGCCCACCGAACGCCAGCAGCGCGCCCAGCGCCAGCATCACCGTAACCGACGTCATCACCGTGCGCGGCAGCGTTTCGTTGACGGACAGGTCAATCAGCGCCTTCATGTCCATCTTGCGATATTTGCGCATATTTTCGCGGATGCGATCGTCGATCACCATCTTGTCGTTGATCGAATAGCCCACGATCGTCAGCACCGCGGCGACGATATTGAGATCGAACTCCAGCCGGGTGACAGCGAAGAAGCCGAGCGTCATCAGCACGTCGTGCATGATCGCGACGAAGGTGGAGACGCCGAACTGCCATTCGTAGCGGAACCACGAGAAGATCGCGATACCGACCACAGCAAGCAGCACCGCGAGGATGCCGTTCTGGATCAGCTCGCCCGACACCTTGCCCGACACCGCATCGTAGCGGCTGAAAGTGACGCCGGGATATTTCGCCTCGACCACGGACTGCACCTTGCGCACCAGTGCGTCGGTGGCCCCATCGTCGTTGCTTTCGGGCAGCGGCAGGCGGATCGAGACGGTGCGCGGATCGCCGAACTGCTGGAGCGAGACTTCGCCGACGTTCATCGCGTCGATGTCGCTGCGCACCTTGTCGAGCGGCGGCGCGGACGCGAACTTCGCCTCCACCATCAGGCCGCCGACGAAATCGACGCCCATGTTGAGGCCGCGCACGCCCACGGCGGCGACCGCCAGCAACGTGAGGATCGCGGTGATCGCGAAGGCGATGTGGCGAACGCGGACGAAGCCGATGTTCGTGTTGTCGGGAACGAGTTTGAGCAGTTTCATTGCAGTGATCCAGTCTTCCGTCCGTTCGCCCTGAGCCTGTCGAAGGGCAAGACTGAGCGCAGCGAAGTCCCTTCCCCCGTATCAAGTCCGGGGCAAGGGGAGGGCTTCGACAAGCTCAGCCCGAACGGAGAAAAAGAAGCGAGCATATTCATATATGCAGATCCGTCGGGCGGGCGCGGCGGAGCCATGTCGCCACGACGAGGCGCGTGAAGGTGACGGCGGTGAACACCGATGTCGCAATGCCGATCAGCAGCACGATGGCGAAGCCCTTCACAGGGCCGGAGCCAAGCGCCAGCATGATCGCGCCTGCGATCGCATGGGTGACGTTCGCTTCGAAAATGGTGCGGCTGGCTTCCTTGTAGCCGAATTCGACGGCCTGCACGACGCCCCTGCCCCGCCGCCGCTCCTCGCGGATACGTTCGTAGATCAGCACGTTGGCGTCAACCGCCGTGCCGATCGTCAGCACGAAGCCGGCGATGCCGGGCAAGGTTAGCGTCGCGTTGAGCAGCCCCATGACGCCCAGGATGACGAGGATGTTGATGACCACCGCGAGGTTCGCATACATGCCGAAGCGACCGTAGCTGAGGAACATGAACACCGCGACGGCACCCGCCGCGACGACCGAGGCGATGATCCCCGCGCGGATCGAATCGGCGCCGAGCTGCGGCCCGACGGTGCGTTCCTCCACCACCTTAAGCGCGACCGGCAGCTTGCCCGAGCGCAGGGCGATGGCAAGCTGATTGGCGCTTTCGACGGTGAAGCTGCCGCTGATCTGCGCGGTGCCGCCCAGGATAGGCTCGTTGATGTTCGGCGCGGACAGCACCTTGCCATCAAGGATGATCGCGAAGGGGCGGTCGACATTCTCGCTCGTCACCTTGCCGAACTTGCGCCCGCCCGACGCATTGAAGCGGATCGAGACGGCGGGCAGATTGGTCTGCGGATCATATTGTTGCGTGGCGTCGGTCAACTCGTCGCCGGAAACCATCACCTGCCGCTTCACCGCGATGAACGGCACGCCGGAGGGATTGCCGGGATAGGGCAGGACTTCGCTGCCTACGGGCGCGCGGCCTTGCGCCACTTCGGCGGGGTTGGCGGCGAAATCGACCAGCTTGAACTCCAGCTTGGCGGTCTGGCCGAGCAGGTCCTTCAACTGCTTGGGGTCTTGAAGGCCGGGCACCTGCACGACGATGCGGTTGTCTCCCTGCCGCACGATGCTGGGTTCGCGGGTGCCAAGCTCGTCGATGCGCTTGCGGATGACTTCGGTGGCGACTTCCATCGCACTGTTCACCGAATTGGTGATGCCCGCATCGGTGGGCGCCAGCACGATGGTGCTGCTGTCCACCACGCTCACGTCGAAATCGCGCTGGCCGGTCATGCCCGCGCCCTGCGTCAGCGGACGGATACGCTCGACGGCTGCATCGACTTGCGCGGGATTGCGGACCATGAAGCTGAGCTTACCGTCGCGCCGCGAAATGTCGCCGATCGCGATGCGCGGATCGCCCCGGCGCAATTCGGTGCGGATCTGGTCCTCCATATTGGTGAGGCGCGCCTTGGTCACGTCGTCGGTGCTCGCTTCGAGCAGCAGATGGCTGCCGCCCGACAGATCGAGACCCAGATTGACGCGCACCTGCGCCGCCTTCGGCCAGGTCGAGGTGATCCGTTCCGGAAGGAAGCTGGGGATGGCACATAATATGCCGATGCCCAGCACGAGCAGAATGAGCGTTATTTTCCAGCGCGGGAAGGTCAGCATCGGATCAGTCGTTCGCCGGTTTCGCGGTGGCCGGATCGATCACGTCGGTCAGCGTGGCCTTGACCGCCTTCACCTTCATGCCCGGCGCCAGCTCGACATCGACATAGAGGTCGTCGACGCGCACCACCTTGCCGACGAGGCCGCCGCCGGTGACGACCTGATCGTTCTTCTTCACCGCGTCGATCTTCGCCTTGTGATCCTTCATCCGCTTTTGCTGCGGACGGATCAGCAGGAAGTAGAATACCACGAAGATGAGGACCAGCGGCAGGATGTTCGCGATGATCGAGGCGGACCCGCCCGCAGAGCCGGTGCCTGACGCGGCGGCTTGGGCAAAGGCAGGACTGATGAACATGAAGATACTCTCTGTTGCGAGAAATAGGGGCGACCCGCAGCGCGCCGACGCCATCGCATCGACGCCCCAAGGCCAAGGGCGCGCGGCTAACACAAACCGGGGCGCAGTGGCAACAGATATAGGGTGGACGGGGCGATAGGCGGCGGGACGGCGGCAGATTTGCTCACGGCGTAAGCGCCGTTACGCGCCTAACTCCATTACCGGCCCCCCGTACCTGTTCTCCGGCCAAAGCCGGGGTCCAGGGCAACGAAGTGCATCCTGTGCCACCCTTGACCCCGGCCGGCGCCGGGGAACACGCTTGTGCTGAACGGAAACCCTGACGCACCCCGGATGTCCCCAGCCACCAAAACCCTAAAACACCCCAATCGGCAATCACCCCATTCTACGCCCTTGCATCTTCCCGGACATCCGCCTAAACGCCCCCCTCCGGTCGGGACGTAGCGCAGCCTGGTAGCGCATCACACTGGGGGTGTGGGGGTCGGAGGTTCGAATCCTCTCGTCCCGACCAAAATTACCAAGCACTTAAAATTGCGTGGTTATTACCGAACGCCACCCGCTTCGCTTTTGTGCGCATGAGGTTCTACCCTGACAAAGAGCAGAGTTCTTTGACACGGCCAGATCGCGCTGTCAGCGGTAAGCCAAGCGCTCTAGTGGCTCATAGTATTTCGCTAGCAGATTGTTGATTGGTTCTTCGCCCTTGAAAAAAGCACCAGAGTCACAGCCGTTCAAAAAGTCCAAGCCTGTTTCCTGGCGGACATACTTGATGACAGGTTTCGCCACCTGCCTAGGCGGCGTGGACAAATTGACTTGGCATAGCTGTGCGGTGGGATAGCATCTGAGGATGCGCTACCGATTCATCCTGGCTTTGATCCCGATCCTCTCTGGTTGCGCCACACCTCGAGCGGCCGAGAACACCCAGTCAGCCCCCGCACTGCCTACCGTTGAAGAGGTGAGCCGATATGTCTCAGTGCACTGGCCTGACGTGAGCAAGACCTTCGCCCGCTTCGCGAACCGTCCCGGACAAACGGCCGAACTGATCGGGATATCAGAGGTTTCCTGCGGCTACACCTATACGACGCCAGAATGCTCGTATCAGGTTACTGGACGTTTTGGAGATGAGCCGAATGTTCAGCACCGTCTGTTTTCGCAGTTTGAGCGGGACTGTGCTGGAGACTTAGTCGAAGTGATCGTTATGTGGCACGAGCGGCGCCGATGATTTGAAAATTCTCGCTCTGGTGTTGACGGGACAACACGGCATTGATTCAAGGCTGCTTTTTGGAGGCAGGTTTGAGTAGGGGTGATCTCACCGAGGCAGAATGGCGCGTTCTGAAGGATTTGTTGCCCATCGAGCCTGAGAACCGTGGTCGAGGCAGGCCGCCCGAGCAGAACCGCTTAATCATCAACGGCATCCTGTGGCGGCTCCGCTGCGGTGCTCCATGGCGCGATGTGCCGCCCAAATATGGCAGTTGGAACACCATCTATCGCCGGTTCCGACGATGGAGTGAAGCCGGGGTCTGGGAAACCGTTGCCGTGACGTTGGCTGAAATCATGGCGGACAGCGGCCACTACAGCATCGACAGCACCACCGTTCGCGCCCACGTTTCGGCAGCGGGCGGAAAAGGGGGACTCATCGACGCGCTCTTGGCCGCTCGCGGGGCGGGTTCACCAGTAAGCTTCACTGTCTGGCTGATGCCCTCGGACGACCGCTTGCCTTCCATTTGACGGTCGGCGAGGCGGCCGATTGCAAAGCCTATGACGCCCTGATCGGCCTGCCTGAGCGTGCACCTGACGCTTTGCTCGCCGACAAGGGCTACGACGCCGACGCGATCCGGGCCGACCTTGCCAAACGGAAAATCGAGGCCGTCATTCCGGGCCGTTCAAACCGCCGCGTGAAAATCGAACATGATCGGGCGCTCTACAAGCAGCGCAACCGCATCGAGCGTATGTTTGGGCAGCTCAAGATCAATCGCGCGATCGCTACCCGCTATGACCAGCTTGCCAACAGCTTCCTCGGAATGGTTCATCTCGCTGCCGCCAGATACTGGCTCAAATTTGTCCACGCCGCCTAGACGGCCCATGACATCCGATGTTACAAATTCTCTTCTTAGTATCAATCTCGACAACATCTATTGTGTTAGCGTGGGGATTGCTTAACTCAAACCCAAATCTCCTAAGTAATGCATCCAGTTCGCGATATGTAACAATGTAGTCTCTCTTATCCGATTGGCGCGTACATATTCTAATGTAGTGAGCAATATAACGAACGTCTGCATCATCCTGACCTGCAAAACTCCTTTTGAACTTCTCCAATTCACGGAATGAACGGTCGGCCACTGAAACAATAAAATCTTCAAATTGCTTCTCGGACACGCGAATTGTTATTTTAAATCGCTCCAGAAGAAGCAGGGCGGATAAAAACCCAGTGCGTTTGTTGGCGTCATGGAAAGGATGATTGAGGACAATCCCATAAAGCAGAGTTGCAGCCAACTCTTCAGGCCTACTCCACTTATCGACGCCGTCGAACGAAACATGCTGGCGGCTTATCGCAGAGATAAGAAGATCCAAGGACTTCGGACCAATTCCGCCAAGGCCCGAACCGATGCCGTAAAACATGTCCGACAGAACAAAGTGCACGGTAAGAACATCGTTGTAAGACAACCCCTCTGCATAGTTGCAAGGTGGTAGTTGTTTTTGCCAACGATCAAATTCTTGTTCAATCTCAGGGTGCCGAAAGATGCTCATTCCGCACATAGGCACATCGGGCAATCGGCGGTCAAGCCCCAGTGCTTTTCGAGCTTTAATGTTACAGTATCCTCTCAGAACAGGACCCAACCTACAGCCGCGTCGATACAATCACGCCGAATAACAGTTTGTTAGTCCAGTAGGACCAGCGATATGAAGTTGACGTAATAGCCAACGTAGTCGAGCAATCTGCTCGGGCGGATATTCCAGCAGCAGGCGGATTCAATTTCAGTTTCTGATCCTGCAACAACTTGTATCGGGAAATGCGTCATCTGCATCTGTCCTACACCTAACCAAAAAGGTTATCCATCCCTCTCCCCAACAAAGGAGAGCAGCATGGATATCGACACGCTTATCGACGAGGTGATCCGCCGCGAAGGCGGGTTTAGCGACCATCCGGCGGATCGGGGCGGGCCGACGCGGTGGGGGATTACGCAGGCGGTGGCGCGGGCCCACGGCTATCATGGCGACATGCGCGGCTTTCCGCGCGATGATGCGGTCGCCATATATCGCGCGCGATATTGGGATGGACCGCGCTTCGCCTTCGTGGCCGAGATCGCGCCGCGGATCGCCGCGGAACTGTTCGACACCGGCGTGAATAATGGGCCGGCGGTGGCGACCGGCTTTCTCCAGCGGGCGCTCAATGCCCTCAACCGCAACGGGCGGGATTATGCCGACATCGCGGTCGATCGACGGATCGGGCCGCGCACCCTGGCGGCGCTGGGCGGCTTCATGGAAGCGCGCGGACGCGATGGCGAGACGGTGCTGCTGAAAGCGATCGAGGCGTTGCAGGGCGCACGCTATATCGACCTGGCGGAGAACCGCCCGGCGAACGAAGCGTTTCTCTACGGCTGGCTGGCCAACCGGATCGGTTAAGCGGAGGATCACTCCATGAGCATTTTGCAAGGCATCATCGGCCCTATCGGCCAGATCATCGACAAGATCATTCCCGACCCCCGCGCCCGCGACGCGGCCAAGCTGGAATTGCTGAAGCTGGAGGCCAGTCGGGAGATCGACGCGGTACAGGCGCAGCTTTCCGCCATCCTCGCGGAAGCGCAGGCACCCGACCCCTGGACCAGCCGCGCGCGCCCGGCGTTCCTCTACGTCATGTATGCGCTGCTGCTCTGGTCGATCCCGATGGGCCTGATCGCGGGCGTGCGCCCGGAACTGGCCGAAGCGATCGCGCGGGGAATCACTGCCTATCTCAACGGCTTGCCGGAGTCGCTCTACGCGCTCTTCGGCACCGGCTATCTGGGCTACACGGCGGCGCGGACATGGGGGAAGGTGAAGGGCGTGGACCGGTAAATCCCTTCTCCCTTGAAGGGAGAAGGGTACGCAGCCCCTTCGACTTCCTGCCTATGGCAGGCGCTCAGGACAGGCTTACCAGCTTGCTGGTTAGGCGAAGTTGGATGAGGGTGAGCGGACCTCCGGGCCGCGCGGTTCCGGTGGAACCGCTACCCCTCACCCTCCCACCGCTTTGCGGCGGGTCCCTCCCTCTCTCAAGGGGAGACGGGCATCACTACTCCGCCGCCTGCGCACTAACGTCCGGTTCCGGCAACGCGCGGATGCTTTCGATCGCTTGCGGGTCGCGCAGCATCACGTCGACGGGGTCCGCCGCTTCCAGTTCCTTGCCCCCGGTATCGACGTTCAGATCCCGGAACTTGCGCGCCGTCACGAGGACGCGCGATTCGAAGCCGCCGACGAATGCATTGTAATCCGCCACCGCGCCGCCCAGCCGGTTGCCCAGCTTCTTGAGCTGCGTCGCGGCGCTCGCCAGCCGTTCGTAAAGCTGCTTGGCGAGCAGGCCGATCTGCTGCGCTTCCTCCTGCATCTTCGCCTGCCTCCAGTGCCCGGCCAATGTACGCGCGAGGGGCAGGAAGGTCGCGGGGCCGCAGATGATGACGCGGTTCTTCGCCGCGCGCTCCCACAGGTCCATGTCCGCTTCCAGCGCGGCGGTGACGAAATTGTCACCCGGCACATACATGATGACGAAATCGGGCGCCTTTTCGAACTGCTCCCAATAGGCCTTGCGCCCCAGCGCGTCGGCATGGGTGCGCACGGCGCGGGCGTGATCGATCAGATAGCGGTCGCGCGCGCCCTGTTCGGTCTGCTCGACCGCGTTCAGATAGGCTTCGAGCGAGCATTTGACGTCGACGACGAGCTGCTGGTCGCCGGGCAGGCGAATGATGAAATCGGGGCGCAACCGTCCGTCCTCGGTATCGACCGACACTTCCTCGCTGAAATCGACGAAGGCGGACAGGCCCGCCGTCTCGATCAGGTTCTTGAACTGCTGCTCCCCCCAGCGGCCGCGCGTCTTGGGCGCGGCGCGCAGGGCGTTGACGAGCTTGGCGGTTTCGTCGCGCACCTGCCCCTGCCCCAGCTTCACTTGCTCCACCGCCTCGCGCAGTTCGTGATAGCTGCCGACGCGATCCTTCTCGACGCGCTGCAATCCTTCCTCATAGCGTTTCAGCGTCGTTTCGACCGGCTGGAGCAGCGCCTTCAACTGCGCCTCGCCCTTCTGGTTCGCCTGATCGAACCGCTGGTCGGCGCGTTCGAGAAAGGTTTTCTGCGCCTGTTCCAGTATCTTGCCGCCGATTTCGCTGAACTGGGCGGAAAGCTGTTCCTTGGCCTGCGTCAGCGCCGCGATTTGCGCATGAAAGGCCTCGGTACGGGCTTGCTGATCGGAGCGCAGCGCGGCCAGATCGCGCAGCGCCGCCTCGCGCTCTGCCTGCGCGGTGTCGAGCCGGGCGGCAACGGCGGCGGCCTGCTCGGCGCGTTCACGGGCGACGGCCAGGTCGCGCTGGGCGCTTTCGCGCTCCGATATCGCGCCGTCGAGGCGCGCGGTAAGCGCGGACAGCCCCTGCCCCCGCAACACCCAGCCGATGAGCAGGCCCGCGATCAGCGCGGCGACGATGAGGGCAAGAACGATCGGGTCCATCGGGGCTTTCCGTTATGGGAACGAAAAGTGAACCTACTGGAGGGTACGCGGGGTGGCAAGGGGGCTATGCGCATTAACGAAAATGCCCGTCATGCTGACAATAGCGTAGGAAAACCCTAGGCCGCCTTCGCTTCCTTGCGTTGCTTTGCCAGCTTCTTGAGCACCATTTCGCGCTTCAGGCGCGACAGATGGTCGATGAACAATATGCCTTCCAGATGGTCCATCTCATGCTGGAGGCAAGTGGCGAGCAGGCCGTCGAGTTGCTCCTCGCGAATACGGCCGTCGCGGTCCATCCAGCTTGCGCGAATACTGGCCGGGCGCTCGACGTCGGCATATTGATCGGGAACCGACAGGCAGCCTTCTTGATAGACGGACAGATCGTCCGATCCATCGAGAACCTGGGGATTGATGAAAACCAGGGGCCGCTTGACCGGCGGGCCGTCCTCTTCCTCCGGCTCCTGCAGGTCCATCACCAGCACCCGCTTCGGCACGCCCACCTGAATGGCGGCAAGGCCGATGCCGGGCGCGTCGTACATCGTCTCGAACATGTCGTCGATCAGGCGCAGCAGATCGGCGTCGATCGCCTCGACGGGCGTGGAAATGGTGCGCAGCCGGGGATCGGGCGTCTCGATGATGGGAAGAATGGCCATGGGCGTAAAATATGGGGAGAGTGCCGGAAGATCAAGTCACCCCACCGGACGACGTGCGCGCAGCGCCTGCGCCAGCGTACCTTCGTCCAGATAGTCAAGTTCACCGCCGACCGGCAGGCCATGCGCCAGTTGCGTCAGGCGGATGGGAAACCGCTCCAGCCGCTCGGCGATATAATGCGCCGTCGTCTGCCCCTCCAGCGTGGCGTTCATGGCAAGGACGACTTCATCGATACCGCCCGCCGCCACCCGCCCGACCAGCGCGTCGATCGACAGATCCTCCGGCCGCACGCCTTCCAGCGCGGAAAGCCGCCCACCCAGCACATGGAAGCGACCGGGAAACAGCCGCGACTTGTCCAGCGCCCACAGGTCCGACACATCCTCCACCACGCACAGCGCGCGCGCATCGCGCCGCGGATCGGTGCAGATGCCGCAGGGATCCACGGTATCGACATTCCCACATAGCTGGCAGGTCGCGAGATTCTGCTCCACGGCTTCCAGCGCCCGGCGGAGCGGACCCAGCGCCAGTTCCCGCTTTTTCAGCAGATGCAGCACCGCGCGGCGCGCCGATCGCGGGCCGAGACCGGGAAGGCGGGAGAGCGCCTGCGTCAACGCTTCGATTTCGGGAGAGGCCATATGCTGCAACATAGGGGCTTGCGCGGCGCGCCGACAAGGGCTTGAGAGAAGGTCATGCGCATCATCTACATGGGAACGCCGGACTTCGCGGTGCCGGGGCTGGAAAAGCTGGTCGCGGCGGGGCACGAGATCGTCGCCGTCTACAGCCAGCCGCCCCGTCCCGCCGGGCGTGGCAAGGCGCTGCGTCCCTCTCCGGTGCAAGCGCGGGCGGAGGCGCTGGGATTGCCGGTGCATGTGCCCGTCAGCCTGAAGGACACGCAAGCACAGAACACGTTCGCCGCGCATCGGGCGGATGTCGCGGTGGTCGCCGCCTATGGCCTGATCCTGCCCCGCGCGATCCTCGACGCCCCGAAACGCGGCTGCCTCAATATCCATGCGTCGCTGCTGCCGCGCTGGCGCGGGGCAGCGCCGATCCAGCGGGCGATATTGGCGGGCGATCATCTGACCGGCGTCACGATCATGGATATGGAGGCAGGCCTCGACACCGGGCCGATGCGCGCCAAACATGTGACGCCGGTGGAGAACAAGACGGCGGGCGACCTGACGACCGAACTGGCGGAGGCGGGCGCGGTGCTGATGGCACAGGTTCTGGAGGACATGGACGCCTTCCCGCCCGTGCCGCAGCCGGAGGAAGGCGTCACCTACGCCGCGAAGATCGACAAGGCGGAGGCGAAGCTGGATTTCACCGCCGACGCCCATGCCGTGGAGCGGCAGGTGCGCGCCTTCAATCCCGCGCCGGGCGCCTTCTTCAGCTATCGCGGCGAGCGCTTTCGCATCCATGCCGCGCATGTCGAAACCAAGCATGGCGCGCCGGGCGCGCTGCTGGACGACAGCCTGCTGATCGGCTGCGGCACGGGCAGCATCCGCCCGACTTCGATCCAGCGCGCGGGCAAGTCCCCCATGTCGGCAGGGGAATTGCTGCGCGGGTTCGATATCGCGGCGGGGACGCGGGTGGATGCGTGACACTCTCTCTTTTCCGTCACCCCAGCGAAAGCTGGGGTCTCAGGCGATAAGGCACGGCCAGGAGGCACGAGACCCCAGCTTTCGCTGGGGTGACGGGTATAGACCATGACCCGCTTCGCCTTCACCGTGGAATATGACGGCCGCCCGTTCATGGGCTGGCAACGGCAACCCCATGGCCCGACCGTGCAACAGGCGATCGAGGAAGCGATTACCGCGATCACTGGAGAGAGCGCCGCCGTCCACGCCGCCGGGCGCACCGATGCGGGGGTGCATGGCATCGCGATGCACGCGCATGCCGACATCGCCAAGGCGATCACGCCCTTTCGCCTGATGGAGGCGCTGAATGCGAAGCTGCGGGCGGTGCCTGTGGCGATCGTCGGTTGCGAGACGGTGGCGGACGACTGGCACGCGCGCTTTTCCTGCATCGGGCGCTCCTATGTCTATCATATCGCCAATCGCCGCCCTCCGCTGACCTGGGAAAAGGGACTGGTCTGGCGGATCACGCAGCCGCTGAACGGCGCCGCGATGCGCGAAGCCGCGCAGATGCTGATCGGCCTGCATGACTTCACCACGTTCCGGTCGGCGCATTGCCAGTCGGCCAGCCCGATAAAGACGCTCGACCGGCTGGACGTGGTGCGGACGGGCGACCGGATCGCCATCCACGCCGCCGCGCGCTCCTTCCTGCATCACCAGGTGCGATCGATGGTCGGCTGTCTGGCGCTGGTCGGCACGGGCAAATGGTCGGCGGACGATATGCGCGCGGCGCTGGAGGCGAAGGACCGCGCGGCGCTTGGCCTGAATGCGCCGCCGGACGGGCTGTATTTCGCGGGGGCGGTGTATCCCTAGAAACTGACCGCCCACATCCGTTCGGTTCGAGCCTGTCGAGAACTTTCCCCGTGCGAGGGTTCCCGACAGGCTCGAACCGAACGGCGTTAAGGTGACGGAGCGCCGCTTGTGCCTCCCCCCATTTGCACCACTCCGCACTTTGGTCTATTGGCCGCCACTACAGCCCCGGCGACCGCTGATCCTCGAACGATTCGCGTCTGCCGGGGCGCATTGTTTCTACAAGCAGGGATATGCCCATGGCCCGTCGCCGCCAGATTTACGAAGGCAAAGCCAAGATCCTTTACGAAGGCCCGGAGCCGGGTACGCTGATCCAGTATTTCAAGGATGACGCGACGGCGTTCAATGCGCAGAAGAAAGGCACGATTTCCGGCAAGGGCGTGCTCAACAACCGGATTTCGGAGCATATCTTCACGCTGCTCGGCCAGATCGGGGTGCCCACGCACTTCATCCGCCGCCTCAACATGCGCGAGCAGCTTATCCGTCAGGTCGAGATCATCCCGATCGAAGTCGTGGTGCGCAACGTCGCCGCCGGGTCGCTCAGCAAGAAGCTGGGGATCGAGGAAGGCACGCAGCTCCCCCGCACGCTCATCGAATATTGCTACAAGGACGATGCGCTGGGCGACCCGCTGATTTCCGAAGAGCATATCGCCTGCTTCGGCTGGGCCAGCCAGGAGGAGATGCACGACATCGCCGACATGGCAATCCGCGTGAACGACTTCATGTGCGGCCTGTTCGCGGGCATCGGCATCCGCCTGATCGACTTCAAGCTGGAGTTCGGCCGCATCTGGGACGGCGATTTCAGCCGCGTCATCCTGGCCGACGAGATCAGCCCCGACGGCTGCCGCCTGTGGGACAGCGTGACCAACGAAAAGCTGGACAAGGACCGTTTCCGCCGCGACCTCGGCGGCGAAGTCGAAGCCTATCAGGAAGTGGCGCGCCGTCTGGGCCTGCTGCCCGAGGGTGCGGAGAACGCGATTCTCGACATGGAAACGCACCGCAAGAAGCGCGGGATTTAACTGGCCGATCGTCATTACCGTGTTCCTGCGCAGGCAGGAACCCAGTAATCTCCTCACGCGCGGACGTTGCATCCTTACTGGGTTCCTGCATGCGCAGGAACACTTTAGCTCTATTGTTTCGGAACCCGCTTCAACTCCGCCGCGCTTTGGTCTAGGGGGTGCGGCATTCGCCCCGTCAGGAGTCCCGATGCCATGAAAGCCCGCATTTTCGTAACCCTGAAAGGCGGCGTTCTCGATCCGCAGGGCAAGGCGATCCATCATGCGCTGAACGGTCTGGGCTTCGACGGCGTGAACGACGTGCGCGCGGGCAAGCTGATCGAACTGGACCTGGCCGACGGCACCAGCGATGCGGATATCGACGCGATGTGCCAGAAGCTGCTCGCCAATACCGTCATCGAAAACTACCGCATCGAAAAGGTCGGCTGACATGAAGAGCGCGGTCATCGTCTTTCCCGGCAGCAATTGCGACCGTGACCTCGCCGTCGCCTTCGAAAGCGTGACCGGCCAAACGCCGGCGATGATCTGGCATGGCGACGCGGACCTCCCCGAAGGCATCGACCTGATCGGCGTGCCCGGCGGCTTTTCCTATGGCGATTATCTCCGCTCCGGCGCGATGGCGGCGCGATCGCCGGTGATGCAGGCGGTGGCGAAGGCCGCGGCGCGCGGCACCTTCGTGCTGGGCATCTGCAACGGCTTTCAGGTGCTGACAGAGACCGGCCTGCTCCCCGGCGCGCTGATGCGCAATGCGGGCATCCATTTCGTCTGCCGCGACGTGGCGCTGACGGTGGAGAACAGCCAGTCCGCCTTCACCTCCAAATATGCGGTCGGCGAGCGCATCACCATTCCCGTCGCGCATCACGACGGGAATTATTTCGCCGACGACGCGACGCTCGACCGGCTGGAAGGCGAAGGCCGCGTCGCCTTCCGCTATGCCGAAAGCGTCAACGGATCGGCGCGCGACATCGCAGGCATCCTCAACGACGGCGGCAATGTGCTGGGCATGATGCCCCACCCCGAACGCATGATCGAAGCGGCGCATGGCGGAACGGACGGGCGGCGGCTGTTCGAAGGGCTGGTCGAAGGGCTGATGGCGCGGGCCTAAAGCTGCGTCCGGAACGGCGTGAAGTCCGTGTCCGCATCGAACACGTCCAGTCCCTCGCGCCGCTTCAACCCGTTCACCACCACATAGGTCACGGGCGTCAGCAGCACTTCCCACGCCACTTTCAGCGCCCAGTTCGTGACCATCACGGTCAGCACCTGATCGGTCGTCCACACGCCGAGAAAGGCGATGGGGTAGAAGATCAGGCTGTCGACCGCCTGTCCGAACACCGTCGAACCGATCGTGCGGCTCCACAGCATCCGCCCCTGCGTCCATAGCTTCATGCGGGAAAGGACGAAGGCGTTGACGAACTCCCCGCCCCAGAAGCCCGCGATGGAGGCGGCGACGATACGCAGCGTCTGCTCGCCCAGCGTGCCGAACACCGCTTCGTAAGCGCCCTGCCCGTTCCAGCCCGGCGCGGGCGGCATGGCGACCACCACCACCGTCATCACCGCGAGGAAGATCATCGCCCCGAACCCCGCCCAGATGCAGCGCCGCGCGCGCGCATAGCCGTAAACTTCGGTCAGCACGTCACCGATCACATAGCTGACCGGGAAGAACAATATGCCCGCGCCGAAGATAAACGGATGGCCGAAGATATCGACCGCCGCCAGCTTCGCCGCGCCGATCACGTTGGAAAGGACAAGGACGACGACGAACGCCGCCATCACGAAATCGAAATAGCGCAGCGGCCGCGCACCCAGCGCGGTTGCGTCGATCTTTTGAACGGGGGCGTCGGCGGCGTCAGCGGGATATGTCATGCCGGTCCATGTTTAAGGCGCGCCCGCCGCAATGCAATCCGCCCCCGTTACGACATGCAACATTTGCACCCGCGCATTTGCATCCCCCCCTGCGCATCGTTATGGGAAGCGCCGGGCGCCCGTAGCTCAGCCGGATAGAGCACCCGCCTTCTAAGCGGGTGGTCGCAGGTTCGAATCCTGCCGGGCGCACCAGTTTTCTAGACATTACAATCTCAAGCTCCGTGCTCAGCAGAGTAGTTTCTGAATTTCAATGTTCTTGATTTGTTCTTATTTTTCGGTTAGAGCCTCGCCATCGTTACTCGGGGGAAGGCGATGCGGACAGATGAAAGCACGGGCAAAGTATGGGATACAAGATACTCGTTTGACGCCTATTTGCGAACAGGACGGCTGATCCTGAAGGAAGGCAGTCAGCAGCCTGTCGAAGTCAAGTTCAACCCGTGGCATGATCCGGACGACGGGCGTTTCACCTTCGCAGGAACAGGCGTCTATTACGGACGCGGCAGAACAGCGTACAAACCGGGCGAAGGTTATGGAGGCGCGGGCGCGAGCGGCTCATGGGAGTCGTCGGCACCACGAAGCAAACCGCAGTGGCCAAAACCCGGTGTTTCGCGAGAGGCTGCCAGCAGACTCGGGACAACACCGAGCCGTGGGCCTGCACAAGCGCAACCCAAACCTTGGAAACAGGTAACGCGCAACGGCTATGTATACAGCATCGACCAAGCGGGACGTACACGGCTGGTTTCAGGCGCGATCACTCTGGCTCCGGCACCGGCGCGATCCCGGACAGCGCAAGCGCGCGCGGGCGGTATGGATCGACGGCCTACGGATGATGGTGGCCACTATATCGCGCATCGCTTCAACGGGCCGACCGAGGCGTTCAACCACTTTGCTCAGAACGCCAACTTCAATCGGGGTGGTTACCGCGTGCTGGAAGATAAGTGGGCAGCTGCAAAACGCGAGGGTAAAGGTGTGCAGGTTACCATAATACCGAGTTATGATAACAACCGATCGCAACGTCCCAGTTCAATAAACGTCACTTATACGATTGATAAAAATTCCTATCGGAAATCTTTTGCCAATGAAATCAATGGAGGATGGGATGGAAAGTGAAGAACCAGAAATAATTCTGAGTAAAATTGGTGAAATACTTTCTAGAGATCCAGATTATCCCGGCGTTCCAACGCTTCTTTATGCAGAGTTGGATTTCAATATGGTCGGTCAATCCATTTTTATCGATCTAGGCAATCACATTCTTTATCGCTGGGGAGGCCATGAACTGACTTATATTTTGCTCGATTTGTGGGGATTGGCTGATCCGGAAAAGCGGTGGGCAGAAATCGAATATGTCATTCGTGACGGCCGGTTCGAGGTGTCGTTCATCTATCCTGAGGATATCGACGCGGGCATCGACTCATTCGATAGGCGCGATCGCATCGTCGAAAAATATTTTGGTGAAAAGCCGATTCACTATCCTCCCCTACCTACAATCGATAACTACAGTTTCGATCTTTAACCGGCACTCCGCCTCCACATACTCTTGCTCCGCCCAATCCCCCTTTACCCCAAAGCCTCTCCCCCCTAGTGCCATCCGTGCGCATCCGCCCGTCGATGCGCAGGCCCCGGAGACAGACTTTGGACGACGACTTTCGCCGCAGCGCGCTCGATTATCACCGGCATCCCCGGCCCGGAAAGCTGGCGATCGAGGCGACCAAGCGGATGGCGACGCAGCGCGATCTGGCGCTTGCCTATTCCCCCGGCGTCGCCGCGCCGTGCGAGGAAATCGCGGCGGATCCGGACAAGGCGCTCGATTACACGGCGCGCGGCAATCTGGTTGCGGTGATATCCAACGGCACGGCGGTGCTGGGGCTGGGCAATATCGGCGCGCTGGCGGGCAAGCCGGTGATGGAGGGCAAGGCCGTCCTCTTCAAGAAGTTCGCCGACATCGACGTGTTCGACCTTGAGATCGACACCGAGGATCCCGACAAGTTCGTCGAGGCCGTCGCCCTGCTGGAGCCGACCTTCGGCGGCATCAACCTTGAGGATATCAAGGCGCCCGAATGCTTCGCCATCGAGCAGCGCCTGCGCGAGCGGATGAACATTCCGGTGTTCCACGACGACCAGCACGGCACCGCCATCGTGGTCGCGGCGGCGGTGCGCAACGCCCTGCTGCTGCAGGGCAAGACGCTGGGCGAGGCGCGGCTGGTCACGTCCGGCGCGGGCGCGGCGGCGCTCGCCTGCGTCGACCTGCTCGTCTCCATGGGATTGCCCGTCGACAATGTGACGCTGACCGACCGGGACGGCGTGATCTACGAAGGGCGGCAGGATGACATGCTGCCCAACATGGCCCGCTATGCCCGGCGGACGGACGCCCGGCTGCTGCCCGACGTGCTGACCGGCGCGGACATCTTCCTGGGCCTCTCCGCCCCGCGCGTGCTGAAACCCGAATGGCTGGCGATGATGGGGCCGAAGCCGATCATCTTCGCGCTCGCCAATCCGGAACCGGAAATCCTGCCCGACGTGGCGAAGGCGCACCGGCCCGACGCGATCGTCGCCACCGGCCGGTCGGACTATCCCAATCAGGTCAACAACGTCCTGTGCTTCCCCTATATCTTCCGTGGCGCGCTGGATGCCGGCGCGACGGAGATCAACGAAGCGATGAAGATCGCCGCGGCGGAGGCGATCGCCGATCTCGCCCGCCTGCCCGCCGACGAAAGCGTACGGCGGGCCTATGGCGGCGCGGCGCTGCATTTCGGGCCGGACTATATCATCCCGACGCCCTTCGATTCGCGCCTGATCCTGCGCATCGCCCCTGCCGTGGCGGAGGCCGCCGCCCGCACCGGCGTGGCGCGCCGCCCCATCGCCGACATCGCCGGTTACGCCCGCACGCTGGAACGCAGTAGCTGGCGCTCCGGCCAGTTGATGCTGCCGGTGTTCGAGGCGGCTCGGCAATCGGGCGCGCGCATCGCCTATGCCGAGGGTGAGGACGAACGCGTGCTCCGTGCGATCCAGACGGTGCTGGACGAGGAACTGGGCAAGCCGGTGATCGTCGCCCGGCGGCGGATCGTGGAACAGAAGATGCACGATCTGGGCCTGCGCTGGCGGCTGGACAGCGATGTCGAGATCATCGATCCCGAAGTGCCCGGTGGCATATTGGCCGCGATGGTCGCCCCCTATCAGGCGCTGGTGACGCGACGCGGGATCGCCGCGGCGGAGGCCGAACGGAACATCTATCGCCGCCCCACCGTGACCGCCGCGATGCTGCTGCGCAGCGGCCATGTCGATGCGGCGCTGGTCGGCGGCAATTCGGAATGGTGGAGCCAGGTGCAACTGATCCTGCCCGTCATAGAGCGGGAGGCGGGCATCCACCGCGTATTCGCGCTGACGGCGCTGATCCTTCAGGCCGGCGCGCTGTTCATCACCGACACGCATATGGTGCCCAATCCGACCGCGGAGGAAATCGCCGAGATGACCGAGCTGGCGGCGGCGGAAATGCGCCGCTTCGGCATAGAGCCTCAGGCGGCGCTTCTTTCGCACAGCAATTTCGGCGCGTCGGGCACGGCCAGCGCACGCAAGATGCGCGCCGCGCTGGAACTGTTGCGCAGCCGCTCTCCCGGTCTGTCGGTGGATGGCGAAATGCACGCCGACGCCGCCCTCTCCCCTGCCCTGCGCAACCGGCTGGTGCTCGATTCCCCCCTGCGCGACGCCGCCAACCTGCTGGTGATGCCGACGCTGGATGCCGCCAACATCACGCTGACGACGCTCCACGCCGCGACCGAGGCGCTGGCCGTCGGCCCCATGCTGACAGGCCTGTCGCAGCCGCTGCATGTCCTGGTGCCGACCGTCACCTCGCGCGGGATCGTCAACCTCTCGGCGATCGCCCTGGCCGAAGCGACGCGGTAGGCGCACCACCCCCGTTGCCAAGACGCAGCATCAAGCGTCCGGCATAGGAACGTTCCCCTGACCATCCGTTCCACGGCGAAGGCGGGGGACCAGTCCCGCCGTCTGAACTGGACCCCGGCCTTCGCCGGGGTACACGGCCTTTTGCGCTGCCCCGCCTATTGCAGCGTGGCATTGCCCCAAAGATAGCTCCACCAACCATCTGAAACGAAACACGCACCCAATCCCCACAATCCATGTTGCAAATGATAATGACTCGCACTAGTGAAAGCGCGACATCAGGATCTACATGGGGATACGCATGACCTTTGCGAAGTTAGCACTGCTGATCGGCACTTGCCTCGGCTCCACCACGGCCCTTGCGCAAACCCCGGAGGCCGAAGGCGCGCCTGCCGATTCCATCGTCGTCACGGGCGCGCGCCAGACCAGCAGCGCGGGCACGAAGACCGATACGCCGCTCATCGAAACCCCCCAGCCGATCAGCATCATCACCGACGACGTCTATCTGTCGCAGGGATCGCTCTCGATCTCCGACACTCTGCGCTATGTGGCGGGGGTGCAGGCCAATCCCTATGGGTCGGACAGCCGCGTGGATGGCGGCTTCATCCGCGGCATTGATCCGCTCCAGTTCCGCGACGGCATGCGCGACATATTCAGCTACTATGCCAGCATCCGCGCCGACCCGTATAATTTCTCGCAGGTGGAAGTCGTGCGCGGCCCGGCTTCGGTGCTGTTCGGTTCCGGCTCGATCGGTGGAATCATCAATCTGGTATCGAAGGTGCCGCAGTTCGAAACCGGCGGGGAAGTGGCGATCCGCTACGGCTCGTTCGATCGCAAGGAAGTGCTGGCCGACCTGACCGGCCCGATCACCGCAGGGCTTGCCGGCCGCATCGTAGCCCGGGTGCGCGACGCCGATACCCAGACCGACAATGTGCCGGACGACCGGGTGATGCTCGCCCCGTCCCTGCGCTGGCAGCCGGGCGTCGACACCACCGTCACGCTGATCGGCCTGTATCAGGAGGACGACGGCGGATCGACCTCGCAATTCCTGCCGAACGTCGGCACCATTTATGCCAATCCCAATGGCAAGCTGCCCAACAACACCTTCATCGGCAAGCCGGGCTGGGATCGCTATGACGGCCGCCTGCTGCAAGGCACCGGCAGCATAGAGCATCGTTTCAACGACGCTGTGAAACTCAGCCTCAAGGCGCGCTACATCGACAGCGACCTTACCTATTTCACGCATTATCCCAACAGCTACAGCAATCCGGCCAATCCCTATCTGGATGCCGACCAGCGGATCATCGGCCTGTATGCCGACGGCAGCCATGCGCGGATGAACGTGTTCTCGACCGACAACAACCTACGCTTCGACTTCGACACGGGCGAGAATATCCGGCACATCGTGCTCGCGGGCATAGACTATAGCTGGAACCGGGTGCGCAAGATCGGCGGGCTGGCGCTGGAAACGATCGACATCTACGACATCGATTACGATGCACTGTCCAACTACGGCGGTGGTATCCCGACTGCCGCCGACGCAGGCTTCCTTTTCGCTTCGTCCGAAGACACGTCGCAGAAGCAACTCGGCATCTATGTTCAGGACCAGATCCGGCTGTGGGACCGGGTGTCGATCGTGCTCGGCGGGCGACGCGATCACGTCCGCACGCAGGCGGCCGGCGCTGCGGCGATCAAGGCCAATGCGACATCGCTGCGCGCGGGCATCATCGGCGAACTCGTCAAGGGCGTGTCGCCCTTCGCCAGCTACACAGAATCCTTCGACCCGATCTCGGGCACGGCCAGCGACGGCAATCCCTTCAAACCCAAGCGCGGGCGGCAATATGAAGGCGGCGTAAAGCTGCATCCGGACGATGCGACGCTGATCACGCTGACCGCCTATCACATCAAGGAAAGCAACCGCCCGGTCGACGATCCATCCACGCCCGATCCCTTCGACCAGCGACAGGCCGGGTCGCTGACCTCCAAGGGCTTCGAGATAGAAGGCAGCCGCATGCTGCCCGGCAACTTCGAACTGATAGCCAACTACAGCTACAACCGCGCCCGGATCGCGGGAACCGGTACGCAACTCGACAACGTACCAAAGCACAACGCATCGCTCTGGACGACCAAGACGCTGGCGCTGACGCAGGATGCCAGCGCGCGGCTGGGCGGCGGTGTGCGCTATGGCGCGGCCAATTATTCGGGCGGCGTACGGACACCGGGCTATACGCTGGTGGATGCGCTGGTTGAGGTGAACTGGCAGAACTGGCGCGCATCGATCAACGCCACCAACCTGCTCAACAAGAAATATTATGCGGCCTGCCTGTCGCGCGGCGATTGCTTCATCGGGGCGGAACGCAACGTGTTCGGCACCCTGGCCTACCGCTTCTGACCGTGACGCCCGTCGACCTCGTCCTGCCCGGAAGCATGGCCGCCGGCTTCGGCGTGCTGATGCTACGTATGGCTTGGGGCCGTCCGCGCCGTTCGCTTGCGATGAACGGCGCGGCCTGGGGCTTGTTGCTTGCCGGGAGCATTCTCGGCGCCATCTCCAGCGGGGCATGGGGTATCGCCATGGTGAGTCTGGTCGCGATGGTTACGGCGATCGTCCTGTTGTCCGTGGCGGCGGCGACCGCGCCTGCGGGAAAGCCGGTGCGCACCCCTTCGCGCCGTGCCGCGCCTCTGCCCCCGCGGCAGATCGGGCGGCGCATCGTAACGCTGCTTCTTACGGGACCAGCGCCAATGATCGTCGCGCTTCTCGTTGCGCTGGCGCTGCGGGCGCTGGCCGACATGGCCGGCTGGTCGCAGGCGAACAGCAACGTCCTGTGCCTGCTCATGATGCCGATCCTTTGGGCGGGGATGACATCCTGGTTGCTGATGATGCGCAGCCGCAGGAGGCAAGTGATGTTGCTGGCCGGAGCCGCTATACCCAGTGCCGCAATCCTTTGGATCGGAAGCATGGCATGAACGACGAGACACCACCTGCCACACTGGTACAGAAATCGCTTTCCGCGCACGCCACCATCGGCCTCATTGCCGGGGCCTTGCTCTATCTCGTTTGCCTGAGCGGCACGCTGACGGTCTTTTATCAGGAATGGCAACGGCTGGAGCAGATCGACGCGCCGGAAATGGCGACGATCGATCCCGATGCCGTGCAGCGCGGCGTCGCCGCCGTCCTGAAAAGCGAAGCGGGCAAGGCTGGCACCACGCACCTCTACGTCCACATGCCTGTCGATGCCCTGCCGCGCACCACGATCACGACCGATCATCAGGCGATGCATATCGATCGTGCGGGGCGGATCGTCATGCCTGAAGAAAATGGCTGGTCGGAGTTTCTGCTCGCCCTGCATTATCAGCTCAACATTCCCGGCATCGTCGGGATGACGATCGTGGGTGTGCTGGGCGTGATGCTGCTGGCGCTTTCGCTGTCGGGCGTGATCGCGCATCCGCGCATCTTTCGCGACGCCTTCCGCCTGCGCGCACGCGATACGGGTGGGCTGGGTCTCGCCGACTGGCACAACCGCATGGGCGTGTGGACGCTGCCGTTCACGATCGCCATCGCCGCGACCGGTGCGATGATCGGCCTCGGCGTCGTCAACACCTATGGGCTGGCCACGAGTTTCTACAAAGGCGACACGACGGCGGCCTATGCGCCCATATTCGGCGCGGAGGCAAAGCCCGATGCGCGCCGCGCGCCGCTGGCCGACGTCGCAACGCCGCTGCGCTATATGCAGGCGCATTTTCCGGGCATCGAACCAAGCTATGTCATCCTGCATGATCCGATGACCGCGGGGCAGCATGTGCAGATCATCGGCGTGCACCCCCGCCGCCTGATCTACGGCGAAAGCTACGCCTTTGGTGCGGAAGGCCGCTATCAGGGGAAGGCGGGCATGTCCGATGGTGAAATCGGGCAGCAACTCGCGGCCTCCACCTATAATCTGCACTTCGGCAATTATGGAGGACTGCCGGTCAAGATCGCCTATTTCGTGTTCGGCCTCGCGGTGACGGCGATCAGTGCGACGGGCGTATCCATCTGGCTGGGCAAGCGGGAACGCCGCGGCATCACCGCGCCTCGACTGCGCAGCGCATGGAACGCCGTCGTCTGGGGCGTGCCGGTGGCGCTTGCCCTGACGTTCCTTGCCCGCATCGTGCTGGGCAACGGCGCGCCGCTCATCGCGATTTTCTGGATCGCGACGACGCTGATGATCGCCGCCGCCCTGTTCACCCCGCCTTCCTTCGCAATGAAGCCCTGGTTCCAGAAAGGACTGGTCGCAACGCTGGCCGTGGCAACTGGCCTATCGGCGCTCCCGCTGCTATAGGATGATGCTTCGCCTTCGCTTCGCTGTGGCGCTTTCCCGTTCAGCGCCCTGCACACTTATTGCCTGCGAGCATCCATGCGCTTTCAAGATTTCGATACCGACGCCTTTCTGCGCGACCATTGGCAGAAGGCGCCGCTGCTGATCCGCAATCCGTGGGAGGCGTGGCGCAACCCGATCTCGCCCGACGAACTGGCGGGACTGGCCTGCGAAGAGGATGTCGAGGCCCGCCTCATCATGCGCAAACGAAGCGACTGGGCGGTGGAGCAGGGACCGTTCTCCGAACGACGCTTCGGACGGCTCGGCAAGCAGCCCTCGACGCTGCTGGTGCAGGCCGTCGATCATCATGTGCCGGAAGTGGCGGCGCTGATCGCGCCCTTCCGTTTCATCCCCAACTGGCGGATCGACGACGTGATGGTCAGCTATGCCACCGATCAGGGCGGCGTCGGGCCGCATTTCGACCATTACGACGTGTTTCTGGTGCAGGGGCTGGGCAAGCGGCTGTGGCAGATCGGCCAGCATTGCGACCGGAATACGCCGCTGCTGTCGCATGACGACCTGCGCCTGCTCGCCGATTTCGACGGGGTCGAGGAATGGGTGCTGGAACCGGGCGACATGCTCTACGTACCGCCCGGCTTCGCGCATAACGGCGTCGCGATCGGCGACGAGTGCATGACCTACTCGATCGGCTTTCGCGCGCCCTCGCGCAGCGAACTCGTCTCGCACTGGTGCGACGCCCTGCTCGACGATCTGGACGACGACGATCGCTATCGCGATCCCGACGACATGACGCCCGGCAACCCCGGCGAAATATCGGCGCAGGCATTGCACAGGCTGCACGATATGGTGACGCGGACGATGCAGGATCGCGACGCCTTCGCCCGCTGGTTCGGCCAGTATACCAGCACGCGTCGCTACCCGGACATCGACTGGAGTCCGGAAGAACCGATCGATCGGGAAACATTGCAGGCGATGGCTGCGGGCAACGTCACCTTGTCGCGTAATCCGGCCAGCCGCTTTTCCTATGTCGAAAGCGACGGGGGCTGCGTCCTGCTGTTCGTCGATGGTGCGTGCCACGAATGCCGCGACGCCGCCGCCGCATTCGCCCGAAGCCTGTGCGCACAGCCGCACCTGTCCATGGAGCGGGATTGGATGTCCGCGCCCGAGGCGGCGGCAGTTATTGCCGCGCTTTACAACA
Organism: Sphingobium sp.; assembly: GCA_965279415.1. Lineage (GTDB taxonomy): Bacteria > Pseudomonadota > Alphaproteobacteria > Sphingomonadales > Sphingomonadaceae > Sphingobium. Next base: position 465,199 of record OZ257238.1, read on the forward strand.
CCGGCGCCGTCACCTTCGACCCGATGGACTGAACACGGTCGAAGGAACATCCGCCTCGCGCCATTGCCCCGGCGCAAGGCCCTCCAGCGTCCAGTCCCCCACCGACCAGCGCACGAGCCGCAGCGTGGGATGGCCGACCGCTGCCGTCATCCGGCGCACCTGCCGGTTGCGTCCTTCGGTGATGGTGATCCGCAGCCAGCTGTCGGCTATCGTCTGCCGCACGCGGATTGGCGGATCGCGCGGCCAGAGCGCGGGATCGGCAATCGCTTCCACTTTGGCGGGCAGAGTCGGCCCGTCCTTAAGGCGAACGCCGCGGCGCAACGCTTCGATCGCGGATGCGTCGGGAACACCTTCCACCTGCACGAGATAGGTCTTGGGCATCTTGAACCGGGGATCGGCGATCCGGGCCTGCGCCTTCCCGTCATCGGTCAGCAGCAAAAGCCCCTCGCTGTCGCGATCGAGCCTTCCCGCCGGATAGACATCGGGAACCGGGATGAAGCCCGCCAGAGTGGGCCGGGCCGGAACGGAGCCGTCGTCGGAAAACTGGCACAACACGCCATAAGGCTTGTTGAACAGGATCAGGCGCGGCATCGGCTGTCGTCATAAGGGGTCATGGGCCGTCTGTCGCAAGTCGCGGCATGGCGTGCAATCGGTGTCGGCAAGGCCGGTTCAGATACCGTGCTGCCAGGCAAGAAAACCCGTCGTCGCCTCGGCGACATGCAGATCGGGATTGCCTTCGAGCAGCCAGCATTCGCCGCCGCGCCACGGCATCGAATCCAGCGTGCCCATGCCGGACATCGGTACGAACCAGACCTGCCCGGATGGGAGCACGACCTTTTCACCGGCGGCCCACGCCACCATGTCCAGAGCGAAGGGAATGCCATCGCCTTCGAGCAAGCGCCTGTTCTCGCCCAACGCCGCCGCCTGTATGGAGCGTGCATATGGCTCGGCCTTGCTGACCTGCACGCCGTCGTCGAGATGCAGTTCACGCGGACGCCCGTAATCGTAAAGACGATAGGTGACGTCATTGTTTTGCTGTACCTCGACCAATGTGATGCCTGCGCCGATCGCATGGATCGTGCCCGCTGGAATATAGGCATAATCCCCGGCCTGCACCGGTCTCCAGTCCATCAGGGCTTCGAGTGTTCCGTCGAGGGCGGCAGCGCGCAGGGCCTCTCCGTCGAGGCGATGCGTCGTGCCGATGGCCAGCGTCGCGCCCGGCTCCGCATCGAGGATATACCAGCATTCCGATTTGCCGCCGTGCAGGCCCCTTGCCTTGGCCTGCGCATCGTCGGGATGCACCTGTATCGACAGGTTTTCGCTGGTGAAGATATATTTGACGAGCAACGGCAACGCCCTGCCATCCGGCGCGTCGAACCATATCTCACCAACCCGCATATCGCCCGACCCGCCAAAAGAAGCGGGAAGATCGGTTCGCCCCCACGGCTTTTCGACGCGTTTCGTGGTCAATTTCGTGGCAGGCATGGGTAGGATTTCCGACAGGCTGGTGAAACGGCGTAGTGGCTCGCTACACCATTCCAGTGCATGCGGGCCACCCCTAAGCACGCTTTCGAAATAGCGCCCGCCATTACGCCTGTGGGCTGCCTACACGCAAATATCGCGGACCGCAGCGATGATAACGCAAGGCCCCGGACGTCGCCGTCCGGGGCCTGCCTTGGAAACGACCGGGTGCTGGCCGTTCAGGCGGCGTCGAACCGGTCGGCGTTCATCACCTTGGTCCACGCGGCGATGAAGTCCTGCACGAACTTCAGTTCATGGCCGCTCTCGGCGTAGACTTCCGATACCGATCGCAGTTGCGAGTTCGATCCGAACACCAGATCGGTCCGCGTCGCCCGCCACCGCTCCGCACCCGTGGCGCGGTCGGTGCCCACGAATTCCTCGTCGCTGCTGGTATCGACCACCTTCCAAGCGGTACGCATGTCGAGCAGATTGACGAAGAAGTCGTTGGTGAGCTGCCCCGGACGATCGGTCAGAACGCCATGCGTGCTGTTGCCCGCATTGGCACCGAGAACGCGAAGGCCGCCCACGAGCACCGCCATCTGCGGGATCGAAAGACCCAGCAGATGCGCGCGGTCGAGCATGATTTCCTCGGTCTTGACGGTCTGCTTCGTCGCAAGATAGTTGCGGAACGCATCGGCGCGCGGCTCCAGCGGCTCGAAGCTCTCGGCATCGGTCTGCTCGGCGCTCGCATCGCCGCGACCGCCCAGGAACGGTACGTCGACATCGAACCCGGCGTCGCGCGCCGCCTTTTCGACCGCCGCCGTGCCGGCCAGTACGATCGCGTCGGCGATCGACATGTCGCCGCGCAGACGATCGATCGTCGCCAGCACCCGCGCCAGTTCCGCCGGATCGTTGACTGCCCAGTCCTTTTGCGGAGCCAGCCGCACGCGCGCGCCATTGGCACCGCCGCGATGGTCCGACCGGCGATAGGTGGACGCCGATGCCCAGGCAGCCTTGACCAGTTCGGCGATGCTGTGTCCGCTGGCGAGGATCGCCGCCTTGAAGCCATTGACCGCGCTTTGCGACGGCACCGTGCCTGACGGCACCGGATCCTGCCAGATCAGATCTTCCGCCGGAACCTCGGGGCCGAGGTAACGGATCTTCGGTCCCATGTCGCGATGGCACAGCTTGAACCAGGCACGGGCGAAGGCATCGTCGAGCGCCGCCTGATCGTCGCGGAATCGCTCCGAAATCGCGCGATAGGCCGGGTCCATCTTCAGCGCCATGTCGGCGGTGGTCATCATCGTCGGCACCTTCTTCGAAGGATCCCGCGCGTCGGGCGCCATGTCCTCCGGATCGGGGTTGATCGGCTGCCACTGATGCGCACCCGCCGGGCTGCGGACCAGTTCGAAATCATATTTGAAGAGCAGCCGGAAATAGTCGCCGCCCCACTGCGTCGGGTTGGGCGTCCAGGCGCCTTCGATACCCGATGTGGTGATGTGCCCGCTGTTGATCTGCTCGGCATCGGTGGCCCAGCCGAAACCCATCAGTTCCATCGCTTCGGATTCGGGCGCACGGCTCAGCTGATCCGCGGGGATCGCGCCGTGCGCCTTGCCGAAGGCATGGCCGCCCGCCGTGAGCGCGACGGTTTCCTCGTCGTTCATCGCCATCCGCTCGAACGTCATGCGCATGTCGCGCGCCGATTGCAGCGGATCGGGGTTGCCGCCTGGACCTTCGGGATTGACGTAGATCAGCCCCATCTGAATCGCGGCAAGCGGGTTTTCCAGATCCCAGCCCTTGTCCGGCTGAATGCGCGTTTCGGCCCCGGTATCGACCCAGGCTTCCTCGGTGCCCCAATAGACATCGCGCTCCGGCTCGAACACGTCGGCGCGACCGCCGCCGAAGCCGAACACCGGGCCACCCATAGACTCGATGGCCACATTGCCGGTCAGTATGAACAGGTCGGCCCAGCTTATATGCTTTCCGTACTTCTGTTTGATCGGCCACAACAGGCGACGCGCCTTGTCCAGATTGCCGTTGTCGGGCCAGCTGTTGAGCGGGGCGAACCGCTGCTGCCCGCTGCTCGATCCGCCGCGTCCGTCGGCGGTGCGGTAGGTGCCGGCGCTGTGCCACGCCATGCGGATGAAGAACGGCCCGTAATGGCCATAATCCGCAGGCCACCAGGGCTGCGAATCCGTCATCAGCGCCTTGAGGTCAGCCTTGAGCGCATCGTAATCCAGTTTCCCGAAGGCTTCGGCATAGTCGAAATCCGGTCCCATGGGATCGGGAGACGTGCCATTCTGCGTCAGGATGTCGAGCTGAAGAGAGTCGGGCCACCAGTCGCGATTGGTCCGGCCGAGCAGCGACCTGACGCCACCGTCTTTTCCACTGAACGGGCAGTTTCCGCCCGTGCCGCTTGCCTTCATGTCCATCATCGGTCTCCATATCGTTTGTGATAAGGAAGCTACACCGGGACGAACCTTCGCCAAAACAAGTAAATCCTATCAGTTTGATCGAAGCGACGCATGCCGGCGTGAACGGCACGGCACACATCCCGCGACGCCATGAAGATTTTCACTCAGGTTCGGGCGATGCTCTTCCAGCCTGCTCTTCCGCAGCTCTGGCCGCTTCGAGAAGGCTCTTGCCCGTCTCCCACGCCGAATAGGCCGTCATCGTGACCGCGACGCCATCCGGCCCGTCGAGGATGACGACCCCTTCCTCGGCATGGGCCTTGCCCGGCATATCCTTGGCGGAACGGGAAACGGACGAAGATGTCATGACGGATGCCTTTCCCGACCCGGATCGCCGGCATCGAAACGGATGTAAAGATAGTCGGGATCGAACTGCCCGCGCCGGGCCAGACCTTCGACATTCTGGATTTCGACCAGCGAGGAACGGAAAACGCACAGTCCTTCTTCACGCAACTGGCGCAGGACGCGATTGGTATGCACATTGGTGATGCCGCAGATTTCGGAAATGTCGGTCTGCGTGATGCCGAGGGCGAAGCGCGAACCGTCGCTCAGCCCGACGGCCTTGAGCCGCACATTCGTTTCGCTGAGAAAATGGGCGACGCGCCCCACGGCATCCAGACGCCCGAGGCGAAACACCCATGCACGGTGCATGGCGGCATCGAGCAATGTGGAGAACCACAGTTTTCTGGTCAGTTCCGGCATGGTCGCGTTGATGCGATCCAGCGCGTCATGCGGCAGAAGCGCGATCGTCACCGCCGTCAGCGTCGCGACGTCGTGATCCAGCGTCTTGAGCGGATAGGCATGGAGGTCGACGAAATCGCCCGCCACCTGCACCGCCACCAGTTGCCGCAGGCCTTCCCTGTCGTCGACATAGCGGCACATGAACCCTTCCAGCAGCAGCGTACTGTTGAAGAGCGGATCGCCCGCTCGAACGATCGTCGTCCGCGCATCGAGCGTCCGCACCTCGGAAATGGTCGCCTCAAGAACGGCACGCTCCTCGTTCGTCAGGGATGCGCCGCGCCGGCTTCGTAGAAACTTCTCGGTGAACACGTGTCCGTTCCTTCGCGGCTGACGCCGGAGCATATCTGCCTTCGACCCCATGAACGGATCAAAGTCAGGCTGTATCCGGCATGGGAAACAATTCGTCATAACGCAGATCAGTATTGGGCCATGTATAGCAACTTGTCGCCCGATAGCGGGTTCTCTCGACATAGCTTCTGACATTCCGCCAAGACGTTGCAGTCTTGTGTGCCGGTCAGCCCGATATCGCCCGCCAACCCTGCGCGCATGACGTCCGTCTTTGCGCGCCCTGCCACTTGAGGAAACACCATGGTCAAATCTTCCGGGAAAACATCGGCCCGCTCCGGTACTGCAAAGGACACGGGCCGCTCAGACCCTGCGTCGGCAGCGACTGTGGACATCTCCGAAACCTATGGAGAGGCGCAGGCGAAGGGTGGCGAAACGCATCAGACGGCGGGCGGCGACGTCGCGACACTCACGACCGCACAGGGCATCCCCGTTGCCGACAATCAGAACAGCCTGAAACAGGGTGCGCGCGGCCCGACCCTGATCGAGGACGCGCATTTCCGCGAGAAGATGTTCCATTTCGATCATGAGCGCATTCCCGAGCGCGTCGTGCATGCCCGCGGCTATGGCGCGCACGGCTATTTCGAACTGACGCAGTCGCTGAGCGACGTCAGCCGGGCAGACGTCCTGCAACGGGTGGGCGAACGTGTTCCCGCCTTCGTGCGCTTTTCCACGGTCGCCGGGTCGAAGGGGTCGGCCGATCTTGCGCGCGACGTGCGGGGCTTCGCTGTCAAGCTTTACACCCAGGAAGGCAATTGGGACATCGTGGGCAACAATATCCCGGTGTTCTTCATTCAGGATGCGATCAAGTTCCCCGACCTGATCCACGCGGCCAAGCCGGAACCGGACCGCGCCTTTCCGCAGGCGCAGACCGCGCACGACAATTTCTGGGACTTCATCAGCCTGACACCCGAAGCCATGCACATGGTGATGTGGACCATGTCCGATCGCGCCATTCCCCGCTCGCTGCGGACGATGGAGGGCTTCGGCGTCCACACCTTCCGCCTCGTCAACGCCGAAGGCCAATCGACTTTCGTGAAGTTTCACTGGAAGCCCAAGCAGGGCCTTCAGTCGGTGACCTGGAACGAAGCGGTCAAGATCAACGGGGCAGACCCGGATTTCCATCGTCGCGACCTGTGGGACGCGATCAACGCAGGCGACTTCCCAGAATGGGAACTGGGCGTGCAGCTGTTCGACGATGATTTTGCCGACAGCTTCGACTTCGACGTGCTCGACGCGACCAAGCTGATCCCCGAGGAACTGGTGCCGGTCCAGATCGTCGGGCGGCTGGTGCTCGACCGGGTGGTCGACAATTTCTTCGCGGAGACCGAACAGGTCGCCTTCATGACGCAGAATGTGCCGCCGGGCGTGGATTTCAGCAACGATCCGCTGCTGCAGGGCCGCAATTTCTCCTATCTCGACACGCAGATCAAACGTCTGGGCGGTCCCAATTTCACGCATATTCCGATCAATGCGCCCAAATGCCCGATGGCGCATTTCCAGCAGGACGGCCACATGGCGATGCGCAATCCCAAGGGCCGGGCAAATTACGAACCCAACAGCTGGGGCGCGGCGCAGGGTGGCCCGCGCGAAGACCCGGTGCGAGGCTTCACAAGCGTTCCGACCACGGAGGACGGCCCCAGGCAGCGTGCCCGCTCCGAAACCTTCGCCGATCATTACAGTCAGGCGCGCCAGTTCTACAGGAGCCAGACGCCCGTCGAGCAGAAGCATATCGGTGATGCGCTGGTGTTCGAACTGAGCAAGGTGGAGCGCCCCGACATCCGGTCGCGAACCGTGTCGCATCTCGTCAACATCGACGAGGCGCTCGCCGAAACGGTCGCCGAAGGGCTTGGCCTTGCCGTGCCCAAGGCGGCGCAGGCGGCACGCCCCACGATCATGGACCTTCCCTTGTCCGATGCGCTCAGCATCCTCAAGAACGGGCCGGACAGCTTCAAGGGCCGCAAGCTCGGCATAGTGCTCACCGATGGCGCGGATGCGGCCATCTTCAACGCGCTTGTCAAAGCGGTCGAGAAGGAAGGGGCCGTCTACGAAGTCGTCGCCCCCAAGATCGGCGGCGTCACGCTGTCCGACGGCACGGCTGTCCCCGCAAAGCAGAAGATCGACGGCGGACCATCCGTATTGTACGACGCCGTGGCGGTGGTTGCATCACAGGATGGCGCCGCACTTCTTTCGGTAGACGCAGCCGCCAAGGATTTCGTCACCGATGCCTTTGCCCATTGCAAGTTCATCGGGCTGACGGCGCACTCCAGAATGTTGTTCGAGAAGGCAGGCATTGCCGATGATCTCGACGAAGCCTGCATGCCGCTGGCCGGTGCGAAGGATGCTGCCGCATTACTGAACGCCTGCCGGTCCTTGCGCCACTGGCCGCGAGAACTGGCCGTCGATCTGGATGCGCAACCCGCAGCCTGATCGCCAACCTCTCTCACGCACTATCGCGGTGTGGATGTGCACGACATCAACCCGCCCACGACAGGAGCCACCGGATGCAAATAGGCATCATCGCCCATCTCAAACACCCCATCGCGGAACCGTTCGCAGGCGGGCTGGAGATGCACACGCATCTTCTGGCGCGGTCCCTGCGGGAGCGGGGCCATGCGGTGACCGTGTTCGCCTCCTCCCGTTCGGAAAAGGCGCTCGGTCTCGAAGCGATCTGCTCGGAAACGGCGATCGCTTCCGTGGGCACCGCAGAAGCAACCGACGTCGCCTTCTTCAAGGAGCATCACGCCTATCTCAGCCTGATGAACGGCCTGCGGCATCGGAGTTTCGACATCATCCACAACAATTCGCTTCACTATCTGCCCGTCACGATGGCGGACAGCCTGCAGATGCCGATGGTGACGACGTTGCACACGCCGCCCTTCTGCTGGCTGGAAAGCGGCATCCGGCTGTGCACCGCGCGGAATAACGCACTTGTCGGCGTGTCCCGGTCGGTTGCCGACCTGTGGGCGCACGTACGCCCCACCGATGCGGTCATCCTCAACGGAATCGATCTGCAGAAGTTCGCGTTCCAGCCTCAGCCAGATCCCAACGGCTATCTCGTCTGGTACGGCAGGATTGTGCCCGAAAAAGGCCTTCATCTGGCGATCGCGGCGGCGCGGCAGATCGGTTTGCCGCTCCATATCGCAGGGCCGATCCTGGACGAGGCCTATTACCAGTCGATGATCGCGCCGGCGCTCGGCAAGGATGTCGTCCATGTCGGTCATCTGGCGCATCGCGAACTGGCCCGTTTCGTGGGCGGAGCGCGGGCCTTTCTGTGTACGCCGATGTGGGATGAACCTTATGGGCTGGTGGTCGCAGAGGCACTGGCGTGCGGCGTGCCGGTCGCCGCTTTCGCGCGGGGCGCCATTCCGGAAATTCTGGACGCGACATGCGGCGTTCTGGCGACGCCCGACGACGTGCACGCGCTCGCGCGGGCGGGGCTTGCCGCGCTGGCGCTCGACCGGCGCGCCTGCCGCGCCCGTGCGGAGCAGATGTGCAACGCCGAACGCATGGTGGACAGCTACGAGAATCTGTACCAGCGCCAGATTGACGCTGCGGGCCGCATGACGCGCATCGATCGCAACGGACCTTTGCATCTGGTGCCCAGGACGCTTCCCGCGCCAGTCGCAGAAGCGCCACGATCGGCGCTGCATGGCTGAACCGGTCACTGCATCCCGATTGGAAATGACGTCGCACAGTCAGATCGACTTGTGCGTGTGCGTGCCCGCGCGCAACGAAGCGGACAGGCTGCCGGTCCTGCTGGACGCGCTCGCCGCGCAGGACTGGCCAAATCCGGTCCCTGTCGTCGTCGGCATCAACAATACGACCGACCACAGTCTCGCCGTGATGGATGTCGCGCGCCTTCGCCATGCGAAGCGGCTCGACCTGCATGTCGTGCAGGCCGATTTTCCGCCGGAACTGGCACATGCCGGATCGGCCCGCCGTCTGGCCATGGATGCCGGGCTGGCGTTTCTTCCGCAGGCTGGCGGGGGCGCACTCGTCAGCACCGACGCCGACACCCGCCCGCCCCGCGGCTGGCTGCGCGCCATCGCTACGGCGTTCGACAAGGGCGCGGATGTCGTCGGCGGCAGGATCGACATCGATCCTGCGGAACCCCTTCCCGCAACGGTGCGCCAGTTGCGCGATGCCTGGGATCGCTACTGGTCGGCGGTCCGCGCCATGGAGGATGCGATTGATCCCCAGCCCTGGGATCCCGCCCCGCGCCATGGCGATCACACCGGTGCATCGCTGGCGATCCGGGCGGACGTCTATCGCGCCTGCGGCGGCGTTCCGCTTGTGCCGACAGGGGAGGACCGTGCCTTGGTGATTGCCGCCCTGACGACCGGCGCGCGCCTCGTCCATCCCGCCGATGTCCATACTTATGTATCCCCCCGTCTTCAGGGCCGCGCCGAAGGCGGCATGGCAATGGCGATGCAGGATCTTTTCGGCTTGGCGGCAAGCGGCACCGTACCGATGGCCCCGTCGCTCGAACACTGGCGCGCGCGCGCGTCATGGCGCCGGTCGTTGCGGACCCAACCCGACGGACATGTGCTGATCGCGCGACAGGAACCGCTGTTGCCGCCCATGCCGCATGACATGGCTCTGGAGACAGCGTCGTGACGCGCCGCCCGATCGGCTATTATGTCCATCATCACGGCGCAGGTCATCGCGCCCGCGCCGACGCGATCGCCGCAGCTATCGACTGGCCCATGATGTTGCTGGGCACTGGGATGGGCGATGCCGGCATCGACCTTTGCGACGATCGTCCCGTGACCGGCGATTTCAACGGCATGGACGGCGCAAGCACGCGCCCGGATGCCCTCCATTACGCGCCGGTCGATCATGAAGGCGTCCGCCTGCGCGTGGCGCGGATGACGCAGTGGATCACGCAGGCGCGTCCTGCGCTCATGGTCGTCGATGTTTCCGTCGAGGTCGCGATGCTCGCGCGGCTGGCGTCGGTCCCGACCGTCTGTGTAAGGCTGAACGGGGATCGCCGCGATCCTGCCCATCTCGATGCCTTCCGCGGCGCGCAGGCCCTGCTTGCGCCGTTTCATCAAGATTTCGAAACGCCTTCAACAGCGGCATGGGTCCGCGAAAAAACGCACTATTTCCCCGGCATCACGGCGGCTGTTCCCGACGAAACGCCCTGGGAAGGCCGCATCCTTGTGGTGATCGGGCGCGGCGGACCGCCGGGCGAGGGCGAACGGATCGCGCACGCCGCGCGCGCTTGCCCGGATATGCAATGGCGCGTCATCGGCCCCGTAACACCACCCTCGGAGCGCCCCACCAATCTCGACCTCGCCGGATGGGTGGACGATCCCGCACGGGAAATCGCGCAAGCCGCCGTCGTCATCGGCGCCGCCGGTGACGGTCTGGTGGGCGCCGTCCTTGCCGCAGACAGGCCGTTCCTCTGCATGCCGCAGGACAGGCCCTATGCGGAGCAGCACGCCACGGCACAAGCGCTGGAAAGGCTGGGCGCGGCCATCGTCCTGCCGGATTGGCCGTCGCCCGAAACATGGCAGACCTTGTTAGCCAGGGCGCAGGCCATGCCGTCCGCAGCGCGCAGGAGCCTGCACGATCCGCATGGTGCGGAAAATGCCGCGCACTGGATCGCCGACTGCGCTGCCAGAGCCACCCGCATATCGGAGACAATCGCATGACGCTCATTCGCCACCGATCGGAAGCGATCGACGATCCCGTCGCCCGCGCGGAAGCGATCATGCCGCAACTGGCGGTGCTCGGCGCGCGCTACGACGCGGCCCCGATATTCCCGGTCGAGAGCATGAAGCTGTTGTTCGGGGCGGGTCTGCATCGTGACTTTGCGCCGGTCGAAAGCGGCGGCAAGGCGTTCGCCGACCCGATCGCGCGCAACAGCTGCATGATGTCGGTGCTGCGCATCGTCGGACGCGCCGACCTGAGCGTCGGGCGGCTCTATGAAGGCCATGTCAACGCGCTGGCCCTGTTCGACTGGTATGGATCGACGGCGCAGAAAGCCGATCTTGGCCAGAAGCTGACGCAAGGCGCATTCTACGGCGTTTGGGCGACCGAGCCGCAGCCCGGCGTGCGCCTCCTCGATCACAGCCTTCAGGGCGGCAAATCCTTTGCGACGGGCGCAGGCGGCCTCGCTTCCGCCGTCGTCACCGCCCAGCCGGCGGAGGGAAAGCGGCAACTGGTGGTCGTGCCCGCCAACCACGCCGAACGCGCAGACCTGTCGCAATGGCGCGTCAGGGGCATGCGCGCCACCGGCAGCGGCCTCTACGACCTGACCGACATGAACGTCGGTGCGAGCGCATTGCTCGGCCTGCCCGGCGACTATGATATCGAACCGCGCTTCACGACCGGGGCATGGCGGTTCACCGCATTGCAGCTCGGCGGGATCGAAGCGTTGCTGACCGAGACGCGCCTCGCCATGTCCGATGCGACACGCAGCGATCCTTTGCAGCGGGCGAAGTTCGCCGACGCCGTCGCTGCCACGCGCACCGCTTATCTCTGGGTGCGCGAATGCGCGATCCGCGCCGCGCGGGACGATGCCGATGGTCCCGCCTTCGCCCGGATGACGCGCGGCATCGTCGAACGCGCGGGGCTGGACGTCATGGAACTTTCCGCCCGGATCGTCGGCACCCGCAGCGCGGTGGACGGCCAGCGGATCGACAAGATCATCCGCGATCTCAGCCTGTATCTTCGACAGGCCGGGCCGGATTACGCGCGCGATCAGGCGGCGATCGCGTGGCTCGATCATGATGCGTGGGGCGCTGAGGACGCCTTATGGTGACGCGCGCGCCCCAGCACAGCCTGTCGGCGCGGCCTTGGCGCAGTTTGCGCTGGCTGATCCTGGCGCCGCATCCCGACGATGAAACGCTGGGCGCCGGGGCGCTGATCGCGCAGGCGGCAGGCGCAGGTCGTCTGGCGGGTGTCGTCTATCTGACCGACGGATCGGGATCGCATGCGGTTCAATCCCGCAGGCTGATCCAGACGCGAAAGCGGGAAGCCGCCGTCGCGCTGCATCGCCTGACTGGCAATCGCATAGGCGCACCCATACATATGGGTTGGCAGGATGCGGCGCCCGCCCAGCCGGACAGCGCGCCGTTCGATCGCGCCTGCCGCTCGCTCGCGACGCTGTGCCGTCGCTGGCGCGTGGATGCCGTAGCGGTCACGGCGCTGCATGAACCGCATTGCGACCATGCCGCCGCCGCCCGTCTTGCCTATGCCGTGCAGAAGCGCGCGAAACGACGGCTCGTCATTGCGGAATATGTGGTCTGGGGAGACGCGCCGGATGGCCGCACGCATCGCGCCGTCGGCACTGCGCCGATGCCCCCCGGAACGCGGCGCCATGCGCTGCACGCGCATCGCAGCCAGCTTACCGCCTCGCACGGCCCCGGCTTCCGCTTGCCCGCCGATCGCCAGCGCATGCCCGCGCGCGACATCCTCTATCTGCGGAGACGGTCATGACCCGCCACCCGACCAGCCTCGACCCCGCCTATTTCGAGCGCATGTTCCGGGACAGCGCCGACCCTTGGGATCTGGAAAGCAGCCCCTATGAACAGGGCAAATATGACCACAGCATCGCAGCCTTGCAGGGCCGGACCTATGCGCGCGGGCTGGAGGTCGGATGCGCGAAAGGCGTGCTGACGCATCGTCTTGCGCCCCATTGTCGCGCCTTGCTGGCCGTCGACGTCAGCGAGACGGCGCTCGCCGCCGCGCGGGCGCGCTGTGCGGCCCAGCCGCATGTCGCGTTCGAGCGGATGACGTTCCCCCGTCAGGCGCCATCGGAGAGCGGCTGCGATCTCCTGCTCTTGTCGGAAGTCGTCTATTACTGGGATGATGCCGACATCCTGCGCGCGGCGAACTGGATCACGCGCCATCTCGCACCCGGCGGCGACATATTGCTCGTCCACTGGACGGGCGAAACCGACTATCCGCAATCCGGCGACGAAGCCGTCGCGAAGCTGAACGATGCGCTTGGCCCCGCGATCACCGTGATCACAAAGGAACGATGTTCGCAGTATCGCCTCGACCTGTGGCGCGTCGCCGCATGACGCTCAGCGTCCTCACGATCGTCAAGAACCGGTCCGGGCATCTCGCACAGCTCGTTGAAGGACTGCGCCGGTCGGATGTCCCGCCTTTCGAGCTTGTCGTCGTGGACATGGGGAGCAGCCCCGCTGTCTCCATAGGACCGACGCCCTTCCCGACGCATGTCGTGCGTCTCGATCGTCCCGGCCTGCCCCTCGCCGAAGCCCGCAACAGGGCGGCGAAGGCGGCGCGGGGCGACAGGTTTCTGTTTCTGGACGTCGATTGCATCCCGATGCGCATTCTTACCGGCGCCATGGCGCAATGCCTCGCCGATCATGACGCCCTGATCTGCGCGGAGGTGCTGTATCTAGGCCCGGACGACGCCCGCGCTTCCTGGGATGAAAGCGCTCTTCTGACGCGCGGCGTGCGACACCCGGTCCGGGATTTTCCCGATAACGGCGTGCGGCGGGTGGACAATGCAGGGCTGTTCTGGTCGCTGGTGTTCGGCATGCGACGCGAGAGTTTCTTCGCTCTGGGCGGATTGGACGAGACGTTCACCGGCTATGGCGCGGAGGATACCGATTTCGGCTTTCGCGCGCGCGAGGCGGGCTTTCCTCTCCTCTTCATGGGCGGCGCCGGGGCCTTCCACCAGTATCACGACAGTTTCGAGCCGCCCCTCCAGCATCTCGACGACATCGTGCGCAACGCTGCCGCCTTTCGCAAACGATGGAATATCTTGCCGATGGAAGGCTGGCTCGACGCCTTCGAGACGGCGGGTCTGATCCGCCGTCACGACGAGACCATAACGATCTTGCGGCGACCGGACCCAACGGAGATCGAACAGGCGCGCGTTGTTCCGTAGAAATACAGATCAGGTACGGACAGCCTATGATCCTCCCCTCGCAGGGGAGGATTTATGTGCGTCGTACACCTTCGATCGGTTCAGCCTCAGATATTCCCCTGTTCCGCGTCGGGAACGTCATCCCCCGGACGATAATAAAGCTGTGCGCATTCCTCTCGCAGGCAATCGCCTTCGATGACGAGATCGTCGCGCCAGGCGTCGCGGATGAAGTCTATGCTGTCGAGATGCCGGTCCTCGAAATACATGCGATGCACGTCGTCCCGGCCCGCGCCGAATACGATGCGACCGATCTTCGCCCAGATCGACCCCATGGTGCACATGCCGCACGGTTGCAGCGTCGAATACAAGGTTGCCCCGCGAAGGTCCATGTCGCCATGCTCCGGGCCTGCGCTGCGGATCGCCATGATTTCCGCATGCGCCGTCGCATCTTTAAGTTCCTCAGTCTGATTGACTGTGCCGGCCAGAACCCGCCCGTCGAGCACGATGATCGCCGCGATCGGCGTGTCGGACGGATCCGTCCCCTTCTGCCGGGCAAGCGCTATGGCTTCGCGCATCCATGCGCGGTCATCGTCTGTTATCATGGTCACCTGCCCTGTAATGCGATCTCACAAGCTGGACGTCGGGCGCGCAGGGAAGTTCCGACCGGCCCGTTCAGCGTCGAAACTTCGCCAGACCGCATATCCAGGGGAACGGAGGCGCGTCGGCGGCGGCGAACAGATGCTCCTGCACCTGCCCCAGCACTTCGCGGTCCGCGATGTCGTTGAACAGCGGATCGATCGCATTGCGCAACAGCAGCGACGGCAAATGCTGCGCCTGCATCCCCGCGAACTGCTCGTGGCGCAGGGGCTTGCCCTTCTGCCCCGCCGCAGCGGCGACACGGTCGGGTTCGATATAGAGCGACAGCGTCCAGTAGAGCGTGCCCGGCCGCGCCATTTCGAAGCCTTGCGCGTCGTGCCAGTCGCCTCGAACCCCCATGACCCGTTACGCCTCCCCGGCCGCGGCTCTGGCGAGCGCGCGGAAGCTATCGACGGCCTCCACCGAACGCCCGGCCCGCATCCATGCGATCGCGGGTTCCATCGGCAGCAACGGCACCGGCGCCGTCCGCGCCGCAAGCGCCGCGACCTGCGTCGTCGCGACACCGCCCGCCACGTCCGCAACGCCCTTGAGCACGGAGATGCCGAAGAAACTTTGCAGATGATCGTGCAGCAACCCGGCGTCCACACTGTCCCCGCCATGGTCCAGCGCAGCATAGATCAGGCCGTCGTCCGCCTGGCTATCGGCGGAAAGCGCCGGCTGTATGTATGGAAAATCGACGACGCGCGCGCCCATGCGCGCCCAGATCGCGAGCCGGTCGACCTGATCGATGCCCGAATGGCGGGTGTCGGCGGCATATTCCGCTGCCGTCAGCCGCAGCGGATCATTTTGCTCGATGAAGATGACGGGCGGCGGCCCCGCGCGGTCGAGCGTCAGGGCGGTCAGCGCGAGGTCGCGCACGGCACGCAGGATGATGCGCAGCAACCCCCGCCCGCGCGCCGCCTCCTCGACATAGACATAGTTCAGCGCGACCGTGGCGGAGGGAAGGCCCGCACCACGGCCGATCGCCGTCGCCAGAAAGTTCGCTCCCCCGAACAACAGGCCCTGTTCGTCCTCGAACACGGCGACGAGTTCCGAATGGGTGCGCCCATAAGCGTGGCGATGGCTGTCGTTGAGCGCGAGGCACGCCCGAAACCCGGCAAGATCCTCGCGCTCGTCCGGAAGCACGAAGGCGCGATCATAACCGGTGAAGAAACGATCCAGCACCGGCGACAGCGGGGTATCCGACGCCATGACGCGCACGCCGTTTCCAACATCGAACCCGATCGACCGATTGTCCGCTTCCGCCATCATCGGCCATCCTTGCCATGCGCGCCGGGCCGCCGCAAGGCACGCCCAGCCGGACGGATCGCACCGCTGATATCAGCCCTGATCGCCTGTCCCGACCAGTATCAGGGATATGTTGTCGCTCCCCCCGGCATCCAGCGCCGCAGTGAGCAGGCGGTTGGCGGAGTCTTCCATGCCGGAGGACAGCAGGGCCAGCATCGCATCGTCGGAAAGCTGGGAGGAAAGCCCGTCCGAACATAGCAGAAACCGGTCGCCCTGCTGCGCAATGCTCGCGCCGCGCTCGACATGGCTCTTGTGGTCGATGCCGATGGCGCGGGTGATGACGTTGGATTGCGGATGATAGCGTCCCTGCGCTTCGGTGATGATGCCCGCGTCCGCCAGTTCCTGCACAACGCTGTGATCGTGGCTCAACCGCTGGAGCTTGCGGTCGCGCAGCCGGTATATGCGGCTGTCCCCCGCCCAAGCGATCGTGCAGCGGCATCCGTCGATATGCAGCGCGGCGACGGTGGACCCGCAAATCTGGCCCGCGGATCGTGAGATCGCCATGATGTCGCTGTTCGCGCCGTCGAGCGCGGCGACGATGGCGGCGGCATCCAGCGCGCCTTCCGCCTCCGCCAGTTGCGCGAGCGCCCGCACGACGATCGTCGCCGCCTTGTCGCCCAGATGATGGCCGCCCATTCCGTCGGCGATCGCCCACAGGCCGCGTTCCGGGCAATCGAGCAGCCGGTCCTCGTTCACCATGCGGACCTTGCCGATGTGGCTGCGCGCGACCGAACGGACGGACAACGGCATTTCGTCGGCCTGTCTGCGCAGGGAAAACATCTTCATCTTTCCCGCGCCTCAAGGCCCGAAGCCGCTGCGTCATAGGCCTGCACGAAGGCGCGGTTGAGCGGACCATCCTCGCCGCCGTCGATCTGCGCCATCAACGCCGCCTGCCGTTCGCACGCGATTTCCCAGCTTGCCGCCGCCTTGCCTTTCAGCAGGGACTGGCGTTCGCCCGACGCCGCCTCGATACCGGCGGGATCAAAGGTTTCGACCGACAGGCGCAATGCCGCGCGCAAGCCTTCGAACGTGGCGATCAGATGCTTCTTGATGTCGCGAAAGGAGGCCTTGAGCGCGGAGGGACCGCTCAGGAATCCGCGATCCTCCAGCAACAGCAGGTCGATGGCGAGGCGTTGCGTCGGCGCCCATTTGAACGGGTTGTTGTCGGCCCCGCCGATCGTGGTCCGGGCAAGCTGATAGCGCCCGCGCACACGTTCCCGTTCCGCCATCAGATCGCCGATGCCCAGCACCATCTGGCGATAGACCGCCCCGGCCCGCTGCATGATCTCTTCGGGATCCTCGCCGGAAAATGCCGATGCGTTGATGCCTGCGCCTTCGCAGAACGCCTCCAGCAGCGATCCGCCGCGACTGTCCCCCTTTTCCCCCGCATCGTCGGACCAATCGGTCGGAACGGCGATCGAGGTGCCGAGCGGCGGCGACAGGATGAGCGTTTTCCCCTCCTCCATGGTCGCGCGTGTCTGGACCGCATGATCGGCGATGAGCATGTAGGGACCAAAGCCGATCGCCTGCGGCAGCGTGACTTCTATCGCGCTGTCGCTAGGCAGCCGCTCTTCGGACTCGCCGTCGAACACGCCGTTCGCCCCGAAGCAGCGCAGGACGAGCGCGCCCGATTCCACGCTGAAGGCGCAATGCGATCGTGATATTTCGCAGACGGGATCGTTGATCACCCAGTCCGCCTGCGGATCGCGGCCGATCGTCAGCGTGCCTTCCTGCAGGAAGCGCGCATCGATCGGCTGGTGCAACTGGTCCTTCTCGAACAGCTTGAAGATATACATTGGGGGTTCCTAAGCTGCTTCGCGACCGGTCGCGTCGTCCTGCGGCCGGCCCAGCCGCGTGCGCAGCATCGCCTGCGCATCCGCGACGGGGTGGCCGGACGGAGGTCGATCGTCGAACGTGCCGATCATCTGGTTGAAGGAATCGAACAGCAGCCCGACTTCGTCGCTGCGACGATGCGAAAGGCGAAACGCCGTATTGCCGCTGGTTGCTTCGTCCATCGCCTCGCGCAGGCGACGCAGCGGCTTGGACAGGTGCCGCGCGCTGAAATAGCCGATGCCGCCGATCACCGCGACGACGAACAGCGACAGCGCGACGAGCAGGAAGCGCGTGCGCGCCATCGCGGCGTCCAGCGCCGAACGATCCATCACCACATCGACCGTACCGAAATCCGCGCCGGCATAGCGGACATTGCGGGTAAAGCGGATGCCGTCGCTGCCGACGACGCCTTCGCGGGCCTGCGCCTGCCCGGACACGGCGCGACGCGTGCCGATCTGGGCGCGCTGTCCGCTCGCGCGGATGATGCCGCCTTCGTCGACGACCGTCATGTTCTGGACATTGTGATCCTTGACCGCACCTTCGACGAACGCCTGCAACGGAAGCCAGTCCTGTTCCTCGGGAGGAAGTCCGGCATTGTCGGCCATGCTGACCGCGACATTGCGCACGACGAAATCGGTCATCGACGCGCCCGACGCCAGCGCCATGCGCGTCATCGTCTCGTTCTGGCGATCGAGCACAAGACTGACGCTGAACGCCAGGGCGATGCCCGATGTGCAGGCGAGGATGAGAGGCAGCTTGAACCGCAGCGCAAGCCCGCGACGTGACGGATCGGCTTCATGGGTCAGCGCCGCATGTTCGCGCTCCAGCGCCTGGCGCAGAGCGCCTGCATCGGGAAAACGGTCACCGGGCTTCTTCGCCAGCAGCTTGCCTATTATGAACCGCAGACCGCGCGGACAATCCCCCACCAGCGTGTCGATCGGCACGGGATCGGATTGCGCGATCTGGATCGCCAGCGTCGCCAGCCCGCTGCCCGGAAAGGCGGGCTTGCCCGCGACCATTTCGTACAGCAGCGCACCCAGCGAAAACAGGTCGCTGCGGGCATCGACGGGAATGCCCATCGCCTGTTCGGGGCTCATGTAGCGTGGCGTGCCCATGACTTGCCCGGCCATGGTGCGTTGTACGTCGCGCGCGTTGCGCGTCTCGTCCCGCGCATCGACCCGCGCGATGCCGAAATCGAGCAGCTTGGCGGTCTGACCGTTGTTGCAGATCAGGATATTGGAGGGCTTCACGTCGCGATGGACGACGCCGCGCTCATGCGCATAGGCAAGCGCGTCGGCGATCTGGATTGCCAGCATCAGCGTCCGGTCGATGCTGATCCGTCCCGCTTCCTCGATGATCG
The DNA here is from genome assembly GCA_965279415.1 of Sphingobium sp. Classification (GTDB taxonomy): domain Bacteria; phylum Pseudomonadota; class Alphaproteobacteria; order Sphingomonadales; family Sphingomonadaceae; genus Sphingobium. The sequence goes on from OZ257238.1 coordinate 484,205, forward strand.
CATCGAGCGGTCGTCCGGACAGATGCTCCATCGCGATATAGGGCACGCCGTCGGCTTCCCCGACGTCGTAGATGGTGACGATATGGCTGTGCGAGAGCATGCCGGCCGCGCTGGATTCGGCCAGAAAGCGATGCACGACTTCGGCATCCTCGCGATATTCGGGCTTCAAAACCTTGATGGCGACCGGGCGGTCTATGCTCGGATCATGCGCGAGATAGACATGCGCCATCGCCCCTTCGCCGATCGCGGCCTCTATGCGATAGCGCCCGATCCATTTCCGGTCGGTCATTTCCGGTCCTTCACGGTCTTGCGGATGCGTTGCGCCCGTTCCAGATCGCGCTTGATGAGCGCATTGCCGGGGTCGAGCGCCGCGGCCTGACGCAGGACGCCGACGGCGCGCGATACCTGACCCTGATTGAGCAAGGCCAGCCCTTGCCCCCGCAGCTTCGCCGCCTGCGCCGGATTGACGACGGGCGCCTTGGGTGGGGCCACGGCCTTGGGCGGGGTTCGCGGCGGTGTCGGAGCAGGTTTCGGCGCGGGCGGCGGCGCAGCCACGGCCTTGGGCGCTTCACCGGGGATGCGGATGACCATGCCGCCCTTGAGCGAGGCCGGGACGGCCACATTGTTGTAGCGGGCAAGCGCATAGAATTTCAGCCGGTTGCCCAGATAGCGCTTCGCCAGATCGCGGAAGCTGTCGCCCGGCTGCACGCGATAGTCGAAACTCTGCGCGCCGAGCGATACCACCGGATCGGTCGTCAGGCTGTCCAGCAGGACCGCCGCGTCGATGTCGCCGGGTTCGCGCTTTATCATGGCGTTCAGCGCCTTGCGCGCCACGTCCGCCTTGCCGTCGTCGAGCAGCGCGACGACATCGTCGATCTGCTGCGCGTTGGACACGGGCTGGATCATCGCGGGCGCCGCCGCGCGGCCACCCGGTTTCTGCGAACAGGCGGAAAGGGCCGCGATCGCCAGAAGGCAGCCCAGTCCGCTCCGCAAACACCGGTTACGGGATATATGTCGGATCATAAGGCACTCGTCGTCAGTCGCTTTTGCAAGGCGACGGGGGAAAGGTCGGTCAGGCTGAGCAGATGCACGCGATCCTTGGCGAAGGCCGGAAAGGCGTCGGCTTCCAGCGGATGCGAAAAGTAGAATCCCTGAAACAGGTCGCAACCGTGACGGCGCAGCCAGGCATATTCCTCGCGCCGCTCGACGCCTTCGGCAAGCACCGCGATGCCCAGCCCGCGCCCGAGCGCGATGATGCTCTGGCAAATGGCCTGGCTGTCCGCCTGACGATCGACATGGGTTATGAACTCCCGGTCGATCTTCAGTTTGTCGAACGTCAGCTTCTTGAGATAGGAGAGGCTCGAATAGCCTGCACCGAAATCGTCGATCGAAATCGAGACACCCAGGGCGCGCAGCTTTTCGAACAGCTTCTTGGCTTCCGATGAATCGACGGCGGCGACGGTTTCGGTCAGTTCCAGTTCGAGCAGGCCTGGGGGCAGATCGTGCCGATGCAATGTCCGCTCCACGATCCGGTCCAGGCTGTTGCCGTCCAGTTGATGCGCCGACAGGTTGATGGCGACCTTCACCGCGCCGAGACCCTGCCGGGTCCACTCGCGGGCTTCCCGGCATCCGGCGTTCAGCGTCCAAAGCCCGACTTCATCGGCCAGGCCCGCCATCTCCATGATCGGAATGAACTGGTTGGGGGCGATAAGGCCGTGCCGGGGATGGCGCCATCGCAACAGCGCCTCCGCGCCGCAGACACGACCGGCGGAGGCATCGACGAACGGCTGGAACCACAATTCCAGCTCGTTGCGGGCGACGGCCTGCCGCAAATCCTGTTCCAGCAGGAAGGAATTGCGCGCCTTTTCCATGGCGTGCGTGCCATGGACCGACATTTGCGGCGCGCGGCTGTCGGACAATGCGGCGATCGTGCGCGCCAGCAACGCCGCCGGCTTGAAAGCGGCGCTATCCTCGATCACACGTTCCTGAATGACGCTGGCCGCCCGGATCTGCGGCAGCATGTCGATCTCCGCCAGGACGATCCGGTCGCGCAGCGCGTAACAGACGGCATCGAACTCCTTGCGGGCCATGTCTGGCGACGACCCGCTGTACCAGATCGCGAAGCGGGCGCGATCGACATGCGCGAGGAAGCGATCCGTGCCGACCATCCGCAGCAGTCGCCCCGCGACATCCTTTAGCACTTCGTCCGCCATGGCGATGTCGAACGCGCTCAGGCGATCAAAATCGCACAGCTCGACGATGCCCAGCACGCCGCCTTCCGGGCATCCGGCGATGGCATCGATCAGGGGCTCGCGCGTCGGTAGCCGCGTCACCCCATGGCGATGTGCATGACGATGGTCCAGGTCTCTGGCGAGGGCGATGCTGGTTTCCATATGGCTGGAAAGGCGCGTGATGCAGTCCGCACCCGGCGGGCAGTCCTGCCCTGCACCCAGCGCATCGTCACCGCGGTTCGCGATACGCGCAAGAAGGGTCTCGACGCGGACGAGGGAAAGGGACGCCCACAGATAGGCGGCACCCAGCAGAATGACGGCGGACGATGTGAACCACGGTCGCGGGCGCCCGTGCATCGCCCAGTCGATGGCCCAGCAGGCCGCGAGGATCAGGGACAGACCCGTGAAACTGGCAGCCGCATAGGCCCGATAAGGCCGCTTCAGCCTTATCGCTTCACCGATCGGTTCTGATCCCAATGTCTGCGCCATGGTTGCAGGCGTAGGGGAAAGAGAGAAAAATTATCTTAATGGCCCGCGTCAAACATATGAATATGCGGAAATATTTTCTTGATTTGGATCAATATGCCAACGCACTGTCCTGTTCATATGTCCGTGGATATGGCTGCAAGCCATGAGCAGCCGGACGATGGTGTTCGCCCTAATGCGTCGCCGCAACGCGGTATTTCAGACCCAATGCCTGGGCCAGACTTTTCAGCCGCCGCTCCACCGCTTCGCCGTAGAGATCGGCATGACGCTCGGGCAGCGTAAGCGTCAGCATCTCCTGATCCGCATCCAGCCGCCCGCCCAGCAGCGGCCCTTCCACACCCCCCGACAACCGCTGGCCAAGCCGGATCGCAAGGCCCCACAACGCGGCGCGGCGCAATGCCTCGGGCCGCGCAAGGCGTGCGAGCGCCTCCGGAACCTGCACCCCACCGCCGAAATTGCTGTGCAATGCCTGCGCCAGCATCGCCCGCCCTTCGACGTCGATGCCCACCCAGTTGCCGTGCAGCGCGATCTCCACGCCGCGTTCCGAACGGAAATCCGGATTGGCGCGCCAGCCGACATCCGCGAGCAGGCACGCCGCCCGGCGTATCCGCCGCCAGTTCGCACCATCCTCAAGGAAAAGCGGCGCGATCCAGCTTTCGATCATGTCGCCATGGCCGGGGAAGCGCCCCTGCGCCTCGCCCTCGGCGGCCACCGCGACGAGCAACGGATCCTGATCGCGCACGTCCTTGGGCAGATCCTCGAACAACAGTCCTTCGCGCAGACCATAAGCCGATACGATCAGGCTGCTGCTCTGCAATTGTCGCACCATCACGGACAAGAGCGCCGCGGCGCCGGGCAGCGTCGGGATGCGCGTGCCCGTCAGCGCGGGAATGGCTTTCATCGTGTCGCGCTGCATGTGGCTCACCACCCGCACCAGATGTTCCGCGCGTTCGGGCGGCATTTCGTAATGATGGATCACCGGCAGCGCGAAATCCTGCAGGTGCATGTCGAGCCGCGCCAGCGATCGCCAAGACCCGCCCACCAGATAGAAAGGCAGGCCCGCCTCCACGCTGTCCCATCCCGCTTTCTTCAGCAGCTTGCGGACATGGCGCTCCAGCGCGCCCTTCCCCTTGGCGCGCACTTCGGGAAGGCGCAGCACGCCGAGCGGCAGCGATGTCACGTCATGCACTTCGCCGTCGCGGATGCGCACCAGTTCGAGGCTCCCGCCGCCCAGATCGCCGACGATGCCGTTGGCGCCCGGCATCGCCGAGAGTACGCCGTAGCCCGACGCGGCTCCTTCCTGCGCGCCGGACAGCAGTTCGACGTTCAGGCCGATCGCCTTGGCGCGACGGATCAGTTCCCCGCCGTTGCTCGCATCGCGCACGGCGGCGGTGGCGACGCAGCGCAGCGCGGTGACGCCCATTTCCTCGCACAGATGCTTGTACCGGGCGAGGGCGGCGAGGCTGCGCTTCATCGCGCCCGGTTCGATCGCGCCCGTCTTGCCCAGCGACGCGCCCAGACCCGCCATCACCTTCTCGTTGAACAGGATGAACGGAATGCGGCGCGGCCCGTCGTACACGACCAGACGCACGCTGTTCGATCCGATGTCGATGATCGCCGATCGCGCCTCCGCAAGCACGTCGGCATCGTCGCGCGTCGTCACGGCGCGCAGGCGCGAGAGCATGGATGCCATGGATCAGCCGCGCCGACGCAGGCTGAGCGTGGGAACGGCCTCGCCCCCCTTGAACGACGCGCCACGCCCCGAAAGCGACGGGTTGGTCATGAAATAACGGTGCAGGTTGAACGGTCGTTCGCCCGGTTCCAGCCGATGATACTGCCCGTCGCTGTCCAGTTCCCAGCTCTGTTCGTTGTCGATCAGGTTGGCGACCATCACCTGATCCAGAATCTGGTCGTGCACCGTCGGGTTCTGCACCGGCAGCATATATTCGACGCGCCGGTCGAAGTTGCGCGGCATCCAGTCGGCGGAGCTTATGTAGACGAGCGCGCCGTTGTTGGGCAGCGGCTTGCCGTTGCCGAACGCGGCGATGCGGCTGTGTTCCAGGAACCGCCCGACGACGGACTTGACCCGGATATTCTCCGACATACCCGGCACGCCGGGGCGCAGGCAGCATATGCCGCGCACCACCAGTTCGACCTTCACGCCCGCATTGCTGGCGGCGTAGAGTTTCTCAATGATGGCGGGATCGACCAGCGAGTTCATCTTCGCCCAGATGCTGCCGGGTCGCCCGGCGCGGACATGCTCTATCTCCGCCTCGATCAGGTTGCACAGCGTCTCGCGCAGGTCGCGCGGCGACATCACCAGCTTTTCCAGATGCTGCGGTTCGACATAGCCGGTGATGTAGTTGAACAGCGACGCCGCATCGCGCCCGATCCGCGGATCGGCGGTGAAATAGCTCAAATCGGTATAGATGCGCGCGGTGACGGGATGATAATTGCCCGTGCCGAAATGGCAGTATGTGCGGAACTGCTCGCCTTCGCGGCGCACGACCATGGAAATCTTCGCGTGGGTTTTCCAGTCGATGAAGCCGTAGACCACCTGCACGCCCGCCCGCTCCAGCGCGCTCGCCCACAGCAGGTTCTGCTCCTCGTCGAACCGCGCCTTCAGCTCCACCACGGCGGTCACCGACTTGCCCGCCTCCGCCGCATCGATCAGCGCACGGATCACCGCAGACTGCTTGCCCGCGCGATACAGCGTCTGCTTGATCGCCACCACGTCGGGATCGTTAGCCGCCTGCTTCAGGAAGGCGACCACCACGTCGAAACTTTCATAGGGGTGGTGGACGACGATGTCCTTCGCCCGGATCGCCGCGAAGCAGTCCCCGCCATATTCGCGGATGCGCTCGGGGAAGCGCGGGGCATAAGGCTCGAACTTGAGGTCGGGGCGATCCTCGTCGACGATGCCCGACAGGTCGCCGATGCCGACGAAGCCGTCGATGTCGGCGATGATCGAATCATGCCCCTGCAGCATCTCCTGCAGCATGTCCTCGACGCTGGTGGGCAGGCCGCTTTCGACTTCCAGCCGGATCACCCGCCCTCGCCGCCGCCGCTTGATGGCGCTGCGGAAATAGCGGACGAGATCCTCCGCCTCTTCCTCGATTTCGATGTCGCTGTCGCGGATGATGCGGAACACGCCGCTGTCCCTGATCTCGTAACCGGGGAACAGCACGTCGGAAAAGCGCCGGATCACCGCCTCAAGCGCCATGTAGCGCGCCGGTTCGCCCGGTATCCGCACGAAGCGGGCGAGCGTCGCGGGGATCATCACCAGTTCGCGGATCGGTTGCTTGTCGGACAGGCGGACCAGATCGAACACGATCGACAGGCCCTGATTGGGAATGAAGGGAAAGGGATGCGCCGGGTCCAGCGCCTGCGGCGTCAGGATCGGGAAAATCTGCGTCTGGAAATGATTGGCCAGCCAGTCGTCGCACTGCTTGCCCATCACGACATCGCTGGCGACGACGTCTATGCCCACCTGCGCCAGTTCGCCGTGCAGGCGATGCCAGACCTGCTGCTGCGCCGTCATCAGCCGGTCGGTTTCCTGCGCGATCGCACCGAGTTGCTGCGCCGGCGTCAGCCCGTCGGCGGAGCGCAGGTCGACATCCTGCAACTGCTGCCCTTTCAGGCCCGCCACCCGCACGGAAAAGAACTCGTCCAGATTGTTGCCGGAAATCGACAGGAAGCGCAGCCGTTCGAGCAGCGGATGCGCCGGGTTCATCGCTTCCTCCAGCACGCGCTGGTTAAAGCCCAGCCAGCTCAGCTCGCGATTGAAATAGCGATCGGGGACGATCGCAAGGCTTGCGGACGGGTCGGCTTCGGCCACGGGGGCTTCCTTTGATGTCACGACGGGCATGTTCCGCGCTCTACGGTTCCGGGTCGGACCAGACTATAGGCAGAAATCCGGCGCTTTGCAGGGCTTCTTTCGCAAATGGCACGGAAATCTTGCGACTTCGCGACACGGAGGCCGCATGCAGGCACGAAAGCACCTGCGAAATCGCGGCATAGCTGCGCTCGATGCGACGGTGAAGCCAGTCGGGCACGTCGGGCGACCAGGCGGAACCACCGGTCGCCAGCCCCCGCTCGATCAGCGCCCGCACCAGCGCATCGTCGGGTTCGCCGATCCGCACATGCGGCACGGCGGCAAGGCGGGACTTGAGGTCGGGCAGCGCCACCGTCCATTCCGATGGTGCGCGATCGGCGATCATCAGCAGCGGTCGCCGGTCGTTCTGCGCCCGGTTCCAGGCGTGGAACAGCACCTCGTCCCCCGCCCCGTCGGCATCGTCGATCACAGTGCCGCCCGATTGCCGCGCGAAATGCCGGCCCAGCGTCGATTTGCCCGATCGCGGCGGGCCGGAAAGAACGCTCACCTGCACCGGCCAGTCGTGCCAGCCGTCCAGATGCCGCACCGCGATCCGATTCGCGTCGCTCACCAGAAAATCGTCGCTGGCGGCGGCGCCATGCCCGCTCCAGTCGAACGGCAGGCCGATCTGGCTCATGATCCGCCTGCCCTACTGGCTGCCGGAAGGGGCGGCTGCCCGGCGGCTGATCCGCAATGTGGTGCCGGATGCCGCCACCGTATAGCCGCGCGATTGCAACGCGGCGCGCAGGGCATCGATGGTGCCTTCGAAACTGACCGCCATCACCGATGTCCCGCCCAGCGCAAGGCTGCTCGTGGACGCGGAGCGGACGCCCGGAATCCCGCGCAAGGCCGCTTCGCTTTGGCTGACCGAAGCGGCGCTGGGCGTGTCGTATTGAATCGTGACGCCGATCACGCCCGACTGCACCGGCGCATCGATCGTCTCGACAATGGCGTCGCTCGCATTTTCGATCGCCAGCGCATCAGGATCGACCGGCTCCTCGATGATGAGCGACGGATCGGGCCGCAACGTGCCGTCGTTGAGCGCCTGCGTATAGAGGCCGTCGATCCGCTGGATCGCCTGGTCGATCATTTCCTGCACGCCGCTGGCGTTCGATGCGCGCAGCGTGAAGGTGCCGATCAGCGCATTGTCCGGGCCGTAGCGCGCGGAAAAGCGCCCCGTCACCGGGCCGCCGGGCCACGCATAATCCAGCCGGGCGATGGGCACCACGACATCGGCGGCGCCATATTGGTCGAGCAGCACGCGCCACCAGTTGCGGCTGCGGCGCCCCGTCTGCGCCGCATTCAGCAGCATGGGGTCTGCGGCATTGCCCGCGACGCGCACATAGTCGATGGCGCTGTCGCCGGTCCGGAAGCGCGCCCAGCCCTGCTGCCACGGATTGATGCTTTCATAGGATGTCGCGACCCCGCCCTGCCACAGGATCGGGATGACGAGCAGCGGCGGCGAACGCATCGTGCGGCCCTGCACACCCAGTATCTGCCCGGCGCGCGCGCGATCGAACAGCACGCCCAGCGTCGCGATATAGCGCGTCGGCCCGGCCTGTTCGGACTGGATTTCGATGCCGGAGACGATCGCCTCAAGCTGCGAATCGGACAGCCCCGGCGCGCCGGTGCCGCCGTTGGTCCGCGTCCAAAGCATCTTCCACGCCAGCCGCTGCGCCTGCCGCCATCCGGCGTAGCGCGCCGCCTCGGCATTGGGGCCGGCCACGTCCACCTTCACGCCGCTCACTTCGAAATCGCCGCCGCTCGCGATCGGCGGCACGCCCCGGTCCCCCTCGATCTGCGCCACCAGTATCGCCGCGGCGAGACCCAGCAGCAGCAGGATCACGACATGCAGCGGGCGTATCTGGGGCAGGGTCAGCGTCACGGCGCCCTTTTGGCGGCATTTGCCGGGGAAGCCAAGCGGGTTTAGGCACGGCCCATAGAGTTCGTCATACAGGCCGCCGCTGCCTCGTCCCCTACGTCGTCATGCTGAACTTGTTTCAGCATCCATTAGCTCTGATCCCGCATTGACGCCCCGCCGTCAGCACCAATGGATCCTGACTTTCGTCAGGATGACGGGATAGGCAACGTGCATCCCTGTCCTACACCCATCTTGCGATGATAGAATACCCCCATGACCCAACCCCGCCTTCCCGTCCCCCACCCGCAATTTTACCCTCTCAAAAATGGACATTTTGCGTGCGAAATGCGTGTTTACCGTTACCTTTGTTACCTTTGTTGGATGCCACAGCGCCGCGCCCGGCCATCGCGCACTTGATAAAATCGCGCAGATGGCTAGGCGCTGATCCCCATGAGCGACGACACATCCTACAGCTATGCCCAGGCGGGCGTCGATATTGCCGCGGGCAACGCCCTGGTCCGCGCGATCGCGCCGCTGGCGAAGGCGACGCGCCGCCCCGGCGCCGACGCGGAACTTGGCGGCTTCGGCGGCTTCTTCGACCTGAAGGCGGCGGGCTATACCGATCCGCTGCTGGTCGCGGCCAATGACGGCGTCGGCACCAAGCTGAAGCTGGCGATCGATCACGACCGGCACGACGGCGTCGGCATCGATCTGGTCGCCATGTGCGCCAACGACCTGATCGTGCAGGGCGCGGAGCCTTTGTTCTTTCTCGATTACTACGCCACCGGAAAGCTGGAAAGCGGCGTCGCCGAGCGCGTCATCGCCGGAATCGCCGAAGGCTGCCGCATCGCGGGCTGCGCGCTGATCGGCGGCGAGACGGCGGAAATGCCGGGCATGTATGCGCCGGGCGATTACGACTTGGCCGGTTTCTGCGTCGGCGCGGTCGAGCGGAGCCAGGCCCTCACCGGATCGCGCGTCGCGCCGGGCAATGTCCTGCTCGGTCTCGCCTCGTCGGGTGTTCACTCCAACGGCTTCTCGCTCGTCCGACGCCTCGCCGCCGACAAGGGCTGGAAACTCGATCGCCCTGCCCTGTTCGACAATGAAATATTGCTGATCGACGCGCTGATGGCGCCGACGCGCATCTATGTGAAATCGCTGCTGCCGCTGGTGCGCGGCGGCAAGGTCAACGCGCTGGCGCACATCACCGGCGGCGGCCTCCTCGAAAACATCCCCCGCGTCCTGCCCGACGGCTGCCATGCCGTGGTCGATGCCGATGCGTGGGAACAGCCGCGCCTGATGGCCTTCCTTCAGGCGCAGGGCCACATCGCGCCGGAGGAAATGGCGCGCACCTTCAACTGCGGCATCGGCATGGTGCTGGCGGTGGAGGCCGACGAAGCCGATGCCGTCACCACCGCGCTGACCGAAGCGGGCGAAACCGTCCACCGCATCGGCCATGTCGAAGCGGGCGACAAAGGCTGCACCGTGCGCGGATCGGTCGAGACGTGGAGCGCGAAGGCGGCGTGGACGGCAACGCATCTGGGCTAAGCGCTTCTCTTTCCCCGTTCGGTTCGAGCTTGTCGAGAACGGCGCTCTGAGTTCTCGACAAGCTCGAACCGAACGGATGCAGGGTAAGGGACGGGAGGGGAGACGACATGACCAAAGCCAAAGTCGCCATCCTCATCTCCGGCCGGGGATCGAACATGATGGCGCTGCTCACCGCGGCGAAGCTGCCCGATTGCCCCTATGACGTCGTCCTCGTCGCCTCCAACAACCCGGACGCGCAGGGCCTCAAACTCGCCGCGGCGGAAGGCGTCGCCACTTTCGCGCACAGCCACAAGGGGCTGGAGCGCGACGCCTTCGACGCGATCATCAACGATGCGCTGAAAACCAGCGGCGCGGACTATGTCGCGCTCGCAGGCTATATGCGCATCCTCTCGACGGGCTTCGTCGAACGCTGGCAGGGGCGGATGCTCAACATCCACCCCTCCCTGCTGCCGAAATACAAAGGGCTGGACACCCACGCCCGCGCCATCGCGGCGGGCGACAGCCATGGCGGCTGCTCGGTCCATCTCGTCACGCCCGATCTGGACGACGGCCCGGTGCTGGGCCGCATCGCCGTGCCGATCGGGCCGGGCGAAACGGCGGAAAGCCTCGCCGCCCGCACCGTCTTTGCCGAGCATCAGCTCTATCCCCGCATCCTCGCCGATTATGTCGCGCGGGAACGCAATCCCGAATGGCTGCTGGGACAGGTGCGGGAGATCGCGCTGGCCCTACCCGAAGCATCGGAAAAAGTCTCGCACGGCAGCCCCGGCTTCTTCGTCGAAGGCGGCAAGTTCTTCGCCTATTTCAGCTACGACCATCATAATGACGGCGTGACCGGCCTGCTGGTGAAGGCCAGCGGCGTCGAGGAACAGGCGATGCTCATCGATCGCGATCCCGATCTCTATTATCGTCCCGCCTATCTGGGTCCGTCGGGCTGGATCGGCATCAGGCTGGATCGCGGCGGCAACGACTGGGATCACATCGCCGACTGGCTGCGCAAGAGCTGGCGACTGTCCGCGCCCAAGAGGCTGACGAAGCTGATGGATATCGCCGAGGATTTTTGAAACCACCGTGTTCCTGCGAAAGCAGGAAACCAGAGCCCACAAAACTGCCCTTGCCGCCCTGGACTCCTGCTTTCGCAGGAGAACGGCCTATAAAATCCGCGCCATCACCTTGTCGTAGAACACTTGCATGCCCACGGTGAAGTTCCGCTCGCCGATCATCTGGAAGCCCATCTTGCGATAGAAGGCGATGGCCCGGTGGTTCTCGCCATAGACGCCCAGCAGCATCCGGCGCCTGCCCATCTCCAGCGCCGCCGCGAGCGCCGCCTCGACCAGCCGCCCGGCCAGTCCGCCGCCATGATAGCGCGAGAAGATGTAGATGCGCTTGAGTTCGACGTCGCCGGGCTGCGCGATGCCGGGCAGGTCGGGCGTGGTCAGCACCTGATAGCCGACCGGCGCGCGCGTGCCCGGCAGTTCGGCCAGCCAGCAGCGCGTATCGGCGTCGGCGAGCAGCGCGTCGTAATAAGGGATGCCATGCGGGCCATGCGCATGGGCCAGCAGGTTTTCGGCGTCGATGCTGTCGCCGAACGTCTCCAGAAACGTCGCGCCGCCGATCAGCGAGAGCATCGCTGCATCGGCGGCGTTACAGGCCCGTATGACGGGCGCAGTGTCGGTCTGCCTGGCCAAATCAGCCGACGATTTCTTCCGGCTTGAAGAAATAGGCGATTTCGATCGCGGCATTTTCTTCGCTGTCGGAACCGTGGACGCTGTTGGCTTCGATCGATTCGGCCAGTTCCTTGCGGATCGTGCCCGGCTCGGCATTGGCGGGGTTGGTCGCGCCCATGATGTCGCGGTTGCGCTTCACGGCGTCCTCGCCTTCCAGCACCTGCACGACCACCGGGCCGGAGATCATGAAGCTGACGAGATCGCCGAAGAAGGGACGCTCGCTATGCACGGCGTAGAAGCCTTCGGCCTGTTCCTTGGTCATGTGGATGCGCTTGGACGCGACGACGCGCAGGCCCGCTTCCTCCAGCATCTTGGTGACGGCGCCGGTCAGGTTGCGGCGGGTCGCGTCGGGCTTGATGATCGAAAAGGTGCGGGTCGCGGCCATGGCGATGAAACTCCGGAAAATAAGGGGTGTGAATAAGGTTGGCGCCCTTTAGCGAGGCAAGGCCGGTGCTGCAAGGATGTTAAGCCGTAGTCCTTACGGGCCTTGCAGCCAGCGTCCGCCTTCCTGCCGCCAGAAGCGGGGTTCGATGCCGTCGCGGCCCTTCAGCGCCTTCCAGCTTTGCCGCGCGCCGTCGATCGTCTGCGCGTCGAAGAAGTAGAAGGCCCGCTCGAAACCCAGCGCCTCCTCCCGCCACTGCCCGTCCGCCAGCGCCACGAAGCGCCCGCCATTGGCGGCATCGCAACGGTCGGAAAGCAGGATCGGCTGCGTCGCATCGCTTCTGCCGCCCGCATGATCATGCGCGAGGAAACTCGCCGGATCGCTTGCCCACAGACCCGCCGATATGGCGGCGCGTAGGGCAGGCTCGGCGACGACCACCAGCAGCCGGCCACCGTTCGCCAGCACCTTGCCCGCTATGGCAGGCAGCACCTGATCGACGGGATCACGGCTGAGCTGATAGAAGTCGACTTGCATGACTTCGCCATTCCCCTGCCCCGTGTTCCTGCGAAAGCAGAAACCCAGAACCCACAAACCGCCTTCGCCGCCCCGGACTCCTGCTTTCGCAGGAGACCGGGCCGCACATCAGCCCTCGAACCTGTCCGCCACCAGCCGGTCGAGCAGGCGCACGCCATAGCCGGTCGCACCCTTGTCCCACAATGTGCCGGGCTTGTCCGCCCAGACCATCCCGGCGATGTCGAGATGCGCCCATTTGACGCCTTCGTCGACGAACCGCTTGATGAACTGCGCGGCGGTGATCGATCCGGCGAAGCGCGGGCCGATATTCTTCATGTCGGCGATCGGGCTGTCGAGCAGCTTGTTGTACGCGTCCGACAGCGGGAAACGCCACAGCGTCTCGCCCGATGCCTTGCCGGCAGCGATCAGATCGTCGGCCAGGCCGTCGTCATTGGCGAACAGGCCGCCGTTCTGGTCGCCCAGCGCGATCATCATCGCCCCGGTCAGCGTGGCGAGATCGACGATCACTTCGGGCGCGAAGGTCTGCTGCGTCCAGGTGATGACGTCGCACAGCACCAGCCGCCCTTCGGCGTCGGTGTTCAGCACTTCGATCGTCTGGCCGGACATCGACGTCACGATGTCGCCGGGCCGCTGCGCATTGCCGTCGGGCATGTTCTCGACCAGACCGCAGATGCCCACGACATGCACGTTCGCCTTGCGCCCGGCGAGCGCCTTGATCGTGCCCGCGACGGCGCCCGCGCCGCCCATATCCCACTTCATGTCCTCCATGCCGGCGGCGGGCTTGATCGAAATGCCGCCGGTGTCGAAGGTCACGCCCTTGCCGACGAAGGCGACGGGCTTTGCCTGCGCGCCGCCGGTGCCGTCCCAGCGCATCGCCAGCAGGCGCGGCTTGCGCGCCGAGCCCTGCGCGACGCCCAGCAGCGCACCCATGCCCAGGTCCGCCATCTGCGCTTCGTCCAGCACGGTGATCTCGACTCCCATGTCGGCGAGGTGCCGACACCGCTCCACGAAACTTTCGGGGTAGAGGATGTTCGCCGGTTCGGAGACGAGTTCGCGGGTGAAGGCCACGCCGTCCGCCACCGCCGACAGGGCATCCCATTCCGCATCGCCCGCGCCATTCACGATCGTCACGGCGGCAAGGGTCGGCTTCGCCTTCTCCGGCTGACGCGTGCGATAGGTGTCGATCCGCCAGCCGCGCAGCCGAACGCCCAGCGCAAGATGCGCGGCCGCCGACCCGCTCGCGCCGTGCGGGAAGGCGACGGCGGCATGCGCAGCGCCCGAAGTCGCCAGCCGCGCGGTCAGCGCGCCCCCGGCCTTTTCCATGTCGGCGTCCGATCCCGATCCGGTGCCGAGCAGGACGACCCGGACGATCTTGCCCTCTTCCTCAACGAAACTTTCGAAACTGCTCCCCGCCTCGCCCGAAAAGCGGGCCGCCCTTGCCCCTTCGACCAGCGTGCGCGACGCGGCGAGCGGAAGCGCGGCCAGCGCATCCCGCGCGATGGCGAACGCCAGCGTATCGACATTTTCGGGACGGGACGGGCGGATCGTGATGTCCATGGGAGCGAGGTCTTTCGTCATCAGGTTGCGTTGGCCGGGAACCCGGCGGACAGGATGTGCGCGATTGCGCCTGCCCGTCAGATAGTGCGCCTTGGCGGCTGTGGCAAAGCGCTATCGTGCAATTTCCGCAAGTCGACCCGTGCGAAGGCGATTGCGGCGAAGGCGTTGCGGTGCAATAGGCTGGGTCAGCGCGTTCCAGCAGAGTATGTTTCGACGTTTATGACCAGCGGTCCCTTCCTGTCCGGAGCATTGCTTGCGCGCCATGGTATCGCATTGATGGCGATGCTGTCCGCCGTGCCTGCCTGCGCGCAAAGCCTCAACGCGCCGTCCACACCCCTCACCCCTGCCGATACGCCGACCCCCGCGACGCAGGAGGAAATCGCCTTCGCTTCCGATTCGCTGGCTTATGATTCGAACAGCGATGTCGTGACCGCCACCGGCAATGTGCAGATGGTGCGCGATGGCAACCGCCTGCGCGCCGACAGCGTGACGTGGGAACGCAAGAGCGGCAAGGTGGTGGCGCAGGGCAATGTCTCCGTCACCGATCCGGAAGGCAACATCGCCTTCGGCGACAAGGTGGATGTCACCGACACGCTGAAGGACGGGCTGATCGACAATCTTCTGCTGGTGCTCGACAGCGGCGGGCGGCTGGCCGCGGTCAAGGCATCGCGCGTCAACGGCGTCTACACGCTCAATCGCGCGGCCTACAGCGGCTGCTCCGTGGAGGACAGCGACGGCTGCCCCAAGGAACCGACCTGGCAGATCAAGGCCGTGAAGGTCGTCTACGATCCCAATCGCCAGCGCGTCAGCTACACCAATGCCAAGATCGAACTGTTCGGCCTGCCGCTCATTCCGCTCCCCGGCCTGTCGCATCCCGTGGGCGAAGGCGGCGGCAACGGTCTGCTGGTGCCGGACCTGCGCTATGACCGGGTCAACGGCGCCGAACTGTCCGTCCCCTACTATATCCGCATTGCCCCCAATCGCGATCTGACGATCACGCCGCATGTCTATTCGGATTCGCTGCCGATGGTCATGGGCAATTATCGCGCACTGATTGACAAGGGCGCGTACCAGATCACCGGCTATGCGACGTACGGGTCGCGTCTGCCGGCATCGGTCGTCAGCAGTGCCGCCGATTCCCGGCGCGATTTCCGCGGTTATCTGGATGCCAGCGGGCGCCTGCAGCTCGATCCGGAATGGAGCGTCAGCGGCTCCATCCGCGCGGCGACCGACCGTACCTTCCTGCGCCGCTACGACGTCAGCCGCGACGATCGCCTGCGCTCCACGCTTCAGGCCGAACGCATCGGGCAGAACAGCTATTTCTCGTTGTCCGGCTGGGCGACGCAGACGCTGCGGGCGAACGACCGTCAGGGTCAGGTGCCCGTCGCCCTGCCGATCATCGACTATCGCCTGCGTCTCGTCGATCCTCTGCTGGGCGGACGGATCCAGCTTCAGGCGAACAGCCTCGCCATCACCCGCACCGACGGGCAGGATACCCAGCGCGCATTCGCCGGAGCGGAATGGAGCCTGCGCAAGCTGACCGGCCTCGGCCAGGAAGTGACCTTCACCGGCTATCTGCGCGGCGACGTCTATCACAGCGACGAGAACGCGCTGACCCAGACCGCCATCTATCGCGGCAATCCGGGATGGCAGGCGCGCGGCATCGTGGCGGCGGCGGTCGACATGCGCTGGCCCTTCATCGGCGAAGCCTTCGGCGGCACCCAGCGCATCACTCCGCGGGTGCAGATCGTCGCCGCGCCCAAGCTGTCCAACCTCGACGTTCCCAACGAGGACGCCCGCGCCGTCGATCTGGAGGACAGCAACCTCTTCGCCCTCAACCGCTTCCCCGGATATGACCGGTTCGAGGATTCGACGCGAATCACCTACGGCCTCGAATATCGCCTCGATCGCAAAAACCTGTCGGTCGGCACGGTGATCGGCCAAAGCTATCGCCTCGACAAGCGGCCTAATCTGTTCCCCAACGGTACGGGCCTGTCCGAACGCGTGTCCGACATCGTCGGGCGGACGACGGTCAGCTTTACCGATTTCGTGCGGTTCACGCACCGCTTCCGGCTGGACAAGGACAGTCTGGCCGTCCGCCGCAACGAGCTGGACGCCACGGTCGGGACGGCCAAGACCTATGCCACGGTCGGCTATCTGCGCCTGAACCGCAACGCCGCCGCCGCGTTCGAGGATCTTCAGGATCGCGAGGAAATCCGCGTGGGTGGCCGGGTACAGGTCGCACGCTTCTGGTCCGTATTCGGCTCCACCGTCATCGATCTAACCGGCGCACAGGAGGATCCGCTGACGCTGGCGGACGGCTATCAGCCCGTGCGGCACCGGGTCGGCGTCATGTATGCGGACGATTGCCTGGAAATGGGGCTGACCTGGCGCCGGGACTATCGCACGACGGGCGACGCGAAGCAGGGCAACACTTTCCTGCTGCGACTGGCTTTTCGCAATCTTGGCATATAAAGGGTTGGTTTCCCGGCCCGGAGCCGCTCAGGCCGGGTTAAGACGCGGAATGTCATCCGGGTGATTGCCCCGACAGCCGTGGCCTGGAACTGGAGAGTATGTTTCGCCGATGATACGTCCTGAGTTTGCCGCGCGCCGGCCCCGATCCTCCCTTCTGCGATCCTCCGTGCTGGCCGTGGCCCTGCTTGCGGTCGGCGGCGCGTCGTTCGCGCAGTCGGTGCCCGACGAAGGCGACATGCCCTCGGCGACGCTCGACCTGCCGAAGGAAATGACGATATTCGGCAAGAGCGATCCCAACATCCGCAAGGCGACCGCGATCGTCAACGGCCAGATCATCACCGGAACCGATATCGACCAGCGTCTCGCCCTCATCATCACCGCCAACGGCGGCAAGGTGGCGGACGAGGAGAAGGAGCGTCTGCGCGTGCAGGTGCTGCGCAACCTGATCGACGAGACGCTCCAGATTCAGGAAGCCGCCGCCAACGACATCAAGATCGATCGGGCCGAAATACAGCAGAGCTATGAGCGGGTCGCGGGCAATTTCCGCCAGACCCCGCAACAGTTCGAAGCCTATCTGCGCACGCAGGGAAGCTCGTCGGCCAGCATCAAGCGGCAGATCGAAGGCGAACTGGCGTGGAGCCGCCTGTTGCGCCGCAATGTCCAGCCCTTCGTCAATGTCGGTGAGGACGAAGTGAAGTCCGTGGTCGAGCGCCTGAACGCCGCGAAGGGCACCGACGAGTATCGGATCGGCGAAATCTACCTGTCGGCCACGCCGGAGAACATGCAGCAGATCAGCGCCAATGCGCGCAACATCATCGACCAGATCCGCAAGGGCGGTTCCTTCGCGGCCTATGCGCGCCAGTTTTCCGAAGCGTCCACGGCGGCGGTCGGCGGCGATCTGGGCTGGGTGCGCCCCGCGCAGTTGCCCGACGAACTGGCGCAGGCGGCGGCGGAGATGCAGGTGGGCCAGATCGCCGGACCGATCCAGTTGCCCGGCGGCATGTCGCTGCTCTACGTCATGGACAAGCGCAAGGTGCTGACCGCCGATCCGCGCGACGCGCTGATGAGCCTCAAGCAATTGTCGATCGCCTTCCCCAAGGGCACGACCAAGGATCAGGCGGCGGCGCGTGCGGCGGCTTTCGCGCAGGAGACCAAGGCGATCCAGGGATGCGGCGCCGCCAATCAGGTCGGCCAGAAACTGGGCGCAGACGTTGTCGACAACGACAATATCAAGGTGCGCGATTTGCCCGCCGCGCTGCAGGACATGCTGCTCGGGCTTCAGGTCGGCCAGTCGACGCCCCCATTCGGCTCGGTCGACGACGGTGTCCGCGTGCTGGTGCTGTGCGGTCGGGACGACGCCGCCGCGGCCGGTGCGCCTTCGGCGGAACAGATCATGGCGCAGATGGAAGAGGAGCGCGTCAACAAGCGCGCGCGCATCTACCTGCGCGATCTTCGCCGCGATGCGGTGATCGACTACAACTGATGCCAGAAGGTCCGGCGATGACCGACCTGCCCTTTGCCATATCGCTGGGGGATCCCGCCGGCATAGGGCCGGAAATCGTCGCAAAGGCCTGGGTCATGCGGCAGGCCCGCAACCTGCCGACGTTCTTCGCGGTCGGCGATCCCGCTTCGCTGCGCGCGGTGTGGGGTGGCCCGGTTGCGGAGATCGACGATCCGGCACAGGCCGAAGGCGTCTTTGCGAACGCCCTGCCCTGCCTGCGCGTGTCCGATGCTGGCCCCATAACGCCGGGCATGGCCAGCGTTGACGGTGCGCGGGCCGCCTTGCAGGCGCTGGAGGCCAGCGTCGGTCTCGCCCGGTCGGGGTCCGCCGCCGGGATCGTCACGGCGCCGGTCGGCAAGACGCAGCTTTACGGCGTGGGCTTCACCCATCCGGGGCAGACCGAGTTCATCGCCGAACGCTGCGGCGTCGCGCACGACAATGCCGTGATGATGCTGGCCGGGCCGTCGCTGCGCGTCGTGCCGATCACCATCCATTTGCGCCTTGCCGATGTCCCCGCCGCGCTGACGATCGACCTGATCCGTGCGCGGACGATTGCCACCGCCAAGGGATTGCAGCGCAATTTCGGCATCGCCAGCCCACGCCTCGTCATGACGGGTCTCAACCCCCATGCGGGCGAGCAAGGCGCGCTGGGCCGCGAGGAAATCGACGTCATCGCCCCGGCCATCGCCTCGCTGCGCGCCGAAGGAATCGACGTGACCGGTCCGTTTGCCGCCGATGCGCTGTTCCACGCGCGCGCGCGCAAGACCTATGATGCGTGCCTGTGCATGTATCACGATCAGGCGCTGATCCCGGTCAAGACGCTGCATTTCGACGAAGGCGTCAACATGACGCTGGGGCTGCCGATCATCCGCACCTCGCCCGATCACGGCACGGCGTTCGGCATCGCGGGAACCGACAGCGCCAATCCCGGCGCGATGATCGCCGCGATCCGCATGGCGGGCGAAGCGGCGCTGCATCGCCGGGCGGCGGACGCCGCGCAACTCGCCCCCACCGCCTGATGCCGAACCCCAAGCTGCCGCCGCTGCGCGAAGTCATCGCCGCGCACGGGCTTCAGGCCAGCAAGGCGCTGGGCCAGAACTTCCTGCTGGACGAACAGTTGCTGGACCGGATCGCCGCCATCCCCGGATCGCTCGACGGCGCGCGCGTCTATGAAGTCGGCCCCGGCCCCGGTGGCCTGACCCGCGCCTTGCTGCGCGCCGGGGCGAATGTCGTCGCGGTAGAGCGCGACCGGCGTTGCCTGCCCGCACTTGCAGAACTCGATGCGGCCTTCCCCGACCAGTTGACCGTGGTGGAAGGCGACGCGATGGGCATCGATGCCCGTGCGCTGGCGGGGGACGGCGCGCATATCGTCGCCAACCTGCCCTATAATGTCGGGACGGCGCTGCTGGTCGGCTGGCTGTCCGCCGAATGGAAGCCTTGGTGGGCATCGCTGACCTTGATGTTTCAGCAGGAAGTGGCCGAACGGATCGTCGCCCAGCCCGACGGCGATCATTATGGTCGGCTGGCGGTCCTCGGCCAGTGGCGCTCAACCGCGCGGATCGCGATGAAGGTGCATCGCAGCGCCTTCACCCCGCCGCCCAAGGTGATGTCCGCCGTCGTCCATGTCACGCCGGACGATGCGCCGGAGGGCGTGGCCTTCCGCGCGCTGGAAAAGCTGACCGCCGCCGCCTTCGGCCAGCGCCGCAAGATGCTGCGCCAGAGCCTTAAGGGTCTGCCCGGCGGGCTGGCGGCGCTGGAAGAGGTGGGCATCGATGCCCAGCGGCGCGCCGAGACATTGAGCGTGGCGGAGTTCGTGGCCGTTGCGCGCGTCCTGAGCCGCTGACCTCAGTTCCCGCGGTAGGTGCTGTACCCGAAGGGGCTGACCACCACGGGCACATGATAATGGCCCGCCATGTCGGACACCCGGAAGGTCACGTCTATTTCGGGGAAGAAGCGTTCATTGGCATTCGGGCCATAAGCCGAGATATCGAAGCGCAGGCGGTAGATGCCCGTGCCGACAGGCGATTTCACATCGAAGGCGCGCACCCGCCCGTTCGCATCGGTCCGCGCGGACGCAATGCCGATCCAGCTACCGTCCGCCTGCTTCCGTTCGAGGATGACGGGAATATCGGTTCCTCCGACCCCGGTGGCGAGATCGAGCACATGGGTGGAGACGTCCGCCGCATAGGCAGGCACCACAGCCAGACTAGCAAGCGCGAGCAGCACCGATCGCAAAACAGCTATTTTACGCATGATCTGTGTTCAGGGCTTTTCGGTGGTTGTGGTCGGCACGACCGTCGGTACGGCGGTCACGTCCTTCGCGGTCAGCACCATGGGCGGTGCGCCCTTGTCGATCGCGGCGGACAGTTGCGTGGCGGCGGCGCAGTCGCCCTTGCACAGGTTGCGCACCTGCGCGAGATTTTCGCGCGCCTTAGCAACCGCACCCTTTTCGACCATCGCCTGCCCCTGCCCCGCCAGCGCCTGCACATCGGTGGGATCGAGCAACAACGCCTCGCGATAATAACGGATCGCCTTGCCTTGCAGCCCTTGCTGCCGGGCGACCTTGCCCAGCGCCAGATAAGCGCCGCGATTGCGCGGATCGACGGCCAGCGCCGTTTCCAGCGCGTCGGTGGCGGCAACGAGATCGCCGGAACCGGCGGCCGCCTCGCCCTTCTTCAGCCATTCGAGCGACAGCGGTTCGATCTGCGCATCGGGACGCTGGCTGATACCGACGCTCGATACCGTGGCGAACAGCGCGGCCAGAGCGAGGGAAGCAGGGGTGAAACGCATGATAGTCTCCAGCATCGATTCCGTGTCTGACAGGCCGTGATGTTCACCGGATCGCGCCATTTTGTCCATCAAGACTTTTCCAGCACCGCAAGGAAGAAGCCATCCGTGCCATCATGCAGCGGACTTAGCAACCGTCCGTGGCCCCAAGGGCGGCCCGGCGGCGTTGCCTGCGGCACGGCGTTCCAGCCGGGATGACGGACGAGGAACGCGTCGACCTGATCCTTCCCCTCCGCATCGGTGAGCGCGCAGACGGCGTAGACCAGCCGTCCGCCGTCGCGCACCAGCGGCGCGGCGATGTCCATTATGCGCGCCTGTTCCTTCACCAGGCGATCGAGCCGGTCGCGCGACAGGCGCCAGCGCGCTTCCGGATTGCGCCGCCATGTTCCGGTGCCCGAGCAGGGCGCGTCGACCAAGACGACATCGGCCTTCCCCTCATGGCCGCCCAGCGCGGAGGCTTCGCGATTTGGATCGAGCAGGATGGTCTCGATGAAGCCGCGCCCGCCCGCTCGGCGCGTGGGGTCAGCCGTTGCAGGCGCGATCGCACCGTATCGGCGGCGATCAACGTCCCCTCGCCCGCCATGGCGGCAGCAAGCGCCAGCGTCTTGCCGCCCGCACCCGCGCACAGGTCGACGACGGTCATGCCGGGCTGCGCTTTGCAGGTCGCGGCGATGATCTGGCTGCCTGCGTCCTGCACTTCGACCAGCCCCTGATCCCATATGTCGGACTGTTCGAGCGGCGTGCCCTCGGGCAGGCGCAGGGCATCGGGCAGGCCATCTATGGGCGCGGCATCGGGGAAGGACGCGCGTGCCGTTTCCATGGTCGCCTTCAGCCGGTTTACGCGGATGTCGAGCGGCGCACGCACCAGCAATGCGGCCTGTTCGGCGCGATCGATCAGCTTGGCGAGCCGGGGCACGATCCATTTGGGCAAAGGCCGCGCTTCCGCCGCCGGTTCGTCCTCGGCGATCGGGGCCGGGCCGTGCGGCGACCCGTCGAAACAGGCGGCAAGACCGGGCTGATCCCGCACCAGACCCAGCAACGCCGAACGTCCGCTTTCGGGGCGCTCCCCGGCGCGACGGATCGCATCATAGACGAGATCGCGCACCGCCCGCCGGTCCTTCGACCCGGCATAGCGCCGCGTCTTGAAATAGCGGGCGATCAGCGTGTCGGCGGCGGGACCGCCGTCCCGCGCGGCGACGATCACTTCGTCGAGCAGGTCAATGGCGGCCTGTGCGCGTGCGGCTGGGGTCATGGGGAGAACCTTTGTTGCCCGCGTCTATCGGGAGGAGTGCAATAGCATATTGCATATCATGCTCGTCACCCTGAACTCGTTTAGCTGCGCTGGCCTCACGGCTCAGGGTCCATTAGCTCTGCCTTGTGGGCGTCATTGCAAAGTCAGAGCCAATGGATGCTGAGCCATCGGGCCAGCGCAGCTAAACAAGTTCAGCATGACGAAGTGAAGCGAAGGCTAACGCGTCGGATAATTGGGCGCCTCGCGCGTGATCGTCACGTCATGCACATGGCTTTCGGAAAGGCCCGCATTGGTGATCTGCACGAAGCGTGCGCGTTGCCGCAGGTCGGGCAAGGTGGCGCTGCCGGTATAGCCCATCGCCGCCTTCACGCCGCCGACGAGCTGGTGGATGACATCGCGCGCCGGGCCCTTGAACGGCACCTGCCCTTCGATCCCTTCGGGAACCAGCTTCATCTGGTCCTTGATGTCCTGCTGGAAATAGCGGTCGGCGCTGCCGCGCGCCATCGCGCCGACGCTGCCCATGCCGCGATAGCTCTTGTAGGCGCGGCCCTGATACAGGAACGTCTCGCCCGGCGCTTCCTCCGTCCCGGCGAGCAGCGAACCGACCATGACGCAGCTTGCGCCCGCCGCCAGCGCCTTGGCGAGGTCGCCGCTGGTGCGCAGGCCGCCGTCGGCGATCACCGGAATGCCCGATTTGAACGCTTCTTCGGCTGCGTCCATCACGGCGGTCAGTTGCGGCACGCCGACGCCCGCGACGACGCGCGTGGTGCAGATGGAGCCGGGGCCGATGCCGACCTTCACGCAATCCGCACCGGCATCGATCAGCGCGCGGGTCGCTTCGGCGGTCGCGACGTTGCCCGCGACGACCTGCACCGAATTGGACAGGCGCTTGATCCGCTCGACCGCCGCCGACACCTGCTTGCTGTGGCCATGGGCGGTGTCGAGCACGATCAGGTCGCATTCCGCGTCGATCAGCGCCTCGGTCCGTTCGTACCCCGTGTCGCCCACGGTCGTCGCGGCGGCGACGCGGAGGCGCCCGGTCGCGTCCTTGGTCGCCTGCGGATAGGTCACGGCCTTTTCCATGTCCTTGACGGTGATGAGGCCGACGCAATGATAGGCTTCGTCCACCACCAGCAGCTTTTCGATGCGGCGCTGGTGCAGCAGGCGGCGGGCTTCATCCTGGCTGACGCCCGCAGGCACCACCGCCAGATTGTCTCTGGTCATCAGTTCGCTGACGGGCTGCGTGGGATTTTCGGCGAAACGCGTGTCGCGATGCGTCAATATGCCGACGAGCCGCCCCGATGCCTCCACCACCGGAATCCCCGAAATGCGATGGCGCGCCATCAGCGACTGCGCATCGGCCAGTGTCGCGTCGGGGGTGATCGTGATCGGGTTGACGACCATGCCGCTTTCGAACCGCTTGACCGCGCGCACCGCCGCCGCCTGCTGCTCGATCGTGAGGTTGCGGTGCAGCACGCCCAGCCCGCCGAGCTGCGCCATGACGATCGCCATGTCGGCTTCGGTCACCGTGTCCATGGCGGAGGACAGCACCGGGATGTTGAGGCGGATCGCCTTCGTTACCTGCGTGCTGGTATCGACCTGGCTCGGCATCACGTCCGATTCTCCTGGTTGCAGGAGAACGTCGTCGAATGTCAGGCCAAGGCGAATGTCCATGTAAAAAGCCACTTTCTGGTGCGCCGCACGGACCGCCGGAAGGATCGACGGAGGCCATGCGCTGGGGATATGTGGCGGTCCATGTAACCATTATGCCGCCAGCGGGCTAGTGCACGACGATATTTTGTTGCGCAGGGCGCGAAGAGACGCACGACGGACATTTGTTGCACGCGTGCCACAGCGCAACAGATTGTTTCTATTGTCACCAATCAGACACAATCCGGACATAGCGGAGCATCAGAGGCGAGGGTCGGAACGCACAAGCCGCACAGGCCATGCGTCCGTACTACCGATATTTACAGACACGGCCATCCGCAGCTTCACGCCCCCCATCGTTCCGAGGAATCCATCATGTCGCATTTCACCGTGGCGCGCGTCGCCCTTTCGCTGACCGTCGCGCTGGGCGCGCTGTCGCTTGCCTCCGCGGCGCAGGCGCAGGACGCTGCCCCCGCCGCAGCGTCGACAGACGACAGCCAGTTGGGCGATATCGTCGTCACCGCCGAGCGACGGTCCGAAAACCTGCAGAAAGTCCCGCTGTCGGTGGGCGTGGTCGCAGGGGACCAGTTGCGCGCGTTCCAGTCGGGTGGCGAGGACATATTGGCGCTGTCCGGACGCGTGCCCGGCCTCTATGCCGAAACGACGACGGGCCGCATCTTCCCGCGCTTCTACATTCGCGGCCTTGGCAATATCGATTTCTACCTCGGTGCGTCTCAGCCGGTGTCGATCATCCAGGACGAAGTCGTGCTGGAGCATGTCGTGCTGAAATCGAACCCGGTGTTCGACGTGACGCAGATCGAAGTGCTGCGCGGGCCGCAGGGATCGCTGTTCGGTCGCAACACGACTGCGGGCATCATCAAGTTCGACACGATCAAGCCCAGCCTGACGCAGTTCGAGGGGCGCGCTTCGGCCAGCTATGGCAGCTACAACACCGTCACGTTCGACGGCGGCGTCGGCGGCCCGCTAATCGAGGACAAGCTGGCGGTCCGCATTTCCGCGCTCTACCAGCATCGCGACGACTGGGTGGACAACACGTATAGCGGCCCCAGTGCCGACGGCACCGTTTCGCCGAAGAAGGACGCGATGGGCGGCTTCGACGAGCGGGACATCCGCGCGCAGATACTGGCGACCCCGACCGAACAGACCAGCTTCCTGCTGTCCGGCCATCTCCGTGACTATGACGGCACGTCGACCATCTTCCACCGGGCGGCCTTGAAAAAGGGATCGAACAGCGTGGATGCCGAGCCGCGCGGCAAGATCGCGCTCGACGAAGCGCAGAACAATCCGCAGGCCTACAAGACGCAGGGCGCTTCGCTGAAGGCAGCCTATGATTTCGGCCCCGTCACGCTGACGTCGATTACCGCCTATGAACATGCCTCCGGCTTCAGCCGTGGCGATACGGACGGGGGCGCTGCGGCCAATTTCCCGGTAAACGGCGTCGCCAACGGTTTCGGCCAGAGCCAGGGCAATCTGCGCGATCTCGACCAGTGGACGCAGGAAGTGCGCCTTTCCAGCAACGGCGAGGGGCCGTTCAAATATCAGGTCGGTGGCATCTATTTCGACTCGCGCGACACGACCGACTTCTATCAGCGCGCCTTCTTCCTGACGACCGCCGCGCGCAACCCCAACAACTGGGTGCGCCTGCACAACGTCAACACGAGCTGGGCACTGTTCGGCCAGGCGAGTTACGAAATCCTGCCGGACTTCACGCTCACGGCGGGCGCGCGCATCACCGAGGACACGAAGCTGACGCGCCTCGTCAAGACGGCGGACACAGCCGCGGGCGTCGTCACCTATCGCGGTCGCCGCAATGTCCGCCTGTCCGACACCAAGCCAAGCTGGGACGTGAGCGCGCTTTATGAAGCCAGCCCCGACCTCAGCCTCTATGCCCGCGTGGCGCGCGGCTTCCGCGGCCCCACGATCCAAGGGCGTTCGGCGGTGTTCAATTCCGACTTCACGACCGCCGACTCCGAGACCATCCTATCGTGGGAAGCGGGTTTCAAGAGCCAGATCGCCAATCGCCTGCGCTTCAACGCCAGCGGTTTCTACTACACGGTCAAGGACATCCAACTGAACGGCAACGACAGCAACGGCAACGGCGTGCTGTTCAACGCCAACAAGGCGGTGGCTTACGGCATGGAAGCGGAGCTGGACTGGGCGCCGGTCGACAATCTGTCGCTCACCGCCGGCGCAAGCTGGCTGCACAGCGAGATCAAGGACAAGCGCGTCTATGCGCAGGTCTGCGCGCTGAACGGCGTCGTGGTGTGCACCGTCGGCGATCCCACCATCACCGCGCCGGTATTCGGCGCACCGGCCGTCTTTGCGCAGATCGACGGCAATCCGCTGCCCAATGCGCCGGAATATAATCTGAACTTCACCGCGCGCTACGACGTACCGCTGGGCAACGGCGGCAAGCTGTTCGCCGCGACCGACTGGAACGTGCAGGGCAAGACGCAGTTCGTGCTCTATTCGACCAAGGAGTTCAATTCGAACGGCAGCTTCGAAGGCGGTCTCAAGATCGGCTATGCAGCGCCCGACAATGCCTATGAGTTCTCGGTATTCGCCCGCAACATCACCAACGAGAAGAACTTGAAGGGCGTGATCGAAAACTACATGGCCGCCGTTTTCAACGAACCGCGCGTGATCGGCGTGGCGCTGAGCGGCAGGTTCTGATTTTTCTCTGACCTGCCTGCACCGGTGGATGCCGCATCAAAAGGCACCGCCGGTGCAAGGAGATGGTAAGAAAGAACATGGTAAACGCGCCGTCATGCGTGTCCTGTTCCGGCTTGCCCTTGTCGCGGCGATCATCCTGGCCCCCGGCTTCCTCATGGAGCCGGGATACAGCCATTCGGCCAAATACAACTATATCTGGACCAGCCAGTTCGCCGATGCGCTGCGCGCCGGGACGCTCTATCCCCGCTGGATGCCCGCCAGTTTCGAAGGGCTGGGCAGCCCGACGTTCTTCTTTTATCCGCCGGTCGCCTTCTGGCTGAGTGGCGGACTGAATGCGCTGGGGCTTTCCACCTTTCATGCGATCTACGGCGCCGCTTTCCTTTTCCTGCTGTTCTCCGGCCTTGCCATGCACCGCTGGCTGGCGGCGCGCAGCGACTGGCCGCTGCTGGGCGCCACCGCCTATATGGTCGCGCCCTATCATCTGCTCGACCTGGGTGTGCGGGGGGCGCTGGCGGAGTTCGCGTCGTTCGTCTGGTTGCCGCTGATCGCGCTGGGGATAGACGCCCTGCCCCGCCGCCGCGGCATATTGCTGCTGGCCGGCGCCTTTGCGGGCCTGATCCTCACCCATCTGCCGATGGCGACTCTGGTCGGGCTGTTCCTGATCGCGCCGCTGGTGTTTGCCCGTGCATGGACGCAGCCGACGCTTCTGATCCCGGCGGCAGGGGCAGGCGTGCTGGCGATCGGACTGACGGCCTTCTATCTCGTCCCCGCCATTTCCCTGCAACCCTATATGTCCACGCAGGGCCTGTGGTCCCCCTATTACATGCCGGTGAACTGGCATTTCTTCTGGAGCCCCGATCCGACGCTGGGCAATCTGCAACTGCTGGGTCTGGGGCTTGTCGCACTTGCCCTGGCTGCGCCGACGCGGACGATCTGGACCTGGCTTACGGTCGGGACGGCGATCGCCGCGATCGGCATGCTCCCCTTCCTCTGGCTGCTGCCGCCCATCGACAAGGTGCAGTTCCCCTGGCGCCTGCTGGGCGTGACCGAGTTTGCAGCGGTCACGGCCCTGTTCTCGACGAAAGGCGAAAGGCTGCGGCGCATCTTCGTCGCAATGGGAGCCGCCATGCTGGTCGTGCCCTATGCCCTGCTCGTCAAATACAGCGTCATCGGTCTCAACAGTCCGCCGGACTTCGCGCGTATCCATGCGACCATGCCCGATGCCGTCGAATATGTGCCCAACGGCTTCAACTACAGGGCGATCATGAACGGGCAGCGGGAACTGGACCTGCGCCAGTACAAGGCGCTGCCGCGCGGCGACAGCATCAGGGTGGAACGCCCCGGCCCGGTCGTGATGGGCCGCTGGACCTTCCCGATCTGGCAAGTCCAACGGGATGGCAAGCCCGTCCCGTCCGCCGGGCCGATGCTCCATTTCGAGGCCCAAGCGCCCGGCACCTACCGGATCGTCCGGGTCTGGCTGTGGCAGGAAATCGTGGGAGGGATTGTCAGTGCGCTGGCATTGATGGTGGCAGCGACTTTGGGTTGGCGCGGACGGCGGGTGCGGTAGATTATTCTGCGATTACCCTCTTCCCGTTCGCCCTGAGCTTGTCGAAGGCTCTTCTGAACGAAGTGAAGAATGCTTCGCTGCGCTCAGCAGAAGGCTTCGACAGGCTCAGCCCGAACGGTTTTTTTGGGATACTGGCGTAAGCTAAATCCCCAGTGCCTCCGCCCGCGCGATGAGCGCCCTTGCCGCGTCGACGTGCATCGCCTCTATCATGCTGCCCTCGAAGCGTTCCGCGCCGCCGGTGGCCGCGTCGATAAGGCGGCGGGCTTCGGCGAGCGCCTGCGGGTCGGGACCGAACAGGGCGTTAGTGATGCCGATCTGATTGGGATGGATCAGCGTTTTCCCGTCGAAGCCGAAGGCGCGGCCTTCGCGGCATTCCGCTTCCAGCCCCTCCGCATCCTCCAGACGGTTGTAGACGCCGTCGAATACCGCCTTGCCCGATGCCCGCGCGGCAAGCACGACGCCCTGCAAGGGCAGCGTCAGGCCGCTCCGCCCGGCATCGGCGGCGATCCCCAGATCCCTGCGCAGATCGTTGACGCCCATGAACAACGCCGCGGTGCCCGGCTGCGCCGCGATGTCCGCCGCCGCGATCAGGCCGCGGGCACTTTCGATCATCGCGATCACCGGCTTTTCGGTGACGCTGCGGACATCATGCACCTGCCTTACGGTTTCCACTTTCGGCAGGATCACATAATCCGCTGCGCTGTGCTTGGCGGCGATCATGTCCGCGCCGTGCCAGGGGGTGCCTTCCATATTGATGCGGATGCCGGTCAGCTTGCCGGGATAGCGCGCAGCGACGGCGGCGGCGCGCGCCTCCTCCTTTTGCGCGTCCGGCACGGCGTCCTCCAGATCGAGCATCACCATGTCGCATTCCAGCCCCTGCGCCTTTTCCATTGCCCGCGGATTGGAGGCGGGCACGAACAGGAGCGACCGGGCAAAGGCAAGCTGCATCACATAATCCTTCAAATGCCTTCCCCGGTTAACGCTTTGTCGGCATAGTCCGAAGTAGGACACGCGAGGGAGGAACCGATTTCATGGTCACGACATTCGCACTGGCAGCCGCGCTGCTCGTCTTTATCTATCTGGCGGCGAGTATCAAGATCGTCCGGCAAGGCTATCAATATACCATAGAACGCTTCGGCCGCTTTACCGAGGTGGCGCGGCCGGGCCTCAATTTCTATCCCGCCTTCTTCTACAATGTCGGTCGCAAGATCAACATGATGGAACAGGTCGTTGATATTCCGGGGCAGGAGATCATCACCAAGGACAACGCCATGGTCTCCGTGGACGGCGTGGTGTTCTTTCAGGTGCTGGACGCCGCCAAGGCCGCATATGAAGTGTCCGAACTCTATGTCGCGATCATGCAGCTGGCGACCACCAACCTGCGGACGGTGATGGGGTCGATGGACCTGGACGAGACGCTGTCGAAGCGCGACGAGATCAACGCGCGGCTGCTGTCCGTGGTCGATCATGCGACCGGAAGCTGGGGCGTGAAGATCACGCGCGTCGAACTGAAGGATATCCGCCCGCCCGCCGACATCGTGAACGCCATGGGCCGCCAGATGAAGGCGGAACGCGAGAAGCGCGCCAACATCCTGGATGCCGAAGGGATGCGCGCCTCCGAAATCCTGCGCGCCGAGGGCGAGAAGCAGGGACAGATATTGCAGGCCGAAGGGCGACGCGAAGCCGCCTTCCGCGATGCCGAGGCGCGCGAGCGCGAGGCCGAGGCGGAAGCCAAGGCGACGCAGATGGTGTCCGACGCGATATCGGCGGGCAATCCGCAGGCGCTCAACTACTTCATCGCGCAGAAATATGTCGAGGCGATCGGCGGCTTTGCGACATCGCCCAATGCCAAGACGATCCTGTTCCCGGTCGAGGCGACGCAGCTGATCGGCACGCTGGGCGGGATCGGTGAACTGGCGCGCGAGACCTTTGGCGGCGGCACGCCGACCGTGACCGACCCCACGCCCACGACGCCGCGCCGCCGCGGGCCGTTCGAGCAGGGGGGCGCATGATCGATATCGGCGCTCTGGACAGTCATTGGCTGTGGCTCATCCTCGCGGTGCTGTTCGGCATCGGCGAGATCGTCATTCCGGGCATATTCCTGTTCTGGATCGCGATCGCCGCCGCGCTGACCGCGGGCGTGACGATCGTGACCGGCATCGCCCTGCCCGCGCAGATCATCGTTTTCGCCGTGCTGTGCCTGATCGCGACCTATGCCGGCAAACGCTGGTATCGCGACAATCCGGTCGAATCGCAGGATCCCTTGCTCAACGATCGCGGCGCGCGACTGGTGGGTGAGATCGTCACCGTGGTGGAGGCCATCCGCGGCGGACAGGGCCGCGTCAAGCTGGGCGACGGCGTATGGCCATGCCGCGGACCCGATGCTGCGGACGGTGCCCTGATGCGCGTTACCGGCGTAACCGGCAACGCGCTGATCGTGGAAGTGGTATGATCCAAACGCCCATCGCGACGCGCGTTCGTAAGCGGTAAAGTTGCGGAAGTTGCGGCGTAAACAGCCGCAGAAATCCGACGATGTTGCTTCTGACCGCCTGTAAGCGGGCCGATAAAACCGAAACTGGGATTTGAACAAAGGGTATGTTCGGACGACATGTCCGCTCACTAACCCATCTGGTTATAATTTGCAAGCCTCCGCGAGACGACGCCGAACCGATCAGCCGAACAGACCCTTGGCCAAGCCGCTCAGATCGTTGACGGGGCTGCCGTCGCCGTCGCGGTCGAACAGGCTACCCAGCTTGCCCATGATCGCTTCGGGACCACCGGCCTGCCCCATCAATTCCTGCAACTTGTCGGCCGACACGCCATGCGCGGCTGCGGTTTCGGCAAGCGCGGCGACGCTGGTCTTGCCCGATCCGATGTCGGCGGCGATCTGCTGCATCAACGGGCCGATCGATTCCGCAGGCAGGCCCAGCTTGGTCGCCAGCGCGTCGAGATCGCCCATATTGCCCAATATGCCGTCGAAAATGCCCATGATCGTCCTCCGCACGTGATGGAGGCACCATAGCAGCTTTGCCGCGGCACGGGCAAAAAAATGGGGCCGGACGTGCGTGCGTCCGGCCCTCCTCTCCTGGATCGTATCGTGAAGCGCGGATCAGGCCGCGGTCAGCGCGGCTTCCCGCACGGACGCGTCGACATGGCTTTCGAACTGCGCGAAATTGTCCACGAACTGCTTCACCAGCTTCGCGGCGGTGTCGTCATAGTCGGCGCCGTCGGCCCAGGTCTGGCGCGGGTCGAGGATCTTGGAATCGACGCCCGGCACCGCGACCGGCACTTCGAACCCGAAATTGGGATCGGTGCGGAAGGCGACGGCGTTGAGGCTGCCGTCGAGCGCGGCGTTCAGCAACGCGCGGGTGATGCGGATCGGCATCCGGCTGCCCACGCCATGCTTGCCGCCGGTCCAGCCGGTGTTGACCAGCCAGCAGGTGACGCCGCCCTTGGCGATGCGTTCCTTGAGCAAATTGCCGTAGACCGAAGGATGACGCGGCATGAAGGGCGCGCCGAAGCATGTGGAGAAGGTCGCCGTCGGCTCCGTCACGCCGATTTCGGTGCCCGCGACGCGCGCGGTATAGCCCGAAAGGAAATGATACATCGCCTGTTCCGGCGTCAGCCGCGCGATCGGCGGCAGGACGCCATAGGCATCCGCCGTCAGGAAGATGATGTTGCGCGGCACGGGGCCGAGATTGTCGGCGCTGGCATTGGGGATGAAGTCGATCGGATAGGAACCACGGCTGTTTTCGGCGAGGCTGTTGTCGTTGAAGTCCAGTTCGCGCGTTTCCGGGTCCATCACCACATTTTCCAGCACCGTGCCGAACCGCTTGGTGGTCGCGAAGATTTCCGGTTCCGCTTCGGGCGAAAGATTGATCATCTTGGCGTAGCAGCCGCCTTCGAAATTGAACACGGCGGTGTCCGACCAGCCATGTTCGTCGTCACCAATCAGGGTGCGGCTGGCGTCGGCGGACAGCGTGGTCTTGCCGGTGCCGGACAGGCCGAAGAACACGGCGGTGTCACCGTCCGGTCCGATATTCGCCGAACAGTGCATCGGCATCACGCCCTTGGCCGGGAGGAGATAGTTGAGGATGCCGAACACCGACTTCTTCATTTCGCCGGCATATTTCGTGCCGCCGATCAGGATCAGCTTTTCGGTGAAGTTGACCGCGATCACGGTTTCGCTGCGGCTGCCGTGGCGCGCGGGATCGGCGCGGAAGCTGGGCAGGTTGATGATCGTATATTCGGGCGTGAACCCAGCCAGTTCCTCCGCCGTGGGGCGGACGAGCAAGGTGCGGATGAACAGGTTGTGCCAGGCCAGTTCATTGATGACGCGGACATTGGCGCGATATTCGGGCTGCGATCCGCCGAACAGGTCGGCGACGTAGAGCTTGTCCTTGTCGGCCAGCGCCGCGAAGAAATCGGCCTTGAGCGCGGCGAAATGGTCCGGCGTCATGGGGACGTTGGTGCTGCCCCACCAGACGGTGTTTTCCGTCTCGGCATCGCGCACGATGAACTTGTCCTTGGCGGAGCGGCCGGTGTGCGTGCCGGTCTTGACGACCAGGGGGCCATCCTTCGCCAGCATGCCTTCGCCATTGGCCAGCGCGGCCTCGACCAGCGGCGCCGTGCCGAGATTCCAATATTGTTCGGCACGGGAAGTGATGCCCTGGTCCGCTAGGGTGAATGAGGATGTCGCCTGCACGCGCTTGCTCCTAAACTGTTATGGTCGGCCTGAAAGGCCGAGGACACGGGTTGCGGGGATCGTTTTTCGTCCCTGATGCTCCGCACTGCGAATCCGCATAAGCCTTTGCCCCATGGGCGTCAAATCGGCGCGGTCGCCTGATCCGATACAGGACAACGGGCTGCCCGGATTCCAGGGCCTGGCCTTAACATATGTTTCGTATCGAGCGACTTTCTTGCTCCCTGCCCCGCCATCGTCTAGGCCTGCCGACGTGTTTACCCATCTGGACCGCGGAAGATGAGCGCAACCATTGCGTTGGTCGATGACGACCGCAACATTTTGACGTCCGTTTCCATAGCGCTTCAGGCCGAAGGCTTCATCACGCGGCTCTATTCGGATTCGGAAGCGGCGCTCAAGGCGCTGATGGACAATCCGGCGGACCTGGCGGTTTTCGATATCAAGATGCCGAAGATGGACGGCATCGAGCTGCTCCGCCGCCTGCGCGAGAAAAGCGCGATGCCCGTCATCTTCCTGACCAGCAAGACCGACGAGCTGGACGAGGCGCTGGGACTGGCCATGGGGGCGGACGACTATATCTCCAAGCCGTTCTCGCAACGGCTGCTGATCGCGCGGATCAAGGCGATCCTGCGCCGTGCGGAGTTCGCCCGCCCCTCCACCGACGCCGGCGAACAGGCCGCCGAACCGATCGTGCGCGGACGGCTCGAAATGGACCCGGCGCGGCATCGGGTGAAATGGAAGGGCCATGACGTGACGTTGACCGTCACCGAGTTCCTGATTCTCGAAACGCTGGCCACGCGGCCCGGCGTGGTGAAAAGCCGCAACCAGTTGATGGACGCCGCCTATCAGGACGACGTCTATGTCGACGACCGCACCATCGACAGTCACATCAAGCGGCTCCGCCGCAAGTTTCGCGAGGCAGACCCCGATTTCAACGCAATCGACACGCTCTATGGCGCCGGATACCGATTCTCGGAAGAATGAAGGCAGCGACATGGCGCTCCAGTGGACGGGGCGGCTGTCGCTGACGCGCCGCATTCTTGCGGTGAACATCTTTGCGCTCGCTTTGCTGGCAGGCGGCTTCTTCTATCTCGACAGCTACCGCACGCGCATCATCGATACACGGCTGGAGCAGTCGCTGCGGGAGTTGCAATTGCTGGGCATCGCGCTGGAAAGCACGCCCGACGACCAGCATAACCGTTTAATCGCGGCTTTCTCGCGCAAGAACGACAGCCGCATCCGGCAATATCGCCGCGATGGCCAGTTGATCGCGGACAGCTTCGTCCTCGCGACGCCGCGCTACGAATTGCGCGATCCGGCCAGCGAGGACTGGCAGCGGCACGTCGCGCGCTTCCTCGACCGCGTGGTCGACCGGATCGTCTTTGCCCCGCCGACACCCTATTTCGTCGAGCCTGCGGTCGATCGGGCGCAGGCATGGCCCGAAGTGCTGGCGGCGCAACGCACGGGCAAACCGCAGGTGATGAACCGCTTCGCGCCCGATCGCACGCCGATGATCTCCGCCGCCCTGCCGACGCGCGGCGGCGACATGCTGCTGGCCACGGAAAATGCGCGCGACATCACGCGCGTGGTGCGTGCCGAAAGATTGCGCCTCGGCTTCGTGCTGGCCGCCGCACTGATGGGATCGACGTTGCTCTCGCTCTTCCTCGCGCGCACGATCGTATTGCCGCTGCGGCGGCTGGCGCGGGCTGCGGTGCGGGTGCGGCTGGGCCGGGCGCGCGAAGTGACGGTGCCGCGCCTGCCCGAACGACGCGACGAAATCGGGCTGCTGGCGCGCGCCCTGTCCGACATGAGCCATGCGCTGCGCCAGCGGATCGACGCGACCGACGCCTTCGCCGCGGATGTCAGCCATGAGCTGAAGAACCCCATCGCCTCGCTGCGCTCCGCGC
Source organism: Sphingobium sp. (assembly GCA_965279415.1). Lineage (GTDB taxonomy): Bacteria > Pseudomonadota > Alphaproteobacteria > Sphingomonadales > Sphingomonadaceae > Sphingobium. The sequence goes on from OZ257238.1 coordinate 518,934, forward strand.
TCGACGGGCTGGAGCGGATCGAGCGGCCCGACCTGCGCGCGCAATTGCTCGCCATCGCCAAGGACGACGTGCGGCGGCTCGACCGGCTGGTGACCGACATCGCCGAAGCCTCGCGCGTCGATGCGCAATTGTCGCGCACCCGATTCGAGCCGGTCGATCTGGGCAAGCTGATCGAGCAGCTGATCGTCGCCCGCGAAACGCGCGGCATAGAGCGCGACGTCCGCATCGCCTTCGCCCGTCCGCGCAAGGATGTGGCGGTGGTGATGGGCGAGGAGCAGCGGCTGGCCCGCGTGCTCGAAAACCTGCTCGACAACGCCATTTCCTTCTCCCCGCCCGGCGGCCTCGTCCAGATCGTAGCGACGGTGGCGAACGAGCAGGTGCTCGTCAGCGTCGAGGACGAAGGCCCCGGCGTTCCTACCGAAGAGCGCGAGACGGTGTTCCGCCGCTTCCACAGCGTCCGCCCCGAAGGCGAGCAGTTCGGCAAGCACAGCGGGCTCGGCCTCGCCATCGCGCGCAGCATCGTGGAGGGGCATCAGGGCCGCATCAGCATCGGCGACCGCGACGATGCGCAGCAGGGCGCTAGCTTCATCGTCCACCTGCCGATGGCGCAGGCCGCCGACCCCGGCATGGCTTCGGAATAGGCAAGACCCTTGCCAGAGACGATGTCCGAAAAGATGTCCGAGACGATCCACGCGACGAGCATCGTCATCGACGGCAAGGCCATATTGCTGACCGGGCCGAGCGGCAGCGGCAAGTCCGATCTCGCGCTGCGCCTGATCGATCACGGCGCGATGCTCCTGAGCGACGATTACACGCTGGCGCAGCGCGACGGCGACACCCTCATCGCGCGACCGCCCGAAAGAATCGAAGGCCGCATGGAAGTGCGCGGCATCGGCATCGTGGAAATGCCGCATTGCCCCGCCGCACCGGTGGCGCTGATCCTCGACCTGTCGGCGCCGCCCGATCGGATGCCGGACGCCCTGTCCTCCCGCATGATCGCAGGGATGGGCGTGCCCGTCCTGCCCTTCGCCCCGTTCGAGGCGAGCGCCCCCATTAAAGTCGCGCTTGCGCTCGACGCCTTCGGACTGGCAACAGGGGATCATGGCGCCGCATCCGCATCCTAAAACTATTCTGCTCGTGTCCGGACTGTCCGGTGCGGGCAAGACGACGGCGCTCAAGACGCTGGAGGACATGGGCTGGGAAGTGGTGGACAATCTGCCGCTGCTGCTGCTCGATCGCCTCCTCGACACACCGCTGCCCGCCGGCCATGCGGCGGAGGACAGGCCGCTCGCCATCGGCATCGACGCGCGCACCCGCGGCTTCGACGCCAACGCCATCGTCCAGCGGATCAAGGCGCTGCGCGACAGCCACGGCCACGACATCGAGACGCTGTTCCTCGATTGCAGCGGGGCGGAGCTGGAGCGGCGCTTTTCGGAAACACGGCGGCGGCATCCGCTGGCGCAGGACCGGCACGCGGCGGACGGGATCGCGCGCGAACGCGAATTGCTGGAGCCGCTGCGCCGCTGGTCGACCAATATCGTCGACACGACGACGTTCAACAGCAACAGCCTGCAACAGGATATCCGCAGCCGCTACAGTCTGGAGCGCCTGTCCGATCCGGTGCTGACGATCCTGTCGTTCGGCTTTTCCCGTGGTCTGCCGCGCAATGCCGATTTGGTGTTCGACATGCGGTTCCTGCGCAATCCCTACTGGGATCCGGCCTTGCGCATGCGCACGGGGCAGGACGCCGATGTCGCGGCCTATATCGCGCAGGACCCGGCCTATGAAAGCGCCGTAGGGCAGATGGAGACGCTGCTCAAAACGCTGCTTCCCCGCTATGCGGAAGAGGGGAAGGCCTATGTCACGGTCGCTTTCGGCTGTACCGGCGGGAGACACCGGTCGGTGCATGTCGCCGAACGTGTCGCCGCAGCCTTGCGTCAGGCGGGATTTTCGCCCACGGTCTCGCACCGCAACATGGAATCGGCGCCCCAGGATGCCCTGGAGAAGCGCCGGGCCGCCGCGCCGGACACATGATAATGACGCTAAAGGGCTGCAAAACTCTATGATCGGACTGGTTCTGGTGACGCATGGCCGGCTGGCGAGCGAATTTGTCGTCGCCATGGAGCATGTCGTCGGTCCGCAGCAGGCGATCGAGACGATCTGCATCGGGCCGGACGACGACATGGAGCTGCGCCGCGCCGACATCGCGACGGCGGTGGAAAAGGTGAACGACGGCAACGGCGTCATCCTGCTGACCGACCTGTTCGGCGGCACCCCGTCCAACCTTGCCATTTCGCTGCTGAAGGCAGGCGAGATCGAAGTGATCGCAGGCATCAACCTGCCTATGCTCATCCGCCTGGAAAGCGCGCGCAAGGCGATGGACGTGCGCGCCGCCGTCGCCGCCGCACGCGAGGCCGGACAGAAATATATCAGCGTCGCGTCCGAACTGCTGGGCAGCACGACATGAGCGGGGCGAGTCGCGAAGTCCTCATCACCAACCGGCGTGGCCTGCACGCGCGTGCCAGCGCCAAGTTCGTGACGATCGCCAGCAGCCTGCCCGCACAGATCACCGTCGCCAAGGACGGATCGGAAGTGACTGGCACGTCGATCATGGGCCTGATGATGCTGGGCGCGGCGATGGGCGACAGTATCGTCATCAGCGCAGCGGGCGACGGCGCGGAGGAGTCGCTGGGCAAACTCGTCAGCCTGGTCGAGGACAAGTTCGGCGAGGAGTAAGCGATAATCGATATTTAGCAATTGCCGTTATGGATTGAATGCTATGGCAACTGCGAAATCTCCGAAAAACGCCCTTGCCCCTCCTTTTTTGAAGGAGGTGTATATGCCATTGCCAGACGGCGATGATGATCGCGCCTTCGATACTTATCCTCTTTCGCTCCCTCTGTTCAGTCGAGGCGATTTCGCACTGCATTTTACGCGCCCTGTAACGATAATCGTGGGCGAAAATGGATCAGGCAAATCGACGCTGCTGGAAGCGATCGCAAAGCTGGCTGGCTTTAGTGTCATGGGAGGAAGCCGAAACCATATCAACTATGACAGGGAAGATGTTGAACTCGCGCGGCATCTGCGCCTTTCCTGGCTGCCAAAAGTCGGAAACGGCTTTTTCCTGCGCGCCGAAACCATGTTCAATTTCGCCTCTGCCATTGACGAGCTGGCGCATGAACCGGGCGGCAGCTATGATGCTTATGGCGGAAAATCTCTGAAGCAGCGTTCGCATGGCGAAGGTTTTCTGGCTTTGTTCGAGAACCGGTTTAGTAGCCGTGGTCTCTACATACTCGACGAACCCGAAGCCGCTTTGTCACCACAAAGGCAAATCGAGTTTTTGCGCGCGATAAGACGCATGGAGCGCAGTGAAAATTGCCAGATTATCATCGCGACTCATTCGGTTCTGGTTGCCGCCTACCCTGGCGCCCAATTGCTGAATGTCCAGAATGGAAGGCTGGTTGAAACGGAGTTGCACAAGCTGACGCATTTCAAAACATTGTATAACTTTTTCTATAATCCAGATGCGTTTATCGAGGACGCCCTGTCGGAAGAACAGGATGATGAAAATTGTGATGCCCAGGATGATTTCGATGATGCGTGAGCAGTTTGCTTCCCTTCGTCCCAAGCTTGTCGAAAGGTTCGGCTGCGCGTAAGCGGAGGCCTCCACGCCTCACTCTGTTCGGCTGAGGGCTTCGTCTGCGCTCAACCCGAACGAACTTTCCCGGAGCGCCTTATTTGTCCCGTGAAATAACCGGATTTTCCAATCCGCTGGTGAAGCGGGTGCGCAGTTTGCGGGAGAAGAAGTTCCGCAAGGCCGAGGGGCTGTTTCTGGCCGAAGGCTTGCGGATACTGACCGAGGCGCGCGATGCCGGCGTGCTGCCCGAGATGCTGTTCCATGCCGGGTCGGATCATCCCCTCGCCCGCGACCTGATCGCGGCGATGGAGGCGGCGGGCGGGGACGTGATCGAGACGACGCCCGACATCCTCGCCAAGATAAGCGGGAAGGACAATCCGCAGGCCGTCGTCGGTGTGTATCGCGACCGGCTGACCCCGCTGGATGCGATCGACCGGACGAGCGCGGACATCTGGATCGTGGCGCAATCGCTGCGCGATCCGGGGAATCTGGGGACGATCCTGCGGACCGGCGACGCGGTGGGCGCAGGCGGGCTGATCCTGATCGACGATTGCGTCGATCCCTTCTCCGTCGAGGCGGTGCGGGCGAGCATGGGGGCGCTGTTCACGCAGAAGATCGCGACGGCACGGTGGGAAGAGTTTCTTATCTGGTTGCGACAGGGTCCGGGGCAACTGGTGGGCACCAGCCTCGACACCGACAAGGACTATCAGTTACCCGCCTACCAAAGCCCTACCTTCCTGCTGGTCGGCAACGAGGCGCAGGGCCTGCCGGACACCTACGAAGCGCAATGCGACCTGCTGGTGAAGATGCCGATGCTGGGCAAGGCCGACAGCCTGAACGTCGCGGTGGCGACGGCGGTGATGGCCTATGAAATCCTGAACCAGAAGCGGCGGCGCGGATGAGTGGTCTTGCTGCGATGCGCCAGAACAAGCGCATTCTGGGCGCCAGCCTGATCGGTACGGCGGTCGAGTTCTACGACTTCTATATCTACGCGACGGCGGCGAGCCTCGTATTTGGATCGCTGTTTTTTCCCAAGTCATCGGCGTCGGCGCAGTTGATGGCATCCTATGCCACGTTCGCACTCGCCTTTTTCGCGCGGCCGATGGGCGCGGCGGTGTTTGGCCATTATGGCGACCGGATCGGGCGGAAGGCGACTCTGGTCTCCTCGCTGATGCTGATGGGGACATCGACATTGCTGATCGCCTTCCTGCCGACCTATCAGTCGATCGGCTGGGTCGCGCCGCTCCTGCTGTGCATATTGCGGTTCGGGCAAGGGTTCGGGCTTGGCGGCGAATGGGGCGGCGCGGCTTTGCTGGCGGTGGAGAATGCGCCGCCGGGCTGGCGCGCGCGCTTTGGCATGTTCCCGCAACTCGGCGCGCCCGTCGGCTTTCTCGCGGCGAACGGGATGTTCCTCATCCTGGGTGCGGTGCTGAGCGACGATCAATTCATGGCGTGGGGATGGCGGCTGCCGTTCCTGGCCAGCGCTATCCTCGTCGTTCTGGGCCTGTGGGTCCGCCTGACGCTGACCGAAACGCGCGAGTTCGCCGCCGCGCAAAAGGCCGCGCCGCCCCCCGCCCTGCCGATCGCGACGCTGCTGCGCGATCACCTGCGCAGCGCGATTGCGGGAACGTTCGCCGTCGTCGCCTGCTTCGCGATCTTCTACATCGCGACGGCCTTCGCGCTGGGATATGGCACGCAGACGCTGAAGATACCGCGCGAGACGTTCCTGGGGCTGCAACTCGGCGCGATCCTGTTCATGGCGCTGGGCATCATCCTGTCGGGATGGTGGGCGGACAAGCGCAGCCCCGGCTTCGTGCTGGTGGCGGGGTGCATCGGCACGATCCCGATGGGCCTCATCTTCGGCACCGCGATGGGCAGCGGGTCGCTGCTCGCCATCTTCCTGATCCTGTCGCTGGCGCTGTTCCTGATGGGATTCGTCTATGGTCCGCTCGGCGCGTTTCTGCCCGCGCTGTTTCCGACGCAGTTGCGTTACACCGGCGCGTCCTTCGGCTTCAATCTGGGTGGGATCATCGGCGGCGCGCTGGCGCCGATCGTCGCGCAATATCTGGTCGATACGCGCGGGATCGCGCTGGTGGGCCTGTACATGTCGGCGGCGGCGGGGCTGAGCCTGCTGGGGCTGGCGGGGCGGCGGAAAGAAGCTGCTGCGGCGTAGTTGCCAGCGGAAAGGCGCGCGTTACTATGCTCCCTCCAATCAGGGGGACGATATGCGCAGGCATTTGACGACATGGGCATTTCTGGCGAGTGCGGCGCTGATGGGCAGCGCGATGCCTGCCCTTGCGCAAACCGGTTTCAGCGCCACCGAAGAGACGCGCCCTGCCGTGCCGCCGGTCCTGCCCCTGCGCGAACAGGCCGCGATCCGCGATGGCTGGCTCAAGGAACGGCTCGACACGATCGTGCCCGCGCTGATGCGCGAACAGGGCATCGACATGTGGGTGCTGGTCGCGCGCGAATATATGGAGGATACCGTCGTCGCGACGATGCTGGACGCGCAGTCGATGAGCGCGCGGCGGCGCACGATCCTGATGTTCTACGATCCGGGCGACGGGAGGCCGGTCGAGCGGCTGACGGTCAGCCGCTATGGGCTGGCGGGGCTTTTCCCCTCCGCCTGGACGCCGGAGACGCAGCCCGACCAGTGGAAGCGGCTCGCCGAACTGATCGCGCAGCGCAACCCGAAGAAGATCGCGCTCAACATTTCCCCGCTGACGGCGTTCGGCGACGGCCTGACGCAGGGCCAGTATCTGGACCTCACCGCCGCACTGACTCCGGCCCTGCGCGAGCGCATCGTGTCGGGCGAGGAACTGGCGGTCGGCTGGCTGGAAACGCGCATTCCGGGCGAAATGGCGCTCTATCCGCAGATTGTGCGGACGGCGCACGCGATCCTGTCCGAAGGGATGTCGAACGCCGTCATCACGCCGGGCAAGACGACCGCCGACGATGTGATGTGGTGGTATCGCGAGCGGATCGCGGAGCTGAAGCTCGACACATGGTTCCAGCCATCGGTGCATATATTCCGCAAGGGCGAGAAGAGCGATCTGTCCGGCGATGTGGTGATCCAGCCCGGCGACATGCTGTGGACCGATTTCGGCATCACCTACATGGGTCTCAACACCGATACGCAGCATCTGGCCTATGTGCTGAAACCCGGCGAGACGGAGGCGCCTGCGGGCCTGCGCGCGGGGATGGCGGCGGCGAACAAGGTGATGGATGCACTGACATCCAGCTTCAAGACGGGCCTTACCGGCAACCAGATGCTGGCGGCGGCGCGGGCGAAGGCTCTGGCGGCGGGGTTGCAGCCCAATATCTATTCGCACGCGATCGGATATCACGGCCATGCCGCGGGCGGGGCCATCGGCTTCTGGGACAATCAGCAGCCCGGGCCGCAGGGAAACCATCCGCTGCGGCCGAACACCGCCTGGTCGATCGAACTGTCGAACACCGCCAGGGTGCCCGAATGGGACGATCAGAGCGTCGTGTTCCGGCGGGAGGAGGACGCCTTTTTCGACGGCAAGGCCATCCGGTATATCGACGGGCGGCAGACCGCCTTTCACCTGATCGGCGGGCGATAATCAGCAGCTGGCGACGTCTCCGTCCGCTTCGATTTCGCGATCCTGCATCGCTTCCTCGACATTGTGCTGCGGGTGCAGCGGAGCGAAGCGCAGGACGGCGAAGCCGACGAGTGCGGACAGGATCGACCCCATGAGGATGCCGATCTTGGCCTCCTCGATCAGCAAGGCTTCTCCGGGGAAGGCGAGGCCGCCGATGAACAGGCTCATGGTGAAGCCGATGCCGCAGAGCAAGGCGACGCCGTAGACTTGCAGCCATGTCGCACCACGCGGACGGACGCCGAAGCCCAGCTTTACGGCGACATAGACGCTCAGGAATATGCCGACCTGCTTGCCCACGAACAACCCGGCGGCGATCCCGACGGGGAGCGGCGCGAATATCTGCGCAAGGCCGAGACCACCGAGCGTTACTCCGGCATTGGCGAAGCCGAACAGCGGCACTACGAAATAGGCGCTGAGCGGATGCAGCGCATGTTCCAGCCTGTGCAGGGGGCTGTCGTCGGCATCGGGCGCGCCGGGCGTGCGGCGGATCGGTATGGTGAAGGCCGCCAGCACGCCTGCGATCGTCGCGTGGACGCCCGACAGCAGCAGCGCATACCATAGCAATGCGAAGCCGATGAGATAGACCGGCAAGGACCGTACGCCCAAGCGGTTGAGGCTGAACATCACGCCCAGGATCACGGCCGCCGCGAACAGTGCCATCACGTCCAGCCCCTGCGTATAGACGATGGCGATGATTGCGACCGCGCCCATGTCGTCGACGATGGCGACGGTCATCAGGAACAGCTTGAGCGATGTCGGCGCGCGCTTGCCGAGCAGCGCGAGCACGCCGATCGCGAAGGCGATGTCGGTCGCCGCGGGTATAGCCCAGCCATTGGCAACCGCGGGATCACCCCAGACGATCGAAAAATACACTGCCGCAGGCACCATCATGCCTGCCGCTGCGGCGATCATCGGGAGGCGGCGCGCGCTCCAGCTTGCAAGGCGCCCGTCCACGAACTCGCGCTTGATTTCCAGCCCGACGAGCAGGAAGAACAGCGCCATCAGACCGTCGTTGATCCACAGATGCACCGTCATCGGCCCGAGCTTCGGCGTCAGCACAGGCCCGGTCTGTGCATGGACGAAGTGGTGATAGGCTTCCGCGATCACCGCAGGGCCGTTGGCCGCCAGCATCGCGAGAGCGGCGGCGAACATCAGCAATACTCCGCCCCCGGCCTCGCTGGTCAGGAAATCGCGCAAGGCGGATCGGTTGCGGTTCTGCGTCACGGTAAAAAAAGGCGCCTCTGCATCGGGATGTGCGGGCCTTCCCTAGCGTTTCGCGACACGCGCGGTCAAATCCTTGAAAAATGGTTTACAATATCTTGCAAATCCATCCGATTTGGACAGTATCAGGGCGACCACACGAAAGCCAACGGGGGGACTTTCGATCGACCTTGCACCTGTCCTTGTCACCATGCTGTCCGGCGTGCAGCAGGAAGTGATGCTGTTCGCCGCGATCGGCCTGCTTCTGGGCGGGCTGGACGAGCTGGCGATCGACCTCCTCTATCTGGGGCGGACGCTATGGCGGCGCGCCACCGTCTATCGCCGCCATAGCGCCATGACCACGCGCACGCTGCCGCCCCCCGCCACAGCGGGGCGGATGGCGATCTTCGTGCCTGCCTGGAACGAAGCCGACGTGATCGGCCCGATGCTTTGGTCGGCCCTGCGCGCCTGGGGGCCGGGCGATTATCGCATCTTCGTGGGCGTCTATCCCAACGATCCCGACACGATCGCGGCGGTCGCCAGTCTTGCCGAGAATGAACCGCGGATCGTGATGGCGATCCACAGCAGGCAGGGACCGACGACCAAGGCCGATTGCCTCAACCTGCTCTGGCGCGCGATGCTGCGCGACGAGAAGGCGGAAAGAGCGCGCTTCAAGGCGATCGTGCTGCACGATGCCGAAGATGTGGTGCATGCGGATGCGTTGCGGCTGCTCGACCGGATGTGCGACCGCTTCGATCTGGTGCAATTGCCGGTATTGCCGCTACCCAGTCAGCAATCGCAATGGGTTGCGGGGCATTATTGCGACGAGTTCGCCGAAAGTCATACGAAGAACCTGATCGTGCGGGAGGCGCTGGGCGCCGCCGTGCCGTCCGCCGGCGTAGGCTGCGCCTTCCGCCGCGATGCGCTGGCGCGGCTGGCGGAGGAACAGAGCGGTCGACCGTTCGATCCCTATTCGCTGACCGAGGATTACGAGATCGGCCTGCGCCTCGCCGAACGCGGATGCAGCAGCGTGTTCGTGCGGATGATGGATGCGCAGGGCCAGCCGGTCTGCACGCGCGAACATTTCCCCGAGCGGCTGGAAGATGCCGTGCGGCAAAAGACGCGCTGGACGATCGGCATCTCGCTGGCGGGATGGGATCGGCTGGGCTGGCACGGCGGCTTTACCGAACGCTGGATGCGGCTGCGCGACCGGCGTGCCGCGCTGTCTGCGCTGGTGCTGGGCGCCGCCTATCTGGGTGGGGTCGGCTGGATGCTGTTGACGGGGATCGACTGGCTGGGCGGGCCTGTGCCGCTGCCGCCGCATCCGTCGATGTCGCCGTTGCTCACGATCACCGCGCTGCTGATGCTGTGGCGGGTGCTGATGCGCATGTGCTTCGTTACCCATGCCTATGGCTGGCGGCAAGGGCTGCGATCAATACCGCGCATCGCGATCGGCAATGTGATCGCGATGCTGGCCGCCCGACGTGCGCTGTTCCGCTATGCCGCGATGCTGCGCGGCGCGCCTCTGCAATGGGACAAGACGACGCATCGCTTTCCTGCCTATGCGATGGACGGCGCGCGATGACGGCGCTCGCCCCGTCCGGTCGCGGCAGGCCGCTGCGTTTCCTGCTGCTCGTCCTGCTGTGCTGGACGGGCGGAAGGATCGCGATGACGCAGGACTGGGCAGCCGATGTGCCGCATACGGCCCCGCAGCTTTTTGCACGCGGTTCTGAAGCGGCGGCGTTTCCTCCCGCTCTCGGCGCAAGGCAGAGTGCTGCGGTACGCGCGATGATGCCGCTAAAGCCATTGCGTGCCGCCAGACCGGCGCAGCTTACGCCCGTCTCAGGCGGATCGATGAGCGGCAACCGCCTCCTCGACTATCTGCGTTTCAGCATCGCCTTCGCCAATCGTACGTCCGCCCCGGCGTTCTCCGCTGGTCCCGAACCGATCGCCGACATTCCGGGCCGGGGCATGCCGGTGCCCTTGCCCGGCAGCGCCTTTGCGACCTCCGAAGCATCGGAAAAGCGGCTGAGCGGCAGTGCGTGGCTGTTCTGGCGGGATACGGGCGGCGGCGCGCTCGCCGCGGGGACGGGACAGCTTGGCGGCGCGCAGGCCGGCGTGCGGATCGCCTATGTCCTGACGCCGGAACGACCCGAGCGGCTGGCGCTCTATGCGCGGGCGACTTCCGCCTTGCGGCGACCCTTTGCGCATGAAGCGGCGCTGGGCGTCGCGTTTCAGCCCGTCGCGCGGGTGCCGGTGCGCCTGACCGCGGAGCGGCGGGCGAATATCGGCGACGGCGGACGCAACGCCTTCGCCGTCGGCATGGTCGGCGGCTATGGCCCCGCCCCCGTCGCCGGGGCGATGACGGTCGAAGCCTATGGGCAGGCAGGTATGGTCGGCGTGACGCAGCGCGACGCCTATGTCGACGGGAAGCTGAGCGTGGGGCATCCGCTGCCCGGCGTGCAGCCCGTCGCCGCCGGGTTCAGCCTGTCGGGTGGCGCGCAGCCGCAGGTCGCGCGGCTCGACATCGGGCCTCAGATCAGTGCGCGCCTGCGGCTGGGCGCCACGCCCGCCCGCCTGACCGCAGAATGGCGGGAACGGATCGCGGGCAATGCGCGTCCCGGTTCCAGCGTCGCCCTTACACTGGCAGCCGACTTTTAGAGGATTTTTAGATGCGCGGGAGGTTCCCCGCCGTCTGAAATAGGGCTAGGCCCGATGTTCCATGGACATTTACCTGCCGATCGCGAATCTGTCCGTCAATGCGCTGGTCATCATCGGCCTTGGCGGCATCGTCGGCATCCTGTCCGGCATGTTCGGCGTGGGCGGCGGTTTTCTGACGACGCCGCTGCTGATCTTCTACGGCATTCCCCCCACCGTCGCCGCCGCATCCGCCGCGACGCAGGTGACGGGCGCGAGCGTTTCGGGCGTGTTCAGCCATCTTTCGCGCAAGACCGTCGACATCCAGATGGGCGGCGTGATGGTGGTGGGCGGCATCATCGGCGCGCTGATCGGCGCGGGGCTGTTTCGCCTGCTGCAGCAACTGGGGCAGATCGATACGGTCATCGCCGTCCTCTACGTCCTGATGCTGGGATCGATCGGGTCGCTGATGGCGCGCGAATCCATCCAGTCGCTCGTCGCCATGCGGACGGGCGCGCGGCCTCCGGCGCGCAAGCGGCGGCATCATCCGCTGGTCGCCGCCCTGCCGATGCGCTGGCGCTTCTATCGCTCGGGGCTGTACATCTCGCCGCTGGCGCCGCTGCTGCTGGGCGTGGCGACGGGCATATTGACGATGCTGCTGGGCGTGGGCGGCGGCTTCATCATGGTGCCCGCCATGCTCTACCTTCTGGGAATGACGACGCAGGTGGTGGTCGGCACGTCGCTGTTCCAGATATTGTTCGTGACGATGGCGACGACTATGGTCCACAGCCTGACGACCAAGGCCGTCGATCTGGTCCTCGCCCTGCTGCTGCTGATCGGCAGCGTCGTCGGCGCGCAGATCGGCACGCGGATTTCGATGGCGGCGCGCCCGGAATATCTGCGCATCATCCTGTCGTTCATCGTGCTGGTCATCGCCATCCGCATGGCGCTTGGCCTGGGCTGGCGACCCGACGAAATCTATACGGTGCAGGTGCAATGACCGCGCTGCGCCGCCTGTGCATGCTGCTGCCGGTCGCGCTGCTGCTGGGCGCGGCGAAGGCGCCGATGCTGGTGCCGGACGTGTCGCAGCGCGAAGTGGTCATCCAGTACAGCTTTACCGGCGCCGAACTGCTGCTGTTTGGCGCGATCGTCTATCCCGACGGACGTCCGCCCGATAAGCAGGCGGACATCGTGGTCGTGCTGAAGGGACCGGACCAGTCGATCACCATGCGCGAGAAGCAGAAGGTGGCGGGCATGTGGGTCAATGCCGACAGCGCGCGCTTCCGCTCCGCCCCCAGCTTCTACGCGATGGCGTCCTCCCGCCCGATCGACAGGATCGTGGACGATCGCACCGCCGCCATATTCGAACTGGGCGTCGACAAGCTGCAGCTTTCCCCCGCCTCGCTCAACGACAATGCGGAGATCGAGCGGTTTCAGGCGGGGCTGGTGGAACTGCGGCGACGCAGCGGCCTGTTCGTCGAGCGGCCCGGCACCGTCGAGATCACCGACGGCGTTCTCTATCGCGCGCGTCTGCCCCTGTCTGCGCGGGTCATCGTCGGCGACTATACGGCGGAGACGTTCCTGGTGCAGGATGGTCGGGTGGTCGCCGCCGCCGTGCGCGACATCGTGATCCGCAAATCGGGCTTCGAGCAGTTCATCGCGCAAGCGGCGCAAAACTGGTCGTTCCTCTACGGTCTCGTCGCCATCGCCATGGCGGTGGGCATGGGCTGGGCCGCCGGCGCGATCGCACGGCGCATATAGCGGGCGCAAGGCGCCGTAAGCCTATGTTTACCCGTTTCCGTTACCCACGACGCTTCGGCCTTTACGGTCAGGAGCGGATGCGGGGCATTATGAACAGCATGACGGGTGCGACACAGTTCGATCAGGCGATGCAGGGCAGCGCCCCGATGACGAACGGCGGCATGGGCGACCCATCCATGGGCTTCGTATTTCAGGTCGCCGGATCAAGTTCGCAACTGCTGCTCGAAACCGCGTGCCTTGCCCATTACAGCCATGATACCGATCCTTCGATCGCGATGGCGGGGCAGGTCGGCAGCCAGGTCAAGATGCGCGTCGGCAGCAACTGGCTGGTCGCCAACGTCCGCGCCATGGTGCTCGACCGGCACGACCCGACGAAGATCGTCGCCGACATCGACTTTCTGGGCGAAGGCGACGAGGAGCGGCTGACCGGCAAGATCTACGGCTTCCGCCGGGGCGTCACCCGCTATCCCACGCCGGGCACCGACGTCTACCCCGTGTCCAGCGTCGAGATGAACCAGATCTATGCCGCGGACGAGCGCGCGAATGTTCAGATCGGCACCGTCTATCCCACCAAATCCACGCGCGCCGCGCTCTATGTCGATGCGATGCTGGGCAAGCATTTCGCGCTGCTCGGCTCCACCGGCACCGGCAAGTCGACCAGCGCCGCGCTCATCCTGCACCGCATCTGCGACCTTGCGCCGCAGGGGCACATCGTGATGATCGACCCGCACGGCGAATATTCGGCCGCGTTCAAGACGAACGGCGCGATCTTCGACGTCAACAACCTCGCGCTCCCCTACTGGCTGATGAACTTCGAGGAGCATTGCGAAGTGTTCGTCACGTCCGAAGGGGCGGAGCGGACGCTGGATTGCGACATCCTCGCCAAGTGCCTGCTCGCCGCGCGATCGAAGAACCGCCTCGCCGAAAGCACGGGGCGACTGACGGTGGATTCGCCGATCCCCTATCTGCTGTCCGACCTCACCAACATCCTCCAGAACGAAATGGGCAAGCTCGACAAGGGCACCAATTCGCTGCCCTATATGCGCCTCAAGACCAAGATCGACGAGATCAAGACCGATCCGCGCTACAGCTTCATGTTCTCCGGCATGCTGGTCGCCGACACGATGCACGATTTTCTGGCGAAGGTGTTCCGCCTGCCCGCCAACGGCAAGCCGATCTCCATCATCGACGTGTCCGCCATGCCGTCCGACATCACCTCCACCGTGGTGTCGGTGCTGGCGCGGCTGGTGTTCGACTACGCCATCTGGGCGCGCAACGAACCGCAGCGGCCGATCCTCCTCGTCTGCGAGGAAGCGCATCGCTATATCCCCAGCAGCAAGACCGGCGGGGGGCAGGCGGTGCGCAAGATACTGGAGCGGATCGCCAAGGAAGGCCGCAAATACGGCGTGTCGCTGGGCCTCATCACGCAGCGCCCGTCTGACCTCGCCGAAGGCGTGCTGTCGCAGTGCGGCACGATCATCGCCATGCGCCTCAACAACGATCGCGACCAGGCCTTCGTGAAGGCGGCGATGCCCGAAGGGGCGCGCGGCTTCCTCGATTCGATCCCCGCGCTGCGCAACCGCGAGTGCATCATCTGCGGCGAAGGCGTCGCCGTGCCGATCCGCGTGGCGCTCGACAATCTGGAACCTGAACGCCGCCCGGCATCCAGCGACCCCAGCTTCACCGACCAGTGGCGCGATTGCGGCGGCGAGAACGAGATACTGGAGCGGACCGTCAACCGCTGGCGCAATCAGGGGCGGTAAATACACTCCCGCGAGCACCAACCTCTCCGTTCGGTTCGAGCCTGTCGAGAACCCTTATCCAGGACGCCTTCTCGACAAGCTCGAAGCGAACGGGTGTAGAGGGTATCGAACGCGCGCACCCTAACCCGTCGGGGTCATCCGCCCGGTCGGTTCCCCGCTCACATTCGTCGCGTCGCGGCATTCCTCCTCATGCGGCGGGGCCATCATCCGGGCCTTGCGCCAGCCGCCTTGCAGATAATAGGCGCCCGCCAGCACCAGCGACACCACCGATCCCACCGGGAAACTGAGCCAGATCGCATCCGCGCCGAGCATCGGATAGAACAGCCAGTAGAAGCCGATCCGCACCGGATAGAGCGCGACGACCAGGATCACCAGCGGGGCCATCACCACCCCGTTCGATCGCATCGTGCCGAACAATACCATGGTGAGGCCGAAGAGCAGGAAGCTCCAGCTTGCGAGAAACTGCATATGCCGGGCAAGTTCGATCGCGTCGCTGCCCGACCCCAGGAACAGCGCCAGCACCGGTCGGTCGAACGCCAGCATCAGCAGAATGAGGCTGCCCGTCATCACCATGTTGAACGCCATGCCGCGCCAGGTGATGCCGTTCACCCTGTCCCACCGGCCCGCGCCGATATTCTGCGCGGCCATCGCGCTCACCGCCGCGCCGATCGCCATGGCGGGCATCTGGAGATAGGTCCAAAGCTGCTGCGCGGCGCCATAGGCGGCGGAGGTGAGCAGCCCTTCGCGGTTGACGAGGCTGACCATGATGAGACCGGCGGTCGAGATGACGATCATCTGAAGCCCCATCGGAAAGCCCTTGGCGACGATCACCTTGAGCTGCGCGCCGCTGGGGATGAGATAGCCCAGTTCCTTGCCCCGCAGGCGCAACGGCAAGTCCTTGGCATAGACATAGGCCAGCATCGCGATCAGGCTGACATAGCCCGCCACCGCCGTCGCGGTCGCCGATCCGGCGATGCCCATCGCGGGGATCGGGCCGTAGCCGAGGATGAACAGGGGGTTGAGGCCGCTATCCAGAATCACGCTCAGGATCATGAACCAGAGCGGCGTGATCGAATCGCCCGATCCGCGCAGGCCCATCATCACCATCACGCTGATGAGCGATGCGGGCATGGCGAGGAAGATGACGCGCAGATAAGTGAGCGCCAGCGCGAACGCCTCGCCCGGCGTGGCCAGCGCGCGCAGGATCGCGGGCGCGCCGAACCAGCCCGCCGTCGCGACGACCAGCGACAGGATAAAGCAGAAGCCGAGCGCCGATCCGAAGGCGCAGCGCGCGGCGTCTATGTCGCGCCGCCCGAACGCCTGCCCCACCATCACCGTCGCCGCCATGCCGAAGCCGAACACGGCGGAAAACAGCAGGAACATGATGATGTTGGCGTTCGCCGTCGCCGCCAGCGCGCCTTCGCCCAGGAAACGTCCGACCCACACCGAATTGATCGAACCGTTCAGCGATTGCAGGATGTTGGACGCCAGCGTGGGCAACGCGAAGGCGAACAGCGTCGCGCTGATCGGCCCGGCGGTGAGATCGGGCCGCTTGCGAGCTCTGTCTGCGGCTAGAGTTGCCATGCTGTGTGCCGTCCCTCGTTCACCATATCACCTCGCCCCAAGGGTCGCCGTGTTCCTGCGAAGGCAGGAACCCAGAGTAACGACGAAGGCAAGAGCCTGCCCCCCACCCTGGACTCCTGCTTTCGCAGGAGAACGGTTGGGCACGTATACGCCCCTACCCCAGCCGCGCCAGCGCCGCCGCCAGCCTCTCCGCCTCCGCGGATTTCTCCGCATGATCGGCCCGCGCCTTCTCGACCGCTTCGGGCTTGGCCCGCTCGACGAAGCTGGCGTTGGACAGCCGCCCCGCCAGCGCGTTGCGCTCCTTGGCGGCGGCCTCCATCGCCTTGGTCAGGCGCGCCTTCTCGGCGGCGAGGTCGATGACGCCTTCGAGGGGCAGGATATAGGTCGCTTCATCGACCACGACCTGCGCCGCGCCACCTTCGCTGGCATCGCCGAATGTGACGCTCTCTATGCGCGCCAACCGCGCCAGCGACGCTTGCTGCCGCTGAAGCCGCGCGCGGGTCGCTTCGGAGGCATCGCGCACGACCGCCTTCATCTTCGCGCCTGGCGGCACGTTGAGTTCGGTACGCGCGGTGCGGATAGCCTGCACAAGGCGGATCAGCCAGTCGATCTCCGCACGCGCTTCGTTATCGCCAGCAACAACAGGTTGCGGCCACTGCGCCACGATCAGGTCGTTCTCCCGCTCGCCCATGGCGTGCCACAGTTCTTCGGTGATGAACGGCATGAAGGGGTGGAGCATCACGAGAATCTGGTCGAACGCCCATCCCGCGACCGCGCGCGTTTCGTCATCCATCGCGCCCTTGGTCAGTTCGATGTACCAGTCGCAAAACTGATCCCAGACGAAGTGATAGATCGCGTTCGCCGCCGCGTCGAAGCGCAGGTCGGCGAGCGCCTTGTCGATCGCCTGCACGGTGTCGACGACTTCGCCGATGATCCACTTGTTGACGGGCAGGGTCGCGGTCGGCGCGATCACCGATTGCGACGCGCCGATGCCGTTGGATTGCAGGAAGCGCGCGGCGTTCCACAGCTTCGTGGCGAAGTTGCGGTAACCCTCGACGCGCTTCTCGTCCATCTTGATGTCGCGGCCCTGACTCTCCATCGCCGCCATGAAGAAGCGCAGCGCATCGGCGCCATAAGTGTCGATCAGGCCCAGCGGATCGACGGTATTGCCCTTCGACTTCGACATCTTCGAGCCATCCGCCGCGCGGACGAGACCGTGGAGATACAGGCGCTTCCAGGGTACATCTCCCATGAACTCCTGCCCCATCATCGCCATCCGCGCATCCCAGAAGAACAGGATGTCGAAGCCCGAAATCAGCAGGTCGTTGGGGTAATGGCGATCCACCAGACTCTCCCGCTCCCTTTCAGGGAAGAGGCGCTCCTTTGGACTCCCCTCCCCTTCAGGGGAGGGGCTGGGGGTTGGGGCTGTAATGCTGGCGTCAGGGACATCCCCCACCCCAACCCCTCCCCTGAAGGGGAGGGGCTTTCCGGCCTGCTCTTCCGGCCAGCCCAGCGTGGCGAAGGGCCAGAGGGCGGAGGAGAACCATGTGTCGAGAACGTCGGGGTCGCGGAATAGAGCTATGGTGCTACCATCACTCTTCAGCCCTGCCTCTTCTCTGTCATTCACGAATACAATTTCAGGGTTTGGCAAAGCGTCAGAACGATAAAACTCAATCGCAGCAGCGCGCGCTGCTTCTTCATCCATTTCTACGAATGGCTGACAGTCCTCAGAACGATTCAGATTTTGCTCGAAGTACCCGTCATTTAAATAGATGTGATAACGAACTCCATCTTTTTCCCATACTGGCGGACCATACCAAACAGGTATCCGGTGCCCCCACCATAATTGCCGGGACACGCACCAGGGCTGGATATTCTCCATCCAGTTGAACCACGTCTTTTCCCATGTTTTCGGTACGATCTCGATCGCGCCGGAGCGGACCGCTTCGATCGCAGGCTTGGCCAGCGTCGCCGCGTCGACATACCACTGGTCGGTCAGCCAGGGCTCGATCACCACGCCGCTGCGGTCGCCATAAGGGGTCTGGATCACGCGCGGCTCAAAATCTGCGGCGACTTCCTCGCCATCCTTTCCCTTGGTGATATGCGGAACCAGCATAGCCAGCGCCTTCATTTCCGCGACGACAGCCTCGCGCGCACCGTCCACACCATCGCGGCGAAAGCGGTGCAGGCCGAGGAAGCGATCGGGGATCAACCCGTCGCTCGTCTGGACGACATTGGCGTCGGCGTCGAACATGTTGAGCATGTCCGCCGCCTTGAACCCGGCGCGCTTGCCGACATCGAAATCGTTGAAGTCATGCCCCGGCGTGATCTTGACCGCGCCCGATCCCAGTTCGGGGTCGGCATGTTCGTCCGGTACAATCCTGAAACGACGACCGGTGATCGGCTGGACGATATCCTTGCCGATCACGCTTGCGTAGCGCGCATCGTCGGGGTGCACGGCGACTGCCATGTCGGCCAGCATCGTTTCCGGGCGCGTGGTGGCGACGACGATATGGTCCGCGCCATCGGCGAGCGTCACGCCATCCGCCAGCGGATATTTGATGCGCCAAAAGCCGCCGCTCACTTCCCGCGTTTCGACTTCCAGATCGGAAATCGCCGTTTTCAGGCCCGGATCCCAGTTGACCAGCCTTTTGTCGCGATACAGCAGGCCGCGATTGTAGAGGTCTACGAAAACCTTGACGACCGCCTTCGAGAAATGCGGGTCCATGGTGAACTGCTCGCGGCTCCAGTCCATTGAGCAGCCCAGCCGCCGAAGCTGGCCGGTGATGGTGCCGCCGCTCTCGCGCTTCCAGTCCCACACTTTCTCGACGAACTGGTCGCGCGTGTAATCGGTGCGCTTTTCACCGCGCGCGTTCATCTGCCGCTCGACCACCATCTGCGTGGCGATGCCCGCATGATCGGTGCCGACCACCCACAGCGCATCCTTGCCGCGCAGCCGCTCGTAGCGGATCACGATATCCTGCAACGTATTGTCCAGCGCATGGCCGATATGCAGGCTGCCCGTCACATTGGGCGGCGGATTGACGATGGTGAAAGGCTGCGCATCGGGCCGTTCCGGGCGGAACAGGCCGTTATCCTCCCAGTGGCTGTACCAGCGGGATTCGATTGTCGCGGGGTCGAATGTCTTGGGCAGATCGGTCATCCGACTGCCTTTAGCGATTGCGGCGAAAGCGTCAAAGCCAATGTCTGCGCCCCGCGAAGGGACGCGGTGCCGTTACAGATCGCGCCCGGTGATCCGTGCGATTTCCTTCGCGACCATCGCCTCGACCAGATCGGGCAGGTTCGCGTCCAGCCAGTCCTTCATCATCGGGCGCAGCAATTCGCGCACCAGCGCTTCCAGCGTGTTGTCGCCGCCTTCCGCCTGCGGCTTCACGACCATGGCGGACAAGGCGGAGAGCGAATGGCGGGTTGCGACTTCGCTTTCGACCGACAGCATCGTGTCGGCCTGTGCCGATTCGGCGGCAGGCGCTGCGACAGGTGCGGCAGGCTTCGGTGCGGGCTTGGCCATGACGGGCGCCTCCGGTGCGGGCGATGAAACGGGCGGGGGCGCCGGCTGTTCCGGGGCGGGTTCGGCGGCCACTTCCTCAAGGTCGAGGGGATCGGTCAGTTCCAGGATTTCCTCGGCCTGTACATAGGGCGAAGGGGCCTCTTCCTCGAAGCCATGTTCTTCGATATCAAGGCGTTGCGTGACCTCTTCGACCGGGCGGACGCGACGCGACGTGCGCGCCGAAATGCCCCGGCTGGCTTCATCGCCTTCTTCGGCAATGATGCGCTTGATGGAGGAGAGTATCTCTTCCATCGAGGGTTCCTTGCTCATGTCCCCCATTGCGTACCCCTCACTTCACCCTTGCTCGGCCCGGTCGGCGCAGCGAACCGCGCGGACCGTTAACCATCATTTTGCGGCGTCGGGGGCCACCATGGCGTTTTGTGCGGGCGTGTCAACGGTGCGCGTGGCGACGGGCTGAGGCCGGGGATCGCCGCCCCAGTCGAGCAGCTTGTTCTTCACCCGGTCGTAGTTGAGAACCGGATCGTAAAGCGCCCCGCCGCCGAGGCTCAGATCGTCCGCCTCCGCATGGCCCATCGCCGCAAGCAGCGAAAAGCCCGCGACATAGGCGTTGCGCCGGGCGGAAACGAGCTGCACGCGCGCGTTCAATGCCTCCTGCTCGGCATTGAGGATATCGAGAATCGTACGGCTGCCGACCGAGTTTTCCGCACGCACGCCTTCCAGCGAGAGCAGGGTCGCATCCACCGCCGCCTGGCTCGACACGATCGTCTGGAGCGAGGCCTGCCAACTGGCGTAGGAGGCGCGCACCTGAGAGATCACGCTGCGCTCGGCTTCGATCTCGCGCTCGATCGCCTGCGATTCGATGGCCTGCTGCTGACGCACTTGCGCCGCCGGACGTCCGCCCTGATAGAGCGGGACGGTGAGCTGGACACCGGCGGAAGCCGTCTTGTTGATCTGCGACGCGCTGTCTTGGAGCGAATTGAGATAGTTGGTATAGCCGCCCTGCGTGAACACCGAGACGGTCGGCTTGGCCGCGGCACGCGCGGCCTTCACGTCGTATATGGCGGCTTCGCGCTGCTTCTTCGCGGCGAGAATATCGGGATTGTCGGCGACCGCGACCTGCACGGCCAGATCGGGGCTTTGCGGCAGGCCGGGCAAGGGCGGCGGCGTTTCCAGATTTTCGGGCGGAGACCCGACCAGCGCGATGTAGTTTTCCCGCGAGCGGATGAGATTGGCTTCGGCGGTCTGAAGGTCGCTGCGGGCGAGCGCCAGGCGCGATTGCGACTGGGCGATGTCGGTGCGCGTCAGGTCGCCCACTTCGAAACGATCGTTCGTCGCCTGCAGGTTCACGTCCAGCACGCCGACATTGGCGCGGTTGAGCGACACGATCGCACTGTCGCGGATCACGTCCATATAAGCGGCGACGACCTGCGAGAAAACCGACGCTTCGGTGCCGCGCAGGCCCGCACGGCCTGCATCGACCCGCGTCTTGGCCCCCGTGATGGCATTCTTCACCGCGCCGCCCGAATAGATCGGCACGTTGAGTTGCGCCTGCGTGTTGATCGTACGCTGCGGCGACGTGAAGCTGATCGTCGGCTTCAGGATGCTTTCGGTGAACGATCCGCTGGCCTGCGCGCTCGGGCGCCCGGCAGCTTTCTGGATCGGGACATTCTCGTCATTCGCGCGCAGCGACGCCCGCGCGCCGGTCAGCGTCGGATTGGTCTGATAGGCTTTGAGCAAAGCCTCCTGCAGCGTTTCGGCGGAAACCGGCTGCGTGGCCAGAACGGCAAGAGAGGCGCTGGTGCCCAGCGCTTTGGCGAGGCGAAGGGCGGTAATGGAAAGACGTGTCAAATGCCGGACTTTCTCAAAAGACGAATGTTTTCGGCCGGGCAAACCCCGGAAGCACTACCATTTCGATGTCCGCAATATGGCTGAGGCCGAAGGCGCCGCCGCTCTTGCGCCCGACGGCCAGGCGCGTCACGCCCTTGTCGACCAGCCCGGTCGCCATCCGCCCGCCATCGCCAAGCTGATCAACGAGCGTCGCGGGGACTTCCTCTATCGCCCCGTCGATGACGATGACGTCGTAAGGGGCGCGATCCGGCGCGCCGGCGGCCAGCGATCCGGGTGCCAGAGTAACGCCGGTGGGAGCATCGCTGTGGGAGAGCAGTTCCGCGTCGTCCACCGCCGTCACCACCGCGCCCATCGCGGCGAGCACGGCGGCGCAATAGCCCGTCGCCGCGCCGATCAGCAGCACCTTGTCCCCACGTCGTACGGCGGCTTCGGTCAACAGCCGTCCGGTCGCCAATGGCGGGTTGAGCGAACGACCGTCCCCCAGGGGAACAGGACGGTCGATATAGGCCATGGCCTGCCGCGCCGCGGGCACGAACGCCTCACGCGGTACATGCGCCATAGCCTCGATCACGCGGACATCGTTGACGTCGCTGGTGCGCAACTGGCTTTCCACCATGGCGGCGCGCATCGCGGCGAGATCGGGTTCAGTCACCATAGGTCTCCGATTGGCATAACCGTGTTGCCAATGCAATACAGCAGATGGCTCTGCAAACCTCTAATTCATGTGCTCCGCGACGCCAAGCGGCTTTTACGCATCCGCAACGGAGTTTTGAACGGTTGCGGATGGACTGTTGCGCAGGCGCCGCGCCGCGCTCCGGGTCGCAGGGCGCGGCATGGCGACGCTCTCCCTTGACTTTGCGGCCAAGCCTGCGCATTGGGCTCCTCCCACGACACGGTTTGGCCCGATGGCGGAGTGGTTACGCAGAGGACTGCAAATCCTTGCACGCCGGTTCGATTCCGGCTCGGGCCTCCACCGTTAACTTGTTGATTTAGTGTTATTAAATCAACATTTATGCGTTTTCGATTTTTACCCTGCAACCCTTCCCGCATGTAAATCTGGTGTAATTGTGCCGGGTATCGGCCCATCTGGAACGCACATCGCCTGATCTATGTGGCTTCCATAGAAATGCCCATATCTAGGCACCATCGCCAACGTCCTGTGTCCGCTAATTCGCTATATCGTCGGAAGGTCCACACCGGCTTTCACCAGATTGGCGATTGCGGTGCGGCGCATGCTGTGCGGAGTGACTTTAGCTGGATTTAGACCCGCGCGAACGACAGCACGGGCCACCAGCCCTGTTTATGTACGCAGGGAATACCGGATCTGGGATGTATTGCGTGCTTTATGGGTCTTTCCACTGCGTTTGCATGAACGCGTTTGCGCTTCGCAAAGGATCGCCAGAAGGGCCACCACCCTTCCGAATGAGACAGCTGCCTGTAATCCCGACGCCATCGACAGACAATTGGCCGATGCCGACGACACGTCGATACGGGGGGCCTATGTGCGAAGGCAATATTGGGAGGATCGCGTCCGCATGATGCAATATTGGTCGGTTGCGGACGGTCAGGTTGGAAACCGATATGCGAACGAGCGGACGTTCGATTGTGGAGCTATCGCTCAGAAACTCCAGGGGATGTCATAGGGGGTGTTTGCCAGCCCCCTCCCAGTGCACGGAACATGTCCACCTGTCGGTCGATCAGCGTCGCGTCGGAGGCCGCCAGGTTCGCCTCCGCGGTCGTGAGGGCAGCCTGCGCGGTGAGCAGCGACAGGAAATCGGTGCGGCCGAAGCGGTAGAGCTTGCTCGCTTGATCGGCGGCCATCGCGGCACTTGCACGAGCGCGGGCCAGAGCGGTGTTGCGGTCACGCTCCCGCGCATAAGCGGACAGTGCGGTCTCGGTCTGGCGCAGCGCCTCCAGCACACTGCCGTCGAACGTCGCCAGTGCGGCGTCGGCGCTTGCGCCAGCCTGGGCGATGCGAGCGCGAACGATCGAGCGGTTGGGGAAACTCCAGCTTATCAGCGGGCCGAGCCCGAGATGGAAGGCGTCGTCGGAGCCTAAGGCCGAAAGCGGCCCGGTAAACCCGGCCGATCCGCCGAGGCTGACCTGCGGATAGAGATCAGCGGTGGCGACGCCGATCCTTGCGGTCGCGGCGGCGAGGGAGCGTTCGGCGGCGCGCAAATCGGGACGGCGGCGGATCAACGCGGCGCCATCTCCGATCGGAATCGGTCGCGACATCGTCGGCGGCGTCGCGCAGCTTTCGACGTCGTTTGGATAATCCGCGGGCGGGCGGCCCATCAGCGTCGCGAGCCGGTACAGCGCGGCGGTGCGGGTGGCGAGGATTGCGGGGATCAGCGCCGCGCTCTGGTCGACCACGCTTTGTGCGCGGGTCACGTCGAAGGCGGTGCCGCGCCCACCGCGTTGCAGCCGCTGCGTCACGCCCAGCGTCTGGCGTTGCGCGCCCAGCACATGATTGTTGGCGGCGAGCGTCCGGTTTGCGGCACAGGCCGCAGCGTAACTGCGCGCGACCTCCGCCGCGACGGTGACGCGGACGTTGTCGCGGGCAGCAGCCACGGCTTCGGCATCGCCCTGCGCCGCCTCGATCGCGCGGCGGATCTTGCCGGAGAGATCGAGCGGATATGCGAGACCGATGCCGAGATCGTAGCCGACCGTGCCGGGCAGGCCGGAGCCGGTGCCGTACGGCCGCGCGAGCGTCGCGCCGCCGCTCGCTGTCGTCGCGAGGGTGCGTCCCGCAGCGACCTCCTGCACGACTGCATCGGCACGGGCAAGGTTGGCGTCGGCGGCGCGCAGATCGGTGTTTGCGGCCAGCGCCTCGGCGATGAAACCGTCGAGCCGGGCGTCGCCGTAAAGCTGCCACCAATGATCAGGCAGATCGGTTTGGGTGAACGCCTCATCCTTGCCGCTGTCGAACGCGCCGTTGGCGGCCGGCAGGTTGACGGCGGCGCGTTCGGGCAGCGAATAGTTCGGCCCCACCGTGGTGCAGGCAGCCAGCGCCAGCGCAGACGCGAGCGGGACGAGCCGGCGGATCACTTCGCAACCCTCGGCACGACCGTCACCGTCGCGGTGCGACCGACGATGAGCGGCACGCCGGCGGGCACGCGCTCCAGCTTGATGCGAACGGGGATACGCTGCGCGAGGCGCACCCAATTGAAGGTCGGGTTGACGTTTGGCAGCAGGTTGCTGGTGTTGGTGCGCTCACTGTCGTTGATGCCCGCCGCAATACTGTCGACGCGACCGTGCAGCGCGGCGGGCTCGCCCATGAGATGCACCGTGACCGCATCGCCGAGATGAATCTGGCCGAGCTTGGTCTCCTCGAAATAGCCCTCGACGCGCAAGGAATCGGTATCGACCAGCGCCATCGCCTGCGTGCCGACCGCAATATAGTCGCCGGGGTGAAGATCGAGATTGGTGACGGTGCCGTGCACGCTCGCGCGTATGGTCGTGCGTTCGAGATTGAGCGCGGCGGTCGCGCGCTGGCTCTCCGCCTGCGCCAGCGCCGCGGATGCCGTGGCGACGCGCGCGACATTCTGTTCGTGCGTCTCCTTCGCGACGAGGTCGCCGAGCGCGAGATCGCGCTGCGCCTCGCGCCGGGCCTGCAGCACAGTCGCGCGGGCGCTCTGGATTGCCGCGTCTGTCTGCGCCAGCGCCAGCGCGTATCGCGGGCGATCGACCACGAACAGCACGTCGCCCGGTTTCACGATCTGATTGTCGTGCACGGCGACCTTGGTGACGAGACCGGCGACGTCGGGCGTCACCCGCACGATATCCGCGCGGATATGCCCGTCGCGGGTCCACGGATCGGTCTCGTACCTGCTCCACAGCCAGAAGGCCACAGCGATCGCGAGGGCGACAAGGAGGATCGTGGCGGCAGAGCGCAGGGCGAAGGCATAGACAGGCTTCATGAATAGGGTCCGGATGGGCCGGTCGTGAGCGACAGCAGGCCGAGGATGATGACGAAGAGCGCGAGATCTACCAGCGGTCGATAGACGACGAAGCGGTATAGCCCGGCGATCGAGAGCAGGCGTGTCGCGACGCCGGTGAGGATTACCGCCGACACAGCAAGCAACAGAATGGCGGGCAGGTAGACGCCGCCGATCGAGAGTTCGCCGGTCATGCCGCCACCTCGGCGGGTGCGGCCGGATAGGCCGGGGCGGTGGGGAACAGATTGCGGCGCAGCGAGGTAAGGGCGAGCACACCCCTGCGGCGGGTATCCGCATCGTCGTCGCGCGAAAGGCCGGCGAGCGCATGGTCGATCTCACCGAGCAGCACCGGCTCGGGCGGGTTCGGGCGATCGGGCCGTAGCGCGCGGTAATGCTGCGCCACGCCGCGCAGCACGGGCGTGATCGTTGCCCCGGTTTCTGCGGCGCCGTCGAGCCGCAACTGGCGCAGTTCGCCGATGTTCACGCCGATGCGCAGATCGGCCAGCGCATCGAGCAGAGGCCGCCCCGGGTCCTGCCCCTGCGCGGCGAGACGCGGCGCAAGCAGGCCGATCCGGTCGAGCATGCGCGCGACCCAGCCGGCGGCATCGGGCGGACCTGCCGCGTCGCTGCGCTGCGCCAGTTCGCGCCAGCCCGCGCGGATCAGGCGCCGCGCGCTCGCCTCCGCGCCGATCGTCTGGAACAGCCGGACCGTCACGACTGCGAACAGCGTGCCGGACAACAGCGCAAGGCCACCGTTCAGGAAGGTGTCGAAGCGGCCGTAATAGCGATCGTTCAATCCGATCGAGTTGAGCCCGTTCAAAAGCCCGCCGAGCGCCATGAGGGCGGTCGCGGGGCGCGCCATGAAGAAGCCCCCGATCAGCATCACCGGCGCCAGTACGGCGATCAGCGTCACGAAATCGGTGACGCGCGGCATGATCGCAAATGCGTAAATCGCCGCGAAAAAGAGGCCGATAAGAGTACCGTAGAAGAACGTAAGAATCGACGGAGCGGGATTGTCCGAACTGCCGAACAGCGCACAGCACACGCCCGCGATCAGCACCGCCCCTGCTCCGTCCGCCCAGCCCGTCACGATCCAGAAAATGCAACCGAGCAGGATCGTCGCGATGGTGCCCGCTGCGGCCCGCAGCGCGATGCCGCGGTCGCGGTGCAGCGGGCGTGACGCGCTGCGGGCGATCAGCACCGCCACGCCGGGCGTCACCGGCGTCCGGCCGGGGGAGCGCATCTGGTCGCGCAGATCCCGTACGTTGCGATGCGCATCGATCAGGTCGGCCAGCCGGGCGAGCACGCTCAGCCGCAGCGCGTCGCGCCAGATCAGCGGGTCATGGTCCAGCGGCTCCAGCGCGCGGGCGCGTGCGATCAGACGGTCGGCAGTGGCGGCACGCTCCGCGACGGGCGGCGTTGCGCCGAGCCACTCCCGGACATCCTCGATCAGCGCGAGCGCTTCCGGGCGCGGGGCATCGGCGCCGCGCTGCAATTCGAGGATGCGATCATCGACCGCGCTCGCCAGCGGCAGCAGCATCGACAGTTCGGCCTGCAGTGCGCGCAAGGTGCGCACGCGCGGTGCGAGCCGCGCGGTGTCGAACGGAAGGTGAATGGAAAGCTGGTGCAGTTCGTTGATGTCGAGTGCCAGCCGGCGACGGTCCGCGTCCAGGGCCGGGCTGCGCTCGGCGAGCCCACCGAGCGAATCGCGTGACCATTGCTCGGCATCAGCGATCATCGCGTCGATCCGCGCGAGCAGGGTCGCCGTCACTGTCTGCGGAAAGACCAGCCCGTGGACCAGGCTGCCGCACAGGATACCGATCACGATCTCCTGCACGCGCAGGCTCGCCGTGGTGAAAACCGCATCGGGCGCCAACACGGAGGGGAAGCCGATGATGCTCGCCGTGTACCCCGCCAGGAGAAAGACGTAGGCGCGCGGCGTCCGGTCGAGCAGTGAGATGTAGAGGCACAACCCCAGCCACAACGCCAGTCCGAGCGAAAGCAGTTCAGGCGCATTGACGAGATTGGGCACCAGCACGATAGCGGCGATGGCGCCGAGCACGGTGCCGATCACACGAAACACCGCCTTCGACAACACGGCACCCGCGAGCGGCGCCGCGACGATATAGGAGGTCGTAACCGCCCAATAGGGGCGCGTCAGCCCGATGCTGAGCGCGATCCAGTATGCGAGCACCGCCGCGATCAGGCACTTGATCGAAAACAACGCCTCACGCGTGCCGAAACGCTCTCCGATCATGCGCCTCTCCGGCGCTGGAAGCGCGTCGCAAGCTGTTCCGCCACGGACAGGGCGACAGCCAGATCCTTGTCGGTGATTTCGGACAGCATATCCGCCCGCAGCGCCGACAGCATTTTCTCGATCTCGGCGGCGACCGTCCGCCCCTTGTCCGTCAAACGGATCCGGCTGACCCGTGCATCGACGGGGTCGCGGCGCCGCTCGACCATACCGCTTGCCGTCATCAGGTCGAGCAGGCGGACAAGCGAGGCACCCGTCAGATCGAGCTCATGCGCAAGGTCTGTCTGGCGGACATCGTCGCCGAGTCGGCTGACCTGCGTCAATACCCAACCGTTCGACGCCGAAACGCCCGTGCTGCTCAGCGCGCGATCCGCCGCCTGCCGCCACATCCGCGCGAGCGGAAGGAGCGTACGAGCATATCGTGCTTCCAGTGCGAGTCGTTTGGATATCATTAGGATGCTAATTAATGTGCTTTTGGTGGATTGCAATCGCGGATTGAAACAGACTGGTACAAAATCGGGCGATCTTTCGCGCACCCGCTTTGGGTCTGGCTCATCATACCGATCCGAAGCGATCGCATTCGTAACCGCGCGACCGCGCGGTCCCGTAACTCTGGAACGCCGCGAAGTCCCAAAGTCTTTCTCAAGCGCCCGCTCGCTGTCCTGAACGGATGGCCGCTTCCAGGACAAGGCGCTCTGGAGCTGAACGGCGACGATTGGGCGCATCGTGCGGGCCGGGGAACGGCGTGAGTTGGTCGGGAGGAGACACAACGCGAACGGCAGCTATCCGCCGACACCTCTGCGATGCTGACGTTCGCTTACGGGCCGTTGGAGATGCCCGACGAAAAGACAGCGTGGGATATATTGCGGATATCCCCGATACCGAAAGCGACCGTCAGTTTGGAATGATCTTCCATTTATGCGCTGTCCCCGGCGCGGGGGAAAAGCTCGATGGTTGGGGTGACAGGGGCGGCGGGTCGCAGACGCCTTCCTGAATGTAGCGCATCGCCGACATCAGGCCGGACCGGCTGAATGGCTTGGGGATGACGCCATCGGCGCCGCAGAAGTCGCTCGGAATTTTCTTCGGATTGGCGGTGAGGAATATGACGGCGGTGTCCGCCCATTGCCGCCGGATGTGGGCGCAGACGTCGAGGCCGCTCGATCCCTCGTCGAGCTGGATATCGACGAAGGCGATGTGCGGTTGGCGGTCCCTCGGCAAGGCGACGACTTCGCGCAGCGACGAGGCCTCGCCGACGACATTGTGGCCGGAATCCAGGATCATGGCTTCGATGTCCATGGCCAGCAAGGCTTCATCCTCCACGATGAGCACGTCGAGCGGCGGGACACAGGGGGGCATTGTGATAATCCTCAGCTTTCAGGCATTGCGGGGAAGGTTACGGTCGCGCAGGTGCCCTCCCCGTTCGTGCGCCACAGGGTTTGCGCCTTGATCTGTCTCGACAAACGCTGGACCAGCGACGTGCCGATCGACAACGGGCGGGTGACGTCCGGATCGAAGCCGGGGCCGTCATCGCACAATTCCATCACGACGCTGTCGTCCTGCTGCTTGACGGTCAGGCCGATGGTGCCCGATCGCCCGTCGGCAAAGGCATGCTTCACGGCATTGGTGATGAGTTCGTTGAGTATGAGGCCCGTCGCCGAGGCCTTGCTGGCCGGAATCATCACGGAATCCACGTCGATTGCGAGCATGATGTCGCGCCGTCCCGTAGACGCGAGCACATCCTGCGCCAGATTCGTGGCGAAGGCACCGATGTCGAAGCGCGTGATGTCATCCGATTGGTAGAGGCGGCGATGCACCACCGCCAGCGCGTCGATCCGCTCCAGCA
Source organism: Sphingobium sp. (assembly GCA_965279415.1). Lineage (GTDB taxonomy): Bacteria > Pseudomonadota > Alphaproteobacteria > Sphingomonadales > Sphingomonadaceae > Sphingobium. The sequence continues at coordinate 548,554 of OZ257238.1, forward strand.
TATTCTCCAGGGTGCGCTGCAATTGCGGGTCGCCCAGCGTACGCGACTGGAGCCGCAGCAGCGCACCGATCATCGTCAGATTGTTCTTCACGCGGTGATCGACTTCGTGGAGCAGCAGCGTCTTTTCCTCCAGCGCCGCCTGAAGGTCGGCGGTGCGCAGCCGCACCTGCTCCTCGACCTGCGCCTTCTGATCGGCGATCTGTTGCTGCGCGACCACGCGATCCGTCACGTCGAGTTGCGAGGCGAAGAAGAACTGCACGCTGCCGTCCTCGCCGCGCACCGGGCTGATATAGAGCGCGTTCCAGAAGGTGCTGCCATCCTTGCGATGGTTCAGGAGATCGATGCTGATCGACTCCTCCGCGGCCAGGGCGTCGCGGATCTTCGCCACGGCGACGGGATCGGTTTCCGGCCCCTGAAGGAAACGGCAATTGCGACCGACGATTTCGTCGACGCCGTATCCGGACAGCCGCTGGAACGCTTCATTGGCGAAGACGATGGGATTATCGTCCTGCCGCGGGTCGGTAATCACCATGGGCATACGCGTGCCGCGAATGGCGGCGGCGAAGGGATCGCCCCGTCCATGTTCATGCATAACGCGTTCCGTAAGGTGCCAGTCGTCTCGTTGCTTCATTCCAGGCTCCGCTCAGCTAGGGAGCGGGGGCGCTCCGGCTTGAACTAACCTGCACAAAGCGCCTCAGTGGCCCCGAAGGTTCCTCGAAACCTTCAGGACCGTTGCCAGAGGATTGCTGTTACGCGAATAATCAGGCCGCGACAGCCGTCGTCTGCTCGACTTCCACCGGCGCGAGACGGATCAGATAATCGAATGCGGAAAGCGCCGCCTTCGATCCTTCGCCCATCGCGATGATGATCTGCTTGAAGGGCGTCGTCGTCGCGTCGCCCGCCGCGAAGATGCCGGGGATCGAGGTCGCGCCGCGATGATCCACTTCGATTTCGCCGCGCGGCGACAGCGCCACCGTCTCGGTCAGGAACTCGGTGTTCGGCACCAGCCCGATCTGCACGAAGATACCCTGCAGATCGACGACATGCGACGTGTCGCTATTGCGGTCCTTGTACGTCAGGCCGATCACCTTGTTGCCGTCGCCCAGCACTTCGGTGGTCAGGGCGGACGTGATGACCCTGACGTTCGGGAGGCTGTTGAGCTTGCGCTGCAGCACCGCGTCGGCGCGCAACTGGCTGTCATATTCGATCAGCGTGACATGCCCGACGATGCCCGCCAGGTCGATCGCCGCCTCGACGCCGCTGTTGCCGCCGCCGATCACCGCCACGTCCTTGCCCTTGAACAGCGGACCGTCGCAATGCGGGCAATAGGCGACGCCCTTGTTGCGATATTCGTCCTCGCCCGGCACGTTCATCTGCCGCCAGCGCGCGCCGGTGGACAGGATGACCGAACGCGCCTTGAGCGACGCGCCGCTCGCCAGCACGACTTCGTGCAGACCGCCTTCGCTGGTCGCCGGGATCAGCTTTTCAGCGCGTTGCAGGTTCATGATGTCAACGTCGTAATCCTTGACGTGCTGTTCGAGCTGCGCGACCAGCTTGGGCCCTTCGGTGTGGCTGACCGAGATGAAGTTCTCGATCCCCATCGTGTCCATCACCTGCCCGCCGAAGCGTTCGGCGACGATGCCGGTGCGGATGCCCTTGCGCGCGGCATAGATGGCCGACGCCGCGCCCGCGGGGCCGCCGCCGATCACCAGCACGTCGAAGGCGTCCTTCTGCGCGATCTTTTCCGCCGCACGGGCGACCGCGCCGCTGTCCAGCTTCGCGACGATCTGCTCCAGTTCCATGCGGCCCTGGCCGAACACTTCGCCGTTCAGGAAGATGGTGGGCACCGCCATCACCTTGCGTGCGTCTACTTCCTCCTGAAACAGCGCGCCGTCGATCGCCGTGTGGCTGATCCGGGGGTTGAGCACCGCCATCAGATTGAGCGCCTGCACCACGTCCGGGCAGTTCTGGCAGGACAGCGAGAAATAGGTTTCGAAGGCGTAATCGCCGTCGAGATTCCTGACCTGCTCGATCAGATCCTGCGCCGCCTTCGACGGATGGCCGCCGACCTGCAGCAGCGCCAGCACCAGCGAGGTGAACTCATGCCCCATCGGCAGGCCGGCGAAGCGCACGCCGATATCGGTGCCCGCACGGCGAATCATGAAACTGGGCTTACGCTTCTCGTCGTCCTTGCGGACCAGCGTCGCCTTGTCGGTCAGGCTCACGATATCTTCGAGCAGCCCCAGCATTTCGCGCGACTTGGCGCCGTCGTCCAGCGACGCCACCAGCTCGATCGGCTGCGTGATGTTCACGAGATAGCCCTTCAACTGGGCTTTGACATTGGCGTCCAACATGGCGGAAACTCCGTAATAGCTCTGGGCGCGAACCTACACCCCGGAGACATGCCATGGGCCAGTCTCCGGGATGCTTCGCGACCCACGGGGGGTTCGGGTAACTCAGGGCCGATCGACATTCAGATGATGACGTGCCGAAAATGGTGATTTTTCGTGACCCGGAGCGCAGCGTACTAAAAGTACGTGAGCACCGGAAGCACGGGAAAGCGCCATTTGCAGGCCGTCAGGGCTGAATGTCGGTCGGTCCTAGATCTTGCCGACGAGGTCGAAGGACGGCGCCAGCGTGGTTTCGCCTTCTTCCCACTTGGCGGGGCACACTTCGCCGGGATGGCTCTGCCAATATTGCGCGGCCTTGATCTTGCGCAGCAGTTCCACGGCGTTGCGGCCGACGCCTTCGGGCGTGATCTCGACCAGCTGGATCTTGCCTTCCGGGTCGATCACGAAGGTCGCGCGATCAGCGAGGCCGACGCCTTCGCGCAGCACGCCGAAGTTGTTGCTGATGTCGTGGTTCTGGTCGCCCAGCATGTAATAGTTGATCTTGCCAATGGCCGGCGACGTGTCGTGCCATGCCTTGTGGCTGAAATGCGTGTCGGTCGATACCGAATAGACTTCGACGCCCATGCCCTGAAGGGTCGGGTAGATGTCGGCCAGATCTTCCAGTTCGGTCGGGCACACGAAGGTGAAGTCCGCCGGGTAGAAGAAGAATACGGCCCACTTGCCCTTCACATCGGCATCGGTGACGTCGACGAACTTGCCTTCCTTATATGCAGTCGCAGTGAAAGGTTTGAGGTCGCTGCCAATAATCGCCATGATGTCTCCAATTCTGTGGATGGGTTCAGATAACGATGCCCATATAGGGCACCGTCGTCGATTGGAGAAATTGCTTTTTTATGCCCGACTGATCGATTGAGGCGATCAGTTGCGATCCACCCAATGCGCGATCCACTGCCGGGTCATCGTCCGCGCTTCCTCCACGGCGAAGGTGGTGGGGTCGAGGCACAATTCAAGCCACAGTCCGTCCACCAGTGCCGCGATCCCGATGGCTGCCATCCGCACCCGATCGGGCGGAAGCTGCGGCGCGCAGGCACGGATATGGCCTGAGAGTTCGGCGCGGTAGTCGGCATAGAGTTCGGCATGGGCCTGCGCCATGTCGTCCCGCCCCTTGATAAGGCTCCAGAAGGCGACCCAGGTGGCGAGGAGATCGGGGTCGAGCACCGGCGGCACGAAACTCGCCAGCACGCAGGCTTCCAGCCGCGCGCGCGGATCCGGCCCCGCCGCCGCAATCGCCTGTTCCGTCGCCTCCGCCACGCGCCGTCCGACATCGCGATAGGTCGCGACGATCAGCGCGTCGATGCCGTCGAAATAATGGGTGATAAGGCCCGACGATACCCCGGCCCGCGCGCAGATCGCCCGGACGGACGTCCCGGTCGCGCCCCGCTCCGCCAGGCAGCGCGCGGTCGCATCGATCAGGCTCTGACGCCGCACATCGGCGGCTTCACGCACGAAACTGGCCCGGCTCAAACTTATGTCACCCCCGTGAGACCCGCAAGGTGGCGGGCAATCGCAGACTAATGCCTGTCCCTTGCGTGGCAAGGGCTGCGGTGCCGATAGTTTGTGAGCATATTGCGAGGCCGTGGACGCATTAAGTGCAGCCGGACGGCAAACAACCATTCTTGGTCACTCCACCAGATCATACGCATTCCTGAAAGCCGCCACTCGTTTAGATGGTAGGTCGAAGGCTGGATAACCAAACCTGGTGGAAAACAGACAGGCGGCTTTATGACAGCATTGGCAATAACCTGCCCTTCTTCGTAAACGTCTTTAGCGCTTGCCAGCGCTCAACCCGCTCGCCAAGCTACAAAAATGACCACAGTATTTGTGCTTCACCATGTCCGTAAGGACGACGAGTTTGGAGACTATCCCAAGCTGATCGGCGTCTACTCAACCGGTGCCAGCGCAGACGCCGCAAAGGTGCGGCTATCGACCGAGCCTGGCTTTCGCGAGCATCCGGCAGGGTTCGAAGTTGAGGAGTATGTCCTCGACATGGACGACTGGGACGGAGGGTTTATCTCAGAAACGCGTATCAACATGCCACTCGAGCAAGAGGAGCCGGAAGCATGGGCGATGGTCCGCGTGCAAGACCTTTATGACGGTCGATACGAAGTTTATGGCCCAATGCCGGACAACGAGCACTGGCGCTTCCCTCCTGGCTCCATTGTAAGATGTGATACCGTGCTTGAGGACGGGGTAGAGTGCTTGGTAGCCTCCTCGATCGCATAAGGCCCTATCTTTGCCAAAATGGCGCTGTGCCATTCTCAACCTATGGCCGTTTCCGGTAGCGGCGGCAACGGTCACGAATGGCGAGTTCTGGGGCGATTGTTACCGAATGATTTTTTACCGCGCAACGTCAGCTATCGCTAGCCATCTCTCCAAAAGCCGACTTTCCGCTATCCACCCTATCCGGACATTCAGCCCTCCTGCTGATAGCAATCGCTTACGGGTTCACAACCAAATCACGCCGCGACCCGCGCCTGTCCGTCCTCGCCAAGCCCCAGCAGCAGCTTGTTCACTTCGCCCAGCGGCAGCGGCCTGCTGAAATAATAGCCCTGTATCTGGTTGCAGCCCTGATCGCGCAATATGTCGAGCTGGTCGATATTCTCCACGCCTTCGGCCGTCGTTTCCATCCCCAGCGCCTCGGCCAGAGTCGTGATCGACTTGATGATCGCCGTCGCCCCGTCATGCGCCAGCAGGTCGACGATGAAGCTGCGGTCGATCTTGATCTTGTCGAACGGGAACGCGCGCAGATAGCTGAGTGAGGAATAGCCGGTGCCGAAATCGTCGAGCGCCACCCGCACGCCCAGGCTGCGCAGATTGTGCAGCGAGGCCAGCGTCGCCTCGACATTGTCGATGAACAGGCTTTCGGTGATTTCCAGCTCCAGCCGGTTGGGCGCCAACTGGCTTTCCGCCAGCGCGTTGAGGATGATGCCGTTCAGCGCCGGGCTGCGGAACTGGATGGGAGATATGTTGACGGCGACGCGGATATGCTCTGGCCATTGCGCGGCGATGCGGCACGCTTCGCGGATCGCCCATTCGCCGATCGGGATGATGAGGCCGGTATCCTCCGCCAGCGGAATGAAATTGACCGGCGGCACCAGCCCGCGTGTCGGATGGTTCCAGCGCATCAGCGCCTCGAACGCCGTCACCCGGTTCTGCGACAGCGTGAACAGCGGCTGGAAATACAGCTCCAGCTCGCCGTTCGCCAGCGCATCGTGCAGGTCGATCTCGACCCGGCGACGCTCCTGCGCTTCGGCGTCCATCGCTGACTCAAAGAAGCGATAGCTGCCCTTGCCTTCGTTCTTGGCGCGATAGAGCGCCAGATCGGCGTTCTTCAGCAGTTCGACCGCGTCGTTTCCGTCCTGCGGCGCCAGCGCGATGCCGATGCTGGTGTTGATGACGATGCGATGGCCGTTGACGATCGCGGGCTTGGCGACCGCCGCGATGATATCGTTGGCGAGGCGCGCGACGCTGCGTTCGCTGGTGGTCGTCACCAGCGCGAACTCGTCACCCCCCAGCCGCGCTACGAAGCCTTCGCTCACCGTCGCCTTGAGCCGTTCGGCCACTTCGCAAAGCAGGGCATCGCCCGTGGGATGGCCCAGCGTGTCGTTCACCGCCTTGAAATTGTCGAGGTCGAGGCACAGCATCGCCAGCGTGCCTTCGCCCTTCACCCGCGTCAGCGCATTGGACAGATGCTCGCGCAGCAGCGCCCGGTTGGCGAGGCCGGTCAGCGTGTCGTGGAAGGCGAGATGCGCGATCTGCCGTTCGCGCTCGCCGATGTCGTTGACCATCTGGTTGAACGACGCGGCCAGCCGCCCCAGCTCGTCGCTGGTCGTGACCGGCACCTGCACATGTTCGCCCGAGCTGACCTTTTGCGCCGCCGCGTCGAGTTGCGCGATCGGGCGCGTCAGCCCCCGCGCGACCCAGGCGCTGCCGATCACCACCAGCACGCCGCCGCCGATACCGAAGATCAGCAGCGTCCACAGGATCGGCAGATAGCCGTCCATCGCCTTTGTAAGGCTGTATTCCAGCACCAGCGCCTGCTGTTCGCCCGATCCGAAATTGCGCACCGGCGTTGCCTGCAACAGGATGCGTTCGTCGCCGCGCCGCCACAGGCTGGCTTCGCCAGCGCCTTGCGTCGCCGGTTTAAGGCTGCGCAGATTGGCATAGGGCATGATCCGCGGATTGAGATCGACAGAGGTCAGCTTGGCGATCTGCTGCAATTCGGGCGTATCGAAGTTATTGGCGAACACCACCCAGCCGATCAGCGCCGGGGTTTCGACCGGTGCGGCGACGACGCTGTGGTTGCGCCCCTGCCAGCGGGCGATGCCCTGTTCCGCGCCTTCGTCCAGCGCGGCGTAGAGCCGGTCGCTGTCCGCCTGCGACAGGCGTCCCTCGAAACCCGTGATGCTGCCGTCGATGCCGACCATGAAGGCCTGCGACAGTTTCAGGCGGTTCTGCAGGCTGTGCAGCGCGGATTCGATCGTCGGCGCATCGCCGGTGGCCGCCGCCGCGCGAAAGCCGAAATCGGCGGAGAGCAGGCGCCCGCCCTGCCGCAACTGCTCGTAGCGCATCTGCGTGATCCGCTCGAACACCGCGACACCGGCGGTCATGTCCCGCTTGATGGTCGATTCGGCATAGCGTTCGATGCCCGCCTGCACGCCGAACAGGATCAGCGCGAGCACGGCGGTGAACAGCCCGGCATAGAACAGCGTCATCTTGATCGACAGCGTCTCGCGCACGCGTCGCGCAATGTTCGCGCGTGCCGAATGAAGCGCCGCGATCACGGTCAGTTGCCTGCGCGCAGGTTCAGTTTGACGAGGCGATCGACCGACCCACTGGCCGTCACCGGCACCTGCATCACCAGTTCATTGTCCTTGCCGCGCAAATTGGGGTGCCAGACCGTCACGGTAGCCGCCCCCGCGGGCAGACCGGCGATCTGCACCTGACCCGCGCCGTTGGTCCGGGCGGCGAAAGGCGTATCGACGACCTTGATGAAGCCGCTCATCGTATCGTGAATGTTGCAGCCCAGCGCGACGGCGCCCGGCGACGTGAAGGTATAGCTGCGCGTCTCGTCCCGGCTGAACAGTTTCAGCTCGAAACGCGCGGGCTTGGAGAAGGAATAGACATGATGCCGCACCTTGTCCTTGTTCGGAAAGGACACGGTCGCGCCGACCGGCACGATGAGGACATGGGGATTGAACGCGATATTCTGCTGCGTCATCGTGGTGCCCCACGGGAAGCGGATGGGACCACGACCCACGCCGGAGGCAGGTTTGACGGTGACGACGGCATCGGCCACCGGCTTTCCGCCCACATCCACGATCCTCAGGTCCAGAGTGCCGGCCATGGCGGGAAAAGGCGCCATGAGGAGGGGAAGCGCAGACAGAATGTTCCTAAGCATTACATCCGATTAGGACGGAAAAGCCAATTTATCGTTAATGGATACAATAACGGAATATTTACCATGTTCGGCGATCAAGCGGAACATGACTTCACTTCGCTTTCTCGCCGGGCCGATTATCGCGGCCCTTGGCCTCATGGCCGCGCCTGCCTCCGCCGAACCGCTGCGCAACGGGGGCAAGCTGCTGCTCACCAATGGCATCACCTCGATCGAAGGCGCATCGGGCGGCGGCCTGACCCCATGGGCGACGATCGCAGGCAACGAGACGCGCGACGGCATCGGCGCGTCAGGCCACGCCACGATCATCGAACTGAAGGATTACGACTATCGGAGCGCGGGCGTCAGCATCGGCCTGTTCGATCGGGTCGAACTGTCATGGGCGCGGCAGGATTTCAACACCAACGAGATCGGCGGCGCGCTGGGGCTGGGCAACGACTATGCCTTCGGTCAGGACATCTTCGGCGCGAAAGTGAAGCTGATCGGCGATCTGGTCTATGATGCACCGCTGCTTCCCGCGATCGCCATCGGCGCGCAATACAAGAAAAGCCGCAATGCCGACGTGGTCCGCCTGCTCGGCGCGACCGACGACGACGGCATCGATTATTATGTGTCCGCGACCAAGCTGTTCCTTGCGCGCAGCATCCTCGTCAACGCCACCGCGCGCCTGACGAAGGCGAACCAGAACGGGCTGCTCGGCTTCGGCGGCGACCGGCAGGACGATTATACCGTGCAGTTCGAAGGCTCGCTCGGCTGGCAATTGTCGCGCCGCCTCGCCATCGGCGGCGAATATCGCACCAAGCCGAATAACCTCGGCGTCGCGAAGGAGGACGACTGGTTCGACGCCTTCGCCGCCTATGCCGTCAATCGCCATCTGACCGCGACGCTCGCCTACACCGATCTCGGTTCGATCGCGACGGTCGACAAGCAGCGCGGCGTATTGTTCTCGCTTCAGGCCGCCTTCTGATCTTCAGGACCCCCATCATGTCCCTTCTCGCCTTCGCTCCCTTGCTTCTGCTTCAGGCCGCAACCGATGCGCCTGCCCCGCCGCCGCCTCTCCCGCCGCCGCCTGTCGCTGCGCCTTATGCGGTGCCGGGCGAGGATGCCGTCGATCCCTATGTCGCCGACAATGCCAATGCCGGCGCCACGCCGTTCCGCGGCACCGGCATGGCCGACGCCTTCCACGGCAGGGAAGGCATCCAGCGGATCGTCGACGGTTTCGTGACGCGCAATTATGCCGACCCGGTGATCGGCGAAATCTTCGAAGGCCACGACAAGATACGCCTGCGCCGGACGCTGTTCGAGCAGTTCTGCTACATATTGAACGCCGGATGCGCCTATACCGGCCGCGACATGCAATCCTCGCACAAGGATCTGGGTACGCAGCATGGCGACATGAACCGGCTGGTCGAAAATCTGCAAAAGGCGATGGCGGAGGAAGGCGTGTCCTTCCCGGCGCAGAACCGCTTCCTCGCGAAGCTGGCGCCGATGCGCAGGAATACCGTAGATCGCTGAACCATAATCCGTGCCGTTATTGATGGTTATGGCGGCGTATAGCTTCTTGTTCCCCGGCGAAGGCCCGGGGTCCAGGGCAACAAGGATGTACTGTGCGACTCTGGACCCCCGCCTTCGCAAGACCTCTGCAAAAAGGGGAATAAGATAAAAGTCGTCGTCATTCCCGCGAAGGCGGGGGGGTATAGTGATAGATGGAATTATGCACGTCGCTGACCACACTAGCACTAACAGCCTTATGATGGACCGACTTGTTCGCCATCGAGAAAGATGCGCCTGCCTTCCGGGCATTTGACATAAGAGAACCGCTTACCCTGATCATTAAAGGTGAGTGTATCGGCGGTTAGCTTGACGATTGGAAAGCGATTGACCTGACGAAGCGTAGTCACAGCAGGGGGAGCATCCGCATCTGCCGTTTCGTCCAGTTCATATTTCGATGTGGTGTCGCGTACCAAAGTGGCATCTGTGATTTCCCACCGCCCTTCAACACCGCTAAACTCGTCACCTTCGGAAAACCTGCCGCTTGCGCTGTAAACCGCGCCATAGCCAGTGCCGCAACCGCCATCAACGGGTGCCCAAACACCAACAATCTTTGATGCCTCATCGGGGACATTTGGGCTGCTGCTGGTAACATGGCTGGATACAGCATTATTCGCTTGAATAGCCAAATTCGGATTGCTGTTAATTTCCTGTCCGGCGTAGTAACCCGCTCCGGCAAGGGAAACCGCAAGCATAAATCCACCGATGCCATATAGAAAGGGCTTACTCATAGCGTTGCTCCCACCCTGCTATCAGAATTTCACTTTGCTTTCTGCCGCTGCCCGTCCCGGTTTATTCACTTTGTCCTCGTCCGTCCAAAGAACGCGGAAATCCAGAAGCGTCATTTCGAGGGACTTTGCACCTCCGTTATCCATGACCATTGCCGTCATCCACATAGTCCGGAAGGGATTGGCCTCGCCTTCGGGTGTGCGTACCTGTTCGATCAATTCCCATTCGTAAACACTGGCAGTGGTGCGGGCAGGAACGCCATATTTCGCAGATAGCTTATTGGCGAGTGTCGAACGAAAAGCATCATCTAAGGCAAATTGCCCAAGCTGCTGGCTGGACTGGATGCGATAAATGCGGCCAAGCGGCGTCACTTCAAAGTTGAAGTGCAACCCATCGCGCTCCGTTTCAAACTGGTATCCGCCAACAGATGTGATTGTCGATAGCTTCGCTGCCTCTCTAATAGGCATCCCCAACGCAAAACCGCCAATCTCACGCGATTTCGTTGCCGAAGCTATGGCGGGAGAATGCGTCGGCTGTCCTGTCGCTTCACCATATCCTAATGGCAATGCAAGAACGGAAACGGCCAATGCCGCTACGGCCAGATGCTTCTGCATAAGGAATTATTCTCCATCAATTTCAGTAATCAGCTTTAATATGATGGATATAGGCAGTGGTTTAATGACCGCTTAATTGGCGCTCTACGATCATGCGTGGGCGTGATCTTGTCGGTAAAAATGTGCGGCGCATACGCGTTGCGCAGAATGTCTCGCAAGAACGCCTGGCTTTCGATGCTGGCGTGGATCGGTCCTATCTTGGCGGATTGGAACGGGGCGAGGAAAATCCCACAATAGATTTGCTTGAACGACTGGCAGCGACATTGACCGTTCAGCTTCAAGAGCTTTTCATTGAGGTGCCGGATGACGATGCGTCATCGGGACTGCCGCGTGGTCGTAAAAAGGGCGGGCGTCCCGCTTGACTGTGGCGCGACGATTGCAGCGATCATTCTCGCCAATTGGGGTGATAGCCTGCAAACGCCATCGCTACGCAGAATGAAATCTGCGCCCGAAAATCTCTGGCTGCGTATGAAAGCCAATATTGCCCGATCTACCAAAGGCCGTTCCGGTTCAATCTGATCGAAGATATAGGCAGGCAAGCCGCGTCGCCCGCTGTGCATCACGCCGATTGTCGGATCATAGCCATCGGCAATCGCGGCAATCTGCAACTGTGCCTGTTTTACGGCATAGGCATAATTGAGCATTGCGTTGATGGGATGGGACGCATTGACGTTTTTGGGTTTCAGACCATTGGCGAGGGACGGACGACCTTCATAGTCTCCCCATGCCGGGGAGATCGGATAGCGTCCGGTGGATTTCCAGTTCAAACGCAATCCGGCCCAGACGCCAAAATAGGCGCTGGCACAACTCGCTTCGATACCGCGCAATTGTTTGAGGTCAGCGGGCGGATTGCTGCTAAAGTCCGCAATGGCGTTCTGCAATTTCTCTACAGCCCGTTGCCGCCGTTCGCTTGGTTCAAACGCAACTTCCAACGTATCTATGCAGTGGGCAAATTTGGTTCTGATAAGATCGACTGAATAGGCCAATTGCGCAGCCCGGTCTTGCCCGGTTTCCATTTGCCAGAATATCTTTTCCCGGTCCCCGATAGTGCCGCTGCTACTTGCGACGGTAGCCACATCGCCGGTCCAGCTTATGCGGGCCAAGGCAACATTCTGTTCCGCCAGCCATGACAGCACATCGAACGACAAGGTGCCGCTGCCGTCCAGCAACAGGATGCGAGGCGGTAGTGCAAGGTCGCCGCGAAAATAGCGATGTAGGGATTGCGTCTGCGGATGATGCGTAAACCCGTCACGAATAACGAGTGCGCCCTTTTCGATCCGCATCGAAACGCCATTGCCGCACAGGATCAAAGGGGTTGAATTGCGTTCGCGGCGTTTCCGCTTGGCGGGCAATTTTGCCAGTTCGGAAATCCAGTTTTCCGACCGGATGGCCCATTCGTCGGTCGCTGCAACCTTGGAAAAATTGTCCAGTGTTTTCATGTTCTCGACATAACAGATCACACGCGGAATATCGCCGGTAAATCAGTGAATGTTCGATCATTAACCCTAAATTTCCGGGCATTTAACGCCCCGCCTAATGGCTAAAATACACTGTACGAATCGCATAGCTGGCCATGGACCCGTCGAAGTTTGTTTTGCCACAGAGTTTTGCATTTCCAGCATGGCACGAAGCGGGTTTGCTACATCCAAATCCGCGATATCCAGGCGCTCTGTCATCTGCGCTAATTGCCGCGGCATTCGCCCAATTCGGTAATTTAGCGCCCGTGCAATTCTAAACTCTCGCTGCGACGCATTTTTGATTTCGCTTTCGGCAGAGTCCTCAATTTCATCTTCGGTTCCCATGACGCCGGACCATAGGTTTGCGAGTCCTTCGATGCTGGCGCTGAATAGGGAAAGGTCGATACCGGGCAATATCTGTTCAGCCGCACTTTGCAAAAGTGTCGCGTTTTGATCGACGGCTGTTGCCTTTCCCTTGTGTGCCAATTCCGCGAAGGTTGCGTAGAAAGCATCGGATTGCTGGAATGGCGTATCTATGAATCGGCTATCAAGCCGTCCAATTTGCGTCCGAATGGCTCGCTTTTGGGTTTGGCCCAAATCTGCGTAATTTTTATTGTCCATGTATGTTGTTCGACGATGCACCAATTGCGCCCGCCACTTGCCCAATTCTTTGACCAACGCTTCCCTCACACGATCAAAGTCAGAATGACCCCATTCAAGATATGCTTGCACGATCAGTTCATGTTGCCTGCGGACACCCCTCTTACGCAGTTCGGCTAATCGCATTGCCCTCCTCAATGAGGTTTCGGTTCGCGACCACTCCGGTCCCTTCCCATATACGCGCCCGATCGCTTTAGCTTTAGGTAAAATATCCCATGCCACCCATTGCCGAATGACATGGATGGTAAGTGCATCCGGTCCGGATAGTCCGGCCTTTTCATTGAGCAAGGCCGCAAATTCGCTGTTCGTCATAGCAGCCCCTCGAAAGACAGCCTCACACAGATGCGTCTCGATTTGCGAGATTGGACTCCGGTTGGCGAGTCACAAATGCCGTCATGGCACGCAAAAGAGACCATCGCCGGGAATATCAACGCCGCTTGGCCAATGCCGAAAAGCGCGGCCTAACCCGTTCGCAGGCTCGCGGCCATGCGAAGGCAGGCGAAAAGCCTGTTGGCAAACCTTCGACAAGGGACATGGGCAAGTTTGAAGCGGCCCTAAAAATCTACCGTCAGTCCGGCAATCGTGGTGCTGCGGCTAAGGCGATGGGCATTGCGCCGGAACGGTTCAGCCGGTTGCTAGCGGATACCGTGCAAGTATCGGGGCGCGGCAAATCGCTCAAAATCATCGACAACCGCCCTCGCGAAATGGCCGTCATCACCGATGGTCAAATGCGCCGGATCATCCTGCGCGATTACGATCAGGCAGCGATCAATGGCGAGTATCTCAATGCCGCCAAAGCCTTTCTGGCATCCAACGATGACGAGGTGCTGCATCCCTTTGCAGGCCGATCAATCGTGGACGCCAAGGGCAAAGCGCACCTCCTCGAAACCGACCCCAACATTTTACACCGGATTGCAGGGTCAGACGATCCGGCATTCCTCGAAATCTATCGCATTGTTCAGTGAAAGGAGAAGCAATATGAATACGTTAGAATTGCGGAAAGAGTCTCGCAGGCAAGGCCGATTGGAACGGCTTGGCACTAATGATCCAAATTGCGGCCTGTGTGGCGAGCATGATGACCGTTGCTTGGAACTGCATCATGTGGCCGACTATCGGCGCGATGACGGCACGGTAGTTATATGCCGGAACTGCCATCGTAAGGTGAGCGACGATCAGAAGGATCATCCCCGCTTTGATCCCGCTGCCGACCCGATGCTGGATCGTATCGGCCATTTCCTGTTGGGCTTGGCAGACCTGCTGCGCCTCATCGTCGAGAAGCTGATGGTCTTTGGTCATTGTCTGATCGAACGCGCCGCGCCCTCCAGCAAGGGAGAGGTGGCATGACATATATCCCGCCGATCACCGATCATCTGGCCGTCGCGATCCGGGCATTTACCGGACCACAGTTCACGGTCCTTGCTGATCCAAATGATAATAAACCCAAGTCGAAAAAAGCGATAGCGCCAGCGTCAGACTGGACGCTCGTTTTCGATACCGAGACGACAGCCGATGCCGCCCAAGCATTGCGGTTCGGCACCTATCAGTTTCGCAATAAGGATGCGTTGGAAGAGGCAGGCATATTCTATGATCCCGATGGCGTGACCCCAACGGAACTGGAATGCCTGACAGCCTACGCCGATACCCATGGCCTATGCCTGCGAACGCGGCAGAGTTTCGTGGACGATGTATTCTTTGCCCGCGCCTATCAACTTCGGGCAACGATTATCGGCTTCAATCTGCCCTTCGACATTTCGCGCCTCGCCGTCAGCCACGGAACGGCACGAACGCCGATTGCGGATGAGACGGGCACCTTGCGCGGCGGCTTCACCTTCAAGCTGTCGGAACAGAAAATCTATCCCAACATTCGCGTCAAACATATGTCGCGGCGGGCGGCGCTGATTTCCTTTGCCGCCACGATGGGACAGCGTGACAGTCGCGGCCAACGCAACCGGGGCTTCAAAAGCCCGGTTCGGCGCGGCCATTTCATCGACGTAAAAACATTGGCCGGGGCGCTCTTTGCGCGCAGTTTCTCGCTGGCCAGCCTGTGCCGCTTTCTCAACGTCGAGCATCCCAAGCTGGACTTTGAGGATTTCGCAGCGCCGATCAGCGATGACATGATCCGCTATGCCGTTGCAGACGTGCAGGCGACATGGGAATGCTACCGGGCAGCGCTGGCGCGTTTCGATCAGCTTGGTTTGCGCCAAGCCAAGCCCGAAAAAATCTACAGCGAAGCCAGCATCGGCAAAGCCTATATCAAGGCGATGGGCATTCAGCCTTGGCGCACGATGCAACCGGATTTCCCACGCGATGTGCTGGCCAAGATCATGGGCAGCTATTTCGGCGGACGTTCGGAAGTTCGCATTCGTCGGGAAATGCGGCAAGTCATGCTCTGCGATTTCCTGTCCATGTATCCGACCGTCTGCACGTTGATGGGGCTTTGGCGCTTCGTCATTGCTACGGGGATGACATGGCGAGATTCTACCGACGAAACCCGCTCGTTTCTGGACAGCATCGACTTGGCGACGTTGCAATCGCAGGATGTCTGGCAACATCTGACTACGCTTGTTCGGGTGCTATCTGATTGGGACATTTTCCCTGTTCGTGCCGACTATGCGGAAAAGGGGCAGAACACGATTGGCGCAAATGCCCTGACATCGGATACGCCATTGTGGTTCACTCTGGCGGATTGCATCGCATCCAAATTGCTGACGGGCAAGACGCCCCAAGTCATAGAAACGATCAGCTTCACGCCGGGGTCGCTGCAACCCAATCTTGAAGCCATCAATATCAGTGGCAATCCGGCCTATCGCGTCGATCCGAACGAAACGGATTTCTTCAAGCGCGTCATCGAATTGCGTCAGACAATCAAACAAAAGCGCGATGCTGCTGATCCACAAGAACGCGATGTGCTGGACATCGAACAGAACGCCCTCAAAATTGCGGCCAATGCGACCAGCTACGGCATATGGGTGGAAGTGAATGTTGATGTCCGGCCCACGCCATCCTCCGTGACGGTGCATAGTTCTACTTGTGATCCGTTCAGTTTCCAGACCGACAAGCGGGAAAATCCCGGCACCTATTTTCATCCCTTGCTGGCCACGCTGATAACCGGCGCTGCTCGGTTGATGCTAGCGATCACCGAACGGCTTGTGACCGACGCAGGGCTGGATTGGACCTTTTGCGATACGGACAGCATGGCGATGGCCAAGCCCGACACGATGTCACCAGACGAGTTTGCGGAAAAAGCCAATGCTGTCGTTACGTGGTTTGCGGCGCTCAATCCTTATGCGTTCGATGCGTCGATCCTGAAAATCGAGGATGTGAACTATGCCCTCGCATCGAACGAACCTGAACCGCTTTACTGTTGGGCCATTTCGTCCAAGCGATATGCGCTGTTCAATCTGGACGCCAATGGGCAACCCATCATGCGCAAGGTATCTGCGCATGGCTTGGGGCATTATCTGCCGCCCTATGACGATGCCGACGCGCCACCGGATTTTCCGGTGCCTGACAAGTCCGTCCTGAAAGATGGCACGTTACGCTGGCATTGCGACCTGTGGCATCAAATCGTCACCGCTGCGATAGCCGGGTATCCCGATCAGGTGGCACGAAACTATCATCCGGCGATGAGCCAACCGGCGCGCAGTCGTTATGCCGCGACCTCTCCGGACCTGTTGCGATGGTTCAAATCCTACAACGTCAATCGGTCTTATCGCGATCAGGTCAAGCCCTTCGGCTTCATGCTGGCGTTTAGCGAACAGCAGAATCATGCAGCGGAAAGTGTCGTTACCTCGGCAAAGAAGGGGAGGCCAAAAAAGGCTACCGCGATCAAGCCGATTGCACCCTTCGAGAGGGACAGCGCGAAAGCCGCTGCAATGGCTTTTGATCGGGTGACGGGAAAAGCTGTTCCAGCTTCAAGCCTGCGCACTTATGCCGATGCGCTTTTCCAATATCATATCTCGCCAGAAGCCAAATTCCTGAATGGCGATTATCTGGACAAGGGCATCACGCAGCGGCGGCATGTGTATATGGCAAACGTCCACCACATCGGGAAGGAGGCGCATGATTGGGAGCGCCACGCCATGCTGGGGACAAGTGCCGATGGTGAAATCAGCTATGGCAATCGAACCAACATAATCGGGGCAGTGTCAGCACTGATCGTGGAATTTGGCCATGTGCCAACAGCCAAAGCGTTTGGGGTGTCATCACGGCAATTAACGGCGGCAGTGCGTGATGCGCCTGAAAGCGGCAAAAGTCGTATTGCGTCCAGTCTGACGGTCAGGCTTCCCAAGGTCGTCAAGACATTGCGGCAAGCGGCGGCGGCTAAACGAAAGGAAGTGCGGCACCTTCGTGCTTTGGTTGATAACTATGGGTTGCGGGAAGCTGCTCGCCAAGAGGGATTAGACCCGTCAAATCTGAGGCGTAGGATTGCGCAAAGAAAGCTGTGATCAGCTTACACGGTGTCCTTCATACGAACCTCCAAACCGGATGCATCTATATTTTGGTTGCTATCAAATTAATGCATTTTCGCACTATACAATCTATCAAAATTGAAAATATAACAAAGCCTTACGGATTTCCTTTGTTTGCAGGGGAGCCGTGGAACGGGGGGCAATATATGGCAGATTTTTTACGGTTGTTGGCCGGTCACATCACCCGTCGAACCTATGCAGTAGGGGTTATGCTTCTGATCTCCAGTTGTGGCCAAGCGAGTGGGCAGAATTATCCGCCGTACCGCTATCGCCTCACCGTGGAAGTGGACACGCCGTCGGGTCTGCGGACTGGATCGAGTGTTATTGAGGTTCGTACTTTCGTTGCTGGGAAAAACGCTATTCCCAGTCCGGGTCAAGTGTTCCATCGTGTGACCGGAGAGGCTGTTGCTGTTGATCTGCCGGGCAATCAGAGGCTCTTTGCCTTGCTGCGTTCGGAAGAATCCTATGACTGGGCCTCCGGGGTTTTGGCGGCGCAGACAGAGCCTATTACAGTCAAGGAAACGCTCAGGATGCGGAAAGAGGGTAAAGACCCTTTTGACGAAAGGATGCGCCGCACGCTTACTTTGACCGGCGTGCATGTACTGCCCCGTTGGCAGCGTCCCTCCAAAGTCAAGGCACAAAATATGCACCGTATCAGCGGCTATCCTATTCTTGCCAGGTTTCGTGATATTCGCGATCCAAAGACAGTTGGGCTGGTTGATCCTGATAATCTTGACGTGAGTTTCGGGCAAGGCGTGTCGCTTCGGCGAATTACTGTCGAACGAACACAAGCCGCCGTGACAAAGAGCATTGACAGAAAGTTGCCTAGCTTTGGCCCAGAAACAGGCTTTAGCACTTGGCTAAAAAAATTGCCGTTCAGTGATGAACGCAGGCAAATAGTTGATAGCTTTAGGCGGAGATAAAAACATGAACGACAATGTCATGCGAGCAATTCTCGCAATGGATTCTTATAACCGTAGCTATGGACAAGGAATAAACGGAATATCCGACTCTTCGATGGTTGGGAATGCATCTGTAATAAAAGATTCAAGCATATTTGAAATTGATGATCAAAGAATTGATGTTACCGTTGGATTTTATGCAATTGCTTATGAATGGACTGACAGTACGGCACTGAAAAATACCGTAATCAGCTATCGTGGCACCAACACAGATTTGTCGATAGCGACGTTGGAGCAATTTTATAATAGCCCCTTGTTTCTGGATGCTTTGAGTGGCTGGACCTTAGGGGCAGGTTTTTCGTCTGCGGGTCAAGCAGGTTTGGCATTGGCTTTTGCAGAAGATGTATTTGCAAGTGAGGTTGATGAAAATGGCGACATTATCGTCAATGGCACCAATGGAGTGGTGTTGGGACATTCGTTGGGTGGTGGTCTAGCTGGCTTTGTGTCGTCTAATGCATTCATCGGAGAAAATCTGACAGGTTACGGCTATGATCATATGCCGTTTGGTATTGCGGCTTGGTCGCAAGCCATTGCAGATGCTTTTGAAGCAGCGGCAGATAGCTTGTTGCTCGACCCAAGTATTATAAGCAATATATTGAATGGCACACCATCCTTGAGCGATCTTATAGACGGCGTTTTGAGCGTTCAGGATTTTATCACAGCATTTTCTGCGGAAATTGTGGATCGGTCACCCCAGTTCGACAATTTCTTCGGAACGCATGTTGAAGGCGAAGCTCTGACATATATCAGAGATGGAACAGCACAGGTTGTAATTGGCGGCGTGACAGGAACATTAGCTTCGTTCTTTGGTCAGCCGGGGCTTGGTTTCCTCATAGAAGCCGCTGGGCTTGCCCTCGGTGTCGGGACCGCTGCGCTTGAGGCACTGTTGCCTGCCCAAACTGAGCTTGATAATTTTGGCATATTCGACACGTTGGATGGTGCCGTCACCAAACATAGCATGGCGCTTTTGACAGTCCTCGAATATGGCAAAAGCCAGTGGGCTACCGAGCAACTTGGAGACTTTGATCCTGACGCCTGGATGAGTGCTGCTCAAGATGTATTGCCAGCCATCATTGATACTGAAATAGCCAATAGCTTGGGTTTGGTTAAAGACGTCACAGGCACTTATGATGCCGGTTCTCAGCTAGCCACAATGATTGCGTACTCTGCTATCGATGAAGGAACAGCGCCATTCGGCGATACTGGTATTCGTGCCCTTTTCAATGATGCAAGTGATTTAGGTTATGCGTTAGATAATGGTAGCACGGCAGACTCATTTCTGGCAGCGCAAACTCAGATAGGGCGGTTCGCCGCCGAATATGCTGGTTTGCTTGCTTCCAACTCCGTCATGCAAGCCACTGATGCTACAGCGACTGATGGCGTACTATCCATTGCAGGTGAAAAACGTCGGGTCGCAGAAACGCTACAACTCGATTTAAGCGACACACAGTGGAGCTATGGCAATCGCACGGCGACGGACATTGTCACCCGCGACGATCTGATTTCATCCTTTTTGAATGCCGATGACAACGGTCCCGCACAGTTAACAAAAATCGAGGCTTGGTATGCGGAGAACGTGAGCACCGGCAATAGTAGCATTACGACGGATGTCGATAGGATCAGCGTCGCTCTTTCGAGTGGCAAGGAATTGGCCGTTCAAGAAGGTAGCGGCGTTCTACTCAAAGTTCTGACCGATTTTGGTAACAAGACAGTTGCTACGGCAGGCACCGATTTCGTTATCGGCGGACAGGCAGCAGATAAGATTGAAGGCGGTGCTGGCGCTGACATTTTGGTTGGTGGCGGTGGAGATGATGACCTTCGTGGCGGGAACGGGAAAGATTATCTTGCAGGCGGTGCAGGCTTCGATGTCCTCCGCGGAGGAGTCGGAAAAGATACCCTTGTGTTCAATGGGAATGAAGGCGTTGCAATTGGCGGTCGCGGCAATGACATCATCGACACGTCGCAGTCTAATGGCAGGGTCGAAATCCGATACTTTCTCGGTGATGGGTCCGATCAGGTGGTAGGTTTGGACACGGGATTTGACTTTAGTAGCCTAGATTTTGACACCATTGATACAACGCCAATACCAGTAACGTCTAACGCGTGGTTCAATTTCAAAGATATGTCTTTGAATGATGTTGAAATACGTTGGGACGCAAATTTATTGGACACTAGGAATATTTCTGGTGATGTTTGGGAGGTTTTCGAAGGTGAAATGTCAGTATATTCCAAGTCTGGTCAAGAGCTTATGGATTTAGGGCGCATAGCTGGATCAGTTTTAAAGCTGGGTTATGATGTACATTACTTTAGCAACCTGCCATTTATTCAATTTACTGACGGAATTTTCGATGCTTCTAATGATGGTATCCCTAGCGCAGATTTTATTTTCATATAGATTTTCATTGATTTATTGAAGATATATTGAGGCCGATAAAATTGGGAAATTTTGCACAGCAACTGCAGATGCTCCCCCTGCTATGACCACCCTTCGTCAGGTCAATCGCTTTCCAATCGTCAAAATAACCGCTGATACACTTACCTTTGACGATCAGGGTAAGCGGTTCTCCTATGTCAAATGCCCAGAAGGCAGGCGCAGCTTTCTCGATGGCGAACAAGTCGGTCCATCATAAGGCTGTTAGTGCTAGTGTGGTCAGCGACGTGCATAATTCCATCTATCACTATACCCCCCCGCGAAGGCGGGAACCCAACTCTCGTCACGCGACTGAGTCGCGGATGGCAATATAGGTTCCCGCCTTCGCGGGAATGACGGAACTACATAGGGTTTGCCAATTTTGTAGAAAGCTCGCCTGTGCCGGGGAACAAAGCCATGCGTTATCTGCATCTTGTTTCGGCACAGCCTGATTTCATCGCTGCAAATCCAGCGATCAAACATGTTGCGCAATAGCATCCCCAAAGCAAAATGGGGACCGGCATCGCTGCCGGTCCCCACTTCCGCTGAGTCATGCACTGCACCGTCTCGCAACGGTTCGGGCCATCCTCCGCGTGTCGCGCACATACACCCCTGGGGATGCTGCCACGCATGGCAGGTCACGGGTCTGGCGATCCGTCCCATGCCGACATCCGGTTCCCTCGATCACCCGGCGTTCGCTTGCGCGCGCACTTGGCGATGGCTTTCCCTTCCGCCGCGCCGTCCGATCCGATGGCTTTGTCCTTGCGGTCCTGCACATCCGTTCGTTCTGCGCCTCGCTCGACATCGGTTCCGGTCTCCCGGTCCCTCCGGCGTTGCGGATTTCTCCGCTGCCGTTTCGCCTTTCGATGTCATCAAGCTGTCACGAAATCCGAGTCGCGCAAAGCGGATTCAGGACCGCCTCCCGCCGAAATCTGTGGATAACTGTGGATAAGATTTGCGCGGATAGAGTGCTCGTCCTAGCAAGCACGGTTTTCCGCGATTCCCGGGCGGGATATGCCATCGGAAGAGGGCGCGGCGAAAACGGCGCAAGGCATCGCTGCGATTTCGAGGCGCGGCGAAACCGCTCCCAAATCCGTTCGTCCCGAAAAAATATCGCTTCGTTTTCAGTATATTCGCCTGTTGTACGACGTTCATGCAACCTTGCGCATGATGTGGTGGTTCATTGCCCGAAGTTAAGATCGGACCATGTTAAGATCGGGCCACGTCGGTCCACCCAGGAAGGAGAACAGATATGCGTACCATGATGTTGGCACTTGCAGCCGCTTCGGTTGTGATTCCCGCGACGATGGTCGTTCCCACGGACGAGGCGCAGGCGCGTCGCGATCATCGCTACAAGGAATGGCGTGGCCGCGACGGTCGCACCTATTGCCGCAAGAGCAACGGCACGACCGGCCTGATCGTCGGCGGCGTCGGCGGCGCCCTCGCGGGTCGCGCGATCGATACGCGTGGCGACCGCACGACCGGCACCGTCCTTGGTGCGGCAGCCGGTGCCCTGCTCGGCAAGGAAGTCGACAGCAAGCGTCGCTGCCGCTGATCCCGATGCGGCGGGGCGGGACACCGCCTCTCCCGTCGATACATGCAAAAGGGCGGCTCCCGATCCGCGGGAGCCGCCCTTTTTATGATAGGTCCCGGAATACCGGAAAGACCGATCATTCCGCGTCGGCAGCAGCGCCCTTCGCTTCGGCCACGTTGAAGGCGACCTGCGTTCCGCCGGAAACGCCGCTGACCTTGTCGCCGGCGACCTTCAACTGGAACGCGACCGCACCCGGATAGCGCGTGCCGGAAATCACCTTGCCGTCCTTGGTGGGCTTCACCTGATAGACATAGGTGTAGCCTTCATGGACGAAACGCTCCTTGGCGGCATCCTGGGCGATGGCGGGGGCGACGGCGGAAAGCGCGGCGGCGGCAAAAACAAACTTGGACAGCATTCGCATGAGATTTCTCCTTGTGAATGCCAGACAAACACCTCTGTGACATATTCTGTTCTGTTGAGACCGTGATATGTTGCGTTGCAGCATGGTCGCAATCGCAAATCATGACAAAGCGGTTGCAGCTTACGCAATCGCGTTGCGCATCACTCCCCCGCCAGCGTCAGGATATGCGCGAACTGCTCGGGTGTGACGGGGGAAACGGACAGGCGCGATTGCCGGATCATGGCCATCTCCGCCAGCGCAGGGTCGGCCTTGATCGTCCTGAGCGTTACCGGCTGCGCCAGCTTGCGCAGCGGCGACACGTGCACCGCGATCCACTTGCCCGTATCGTCGGTGCTGTCGGGCGCGGCTTCTTCGACGATTTCCATGATGCCCACCGCTTCCAGACCGATGTTGCTGTGATAGAACAGCGCCTGATCGCCCTTGCGCATCGCCTTCATGTGCGATTGCGCCTGATGGTTGCGCACCCCGTCCCACTCCGCCTTCTTCTTTTCTACCAGATCGTCCCACGAAAAGACGTCGGGTTCGGACTTCATCAGCCAGTATTGCATCGAGTACTCCGCAGCCATCGCATCAACAGCAGCCCTCTTGGCGCAGCAGGCCCGGCAAGATCAAGCGCCACTATCCGGGCCGGTATCGGACCGCAACGGATGACAGCAATGGATGACAGCGGCCCTTTGATTTCCTAAATGAAGGCCAGCCAAGGAGTTTTCACACCGTGTCGCAATCCGTTCTCGACGCCATTCCCGTCCTGTCGCTGGAGCACAGCCAGCCCGCCGATTTCGCCCGCGATTTCGGCCAGTCCTTTCAGCGTTTCGGTTTCGCCATGGTCCGCGATCACGGGATGGACACCGCGCTGGTCGCCGACGCATGGGCGAAGGCGAAGGCGTTCTTCGCCTTGCCAGAGGTGGCCAAGCGCGCCTATCTCGTCCCCGGCGGCGGGGGCCAGCGCGGCTACACCGCCTATGGCACCGAAATCGCGAAGGGTGCGAGCGAGAACGATCTCAAGGAGTTCTGGCATGTCGGTCGCGACCTGCCGCCCGGCAGTCCGCTGGCGGACACGATGCCGCCCAACATCTGGCCGCAGGAGATCGACGGTTTCCGCGACACCTTCACGCGCCTGTTCGCCGAGTTCGACCGCGTCGGCGCGCAGCTGCTGTCCGCCATCGCCGTCTATCTGGGGCTGGCGCCGGACTGGTTCGTCGATCCCGTGCGCGACGGCAATTCGATCATCCGCCTGCTTCATTATCCGCCCGTTTCCCCCGATGCG
Organism: Sphingobium sp.; assembly: GCA_965279415.1. Taxonomy (GTDB): domain Bacteria; phylum Pseudomonadota; class Alphaproteobacteria; order Sphingomonadales; family Sphingomonadaceae; genus Sphingobium. The sequence continues at coordinate 572,440 of OZ257238.1, forward strand.
CCGGGCGTGCGCGCGGGCGCGCATGAGGATATCAACCTCATCACCATGTTGCTTGGCGCGGAGGAAGGCGGCCTCGAACTGCTCGACCGCAGCGGCAACTGGCTGCCCGTCACGCCACCCGAAGGCGCGCTGGTCATCAATGTGGGCGACATGCTCCAGCGGCTGACCAACCATGTCCTGCCCTCGACCAGCCACCGCGTCGTCAATCCCCCGCCGGAGCGTCGCGGCGTCTCGCGCTATTCGATGCCCTATTTCCTGCACCTGCGTCCCGATTTCATGATCGAGGCGCTGCCGCAATGCGTGACGCCGGACAATCCCGTGCGTCAGCCGCCGATCTCCGCGCACGACTATCTGCACGAACGGCTCGTCGAGATCGGGCTGGTGAAGAAATAGGAGGCAGCGACAACCGGGAACCGTCATGCTGTCCTACACCGGCATCGCGATGATAAAATCACGGCATGACCGCTCTCGCACCAGCTCCGCACCCGCCCCGCTGTAAGGGGACACTAGGTTCTGGAGTGGATGTTAGGCGGGATTAAACGGGATTTCGCGGGGATACGTGGTCCGGGAGTGCCCAAAAATGGGCGTTTCGGCGGGGTGCGCCAAAAAATCGGGCGATCGGGGCTGTGTCTAAAGTAGGGTGCCGAATAGACAGTGTTTGGACCAGAGCTTTCGGAGTGGCGGCAATCTGTCGATCCTAAGAAAGAGCCACCCATAAGAGGCTCTTAACGCCCAAAAATGGGCGTTTCAGACCTCTTACAGAGGCGCGGAACGGGTATGATACCCGACCTTTGTCCCGTCGTTTTCAAAAAAGAAGTGGGACCATCGCGCAACGGCGGGTCGCCCAGGTGCCGAGTGTGCCAAAAGCCAGCATAATCGCGGCTTTCAGATACGATGGCGATGCTGCGCGGCTGGAACGCGCAGCCGGAAGTGGGCCGATTTTTTCAGGCCGATCCGAACCAACAGATGAGGCGCGTCAGCGGATCGCCGATCATCGCCCAGCCGATCAGCAGGGCGATGACGGCCGCCTCAGCCAGGAACAGCAGCCGCCGCCACCGCATGTCAGCCGCGGCCTTCGCGGCGGGCGATGATGCGGTCTATTCGGGACAGATTCGCGACCGGCTCGGCTGGCGCCGATCGCGGCGCCGGCGGCATGATCGCCGGGCAGTCGCGCGGCAGGACGGGCACAAGATCGTGCGTCGTCCATATCTCCGCCAGGGCGTGCAGATAGATCGTGCGCTCGGCGCCCGGCGGAACGGGATGCTCATCGAGCCAGCCGAATCCGGCGTCGACGGCATCGGCCATCGCCTGCCGCTGGGTCGGACGCCACGGCGCCTTGGCGATGCCGCTGACGCCAAAGCAATATGCCGGATCGCGACGGCGCAGGTTCACGCCCCATCTCCCGCCCTGCTATCCCTCACAGCGCTGCCCAATCCAGCTCCGCTTCCTCCAATGCCATGTGCATTTCGGGCGGAGCCTCCAGCGCGTTCAGCCGCTTCGAGATGGCCGCATAATCGCCATCGATCGGGAAGCGCGGGTCCATATGCGCGCAGCACGAAAGCTCTCCGATATCATCCTCCCGCTTCATCTGCGCCAGAACCCAGCGGCCCAGGCTGACCTTCGTTTCGGCAAACTGCGATTGCGATGCGTGTTCCATGTCGTCCTCCATCCGCCGACTCGCGATCGGCAAATGTATGAGAACATAAAGGGAACGATCGAGTCAATATATGATGCTCAGCGTCTCAACTCAGGACACGTCCCGCTCAGGACTGCCACTAACCGCCGTTCTGAAGTAACGGTTATGACGAATCAGGGAGCAGATGGATGCGTGTCGTTTTCGCAGTAGCGGTTTTTGCCCTCGCGGCCTGCAGTTCTCAGGCCGAGGAAGAGGAACAAAAATATAGGATCGTCGAAAGGCAAACTGAAGGTCAGATGTTCAAATACAAGACCCGATGCCCACAAGCTCGCGCCGTCGAGCAGGCCTACCTAGCCGAAAAAAACGAAGCACAATACAAATCGTGGCATTTACAGGCTGAACTCGATTGTGCCTTGATGGACCAAGCCTACGACTAGAGGCGATATAGTCAATCTAAAGCCGCTGCGCGAACTTGCCCAATATTCGGGCAACCGGCACGAACTTATCTTCGGCAATTTCATCGCCCGTTATAACATCTTCGTCAATTCGATCCCGCTCATATAGCGAATAGCGTGCAACCCTTAGTCCCTGGTCGCGGCGGAAGATGCAGATGTGGCCATCCGCAAGCTCGACCGGCGTGATTTCCCGACAGAACACCAGATCGCCTTCCGCCAGATCGCGATCGCCGGTGCGACTGCGATAGTCCGAAAGCAACCGGACAAGGTACAGCTCAACCGATGTTCCCAGAGTTCGGTTAAGCCAGTCCCGACGAAAAGGTGTCCACGACTGTGGCGGCCCTTTTCCGGTATCAGTCAACTCACGCAGGTCGAAGAACGGGATGCTCTCCCATTCAACGTCATTTGCATCGGCGACAGCTATCGAATCCTGCTTGCCAATGACAATGTATTCCACGCTCGTGTCTAACACGCTCGCCATCTGTGGAAGAGCCTCGGTCGGGTACGGTCGTTTACCGTTCCAGTAATTGGCCGTCGTGGAAGGCTTCAGACCAACAGCGGCACCAAAAGAACTTGCGTTAAAGTTCATGGCCTTAGCACGTTCGCGGACACGCCCAGCCATTGATTCCACAAAAGTCTCTTGATGTTCCCCATTTGTGGATTTACTCACCACGTTTGTGGAAGTCAGTGAAGGAAAAACGCTCATGTCAGCCGTGAGCCTCCATCCGGAGGAAGTCAGAGCGATATTGCGGATGCGATTCGGAACGATGGAACGGTTTGCAGACCAACGGGGCTTGAAAAGTCAGGCAGTCCGAGATTTCCTGCGCGGCACTTCCTCGACCGCCAAGGATGCTGTCGCGAAAGAATTGGGGATTGATCCCGAACATTTCGAACTTTCCCATAATTCCACCAATGTGGATGCTGTTAGCAAAGCTCGGACTTTAGCGCACCGTCAAAATGCAGGGGGCCGATAGACATGGCCACCGCACCCAAGGATGCTGGCCAGCAGGCCGCTGACACTTCCACCGTCGTTCTGACGCTTTCGCCCCATGATGTCCTGATCGGCGATCGGCTGGGCGCGTTCTGGCCGGACAAGGCGGCTGCGCTGGGCCGGTTGATGGCCGAGGACGGGCAGAACGACCCGATCAAGGTCCGCAGGAACGGGCCGCGCGCGGCGAAGCCGTGGACGCTGGTGGCTGGTCATCATCGCCTTGCCGGTGCCGTCATGGAAAACCTGTCGATCATCTACGCGATCGAAGTGTCGGGCGACGAAACGACGCTGCGCCGCATGGAAGCCTCCGAGAATGTCGAGCGCGGATCGCGCAGCCCGATCGAGCGGGCCTGCTTCGTGCGCGCCATCGCCGATGCCGCCGAAAAGCGGCTGGCCGATCAGCATGAAGGTCTCACGACATTCCAGATCGCAGCAAGGGGTCGCTGGGAGGCCGAAAAGGCCAAAGCGCCGGGCGTTGTCCATGATGACAAGCTGACAGAGCTAGAAGCCGCTCATGCCACTGCAAACTTTGCAGGGGCATATGGATGGTCCGCCGATGTTGCAGCAGCTATCGGCTTGTCAGAGCGATCGGTCTATATGGACCTTGCCCTGCATCGGGCCATCGTCGCGCCATTTCCGCATCTTTACCGCGAACTCGCCATCCATCCGGTCGTCGGCGAAAACGCCTCCGCGCTGCGCGAAATCGCCGCGGTAAAGGACGAGGGATCGCGCCGCCGCCTGATCGAGGCGCTGATCGCCCATCCGGCGATGACGGTGCTTGAAGCCAAGATCAAGACCGGGATGCCGGTCGCCGCGCCGGTCCAGGCCCAGGGTGCCAGCAAGTATCAGAAGAACGCGATCAGCAATCTTGAGAGGCTGTCCGCAGGCGATCAGATCAGCATGGCCGCGCCGTTTTCAGCCGCCATCAAACCTTCGGCGCGAGAAGCACTGCGGGACGCGCTGACCGCCGACATCGAGAAAGCTAACGCCAAAGCGGGAGGCGCGTCATGAGTGACGCCGGTTATGGTCCCGCCACGCGCAAATTGCTTTGGGACGGCTTTGCGCGCCTCAACGCAGAAACCCAAGTGGCGCTTCTCATCAACGCCCTGCCTCGCATGAACGCGGATGAGCAGATTTCGATCATGGCTGATCTTGTCGGTGCGTTGCAGCCGCATCTTCTGCAGCCGCTGAGTGAGGCGCTCAACACGTTGCTTGCCAAAATGGAGGGCGCGGCATGATCCGATCGCGCCATCATGTGCATTGCGCGGCGGAGGGCTGCTCGGTCCGTATCGGGCGGGGCAAGCTGTTCTGCGCCGGTCATTATTTCAGCCTGCCCAAGCTGCTGCGTGATGCGCTGTGGAATGCCTGGCGCGCGGCGATGAACGCGCGCGGGCGCGACCTGACCGTCGCCCAGGAAGGCGCGATCCACCGCGACTATGCCGACGCCTTTTCGGCCTGCGTCGATCATCTGCGCACCGCGCCGATGACGTCGCCCGCCGCGATGACCGCCACGGCGATCACCGCCGACGGGCGCGAAGTCCATTTCATCGAAGGGAGGCAGCTTTGAGCACGTCCTATCGCCCCTCAAACGGCTCCGAAGGCGCCGATTTCATGGTGCGCTGGTGCGGCCATTGCCGGAACGACGGCGACAATGGCTGCGCGATCGCGGCGGCGACGATGATCTTTCAGGTCAAGGACGCCGAATATCCGTCCGAATGGCGCCAGGACGGACCGAGCGGTCCCCGCTGCACCGCTTTCGCATCGATCGACGGGGCGGAGCCGCTCGATCCTGCCGCTGCAATAGGGAGCCTGCTGTGAGCGTTCTTCTGTCCCTGCTGGCGTCCTGTGGGCTGGCGCTCCTCGGTCTGGTGACGGGGAGCACGATCCTTTGCGGCATCGCGCTGGCGGGCTTTGCCGCGCTGGTCGTGGCGCTGCAGTTCATCGCGCCGGACGATAGTGATGACGACTGGAACGACGAATGGTAAGCGCAGTCGCACCCTCCTTCATCGGATACGATGCCGCGGAGGCGGGTTCTGATCGCCATGTCTGCGTCATCGTCGATGGCGCGCAGCGGGTGCGGGCGACGCTGTATTGCGGCGATGCCTATGCCATCCGGCCCATGCTGGGCTGGATGGACTGCGACTGCATGGACCCGCCTTATCTGATCCGCGCGACGGGCGGCGGTGCCTATCGCAAGCGCCGCCCGATGATGGATCAGCTTATCGCCGAGGGTCTTAACATCGGCTTCGACATGCGGATCATCAACCCGCTGCAGTGCGGATCGGCGATCGTCTTTGCCCATAACGACCAGCTCGCCGAGCTGCTCGTTATGGGCAAGGGCCATTTTCACCGTCACGCGCTGTGCGTCTGGCAAAAGACGAACCCGCAGCCGGTCGCCAACAAGCATTATCGCCCCGATGTCGAGTTCTACGTCCATGCCTGGAACCCCGGATATCATCCGGCAGGCGATATGGCCGACAAGCTGCGCGTCAGCCGCATCGGATCGCCGCGCGGCGACGATCGCCACGGCCATCCCACGGTCAAGCCCGACGATCTGATGACGAAGATCATGCGCAACGTGGCGGGCGAGACCGTCTGCGATCCCTTCATGGGCACCGGATCGACCGGCGTTGCCGCCGTGCGCGCGGGCAAGCTGTTCTGGGGGATCGAACATAATCCCACGCATTTCGAGACCGCCGTGCGCCGGATCACGGCGGCGGTGGATGACGCTTTCCAGAAAGAGGCGGCGGCATGAGCATCGTCATGGACATTTACAACCGCATGATCCGTGCGCCGAAGAAGGCGATCGGCGTTCATCTGGGCGTCTCCGGTTTCCATGCCTATCACGCCGACTGTGCGCTGATCCACGGTCATGGCCGCGAGATCGACAAGGCCCGCATGGCCGAAGTGCTGCGGCTGGCGGTGTTCCGCACCGCAGAGTTCGGCGGCTTCGATCTGATTTTCGACGATGTGCCGAATCCGTACCGGCCCGATCCCCGGAGGGTGGCGGCATGAGCGGCGTTTCCGACAGCGATGCGTTGGAAATCTGGCGCAGCATCGATGTGCTGACGGCCGAAGAAGGCGACAGCGTGACGATCAATTGCGCGAACATGGACTTCAACGGTCAGCCTAACCACGCGATCGACTGCAACGGCCATTGGACCGGCTATGCCGATCGCCGCTTTGCCGACGATCTCATGGTCAACTGCTTTCGCAAGGCGATAGCGGCCTATTTCTGGGCGAAGGCCGCGTGATGGCCGCCCGCCGCCCCTCCGATGCGGAACGCTTTGCGCAGGCCCGGCAGGAGTTCGTCGAGGCGATGGCGCGCGGCTGCACCATCCCCGAGCTGCGGGAGGCCAAGGCGCGGGAGCGCAGCGCCGCCGCATACACCCGCCTGCGGCTGAAGATGGAAGGCCGTGGATCAGTCCAGGCACCGTCAGCGATGAACGCGCAGGCCAACCGTCCTCAATATTGGTGGGAGCGCGACTGATGGCGAAGCGGTACATCACCTATTACGGCTATTTCGGCCCCACATCGAACGTGAAAGCGGCGCCGGCCGCGCTGACCGGCGATGTCGTGGCGCGTCTGCTGGGCGTCGCTGCCGATGCGGCGACGAAGACCGATCACACCGTCGTCTCGATCGGGGTGCGCAAGCCATGACGCCCCGCCAGCACGAGCTTCTGACCTTCATCCGTTCGCAGATCGAGGAAACGGGCGTTTGCCCTTCGTTTCAGGAAATGGCTGACGCCATAGGCAACGCGTCGAAGCACGGCGTCCACCGCATGGTCGAGTGCCTTGTTGCAGATGGTTATCTGCTCCGCAGGAAATCGACCAAATGGCGCGGTCTGCGCCTGCCGACGCCGAACCTTCGCACCGTGCCGTCCGAAGCACTCATAGCCGAATTGCAGCGTCGCGGAGAGGAAGTGGCCCGGTGGTAGCCTATTCCTTCAAGAATCAGTTCGTGGAGCCGATCTCGACGCTCGCCAAACGCCAGACGGTGCGCGGCCTCCGCAAGCGCCATGCGCGTGTTGGCGAGCCGATCCAGCTCTATACGGCCATGCGCACCCGCCATTGCCGCAAGATACTGGCGCGCGATCCAATCTGCACCGGCGTCGACAGCATCGAAATCAGCTTCGACAGCGATACCCAGGCAATTATCTCGACCATTTCGATCAATGGCGTCCCGCTGGACGACGACGCGATCGAAGCCTTCGCCCTGGCGGACGGCTTCACGGCAGGATTTTTCCTGTCGGCGCGGCAGCGCATGGGACAATTCTGGTTGAAGGCCCATGGCTCCGACCCGTTTACCGGCGTCGTGATCCGCTGGGAGCCGCAGCATGGCTAAGTCGCTGCGCGCCCATCCCAATCAGACCGCCTTCGCGTTCGATCCGCCGCAGCCTGCGACGCTTCCGGCCGCGCTGGCGGGGATGGACGCGCGGATCGCGCGCACGGTCGCCGAGGCGCTGAACCATGATGGCCGCGACCGCGCGGTCATCGCCGCGGAAATGAGCGTCCTGCTGGCCGACGACGTCACGAAGATGATGCTGGACGCTTATGCCAGCCCCGCGCGGGACGGTCACAATATCAGCTTCGCGCGCATGTGCGCGCTGGTCGCCGTCACCAAGCGGTTTGACCTGCTCGATCGCGAACTGCGCGAGATCGGCGCGGCGGTGCTGGTCGGCGACGAACTGTATGCCGCCCAGGTCGGCCATCTCCGATCCGAAATCGCCAAGCTCACGACCCAGCTCAAGACAGTCGAGCGCCTGTCCCCCACCATCCAGAGGAATCGCCGGAAATGATCGTGAGCGGGGGCGGGAAGAACTGGTTTACGGCACAGGAAATCGCCGATCTGGCGTTACCTGGGCTGGCTAAGGTCAAGCGCAAGGTCAACGAGCGGATCGAGAAGGAGGGCTGGAAAGCCGCCCTCGATGCGTCCGGGATGCCGATGGCGCGCCCGCGCAAGGGATCGCGCGGCGGCGGTGTCGAGTTTCATGTGTCGCTGTTGCCCGCCGCCGCGATCGCGGCGCTGGTGCAGCGCGGCGTCGTGTATGTTTCGCCTGAAACAAACACGTCCAAAAGCGTACCAGACCTGACCGGTCTCCCCGTTCCCGCCAATGACGGCGGATCGGCCGCGGCATCGGCTCAGCTCTGGCAATGGTATGACGGCCAGAGCGACAAGGTGAAGGCGGAAGCCGAGCGCCGCGCGATGATCGTGGTGAATGTCGATGCCTACAAGGCCAGCGGGCTTACGGCCTCTGCCGCCGTAAAGCATTCCGCGCGACAGGCGGGCGTGTCCTGCTCGACGCTCTGGAACTGGCTGGCGCTGATCGACGGCGTACCCATGGGCGATCGCCTGCCGCATCTGGCACCGCGCCTGAAGGGCGGCGGCAAATGCGCCGACGTCGATCCGGAGCTGTGGCAGGCGCTGCTGTCCGATTATCTGCGCCTGTCGCAGCCCAGCTGGATGAGCTGCTATCGCCGGGCCGAGCGGCTGGCGGCGGCGACGGGCCTGACGGTGCCGCATCACAAGACATTGTGGCGCAAGCTGCTGGCCGAAGTGCCGCAGGCGGTCATCACGTCGAACCGCGAAGGCAAGGAGGCCCTGCGCCGGATGCTGCCGCCGCAGATACGCTCGGTCGCCGAGCTGCACGCGATGGAGCTGGTCAACATCGATGGCCACAAGGCCGACGTGTTCGTCCGCTGGCCCGACGGTCGCATCGGTCGCCCGACGATCGTGGCGATCCAGGACGTGTACAGCCGCAAGTTCCTCTCCTGGCGCATTGCCGAGAGCGAGGACATGGTGACGGCACGGCTGGTGTTCGCTGACCTGTTCGCAAAATGGGGCATTCCCAAGGGGCTGCTGTCCGATAACGGGCGCGCCTTTGCCTCCAAATGGCTGACCGGCGGCGCGAAAACGCGCTTTCGGTTCAAGATTCGCGACGAAGACCCGACCGGCGTGCTGACGGCGCTGGGCATCACGGTGCACTGGGCGAAGCCCTATCGCGGGCAGTCCAAGCCGATCGAGCGTGGATTCCGCGATTTCTGCGATGCGATCGCCAAGCATCCGGCGTTCGAGGGCGCCTATACCGGCAACAGTCCGATGGCGAAGCCGGAAAATTACGGCCATCGCGCCATCGATCTGGAGACATTCTGCCAGGTCTGGGACGAAGGGATCGCCGCGCACAATGCGCAGACGGGTCGTCGCACCGAAATGGGCGGCGGGCAGCGCAGTTTCGACCAGATATTCGCGGACAGCTATGCGCGATCGGCGGTCGGGCAAGCGACGCAAGAACAATTGCGCCTGGCGCTCTACGCCGCCGATCAGGTCAGCACCGATCGGAAGAGCGGCGCGGTCAAGGTCGGGGGCAACAGCTACTGGTGCGCGGAGCTGGGCCAGCTTGCCGGGCAGAAAGTGACCATCCGCTTCGATCCCGAAAACCTGATGAAGCCGGTGCATGTCTATGACCGGGCCGGGCGCTTCCTCGTCACCGCGCCGATCTGGCAGGCGACGGGCTTTCAGGACATGGGCGCGGCGAAGGATCGTCAGCGCCTCGAAAAGCAGCATCAGAAGGCGGCGCGCGCGGCGACCGATGCGCTCAACCTGCTGTCTGCGGCCGAGCTGGTCGATCGCCTGCCCCGTTACGACGAAAGCGATGCCGCCCCCAGCGTCCGCCCGGCCGCAACCCGCATGGTGCGCCATCGTGGCCAGACCGCAGCGGCGCTCAAGACAGCGACAGAGGCCGCTCAGACCCCTGTCAGCGACCAGTTCATGGATCAGTTTTCAAGCGCGGTTCAGCGCCTGCGGCTGGTCGAATGAAAGGGTCGTGGCGGGTGATTTCGAAGGCGCCCGCCACGACCCCCCAAGCCTGATGAAGACTCAGGGCCGCGAAGCAAGAGGACAGATACAGTGAATAACGTAAACGACATAGAGGATACCGAAGATTTCATCACCGATCAGCGGGGCTGGCTCAACGAGACCAAGCAGGTTCGCGGTCTCACCTGGGGCCAGCTCGCCAGCCTGATCGGGCGCGCGGCGGGTACGCTCTCCATTTTTGCCACCGGCAAATATAACGGTGGTCCCACGGCAGGCGGCAATGGCGAGATCGCCAAGCAGATTTTTCGCTATCGCCAGACGCTCAACCGTCAGGCGGAACTGAAGGTCGAAGCGCCGGAAATCCCGACCTATTTCGAGACGCGTACCGCCGTCGAAGTCATGCACCTGCTGTCATGGGCGCATCGCGGCCGCATCACGCTGTGGGCCGGTGGCCCCGGCACCGGCAAGACGACCGCTGCGAAGGAATATGCCGAGCGCGCCAGCAACGTGTGGTTCATTCCGGTGCGCAAATCGACGACGACGATATCGGCCCTGTGCGTCGCCGTCCTGACGGCCATGCGCGACTTCACGCCGCCGACCGGAACGGCCCGGATTTCCGCTTATGTGATGGGCAAGCTGCGCGATACGAATGGTCTGCTGATCTTCGACGATGCGCAATTGCTCGACATCGACCAGATCGAGGAAATCCGCGGCTGGTTCGATGAAACCGGCATCGGCGTCGCGTTCCTCGGCAATGAAAAGGTCGTGTCGCGGATGGAAGGCGGGTCGCGTCAGGCCGAGTTCGCGCAGCTCTTCAGCCGCGTCGGTCTGCGCATGATCCGTGCACAGCCCCTGCGCGACGATGTGGAGGCGCTGGCGGTCGCATGGGCGGTCGAGGATGACGAGATCGTGGGCTTCCTTCAGAAGATCGCCAGTCGTCCCGGTGGCCTGCGAAGCTGCACCTACGCGCTGGAGCTGGCCACGATGCTGTCGCGCAGCGACAACAGCCCGCTGGCGCTCAAGCATCTGCAGGGCGCGTGGGCGCAGCTCTCGACCCGTCCGGTGTCAGCATGAACGTCGAGGAGGAAATCGCGTCGATGAAGGCGCAGATGCGCGTCGGCACGGACGAAGGTCTGGCGCGCGCCTTGCACATGCGGCGTGAAAGCGTCTCGATGTGGCGGCGGCGCAGGCGCGTTTCGGATAGTGCGCGGCACCGTGCGCAGATGATCGCGCTCCACGGTGCTCTGCCGACCCTCGACAGCATGGAAGGGATCGCCGCCGATGTGGTGGCGCTTGGCCACCGGCTGTCGTCGGGTCGCGTCGATCGCGAAAAGGTCGCGGGCATTCTGGACGCGCTGGCCGAACGGGTCCGCGCGGACGGGGCGGCATCCTGATGCGCGCGACCCTGAAAAAGGCGCGCAATGCGTTGCTGACCGATCCCGCGACGGGCTTGCCCCTGTCGCGGGCGGCGATCCTGGACGGCGCCGTCGGGCTGTACCGGGCGGTGATCGTCATCCTGCTGCTGATCGGCGGCGCGCTGGGGGTGACGCCATGAGCGCCGCTCCCGACAGCGGCTCCACTGCCGCGCCGCTGCCCGCCGTATCGATCCAGGAATTGGCCAACCGGCTGGCGCGTGTCGAGCGGGTGATGGGCATCGTGCGGCTGGCGCAGCCGCCGATGACCAATATCGATCTCGGGCGTCTGCGCGTCGGCGCGATCGTCGAAGCGGTCGCGCATGAGATGGGCGTCAGCCCGATGCGTATCTGCTCGGCCGATCGCTCCCATCCCGCTTTTCGTGCGCGCGCCGCCTGCTGCTGGCTGGCCAAGCGCCTTACGGCGCACAGCCTCGCGATGATCGGCGGCGTCATCCAGCGCGATCACAGCACCGTCCTCAACGCGATCCGGCAGGCCGACGCCCTACGGGCCAACGATCCTGCCTTCCGCATGGTGACCGAACGCCTGCTGCGCCAGTTCGCGCCTCTGCAAGAAGCCACCACCACAGGAGAAGCATCATGAACGCCGTTTCCAAGACATCATTATCTGGTGTGGCCGGGTTCGCCGCGAATCCACGTCGCCGCGCGTTGCTGGCCAAGGTGCATATCGCCCCCAAGCAGTTGCGCATGGACGATGACAGCTATCGTGCGGTCCTGTTGCGCGAGACCGGGCAGATCAGCGCCAGCCAATGCACCGAGGCGCAGCTTGAAACGCTGGTGAAAGCGTTCGAGCGTCTCGGTTTCCGGGCCGTGGCGGCAGCGCGACCAGGTGGGCGGTCGGGCAGCAAGCCGGGTGCCGCGCGGCGGGCAGACCATCCCGTCGCACGCAAGGCGCGGGCCATGTGGATCTCGCTCGGCTATTTGTGCGCGATCGACGATCCGAAGGAAGGCGCTCTGGAAGCCTTCGCCAAGCGCCAGCTCGGCTGCTCGACGCTGCAATGGGCCAATCAGGCGCAGGGTGATCGCCTGATCGAGGCGCTGAAGGCGATCGCCGAACGCCACGGCTGGGAACAGTCGCTCGCCGGGATCGGCAAGGCGCATCATGTCCATGCGCTGAAAGTGCGGCTGGCGCAGGCGATCCTTGCGAAGCTGAAGCGCGCCGCCATCGTGCCTGCCGAATGGTCGCTGGCCGTCGCGGCGCTGAAGCTGTGCGGGATCGGCGCACAGGATGACGGCTTCGAGCCTGTTTTTGCGACCGAGCAGCTCGATCTGGTCAATGCTTCGCTGGGTGCGAAGCTGCGCGCCCATGGCGGCGTGTCCGCTTTTGCGCCCGTGAACGAGGAGGCAGACGCATGAGCCGGCGGTTCGATCGCGTTTCGGGCGGGCATATGCACGCTGCCTGGGAAACGCAGCCGCTGATCCGCGAAGGCGTCCGCCAGCGCGCGCATCCGGTATCGCTGATCCTCTCCGCCTTCATCCTCGGGCTGTTGCTGGGGATGCTGCTATGAGCCGGGTGCGCGTGTCCGATCATGCCTTGCTGCGTTTTCTTGAGCGCGTCGGCGGCATGGACATCGAGGCGGTCCGGTCATCGTTGGCGGCATCGCTCGAACGGTCGCAGGTCGCCGCCGATTCGGTGGGCCTCACCGAGCATGTGATCCTCGCCGACGGGATGATGTATCTGGTGCGCGACGCCATGGTCGTCACCATCCTCCACAAGACCAATCCCCGCGCCCAGGCGATCATCAAGAACGACGGGAAGCGTCGCGGCTGATGGGCAGCCGTCGGCCTGGACAGGACGACCTGACCGGCGAGCTGCTTGCGCTGCTCGGCGAGACGGCGTTCGTCGCGCTGACCGAAAACTTCGGCGGGCGTCGGCTCTACATGCCGCGCGCCGCCCATGCCGATCATCCCGTGGCGCAGGTGATCGGCCTCGATGCCGCAGAGCGGCTATGGTCGCGCTATTGTCCGGCGGTCGTTCGCGTCCCCCTTGCCCGCGAGCTGCGCGCGTTGCATTACCGCAAGCGCGGCGCCAGCCACGGCGAGATCGCCAGCAAATTGTCCATCACCGAAACGGCGGTGGACAAGATGTTCGCGAAAAATAAGGCGGTGCAGGCCGAGCGCAGCCTCGCCAAAGCGAAGGCAGATGCCGCGCAGCCGCTGCTTTTCCCCGAGTTCATGAGCCGCCGCTGATCTTCACGCCCGCGCTGGCGGGCATGTGCTGTCCGGGGCTGACACCGCAAGGCTGCGGTCATGGCAAGACCGCATAACTTTTCCTCATTCGTCGCGATCGGTGCGGTGCGTCATGGCTGACGGTGCCGCGAAAACAGCTGTCACAGTCGGTGGCGTGAGCGCAGCGGCGATGGCCGTGGCGCTGGGCCTGACGACGAAATGGGAAGGCACGAAGACGGTGCCCTATCGCGATATCGTCGGCATCTGGACGGTCTGCACCGGCGAGACGCGGGTGGAGATGAAGACCTATACGCCGGCGCAGTGCCGTCAGTTTCTGGAAACGGCGATCAAGGGCGATTATGGCATGGGCGTCCTGCGCTGCGTCCCCCAGCTTCAGCACAGCGTCTATCAGCTCGGCGCCGCGATCAGCGTGGCCTATAACATCGGCGTCGCGGCATTCTGTGGGTCGACCATGGCCCGCCAGTTCAAGGCAGGCGACTGGTATCTGGCTTGCCGTGCGTTCGAAGCGTGGAACAAGGCAGGCAAGGTCGTCGTCACCGGCCTCGTCAACCGCCGCAACGATGAGATGCGCGCCTGCTTCACCAACCTGCCGCCCGAGTACACCCTGGCCGTGAAGATCGCGGCATGATCTGGGCAACATTTTTCCGTGGCCTGTGGCGCCTTGCCGGTTCGGTGACCGCGTGGGCTATCGCCCATCCATGGCAGATGCTGTGCGTCGTTCTGGCCGTCCTCGATGTCTGGCTGTGGATCGGTCGCGACCATGCGCGGGCCGATGCCGGACGGCAGAAGGCGCAGGCAGCTCACTGGTACAGCCTGTTCAAAGCGCAGAAGCGCGAAATGCACACGCTCACCGTCCGCATCCGCGACGCCCGCGTCGATGCGGCCCGGCGCGATCGGGAGAACGTCGCGCGCGTCAAGCGCGAATGGTCGCACCAGCTTCAGGAGGTATCGGATGATTACAGGCAGAATCTTGCCGCTGCTCGGCGCACTGTCGCTCTGCGCCTGCGCGGCGTCGCAGGGCCGGGTGCAACCGGCGTTGCGGGTGGTGGCGGACAAGCGGGAATGCCCGCCCTTCCCACCCTGTCCACCGGCGCTGTGCGGCCCGGTGACGCGGCCATCGTGGACGGCGCCGACATCGACGCCTGCACCGTAAACACGCTGCGGCTCGACCAGATCATCCGCGCCTGGAACCGGGCGTCCGCCATCGACGTCAACGGGGCCGTCGATCCGCCTCTCAACGGATCGTGAGAAGGCTTTGAAACCATGTTTTTGCCACCAGAAGAAACGGGAAATATCTTCATGCTGACTACCGTACAGGGCATCATCGGCATCGTCGCGCTGCTGATCGCCGTGGCGAACACCTTGTGGACGTGGGTGTCGAAAGGCCAATCCGCCACCTCCGATCGCGTCAAGAAGGTCGAGGAAGATACCGACAAGCTCGAGAAGCGCGTCCAGCAGCTCGAAGGTGACTTCCGTCACCTGCCCACCAAGGAAGATATTTCCGGTCTGCGCATCCAGCTTGAGAACATGCTCGGCAAGATCAACAAGATCGATGCCGAGCTGGTGTCCAACAAGCGAACCGTCGATCGGATCGACGATTATCTGCGAGAGAAGGCATGAGCTACGACGAAAGCGTCGCCGAGGACGCGCGCCTCATCATCCTGAAGGAACTGGCCGGTCAGGTCGATGGCCGGATGAACGAAGTCGGGCTGGCGCGGGTGCTGGACGTGTTCGCGATCCGCCGGTCGCGCGAGTGGGTCCGCACCCAGCTTCGCAAACTGGCCGAGCTGGGGACGGTCAGGCTGACCGAGGCAGGCACGGTCATGATCGCCTCGCTCACCACGCTGGGCCGCAATCATGTGGAGCGCCGGGAGATAGTCGAGGGCATTTCGCGGCCCTCGGATGACGCAGCCTAGAAAGGAAACATCGCATGAGCTGGCCGCTGATCCTTCTGATCGCCTATGTCGCCGGGTTCTTTCTCGTCTGCGCCGCCGTCCATAACATGGGGCGGAAGGAGCGGACGGCGCACGGGCAGGCCATCATCTATCTGTTCGGCAGCGTGATCGCGCTGATCTGGCCGCTGGCGCTGCTTTATGTCAGCCTCATGCTGCCTGCGGTCGGGATCGGCTGGCTGATCCGCTCGGTGCGGGGTTGGTTCGTATGAGCCGGGGCAAGGCCGCACCCCGCAAGCGCGCCGGGCTGCGCAAGCTGACGCTGATCCCGGCCGACATGATGCCGCTGTTGCGTAGCGCAGGCTTCATCGCGTCGGATGTCGATGCCGATGTCGTCTGGGGCTATTTCGATCGCTCGGGACAGCCGCGCCGTATCCTGGCGAAGTTTCCCAATAATGTGCGCGCGGACCTGCGTATCAACTGCGACGGCAGCTTTTCGCTGTCGCAGTCGATATCGGCGCATTTCAAGACAGCCGAGAAGGTCGACGCATGAGCGAGACCGAAGCCGAACGCGCAGAAGCGGAACGGCGCGAGGGGCGCGGTCGGCTGTCGTCGATCGACATGCTGCCCGAGGAAGCCGAGCCTGAAATCATCTGGGCGCTCGAGCAGCTGCGCGAGCGCACCATGCCGCAGACCGCGATCCTGACCGAGTTCAATGCGCGGCTCGCCGATCGCGGCGTCCAGGGCGTCAGTAAGTCCGCCTTCAGCCGGTGGGGCATCCGCAAGGCCATCCAGTTCCGCAAGCTCGATGAAGTGCGCCACATCACCGCCGAGATCGTCGGCGATCTGGGCGTCGATGGTGCCGACCAGGTAACGGTCGCGGTCGCCGAGATGCTAAAGGTCGCGATCTACGAGCTGCTCGAAAAGGGCAATCCCGATCCCAAGTCGGTGATGGAGATGGCGCGGGCGCTGTCGTCCGTGGTCGGCGCGCAGAAGACATCGACCGAGCATCGCAAGCGGCTGGAAGAGCGCGTCAACGCGCAGATGACGCAAGCGGCGGACAAGGTCGAGAAGATGGCAGGCGAAGCCGGGCTGTCGGCGGAGCGGGCCGCGCAGATCAGGCGCGATGTGCTGGGGCTGCGGATATGAGGCGTATGGTTCTGTCCCTCTTTCCCGGCATCGGCCTCCTTGATCGAGCTTTCGAAGAAGCGGGCTTCTGTGTCGTGCGCGGTCCGGACATCATCTGGGGTGGCGACGTGCATAATTTCCATCCGCCAGCGGGCCGGTTCGACGGCGTGATAGGAGGCCCACCTTGTAAGCGATTTTCCCCGCTCTCCAATGTAGTGCGCGCGGTGCACGGTGAAGCGTCGCTCGCTCCCGATTTAATCCCCGAGTTCGAGCGGATAGTTGCCGAAGCCGCCCCGGCTTGGTTCCTCATGGAGAACGTCGAACGTGCGCCCCTACCTGAAGTTGAAGGCTATCGGATCACCACAAACTTGGTCAGTAACCGCCGCTGCGGTGGCGAGCAGAACCGTATCAGACGCTTCGCCTTCGGCAGTCACACAGGCGTGATGCTTGATGTCGCGGTCGATCATAGCGAACCCGATCACTACGAACCGGCGGTCACTGGAAACAATGGCGGTCGCCGCGCCAAGATCGCTTACGATGCGACGGGTCGCATACGTGGTAAGCAGGGTAGTGCCGATCATCATCGCCTTGCCCGCCGGCCAATCTCCCGTCTTGCTGAGTTACAAGGCTTACCGAGCGATTTTCTGGCGAAGTCGCCGCTTACGGTGGCAGGTAAGCGGGAGGCGATCGGCAATGGTGTGCCTCTCTTTATGGGTAGAAGAGTAGTCGACGCCATAGTTCGCGTTATCCCCTTCCTCACCCAAAGTACCACTTTGGGTGAAAATCCATGATCCCGCCGTCCAAAGGCAAGTCGATGTTCGCCGCCGGTGCCGCCATGCTCGGCGCGCTGTCGGCGCAGGCCGGTGCGCCGCTGCCGCCGCCCGCGCCGATCGCGCCGGTACTCGCGCGCGACCCGGCCAACCTGCCGCCCGAACTGCCGCGCGGATTCGAGCTGCCTGCCGATCACGATCCGCTGGCCGACGGCATATTGATGGATCACCAGAAGGAATGGCTGGAAGACCAGTCGGACCTGAAGCTTGGGGAAAAGGGACGCCGCACCGGCATTACCTATGCCGAGGCGCTGGACGATACGATCATCGCGTCGTCGGCGCGATCGGCCGGTGGCGACAATGTGTTCTACATCGGCGACACGAAGGACAAGGGCCGCGAGTTCATCGGCTATGTCGCGCACTTCGCGCGCGTCGTCGCCAAGGAGCTGGTAGACGTCGAGGAGTTCCTGTTCGAGGACGAACGTGAAGACGGCACGTCGAAGTTCATCAGCGCGTATCGCGTCACCTTCGCATCTGGCTATCGGGTGGAGGCGCTGTCCTCCCGGCCTGAAAATATCCGCGGCCTGCAGGGCGTCGTCGTCATCGACGAAGCGGCGTTCCACAAGGATGTCCGTCAGGTCATGGACGCGGTCAACGCGCTGCTGATCTGGGGCGGGCGCATCCGCATCATCTCCACGCACAACGGCGTCCTCAATCCGTTCAACGAGCTGATCCGCGAAGCCAAGGCGGGCAAGGTTCCCTACAGCCTGCACTTCATCCCGTTCCAGAAGGCGGTCGATAACGGCCTTTACAAGCGCGTCTGCCTGACGCGCGGCAAGCCCTGGTCGCAGGAAGGGCAGGATGCCTGGGAAAAGCTGATCCGGGGCGCCTATGGCGCACGCACCGCGCAGATGCGCCAGGAGCTGGACGCGATCCCGGCCGATGCCGTCGGCGCCGCGCTGCCCCGCGTCCTGATCGAGGCGAACAGCGATCGCACGGTCCCGGTGATCCGGCTGCAGCTGCCCGACAGCTTCAAGGAAGCCGCGCCTGCCTATCGCAAGGGCATGATCGACCAGTTCCTGCGCGATCAGCTCCGGCCGCATCTCGACCGGCTCGATCCGGCGCGTCGCCACGACTTCGGCATGGACTTCGCGCGCAGCGGGGACGCGTCCGTCCTGATCGTCAACGAGCTGACGCAGGATCTCGTGCGGCGCGCGCGCCTGGTCGTGGAATTGCGCAACGTGCCGTTCGAGACGCAGCGCGATGTCGTGTTCTATATCGGCGAAGCCTTGCCGCGTTTCGGGCATGGCGCGTTCGACGCCACCGGCAACGGCGCGTATCTCGCCGAAGTGTCGCGCCAGAAATGGGGGGAGCGGATCAGCGAGATCAAGCTCAGCCAGGAATGGTATCGCGTCAACAGCCCGCCTTATGTCGAGGCGTTCGGCGACGGCAGCATCATCGTCGCCGGCGACGACGATATCATCCGCGATCATCAGGCGCTGCAGTTCGTGAAAGGCATCATCAAGGTGCCCGACGACATGCGCTACAAGGGATCGGACGGTCTCGACCGCCATGGCGACGGCGCGATCGCCGGGATCATCGCTTGGTATGCGTCGCGCCAGAGCGCAGCCGACTATGGCTACGAGCCGGTGCCGGTGCCGCGCATGACGCTCGATGGCGGCGAGGACAGCGACTGGCTGGGCGATGAGGGAAGCATGTTCGGTGGCCCGTCGCGGAGCTGGTGGACGCCGCCGCTCGGGTCGCGCGTGAGGGGGCTGTGATGCACCTTCGCCACCCTCTCATGGGATCATTGCACAGCGGGCCGCAGAACGGGCGTCTGAGTGCCGTAGGGCCGGTGGCAGGCAAAAACGGGTCGCCTGCCTTCTTAGACCCCTCTTACGCCCCTGAAACCGTGGATTGGATCGACACATGACAGGACTGGTGGACAGTCGCGGCAACCCGCTAAGGAAAGAGACGCTGACGCGCGAAGTGGCAGGGCCGACGCTGGCCAGTGTCCGCTCGCCCATGACGGGCTATCCGGGCGACGGTCTCAACCCGCAACGGCTCGCCCGTATCCTCCGGTCGGCCGACCAGGGCGATCCGCTCGCCTATTTCGAGCTGGCCGAACAGATCGAGGAACGCGACCCGCATTATGCCGGTGTGCTCGGGGTGCGCAAACGGTCAGTCGCTCAGATGGAAATCACGGTGGATGCCGCAAGCGACAGTCCGAAGGACGTCGCAATAGCGGACATGATCCGAGACTGGATCGATCGCGACGAACTGGCGGATGAGATGTTCGACATTCTCGATGCGATCGGCAAGGGCGACAGCTTTACCGAGATCATCTGGGACACCAGCTCCGGCCAGTGGCGGCCGACGCGGCTGGAGTGGCGCGATCCGCGATGGTTCACCTATGACCGGCGGGATGGTCGCACACCGCTGCTGCGCGGCGGCGAGGAAGGCAGCGGCGTGGACAGCCCGCTGCCCGCGTTCAAGTTCATTCGTCACACGGTCAAGGCCAAATCCGGCCTGCCGGTGCGCTCGGGCCTGGCGCGCATTGCCATGTGGGGCTGGATGTTCAAGGCGTTCACCCAGCGCGACTGGGCGATCTTCGCGCAGACTTACGGTCAACCGGTTCGCATCGGCAAGTTCGGGTCGGGTGCCAGCGACACCGACAAGGCCACTTTGTTCCGGGCCGTCGCCAATATCGCGGGCGACTGCGCGGCGATCGTGCCGGAAGGGATGTCGATCGAGTTCATCGAGTCCGGCAATGTCGGCGTAGGCAGCGACCTGTATGAAAAACGGGCGGACTGGCTCGATCGTCAGATTTCCAAAGCGGTGCTGGGGCAGACAGGCACGACCGACAGCAAGCAGGGCGGCCTGGGCGATGGCGGCAACAAGGTGCACGATGGCGTTCGCGAGGACATTGAGACATCCGATTGTAAGGGATCGGCGGCTACTCTCAACCGCGATCTGGTGCGTCCATGGGTTGATTTGGAACATGGGCCACAGCAAGCCTATCCGCGCGTCCGCGTTGGCCGTCCGCCCGCCGAGGATTTGGAAGGCCTCGTCAATGCGCTCAATGTCCTAGTGCCACTTGGGATGCGGGTGCAGGCGAGCGAAGTGCGCGACAAGTTCGGCCTGTCCGATCCCGACGCTGGCGCCGAGCTGCTCGGTGCGCGTCCGCAGCCGGACAATGCGCCGATCACACCGGGTGCCGAAACGGTGGCGGCGCTGCAGGCGATGATGTCGGTGGCACGCGACACGGTGCGTTCCAGGGCAAAAGCTGCGCCGGTCGAGCCCGCCGATGCGATCGCGGACGACCTTGTGACGATGACGCAGGCCGATCGCGTCGAGTGGCTCGACCAGATCGAGGCCATGATGGAAGCCGCCAGCGATCTTGGCGAGTTCGGCGAGATGCTGCGCAGCGCCTATCCCCAGCTCGACACGGGCCGGATGGGTCGGACGATCGGCGACGCGCTGCTGGCGGCTCATGCGGCCGGGCGCTTCGATGTGGATCAGTCTGGTTCCGATGTCTGAGGAAAAGCCGAAGGCGGCAAAGCCCAGCCCAGAAAAACCTAGTGCTGTTTCAGGAGTCTTTCGCAAGCCGTTCACCGAACAGTCGGCGTTCTTCCGGGGCAAGCTGGGCAACCTGATCCCGACCGAGCGATGGGATGATGTCGATCGAGAGCAGCATGACACGGGCTTCATGGTCGCGGGCGCGCAGAAAGCCGACTTGTTGATGGACCTTGCCGTCGCCACCGATCGCGCGGTGACGGAGGGGAAAAGCCTTGAAGCGTTCCGCAAGGATTTTCGCTCGATCGTCGAAAAGCATGGCTGGCATGGCTGGACCGGCGAGGACAGCAAGGGCGGGCGGGCGTGGCGCACGCGCACAATCTATCGAACCAATGCATCGACCAGCTATGCCGCCGGGCGTCGCGCGCAGTTGCTGTCGGGCGATTTTCCGTTCTGGGTCTATCGCCATGGCGGATCGCAGGAACCGCGCCCCGAGCATGTCGCGTTCGACGGGCTGTTCCTGCCGCCAACCCATGATTTCTGGACGATCTTCTCCCCGCCATCCGACTGGGGCTGCTCCTGCTATGTGCTGGGCGCGCGGTCGATCCGCGCCGCTGTGCGCCTGGGTGGCGATCCGGACAAGAAACTGCCCGACGACTGGGATGCGATCGATCCGAAAACCGGCGTGGCTAAGGGTGCAGGCAAGGGCTGGGACTATGCGCCCGGTGCCAGCGTCGCGCCGATCGTGCAGGCGTCGGCCGAGAAGGTTCGTCACTGGGATTACCGCATCGGCAAGGCGTTCATGGAGGATGTGCCCGACGCGCTGCAGGACGCCTTTGCGACAAGCTATCGCAACCTTCCCTCCGTCGCGGACGATCTGCGCCGCTACGCGCAGCGCGTCTGGCGCAAGGCCGATGGCAATCCGGGTCCGGGCGTGATCGAGATCGTCCGCACGATCGGGCTGGTCGGGCCGCGCCAGGCAGCCGCGATCGCCGAGCTGACCGATGACGTGCCCGCCGGTCTGGCGAGCTTCGACTATTCGCTGGCCGAATATGATGTGCGCCATGTCCGGTCGCATCATGGCACGGCAGGCAGCGAACTGAGCCGGGGACAGCTGGCTGTCGCGCCCGATGCCTTCGGCCTTTTGCCGCGTATCCTCGCTGCGCCGGACAGCGTCAGCTACGAAGGCAGGTCCGAGACCGGCGAGCCGCTCGTGCGCTATGTCAAGATGATCGACGGCGCCCGATACACCGCGCTGTTTGCCGTTCGCAAAGGGCGGCGCACGCTTGCTCTGAAGACCTTCTATGTCGGGAAAGGTGGAGATGCGCCCCCGCGCGAAACGTCCTAAACCGTTCCAGGTTATGGGCCTGGCGCCACGACGCACGCATCTCCGTAACGGGATATAGCCATGATCCGTATAGATTTCAAATATGAGGCCGTTGCCGAGGCGCTGGCCGAAGCGTCGGCCCGGCTCGATGACCTGACGCCGCTGCATGAAGACATCGGCGAATATATGGTCGAAGCGACGAAAGACCGGTTCCGCAAGGGTATCGATCCTGATGGCAATGCCTGGGCACCGAAGAGTCCGGTGACGATCGCAGCCTATCTGGCGCGCGGCGACGGCAACCGGCCCAAGCCGCTGATCGGGCCGACGCGGAGACTGTCGAGCGAAATCCAGCGTTTCGCATCGCGCGATGCCGCCGAGATCGGATCATCGCTGGAATATTCGGCCGTACAGCAGGATGGCGCAGCCAAGGGTGCTTTCGGCCGCGACAAGGGGAACCGGCCTATTCCCTGGGGCCGCATCCCGGCGCGTGTCTGGCTGGGGCTTTCGGAAACAGACGAGACCGCGATCATCGATATCGCGGACGACTATCTTGCGGACGGGTTCGAGGAACGCGGTTTCAACCTTCCGCGCAGTTGATCGCAACGCGATGCGGTGGCAAGCTGCATCGCCCGCCATCCCTTATGGATCGGCGCCGCGCCCGCCATAGCGGGCATGTTTTGCCCTTGCTGCAGCGGGCATTGCTTCATCCATGGCATCGCCCGCTTCCCGTATCGCGCCTCATGTGGCGCTGTGTTCCGCCATCGCCCTGACCGGCGGTGCTGCGGGTGCGCCGGACTGGATACATCTTGTTCCCGCTGGCGAAGTCCGCACCAATGACGGGCGCGGTCCTTATCGCATCGCCGACGCGGCCGCGCTGATGGCGGCATCGCTTGCCGCTGGCAACAAGCTGGTCGTGGACGAAAACCATGCGACCGATCTGGCTGCACCAAGGGGCGGCGCTGCCCCGGCGCGAGGCTGGATCGTCGAATTACAGAATCGCAGCGATGGCATCTGGGGCCGGGTCGAATGGACCGAGGCCGGACGCCAGAAGGTCGCCGGTGCCGAATATCGCGGCGTCTCCCCGGTTATCGCGCATCGCAAGGATGGGACAATCGTCGCCATCCTGCGGGCCAGCCTCGTCAATCAACCGAACTTTCAGGGTCTGACGGCCCTTCACCAGGAGGAAAGCATGGATTTTCGCAAGATGCTGATCGAGACCCTCAGTCTCGACGGCGAAGCCGACGACGCGGCCATCATGGCGGCGATCAAGGAAAAGATGGGTGCGGCCAAGACCGACGAGGTTGCCATGAACGCCGCTGTTTCGACGGCGCTTCAGTCGGCGCTCGGTCCGATCGCCACGCTGGTCGGCGCTGCCGCCGACGCAGATGCGGCGACGGTGCTGACTGCCGTGCAGAAGTTCAAGGAGGGTAGCAGCAACGACCAGGCCGTTATTGCCCTGCAGTCCGAGCTGGTCGGCATGGCCACCCAGCTCAACACGCTGCGCGATGAGCGTGCCAGGGACAAGGCCGTCGCGTTCGTCGACGCCGCGATCGCCGCCCAGCGCGTCGGCGTGAAGCCGCAGCGCGACACGTACATCACCATGCACATGGAGGATGCGACGCGTACCGAAGCCCTCATCAATGCGATGCCGTCGGTCAAGAACGGCCCTTCAATCGGTGTCTCGCCCGGGGATGCCAAGGCCGGTGTTCTTGGCGACGCAGACAGCGCCGTCATCGCGCTGATGGGTATCGACCCTGAAGCTTACAAGAAAACGCTCGCCGCGCAGGCGGGTATCGAGGAGGCACGATAATGGTAGCTCTTACCGCTGATCGCAATACGCCGCAGCGCACCGGACTTATCGAGGATCACCCGGTAAAGGCCGCGACCAAGATTTTCGCAGGCTCCCTTGTGTGCCTGGATGCGAACGGCTGGGCTGTGCCCGGTTCCGCATCGACGACGCTGACGGCGCGCGGGCGGGCCGAAGCGTTCGTCGACAACACGGCGGGTGCCAACGGTGCGGTCGTCATCACCATCCATCGTGGTCGCTATCGCTGGGCGAATAGCGCGGCGGGCGATCTCATTACCCGCGCCGACATCGGCAAGAGCGCCTTCATCGTCGACGACCAGACGGTCGCCAAGACGAACGGCGGTGCCACACGGTCGGTCGCCGGGACCATTCGCGACGTAGACGCCCAAGGCGTCTGGGTCGAAACGCTTTAAGGAGCCGATCTCATGATCATCAACGCTGCAAATCTGGCCGCTGTACGCACCGGCTTCAACACTGCCTACTCCAAGGGCCTCGGGCTTGCTACCTCGCAATATGCGCGCATCGCCACCACGGTGCCGGCCAGCACGCGCGAGCAGAAATATGGCTGGCTGGGCAAGGTGCCTGGCGTGCGCGAATGGATCGGCGATCGCGTGATCCAGGGCGTGTCCCAGAGCGACTATTCCATCAAGGAAAAGAAGTGGGAACTGACCATCGGCGTCGATCGCGACGATATCGAGACCGACAATATCGGCGTCTACGCGCCGCTGTTCGAGGAAATGGGCCAGTCCACCGGCAGTCACTGGGAACTTTTGATCTGGGGCCTGCTAGCCGCAGGATTCACCACGAACTGCTATGACGGGCAGTTCTTCTTCGATGTCGACCATCCCGTTCTGGATGCTGCTGGCGCACCGCAGTCCGTTGCCAATACCGACGGCGGTGCAGGCGCGCCTTGGTTCCTGATCGACGACAGCCGGTCGCTAAAGCCGCTGATCCTGCAAAAGCGCAAGGATTTCACCTTTGTCGCGAAGGATCGGGAGACCGACGACAATGTGTTCGACAATAATGAGTTCAAATATGGTGCGGACGCCCGCGCCAATGCGGGCTTCGGTTTCTGGCAGTTCGCCTGGGGCAGCAAGCAGCCGCTTGATGCCGCGCGTTATGAACTGGCGCGCAGCAGCCTCATGGGCATGAAGGGTGATTTCGGACGGCCGCTGGGCGTGATGCCGAAACTGCTGATCGTGCCGCCCAGCCTGGAGAAGGAAGGGCTGGAACTGCTCAATGCGGACCGCAACGCTGCGGGCGCGACGAATGTCTACAAAGGCACCGCAGAACTGATGGTGGTCCCGTGGCTGGCGTAAAGCGCAGCGGCGAGGCTGCCGCACGGAAAGTCGCCTCTGACACCGAAGCACACGCAACGGGAACGGGCGATCTTGCGGTCGCGCCACCGATCGAAAGGTTGCTGGCTTTGCCGCCAGAAGCCGCCGCGCGCACGGGTTTTCGGGTCACCGGCCCGGCAACCGGGCGCCGCCGGGCCGGTATGCTTTTCGGGCCGGTCCCCATCGTGCTGCCGCTAGTCGATCTTGGTGAAGGCGAACTGCGGGCGATCGATGCCGATCCCCTGCTGAGCTGGGCGCTGGTCGAGATGCCGGACACCGCCGAAGTCGGCGAGCTGTGACCTACGCTACGCTCGCGCAGCTTACCGATCGGTTCGGCACGCAGGTGCTGATCCAGATCACCGATCGCGGCGAGGTGCCTACCGGCACCATCGACGCGGACGTGGTTGCGCGGGCGCTGGCGGACACGGATGCGGTGATCGACGGCTATGTGGGGGTTCGTTACCGCCTGCCGCTCGATCCCGCGCCGGAGCTGGTGACGGACCTTGCGCTGGCGATCGCGATCTACAAGCTGCACGTCTTCGCGCCCGACCCGAAGCTGAAGGACGATTACGACCAGGCGCTGCGGACGCTGCGCGAGATTTCGACCGGCACGGTGCGGCTCAATTCGGCCGGGATCGAGTCGCCGTCTTCGGGTGCGCAGGGCGTGCAGTATATCGATCGCGAGCGTCCGCTGACGCCCGAGACAATGACCGGCTTTATCTGATGGCTTGGCGGTAATGCCTGCGTTCGAGGAAGTCCGGGACCGGCTGACGGACATCGCCGCGCTGGGCGGACGGATCGAACCGGCCGCCAAGTTCAGCGACCTGATGGCGCGCAACCATGCGCCGCAGGTGACGCCCGCCGCCTTCGTGCTGCCGCTCGGTCTGCGCGGCGCACGGGCGGATGCTACCGCCGGGCTGTTTCGCCAGGGTGTCGTCGAGACGCTGGGCGTGGTGCTGTGGCTCCGGTCGGCCGGCGACGCGACCGGTGCGCGATCGCTCGATGCGCTGACGCCGCTGCGCAACGCGGTCATCCGGCGGATCGCAGGGTGGGCGCCGACGTCGGACTGGACCGAAGGCGAGGCGATCGGCGTGTTCACGCTGGCACGCGGCGAGCTGCTCAGCCTGTCGGCGGGCCTGCTCATCTACCAGCTCGACTTCGCGGTCGAGGATCAAGTGAGGATCTAAATCATGAAGCCGACCAGATTGGGGACCAAAGCGATGACGAACGACGATCAGCCCGCCGCGAGCGATGCCGCCGAGGTGACAGCCGTGCCCGAAACCGCTCCGATCGCTGCGCCCATCGTCGCCCTCGATGCCGATGGACGCGAGCGTCCACGATCGGGCGGCAGCTTCGTCCGCATCGACGGCAAACTCCAGAGGAAGGACGCATAATGGCCGATCCCATCAAGTGGCGCAGCAAGATCATCCTGGTTAAGCCGGAGACGGTCTATGGCACGGACCCTGTGCCGACGGGCGCGGCCAACGCCATGCTGCTGACCGACGTGACGCTTCAGCCCATGGAAGGGCAGGAAGTCAGCCGCAATCTGGAAATGGCCTATCTTGGCGGCCAGGAAGAATTGCCCGTCGGCCTCTACTCGGTGTTCTCCGGATCGTTCGAGCTGGTCGGCAGCGGCGAGACCGGCGTTGCGCCCGCCTGGGGACCGCTGCTGCGCGCCTGCGGCGTCGCTGAAGTCGTCACGCCGGATGTGACGCCGGACGACGGCACCGTCGAATATTCGCCGGTTTCCGACGATCATGAGAGCGTCGCCATCCATTTCTGGATCGGTCCCAACCGCTATGTGATCCTGGGCGCACGCGGGACAGCGGTGATTTCGCTCGGCGCGCTGGGGATTCCGACCTGCCGCCTGACCATTACCGGCCTGTTCACGGTGCCGGCGCTGACCGCTCGGCCGGTTACCATCGATGTTGATGCGTTCCAGGTTCCGCAGATCGCCAGCAGCGCGACGACGCCTGTGTTCACCATCGACGGCATCTCGCCGGTACTGCGCGATTTCAGCCTGAACCTCGGCTGCGACGTGCAGCAGCGCATCCTGATCGGTCAGGAGCGGATCGTGATCGTCGACAAGGCCGAAGTGCTGAGCTGCACGATCGAAGCGCTGCCGATGAACATCTACAACCCCGTGCTCCGCGCGACCGCACCCGCGCCGCGTCAGGAGATCAAACTCCAGCAGGGCAATATCGTGGGCAAGATCGTCGAGATCGAGGTGGACCGCGCTGTGCAGCGGCGCTTCACCGGCGGCGCGGAAAACCAGCGGGTCGAGGAATGGCCGCTTACCTTCAGCACATTGCCCAGCGCTGGCGACGATCAGTGGAAGATCACGGTCAGATAATTTCAGGAATGCCACCGCGAGAGCGGCTGCGATCCACTGCTGGCGTCCGGGCTGGCGGCTGGGGAGCCAACAGACCGGAGGCAGGCCGCGACAGACTGCCTCCACCAATCAGAAAGGACTCCCCATGTTCATCGTCGATCCCGATCCCAAGTTCACGCATCCGGTCAAGGTCCGCGTGCCCGTCGATGGCGGCTTTGACGACCAGAGTTTCAAGGTGACCTTCCGCGTCATTCCGACCGATCAGATGAAGCTCTATGATCTGAGCGACGGCGAAAGCTCCGCAGCGTTTCTCAAGCGTGCGATCGTCAGCATGGACGATCTCGTGGGCACGGACGGCAAGACCGCCGTGCCATACAACGACAGCATCCGCGATCAGCTTCTGTCGGTCGCCTATGTCCGCGCCGCTCTGGGACGCACCTATTTCGAGGCCGTGGCGGGCGCTGCCCTGGGAAACTGAAAGCTGCCGCCCGGCACTGGGCAACGGGTGGCAAGACCGATCTGAGCGAGGCAGCCGAGGACGCAAAGCGGTTCGGCCTCCCCGCCGCGATCATCGCCCAGCTCGAAACGAAGGAGGCAGGATTCCCCTTATGGCCGGTCAATGCCGCCATCGTCGAAGCGTTCATCAGCACGGGCAGCCAGTGGCGTGCCACGGCGCTGGCGAACGGGCGGGTGCATTGGCACGGCCTGGACTATGCGGGTGTGGACGTGGACCTGCGCCGTGCCGAGATCGTGCTGACGCCGGACCAGTGGGCGGGCCTGAAGGTGATGGAGCGCGCCGCCGCCGCCGCATTGAACGGCTATCGGGATTGATGATGGTCTCGCCATGACGCTCAAGACATCCCTTATCATCACCGGCGACAGCAAGACCGCCCAGGCGGCCATCGAGGAACTCGACCGCAAGATCGACGCCATGGGCAAGGGCGCCGGGCGCACGGCGCCCGCGATCGACAAGCTCGACGTCGCGGTGGACAAGCTGGACAACAGCGCGCGCGATGCCACGGCGGCGACCGGCGCGCTTGCCCCGGCGATCGTGGACGTCGGTCGCGCATCGACCTCGGCCGGGGCGGCGACAGGTGCGCTCGACGGCGCGATCGTCAAGGTCGGCGGCGCCACGCGCACGGCGACGGTAGCGACTGGCGCTATGAGCGGTGCGTTGGTTCGTACCGCCACCAGCGCACGCGTCGCCGCGGTAGCGACAGGTGCAGTCTCCGCCGCAAGCACCGTCGCGACCGGTGCGCTGACTGCTTTTGGGATTTCGGCAGCGTCGGTCGGCGCTGCACTGACGGGCGGTCTTTCGCTGGTTCTGACGGCGGTCGGCACGTTGCTTGGCGGACTCGCGTTCGAGGCGCTGGGCGGGGCGGACGCCTTTGGTGCACAGGAAGAGGCGGCCGCATCGCTGGCCAAGGAAATCGATGAACTCAACAAGGCGCTGCAGAAGGAAAGCCAGACACAATATTCGGCCAAGGTCGAGACACTTTCACACGCCGAAGCACAACGCAACCTGGCTATCGAAGCAATCAAGACCCGCAAGGCGCTGCTTGAAAATGCGCTCCAGCGTCAGAAAGACAGCCGGGAAGAGCGGCTGGGCGGTGATCAGGAAGGCCTCGATTTCAGGCAGGCAGTCGGTGCGAACTATGATCGCCGCGTCGCATCACTTGAAGGTCAGATAAAACAGGCGGAACAGTCACTTGCCGCCGCCAATCGGACGGTCAACCTTAGCCGTCGCTATTTTGTGGATCGCGGGACGCAGGCAGGCATCGATCCGCGTGAACGTATTGACCTGCGGTACGACCAGCAGCGCGACCAGCTCGATCGCCGCCGTGGTTCGCTCGACGAAACCCAGTATGCGCGGGAGCGCGCCAAGCTGGATCGCGAGCGCGCGGCCGCGCTGGAGTCTTTGTCGAAGGCCGAGGACAAAGCTGGGGGATCGACGCGACGCCTGCGAAGCGAACGTTCGAGTGCAAGTACGGCCGATCGCGAAGGCGCAAAGGCTGCCCGCGAAGCGGAGGCGGCGAACAAGCAACTCGAATCGACCTATGGTTCGCTGATCGGCAAATATGACAAGGCCGCCGCGAGCGCGCGCGATTACGCCGGCGAGCTGAAGGACATCGCCGACCTCGTGGCTGGCGGAAAGCTGACCAATCTGCAGGCTGGCGACCTTGTCGCCGCCGTCGATGCCGTGCAGCTCAAGAAGGTACAGGGCGAGATCACGGCCGATCTCAATCCCAATGTTGAGGACATTACCCCGCAACTCAAAGAGATATTCGAGAAAAGTTCTCAGCCGCTGGTCGATGCGGGCCGGGACGCAGCCGATGCTCTTCGCGAAGGCGCGCGCAATGTCTATGAGATTTTGGGCGATGGAAAGCTCGGCCGGGCGCTGGGCGGACTGTTGCAGGATCTCGGCCTGAAGGGCAGCGACCCGTCGAAGAACCTTGCCGGGCAGATCAAGAAGCTGGGCGATAACATCCTTGGCCCCGAGCTTTCCGGCAGCATCGGAAAGGCAGTTGGGGGCGCATTTCAGGGTGCAGCCGATGGGCAGTTCGCATCCTCGATCGCCAATGCCGTGGGTCTCAAGCAATCGAAAACGGGCGCTGCGGTTGGCGGTGCCATCGGTTCACTCTTTGGTCCGTTGGGCGGATTTGCCGGCGGCCTGATCGGCGGGACGCTGGGCGGCCTGCTGAAGAAGTCCAAGACCGGTTCGGCGAACATCACCAGCGTCGACGGCGATGCGGCGATCAGCGGCAACAGCGGCAAGTTCAAAGCGGCGGCGAGCAGCTCGGCCGAGTCCGTCCAGGCCGGGCTTTCGCAGATTGCCGAGCTGCTGGGCGGTGGCGTCGGCGGGTTCAACGTCACGCTGGGCGTGCGCAACGGCGATTACCGCGTTCGCACCGGCACCGGCAGCCTGAAGGTCAAGAAGGGCGCGAAGGATTTCGGGGACGATGAGGCCGGGGCGATCGCCTATGCGCAGATGCTGGCGATCTCTCAGGGAGCGATAACGGGCCTGTCAGCGCAGATCGAGAAGGCGCTCAAATCCTCGCCCGATCTCAACAAGGCGCTCGAAGAGGCGCTGAAGGTGCAGGAAATCGAAATACTGGTGGGCGGCATCGGCGCGCAGTTCACCAAGGAGTTTCGAGATCTCGAGCGGCAGGCCAAGGAACGCGTCCGGATCGCCACGGAATATGGCTTCGACGTGGTCGCGATCGAGAAGAAGAATGCCGAGGACCGGGCCAAGCTGACCGAGGAACTGCTGGAACAGCAGGTCGGCAGCCTGCAGCGGCTGGTGAAGGAACTGACCACCGGCAGCCTTTTCGAAGGGTCGGCGGTCGATCGCCGTACCGCCCTGCTGTCCGAGATCGAGAAGGCCAAGGGCGATCTGAACGCGGGTAAGGACGGCGCAGGCGATACGCTGGCGGGCCTGTACGAGCAGCTTGCCAGTGTTTCCAAGGAAGTGTTCGGTACGACCGGGCAGTTCGCGGCTGACCGGACGCGCATCCTGAATGAAGCGCAGGCGGCGATCGCCAAGAGCAACGCGCAGATCGAGGCGGCGTCGCGCACCGTGAGCGACCCGGCGCTGGCGGATACGAACAAGGCGCTCGATGAAAACAACGACCAGAATGCGCGGATTATCGCCGCCCTGGATGGCCTGCCCGCCGAGATCGCCCGCTATCTGAGCGGCGGCGGCAGCAGCCAGATCAACCTGACCGCGCTGGCGCGGACGCAGGAGCGATGACCGCCAACGTCATCCTGGTACAGGCCGCGCCGCGCCGCACCGCCGACGGCGTTGCGGAGACCGTGCGGCTGGCCGGTGGCGGGGCGAAGGTGCCCTATTATTATGCAGGGCAGCACTGGCGCGCGGGCATCACGGCCCAGCCGCGCACGATCACCAGCATCGGCTATTCGGGCACCGAGCTGGGGACCGGCGGTGTACCGCAGGCGCTGGTCGTGTCCTGGTCGCCCTCTACGCGGGCGCAGCTCAACGCGATGTCCGCCCTGTTCTGGGTGGATGCGGCGATCAGCATCTGGTGCGGGGCGGAGGGTGCGGACCCGCCGCTGCTGCTTTCCGGTGTGGTGCTGGACGTCGCCGCCGAGGACGGGACGCTTCAGATCGCGATGGCGGACCCGGCCGCGAACCTGAAAAAGCCGGTGCTGCTCGATCGCTTCGGCGGGACAGGCGGCGCCGATGGACCCGCAGAATGGGCGGGACGCATCCGCCGCCGTGGCTGGGGCAGGCTCTTCAACGTGATCGGCGATCCTATCGATCCGCCCAACAACATCTATTGCTATGGCGATCCGGCGCGCGGGTGGCAGGCGTTCGATGCGGTGCGCGATGCGGGTGCCGCCGCCGATGCCGGCGACCTTACCCTATTGGCGTGGCAGGGATCGGTCGCCGCCACCTTCGCCGCGTTGCAGGCGGCCGTCGCGACAGAAGGCGGCGGGGTGCTGTGCCCGTCGATCGCGTGCATCAAATGGTGGACGCTCCCCTCGGGCGACCTGTGCGTCGATGCGCGTGGCGAGGCGGTGGACGGTTATGTCGAGACCGCACCGGAGATCGCCGGGCGGATCATCGCGTCGCGATCCGGCCTGTCCTTCGCGGCGGGGACGCTGGCGGCGGCGGTCGCGGCCCGGCCAGCGATCTATGGCCATCTGGCCGACGACGAAAACATAACGATCGCCGAGACGCTCGACCAGATACTGGGCGACGTGTCGCTGCTCTGGGCCGTCAGCAACGGCGCGATCGTGTTGCGGCGCTGGCAATGGACCGCGCCGGTCGCCAGCGGGCGCAGCCAGCAGGCCAAGCGGGTGAAAGTGCATAAGCCGATCGGCACGCGGCGGCTGGGCTATCAGCGCAACCGCAACAAGATGACGCGCGGCGAGATCGCGGGGGAAGTGCTCAGCGGCCTCGACGCGATCAACAACGTCAACCGCGTGCGCAATTCGCAGTTTCCCCGGCTGGCTGGATGGGGCGCGCTATATGTGCAGTCTGGTCTTTCTCAGGATTCGGGATTTCCGGCCGTTGCTGCATTTGCCGGCAAAGCATTCGTGAAGCAGTCCGTGACATCGCCGGGTGCTGGCTATGATTTTTCGCTTGGGCAGCCCGCTGGATATTTCGTGCCCGTGAAGGCGGGAGAGCGCCTCAGTGTTCGAGTGGGAATCGAGGGCCAAGGCAGTGTTGGCAATCAGGTGCTCGCCGCCCGGTTCTGGACCGAGGCGGGAACGATTCATTCAACCGAGACGATGGCGGGTCTCTCAGGTCCACAACCTCTAGGAACGCGCATAGGCGATTTCGTTGATGTGCCTGTAGACGGCCTGCTGCAGCTCGAACTCTACTGCGGCTCGTCGGGTCCCGGTACTGTCACCATGGTCATCACCGAACCGATGGTCGCGACCGCGACGGCCTCGCAGATCGATCACCCGCCCTATACGCCGGGGCCGCAGGATGGTGCGGATGGTGACCCTGGCGATCCGGGCGATCCGGGCGAGCCGGGCTACGCGATTGCGCCTGCGGCTTCACCTTTGCAGGTGCAGTGCAATGCGGCCGGTGTGCCGCTCGTCGATGAACTTCCGCAGTCTGTAACGCTGACATTGCTGCGCGGCGATGTCGATCTGTCCACCGATGCTGCCACCGATTTCAGCCTGATCTCTTCCGACTCCGCAGGCAGCTTCAGTTTCAGCGGCACCAACGATAGGACTGTTACGGTCACCAGCGCGCCGGCGGACTCATTCAGCGCAATCGTCGGAGCGTATCGGTCAGGCGTGCTTGTGCAACAGCACCCGATATCGGTGCGCAAAGTGAAGAACGGTGCTGCGGCAGCATCAGACTATCGGAGTACGACAAGCTGGACCAATGCGAGCAGCAGCAGTTACGGCAGCAGCGGATCGGGTTCGTTTGAGTTCTCGGTCGGCAATAGCGGCAATATCGCGTTCGATGTGTCCATCGCCTACTATCCCAGCGTGTCATCCGGCACGATGGTCGCGAAAGTGCAGGAGCGCATTTTCGATACGGGCACCAGCAGCTGGGGCGCATGGACGGACATCAGCGGCGAGTTCGTCGGCACGCTTTCGGCGCCTGGGGAGCCGGGTGAAATCAACGTGTCGTTCAGTCACGCGATCACATCAGCCAGCATCCGGTCCTACAAGGTGCTGACACGACGGCAGACCGGGTCGGGTGCGCTCACGACTTCCGGTACATTTGCGGGCACCTATACATGATCGAGCGTCCTACCCATCTGCATGTCGATGGCAGCCGCGTCTTCCCGGCGGGCTATGATCCCGCCGACCTGACGCCATTGCCGGACGGTTATTGGGAAGCGATCGATATGGCGTCGGCGCGTGCGGCGGCGTTGATCCGGATCGACGAACAGGCTGAGCGCATTCGCCTGCGCTACCTCACCGGCGGCGCGGGGCAGGCGCTCACCTATCAGCGGAAAGAGGCCGAGGCACGCGCTTGGAAAGCGGGCGACGATCCTGAAGGTTTCCCCATGCTGGCCGCAGAATCCGCCGCCACCGACGCGACGATGGCGGAGACTGTTGCATTGGTACTCGCCCAGGCCGACGCATGGGCACAGGTCGGCGCAGCGATCGAGGGTGCGCGGATGGGCGCGAAGAAGGCGGCGCGCGAAGCGACATCGGTTTCCGAACTTGATGCCATCGACATAGAGGGGGGCTGGTCCGCATGAAATGTCTTATGATCCTTCCAGCGCTGGCGCTGGCCGGGTGCGATGCACCGGACGGCTATCGTTTCGAGCGGGCCGAATATCGCGCGGCGACTGTGCAGGTTTCGATCGTCGAGCATTCCAGCCTGGGCGAATTGCAGCTTTGGGCGGCAGATGCTGGTGCTGATGTCGGCGAGGGCCGAGAAGTGCAGGCCTTTTCTGTTATCAGCAGCGATCGCCGCCGCTGCACCGTTCACATCATCGCGCCGCAGATCGACTATCAGCCTCAATGGCTGGGACATGAGGTCGCGCACTGCATCTATGGCCGGTGGCACGCATGAGCGTCGAGCCGCTCTTCGCCCAATGGTTGCAAGGCGACGCGCTGTTCGTGCTGCGCGAAAGCGCGACGATCAAGGCGCGCTGGGGCGAGACGGCGATCGTCACCGAGCGCGTGACGGGCATCGCCACGCTGGAGGATGCGATAGACGAGGCCGACCGGCAGCTTGCCTTCATGGGCGGGCCGCTGGTGGAGGATCAGCATATCCTGCGGATCGGGGCGGAGGGCGGATGGGCGCAGTATCTGGGGCAAGTCGTCACGCTGACCGGCGCGGAACTGGACTATGGCGCTGGCGTCGACGTTTTCGTGATCGCGGTCGAGGACGACCGGGCGACGGGCCTGAGCACCGTCAATGTGCTGCGGCGGCTTTAAGAGGTGTATGAGATGGCCAACATGATCCTAGTCCCGCCGCTGCCGATCGCCGCGATCGGCGCGTCGCGCGGCTCCGGCGTCGCCAATCTTTTGACCGCCGATCCCAAGGAAGTGTGGGCGGATTCGGCTGTCGGTAGCGCCGTCACGATCGATGTCGATCTGGGCGGGGTCCGTGTGATCGACACCGTGTTTCTGGGCCACGTTCATAATTCTGCCGATGTCGCCGTCTGGACCATTACAGGCGGTGCATCCGGCTATGCCGATGCAGTCATAAAGGCGTCCGGACTGCTGCGCGTTCCGGAGGCGGCAGGTTCACCACCTGCCATGAGCCACGGGCTTTGGTTCGGCGCGCCGGTCACTCTGCGCTATCTGCGATTGTCGATTACCCAGCCAGCCGGGTCGCTGCCGTTGCTTGCCGGCGTGCTGCTGGTGGGCCGGTCGTTTCAACCTGCGCTCAACAAGGAGTTCGGGGCCGGGCGGCGGATCATCGACACGGGCACCGCGACGGCCCTGCCCAGCGGTGGATACGGGATCGCCGAGGGCGCCCGCAAGCGCGCCTATGACTGGACATTCGGCGACCTGACGCTGGCCGAGGTCGATGCGCTTGAAGCGGTCGCGCTCGATCGCGGCGAGACCGGCGCGCTGCTGGGCGTGGAAGACCCGGCCCAGACGACCGGCCTGCGCAACCGCATCCATTACGGCCTGTTCACGCGCTTTCGGGCGTTCGAGCGGCGCAACGCGGTGCAGACGCGCTGGGAGCTGGGCATTGAAGAGTGGGTGTAAGGCCCGCCTTTGCGGGCATGTCGGGCCAAAGGCGATACCCTCTAATGGAAAGGTAAATGCTGGCACCCGTCGTGTCCAGCCGCGCTGCGAAGGACGCATTCATGGCCGCCAACTATCCCGATTACGTCGCGACTGCAAACTGGGTCGATCTGATCACCTTGCCTGCATATGCAGCGCTCGCCAATCAACTCGTCACGGTGCAGGCCAAAGGGGCGGGATCGTCGGGTATTCTACATTTTTCCGGCGGAGCGGCGGCTCCGGCCGGAGACAACGGTAATCTGCTGGTGGCGAACCAGTCTGTGCCCGGCACGACTGACCATATCTGGATAAAGGGCAGTGGCCGCGTCGCTATTCGCTTGGAGGATTGATCCGTGAGCGTGAATACGATCATCGGCGGAAGTGGCGGCAAAGGCCTGCGCGCCATCGTCAAGACAGTCGCAGCCGGGTTCACCGGACAAGTAGACGACATGTCCAAGCTGGTGAAAAAGCCCGCCACGGGCGGCGCGCGGGTGAGCGGAAGCGCCTTGATCACGGTGGCGGCGGGCGGTGCGATCACTCTGGCCGCCGCGCTGGCCGCTGGCGCCAGCGTGAGCGCGATCGCGACGATCACCGGCGCCGACCTAGTCACCGCCCAAGTGCCGGTGACCATCACCGCAGCCGGGACGCCCGCACCTTCGCCGACACCGACGCCGACGCCTGCCGCCGGACTGACGCGCAGCACGTTCCCCACTGCACCGGCAATGCAGCATCATTTCAACCATGCCGCGCCGACCGTCGATGGCAACGATCGCCTGGTCTCCTCCACCGATTTGCAGGGTCTCGCCAATATCGTCGCGGCGGCGGGTTATGCAGCGCCAAAGCTGATGACCGACGACGCGGGACGCAAGTTCCTGCGCTTCAACGGTTTCGGCCAGGAAGCTGCCGTCATCGCCAATGCCCTCGCTCCGGCGAACAACCGCGCCTTCATGGCCCTGATGGTTGGCATGGTCGGCCACGCACGATCCACCGTCAATCTGCTGATGCCGCGCTTTGCGTCCTATACCAGCCCGACGGTCAATACGGCGGCCAATGCGTCAATCGGCTATTTGCGATCGTTCGTGTCGTCCAGCAGCGGCGGCTTCCTTCAGGGCGGCAATCCGGCCGGGTCAAGCAACACTGCGGATTGCTACAAGATCATTCCAGGCGCGCAGTTGCACGTCATGGCGATCGCTAGCCGCACAACCGCCAATGGCGGCACGCGGCTGTATGTCAACAACGACAAATGCGATGTTGCGCAGCAGACCACGCTTGTTTCCAATTATGTCGGCGCGATCCTTGGCGGCGCGGCGGGCGCGTCGAACACCGAAAATCTGGTGACCACGGTCAACAACACCTTCGATCTCTACGAAATTGCCTTCTGGTACGGCGAACTTACCAATGCGCAGGCGGATGCCAATGTCGCCGCAGCCGTTTCCAACTTCGCTATCCCGCAGCTAGACACCAATTATGTCAATGAGGGCGACAGCATAACCGACGGGGTCGATACGGCACTGGCCGTCTCGCCTGCCTATTCGGGGGGGCTGGGATCACGGCTGGCGAGAGTCGGCGTGCTGCCAGGCAATGTACGCATCCTCAACATCGGCACGTCGGGCTCGCAGACATCGGACGTGGCGGCGCGGCGCAATGCCGTAAACTCGATATTCGACCTGGGTAAATATCCGGGCGGACCTTCCAAGAACCTGATCGCGCTCCAGATCGGTCGCAACGACATCTCGGAAAGCCGGGACAAGAAAAACAGCGCCATGCTCTACGCAGATTATGTCGCGCTCATCAACACGGCCAGCACCGGCTATCTCCAGCGTGGCTGGAAAGTCTATGTTATGGGCAACATCGCCAGCAGCAACGCGACGGTGACCACCAATGTATCTCCGGCAGGGGAGAACACGCTGATCGAGCGGATCAAGGGCATCCGCGCGAAGATGTTTACCGGCCCGGCGATCAACACGACATTCGCGAACGATACGCTGTCGGGTAGCGGCCAGGCCTATGACGGACTGGTGAAAGTCGTGCCGCTGCATCTTATCGCGGTTGGCGCGACGCTGCCGTTCAATGATTACACGGATGCCAACAACACGGGTGCCGGGTATTACGACGCTGACATCACACATCTGCGCGTCGCCGGGATTGATCTGGCGGTTTCGGGCGGAGACACGCCGGCTTACGGATACAAAGCGCCTTTCTTGTAGGCCAGTTCGATTATGCGGCCGTCCTTCAGGCCGATGAGCTGGCCCACAGGACGGCGGTGGTCGCCGCGATCGAGGCGGGATGGCCGGGCTATCAGGGGCAGGCCTTCGCGACCGACCAGACCGCCACGTCGTCGGCCGATCTGCACGCGCGGGCGGCGGCATTGTCGCCGGGCGCGGCGGGAAGCTGGCACCGGATCAAGCTGGCGGCGACCGGAGACTGGTCGCCTACCTCGCGCGATGAGATACTGATCCGGGGATCGAACAGCACCACGGACGGCGGGACCAGCGCAGGCGGCGGCGCGCGGGACTTCTCGGTCGGCGGCGGCGGGCTGCTGATCGAGCCGGAGAGCGGCAGTCCTGCAATCAAGAGCAAGGTGCGTGTGCTAGGCTTCCGTGGCGTAGTGATCAGAGGCCTCGACTGGGTGCGCGATGCCAGCCTCAACACTGCCGGGACGGACATCACGACCTGGACGCCTGGCAACGGGGCCAGTCCGCGCGACGAGCCGGTGATTACCATCGATCGCACGGGCACCTATCCCGAGTTCGCGATCGCGCGGATCGAGGACAACAGGATCGGCGCGGAATGGGGCGGGATTACCGACGAGGCGCGCTACATGAGCGGCATCGTCGTCAAGGGCGCCGAACAGGTCGACAATATCGGCAATCGCTTCAAGGGCTATCAGACGGCGGCCAGCATCGCGGCCTGCCGCCGCTATCGCCGCCACCGCGTCGATCACCAGCGCGGGATCGGCGACTGTCAGATCGTCACGATGCCGTCGACCTATGAGGCCGCATACGCCTCGGTCTGGGCGGACAAGGCATGCTACGTCTGGGATCGGCTCAACACGACGCGCAATATCGTCGACAATTGCACGAAGACTAACGCGACCGGCGGCGACCTGCGGCTGTATGACGAGCATATGGACCACGGGCAGATCGGCACGTCCGGCGACATGGGTCCGGGCACGGTCATCTACAATGTGCTGAGCGAGTTCGAGGTGGCTTATATGGAGCGCGTCACCTTCGTCGACGGCAGCGTGAGCGGCGTTCCGACGCGCCTGGCTGGCGGCAACCAGTTCCAGTATCAGGACGATACCACTGCGGGCATCCGCTATCTGGGGCTTTCCATGGGTGGCGCGGTGACGACGCCGAGCCTCGCCGTCCAGTATAATGGTTGGTCGCGCTTAGTGAACGTGACCGGTGCACTCACGGGTGCGCTGCCGCCTTCCGCCACGGTTGCGAACGCTGGCTTCGACACCAGCTATGACAGCGAGGCGACCTTCTACAGTCGTCAGCATGTCTCCTACACGCTGGGATCGGATCACAAGCAGCGCAAATGCGTGATCGGCGGCAACAGTTCGATGGGCGCGGGCGGCGTCCCGGCCGACAGCCTCGTCATCGAAGATGCGGTTGCCGTGACGTGGAAAAGCACCTCGCCTTCGGGGACGAAGCCAGCGGCGAAGATGGCCGGAACGTTCGGGACAGATGCGGAGGGCCGCACCACATACGACTTCCTCGACGACGGGACCGACACACCCGCGCAGTTCAGGGCGCGCTGGTACGCGCAGATGCGGTTGATCTCGGGGGATGCAGGGCTGATCGACCCGGCGTTGTGGCCCACGGCCTGATATTCGTTTTCCCGCCGCCGATCAGGCGGGGGGTAAAGGGCGCGCCAACGCCCTGAACCGCAGGAGAGACCCTGCATCTCTGCGCTGATCAGGCGCTGTCGATCCCCGCCACCGGGCACCCCGGCGGCTTGGGTTTTGGGATGCAAAGATGAAGATTATCGAAACATTGGAGCCGGTGGCTCCCGTTCGCCCGGTCGCCGGGTACATTGGTGGAAAGCGGAACCTGTCAAAGCGCCTGGTCGCGATGATCGGGGCCATCGAGCATCGCTGCTATGTCGAGCCGTTCATAGGGATGGGCGGCGTATTCTTCCGCCGCGATTCGCGCCCGCGATCCGAGGTCATCAACGACATATCGGCCGACGTGGCGACCTTGTTCCGAATCCTGCAGCGGCATTATCAGCAGTTCCTGGACGTGCTCAAATGGCAGATCGCAAGCCGGGCCGAGTTCGACCGGCTTGTGAAGGCCGACCCTGAAACGCTGACCGACCTCGAACGGGCGGCGCGCTTCCTCTATCTCCAACGGATGACGTTCGGCGGTAAGGTGATGGGGCGGCATTTCGGTGTCGATCGCGGCGCTGGCCCGCGCTTCGATCTGACGAAGCTGGTGCCGATGCTGGAAGATGTGCATGAGCGCCTCGCGTCCGTCGTCATCGAGCGTCTGCCCTACGAGAAGCTGATCCCGCGCTACGATACCAAGGGCACGCTGTTCTATTGCGATCCGCCCTATTGGGGGTGCACCAACGACTATGGCCGAAACCTGTTCTCAGAGAATGATTTCGAGCGTCTGAGCGACCTCTTAAAGGGGATAGAGGGACGCTTCATCCTGTCGATCAACGACGTGCCTGAGATTCGGACGCTGTTCTCTTGGGCTAAGGTGGAGCCGGTCGACCTGAACTACAGAATCAGCGGGAAGGCGACGGCAGCGAAGGAGCTGATCATCAGCAACTAAGCCGCTGCGGTGCTCCAGAAGGTCTTGTCCCACACTCCAGAAGCTTTTGTCCCGCTACACCCGCACCCGCAATTTCGCCTTCGCAAAAATGGACATTTTGCGTGCGAAATGCGTGTTTACCGTTACCTTTGTTACCTTAGTAGGATCGGGCGGCGGCGTTATTTCCGCCAGCGGCCCATGGTGATGCCGATCGATTCGCCGCGCTCGCTCAGCGCCAGCTTCACGATCTTCACCTGCACATGCCGGACCTTCTCGTCCTGCAGGAACACGGTCTCGATGATATGCTCGGCCACCGCCTCGATCAGGGTGAAATGCTGGCCCTCGGGCAGTGCGGTGGTCGCCGCATGTTTCAGGTCCATATAGTTTTTGGAGGCCGACAGCGGCGTCGCGGGGTTGTAGCGATCCGCCATCGTCAGCAGCGCACGCACCGATATGCGCAGCGGCTGCGGCAGATGCGTTTCCTCCGAATAGATGCCGGTCAGCACGTCGAAGTCGAGATCGTCAACCTCAAGCGTCAGATAATCGTCTTTGGGGAAGTCCATAAATCCTGCAATGCGCAATTCTTGGCTTTTCATTTCGCGGTCAGCGGCTAAACCGCCCGCGCTCGTGGGCGCTCATGCCCCTTTGCAGAACGAACGGCAAGACGTGACCCACATTATCCCCCTCGACAGCCAGAGCGACGGCGCCATCGACGCGCTTCTCGATGCGGCGTTCGGCGCGGATCGACGGGGGCGGACCGCCTATGCCATCCGCAAGGGGATGCGCTGGCTGCCCGAACTGAGCTATGCCGCGCTGGACGAAGCGGGCGCGCTGGCGGGCACGCTGCAAAGCTGGCCGGTGGCGCTGCATGACGCCGATGGCGTTGCGCACCCCCTCGTCATGGTCGGCCCCGTCGCGGTGCGCCCCGATCATCAGGGCGGCGGCATCGGTCGCGCGCTGATGGATGCGGTGGTCCGCGATGCCCGCGCGATCGGCGCCGCGCCGTTGATGATGATCGGCGACCCGGAATATTATGGCCGCTTCTGGGGCTTTTCGGCGGACGGGACGACGGGCTGGGAAGCGCCCGGTCCGTTCGATCCGCGCCGCCTTCTGGCATTGCCGCTGCGGGATGCGCCCCTGCCCGCTGCCGGCATGCTCGGACCACGCCTCACGCAGGACGCCTGAAGCGACGCATCTTGGCCTTTGCGTGTTGGCCTTTCCATGCCTATCTGACGCCTATGCCGATGACCCCGCCGCCCGACCTCGCCTCCCTGTCCCTGCCGGAAATCCTGCGGCTGGTGGAGGAGCGCAAGCTGCCGCCGGTCGCTCAGTGGAACCCGTCGCATTGCGGCGACAGCGAAATGCGGATCGCGCGCGACGGCACCTGGTTTCATCAGGGTTCGCCGATCGGGCGGGAATCGATGGTGCGCCTATTCTCCACCGTCCTGCGGCGGGAAGCGGACGGCAGCCACGTCCTCGTCACGCCGGTCGAAAAACTGTCGATCGACGTCGAGGATGCGCCCTTTCTGGCGGTCGAGGTGAAGAGCGACGGCACGGGGCGGGATCGCACCCTCAGCTTTCGCCTCAACACCGGCGATCTGGTGACGGCGGACGCGGACTATGCCCTCGTCATGCGCGGCACCGCCGATGCGCCACGTCCCTATCTGCATGTCCGTGGCGGGCTGGAGGCGCTGATCGGGCGCGCCGTCTATTATGAACTGGTGAACCTCGCGCTGGCGGACGACCCGGACCGCGCGATCCCCGGCCTCTGGAGCGGCGGACGGTTTTTCCCGCTGGGGCCATCGGAATGACACTCGCCGAGCGGCTGCGCGCCGCCCTGGCCGAAGGCCATCGCCGCACCGATTTGCCCGACTGGATGAACTGCGTCGATCCGCGCATCGACGGAGCGATCGCGCTTGCCCCCGCCGCCGTGCTGGTCGCCATCACCGATCGCGCCGAACCCGGCCTAATCCTGACGCAACGCTCCGCCCGCCTGCGCAAGCATGCAGGGCAGGTCGCCTTTCCCGGCGGCAAGGTGGACGAAAGCGACGCCGACGAGATCGCCGCCGCCCTGCGCGAGGCGGAAGAGGAAATCGCCCTGCCGCCGCACAGCGCGCAGATCATCGGCACCAGCGATCGCTACAGCACCTTCACCGGATTCGACATCATTCCCGTGCTGGCCGTTGTGCCGCCCGACCTGCCCTTGCGTGCGCAAGCCGACGAAGTCGATGACTGGTTCGAGCTTCCCCTCGCCTTCGCGCTGGACCCTGCCAACCGCGTGGAGCGTGCAATCGAATGGGATGGCGCGCCCCGCCATTTCTACGACATCGCGTGGGAGGGCCGCCGCATCTGGGGCATCACCGCCGCAATTCTCGCCAATCTGTCGTGGAGGCTGGGCTATGACCGCGACGCTGCCTGATGCACGCTGGCGGCATCGCGCGGGGCTGGATGCGCTGCTCGCGGCGCTGGGCGAAGGCAATGCGCGATATGTCGGCGGCGCGGTGCGCGACACGCTGCTGGGGCTGGATGTCTCCGATGTCGATCTGGCGACGACTTTGCCGCCCGCCACAGTGCTGGAGCGCCTGAACAGCGCAGCGATCAAGGCCGTCCCGACCGGCATGGCGCATGGCACGATCACCGCGGTACTCGCCGACGGGCCGGTGGAAATCACGACCCTGCGGCGCGATGTCGATACCGATGGCCGCCGCGCCACGATCGCCTATACGGACAACTGGCGCGAGGATGCGGCCCGGCGCGACTTCACCATCAACGCGCTGTTCGCCGATCCCGCGACCGGCGCGATCACCGATTATTTCGGCGGCATCGACGATCTGCACGAAGGCAGCGTCCGCTTCATCGGCGACGCCGCGGCACGCATCGCGGAAGATCATCTGCGTATCCTGCGGTTCTTCCGCTTCCACGCCCGCTTCGGCAAGGGCGCGCCCGACCGCCAAGCCTATGCCGCCTGCATGGCACAGGCGAA
This sequence comes from Sphingobium sp., assembly GCA_965279415.1. Taxonomy (GTDB): domain Bacteria; phylum Pseudomonadota; class Alphaproteobacteria; order Sphingomonadales; family Sphingomonadaceae; genus Sphingobium. The sequence continues at coordinate 615,998 of OZ257238.1, forward strand.
CAGCCTGATGGCCCTGTCGCGCGAACGGATCGCCGACGAACTGCTCAAGCTGCTGGCCCTGCCCGATCCGGCGGACGCGGTGGCGCTGATGGTCGAGGGCGGCATATTCCTGCCCGTCCTGCCGGCGATCACGGCGGAGGGTCTCGAACGCCTCATTGCCCTCATCGATCGGGAAAAGGCGCATCATGTGACGCCCGCGGCCATCCGGCGCCTTTGCGCGCTGCTCCCGCCCGATCCTGCGATCGGCGATGCCGTCTCGGCGCGGCTCAAACTGTCGAACAAGGCCCGCAAGCGGATCGTGACCGCACTGTCCCCCGCGCCGACCGGGGATAGCATCCGCCAGCGCGCCTACTGGATCGGCAGCGAAGGCGCGATCGACCAGGCGCTGTTGCGTGGCGATGACGAGATTGCGCCGCTCATCGACTGGACGCCCCCGGCGATGCCCCTGTCGGGCGGCGCGCTCATCCAGCGGGGCCTGCCGCCCGGTCCCGATGTCGCAAAGGCGTTGAAGGATATCGAGGCGCACTGGGTCGCCGCGGACTTTCCGGCGGGCGACGCGTTGAACGCGATCGCCGATCAGATCGTCTGGAAGTTCCAGCGCGCGCGCCAGTAATCGAAGGCGTCGGCCTCCGGCATCGGCGGAGAGAAATAATAGCCCTGCCCCTGCCAGCAGCCCAGCGACTGAAGTTCGTGCGCCAGTTCTTGCGTCTCTATCCCTTCCGCCGTCACCTTCAGGTTGAGCGAATCGGCCAGCGACAGGATGGTGCGCACGATCGCGTTCTTGTCGCGGTCCTCGCTCATGCCGGACACGAAGCTGCGGTCGATCTTGAGCAGGTCGATCGGCAGGCTTTGCAGGCTGGCGAGGTTGGAATAGCCGGTGCCGAAATCGTCCATGGCGATCGCCGCATCCAGGCTCTTGAGCGCGGCCAGCACCTGCCGTGCCTTGTCCGGGTCGGCGATGATCGCGCTTTCGGTCAGTTCGATCGTCAGGCGGCGCCCGGCTATCCCGGCATAGCGCAACGCTTCCTCCACCACGGTCGGTACGTCGTCGCGGCTCATCTGGATTGGCGACAGGTTGACGTTGACGCTGAGCGGCAGCACTTCGCCTTGCTTGCGATCCCATTTCGCCAGCGTCTGCGCCGCTTCATACAGCGCCCAGCGACCCAGCGGCACGATCAGGCCCGATTCTTCGGCCACCGGAATGAACTCGGCGGGCGATATGTCCCCCAACTCCTCGTCATGCCAGCGCGCGAGTGCCTCGAACCCGGTGATCTCGCCCGACTTGAGATGGATGAGCGGCTGAAACGCCAGTTCGAGCCTGCCATTGGCCAAAGCCTCGCGCAGGCGGCTTTCCAGCGTGAACCGGCGATGCGCTTCCTTGAGCACGCCGGGACGATAGATTTCCAGCTTGCCGCTGCGCTTGGCGATCTTCACCGCGGCCTGCGCCTGCCGCACGATATCGTCGGTATCGTCGGAAAGGCTGGAGGACAAGGCGCAGCCGATCGCGCAATCGACGCTGATCTGCAGGTTGGTGAGTCGCACCGGGCTGGCCAGCGCATCGTTGATCCGCTGCACGATATAGAGTGCATCGGACAGGCCGTTGTTCAGGCGGGCGAACACGGCGAACTCGTTTCCGCCGATCCGTGCGAGTACATCCCCCTGTCGCAGGCTGGATTTCAATCGCTTGGCGACGGTGATGATCAGTTCGTCCCCGGCGAGCGGCCCGAGCGATTCGTTGACGCGGCTGAACCGTATCAGGTCGATCGCCAGCACCGCGTAGCTGCCGCCTTCGGTCTTGGACCAGTGCGCCAGACGATCGTCGATCTCCTCCCCGAAACCGGTGCGGTTGGGCAGCGCGGTCAGGCTGTCCGACATCAGTTCCCGCCGCAGGCTTTTCTCCATCACCCGCTCGTTGGTGCGGTCGATGACCGTGAACAGCAGGCGACCGCCCGCCCCTTTCCGATCGTCCAGACGACCTATGGTGCAGGCGAGATATTCCGCGCTCAGCGCGCCTTCGCGGCGGATTTCGAAGCTGTCGGACGTGCGTGGCGACTTCTGGAAAGCGGCGATGCGGGCGGACCATTCCTCGCCGTCCGACCCACCGATGCACAGGAAGCCGCGACCATGATCGGGGAAGGTATCGCCGAAAACCGCGTTCGACTGTTCGATTTCGACTGCGCCGCTGCGAACCCGCAGAATCGCCGCCGCCTGCGGCAAGGCGTGCAACCAGTGCGCGGCGCCAAGATCGCCGGAAACATGCGTATCCGGCGCCGGAAATGCAGACACATTTTCCAGGTCATCGGTTACCGTAAATCGCGCAGGCAATGCGTCCATGCCGCATAGATACGACCGCATGGTAAAAATATGTAAAATCAGCGATCAACTGATTTGATCGCGCTATCGGGGCGCCCGCTTCATCCCTGACCGAACCGGTTGTCCCGCGGAAATCCGGTAGGCGGCATCCGCCCCGCCGCGCCGCGCGTGACGCGCCAGGGCGTCATGTCGCTCTCCGTCCGCGTGCGTCCGCTCCCTCCCCCCATCGCCCAGCTCAGCCCGTCGGCCAGCGTGAAGGCGATCACGTCCGACAGGCCGCCGTCGCGATAGCGTTGCAACTGCACCCCCTGCCCGCGCGCCATTTCGGGCAGTTCGCTCAACGGAAAGACCAGCAGCTTGCGGTTGTCGCCGATCACCGCGACGCTGTCCGCCGCCCCGTCGATGGGTCGCACGACCGTCAGTCGCGCACCGGGCCGGACGTTGACGACCTGCCTGCCCTTGCGCGTCTCGGCGATGATCTCGTCGGTCACCGCGACGAACCCGCGCCCGTCGGATGCCGCCAGCAACAGCTTCACCCCCGGTCGCGCCGCCAGCATCGCGATGATCTCCGTCGCATTGTCGAGGTCGATCATCAGCCGCACCGGCTCGCCGAAGCCGCGCGCACCGGGCAGCCTGTCGGCGCCCAGCGTATAGAACCGCCCGTTGGCGCAGGCGATCAGCAGCTTGTCGGTCGTGTGCATCTGCACCGGCTGGCCCCAGGGACCGTCGCCTTCCTTGTACTTCACGCCCGCGATCGTGGCGGCATCGACGTGGCCCTTCATCGCGCGGATCCAGCCCCGCTGCGACAGGATGACCGTCACCGGCTCCCGCTCGATCATCGCCTCCAGCGGGATTTCGCGGGCCGGCCCGGCCTCCGCGATCAGCGTGCGGCGCTTGCCCAGCACGGTTTCGGGACCATAGCGCTTGCGCAGCGCCGTCAGGTCGCGCTTGAGCTGCGTGCGCTGGCGGCCTTCGCTGGCGACCAGCTTTTCCAGTTCGTCGCGTTCCTTCACCAGTTCGGCATGTTCGCGGCGCAGCTCCATTTCCTCCAGCTTGCGCAGGGAGCGCAGCCGCATGTTCAGGATCGCCTCCGCCTGCCGGTCGTTCAGCGCGAACTCGGCCATCATCACCTCCTTCGGCTCGTCCTCGGTGCGGATGATCGCGATCACCCGGTCGAGGTTGAGATAGGCGATGATATAGCCGTCGAGCAGTTCCAGCCGGGCGGCGATCTTCTCCAGCCGATGCTGCGCGCGACGCACGAGCACCTCGATCTGATGCTTCAGCCATTCGACCAGCACTTCGCGCAGCCCCATGACGCGCGGCGTATGGCTGGCGTCCAGCACGTTCAGGTTGAGGCTGAACCGGTTTTCGAGATCGGTCAGGCGGTAGAGGCTGTCCATCAGCACATCGGGATCGACGGTGCGGCTGCGCGGTTCGATGACGATGCGGATTTCCGCGTCCGACTCGTCGCGGATGTCGGCCAGGATCGGCAGCTTCTTGTCGTTGATGAGCGCCGCGATCTGCTCGATCAGCTTGGACTTGGGCACCTGATAGGGGATTTCGACGATGACGAGTTGCCATGTGCCGTTCGCCAGTTTCTCCGGCTTTACGACCCACTGCCCGTCCTGCATCTCGCCCGCGAAGCGCGCGCGGGTGCGGAAGGAGCCGCGCCCGGTGGCGTAGGATTCCGCGATGCTGGCAGGACTTTCCACGACGATGCCGCCGGTCGGGAAGTCCGGTCCGGTAACATACTGCATCAGCGCCGCGTTGTCGGCATCGGGCCGGTCGATGAGCAGCAGCGCCGCGTCGATCAGTTCGGCGACATTGTGCGGCGGGATGCTCGTCGCCATGCCGACCGCGATGCCCGACGCGCCGTTGGCCAGCAGATTGGGGAACAGGCCGGGGAACACCTCCGGCTCTTCATCCTCGCCATTATAGGTCGGGCGGTAATCGACAGTGCCTTCGTCCAGACCCGCCATCAGGTCGGACGCCGCCTGCGTCAGCCGCGCCTCGGTATAACGCATGGCCGCAGCGTTATCGCCGTCGATGTTGCCGAAATTGCCCTGCCCGTCGACCAGAGGCGTGCGCAGCGAAAAGTCCTGCGCCAGCCGCACCATCGCATCGTAGACCGACGCGTCGCCATGCGGATGATATTTGCCGATAACGTCGCCCACGACGCGCGCGCACTTCTTGTAGCTGGTGGTGTTGCGCTCTGGCGTCGCCGCGACCGTTCCGGCAGCAGCATCGGAATTGCTCGGTTCCAGCTTGAGCAGCCGCATCGCCCACAGCAGGCGACGATGCACCGGCTTCAGCCCGTCGCGCAGATCGGGCAGCGACCGCGCGGTAATCGTGGAGAGGGCATAGACAAGATAGCGTTCGGACAGCGCGGCATCGAAGGGATGATCCTTGATGCTGTCGAACGGGTCGCGGAAATCACTCATCGCGATGGCGATAGCAGGGCGTGGCGACGGATGCGAGGGGGAGTGTGGGGTACAAGGACACCAACACCCTCAATCGTCGGTCCCGCCTGCGCGGGAATGACGAAGTGCGTTGAGAGACTGTAGAACAGAACAAAAAGGCCGCCCGGTCTGCACCGGGCGGCCTTTTTGTTCAGCGTTGGAGAGAGGCTTACGCTTCTTCTTCGGTCGCTTCGGCTTCGTCGGTCGGTTCCGCGGCAATTTCGCCCGGTTCCGCGTTCGGATCGTAATCCTCGGTGAAGCCGGCTTCGTCCTTTTCGAACATGCTGGCCATCACATCGACGCCGTCCTTCTGAAGCTCGGCTTCTTCCGGCGAACGCGCGACGTTCACCTGGATGGTGACCGACACTTCGGGGTGCAGCGAGACCTTGACGTCGAACAGGCCCAGGGTCTTGATCGGGCGTTCCAGCACGATCATCGCCTTGGTCACGTTCGTCACGCCATCGGCCTGCAACGCTTCGATGATGTCGCGTACCGACACCGAACCGTAGAGCGCACCGGCGTTCGACGACTGGCGGATCAGGACGACCTGCTTGCCGTCGATGTCGCCTGACGCTGCCTTGGCTTCGTCGCGACGCGCCGCGTTGTCGGCTTCGATCTTGGCGCGGTTCGCCTCGAACACCTTCTTGTTGGCATTGTTCGAGCGCAGCGCCTTCTTGTTGGGAAGAAGGAAGTTGCGCGCATAGCCGTCCTTCACGGTGACGACGTCACCGATCGCGCCGAGCTTCTCGATCCGTTCGAGCAGAATGATTTCCATGAGATCTATTCCCTCACTTCACGATATAGGGCAGCAGGCCCAGATGGCGGGCGCGCTTGATGGCGGTCGCCAGTTCACGCTGCTTCTTTGCGGAAACGGCAGTGATGCGGCTGGGGACGATCTTGCCACGCTCGGACACGAAGCCCTGGAGCAGACGAACGTCCTTGTAGTCGATCTTGGGTGCGTCCTTCGCAGCGAAGGGGCAGCTCTTGCGACGGCGGAAAAATGGGCGTGCCATGGTCTAGTTCTCCTTATTCGCCAACATCGTCGCGGTCGCGACGCGGACGGTCGCCACGATCTTCACGGGGACCGCGATCGCCACGGTCGCCGCGTTCGCCACGCTCACCGCGGCCACCGCCGCGTGCATCGCGTTCCTGCTTGCGCATCATCACCGAAGGACCGCCTTCCAGCTCGTCGACCTTGATGGTCATGTAGCGGATGATGTCTTCGTTGATCTGCGTCTGGCGCTCCAGCTCGGCCACGACGCCGGCGGGGGCATCGATGTTGAGCATGACGTAATGCGCCTTGCGGTTCTTCGCGATCTTGTAGGCGAGACTGCGCAGGCCCCAGGTTTCGGTCTTGACGACCTTGCCCTTGTTGTCCTCGACAATCTTGGTTGCGGCTTCCGCCAGTGCGTCTACCTGCGCCTGTGCCAGATCCTGGCGCGCAAGAAACACATGCTCGTAAAGAGCCATGGGTCTTCCTTTATCTTGGCCGATCGCTGACGCCGCCCCATGCGAACGCCCCTCCGGCTATCGTCTCATATGTGCATCCGCATCGCGGCAGAGTCGCCTCGCCCGCTGCGGAAGGCGGGCCTATGGCGGAATAAGGCCGGAAAAGCAAGCGCGCAAAACAGGCGCGACCGAACGGCCACACCTGTCATGCCTGTTTGTCGACCGGCTACTTACCAGCAACGACGCGCATTGCGCCAACGGCCGCGATAATCGTCATAATAGCGATCATTGTAGCAGCGCCGACCGCCGCGATAGTCCCGCCGGAAGCGGCGGTCGTCGCGATAATAGCCACGGTCGTAGCCGCGATAATAACCGCGATCATAATAGCCGCGATCGCGATAATAGCCGCCACGATAGGGTCGTCCGTAAAAGCGATCGTCATAATAGCGGTCGCGCGCGCTCGACGCGATCGCCGCGCCGACGGCCAGCCCGACGATACCGCCGGCGATCACGGCGCCCGTATTGTCGCGATCACGATAGCGATAGCGCTGCGCCTCCGCGGGGGCGGCGAACGCCGCCATGCTGGCGCAGGCCGTGACGGCCAGCACTGCCTTCTTCCATCCGTTCATGGTTCTTCTCCTCACCTGGCCTTCCAACGCCAGCGAAGGCATTGCAGCCATGAAGCATAGTAACCACGATGCGCTTGAACGCCCGATGAAGCGGGATGGCAGGAAAAGTTCAGGCAGGCACGGCGATGCCCCCTCTCTCCGGAGTGGCGAAAGGGGGCATCGGTTGAGGCTGGATCAGCCGTCGGCCTTAGCGGATGGCATTGCCGATTACGGCGCCGATGATGCCGCTGGTGATCGCGATCATGACGGCGTCGTTGCCCGACTGGACCCACTGATAGCCGCGCGGCGGCGCATTCAGGCGATAGCCGCGATAATCGTTGATCACGCGATAGTTGCTGGCCTGGCGGCGGTCGAACCGCTGCCCCTTCGCCCAGCGATGGCCGGCATAGGCGCGCGCCGTAGTCCGCTGGGGCGCGGCCTTGCGCACGACCTGCTTCTGCTTGACGACGGTGCGCCCGTTTGCCTTGTGCTTCACGGTCGTCTTGACGACCTGCTGGCGATGCGGCCCGTTATTGTACGGGGCGGCCTGCGCCTGTGCGGTGATCAGCGGGCTGGCGACCATCGTGGTTGCGGCCAGTGCCATCAGAAATTTTTTCATAGTCCGGTTCCTTTCCATGTCCGGCGCCAATCGCGGCGTCTGATGATGAAATAGGAACCGGCTGTATCGCAGATGTGTCAGACGCGGGCTTAAGTGTCGGAAAGTGTAACAGGCCTATTCGTGTCGCAGCGCATCGATGGGATTGAGCGAGGCCGCCCGGCGCGCCGGGAAATAGCCGAACACGACGCCGATCGCCGCCGAGAAGAGAAACGCCAGCAGGTTGATCTTCAGGTCGAAGATGAAAGGCACCTGCATCAGCGGCGCGATGGCGATCGACGCGACGAGCGCGAGACCAAGGCCGATCAGTCCGCCCAGACAGGACAGCACGATCGCCTCGACGAGAAACTGGAGCAGCACTTCGCGCGCCACCGCGCCGATGGCGAGACGAATGCCGATTTCGCGCGTCCGCTCCGTCACAGACACCAGCATGATGTTCATGATGCCGATCCCGCCGACGAGCAGCGATATCGCCGCAACCGCGCCGACGATCTGCGTCAATATCGTCGTCGTGCCGGTCAGCGTGTCGGAAATCTGCTTGGTGTCGAACACGTTGAAATTGTCCGCCGTGCCCGGCTTGATCTTGCGCCGCTCGCGCATGAGCTGTTCGAGACTGTCCTGCACCGTCGCGCTGTCATAGGCGTCGTCGACAGCGACCATGATCAAGCTGATCTCCCGATTGCCGGTGAAGCGTCGCTGCACGAACTTGATCGGCATCACGACGACATCGTCCTGATCATTGCCGAAGCCGCCCTGCCCGCGCGTCGTGAGCAACCCGATGATCTGGCAGCTTACGCCCTTGATGCGGAACCTTTTGCCGATCGGATCCTGCTGCCGGAACAGGTTGTTCTTGAGCGTGGTGCCGATGATGCAGACGGGTTTCCCGGCTTCCTCCTCCTCCGGCATGAACAGGCGACCGCTTTCCAGCTTCCACTGCTGCGCCTCGAAATAGGCGGCGGTGGTGCCGTTGACGGTCGTGTTCCAGTTCGACCCTTCGTAGATCGCGATGCCGCTGGTGGACGCCTGCGGGGCGACGGCGCGTACGCCGGTCAACTGGTTGGAGATGGCGGTGATGTCGTCGGGTTCGAAGTCGGGCGGACGCGGCCCGCCACCACCCCGGCCAAAGCCCTGTCCCGGTCGCAATTGCAGGATGTTGGCGCCCAGGCTGCTGATCTGTTCCCGCACGGCGGCGGTCGCGCCATTGCCCAGCGTCGTCATGGTGACGACGGCGGCGACCCCGATGATGATGCCCAGAGTCGTCAGGAACGAGCGCAGCTTGTGCCGCGCGATCGCCCGGAACGCGAGGGTTACGGTGGTGCCGATGATCATTGCACCGCCCTCCCCGCCCCGTTCGGTTCGAGCTTGTCGAGAACTCTTTGAAACGGCCACATTCTCGACGGACGCTTCTCGGCTTCGCTCGAAGCTGCTCGAACCGAACGGATGAGGAAACGGCCGGCTTTATAATTTCGCATCACGCCGCCTTCCCCTTCTCGATCCGTTCCACCAGCCCGTCCTTGAAATGGACGATCGTGCGCGCGAAGGCGGCCATGTCCGGCTCGTGCGTCACCATCAGCACGGTGATGCCGCTGTTGCGGTTGAGATCGGTCAGCAATTCCATGATTTCGACCGAACGTTCCGAATCGAGGTTGCCGGTCGGCTCGTCCGCCAGCAGCACGTCGGGGCTGGTCACGATCGCGCGGGCGATGGCGACGCGCTGCTGCTGTCCGCCGGAAAGCTCAGCCGGGGTATGGTCCCACCAGGGTTTGAGGCCCACCTTGTCGAGCGCGGCCATCCCAAGATCGTAGCGCGTCTGCTTGTCCTCGCCGCGATAGAGCAAGGGCAGTTCGACGTTTTCGAGCGCCGTCGTCCGCGAAAGCAAGTTGAACCCCTGAAACACGAAGCCGAGATAGCGCCGCCGCAACAGCGCCCGCTGGTCGCGATCGAGCGACTCGACATGATGCCCGCGAAAAAGGAACGACCCGGCGCTGGGGACATCGAGACAGCCCAATATGTTCATCGTCGTGGACTTGCCGGACCCCGAAGGTCCCATCACCGCAACGAAATCGCCGCGTTCGATATCCAGATCGACGCCTTTCAGCGCCTGAAAGGCCGTGGGTCCGTCGCCATAGGTCTTGGTGACGCCGCGCAGGCGGATGATCGGGTCATTCGCCATCGGCGGCTCGTTGCGCGCGACGCGCTTCCCGGCGGGCACGCATTTCCTCGCGCTGCTCGGGCGTCAGACTGTCCATGAAGGCGCGGCGCTGCTCGAGCGTCATATCGCGCAGGCGCGCACCTTCGGGCAGGGACGGCGTAGTGGATTGCACAGGCGCTGCGCCGGGGCGTGGCGTTTTGGTTTCGGTCGCCACGTTTGGTGCGCTGCTGTTACCTGGTGTCGGTGCAGCAGGCGGCGGCGTAACAGGCTGACTGCCGTTCTGACTTCCGTCGCGTTTGCGCCCCTGCCCGCCCTGCGCCTCATCCCGCTCCGGCGGCTGTTCCTGACCGGCGGCAAGCTGCCCCGTGATGACGCGCGCACCTTCCTTGATGTCGCCGCTCACGATCACGGTGCGGCTGCCGTCGCTGTCGCCGATCACGACATTGACCGCCTTGGGATCGCCATTCTCATCGACGATATAGACCGTCTGGCTGCTGCCCGCGCCGAAGTTCACTTCCTGCGTCGCGCGATTCCCGCGGCGCGGCCGTGCGACGAGCTGGCTTGTGATCCCGCCGCCCGATCGCGCGCCCTGGCTGGGTTTGAATCGCAGCGCCGCGTTGGGGACCAGCAGCACGTCGCTCAACTGCTTGGTCACGATGTCCGCCGTCGCCGTCATACCGGGACGCAGTGCCTCGTTGTCGTTGCTCACCGACAGCACGGCGGTGTAGGCGACCACCGTATTGGCGGTCGTCGTGGTCGTGGTCGAGGAGGACGTGCTGCTCGCGTTGGAGCCGACATTGACGCGGTTCACCCGCGCCGGGAAACGGCGACCGGGGAAAGCATCGACGGTGAAGGTCGCTTCCTGACCGTCTGCGACCTGACCGACATCGGCTTCATCGACCGACACCTCGACTTCCATCTGCTTCAAATCCTCGGCGATCGTGAACAACACCGGCGCATTCAGCGATGCGGCTACCGTCTGCCCCGGCTCGATCGATCGGGACAGGACGACGCCCGTTACCGGCGATACGATCTGGGCGATGTCGAGATTGGTCTGCGCGCTCGAAAGCTGGGCATTGGCGACCGAAACCTGGGCCTGCGCCGAACGCACCTGCGCCAGCGCCTGCGCGTAGCTTGCGCGCGCGCTGTCCAGTTCGGTCTTGGCGGGTACGCGACCGCCGGAAATCTGGAACACGTTCAGTTGCCGGTCGAGCGTCGCCTTGGCGAGGGCGGCTGCGGCATTGGCCTGCGCGACGCCCGCTTGCGCGGATGCGACCTGCGACCGGTTCTGCGCGACCGCATCGTTGAGGCGCCGCGTATCGAGTTCGGCGAGGCGCTGCCCCTTGGTCACGCGGTCGTTCACATCGACGAACACCTGCGTGATCTTGCCCGACTGTTCGGAACCGACATCGACCTGATTGATCGGCTTCAGATTGCCGGTCGCCGAAACCGTGACGGTCAGGTCGCCCTTGCGCACCGCGCGCGTCGAGTAATTGGGTTTGTCCTCACCCCCGAATATCCGCATGAGCAGCAATATCAGCAGGACGACGCCGAGCGCGACCAGCCCCCATTTGACCCATTTGTTCACGGATCGGGTCGGTTTGACGCCCAGAAAATCATCCAGATTCTCGGTGCCGGTTGCCGGTGTCGAAGTCACATCCTGGGTCATTCGGAAGATCCGTTCGTAGCGTTCATAGTCTGCCAGCCGCCGCCCAGCGCGCCGTAGAGCAGGGCAACCGCCTGCACCTGATCGGCCTTCGCCGAGGCGAGGCCGTCGCGGGCGGAGAGCAGCGACTGTTCGGCGGAGAGCAATGTCTGGAAGTCGGTGAGGCCCGCCTGATACTGGCTGCGGGCGAGAATGGCGCTGTTGCTTGCCGCATCGAGCGCGATCGTCAACTGCGCGACGCGTTCGCGCGCTGTGCGATCGGCGACCAGCGCATTCTCGACATCCTCGATCGCGGTCAGCACCGTGGATTTGTAAGCTGAGAAGGCTTCGCGCGCGGCGGCTTCCTGCGCCCGGACGCGCGAGGCGGTGGCGCCGCCGTCGAAGATCAGTTGCGCCAGATTGCCGAACAAACTGCCGGTGACGATATCGCCCAATGAGCCGAGCGTTACCGCCGTCGTGCTGAGCGATCCTGAAATGTCGAGTTGCGGATAAAGCGCCGATTCCGCAACGCCGATCCGCGCCGTCGCCCCGGCCAGCGCACGTTCCGCCTGAAGCACGTCGGGCCGCTGGCGCAACGTGTCGGCGGGGATGCCGGTGGCAATGTCGGTTGGCGGCACCGGCACCGGCGCCAGCGTTTGGAGCGCGCGCGTCGCTTCGCCCGGCGCCTCGCCCGTCAGTACGGCGATACGGTTGAGCGCATTGGCGATGCTCGTTTCCAGATTGGGGATGGCAGCGGCCTGTTGCGCCAGTTGCGCGCGGGCCTGTTCCTGATCGAGAGTGGAGACGAGACCCGCCTCCACTCGCCAGCGGGCGATGTCGAAATTGTCCTGCGCCGTGGCTAGCTGTTCGCGCGCGATCTTCAGCCGTTCCTGCGCCAGTCGCGCCGTTACGTAATTGCGCACGGTTTCACCGATGATCGCGACCTGCACGTTGGCGAGACTATATCCCGATGCCGCGACATCCGCACGCGATGCCTCGACCGACCGGCGAATGCGCCCGAACAGGTCGATTTCCCAGCTTGCGCGCAGGCTGCCCGAATATTGGTTGGAACTGCCGCCCGACGATCCGCCTATCACATTGCCGTTGCCGTCGGTCTGGAAGCCCGTCGTGCCCTGCCGGAAATTGCGCCCGCCGCTGCCCGATGCGCTGATCGACGGCAGGAAGCTGGCGCCGGCCTGCCGCAGCGCCTCGCGCGACTGGTCGAGCCGCGCCGAGGCCTGTGCGATGTCGAGATTGTTGGCGACCGCCTTGTCGATCAGCGCGTCGAGCACGGGATCGTTGAAGCGACGCCACCAGCCCGCCAGATCGTCTTCCGAAAGCGGCGCGCCCTGCCGCGTCGTATAGCCCTGCGGCACGCCCAGCGACGCGCTGCCCGGCGCACGATAATCAGGGCCGGCGGCACAGGCCGAGAGGCCAAGGACCGCTCCTGACAGGAAGAGAAGGGAATAGCGCACGGATTTCCTTATGGTTGGCGCGGGAAAATGGCGAGCCATCCAGCCAGTGCTTGCGCCCGGTCGAATGCCTATCTAGTTCCTGCCCAATTCGGCACGGCCCCTCAATGGCTTTTGTGTCGTAAAGTGTAACAGGTGCGTAACGGCTTGCGACAAGCCGCGCACCGATTGTCGTCGGAGGATCCATGCGGGCATTTCTTTTTCCGGGTCAGGGCAGCCAGTCGGTCGGCATGGGCAAGGCCCTGTCGGACGCCAGCCCCGCTGCGCGCGAACTGTTTCAGGAAGTCGACGATGCGCTGTCGCTACGCCTGTTCCGCATCATGGTGGAAGGGCCGGACAGCGACCTGACGCTGACCGAGAACGCGCAGCCCGCGATCATGGCGAACGCGCTGGCGACCTTGCGCGTGATGGAGAAGGAAGGCGGCTTCCGGCTGGGCGAGAAGGCGGATTTCGTGGCCGGGCACAGCCTTGGCGAATATAGCGCATTGTGCGCGGCGGGGGCGTTCGACGTGGCCACCACCGCCCGCCTGCTCAAGCTGCGCGGACAGGCGATGCAGGCCGCCGTGCCGGTGGGTGAAGGCGCGATGGCGGCGTTGCTCGGCGCGGATATCGAAAAAGCGCAGGCGCTGGCCGATGCCGCGGCGGACGGCGAAGTCTGCGCGGTCGCCAACGACAATGATCCGACCCAGGTCGTCATTTCCGGCCATCGCGGCGCCATCGAACGGGCAATCGCGTTGGCCAAGGATCACGGCATCAAGCGCGGCATCCTGCTCCCCGTCTCCGCCCCGTTCCATTGTTCCCTGATGCAGCCCGCCGCCGATGCGATGGCAGCGGCGCTTGAGACCGCAGCGCTTCAGGCCCCGATCGTGCCGGTCTACGCCAATGTCCTCGCCGCGCCGATCGCCGCGCCGGACGACATCCGCGCCCGCCTGGTCGAGCAGGTGACGTGCCGCGTGCGCTGGCGCGAATCCGTGATCGCGATGTGGGATGCGGGCGTTACCGATTTCGTGGAAGTCGGCGGCAAGGTGCTCGGCCCCATGGTCAAGCGGATCGCGCCGGACGCGACCGTCACCAGCATCGTGACGATGGACGACATCGAAAAGGCATTGGCGGCGCTGTAATTATTTCGGTCACTCCGGCGAAGGCTGGGGTCTGGTGCGGCTGGGTTGCACCCCATCGCCTGAGACCCCGCCTTCCTTGAGGTGACGACAATTTTGAAGGACCAGAGACTATGTTCGACCTCACAGGAATGACCGCCCTCGTCACCGGCGCCAGCGGTGGCATCGGTTCCGAAATCGCGAAGGCCCTGGCGGCGCAGGGGGCGACACTGGCGCTCTCCGGCAGCAATGAGGACAAGCTCAAGGCTTTCGCGGCGGACCTTGGCGGCGATCACAGGACGCTGGTCTGCAACCTGTCCGATCCCGCCGCCGTCGACGCCCTCGTGCCGCAATCTGTCGAGGCGCTGGGCGGTACGCTCGACATCCTCGTCAACAACGCAGGGGTGACGCGCGACAATCTGTCGATGCGGATGAGCGACGAGGAATGGGGCGACGTGATCCGCATCAATCTGGAGGCCGCCTTCCGTCTGTGTCGCGCGGCGGCGCGCCCGATGATGAAGGCGCGCTTCGGCCGCATCGTCTCGATCACGTCGATCGTCGGCGTCACCGGCAATCCGGGGCAGGCCAATTACGCCGCGTCAAAAGCCGGTCTGATCGGCATGTCCAAGGCGCTGGCGCAGGAACTCGCCAGCCGCAACGTCACCGTGAATTGCGTCGCGCCCGGCTTCATCCGCTCGGCGATGACCGACGCGCTGAACGACGCGCAAAAGGGCGCGATCACCGGCCGCATACCCTCCGGCAAGCTCGGCGAAGGCAGCGATATCGGCGCGGCGGTCGCCTATCTCGCCAGCCGCGAGGCAGGCTATGTCACCGGCCAGACGCTGCACGTCAACGGCGGGATGGCGATGATCTGACCCGCCTTTCCGATGCCGTCCGCACCATTTCGGCGGATGCACGGCACGGATGGCGGCGCTTGCGTTGCCTCTTGCCTAGTGCTTCCCTTGCCACTAGGGCGGGCTGAACAGATATTCATGTCCCACGCACTACCCAGAAAGAAGGACCACTCATGAGTGAGACCGCGGAACGCGTTAAGAAAATCGTCGTCGAACATCTGGGCGTCGAAGCCGAAAAGGTGACGGAAGACGCCAGCTTCATCGACGATCTGGGCGCAGACAGCCTCGACATCGTTGAGCTGGTCATGGCGTTCGAGGAAGAATTCGGCGTCGAAATCCCCGACGACGCGGCCGAGAAGATCGGCACCGTCAAGGATGCGATCGATTTCATCGACAGCAAGCAGTAAGGACGGAAATCGGTCGCGCCGAAGCCATTAGAGCTTCGCCGCGGTTCGGGCCGACCCAAGGTTGAGCGGCTCTCCGTCCCCGGCTTTCCGGCGGAAGGAGGGCCGCTTCCTTTTATTTTCTATTCCTGCCGGTGGCACCGTGCCAAAACCGGCAACAAGAGCGAATTGACGGAGCGGTATTATGCGTCGTGTTGTCGTGACGGGTCTGGGGATGGTGACGCCGCTGGGTGCGGATGTCGAGACCGTTTGGAAGAACATCCTCGCGTCGAAATCCGGCGCAGGCACGATCACCCGCTTCGATGCGACGGACTATGCCTGCCGCATCGCCTGCGAAGTGAAGCCCGCCGATCACGCCTATGGGTTCGACCCCAATCTGCGCGTCGATCACAAGGTGCAGCGGCAGGTCGATCCCTTCATCATCTTCGGTATCGACGCTGCCGGGCAGGCGCTGGAGGATGCGGGCCTTACCGATGCGTCGGAGGAGGAGCGGCTGCGCATCGGCGTTTCGATCGGGTCGGGCATCGGCGGTCTGCCGGGCATCGCCAGCGAATCGATCGTGCTGCACGAAAAGGGGCCGCGTCGCGTATCCCCGCATTTCGTCCACGGTCGCCTGATCAATCTCATTTCCGGTCAGGTATCGATCAAATACGGCCTGATGGGGCCGAACCATGCGGTCGTCACCGCCTGTTCCACCGGTGCGCACTCGATCGGCGACGCCGCGCGGATGATCGCGATGGACGATGCCGACGTGATGCTGGCGGGCGGCGCGGAAGGTGCGATCTGCCCGATCGGAATCGCCGGTTTCGCGCAGGCCCGCGCGCTCTCCACCCACTTCAACGACACGCCGGAAAAGGGATCTCGCCCCTATGACAGGGATCGCGACGGCTTCGTCATGGGCGAAGGCGCAGGCGTCGTCTGCCTTGAGGAATATGAACACGCCAAAGCGCGCGGCGCGAAGATCTACGCCGAAGTGATCGGCTACGGCCTGTCGGGCGACGCCTATCATGTGACCGCGCCGCACCCGGAAGGCTCCGGTGCGTTCCGGTCGATGGCAATGGCGATGCGCAAGTCCGGCCTGACGCTTGCCGACATCGACTATATCAACGCGCACGGCACATCCACGCCGATGGGCGACGAACTGGAGCTGGGCGCGGTGCGCCGCCTGTTCGGCGCGGACATCGCGACACTGTCCATGTCCTCCACCAAGTCCGCCATCGGGCATCTGCTCGGCGGCGCCGGCGCCGTCGAATCGATCTTCTGCATCCTCGCCATGCGCGACCAGATCGTCCCGCCGACGCTCAACCTCGACAATCCGTCGGACGGCTGCGCGGGCGTCGATCTCGTCCCCCATGTCGCCAAG
Source organism: Sphingobium sp. (assembly GCA_965279415.1). Lineage (GTDB taxonomy): Bacteria > Pseudomonadota > Alphaproteobacteria > Sphingomonadales > Sphingomonadaceae > Sphingobium. The sequence goes on from OZ257238.1 coordinate 632,430, forward strand.
GAGCGCAAGGTGAAGGCCGTGCTCAACAACAGCTTCGGCTTCGGCGGCACCAACGCCAGCCTCGTGATGAAGGCGATTTAAGCGGTGTCATGTGGCAGCCTTTGCAATGCAACGACTGTCCCTCACTTGGTCACCCTGAACTTGATTCAGGGTCCATTGGCTCTGGATTATGGGCGTCATTGCACCATCGGAGCCAATGGATGCTGAAACGAGTTCAGCATGACGGCTTATATGCGATGAAGGTCGGCACCCTGATAGCAGCATGGGGAGGATTTTAAGGCATGCGCCGTTTCGGCTGCCTCATCCTCGTCGCCTGCGTCGCCGTTCTGGCCTTCGTCGCGTTCCAGTTCGTGCATGGCTGGACGCAGGAGGGGCCGTCGAAGGCCGACACCACCATCGTCATCGCCGAAGGGACGACGCTCACTCGCGCCGCCGTGCTGCTCAAGCGCGAGGGGCTGGTCACGTCCGCCGATGCCTTCCTGACGCGCGCCAAGGTTTTTGGCGCGGGTGATCCGATCAAGGCCGGGGAATATGAAATTCCCAAGGGCGCGAGCAACGCCGACATCCTGACCATATTGCAGGGCGGCAAGGCCGTGGCGCGGCTGGTGACGATCCCCGAAGGCATGCCGTCCGTCCTCGTCCGCGAGCGGCTGATGGCCGTGGACGACCTGACCGGCGACATCGCCGTGCCCGAAGAAGGGAGCGTGCTGCCGGACAGCTATGCCTACGAAAAGGGCGAACCGCGCGCCGCCGTTCTCGGGCGGATGCAGGCGGCGATGACGAAAACACTGGCGCAACTCTGGAAGGACCGCGGCAACGGCACGATCGTCAAATCGCCGCGCGAGGCGATCATTCTCGCCAGCATCGTGGAGAAGGAAACCGGCGTGGCGGAAGAGCGGCCGATGGTCGCAGGCGTCTATACCAACCGCCTGCGTACCGGCATGATGCTGCAGGCCGATCCGACGATCATCTACCCCATCACCAAGGGCAAGCCGCTGGGCCGCCGCATCCGCAAGTCCGAAATCGCGGCGGTGAACGACTATAACACCTATGCGATGACCGGCATGCCCAAGGGTCCGATCGCCAATCCGGGGCGGCTGTCGATCGTCGCGGTGCTGAACCCGGCGCCGACCAAAGCGCTCTATTTCGTGGCGGACGGCAAGGGCGGCCACATCTTCGCCGACACGCTGCAACAGCATAACGAGAATGTCCGCAAGTGGTTCGAGATACGGCGCGCGCGCGGGGAATTGTAGGGCGGCACGAGGCTTCGCCGTCTTTCGCGTGAGGGCGGGTATCGTTACTCATCGGAGTAATGTGGAGGGCCGTCGCTAGTGGGCGATCGGCGGACCGAAAGAACGCGGAAGTTCACGAAGTTCACGCTACGTCACCCCCCGTTTTTCTGCTTTTTGGGTGGTGCAGGGATGATGCCGAAACGCTAACAACGCCGTCATTCTGACGAAAGTCAGAATCCATTGGTACAGGGTTCGCGCACTTCATCTTCAGTGGAGCCAATGGATGCTGACTTTCGTCAGCATGATGGTTGGGGCGGATATCGCGCATCTTGTTCATAATCACCTCTCCCGCAAATTCCGGGCCAGCCAGAGGCTCCCCACCCGGATGCGCTTCGCAGCGACAGGCCGCTGCACGCCATCATCGCCGAACCGATATTCGCCAGTGCAGGAAAGCGGACCAATCTGCCGCCCGGCTGACCGGCCCGTGCGGGACCGGCGGGGATTGCGGCATGGGCCTGCGTGCAGGGCAAGGGGCTATGGGCGTCGGGTGGGTAGTAGCAAGGTCGAAGGGTTGTAGGACAGGGGGGAGTGATGCTGATATGCGGGAAGCTGCGATCTCCGCCCTCCGTCATTCCCGCGAAGGCGGGAACCCATCTCGCCAACCGCACCCAAGTCACCAAGACGAGAAATAGGTTGCCGCCTTCGCGGGAATGACGGTTATGGGTGGAGAGCGGAAGGTCGGCTTAGCGAACGAGAAATGCATTAGCGGAAGCCCGTTCACCCTCCTTATACCGGCTTGTCCTAAAATGCGGGATCAGACGAATCCTCTGTTCACGCCGGAGCTTGCTGACATGGAATGGAAAGCGGACGATTGGCCACAGGACTTCAAATGGAGCGAGAGCGCGGCATCCGTTCTCAAGCTAATTGACCAATATTTCTCTGCCGTCGCGCGCCCTCAGCGTTTTACCAACGTGCACCATTGCTCGGAGTGCCGCGCACACGATGACGAACTGAGCGTTCGGCCACGTATGGAGTTGCGCCGCTCCGATCTGGGTGGACCGGGATGGGACCCGATAAATTTCACCAGCCCGCAAGGTGTTGCGTATCTGATGCCCGCTCTGGCGAGGTATGCAATGGCACCAGATTTTTGGCCGAACCTTGGGTGGTATGCGGATCAAATGGCCCTTCATCTCGTGCTAGACGGTAACAACAATAGGCTTGTCACGTTTTGTAGCCCAGAGCAGCGAACCGCTATCAGCTTGATGATCAGTTGGATGATCGAAAACCGAGCAGGCGACTTGGACCGCTACGCTCTGGAAGATCAGTGGCTTCGCGCGTTCGATGTTTGGCAACCTGAGCGGCAGACAAACGAAGCTGATGAGCGTCCGGTTTCGGGCAAATAACTATCGGTCAGGAACGACCACAAATGGTCGGACTGAGCAATTGCGTCCGTCGCCAGAAGATGTAGAATTTTTCAATGGAAACCCACTCGGCTCAGAATATCGGCCTTGGCGGCGATGGTGACGAGATTGCCGCTATCCAAGAGGTAGAAAGGGAGTTCGGCGTCAAGCTGGACTACTCCGACGCCCACAATTGGCGGACTGCTGGCGATGTTTATGCCGCTTTGGGCCAAGCGCTTTCGTCTGACGAGGCTAGTAGGCCGGACGTTTGGAGACGTTTTACGCAGGCTCTAAGCCGGGAAACCGGCATTTCACCATCCAGTGTCAGTCTCGACAGTGGCCTAATCGCCGAAGACGGCATTTGGATACACGTAAGCAATGTCTCGGCTTTGTTGTGGAGCGCGGCGGTGCTCACCATAGTTGTCGCGGTCTGCTGGGCTTGGTTATAAACCGGATGGTCCGCTTTAGGGGAGTCCCTTGCGACCGCATAACGGCAACAATTGGTCGCTAACGGACCTACTCCCTACAACCCCTTCCCCACCACCATCGCCCAGAACGACCGCTCCTCCGCCGCGCCCACCGGCTGCGGCGCGCCATAACCGCGGCATTCCAGACAGGCCGCGCGGATCGCCCCGCCGGTGATGAGGCCGCGCGCGTCGCCGACCGCCTGCAACGCCCATTGCCGGTTCAGCCAGGCCTGACGCCCCAGCCAGTCGCGCGGGATCGTCGCTTCCTCGGTGCCGGAGCCCATCCAGTCCTCCACGAACTGCGCGAACTTGTCGGGTGCTTTCTCGATATAATAGGGTTTGGCGTCGGCGGGGTCGATCTTCGCCAGTTTCGCGGCGGTCGCGATCGCATCCTCCAGCCCGCCGAACTGGTCGACCAGGCCGATCTGCCGCGCGGTGCCGCCGTCCCACACGCGGCCCTGCGCGATGCCGTCGATCTGCTGCGGCGACTTCTTGCGCGCCTGCGCCACCAGCCCGACGAAGCGGCGATAGACGGCGTCCACGCCCGCCTGCGCCAGCGCGTCGAATTGGGGGCTGACGCCGCCGGCAAGATCCGGCTCGCCCGACAGCGGCGTCGTCTTGCTGCCGTCGGTGGTGACGCCGATCTTCGCCAGCGTGCCTTCGAAACTGGGCAATATGCCGAACACGCCGATCGATCCGGTGATCGTGCCCGGCTCGGCAAGGATGCGGTCGGCGGGTGTCGCGATCCAGTAGCCGCCGCTCGCCGCGACATTGCCCATGGAGACCACGACGGGCAGGCCGCGCCGCTTCGCCTCCAGGATCGCCTGCCGGATCTTCTCGCCCGCCAGCACCGATCCGCCCGGCGAATCGACGCGCACGACCAGTGCCTTGAGGGATTTTTCCGCCAGCGCGGTGTAGAGCAGGTCGGATATGGTATCGCCCGCCGCGCTGCCCGGCCCGGCCTCTCCGTCGATGATCTCGCCAGCGACGGTCAGCACGCCGATCTGGCCGTTGTTGGCAGGGCTATTGGCCTTCACGTAGCGCACGAAGTCGATCTCCGCGAAGGCCCCGGCCTTGCCGTCGCTCGCCTTGCCCGCGATTTCCGCGACGCGCGCAGCGAAGGCCTCGCCGCCGCCCAGTCTGTCGACGAGGCCCGATGCCTGCGCGGCCTTGGGCAAGTCGCCCTGCGTGGCGGCGGCGACCGCCATCGGATCGGCGATATAGGGCGCGAACTTCGCCTTGGGCCGCGCCTTGCCGACTTCATCAAGCCAGTTCTGCCACAGCGCCCCGGCCAGCGCCTGATCGGCCTGCTTCGCTTCGGGCGACTGGTCGGCGCGGATATAGGGTTCGACGAAGCTCTTGTAGGTGCCGACGCGATAGACATGGGTGGTCACGCCGAGGCGATCGATCAGCCCCTTGTAATAGAGCCGCGATCCGCCCGGCCCGGCCAGAAACACCTGCCCGAAGGGGTTGAGCCACACTTCGCTGGCATGAGCCGCTAGCTGATAGCCGTCCGCCGAATAGACGGTGGCATAGGTGAGCACCGGCTTCTTCGCGGCGCGCACCGCGTCCAGCGCCTTGCCGATGCGCGTAAGCGCGACCTGCCCGCCGCCCAGGAACCCGTCGAGATTGAGAACCACCGCCTTGACGTTGCTGTCCCCCTTCGCGGTTTCCAACGCGGTCACGATGTCGCGCAGGCGATATTCCTTCATCTGCGGGGCGTTGCCGGGCAGGGCGGAGAAGGGATTGGCCTGTTGCGGCTGCTCCACCACCACGCCTTCCAGATCGAGCAGCAACGCGCCCTGGCTGACGCTCGTCACCGGCGCGGGGGAATAAGAAAGCGCGGCATAGAGCAGGCCGAAGAACAGCAGCAGGAACAGCAGCACCAGCGCATCCTTGATCCCGACCAATATGCGCCACGCGCCGCGAATGAATGCCAAGATGCTGCCTTCCTTTGAGCCGTGCTGCTGAACTAGTGCATCGACGGGCGTGCTTCAATGGCGCGAAGTCCCGCCATCCGTCCCGCACGCTCCTCAGGACGTCACATTTTTCTTGTATCGACCCTTGACCGGGTACAGGCGAGCGCCATATCAGCAGTGCTGGCACTCTTCCCCATAGAGTGCTAACAAGCAGAAGTTCATCGGGAGCGGAAGAGAGTCGGTACATCCATTGCGCACTTGCGGCATCGCTTCGATGTCGCGACCGCAGCGGGCCGACGATCGAACGTTCCCTTCTCGAAGGGAAAGGCAAATCTATGGCATTCCGTCCGTTGCATGACCGCGTACTGGTCCGTCGCATCGAAGCCGAAGCGAAAACCGCTGGCGGCATCATCATCCCTGACACCGCCAAGGAAAAGCCGCAGGAAGGCGAAGTCGTCTCCGTCGGCACCGGCACGAAGGCCGAGGACGGCAAGGTTACGCCGCTCGACGTCAAGGCCGGCGACAAGATCCTGTTCGGCAAATGGTCGGGCACCGAAGTGAAGGTCGAGGGCGAAGACCTGATCATCATGAAGGAATCGGACATTCTGGGCATCGTCGGCTGATTTCAGCCACCCCCGATTTTCCAACCCTTATTCAATAGCAGAGGTATATTCTCATGGCTGCAAAAGACGTAAAATTCTCCCGCGACGCGCGTGAGCGCATTCTGCGTGGTGTCGACATCCTGGCCGACGCGGTCAAGGTGACGCTCGGTCCCAAGGGCCGCAACGTCGTGATCGACAAGAGCTTCGGCGCACCCCGCATCACCAAGGACGGCGTCACCGTCGCCAAGGAAATCGAACTGAAGGACAAGTTCGAGAACATGGGCGCGCAGATGGTCCGCGAAGTCGCTTCCAAGACCAACGACATCGCCGGTGACGGCACGACCACCGCGACCGTACTGGCGCAGGCGATCGTCCGCGAAGGCATGAAGTCGGTTGCCGCCGGCATCAACCCGATGGATCTGAAGCGCGGCATCGATCTCGCCGTTCTCAAGGTCGTCGAAGATTTGAAGGCCCGTTCCAAGCCCGTCTCCGGTTCGTCCGAAGTCGCGCAGGTCGGCATCATTTCCGCCAACGGTGACACCATCGTCGGCGAAAAGATTGCCGAAGCGATGGAGCGCGTCGGCAAGGAAGGCGTCATCACCGTCGAGGAAGCTAAGGGTCTCGATTTCGAGCTGGACGTCGTGGAAGGCATGCAGTTCGACCGCGGTTACCTGTCGCCCTACTTCATCACCAACCCGGAAAAGATGCAGGTCGAGCTTCAGGATCCCTATATCCTGATCCACGAAAAGAAGCTGTCGAACCTTCAGGCGATCCTTCCCATTCTGGAAGCCGTCGTCCAGTCGGGCCGTCCGCTGCTGATCATCGCAGAAGATATCGAAGGCGAAGCGCTGGCGACCCTGGTCGTCAACAAGCTGCGCGGTGGCCTCAAGGTCGCGGCCGTCAAGGCGCCCGGCTTCGGCGATCGTCGCAAGGCGATGCTGGAAGACATCGCGATCCTGACCAAGGGCGAGCTGATTTCCGAAGACCTCGGCATCAAGCTGGAAAACGTCACGATCCAGATGCTCGGCACCGCCAAGCGCGTCACGATCGACAAGGACAACACCACCATCGTCGATGGCGCTGGTGATGCGACGGCGATCAAGGGCCGCGTCGAAGCGATCCGTGCGCAGATCGAAAACACGACCAGCGACTACGACAAGGAAAAGCTGCAGGAGCGCCTTGCCAAGCTCGCCGGTGGCGTTGCGGTCATCAAGGTCGGCGGGTCGACCGAAGTGGAAGTGAAGGAACGCAAGGATCGCGTCGACGACGCCCTTCATGCAACCCGCGCTGCTGTCGAAGAAGGCATCGTTCCCGGCGGTGGTACGGCCCTGCTGTACGCCACCAAGGCTCTCGAAGGCCTCAAGGGTGCCAACGACGACCAGACTCGCGGTATCGACATCATCCGCAAGGCGATCACCGCACCGGTCAAGCAGATCGCCCAGAACGCAGGCGTCGACGGCGCCGTCGTTGCCGGCAACCTGCTGCGTGAAAATGACGAGACCCGCGGCTACAACGCGGCGACCGACGTTTACGAAAACCTCGTCGCCGCCGGCGTGATCGACCCGACCAAGGTCGTTCGCACCGCGCTTCAGGACGCGGCTTCGGTCGCCGGCCTGCTCATCACCACAGAAGCCGCGATCAGCGACACGCCGACCGACGACAAGGCGGGTGGCGGCATGCCCGGTGGCATGGGCGGCATGGGTGGCATGGGCGGCATGGACTTCTAAAAGTCCTGCCGATCATACGCACGGAAATCGGGGCCGGGGGAGCAATCCTCCGGCCCTTTTTCTATATGCTTTCTATATGCGGCGTAGCCCGGCTCTTCGGCAGCCTGCCTGCAACAGGCGCTCACGATACATTTCAGTCGTTCCCCGGCGCAGGCCGGGGTCCAGTCCCACCGTCTGAACTGGACCCCGGCCTGCGCCGAGGAACGCTGCATGTCCCATATAGTCCTCATCTGATCCCCGAAACTTGACGCAGCCGGAACGATCGGGGACGGGTTGCCTTATCGTTCATAACATCCTCGACGGACCCTTCATCGTGCCATCCACCCCTGCCGCTCCGACCCGCAACGATGCCATCGCCGTTGCCCGCGTGCTGTGCATCCTGGGTGTCGTCTATGTGCACGCATGGACCGGGCGGACGGGAGAGGAACTGGCGCGGATGGTCGGCAGCGGGCAGGACATGCTGCGCTGGACGCTGATGGAAGGCCTGGGCAAAAGTGCGGTGCCGCTGCTCGGCATGATTTCAGGCTATCTGGTCGCCGGATCGCGTCGCGCGCAGGACTGGCGCGGCCATGTGGCGGGCAAGGCGCGCACGATCCTGCTACCGATGCTGCTGTGGAATGCAATCGCGATCCTCCTCGTTTCCGGCGCGGCGACGGCCGGCTGGATAGCCGCACCGAAGCCCCATTCCTTCGGCTGGGTGGTAGAAGAGATGCTGGCTCTGACGCGCGCGCCGGACATCAATGTGCAGATGCCGTTCCTGCGGGACCTCTTCATGTGCATGCTGGTGGCGCCTTGGCTTGTGCCTCGGCAGGCAGGGACGCTGGCGATGCTGGCCTTCGCGATTGCCGCACTGGTGGTGAGCGGCCTGCCGCAACCGCTGCTGTTGCGGCCTATCATCCTGTTCTTCTTCGTCGGCGGCATCATCGCCCGCAAGACGGCGCTTGCCGATCGCGCCGCCGCTTTGCCGTTCTGGATCGCCATGATGCCGTTCCTGCTGCTGATGCCGGTCAAGGTGGCACTATCCTTGCCACCTGCGCCCTTACTGACGAGTTACCCGCATGAAATGGCGCTACTGGACCTGATCACACGCCTCGCCGCAGCACTGGCGTTCTGGCGCGTGGCAAATGTTGTCGCACACTCTCCCCTGCGCACCTTCGTGCTGCGCATCGAGCCTTATGCCTTCTTCCTCTTCTGCTGCCATCTCATCCTTATCTGGCTGGCCGGTCCGGCGATCGGACGGCTTAGCGGCCCGCTCGGCGCACCGCTCTATCCCGCCTTTCTGCTGATCCAGCCAATACTGGCGCTGGGCGCGTCGATACTGCTCGCGAAAGGCATCGTACGGCTGTCCCCCCGGGCTGCACGCTTGCTGAGCGGCGGACGCCTCGCGCCGCCGCAGCCCCTTCACGCAGCGCTCAAGCCAAGGCGGGTTGCCGCATAGCGAGGCTTCATGGCGATGGCGATGGACCGCTTGCGCGCATCGGGATCGAACATCGCGCCCGTCACCATGACTTCGTCGACGCCGGTACGGTCGATGAACGCGGCAAGGTCGCGCGCCACATCCTCGCGCCTGCCGATGGCGGAGCAGGACAGCACGTTGGCGAGCATCGCCTGCGCATGAGGCGGCAGCGACGCGCGATAGTCGCGCACCGGCGGCGGCAGCTTTCCCGGCGTACCGGTGCGCAGCGCGACGAAGCTCTGCATCATCGAGGAGGCCAGAAGTTCTCCTTCCTCGCGCGTATCGGCCGCGAAGATATTGAAGCCCGCCATTGCGTAGGGCCGGTCGAGTTGCGCCGACGGCCTGAAATCCCGACGGTAGATGGCGAGCGCATCGTCCAGCGCGTCAGGCGCGAAATGCGAGGCGAAGGCATAGGGCAGGCCGAGTGCAGCGGCAAGTTGCGCGCCGTACAGGCTGGAGCCGAGAATCCAGAGCGGCACGTCGGCCCCTGCCCCCGGCGTCGCCGTGAAGCCCAGCCGGTCGTCGCCCGCGAAATAGGCCTGTATTTCCATCACGTCGCGCGGGAACTGGTCCGCACCGCCTGCCAGCGAACGGCGCATCGCCTGCGCGACGCGCTGATCGGAACCCGGCGCACGGCCAAGGCCCAGATCGACCCGTCCGGGGAACAGCGCATCCAGCGTGCCGAATTGCTCCGCAATGGCGAGCGGCGCGTGATTGGGCAGCATGATCCCGCCAGCACCGATGCGGATATGGGAGGTCGCCGCGCCGACATGCGCCAGCACCACCGAAGTCGCGGCGGAAGCGATGCCGACCATGCCGTGATGCTCCGCCGTCCAGTAGCGGGTGTAGCCAAGCGCCTCCGCCGCGCGCGCATAATCGGCGGCTTCGGCAAGGGCGGTGGACACGTCGCTGCCCTGACGGACGGGGACGAGATCGAGAAGGGAAAGACTGGTCATGCCCCTGATATAGGGCATGACCAGTTGCATTTCACTACGCTATTTATGAATCAGGCTTCCAGCGTCGCCGTCAGCGAGATGTCCGCGTTCAGCAGCTTGGAGACGGGGCAGTTCGCCTTGGCCTTCGCCGCCAGTTCCTGAAAGGTCTCGTCGGTCGTGCCGGGAATGTTCGCGGTCAGCGTCAGCGCGATCGCGGTGATCGCGAAGCCGCCGTCCTGCTGCTCCAGCGTGACGACCGCCTTCGTCTCCATCTTCTCCGCCGTCAGCCCGGCTTCGCCCAGAATCAGCGACAGCGCCATGGTGAAGCATCCGGCATGGGCGGCGCCGATCAGCTCCTCCGGATTGGTGCCCGCCACCCCTTCGAAACGCGAGGCGAAGCCGTAGGGATGGGCGTCGAGCGCGCCGCTCTGCGTCGATATCGCGCCGATACCATCCTTGATGCCGCCGCTCCATACGGCCGATCCGCTGCGGTTGATCTTCATGGGACTTTCTCCTTCGTTGGGGATAGCGCGGGAATAGCGCGCGATGACGACAGTAAAACGACGCAGATGCCGTTAGGCTCCCGCCTTCATCGCGGTTTGTAGGCGATGCACTCCACTTCGACCGATCCACCGAGCGCAAGGCCGTTGGTGCCGAAGGCACTGCGCGCGGGCAGGCGACCGGACTTGAAATAGGTGACGTAGATTTCGTTGAAGCGCGGCCATGTTTTCATGTCCGCCAGCATGACCGTGCATTTGACCAGATCGTCCATGGTCGCGCCGCCGAGTGCCGCGACTTTCGCCACATTGGCCATCGCGTTGCGCGCCTGGTCATCGAAATCGGGCGGCAGGCTGCCGTCGGGTGCCGTGCCGAGCTGCCCGGAAAGATAGATCATGTCCCCCGCCCGCACCGCCGGGGTGAAGGGGCGTCCCGCTGAGGTCGCGCCCAGATATTCGGGGCTAGGCCGCGCATCGGTTTGCGCGTGGGCGGGTGCGGTCGCCATGGCGGCGGTCGCCAGCGCCGCAACGATATCGCCATATACGAAACGCATGAAAACCGTTCGACGCGTCATTTGCCGCTCCCACTCTGACGATAGGCGATTCGCCCTTGCCCGCTGTGCCATAATGACTCGATCGCCGGGCAAGGTCGCACGCAAAACACGTTGCACCTGCGAGGCGGCAGCCTATCCTTTTCGCATATTTGAAAAAGGGGACGGAACATGGTGCGACGCGCAGCGATTCTGGCGATGCTCCTGCTGACGGGAACCCCATTGCCATCCCTCGCGCAAGCTGCATCGAAGAGTGAGAGCGATGCCCGCCCCGCGCCCACCGCCCTCCGCATGGCGCTGGCGGGGACGTGGAAAGGCGCGCTGGGCTATCGCGATTATCAGACGAACAAGCTGTACGAACTGCCCGTAACCACCACGATCACCGCGGTGCCGGACGGCGTGACGCTGGTCCAGCGATCGATATTCGACGAAGGTGCGGGCCAGCAGCCCGTCTGGATCACGACCACCAGCATCGACGATCCCAAAAAAGCATGACCGTCGCGTCCGCATCCTATCGCAAGGGCAACAAGCCAGAACTGCAAACCGAAGCCATCGCGCTCGAACGCTATGCCGGGCAGACCGACTGGACCATCAGCTACAGCCAGACCGGCGAGGACGACGACAAGCCTGCCCAAATCCGTGTCACCGAAACGCGCAAGGGCGATGCGTTGCTGTCCATCAAGGAAGTACGTCCGGTGACCGGCAATGGCCCCTGGGCTTTCCGCAACCAGACGAAGCTCACGCGCATCGGCGACTGAAACCGCGCCGTCACAAATGCCATTGCCACGATGGCGGCAGGCGATAGGATAAGGCAGTCCATTTTTGCCTATCAGATCAGGATCCTGCCTCATGTCGCTTCGTTCCGCCCTCGCTCTTGGCGTGTGTCTGCCGCTTGCCCTTCTCGCTTCCACCACCGCCAGCGGGCAGGACAAGGAAAAGGGCGCGACGGAGGCGAAGGCCGCCAAGACGGCGGAGGACATCGCCGCCAACTGGGCGAGCGCACCGGTCGTGGAAGTTGCCAAATCCCGCAAGGGGCAGGTTTCGGTCGGCGGACGGTCCATCGCTTATACCGAGACGGCGGGCACGCTCACTTTGCGCGACGTGAACGGCAAGCCGATCGGCAGCATGTTCTACACTGCCTATACCGCGCCGTCGGCAGGCGGAAAGCGCCGCCCGGTGACGTTCCTCTACAATGGCGGCCCCGGTTCCTCGACGCTGTGGCTGCGCATGGGATCGTTCGCGCCGATGCGGGTGGAGACAGGCGAACCGCAGGCCATGGCCCCTGCCCCCTATCCCGTAGTGCCCAATCCGGACACGCTGATCGGCAGCACCGACATGGTGTTTCTGGACGCCATGGGCGCAGGCTATTCGCGCCCGCTGGGGGATACGCCGGTCTCCGATTTCTACGGGTTCGACAAGGATGTCGACGCGTTCGCCAAGGCGATCACGCGCTATGTGACGATCAACAAGAGGTGGGGCGATCCCAAATATATCTTCGGCGAAAGCTACGGCACGCCCCGCTCCGCCGCCCTCGCCTACAGACTGGAGGATCAGGGGATGGCGCTCAACGGCGTCATCCTGCTGTCGTCGATCATGAACTACGGCGTGCGGCAGCCGGGGCTGGACGTCGACTTCATCGGCCTGTTCCCCAGCTATGCGGCGACGGCCTGGTATCACAACCGCGTGCCCAACCGCCCCACCGACGTCGCGACGATCGTGGCGCAGGCGCGCCAGTTCGCGGTCGGCCCGTACAGCGCGGCGCTGGCCAAGGGATCGGACATCACCCCCCAGGAACTGGACAGCGTGGCGCAGCAGATGAGCGCGCTGACCGGCCTGTCGCCCGACTTCATCAAGCGCGCCAACCTGCGCGTCAGCCTAGGCCGTTTCCGCAAGGAACTGTTGCGCGACAACCGCACCACGATCGGGCGGCTCGATTCGCGCTATACCGGGATCGACGATGACGCGGCGGGCGAAAGCCCCGAATATGATCCCGCCAGCACCGGCATCACCGGCCTCTATGTCGGCGCGTTCCTCGATACGCTGGGCCGCGACCTGGGCTATGAGACCGACCTCACCTATCGCCTGAGCGCCCGCGAGGCACCCGGCTGGAAATGGGATCTGCAGCACGAGGCGCCCGACGGATCGCGTCAGGCCGTCGTCGATTCGACTGCCGACCTGTCCGCCGTGATGCGTACCAATCCGCATCTGCGCGTGCTGGCGCTCAACGGCTATTACGACATGGCGACGCCTTTCTTCGCGACCGAACAGAGCCTCAAGCACATGATGCTGGAACCGTCGCTGCAGAAGAACCTGCAATTCACTTATTACGAGTCCGGCCACATGATCTACCTGAACCCCCAATCGCTGCGGCAGATGCGGATCGACCTGGAACGCTATTATGCGGAAGGCGTGCGGTAGCAGGCGGGAAGTCGCTACGCCGCCTCGTCCTGAAATTGCAGCCGGGCAAGGCGGGCGTACAGGCCGCCTTGCGATGTCAGGGCGGCGTGGGTGCCCTGCTCGACGATGCGGCCCTCATCCATTACCACGATCCGGTTCGCCGCACGGATGGTGGCGAGGCGGTGGGCGATGACGATGGTGGTGTGCCCGTGCATCAGGCGGTCGAGCGCATCCTGCACCAGCCGCTCGGATTGCGCGTCGAGCGCGGACGTCGCTTCGTCGAGCAGCAGGATCGGCGCATCGCGCAGCAGCGCGCGGGCGATCGCCAGCCGCTGGCGCTGGCCACCCGACAGACGCGTACCGCTTTCGCCCATGAAGCTGTCGAGACCCTGCGGCAGGGCGCGCAGAAAATCTTCCGCATGGGCAGCGCGGGCCGCTTCCCACAACTGGTCGTCGGTCGCGTTCCAGTTGCCGTAGCGCAGATTGTCGCGCGCGGAGGCGGCGAAGATCACGCTTTCCTGCGGCACCAGCGCCATCATCGCGCGAATGTCGGCGGGGTCGGCATCGCGCAGGTCGACGCCGTTGAGCAGGATCGCTCCATCCTGCGGATCGTAGAAGCGCTGCGTCAGCTGAATGAGCGTCGACTTGCCAGCGCCTGAGGGGCCGACGACCGCGACGGTCTCGCCCGGTTCCACCACCAGCGTGAAATCGTCGAGCGCCTTGGTGTCCGGCCGGGTAGGATAATGGAACGTGACGTTGCGGAAGGCGATCTGCGCCTTGTCCTGCGTCGGGATGACGGCGGGCGTCGCGGGCGCCGCGATTTCCGGCACCGCCGTCAACAATTCGTTCAAACGCTCCGCCGCGCCCGCGCCGCGCAGCAGGTCGCCCCAGGTTTCGGTGAGCGATCCGAAGGCCCCTGCGACAAGGCCGCTGGTCAGCACGAAGGCAGCGATGCTGCCGCCGGACAGTTGGCCGCTGGCCACGTCGATCGCGCCTTGCCACATGATCATCGTGACGGTGCCGAAGATAAGGCAGATGACCACGCCCGTCATGATCGCGCGCAGGAATATGCGCTTGCGGGCAGTATCGAACCCGCGCTCCACCGCGCCGCTGAAACGCCCGGCCTCGCGCTCTTCCTGACCGAAGGATTGTACGATCCGCATCGCGCCCAGCACTTCGGCGGTCATGCTGCCGACATCGGCCAGCCGGTCCTGACTGCTGCGCGAGAGCTTGCGCACCCGCCGCCCCATGAGGACGATCGGCAGGATGATGAGAGGAATGCCCAGCAGCATCATGCCCGCCAGCTTCGGTGCCAGCGCGACCATATAGCCGACGCCCAGCACCCCGGTGACGAAATTGCGCAGGGCGACGGAAACGGTGGTGCCGACCACCTGCTCGATCACGGCGGTATCCGATGTCATGCGCGAGGCGATTTCGGACGGGCGGTTATCCTCGAAAAAACGGGGCGCCATGCGCAGCAGATTGCGCTGCACCGCGGCGCGGATGTCGGCGACCACGCGTTCCCCAAGCCAGGACACGAAATAATAGCGGCAGGCCGTCGCGATGCCGAGAACGATGACGATGAGCAGCAGATACTGGAACCAGCGACCGATGTCGCTGCCGTCCCCGCCGCCGGCAAAGCCGCGGTCGATCACCAGCTTGAAACCGCTGGGAATGGCCAGCGTCGCAGCGGAGGCGCACAGCAATGCGGCGAGTGCGCACAGGTAGCGGCCTGGATAATTGCGGGCGAATTGCCATACCATGCCCAGGCTGGCCAGCTTGCGCCCCTTGGGTGCCTTCTCCCCGGCGGCGGTGCCGATCTCGTGCGGCGTTGCCACGCTTGTGTCTTTGCTCATTTGCGGTGCTTAGCAGCCCTCCGATGCGCCCTCAATCGCAAAGGGACAGGTCCGCACTGCCCCGATCCGGGGCATGTTTGATATAGGCCAAAACAGTGATCGAGGATTTTACGTTGCAGCGCGGCAAAAAACAGGCTTTTGTTAGCCATCGCGTGCTACAGGTATCACGCAGAAGGAATATGGGTAAACATGCTGTACAACGCCTATGAGTTTCAGCGCAATCTGTTGGCCGGGGCCAGTGCGCTCGCCAATGCAGGGGCGGAATTGCTCAACAATCCCGCCAATCCCTTTTCCTATTTCGGGGGCGGACCGATCCTGGCGTCCGCGCTCGACGTGTTTGCCCATGCCGCCGCACCGCGGGGCAAGCCGGATTTCGACTTGCCGACTACCGAAATCGACGGGCAGGCCGTGGCCGTCATCGAAGAGATCGAGGCGCGCAAGCCCTTCGGCCAGTTGCGCCACTTCACCCGCGAAGGCGTGAAGGACGGCGATCCCAAGCTGCTGATCGTCGCGCCGATGTCCGGCCATTTCGCCACGCTGCTGCGCGGCACGGTGGAGCGGCTGTTGCCGGGGCACGACATCTGGATCACCGACTGGCGCGACGCACGCAACGTGCCGCTGTCGGAGGGCCACTTCGATCTGGATGATTACATCGATTATCTGGTCGGGTGGCTGGAGCATATCGGCCCAGGTGCGCACATGCTGGCGGTGTGCCAGCCTTCTGTGCCCTGCTATGCCGCCGCGTGCCTGATGGCGGCGGACAAGAACCCGGCGCGCCCGCGCACGCTGACCATGATGGGCGGACCGATCGACACGCGCGAGGCGCCAACCGCCGTCAACACGCTGGCGACCGAGCGACCGCTGGGCTGGTTCGAGCAGAATGTGGTGGCGACGGTGCCGTTCAACTATCCAGGCAACGGTCGCCGCGTCTATCCCGGCTTCATGCAGCTTGCCGGGTTCATGACGATGAATCTGGGGGATCACCTGACCAGCCACTGGGAAATGTTCAAGCATCTGGTCGACGGAGACGAGGACAGCGCGGACGCGACCAAGAAGTTCTACGAGGAATATCGGTCCGTCTGCGACATGACGGCGGAATTCTATATCCAGACCGTCAGCGAAGTGTTCCAGAAGCACAGCCTGCCCAAGGGCGAACTGCTGCATCGCGGTCGCCTCGTCGATCCGGCGGCGCTTAAGGATGTTGCCCTGCTGGCGGTGGAAGGCGAGCGGGACGATATTTCAGGACTTGGCCAGACCAAGGCCGCCCTGAAGATCGCCACCAGCCTGCCCGACAGTCACAAGAAATATTACATGGCCGAAGGCGCGGGGCATTACGGCATCTTCAACGGCAGCAAATGGCGCAACAAGGTGGCGCCTGTCGTGGAAGAATGGATCGCCCAGCATAACGGGTGATTGCTTGGACGTAGATGCCTGAGTAACGGAAGCCACGCCACTCATGCTCGTCATCCTGAACTTGTTTCAGGATCCATTAGCTCCGGCTTATGGGCGTCAGTGCAACGGCTGAGCCAATGGATGCTGAATCGAGTTCAGCATGACGAAATTGAGAAGAGCATCACCCCCGCGCCAGCAGGGCCGCCAGTTCCAGCGCCCGCACGGCGGATACCGCGCCGGTCAACGCCAGGGCCTGATCGCCCTCTTCCCAATAGGCGATGTTGTCCTCTTCCCGCTTTGCGACCAGAGGCTTGCCTTCCGCAGGCGTTTCCGCGCGACCGGTCAGCAGGGTAACGTCCTCGCCCTGCGGCGTGGTGAGCGAAAGGGCCACGGCGGATGTGCCCTCCGTCGGGTAAAGCTGCACGTCCCGTACCGTCCATCCGGACGGCAGGACCGGCAAACGCAGGCCGGTCGACCGCGTGATCTCGCCACTGTCGAGCACGGTATTTTCGCTCTGTGACTGCATCGCCTGCCGCAGGATGCCGGTGCGGTGGGACGCCGCCGCCTCCTCGATGAAGCGCGTGTCCGCCGCTTGCGCCGCTACGGGAAACTCGCCCAGCGCCCCGCGCGCAATCCATCCGGTGGCGACGAGCGCGGCCAGACCCGCGGCGCGCAGGGCATAGTGTCCTGCCGTGCGATTGTCGTTCACCGGCGCGGGCGGCACGCCGACGGCACGCTTGACGCCCACCAGCGTCCCCTTCGTACCGTCGTGCATCAGGCGGAAGTCGATGTCCGGCCAGCGCTTGCGCCAGCGGCGCGCGACAAGGCGTTCGCCGGGCCGCGCCGCATCGTCGAGCAGGATGATGCCGCCGGGGGCCAGCCGCCGGAACAGACTGTCCGCCGCGCCGCGCACGAGCGGATGCACGCTCCACGGCGGGCCGTCGATGATGATGAGGTCGATCCGGTCGGGAAGGTCGCTGACGCTGTACCAGCGCCCCGGCCAGCCATCGACTTCCGCATCGAGCGGTGCGTGGCGGATGTCCACGTCCAGACCGTTGTCGGCGACCCATTGCCGCGTCGCTTCCACGAAGCCGCCATGCTGGTCGAAGCTGATGAGGTGCCCGCCGCCGTGCAGCGCCATCGCCTTGGCCGCGACCAGCGTGGAGGCCCCCGCCCCCAGTTCAACAGTGAAGGCGGGGCGACGCTGCGCGATCTGCATCACAATGTGCCGCAGGAAGCCGGTGTCGGCTTTCCAGCTTCCCAGATGCGGCAGCGAATCGGGCGCGAGACCTAGCGTCGTCATCAGCGCGCGTTTTTCCGCCTTGCTGCCGCCGTGCAGGCTGCGCAGCAGCCATGGCCATCCGATCGCCCCGAACGTCAGCCGCCATGCCCAGTCGTTCGCCTTGCGCATGAAGGGTTTCGTCGGGTCGCTTTCGGACAGGGGGAGCAAGCCGGTAAGCTCTCGTGATGTCACGGTGTCATTGTCCTGCAACTGAGGGGCTAAGCGCCCCTGTAACGCGCCGGACGGCGAACGAACAGCCCGGACGGGCTTTGCCTTGCGCGCCAAGGCGCTTAAAGCCGTCGCATGGTCGAAATCCTTTCCGCAACCGTCGAACGCTGGCCCGTCGAAGGCGCCTTCATCATCAGCCGCGGCGCAAAGACGCATGTCGATGTCGTCGTATGCACCGTGGGCGACGGAACGCATGTCGGGCGTGGCGAAGGCACCGCCATCTATTACGAAGGCGAAACGGCCGAGGACTGCGCCGCGATGATCGGCGGCTATTGCGGGCCGCTGGACCGGACGAGCGTGAGTACAGGCATGGATCGCGGCGCGGCGCGCAATGCGCTCGATTGCGCGTTGTGGGATTATGAAGCGAAGCGCAGCGGCGTGCCCGTCTGGCAGCGTGCCGGGCTGAAGGCACCGCCCCGCGCCGTGCAGACCGCCTTCACGATCAGCCTCAACGATCCTGCCCAGATGGAGCAGGATGCCCGCGCGGCGTCGAAGCGCGGCTTCGCCCTGCTCAAATGCAAGCTGACGGGTGAAGGCGACCGCGACCGCATCGCCGCGGTCCGACACGGCGCGCCGGACGCCCGCCTGATCGTCGATGCGAATGAAAGCTGGGCAGGGCTGGACATCGCCGCGGAGGCGGAGGCGCTGCAGCGGCTGGGCGTCGAGCTTGTCGAGCAGCCGATCCCGCACGGGCGTGAGGATATGCTGGCGACCGTGCGAAGCACGATGCCCTTCTGCGCCGACGAGAGCGTGCATACACGCGAGGATCTGGACCGGCTGACCGGCTTTTCCGCGATCAACATCAAGCTCGACAAGGCCGGGGGCCTGACCGAGGCGCTGGCGCTGGCCGATGCGGCGCGCGCGCGCGGCCTGCGCATCATGGTCGGGTGCATGCTCTCGACATCGCTCGCCATCGCCCCGGCAATGCTGGTGGCGCAGCAGGCCGACTGGGTGGACCTGGACGGCGCGCTCTTGCTGGCGAAGGATCGCGACGGCGGGTTGACGGTGGAACGCGGGATGTTGCAGCCGGGGAGCCTCTGGGGCTGATAGCTGCGGTCACTTCGCCGCGATCGAGGAGACTTCCTCTCCGGCGTCGCTGCGCCAGGCAAAGGCGTCCGCGCCCGCTTTCTTCAGCGTTCCCTCGAATGCCTTGGCCTTTTCGAACGACGGGAACGGCCCCACGACCAGGCGATTGGTGCGGCCCCAGGCGGCTGTGTAGGCATCCTTCGCGGCGATGCTGTCGTATTTCTTGCGCAGGCCGCGCAGCGTGAAGCCCAGTGCCGAAATGTTCTGGCCGGTGCCGATCTGCACCCAGTTGCGCGAGGGGTTCCGGGCGAGTTTCGCTTTTTCGGCAGCAAGCGCCTTCGCCTTGGCGTCGGCTTCCGCCTTGGCCCTGGTCGCAGCTTCGCGCTTCGCCTTGTCCGCAGAAGTACGGGCAGCGGCGCGCTTTTCTTCCTGTATCGTCAGTATTTCCGCCAGATCGACGGCCTGCGGCGACACCGCCTTCTCCGCATCCGGCACGTCGAGTTCGCGAATGATGTCCGCCAGCGTGCGCGTCGCGACGGGATCGGGTTGCGCGGCGGGCGGCGGTGATGGCGCCACGACCGGCTCGTTCGCTCTTGCCGTCGTGGCCTGCGCCATGACCGTCTGACCGGATGGTGCGGGATCGACGGGGCCTTGCACCTGCGGCGTTGCAGGCTGGCGGATGATGGGTTGCGGGGTTTGAACGGTCGCTGCCGATGGCGTGGAAGTGGCCAAGCGCGTCGGCCGGGAATCGGGCGTAGCGACATTCGGCGCGCGTTGCACCGTGGCGGCTGAGGGAGCAGGAGCAGGAGCAGGCACGGTCGCCGATCGCACCGGAGACTTAAGGCTTTGCGGCTGGGCCTCGGCCTGCAGGCGCGCTGCGGCGCGATTGGTGCGCGGCGTTGGTTGCGCCGGGGACGGCGACGGCGTGGGTGCCGCTGTTGGGGCAGCGGTAACGGCACGCGGCGGCGTTGCAGTATTCGCGGCCATGCGAACCCCGGCGGTGGAGGGGAAGTTCCCGAAATGGACCGCCGCCGCGCGCTGCGCAGGGGTCAGCGCGGCCATCCGCGTCATATAGGGTTCGATCGCGTCCGCCAGAGGCTTGGGCATCACCTTTTGCGTGATGTTGCGCGCGTCGGCTTCCCGCCCGTTCATCGCCAGAACGAACGCCCGGTTGCGCCACGCCGCCCGGTCGTTCTTGTAGAGCAATGGCGCGATCAGCTTTTCGGATGCCTCCACCTGCCCCGATATGCCCAGCGACACGGCATAGCGGCGCAGCAATTCGGGATCGTTCGGTTTGGCGCGCAAGGCGATCTGGTAATCCTGCTGCGCGCGCGCCTGGTCCCCGCTCAAGTCGCGGGCGAGCGCGCGGTCTCCGACATAACTGTCGATCGGATAGCGCAGCCGCTCGGCCTGATCGAACAGGCGCAGCGCCTCGGACGGGTTCTGCAATTGCAGCATGGCGCGGCCAAGACCCGCCTTGATCCGCCCGTTTCCGCTTTCGATTTCGTCCGCACGCGCGAAGAACCCCGTCGCCGCGCGCGGATCGTCCAGGTCCAGCGCCGCTTCGCCCGCGCCGATCAGCGCGGAAACGTCGCGCGGGTTCTGGCCCAGCCGCGTCAGGCTGGCGTTGAGGCTGCTCGCGGCATCGGGCGGGCGCACGTCGAGCTGGGAAAAGCCGGGACCGGTGCTGGACGGCGCGGACTGATCCGCCGTTTGCGCAAGCACAGGCGCCGTCAATGCGGTCGCGGCAAACAGGAAGGCACATAAACGGACGGTCACGAAACTGCCTTACCCCGCCGATGGCTGAACGGACACTGTATCGCGTTCCAAGGTGCGACCGGATGCACGCCACCCCGGATGACCGGAAGAGTTCCGGCCTGCCGGGATGGCGAAACGGTTACTGGTTGTTCTGACGGTTTAGGAAACGCGGTATGTCGATGCCGCCCGGCCTGCCCTCCTCACCCGGATCCGCAGGCTTGTCGATGCCACGCGAGAGGCCCGACATCCGCTCGAACAGGGTGCCGCCACCCGTGGCCACACGCGGTGCGGCACGTGCGGGCTCTTCCGGCGTCGGCACGCTGTCCGCTGCTTCGGCGCCCAGCAACAACTCGTTGTCCTCCGGAAAATCGGAAATGACGACGGGTGCGGGCGGGGGTGCAAAAGCGGCGGTGGCCGGGGCCGGTTCGATAGTTTCGGCCGCCGCGCCCAGATCGAGCGGTTCGTCCTGCGTCGCCTCTGCCGTTTCCGGTACGGCTGCAGCAACCGGTGGCTCGACGACCGGCGGCGCAGTGTGCGTCACGGTGACGGCGGGGCGCGTCGCGAAGCTGAACGGCTGCGACGGAGCGGCGGCAGTCTGGCTGGTGTCGCTGTCGATGCCGGTCGCGACCACCGACACGCGGATACGGCCATTCAGGCTGTCGTTGAACGCCGAACCCCAGATGATGTTCGCATCCGGATCGACCAGTTCGCGAATGTGGTTCGCGGCCTCGTCGACTTCCATCAGGCGCATGTCCTCGCCGCCGACGATCGAGACGATGACGCCCTTGGCGCCCTTCATCGACACGCCGTCGAGCAGCGGGTTGGCGATCGCCTTTTCGGCAGCCTGCAATGCACGACCGTCGCCTTCGGCTTCGCCTGTGCCCATCATCGCCTTGCCCATTTCCCCCATCACGGAGCGGACGTCGGCGAAGTCGAGGTTGATGAGGCCGGGCATGACCATCAGGTCGGTAATGCCGCGCACGCCCTGTTGCAGCACTTCGTCGGCCATCTGGAACGCTTCCTTGAAGGTCGTGTTCGGATTGGCGACGAGGAACAGGTTCTGGTTGGGAATGACGATCAGCGTATCGACATGCTTTTGAAGTTCTTCGATGCCCGCTTCGGCGGAACGCGCACGTCGCGCGCCTTCGAAAGTGAACGGCTTGGTCACGACGCCGACGGTCAGGATGCCCTTGTCACGCGCCGCCTTGGCGATGACGGGTGCGGCGCCGGTGCCGGTGCCTCCGCCCATGCCGGCGGCGATGAAGCACATATGCGCGCCTTCCAGCGCGGCTTCCACGGCGGCGATCGTTTCTTCGGCGGCGGCGCGACCGATTTCCGGGCGCGATCCGGCGCCCAGACCCTCGGTAATGCGCGGGCCAAGCTGGATGCGGCGTTCGGCGGGGGACGCGTTGAGCGCCTGCGCGTCGGTGTTGGCGACGATGAAATCGACGCCCTCGACCGACGCTGCGATCATGTTGGCGATGGCATTGCCGCCTGCCCCGCCCACGCCGATGACGGCGATGCGTGGCTTCAGCTCATCCACCTGCGGCGGGCCGATTTCAATGCTCATATTCTTGTCGCTCCCTCGGTTTCGTCAGCCACAGGACGAAACGTAACAATTACTTCATGCACCAGTTGAAAAGGCAATTCATCACCTTTTTCAACCTTAAGGTGATCCGTGCACTATTTAGTGGTCAATAGTTGGCTTTAAGTACACCCATCATCCTTTGCCACCAGCCCGAAGCGCCCATCCGGTGCACGGTTTGCGCGGCGGGCGTCATGCTGCGCAGGTCGACGGGATTGGCCGCGCCGTAAAGCGCCAGTCCGGCAAGCGTGGCAAAAGCGGGACCGCTGTGCGCCTCCGGCAGCGCGGCAAGGCCACGCGGGCGACCGATGCGCACGGCACGCCCCAGCGCGCTTTGTGCATAATCGGCGATGCCCTTCATCTCCGCGCCGCCGCCGGTCAGCACCACCTGCCGCCCGACCGGCGTGTTGAAACCCATGCCCTTCAACGCCGCGTTCACTTCGGCCATGATCTGGTTGAGCCGCTCGGTGATGACGCTGACCAGCGCCGCGCGCGTGATCTTGCCGCCTTCGCCCGCGGCCACATCACCGGAAATCGGCGCGATTTCGATCATTTCGCGAAAGTCGCGGCGCGACTGCATCGCCGATCCGTAGAAGCACTTCATCCGCTCGGCCTGGCTGCGGCGGATGCCGAAGGCCGAAGCGATATCGTCGGTGATGTCCGCCGCGCCGATCGGGATGGAATGCAGCCCCACCAGCATTCCGCCAACATAGAGCGAGACGTTGGTGACGCCCGCGCCCAGTTCCACCAGCGCCACGCCCAGATCGCGTTCTTCCTCCGACAGGCAGGCGAAACCCGTCGCGATCGGCGAAGCGACGATGCCGCTGACGTCGAGATAGGCGCCGCGCACGCACATCTCCATATTGGCGAGCGGCGCGCCGTCGGCCAGCACGACGTGAATGTCGACGCCCAGCTTGTCGGCGTGCATGCCCAGCGGGCGCTTGACCCCCTGCGTGCCGTTCAGCGTGAAGCAGGTTGGCTGCGCGTGAAGCACGATGCGGCCATCCGGGTCGATGCTCTGCCGCCCGGTGGTCAGCAGATCGTCGATATCCGCCTGCTCGACGCGATAGCCGCCCAGATTGCGTTCCACCGTCACTACGTCGCTGACAAGGCTGCCGCCGGAGAAGGAGACCCACACATCCTCGATATTGAGACCCGCGACCCGTTCGGCCTGTTCCACCGTCTCGCGCACCGCCATTTCGGTGCGATCCATGTCGGCAATGTAACCGCGGCGCACGCCCCGGCTTTCGCGCTGGCCCGTGCCCAATATGGTCAATTCGCCATTTTCGGTTCGTCCCGCGATCAGCGCGGAGACTTTCCACGATCCGATATCGACGGCGGTGATGAGTTTTTCGACTTTCGGCGGCGGCATGATCTCAGACCTCCCCATCCGGGCTGGCAGCGGCAATCTTCGTTTCGGCGGGCTTTTCCGCCTTCGCGCCATGATCGGGCGGCAGGCGGAGCACGAACTTGTCGGGATCGCGCATGTCGAAACGCACGATGCCGCGCCCGAGCAGGCGGTTGGAACCGTCCATCCGCGCGAAATTGACCAAAGCGGCGGCGGCTTCCGCCTCGCCTTCGGGCAACAGCAGCGTCTCGCCCGACTGGAAACGCAGATCCCAGCGGCGATCGCCGATCCAGGTCGCCCCGGCAAGCATGGGCTTCAGTGCAGGGGCGGCGTCGAGCAACTGGCTGAGCCGCGCGGTTTGGCGATTGGCGTTGGGTCCCACGACCAGCGGCAGATCGGGCATGTCGGACAGCGATACGGTCTGAAGCACCGTGCCGGTCACGTCGATCAGCCGCAACTGCCCGGCATGTTGCCACACGGCGACCGGCTGCCGCTCCACGATGTCGACCACCAGCGTATCGGGCAGGCGGCGGGAGACGCGCGCATCCTTGACCCAGCCGAGTGTCATCAGATCCTGCCGCAATTTGGGCAGATCGACATTGACCATGGAGCGATCCACCTGCCCCAGCGCAATGGTGTAGACGGCCAGTTCGTCCATCCGCTCGACGCCGTGCACTTCGACCTTGGCGACTTCGAACCCCGCCTTCGCCGTCGCACTCGCAAACTCCATCCGCGCCATTTCGGGTAGCCCCAGGAAACTGGCGGTGAGAACGGCGGCGGCGCCGACCATGGCGACGATCGACCAGCTTATCATCCGCTGCAAGGTGGTGTGACTGACCGGCAGCATCGCGACGATTTGGTCGAGCCGGCTACGTTTCTTGAGTGCGCGGCTCCGGCTCGGGGCGCGTTTGCCCGCAGCATTGCTGCGCGGTGAAACGCGACTGGCGCTGCCGCGCCTTATCCGTGCGTCGCTCATGTCCCCTGCCCCCCGGCCAAAGCGTCCTCTACGATGCGTTCCACCAGTTCCGCATAATCTATGCCCAGTTTCAAGGCCTGTTCGGGCACCAGGCTGAGCGGCGTCATCCCCGGCTGGGTGTTGACTTCCAGCAGGAACAGCCCGTCGATCCCCTGGCTGTCGTCCCAGCGGAAGTCGGACCGCGATGCGCCCCTGCACCCCAGCAACTGATGCGCGCGCTGGGCGATCGCCTTGCACTGCTCCGCCACGTCGTCGGGAATGTCGGCAGGGCAGATATGATCGGTCATGCCGTCGGTATATTTGGCGTCGAAATCGTAGAAGCCGCTCCTGGGCTTGAGTTCCGTCACCAGCAGCGCCTGATCCCCCAGAACGGCGGTCGTCAGTTCGCGACCCCTTATATAGGGTTCGGCCAGAAGCTGCGCGAAATGCTGCCACGGTCCTTCGACGTCACGGCCGATGGGATTGCCGAAATTGCTTTCCTCGGTGACAATCGCGACGCCGACCGAGGAGCCTTCGTTGACCGGCTTCACGACATAGGGACGCGGGATCGGGTCGCGATCAAACAGCGTCGCGCTTTCGACGATATGCCCGCCGGGCATGGGGATGCCATGCGGCACCAGCGCCTGCTTGGTCAGTTGCTTGTTGATCGCGATGACCGAAGTGGCGAGGCCGCTGTGCGTGTAGATCAGCCCCATCAGGTCCATCATGCCCTGCACCGTGCCGTCCTCACCGGGAACGCCGTGCAGCGCGTTGAACACGACGTCGGGCTTTGCTTCATGCAGACGCAGCGCGACGTCGCGGTCCATGTCGATCCGTGTGACCTTGTGTCCGCGCGATTCCAGCGCCTTGGCGATCCCCTCGCCCGACGACAGCGACACGGACCGCTCCGCCGACCACCCGCCCATCAGGACGGCGACATGCCATGGGCCTCTCATAGCAAAATCCTCCCCTGCAAGGGGAGGTGGCAGGCGTAGCCTGACGGAGGGGTGTCACCCTCACGATAGGGGGATACCCCTCCACCACCCGCTACGCGGGCGGTCCCCCTCCCCTTGCAGGGGAGGAATTGAAATGGCGCACTCACTTCACCACCCCGATCCGCTGGATTTCCCATTCGAGCGTCACGCCGCTGTTCGCCTTCACCTTGTCGCGCACCTCCTCGCCCAGCGCCTCGATGTCGGCGCTGGTCGCCGTACCGAGGTTCAGGAGGAAGTTGCAATGTTTCTCGCTGACCTGGGCGTCGCCGCGGCGCAGGCCGCGACAGCCTGCCTTGTCGATCAGCGCCCAGGCCTTGTGCCCGTCGGGATTCTTGAACGTCGATCCGCCGGTGCGGCTGCGCAGCGGCTGGCTCGCCTCGCGCTCTGCCGCGATCCGGTCCATTTCCGACTGGATCGCCTTCGGATCGCCGGGCGTGCCTTCGAACGTCGCTTCCACCACGATCGCGCCTTCGGGCAGCGCCGAATGGCGATAGCTGTAGGCCAGATCGTCGCGCGTCATCGTCACGCATGTTCCGTCGCGCAGGACGACGGTGCAGGACAGCAATATGTCCTTCACTTCGCGCCCGTAAGCGCCGCCATTCATCCGCACGAAGCCGCCGACCGTGCCGGGAATGCTGCGCAGAAACTCGACGCCCGCGATCCCGGCGTCGCGTGCCGTCGAAGCGACCAATATACCCGACGTGCCGCCGCCGCAGGTCAGCGTCATATCGTCGGCTTTGGCGTAGGAAAACGGCTTGCCCAGCCGCACAACGACGCCCGGCACCCCGCCATCCCGCACGATCATGTTCGACCCGAGGCCCAGCGCCATCACAGGGATCGCGGGATCGAGCGCGCCAAGGACATGCGAGAGATCATCGACATCTTTCGGCTCGAACAGCCATTGCGCCGCCCCGCCCGCCTTGAACCACACGAGCGGCGCAAGCGGTGCGTCCGGCGTCAGCTTTCCACGCACGTCGGGGATAGGGTTGGCGAGCGCCGTCATTTGCGCCCGGTCCACAGGGCGATCCAGCGTTCCCATGCCGCGAGGTTCGCTTTGCCGGCATCCGCCATCGCCTTGTGCATGGCAAGCCCCGTGTCGGCGCTCTCGATGGTCGCCTGCATCGCTTTCATGCTTTGCTCGTGCGCGTCGATCACGCGGTTCTGCATGTCGATGCACAGGTCCACGAACGCGATCATGCCGCCGTCTCCGGCAGTTGCGCGGAGACCGCGGCGGCCAGGCCAGCCGCCCATTTGGTGATGTCGCCTGCGCCAAGGCATATCACCATGTCGTCGGGTTGCAGATCGGCGGCGAGCGCAGCGGCGAGCGCCTCCGGCCCCTCGATCACGCTGGCGGCACGATGCCCGCGCCGCTTGAGACCGGCGACCAGCGCGGCGCTGTCGGTCCCCTCGATCGGCTGTTCGCCCGCCGGATAGACGGGCGCGGCATAAACGATATCGGCGTCGTTGAACGCCTGCTGAAAATCATCCATCAGGTCGCGCAGGCGGGTGAAGCGATGCGGCTGCACCACGGCGATCACCCGGCCCCGCGCACCTTCCCGCGCCGCCGCCAGCACGGCCTTTATCTCGACGGGGTGATGGCCGTAATCGTCGATCACCGTCGCTACGCCGTCGGGCAGCGCGACTTCGCCGACCTTGGTGAAGCGCCGCTTGACCCCGCCGAACTTGGAAAAGCCGGTCTGGATGGTCGCATCGTCGATGCCCATTTGCAGCGCCACGCCGATCGCCGCCATGGCATTGAGGACATTGTGCCGCCCCGGCATCGGCATTTCGATGCCTTCGATCCGCCGCGTCGATCCGTCCCGTTCGCGCACCTGCACGTCGAAGCGGTTGCCGCCGGGGAAGGACACGACATTATCGCCGCGAATGTCCGCTTGCGCACCGAACCCGTAGGTCACGACGCGCCGGTCCTGCACGCGCGGCAGGATCGCCTGCACTTCGGGATGGTCGAGACAGACGATCGCCGCGCCGTAGAAAGGCACGTTTTCGATGAAGTCGACGAAAGCGTCCTTCACCGCGTCGAAACTGCCATAATGGTCGAGATGCTCGGGATCGATGTTCGTCACCACTGCGATCGTGCCGTCCAGCCGCAGGAAGCTGCCGTCGCTTTCGTCGGCCTCCACCACCATCCAGTCGGATGCACCCAGCCGTGCGTTGGAACCGTAGCTGTTGATGATGCCGCCGTTGATGACGGTGGGATCGACGCCGCCCGCATCCAGCAGCGCGGCGACCATGGACGTCGTCGTCGTCTTGCCGTGTGTGCCGGCGATGGCGACGGTGGACTTGAGGCGCATCAGTTCCGCCAGCATCTCCGCGCGGCGCACCACCGGGATACGGTTTTCCAGCGCCAGCTCGACTTCGGGATTGCCGCGCTTGATCGCGGTGGAAGTGACAACCACCGCCGCATCGCCCAGATTTTCCGCCTTGTGGCCGATCGCGACGGCGATCCCCTTCTTGCGCAGCCCTTCGATCACATAGCCTTCGGCGACATCGGACCCTTGAACCTTGTAGCCCAGATTGTGCATCACTTCGGCGATGCCCGACATGCCGATGCCGCCGATGCCGATGAAATGGATCGTGCCGATATCCGTCCCCACACCCTTCATGCGGGGACACCCTGGAGCGTGAGGGTGGAAGGTGCGGGCGGCGTGGTCCGCAGGGGGTCGTTCATGATCGGGGCCTGTCCAATGCTTTCGAGAAGATCCGCCATGTCGCGCGCGGCATAGGGCCGGCCACAGGCACGCGCGCGTTTCGCCGCATTGGCGAGTGCACCGGGTTCCATCGCCATCTTCTGCATCTGCTTTGCGAGTTCGACGGGGGTGAAGCGCGATTGCGGGATCGACCGCGCACCGCCCGCATCCACCATTTCGCGGACGTTGGCGGTCTGGTGGTCGTCCATGGCGGACGGCAGCGGGATGAGGATGGCGGGGCGACCCGCCGTGGTCAGTTCGGCGATGGTCGAAGCGCCTGCGCGCGCGATGACGAGATGCGCCCAGTTCAGCTTCTCCGCCATATCCTCGATATAAGTCGACAGGTCCGCCGGGATTTCGAGATCGGCATATGTCTGCCGCACCTTCTCGATATCGTCCGGGCGGCATTGCTGCGTCACCTGCAGCCGGCGGCGCAGGCCGATCGGCAGCAGCGCAAGGCCATCGGGGACGACCGAGGAGAGGATCGTCGCCCCCTGACTGCCGCCAGTGACCAAAAGGCGGAACACGCTTTCGTCGGTCAGGGGCGGAAACTCGTCCTCGCGCAGCGCGGCGACTTCGGCGCGGACGGGATTGCCGATCAGATGGACCTTGCCGCTATGCTTGTCCGCCAGCTTCTCGATCACCGGATAGGCCGTCGCGATCGCATCGACGCGCCCCGCCATCAGCCTGTTGACCCGGCCCAGCACGGCGTTCTGTTCGTGCAGGGCCGTCGGGATCTTCATCTTGATCGCGCCGAGCAGTGCGGGCAGCGCCGGATATCCGCCGAAGCCCACCACGGCGGTGGGCTGAAAGGTTTCATAGAGCCGCATCGCCATCGCGCGTCCGGCCAGGATAGCCTTGCCCCCGCGCAGCCAGCCGACCGGCCCGCCCTGCATCCGCCCGGCGGGCAGGACATGCACCTGCATATCGGCGAAGATGCCGGGAATCTTGGCTCCGCGCTCGTCCGTGACGAGCGCGACATGATGGCCGCGCGCCGTCAGTTCCTTCGCGACGGCATAAGCGGGGATCATATGCCCCCCGGTCCCGCCCGCGGCGAGAACGAAGTGACGGGAAATACTCATCGACCGCTCCATTTCACGACATAGGGGCTGCGGTCCATGAAGGGATTGCGGCGCGTGAACGCCAGCAACAGGCCGACCCCGATGCAAAGCGCGATCATAGAGGAGCCGCCATAGCTGATAAAGGGCAGCGTCATCCCCTTCGACGGAAATATATGCGCGTTGACCCCCATGTTGATGATTGCCTGAAGCCCCAGCTCGGTGGTTAGGCCCGCGGCGGCGAGAATGACGAAGCTGTCCTCCTCGTCCAGCAGGCGCAGCAGCACCCGCACTACGATGGCGAGATAGACGAGCGCGATGCCGATGCAGGCGAGCAGGCCGAACTCTTCCCCGATCACCGAAAAGATATAGTCGGTATGCGCTTCGGGCAGGTGGAACTTGGCCTGTCCACCGCCCGGCCCGACGCCCATGAAGCCGCCGTTGGTGATCGTCCGATGTGCAAGGTCCGCCTGATCCGGTCCGGTATCTGTCGCGACGCCCAGCCCGAGGAAGTCGTTGATGCGATTGCGCCCGTTTTCGTAGAACAGATAGACTGCGACGATCCCGCCCAGCCCGGCGCCGCCCATGCCGATCATGAAGCGCATCGACTGGCCCGACAGCAGCAGCAGTGCCGCCCAGCATCCGCAGAAGATGACCGTCTGGCCGAAATCAGGCTGCTGCATCAGCAAGGCCGCGATCAGGAACGTCATCGCCCCGGTCAGCGGCACGACCGGAAGCGCGGCATCCCGCCCCTTGAGCGATAGCAGCCATGCCAAGGTCACGACGAACGTCGGTTTCAGGAACTCGGATGGCTGGAACCGACCGAACGGCAAGTCGATCCAGCGCCGCGCGCCGTTGATCGTGCTGCCGAGCAGCGGCACCAGCAGCAGGGATATGAAGAACACCGCCGTCAGACCCAGCGCCAGCCGCCGCGCCTGCGTGCGCGGCAGCATCGAAATGACAAGCATCACCGGCAGGCCGAGGCCGACCCACATCAACTGACGGTAAAAATAGATGAGCGGCGTAACGGTGACGGTGCTGGTCGAACGGTCGATTGCCGCGACCGGGGAGGCGGCGGCGACCGCGACCAGTCCGATCGCGATCAGCACGGCGATCAGCGAGAGCAATACGCGGTCGATTTCCCAGAACCAGATGGCGAGCGCCGTCCGTTCGCGCGGCACCGTCTTGGCACGCAGCCCCTGCACGATGCGTCCGGGTTTGAACGATCCGCTAGCCATCGAGTCCCTCCTGTAGCGCGGAGACGGCCGCAACGAAGGCATCGCCCCGCGCCTCGAAATCGCGGAACTGGTCGAAGCTCGCGCAGGCGGGCGACAGCAGCACGACATCCCCCGGCTGCGCGATCCGCGCGGCGCGACGCACGGCGGTCAGCAGCATTTCGCTGTCGTCCACGTCCATATGCGGGCGCAGCAGATCGGCGAACATATGGCCGGATTCGCCCATGGTGTAGGCATGGGCGACGTTAGCGTAATAGGGTTCGCACTCGTCCAGATTTTCGGTCTTGGCGATGCCGCCCAATATCCAGTGGATGCGCGGGCGGCCATCGACCGGCGGATAGGCGGCGAGTGCGGGCGCGGTGGAAGCGGCGTTGGTCGCCTTGCTGTCGTTGACGTAAAGGACGCCGTTCACTTGCGCGACGCGCTGCATCCGGTGGGGTAGGCTGGAGAAGGTCCGCAGGGCTGCCTGTGTCGTCGCGTCGGAAATGCCGAGCGCGCGGGCCACGGCAATGGCGACAACGGCGTTTTGCGCATTGTGGGGGCCTTGCAGCGATGGCCAGAGCGATTGCGCGGCGGGATCGACATCGTCTGCACGCACTCGCACGACATTGCTCTCCTGCGAAAGCAGAAGTCCAGGCTGCGTAGCACCAGGATGCCCTAGGCTCCTGCTTTCGCAGGAGCACAGATTGTCCGCAATTCTGCGAGTCGTATCGTCATCAACGGCGATGACGGCGCTATGTCCTGCGCCCTGCATCGCGAACAGTCGCGCCTTGCTCGCCACATAGCCCTCGAACCCGTCGTAGCGGTCCAGATGATCCGGCGTGATGTTGAGCAGCACCGCGACGTCGCAATCGAGGTTGTAGGTCAGGTCGATCTGGTAGCTCGACAGTTCGAGCACATAGACGCCGCCTTCCGGTAACGGTTCTTCGCCCAGCACGGGCAGGCCGATATTGCCGCCCATCCGCGTCGGGATGCCTGCGCTTTCGATGATGTGGTGGATCAGCGCCGTGGTCGTGGACTTGCCGTTGGTGCCGGTGATGCCGACGACGCGATGCGGCGGCAGGGTGGGACGGGCGAGCGCGAACAGTTCGATGTCGCCGATCACGGGCACGCCTGCCTCGCGCGCCTTTTCCGCGATCGGATGACGGTTCAATGGGACGCCGGGCGACACCACGATGCCGTCGAAACCGGCAAGGTCGATCGTCAGCGGATCGGCGATTTCCGCCTTGTCCATGACCAGCGCCTGCGCTTCCTCGCGCGTGTCCCAGGCGACGACGCGCGCGCCGCTGGCGACCAGCGTGTCTACCGTCGCAAGCCCGCTCCGCGCGAGGCCCAGCACGGCGTAGGTTTTCCCTGCAAAGACGCTCGAAACGATCACCGCAGCTTCAACGTCGCGAGGCCCGCCAGCGCGAGGACGAAGGCGATGATCCAGAAACGGATCACGACCGTCGATTCCGCCCAGCCGAGCTGCTCGAAATGGTGATGGATCGGCGCCATGCGAAACACGCGCCTGCCGGTACGCTTGTAGAAGAACACCTGGATGATGACGCTCATCGCCTCCACCACGAACAGCCCACCGATGATGCCGAGCACGATCTCGTGATGCGCGCTCACCGCGATCACCCCGATCGTGCCGCCCAGCGCAAGGCTGCCGGTGTCGCCCATGAACACGGCGGCGGGCGGTGCATTGAACCACAGGAAGGCAAGCCCTGCCCCGACGATCGCCCCACATAATATGGTGAGGTCGCCTGCGCCGGGGACATGCGGGATGCCGAGATAGGCGGCGAAGTCCGCGCGGCCCACCAGGTAGACG
The DNA here is from genome assembly GCA_965279415.1 of Sphingobium sp. Taxonomy (GTDB): domain Bacteria; phylum Pseudomonadota; class Alphaproteobacteria; order Sphingomonadales; family Sphingomonadaceae; genus Sphingobium. The sequence goes on from OZ257238.1 coordinate 664,852, forward strand.
ATGAGCATGAAGGCCAGGCTGGCGATGATGACCGGCATGGTGGCTAGGCCGTCGAGACCATCCGTCAGGTTCACGGCATTGCCGAACGCCACGATCACGAAGGCGGCGAACAGGAAGTAGAATGGCCCCAGATCGATCGCCGGACCATTCCAGAACGGCACGTAAAGCGCGGTGCCGTTATGCCCCACGATCAGCCAGGCAGCGAAGCCGGCGATGGCGAACTCGCACATGAGGCGGAAGCGCCCCGAAAGCCCCTTGTGGCTGGCCTTCGTCACCTTGTCGTAATCGTCCATGAAGCCGATCGCGCCGAACCCCAGAGTAACGGAGATGCAGGCCCAGACGTAGACCGACGACAGGTTCATCCACAGCAGGACGGACGCCATCATCGACGTCAGGATCATGAGACCGCCCATGGTCGGGGTGCCGCGCTTGGCAAGATGCGTCTGCGGGCCGTCCTCGCGGATCGGCTGCCCCTTGCCCTGCCGCACGCGCAGCCAGCCGATGAAGCGCGGGCCGATGATGAGGCCGATGACCAGCGCCGTCACGATCGCCGCGCCCGTGCGGAAGCTGAAATAGCGCACGAGGTTCAGGACGCCCTGAAAATCCAGTGTCTGGGCGAGCCAGTAGAGCATTACACGTTTTCTCCATCGACCAGCGGCCCTGATACCCGCTTCCGGGCCGCCAGCGCCGCGACGACGCGCGACAGGCCGACGCTGTTCGATCCCTTCACGAGTATCGCGTCGCCCGGTCGCACCTGATCGAGCAGCATGTCCCGCGCACCGTCGGCATCGGCCACATGCGCGAAAGGCACGCGCCCCGCAAGCCGCTCCGCTAGCGAGGCCATGTCCGGCCCGACGAGGATCGCATAATCGACACGGGCCGTCTCGATCGGGTCGGCGAGACCGGCATGCAGATCCGCGCTGCGCGCGCCCAGTTCCTTCATCGCACCGAGCACGGCGACGCGGCGCAACGCCTTTTCACGCCCCAGCGACCGCAGCGTCGCGGCCATCGACAGAGGATTGGCGTTGTAGCTTTCATCGATCAGCAGCGCCTCGCGCCCGTCGATATGCAGCGTCGTGCGTGCGCCACGCCCCGGCAGTCCCGGCATTTCGGCCAGCGCCAGCCCCGCCGCCGCCAGATCGCCACCCACCGCCTCGACCGCCGCCAGAACCGCAAGCGCATTGCCGACCCAGTGATCGCCCGGCGCACCTATGGTGAAACAGATATCGGCACCCGGCAGCGTCGCGGTGACTAGGGTGCCACCGCTTTCGGACGCCACCGCCTCGATCGCGCGCACATCCGCGCCCTTCCCCATGCCGAAGGACCAGATGCGCGCGGCGTGGCGTTCGGCATGACGCCGCAATCGTTCGTAATGTGGGCTGTCGAAGGGGATGATCGCCGTGCCGCCCGGCTCCAGCCCCTCGAAGATCTCCGCCTTGGCGTCGGCGATCGCTTCTTCGGAATCGAAAAACTCTATGTGCGCGGGCGCGATAGCGGTGACGATGGCGACATTCGGGCGGACGAGCCGCGTCAGTTCGGCCAGTTCGCCGGCATGGTTCATCCCCATCTCGAACACGCCGAACGCGCTGTCGCGCGGTATACGCGACAGGCTGAGCGGTACGCCGACATGGTTGTTGTAGCTTTTGACGGAACGATGCACCCGGCCCGGATGGGCGCGATCCAGAGCATGGAACAGCGCCTCTTTCGTGCCTGTCTTGCCGACCGATCCGGTGACGCCGACGATGCCCGCCGACACTCGCGCACGCGCAGCGACGCCCAGCGCCTGCAAAGCGGCGAAGCTGTCCTCCACAAGCACATGCGGCCCGGCGACCGGCGTGGAGACGATCGCGCCGGCTGCACCCGCGGCAAAGGCGGTGTCGACATAGGCATGGCCGTCGGCGGCCTGGCCCTTCATCGCGACGAACAGGTCGCCGGGGCCGACTTCCCGACTGTCGAAGGCGACGCCCGAAACGGCAAAAGCGGCGGACGCCTTACCGCCCACCGCCGCTGCGATGTCCTGAGAGGTCCAGAGCGGGATCATGGCGTTCTCGCACCCAAACCGTTCGGTTCGAGCCGGTTCGAGCCTGTCGAGAACCGAAAGGTCGAGAACCATTCTCGACGGACGTATCTCGACAAGCTCGATACTGCTGGAACCGAACGGATAAGGGAATGTGACGTCATCACTCCGCGCACTCCCGCGCGACGGTCACGTCGTCGAAGGGCAGCACGCGGTCGCCGATGATCTGGCCCTGCTCATGCCCCTTGCCTGCCAGCAGCACGATGTCGTCCGCACCCGCCTGCGCGATGGCGGCGGCGATGGCGGCGCGACGACCACCGATTTCGGTCGCGCCCGGCGCGCCCGCCATGATCGCGGCGCGGATGGTCGAGGGTTCCTCGGAACGGGGGTTATCGTCGGTCACGATCACGACATCGGCCAGATCAGTCGCGACCTTGCCCATCTGCGGACGCTTGCCCGCGTCGCGATCACCGCCTGCACCGAACAGCACGATCAGCTTCCCGCGCGTATGCGGGCGCAACGCCTCGATCGCGGCGCGCAGGCCATCGGGCGTATGCGCATAATCGACATAGACCGGCGCGCCCGCCCTGTTGAGGACGGCCCGCTCCAGCCGCCCGCGCACCGGCTGCACGCGGGCCAGAAACTCCAGCACCTTCGTCGTGTCGCCGCCCGTCGCGATGACGAGACCCGCCGACACCAGAGCATTGGCCGCCTGATAAGCGCCGATCAGCGGCAGATTGATCTTATGCCGTTTGCCGTCGGCCTCGACGATCATCGTCTGGCCCAGATGCGTCGGCGTCCGCTCGACCAGCTTCAGCGTCTCGCCCTGCGTGCCGACGGTCAGGATGCGCAGGCCGCGACGCGACGCGCGCGCGACGACATCGGTGGATTTGGGATCATCGGCCCAGATCACCGCCGCGCCGCCATCGGCGACCACTTCGTCGAACAGCCGCATCTTGGCGTCGAAGTACGTTTCCATGTCGCCGTGATAATCGAGATGATCGCGGCTGAGGTTCGTGAACGCGCCCGCCTGCACCGGCAGCCCTTCGGTGCGGAACTGGTCGAGACCATGGCTCGACGCCTCGAATGCGGCATGGGTAATGCCTTCGCGGCGCAGGCCGGACATGTTGGACAGGAACGTCACGATGTCCGGCGTGGTGAGCCCCGTCGACACCTGATCGACCGAGGTCGTCACGCCCAGCGTGCCGATCGAAGCGGATTTCTGCCCCATCAGCCGCCACAATTGCCGGGTCAACTCGACGGACGAAGTCTTGCCGTTGGTGCCCGTGACGGCGATGGTCGTGTCCGGGAACGGCGCGAAGAAGCGCGCGGCAAGCTGCGCGAACAGGCGGCGCGGTTCGGCGTCGGACAGATGCACCGCCCCTGTAACCGTCGCCTGCGGTCGCGCGACGATCGCCACGGCCCCGGCGGCGATGGCATCGGCAATGAAATCCTCGCCATTGAAACGCGCGCCGGCGAAGGCGCCGAACACCGTTCCGGGTGCGACCTTGCGATGGTCGATGGCAAAGCCGGTCACGCCCGCTTCGCCCGCCGCCCCGTCCAGCCCGTCAATCAGCGCATCGAGCCGCATCATTCCTCACCCTTCGCTTTCCAGAGCAGCGGCATCAACTCGGAAATGTCCACGTCGCGACGCTCGTCGGGATAGACGCCCAGCATCGGCCCCACCCGTTCGACCACCCGCTTCACCACCGGCGAAGCGGTCCAGGCGGCGGTGCGCAGGCCGAATGTCTCGGCATTGCCTTTCGGCTCGTCCATCATCGTCAGCACCACATATTTGGGATTGTCCATCGGAAAGGCCGACGCAAACGTGGTGACGAGCGAATGATGGGCATAGCCTCCCTCGAACGGCTTTTCGGCGGATCCGGTCTTGCCGCCGACGCGAAAACCCTTCGCATCGGCACTGCGGCCCGTACCGGCGGCCACGATCATGCGCAAGAGTTGCCGCATCCGCGCGCTGGTGGCGGCAGTGAACACGCGCCGCCCCTTGGGCACTTCTCCATCGGAAAGCCGACGCAGCGTGGCCGGGCGCCAGATGCCGCCGTTCACCAGCGCCGCATAGGCGCTGGCGAGGTGCAGCGGCGTCACCGCGATGCCGTGGCCGTAGGAAACGGTCATCGTCGTGATCCGTCCCCATGTGACCGGCCAGAGCGTGCCCGCCCGCTCGCGCAGTTCGATGCTGGGGCGACGGTCGAACTCCAGCGAGCGGAACATGGCCTGGAGCGGCGCGGCGCCCATTTCATCGGCGATGCGCGCGGTGGCGATGTTGGAGCTGTGGACCAGCGTTTCGGGCACGTTGATCCAGCGACCGAGCGGATGATCGTCCTTGATCTTGAACCCGCCGATCGGCAGCGGCGCGGTCGCGTCGTAGCGCTTCGACATCGATGTGACCGTGCCATGATCCATCGCCGCGGCGATCGCCAGCGGCTTGAAGGTCGACCCCAACTCGTAGCGGGACTGCACCATATCGTTGCAACGCGCCGAATCGTTGCAGTTCTTCGCCGGATCAGCGGCGAGCTTGTTGGGGTCGAACACCGGCAACGACGCCATGGCGATGATTTCGCCGGTATTGGCATCCAGGATGATGCCACCCGCGCCGCGCGCCTGCTGCGCCACCATCTGTTGATAGAGTTCGCTTTCCAGCGCCGCCTGCACCCGCGTGTCAATCGACAGCCTCAGCGGCGTGTTGCGCATGGCCGGATCGGTCAGCCGGTCGTTGAAGGCCATTTCCACGCCCATGCCGCCGCCCGCATCGCCCGGCGCGAAGCCCAGCACATGCGCCGCCAGCGTGCGCTGCGGATAGACGCGCTCCTTCTCGCGTGGAAACTCGATGCCGACTTCGCCCAGCGCGTTTACCGCCGCCACCTGCTCGGGAAGCGCCCGCTTGCGCAGATAGGCCCAGCCGCGCCCGGTCAGCTTCTTGTGGAAGTCGGCGGCGCTTTCGTCGGGGAAGATTTCATTGAGCTTGCGGGCCAGTTCCGCCGGATCGCCGATCAGCTTGTCGGGCCGCACCGAAATCGAATAGCCGTCCATCGTCCGCGCGAGCGGCACGCCGTTGCGATCCACGATGTCGGCGCGCGGCAACATGCCCGACGCGATGCCGCTGCGCGCGCCATTGCCCGAAAACACGCCCATCCACGCCAGGCGCACCGCGATCAGGCCCGTCACCGCGATGAACAGCAAAAGCAGCAGCATCAGACGCTGATGCGCCACCGCCGTCAGCGCGATGCGATCCGTGCCGGTACGCGGCCGATCCGGGCGGACGACCAGTGTGGCCATTAATGCGCCACCTTGCGTTTCTCGCCATCGGCGCGCGCCGAAAGGTCGCCGAGGGTGCGATCATCCAGCAGCTTGGAATCGAGCATCGCCATGCGTTCCGCCGTCCGCGCGACCGGGCTGGGGCGGGCGCGGTCGGCCTTGGCGGAAGGCGACGCTGCCGGGCGCGACAGATGCTCGACCTTGTCCGCCGCCTGCGCGGTGCGGATGATGGCGATGTCGCTGCGGATCTGCGTGGCGGCGGGGCTGGCCTGCGCCACCTGAACGACCGGGGGCAGATCGGCGGGCGATTGCACCATGGCAGTCATCACCGGCGGCGCGACATAAGCGGGGCCGTTGGGCTGCACGCCGTCGAGGCTGGCCAGCGCCCGTTCGCCGTCCAGATATTGCCCGACGGTGGGCGTGGAGTAGCGGAAATCCTCCGCATTCCAGCGCTCGAGCTGGCGCAGGCTGGCGCGGGCGCTGAACTCGGTCTCCAGATAGCGGATTTCGCCGCGCGTCTGGGCGATCTGGCTGCGTACGCGGTTCAGCTCGTTGCGCTCGGTCGCGGCGCGCAGCGACACCATATAGGCGGCGAGCGCGCCCAGTGTGACGAGCAACACCCAGAACAGGCTTTGCAGGCGCTTGACGGCGATCATGCGCGTACTCCCGACACAGAAGAGGAAGGCACCGGCGCATCGGTCCGCACGGCGCTGCGCAGCGTGGCGGATCGGGCGCGGGGATTGGCGGCAAGCTCTGCCGGACCGGCGCGAACGGCGCGCGCGGGCTTGGCGAACGTCGGGGCAGCAAGCGTCGCTTTCACCGGAAGATGCCGTGACCCCGCGCCTTCGCTGCCGCTCTTGCGCCGCAGGAATTGCTTGACGATGCGGTCCTCAAGGCTGTGGAACGTCACGATCGCGAGGCGACCACCCGGCTCCAGCACGGCTTCGGCGGCTTCGAGGCCACGCTCCAGTTCTTGCAGTTCCTGATTGAGGTGGATGCGGATCGCCTGGAACACGCGCGTCGCGGGATCCTTCTTGTCGTGCGGCTTGTGGCCCAGCGCGCGGCGCACGACGTTCGCCAGCTCGCCGGTGCGCGTCAGCGGACGCGCGGCGACGATGAAGCGGGCGATGCGTCGGGATTTCGGCTCCTCGCCATATCGGTAGATGACGTCGGCGATAGCCTCTTCCGGTGCGCCGTTCAGGAAATCGGCGGCGCTGGTGCCCGATTTGCTCATCCGCATGTCGAGCGGTCCGTCCGCCTGAAACGAAAAGCCGCGATCGGCGCGATCGAGCTGCATCGACGACACGCCGATGTCGAGCGTGACGCCCGACACGCGATCGACGCCCGCACCGCCGAGCAGCGCCTGCATCCGCGAGAATTCGCCTTCGATCAGGGTGATGCCCGTCGCTTCGGCAACTTCCCGGCCTTCGCGGATCGCGTCGGGATCGCGATCGAACGCGATCACGCGCGCACCCTGCGTCGCCATCGCCCGGCTGTACCCGCCCGCGCCGAAAGTGCCGTCGACATGCGTTTCGCCGGGGGCAATGGCGAGAGCGTCGAGCACTTCGTCGAGAAGCACGGGAATGTGGGGGGCGTTGTCCGGAAGGTCGGGGATCATTTGCCGCCCTCCGTACGACCGGCGAGGAACCGGCGGCACTTGGCCTTCAGCAGGGCATGACCTTCGGGGCTGGCTTCATAGGCCGCCGGATCCCACATCTGGATATAGCGGCTGACGCCCACGAAGAAGATCGCGTCGGTGATGCCGCTCACTTCCTTCAGGTCATCGGGCAGGAAGAAACGCCCGCCGTCGTCGAAATTGACTTCGTCCATTAGCGGGAACAGCTTTTCGCGCGCGCCGTCCTCGTCATATTCCTCGCCGCGGTTCATGGCGGCGAGTGCGCGCGTGGCGATCGCGTCCTCCTGCTGCTGGCGGAAAATGGTGCCGAAACCCGTGGCGCAGGGGTGTTTGCCATGGAAGGACGTCACCAGGCGGTTCTCGTTGCCGCTGCCGATCTTCACTTGCTTGCGCATGTCGAGAGGCAGGACGAAGCGGCCCTTGCCGTCGGCGAGGCTGAAGGCGTTACCCGAGAAGAGAATGCTGCTCGTCACGAGAAAACTGCCCAACCCCTTTCCTGCCGAGGGGCGATCTGCACGAGCAACAGCTTCCCTCTGGCGAAAAGCATGTGCGCAATGCCTTTCACCGCGACGGGAATCGCCGTGCCTGAACAGCCCCTATGGCAATGTGATTACCAAGGGATCAGCTGGGAATAAAGGGGAAAATCTGGGAGAAGTTGGGAAAACTATATGAAAGCGGGTTTTACGTGGGTATCGGACAGAATATCACACATTTGTTCTATAACTGTTCCTTCAATCGCACCTCTTTTTTCTCAAGATCATCCTCCGTCCCGGCTTTTCCCATCCGTTCCCGATGCCAGACCAGTATGCCGCCCAGAATTGCCCATAGTATCCCGAAGGCGATCGCGGCGCGCACTCCGGTGCGAAGCGATGTTTCATCACGCACCCACATCCGCGCTGTGCCTTCCGGCGCTTGCGTCAGCGGCGCCCGCAACCAGTGATCGACCAGTAGGATCGCGTCGCTCGCCATGGCGCCGCCACCATCGGCTCGCCACAACCGGGCATCCAGCAGATCGGCGTCGGCGATCAGCAGGACGCGCCCGCGCCCGACATGGCACAGCGCCATCCATCCGCCGGCTTCGGCGTCGCAGCGCGCATCCGCCACGTTCCGGACCACGAAACGGGAGGCACCCGCCACCCGCAGGAGATGCTGGCCGACAAAGCGGCGCTCAACTGCGCTGCTCTTCGCGGGATCGAGGTGCAGTCCCCAATGTGCCAGCAGCGGATCGAGCAGGCTGGTGAGCGGCGGTCCCCTGCGATCACCGGGGGCATATCCGCCGGGCCAGACCAGCAGGGGATCGGCGAGGATCAGCGCATCGCCACCGCGCCGGACCCACGCATCGAGATTCACCAGTTCCTGCGGCGTCATCAGCCGGGGCTGCGCCAGCAAAAGCCGCCGATGATTCGCCAGTGTCTCCGCCGTCAGCGCATCGAGCCGCGCCACCGCAAAGCGCCGGTCCAGTGCGGGACGTGCGCCCCGCCCCTGCTGTTCCAGATCGAGCGCGGTGAAGAGGGCCAGAGAAACACGCGGGGCATCCGGCATGGCTTTTGGAACGGCAACGGGCCAGCGCCCGGATGCAAGCCCCGTCAGCAGCAATACGGCCAGTACGGCGCCCGTCAGCGTCCAGCCCGGCAGGAACCAGCGCAGCCATACTTGCTTTCGTCCGATCGCGAAGCCGCCGACAAGCGCCACAGCGCCAAGGACAGGGAAGAGGAAGCCGCGTGGATCGGCGTCGCCCGCCGACAGCAAGGGACCGAAAGCCAGCCCGGCAAGCAACGCAGCGATGATCGCCACGCCGACGAGCAGCGCATAGATCACAACCAGTCGGGACGGACGCGCCAAGCCGAAGCTATTGCGGTTCGCGATCCATCGGCTTGTTGAGCGCCGGATCGGGTTGCAGATCGGGCACGACCTGTCCCGTTTGTTCGGCGGAGGGCGTCACGCCCAGTTCCGCCAGCGGCTCGCGCGGCGTGGCCGCTGCATTGCCGGTGTCGGCGCTGATCGTCGGCACGACGGGCGGTGGCATCGTCTGTTCGTCCAGCCGCGCCTTGTCGATGACGATGTTGGCAAGGCCGACCATCAGGATGACGCCGGCAAGCCCGGTCAGGCCGATCTGCACGCGATGCAGCCCGTCCAGCCGGCGGTGATCGTTCTTGCGCGCAAGGTTTGCCGTCACCTGTCCGTCGGCGGGGGTCGGAGCCTTGCCTCCGTTCGGCGGGAATGCAGGCACGGTCATGTGCGCGCCCACGCTCGGTCGGTTACGATATGGGCCATAGGCGGCAATGCGATCCCTTGGTCTGCCTTCTTGTACGGGCCGGTCAATCCTGCGCCAACCATGGGAACACCGTCAACCCCTTCGATTCGAGCCATTGCCGGTTGTAGAGGGTGGAGAGGTAGCGAAAGCCCGTGTCGCACAGGATAGTCGCGATGCGATGCCCCGGCCCGAGCTGCTTCGCCAGCGCCACCGCACCCGCGACGTTTATGCCCGAGGACAGGCCGAGGCACAGCCCCTCCTCGCTCAGCAGGCGGCGGACCCATTCCATGCCCTCCGCATCGGAAATGCGGAACTGCGTGTCGATCGGCGCGCCTTCCAGATTGGCAGTGATGCGCCCCTGCCCGATCCCTTCGGCGACCGACGTGCCTTCCGCCTTCAGTTCGCCATGCGCATAATAATTGAACAGCGCCGCGCCATGCGGATCGCTGAGCGCGATGGTGACGTTCTCATCCTTCGCCTTGAGACCAAGGCCCACGCCCGCGATCGTCCCGCCGGTGCCCGCCGCGCAAGTGAAGCCGTCGATGCGCCCGTCCATCTGCGTCCAGATTTCCTCGGCGGTCCCGATGATATGCGCCTTGCGATTGGCGATATTGTCGAACTGATTGGCCCAGATGGCCCCTTCTGTCTCCTCCGCGATCCGGCGGGAGGTATGCACGAAATGCCCCGGATTGGCATAGGGCGCGGCAGGCACCGTGACCAGTTCGGCGCCCAGCGCACGCAGCGTATCCATCTTCTCGCGACTCTGCGTTTCGGGCATGACGATGATCGTCTTGTACCCCTTGGCATTGGCGACGAGCGCGAGGCCGATGCCGGTGTTGCCCGCCGTTCCCTCCACGATCGTGCCGCCGGGCTGGAGCAATCCCTTTTCCTCGGCATCCTGCACGATGAACAGGGCGGCGCGATCCTTCACCGAGGCGCCCGGATTGGCGAACTCGCACTTGCCGAAGATATCGCAGCCGGTTTCCTCCGAGGGTCCGGTCAGCCGGACGAGCGGTGTGTTGCCGATCAGGGCGAGCGTCGTATCATATGTCGTCATGCCATCCCGATAGCGGAGCCACGCGGCGCGCGCCAGTCAGCGCGGCTATCGAGGCGGCAATGCAAACTTCACGACGACCGCGTTAACGCCTCTCGCGGCGACTGTCCCATGCAGGAACAGCCTGTTTTCGAGGGCAGAATGCTTAGGAATTTGCCGCTATGGGCAAAGAATGCAGGACAATGCCGCATCTTCGATTCCTGCCGGATTCGCCAGGAAAGGCCGCGGCGTCTGGCTGGCGCTGGCCTTTCTCGCCATCCTCCTGCCGCACCTTTTGCCCGCAGCGACGATCGGTGCGCTCGATCTGCTGAAGGGCCCTGCGGTCGTCGCCGATTCGAGCGAAGTCTCCGCCGACAATTTCCCCGGCTCAGCCTTCTTCTATGCCGAAGGGGCGTTCGATCCCGCGCCGGATACGAACGCCGCCCCATCATCCGGACCCGTACTCGCCCTCGGCGGGACGCAGCCGGCCCCCGTCACCGCCTTCCGCGGGCTGACCGCGATCGACCGCTATCGCGCGCTCAATTGCCTGACCTCGGCCATCTACTACGAGGCGGGCAACGAGCCGGTCGACGGGCAGCGCGCCGTGGCGCAGGTCGTGCTCAATCGCGTGCGGCACCCCGCCTGGCCCAACAGCGTGTGCGGCGTCGTCTATCAGGGGTCGGAACGCATCGACACAAGATGCCAGTTCACCTTCAGTTGCGACGGCGCCATGGCGCGCATCCCCAACAGCGCAAGCTGGATTCGCGCGCGGCGCGTGGCGGAAGCAGCACTCGCGGGGCAAGTCTATGCCCCCGTAGGCCTCGCCACCCATTATCATACGCTTGCCGTGCATCCTGCATGGGCGGACAGCCTGTCGCCTGTCGCCGTCATCGGCGCGCACATATTCTATCGCTGGCGCGGCGTGAACGGCACACCGCAGGCCTTCGTCGATCACTACAGCGGTTTCGAATCGCAATCCGGACCGGCGATACGGCGTGTCGGCTCCCCCGCCGCATCGCAACCGCCGATCGCCCCGATTTTCAGTGTGCCGCCGTTCGCGCAGCCGTCGTCGGGCCTCGCGCCTGCCGCGACCGAACCGCAATCCACCCTGCCGCAATCGACGATCCGCCCGGAATATCGCAACAGCGGTCGCCCGATCGTCTAACCAATGCCGGTTTAGAGAGGCTATTCAGCCAAGCCCCTGATTTTCCTATCAAAGAATATTCGCAAACTGTGCGAAGGGCGGGAACCCGATTGCGGGTTGGTGGTTATATACTTCGGATAGCAAATCTTTTGCCCCCCCGCTCTTGCTATCCACACAAAATGGACCCGGACGCATCTTCCCCCCCGATTGCGCTCCGGGTCCAAATTGTTTCTGCCCCTGATTTCGTTCCCGCCGTGGATTGCAGGCGGAAATCTCTCCGCCATCGGAACGCTTTGCCAACAAGCGGGTTTGACGCTGTGCAGCCTTCGGGCGCACGGCCCCTGATGGTGCCCGTTCACGCAATAGGAGACTCCCATGAGCAAGAAGATCATCGCCGCCATGCTGCTGTCGAGCGCACTGGTATTGAGCGCCTGCAACACCGTCGAAGGTGCCGGCAAGGACGTTCAGAGCGCAGGCAAGGCCGTCGAAAAGGCCGCTGACTGACAGGAATAGAAGGCGGGGATGGTCGTTTGGCCGTCTCCCCTTTTTTCATCTTCTGCGGATGGAAGATCAGGCCGGGTCCGCCCCGGCCTTTTTTTCGTCCTGCGCATCCTGCCGCGCCTGCCGCCGGTCGGTGAACCAGATGGCGATGATGGTGATTTCGTAAAGCAGGATGAGCGGGATCGCGAGCATGAGCTGCGACACGACATCGGGCGGCGTCAGGATCGCCGCGACGATGACGGCGGCCACGATCATGTACCGGCGCACGGCGATCAGTTGCGCGCGGGACACGAAACCGGCCCGGTTGAGCAGCATGATCAGCACCGGCATCAGGAAGCTGATCCCGAACGCCAGAATGAACTGCATCACCAGCGACAGATAAGCATCGACGCTCGGCAGCGCCTCGACATTCATCCCGCCGCTGTTCCCCTGAAATTGCAGGAAGAAGTGAAACGCCATCGGCATCACGATATAATAAGCGAGCGCAGCACCCATGGTGAACAGCACCGGCGTCGCGATCAGGAACGGCAGCAGCGCGCGCTTTTCCTTGGTGTAGAGGCCCGGCGCCACGAACGCCCAAAGCTGGTTGGCGATGATCGGGAAGGACAGGCAGAACGCCCCGAATATCGCGATCTTCACCTGCACGAAAAAGGCTTCGTAGAGCTTGGTATAGACCAGTTGGCCCTTGCCGTCGCCAAACGCCTCGCGCAGCGGCTGGATGAGGAAGGCGAACAGCTTGTCGGAGAAATAGAAGCAGACGATGCCGCACAGCGCCAAGGCATAGACACATTTCAGCAGCCGCCCGCGCAATTCGATCAGATGGTCCAGCAAGGGCGCCTTGCTGTCGTCGATATCGTCGCTCATGCCGCCTCGTCGCTCTTGGGCGCGGGCTTCACGGCAGCAGGCCCCTTGGGCAGCGGCGTCATCGGCGTGTCGGATAGATCGAGTTGCGGTTGCGGATCGGATACCGCTGCGGTGATGACCGGCGCGGGCGCATCGGTATCAGCCTGTTCCACCGGGGTTGCCGGGGCGTCGGTCGCCAAGGCAGGCACCGTCTCGGGCGGATGTTCCTCCATGATCCGGCGGTTCTGCTCGGCCCATTTCTTTTCGAGTTCCTGCAGTTCCACCTCGCGGACCATGGCGTCGATCCCGGTGCGGAAATGACGGGCCATGCCGCGCGCCTTGCCGACGATCTGCCCCACCTTGTAAAGCGCGCGCGGCAAGTCCTTCGGGCCGATCACGAGGATGGCCACGATCACGATCAGCAGCAGTTCGGTCGATCCGATGTCGAACATGGCGCTATCCGTGAGCGTGCGTCAGGCGGGCAGCCGAGATTTCAGCAGTCAAGATCACAGCTTTCAAAATCACAGCTTTCAAAATCACCGGGGCCGCGATCAAACCTGCTTCTGCTCTTCGGTCTTGGTCACGACGGGATCGGGCGCGCGCTGGCCTTCGATCTTCGACGCGGGGCGTGCGGGCGGGATATCGTCCGAATCGTCCTCCATGCCTTTCTTGAAGCTCTTGATCCCCTTGGCGACGTCGCCCATCAGGCCGGAGATACGGCCACCGCCGAACAGCAGCATGACGACCAGCAGAACGATGACCCAGTGCATCAACGAGAAGGAACCCATGGTAATTCTCCAGTAACTCAGGACGCTATCTAGGCGCCTTCATCATCCATTTCCACAACGGATTGGATCGGCGCATCCATATCCGCATCATCGTCGGATTCGCCGCCGCCCGCCGCCATGGCGCTTTCGAAGGCCAGATCGACCGGATCGAGCAGTCCTGCGGCCCGCAGATCGTCGATCCCCGGCAGATCGCGGCGGCTGCCCAGTCCGAAATGCGTCAGGAACGCAGGCGTCGTCGCGTAGATCAGCGGGCGACCAGGCACTTCGCGACGCCCGGCGGGGCGCACCCAGCCTGCCTCCATCAGCACGTCCAGCGTCCCCTTGCCGACCTGAACACCCCGGATCGCTTCGATCTCGGCGCGGCTGACCGGTTCATGATAGCTGATGATCGCGAGCGTTTCCATCGCCGCGCGCGACAGGCGGCGCGTCTCTTCCTTCTCCCGCCGCAGGATATGCGCCAGATCCGCCGCCGTCTGGAAATGCCAGCACCCGCCCCGCTCGACCAGCGTGATCCCGCGCCCGGCATAGTCCGTCGCGAGCTGCGACAGAATGGAGGGCAAGTCGCCCGCGTCCCCGACATGCAGGCGCAGGTCGGCAAGGCTCATCGGCGTTTCGCTGGCGAAGAGCGTGGCCTCTACGGCGCGCATATAGTCGTCAGGTTCGCCGTTCATGTCTGCGCCGTCCCCCGTCCACTATCCGCTGCCCGCAGATAGAGCGGTGCGAAGATGCCGTCCTGCCGCATATCCAGCTTGCCCTGCCGCGCCAGTTCGAGCGCCGCGACAAAGCTGCTGGCGAGCGCCGAACGGCCCAGTGCGCCGCTCACGCCTTCGGGCAGGAAATGCGACAGCAGCGTCCATTCGATATGCGCGCCGATCAGCGCCTCCACCCGCACGATAGCTTCGTCCAGTGTCATCACCGGGCGGCGCGACACGACGTGGACGGTCGGCTGCGTTCGCGCGCGCACCTGCCCATAGGCCTGGATCAGATCGTAGAGGCTGGCATTCCACGCAGCCTTGCGCCCGATCCGCAGACCTTCCGGGGCGCCGCGCACGAACACGTCGCGCCCGACGCGATCGCGCGCCATCAGCCGGGCCGCCGCTTCACGCATCGCCTGCAACCGCTGGAGCCGCAATTGCAGCCGCAACGCCAGTTCCTCCGGCGAAGGATCGACCTGTTCGTCGCGGGGCAGCAACAGCCCGGATTTGAGATAGGCGAGCCATGCGGCCATCACCAGATAATCGGCGGCAAGTTCCAGCTTGAGTTGCCGCGCGCCGTCGATGAACCCCAGATATTGCTCGACCAGTTCGAGAATGGAAATCTCCCGCAGGTCGACTTTCTGGGTGCGGGCCAGCGCCAGCAACAGATCGAGCGGCCCTTCCCACGCATCGAAGCTGACCGTCAGCGTTTCGGGGCCGGCTGGCCGATCGGCAGGAAGGAACAGGTCGTCCATCGCCGCGTACCGCGATCAGGCCAGCGCCAGCAGCGCGTCGCGCTTCGCCAGCAGGGCATCGAGCGGTACGTCGTCGACCGGCGCCTTCGCATAGGCCATCGCCGCGTCCAGCCGGTCACGCCCGCGCACGGTAATGTCGGGCAGGACATCGGCGATGCCGATCATCTCGTCCATCCGCGCCCAGCAATTGAGCGCGATGTCGCACCCCGCCGCCACCACGCCTGCCGCCAGCGACGGTACATCGCCCGACAATGCCTTCATGTCGAGATCGTCGGACATCAGCAATCCGTCGAACCCGATGCGGTCGCGGATGATCGTCCGGATCACGGTCGGCGACAGGCTCGCCGGGTGTTCGGTGTCCCATGTTTCATAGACGATATGCGCCGTCATCCCGATCGGCGCCCAATTGAGAGTCGTGAACGGTTCCAGATCGGTTTCCAGCGTCGCCGCATCGGCGTCCACGCGCGGCAGGTCGTGGTGGCTGTCCACCAGTGCCCGGCCATGGCCCGGCATATGCTTGACGATGCCGACCACGCCTCCCAGACGCAACCCTTCCAGCACGGCACGCCCCAGCGCCGCGACGCGCATCGGTTCAGCACCCAAGGTGCGATCCCCCATGATGTCGCTGGCACCCGGTTGCCGCACGTCGAGCAGGGGCAGCGCATCCACGGTGATGCCGCAGTCGCGCAACGTGCTGGCGATCGCCTGCGCATTGGCGCGCGCCGCCTCGATCGCCGTGACAGGCGCGATGTCGTAAAGCGCATCGAACGCCGCGCCGGGCGGAAAGGAAGGCCAGACCGGCGGCTTCATCCGCGCGACGCGCCCGCCTTCCTGATCGATCATGATGAGCAGATCGTCCCGCCCATGTAGCGCGCGCAAAGCGTCGGTCAGGGCGCGGACCTGCGCCACGTCTTCGACATTGCGGCCGAAAAGGATATAGCCTGCCGGATCGCAATCGCGAAAGAATGCCGCTTCGTCTGGCGATAGGGCAAGACCGGACAGGCCGAAGATCACGGGTTTCATGGCTGATACTCGAAACGCATGGGTGTCAGCCTAGCGCCTTGAACGCCGGCTGTCGAAGCGTCAGTTGACGACCAGACAGCTTTCGCCCGCCACGCGCAGCTTGCCGCACAATGTCCCCGCCTGCGCCGACGATCCCGCGCTCGCCCGCAGGCGATAGAGCGTCGTCTCGCCGACCTTCACCGACTCGACCGACGTGCCGAGCGGAGCCAGATAGTCGAACCGCTTGGACAGCCGCCCCCATGCTTCGCGTGCGCTCGACTGGCTGCCATAGGCGCCAAGCTGGATCATCGCCGCGCCGCCTTTACCGCCCGTGCCGGCGACCCTGGTATCGGCGGCGGTGCGCGTGCCGTCCTTCACCGTCGCGGTGAGCGTGCCGGACGGTTTGGCGGCCGCCAGTTTCGGGGTATCGGCAGGCGATCGTGTCGCGCCGCCCGTGACCGGCACTTCGGAAACGCGCGTGGCGTCTATCCGCCCTGCCCGCTCGACGCCTTCGCTGGCGGCAAAGGCGGCATCGCCTTCGCCTGCGAACTTCTTCGCATCGGCTTCGTTGGCGGGCACCTTATAGTCGCCCGGCGGCGCGGTTATGAGCTGCGAATCGCTCAGGGTTGCGTTGTCGTCGCCCCGTTTCTGAAACAGCAGGATGCCGCCGATCACCGCGCTCAACAGCACGAGCGCGCCGACCGCCAGCCCGATCAGCTTGAGCGAGAGAAGCGAGGGATCGCCGTCGTCCTGATCGGCGGGTTCCAGCCAGGGCAGCCGGTCCTCGTCGTTCAGATCCAGCCCTCCACGCGCATAATCGCCCATCATTGCATCTCCGAAAGCGCCTCGACCCCCATCAGAGCCAATCCATTGCGGATAATCTGCCCGATTCCGTGGCTTAAGAAAAGCCTTGCCGATGTGGTTGCCAGATCATTCGGCAGGATGACGCGCAATTCGGGCTGGTCGTTGCCCATATTCCACCAGCCATGAAACGCCGCCGCCAAGTCGTTGAGATAGAAGGCAATACGATGCGGCTCCCGGTTGTGCGCCGCAGCATCTACGATGCGCGGAAACTGCGCCGCAAGCTTGACGAGGTCCAGCTCCACCGTCCCAAGCCGGGACAGGTCGGGCGCAGGAAGATCGAGGCCAGCCTCCTGCGCCTTGCGCCCGAGCGATGCGATGCGCGCATGGGCGTATTGCACGTAGAATACCGGATTGTCCTTCGAGGCTTCCACCACCTTGGCGAAGTCGAAGTCCATCTGCGCGTCCGCCTTGCGCGTCAGCATGGTGAAGCGCACGACATCCTTGCCGACTTCCTCGACCACATCGGCCAGCGTTACGAAATTGCCGGCCCGCTTGGACATCTTAACCGGTTCGCCATCGCGCAGCAGACGCACCATCTGGACGAGCTTCACGTCGAAGCGCGTCTTGCCGCCGGTCAGCGCGGCCACCGCCGCCTGGATGCGCTTGACCGTACCCGCATGGTCCGCGCCCCAGATGTCGATCAACTGATCGGCGGCCTGCGCCTTCTGGTAATGATAGGCGAGATCGGCGCCGAAATAGGTCCAGCTTCCGTTCGACTTCTTGATGGGCCGATCCTGATCGTCGCCGAACTGCGTGGAGCGGAACAGCGGCAGTTCTACCGGTTCCCAGTCGTCCGGCGTCTCGCCCTTCGGCGCTTCGAGCACACCGTCGTAGACGAGGCCCTGCTCGCGCAGCCAAGCCTCCGCCGCTTCGGGCTTGCCCGCCGCCTGCAATTCGGCTTCGGACGAAAATAGATCGTGATGGATACCGAGCAGCGCCAGATCGGCGCGGATCATGTCCATCATCGCCGCGACGGCACGCTGCCGGAAGGGTACGAGCCAGTCGCTTTCCGGCGCCGCAACCATCGCGTCGCCATATTCAACGGCCAGCGCCTGCCCGACCGGCACCAGATAATCGCCCGGATACAGCCCCTCGGGGATCGCGCCGACATCCTCGCCCAGCGCCTCGCGATAGCGCAGATGCGCCGACCGGGCGAGCACGTCCACCTGCCCGCCTGCATCGTTGATATAATATTCGCGCGTCACCTTGTGCCCGGCATATTCGAGCAGCGTCGCCAGCGCATCGCCGACGACTGCGCCCCGGCAGTGGCCCATATGCATCGGACCGGTGGGGTTGGCGGAGACATATTCGACGTTGACGTGAATGCCCTGCCCGCGATCCGACCGGCCATAGTCGGCGCCTTCGGCATGGATCGCCGCCAGCTCGGCGCGCCAAGTCGCATCGGTCAGCCGCATGTTGAGGAAACCCGGTCCCGCGACGGACACGTCCGCCACTTCGCCGATGGCGCGCAGACGCTCGGCGATCTTTTCCGACAGAGCGCGCGGGTTCGTGCCTGCGGGCTTGGCCAGCACCATCGCGGCGTTGGTCGCGAGATCGCCATGGGCCGGATCGCGCGGCGGCTCCACCGTCACGGACTTGCGATCGAGACCGGGCGGCAGATCGCCAGCCTGCTCCATCTGGTCGAGCACGGTGTTCAGATAAGTCGCGAAACGGGCGAAGAGTGTCACGGGCGTGGTCCTTGATCGGCTTTCAACCCGTCCGGGTCGAGCACGATCACGCAGCTCTGCGAACGGGGACTAATGTGGCATCGGGCGCGCCTCAGCGCGTAACGTTGTACTGCAACTGCGCCTGCGTCAGGTTGAACCCGACGAGCAGTTCGAAGCTGGTTCGCTGCAACGCGGCTTTCACTTCTGGCGCGGAGAACGGGTCGAGCGCGGCGTCGGCGTCGCCCGCCTTGCGCTTCTGCGTGATACGCTGCTGGATTTCAGGCGGCAGGGTGGCGACGTCCTTGTCCACATAGGACGCGGCCTTGCCACTTGCGCTGGCGCGATATTCGCCGGCGGCGAAGCGCAATGTGACCTGACCGACGCGCTTGGCGATCACACTGCTGCCGCCGCGCACCACGGTCGCGAAATAGGGCAAGGTCACGTCGCGCGCCGCACTGGCGTCGCTGCGCCGCGCCTGCACGTCGAACGTGGCTTCGGTGTAGAGCTGCGCCCCTTCGCTGCACGTCGCACGGACGTTGGTGATGTTCGCCACAACGTCGATCGCCGACGCGTCGCGGCTGGTCGCCGGATTGAACAGGGTCACATCGCCCGTATAGGCCGGGACCGCCGCCGTGGGGCAGGCGGAGCGCACCGAAAGGATGCCGCCGGTCGGATCGATCTCGCCACTGCGCGAGCAGCCCGCAAGCGCGACGATCGCGAGGCTGGCAAGGGCAGTGCGGGTACAGGCGGCTTTCAGAAGGATCACTGGCATTCCCATATCACTAAGGCTGACGGCTTCTTATCCATCCACCCCACGGGAAGCAACACAGATACGCCGGACGGCCGTGCCGGGGTCGCCGACCGGGGATATGCTGGGAACGGTCTTTCCTCCGCCCTGTGCTTCGCCTAAAGGCTGTCATCATGACCAACGCATCTTCCGACATAGAGCCAGAAACGGGCAAACGGCCCCTGCTGCTGCTGATCGCCGCGCCGCGCGGATTCTGCGCCGGGGTGGACCGTGCCATCGTCATCGTGGAGCGGGCGCTCGAAAAATATGGCGCGCCCGTCTATGTCCGCCACGAAATCGTCCACAACCGCTTCGTCGTCGAAGGACTGAAGGCGAAGGGCGCGATCTTCGTCGAGGAGCTGGACGAAGTGCCCGATGCCGCGCCGGTCGTCTTTTCCGCGCATGGCGTGCCGAAGGCCGTGCCCGCGGACGCGGAGGCGCGCGGTCTTTCCTATCTGGATGCCACATGCCCGCTGGTATCCAAGGTGCATCGCCAGGCCGAAAAGCAGGTGGAGGCCGGTCGGCACATCATATTCATCGGCCATCGTGGCCATCCCGAAGTGATCGGCACGTTCGGCCAGGTGCCTGACGGCACGATGACGCTGATCGAGACGATGGACGATGCGGAGGCCTTTGCGCCGGTCGATCCGGACAATCTCGCCTTCCTGACCCAGACGACCCTTTCGGTGGACGATACGTCCGCGATAGTGGACATTCTGCAGAAGCGGTTTCCCTCCATCGTCGGACCGAAGGGCGAGGATATCTGCTATGCCACATCCAACCGGCAGGATTCGGTCAAGGCGATCGCGCCGTCCTGCGACGCGATATACGTGATCGGCGCGCCGAACAGTTCCAATTCGCTGCGTCTCGTCGAAGTCGCCGAACGGCAGGGCACGCCCGCGCGGCTGATCCAGCGCGCCAGCGAAATCGACTTTGCGTGGCTGGACGGCGTCGGCACGCTGGGCATCACCGCCGGGGCGTCCGCCCCCGAAGTGCTGGTCCGCGAAGTCGTCGCCACGCTGGCGGAGCGGTTCGCGATCGAGGAGCGGCAAGTCGAGACCGCACGCGAGAACATCGCCTTCAAGCTGCCCCGCGGCCTCGAAACGGTCTGATCCCCGATGGCCGTCTATACGCATGTCCCCGCCGAGGACATGGATCGCTTCCTCGCGCGCTACGATGTCGGCAGCCTGGTTTCGGCCAAGGGCATCGCCGAGGGGGTAGAGAACAGCAACTATCTGCTGGAAACGACGAACGATCGCTTCATCCTGACGCTCTATGAAAAGCGCGTCGACGAAGCCGATCTGCCGTTCTTCATGGACCTGCTCGATCATCTCGGCGCGCGCGGGTGCAGGGTGCCGCGCTTCATCGCCGACCGGGAGGGTCGCAAGCTGCAACAGCTTGGCGGTAGGCCCGCATGCCTCATCGAGTTCCTGACCGGCGTCTCCGTGACCGAACCGAGCGTAGCGCAAAGCCGGGCGGCGGGCGTCGCGCTGGGGGAAATGCACCGCGCGGCGGCAGACTTTGCCGGGCAGCGGCGCAATGCGCTCGATCCGGCGGGGTGGCATGATCTGGCAGATAAATGCGGCGCGGATTTCGACGCCATCGCACCGGGGCTTGGCGCACGCGTGACGCAGGAACTGGCGTGGCTAGACGCGCACTGGCCGGTCGAGCTGCCGCGCGCGGTAATCCATGCCGACCTTTTCCCGGACAATGTGCTGATGTTGGGCGATGCGGTGACGGGTCTCATCGACTTCTATTTCAGTTGCACCGACATCCGCGGCTATGATCTGGCGGTGACGCATGGCGCATGGTGCTTCGCGCATGACGGCAGCGCCTATCATGCCGATCGCGGCGCGGCGCTGGTGGCGGGCTACGATGCCGCTTTCGGCCTGTCGGACGCCGAACGCGCCGCTTTCCCGGCGCTGTGCCGGGGCGCTGCGCTGCGCTTCCTCCTGACGCGCGCCTATGACTGGATCAACACGCCTGCCGATGCGCTGGTGACGCGCAAGGATCCCCTCGCCTTTCTGCGTCGCCTCGATTTCTATGCGCAGGCCGCGTCGTCGGACCTGCTCGGCCGATGACGGAAGCGACCACGCGCGTCGAAATCTTCACCGACGGCGCATGCAAGGGCAATCCAGGCCCCGGCGGCTGGGGCGCGGTCATCCGGTCGGGCGCGCATGAAAAGGAACTGTCGGGCGGCGAAGTGCAGACGACCAACAACCGCATGGAGCTGATGGCCGCCATCGCCGCGCTCAACGCCCTGAAACGCCCGTGCCAGGTCGTGCTGACCACCGACAGCAATTATGTGAAGGACGGCATCACCAAATGGGTGTTCGGCTGGCAGAAGAACGGCTGGAAAACCGCCGACCGCAAACCGGTGAAGAATGCCGAACTGTGGCAGGCACTGGTGGAAGCGACGCGGCGTCACCAGATAGACTGGCGATGGGTCAAGGGCCATGCCGGTCATCCCGACAACGAACGGGCGGACAGGCTGGCGAGCGCCGCCGCCGAGGCTATGCGCTTACCCGCAACAGAATGACTTGAGAGGAATTTTAGTGACTGACCCCGCCATCACCGACCCTGTCGTCATCGCCAGCTATGCCCGCACGCCGATGGGCGGATTTCAGGGCGCCTTTTCCACGCTGACGGCCATCGATCTGGGTGCCGCCGCCGTCGCCGCCGCCGTGGCGCGCGCAGGCGTGGACGGCGCGGCGATCGAGCGCATCTACATGGGCTGCGTGTTGCCCGCCGGTCTGGGCCAGGCCCCGGCGCGGCAGGCGGCACTGGGCGCGGGCCTGCCGCAGTCGGTGGAAGCGACCACCGTAAACAAGATGTGTGGATCGGGCATGCAAGCAGCGATCATGGCCCATGACGCGCTGCTGGCCGGAAGCGCGGACGTGATCGTCGCGGGCGGGATGGAAAGCATGACCAACGCGCCCTACGCTCTGCCCAAGCATCGATCCGGCGCGCGCATCGGGCATGACCGGATCATCGACACGATGATGCTGGACGGGCTGGAGGACGCCTACACCCCCGGCAAGCCGATGGGCGTATTCGCCGAGGATGCGGTGCGCGATTATCAGTTCACCCGCGAAGATCAGGACGATTTTGCCCTGCGGTCGCTCGAACGCGCCAATGCCGCGATCGCCGGTGGCGCGTTCGTCCGCGAAATCGCGTCCGTCACCGTGAATGGCCGGGGCGGCGCAATCGTGATCGACACCGACGAACAGCCCGGCAAGGCGAAGCCCGACAAGATCCGCAGCTTGAAGCCTGCCTTCGTCAAGGACGGCACGATTACCGCCGCCAATGCGTCCTCCATTTCCGACGGCGCGGCGGCGCTGGTGATGACGCGCCGCAGCGTGGCCGAAAAGCTGGGGCTGCCGGTGGTCGCAACCGTCGTCGGCCATGCGGCGCATGCCCATGCGCCGGGCCTGTTCACCACCGCGCCCGTCCCGGCGATGCGCAAGGTTCTGGCCAAGACAGGATGGCGCGCCGAGGACGTCGATCTGTTCGAAGTCAACGAAGCCTTTGCCGTGGTCGCGATGATCGCGGCGAGGGAACTCGCAATCCCGCCGGAAAGGCTGAACGTGAACGGCGGCGCGACGGCGCTGGGCCATCCGATCGGCGCGAGTGGCGCGCGCATATTGGCGACGCTGATCTCCGCGCTGGAGACGCGCGGCCTGAAGCGCGGCGTCGCCAGCCTGTGCATCGGCGGCGGGGAAGCCACCGCCATGGCGATCGAACTCGCCTGATCTTTTCGAGAGGATAACAGAGCATGGACATCAGGGGATTGGCCGCGATCGTGACCGGCGGCGCTTCGGGCCTCGGCAAGGCGACGGCGCAGATGCTCGCGGCGCAGGGTGCGAAGGTCGCGATTTTCGATCTCAACGAGGAAGCGGGCAAAGCCGCGGCGGCGGAGATCGGTGGCATCCATGTCGGCGTCAACGTATCCGACGACGCCAGCGTGACGCAGGGGCTGGACGGCGCCGAGCAGGCGCACGGCATAGCCCGTATCCTCGTCAACTGCGCGGGCATCGCCCCGGCGATCAAGACCGTGGGCAAGGAAAATACGCCGCACCCGCTGGACAGCTTCCGCAAGACGATCGAAGTCAATCTGATCGGATCGTTCAACGTGATTTCCAAGTTCGCGGCGCGGGCCGCCACGCTCGACGAGATCGAGGGCGAGCGCGGCGTCATCGTCAACACCGCTTCGGTCGCGGCCTATGACGGGCAGATCGGCCAGGCGGCCTACGCCGCGTCGAAGGGTGGCGTGGTGGGCATGACATTGCCGGTGGCGCGCGACCTTTCGCAGCACAGGATTCGCGTCATGACGGTCGCGCCCGGCATTTTCCTGACCCCCATGCTGGAGGGCTTCCCCCAGCATGTGCAGGATGCGCTGGGCGCGCAGGTGCCCCATCCCAGTCGCCTCGGCAAACCGGCGGAATATGCGCAGCTCGTCGAATCGATCATCCGCAATCCGATGCTGAACGGCGAAGTCATCCGCCTCGACGGCGCCATCCGCATGGCGCCGCGATAGATCAGACCACCGTCCCCGCCAGCCGCCCGATCGCCGCGGTCAGCGCCATCGCGAGTGCGCCCCAGAAGGTCACACGTGCGATCGCGGGCCAGATCGGCGCGCCGCCCACCCGTGCGCCCAGCCCGCCGAGCAGCGCGAGCAGCAGGAGCGAGGCGACCGCTATGACGGGCACGAGCGTTGCTGCGGGGATCAGCACGGCCAGCAGCAGCGGCACCGCCGCGCCGGTCGTGAAGGTGGCGGCCGAAGTCAGCGCCGCCTGTATCGGGCGTGCGGTGGTAACGTCCGATATACCCAGCTCGTCGCGCGCATGGGCGCCGAGCGCGTCGTGCGCCATCAACTGGCGGGCCACTTCCGTGGCGGTATCGACCTTGAGGCCCCGCCCGATGTAGATATGCGCCAGCTCGGTCACTTCGCTTTCCGGGTCGGACGCCAGTTCGCTGCGTTCCCGGGCGAGGTCCGCCCGCTCGGTGTCGGACTGGGAACTCACGGACACATATTCGCCCGCCGCCATAGACATGGCCCCCGCGACCAGCCCTGCGGCTCCGGCGATCAGTATCGCACCGGGCTGCGGCGCGGAGGCGGCGACGCCGATGATCAGGCTGGCGGTCGATACGATCCCGTCATTGGCGCCGAGCACCGCCGCGCGCAGCCAGCCGATACGCGATACCAGATGCGACTCTCCGTGCGATGCGTAGCGTGACATGGCCTGTTCCTTTTCTGCTGCACGCACCGATAGTGATGCAAAGCCCGTTTGCAATTGGCATATAGCCCGGTATCAGCGCCGAACCGCCTTACCTCTTTTCCGAAAGCACATTATGGCCCAGGACAGCACCGCCGCCGAGACTTTGCCGCTCCAGATGCGCGCGGGCCTGCGGCGCTTCGCCAAGGCCGTGGTGGTCATCACGACGAAGAAGGACGGCGTGCGCCATGCGATGGCGGCGACGGCTGTCAGCGAGCTGAGCATGGATCCGCCGTCGATGCTGATCTGCGTGAACAAGACGGCGTCGATGCACCCTGTTCTGGAATCGGGCACCGACTTCTGCATCAACATCCTCGATGCCGCGCATGTCCATATCTCCGCCGCGTGCAGCGGCGCGGTGAAGGGCGAGGCGCGCTTCGAGGTCGGAAGCTGGGCCGACAGCAGCATCGACATACCCCGGCTGCGGGATGCGCAGGCGAGCTTCGTCTGCCGACAGACGCAACAGGTGCCCTATGGATCGCATACGATCTTCATTGGGGACGTGGTCGAGATGTTCTCCAGCGATACCGTCGATCCGCTCGTCTATGTCGATGGCCGCTATGTAAGGATCGGCGAAGCGGCGGAAACGATCGCCTAGAGCGTCCGCAGCGCCTGTGCCGGGCGTGCGGCCAGCGCGGGCAGCGATCCGACGAGACCCAGGATCAGCGTCAGCGCCGCGCCGCCAGCGAGCGTCAGCAGCACCACGCCCCAGTCCGGCGCCCATTGCAGGCCCAGGGTCTGCGTCGCCAGATACCAGCCCGCACCACTCGCCACCGCCAGCGCGATGCCGGACACGAGCAGCGCAAGCGCCGCATATTCCAGCGCCTGGACGATCAGCACCTGCCGCCGGGTCGCGCCCAGCAGCTTGAGCAGTACGGCGTCGTAGGTGCGGCTGCGCCGGGCGGCGGCGATCGCGCCGACCAGCACGGCGATCCCCGCCGCGATCGCCACCGACGCGGCGACGCGCACGGCAGCGGATAGCTGCGCCAGCAAGTCGCCCAGCGATGCGATCACTTCCTTCACGCGGATCAGCGAGGCGGAGGGGAAGGCGCGGATCACGTCGCGGTTGATCGCCTTTTCCGCCGATGCCCCCGCCCCGCCCGGCAAGGCGATCGTCGCGAGATAGCTGTGCGGCGCACCTTCCAGCGCATTGGGGGAGAAGATCATGCCGAAATTGAGACCCATCGAATCCCAGTCGATCTCGCGGAAACTGGCGATGCGGGCCGGGATTTCGACGCCGAGCACGGATACGGTCAGCATGTCGCCGATCCTGAGGTTCAGCGCCTTGGCCGCGCGGATGTCCACCGAGACGAGCGGTTCGCCTGAGTAGCCCTTGGGCCACCATTTACCGTCGACGATGCTGTTTCCGCGCGGCAGTTCGTCCGCATAAGTGAGGCCGCGGTCGCCGCGCAATATCCACGCATCTTCGGGAATGTCCTTCATATCGGACACGCGCTGGTCGCGTACGGCGACCACCGGTCCGCGCAGCGACGGCACGGTCACGATGTCCGCGCCGGGCGCCTGCCGCGTCACGATGCTGCGGAAACGGTCCACGCCGTCTGACGGAATGTCGAGCGCGAAGAAGCTGGGAGCCTTGGCCGGAATGCTGCTCGCCATCTGGCCGGAGAGGTTGGTTTCAACCACCGCCAGCGTCGCGAAGAGCGACAGGCCGAGGCCCAGCGCGACCATCAGCCGCCCGGTCTGCGCACCGGGGCGGTGCAGATTGGCCAGCGCCAGCCGCGCCAACGGATGACGCGGGCGGGGCAGGCGCGCGGCGATCCATTGCACCAGCGCGCCGAGCAGCGCCAGCATCAGGAACAGGGCGAAGGCCGCGCCGAGGAAGATGGCGGCCAGCATCGGCTCCCGCGCGGTGCCGATCGCCAGTGCCACGATCAGCGCGGCGATCACGACCACCGCGAGCCAGACCCAGCGCCCGGTCCGTCCCTGATCGCCCAAGCCGCCGCGAAACAGGGCGGCGGCGGCGACATTGCGGGCGCGCACCAGCGGCACGATGGCGAAGAGCAGCGCGGTGAGCAGGCCGTAGGCGGCGCTCGTCAGCAGCGGCACGGGATAAATGCCGAGGCTGGGCGGCACCGGCAGCATATCACCCGCCAGCACGGTCACGATCCACGGCAGGGCCGCACCGACGACGAGGCCAAGCAGGAAGCCGGCGCAGGAAACGATAAGGATTTGCAGGAGATAGGTCAGGAAGATGGTACGCGTAGAGGCGCCCAGCGCCTTCAGCGTCGCGATGCCGGGGCGCTTGCCGTCCAGATAGCTGGCGACGCCATTGCCGACGCCGATCCCCGCCACCACCAGCGCGGCGAGGCCGACGAGCGACAGGAACTGACCCATGCGATCGATGAAGCGCCGGGTTCCGGGCGATCCGTTGCTGCGATCGCGGGCTTCCCATCCCGCCTGCGGGGCGGCGGCATTGATCCGGTCGATCGCCGTCCGCGGATCGACGGCGGCGGGCGTGCGGATGCGATAGCGCGTTTCGTAGATACTGCCGGGTTGCAGCAGACCGGTAGCGGGCAGGCTTTCCGCCGCGATGATCGCACTCGGCCCGAACGTGAAGCCTGCGCCCACCCGGTCCGGTTCCTGCGCGATGATGCCGGAGACGCGGAACAGCGTATCGCCGATCCGCACCTGCCCGCCAGCCTTCACGCCCAATCGGTCGGCCAGCGCATCGGCCAGCGCGACTTCGCCGATGGCGGGCCGCGCGCCGCGCGCTTCCAGCGTGAACGCGCCGTAAAGCGGCCATGCGGCATCGACGGCCTTGAGTTCGCTCAGCACCGCGTCGGCGCCGTCGGTGCGGGCGATCATCGCGCGCATCCGCGTCGTCTGCGACAGGGTGCCTTCGCGGGCCATGACGGCGCGTTCGTCGGGCGTGGCGCTGCGCTGGTTGAGGTCGAAGCCGATGTCGCCGCCCAATATGGTCTGCCCCTGTTCGGACAAGGCGGCGTTGATCGAGGCGGTCAGGCTGCCGATGCCCGCCAGCGCCGCGACGCCCAGAAACAGGCAGACGATAAGGAGCCGCAGCCCCTGCAAACCGCCGCGCAGATCGCGCAGGGCGAAGCGCAGAGCCAATCTCATGCGTCGATCCCGGCCAGCGCGTTCTCGACCGATCCTTCCACGATCCGCCCGTCGCGCATGGTGACGATGCGGTCGCAGCGGCGGCTGAGCGCGATGTCGTGGGTGATCATCACCAGCGTCGCGCCGGTTTCCTTCTGCCGCGCGAACAGCAGGTCCATGATCGACTCGCCATTGGCGGCGTCCAGATTGCCGGTCGGTTCGTCGGCGAAGAGGAGCGCGGGGCGCGGGGCGATGGCGCGGGCGATGGCGACGCGCTGCTGCTCCCCGCCGGAAAGCTGCGCGGGATAATGGGTGAGGCGATGGCCAAGGCCGACCGCTTTCAGTTCCGCCTCCGCACGGGCGAAGGCATCCTCCGCCCCTTCCAGTTCCAGCGGCACGGCGACATTCTCGACCGCCGTCATCGTCGGCAGCAGATGGAACGCCTGAAGCACGATGCCGATGCGGCCGCGCCGGGCAAGTGCCAGCCCGTCCTCGTCCAGCGCCCCGAAATCCGCGCCCGCGACGCGGATCGACCCGCCGGTCGCGCGTTCGAGGCCGGAAAGGACGGCCATCAGCGAGGACTTGCCCGAACCGGACGGACCGAGCAGCGCGACGCTCTCCCCCGCCGCGACCGACAGGCTGACGCCGCGCAAAATATCGACCCGCGCCGCATCCTTGCCCAGCGAAAGGGTGACATCGCGGGCGTCGATCACAATATCGGGGGTTGTCATGGGACGATGGAGACTTTCTGATGCAGGCGAAGCCGAACGGCCGATCGAGACTATATGGTGCATTGCGGCATCTTGTCCAAGTGGGGGCGCTGATCGGCGTCATCGCCGCGTTTCCGGCGCAGGCCGCCGAAAAGCTGGTGCTGGCGTTCGGCGACAGCCTCACGGCGGGCTATGGCCTCAAACCCAATGAGAGCTTCCCCGCGCAATTGCAGGCATCGTTGCGCAAGCAGGGCGTGGCGGTGCGCGTCCACAATGCCGGGGTGTCGGGCGACACGACGGCGCAGGCGAAGGCGCGGCTGGGCTGGGTGATGAAATCGCTGGGGCGCAAGCCCGATCTGGTGATCGTGCAACTGGGCGGCAACGACATGCTGCGCGGCATCGACCCGGCGCAGACGCGCGCGAACCTGACCGCCATAGTCGCCGACCTCAAGCGCCAGAAGATCAAGATACTGCTCGCCGGAATGCTCGCCTCACCCAATCTCGGCAGCGCCTATCGCACGAAGTTCGACCCGATCTGGCCCAGCATCGCCAAACAATATCAGGTGCCGCTCTATCCCTTTTTCCTCAAAGGGGTGACGGGCAACCGGGCGCTGTTGCTGAAGGACAATCTGCATCCCACCGCGCAGGGCGTGGCCGTGGTGGTACGCGGCGTGGCGCCGGTGGTGAAGGCGATGCTGTAGGGATTGCCGCGCCATCAAGCCCCTCCCCTTCAGGGGAGGGGTTGGGGTGGGGGATGTCCGTGCGACATCTGGCTGACGCCAGCGATTGCGTGCCGCAATCGCCCCCACCCCCTGCCCCTCCCCTGAAGGGGAGGGGAGTTCATGAGAGCAATCCTCTCCCTCAAGGGGCGAGGCACAAAGGCGTCGCAACCTTTCATTAACCATATCCGCCTACGCTCCGCCCCATGTTTACGATCGGCGACCCCATTCCGTCCCTTGTCGTGCGCTCCGGCGCGAACCCTGCCTATGCGCTCGACAGCGTGGCGGGACGGCATGTTGTCCTCACCTTCATCGCGGGCGCGCGGGCGCCGGGCGTTCAGGGTTTCCTCGAACAGCTCTATCGCCAGCGCGGCCCGTTCGACGACGTCGCCGCCTGCTGCTTCCTCGTCAGCAACGATGCGCAGGACGAGTCCGCGCGGCTGATCGGCGACAGCTATCCGGGCATCCGCGTACTGTGGGATTTCGACCGCAGCCTCGCCCGCCGGTTCGGCGTGGCGCAGCCGGTGGAGGGCGGCAACGACCGGCTTCATCTGGTCAGCTTCGTGCTGGACCCGGCGCTGCGCGTGCAGGCGATCATCCCGATCACCGACCCCGCGATCCATTTCGCGCAGATCACCGACGCCATCGCCGCCCTGCCCGCTCCCGCCGCGATGAGCGACCAGTGGGCGCCGGTGCTGATGGTGCCCAACGTCATCGAGCCGGAATTGTGCCGCGACTATATCGCCTATGCGGAAGCGCAGGGCGTCGAGGACAGCGGCTATATGAAGACCGACCCCGCCACCGGGCAGACGATGCTGGTGGTGGACCACAGCCACAAGCGCCGCGCCGATTGCGCGATCGAGGACGGGAATCTGCGCGCCGCCCTGCAGGCGCGGGTGATGCGGCGTCTCGTCCCGGCGATTGAGCGCGCCTTCCAGTTCCGCGTGACGCGCATGGAACGCTATCTGCTCGCCTGCTACGACGCGGAGACCGGCGGCTATTTCCGCCCGCACAAGGACAATACGACGCTGGGCACCGCGCATCGCCGCTTTGCCGTGACGATCAACCTGAATGCCGAGGATTATGACGGCGGCGAACTGCGCTTTCCGCAATTCGGACCGCGCACCTATCGCGCGCCGACCGGCGGGGCGATCGTCTTTTCCTGCTCCCTGCTCCACGAAGCGACGCCGATCACGCGCGGCAAACGCTATGCCCTGCTGCCGTTTCTGTACGACGAGGCGGCGGCGCAACTGCGGCTGGACAACGCGCAACACCTCGCCGATCCGGCGATGCGCGAAGCGGTTGTGAAATCCGTGCTGGCGCAACCGGGCTGGTTCGAGCCGAGTGCGGCGGTGGAGAAGAAGGCCGCGACGGTGGCGGTGAAGGCTGATCCGGTCAAGGCCGGGCGGAAGGCAGGGACGAAGGCTCCGGCGAAGGCGGCTCCGAAGGCGAAGCGCGCCGCCGCGCGGTAGAACGTCAATCCGGATGCTTCTGCAAAGGTAACAAAGGTAAGGCTAAACACGTATTCCGCACGCAAAATGTCCATTTCTGCGGCGAGTTTTGCGCGGGTATTTGCGTGGGGTGGCTTACGCTTCGACATGCGCGCGTTGTAGCGCGGGCGTAGCTGTGTAGGACAGGAACGTGGGGGCAGGATGTCTGTCGGGCAATTGCCGTCGTAAGAACGTGACGGAAAACCCTGCATTCGGTGTTGTCGCTCATGCGCGCAATCCGACAGTGTTTTTCGGACACCGAAATCGAGACAAGCAGAATACTGATAAGCACTGAAAAGCGTGTACGACATTCATGTGATTTTCGTCAGATGTGAAAACGCCCTGATTTCTGCCGCTACCAACCCGGCGCGTACCGGCAATTTTCAGTTGGATAGGTAGTTCGGAATGCGTTTCCAAAGTGGCGATTGCCGCTGCACGCAATATGCTTCCGTTGTAGTTAGGCGGACTTCCTCCAACGAAGAATGCGTCCAACCGCGAATCCGATCCAAGACAAGATCGGCCAGATTACAAGCGCTGTAAAAAAGTACCGGCCAACTCCTCCCATGACTAAAGCATATGCCAGGAACAAAGATACCGCTGTAATAAGCAAGCAGGTTGCCATACCAAAAGATTTTGATATATAAGATGACGAGAATGAGACTAATATTATAATTATAACGGATGGCCATAATTCGGTAGCAAAATATGTCATTTAATTACCTGACTTCATAAAATCATGAGATCGTAAGATATTTTCTACCTGCTCCGAAGATCATAATTTTCTTTCTTAAGAAACGACAATCAGGCTTTTCCCGCCGCCATCCGTGTGATTTGCGATAGGCATGGCGCGCCCGCGTCGCGGTTCATTTGCGCTTTCCAAGAGCTCCTGAAAACATACCGTTAATTGCTTTCCGAGTTTCCAACGACAAAGCAGCCCAGCCGGGATTGTTCATCACTGCCGCCTCGATCAGCCACCTCGCCCTCTTCCCAATGCCCGTCGTCACCGCTTCAGTGGTCGCCGATACGGAAATCCGCTTCAGCTTCACCCCCGGGCCGAACACGGCAGCCAGCGCTCCTGGCTCTACACGCTCGACGCTCGTAGGATCAGCCATATCGCCAAACCTCACCAGCATCGGCAGCGGATTGGTGATCGGCTCGCGGATCGTTGGAACATTGGGCCAAAGCTCGTGCGGTCCGCCTTTTCGCCCCGGCACACGATCCATAACCCGGAAGATCGCCATCATCCCGGTCCCGGCATAGTCCACGTCGCCATGTCTTCCTGTCAGCAGCGCGAACAGGGTCTTGCCGGGGGCGATGTCCACGGCCACCGCCTCGCCGCGCACGTTGATGCTGCCTCGATCGGCTCCAAGCATTGGAACATTGGGCGATCGGCGAAGAACGATCTCGCGCACCGCATAGCCGCTCCTGACTCCTTGCGGAGTCTCGACTTCGACAATCATCTTGTAACGGAATTTTTCGGTCGAGCCGCATCCGCCCAATGCCAGCGCCAGCGGGACAATCGCGGCCAAGGCCAGAAATGCTCGCCGGTCCGTAGTGCTGACGCTTCGATCACCCATGCAATATTTGCTCCCCATTTCAGAGGCAGGTAACACAGGGCATCTCCGATTCAGTTAACTGACCGACAATCAGGAGTTTTCCATCAGGCCAAAGCCTTTACAAATGACGGGTCGCATCCATGCGCTGATGCAGGATTCTGATAATCGCGATGCCGTTGGGCGTGGGCCGGAAGTGGAGGATGCGCCTCCCGACGCTGCGCCGACGATAACCGGGCCGGATATTGGCGCAACTGTGTGAATGCTGCGGCGCTTCGGCCAGTTCCGGACAGGCCGCTTCGACAAGATCGACATGACGCAACGCCTGTGGAAGGCCCCATTGCGTCACCGTATAATCGAATATTCCGTCAAGATCGCGCCACGCCGCTCGGCTAAAGCGGTATTCAGCCATGCCGGGAGGATTTGCACCGCTTGAACGCGGCAAAATCGAACGGCTCGGGTTCGCCGCTTCGTTCGCCCTCGATCAGCGCCTGCCGGATCGCTTCGACTTCTGCGCTGCGCTCCTGTTCGCGACGGATGAGATCGCGGATCGCTTCGCTGTCGTTGGTGTAGCTTCCTGCCGCGACCTGCCCAGCAATCCAGGCATCCTGCTGCGCTGTGAGCGTGATGGTTTTACGGACTGTGGCCATGGCTCGACTCCAAAGAGTATCGCTGAAATGATCATCATACTATTGGTGCAGTTTAGTGCGCCTCGGTCATAGTGCAAGTGCGTCACGGGCAGAAACGCTACCATTCGCTTCAGAACAGCTCGTCCAGCATCAGGTGGAACCGCAGCTTGCCCTCGTCCGGCTCAGGCACGCCATATTGCGCGAGGAACCTGTCCTGCAGGGATGCGTCGAACTCTCCGAGGCAGTTCCAGAGAATGGCGATGTCCTGATAGCGATCGGCGATGCCGACGCGCCCGGCATCGATGCAGCCGACGACATCGCCATCCCCCATCAGAATGTTATCCAGCGAAAAGTCGCCATGCGTGACGACCGGATCGGGTACGAAGGGGAGCACATCATGCATGGCGTGCCATATCTGCTCCGCCGTCCAGCCTTCCCGCGCCGCGTCGAAATCCTCTTCGTCGACCAGACCCGCGTCGATGCGATGCCGGGCAAGGCCCAGCCTGTAGCGGTGATCGCTGTTGAACGGACACTCGCTGACCGGGACCGCATGGAGCCGCCGCAGGAACGCCGCCAGGGCATCGACGACGGCAATGCGGCCATCCGGATCGTCCTCCAGCATCTGATAGGCGGTTGCGCCGGGCAATGCCGTCATCAGCAGCCATGCTTCGTCCGCTGTGGCAACGAAATGCGTGACCGCAGGCGTCGGGACATAGCCGCCCAGCCAGCGCAGCCTCACCATTTCGTCGATCAGATCGCCCGCCACGGCGCCCTTCCCGTGCTTCAGATACAGATCGGGCGCATCTGGCTTGCCGTGGAGACGATAGACGGCACCGCCCGATTCACCGACGCTGTTGCGCGCCCACGCATAGCCTGCCAGCGCGGCGGACAGTTCTGCGGGGACGGACGCGGGCGCACAGATTTCTTCGCGATCTTCACGCATTTACGGCCTCCCCTCAATTCACCGGCGCCCGCCGCCGATAGCTGAGCGCCTCCGCCACATGCACCCGGCCCACGCCTTCGCTGCCCGCAAGATCGGCGATGGTGCGGGCGACGCGCAGGACGCGGGTGTAGCCGCGGGCGGAGAGGCGCATCGCGGCGGCGGCTTGCGCGAGGAGGGCGCGGCCCGGATCGTCGGGGGTGGCGACGGCCTCCAGCAAGTCGCCGTCCGCCTCCGCATTGGTGCGCGCCGTGTGATCGGCGTAGCGCGCCGTCTGGATCGCGCGGGCGGCGGCGACGCGCGCGGCGACTTCCGCCGATCCCTCGGCAGGCGGCGGCAGGACGAGATCGGCGGCGGTGACGGCGTTCACGTCGACATGCAGGTCGATCCTGTCGAGCAGCGGCCCGGACACCTTCGCCTGATAATCCGACGCGCAGCGCGGCGCGCGGGCGCAGGCGAGCGACGGATCGCCCAGATGACCGCAGCGGCACGGGTTCATCGCCGCGACAAGCTGCACACGCGCCGGGAAAGTGACATGCGCATTGGCGCGCGCGACGCTGACGGTGCCGGTCTCCAGCGGCTGACGCAGCGAATCGAGCACAGCGCGCTGAAACTCCGGCAGTTCGTCGAGGAACAGGACGCCCAGATGCGCGAGGCTGACTTCGCCCGGCTTCACGCGCAGCCCGCCGCCGACCAGCGCCGCCATCGACGCGCTGTGATGGGGCGCGCGGAAGGGACGGGCGCGGCTGATCCGCCCGCCTTCCAGCGTGCCCGCGACCGAGGACACCATCGAGACTTCGAGCGCCTCCGACGCCGTCAGTTCGGGCAATATGCCGGGCAAACAGCTCGCCATCAGCGACTTGCCCGCGCCGGGCGGCCCGGCCATCAGCAGATTATGCCCGCCCGCCGCGGCGATCTCCAGCGCGCGCTTGGCGGTTTCCTGCCCCTTTACCTGGCGCAGGTCCGCGCCGCGCACGGGCGGCTCGACGTCTCCGGGCGAGGGCGCAGGCAGCAGGCCGGTGCCCTTGAAATGGTTGAGCAGCGGCAGGAGACCCGGCGCGGCGATCACGTCGACATGCCCCGCCCAGGCCGCCTCGCTCCCCTGCGCCGCCGGGCAGACGAGACCCAGCCCCTGTTCCCCGGCGTGAAGCGCGGCGAGCAGCACGCCGGGCGAGGAGGCGATCCGCCCGTCCAGACCCAGTTCCCCCACCACGACATAGCCGCTCAGCGTCTCCGCATCGATCACGCCCATTGCGCCGAGCAGCGCGAGCGCGATCGGCAAGTCGTAATGCGATCCTTCCTTGGGCAGATCGGCGGGGGACAGGTTGACGGTGATCCGCTTGGGCGGGAGCGAGAGGCCGATGGCGGCGATGGCGTTGCGCACCCGCTCCTTGCTTTCGGTCACCGCCTTGTCGCCCAGCCCGACGACGATGAAATTGGGCAGGCCGGGGACCAGCTGGCACTGCACCTCGACCGTGCGCGCCTCCAGCCCCAGATAGGCCACCGTCGATACTGTTGCGACCAAGTGCTGCCCCCGTCTGTGCCGCTTTTGTTCGCCTGTCTTTTGGCGCGGTGCGGGGGAAGAGTCGAGCGATTTTGTCGGTAAGCGCGGCAATCGTCCTGTACGATTGACTCCCCGTCGCACGGCCTTGGACAGTCCGGGCAATGGGGCTTAGCCTGTCTCCCAAATACCCTGCTGCCGCAAAGGAGAGAGACCATGAGCTATATCGACGGAATATTGGTGCCGGTGCCCAATGACGCGCGGGAAAGCTATACGACGTGGACGCAGAAGATGTCGCCGCTGTTCCTGGAATATGGCGCGACGCGGGTGTTCGACGGCTGGGGCGACGACATACAGGCGGGCAAGATCAACGACCTGCGCACCGCCGTGATCGCGACGCCGGAGGAAAATGTCGTGTTCGGCTGGATCGAATGGCCGTCCAAGGCGGTGCGGGATGGCGCCTGGGAGAAGATCATGGCCGATCCGCGCATGAACGAAGGCGACGCCCCACCCTTCGACGGGAAGCGGATGATCTTCGGCGGCTTTGCGCCGGTGATCGACCTGAGCGCCTGAACAAGGAGTGAGTAATCATGACCGACCTGCCC
Source organism: Sphingobium sp. (assembly GCA_965279415.1). Taxonomy (GTDB): domain Bacteria; phylum Pseudomonadota; class Alphaproteobacteria; order Sphingomonadales; family Sphingomonadaceae; genus Sphingobium. The sequence continues at coordinate 700,612 of OZ257238.1, forward strand.
CTGCATGAGCTGGCGATCGACCGCCACATCGCCGCACCGGTATCGCATGTCTACAAAGTCTGGACCGAGCGATTGCCCGAATGGTGGGCGCCCAAACCCTGGACCACGCAGGTGATCGAGATGGATGCGCGGCCCGGCGGGCGATCGGCGATGAACATGGTCGGGCCGGAGGGGGAAATCTCGCCGGTGGAAGGCGTGTTCCTGGAAGTGACGCCCGAAGTGCGAATCGTCTTTACCGATGCGTTTCGCGCCGGGTGGATCCCGCATCCCCCGTTCATGACCGGCATCTTCGCCTTTGCGCCCGATGGTGAAGGCACCGCCTATCGCGCGTCGGCGCGGCACTGGGACGAAGCGACGATGAAAAGCCATGCGGACATGGGGTTCGAGACCGGCTGGGGCGCGGTCGCCGATCAGTTCAAGGCGCTGTGCGAGGAAAGCTGGGCACGGCAGTAAAACAGGGGCCGCGCGGTCGGTTTGTCGCCATCCCCGGTTGACTTGGGGACGGCTTTTCCCTATCGGACCCGCTCGACACGCGGCTGCCGGATTTGGCGGCCCTTTTTTGTCTTGCCGATTATACTGATCTATTGAGGAATGAGCGATGAAGCGCACCTTTCAGCCGAGCAACCTGGTCCGCAAGCGCCGCCACGGTTTCCGCGCCCGCATGGCGACGGTGGGCGGCCGCAACATCCTGCGCGCGCGCCGCAGCCGGGGCCGCAAGAGCCTGAGCGCCTGATTCGGCCTGCAGGGAAAGACGGCGCCATCGCGATCATCGCGAAGCGCGCCGATTTCCTTGCGGCGAATCGCGGACGCAGGCAGCCGATGCCCGGATTCGTCCTGCTGGTGCATGACCGGCAGGATGGCGACCCCGCAAAACGCGTCGGCTTTACCGTGACGAAGAAGATTGGCGGCGCTGTCGTCCGTAACCGGATGAAGCGCCGTTTGCGCGTTCTGGCGCGGGAGCTGCTGCCCGAACTGGGCGTGGCGGGCGCGGACCATGTGCTGATCGGCCGCGCGGGCGGGATCGAACGCGACTTTGCGCAGTTGCGCAGCGAACTGGCGAAAGCCTTACGCAAGCTGGCCCCCAAAGATGCCGTGCTCCTGCGCAGGCAGGAGCCTAGTAAAGCCGAAACGGCGCGTTCCGCGGAGATTTCTGGGTTCCTGCCTTCGCAGGAACACGGAGCAGCTGGGCAATGATCGCCCGCCTGCTCACCCTCATCGCCCGCGGATGGCAGCTTGGGCCGTCGCGTATCCTGCCGCCCTCCTGCCGCTATGCGCCGAGCTGTTCGGAATATGCCATCGACGCGCTGCGAAAATATGGCGCGGTCAAGGGTAGCTGGCTGGCGACGAAGCGGCTAATGCGATGCCATCCCTGGGGCGGCTCCGGTTACGATCCGGTGCCCTGACCTCTTTCAATTCTAGTTTTGTGGCGGGAGCCTTTCTGACGTGGACGACAAGCGGAACATCATTCTCGCGGTAGTGCTGAGCGCACTGATCCTGTTCGGATGGCCCTACATCGCCGAGCGGTTCTTCCCCGCCGCCAATCCCCCCGCCACGCAGGTGCAGGGCGGCAAGACCACACCGGTCGCCAGTCCCTCTTCAGACCCCGCCGCCGACAGCCCGCAGGCGATCCGCGATCGCGCCGCCGTGCTGAAGGAAGGGCCGCGCATCGCGATCGAGACGCCCAAGCTGCAAGGCTCCATCAACCTGAAGGGCGCGCGGATCGACGACATCGTCCTGCCGACCTATCGCGAGACGATCGACAAGGCGTCGCCCGCGATCCGCCTCTATTCGCCGGGCGGCACGAAGGACGCCTATTTCGCGGGCTTCGGCTGGTCGGGCGAAGGGCTGAAAGGCCCCGACGCCAATACCGTCTGGACGGCGAGCGGCGGCAAGCTGACGCCGACGACGCCGGTCACGCTGACGTGGAATAACGGCGTAGGCCAGACGTTCGAGATCGCGCTGACCGTCGACAAGGATTTCATGTTCACCGTCGCGCAGAAGGTGACGAACGCGTCCGCCGCGCCGGTCGCGGTCAAGCCCTATGGCTATATCAGCCGCGACGGGCATTCGAAGGATCCGACGAGCTGGACGATCCACACCGGCCCGATCGGCGTGTTCAACGGCGCGGCCAATTACGATGTTGATTTCAAGGATCTGGACGAGGACGGCAACCAGTCCTTCCCCAGCACCGGCGGCTGGATCGGCTTTACCGACAAATACTGGCTGTCCGCCCTCGTCCCCGACCAGAAAACCGCCTTCACCGGCCAGTTCCGCAAAGGTGCCGGGTCGCAATATCAGGCCGATTACAGTCTGAACCCGGTGCTGCTGGCGCCCGGCAAGGCGGTGACGCAGACATCGCGGCTGTTCGTGGGTGCGAAGGAAGTGCGCACGCTCGAATCCTATCAGGATGCGCCCGCGCCGCAGGGTGTCGCGCTGTTCGACCGCGCGATCGACTGGGGCTGGTTCTACTGGTTCGAAAAGCCGATCTTCTCGCTGCTCCACTGGCTGTTCCAGCAGATCGGCAATTTCGGCGTGGCGATCATTTGCCTGACGCTGATCGTGCGCGGCCTGATGTTCCCCGTCGCGCAGAAGCAGTTCGCCAGCATGGCCGCGATGCGCGCCGTGCAGCCGAAGATGAAGGCGCTGCAGGACAAGTACAAGGACGACAAGCCCAAGCTGCAGCAGGAGATGATGGCGCTCTACAAGCAGGAGAAGGTCAATCCGCTGGCCGGCTGTCTGCCCATCTTCATCCAGATTCCGATCTTCTTCGCGCTGTACAAGGTGCTGATGCTGACGATCGAAATGCGGCACCAGCCGTTCGTGCTGTGGATCAAGGATCTGTCCGCGCCCGATCCGCTGCATGTGCTCAACCTGTTCGGCCTGCTCGATTTCCAGCCGCCCGCCTTCCTCGCCATCGGTGTGCTGGCGATATTGCTGGGCATTTCGATGTTCCTGCAGTTCAAGCTGAACCCCGCGCAGATGGACCCGATGCAGCAGCAGATCTTCGCGATCATGCCGTGGATGATGATGTTCGTGATGGCGCCCTTCGCCGCGGGCCTGCTCGTCTACTGGATCACCAACAACTGCCTGTCGATGGCGCAGCAATGGTGGCTGTACCGCAAGCATCCGGTGCTGAGCACGCCGGCGGCGGCGAAGTGAACGATTTGAAAAATCCTCCCCTGCAAGGGGAGGGGGACCGCCGCGAAGCGGTGGTGGAGGGGCATTCCTCTTTCGATAGGGTGACACCCCTCCGTCAGGCTGCGCCTGCCACCTCCCCTTCCAGGGGAGGATTTTAGGTGAGTGACATGACCGACGACCAAGACCATCTCGACCGCATCGAGGCCGCGCGGAAGATATTCGCCGGGCCGATCGCGTTCCTGAAATCCGCGCCGGACCTCAAGTTCCTGCCCGATCCGATCGTCAACGAAGTGGCGTTCGCGGGCCGCTCCAACGTGGGCAAGTCCACGCTGCTCAACGCGCTGACCAACCGCAACGGCCTTGCCCGCACGTCGAACACGCCGGGCCGCACGCAGGAGTTGAACTTCTTCGATGTCGGCGCACTGGAGCCAGGCGACGTGCCGCTGTTCCGCCTGGTCGACATGCCCGGCTACGGCTATGCCAAGGCGCCCAAGGACGTGGTGCGCAAATGGCGCTTCCTCATCAACGATTATCTGCGCGGGCGCGCGGTGTTGAAACGCACATTGGTGCTGATCGACAGCCGTCACGGCATCAAGGAAGTCGACCGCGACGTCATGAAGATGCTGGACGACGCCGCGGTCAGCTATCGCATCGTGATGACCAAGGCGGACAAGGTGAAGGCGACCGAACTGACCGCCGTGACCGCCCGCACGCTGGAGGAAATCCGCAAGCGCCCCGCCGCCCATCCCGACATCATCGCAACGTCGAGCGAAGGCGGCATGGGGATCGCCGAACTGCGCGCCGCGGTGCTGGAGGCGGTGACGGGTTGATTAGACGTTCTCCTGCGAAAGCAGGAGTCCAGAGCGGCTTGATTAGCCATCTCGGCCCTGGATTCCTGCTTTCGCAGGAAAACGGTTGTTAATGAGGAAGTGCGCACATGCTGAAACTCATCATCGGCAACAAGGCCTATTCGAGCTGGTCGCTGCGGGGCTGGCTCGCGGTGAAGCAGTCGGGCCTGCCGTTCGAGGAAGTGCTGGTGTCGCTGTACGACGATGCCTGGCCGGCGCGGAAGGCTCAGGCGGACCTCGCCCCGTCCGCCGGGAAAGTGCCGACGCTGTGGAACGGCGACACTGCGGTGTGGGACAGCATCGCCATCATCGATTATCTCAACGACCTGACCGGAGGCACGCGCTTCTGGCCGCAGGATCTGGCGGCGCGTGGCATCGCCCGGTCGATCGCGGCGGAAATGCACAGCGGGTTCGTCGCGTTGCGCCGCGCCTGCCCGATGAACACGCGGCGCATCTTCGATGCCGTGGCGCCCTCCGCCGAAGTCGCGGAGAACCTTGCGCGCATCGCGCAGCTCTGGGCGCAGGCGCGGGCCGATCACGGCGGCAGGGGCGATTTTCTGTTCGGGGATTTCGGCGCCGCGGACATCATGTTCGCGCCGGTCGCCAGCCGCATCACCAGCTATCAGCTTGCCTTGCCGCCCTTCGCCCGCGCCTATGTGGAGGCGGTCATGGCGCATCGCTGGATGCAGGACTGGATCGCGGCCGCGCAGGAGGAAGAGTGGGTGCTGGACCAGTATGAAGTCCAGCCGGTAGCGGCAGAGTAAGCCGCCTCAGTCCACTTCGGCGGCAAGATACACCCGGTTGCGGCCATGTTCCTTGGCGAGATACAGCGCCCTGTCGGCGGCTTTGAGGGCCGCGCGGGGATTGTCGTAGGCCAGCACATTGGCGACCCCGGCGGAGAATGTCACGCGGTCCATCCGTTCCCCCGTCGACCGGTTCACAAGACTGCGCGTCGCCAGATCGGCGCGGGCCGCATCCACCGCCTCGCAGGCTTCACCCGCCGTCTTGCCCCGGAAGAGCATCACGAACTCTTCCCCGCCATGACGGGCGACGTGGCATTTGTCGTTGGATACCTTCGCCAGCAGGCCACTGACGAACTTGAGCACGCGGTCGCCGGTTTCGTGGCCGTGGGTATCGTTGACCACCTTGAAATGGTCGATGTCGCAGAAGGCGACGCTCAGGGCCTCGCCTTCCTTCTGCGCAGCCAGCGTTTCGGCGGTGAGCGTCGCCTCGAAGGCGCGACGATTGGGCAGGCCGGTCAGATGGTCCTGCTCGGCGGCGCGGCGCGCGGTTTCCAGGCTGTTCTGGAGGAGGCGCGTCTGTTTGGCGCTTTCGCGCATCTGGCTTTCGACTTCGCGGGTTTTCTCGACCATCGTCCGGGTCAGGCCGATCAGGCGGGCCAGCACCGGCTCCGCCTTCGCCTCTTCGGACATATCCTTCACCTGCTCCTGCAGCGCATTGCCATAGTCCTTGGCCGAATTGCGGGATTCATCGACGAGGCCGGTGAACTGGACGAGGTTCTCCTCCACCTTCTCCAGCATGTCGTGCAGCGCGTCGGGCGTGACGTCCTTGTTGGGACCATCCGCCACGATCGATTCGACCCAGCCGTTGGTGATCTTGCCCCGCTCCGCCAGAACCGCCGCCACGGCCTTTTCGATGCCATGGTCGTTGCCGGTCAGATAGTCATGCGCGACGCCGAAATTGAGCGGCGTCAGATCGAGATCGTGCGTGAACAGGAACGAGCCGATATCCTGATAGAGCTGACGCCGCCGGTCGACTTCGCGGCTGAACACCTTGCCGGCTGGCGTGCGGGCGGAAACGGGTTCCTCGGCAGCGTCCTCTGCCTTGCCGCCCAGCCGGCTGGCCCAACGTGCGATCTTGTCCGTGAGGCCCGTTTGCGCGGCGAGTGCCGGCGACTGATGTGCTGCGTTTCTCATGATGCCAAGAACGGCGGCATCGAAACGATTTTTAGGTTAAAATCGCGAAAATCATATGTCCACGCCGATCAGCCAGTCGTGGAAAATACGCACCGCCCGGTTCTGCAGGGCGCGCGGACGGCAGACGAAGAAATAGCGGTAAGGACTTTCAACATGTTGCGCGAAAAGCCGCGTCAGTCGCGGGTCGTGCGCGTCCTTGTAATGGCTGGCATGCATCACCGCGACGCCCAGTCCCTGCGCGGCGGCTTCGAGCATCAGGGGGCCGGAATCATAATTGTCGATCGCGGCCGGTTGCAGGTCCGGCATCCCGATCGCATCGCGCCACGCGTCGAAGCTGGCCGACATTTCCCGGTGCAGCAATATGGTGTGGCGCGACAGTTGTTCCGGCGCGGTGATGGCGCCGGGGCCTTCCAGCAAGGTGCGGCCGGCGATCAGATAGACTTCGTCGCGATCCAGTTCGTGCGCGTAGAGCGCCGGATCGATATCCTTGGCCAGCACGATCGCAGCATCCAGCCCCTCGCCCAGCCGCGCGACGGCATGCGGCGTGGTTTCCACGTCGAGATGCAGCGTGGGATGCAGGCGCCGCAACTCGCCCAGCCGCGGAAACAGCCGCTGGCTGGCGAACAGAGGCAACACCGCGAGGCGGAAGCGCAACTGGTTGCCGCCGCTCTGGATATTGTCGATCGCGGTCGACATGGCGTCGAGCGCCGGGGCGATATCGTCCAGCAGCCGTTGTCCGTCGCCGTTGATTTCCATCGACTGATGCTTGCGGTCGAACAGCGACTTGCCGATGAAGCGTTCCAGCGCCTGCACCCGGCGGCTGAGCGCGGGCGTCGACAGCGCCAGTTCCTCGGCAGCCGCCTTGACGGAGCCGAGTCGCGCGACCTGCACGAAAGCCTCAAGGGCCGTAAGAGGCGGCAACCGACGCATAGTCTCTTATTCGGACCCCATCTTGCTGCACCGCACCATAACGATTCAACCGGCAAACAGCCGACTGTCGCAAGCATCCCTGCCGCAACAAGCCAGAAACCGGCGCATTCCGCAAGATGCAAAATATGCAACCAAGCCATTCTCTTTCGCACTTGCGATACGAATGTGCAAAACGCATACCGTTCGTGCCTTTCAGGCATCCTCTCCTAAAACTTTCACGGGCTGGTCTTTCGACCGGCCCTTTTTTTGTTTTTCGCACCATTCGGCGAAGGGGAGGATGCGGACCGATTGAACCCGACGGGCTGTGCCGCGTTGTTGCTTGTTCCGATGCGCGCTTGCCAATAGATGACAATTTTGCGACGCCATCGCCACAACGATAACGGCAGGACCCGAATGGCAACCGTACAGTTCAAGAAATTGCAGAAGGCCAACGGTCCCGTTGCGCGTATCCGCCGGACCTTCGGCCCCTGGGCCACATTTTTCCGCCAGTTCGTGAAGCATCCCGCGATGATCGGATCGGTCATCCCGTCCTCCGGCATGCTGGTGCAGGCGATGCTCGCACCCGTGGACTGGGCGAATACGCGCCTCTTCGTGGAATATGGGCCGGGCGTCGGCACGTTCACGCGGCCCATCCTCGAAAAGATGCGGCCCGATGCGATGCTCATCGCCATCGACACCAATGCCGATTTCGTCCGCTATCTGAGCGCCGACATCAACGACCACCGCTTCCGTGCGGTGCATGGATCGGCCGCGGACGTGCGCGCGATCATCGGGGAGCACGGCTTCACCCAGGCGGACTATATCCTGTCGGGCCTGCCCTTCTCCACCCTGCCCGAAGGCGTCGGCGATGCGATCATGACGGAAACGCACGCGGCCCTGCGGCCCGGCGGCACCTTCCTCGTCTATCAATATTCCCGCTTCGTCGCGAAGATGCTGACCCCGCTGTTCGCCAGCGTCGAAAGCGATCTGGAATGGCTCAACATCCCGCCTTGCCGCATGTTCTGGGCGACGCGCGAAGCGGCGCTGGCGAAGGCGGCCTGATCGCGGTCAGGCGGCGACGCCGTCCCGCACGCGGAGCATCGCCAGCGCGGCGGTGACGAGCACCAGCGCGGCGCAGGCCATCGTCCAGATCGGCTCCGTCGGGAAAAAGGCTTTCAGGATGCTGCCCATCACGGTCGCCACCAGCAGTTGCGGCACGACCACGAAGATGTTGAACAGCCCCATATAGACCCCCAATTTGTCCTGCGGCACCGCCGCCGCGAGGATCGCGTAGGGCATGGCGAGGATCGACGCCCAGGCGACACCGATGCCGACCTCCGCCAGCAGCAGCCATTGCGGATCGCGGATGACGAGGAACCCCGCGAACCCCGCCGCCCCCGCCAGCAGGCACAGGATATGCGTGTTGCGCTTGCCCAGCCGCACGGCGATCGCGGGCAGCAGGAAGGCGGCGAACAGCGCCGCGACGCCATTATAGGCGGCGAACAATATCCCCACCCAGTTGCCGCCCCGGTTGAACGCATCGGATGCGGGATCGGCGGAACCGAACATATATTGGGCGACGACCGGCGTGGTGTAGATCCACATGATGAACAGCGCCGACCAGCTGAAGAACTGGACGAGCGCCAGCCGCTTCATCGTTTCGGGCATGCCCGCGAAATCGCCGACGATGTGGGTGAGCAGATTGTCCGCCCGGCCCCGCGCCGCCAGCATCGCCGCGCCCAGCCGCGCCAGCCCGAAGGCGACGAGCAGACCGCCGAGCAGATAGAGCTCCTTCTCCAGCGCGAAATGCTCGACCCCCAGCATCACCAGGCCGCCCGCCCCGATCCACGGCCCGATCCCGCCGAGGGTGGCGCGCGGCACCGGCGGCACGGCATGGGCGAAAGGCGCCGTTCCGTTATAGCGGGCGAGCGTCTGCGGATCATATTCCTGCGTCGTCAGGATCGTCCACATGACCGAGGAGAACAGCGCCGCGCCGCCGATGTAGAAGCTGTAGCGCACCGTATCGGGGATGCCCCCGCCGCTGTGGGCGTTCGACACGCCGATCGCGTCCATCAGCCAGGGCGTCGCCGATCCCAGCACCGCGCCCGCGCCGATGAACGCCGTCTGGAAGGCATAGCCCTGCGTATGCTGGTCCTTCCCCAGCATGTCCGCGACGAATGCGCGGAACGGCTCCATAGAGATGTTGAGCGACGCGTCGAGCAGCCACAGAGTCGCGACGGCGAACCATAGCCCCGGCACGTTCGGCATGATGAACAGGCCCAGCGCCGCCAGCAGCGCACCCGCGAAGAAATAGGGCCGACGCCGCCCGAAGCGGCCCCATGTCCGGTCGCTGTAATGGCCGATGATCGGCTGCACGAGCAGGCCGGTCAGGGGGGCCGCGATCCACAAAGCGGGCAAATCGTCGAGCGACTGGCCCAGCGACTGGAAGATGCGGCTCATATTCGCATTCTGAAGCGCAAAGCCGATCTGGATGCCGAAGAAGCCGAAGGAAATGTTCCACAGCCCCGCAAAACCCTGCCGGGGTTTGGCCCTGTCCGCGCGCGCCGCCATCATCCTGTCCCCTTGGCTTGTCGTTATGGGGATTACGCTTGGCGCAGCGGGAAGGGCAAGGGAACTGCGTATTCGTATGCGTGGGCGAATAAGCCCCTCCCCTTCAGGGGAGGGGTTGGGGTGGGGGCTGCAAGCGAGACGAAGGCAAGGTGCGTCAGTGACGGACAGCCCCCACCCCCGACCCCTCCCCTGAAGGGGAGGGGAGATATCTACCCCCCCCCCGATGATTGCCGGACCACCAGCCGCACGGGCAGCACGGTGTCGCTCGCAGGTTCGCCGTCGATCTGGCGGACGAGGGTGTCGACCAGCACGTCGCCGGCCAGGCTCTGGTCCTGCACCACGCTGCTCAAGGGCGGGCTGGCGAGGCGAGCGGCGGGGATATCGTCGAAGCCGACGATCGCCACGTCCTCCGGCACGCGCAGCCCCGCATCGTGCAGCGCCCGGAGCGCGCCGATGGCGATCGTGTCGCTGGCGCAGAGCAGCGCGTCGAACGGCACGTCGCGCGAGAGAACGGTGCGCATCGCGGCATAGCCGTCCTCCTCCAGATTGAGGGCATCGGCCTGAAGCGCGGGATCGCAGGCGACGCCGCGCGCGGCATGCGCCTCCGCATAGCCGCGCCAGCGCGAGAAGAACTCCGGATAATGGCTGGTCGCATTGCCGATGAAGGCAAGACGCCGCCGCCCCTGCCCGAACAGGTGCATCGCCGCGTCATGGCCGCCCTGCCGGTTGTCGCAGCCCACCGTCACGCCCGGCTGCCCGTCCATGCTCGATCCCCACAGCACGAAATGCGTGCCCTGCCGCACGAGCTGTTCCAGCCGCCCGCGATAGGCCTCGTAATCGCCATAGCCGAGCAGGATGATGCCGTCGGCCTTGTTGCTGTCCTCATATTCGGTGTGCCAGTCGTTCGAGAATTGCTGGAACGAGATCAGCAGGTCGAAGCCCCGCCGCGCGCAGGCCCGCGTGATCGACCCGATCATCGAGAGGAAGAAAGGGTTGATGTGCGAATCGTCGGGCGTCGGATCCTCGAAGAACAGCAGCGCCAGCGTGTTCGACCGCTGGCTGCGCAGGCTCGATGCGTTCTTGTCGACCTTGTAGTTGAGCTGATGCGCGATCGCCTCTATCCGCTTGCGCGTTTCCTCGCTGATCGAGGGGCTGCCGCGCAGCGCGCGCGACACCGTGGGCTGCGACACCCCGGCAAGCTGGGCGATATCGAAGGAAGTCGCCTTGCGCGGCGCGGTCATCAGCCTGGCCTTTTCCATCCCCGTGCGTCCGCTCTGCGGCGGAAACGCGATTGTGGCAGATATTGCCACCGCGGGCAAACCGGTGGGCAACGCGGCGCATGATCCCGCATGCATAGCGTATTCGTATGCACATTCATTGCCCGATCGCCGGGCGGCAGGCAGATGACGGGCATCGGGTCGCATCGCGTCCCGGAACAGGGTGTTTTCATAAGTCCCCGCGAACGAAACGGCGTCACCCGAAACGCCGGACGACGATGGGGCCGCAGGGGAGGTTAGCATGAACGACCGCAGCATTTTATCCGTCAAGACGATATCCTCGATCGGCGTATGCGCCTTTGCGATGGCCACCGCGAGCATGGCGCAGGCGCAGGACGCCGCCGTGACCGCCGCGCCGCAGGCCGCAGAGCAGCCCGCCGAGGAAGGCGCGATCATCGTCACCGGCTTCCGCGCCTCCCTCGAAAACGCCGTCATCGCGAAGAAGGAACGCGATCAGGTCGTCGAGTCCATTTCGGCAGAAGATATCGGCAAGCTGCCCGACGCGTCGATCGCCGAATCGATCGCGCGCCTGCCCGGCCTCACCTCGCAGCGCGTCTCTGGCCGCTCCAACTCCATCTCGATCCGCGGTTTCGCCCCGGATTTCTCCACCACATTGCTCAACGGCCGCGAACAGACCTCAACAGGCGACAACCGTGCCGTGGAATATGACCAGTACCCTTCGGAAGTCGTAAGCCAGGTTCTCGTCTATAAAACGCCGATGGCGAGCATCGTGGGTCAGGGCCTTTCGGGCACCGTCGACCTGCGCACCATCCGCCCGCTCGACTATGCCAAGCCGACCATCTCGATCGGCGGGCGCGGCACCTATACCGACCTCGGCAAGCTGAACGCCGGATCGAAGGACAAGGGCTATCGCGTCAATGCGAGCTATGTCGATCAGTTCGCGAACGACACGATCGGTATCGCCCTGTCGGCAAGCTATCTGGACGAACCCTATCAGATCCAGGAATTCAACGCCTGGGGCTATGCCGGTGACGGCACGGCGGCATCGCCCAAGGTGATCGGCGGGTCGAAGTCCTACATCACATCGACGCAACTTACGCGCCTCGGCCTTCAGGGCACGTTGCAGTGGCGCCCGTCGCCCAACTTCACCTCGACGCTGGACGCCTTCTATTCGGACTTCAAGGACGACCAGATAAAGCGCGGCGTCGAACTGCCGCTCGCTTACGGCAACAGCCTCGTCACGCTGACCAACCCCGTCGTCAGCAACGGCTTCGTCACCGGCGGCACCTTCAACAATATCGAAGGCGTGGTCCGCAACGACGTGTTCGAGCGCAAGGCGAAGCTCTATTCCTTCGGCTGGAACAACAGCTGGAAGGGCGACGACGGCTGGAACGTCATGCTCGACCTCAGCCTGTCCAAGACCGACCGCAACGAACTGGTGCTGGAAAGCAATGCCGGCACCGCGCGCGGCGAGAATGTCGGCGCGAAGGACACGATCAACTTCACCAGCGGGCGCAACGGCACGGTGTTCGATCCGACGCTGAATTACGGCGATTACAGCCTGATCCAGCTGACCAGCCCCTTGGGCTGGGGCGGCACGCAGATCGCGCCGGACGGTTCGGCGATCCTGAACGGGCAGGACGGTTACTATAACAACCGCCTGATCAAGGACGAGCTGAAGCAGTACCGCCTCGAAATCGAGAAGGAGCTGGACAGCAGCTTCCTGCGCAGCATCCAGTTCGGCCTCAACTATACCGACCGCACCAAGTCGCTGACGCCGGACGAGGCGTTCCTCGGTCTTGCCGCCAACACCGACGGCCTGACCAGCGTCGTCGTGCCGGAACAGTTCCGCAAGGGCACGTCGAACCTCGGCTTCCTCGGCCTCGGCCCGGTCATCAGCTACGATCCGCGCGAATTGCTGGATGCGGGCATCTACAAGCTGGTGAAGAACCCCTATGGCGACGTCGTGGTCAAGGCCTACGACATTCACGAAAAGGTGATGACCGCTTATATCCAGAGCAACATCAAGGCGGAACTGGGCTCCTCGACGCTGACCGGTAACTTCGGCGTGCAGGCGAACTGGACGGACCAGAACAGCAACGGCGCGACTGCGACTTTCCTTGGCACCAACCCCAATGGATCGCCCAATATCGGCGCCACTGCACGCCGCGAGAGCACCGATTACCTCGACGTGCTTCCCAGCGTGAACCTGTCGCTGCGCACGGCGGGCGACTTCGTGATCCGCCTGTCGGCGGCGCGCGAAATCATCCGTCCGCGTCTGGACGACATGCGCGCCTCGCTCAGCTATGGTTTCAACATTCAGAACAACACGGCGCTGCTGAGCGGCAGCACCGGCAATCCCGACCTGCGCCCCTGGCGCGCCAACGCCGTCGACGTGACGTTCGAGAAATATTTCGGTCGTCAGGGCTATGTCGCTGCGCAGTTCTTCTACAAGCAGCTCAAGAGCTACATCTACAATCAGGACGTGGTATTCGATACATCGACGATCCCGCTGTCGAACCCCGGCAACGGCGTCACGATCCTGCCGTTCGGCATCCTCAACATCCCGGTCAACGGTCAGGGCGGCAAGCTCTACGGCGTAGAACTCGCGGGCACCTTCCCGTTCTCCAGCATTACCGAGGCGCTTGACGGCTTCGGTATTACCGGCGGCGGTTCCTATACCAAGACGCGGATCGCGCCGACCCCCGGTTCGGACTCGCGCGACCTGCCCGGCTATTCCAAGTGGGTGCTGAACGGCACCGCCTTCTTCGAGAAATGGGGCTTCAACGCCCGCGGATCGGTGCGCTATCGTTCGACTTTCGTGGGGGAACTCTCCGGCTTCGGCGCAGCACGCACACGTCGTCGGGCGCGCGGCGAAATGATCGTGGACGGGCAGATCGGCTACGACTTCCAGGAAGGCAGCGCACTGCACGGCCTGTCCATCTTCCTGCAAGGGCAGAACCTGACCGACGAAGCGTTCGTCACCACCGATCCGGGTGCGCCGAACCAGGTAATCGATTATCAGACCTATGGACGCCGCTTCCTGCTGGGCGCGAGCTACAAGTTCTGATGACCCTTTGGATGGCCTTTCCCACTGCACGGGGAAAGGCCATCCAAGCCCCGGAGGACCGCCGCCATGCGTGAGCAGACCCGACAACCCGCTCTCCCCCGGCGGATCGTCATCGTCGGCGGCGGCACCTCCGGGTGGATGGCGGCGGCGGCTTTCTCCCGCTTTCTGGGCGACGGCTGGTCGATCCGCCTGATCGAATCCGAAGAGATCGGCACCGTCGGCGTCGGCGAGGCGACCATTCCGCAGATCCAGCATTTCAACGCGGGTCTCGGCATAGACGAAGCCGATTTCGTTCGCGCGACGCAAGGCAGCTTCAAGCTGGGCATAGAGTTTGCCGACTGGCTGCGCCCCGGCCACCGCTATATCCATGCGTTCGGCGGCATCGGTCGTCCACTGGGCCTCATCGCCTTTCACCATTACTGGTTGCGGCATCGCGCGCAGGGAGGGACCGACGATCTCTGGGCGTTCTCCGCGACCGCACAGGCGGCGGCGCAGAACCGTTTCGGCCCGGCGCCTGCCATCGCCCATGCCTATCATTTCGACGCGTCGCTCTACGCCGCCTATCTGCGCCGCTATGCGGAGGCGCGCGGGGTCGAGCGGATCGAAGGCAAGGTCATCGATGTCGCGCAGGACGGGGATAGCGGCGACATCACCGCCGTCACGCTCGACGGTGGCCTGAGGGTCGAAGGCGACCTCTTCGTCGATTGCTCGGGCTTCCGAGGCCTGCTGATCGAAGGCGCGCTGCAAAGCGGCTATGAGGACTGGCGGCACTGGCTGCCCTGCGACCGCGCGCTGGCGGTGCCGTGCGAATCGGTGTCGCCGATCACGCCCTATACCCGTTCCACCGCGCGCGCGGCGGGCTGGCAATGGCGCATCCCGCTCCAGCATCGCATCGGCAACGGCCATGTCTATTGCAGCGACCATATGTCCGACGACCAGGCCGCGCGCATATTGCTCGACAACCTCGACGGCCCGGCGCTTGCCGATCCGCGCCCGCTGCGCTTCGTCACCGGCAAGCGGCGGCAGATCTGGAAGAACAATTGCGTCGCACTCGGCCTCGCCAGCGGCTTTCTGGAACCCCTGGAATCGACCAGCATCCACCTCATCCAGGCGGGGATCGCCCGCTTCCTGCAATATCTGCCGGGCGGAACGATCGATGCCGCCGACCGCGACGCCTTCAACGCGCAGATGGATTTCGAGTTCGCGTCGATCCGCGACTTCATCATCCTGCATTATCACGCCACCGAGCGCGAAGGCCCGATGTGGCGGCAGTGCCGGGAGATGACCCTGCCCGGCAGCCTTCGCGAGAAGATCGCGCTGTTCCGCGCCAATGGCCGCATCATCCGCTTCAACGAGGAACTGTTCGCGGAGACCGGCTGGTTGCAGGTGCTGTGGGGTCAGGGCGTCCGGCCACAGGGCTGGCATCCGCTGGCCGATGCCCTGAGCGACGCGGATCTCATTGAGTTCATGAACCTTGCGAAGGCGCAGGCCAGCCAGCAGGCTGCCGCCCTGCCCGCGCACGACGCCTATATCGCCGCCCATTGCGCGGCCAATAACGACCAGAGGATGTTCGCCTGATGTTATCCAAGCGCCTGCTTGCCGCCCTGTTGCTCACGACCCTCGCGGCCCCGCTGGCCGCGCAGGATTATAAGGATCGCCTGCCGGAGGACGAAACCATCTACTTCCTGCTGCCCGACCGTTTCGAGAATGGCGACACGAGGAACGATCGCGGCGGCCTGAAGGGCGACCGGATGCAGACCGGCTTCGATCCGGCGTCCAAGGGCTTTTTTCACGGCGGCGACCTCAAAGGCCTCATCAAGCGGCTCGATTATATCCAGGGGTTGGGCGCGACGGCGATCTGGCTGGGTCCGATCTTCAAGAACAAGCCGGTGCAAGGCGGGCCGGGGCAGGAAAGCGCGGGCTATCACGGCTACTGGATCACGGACTTCACGCAGGTCGATCCGCATTTCGGCACCAATGCCGACATGAAGGCGCTGGTCGATGCGGCGCACGGGCGCGGGATGAAAGTCTATATGGACATCATCGCCAACCACACGGCGGACGTCATCGCCTATCGCGAGTGCAAAACCGACGCCTGCCCCTATCGCAGCCGCGCGGACTATCCCTACGCCCGCAAGGGTGGCGTGACGGGCGCGCCGATCAACGACGGCTTCGCGGGAGATACAGTGCTCACACGGGAGAACTTTGCCAAGCTGACGGACCCGAACTTCGCCTATTCCCCCTATCTGCCCAGGGGCGAGGAAAATGCCAAGACGCCCGCCTGGCTCAACGATCCGATCTGGTATCACAATCGCGGCAACACGACCTTTTCGGGCGAAAGCGCGACGATGGGCGATTTCGTCGGGCTCGACGATCTGATGACCGAGAATCCGCGCGTCGTGCAGGGGATGATCGACATCTACGGCGCGTGGATCGACACTTACGGCGTGGACGGCTTCCGCATCGACACCGCCCGCCATGTGAACCCGGAATTCTGGGCGGCCTTCGTCCCCGCGATGCTCGATCGCGCGAAGGCGAAGGGCATCCCCCATTTCCACATCTTCGGCGAAGTGGCGCAGGACGCGATGGACCCCGGCACGCTCGCCCGCCATACCCGCGTGGACAAGTTGCCGGGCGTTCTCGATTTCGCGTTTCGCGCGGCGGTCATACAGGCGGTAGGCGGTACGCAGGGCAGCAGCATCTTCGAGCGGCTCTATTTCGGCGATGCGCTGTACGAAGGCGGCACCGAAGCCGCCAACCGCCTGCCCACCTTCGTCAGCAATCACGATGCGGGCCGCTTCGCTTATTATGCGCGCAAGGCGCTGCCGCAGGCGAGCGATGCGGAAATCCTGAAGCGTACCGAACTTGCCCACGCCATGATGCTGTTGCTGCGCGGGGTGCCGACCATCTATTCGGGCGACGAACAGGGTTTCGCCGGCGACGGCAACGATCAGGATTCACGGGAGGACATGTTCCCCAGCAAAGTCGCGGTCTACAACGACAATGTGCTGCTCGGCACCGACAAGACCACGGCGGTTGCCAATTTCGACACCGGCCATCCGCTCTATCGGGCGATCGCGCGTCTCGCGAAGCTGCGCACCGCGCATCCGGCGCTGCGCCGGGGCAGGCAGGTGATCCGCAATTACAGCGATACGCCCGGCATCTTCGCCGTATCGCGCATCGACCCGGATAGCGGGAAAGAGATACTGATTGCGTTCAACACGGCAACGACACAGTTTGACGGCCATGTCGAAGTCGCACCGGACTCGGCATCCTTCGCGTCGCTGATCGGCGACTGCCCTGCGGCCCCGGTCGCGCCGGGCAGCGTGAAGCTCTCGATACCGGCGCTGGGCTATATCATGTGCGAAGCGGGGAAATGACGATGACGGCGCAGGCAAATCCGCTGATCGCAACCGAAGCGACCGAGGACTGGTGGCGGGGCGCCGCCATCTATCAGATCTATCCACGCAGCTTCGCCGATTCCAACGGAGACGGCATCGGCGACTTGCCGGGCATCACCGCGAAGCTCGATCATGTCGCGTCGCTGGGGGTGGAAGCGATCTGGCTATCGCCTTTCTTCCCCTCGCCGATGAAGGACTTCGGCTATGACGTGTCGGATTATTGCGGCGTCGATCCGATCTTCGGCACGCTCGACGATTTCGACGCGCTGATCGCCCGCGCCCATGCGGTCGGCCTGAAAGTCATCATCGATCAGGTGTACGCCCACACGTCGGACCAGCACCCCTGGTTCGCCGAAAGCCGGTCCAGCCGCGTCAATCCCCATGCCGACTGGTATGTCTGGGCCGACGCCAAGGCCGACGGCTCTCCGCCCACCAACTGGCAGTCGGTGTTTGGCGGCCCGGCATGGACATGGGACGGGCGCCGCCGCCAATATTATCTGCACAACTTCCTCTCGTCGCAGCCGCAGCTCAATGTGCATAATCCGGATGTGCAGCAGGCGCTGCTTGATGCGGCGCAGTTCTGGCTGGATCGCGGCGTCGACGGCTTTCGGGTGGACGCGATCAATTTCGCGATGCACGATCTCGATATGCGCGACAATCCGCCGGCGCCGGATACGGGCGCAGTGCGGACGCGGCCCTTCGATTATCAGCTCAAGATCTACAATCAGAGCCATGCGCATATTCCCCTCTTCATAGAGCGGCTGCGCGCGCTGACCGACCGCTATGGCGCGCGCTTCACCGTCGCCGAAGTGGGCGGCGACGATGCCGACCGCGAGATGAAGCTGTTCACGCAAGGCGAGACGCGCTTCAACAGCGCATATGGCTTCGATTTCCTCTATGCGCCGCAACTGACGCCGCAGGTGATCGCCGACGTGATGGCGCAGTGGCCGGATGCGCCGGGCATGGGCTGGCCAAGCTGGGCCTTCGAGAATCACGATGCGCCCCGCGCCATTTCGCGCTGGGCGCAGCCGGAGCAGCGGCAGGCCTTCGCGGCGATGAAGATGCTGCTGCTCGCCTGTCTGCGCGGCAATATCTTCCTCTATTATGGCGAGGAACTGGGCCTGACGCAGGTCGATATTCCCTTCGACAAATTGCAGGATCCCGAAGCGATCGCCAACTGGCCGCTGACGCTCAGCCGCGACGGTGCCCGCACGCCGATGCCCTGGCAGGGCGATGCGCCGACGCTGGGCTTCAGCGAGAACATCGACACCTGGCTGCCGGTGGGGCCGGATCACGATAGGCTGGCGGTCGACCGGCAGAATGTCGATCCGGCGTCGATGCTGAATATCACGCGCCGCATTCTCGCGCTGCGCAACGCGACGCCCGCGCTCAAATGGGGGCGCCTCAACGTGCTGCGCGCCACCGGTGATCTGCTGGTGATGGAGCGGGTGTTCGAAGGGCAGACGGTGCTGTGCGCCTTCAATTTCGGCGCGGCGCCCCTCGAATGGTCGCCCGCGGGCGCCAATAATCTGCGCGTCGTCGACAGCGTCAACGGCGCGACGCTCGACAGCCTGCCGGGGTTCGGCGGGGTGGTCGCGGAAGTTATCGGTTAAAGGTCAGGAGTTTACGATCATGCGCGTTTTCCAATGGGCTTTGGCCCTGTCTCCAGTCATGTCCTTTGCCGGCGTGCTGGGCAGCCCGGCGATGGCCGAAACGGTGGCGACCGCCTCCTCGCCCGACGCCAGCATCACGGTCGTCGTCGATCTGGATAATGACGGTCGGCCAAGCTATGCCGTCACCCGCAAGGGCAAGCCGCTGATCGCAAGCTCGCGCCTTGGTTTCCTGCTGACCGACGCGCCCAAGCTGGAGCGCAACTTCACCCTAGCCAGTCAGGCGACCAGCGCCTTCGACGAGACGTGGGACCAGCCCTGGGGAGAACGCAAGACGATCCGCAACCGCTACAACGAACTCAAAGTCGCGCTGAAGGAAAAGACCGCGCTCGGGCGGCAGATCAGCATCATCTTCCGCGTCTATGACGACGGCATCGGCTTCCGCTACGCTTTCCCGCAGCAGGATGCCCTCAGGACCGCGAACATCGCCGAGGAACTGACCGAGTTCAATCTGGCGGAGAACGGCACCGCCTGGTGGATCCCGGCGGGCGAATGGAACCGCTACGAATATCTCTACAACCGCACGAAGGTGGACGAGATCGGTCGTGCGCACACGCCGGTGACGATGAAGCTGGACAACGGCACGCATGTCTCCTTCCACGAAGCGGCGCTCGTCGACTATTCGGCGATGTGGTTGCAGCATGTCGAGGGCCTGCGGTTCAAGGCGACGCTTTCGCCCTCCTCCGGCCCGGCCAAGGTCGTGCGGACCGGCGCGTTCAATACGCCGTGGCGCTCGATCCAGATCAGCGACACGGCGGGGGGCCTGGTCGATTCCAGCCTGATCCTCAACCTCAACGATCCAAACGTGCTGGGCGACGTAAGCTGGGTGAAGCCCTATAAATATGTCGGCGTGTGGTGGGGGATGCACCTCGACACCGAAAGCTGGGCATCCGGCCCGAAACATGGCGCGACGACCGCCAACACCAAACGCTATATCGATTTCGCCGCGAAGAACGGGATGCGCGGCGTGCTGGTCGAAGGCTGGAACAAGGGCTGGGACGGCGACTGGTTCGCCGACGGATCGAGCTTCAGCTTCACCGAGCCTTATCCCGATTTCGATATCGAAGGCGTGACGCGCTATGGCCTCAAGAAAGGCGTTCACCTGATCGGCCATCACGAGACATCGGCCAATGTCGCGCATTACGAGGATCAGCTTGAGGCGGCGCTCGATCTTGACCAGCGGCTCGGCATCGACAGCATCAAGACCGGCTATGTCGCCGATGCGGGCGGCATGAAGGTCCGCGGGGCCGACGGCGTGGTGCGCTTCGAATGGCATGACGGACAGGCCAGTGCGCGCCATCACCTGAAGGTCGTGACGGAAGCGGCCAAGCGCCACATCGCCGTCAACGCGCATGAACCGATCAAGGACACCGGCCTGCGCCGCACCTATCCCAACTGGGTCGCGCGCGAAGGGGCGCGGGGCATGGAATATAACGCCTGGGGATCGCCGCCCAATCCGCCCGAGCATGAAATCAATCTGGTGTTCACGCGGATGCTGGCCGGGCCGATGGACTACACCCCCGGCGTGCTGAGTCTGGAGGGGCGCGGGCAGCCGCTGCAATCCACCGTCGCGCGGCAACTGGCGCTTTATGTGCTGCTCTACAGCCCGATCCAGATGGCCGCCGACCTGCCGGAAAACTATGCCAAGGTCATGAAGCCCTTCCAGTTCATCAGGGACGTACCGACCGACTGGGCGGACAGCCGCGTGCTGAACGGCGAGATCGGTGATTATGTGACGATCGTGCGGAAGGACCGCAACAGTGCCGACTGGTATCTGGGCGCAGGCACGGACGAGACCGGGCGCACGATCGACGTGACGCTCGACTTCCTCGATCCGGGCAAGACCTACACCGCGCAAATCTATCGCGATGCCGACGACACCGACTATCGCACCGATACGCGGCATCATTACGTCATTGAAACCCGCCAGGTCAGGCGCGGCGACCGCCTGTCGCTCGTGCTGGCGCCGGGCGGCGGGCAGGCGATCCGCTTCCTTGCCCGCTGACGGCAGGGTCCGGGTCGGCCCGGATTCCCTTCCGTCAATCTAGTAACATTTGACACCAACTTGGGTTTGGCGGATAAGCGGGGCAAAGATTGCAGCATCGGAGATCCCGCCGCCATGACCGCCACTCACGACAATCCGCTGGGCCTCGACGGCTTCGAGTTCGTGGAGTTCACCAGTCCCGAACCGGAGGCGCTGGCCGACCTGTTCGTCGCCATGGGCTTTACCCATCTGGCCAATCACCGGTCGAAGAATGTCCGCCGCTACGCACAGGGCGACATCAACTTCATCCTGAACATGGAGACGGAAGGACAGGCCGCCGCCTTCCGCAACGCGCATGGCCCGTCCGCCAATGCGATGGCGTTTCGCGTGCACGATGCGCGGGCCGCCTTCGACGAGGCCGTGCGCCGCGGCGCGACGCCGATCACCGGTCCGGTCGGCCCGATGGAACTGAACATCCCGGCAATCGAAGGGATCGGCGGATCGAACCTGTATCTGGTCGATCGCTATGGCGCGCAGGAAATATACGACGTCGATTTCGTGGCCGTGCCCGGCGCCGCGCGCGACGACCGGGCGGCGGGGCTGCATACGCTGGATCACCTGACGCACAACGTCAATCGCGGTCGGATGAACCACTGGGCGTCCTTTTACGAGCGGATCTTCAACTTCCGCGAAATCCGCTATTTCGACATCGAGGGGCAGGCGACGGCCCTGCTGAGCAAGGCGATGACCGCCCCGGACGACAAGATCCGCATTCCCCTGAACGAAAGTCAGGACGAGCACAGCCAGATCGAGGAATTCCTGCGCGAATATAAGGGCGAAGGCATCCAGCATATCGCGCTGGCCACCGACGACATATTCGCGACGGTCGACCAGTTGCGCGCCAGCGGCATCCGTTTTCAGGACAGTCCGGACAGCTATTTCGACATGATCGACGCGCGCCTGCCCGGCCATGGGCACGACATCGAGGAAATGCGCAAGCGCCGCATTCTGATCGACGGCGCGCCGGAGACGGGCGGCGGCTTGCTGCTGCAAATCTTCACCGAGAATATGGTCGGGCCGATCTTTTTCGAGATCATCCAGCGCAAGGGCAATGATGGCTTCGGCGAAGGCAATTTCAAGGCGCTGTTCGAGTCGATCGAACTCGACCAGATCCGTCGCGGGGTCATCACCGTCGATGGCTGATGTGGCGGGCGGGATGATCGCGGGGATCGACGAGACGCATGATCGGGCACGCACAAGCTGGGTCGAGAGCGCCAACGGGCATCCGGATTTCCCGATCCAGAACCTGCCGCTGGGGGTGTTCGTGCCGCGCGGATCGGATCATCCGCGCATCGGCACGGCGATCGGCGATCATGTGCTAGACCTGGCGGCGCTGGATTCGGCGGGGCTGGTGCCGGAAAGCGTCCGTGCGTCGCTGACGTCGCCGACGCTCAATGCGCTGTTCGCGCTGCCTGCCGCCGATCGCCGCGCGCTACGGCAGGCGCTCAGCCGCCTCTTGTCCGATCCGTCGCAGGCCGATGCTCTGCGTCCGATGCTGCATGATAGGGCAGCGATAGACATGCGCCTGCCTGCCGCGATCGGCGACTATACCGACTTCTACGTCGGCATTCATCACGCGACCAATGTCGGCAGACTGTTCCGGCCCGACAATCCGCTGCTGCCCAATTACAAGCATGTGCCGATCGGCTATCATGGCCGCGCGTCGTCGATCCGCACCTCCGACGTGCCGGTGCGGCGTCCGCTCGGCCAGCGCAAAAGCGCCGATGGCGACGCGCCGGTGTTCGGCCCCTCTGTCCGGCTGGATTATGAACTGGAACTGGGCATCTGGATCGGCCCCGGCAATGCGCTGGGAGAGCCGATCGCCATCGACAATGCTGCGCAGCATATTGCAGGATACTGCCTGCTGAACGACTGGTCGGCGCGCGATTTTCAGGCGTGGGAGTATCAGCCGCTGGGGCCGTTCCTCGCCAAGAACTTCCATTCCACCATTTCCCCCTGGGTCGTCACGGTCGAGGCCCTTGCACCGTTCCGTCAGGCGCAGCCCGTACGCCCGGACGGCGACCCTGCGCCGCTACCCTATCTGTGGGACGAGGAGGATCAGGCATCGGGCGCGCTGGGCCTGTCCCTGTCGGTCGCCATCGAGACGGCGGCGATGCGGAATGCGGGCATGGCACCGATGATCCTGGGCGAAGGGCCGGCGAGCAACATGTACTGGACGGCAGCGCAGATCGTCACGCATCATGCTTCCAACGGCTGCAACCTGACGCCCGGCGACCTTCTGGGAACGGGCACGATCTCCACGCCGGACGACAGCGGCCTCGGCAGCCTGCTGGAACTGACGCGCGGTGGCAGCGCGCCGGTGACGCTGAGCAGTGGCGAGACCCGTAGCTTTCTGGAAGATGGCGACCGCGTCATCCTGCGCGCGCGTGCGGAAGCGCCGGGCCATGTTGCGATCGGCTTCGGCGACTGTGTTGCGGAGATACTGCCGGCGGTGGCCTGAGTCGGGGCGTTTGACGGTGCCCTATGCATAGCGTCAGAGCGGCTTCGACGCGCCGCCGCGAACCTTTGCGAGGCGAATGATGTGGTCGAAGATCGCGGGGTGCAGCGGCCGCTCGAAATTGCAGCCCGCTTCATGATCGCGCGCCCACATGACCTGCGCACGGCGCCCTTCGAAGCCTGGCAGCATGATCCACAGATCCATGCCCGGCGCGAGCTTCACGAACGTCTGGATGCGAAATCCGGTAGGCGACAGATCGGACACGCGGCTGCTGAACCAGGTCTCACCCGGTCGGCGGAGTTTGACGCCGATCAGGACATTATGTCGTTGATCGGCGCGACTGGAGTCAGCTGTAATGTTTTTATGGATACCCATGGTCCGCTACGCACTGCCTGTCGCTGATTGCCAAACTCTACCCAACGTCCCTCAACAAGCCGTTAACCCGCTCCGTCCGAACAAAAAAAAGGAGCTGCAAGGCAGCTCCTTTTTCATCTCTTGAGAAGGTGTCGGTCCGCGCCGCAAGGGGAGGCCTTAACCCGATCAGAAGTTGCCGTATTGCTCGTTGCCGATGAAGCCGAGCTTTGTCACATTGGCCCGCTTGATTTCGGCAAGTACCTGATCGACCACGACATAACGCGTCTGGGCGTCGGGCTGAAACTGCAGTTCCGGCTCGACCGGCATCGCCAGCGACTGCTTGAGATACAGGCGCAGGGTCAACAGATCGATCGGCGAACCGTTCCAGGTGATCGTGCCAGCCGCGTCGATGGCGACCTTGTTCTTGACCGGATCGACGACGCTGTCGGTGGGCGGCGCATTCTGCGGCAGATCGATCTTCACCGCATGCGTCTGAATCGGGATCGTGATGATGAACATGATGAGGAGAACGAGCATAACGTCGATGAGCGGCGTCGTGTTCATTTCCATCATAGGCTCACCGTCTTCGGTGGCTCCTGACATTGCCATTGTCTAAACTCCTGTATGGCTTCCCCGACCCGGTATCGCTTCGAATGCCGGCGGCACCGGGACGGGGGTTATTCTATGTCCAGCAATCTCGATGCCGCGACCGCTCCCGCTACGCCTTAAAGGCGCTGGATCGTGAGCGACGAGGGATCGGGTTCGGAAATGAAGCCGACCTTCGGGAAGCCTGCACGCTGCATGGTGTAGATCGTACCGCCGATGCACCGGTACGGGGTGTTGATGTCCCCGCGAATGTGCACTTCGGGCAGATCTTCCGGCGTCATGTTCTCGATGCCGCCAACCTTCGCGATGTCCGCTTCCAGCTTCGCCACGGCGCGGTTCAGAAGTTCCTTGGAATCGACCTTGGTCATGTTCCAGTACACCTGACAGCTTCCGTCCGCCGCAGCATTGATGGAGAGCGAGACGTTCTCCGGCTTGGTCGTCGTCACTTCGAACGCCACCTTGGGCAGTTCGAGTTCGACGGTCTGCACCACGACGGGAACGGCGATGAGGAAGATGATGAGCAGCACGAGCATGACGTCCACGAGCGGTGTCGTGTTGATCGTGTTAATCGGGGCATCTTCTGCGGATGCAGTGCTCATTGCCATGAATCAATATCCTAACATGTCTGTCGTCTTGACCCCGGCCGAACCCGTGCCGGGACAATCGGGCGCGCCGCAGCCGGTCGCGCCCGAAGCCTTTTCGATCAGGCCTTGGTCGGCGTCGCGACGGCGGGCTTCGCGGTCGGCGTGGCGGCCGCGGGCGCTGCCGAAACGGTCGGCTTCACGGCGCCGTTCGACACCAGGTAGCCGAGCAGATCGGTCGAGAAGGAGCTGAGATCTTCCGCAATCTGCTTGTTGCGGCGCTGCAGATAGTTGTAGGCAAGCACGGCGGGAACCGCGACGACCAGACCGAGCGCGGTCATGATGAGCGCTTCACCGACCGGGCCGGCCACGGCGTCGATCGATGCCTGACCCGACGCACCGATCTTGATCAGCGCGCGGTAGATACCGATAACCGTACCGAACAGACCGACGAACGGCGAGGTCGAACCCACGGTCGCGAGGAAGGCGAGGCCCGAGCCGAGCTTCCAGTTGATGGCGTTTTCCGAACGCGCGAGGGAGCCGTGCAGCCAGTCATGCGCTTCGACCGGATCGGTCAGCTTGGCATGCTGTTCCTGAGCGGAGATGCCGTCGTCGACGAGCTGCTTGTAGGCGGAGTTCTTTTCCAGCTTGGCGGAGCCTTCCTTGAGGCTGTTCGAGCGCCAGAAGGTGGTGCGCACCTTCTTGTACTGGTTGATCACCTTCTGCTGTTCGATCAGCTTGGTGAAGAGAATGAAGAAGGTGCCGACGGACATGCCGACGAGAATGATGAACACCGACCAGGCGATGACACCACCCTGTTCGAGGGCTTCCATGAGACCATAGGGGTTTGCCGGCTTGGGAGCGGCGGCTGCGGCGGCTGCGATAGACATCAACATGATTGTGACTTCCCTCTCAATGGGTTCGATAAATTGGGGCGATCCTGCGCTAGGCTGCGGGATCGCCCCGGAGTGTTAAAACGATAGGATCACTGCGGCAATTTCCACACGATGCGACTGCTGAAGCTGTCGGCCATGGGCTGCCCGTCAGATCCGACGGCCGCCTTGAAGCGTGCGCGGCGGGGCAACAGGCGGCATGTTTCCGCGTCAAGATCGGCATGGCCGCTGGACGAGGTGACAGTGCAGTTCGTCACGCGCCCGTCGGGACCGATTTCGAGACGGAAGCCGGTCGTGCCCGAGCGTTCTTCACGCTGCGCACGGCTGGGATAATCCGCATCCGTAACCCAGCTGCCCGGCGACCCGCGCGGGGTAGCCTTCTGCGCTGCAACCTTCGGTGCAGGAGGCGGCGGCGGCGGTGCCACGACCGGAGTAGGATTGAACACGGGCGGCGGCGTGCGAACCGTCTGGATCGGCGGCGCGGGGGCCGGCGTCTGGACGATCGGCGGCGGCGCTACGACCGGGGGCGGTTCGATCGGCTGGTCTGGCGGCGGTGGCGGCGGCTCTTCGTCCGGTGGCGGCGGTTCTTCCTTAACGTCCACGACGTTAAGCTGCTCCGCCGCCTTTTTGACATATTGCATGCCAAGACCGGACACGAAAGCATAACCGAGAACTGCATGGATCAGGGCAACGATGACGATCGAAACCGTGCGACTCGAACCCTCTGAGTGGTCAGCATAAGCCATTCAGCAATGACACTCCTTAACTCGGCTTCTTGAAAATTGACGACCTATGGCCAACATGGACCAACAGGTGAGCGGGAAATCCCGTCCATCTTTTTGGTCCTAGTCCGCTTGTTTGCTATCGCGCTAACTCCTATCGCGGGCAAACGCATGACGCAAACGCTTTATCGAGGGCCTGTCCACGTGACGGACCGAAACGATAAAATGACTTGCCTGTGGCACAAGCGCCACGGCTTCCAGCAGGTCGAACGAAGAGGCGAGAACAACCCACCATGACCCGAGCAAAAGCCCCCCTCGCCGCCTGCCTTGTTTTGGCCGCAAATGCAGCATTTCCGCAGTTTTCGATGCAATCTGCCATGTCCCAGACGGTTAACGGAAATGCGGCCGCGAGGGTGGTCGATGCCGGTCCGGCCTATGCCGACATGGCCGATCTGGCGACGCGCGCGCCTCTCATTTTAGTGGGGGAGATCACGCAGGTCATTGCGCTGAAGCCCGATCAGGCAGGTGCCGTTACGGCAGGCTATCGCCGTGCATATGTCACCTTGCGCACCGTCGCGTTGATTCGCGGCGAAGGCGGCGTCGCGCCGAACCTGTCCTATATTTACGACATACAGTTGGATTCGCGCGGCAAGCTGCCCAAGCTGAAGAAGCAGCGGGTGCTGCTGTTCGCCCGCCCCGGCACTCGTCCCGGCGAGATCCAGCTCGTCGCGCCGGACGCGCAGATCGGCTGGAGCCAGCCGCGCGAATCGATGGCGCGGGCGATCGTCGGCGAACTGCTCGCCGCGCGCACGCCGCCGGTCATCACCGGCTTGGGCGATGCCTTCCATGTCGCGGGCACCGTGGAAGGCGAAGGCGAGACGCAGATTTTCCTCAAGACCGACAGCGGCGAACCGGTCTCGCTCTCGATCGTGCGACGCCCCGGCCAGACGCCGCAATGGGCCGTGGCGCTGGGCGAGATCGTGGACGAAGCCGCCGCTGCGCCAAAGCGGGACAGCCTGCTGTGGTATCGCCTCGCCTGCTTCCTGCCCCCTGCCTTGCCCGCCGCATCGGTCCGCACGCTGGCCGTTGCCGACGCCGAAGCGGCGCGCGCCGATTACAAGGTGGTGCTGGAAGGTCTCGGCCCGTGCGGCCGCACCCGTGGGGTGCGCTGAGCGATCACGGACGACGCCAAGGGCCGATAGGCCTTGGAAATCCCCGTCCCCGCGTTTATCAGCGCCGCCAATCGAACAGGATGCGGGGACGGAACGGGATCATGACGGAACAGCAGGCCAGCGCTCTCAAACCCTTGCGCGTCGCCATCGTCGGCCTCGGCACGGTGGGTGGGGGCGTCATTCGCCTGCTGGAAACCAACGCCGCGCTGCTCGCCCGCCGCTCGGGCCGCCCGATTCAGGTCGTCGCCATTTCCGCGCGGGACAGGACGAAGGATCGCGGCATCGACCTGTCCTCCTACGAGTGGGTGGACGACATGACGAGCCTCGTCACCCGCAGCGATGTCGATGCGGTGGTCGAACTGATCGGCGGCGCGGACGGCCCCGCGCTCACGCTCGCCCGCCAGTGTCTTGCGGCGGGCAAGCCGTTCGTCACCGCGAACAAGGCGATGATCGCGCATCACGGCCTGAGCCTTGCGGCGGCCGCGGAAAGCGCGGGAGTCGCGCTGAAATATGAAGCGGCGGTGGCGGGCGGCATCCCGGTCATCAAAGGGCTGCGCGAAGGCGCGGCGGCGAACGAGATCAGCCGCGTCTACGGCATCCTGAACGGCACCTGCAACTATATCCTCACCACCATGGAAAAGGCGAAGGACGCCGGCCAGCCGCGTGACTTCACCGACGTGCTGAAGGACGCGCAGGCGCTGGGCTATGCCGAAGCCGATCCGAGCTTCGACATCGACGGCGTGGATGCCGCGCACAAGCTCTCGATCCTCGCCAGCCTGTCGTTCGGGACACAACTCGCCTTCGATGCCGTCGACATCACCGGCATCCGCCATGTCATCGCCGCCGACATCGCCGAGGCGGCGGCGCTGGGCTATCGCATCCGGCTGGTCGGCATGGCGGAAAACGGCGCGGACGGGCTGTTCCAGCGCGTGCATCCGATGCTGGTGCCGCTCAACCATCCGCTCGCCCATGTCGACGGGTCGCTGAACGCCGTCGTGGCGGAAGGGAACTTCGTAGGTCGCCTGTTCTTCCAAGGCGCGGGCGCGGGCGACGGCCCGACGGCCTCCGCCGTGGTCGCCGACCTGATCGACGTGGCGCGCGACGAATATGGCGACGCCTTCGCCATGCCGGTCGCCTCCCTGCTTTCCGCGCCGAAGGCCGACACGGGCGCGCGGATCGGGCGCAGCTACCTGCGCTTTCGCGTCGCGGATCGCCCCGGCGTGCTGGCGGAAATCGCCGCCGCGACGCGCGACGCGGGCGTGTCGATCGAAAGCATGATCCAGCGCGGCACGGCAACGGCGGAGGATAGTGGCGTGCTCGTCGCGATCGTCACCCATGCCGGTGCGGAACGCTGCATCGCCGACACGCTGGCGCGCCTCGCCGGATCGGACAGCCTGCTCGACCAGCCGATGGTGATGCACATATTGGATTGAGATCAGGGCGGCGTCGCGCCCTTGTAGCGATCGGGCAGCGGCGGCGGCGGCCCGACGTCGGCATCCGGATCGATCACCTGCTTCACGACATTGCCGAGAATCATGGCCCCGGCGATGACGTTCAGCCCGCCATTGCATCCCGCGCTTTCCGACGCGTTTACCCCGCATGCGCCGACGCGCACCTTCGCCGCAGACGCCCGCGGCAGTTCGCCCCGGACGATGCCGCCCTGCGCCGTATCGCGTTCCTCGGGCAGCGGTATGCGTTCCTTCGCGTTGCGCTCGGCCCGATTGCCGCACACGACGATCGCGCCCGGATCGCGCGGGCAGGGGCGCACCACCTGCGTCTTGTCGCGATAGGTGGCCATCAGGCGATCCTCGCCCTGTGCAGGGGACGATGCGACCATGCCTATCGCAATAACTGCCGCAATCCGCACCCGTTCGACACTCCGCGTTGGCAAGGTTGCACCAACGTGCCTCGGGATCGCGGCAGGATTATGTCGCGATTCTGCCTACGGCTTATCGAATCCGCCGCTCGACAAGAATAGGCCCAGAGCCTATCGGCATCGACACGTGCAGCAAAAAGGGATTTTCGATCATGGTGAAGGCGAGTTCGGTTCTGGATCGCGTGCTGGTTCTGGAAATGGTGCGCGTCACCGAAGCCGCGGCCATCGCCGCATCGAAGCTTATCGGGCGCGGGGACGAGAAGGCCGCAGATGCCGCCGCGGTCGAAGCCATGCGAATCGCCTTCAACGACCTTTATATGGACGGCACCGTGGTGATCGGCGAAGGCGAGCGGGACGAAGCGCCCATGCTCTACATCGGCGAGAAGGTCGGCAACGCCATCGGCACGGGGCCGAAGATCGACATCGCGCTCGATCCGCTGGAAGGCACCACGATCACGGCCAAGGCCGGGCCGAACGCGCTGGCCGTGCTCGCCATTTCCGAGGAAGGCGGGCTGCTCAACGCGCCGGACGTCTATATGGAAAAGCTGGCCGTGGGTCCGGGCTATCCCGAAGGCATCATCGACATGAACCGGTCGGTAAAGGAAAATGTCGAGGCGGTCGCCGCGCACAAGGGCGTGGAGCCGGGTGACATCATCGTGTGCGTGCTCGACCGCCCGCGCCACGAGAAGCTGATCGGCGAGCTGCGCGCCATCGGCTGCGGCATCATGCTGATCCCCGACGGCGACGTGGCGGGCGTGATCGCGACGACCAATCCGGAAACCACGATCGACATGTACATGGGGTCCGGCGGCGCGCCCGAAGGCGTGCTGGCGTGCGCCGCGCTCCGCTGCGTCGGCGGGCAGTTCAAGGGCCGCCTGCTCTTCCGCAACGACGACGAGCGCGGTCGCGCCCGCAAATGGGGCATCACCGATCTCGACAAGATCTACGACCTGAAGGAACTGGCGATCGGCGACTGCATCTTCGCGGCGACGGGCGTGACCGACGGGTCGCTGCTGGCGGGCGTGAAGCGCCTTGCGGGCGGCAAGATGACCACCGACAGCGTGGTGATGCGCGCCAGCTCCGGCACGGTGCGCTGGGTGAAGGGCGAACATCGCGCGGCGTGAGTGATACAAGCCGTTCTCCTGCGAAAGCAGGAGTCCAGGGTTTCGGAGCACGCACCTGGCTGCCCTGGACTCCTGCTTTCGCAGGAGAACGGATTCTGGCGAAAGTCATGCCAACGGCGCTATGTTAAGCACCGTCACTTCTTCAGCCGGTATCCCGTGCTGAACATCCAGCCGATGATCGCGATGCAGATCACCAGCATCGCGGCGATGAAGCCAAGCGACCATTCGATCGCAACGTCGCCCTTGCCGAAGAAGGTCCAGCGGAACCCGCTGATGAGGTAGACGACCGGATTGAACAGAGTGATCGTCCGCCAGGGTTCCGGCAGCATCGCGATCGAGTAGAACGCGCCGCCCAGGAACGTCATCGGCGTCACGACCAGCAGCGGGATGACCTGCAACTGCTCGAAACTCTGCGCCCATACGCCCAGAATGAACCCGAACAGGCAGAAGGTGATGGCGATCAGCACCATGAAGCCGACCATCGCCAGCGGATGCGCGATCGGCAGGGCGACGAAGAGATGCGCCGTGGCGAAGATGATGAGGCCCAGGATCAGCGACTTGGTCGCCGCCGCGCCGACATAGGCGACCACCGTTTCCAGCGCGGAGACCGGTGCGGACAGCAGTTCGTAGATCGTGCCGGTGAACTTGGGCATGTAGATGCCGAAGCTGGCGTTGAAGATGCTTTCGGTGAACATCGACAGCATGATGAGGCCCGGCACGATGAACGCGCCATAGGGAATGCCGTCGATTTCCTTCATCTGGCTGCCGATCGCGGAGCCGAACACGATGAAATAGAGCGACGTGGTGATGACCGGCGTGGCGAGGCTGGTGAGGATCGTGCGACCGAAACGGGCCAGTTCGAAGCTGTAGATGGCGCGGACGGCGTTGAAGCTGAAATGGATCATGCCGCCGCCTCCTTCTTTTGATGCCCATCTCTCTGATGAACCAGGCCGACGAAGATATCCTCCAGGCTGCTCTGCCGCGTGTTCAGATCCTTGTAGCCGATGCCGAGGTCGCCCAGCCGCCGCAACAGCGAGGAAACACCGGTCCGTTCCGCCTGGGTATCAAACACATATTCCAGCTCATGCCCCTCGCCTTTCAGCGCGACGTTCCATTCGGCCAGTTCGGGCGGGATCGTCTCCAGCGGATCGGCCAGCATCACCGTCAGCGTCTTTTTGCCCAGCTTGCGCATCAGCGTGGTCTTTTCCTCGACGAGGATCAGCTTGCCGCCGTTGATGACGCCGACCCGGTCGGCCATTTCCTCGGCTTCCTCGATATAATGCGTCGTCAGGATGATGGTGACGCCGGTCTCGCGCAATTGCCGCACCAGCGCCCACATGTCGCGGCGCAGTTCGACGTCGACGCCCGCGGTAGGCTCGTCGAGGAACAGGACGCGCGGTTCATGGCTCAATGCCTTGGCGATCATCACCCGGCGCTTCATCCCGCCGGACAGTTCCATGATCTTCGCGTCGCGCTTGTCCCACAGCGACAGGTCGCGCAGGATCTTCTCGATGAAGGCGTCGTTGCGGGGCTTGCCGAACAGGCCGCGACTGAACCGGACGGTGGAAATCACCTTCTCGAACGCATCGGTGTGCAGTTCCTGCGGCACCAGCCCGATCGCGCTGCGCGACCCGCGATAGTCGCGCACGATGTCGTGCCCGTCCACCGTCACGCTGCCTTCGGTGCCGGTCACATTGCCGCAGATGATGGAAATCAGCGTCGTCTTGCCCGCGCCGTTGGGACCGAGCAGGGCGAAGATTTCGCCTTCCTCAATCTCCAGATCGACCGCGTGCAACGCGACATGGCCCGACGCGTAACGCTTTGTAAGGTTTGAAACGGATATGATGGATGCCATGATGTGGCGATATGCCCCTTTGTGCTGGCACGGAACGTAAGGCGCGGGGGGTGGTTTGCAACCCTTGATGCCGCGCAATCGCTTGCCATGCAGGCATAACGCGATAACAGATTTTCCTTCACGCCGATGCGGATGATAGTGTCATGAAGCGCCTTTCCCTTTGCCTTTCCCCGTTTCTGCTGCTGGTCCTGTCTGCATGCGCGGCGTCGCTCCCGCCGCCCGATCCGGTCGCCTGGGTCAAGGATTGCAAGGCGACGCCTATCCCGATGCCGACGACCGACGAAGGCAGCGGCCCGCTGCTGTTCGCCACGACCCGCCTGCCCGATTGCCGCACCGGCGCCTTCACCATGTCCGTGGAGCGCAGCGAAGTGATGCGGCTGGGCTGGTACGACGCCAGCGAAGCGGTGAAGCCGGGCGATCCGGTCGCTCCCAATCTGGCGGCGGAGGACGAATGGTGGTCGACGCTGGCGGCGCAACTGGTGCGCGGCAAGGGCCGGGTGCTGCTGTTCGTCCACGGCTACAACAACAATTTCGCCTCACCTGCCGTGCGCCTGCGCATGATGCGCGTCGCCGGAGAGTTTCGCGGCCCGGCGATCCTGTTCGCCTGGCCGTCGCAGGATTCGGTCCTGCGCTATCCGTGGGACGAAACAAACGTCGACTGGACGCAGGCCTATCTGAACGTGATGATCCGGCGTCTGGCGCGTGATCCGGCGGTGAAGGAAATCGTGCTGGTCGGGCACAGCATGGGCAGCCGCAGCGTGATCGACGCGATGGAAGTGCTGGACGCCGCGGGCCTCGCCAAGGTCAAGACCGTGGTGCTCGCTTCGCCCGACGTCGATCGCGAACGCTTCTCGCAGATCATTCAGGGTATTCCCGGCCGTCCCGGCGTGGTTAGCGGCGAGCGGCACTACACCGTCTACATGTCCGCCAAGGACAGCGCGATCGGCATATCCCGCCGCATCCACCATTATCCGCGCCTCGGCAGCCCCTTCTGCCTCAGCAAGGACAAGTTTGCGCGCTGCTATCCCAAACCCTCCGCCGTGCTGGACGTGGTGGACACGAGCTGGGTGAGCAAGAAGGGGCTCGGCCATAACGACTTCCTCGAAAGCCCGCAGGCGGCGGAGGATCTCAAGATGGCGTTGCAGGGCAAGGGCGGCGCCCTGCCCGGTCGCCTGCCCGCCGTCAGCGGTATCGAGGAGGCGCCCGTGGGCGACGGCATCTGGCGGCTGTGCCCCGCGGAAGGCTGCGCGCCGATCAAGGGCAAGAAGGCGAAGGCGAAGAAGAACGGGTAAAATGCCGTTCCATGGCGAAAACGATGCCCTTGCGAAAAGGGAAGGATAGGTAAAAATCATCGTCATTCCCGCGAAGGCGGGAAGCCAACTCTCGTCACGCGACTGAGTCGCGGATGGCAATATGGGTTCCCGCCTTCGCGGGAATGACGGAACTACATAAGGGTTTGCGAATTTTGCAGAGGTCTCGCGAAGGCCGGGGCCCCGTTCGGACCTCAGGACTGAACCCCGGCCTTCGCCGGGGAACAACGCGTTCTACCGCCCGCGCTTCATCCGCACCAGTGCCTCGTCCAGCGTCTGAAGAAAGCGTGAGCGATCCGCCTTGCCGAAGGGTGGCGGGCCACCGATCGCCGTGCCGTCGGCGCGCAGGTCCGCCATGATCGCGCGGGTGGCGATCGCGCCGCCGATGCTGCTCGACGTGAACGGCTTGCCGTTGTTGCCGATCACGCTGGCGCCAGCCTTCAGGCATCGGTCAGCCAGCAATATGTCGGCGGTGACGACGACGGCATCCGCGCCCGCCCGCTCCGCGATCCAGTCGTCCGCCGCGTCGAAGCCGTCGCTCACCACCACCCGGTCCACCAGCGGATGGGGCGGGATGCGGATGGGGCTGTTGCTGACGATCGTCACCGGCACCTCGTGGCGAAAGGCGACGCGGTAGATTTCGTCCTTCACCGGGCAGGCATCGGCGTCGACGAGGATGCGGAGCATGTTGGACATCCCGTCAAACCTCATTCCCGCTTTCGCGGGAATGACGAATGTCCTTAGCCCGGGCGACCGGTCCGCGGCTTGCCGGCGAAAGGCTTGCCGCCGCCCGGCTTGCCCTTGAACGCCGGACGACCACCGCCCGGACCTGCCGGACGACCGCCACCGCCGCCGAAGGGCTTGCCCCCGCCGAACGGCTTGCCGCCACCGGGGCCACCGGAGGGCCGGGCGCCAAGCTGCTTGCGCTCGGTCGGCTGCGCGTCGTAGCGGCGCGGCGGCGGACCGTCGTTGCGGCGGTTATGCTTGGCTTCCATGCGGGGCGTGCCCTGCACTTCCTCGATCATCACCGCGCCTTCGCCATCGGGATCGTCGGCCACGGTGCGCTTGACTGCGGCGATGAAGCGGGCGGCGACGGGCCGGGGAATCTCGAACAGGGTTTCGCTGGCGGCGAGGCGGATCGCGCCGATCTCGCTGCGCGTCACATGGCCGCGGCGGCAGATGAGCGGCAGCAGCCAGCGCGGATCGGCATTGTCCTTGCGGCCGATGTTCATGCGGAACCAGACGGTATCCTCGAACCCGCGACGCGGGCCTTCCTGCCGCTGATCCCCGCGATCGGACGGGCCGCTGTTCGCATCGATCAGTTCCTCGGCGGCGGGCATCTTGGCGCGATGCGCGCGGACCAGCGCGGCGGCGATATCCTCCGGGCTGCGCTCGGCCAGCAGGCGCTGCGCCAGTGCGCGATCTTCCTCGTCCACTTCCACCGGTTCGAGCAGGGCGGCGATCAGGCGTTCGCGATCGTTGCGGCGAATGTCCTCGGGCGTCGGCGCGCCGATCCACTCCGCGTTGATCTTTGCGCCGCGCAGCATCGATTCGACGCGCTTGCGGCGCGGATAGGGGACGAGCAGGATCGCGGTGCCCTTCTTCCCCGCGCGACCCGTACGGCCCGAACGGTGCTGGAGCGTTTCGGCGTCGCGCGGCAGTTCGACATGGATGACGAGGCTCAATGTGGGCAGATCGATCCCGCGCGCGGCGACATCGGTGGCGACGCAGACGCGGGCGCGGCGATCGCGCAAGGCCTGCAATGCGGCGTTGCGTTCGTTCTGGCTATGCTCGCCCGACAAGGCGACCACGGCGAAACCGCGCTCGGTCAGCCCGGCGTGCAGATGGCGGACGTTATCGCGCGTGGCGCAGAACAGCATCGCCGTTTCCGCTTCGTGCAGGCGCAGCAGGTTGACGCAGGCATTTTCGATGTCGGCGGGCGCGACGGTAACGGCCTGATAGCTGATGTCGCCATGGCCGCGATCCTCGCCCACGGTCGAGATGCGCAGCGCGTCGCGCTGATAGCGCTTGGCGAGCGCCACGATCGGCTTGGGCATCGTCGCGGAGAAGAGCAGCGTGCGGCGGCCTTCGGGCGTCGCGTCGAGAATCTGTTCCAGATCCTCGCGGAAGCCCATGTCGAGCATCTCGTCGGCTTCGTCGAGCACGGCGGCCCGCAGTTCGGCAAGGTCGAGCGCACCGCGCTCAAGATGATCGCGCAGGCGGCCCGGCGTACCGACCACGATCTGCGCGCCCTGACCCAGGCTGCGACGTTCCTTCGAGGCGTCCATGCCGCCGACGCAGGTCGCGATGCGCGCGCCGGTCGGGCCGTAGAGCCAGATGAGTTCGCGGCTGACCTGCAACGCGAGTTCGCGGGTCGGGGCGATGATGAGCGCCAGCGGCTTTTGCGTGGGCATCGCAAACCCTTCGGCATTCAGAAGGTCACCCGCCATGGCGAGGCCGAAGGCCACGGTCTTGCCCGAGCCGGTCTGCGCGGAGACGACGAGGTCGCGGCCAAGGGCTTCGGGTTCGAGGACGGCGGCCTGGACCGGGGTGGGCGCGGCATAGCCACGGGCGGAAAGCGCCTCGGCAAGGAGGCGGGGCAGTGTCGTGAAAGGCATTTTAGACTCGAATCGCTTTTGGCACGCCGCAACGGCATATTGATCATCGTGATACGGAACGGCCGGTTCCCCAGATTTATTTTGTTTTTCAACAGATTATCCGCATCGAATGGTGTCATCCGACGGGACACTGCATCGTCCGGCCTCTAAATCACTCCGGGGCAGCGTGCGCTAAAGAGCCTGCCCGGCGGCGACCCCACTAGCCCATGCCCACTGAAAATTATAGCCCCCAAGCCAACCTGTCACATCGACGGCCTCGCCGATCGCGAAAAGCCCAGGGTTTCTGCGCGATTCCATCGTCTGCGACGACAGGTCCGCCGTGCTGATCCCGCCCAGCGTCACTTCGGCCTTCGCGAAGCCTTCGGTGCCGTTGGGGTGGAATTGCCATGCGGACAGGCGTTGCCCGGCGGCGGCCAGCGCCTTGTCGGTCTGGCTGGCGAGGTCGCCGGGCAGCGCAAGGCGGTCGCTCAGCGTCTCCGCCAGCCGGTCGGACAGCATCGCCGACAGCGCGGACCGCACCGTGGCGCGCGGCTTCTCCCGCTTCGCCGCGACCAGCCAGTTGCTGTCCTGCGCGGGCAGAAAGTCGATCGCCACCGGCTGCCCATGCCGCCAATAGGAGGAGACTTGCAGGATCGCCGGGCCGGACAGCCCCTTGTGCGTGAAGAGCGCCGCCTCGCGAAACGCCGCCTTGCCGCAGCGCGCGACGACATCGGCGGAGACGCCCGACAAGCCGCGGAACAGTACGTCCTCGCCCCCAAGCGTGAACGGCACCAGCGCGGGACGCGGCTCCACCACCTTCATCCCGAACTGGCGGGCCAGATCATAGGCGAAGCCGGTCGCCCCCATCTTCGGGATGGAAGGCCCGCCCGTCGCGATCACGAGCGCAGGCGCGCTCGCCGTCCGCCCGCCGAACTTCACGCGATAGCGCGCATCGGCATGATCGACAGCGATGATCGCTTCCCCAAGCGCGATGTCCACCCCGCCCTTTTCGCACTCCGCCAGCAGCATCGCCACGATCTGCCGTGCGGAACCGTCGCAGAACAGTTGCCCCAGCGTCTTTTCGTGAAAGGCGATGCCGTATCGCTGCACCAGCGCGATGAAATCGGCGGGCGTATAGCGGCTCAAGGCGGACTTAGCGAAATGCGGATTGGCGGAAATGTAGCGATCGGCGACCGTGTTCACATTGGTGAAGTTGCACCGCCCGCCGCCGGAAATCAGGATTTTCTTGCCCGGCGCATCGGCATGGTCGATCACCAGCACGCGCCTGCCCCGCTGCCCCGCGACGGCAGCGCACATCAGCCCGGCGCCGCCCGCGCCGAGCACGATCGCGTCGTAACTTTCGCTCATTCGCCGCGACGGGTGAAGCGGAACACCGTGGCTGGGGGGAAATTGCGCACCGTCTGGCCGACGCGCGTCACGTCGAGGTCCAGCGCATCGAGCACCGGTTGCGACACGGGCGAGCGCAGCGAATAAGTGAACTGCACGAAGCTGCCGCCCGGTCGCAGCATCACGAACGCTTCGGACAGGATCGCCATGTGCAGCCCCTTGTCCATCGCCAGCAGGGGCAGGCCGCTGACCACGCACTGATAGCTGCCCCGTTCGCCCGCGGCATGGCCCGATACGCTTTGCGCGGGCACTTCGAGGATCGACGCGGCGGGAAAATGCCGCCGCAGGCTGCGCGCGAAGCCGGGGTTGATCTCCACCACTTCCAGCTTTTCGGGCGGCAGGCCGGTGGCGAGGATGGCGCGGGTGAACACGCCGGTGCCGCCGCCCAGTTCGATCACGCGCCCGTCGGCGGGATCGATGTCGCGCACCATCAGCCGCGCCAGATAGCGGCTGCTCGGCACGACGGAGGCCGTCTGCCGCGGCTTCTTCACCCAGGCCGCCAGAAAATCGAGATATTCGGTCGCATGGGTGCGACCATTTTCCAGCGCGACGGCACGCGGGCGCTTGGACTTGGGGTGGATTGGCAAGATGCGAACGCTCCGTCGGCGACCCGTTATGCGCTCTCTTACCGTGACGAAGGCGGAACGCCAAGCGTCGCGACGCGCGCCTGAAGCCATTGCGCCACCGCATCGATCCGCGCAAGCCTGCGCAAGTCCTGATGCGTCACCAGCCAGAAGCTGCGGACGATCTCGATATCGTTGCGCATCAACGGGATAAGCCGCGCGTCGCGGCTGCCGATGAAATCCGGCAGCACGCCGATCCCCGCCCCTTCCGCGACGATCCGGTGCTGCACGTTGATGCTGGTGGAGCGCAATCCCGCCTCCAGCCCCGGCTCGACTTCGCCCAGATAGTCCAGCTCGGGCGAGAAAATGAACTCCGGCACATAGCCGACGAGCACATGGCGGCGCAGGGCCGCGCGATCCTGCGGCGTGCCCGACCGCGCGAGATAATCGGCGGAGGCATAGAGATGCAGCCGGTAATCGCCCAGCCGCCGGACCGACAGATGCCCGCGCTGCGGCCGCGCCAGCATCACCGCCATGTCCGCCTCCCGCTTCGACGGATTGAGGAAACCCGAAGCGGTGATGAGGTCGAGCCGGATGCCGGGATGCTGCGCGTGGAAGGCGGCGAGACCCGGCGCCAGTATCCAGGTGCCGAAGCCTTCGGCGACCGACAGCCGCACCTGCCCCGACAGGCTGCGCTGCTGCCCCGTCACATCCTCCATCGCCGCGAGCGCCGCGCTTTCGATCGATTCGGCATGGCGGAACAAGGCCTGACCCCGCTCTGTCAGGCTGCGTTCCCCGCCCGCGGTCTCGAACAGGTCCGCGCCCAGCGCCTCCGCCAGACGGGAAAGCCGACGCCCGATCGTGGTCGCGTCGATGCCCAGCGCGCGGGCGGCGGGCGCCATCTTCCGGGCGCGGGCCATGGCAAGGAATATGCGCAGGTCATCCCAGTCGAACATGGTTTTCCTTTACCTCGGTCCGTTCGCCCTGAGCTTGTCGAAGGGCTCTCCTGAACGAAGTGAAGGATGCTTCGCCTGCGGCTCAGCGCGGCCCTTCGACTTCGCTCAGGGCGAACGGCTATGGGGGTCATGCAAAAACTGCATAATTGCAGCTACATCCTGCATATCTGCCCCATTGCATGCAATATCGCAATGCCGCAGAAGGCCGCCATAAAGTTTCCGAGTCGAGAGGATGACGAGATATGCGCGAGATCACGCACAAGCTGGCCACGTCGGTCGTGCTGCCTACGAATGACGCCCCCCGCTACAGCGACGTGTTCGATCCCAACAACGGCGGCGTGCAGGCGCGCGTTTTGCTGGGCGACCGGGCAGTGCTCGACGCCGCCGTCGCCGTCGCGAAGCAGGCGCAGCCCGGCTGGGCCGCCACCAACCCGCAGCGCCGCGCCCGCGTGATGTTCAACTTCAAGGCGCTGGTCGAGAAGAACATGGACGAACTGGCGCACATGCTCAGCTCCGAACATGGCAAGGTGATCGCGGACGCCAAGGGCGACATCCAGCGCGGCCTTGAAGTCATCGAATTCTGCTGCGGCATCCCGCATGTCCTGAAGGGCGAATATACGCAGGGCGCCGGGCCGGGCATCGACGTCTATTCCTTCCGCCAGCCGCTCGGCATCGGCGCAGGCATCACGCCGTTCAACTTCCCCGGCATGATCCCTTTGTGGATGTCCGGCGTCGCGATCGCGACGGGCAATGCCTTCATCCTCAAGCCGTCCGAACGCGACCCCTCGGTTCCTGTGCGCCTCGCCGAACTGTTCAGCGAAGCGGGCCTGCCCGACGGCATCCTGCAAGTGCTTCAGGGCGACAAGGAAATGGTCGACGCGATCCTCGACCACCCGGACATCAAGGCCGTCAGCTTCGTCGGCTCGTCCGACATCGCCCATTATGTCTACAAGCGCGGCGTCGATGCGGGCAAGCGCGTGCAGGCGATGGGCGGGGCCAAGAATCACGGCATTGTCCTGCCCGACGCCGATCTCGACCAGGTGGTGAACGATCTCTCCGGCGCGGCCTTCGGCTCTGCGGGCGAACGCTGCATGGCGCTGCCGGTGGTGACGCCGGTGGGCGAAAAGACCGCGATCGCGCTGCGCGAAAAGCTGATCCCCGCGATCGAGGCGCTGCGCGTCGGCATCTCGACCGACAATGAGGCGCATTACGGCCCGGTCGTGACCGCCGCGCACAAGCAGAAGATCGAAAACTGGATCCAGACCGGCGTGGACGAAGGCGCGGAACTGGTGATCGACGGGCGCGGCTTCACGCTGCAGGGGCATGAGAAGGGCTTCTTCGTCGGCCCGACCTTGTTCGATCACGTCAAGCCGACGATGGAAGCCTATAAGGAGGAAATCTTCGGCCCCGTGCTGCAGATCGTGCGCGCCGACAGTTTCGAGGAGGCATTGGCGCTGCCCAGCCAGCATCAATATGGCAACGGCGTCGCGATCTTCACGCGCAACGGCCATGCCGCGCGCGAATTCGCTGCGCGCGTCGATGTCGGCATGGTCGGCATCAACGTGCCGATCCCGGTGCCGGTCGCCTATCACACCTTCGGCGGCTGGAAACGCTCCGCCTTCGGCGACACCAACCAGCACGGCATGGAAGGCGTGAAGTTCTGGACGAAGGTCAAGACCATCACCCAACGCTGGCCCGACGGCAGCGCCGATGGTAGCAACGCATTCGTCATCCCGACCATGGGGTGACAGGTGAGCCGGGCCATCGTGGCCCGGCCTTTACCTGTGGAGAGAATGCAATGATGCACTGCCGCCCCCTTACCCGCATCCTGCTGGCCACCGCCGCCACGCTTGCCCTCGCCGCCTGCCAGAAGCCCGCCGAGGCGCCCGCTGCCGACAATGCCGCGAACAATGCCGCGCCGGTGAACAGCGTGGAAACGATCGGCGAACCCGACGCCAATGGCGCGGCGCCCGCCGACAATGCCAGCGCGCCGATCAAGGCCATCCCGACGGCTTTTCTGGGCCGCTGGGGCATGGTGCCCAATGATTGCGACGCCAGCCGGTCGGACACCAAGGGCCTCGTCACCGTCAGCCCGGATGCCCTCAAGTTCTACGAATCGATGGGCAGGCTGGAGACGATCGAGGCGGTGTCGCCTACGCAAGTCAAAGCGACCTTCGCCTTTGCCGGCGAGGGGCAGAACTGGACCAAGACGATGACGCTCGCCCTCGCGGACGCAGGCACCGTGCTGGTCCGCACCGAGCAGGATCCCGCCGCGACGTTCCGCCACACCAAGTGCGACTGATTACCCCCCACAGGACATCCGACCAATCATGAGCCAATTCG
Source organism: Sphingobium sp. (assembly GCA_965279415.1). GTDB lineage: Bacteria > Pseudomonadota > Alphaproteobacteria > Sphingomonadales > Sphingomonadaceae > Sphingobium. Next base: position 742,255 of record OZ257238.1, read on the forward strand.
ACCTGACCGACGACCAGCGCGAAATCCAGGAGCTGGCCCGGCGCTTCACCGCCGACGCGATCACGCCCCACGCTGCGGAGTGGGACGAGAAGCATATCTTCCCGCGCGACACGATCAAATCGGCGGCGGAACTGGGTTTCGGCGCGATCTACGTGTCCGAGGAATCGGGCGGCATCGGTCTGGGGCGTCTGGAAGCGGCGCTCATCATGGAGGCGATGGCCTATGGCTGTCCCTCGACCAGCGCCTTCATTTCGATCCACAACATGGCGGCGTGGATGATCGACCGCTTCGGCGCGCAGGCGGTAAAGGACAAATATCTCCCCTCGCTCATCTCCATGGACCGGCTGGCGAGCTATTGCCTGACCGAAGCGGGATCGGGATCTGACGCCGCCGCGCTCAAGACGAAGGCGGTTCTCGACGGCGACCATTATGTCGTGACCGGATCGAAGCAGTTCATCTCCGGCGGCGGCGAGAACGAGCTGTACGTCGTGATGGTCCGCACCGGCGAGGACGGGCCCAAGGGCATAAGCTGCCTCGTCATCGAAAAGGACATGGCAGGCGTCAGCTTCGGCGCGAACGAGCGCAAGCTGGGCTGGCATTCGCAACCCACGGCGCAAGTCAATTTCGATAGCGTGCGCGTACCCGTCGAGAATCGCGTCGGGGGCGAAGGCGAAGGCTTCCGCATCGCCATGATGGGGCTGGATGGCGGGCGCCTCAACATCGGCGCCTGTTCGCTGGGCGGCGCGCAGCGCTGCCTCGACGAGGCGATAGGCTATACGAAGGATCGCAAGCAGTTCGGGCAGGCGATCGCCGATTTCCAGAATACGCAGTTCACGCTGGCCGACATGGAGACCGAATTGCAGGCCGCGCGCACCCTGCTCTACGCCGCTGCCGTCAAGGTGACGGAGAACGCGCCGGACAAGACTCGCTTCGCCGCGATGGCCAAGCGTCTGGCGACGGACACCGGATCGTCGGTGGTCGACCGCGCGCTGCAACTGCACGGCGGCTATGGCTATCTGATGGACTATCCGGTCGAACGCTTCTGGCGCGACCTGCGCGTCCATTCGATTCTGGAAGGCACCAATCAGGTGATGCGGATGATCATCGGCCGCGAGCTGGTGCGGCAGTGAGGATGCTTGGGTTCGCGCAGCGACGCGGAGGCGCGGAGAAGGCCCAGCCTGTCACATCGCCGTTCTCCTGCGAAAGCAGGAGTCCAGGGCTTCGAGGTTTGACCAAGCGACACTGGACTCCTGCTTTCGCAGGAGAACAGCAGCGTTACGGACAGATATATCTCAGCAACTCCGCGTCTCCGCGCGAACCCCATGATATTCTGGCGTCGGAACATCAGGCATGACCACGGACGTACTCACATCCGTCGAAAACGGCGTGGGCCGCATCCGCCTCAACCGGCCGAAGGCGATCCATGCGCTGACGCCGGGCATGGTGGACGTCATCACTGCGGCGCTGCTCGACTGGCGGACGGATGACGGCATCGTCGCGGTCATGATCGACCATGCGCCGGCGCCCGACGGCGATCCGAAGCTGTCGCGCGGCTTCTGCGCCGGGGGCGATATCGCCCTGATCGCCAACAGCGCCAAGGCCGATTGCGTGGAGGCCGAAGCCTTCTTCTTCCACGAATATCGGATGAACCATCTGCTCTTCGTCTACCCCAAGCCGGTCATCGTGTTCATGGACGGGATCACGATGGGCGGCGGCGTCGGCATCGCCGCCCCCTGCCGCTATCGCATCGCGACCGAGCGGACGATGTTCGCCATGCCGGAAACGGGCATCGGCCTGTTCCCCGATGTCGGCGGCGGCTGGTTCCTGCCCCGCCTTCCGGGTCGGATCGGCTACTGGCTGGCGGCGACCGGCGCGCGGATCGACGGCGCGGATGCGCTCTCGATTGGCATGGCGACGCATTATATCCCCAGCGAAGCCGTCGATGCGGTGAAGGCGCGCATCCTCGTCGATCCTGCTGCCTTGCCCGCGATTCTGGATGAAGCGCATCAGGCGCCGCCGCCTGCGAAGCTCGACGCGCAGCGCGCCGACATCGACCGGCTGTTCGCGTCGGACCGCTACGAGGACATCCTCGCCGCGCTCGACGCCGATGGCGGAGAATGGGCGCTAAAGCAGCGCGCCGTCCTCGCCACCAAGTCGCCGCAGACGGTCAAGGTCGCGCTGCGCCAGTTGGTCGAAGGCGCGGCCTTCACCGATTTCGCGGACAATATGCGCAACGAATATCGCATTGGCCATCACGTCATCCGTCGCCCCGATTTCGTCGAGGGGGTGCGCGCCGTGATCTTCGACAAGGACAATGCGCCGCGCTGGAACCCGGCAACGCCGGCAGACGTCACCGACGCCATGATCGACGCCCTCTTCGCGCCTCTGCCGCCGGAGAAGGAATGGACCCCCCTTCCACAGCTTGGAGCACATACCACATGAGCTACGAAACCATCCTCGTCGAACAGCATGACGCCGTCACGCTCATCACGCTCAACCGCCCGCAGGCGCTGAACGCCCTCAACGGGCAGGTGCTCAAGGATCTGATCGCCGCCTTCGCCGCCTACGATGCCGATCCGTCGCAGCGTTGCGCGGTGCTGACCGGCAGCGAAAAGGCGTTCGCGGCGGGCGCCGACATCAAGGAAATGGCCGACAAGCCCGCCGCCGATTTCTTCCTGGAGGATTTCTTCTCCGAATGGACGTCGAAAGTCGTCGCGACCCGCAAACCGTGGATCGCGGCGGTCGCCGGTTTCGCGTTGGGCGGCGGCTGCGAACTGGCGATGATGGCGGACTTTATCATCGCCGCCGATACGGCCAAGTTCGGCCAGCCCGAAATCAAGCTGGGCGTTGCGCCGGGCATGGGCGGGTCGCAGCGGCTTACGCGCGCCGTGGGCAAGGCGAAGGCGATGGACATGTGCCTGACGGGCCGGATGATGGACGCGGCGGAGGCCGAGCGCGCCAGCCTCGTCTCCCGCGTCGTCCCTGCCGCCGATCTGGTCGCGGAGGCGCTGAAAACCGCCGCCGCGATCGCCGCAATGCCGATGATGGCCACGATGATAAACAAGGAAATGGTCAACATCGCCTTCGAGACCGGCCTCAACCAGGGCCTGCTGACCGAACGCCGCCTGTTCCAGATCCTGACCGCCACCGAGGACAAGACCGAAGGCATGGCCGCCTTCGTCGAAAAGCGTCCGGGGGTGTGGAAGGGACGGTAATATTTATCCCTCTCCCCTTGAGGGAGAGGCACAAACTTAATCTCCCCTCCCCTTCAGGGGAGGGGCCGGGGGTGGGGACTGTAAAACCGCCATTCGGGACATCCCCCACCCCAACCCCTCCCCTGAAGGGGACGGGCTTTAGAAGAAAAAAGGACCAATCATGACCCAGACAGTCGCCATCATCGGCCTTGGCAATATGGGCGGCGGGATGGCCGCGAATCTCGTGAAGAACGGCTATGCCGTGCGCGCGTTCGATTTGTCGGAGGATGCGCTGGCGAAGGCGGAGGCCGCAGGCTGCACGCGCGCGACGAGTGCCGCAGACGCCGCCACCGGCGCGGATGCCGTCGTCACCATGCTGCCCGCGGGCAAGCATGTCGAGGCCGTCTACACCGGCGAAGTGTTCGGCGCGGCAAAGCCCGGTGCGCTGTTCCTCGACTGCTCGACGATAGACGTCGCCACCGCGCGGCGCGTGATCGAGGCGGCGCAGGCCAAGGGTTTTGCGATGGTGGATGCGCCGGTCTCCGGCGGCATCGCGGCGGCGGCGGGCGGCACGCTGACGTTCATGGTCGGCGGTACGGACGATGCCTTCGCCCGCGCGAAGCCGATATTGTCGGCGATGGGCAAGGCCGTGATCCACGCAGGCGGCGCGGGGACGGGACAGGGCGCGAAAATCTGCAACAACATGCTGCTGGGCGCCACGATGGTCGCGACTTGCGAAGCCTTCGCCATGGCGCAGAAGCTGGGCCTCGATCCGCAGACTTTCTACGACATCTCCAGCGTATCGTCGGGCCAGAGCTGGTCGATGACGAGCTATTGCCCGCTGCCCGGCGTCGGGCCGACGACCCCTGCAGACAATGATTATCAGGGCGGTTTCGCCGTGGCGCTGATGCTGAAAGACCTGAAACTCGCGACGCAGGCGGCGCAATCGGTCGACGCCAGCGTGCCGATGGGCAATGCCGCGGAGGCGCTGTATCAGGCCCTCGCCAATGCCGGGCAAGGCGGCAAGGATTTCTCCGCGATCATCAAGATGCTGGGGTAAGGGCGCCGCAACGACGGTCGCCCCCTCCCCCCGTCATGCTGATGAAAATCGGCATCCATTGGCGGCTCGGTTGCAATGACGCGTCCAGCATGGCGCCAGTGGATCCTGACTTTCGTCAGGATGACGGTCTTGAAACGGCGATGCTGTCCTACTTCGATCCGCCATGGCATCCCGCTGCCATGGCCAGCACCCTCCTCAACCCGCGTCTCAACCCGTTTTCGCACCCCGCAAAAACCCATGTTTTGCGTGCGAAATGCGTGTTTACCGTTACCTTTGTTACCTTTGTTGGACGGTTTTCACGCTTTCAGCCGTTCGCCATGCCAGCGCAGATGGTCCTCCATGAAGGTCGAGATGAAATAATAGCTGTGATCGTAGCCCTCGCGCAGGTTGAGCGTCAGGGGAATAGCCGCCGCGTCGCAGGCTTCGCGCAGCAACTGCGGTTTGAGTTGCCCTTCCAGGAAATTGTCCGCCGTGCCCTGATCGACCAGAATGTCAGCCACACGCGCACCGTCGGCAATCAGCGCGCAGGCGTCATATTCGCGCCATGCCGCCTTGTCCGACCCGATATAGCCGGTCAGCGCCTTTTCCCCCCAGGGGCAATTAAGCGGCGAGACGATGGGTGCGAAGGCGGAGACGGACGCGAAACGCCCCGGATTGCGCAGCGCGATCGTCAGCGCGCCATGGCCGCCCATGGAATGACCGGTGATCCCCTGCCGCCCCATATCGACGGGGAAATTGGCGGCGATCAGTGCGGGCAGTTCCTGCTCGATATAGCTGCGCATATGGAAATGCGTCGCCCAGGGGGCCTGCGTCGCATCGACGTAGAAGCCCGCACCCTTGCCGAAATCATAGGCGTCGTCGTCCGGCACATCGTCCCCGCGCGGCGACGTGTCCGGCGCGACGAAGATCAGCCCCAGTTCCGCGCAGGCCTTACGAAATTCGCCCTTCTCGGTAACATTGGCATGGGTGCAGGTGAGACCCGACAGATACCAGACCACCGGCAGCACCGCCCCCGGCGCATGATCCGGCACGAATACGGAGAAGGTCATGGGCGTGCCTGTTCGCGTGCTCCGATGGCTGTACACGCCTTGAGTGCCGCCGAAGGCGCGGTTGGTGGAGAGGGTTTCGATCATGCTGCATCCCGCGCTGTAAGACGACGCCGCACGGCATCGTGCGACCGGTCGCTTCGTGCCTTCTGCGCCTCGGCTTGTCGAGACCAAAGAGACGCATCCGTGCCGTCCGGCATCGTCGGAGAACGAATCGCAAACATGGCGGATGAAAGTCTGTTCGATCGTTTCATGCGTTACCGAAACAGGGACTTTTTCATTCAAGACGAGTGTTTGTCGGCCTTTTCTTCCGGCTATTGCCAAAAATCGCGTTATCGCCATCACGCCATGCAGACAGCAAGCCTCGTACCGGATTTCGGCAAAAAATCGTCATTTTCATCGAAAATTCCGTAACACAATTGTTCAGCAACGATAATTTCATTCGTCAATAGGGCATTTATCCACAGAAACCGTCGCGGCGATGTTGGACAGTTCCGATGTTCCGTGGTTCATTATGCCCATAAGCAGAAAAATCCGGAGAGGCTCTGACAGGAAAAGAGCAACACACAGGGGGCTAGTGTGGATCGGGTTCGCGCAAAACTGGAATGGTTCAAGACGACGCTGCTGCCGCATGAGGCGGCGCTGCGCAATCGGCTGCGGCGCATATTGCCGCCCACGCAGGAACTGGAGGATACCCTCGCCGAAGTGCTGGCGCGGGCCTATGCCACCGAAAAATGGGAACTCGTCACCGCGGGCCGCGCCTATCTCTTCACCATCGCGCGCAATCTTGTGATCGACAATGCGCGCCGGAACAAGATCGTCAGCTTCGAGACGATCGCCGACCTCGAAATGCTGCAATCCGAAATGGGTCTGGAAGGCCAGCTTCACGCCCGCGACGCCCTGCGTCAGGTCGAGGCGATCGTCGCCGCCCTGCCCGCGCAATGCCGCCGCGTTTTCATCCTGCGCCGCGTCCACGAAAAATCGATGGGCGAGATAGCGGAGGAAATGGGCCTGTCCGTTTCTACTGTTGAAAAGCATCTGGCAAAGGCGATCGCGATCGTCATGCGCGCATGGTCGCAACAGGAAGAGACGGGTCTGGAACGTGCAGCGGCCGGATGGACAAAGCCAGAGACGGATCGAGGAAACGGCCGCGCTGTTGCTCGTGCGGCTGTGGTCTGATCCCGATCCGCAGGAAGAGGCACGCATATACGACTGGATCGCCGCCGATCCCGCCCATGGCGTCGCCTTCGCCCGCGCCGAACTGGTCTGGGAGCAGGCGGGGCGGATAGGGCCGTCCTCCCCCGTGCCCCTTCACGATGCGCAGCCGCCGTCTTATCGTCGTAACGGCACTCGCAGATTCATGCTGGGTGGCGTAGCGGCAGCGTCGCTGCTGATCGCCAGTCCGGCTACCCCGTTGCAGGCAGGTGCGCCCGCGGCGCCGACCCGCTGTTCGGGGATATCCGCTCCATAAGAACTTACTCTCGGCGCCAGGATATCAAACGGCAGCCTGCCGCATCGATTGTCTGTACGATCAGGGTACTCCGGCGGATTCCTGCATGCGGCGTTCGGCGAACCACTGCCGCAGCATCGCCGCCGTGCAGCCGGTGAAGCCGTTGCTGCCATTGGCCGAACAACTGCCCGGCAGGTTCTGACGGCTGACCGATTCCATATTCGCGACTTGGCTGCCCCAGCCGGGACCGCCCGAGACCGCCGGCTTGTCCCGCAACGTCTTGGGAATGCGATAGCGTTCGGATTCGGGCTTGCGCGCGCAGACGACGATCTCGTCGCCTTCCGCCACCGGGCAGCTTTCCTCGCCATAGACGACGAGGTTGGTGATGCGTTCCGGCGGTTGCGCAAAAGCGGGGGCCGCCGCCATCTGGGCCAGACCGACGAAGAGGAGTGCGACCGCTGTTTTCATCATGGCCGCAACATCCGCCTGCGCGGCTGAACGGTGGCTGTATGGATAGCCCAAGATACCGGAAAGATGTCGATAATCAATTCGGCGGCGTCGTCGATGGGGCAGCTTTCGCTGCTTCCTCGGCCTTCACCCGCGCTTCGATCGCGTCGGAATCGGCGTCGATGGTCGACAGCCGCTTCGCCCGTTCGGCCGCGACCAGATCGGCCCAGCTCGCATTGTCGGCCTGCCGCTTTTCGTCCTTGGCGGCGCGCGCCAGCTTCTGGAAGCACCCGGTAAAGCCGCCGATGCCGGAGGGCGAGCAACTGTCGATGCCCGACTTGCCGACATATTCGAGCGATTTATACTGTTCGCCCCACGCCTGATTGGCGGGCGCATTGGGATCGCCGCGCAGAGGCTCGGGGATACGATAGCGGTCCTTCTCTTCCTTGCGCCCGCAGACGACCAGTTCCTCGCCGGTCGCCTTGGGGCAGGGATCGTCGCCGTAGACGATGACGAGATTGACCTTCTCATTGTCCGGTCCGGTGACGGCGGTCGGCGCGCTCTGGGCCAGCGCGGGCGCGGCGCAGGCCAGCAGCGAAAGGGCGATCAGGGGCAGGCTCTTCATTGCAATAATCCCTTATATCCGCGCCGACAGCTTGATCGCGACACGGCATCCCAGTCCGATCACCCCGGCCAGCAGCGGATAGGCCACGGCCTTTTCCGCGCCATGCGCCAGCGCCGCATCGCGATGCTCGACTTCCTCCGCCTGAAAATCCGCGATGGCGTCCGATAGTTCCGTATCGCTGTCGCCAAGCGCCTGACGCTGTTCCTCGTAATGCCGGTCGATCTCGGTCTCGATCGCCGCGGTGCAGGCCATCGCCGCTTCCGGTCCCAGTGCCGCCGTGACGGCGCCCAGCGCATAGCCTGCGACGTTCCAGAACGGCTGGAGCAGCGTGGGGCGTACGCCGCGCTCCACGATCATCCGGTCGAAGGTGCCGCGATGCCGTTCCTCCTGCGCGGCCATGCCCGCGATCACGCGGCCCATGGGGTGCCGGTCGCCCATCACCGCGAGTTGCCCGGCGTAGATGCGCGTCGCACCATATTCCCCCGCCTGATCGACGCGCAGCATCGCGGCGGTATCGGGCTTGTGGCCGGGTCGAGGGTAATCCTTCGCGGCTGTCATGCGCGCCTCCGTGCCTTGCTGAGCAAGACAAAGGTGGCGACGGCGGCGGCCAGAGACAAGAGCGCATTGTAACCCGCCAGCGAAATGCCCAGCAACGACCAGGGCGCCACGTCGCAGCGGGTGAGCGGCGCGGCCATGATGGTGTTCAATATGTCGGCGGCATTGTTGCCCATGGGGGTGGTGGAACAGGCCGTCAGCCCTTCCCACCAGCCATATTCGACGCCAGCATGAAACGCGCCGATGGCGCCGCTGGCGGCGATGGCGATCGCGGCGAACGTCGTCAGCATCGCGCTGCTGCCGGGGCGTCCGCGCGCGCCGATCGCGAGCAACGCGAGGACGATCGCGGCGAGATGCGGCCAGCGTTGCCACATGCACATCTCGCACGGATGCAGCCCGCCGACATATTGCGAGACGAGGGCGCCACCGAGCAGGGCGGAGGGGGCGAGGATGGCGACGAGGCGGGCGGTGGAGAGGGGTGTCATCCTCAATACCTCTTCGTCATCCCTGCGAAGGCAGGGATCCCGCTTACTTTCGCCGCTTCAAAAGAAGCGAGACCCCTGCCTTCGCAGGGGTGACGGCATGAATGTGCCATTCCTAGCGCGTGGCGGGCTTGCGGGTGGCTGCCGGCGTGGCGCGGGCCAGCAGCGGCGGCTTGGCGCCGCCGACCCGTCCGATCGTCTGCATCGCATAATAAAGCTGGAAGTCCTCTATGCCCTTCTTCTTCAGCTCGTCGGCGGTCATCGTGAAGCGGGGATCGTCCTTCGTGTCCTCTTCGAGCGTCTTGTTGTCCACCTTCATCTCGTTGATGAGATGGCGCCGCAAGTCGCTTTCGCGGAACTTGGGGCGTGCCTTGTAGTCCGCGTCGGACAGTTGCGGCACGCGGATGTCCGGCTCGATACCGCCTTCCTGCACCGACCGGCCCGAAGGCGTGTAATAGCGTGCGGTGGTGAGGCGCAGCGCGGTCGTGCTGCTCAAAGGCAGCAGCGTCTGGACGCTGCCCTTGCCGAAGCTGCGCTCGCCCATCACGAGGCCGCGATGCTGGTCCTGAAGCGCGCCCGCGACGATTTCGGAGGCGGATGCGGAGCCGCTGTCGACCAGCACGATGACGGGCAGGCCCTTCGCATCGTCGCCCGGCTTGGCGTAATAGCGTTCGACGTCGCCCTTCGCCCGGCCTCGCTGCGACACGATCTCGCCCCGCTCAAGGAATACGTCGCTGACCGACACGGCTTCATCGAGCAGACCGCCGGGGTTGGAGCGCAGGTCGAGCACATAGCCGGTCGGCTTGTGGCCCAGCGACTTGTCGATGCTGCGGATCGCGGAACGCACGTCCGCGCCGGTGTTGGCCGAGAAGCTGACGATATTGATGATGCCGATATTGTCCTTCACTTCCCACTTCACCGGCTTCAGCTCGATGACTTCGCGGGTCAGCGCCACGTCGATCGGCTTGTCGCGACCGGGGCGGACGATGGTCAGCTTGATCGAGGTGCCCGGCGCGCCGCGCATCTTCTCCACCGCTTCGTCCAGCGTGCCGCCGTAGATGAGCTGCCCGTCCAGATGCGTGATATAGTCGCCCGCCTTGATGCCGGCGCGGAAGGCCGGGGTGTCCTCGGTCGGGGCGATCACCTTCACCGCACCGTCCTCCAGCGTGACGGAGAGGCCCAGCCCGCCGTAATTGCCTTCGGTCTGGGTGCGCAGATTGGCGAAATCGCGCGCGTCGAGGAAGCTGCTGTGCGGATCGAGGCTGGCGAGCATCCCTTCGATCGCGCCCTTGATCAGCTTGTCGTCATCGACTTTCTCGACATAGTCGCTACGCACCTTCTGGAACACGTCCATGAACTCGTCGAGCGACTTGTAGCTGTTGCCTTCCGCCTCCGCGAGAGCCGCCGTGGCGGCGGGGATGAGCGCAAGCGCGCCGAGGGCGACGGCACTTTTGAGAAAATTGGATGTCATCGGGTGCGTGAGTCCTGCTGGATGGTCGACAACAATATAGGCGCAATCGCGCCGAGGCGCAAAGGCACGGTCGATGAGCGTCGCACGGCTTCGATGAGCGACGGGTGAACGGGTGTTGCCGCCCTACCCCGCCAGCGTCGCCTTGGTCCATGCCTCGATCCGGCGTTCCAGAATGGAGAGCGGCATGCGCCCTTCCTTCAGCACTTCGTGGAACTGCTTGAGGTCGAAGCGATCGCCCAGGGCCGCCTGCGCCTTGTCCCGCGCGCGCAGCCAGGCGGCGTGGCCGACCTTGTAGCTGGTCGCCTGCGCAGGCTGGGTGCAATAGCGTTCCACTTCGCGTTGCGAACGGGGCTGCGCGAAGCCGGTCGTCTCGACCATATAGGCGGTCGCCTTCTCGCGGCTCCACCGCTTGGTATGGATGCCGGTGTCGATCACGAGACGCGCCGCGCGGAACAGGAAGGACTGTAGATAGCCCGCCCGCTCCAGCGGCGTCGCATAGCCGCCCAGCCCCTCGGCCACCTGCTCGGCATAGAGCGCCCAGCCCTCGCCATAGGCGCTGAACCCGCCCATCGAGCGCAGGCGCGGCAGATTGCCCGCGAAGGACGCGATGCTGTTCTGGAGATGATGGCCCGGCGCACCTTCGTGATAGGTGAGCGAAGGCAGCGTATATTTCGGCCAGTCGCCGACGTCCTTCAGGTTGATGAAGTAGAGCGCCGGGCGCGACTGGTCGAGCGGGGCGCGGCGATAATAGCCGTTCGACGCGCCGTCCTGAATATCGACAGGCACGGCCCGGATCTCCAGCGGCACGTCGGGCACGGTGGCGAAGGCCTGCGGCAGCTTCGCCTTCATCGCGTTGTAGCTGCTGTTGAGATCGGCGATCAGCGCCTCGCGCCCCGCCGCCGTGTCGGGATAAAGCTGCGCAGGATCGACGTTGAGCTGCGCCAGCCGCGCACCGACCGACCCCTTGGTCAGCCCCTGCCCTTTCAGGATCGTGTCGAGTTGCGCGGACAGGTCAGCGACCTGCTCCAGCCCCATCTGATGCACCTGCTCGGGCGTGAAATCGGTCGTGGTCGACTGGTTGAGGGCGGCGGCGTAGATGTCCGCTCCGCGCGGCACCCGCCACACGCCGTCGCCAGCCGCGGTCGTCGGGCGCAATTGCCTGAGCAAGGCGATCTGCCGGTCGAGCGCGGGATGGATCTTGCCTTCCGTTATGGCGACGGCACGCCCCTGCCAGTCGCCTGCGACCTTGGCCGCCGCCGCGCGCTTGACGAGCGATTGCACCAGCGCACTCTCGGCAGCGGGCACCCCGCGCAGCTTGGCAAGCTGGCCCAGAGTCAGATCGAGCGACCAGCCCGGCGCGAGATAGCCGCGCGCTGCTTCCGCCTTCTGCACCTGCGTATCGTTGTCGAGATTGGTGGCGAAGGCTTCGAGCCGCGCGAGATACGCCTCGCAATCCGCCGCATTGGCGATGCTGTGCGCGGTGTTGAGGAAATCGGGCGTGTTGAAATAGGTGCCGCCCTGCTGGAAGATGCGATAGGGGCGGATCACCGAGGAAAGGCCGAACTTTTCGGGCGCCACGACGTCCTGTTCCAGCGTGTAAAGCACGACTTCGAGGTTGAGTGCCGCCGCGTCCGACAGCGTCTCCTTCCTGAACGGCGCAAGCTGTTCCAGCGCCGCGCGCGTCAGCGCCAGATCCTTCTTCCGCCCTTCGGCGCTGTTGTCGCCAAGCTGGCTCTTGGCCGCGGCCCGCGCGCCCTTGTCGAGGCCGAGCGAGGTGACCATCGTCGGTGAATTATCGAGATACCGCTCGAAGATCGTGTCGAAGGTCGCGTTCAGCCGGGCATCGGCATCCGCGCCGGATTGCGCGAATACGGGTTCGATACCGGCGGCCATTGCGGCAGCGCCGCTGGTCAGCAGAAAGGCGCGACGATCCATGGGGCAACTCTCCAACATATTGATGCGCATAGCTTAACCGCTGTTTGATGAACGTCCAGCGTGCTTTTTGGAGATTTCGCGTTTCAGCGCGCGAGCAACGGCACGATGTCCACCGGTTGCCCGTTGCGGCGCAGTTCCACGGTGACGGTCGCGGCGGTGGGCGCAGCGATGCCGACCGGCGTTCCCGATCGCACGCTGTCCCCCACCCCTACCGACAGCCGGTGCAGATTGGTGATGAGGCTGGCCCAGCCCTGCCCGTGATCGATGATGAGAATCTGCCCGAAGCCGCGGTAATAATCGGCAAAGACGATGCGGCCCGATGTCGGCGCCACCACCTGCGCATTGGGTTGCGTCGCCAGCGTCAGGCCGCGCGCGCGCAGGCCGCTGGGCGACAGTTCGCCAAAGCCGGTGACGAGTTGCCCGACGACCGGGAGGCGATAGGCCGGCAGACGCGCCTGCGCGGGAGGAGCAAAGACACGCGGCGCGGTGGCCTGCGCCGGCTGCCCGGGGCGCGGCATCGGGCCGGGCAGGCGCGACAGTCGCTCACGCACCACGCCGGCGGCCTCAAGCTGGTCCATCAGGTCCACGATGTCGCGCGCCTGCTCCCCCAGCGCGATGGCGCGATCCGCCTCCAGCGCCGCGCTGGACCGGAAGCCTTGCGACGCCATGCGCTTGGCGCTTTCCAGTCGTCGCAGATCGCCTTGCCGCATCGCCAGTTGCGTGCGGCTGTCCTCCAGCCCCTTCGCCGCCCGCTCAGCATCCATGCGCAAGGCCCGACTGCGCGCCAGTTCAGCCCGCAGCCCTGCCGTCCGCTGGCGGATGACAGGCAATATGGCGTCGAGCACCAGCCGCATGTGGATGGCATCGCCGACCGTTCCGGGCTGCGCGATCGCCAGCGCCGCCGGGCGGCGGGCCATCATCTGGAGCGCGGCGGTCAGGCGGACGATTGGCTGCTGGCGTTCGGCCAGACGCCGGGCCTGCGCGCGTTGCAGCCGCGCGATGATGGCGACGCGCAGTTGCGCGGCCTGGATATCGGCTTCCGATTGCTGGATGCGCGCGGCGAGCGCGGCAGCGCGCCGGCTCGCGCGATCGGCATCCTGCGTCGCGGCATTGGCCTGCGCCTCGAGCTGGGCGGAGCGGCGCGCGGCCTGCGCCGCCTGTTGCCGGGCGGCGGCGAGGGCCTTTCGTTCGCGAGCGATGCTGCTGACGGACGCAGGGAGCGGGCGATCCTGCGCGATGCCGTGCACGGTGAGCATGGAGAACATCGCCGCACATAGTGCACCTTTCCCCCAAAGCATCCGCCCTCGTTCCATCGCGCTATCCTTCGCGATGATAGGGGTGGTTGGCAAGGATGCTTGTCGCGCGCCACAATTGCTCGGCCAGCATCGCGCGCGCCATCATATGCGGCCATGTCATCGCGCCGAACGCGATCAGCAGGTCCGCCCCATCCCGGGCGGCATCGTCGAACCCGTCCGCCGCGCCGATCAGGAAGCGGCATTCGCGCGTGCCGCCATCGCGCCATCCCTCGATCCGGCGGGCAAAGGCGAGCGAGGAAAGCTGCTGCCCCTTTTCATCGAGCATCACCGTGACGGTGCCGGGGGCGAGTGGCGGCAGCTTGCCGCCGCGGTCGGGCAATTCGGTGACGCGCGTCGGCAGCGTCACGCGCTTGAGATAGCGGTCCACCAGATCGGCTTCAGGCGACCGGCCGATCTTGCCGCGGGCGATGATGTGCAGCAGCATGAGACGGTTCCCCGGTTAGCGCCGCCTTCTATCTCCGTTCGGTTCGAGCTTGTCGAGAACGGCGTTCCGGGTTCTCGACAAGCTCGAACCGAACGGGGACGGGCTGGCGCTCGACCTGCCCCGAAGGATCAGGCCGTGCCCGCCACCGGCGCGTCGACGAAGCCCCACATCCGTTCCAGATTGTAGAAGCTGCGCACTTCGGGCCGGAACAGGTGGATGATGATGTCGCCCGCGTCGACCAGCACCCAGTCGGCGACCGGCAACCCTTCGATGCGCGCGCCGCGTCCGGTGGACTGCTTCACGCGCTCGGAGAGCTTCTGCGCCATGGTGGCGACCTGACGCGACGAACGGCCGCTTGCGATCACCATATAATCGGCGATGCTGCTTTTGCCTTCGAGCGGGATCGAGATGATGTCCTGCGCCTGGTCGTCGTCGAGCGACTGCATGACAAGGGCGTGCAGGGCGGCCACGGATTCGGTGTCTGCATAGGGACGATCGGGGATGATGTCCTGCGGTGCCGTATCGTTGGCGGGGGTCGGTCTGGGCAATTCTACTCCTTCAAATAATCAATGTGCGCGTGAGCGGATCGCGCACGCGGATATTCTCGAACTCGCGATGCCAGAGGGGGTCCGCCTGCCGCAGCAGGGTCGCCGATCTTGGATCAGGGCGAAAGCGCAACAGCACAAGCGCCGGCGGTCTCCAGTCCGTCCAGTGTCTGCTCTGGCACGCGGGCCGGACGAAGCGCCGCAGCCATGCCATGGCCAAAGAGCCATTTGCCCGTCCATCATAGCCCGGACGGGCGATGACGGCAATGGGCATGATGCGCGCGATGCCGCGCCAGTCTTTCCACTGGCCGAACTGGCGCAGATTGTCGCCGCCCATCAGCCAGACGAACTGGTGCCGGGGATAGCGGCGCACCAGCGCGCGCAGCGTGTCGACGGTGTAGCGGGTGCAGAGCTGCGCCTCGATCGCGGTCGGGCGGATCGGCGCGCGACGGGCCTGTCGCCGGGCGCTGGCGAGACGCGCGGACAAGGGCGCCATGCCCTTTGCGGCTTTCAGCGGATTGCCCGGCGAGACCAGCCACCAGACTTCATCCAGCCCCAGCGCCGCATGGGCGAACAGCGATATCGCGCGATGCCCGCCATGCGCGGGATTGAAGGAGCCACCCAATATGCCGATCCTGGCCATGGCCCATGCTTTGGCAGAGCGCGGCGATAGCTGCAATCAGTGGCTTGCAGTCCGGCATCGCGAGTGCCACGATCGCATCATAAAGTTTCAGAGGGGAAACCGATCACCATGAAAATCGCCGTACATCTTTCTCTCGCCGCCCTGTTGCTGTCCGGCACAGCAATGGCCGAACCCTATCCCGCCGCGACGAAACTGCTGACCCCGCTGCCCGTCAATCCAGACAGCGCCGATGTGGTAAATGCCCGCTGCACGGAAACTCTGGCGGCCGGCGCTGCGGCGCGCACCGCGCTTGAGGGACGAAGTGGCGCGGCGACGATCGCGGGAGACTTCGCGGCCTATGACGCGCTGTCGCTCCAGCTGTCCGACGGCCTCAGCGAAATGTATCTGGTGTCGGAGACCAACCCCGCCGCGCCGGTGCGTGCCGCCGCCGAAGCCTGCGTCCAGAAGATTTCCGAAGTCGTGACCGCCGTGTCCCTCTCCCGCCCGATCTACGACAGGCTGGCCGCGATCCCGCCTGCGGGTCTGGACGACAAGACCGGCTTCACGCTCAGGAAGGCGCTGACCGGTTATCGGCTCGCGGGTGTCGACAAGGATGCGGAGACGCGGGCGAAGGTCACGCAGCTTCAGAAGGAAATCACCGAGACCGGCCTGCTGTTCGCCAAGAACATCCGCGACGACAAGGGCGACATTCCGCTGAAGCCCGAAGAACTGGAGGGCCTGCCGCAGGATTATCTGGACGCGCACAAGCCGGGTGCGGACGGCATGGTGCATCTGACCTTCGATTATCCCGATTTCTTCCCCGTGCTGGATTTCGCCAAGCGGCGCGCGACACGGCAGAAGGTAACCACGGCGGTTTCCAACCGTGGCTATCCGCAGAACGAAGCGGTGCTGCGCAGCCTGCTGGAGAAACGCTATGCGCTGGCCCAACTGCTGGGCTATCCCGATTATGCGACGCTGATCACCGCCGACAAGATGATCGGCAATCCGCAGCGCGCCGCCCAGTTCATCGAGGATGTGAACGTCGCGGCGAAGCCCGGCGCCGACGCCGACTATGCCGAGTTGCTGGCCTTCGCCAAGACGGTCGACCCCGGCATCGACAGGCTGATGCGCTGGGACAACAGCTATATGAAGAACCTGCTGCGCAAGCAGAAATATGCCGTCGATGCCGAAGTCGTCCGGCAATATTTCACTTACGACAAGGCGCGCACCGGCATCTTCAAGCTGATGACCGACCTGTTCGGGGCGGACATCCGCCCCTGGAATACGCCGGTGTGGGACAACAGCGTCACCGCGTGGGAGCTTTACGACAAGGGGCAGCTCATCGGTCGCTTCTACCTCGACATGCACCCGCGCGCGGGCAAGTTCAATCACGCCGCGCAATTCCCGGTGCGCACCGGCGTCGCGGGACAGCAGGTGCCGATCGGCGCGCTCATCTGCAACTTTCCGGCGACCGGGCCGATGGATCATGACGACGTCACGACGTTCCTCCACGAGTTCGGCCATCTGATCCATACGCTCTATTCGGGCCGCACCCGCTATGCGACGCAATCGATGGGCAATCTGCAATGGGACTTCATCGAGGCCCCGTCGCAATTGCTGGAGGAATGGGTGTGGGATTACGACACGCTCAAGGGCTTCGCCACCAACGACAAGGGCGAACCGATTCCCAAGGCGCTGGTCGAGAAGATGAATGCCGGGCGACGCTTCGGCGAGGCAGGGGCGTGGAAGGGGCAGCTTGCCTATTCGGCGGTGTCGATGAACTTCTACAACCGCAAGCCCGACTTCGACCTCAAGACGCAGTTCGATGCGCAGATCAACCGCTATTCGCTGTTCCCCGCCGTGCCGGAGACGCATGACTTCGCCAGCTTCGGGCATCTGGATGGCTATTCGGCGATCTACTACACCTATGTCTGGTCGAAGGCGATCGCGCTGGACCTGTTCACGCGGTTCAAGGCGGCGGGCATCCGCGATCAGGCGACCGCGATGCAATATCGCAAGCTGGTGCTGGAACCGGGCGGATCGCAGGACGCCAACGTGCTGATCCAGAACTTCCTGGGTCGCCCGATGCAGCTCGATGCGTTCAAGGACGAGCTGGCGAAGAAATAGCGGTCAGCCGGTGGCGATACGGATAGCAACGCTCGCCACCACCGCCATCCCCAGCACAGTGACGGGACCGCGCCCGAAGCGGAGCATAAGGACGATCGCGCCCGCCGCCAGCGCCGCCGCGACGGGATCGAAGCTGGCGAGGTCCGGCATCTGCGTGGCGATCGGCCCGGCAGCGAAGGGTGTCACCCGTGTGAACAGCACATGCAGCGCGAACCACAAAGCGAGGTTGGCGATGACGCCGACCACCGCCGCCGTCACGCCCGCCAGCACGGCGTGGAGGCGGCGGGCATGTTCGAGCCGCTCGATCCACGGCGCGAAGGCGAATATCCAGATGAAGCAGGGCACGAACGTGACCCACAGGACGATAACGCTGGCGAGGATACCCGCGATCACCGGACTGAACGGTGCAGGCGCATGCCATGCCCCCAGGAAGCCGACGAATTGCGTCACCAGAATGAGCGGCCCCGGCGTGGTTTCGGCCAGGCCCAGCCCGTCGGCCATCTGCCCGGCGGAAAGCCAGCCCATGTCCTGCACCGCCGCCTGCGCCATATAGGCGAGCACCGCATAGGCTCCGCCGAACGTCACCAGCGCGAGTTTGGAGAAGAATGCGGCGATGTCGGCCAATATATGATCCGGGCCGAGCGTCGCGAAGATAATGGCGAAGGGAATGGCCCAGAAGAACGCGCCCTTGACGACCGCACCGATCGATTGAGCAAGAAGCACGCGGGCGGAGTGCGTCGGCACGGGCGCATCGTTATGGGGGTTGCCGCCCTGCCCCGTCAGCAAACCGATCGATGCAGCAGCCGCGATCACCAACGGAAAGGGCAAGTCGAAGAGGAACAGCGCGAGGAACGCCGCAACTGCAAGCCAGACCTGAATCCGCGTCTTGAGCGCCCGCTTCGCGATCCGCAGCAATGCTTGAAGCACGATGGCGATGACCGCCGCCTTCACGCCCGCCATCGCCGCCTCGAACCCCGAAAGACCCGTCGCCTGCACGTAGAGCAGCGAGAGCGCCAGCATAACCAAAGCGCCCGGCACAATGAACAGCAGCCCCGCCGCAAGACCGCCGCGCACCCCGAACATCCGCCAGCCGATGTAGGTCGCAAGCTGCTGCGCTTCCGGCCCCGGCAGCAGATGGCAGAAATTGAGCGCGCGCAGGAATGCGCCTTCCTCCACCCATTGCCGCTCGTCGATCAGTTCGCGGTGCATCAGCGCGATCTGCCCGGCGGGACCGCCGAAGCTAAGGCAACCGATACGCGCGAACACGGACAGGAATTGGGAAAAGCTGGGTTGGGCCAGTTGCATCTACATGCTCCTTGATCCCGGCGGCGCTTGGCCATCGGGACGAAAAGAGCAACGCTTGAGCACGCCTCCTGTCAGGATGGGGCGCTTATGTGCGGGAGGTCGCCTTGCCCCGCCCCTTTTCGCTATCGCAACGAAACGGCGGGATCAAGGGGCATCGTCGCGAACGGGTTCAGCGCGGCGGCTGATTGAGCTGGTTTGCGCGATATTCGCCCTGACGCTCGATCATCCAGCCGGGATATTCCGGCGTCAGTGCGCTGACCGCATCGAGCGTCGACAGTTCGTCCGCAGTGAGCGCAACGTCGACCGCAGCGACGTTGTCCTCAAGCTGTTCGATCCGTTTCGCGCCGATGATGACGCTGGTGACATGCGACTGGTGCAGCAGCCATGCGAGCGCGATCCGCGCCACGGACACAGCGCGTGCATCGGCGATCACGCGCATCGCGTCGATCACGTCGAACGCCTTTTCCTTGTTCACGGGCGGGAAGTCGAAGGCGGCGCGGCGCCCTTCGCCTTCGCCGTCGCGCCCGTATTTGCCCGAGAGCAGGCCACCGGCAAGCGGCGACCAGACCATCAGGCCGACCTGCTCGGATTGCATGAACGGCACCAGTTCCCGCTCCAGATCGCGTCCGGCGATGCTGTAGTAAGCCTGCACGCTTTCGAAACGCGCCGCATCCAGCCGTTCGGAAATACCCTGCGCCTTGGCGATGGCCCAGGCCGGCCAGTTGCTGACGCCGACATAGCGGACGTGACCCTGACGCACCAGATCGTCGAGCGCGCGGACCGTTTCCTCGATCGGCGTCACCGCGTCCCAGCCATGAATTTGGTAGAGATCGATATGGTCGGTGCCCAGACGCTTCAGGCTCGCCTTCACCTGATCCATGATGTGACCGCGTGAATTGCCGCGCGCATTGGGGCCTTCGCCCATCGGCCCGAACACCTTCGTCGCTATCACCAGATCGTCGCGATTGAGGCCGAGCGACTGGATCGCCTGCCCCAATATCTCTTCCGATGCCCCGTTGCCGTAGACGTTGGCCGTATCGATGAAGTTGATCCCCGAATCGACCGCAGCCTTGACGATGGCCTTCGCATCATCGATCTGAAGACGACCGATATGGCCCCACATGCTGCCTTCGGCACCCCCGAACGTCATGGTGCCGAGGCACAGTTCGGACACGAACAGGCCGGTGCGGCCGAAGCGGTTGTAGCGCATGGGGGATACTCCAGGGGAAAGCGGGAAGCCGCACCTTAGATAGGAAGCGGAGACGCAATTTCCAGCCGGAAGAGCGTGTCAGGGTCGCGCCTGCCCCGTGCCGCGCACCAGCCATTTGTAGGTCGTGAGCCCTTCGAGCGCGACCGGCCCGCGCGCGTGGAGTCGACCCGTCGATATGCCGATTTCCGCGCCGAGACCGAACTCGCCGCCATCGGCGAACTGCGTCGAGGCGTTCCACATGACGATGGCGCTGTCGACGGTGTTCAGAAACCGCTCCGCCGTCACCGCGTCCTCGGTGATGATCGCATCGGTATGATGGCTGCCATGCGCGGCGATATGGTCGAGCGCGTGGTCCAGACCATCGACGATGCGGACCGAAACGATCGCATCGAGATATTCGGTGCCCCAGTCCTCCTCGCTCGCCGCCGTCACGCGACCGTCGAGCGCCTGCGCATCGGCATCGCCCCGCACGGCGCACTTTGCGTCGAGCAGCGCCTTTACGACGCGGGCGGCATCGGGAAAGGCGCGATCGATCAGTACCGTTTCGGTCGCGCCGCAAACGCCGGTACGCCGCATCTTGGCGTTGACGACCAGCACGCAGGCCATGTCGGGATCGGCGGCGGCATGGACGAAGCTGTGGTTGATCCCGTCGAGATGCGCGAGAACGGGCACGCGCGCTTCCTCCTGCACGCGCGCGACGAGGCTCTTGCCGCCGCGCGGAATGATGAGATCGACGAACTGCGCCGCCTTGAGCAAAGCGCCGACCGCCGCGCGATCGGTCGTCGGCACGATCTGCACCGCATCGGCAGGCAGGCCCGCTGCGACGATGCCGGAGAGCATCGCGGCGTGGATCGCCCGATTGCTTTCCACCGCTTCGCTGCCGCCGCGCAGGATGACGGCATTGCCCGCGCGCAGGCAGAGCGCCGCCGCATCCGCCGTCACATTCGGGCGGCTTTCGTAGATGATGCCGATGACGCCCAGCGGCACCCGCACCCGTTCCAGCACCAGCCCGTTGGGTCGCTCGCTGCGGTCGATGATGCTGCCCAGCGGATTGGGCAGGCTTGCGACCTGATCGACGCCGTCGGCGGTCGCGGCGATGCGGCCTGCATCCAGCCGCAGCCGGTCGAGCATCGCGGGCGAGAGGCCGTTGGCGGCGGCATTTTCCATGTCGCGCGCATTGGCGGAGGCGATCGCCGGCGCCGCATCGCGCAACGCCTGCGCCGCCAGCTTCAGCGCCTGCGCCTTCTGTTCGTCGTCGATCTGCGTCAGGAGCGCGGACGCCTTGCGCGCGCGGGCGCCGAGCGTGGCGATGAGCATTTCGGGCGTCTGGGTAAGATCGTTCATGGCGGGTGCCTATCATGAAACGACCGCATAGGAAACGCGGGAGAAACCGGTGTAGTGTAACAATAAAGCAGTTGCCAACATAACCTTGCGTGGTAGGTTTTGCCCATGTCGGGGGAAATCGAAGCACCGGGCGACGCACTGACCGGCGGGATCATCGCGGGTGCCGTGGAGCGGGAAGGCAATGCCGCCGGACGGGCCGCGCATTCGGCGCATGGCGCCTGCACCAATTGCGGCGCGACGCTTACCGGCCCCTATTGCGCGCAATGCGGGCAGGCGGCGCATATTCACCGCAGCCTGGGGTCGCTCGGCCACGATATATTGCACGGCGTGTTCCATTTCGAAGGGAAGATCTGGCGCACCTTGCCGGAACTTGCCTTCCATCCCGGCCGCCTGACGCGCCGCTACATCGATGGCGAGCGCGCCAAGTTCGTCTCGCCGATGGCGCTGTTCCTGTTCACCGTGTTCCTGACCTTCGCCGTGTTCGGCTTTACCGGCGGCGCGCTGATCGGCGGCGATTACGGGAACGGGCCGCAGACGATCATGGTCGACGGCAAGCCCGTCGTCGTCAGCGGCTGGCAAAGCAGCCTCGCCAATGACGTGGAGGAACGGCAGGAACAGATCGATACGCTGAAAGAGCAACGCGCCAAGCCGGACATCGACGCGAAGGAAAAGGCGGAGATCGACCGCAAGATCGCCGCGCGGACCGATGACCGCGATGCCGCGATCGCGCTGGCGACCGGCAACTGGGCGAAACTGTCCGAAATCGAGGCGCGCAGCGGCAAGCGTGACGGCAAGGCTGCCTCGCCGGAGTTATTCGAGGGCAGTACGGGCTTCGCGCCGCTCGACAGGGCGTTCAAACATGCGAACGAAAATCCCAAGCTGCTGATCTACAAGATGAAAACCAACGGCTATAAATATAGCTGGATGCTGATCCCGCTTAGCATTCCCTTCATGTGGATCATGTATTTCTGGCGGCGGGACGTGCATCTGTACGATCATGCCATCTTCGTGACCTATTCGATCAGCTTCATGCTGTTGCTGGTCATCCTGCTCAGCATCGCCTCGGCCCTTGGCGTCGGCGCTGGCATTTGGGGCTTTGCGCTGCTCGCCATTCCACCGATCCACCTGTATCGGCAGTTGCGCGGCGCCTACGGCAGTTCGCGCGCCGGGGCGCTGCTGCGGCTGTTCGTCCTGATGATCTCGACCACGATCGTCATCAGCCTGTTCGCCGTCATTCTGGTGGCGCTCGGCGTGATGGAATAAAGGCGGATCGTCCGCACCGGTCAGTAAGGCGGCGTCGTCACTGCCCGCTGCGCCTTCGCGGCATCGGCCCACCAGGCAAGATCGTCGGCGAAGCGCGGAAACGCCTTTTCCAGCGACTGGCCGGCATCGCCGATCGGGTTGCCCTCTTCGTCCAGCGTCTTGCCGATCGGGCCGACCGTCAGCGTGCTGGATATCACGACCATGCCCATTTCGCTGAGCGTCGGATGCCACGCGCTGTTCGCCCGCGCACCGGACAGGCGCCCGGCGGAATAGCTGGCGATGGCGGCGGGCCGCCAGAACCATTCCTCCAGAAAATGATCGGTCAGATTCTTGAGACCCGGCTGCATCCCCCAATTATATTCGCCGGTGACGAAAATGAAGGCGTCCGCCGCGCGGATTTTGCCCGCGAGCGTTTTCATCGCGGGCGGTGCTTCGCCTTTGGGATGTTCCTTGTACATGCGGTCGAGCATCGGCAGGCCGACTGCCTTCGCATCGATCAGTTCCGCATCGTCCCCGCGCGCCGTCAGTTGCGCCACCAGATAGTCGGCGAGACGGATGCCCATCCGGTCCGACCGGTAGGAGCCGTAGAAAACGAGGATCGAACGGGCCATGCGGAAACTCCTATCGGGTGGCGTGCGCTGACCCTTCTGATCAGTCCGCGAAGGGATCGCGCACGAGGATGGTGTCGTCGCGCTGCGGCGATGTCGATACCAGAGTGACCGGGCAGCCGATCAGTTCCTCGATCCGGCGGATATATTTGATCGCCTGCGCGGGCAGTTCCGCCCAGCTTCGCGCCCCGGCGGTGGTTTCGTGCCAGCCTTCGATACTTTCGTAGACCGGCGTGGCGCGCGCCTGATCCTGGCTGTGTGCGGGCAGATAATCGTAATGCGTGTCGCCGATGCGATAGCCGGTGCAGATGCTGAGCGTGTCGAACCCGTCGAGAACGTCGAGCTTGGTCAGTGCGATGCCGGTGATGCCGGAGACGGCGACCGACTGGCGCACCAGCACCGCGTCGAACCAGCCGCAACGGCGCTTGCGACCCGTCACCGTGCCGAATTCATGCCCGCGCTCGCCCAGACGCTGGCCGGTTGCGTCCTCCAGCTCGGTCGGGAACGGGCCGGAGCCGACGCGCGTCGTGTATGCCTTCACGATACCCAGTACGAAGCCCGCCGCCGACGGGCCGAGGCCCGAACCGCCCGCCGCCGTGCCCGCGATCGTGTTCGACGAGGTGACGAAGGGATAGGTGCCGTGATCGACATCGAGCAGCACGCCCTGCGCGCCTTCGAACAGGATGCGCTTGCCCTGCGCCTTCGCCGTGTTGAGCGTCAGCCATACAGGCTTGGCATAGGGCAGGATGAAATCGGCGACTTCGCGCAACTGCGCCATCAGCTCATCGCGGTCGATCGGCTTTTCGCCGAAGCCGGCGCGCAGGGCATCGTGATGCGCGGTCAGCCGGTCGATCTGCGGCCCGAGATCGTCGAGATGCGCGAGGTCGCACACGCGAATCGCGCGGCGGCCCACCTTGTCCTCATAGGCGGGGCCGATGCCGCGGCGCGTGGTGCCGATCTTCCCCGCGCCGCTCGCATCCTCGCGCAGTCCGTCCAGATCGCGATGGAGCGGCAGGATGAGCGGGCAGGTTTCGGCGATCTGGAGATTGTCGGGCGTGATGACCACGCCTTGCCCCGCCAGCTTCGCCACTTCGTCGCGGAAATGCCAGGGATCGAGCACCACGCCGTTGCCGATCACCGACAATGTGCCGCGCACTATGCCCGAGGGCAGCAGCGAGAGCTTGTAGACATTTTCGCCCACGACCAGCGTATGCCCGGCATTGTGCCCGCCCTGAAAGCGTACGACGACATCGGCGCGCTCGGCCAGCCAGTCGACAATCTTGCCCTTGCCCTCATCGCCCCACTGGGCGCCGATCACGGTCACATTGGCCACTTGCAGTTCCTTTGAGGCGATAGGCCCGGCGCGCGGGCGAAAGTCCCGGCCCCTCTAGGGTCCAAAAGCCAATATCGCAATCCTCTGCACAGGCAGGCTTTGCATATCGGCGATCAAGGTGAAATATCGCTGCGGCTCCCTCCGACAAGGATCATCCCATGCTGCCCGTCGCCCTGCTCATAGGATCGAACATCATGATGACGATCGCGTGGTACTGGCATCTGAAGGGCGGCGCGGGAAAGCCGCTGATCGCCGTCATCCTGATAAGCTGGGGTATTGCCCTGTTCGAATATTGCCTGGCGGTGCCCGCCAACCGCATCGGCTACGCCCATGGATGGAGCGGCGCGCAGCTCAAGATCACGCAGGAGGCGATCACGCTCATCGTCTTTGCCGGGTTCATGGTCGCGGTGTTGGGCGAACCGCTGGGGTGGCGCCATGCCGCGGCGTTCGCGTGCATCATGGCGGCGGTGGCGTTTCTGTTCGTGGGGAAGTAGCGGCGCTCAGCCTTCCCGCCGCGCCGCCAGTTCGCGGATGCGGTTGGGATCGGGCATGCCCTTTATGGCGATTTCCGCATAGTCGCCTGCGCTGAAAATCTCGACATTGCCGATGCCGAACATCCGCTGAAAAACGCTCTGCGTGACGCGCACGGTGCGGACCGATGTCAATGCGAGTTGCGTCCGCTGCTTCGAGAGCAGGCCGCGTTCCAGCAGTATCTCGCTGTCGCTGACGGCCAGCCGCTCACTGATGCTCTTCATCCACCATATGACGAGGCCGGGAATGCCGACGACAGACACCAGCAGCAGGATGAACAGCAGCGGATTGCTGCGGAACATCGCCGGATGCGCGTCGTAAATCCAGTTTTCGGTTGCCGTCATGCGTTCCCCCGGAGCCATATCGTCCCTAGTGAAAGGACCATCGGTCGGGGCACAGGAGACGTCAAGAGCGGGGCGGGCGGAAAATATGTCCGCCCGCCCCGCGCGCCGTCCGATCAGCGGCAGCGAACGCCGCCACGATCGATTTCCCGGCCCAGCAGCGCACCGCCGCCCGCACCCAGCAGCGTGCCGAGCAGGCTGGAATTGCCGTTGTCCAAGCTGTTGCCCAGCAGGCCGCCGACGGCCGCGCCGATGATGAGGCCGGTCGTGCCGTCCTGACGGCGGCAATAATAGCGACCGTCGCCACCGCGATAGATACGTGCGTTGCGGTTCAGGCGGACCGGCTGGTAATTGCCCTGACGGTAGTAGCGTTCGGCATAATAGCGGCCCCCGCGCTGCTCGGGGCGGTTCCAGTCGTAATTGCGATAGGTGCGCCAGTCGCGCGCCTGCTGACGATTGTCGCGACGGTCGTCCCGGCGGTCGCGGCGATCATCGCGCCGGTCGTCACGGCGATCTGCGCGACGGTCCTGACGCTCTTCGCGGTTCTGCCAGCCCTGTCCTTGCGCCACCGCCGGAACGGCAGTCAGGCTGGTCGCGGCCAGCGTAATGGCCAATAGAAGCTTCTTCATATCCTGTCTCCTCGTCGATCCTCGATGGATGCCAAACGGACGGTGGGACAAGTAGTTGCATGAACGCAACATAACCTGCCGGACGGTCGGCATTCATCTTACGGCGGATGGTTGGAACACTGCGGAACAGGCCGGGCAGGCGAAACGTTCTGCTGTCATATCCCCTCGGAAAGGTCTGCACCATGACGACGCCCCGCGATACGCTTCCCCCGAACGACATATCCGACCCGGACAACAGCGAGCAGCGCGACGACGGGCAGGCGCAGGATGTCGCCGCCGATGCCTTGCGGCGCGGCACCGAGCCGGGCGGCGACAGCGAACATGGCGGCGGCGAGGATCGCGGCGCAGTAATCCCCGACGACACGCCCGACCTGGTCGATACCATGAATGCGATGGTGCACAGCGGCCACATCGACAACGGCGCCTTCGCCGGAGAACCGATGATGGACGACGAAGAGGACATACTGGGCGATACGGATCGCGACGAGGACGAGTGAAGGAGAGGCAAGCCCGCTCCACCCCTGCCGCATGGCGCCCTACGCCGTTGGAACTGGTCGACCATGGTCCTGCCAAAGACGCAGAAACATTTCGATCGGCCCCCTCACGGCAACCTCTTCGCAAGTACTCTTTCTGGCGAAATCGCAACCAGAACGAGATATGTTTGCATATCTGAATTTCTCCACATGATAGGAAAGGAGATCATTCACGCTGTCCGCACTAAGCGGGCGCCATGCATCCGGAAAACGAGTTGGTGGCCGCGATCGGCATGAACGTGCCCCAAAGAGAATAGGTGGATAAGCCGGACGTCGAAGGCATCCCGGAGGATGTCTGCACGTTTCCCGGAAGGGAAGGTTCTTCTCGTCCGACGCTTTGACCGCAAGCCGCAGGCGCGTCACGCCTTTGCCACGCATCCGTTTGAGCAAGACCTCAATATCCGCGATCGAACCTTCCCGCACCGCTGCTCCGGGCGGCGTTGGAGATGATGAGGACCATCTCGCGAGCCGCACAGTTGCCCAAACCAGCGGTCCCCATCGGTCATCCTGCTGGCCCTCAGGTTCGTGCATGGGGGACTTTCGTACGCAAGCGGCCGAAACTTACACCCTACACGACATTCAAAAGCAGATTGTTTGCCTTGAGTTGCTGTGCAACTGCGTTTCCACATCGGCCATGCAGACCGACCGATCTACGAACGTCCGGTACCTACGGATAGATGCAGACATCTGCCCGGCCGCTGACAGTGCATGCATTGGAATAGCTCTGCCCTTCGGCGGGTCAGTTTATCACCAAATCATATGGGCTGGTCGTCATCGATCAGAATCCGCAACGCGGCGCCCTCCCCGTCGTCGAACTGGCCATCGCCCAGCGCCCAGAAAAAGCTGCACAGCCCCGTCAGCCCCAGCAACAGCGCAACAGGAATCAGAATGAGCAGACCGGTCATCGCGCCGCTCCGTTCAGACGCAACGCATTTGCGACCACGATGAGCGAAGAACTGGACATGGCCAGCGCGGCGATCAGCGGCGTCACATATCCCGCAATGGCCAGCGGCACGGCAAAGATGTTGTAACAGACGGCGATCGCGAAATTCTGTCGCACGACGTGCATGGTTCGGCGTGCCGCGCGAATGGCGATGACCACGGGCATCAGGCTGTCGCCCAGAAATACGGCATCCGCCGTCAACTGACTGGCGTCGCTTGCGGAGGCAGGCGCGAGGCTGGCATGGCCCGCTGCCAGCGCAGGTCCATCGTTCAGTCCGTCGCCCACCATCAGTACCTTTTCGCCGGCGCTGGCCAGCCGTTCGATCAGCGCCATTTTTTCCCCCGGCAGCATGTTCGCCGTCGCGGTCAGTCCAAGTTCCCGCGCAATCGGGTCGAGCGCGGCAAGGCGATCACCACTTGCGATCATCACGCGCAGGTCTGCATCCTTCAATGCCACGATGGCGTCAGCGGCTTGCGGTCGCAACCGATCGGAAAACAGGATCGGCAAGACCAGGCCGTCGGGTCGGCGATATGCCGTTGCAAGGCCTGCCCAGTCGAGCGTGGCTGCCGGGCGGCCCAATGCAACGGTCTGCCCCTCATACTTGCCTTCGACGCCGGTGCCTGCCGTTTCCCGCACATCGGTCAGGTGGATGGCTGGCAACGGCGCCTTTTCCAGCGCCAGACGCAGCGCATTGCTGAGCGGATGGCGGCTCGATTGCGCCAATGCCCGAATAATGGCGCGATCCTTCGCCGATAGAGTCTCCAGGCCAACCGGCTCCGGCCGACCCAGCGTCAGTGTCCCTGTCTTGTCGAACAGCACGAAGGTGGTTTCGGCCAGCCGCTCCAGCGCCGACCCGTCCTTGATCAGCACGCCTTTGCGCATCAGCGCGCCGCAGGCGACGATCTGCGCAGCCGGCACAGCGAGGCCGAGCGCACAAGGACAGGTAATGAGAAGTACAGCGGCGGCGATCAAAAGCGATTGGTGCACGCCCGCCCCGGATATCATCCAGCCCGCGAAGGAAAACGCGGCAAGGGCATGGACGGCAGGCGCATAGAGCCGCGCTGCACGGTCGGCGATGCGGACGTAACGCGACTTGCCCTGCGTCGCCTGCTCCATCATGCGGGCGATGTCGGCTATGCTGGTGTCGCGTCCTGCCGCGGATACGGTCACCGAAAGCGGTCCGTCGAGATTGAGAGCGCCGGCATAGACTGAATCGCCGGGGCCCACCTGCCGCGCCGCGCTTTCGCCGGTCAGGAAAGCCATGTCGACGCTGCCCGTGCCGCACAAGACACGACCATCGGCGGCGAACCTGTCGCCCGCCGCGATCTCAATCACCATTCCGGGGCGCAAGGCCTCTGCAGTCGTCCAGACGAGACTGTCATCGCGGTCGCGTACGAAAGCGCCGGGCGCGCTCTGTCGCAACAGCGCAGCGACGCCGTCACGCGCACGCCGACGCATCGCGCTGTCCATCCATCGCCCGGCAAGCAGGAAGAACATCAGCATGACCGCACCGTCGAACCACGCATGCGCGCCGCCGACAATTGTCTCGTAAAGGCTCATGCCGGTTGTCAGGAGCACGCCGATGGAGATCGGTACATCCATGTTAGTCCGACCGTGGCGCAACGCGACCCAGGCGGATCGGAAGAATACCTGGCCTGCGTATGCGACGGTCGGCAATGCGATCATGGCGGACAGCCAGTGGAACAACGTGCGCGTGGCGCCCTCCGCGCCCGACCAGACGGACACCGACAGCAGCATGATGTTCATCGCCGCAAAACCCGACACGGCCAATGCCCGCAACAGACGGCGGCTTTCCACGGCATCCCGATCCACAGCATCGGCCATCAGAGGCTCTGCCTCGAAGCCTATGGCGGCAATCGCTGCCTTGATACCGGGAGGATCGCACGCTGCGTCATGGTCGATTGTCACGCGCCTGGCAGCGAAGTTGACGCGCGCGCTATGGATGCCGGGGACGACGGCCAATCCCTTTTCGAGCTTTGCGATGCATCCGGCGCAGTGCAATCCGGGGACAGCAAAGTCGATGTGAAGCAATGCTGGGTCAGGTGCGGTGGCCATCAGCGGACCTCCTGCGCGATCCGCATGACGCCGCGATCATGGTGCACCGTCAGCGCGACTTGCCAGCGACCATCGGGAAGTGCCGCCGCCGCCGTGTAGACGCCCTGCGCCGTCTCCCTGAAGGCAAGCGCACGATCGGGTAGCCGCCCCAAGGGATGCTCGGCGATGCCCGTCACCCGTGCACCCTTCAGCCGCGTCCCGGCGGCATCGTTCAGCGTAACGCGAACATGGCGCGACGGATCAAGCGCCACTTGCGCGGTCCATCCCAACCTTGCCTGCACACGCGCGGCCTCCAGCCAGCCGTTATAGGCTTGACTGGCGACATAGCTGTTGTCGACGACCGTCCCGCCAAACCCCTTGATCGCCAGGGTTGCCATCGTAAAATTGACGGCAATCACCACTGCGAAGAACAAGGTGAGGATCAGTGCCATATGTCGACCCGTGAACCGGCGCACCTTTTCCGGCAAAGCCTGTGGACAGGGTTGCGTCATGGCTGTGGACTTTCGAAATGGACGGATTCGTGAGCGGTGCCGCCTTCTTTGTCGAGCGCCCTGACCGTGAATCGGAAATCCTGTCGCTGGGCCGCGGATGTTGCGGACGCAACGAACACACGTGCCCGCAATACGCTGTCGGGCGGAACGGTGAACGTCACGGATGTGCGCGCGGCGGCGCGCGTCAGCTCTTCGCTCCACATTCTTGCGCCGGGCAGGCCGGACAATGCCACTTCCATCCGGCGCGGACGGCTTTCCATATTACGCAAGTTCACCGTGAAGGCATTACGCACGCTGCCGTCGGAAAGCTGGACATATAACGGATTGCGATCCTGCTGCGCGTCGATGCCAATTCGCTCGCGCGCACCCAGTGCGAACAGCATAGCAGCCCCGATTGCGCACCAGAGCGTGAAATAGACGACGGTTCGAACATGCAAGAGCGACCGAAACGCCGATTTAGGCTGCCCTCCCGCTTTTTCCGCGGAAGCGTCATCCTCCGTCAAATAGTCGATCAGGCGGCGCGGCCTGCCCGTTTTCGCCATGACCTGGTCGCATGCGTCGATGCAGAGGCCACAGGTGATACAGCCGATCTGCGGGCCCTGGCGAATGTCGACGCCGGTGGGGCAGACTGCAACGCATTGATTGCAGTCGATGCAGTCGCCGAAGCCGGTTGGCGTAGTGGCCGCTGCTTTCAAACTGCCACGCGGTTCGCCCCGCCAGTGGCGATAGGTGACGACCAGCGACTTCTCGTCGAGCATGGCGCTTTGGATGCGTGGCCACGGACACATGTAGATGCATATCTGCTCCCGCATGAAGCCGCCAAGGATGAAGGTGGTAGCGGTCAGCAGGGCGACCGTAGCATAGGCTACATAAGCCGCCTGACCCGCCCAGAAATCATGGCTGAGCGTGGGCGCATCGGCGAAATAGAATATCCAGGCGCCGCCCGTTGCGAAGGCAATGGCAAGCCAGACGGTCCATTTGACCATTCGCCGGGCAAGTTTCGCGATGCCCCACGGCGCCTTGTTCAAACGCATCTGCGCGTTGCGGTCGCCATCGATGAGCCGCTCGACATGCTGATAGAGGTCGGTCCAGACCGTCTGGGGGCAGGCATAGCCACACCAGGCGCGGCCTACGGCAGACGTCACCAGAAACAAGCCGATGCCTGCCATGATGAGCAGGCCGGCCACATAATAGAATTCCTGCGGCCAGATTTCTATCGAGAACATGTAGAAACGACGATGCGCCAGATCGATAAGCACTGCCTGATCGGGCGCATAAGGGCCGCGATCCCAGCGGAGCCAGGGCGTTACCCAATAGACCAAGAGGGTAGCGGCCATGATCGCCCATTTCAAACGGCGAAAAGTCCCGTCTATCGCCTTGGGATA
Organism: Sphingobium sp.; assembly: GCA_965279415.1. Lineage (GTDB taxonomy): Bacteria > Pseudomonadota > Alphaproteobacteria > Sphingomonadales > Sphingomonadaceae > Sphingobium. The sequence continues at coordinate 773,546 of OZ257238.1, forward strand.
GACGGGCTTCCGCTTGACGTAGCGCCCCACAGTCAGGAGATCAGGGCCGGACATCGGCCTCTTCCTTTTTGGCCGCGATGACCGGCGCCAGTGCCGGGCTGGCTTCGCCGCCGCCCAGGCTATGGACATAGACGGCGAGCATGCGGATGGTCACGGGAGACAGCTTGTCTCCCCAGCGTGGCATGACGCCGTGGCGGCTGTTCCAGACGGTCTGATGGATCGTTTCGGCATCCCCACCGTACAGCCAGATGCCATCGGTCAGGTTGGGCGCACCGAAATCACGGTTACCCTTGCCTTGCGCGCCATGACACACCGCGCAATTATTGGCGAACACAGTGGCCCCGCGTCGTGACGCCGCATCGGCCGACTGCTGACGGCTGATCGTGCGGACATAGGCAACGACATCGTCAACCGCCGCAGCAGGCAGCAGCTGATCCTTTCCGAAGGCGGGCATCAGCGACATGCGGGTCGCGTCATGATCGGGATTGCGAATGCCGTCGGTCAGCGTCGCTTCAATGCTCTTGAGATCGCCGCCCCATAGCCAGTCGTCGTCGTTCAGATTGGGGTAGCCCTTTGCCCCCGCCGCGCCCGATCCGTGGCACTGTACACAGTTGACACGGAATGCGGCCCGACCGCCTTCGATGGCGGCGCGCATCAGTCTGGGCTGGCCCACCAGTTTTTCGATATCGGTGCTGGCAATCGCCTGAACGATGGGCGCGGTCCGTGCCTGCTCGCGGCCCAGCTCGGCGGTCAGGTCGCCACGGCTGGACCAGCCGAGCAAGCCTTTCGATGCGCTGTGGAGCATCGGGATCGCAGGATATGCAATGACATACCCTATCGCAAAGACGATGCAGGCGTAGAAGGTCCACAGCCACCAGCGCGGCAGAGGCGTGTCGAGTTCCACGATCCCGTCCCACTCATGCCCCTTGACGGGGGTGCCGGTGGCCTCATCGATGGGTGGTTTCGTGCTATCGTTGCCGGGCTCAGCCATGGTCGGCCTCCGTAGCTTTTGGGTCTTCATCGAAAATCGCCATCGTGGCGGCGCGGGACCGTGCGCCGGCGCCTGGGCGGAAATGCCAGCCGACAAGCAGCAGATAGAGCAGGCCCATCCCGACCAGCCCCCAGCTATCGGCAAAATGGCGGAGCGCGTCGTAATTCATTTCGCCTTCTCCTGTGCCTTGGCAGCCTCGAAATCGACCTGCGTGCCCAAAAGCTGGAGATAGGCGACAAGCGCGTCCATCTCCGTCATCCTGGCCGGATCGCCATCGAAATCCCGGACCTTTGCCTTGGGATATCGTGCGAGCAGTCCTTTGCTGTCTGCGTCGGCATTCCCCTGCGTCATCAGGTCGTCATTCGCGGCCGCGATGGCTTCCTTCGAATAGGGCACGCCAACGCGGCTCAGCGCCGTCAGATGATCGCGCATGTCGCCCGGTTTCAGGTCGCGTTCGCTCAGAAAGGAGTATGTCGGCATGATCGATTCCGGCACGACCGAACGGGGATCCTTGAGATGCTGAACATGCCATTCGTCGGAATATTTGCCGCCAACCCGTGCGAGATCGGGTCCGGTACGCTCCGATCCCCACTGGAACGGGTGATCGTACATGCTTTCCGCCGCCAGGCTGTAATGGCCATAGCGTTCCACTTCGTCGCGGAACGGGCGGATCATCTGGCTATGGCAGTTGTAACAGCCTTCGCGGATGTAGATGTTGCGCCCAGCGAGTTCGAGCGGCGTATAGGGCCGCACGCCTTCGACCTTCTCGACGGTGCTGTCGATCCAGAACAAAGGAGCGATCTCCACGATGCCGCCGATAGCCACTGCTATAAGCGCTGCAATGCCAAGCAAAGAGACGTTCCGCTCCAGCTTGCCATGATCGAAGAATTTGGATGCCATGTTCCCTGATCCTTATGCGGGGGTGGCGATGAAGGGGCGGTCGGTTGCGGCGTCGTAGGCGGCATCGCGCATCGGCTTTTCCGTGCGCAGGCGACCTGCGATCGTCAGGCCGATATTGACCGCCATGATAATGGCGCCCGCCAGATAGAGCAGCCCGCCCCCTGCGCGGATCACGTACATCGGGAACATCGCGCTCACGACTTCGGCGAAGGAGTAGACGAGGTAGCCGTCCGCTCCATATTCGCGCCACATCAGCCCTTGCATGATGCCTGCCACCCACATGGCCGAAGCGTAAAGGACGATACCGACCGTCGCGCACCAGAAGTGCCAATTGACCATTCGCAGCGAATAAAGCCGCTCGCGACCCCATAAGCGCGGCGTCATGTAGTACAGGCAGGCGAAGGTGATCATGCCGTTCCAGCCAAGCGCGCCGGAGTGGACATGGCCGATCGTCCAGTTCGTGTAATGCGACAGGCTGTTGACCGATTTGATCGACATCATCGGCCCTTCGAAAGTGCTCATGCCGTAGAAGGCGAGCGCCATCACCATCATGCGGATGATCGGGTCGGTACGGATCTTGTCCCATGCGCCGTTCAGCGTCATCAGGCCGTTGATCATGCCGCCCCAGCTCGGCATCCACAGCATGATCGAGAAAACCATGCCAAGCGTCTGCGCCCAGTCGGGCAAGGCGGTGTAGTGAAGATGGTGCGGACCGGCCCAGATATAGAGGAAGATCAGCGACCAGAAGTGGATGATCGAAAGGCGATAGCTGTACACGGGCCGTTCGGCTTGCTTCGGCACGAAATAATACATCATCGCCAGGAAACCCGCGGTCAGGAAGAAGCCGACAGCGTTATGGCCATACCACCATTGCGTCAGCGCATCCTGCACGCCTGCAAAGGCGCTGTAGCTTTTCGACCCCAGCAGGCTGACCGGCATCGACAGATTGTTGACGATGTGCAGCATTGCGATGGTGATGATGAAGGCGAGGTAGAACCAGTTGGCGACATAGATATGCGGCTCTTTGCGCCGCATGATCGTTCCGCCGAAGACCAGCAGGTAGCAGACCCACACGACGGTCAGCCACAGATCGACATACCATTCCGGCTCGGCATATTCCTTGCCTTCGGTAATGCCCATCACATAACCGGTAGCGGCCAGCACGATGAACAACTGGTATCCCCAGAATACGAAGCGCGCCATCGCCGGGAAGGCCAGCCGGGCGCGGCAGGTACGCTGCACGACATAGAAGCTGGTCGCGATCAGCGCATTGCCGCCGAATGCAAATATGACCGCCGATGTGTGCAACGGTCGCAGGCGGCCAAAGCTTGTATATTCTATCCCGAGGTTAAGCGCGGGAAACGCAAGCTGGAGCGCTATGAACAGCCCGACCAGGAAGCCGGCGAGCCCCCAGAAGACCGTGGCGATAACGCCCCAGCGGATCGGATCGTCGTCATAATGGCCAAGGTCCACGGGCATCTCCGGCGCGCCACGCGCAATGGCGCCATAGTCGGCGCCGCGCATCGTGAGCACCGCAAGTAGCAGCGCCACCCCGCCGACGATGCTCATGTGGACGGCATATCCCTGATCTGCCGCAAAGGCGGCCGCAAGCAAGGCGGCGATGCCTAGCGCGAACCAGCCGCCGGTCTTAATGAGTAGTCGTTCCATCTGGTCCCCCGCACAAAGCGATCGATTTACGCAAGCCGCCCTGCACGGAGCGGCCCGTCGATTCATTGACCCTAGTCAATTGCGGGGATGGCAGTCTGTAAGGGAAAGCCCCTACGAAACGATCTGGTTCAGGCGGCCTGCGCCATGTCTTCCAGTCGATTTGCATCGAGAATGGCGACGGCGCGGCGTCCTATCAGATCGATCACGCCAGCGCGCTTCATCGCGGTAAGCTGACGGCATACCGTTTCGATCGTGAGGCCCAATATGTCCGCTATCTGCTGGCGCGACAGAGGCAACTCGAACCGGCCGAGCGGGGCGTCCCCTTCGGCGGCCAGGCGTTCTGCGATATCTTGAATGAATGTCGCGACCTTTTCACGGGCGCTCCCGCGCCCCAGCAGAAGCATCCAGCTTCGGGCACGGTCCAGTTCGTCCAGCGTTTGCCGAAGCAACCGATGCTCAAGATCCGGGTGCGCGCGCGCGAACATGTCGAAGGCACCTCGGGGAAAAACGCATAGCCTGGCGTCCGACAAGGCGGTGACGCTATGGGGGCTGGTCTTGCCGAACGGGCGGCCGATGAAGTCGGACGGATACACCACGCCGACGATCTGCTCGCGCCCATCGTGAACCGATGTCGACAGCTTGAGCACGCCTGATACGACGTTGGCCACGACCATCGAGTCCGTGCCTTCCCACATGACTGTCTGTCCGCTTGGCACGGCCATCTGCCGACCAAGCCGCGCAAATTCCTCGCGTTCTCGATCATCGAGAATGGAGCACATCGCGTTCGTACGGACCGCGCAACTGTCGCAGGCACTCATGCGACGGCAGCCCGATTAAGTTTTCGCTCTTGTTGCGCCAGATCAATGTTCTTGTTCATGGTCCGCTGCATTACAGAGCCAGGAGCTATGCACTATCCGTAATGGCCCGTATTCCCTCAGACGAGGCCGGCCTGAAAGGCGATGCGCAGCACTTCGGACAGGCTGCGGACATCCAGTTTCTGCATCAGGTTTGCGCGGTGGATTTCCACGGTGCGCGGGCTGATACCCAGATCGTACGCGATGGTCTTGTTGGGCATACCGGCAACCAGACCCCGCAATACGTCCCGCTCTCGATCCGTCAGTATGTTGAGCCGGGCGGAAGCCTGCTCACGTTGGTTTGTGAGGGAAAGGTTCGTCTGGGCCTGCGCCCTGGCGCGCTCCAGACTCGACAGCAAACTAGCCTTTTCGAACGGCTTCTCGATAAAATCGATGGCACCGCCGCGCATCGCCATTACCGCCATATCTATGTCGCCATGGCCGGTCATGATGATAACCGGCAACATGATGCCTGCCTCATGCAGCCTGCGCTGAACCGCCAAGCCGTCGATGTCGGGCATCCGGACGTCGAGCAGCACGCAGCCCGGATCGAGCGACGCCGCGACCTTCAGAAATTCCATGCCGCCGCTGAATGTCTCGACCTTGTAACCGCTGGTCCTGAGCAGAAAGGAAACGGATCGACGTATTGCATCATCATCGTCCACGACAAAGACAGGCAGAGGTTTACTGATCATATCTTCACTCTGCAGCATCGAGCGTGAAATGAAAGCTGGAACCACCCCAGCGCGATGGTGTCGCCCATATGCGACCGCCATGTGCCTCCACAATCGTCTGGCAGATTGACAGGCCTACGCCCAGACCGTCTGGCTTGGTGCTGTGAAAGGGTGAAAAGAGCTGGCGCGCGACATCCGGCGAAAGGCCCGAACCGCTGTCTTCTACGGTCACTTCGACTCGCCCGGCATCGTCCACGCCGGCGCTTATACGAAGAAGACGGACTACCTTGCCTTCCATTGCTTCTACGGCGTTGCGCACCAGATTGATCACCACCTGCTGAATCTGGACGCGATTGATAAGAACGCTGCCGATGCCCCGGTCTGTTGCGATGTCCATGTCGATGCCACGGCTGTCGACGCCAATGAACGCCAGTGCAGTCCCCTCCGTCAGCACCGCCCGCAGCGGTTCCGGCTGACGGAAGGCATCCCCGCGCCGAATAAATTCCCGTAACGACCGGATGATGTTACCGGCCCGCAGCGCCTGCGCCGCAGACTCGTCAAGCGCCTCAGCCAGCAAAGCCCGGTCGACATCAGGTTGAGCCAGCATATCGCGCCCTGCCTCCATATAATTGGCGATAGCGGTGAGCGGCTGGTTAAGTTCATGCGCCAGCGCCGATGCCAACGTTCCCATGGCGGTCACGCGCGCGGTGTGCGCCAGTTCCGCCTGCAGATCCTGCAGGCGTCGCTCGGTCTGCTGCCGCTCAGTCAGGTCGCGGATAAAACCTGTAAAGAAACGATCGTCACCATCCTGCAGTTCACCCACCTGCAGTTCGATCGGAAAGGTTGATCCATCGCGACGCCGGGCGCTTGTCAGGCGACCGATGCCAATGATCTTTCGCACGCCAGTCTTCAGATAGTTCGCCATGTAGTCATCATGCCGCTCGCGATCCGGGGATGGCATCAGGATCATGATATTCTCGCCGAGCACTTCCGCTTCGGCATAACCGAACATTCGCTGCGCAGCCGCGCTGAAGGAAACGATGTGCGCATGCGCGTCTATGACGATCAGTGCATCGGGAATCGTGGAAAGAATCGATCCCAGCAGCGCGTGCTCAAGCGTGCCTGCACGATGATGATTATTCTGAGGCATCTGATCGACTGGCATTGATCCCATTATGGTCGTGTTTCAATGGGCGAGCAACAGCGGCACCGGGCTTTCTGCCAGCAGATAACGGGTAACACCGCCGAAGACGGTTTCTCGCAGACGACTGTGACCGAACGCGCCCATCACCATCCAGTCCGCCTTCAATTCTCCAATCGCGTGGATCAGCGCTTCCTCGACTGTCCGGTTCTTGCGCGGCCATTCATGCAGTTCAGAATATATCCCATGCCGCGAGAGATAAATGCTGGCGTCCGTGGATGGGAACACAGGCTTGTCCCGTTCTTCGATCGTGACGACATGGACCTCGCCCGCCCGTTTGAGCAAGGGTGTTGCGCGCAATAGTGCAACGGCGGCTTCATGGGATCCGTCCCAGGCCACCAAGGCCCGCCCCTCCATCTCGATCGTGTTTGCACCTGACGGCAGGGCCAGAACGCTGCTGCTGCAATGCGTTACCAGGTCGCCCACGATAGGGAGCGGCGCACCGGCATAATGCCGGTCGCCCTGCGAGAGCGTGACAACGACCACATCGGCCAATCGCGAAGCGCGCAGCAGGCAGGCGGCGGTTTCCCCATCGCCATGTTGCCAATCCCAGGCCACATGCTCATGGTTCAGCCTCGCCTCCAGTGCCTGCTGGCTGGCTACTTCCGCTTCGCGCATCTGTGCCAGATCGACCACGAGCGAATAGCCCAGACCCAATGGGTCCAGCGTCACCATTTCATTATACGGCGTGACCTGCAGGCAGGTGAGATGGCCACCACCTGCCCGCGTGAGATCCAATGCCACCTGGAGTCGTGCTTTCTGTCCGGTGTCATCATGGATATGAACGAGGATAGATTTCATCGACGTGGCTCCGGATGTGTACTTACGGATACGCTACCGGTCGGGACCATTCCTTACCCATCAGTAATTATCCTTAGTCGCTAAAGTCGCAGGCCGATGCCCACCCCGACGATGATCGGGTCGAGGTTGATCTTCACCCGCTGCACGCCGGCTGCGGTGGTGCTCAGCCGCGCATTGGTATCGATGCCGATATACTTGATGTCCAAGTTCAGGAACATCTTCTCACTAAGATCGATATCGACGCCCGCTTGCGCGGCCAGCCCGAAACTGCTGCTCATGTGCACCTTGGTCGGACCGACGGCGGCAATCAGCGCCGCCGACGGCTTCTCGGAATAAAAGAGGGTGTAGTTCACTCCGGCCCCGACATAGGGCCGGACATGCCCATCGACGATGGGGTGATACTGCATGGTGAGCGTCGGGGGCAGTACCCAGGTGGAGGCGAGCTTGCCGAGCGACCCCGTGGTTCCGCTTGTGCCGCTTGCCGCATGCTTCGTCGTCGCAGCGATCAGTTCAAAGCCGATATGATCGGTCGCCATGTAAGTGACGTCGATTTCGGGCATGACACTGTTGTTCACCTTGGCGCGTTCGCCAGGGAAGGCAGGCAGGATATCGCTGGTTTTCTCATTGGGGGCGACCATGATGGCGCGTACCCGCACCAGAACATCGCCCTGCTTGGCCATCGCCTCGGGTGCAACCGTGCAGGCCATCACTGCAAGCGCCGCGGCGGCGGCGAACCGGGTGTTCTTCATCGTCAGTCTCCATTCCATAGTCGAAAAGTCTACGCCACCTTCTGAACCGTGCAGCCGCGAACCACATTGACGGTGCGCAACGAAAAGTTTGACCGGGATCAATGCGGTATCGATGGGGACGGTGCACCTATGCCGCATGTGGACATACTATCCCGAGCTGCTCGAACGGGCGGTGCCTCGTTACACGAGTTATCCCACCGCCGTGGATTTCAGCCCTGCGGTGGGCATGACCGAAATGGCCGACGCGCTTGCGGCCGTGCAGCCGGACGAAGATATCTCGCTGTACCTTCATGTCCCCTATTGCCACGAGATATGCTGGTATTGCGGGTGCAACACGGGCGCGGCCGGAAAATCCAATCGCCTGGCGGCTTATGTCGAGGCATTGGAAAGCGAAATTGCTTTGGTTGCCCGGCATCTGGGCGGACGGGGAAAGATCCGGCGGATCGCATGGGGCGGTGGAAGCCCCAATGCATTGCCGCCCGTCGACTTCGTACGATTACTGCATCAGATCGCGCGCTGTTTCGGCGAAGACAATGCCGAAATCGCCGTGGAGGTCGATCCGCGCAGCCTTGACCAACGTTGGGTCGATACCCTCAGAGCGACCGGCGTTACGCGCATCAGCATGGGCGTACAGACTTTTGCGCCACATGTTCAGGCAAATATCGGTCGCATCCAGCCATTTGAGCGCATATCGGACAGCATGGCGGCGCTTCGTCACGCAGATATTGCGACGGTGAGCTTCGACCTCATGTACGGTCTGCCCGGTCAAAGCATCGACGATCTCGGGGAGACGCTGGCGCTGGCCATGCAACTGGCGCCGGACCGGATCGCGCTGTTCGGCTATGCGCATGTGCCAAGGCTGCTACCGCGTCAGCGCAGGATCGACGACACCGACTTGCCCGATGCCGCCGCTCGTTTTGCGATGGCCGCTTTGGGGCATGAACGCCTTACGCGCGGTGGATACTGTGCGGTGGGGTTCGATCATTTCGCAAAGCCGACCGACGCCCTTGCCCTGGCAACTGCGGAAAGACGCCTCAGCCGCAATTTTCAGGGTTTTACGGACGATGCCTCCTCCGTGCTGATCGGCCTCGGCGCATCGGCCATCAGCCAGTTTCCGGGTCTGATCGTTCAGAATGAAAAGAATGTCGGGCGATACCGCATGCGACTTTCTGCCGGGCAGCTTCCTTCGGATCGCGGTGTTTGTTCCAGCATGCAGGACGACCAGCGGCGGCAGCTTATCTTCGACCTGCTATGCCATGGCGAAGCAAGTTTACCTGCAGGACGTCCCACACCGCGCGAAGCGACATTGATGGAGCCTTTCGCGGAACGAGGCCTTCTGCAGCAATTCGGCAGTCGTATAATGCTGACTGCTGAAGCGACCCCTTATAGAAGAAGCATCGCCGCGATCTTCGACAACCGGCTGGAGCCCGGAGAATCCCGGTTCAGCAATGCCATTTAGACGGCTGACATCATGCTTGCTTGCCGTTGTCTTGACTGGAATGGCTTTCCCCGCCGCCGTCGTCGCGCGTCCCGATGTCATGTTCGTACCGATGTGCGGCGGCGGCTTCGCACCATCGCCTCAGCGTCCCAGGGACCGGCCCCACAATGAACCTTGCGGCATGGCTTGCCACGTGGCCGGCACTCGCAGGAAAACACTCCGTCTGGACGAGTGAGAACTATATTCGGCGAACCCGTGGCATTCCGCGCTGCCAGATCGGCGATATGACAAAGTCGAGCTGAAAGTGGTCCAACCCGCCCATGCTCCGTCAATACATCGGAGCAAGCCGAAGTGGATTTTGCACGATGGTGAAGGCGCCGGGCCGCTGAAAACCATGATCGAGAATGGCGCATTGCCAAGCGTCTGCTTCGCCCACCGCGATTGACCGCTTTCAGCCGGGACTGACGTTCGCCGATGCAGATCGGAACGACGGAGGCTCCTCGTATTTCCCATGACGCATTTTCTCCGACCTGTCGTTCGCAACCGATATTCGGAAGCCCCATTCTTTGAGCGACAGCCGCTGGAATAGCAGACGCCTTGACAGGAATGTGCAGAAGTCGAGTATAGAACATATCAGGAACATATGCATGACCGATTCGTATCCCTCTCTGGCGGTCCTTCGCCGCCGCATCGCGGCGCTGGATCGGGCGCGACCGGTGGAAGATGTCGATATGCTCGTTACCGGCCATGACGGGCTGGACGCAGCACTGAGTGGAGGCTTGGCAAAGGGCCGTCTGCACGAACTGTTCGGAGCTGAAGCCGAAGATGGGGGCAGCGCATCAGGATTTGCGCTGTTGCTTGGGCTTCTGGCAGGTGCAGACGAGGCACGGCCCTTGCTCTGGTTGCGTACCGAAGGGGCGGAACAGGTCGGTGGCCGGCTCTATGGTCCGGGCCTGGCCGTGCTTGGGCTTGACCCTGCGCACTTGCTGCTCGGCGTGATGCAGGATGAGGCTATGCTGCTGCGCGCCGCTGCCGATGCCTTGCGCTGCCCCGGTCTGGCGGCGGTGGTGATCGAATGCCGGGGCAATCCACGCATCCTCGATCTCACTGCCAGCCGGCGACTGACACTGGCGGCGGAAGGATCGGGGGTGATGGCGCTGCTGCTACGGCTGGATGCCCGGCCTTCGCCCAGCGCCGCCGACACGCGCTGGCGGGTCGCCGCCGCGCCATCGGGGGGAGGAACGGGAATGCCGGGGGACAGGCTGCTGGGGCGCAGCGCTTTCGACATAGAGTTGTTGCGTCGCCGTTCCGGTCCCGATGGCCTGCGATGCCGGCTGGAGTGGAACCGTGATAAAAGATCTTTTGAAGACCCCGGACAGCAGGCGGCGCTTTTTGGCGCTATGGTTTCCCTTCCTGCCGCTGGACCGGCTGCGGATCGCGCGGCCTGATCTGTGGGAGGCATCCCGTGCGCCGACCGCCATCGTCCAACAGGTCCGCGGTGCGATGCGGCTGTGCACGCTCGACAGCGATGCGCTGGGTCTGGGCCTTACGCTTGCCATGCCGCTGGCCGATGCGCGCGCGCAAATTCCCGAACTGCGGGTGTTTGATGCCGACCCCTATGCCGATCAGGACTGGCTGGAGCGTTTGTGCGACGGCGCGGCGCGCTACACGCCGATGGCGGCGGTCGATCCGCCCGACGGGCTGATGCTTGATATTTGTGGCTGCGCGCATCTTTTCGGTGGTGAGGCGGCGTTGCTGGAGGATGCCGTTGCGCGGTTGCAGGCGCGCGGCATCCGCGTCCGCGCGGCGCTGGGGGATACGGCGGAGGCGGCCCATGCGCTTGCCCGCTTTACAGGCCTGCCCGCGCCCGACGAAGCCGCCGCGATCCGTCGCCTGCCGGTCGCCGCGCTCCGGCTTGATCCCGACAGCGAAACAGCCCTGCGCCGCGCGGGTCTCAAGACGGTGGGCGATGTCGCCGCGCGTCCCGCCGCCACGCTCGCCGCCCGTTTCGGGGCAGGCGCGGTCGATGCGCTTCATCGTTTGCTGGGTCTGGCTGCCCGTCCGCTCAGCCCCCGCCTTGTGCCGCCCGCAATCCAGGTCGAACGCCGCTTTGCCGAACCGGTCGCGCGCACCGATTATGTCATGGCCGCCTTGGAGGCGCTTGTGGCGCAGGCCTGCATCCAATTGAGTGAACGCGCGCAGGGTGGACGCCGCTTCCACGCCACTTTTTTCCGCAGCGACGGTCTCGCTTTTTCCCTGCGAGTCGAAACCAGCCTGCCGGTTCGCGAATCCGAAGCGATCATGCGCTTGTTCGCCGAACGCATCGAGAGCCTGTCCGATCCTATCGATCCCGGCTTTGGTTTCGACATGATACGGCTTTCCGTACCGCGCGCCGAACCCCTTGCCGCCAGCCAGCTGTCTTTAGAGGGCGGGAAGGTCCGGGAGGGCGCGGACGTCGCAGCGCTGATCGATGCGCTCGCGACGCGCACCGGGCGCAACCGCATCCTTCGCCTTACACCGATCGACAGCCATATTCCCGAACAGGCTCAGCTTGCCCTGCCCGCGATCGAAAGCCGGACACCCGTGGCCTGGAGCGCCGAACCTGGCCCGCTGACCCCATCCGATCCACCGACCCGCCCGATCCACCTCTTCGACCCGCCCCAGCGCATCGATGTGATGGCGCAGGTGCCCGACGGTCCGCCGCAGCGCTTCCGCTGGCGCCGCGCCCTGCATGAGGTCACTCGCTATGAAGGGCCGGAACGGATCGCGCCCGAATGGTGGAAAATCCCTGACGGCCAGTTGGAGGCACCGGGACAGGATCGCTTCCTGACCCGTGACTATTATCGGGTGGAGGACATGGGAGGAAGGCGTTTCTGGATATTCCGCCACGGTCTTTATAGCGAGAAACCCGCCGATGCGGATCAGAATCATCCACGCTGGTATGTGCACGGGCTATTCGCGTGAGAAGGACAGCCGACCCCGCGCGGGTCAAGGCCGCCGATCCGCGCACGCGCGGCAAAGGAAACGCGGCACGCCACTACCTCCGTACATCCGATCCGGCGACCCCTGATTTCGCCGAACTGGTCGCTGCCACCAATTTCTCCTTCCTGCGCGGCGCAAGCCATGCGTCCGACATGGTGGGCCGCGCAAACGAACTGGGCTTGAAAGCCATCGGCATCGCGGACCGCAACACGGTCGCAGGCGTAGTGCGCGCATGGAAAGCGCTGAAGGATGCGCCGGACAAGGCGCGCAGCCTGCTGATCGACGAGAAGAAGGACAAAGGCGAAAAACCGGAACTGACACCGGAGGAAAGTGCATCCTGCGAAAGCGACCTGCGGCTGATTACCGGTGCGCGTCTGGTTTTCGTCGATGGCACGCCGGATATCGTTGCTTATCCCGCAAACCGCCGGGGCTGGGGAAATCTTACCAAGCTGTTGACTGTCGGCAATCTGAAAGCGGTGAAGGGCGACTGCATCCTGACCTTCGACGACCTGCTGCTCTATCTGGACGACCTCCTGCTGATCGTGATGCCGGGCGATAGCAGCGAAACACAAGCGGCGCATAAAAAGCCGGTCGATTATGATTTCGGCCGGGCTGAAACAGACCCGGCCCCCTCTCATCTGCGCCTGGTCCCGTCCGCTCGGGACCGGCAGTTGCGCGCCATACTCGATCGCCTGTCCCACTATGCCCCCGATCGCGTCTGGCTGGCGGCGGCGATGGCGCGCAATGGCGATGACATGCGTCGCCTGTCCGCATTGTCGCATATGGCGCAGCAGGCCGGTGTCCCGTTGATCGCCACCAATGACGCGCTCTACGCGGAACCCACTGATCGACCGCTGCATGATGTGCTGACTTGCGTGCGGGAAGGCACGACGATTCTGGAGGCCGGTCGTCGGCTGGAGGCCAATGCCGAACGCCATCTCAAGGACCCGGCCGAAATGGCGCGCCTGTTCCGCGGCTATCCGCAAGCGATCGCAGAAACAATGCGCTTTCTTTCCCGCATAGAGTTCGACCTTGGCCAGCTTCGCTACGAATATCCGCATGAAGCCGTGCCGGAGGGATGGGAGCCGAATGCCTGGTTGGAGCATCTGGTGATGGAGGCTGCGCATCGCCGCTACGGGCAGGATTTGCCCGCCAAGGTGGAAACGCTGATCGCCGAAGAGTTCCGGCTGATCCGCATCCAGAATTACGCCTATTATTTCCTGACCGTCCATGATCTGGTGACGTTCGCCCGCGCGCAGAAACCGCCCATTCTTTGCCAGGGACGCGGATCTGCCGCGAACAGCATCGTCTGTTTCCTGCTGGGCGTCACGTCGGTCGATCCGATGCAGCATGATCTGCTTTTCTCGCGCTTCGTGTCGGAGGATCGGAACGAGCCGCCCGACATCGACGTCGATTTCGAGCATGAGCGGCGCGAGGAGGTGATGCAATATGTCTATCGCCGCTACGGACGCCATCGCGCCGCCATCGCCGCCACCGTCATCCATTATCGATCGCGCAGCGCGGTGCGCGAAGTCGCCAAGGTGCTGGGATTGAGTGAGGATGTGTCCACGCGCCTTGCCAGCACCGTGTGGGGCAGCTGGTCGGGCGACATGGGCGACGCACGCATTCTGGATGCGGGCTTCGCACTCGACAATCCTCAGATCGTACGTTTGCGCGCCTTGGTCGATCGCCTGATAGAGGCGCCGTTTCCACGCCATCTGTCCCAGCATGTCGGCGGTTTCGTGCTGACCCAGAACCGGCTGGACGAAACCGTGCCGATCCACAATGCCGCCATGGCCGACCGCAATTTCATCGAATGGGACAAGGACGATATCGATGCGCTGGGCCTGATGAAGGTCGATATATTGGCGCTCGGCATGCTCACCTGCATCCGCAAGGCGTTCGATCTGATGGCGCAGGCCGGGCTGGGCCAGAAGACGCTGGAGATCGACATCGATTCCAGCGATCCCGCCGTCTATGCGATGCTGCAGGAGGGCGACAGCATCGGCGTTTTCCAGGTCGAGAGCCGCGCACAGATCAACATGCTGCCACGCCTGAAACCGCGCAGCCTTTATGACCTGACCGTACAGGTCGCGATCGTGCGCCCAGGGCCGATCGAAGGCGACATGGTCCATCCCTATTTGCGCCGGCGGGAAGGCACAGAGGCGGTGGAGTATCCTGAACCTGATCCTCCTCATGACCCCAAGGAATTATATGACCTCCTCGGCAAGACCTATGGGGTGCCTCTGTTCCAGGAACAGGCGATGAAGCTGGCGATCATCGCGGCGGGATTCACCCCAAGCGAAGCCAACCAGCTTCGCCGCGCCATGGCGACCTTCCGCAATGTCGGCGGCATGGACAAGTTCAGGAAAAAACTGGTCGGCGGCATGGTGAGGCGGGGATATAAGGCCGACTTTGCCGACCGGTGTTACAGACAGATTGAAGGGTTCGGCAGCTACGGCTTTCCCGAAAGTCATGCCCTGTCCTTTGCTCGCCTAGTCTATGTCTCGGCATGGATAAAATGCCACCACCCCACGATCTTCGCCTGTGCGTTGCTCAATTCGCAACCGATGGGCTTTTATGCACCGGCACAGATCGTCCGCGATGCGCAGGAGCATGGTGTTCCGGTTCACCCTGTCGATGTGAATGCCAGTCGATGGGATAATGCGATCGAACGGGCGCCGATCACCTGCCGTAATACCAGCGACTGGCGTGTCGTGCAGGCGCTCACCCATGCTCTGCGCCTGGGTTTCCGACAGATCGACGGCTTTCGCGAAGACTGGGCGAAGCAACTGGCGGCCGCCCGTGCAGACGCGCCCTTCACCAGCATCGAAGACCTTGCCCGCCGCGCTCATCTCCCGGCGCGCGCGCTTCGCCTCTTGGCCGATGCGGATGCCTGTCGCTCGCTGGGGCAGGACCGGCGCAACGCACTATGGGAAGTGCGTCGCACGCCGTCGGACGAACTCCCGCTCTTCGCCGCTGCCCGGTCACGCGACCTTGCCGCGCGCGAACTGGGGACAGAACCGGACGCCCATCTCCCCGCCATGCCCCTGAGCGAACAGGTCGCCGCCGATTACCAGACCACGCGGCTCAGCCTCAAAGGCCATCCGATGCAGTTCCTGCGTGCAGATTTCGCAATGGAGGGCGTGCTCAGCTGCGCACAGACCGATGCGGCGAAGAACGGCGCACAGGTCCGCACCGCGGGCATCGTGCTTGTTCGCCAGCGCCCCGGCAAGGGCAACGCCATCTTCATCACGCTGGAGGATGAGACCGGCATCACCAACGTCCTGCTCTGGGCGCGCCTCTTCGAAACCCAGCGCCGCGCCGTCATGGCCAGTCGCCTGATGATGGTGGAAGGTGTGGTCCAACGCAGCAAGGAAGGCGTCCTGCACTTGATGGCCAGTCGTGTGCATGACAAGACAGCCATGCTCGACCATCTATCCGATATCGGCCCCTCGCCTGTCGATACAACTTTCCGCCTTCAACGTCCCCTTATCAATGCTCAAGGCCATCCGCGCGATGTGCGGATAGTACCCAAATCGCGCGATTTCCATTGATGGGGAACGTAGCTTAATGTTGAATTTTGCCTAATGCGAACGCATTCTTTCCAGTGCTTTCCCAGCAGATAGGCGCGACGGACATCGTTGTTCTCGACATGACCCAGTCGGCGTTCGATCGCGTCCGGATGCCATTTACGCGTCCCGTCAAGCAACGTGCTCGGCATTGCGCAAAAGCCATGTCCCGTCATCTCGCTGTTTGCGTAGCCTATCCCGTCCGCCATGGCGCCGACAGTGCCGCTACTACCCACAGGACCGGTTCGCCATATGAACCGCAACTCCATTGAGGTTTTGTATAAACTCGTCACTTCCCCTGCAACCGCATCGTGCTAGGCTGACGGGCACAACGAGCGAGGATCATGTTTCCCGACAGCAGCGCCAACATCTTCACACGCCACCGCATCGACAGCCGCATCCTGATGGTCTTTCTCATCGCTGCTGCGGGGGCCTTTATATTCCTGCGTCTGGGGTCAGAAGTACAGGAAGGCGACGCCTTCGCGTTGGACAGGCTGATCCTGCGCGCGCTACGCGGAACAGATGACTCTGCGGTCCCGATCGGACCAGCCTGGCTGCAGGCTGCCATGGTCGACATCACCGCTTTGGGGGGTGTAACTGTCCTTACGCTCCTTACCACGCTGACGGCGGGATATCTGATTGCATCAAAGAAGGCGGCAACAGCCGTCTTTCTCGTCCTCTCCATCGGCAGTGGCGCTATCTTGGGCACCGTGCTGAAGTCCGGCTATGCGCGGCCAAGGCCAGATCTGGTTGCACATCTCGTCGATGTCCACAGCCTGAGTTTTCCAAGCGGCCATGCAATGAATTCAGCGATTACATATCTGACGCTGGGCGCACTACTTGCACGAACGGAAATCAATCGACGCATTCGGATATTCTTTATGGCGGTTGCGATCCTTCTCACACTGACGATCGGTTTCTCGCGCGTATATCTCGGGGTACATTGGCCAAGCGATGTCGTCGCCGGTTGGTGCGTGGGTGCGAGTTGGGCAGCACTCTGCTCCCTGATTGCTCGGACGCTGCAACATGATCACAGAATCGATGCGCCTTAGCCAGTTCTGTCGCTGGCGCCATTGTTCCTTCAACGCAAAAGCTGGTTCAATCATTCCTTTGAGCGCCAAAGGGACCATCTGCAATGCGCCATACTTGCAGGCGCCTGTTGAAGCTATTCGGACATCAATTCATCAGCGCCAGCATTTCGGCGATAGGGATAAACGCGAAGGCGACCGAGCTGTCGGCCACGCCATAGGGCATAAAGATCATCTTGCCGATCCGCGTGGCGCCGCAGGTGTAGACGACGTTGGGCACATAGCCTTCACGCTCGCTATCCATAGCCGCCAGAATTGGATCGACCGAGCGGCGCAGCACCTTCGAAGGATCCTCCTTGTCGAGGAGCACGGCACCGATGGAATATTCCCGCATCGCGCCGACACCGTGGGTCAACAGCAACCAGCCCTCATCCAGCTCGATTGGCGAGCCGCAATTGCCTATCTGTACCAGTTCCCACAGATAGCGCGGCATCAGGATCTTCTCGCCTTCGGCCCAATCCGTCAGGCTGTCGGACTGGATCAGGAAGAGATTTTCACCATCCTGCCGCCCGATCATCATATAGCGACCGTTCACCTTTCGCGGGAACAGCGCCATGCCTTTGTTACGCGCTGCGCTGCCGCTCAGCGGAAACAGGCCAAAGCTTCGGAAATCATCCGTCCGCATCATCTCCGACTGAATCTGGCGGCCGTTATAGGCGGTGTAGGTGCCCAGCCATTCGACCGCGCCATCGTCATGCACAAACCTGACCAGGCGGAGATCCTCCAGGCCATTGGCTTGCGCGGCGGTGATGGGGAAGATGACGGTTCCCGACAAAGTGCTGTCGGGATGTCGGAAGATCGTGACAGGTCCGCACTTCTCACGCTCTTCGTCGCCTTTCGCGTCGGCAGCGGTAGCGAACGGCGGCTCTGGCGCCAGCTGGAGTTCGCCGCGCTCCGAGATGATTCCCTCGCGGAAGGCAATCGAACTGATATGCCCCTCGCCTACGGCGCGAAGGGAAATAACGATACGCTGACAGCCCTCGGTCATGCCGCTCTGATCGGGATGGGGAACGACGCTGGGATTCATCAGCGCAGCCGCCGCATAGCTGTATTCGTGGCAGAAATAGGCGCCGATCAACTGGCACCGGGCGTCGCTAAGCCCCCTGTCGTCGAGTTTCAAAAGCTTCGCGATCTCGGTGAAACGGGTCATGAAAACACGCCGTGTCTGCCAATGACGCGCTTCGAACCCGATGAGAACATGGGCGAGTTGCGCGTTGACCTCAGCTTCGCTCAGCGCAAGCACGGCGTCGGTAATCCGCTGGGTACGACTGGGCGCACCGCCCTGTATCTGCCAGCCAAGATGAAAGGGCCGCACAACGACACGCGTTGCATCGGCTGTCAAACGAAGCGGCAGCGAGTCAATCTTCTGCAAAACAACATCCCGTGGTCACCGGATCAGGCGAAGGCGGTCGGCACGCCTGTCGTTTCCCCTTGTGCCACGTCTGCCAGGCGCTGGGAAAGCCTCTTCATCCCACAGGATGCCAGTTGCAACGCGATCAGGGATTCCGCGCCCTGGTTGCGATTGACACCAACCGGCGTCAATCCATCAAAACAGCCTCCCGTCGCAGGCGTGACCAGCCGCGTGTCGAGGTCGTTTTGGCCCAGGAACCAGCGATAGGCTGCCTCAGCCAGGACAACCCATTTCTTGTCGGGATCGACATCCCAGGCCGCGATCGCGGCGTCGATGGTCGCCTGTGCCTCAAGCGGCTGTTGGTCATAGGGCAGAGGCGGCCTGTTGACCCGGCCGAAACTTTCTGAACCCACGGGACGGAAATAGCCCTCAGGAGTCCGCTGCTGGCTGGCTATCCATTCGAGCGAGATCAGACCGCGTTCAATGAGATCTGCTCGCCCGAGGTGACGACCGGCGACGAGCAAGGCTTCGGGCAACCGCGCATTGTCATAGGCCAGAACAGCCTCGAACCATGTCCAGCCCGGACGCCGCGCTGCATCCAATAATGTAGCAATCTGGTCTGCAAATCTGGCCATGACGACCGATGCCAGGCGGTGTGCGGGATCGGCATCCAAAATCGCTCCGGCACCCAGTATGACAAAAGCCTGCGCGCGAGGGGACATGACCGACGCCATAGGACCGATCGCCGCTTCGAAGAGGTGCGCCGCCCATTCGCGATGCGCAGCGGATGGAGCATCGCGCACGGTGACGCCTAATGCCCAGAGCGCGCGGCCGCAGCTATCCTCCGACCCTTCCTCCTCGCACCAGCGCCGGTCGAACCCCATGAAGTTGCGGAACCGGCCCCGATCGGAATGCCAGGCATGCTGGATAAAACTGGCATAGGTCGTCATCCATCGATCACGAAGCCGTTCATCCATCATCTCGATCTGAGCCATCAGGATCAGCGCGCGCGCATTGTCGTCGATGCAATAGCCATGATTGCGATCTGGAATAGTAAGGATGCCATGCTGAAATATGCCGGTCGCATCGCTCATACGCAGCACTGCCGAGGGATCGGGTGCCAGCACCGCATAGCTACGGCGCGGGCTTGCAGGCTTAGGGTGCTCAGAGATGGCGGCAATCATCAGATTGCCGACGTTGCGCGCCAGTTCGCTCCAGATCATCTTGCGCCCATAGGCATAGGCGCGCCCGGCATAGCCTCGCAACAACGCATCATCCGACAGCAAGGCGATGATCTGCGTGGAGAGCGCCCGGGCATCCTTGAACGGCACGACGATGCCGCGGTCTCCCGACAGGATTTCCTGCGCCTGGACATAGGGTGTCGACAGCACGGGCTTCCCCATGCCGATTGCATAGCTGAGTGTTCCAGACACGATCTGCGCCGGATTTACATAAGGCGTCACATAGATGTCGGCCGCCTGGAGAGTGTCGAGCAATTCCTCCTGTTCGACATAGCGGTCGATAAAGCGGACCTTGTCGCCAACGCCCAGTTCCTGCGCCAGCGCGACGAGGCTCTCGCGCATGCTCTCGCCCTGTTCGCGGACGAGATTGGGGTGGGTCGCGCCCAGGACGACATAGAGCGTATCGGGATGCGCTTCCACGATGGCGGGCATGGCCCGGATCATGTGATCGATACCCTTGTCGGGTGCCAGCAGGCCGAAGGTAAGGATGATCCGATGTTCCTCCCAGCCAAAGCCGGGTTTGATCGTAGCGGGATCGACATAGGGCCGGTCCGGTACGCCATGGGGGATGACCGCGATGACGGCTTCATTCACCCCATAGGTTTCGATGAGGATGGTCCGCCCCTGCCCCGCCATGACCATGATCCTGCTGGCGCGCCGCAACAGGGCCGCCATGACGCGATGCTCGTCCGCGGTGGCAGCTTCCGAAATGGTATGGAGCGTCAGGATCAGAGGCAGCTTGGTCCGATCGAGCAGGTGCAGGATCATGTCTCCCGCCGCGCCGCCGAATATCCCGAACTCATGCTGGAGCCAGATCGCTTGCGCCCCGCTGTCCTCTATCCGGCAGGCGGCTTCGGCGTAAGCGGCGCGATCGTCCCTCGCGATCGCATGGATATCGTCGGGATAGACGATGCCGTCGGCACCATCGTCCATCGCATAACTGTCAATGCGCATAGCGGGAAAGGCACTCCGCAAGGCATCGTGGCAATGAGTCGTGAACGTGGCGATACCGCAACGACGCGGCATGGAATTACCGATGAGGGCTATGTGCTGAGGCGCCGGAACGGAGGCGAGCCTATCCAAAGGACTATGCTTCATCGACTGTCATCCTGCTGAACCGCTTCGCGCCGCGCACGATGAAATTCGGTCATTAAGCTTAACGCGCAGGCTCCCTTTTAGTTGCCGCAACGGACCAATGTGCCGGGTTGATCAATGCTCCTGCGAAGGTCCGAAGCGGCTGTGAGGAACATGCGTTATCCGGCAGGCCAGATCAGCCTCCCCGGACGCGACGATATAGTGATCACACGCATCGACAATACCCGAGGTGAATACGATATCGTGGAGATACATCTGGTGCGACAGCGGCGCCGTCAGCGAAGGCGCTCCTTCCAGCAACGGTCGCTGGTCGGTCCGCACGACTTGGCTCGGATCGTCGCGATCCAGAAGGGACCAATAGGTGCGGTATATGCCGACGCCATCATTGGGTGCGACCCCATGCCAGAGGCTGAGCCACCCTTCATTCGTCAGGATCGGTGGCGCCCCACCCCCTATGCGCGCCGTAGCTTCCGTATCGGCATGGGGACGAATGCCCGGCCGATCATGGGGCTTCCAATGCAGGCCATCGGGCGACGTCGCAAGGTTGATGGAAGGCCCTGCACGCCAGGGACTGCCGGGGGGATAGGCAAAATATAGGTCGCCCAGTGGCCGGGTTTGCGCCCAATAGCGCCCGTCGATCAACCCCTCGAACAGCAGCATATCCTTGTTCTGGTGATCGAGAACCAGACCCTCGCAGCGCCAGTCGAGCGCATTGAGGGAACTGTAGAGCGTCGTTGCATGGCGCTCGGGACTAACCGAGCAGCTAGTCATCCAGTAACGGCCATCGATCCGGCTTATGCGGGCATCCTCGATGCCGTAGCACTGACTGTCCGAGGCAGGCGCGATGGCACGGTCGTAATGCCAGGCTACGACATTCAGGCCATCGCTCGACAGTTCTACCGGCAGCAGCCAGGACAGGGAGGTCAGTGCCATGATGTTCCAGCCCTGTCCCTTCAGCATGAACTTGCGCGGATCGGCGGTGTCGACCGCATCGAGCGGCCAGGTGTCCAAGACATAGCGCCCCGCCTCCCAGCGGATGGCACGAATCCCGCCGCCTTCGATTGGCGCGCACAGCGCTTCGGCGATCCGCACCATGAGCAGCAGATTGCCATTGGGAAGCCGCGTCATGCCCGGATTGAAAGCGCCGAGCACAAATGTGTCGGCCTCCAGCGTGGGACGCAGCGGCGATCGGGTGAGATCGATATCGTCTGGCACGATGACCAGACGATCTTGCGAATATTGCGTCATATCCAACCCTGTGCATGGGACGCGACTGCGACCTGTATCTCGTGACGATTGAACGCCTGTTGTTGAGTTGAGGTCAAGGCCAACCCGATGAACCAGGCACGACCGCCAATCGGTGATACTACGAAAGGTGTGTCATTCCACCTGGACGCATGCGCGAGGGGGACCGATCCAATGTGTAGCCAAGACTGCTATCCGCGATCCAGTCGCCCAAGGCCGTACCCAGTGTTTGGGAAAAGGTGATCGTAATCCAGTAGAAAATCTCCTCGCGTCGCCCGACGATGCTATCGACCGCAACGCCGCCGAGCATTCTGTACCAGACGAGCAGCGCACCCATCACACAGCCGAGCAGAAGCAGGGAGCCGCCGGGGTATCCGATCCCGAGCGAGCGCGTCGCGAAATCCGCCAGGGTCGTTCCTGCCGTGGTCGAAGCGATAATCGTCGCCCAATAGAGCCAGGCATTGAATCGGCGTGTTCTGATTTGCAGCCCTGCAACCGCACGCCTCACGCACGCTGTCGACGGTCTGAAGCTTGAAGATACGCGGCTTCCCGTTACGCCGGACATGAGCGGCAGGCTTTCGATCGCCCAGCATGTCGCCCTTTTCGACTGGCAGGGGCAGGCCGTGTTGCAAGCCAACTACATCGGCAAGGCGCGGCTGACCTTCGACAGTGATCTGGATCGACAGATGGGCAACTACGTCACAGTTGCAGCCTATGGCGAGTTGTCCCGCGCTTCGTGGACCGTCGGGTTGCGGATCGACAATATCCTCGACGGCAAAGGCGACAGCTTCGCCTTCGGCAATCCTTTCTCGATCCGCGCCGCACCCCAGTTCACTCCGCTTCGCCCGCGTGCCCTGACGGTTTCGATTGCGCGACCCTGGTGACCGGATGACGAGCTAGCCCGATCACGCCCCTCGTCCAAGCGCTCCCAAAGCCGGTTAGAAGACGCGCGTTCCCGGCACCCAGCCTGAACCTGCGTAAAGATTTCGTGCGGACCAGGCTGGGGCTTATCTGGCCCGTGTCGTCTTGCAAGGGTACGCAACAACGAGGGATGTCAGGCATGACGCATGACGAAGCCGCAAAGACACGGGAGGATGGCGCAGGGACCATGCACGGCGCAGGCGCGGACCGCCCGTCTTTTTTCAATGGCTGTTAGGCTGCCCGGCATTTGAAGCCGCGGGAGATTAAAGTCCGGGCGTCCTCAATGACGATCCACGGGACGGGTTCGCTTTGACGTCACGCCCGCCGCATGGTGGGACAATATGCGCCATTGATATGTGCAGGCCTCGGGAGCACTTGCGTGGCTCAAGGAGCGCGAGATGACCGATGGCGATGACAATGTAGCGGCCCCCAACCAAAATTGGCCAAGCCTGTCTGCGGTGGAGACAGGCGTGAGGGGACGATGCCCCCGATGCGGCCGGGGTCACATCTTCAAGGGTTTCCTGACCGTGCGACAAAACTGCGAGGTCTGCGGTCTTGACTACTCATTTGCCGATCCCGCCGATGGGCCAGCCGTCTTCGTGCAGTTATTCGCCTGCATCCCGGGCGTTATCTTCATCCTGATGCTGCAAATCCTCTCGACCCCGCCATTGTGGGTCCATCTTCTGGTCGGGGCACCGGTGCTTTTAATCACAACCGTTCTTCCCCTTCGTCCGATCAAGGGCTGGTTGATAGCGGCGCATTATACCAACAAGGCGCAGGAAGCGGGAACGGCCAAGCTGTGGGACGATCTTCATCGACGGAACGATTAGAAACCGATGGCTTCCATTCGCATGGCGTCGCGTCTCGGCCTATTCTGGCTATTGGGCGAACAATTTCCTGCTTCCCGGTGAGCCGGTCCGCTTTCATACTCGCCACATTCCTGGGCGGCCGTTACATCCCTGGCGGTGCCCTATTCCAGCGTCGCTCGCGCCGCTGCCTTTGTCGCAGTCGCCACGCATTCGCTGCTCACGCCCAACGCTTTGAGCACTCCCGCCATCAGCGGGATCATCTTGGCAATCAAGCGTTTGACGGACTTTTGTCTGTCGATCGACTCCTGCAGCATGACCAACATGGCACCTACCACAAGCAGCTATCGCTTCAAACGTCTCTTCCAACTACAGTTTCGCCTCGCGAATCGCGGCCTTCCGAATCTCGTTGGATCGCGACCTTCGGCTAGGGCCTCCCGGGCTATCAATCGCCTTTATAGAGCCTTTGTTGGCGAAGCGTCGGGGTAACTTCCGAAGGAAAGCATCTTCTGTTGCCCGAGGAACCGATAGTTCATGCGCCATAGACGGCCCCCTCTGAGTGCAATCAAAAGATACAGCCCCATACATCGGATAATTTATAGGGATTAGCTTCTGTTTTTGCTGGATTTATAGCAGTGCCAGTGAGAGCCATGATGGTATCTCCGTGATGGCATTTTTCTGAATACCATCAAAACACCATCACTGAGCGGTAGCTGCCAGTGCACCCCGGGGGACGTCCGGGGACGCGAACCTGTTCAGAAACCCAGGTTTTCAGACACTTTTGGTGACGTCGCTGGATGCTGAAAAGAGAATAAATGGTGCCCGGGGACGGATTCGAACCGCCGACACTGCGATTTTCAATCGCATGCTCTACCAACTGAGCTACCCGGGCAGGGACGCGGGAGCGGGTCGCTCCGGCGATTGGGAGCGATGCCTATAAGCGCCGCCGCATAGGGCTGTCTAGCCCCTAATCATCCTCTTTCCGATCCGGCACATCGGCGGGCGGGCCGGGCACGCGATAGTCCTCGCCCAGCCATTTCAGCAGATCGCGATCGCGGCAACCCCGGCTGCAGAACGGCTTGAACTCGGGCGTGGCAGGCGCGCGGCAAACGGGACAGAGGGCGGCTCGGGGCATGTCAGGGTTCCATATGTCCGGCGGCGAGGCCGAGCGCGGGATCGGCCCGCACCTCTACCGCACCGCCGCGCCGCGCGGCAAGTCGCTGCGTCCAGTCGGGCATGCGGTGCAGCAGGTCCGCTATGGCCGGCGCGGCGACGATCGTGACCGGCCTGCCCCCACCCTGACCTTCTGGCCCGTGCCGTTCCGCTCGGCGCAGCAGCGCCATCGTTGCCGTCCACACCGGATCGGCGCGCAGCACTTCCATGAGCGACGCCCGCTCGCGCCGCCGGATGATCTGCACGAAGCCGAAGCCGTTGACGGCGGTGCGCTCAAACGGCAGCGGCAGATATTTGTCGATCTGCGCGGCGGCGATGATCCGCTCGTCCTTGTTGTTCATCGTCGGCAAGTCGATGCCGATCGACCCGGCCAGCCCCATGCGGCGGATCGCCTGCGCGGCGAGCTTCGCGCCCTTGGGGCCAAGCTGCGCGGGCGGAAGGCTGCCGTCCACGTCGATCAGGACCATGGCGGGCGTGGGGAAGATGCGCAGCGCCGCGTCCTCCATGCCCACTTCGCCGCTCGCCGCTTCCTCCAGCAATTCGCTCCAGCCATGCGCTTCCAGCCGGTCCTCTTCATGCGCGGGACACGGGACGATGGCGATGCCGCTGTCGCGCAGCCGCTGCAACAGCGTGGGTCCGGGTGCGGCCCTGCTACCCGGTGCGGCGATGCGGCCCTTGGCGAGCTTGGGCCGCCCTTCCTCGGCGATCGCCGCACGGAAAATCTCGACCAGCACCTGGCTGCCTTCGGCGACCTTGGGCGGGATCGGCTCGATCAGCACTTCCTCGCCGCCGTCCAGCCGCACGATGCCGCGCTTTTTCGGGATGACGGTGCGGACCAGCTTGCCCGGCGCGAACGCCCCGGCCAGCACGGCGCTGCCTTCGCGCTCGATCTGCGCCTCGACGATCGCGCCCCGCTCGATCAGCGCGGCGCGGCATTCGCCGATGCCTTCCTCGTACAGCCACTCAGCCATCAGATGCCTTACGCACAGGGATAAGCCGCCGCCAGCAGCAACGCCCGCGTCTCGAACAGGGGCAGGCCGACGACGCCCGAATGGCTGCCCGACAGCGCGCGGATCAGGCCCGCCGCACGGCCCTGTATCGCATAGCCGCCCGCCTTGCCGTGCCATTCGCCCGAAGCGAGATAGGCGGCGATCTCATCCTCGTGCAGCCGCTTGAAGGTGACGATGCTGTTCGACATGCGGTGCCGCGCCACCCCGTCCGCACCGATCAGCGTCACCGCGCTCAGCACGCGATGCCGCCGCCCGGACAGGATGGTGAGGCACCGGCGCGCGTCCGCGGCGCTTTCGGTCTTGGGCAGGATGCGCCGTCCGGCCGCCACCACCGTATCGCCTGACAGGATCAGGCTGCCGGGATGGCGGGGCGCCACCGCCTGCGCCTTTTCCAGCGCCATGCGCGCGGCATAGGGTTCGGGAAGCTCGCCCTTGCGCGGCGTCTCGTCGATGTCGGCGGGATCGACCGCATCCGGCACGACGAGGATCTGGGTCAGCAGGTCGAGCCGGCGCGGCGAGGCGGACGCCAGCACCAGCCGTCGTGCATGATCGCCCGTTGCGCGTTCCGCCGCAGCGGCGCCGGTCATTTGAAGCGGTAGGTAATCCGACCCTTGGTCAGATCATAAGGGGTCAGTTCGACCAGAACTTCGTCGCCGACGAGCACGCGGATACGGTTCTTGCGCATCTTGCCCGCGGTGTGGCCCAATATCTCGTGGTCGTTTTCCAGCTTTACGCGGAACATCGCGTTGGGGAGCAACTCCACAACCGATCCGCGCATTTCAAGCAGTTCTTCTTTCGCCATAATATCCCGATAAACCCAAAAAGTCGCGCCGCCATAGCGGCAAAGAGTGCAAATGAAAAGCTGTGCCGTGCGCGGGGCTTTCGCATCGCCAGATCATGAAGGCGTTAAACCGAAACCTAAGCCTGCCCCGTTCGTGTCGCGCGAAGTCGATACACATCGTGCAGCGCGGGACGAACGGTGCATTTCATATCACCCCGCCCTGGATCGTGAAACGCGCGCCAGCCTCTGCGATGGCGTCGAACATCCGCTCGAGTTGCTGCGCATCGGTGCAGTAGAGCGGCATGAGGTAGATAGTGTTGCCCAGCGGGCGCAGCAAGATGCCGCGATCGAGGAAGAAAGCGCGTAGCGCGGGCGCGACCGACGAGAGATAGCCGTCCTCCCCCGCCTTCAGCTCCACCGCCGCGATCGCGCCGGTCTGGCGATGGCCGGTGAAATGATCGGACGAGAGCCGGGCGAGACCCTGCGCCAATCCTTCCGCCAGCGCCGCGATCCGCGCGCCGACATCCTCCTCGCGCCAGATCGCCAGATTGGCGGCGGCGGCGGCGCAGGCGATGGGATTGGCGGTGAAGCTGCTCGAATGGAAGAACATGCGCGCGCGATCGTCCGACCGGTGCGCCTCGAAGATGCGGGCGCTCGCCAGCGTCGCGGCGAGCGGGATCGCCCCGCCGGTCAGCCCCTTCGCGACGCACAGGATGTCCGGCGCCACCCCCGCCTGTTCGCAGGCGAAAAGCGTGCCGGTCCGGCCCCATCCCGTCATCACTTCGTCGGCGATGAACAGCACGTCGTGCCGCGCGCATATCTCCGCCATCGCCCGCAACATGTGCGGCGGATACATCAGCATCCCGCCCGCGCCCAGCACCAGCGGCTCGACGATGAACGCGGCGGGCTGCGCGGCGCACGCCGCCTCCAGCGCATCGAGAGTCGTCTGCTCCCGCCCGGCAGCGGGAAACGGGATCGTCACCACGTCGAACAGCAGCGGCGCATAGGCGCGGTTGAACGCGCCGCGCTCCCCCACGGACATCGCGCCGATGGTGTCGCCATGATAGCTGTGTTCCATAACCAGAACCGTAACCCGACGCCCTTCGGCGACATTGTGCCAGTATCCCAGCGCCATCTTCAGCGCGACTTCCACCGCCGTCGATCCGCTGTCGGAAAAGAACACATGGGCAAGGCCCGGCGGCGCGATATCGATCAGGCCGCGCGCCACCGCTTCCGCCGGTGCGTGGGTGTAGCCGGCGAAGATCACCTGATCGAGGCGCGCGGCCTGACCAGCGATGGCGGCGGCGATCCGCGGGTGGCAATGGCCGTGCGTCGTCACCCACCAGCTCGATATGCCGTCGATCAGGATGCGCCCGTCCGCGCAATGGATCACCGCCCCCTCCGCCCGTACGACCTGAGGGATTTCCTCGTTCAGGCCATGCTGGGTGAAGGGGTGCCATATGGGGGATGTCATGCGGGTCGTCTCCTGCCCCCGCCCTTCCCGCGAAGGCGGGAACTCATCGTGCCAACCGCACCTGAGTCGCGTGACGAGATATGGGTCCCCGCCTGCGCGGGGATGACGGGTGGGCAGGTCATGTCACCGCCTCGATCGCTGCCAGATCGACGCACTCCCGCATCGCCTGCGCCAGAGCCGTCGGGTCAAGCGTCGGCAGCATCGGCAAGCGCCCCAGCGACCGCACCTTGCCGATCATCGGAATGATCCGCTCGTTCTCCGTATGCGCGTCCCCAATGAATACGATGCCAAGCACCGGCACGCCGCGCGCCCGCAAGGCCTCGATGCTCAGCAGGCTGTGGTTGATCGTGCCCAGCGCCGTCCGCGCGCACAGGATGACCGGCGCGCCCCAGCGCGCGAACATGTCGGCGTAGAGCAATTCCTCCGACAGCGGCACCAGCACGCCCCCTGCCCCTTCCACCACCAGCGGCCCATCGACCATCGGCAGCGACAGCCGCGCCGGATCGATCGTCACCCCGTCGATCCGCGCGGCGAGATGCGGCGAGGCGGGCGTCGCCAGCCGATAGGCTTCGGGCAGTACGCGCTCCGGCGGCAATCCGCCCAGCGCCGCCACCGTCTCCGCGTCGCCTTCGGGATCGGTCCCCGCCTGCACCGGCTTCCAGTAATGCGCGCCCAGCGCGGCGGTCAGCCCGGCGGCGAACGCCGTCTTGCCGATACCGGTATCGGTGCCGGTCACGATCACCGCGCGCGTCATCGCAATGCCTCCTTCAATGCAGCACCCAGAGCATCCACCACCGCCGTATCGACGTTCAGCGTCAGCGATATGCGCAGCCGCGACGTGCCGGGCGCGACCGTCGGCGGGCGGATGCCGCGCACGTCGAACCCCGCCGCCTGCATCGCCGCCGCGACCGCCATCGTGCGCTTGTCCTCGCCGAGGATGACCGGCAATATCTGGCTGGGCGAATGCGGCAGACCCAGCGGATCGCAGATCACCCGCCCCGCATGATCGCGCAGCGCCATCAGCGCCGCACGCCGGTCGTCCGCCGCCGCAACGCGATCGAGCGCCGCGCCCACCGCCACCGCCATCAGCGGCGACGGCGCGGTGGAGAAGATGAAGGGCCGCGCGCGGTTCACCAGCCAGTCGATCACGCCGCGCGGCCCGCAGACGATCGCCCCTTCCACCCCCAGCGCCTTGCCGCAGGTGTGGAGCGTCACGACGTTGGCCTGCCCCTCCAGCGCCGCGCCGACGCCGCGCCCGCCGGGGCCGAACACGCCGGTGGCATGGGCCTCGTCGAGCAGCAGCATCGCATCGTGCCGCGCCGCCACTTCCGCCAGTTCGGCGACCGGGGCAATGTCGCCATCCATGCTGTAGACGGTCTCGACCGCGATCCATGGCCGCCCCTTGCCCCCCTGCGCGCGCCAAGCGGCAATGGCGTCGGCGAACGCCTGCGGATCGTTATGCGCGGCAAAGACATGGCCCGCCTTGCTCTGCCGGATGCCGTCATGCGCGCTGGCGTGGACCAGCGCATCGGCGACGATCAGGTCGCCCCGCTGCGGCAATGTCGCCAGCAGCGCCATGTTGGCGGCAAAGCCGTTGGCGAAGAACAGTGCCGCCTCCGCCCCAAAATGCACCGCCGCCTGACGCTCCAGCGCCGCATGCTCCGGCGCATTTCCGCGCAGCAGCCGCGACCCGCCCGACCCCACCGGCACGCCGCGCGCGATGGCATCGGCCACGGATCGGGCGATGGCGGGATCGCCCGACAGGCCGAGATAGTCGTTGGACGCGAAGTCATGCCCGCTCCGCGGCATCAACGCCCGCAGCCGCCCGCGCGCGGCGAGGGCCGCGAGAGGGGCGGCGAAGGGGGCGGCGAAGGGGGTGAGAGTGGTCATGGGGGTGGCTATAGGTTGGAGGGAAATAGGGGGCAAGGTGAGTGGCAAACATCATGCGCTGCGCTTATCAATCATAACGACACGGCAAGAAATCGTTGATAGAATTGCGTCATGAATTGGACCGGCCCATGGGGCAATGCGAATAATCCGCCTACCGTAAAACCCCATATTAGCAGTGCTCAAGTTGCACTGGATGGCGGATTGGTTGCGATCGGCTCCCTTAGTCATCCGACAGATGATGACGGTCATTTTCCGTCTCATGTCTCGGAATGTGTCAGAATATCCCGCGCTTATGGGATGCGTATCGTAAGATGCCGGGCAAAGCGCCTTACTTCAGGCTTTCTGAAAGTCGATGAATTTGGCTCAGAACTGGGCATCCCCGATCCTCTGAGCAGCATGATCGAGCATGCGTTAAGGAATGGCGCTAAACAGCCAATCGTAGTCACACTTACACATCAGGCAGGGCAACTTGCGGACTCGACTCGAACGGACAAAAGACTGGTACAGCCGCTATCAGACTGGACCCTCGATATAAGGGAGGATCAAGGGCATATTACGGTTCAGCTATCCGCTGCGCTTCACGGGCTGGATATTGAAGAGTGGCAGAAAAGCACATCAAACTACTGGAGCGGCCAACTCAAAACTCGTCTTGAAGCACGTTTAACTGTTGATCCTGTAACACGCATTGCCTGTTTCGGTTCGTATGTGCCGTCCCTGCCGGATACAGTATCGACACCCGCCTTGCTTCCAGAACCATCATTACTGTCGACACTCGACATCAACAATGCACCTGTTGGCACCTTTACAGAACGTGTCTTTGGTGATGGCCGATGGTTTAGTTTTTTTGAGGCTACTAGCCTAAGCTATCTGGTCATCGTCCCAGAATCCACGCCTTCCCGCACAACAGCAGGATTTCTAGGCCTTGGCTCACACTCTCTTGGACCGAGCGTCTCTATCCATGGGTTGACTATGGATGCAATCTGGTTCGCGACCAGAAACTCCCCTACGGTAAAACGGCTAGATGAAGGTGAATGCGTTGGTACTCTGACAGGTGGCGGTTCTGATGGATGGATCGAAAAGATCACATCCGTGGAAACGGAAATTTCCTTGAACGAGACCGGATTGCATTTTGCTATAGATATCAGAGCGCCTCGAACCAGCTTGATGAAATTCTATTTGCCGTGGGAATTGCTTATTCTTCGCTACCCGAAGTTTTTGCATGGTAGGAACCCAACAAGCGGCACCTTAAAATAAGTCATTTGCTTCCAAGGCTGTCGTAGGCGCTGTCGGCCTCGTCGGCCCATTCGGTGAAGGTCGAGACATTACCGACGAAAAGATCGCGGTGCTCTGCGCGGGTCAGGATCACGCGATCGCCTTCGATCTGATAAGAGACTGTATCGCCTTCGCGCAGGTCAAGCGCGGTAAGAACAGCGCGCGGGATAGTCGTTTGCGCTTTGCTGGTGATGCGGGACTGGATGATGGACACAGGGTAAGGAAATCCCTTACCCTGTGTCCATCATGAAATCCCGCAGCCTGTAGGCGGTTAATGCCAGACAAGCCCCTCCCCTTCAGGGGAGGGGTTGGGGTGGGGGCTGCAAGTGATCGACATACAGTATTCGTCCTAACGGACAGACCCCACCCCCCGGCCACTCCCCCTAAAGGGGAGGGGCGCTTTGATGCCTACATCCCCCCGTGCGCCAGCGCCGCCAGCAGCAGCAGCGCGACGATGTTGGTGATCTTGATCATCGGGTTGACCGCCGGGCCTGCCGTATCCTTGTACGGATCGCCCACGGTATCGCCCGTCACGGCGGCCTTGTGGGCTTCGCTGCCCTTGCCGCCGTGATGGCCGTCCTCGATGTACTTTTTCGCATTGTCCCATGCGCCGCCCCCGCTGGTCATCGAGATCGCGACGAAAAGCCCGGAGACGATGACGCCCAGCAGCAGCGCGCCGAGCGCCGCGAAGCCCTGCGACACGCCCGCCACCGCCGCGATCACGAAATAGACCACGATCGGCGCGAGGACGGGGAGCAGGCTGGGGACGATCATTTCCTTGATCGCCGCCTTCGTCACCAGATCGACGGTGCGGGCATAATCGGGCCGCGAAGTGCCGTCCATGATGCCCTTGTTCTCCGCGAACTGCGCGCGCACGTCCTTTACCACGTCGCCCGCCGCACGGCCCACCGCCGTCATGCCCATCGCCCCGAAGAGATAGGGGAGCAGCGCGCCGAGCAGCAGCCCGACGATGACATAGGGGTTGGAGAGGCTGAAATCGACCGCATCGGTGAGGCCGAGGGCGGAGTTGTAGAACTTCAGATCCTCCGTATAGGCGCCGAACAGCACCAGAGCGGCCAGCCCCGCGGAGCCGATCGCATAGCCTTTCGTCACCGCCTTGGTCGTGTTGCCCACGGCGTCCAGCGCGTCGGTGCGACGGCGGACATCCTCTTCCATCCCCGCCATTTCGGCGATGCCGCCGGCATTGTCCGTCACCGGGCCATAGGCGTCGAGCGCCACGACCATTCCGGCCAGCGCCAGCATGGCGGTGGCGGCGAAGGCGATGCCGATCAGCCCCGCCAACTGGTGCGCGATGATGATGCCCACCACGATCACGATCGTCGGCATGGCGGTCGATTCCAGGCTGATCGCCAGCCCCTGAATGACGTTGGTGCCGTGGCCGGTCTCCGACGCCTTGGCGATGGAGCGGACCGGGCGATAATTGGTGCCGGTATAATATTCGGTGATGACGACGAGCAGCCCCGTGACGCCGAGGCCGACCATCATCGACCAGAACAAAGCCATGCCGGTATAGCCGCCCGTCCCGTCGAGGTCCGCGCCGAACACGGCGTTCAGATCGCCCAGCACCTGACGGCAGACATACCAGATCGCGCCGATCGACAGGACCGCCGTCGCCCAGAAGCCCTTGTAGAGCGCGCCCATGATCGACTGGCTGGAACCGAGCCGGACGAAATAGGTGCCGATGATCGAGGTGATGATGCAGATGCCGCCGACCGCGAGGGGCAAGGACATGAGCTGCATCAGTTGCGCATTGTCGACGCCGGTGACGAGCAGCGCGATCAGCACCATCGTCGCGCCGACCGTGACGACATAGGTTTCGAACAGGTCGGCGGCCATGCCCGCGCAATCGCCGACGTTGTCGCCCACATTGTCGGCGATGACCGCCGGGTTGCGGGGGTCGTCCTCCGGTATGCCTGCCTCGACCTTTCCGACCAGATCCGCGCCGACATCGGCGGCCTTGGTGAAGATGCCGCCGCCCAGCCGCGCGAAGATGGAGATAAGGGATGCGCCGAAGGCCAAAGCAACGAGGCTGTCGATGACGAGGCGATCGTCGGGCGCATGGCCCGCCGGACCGGTCAGATACCAGAAGAACACCGAGATCGCGAGCAGGGCGAGGCCCGCCACCAGCATCCCGGTGATCGCGCCCGCGCGGAACGCGACCGTCAGCCCGCTTTGCAGGGAGGCGCGTGCCGCCTCCGCCGTGCGCACGTTCGCGCGCACCGAAATGTTCATGCCGATATATCCCGCGACGCCCGACAGCACCGCCCCGATCACGAAGCCGACGGCCGACGTGATCCCCAGAAAGACGAGCACGATCGCGGCGACGACCACGCCGACGATCGCGATGGTGGTATATTGCCGCGCCAGATAGGCCTGCGCGCCTTCCTGGATGGCGGCGGCGATTTCCTGCATCCGGGCGTTGCCGGGCGACGCGCTCAGCACCTGCCGCGCCGTGATGATGCCATAGAGCACGGCCAGCAGGCCGCATCCTATCGCGATGGTGACGATTGTCATTCTGTGTCCTCTCCCCTGTTTATATCAGATCATGCGCGCTCCGCAGGGACATGGGCGACATGATGAGGGGAGCAGGCCGGGGATGCGCATCCGGTCGCTGGCATCGGTGCTGGCAATCGGCGGCGCGTGGACATCGGCGCAAATCCTGATCGGCAGGCAAAAGTTCGTCGGTCGAGACTAATGCCGCACGGCGTCAGGTCAAGCGGTCTGCATGTGCGGCGTGCTGATAGCCGAGGCGCTCGGGCAGAGGCGTCGGCTTTCCGTCGAGCAGCAGGCGCAGCCCGGCCCCGGTCTCGCACCGGCCCACGGGAATGGCGGGTACGGGTAACGTCGCGCCCGGCGGGGCGGCGAACAGCAGTTCGTAGTCGTCGCCGCCGGTCGCCGCCATGATCCGCGCGTCGTCGCCGTGCAGCGCGCGGAAGGCGTCCGACAGCGGCACATGGTCGATCAGGATGGCGATGCCGCTGGCGTCGGCTATCCGCTGCGCGTCGATCAGCAGACCGTCCGAAACGTCCATCATCGCGGTGACGTGAGGCGCTAGCGCCCGCCCTTCCGCCATGCGCGGGCGAGGGCGGTGGTAGGCAGCAATCAGGTTTTCGGTCGTCGGGTTATCGTTCGGCTTATGCGCGGACTGCAACAGCGCCAGCCCGGCGCCGCTGTCGCCCACAGGCCCGGTGACATAGAGGATATCGCCCGCCCGCGCCCCGCTGCGCGCGGGGACTGTTCCCGGCCCCGCCTCCCCGATGGCGGTCAGGGTGAAGCTGCGCGGCGCGCCCTTGGGCATCGCCACTGTATCGCCGCCGAGCAGCGGCATGGCGAAGGCTTCGAGTGCTGCGCGCAGGCCGGAAAGAAACGCGGCGTCCCACGCATCGTCGCCCGACAGCGCATAGTTCATCAGGCAGGCGCGCGGCACTGCCCCCTTGGCCGCCAGATCGGACAGGTTCACCGCCGCCAGCTTCCACCCGATGCTGTCCGCCGGATCACGGACGAGGAAATGCACGCCTTCGACCAGCGTGTCGCTCGTCAGCACCAGCCGCGCCCCGCCGATCTCCAGCACGGCGGCATCGTCCATCAGCCCGCGCGCCGCCGGATCGGTCGCCAGCGCGCGCAATGCCGCTATGTATTCGTATTCATCCGCCATCGCCCTTCGATTAGGGCATAAGCACGCCGGGGGCGACCCCCAAGAAACATCGGCCATGGGAGAGACGGGACATGCGGTGGATCATCCTGATGCTGGCGACGTTTGGTGTGTTGACGGGCAGCGCACGGGCGCAACCGC
This sequence comes from Sphingobium sp., assembly GCA_965279415.1. Lineage (GTDB taxonomy): Bacteria > Pseudomonadota > Alphaproteobacteria > Sphingomonadales > Sphingomonadaceae > Sphingobium. Next base: position 808,537 of record OZ257238.1, read on the forward strand.
CCGCTCAGGGCAGGCTCGTCACTCTGGCGGATTTTCCTTCCGCGCACGTCGCGCCGCGCACCGTCACCATCTGGCTGCCGCCCGGCTATGATGCAGGCAAGAGTCGTTACCCCGTCATCTACATGCACGACGGACAAAATTTGTTCGATGCGAAGAGCGCCAATTTCGGGGTCGAGTGGGGCATGGACGAAGCCGTCGACCGCCTGTCCGTACGCGGCACCGTTCGCCCCGCGATCATCGTCGGCATGGCCAGCACGCCAGCCCGTTATCACGAATATATGCCGCGCAAGGTCTATGACCTTCTGCCGCCCGCCTACGCGCAGGCGGTCCGCGACACGCAAAAGGGCGCGCCGGTGTCGGATGCCTATCTGCGCTTCATCGTCGAGGACATGAAACCCTATGTCGATCGTCACTTCCGCACGCGGAAGGGTCCGGCGGACACCGCAATCATGGGATCGTCGATGGGCGGACTGATCTCGATCTATGCGCTGGGCGAATATCCCGGCGTTTTCGGATCGGCCGCCGCGCTGTCGGTCCACTGGCCGCTCGTCGCCGCAGACGCAGCCGCAAAGGCCGGCGCCGACGCACCCGGACAGGTCGCCGCCGCTTTCGCCGCATGGCTGAAAGGCACCCGCATCGATCCGAAACGCAACCGGCTCTACATGGATCACGGCACCGCGACGCTGGACCAGCATTATGCGCCGTTTCGCGCCGCGATCGATGCGATGCTGCCGACGCTCGGCTGGCAGGCAGGCCCGCACTGGGAAAGCCGCGTCTTTACCGGCACCGCGCATAACGAGCAGGCGTGGAGCGAGCGCGTCGATATTCCGCTCGCGTTCCTGCTCGGGCCGCCGAAGGATCGTTAGGCGCGCGCGTCCTTCGCCACTGCGTCGAGCAGGCCGTTGACGAAGCCGGATTCGCGCTTGTCGTAGAAGGCGTGGGCGACGTCGACATATTCGCTGATGACGGTGCCGGTGCCGACATCGGCGCGGGCGATCAGTTCGTAGGTGCCGGCGCGCAATATCTGCCGCATGGGCCGGTCGAGGCGGTCGAGGCTCCAGCCAGTCGAGAGTTTGGCGGCGATCAGCCCGTCGATCTCCTCGCGGCGCGCGTCCACGCCCATCACTATGTCGTCGAAGAAGCTGGCTTCGGCATGGGCATATTCGACATCCTCGATCGTCGCGCCGAGGCGATGTTCGTGGAACTCGTGCAGCAGCGACGGCACCGGCTTGGGTTCCATTTCGAGCTGATAGAGCGCCTGCACGGCGGCGAGCCGGGCGGCGGAGCGGGATTGGGCACGTTCGTTCATCATCAATTCCAATAGCCGTTCGGGCTGAGCCTGTCGAAGCCTTACCTGACCCCGGACTTGATCCGGGGGAAGGGCCTTCGCCTACGCTCAGGCCGGCACTTCGACAAGCTCAGTGCGAACGGATTTAGTTTAAGACACCAAACGCCGCGCCACTGAGGACGCATGCGCGGGAAGCCCTTCGGCCTCCGCCAGCGCCACCGCCGCCGGGCCGATCGCGCCGATCGCCGCGCGGTCGAGGCCGAGGAAACTCGTCCGCTTCATGAAATCGAGCACCGAAAGGCCTGAGGAGAAGCGCGCGCGTCGCCCGGTGGGCAGCACATGGTTCGGCCCGGCGACGTAATCGCCCACAGCTTCGGGCGTCATCCGGCCCAGAAATACGGAACCCGCATGACGCACCAGCGCGAACAGCGCGTCGGGATCGTCCACCGCCAGTTCGAGATGCTCGGGCGCCAGCGCATTGGCGAACGGCATCGCATCGGCCAGCGTCGGCACGAGGATGATCGCCCCGTTCGCGTCCCAGCTCGTCCGCGCGACCGCGGCGGTCGAAAGCTGCGGGATCTGCCGCTCCACCGCCGCCGCGACGGCATCGGCAAAGGCCGCGTCGTCGGTCAGCAGGATCGACTGGCTGGTCGGATCATGTTCGGACTGGCTCAGGAGGTCGGCGGCGATCCAGTCGGGGTCGTTTTGCCCGTCGGCCACCACAAGAATCTCGGACGGTCCGGCCACCATGTCGATGCCGACCACGCCGTAAAGCTGACGCTTCGCCTCCGCGACCCAGCTATTGCCGGGGCCGACGATCACGTCCACCGGCGCGATCCGGTCCGTGCCGTAAGCGAGCGCGGCGATCGCCTGTGCGCCGCCGACGCGCCAGATTTCGCTGACGCCCGCAATCTCCGCCGCCGCCAGCACCAGCGGGTTCATCACGCCGTCGGGCGTCGGCGTCACCATCGCCAGCCGCTCCACGCCCGCGACCCGCGCAGGAATGGCGTTCATCAGCAGCGAGCTGGGATAGGCCGCCCGCCCGCCGGGCACATACAGCCCCGCCGCATCGACGGGCCGCCAGCGCGCGCCGAGACGCACGCCTGCACCGTCCATGCCGTCGCTGTCCTGCGGCTTCTGCTTTTCATGATAGGTCGCGATCCGCTCCGCGGCCAGCTCCAGCGCATCGCGCAACGTGGTCGAAATCCCCGCCAGCGCCGCCTTGCGTTCCGCCGCCGGTATCTCCCAGCCGCTCGTTTCCAGATCGTGGCGGTCGAACCGCTGCGTATAATCCGCCAGCGCGGTATCGCCCTCCGTCCGCACGCGCCTGAGGATCGCGGACACGTCGCGCGACACGTCCTCGTCCGCTTCGCGTCGGGCATTGACCAGCGCGTCGAAGGCGGCGGGGAAGCCGGGGTCGCTGCTGTCGAGCCTAAGCGGCATCGCGCACCTCCACGGCCCGGCGGAACGCCTCGACCAGCGGCACCAGTTCCCCCGATCGCATCTTGAACGCCGCGCGGTTAACGATCAGCCGGGCGGAAATCTGCATGATGATGCTGGTTTCGACCAGGCCATTGGCGCGCAGCGTGTCGCCCGACGAAACCAGATCGACGATCCGGCGCGACAGGCCCAGCGACGGCGCCAGTTCCATCGCGCCGTTCAGCTTCACGCATTCGGCCTGAATGCCCTGCGCTTCGTAATGCTTGCGGGTGAGGTGCGGATATTTGGTGGCGACGCGCACATGGCTGAGCGCCGCCTCGTTCTCCGCAACCAGTCCCGCAGGTTCGGCGACTGACAGGCGGCAGTGGCCGATGTCGAGGTCCACCGGTGCATACAGCTCCGAATAATCGAACTCTTCGACCACATCGGAGCCGACGATGCCGATCTGCGCCGCGCCATGCGCCACGAAGGTCGCCACGTCGAAGGCGCGGACGCGGATGATCGAGACATTGGCCTGATTGGTGGCGAAGCGCAGCGCCCGGCTCTTGCCGTTGTGAAAGTCCGCCTCCGGCTCGATCCCTACGCGCGACAGCAGCGGCAGCGCCTCTTCGAGGATGCGGCCCTTGGGAATGGCGATGATCAGCGGCTGGCTCATGATGGCGCGGCTTTACTGGCGGGCGGGGCTTTGGGCAAGCGGGGCGGGGACGGGGATTATCGATGAGTGTGTATCAGGATGCCCCGTGTTCCTGCGAAGGCAGGAACCCAGTAATAATGCACCGTCAGCGCATGAGGAGATTACTGGGTTCCTGCCTTCGCAGGAACACGGGATGTACTCCTCAAGGATAACTCACCGTCTTGGGCCGCCCCTGCGGGATCGGGATGAACTCCGCGTCGTCGCCGGGGATCAGAGGGAAGCGCATCGCCTCCCAGTCCTCGCGCGCCTGCATCAGGCGCTCCTTGGTCGAGGAAACAAAGTTCCACCACACATGGCGCGGCGTCGTGAACGCCTCGCCACCGCAGAGCATCACGCGACCGCCATCGACGCTGTAGAGGCTGGCGCGGGTGCCGGGGCACAGGACGTAGAGGGTCTGCGGCTTCAAGGGCACGCCGTCGAGCGCGGCATCCCCGCCGGAGACATAGAGCGCGCGCTCGTCGGCCTCCGGTTCGATCGGGATCGCGCCGCCGGGGCGCAGCATGATGTCGGCATAGATGGTCTGCGCATAAGTCGTCACCGGCGCGGTCTGGCCCCAGAGCGACCCCATGATGATCCGCGCCCGCACGCCGCCATAATCGAGCACCGGCAGCGCATCCTCGCCGACATGCTCGAACGCGGGGTCCATTTCCTCGCGCGCGTCGGGCAGCGCCAGCCATGTCTGGATCGCCGAGAGTTTGGAGGCGCGATCGCGCTCATCCTGTGGCGAGCGTTCGGAATGGACGATGCCCTTGCCCGCCGTCATCAGGTTGACCGCGCCCGGCTCGATCAACTGATTGGACCCCAGCGAATCGCGATGCTGGAACGCGCCTTCGTACATATAGGTGACGGTAGCGAGGTTGATGTGCGGATGCGGCCGCACGTCGATTCCCTCGCCGATGCCGAATTTCGCAGGGCCGGCCTGATCGAAGAAGATGAACGGGCCGACCATCGTGCGGTCGGGCGCGGGCAGGCTGCGATAGACCTTGAAATCGCCGAGGTCGTGGGTGGTCGGGGCGATCGTCTGGATGATGAGGTCGTTGTTCATGGATGCTCCTGAAAACCGTTCGCCCTGAGCGAAGTCGAAGGGTTACACTGAACGCAGTGAAGTGCCTTCCCCCCGGATCAAGTCCGGGGTCAGGCGAGGGCTTCGACTTCGCTCAGCCCGAACGGGATTAGCCCTATTCCCCCGGCGCCTTCGCCTTGATCGCCAGCGCGTGCACCTTTTCCCGCAACAGGTCGGCGAGCGCGGCGTTCACCAGCCGCTGCCGCGCGACGCGGTTCTGCCCGGCAAAGGCGTCCGCGACGATCTCCACGGTGAAATGGCTTTCCCCCGTGCCGTCGTCGCCCATATGGCCGCGATGGCTGGCGCTGTCGTTGATGACGGCAAGCCGTTGCGGGTTCAGGGCAGCGCGCAGGCGTGCCTCGATTTCCTGGCCTACTGGCCCTTTCGATTCTCCGGTCATGCACCCTATATAGGGCCATCCGCCCCATTTGCATCTGGACTGATCTTGGCTTCCGACCCTTTTTCCACCCGCCGCCACAACCGCTTCCACGGTCGGGTCGAAGGTGCGGACCGCCCCTGCGCGGCGGAAGGCTGCGCCGAGCCGGGCGAGTTCCGCGCGCCGCCGGCCGACGGCGAGGTGCTTGGCAGCGAAGGGCCGCGCTGGCGCTGGTTCTGCCTCGATCATGTCCGCGCCTTCAACCAGGGCTATAATTTCTTCAGCGGCATGTCCCCGGACGAGATCGAGGCTGCGCAGCGCCCGTTCGCCGGATGGGAGCGCGAGACTCGCGCCTTCTCCACCAATGGCACCATGCCGCCGCCAAAATGGCAGGACTTCACCGATCCGATCGACGCGATCGGCGCGAAGTTCCGCGAGCGCATGAAGGAAGCGAAGGCGCGCGTGGACGGCAAACCGCTGTCGAACGACGACCGGCAGGCGCTTAAAGTTCTGGGTCTTGCCGCGGACTCGGACCGAAAGGCGCTCCGCCAGCGTTATACCCAACTCGCGCGCCGTTATCACCCTGACCATAATGGGGGAGACCGCAGCCATGAGAAAGCATTGCAGGAGGTGATTTCCGCCTATACGCATCTGCGAAAGGCTCCGGCATTTGCCTGAGTCATCCTGATTACGGCGTTTCGGCGCATCCCATCCGACCAAACAGGCACATCATGACCGACATCCCCAATACCCAGCCCGACAACCGCACCGAGACGATACTGGAGCGACCCGACCGCGAAGTGAGCGCGCGCGAAGTGTTCGGCGTCGATGTGGACATGATGATCCCGGCCTTTTCCGAAGCCGACGAGCGGGTACCCGATACCGATCCCGCCTATGTGTTCGACCCGGACACGACGCTGGCGATCCTGGCGGGCTTCGCCCACAACCGCCGCGTGATGGTGCAGGGCTATCACGGCACGGGCAAGTCGACGCATATCGAACAGGTCGCCGCGCGGCTCAACTGGCCGTGCATCCGCATCAACCTCGACGCGCATATCAGCCGCATCGATCTGGTCGGGCGCGACGCCATCGTGCTGAAGGACGGGCAGCAGGTGACGGAGTTCAAGGAAGGGCTGCTCCCCTGGGCGCTGCAACGGCCCGTCGCGCTGGTGTTCGACGAATATGATGCGGGCCGCCCCGACGTGATGTTCGTCATCCAGCGCGTGCTGGAAACCGATGGGAAGATGACCCTGCTCGACCAGAACCGGGTGATCCGCCCTTCCCCCTGGTTCCGCCTGTTCGCGACGTCGAATACGGTCGGGCTGGGCGACACCACGGGCCTGTATCACGGCACGCAGCAGATCAATCAGGGCCAGATGGATCGCTGGAACATCGTCGTGACGCTCAACTACCTGCCCGCCGCGACCGAGGCGCAGATCGTCCTCGCCAAGTCCGGCGAATACGACCACGAAGGCGGCCGCAAGGAAGTCGAGAACATGATCAAGGTCGCGGAACTGACGCGGCAGGGCTTCATCAACGGCGACATCTCGACCGTCATGTCGCCGCGCACCGTGATAAGCTGGGCGCAGAACGCGCTCATCTTCAAGAATGTCGGCTTCGCCTTCCGCCTGTCCTTCCTCAACAAATGCGACGAGGCGGAACGATCATTGGTGGCGGAATATTACCAGCGCGTGTTCGGCAAGGATTTGCCGGAAAGCGTGGTGGGGAAGGCAGGCTGAGGCCATGATCGTCGTCGAAAGGATCGCGCCGGACGGCAGCGCGCACCGGATCAGCATCGGTGCGCACGATCTTGTCACAGACATGACGCCGCCCGATGGCGACGCCGGGCCGGACCCGCATGATCTTTACGATGCTGCGATCGGTGCCTGCAAGGCGCTGACGATGCTATGGTATGCGCAGCGCAACGCCATTCCGCTCGATGACATCCATATCGGTGTCAGCCGCGATTCCAGCCGGGAGCGTGAAGGCGTCTATCGCCTCACCACACGTATCGCGATCGGCGGCGATATGACCGATGCGCAGCGTGAAAAATTGCGCGACATCGCAGCAAAATGCCCGGTTCACAGACTGATGACGCAGGTGACGACCGAAATCGACACGCTGCTGGCCGATGCGACTGCGGGCCGCCAGGAAGCATGAACCGTATAGCGCATATACTATGACTGAAAACCGGGGGAAATTGAATGTTTGAAACTATGCGGCGCACGTTGCCCGCAATTGGAACCATCTGCAGCGCAGTGCTTTTGTCCGGTTGTGCGGCACAACCTTATTATGCGTCGCCTGCCACCAAGATGATGCTGCCTGCTGCCGGAAAGCAGCAACCTCTGGGAGAAACAAGCATATTGCCCGATCAGCCTTTGCTGGAAACGCCGGTCGGCTTTCGTGAGGCCGCGCGCCTTGCTGCACCGGCCAAGGGTTCCGTGGTCGGCAAGGCCTTTGCCTTTGTACCGGGCGACATTTTGGGCGCGACCCGGCTCAGTGGTCAGTCGGCAGGCCTTCTGGCGCCTCGCGCCGCGACATTCTGCGGCCAGTCCAATGTGGACGCGGCCAAGACGTTGCTGTCAGCATCGACATTGGGACTGACATCCTTGCTGAACAAAACTGGCAATAGTGCACAGGTCTGCCTCGTCGACAGCGAAGGCGACAACCAGTTCGATCAGGCGCTGCTGGTCGGCATCAAGAGCGTGAAGGATGCCGCACCGGTCGCCATCACGCCCACGGCCTATGAACGGCTGGAAAACAGCCCTATGGCGGGCGAAAGCTATGCTCGCATCGTCTATCGCGGCAAGACGGGCCTGATCGGCGGCCATATCAGTTTCGATCTGGCCGTCGTGGAAAATGGTACACGTCTGTATTTCGACAATGTTCGCACGACCGTGGACCTTAAGGAACTGCCAAAGACGGTTACTCTGATGGGCGCGACATTCACCGTGCAATCCTATGACCCGGCAGACGGGCGGATCAGGGTGAACATACTGCGTGGTTTTCAGCAAGGCAGTTATGGCATCAGTACGACGACCAGAACGCAATATATACCTATCTACGTCCCCCGTTAACACGCCATGACCGAACGCTCCCCCCTCGATGCCTTCAAGGCCGTGCTGTCAGGCACTGCGCGCGCGATGGCGCGTGATGCGGAACTGGAGGTCAGCTTCACGTCGGATGCGCCGCATGTCGTGGGCAAGCAGATCCGTGTTCCCTCTCCCGCCCGCGCGCTGCCCGCCGACCAAGTGGCGCTGGCGCGGGGCTTTGCCGACGGCAATGCGCTGCGGATGCGCCATCACGACGTGAAGGTTCACGCGGCCTCCGCCCCTGCCGAAGCCGTCGCGCGTAGCGTCTACGACGCGGTCGAGCAGGCGCGGATCGAGGCGATCGGATCGCGCCGGATGGAGGGGGTGCGCGCCAACCTGACCGAGGCGCTGACCATGCGCCTGAAGGCCGATCCCATTTCCCGCGCCAAGGGGCGGGACGAAGTGCCGCTCAGCACCGCCGTCGCGCTGATGGTGCGCGAGCGTCTGACCGGGCAGGCCGCGCCGCGCAGCGCGGACGCGGGTCTCGATTTCGTGCGGGAATGGATCGAGGACAAGGCCGGGTCCGATCTCGACGCGCTCGGCCTCGCGCTCGACGACCAGCGCGCTTTCCAGAAGCTCACCACATCGCTGCTCGAACATCTGAATCTCATCGAGACCGACGCCCCGCCCGACGCCAGCGACGACGACGCGCAGGAGGAAGGCGAGGACGAGGAAAATCAGGAGGACGAAGGCGAGGACGGCGAGGACGAATCCGGCGACAGCGACGCGCAGGTAGAGGCGCGGTCCCAGGAAAAGGGCGGCGAAAGCGAGGACGGCGACCCCGATTACAGCGACGAGTTCGACAGCGACAGCGAAAGCGGCGCGGACGACATGGGCGAGGAAGGCATTATGCCCGTCCGCCCCAATCGCCCGATGGCGGACCTGCCGCCCGGTTTCGACTACAAGGCCTATGTCACGCGGCATGACGAGACGACCGGCGCGGAGGATCTGTGCGACGAGGACGAACTGATCCGCCTGCGCGGTTTCCTCGACCAGCAGTTGACCTCCCTGCAGGGCGCCGTCACAAAACTCGCCAACCGCCTGCAACGCCGCCTGATGGCGCAGCAGTCGCGATCATGGGATTTCGACCAGGAAGAGGGGATGCTGGACGCCGCGCGTCTCGCCCGCATCGTCATCGATCCCACCCATTCGCTGTCCTACAAGGTGGAGCGCGACACCGAGTTTCGCGACACCGTCGTCACCCTGCTGATCGACAACAGCGGCTCCATGCGCGGCCGCCCGATCAGCATCGCGGCGATCAGCGCGGACATCATGGCCCGCACGCTCGAACGCTGCGGCGTCAAGACCGAGATACTGGGCTTCACCACCCGCGCGTGGAAGGGCGGGCAGAGCCGGGAGGACTGGCTGGCCGCCGGACGCCCGCCGCTGCCCGGCCGCCTCAACGACTTGCGCCACATCATCTACAAGCGCGCCGACGACCCGTGGCGGCGCGCGCGCAAGAACCTCGGCCTCATGATGCGCGAGGGGCTGCTGAAGGAGAATATCGACGGCGAGGCGCTGCTGTGGGCGCACAGCCGCCTGATCGCCCGCCATGAGGAACGCCGCATCCTGATGGTGATATCGGACGGCGCGCCGGTCGACGATTCGACGCTCTCGGTCAACAGCGGCACCTATCTGGAACGGCATCTGCGGCAGGTGATCGACTGGATCGAAAACCGCTCCCCCGTGCAACTCGTCGCCATCGGCATCGGCCACGACGTCACCCGCTATTACAAGCGCGCCGTGACGATCATGGACGCCGAACAGCTCGGCGGCACGATGGTGGAGCAGTTGGCGGGGCTGTTCGATGAGGATTGAGGGCAGTTCTTGCCACCCTCTCCCGTTCGCCCTGAGCTTGTCGAAGGGTTCGCCTGAGCCTGTCGAAGGCCCTTCACTACGTTCAGGCGAAGGCTTCGACTACGCTCAGCCCGAACGGTTTGATAATCTGGCACCAAGACCATGAGCGTCGCCTTCCGTCGCGAGAGCGACGAGGAACATCTCGAACCCAAGTTCGAGCTGCCCATTCCGCCCGGCCCCAATCTGGTGACGCCGCGCGGCCTCGCGCTGATCGAAGCGAAGGTGATCGAGATCGAAGCCGCCCTCCCCAACGCCGTGGACGAGGAGGCCCGCAAGAAAATCCTGCGCGACGCCCGCTACTGGCGCGCGCGGCAGGCGACGGCGCAACTTGCCCCCATGCCGCCGCAGGATGCCGTCGCCTTCGGCTCGCGCGTCCGTTTCCGCCTGAACGGACAGGAGCGCACGCTCGACATCGTCGGCGACGACGAAGCCGATCCGGCGGCAGGCCGCATCGCCTGGTCCGCCCCCCTCGCCCGCGCGATGATGGAAGCGGAGGCCGGTGAGCGCATGGATTTCGGCGGGATGGCGGAGGCGATCGAAGTGCTGGAGGTGGGGGCTTCGGCGTCGATGCTGGGATAGCGGCGGCGGCTGCCATCAACCTGTCCTACAGTAGCGCGCATATCTTATCATCGGGCGCATGTTTTGTCAGCCGCCGCCCCGCTCCAACACCGCGGATATTACGCACGAAAAAATGGACATTGTGCGTGCAAAACACCTGTTCGGCATTACCTTTGTTGCCTTTGTTGGATTGATACAGAGGCACATCGGGCACCGGAGCGGTTGACCTCCCGCGCCAACCCCATCATGGCTTCGGACCATGACCGAAACTGCCCCAGACAATGGCCAAGCCACCGCCCCGCTGCGCCTGTTCAACAGCCTGACGCGATCGATCGAGACGTTCGAACCGATCGAGGGCAATACCGCGCGCGTCTATAGCTGCGGGCCGACGGTCTATAATTACGCGCATCTGGGCAATCTGCGCGCCTATGTGTTCACCGACACGCTGCGGCGGGCCTTGCTTTGGAAAGGCTATGACGTGCGCCACGTCATCAACATCACCGACGTCGGCCATCTGACCAGCGACGCGGACGCGGGCGACGACAAGATGGAGGCCGCCGCGCGATCGCAGGCGAAAAGCATCTGGGACATCGCGGCGCATTATACGCAGGCGTTCAAGCACAATATCGCCGCGCTCAACATACTGCCGCCGTCGCAATGGACCGTCGCGACCGATTATGTGGCGCAGATGATCGCCTTTGCGGAAAAGATCGCGCCGCAGCATTGCTACGAACTGCCGACCGGGCTGTATTTCGATTCCACCAGCGTGCCCGATTATGGCGCGCTCGCCGGGGGCCGCGACGATGCCGCCAATGCGCGGATTGATCCGGTGGAAGGCAAGCGCCACCCGTCCGATTTCGCGATCTGGCGCAAGTCCCCGCCGGGCGAGCAAAGGCAGATGGAATGGGACAGCCCGTGGGGCAAGGGTGCGCCGGGCTGGCACCTCGAATGCTCGGTGATGAGCCACGATACGCTGGGGCATCCGTTCGACATCCACACCGGCGGTATCGACCATCGGGAGATTCATCATCCCAACGAGATCGCGCAGAATCAGGCGTTCCGTGCTTGCTGCGGCGCGGACGGCGGCGTGGATGCGGCTACGGCGGGCTTCACCGGCGCGCGCTGGTGGATGCACAATAATTTCCTGGTCGACCGGTCGGGCAAGATGTCCAAGAGCAAGGGCGGCTTCACCACCCTCTTCTCGTTGATCGACCGAGGCGTCCACCCCCTCGCCTATCGCCTGCTCTGCCTGAGCGCGCATTACCGCAGCGAGCTGGAGTTCAGCGGGGAGATCGTAGGGGCCGCGCTCACGCGGTTGAAGCGGCTGGTGATGGCGGTGGAGACGCTCCGTAACGCTGCCCCGGACACTGCCGTATTCCTGCGAAAGCAGGAATCCAGTTCCGCCGGTGCAAATGGGTTCCTGCTTTCGCAGGAACATGTGAAGGATGCGCGGTTGCTGGCTCAGCGTGATTCGTTCTGGGATGCGCTGGCCGATGATCTGAACAGTGTGCGCGCCCTGACGCATCTGGAACAGGTGCTGGCGACGAACAAGGTGCCTGCCGACGAAAAGCTGTCCCTTATCGCCGCAATGGACGAGGCGCTCGGCCTCAACCTCCTAACCCTCACCCGCGCCGACCTCCGCATCCGTCCCAAGAATGCGACGATCACCGAGGCGGAAATCGATGCGCAGCTTGCGGCGCGCAAGGCTGCGCGCGCGGAGAAGGACTTCGCCACATCGGACGCGATCCGCGATGCGCTCGCCCCGCAGGGGGTAGAGGTGATGGACGGCGATCCCTTGGGGTGGGAATGGAAGATCGACCTGGGCTGAGAGTATTCAAGGAAACAAAGAAAGCCGTTCGCCCTGAGCGAAGTCGAAGGGTTCGCCTGAGCATCGCGAAGGCACTTCACTACGTTCAGTGGAGGGCTTCGACAGGCTCAGCCCGAACGGTACAAAAATGTTCAGACTGCATCACAGCCACCCGTCCGATCACACTGACCGACGCAATCCCGTTTCGCGCAAGCCATCCTTCGCGTAACAAAAGAAACCGGATGACCGCGCGGGCTTGCCTTCGCGAGGCGTCGCGCGCATAGGAGCCAGCCTGTTTTTAGACGGATATTGGCAGGAGCATGACTGTGGTGGCGAAGTGGACGCCCGATAGCTGGCGGACCCAGGAAGGGCGGCAGATGCCGACCTATCGCGATGCGGCGGCATTGGCCGCGGCGGAGGCGCAGCTTGGCACCTATCCGCCGCTGGTATTCGCGGGAGAGGCGCGCAGCCTGAAGGCGGAACTGGCAAAGGCGACGCAGGGCGACGCGTTCCTGCTGCAAGGCGGCGATTGCGCCGAGAGTTTCGCCGAGTTTCACCCGAACAACATCCGCGACACCTTCCGCGTGCTGCTCCAGATGGCGGTCGTGATGACCTTCGCCTCGAAGTTGCCGATCGTGAAGGTCGGGCGCATGGCCGGGCAGTTCGCCAAGCCGCGTTCGTCCGACACCGAAGTCATCAACGGCGTCGAATTGCCGAGCTATCGCGGCGACAATGTGAACGACATCGCCTTCACGGCGGATGGCCGCGAGCCGGACCCGGCGCGGATGGTCCGCGCCTATAACCAGTCTGCAGCGACGCTCAACCTGCTGCGCGCCTTCTCGACCGGCGGCTATGCCAGCCTCGATCGGGTGCATGGCTGGATGCTCGATTTCATGGGCCGCAGCCCATGGGCGAAGAAATTCAGCGAAATGGCCGATCGCATCGGCGAGGCGCTGGACTTCATGAAGGCGTGCGGCCTTTCGCCCGACACCGTGCCGCAGTTGAGCGGGACGAGCTTCTTCACGAGCCACGAAGCGCTGCTACTCCCTTACGAACAGGCGCTGACGCGGCAGGATTCGCTGACCGGAGACTGGTACGACACCAGCGCGCACATGCTGTGGATCGGTGATCGCACCCGGTTCGAGGGGTCGGCGCATGTCGAATATCTGCGCGGTATCGGCAATCCGATCGGGATGAAATGTGGGCCGAGCCTGGAGCCGGATGCGCTGCTGCGGCTGCTCGATGTGCTCAATCCTGGGCGCGAGGCGGGGCGGATGACACTCATCACCCGCTACGGCCACGACAAGATCGAGACCGGTCTGCCGAAGCTGGTGCGCGCGGTGCTGCGCGAGGGGCATCCGGTGCTGTGGTCGTGCGATCCGATGCACGGCAATGTCGTGAAGGCGGCGAACGGCTACAAGACGCGCCCGTTCGAGCGCATTCTTGCCGAAGTGCGCGGCTTCTTCGCTGTGCATCGCGCCGAAGGCAGCTTCGGCGGCGGTATCCATGCGGAAATGACCGGGCAGAACGTCACCGAATGCACCGGCGGCGCGATCGCGATCACCGACGAGGGACTGGCCGATCGCTATCACACGCATTGCGACCCGCGCCTCAACGCGGCGCAGAGCCTGGAGCTGGCGTTCCTGCTTGCCGAAATGCTTAACGACGAGTTGGCGGAGCGGCGGAAAGTCGCTGCCTAACGACCCGATTCGCTATGGTTAACAGCACGGCAACCATGCGATTCGCGAAGCCTGTCGCATAGTCACGACAAAGGAATCTTGAAGGCGTCGCATATGCGCGATGCCGCAGGTGCCATGCCCTTGCCGCAAGGGCCGCACATAATAGAAAAGCCCCGTAATCGGGGCTTTTCCTCGGTCCATCACAGGATAAGTTCGGGCCTCAGGCCCAGCCGCCGCCACCGAAAACCCAGTCCCAGAAGCCACGGACGGGCTGCTGCTGGCGGCGATCAGACGCTTTGTTCTTGGTCATATTGATCCCCATTAAAAAGACGCAGCACAGGGCTGCGCCTCAGGAACCAATATAGTAAATGGCTATCCCTTACAACTGATTAACCATTCGCAACGATCCGCGCCGGGGCGGGTATCATGCCCAATATGGTCTCCCAGTCGGTCGGCCGGCAGATATGATAGCCCTGCCCGATCTCGCATCCCATCTGCTCAAGCAGATAAAGCGTTTCGGCGGTCTCGATGCCTTCCGCCACCACTTGCATCCCCAGCGCATGCGCCAGTTCGATGGTCGACTGCATCACCGCCTGATCCTCGGCGCTGGTCTGAAGCGCCATCGAGAATTGCTTGTCGATCTTCAGCTCGGTCGCCGGGATGCTGCGCAGATATTCGAGCGTCGACATGCCGGTGCCGTAATCGTCGATCGACAGGCGCACGCCCATGTCGCGCAGCTCCTCCAGCAAGGCGATCGCCACCCGGCCTTCGGCCATGGCGGCGGTTTCTGTGACTTCCAGCACAAGGTTGGTGGCGGGGAAATTATTGGCCGCCAGCGCCTGCCGCACCATGTCGATAATGTTGCGCGACGCGAGCAGCGCGGAGGAAATGTTGACCGCGATACTGAATGCCGGATCCTGCTTCATGGCCTCCGCACCGACCCTTGCGGCGTCGTTGAGGACGAAGGCTGTCAATTTCTCGATGCGGCCATGGCGTTCGGCGACCTGGATGAACTCGTCCGGGCCGATCGGGCCGCGCGTCGCATGCGTCCAGCGGGCGAGAGCCTCGGCGCCGACGATCCTGCGTGACGCCAGTTCCATCTTGGGCTGATAGGCGACCCAGAGATGCCCATTGTCGATCGCCTGATCGAGTTCGCCCAGCAACGACAATTGCCATTGCTGTGCCCCGCTCGCGGCGGGATCGTGAATCTTCCAGCATGTGCCCTGGTCCGCTGCGGCCTTGGCCGCCGCCAGCGCACTGGCAAGACGGTGCGAGAGCGGCCGGTCGATTTCCTGATCGACGCCGAAGGCGATATCTACGGTGAAGCTCTTGTCCTGCACGGCCACGCTGTTGCGGAAGATCAGTTGCAGCGCCTTGAACTGATCGACCGCCCCGCCGAGCTGTTCGCTGGGCATCAGCCAGAAGAAATTGCCATCATCGCCATGCAGCAGTTGCAGACGACCAACGCCCAGCGCAAGCCGGGACACGACCTGCCCCAGCAATTCGCGTTCATGTTCGGGCGGCAGCGTACTGACGATTTCGGTAAACCGGCTGATCCGTGCAGCGACGAGAATCTGGGGGTCCAGCTCATCCCGATGCAATATCGCGTTTACGGTCGGCAGGCCGGACACCGGATTGATGGCGCCCTGGCTTTGCTTGCGCGCCCCGAACCGCTGCCACGCGATGGCTACCGCAACCGCCACCGACAGACAAAGGGCTGGCGTGATATCGACGAAGATGCCGATATTCTGCAGAATGAAGGGCGAAACAATCAATATGGCGATCGTCAGCAAGCTAGCAGGAGCGGCAATCTTTTGTCGACGCCCGAGCAAGCAGAATGCGGAAATGGCGGTTGCAAAGGCCCACATTGGCCACCATCCGAAATCGACAGTTCTGCCGTGCATCAATGTTTCCGCACCCAGTGCGACGACGAACATATCGGCGGTACGGCCTTGTCCCAGGACATAGAGGAAACCGGAAAATGCATTGGAATTATTGCCAATGATTACTGTTTTTCCACGCAGGTCCGGGATATCCCCTGTTCCTGCAATAATGTCTGCGACGCTGGCATAAGGCATCGTTGCCTGCGTATAAGCATAATCCACCGGGAAGGACTTGTCCGAGAAGTCCTCGACTTTCGCCATCGCTGACCAGATGGAAGGATAGCGCTTCCCTGCAATCGGCTGACTGTATCGCATGGCCGATATACCATTCCAGTATTCGACCCATTTCATGTTGCTGACGATGGTAGCGTGCTTCGCAATCGCAGGCGCGGGCAGAACCGGCGTGCCATCTGTTTGCCCGGTCTTATAATCCATCGTGGCGCTGAAGAAAATCTTGCCGGGATGTCGGGCTATGGCCTTGGCAAAAGCCACATCACCGGCTTGATCCGCATTCTGAAACGGTACGGTGTAGAAAATGCGATCTGCACCATCATCCATCAGTCGTTCCGTCAGCTCGGCAAATTTATCGCGCTTCCACGGCCAAGGTCCCAGCGCCGCCAAAGCCTTGTCGTCTATACCGACGGCAACGATCTTGCCGCTCGCGGGCTGCTGGCGCACTTTGAATTGAATCGCACGGATACCCAGTTCCAGCGGCTCCGCAATCTCCGCCAACCCGATGAAAAAGGACAGGAATACCAGCCACGCGAGCAGCTTTCGCTTGCCGCGGGGTGCTGAAGCACCTGGCTGGACTGACCGGATTTGCATGCGCGTTGTAACCCTCTTCCTGCCCGCAGTACCGGAAAGTGGTTACCGAAATGCAAATCATGCTCCAGATCGGCTGGCCCGGTTCGCGCTCGGCAGTGTGCCCGTCATCCGGCGGTAGAAGCGCGTGAAATAGGAGGGATCGGCAAAGCCCAGATCCTGCGCGATCTGCGCCACCGTCGCATTGCCGTAGACCAGCATCCGCTGCGCCTCCAGCAGCAGGCGGCGGTGCAGATACTGCTGCGGGGTGCAACCGAACCGCGCGAGGCACAGGCGCGCCAGAGTCTTTTCCGTCAGGGCCAGCGCTCCTGCGTAAAAGGACAGCGGCCGCTGCTCCGCGAAATGGCGATCGACCAGTTGGCGGAAGGCGAGCGCGCGGGCATTGCCGCGCTGGTCGGGCCTGCCGTCGCGCCCGCCCTGCCCGCCGTGCCCGTCACCATCGGGAGGCGGCATATGCTCGGCCTGCCAGCGTCCCACCTGAAGCAGCAGCAGCGCGACGGACCAGCTTGCCGCCGCGATCCGTCCGCGTTCGTGCCCCGATGTCTCGATGCGCAGGCTGTCTACAAGCGGCCCTATCCGCGCCAGTTGACTGGCATCGAGCGGCAGCAGGAACGGCGCATCGGGCAACAGGCCGCGCGGCGCATGGGCCGGCAGCACGCTCTGCCCCAGTTGCGTCGCAAAGGTCAGCACGTCGCCATCCACATCGTCGGAAAAGTGAAAGCCATGGACGGTGGAGGCAGGCACATGCACGACCAGCGGCCCTTCGCCGCGCAGCGCCTGCCCCTCGATATGCGCGACGACGACGCCGGAACGCAGAACCAGCATCTGGTCGAGCGCTTCATGCTGATGCGCCAGGATTTCCCATTCGTTGAGGCGGCTTCGGCTCTCGATCGTCTCCAGATGGACGAATCCGGGATCGTCGAAACGCTCGACCTCACCATAGAGATGGAAGTACGGAACGGCGGTGAGGGTCATGCCGTCGCCACTAACATAAATGTCCGAAAAATGCCATGACTTTGGCCGCTGCGTTTCTTCCAACGCCTTCCGATGAGCCTCTACAAGACAAGGTAGCTTTCAGGAGAGGCCGTCATGACGCAGCATCACAGAACCGACGTCGCGATCGTCGGCGCGGGACCGGCGGGGCTGATGCTCGGCCATCTTTTGCGGCAGGCGGGCATAGGCTGCGTCATCGTCGAGCGGCAGAGCGCGGAACGCGTTCTCTCGCGCATCCGCGCGGGCGTGCTGGAGCGGACCACGACCGACCTGCTCGACCGGCTGGGCATCAACGCACGGCTGCATGCCGAAGGGCATCCGCACGACGGGTTCAACCTGGCCGATGGTGAACGGCTGATCCGCATCGACATCCAGGCGCTCGTGGGCAGGCAGGTGACCGTCTACGGCCAGACCGAAGTCACCCGCGACCTGATCGATGCCGCGCCGGACCGCGACCTGACGATCCTGTGGGAAGCGGGCGACAGTACGCAGGTGCACGATATCGAAAGCGATGCGCCGTTCGTCACCTTCGAGCGGAACGGACAGGCGGAACGCATCGATGCGCGCTTCGTCGTGGGCTGCGACGGCTTTCACGGCCCGTCGCGCAGGGCCATTCCGAAGGATGCGACGAAGGAATACGAGTTCGCCTATCCCTTCGGCTGGCTCGGTATCCTCGCCGATGTGCCGCCGTGCAATCACGAGCTGATCTACGCCAATCACGAACGCGGCTTCGCCCTCGCCTCGATGCGGTCGGACACGCGCAGCCGCTATTATATCGACGTGCCGCTGACCGAAAAGGTCGAGGACTGGTCCGACGACCGGCTGTGGGACGAACTGGCGATCCGCCTCGGCCCCGATGTCGCGCCGCATATCGTGCGCGGGCCGTCGCTGGAAAAATCGATCGCGCCGCTGCGTTCCTACATCTTCACGCCGATGCAGCATGGCAGCCTTTTTCTCGCCGGGGACAGCGCGCATATCGTTCCGCCTACCGGCGCCAAGGGCCTGAACCTCGCCGCGTCGGACATCGCCTATCTATCCGACGCGCTGATCGGATGGTTTGCGAAGGGCGATCGCGATGCCGTCGCGGGCTATGGCGCGAAGGCACTGGCGCGGGTGTGGAAGTCCGAACGGTTCAGCTGGTATCTGACCAAGCTGATGCACCGCATGCCCGGAGACGGGGATTTCGAGCGGGCGATGCAGGTCGCGGAACTGGACTATATCGCCAACAGCGTGGCGATGCAGACCGCGATCGCGGAGAATTACGTGGGACTACCGCTATAGCATCACGCGCGCAGCGAAGCCCTATTCCTCGACGGGCGCGCCCGGACCGTTCTTCAGGATCGATTCGATCGCGTTCTTCGCCCCCGCCTTGCTGCTGTAGCCTTCGGTCCAGAAGATCACTTCGCTGTTATATTTGAACTTGGCGACATAATCGCCTGCCTTGTTCTGCTCGATCACGAACTTGTGCGCCATGACGGTTCCTCTCCGATAGGGATGTGGCGGGGCGCAGATTATCCCGTGTTGCGGGCGCTGACCAGAGGCGGCGAACGGAATCGTTTCGGGCTGTACGCATCGGCTGCGATGCCCGAAACGGCGGCATCCGGCGTGCGATCCAGCAGCAGAGCCGCGCCGACGAGCGCGGCGGCGGGCGCGGTCTGGATGCCGAAGCCGCCCTGCCCCGCGAACCAGAAGAAATGCGGTTGCGCCGCGTCACGGCCATACACGGGCAGCCGGTCGGGCGCGAAGCTGCGCAGGCCTGCCCATTTGCGTTCCACCGCGACGACCCGCCAGTCTACGACATGCTCCAGCCGGTCGATGGCGATGGCGACGGCCAGTTCCTCTGGCGCGGCGTCGCACGGTGCGCTCGGTTCCTCGTCATGCGGGGAAAGCCAGAGGCACCGGCCACCGATCGGCTTGAAATAGAAAGTGCCGTTGAGGTCCATCACGACCGGCATGTCGGCGGGCACATCGGCATCGACGCGAAGCTGGACGACGGTGCGCTGCAACGGGGTGATACCGAGCGGCGCAACGCCGCACAGGCGCGCCACATCGTCCGCCCAGGCGCCCGCCGCGTTGACCAGCGTGGCGCAGCGATAGGCACCCGCAGTCGTTTCCAGATGCCAGCCGTGCCGGTTGTGCCGCGCCGCCGTCAGCCGGGCGGCGGTCGTCATCGTACCGCCGTTGCGCATGTAGCGGCGCAGATAGGACGCATGCAGCGCGGCAACGTCGATATCGGCGGTGCTCGGTTCCGATATGCCCAGCGTCCAGTCCGCGCGCAGACCCGGAATGCGGCGCGATACGTCCGCACCGTCGAGCGCCTCGAACCGGACGCCCGATCCGGCAAAGGCCCGCATGAAATCGTCGCGCACGCCATGGTCCTGCGCACGGCCGATATGCAGCGCGCCGCGCGGCGTGAGAAAACCCGTATCTGCGAAATCGGGATCTGGATGGGCGAGCAAGGGACCGGATGCCGACGTCAGCGGCTGCACCTGCGGCCCGCCATAGCTTTCCTCCCAGAAGGAAACCGAGCGGCCCGTCGCGTGATAGCCTGCGACATCCTCCATCTCCAGGATAAGGACGCGCGCGTCGGCGGCGATCTCCGCGCCCAGACTGGCGCCCGCCATGCCGCCGCCGATGATGATGATGTCGAACTCGGTCATCCTGCTGGGACACGCGCATCCCAGAAAGCGTCGATCCGGGCAAGGGCATCGAGCCGCACGGGATCGGATTCACGCAATATCTCATGCGCCGATTCCGCACCATAGGCGTGGAACGCCACGTCGGGCAGGCGTGCGGCGATGCGGCGGATCGCCTTGGGGCAGACGAGCTGGTCGGCATCGGTCGACAGGATCAGCGTCGGCACCGGCATCATCTCGATGCGCGCATCGGCCTCCAGCGCGGCGGTGGCGCGATAGGCCTGGTCGAGCCAGCCCCAGCTCGGCGCGCCGAGGCTGATGTCCGGCTGCGCCTTGCGCCACCACAGTTCGTCCTCATGCCTTTCCAGCGAATGCGTGAGCCGCCGCTGCCGCGCGCGCAGGCGCGCGGGCGAGGCTTCGTTCTGCGTCCAGGCCGCGCCGGTCGGCCCGGCGACCTTCAGCATCACCGCGACGATGAGGCGCGCCAGCCATGGCGGGATCATCCCGCCGTTCAGCCCCAGCATCGGCGCGGTCAGCACCGCCGCATCGGGCCGCGCCACGCCTTCCACCATGGCCCGCAGCAGCAGGAAGCCGCCCATGCTGTGCCCCAGCATGACGTGCGGGCCGCTGCCCTTCGCCTGCCAGGCATCCGCGAACGCACCGAGGTCCGCCACCCATTGCCCGAAATCCTGCACATGGCCTACGGTCGCATCCTCCGTCAGCCGCCCGGAGCCGCCCTGCCCGCGCCAGTCGAGGGTCGTCACCGCCCAGCCCTTCGCCGCGAAATGGAGCACCGCTTCCAGATATTTCTCGATCATGTCGCCGCGCCCGGCGATCATCAGCATCCGCCCGCGCGATCCGTCCCCCAAAGTGAACATGCGGTGCGACCAGCCGTCGGGCGCGACCCACCGGTCGAGCACGCCACCCTGCGGCCAGGATCGGAACGGCGACAGGGGCTGGGGGGGATTCGCGGGCATCCCGCATGGTTACGGTTTGGTAAGGCATCGGGTCTACATCTTCTTTCCCATGATCGGGGAATATCTGAAATTCGTGCTGCTGGGCGTCCTCGCCTGCCTGCTGGTGATGGCCGCCATTACCGACCTGCGCTCGCGCATCATCTCCAACTGGCTGAACCTCGCCATCGCGCTGCTGGCGCCGCTCTACTGGTGGGCGTGCGACATCATGCTGTGGCCGGACGCCGCGATCCAGCTCGGGCTGGGCGTAGCCGTGTTCGCCGTGTTCGCCGGACTGTTCGCGATCGGGATGATGGGCGGCGGCGACGTCAAGATGCTGGCGGCGCTCGCGCTGTGGTTTCCGTGGCAGGCGTTGTTGATGCTGCTGACCATCATGGCGGTGGCCGGTGGCGTCGTCACTGCGGTCACGCTCATTCATCACAAGCTCGCGAAACGCGAGGGGCCGCCCGAGGTGCCCTATGGCGTGGCGATCTCCATCGCCGCCCTGTGGCTGGTTGGCGAACGATATTTTAACCAATTTACGTAAAGAAAGCGGTTGGAGCCGAAACGCTCCGGCTTGAGGGAGGCGGGTTTCGTCATGGATGCCAAGAAAATCGTGCTGCTGGTAGGGGCGCTGGTCATAGCGGTGGCGACAGCCCTGCTGGCCCGCAACATGCTCTCGCCGGGGGGTTCGCCGCAAGCAGCGGCATCGGCCATGCAGGTCGACGCCAGCACGCCCCATGTTCTGGTCGCGACCAAGGCCTTGCCGGTCGGCACCATCCTCGATGCCGAAAGTTTCCGCTTTCAGCCCTGGCCCAAGGATCTGGTCGAACAGGCCTATTACCTTAAAGGCCAGGTCGATCCCGCCAAGCTGGCGGGCAGCGTCGTCCGCAACGGCATCACCGCAGGCCAGCCGCTGACGCAGGGCGCCGTGGTGAAGCCGGGCGATCGTGGCTTCCTGGCCGCCGCCCTTACGCCGGGCATGCGCGCCGTGACCGTTCCGGTCCAGCTCGCCGCATCGGTCGCAGGTTTCATCTTTCCGGGGGACCGGGTCGACATGATGCTGACGCAATCGGTCGTCGGCGGTGGCGACGGCGAACCGCTCAAGGTATCCGAAACCATCCTGCGCAACCTGCGCGTGCTCGCCACCGACCAGCGGACCAATGCGATGGGCGAGGACGGCAAGCCTGTGGTGCAACCCTATTCCAACGTCACGCTCGAAGTGACGCCGAAGCTCGCAGAGAAGATCGCCGTGTCGCAGACGCTGGGTTCGCTCTCGCTCGCGCTGCGCTCCATGGCCGACACGCCCGCCGATATCGACGCGGCGATCGCCAGCGGCGCGGACCTGCCCGACGGCAGCGATCCGGCCGCCGAAAAGAAGATGCTGGCGAAGATCGCCGCAACGCCGGTGGACAGCCGTCCGACATTCATGACCGGCGCGGACGTTTCGCGTTTCCAGCGCCGCTCCGTACCGTCCAAGCCGCCCGTAGCGACCGCCGACGGCAAGACCGTCGTGACGGGACCGAGCGTGCGGGTGGCGCGCGGCGCCAATGTGACCGTCGAACCGGTCGGGGGGAAGTAAGATGATCCTGTCAAAGACAATCGCGCGCAAGACCGCCGCATCGCTGCTGGCCATGGGCCTTGCGCTGGGCGGTGGGATGATGCCCGCCACGACGCTGAACGCCGCGCCTGCGGAAGCCAGCGCCGCCGGTGCCGGCGTCACCCTGTCGGTCGGCGGAAGCCGCGTCGTCAACCTGCCGGGCAAGATGTCCGACGTGGTGGTGGCCAATCCCAATGTCGCGGACGTGTTCGTCCGGTCCGACCACCAGATTTACATATTGGCGAAGGCGCCCGGCGAAACCACGGTTTCGGCGATCAGCAAGAGCGGCCAGACACTCTATTCGACGCTGGTGCGGGTCGGCAACAATCTGACCAGCGTGGACCAGATGCTGACTCTCGCAATGCCCGACGCCGCCATCCAGGTATCGACCATGAACGGCATGATCCTGCTGACCGGCACGATTAAGGCCCCCGAGGATGCCGCAGAGGCCGAACGGCTGACGCAGGCCTTCGTCGGCAAGGACGTGACGGTGGTCAGCCGCCTGCGCACCGCGACGCCGATCCAGGTCAACCTTCAGGTGAAGATCGCCGAAGTCAGCCGCAACCTGCTGCATCAGGTGGGCATGAACCTCGCCTCGTGGGACAGCGGCAGCGGCACGTTGAGCTATGTGGGCCGCAATTCGCGGAACTTTATTACGCGAAATGTGACCAAGCCTACGGTCGTTCCTCGCGTGCTGAACGCCGATGGCTCGTTCACACCTTCTTATGAATCCCTGCCAGGATCGTCGGAATACATATTCAATCAGCCTTCGGACGGATCGACCACACTCGGCTTCATAGCCCGGTTGTTCGGCATGGATGTCGCGGGCGCGCTCGATCTTGCGGAGACGACGGGCCTCGCGACATCGCTGGCACAGCCCAATCTGACGTCGCTTTCGGGCGAAACTGCCAGCTTCCTGGCCGGTGGCGAATATCCCTATGCCGTGAGCAACGGCATTCAGGGCAACACCATCGAGTTCAAGCAATATGGCGTGCAACTGGCCTTCACACCCACTGTCCTGTCCGATGGCCGCGTATCCTTACGGGTCCGTCCGACCGTTTCCAGCCTCGACTTCTCGATCAACTCCTCCGTCCCCGCGCTCAAGAGCCGCTCGGTGGAAACGACCGTCGAACTGGGTTCGGGACAGGCGTTCATGATCGCAGGCCTGCTGAGCAACGAAACGGCGAACAATGTCGACAAGGTGCCGGGTCTGGGCAACATCCCGATCCTGGGCAGCCTGTTCAAGTCGCGCCAGTTCCAGCGCAACGAAACCGAGCTGGTCATCATCGTCACGCCCTATCTGGTGAAGCCGGTCAACGCAGCCGACATCCGCCTGCCCACCGACGGCTTCCGCAGCGCCACCGAAGCGCAGGGTCTGCTGCTCCAGCAGGGTTCCGACGGCGTAAGCGGTGCGCGCGCACCCGGACCGACGGTCGCGCCGAACGGCTCGGCCCCCGCGTCCGCTCCGGTTCCTTCACCGCTCGCCAGCGCCGCGCCTCCCAAGGGCAAAGGCAAGGGCAAGAGCAACGACAATATATCGGGTAACGGCGCCGCCGCACCCGGCTTCAGCTTCTGACGGGAAGGATCGCCACAATGACCTCCATTCATGTTTTCAGCCTGCGCCTCGCCATCGTCTGCGCCGCCCTGCTGCCGCTCGCGGCCTGCGGTGATGCGACCACCGGCGCGGCCAATCGCGGCATGGAATCGGTGCATCAGCCCGTCGTCGCCTATACCAGCTTCAATTACGACGTGCAGGTGGGCGGCAATGGCGATCTGACCCCGGCGGAAGCGCATCGCCTCGAAGGCTGGCTGCAATCCATCGACATCGCTTATGGTGACCGCATCGCGGTCGCGCCCGACGGCGGCTATTACGGCCCCGGCGTCCGCGACGGCATCGCCAACGTCATCGGCCGCCACGGCCTGCTGATCGAGGAGGACGCCGCGATCGCCGGCGGCGCCGCGCCCGAAGGCGCCGTGCGCATCGTCGTGCGGCGCGCCTCCGCCAGCGTGCCCGGCTGCCCCAATTGGAGCGACAAGGCCGAAAGCGATGGCAAGACGGGAACGTCGCGCAATTTCGGCTGCGGCATCAACAGCAACATCGCCGCGATGGTCGCCAATCCCGAGGATCTCGTCCGTGGGCAGACGGGGCAAAGCACGCTTCGCACCGCCACGTCCAACCGCGCCATCCAGACCTATCGCGAAAAGCCGCCAACGGGCGCGGGCGATCTCAAGTCCATCACCGCCGGGGGGAGCAACTGAGCATGAACGCACCATGGAAAGGCGCGGGAACGCGTGATCCCTTTCAGGCTTTCGTCTGCGACGACCACAGCTTCGACGTGGTCCGCAGCGTCGCCATCGAAATGGGATGGCCGCCGGAAAAGGTGAACAAGGGCGGCCTGCGCAACGCCGTGCAGACGCTGTCCGTCAGCGCCAGCCCGCAGATACTGTTCGTCGACCTGTCCGAAAGCGGCGATCCGCTGAACGACATCAACGGGCTTGCCGAAGTGTGCGAACCCGGCACGGTGGTGATCGCCGCCGGCCAGGTGAACGACGTGCGCCTGTATCGCGATCTGGTCGCCAGCGGCATTCAGGATTATATTCTGAAGCCCCTCGGCCCCGATCATCTGCGCGAAAGCATCGCGCAGGCGCAGGCCGTGTTCATGGCGCCGCGCATCGATGTGTCGGGCGAACGCCAGCATCTGTGCGCTGCCGTCATCGGCACGCGCGGCGGCGTGGGTGCCTCCAGCATCGCGACGTCGCTGGCATGGCTGTTCAGCGAAAAGGCGAAGCGCCCGACCGCGCTGCTCGACCTCGACGTGCATTTCGGCACCGGCGCGCTGGCGATGGACCTGGAGCCGGGCCGCGGCCTGACCGACGCCATCGAAAACCCCAGCCGCATCGACGGCCTGTTCATCGAGCGTGCGATGGTGCGCGCCAGCGATACGCTGGCGATTCTGTCGGCCGAAGCGCCGATCAGCCAGCCGACCATGACCGACGGCGGCGCGTTCCACATGCTGCTGGAAGAGTTCCGCACCGCCTTCGCATGCAGCGTGGTCGATCTGCCGCGCGGCATGCTGATCGCGCATCCGCATCTGGTGACGGACGCCAATGCCGTGGTCGTCGTGACCGAACTGACGCTGGCGGCGGCGCGCGATTCGATCCGCATCCTGTCCTGGCTGAAGAGCAACGCGCCCAATTCGCGCGTGATCGTGGTGGGCAATCGCGTCCACGCCGCCGCACTGGAAATCAGCCGCAAGGATTTCGAGCAGTCGATCGAACGCAAGGTCGACGTGATCGTGCCGTTCGACGCCCGCCTCGCCGCGCAGGCCGCGAAACTGGGCAAGACGCTGGCGGAAGTCGCCAAGGGCAGCAAGGCCGGCATCGGCCTGATGCAGGTGATGGACGAAACGCTCGCCATTATCGAGGACGCCGACGGCACGCCCAGGGCGAAGGCCAAGGGCGGTTCGCTGATGGGCCGCTTCACCGATTTCAAATCGATGCTGCCCGCCAAGAAAGACAAGAAGGCGGCGGCGGAAAGCTGAAAATGCGGGCCGACGGCGCGGCACAGGCCGCGTCGTAGAGGCATGATGGGACGGACAGACTATGGATAGCCAACTGATCCTCATGACGCTGTTGGGCATAAGCCTGATCGTCGTCTTTGCCGTCGTGCTGCTCGGCCCGTCCGCGGACAAGGCGCGGACGCGGCGCATGGCGCTGATCCGTGGCCGCCACAGCGATTCGGCGGACGCGATCCTCGAAGCGCGGATGCGCAAGGCGATATCCAACCGCACCACAGAAGACATGAAGCTGCTGGTTTCCCTGATTCCCAATCCGGAAAACCTCGCCAAGCGTATCCGCATGACCGGCAAGAAATGGACGCTGGGCCAGTATATGACGGCCTGCGCGGGCATTGCCCTGTCCGTCGCCGCCTATCTCGTGCTGCGCGGCTATGCACCGCTCACCATCCTGTTCGTCGGACTCGCGGCGGGCCTGTGGTTGCCGCACATCTATGTCGGCAAGCTCATCAACAAGCGGATCGCACAGTTCACCAAATATTTCCCCGACGCGCTCGAACTGCTGGTGCGCGGCCTACGCTCGGGCCTCCCGATCAGCGAGACGATGGGCATCGTCGCCACCGAAATACCGGGGCCGGTCGGCGAGGAGTTCAAGCTCATCAACGAACGCATGAAGATCGGCCGGACGATGGATCAGGCGCTTCAGGAAACCGCCGATCGCCTCGGCACGCCGGAGTTCCAGTTCTTCGTCATCACCCTGGCGATACAGCGCGAAACGGGCGGCAACCTGGCCGAAACGCTCGCCAACCTTGCCAATGTGCTGCGCCAGCGCGCGCAGATGAAGCTGAAGATCAAGGCGATGTCGTCGGAATCCAAGGCGTCGGCCTACATCATCGGCGCACTGCCGTTCATCGTGTTCGGCCTGATTTCCTGGATCAACTACGACTATATGGCGCCGTTCTACAATGGTGACCCCGCCGGGATGCTCGGCCTCAGTCTCATGCAGATCATCGGCCTCGGCGGCATGTGCTGGATGGGTATCGGGGTATTCATCATGGCCCAAATGATAAACTTCGAAATCTGAGCCAGGGAGGCAGGACGACCATGCAAGCCGCAACGCCATCCGGCGCTACCCTGATGGGCATGACCGCGACCGATCTGGGCACATTGCTGGCCGCGCTGGCGACCATGGCCGTGCTGTTCGCGCTCTATACGGTGATGACCGTGCGCGATCCCATGGCCAAGCGGGTGAAGGTGCTGAACGAACGCCGCGAGCAGCTCAAGGCCGGGATCACCGCGTCCACCACGAAGCGCCGCGCGAAACTGGTTCAGAAGAACCAGACTACCGACCAGATGCGATCTCTCCTGTCGAGCCTCCGGGTGCTGCAGGACGATCAGCTCAAGGTCGCGCAGGTCAAGCTGGCGCAGGCGGGCATCCGGTCGAAGGACTGGGCCGTCGCCGTCATCTTCGGCCGCATGATCATTCCGATCGTGGTGGGAACGCTGGTCGGACTGTGGCTCTATGTGCTGGGTGGCATGCCCGAATGGGAGCCGATGAAGCGCTTCGGCTGTTTTGCCGTGCTGCTGATCCTCGCCTACAAGGCGCCCGATCTCTATATCGACAACAAGATCGCCAAGCGATCGAAGGAAATCCGCAAGGGCCTTCCCGATGCGCTCGATCTGCTCGTCATCTGCGCCGAAGCGGGCCTGACGGTCGATGCGGCCTTCAACCGCGTGTCGAAGGAACTGGGCAAGGCCTATCCGGAGCTGGGCGACGAGTTCCAGTTGACGGCGATCGAGCTGAGCTTCTGCCCCGAGCGGCGCATGGCCTTCGAAAATCTCGCCAACCGCGTGAAGCTGGACGCGGTCAAGGGTGTGGTCACGACCATGATCCAGACCGAGAAATACGGCACGCCGCTCGCCTCGTCGCTGCGCGTGCTGTCCGCGGAGTTCCGCAACGAACGCATGATGCGCGCGGAGGAAAAGGCCGCGCGCCTGCCCGCGATCATGACGGTGCCGCTCATCCTCTTCATCCTGCCGACCCTGTTCGTCGTCATTCTCGGCCCGGCGGGCTGTTCGATCTCCTCCGCGTTCAAATAAGCACGCGCCCGGCGACGGTCGACAGCCGCGCGATCATGTCCGGATCGCGCGCGTCCGGCGCCGTGATCAGCGCATGGTCGAGGCAGCTATCGATCGGCGAAGGCACGCGTTCCGGCGGCAGCAGGGCGCAGAAGCGCAACACCATCTGCCGGGCAAGCGCGGCGTTGGCATGGAGGACACGCAGCACGTCGGTCACTTCCACGCCCGCTTCCTCCGGTCGCCAGGCGTCGTAGTCCGTCACCATGCCGACCAGCGCGTAAGGCAGTTCCGCCTCCCGCGCCAGCTTGGCTTCGGGCATGGCCGTCATGCCGATGACATCGCAGCCCCATTGCCGATAGAGCAGGCTTTCGGCGCGGGTGGAGAATTGCGGTCCTTCCATCGCCAGATAGGTGCCGCCCTGCGTCACCCCTGCGCCCGCCGTCCGCGCGGCTTCGGCTGCGAAGGTGGACAGGCGCGGGCAGACCGGATCGGCCATGGAGACATGTGCGACGAGACCCTTCCCGAAAAAGCTCTTCGTCCGGGCGAAGGTGCGATCGACGAACTGGTCGACCACCACGAAATGCCCCGGCGGCAAATCCTCCCGCAGCGATCCGATCGCGGAAATCGAGAGCAGATCGGTGACGCCAAGCTGCTTCATCGCATCGATATTGGCGCGGAAGTTGAGATCGCCGGGGGCAAGATGATGCCCCCGCCCGTGCCGCGGTAGAAATACGCAGCGCACCCCGGCGATATGGCCGACCAGAAGATCGTCGGACGGCGCGCCCCAGGGCGTCGTCACCGACACCCATTGCGCCTCCTCCAGCCCGTCGATCCGGTAGAGGCCGGACCCGCCGATGATGCCGATCGTCCATGCGCTCATCCGGTCGAACCTTCCCTGATCCCGTGCGTCTCGTCGCATCACGCCTAGCGGCGAGAGCGTGGCATCTTTATGACGCTGAACGAAATTGGCTGGAAGGAAAATCCTTTGAGACTGTCCCCGCGCACTCTCTCCCTTGTTATAGTGACACTCGCCCTGCCGACCGCAGCGTCGGCGGCGAAACCCATATCGGGGCGGTGGAGTACCGAAGGCGGGAAGGCGATCGTGCAGATCGGCCCCTGCGGAAAGGCGCTGTGCGGGCGCATCGCGCGGGTGGTGAAACCGACCCCCGGCGCGCCCAGGACAGACGTGTCCAATCCCGATGCGGCGCTGCGCAGTCGCCCGATCGAGGGGCTGACGATCCTGACCGGGTTCAGCGACGCGGGAAGCCTTTGGAAAGGCCGCATCTACGACCCCGAATCGGGCAAGACCTACACGTCGAAGCTGACGCGCAACCCGGACGGGACGTTGAAGGTGCAAGGCTGCATCGCTTTCTTCTGCCGCACGCAGACGTGGAGCGCGGCGCGGTAACCTGGCTTCGAACCGCTAACCCGTCACCCCAGCGAAAGCTGGGGTCCCGCTTCTTTCGGGCCGGGCATGCAGAAAGTGAGATGCCAGCTTTCGCTGGCATGGCAGGAAATTGGCGGATAGAGGCGCCGTCGATGCCACTTCACCCCCCAAGAATGAACGCCGCCCCGGCCTTCGCATGAAGGCTGGTGCAGTCGTAGATCGGCAGCACGTTCGCCTTTACGTCCACGATCATTTCCAGTTCGGTACAGGCCAGCACCACCGCCTGCACCTGTTCCTTGGCGATGTCGGTCAGTTCCGACTTCATGAAGCGTTCGGACTCGCGGGTTGCCTTGCCCAGCACCAGCTCGTCGTAGACGATGCGGTCGATCCGGTCGGCCAGATCCATGTCGGCGGGGAGCAGCGAGACGCCATGGCTGACAAGACGCTGGCGATAGAATTTCTCGGTCATGACGTTGCGGGTGCCGATCAGCGCGGCGGACCTGACGCCGTCCGCCTGCATTTTTTCCCCCACCACTTCGGCGATATGGATGATCGGCACGGCGACCGATCCGGCGACCGCGTCATACACCTTGTGCATCGAATTGGCGCAGATCAGCAGCGCCTCCGCCCCCGCCTGCTCCAGCCGCTGCGCCGCGCCTATGAGCTGACCGGAGGCGCAGTCCCAGTCGTCCGCGCTGGTGCAGCGCGCGACTTCGGCGAAATCGAGGCTCTCGATCAGAACCGGCGCACTGTGGAACCCGCCCCTCGCCCGCGCCACGGCTTCGTTGATGATCTGGTAATAGCGGGCCGTGGACGTCCAGCTCAGCCCGCCGATCAATCCGATTTTGCGCATCATATCCCCTAATTGTCCGTACCCGATACGGACGGTTAGGGGATGGATCGCTTAGTGAGCAAGCCCCTTCACGATTTCCTCGACCATCTTCTTGGCGTCGGCCAGCAGCATCATGGTGTTGTCCATGTAGAAGACTTCGTTGTCGACACCGGCATAGCCCGCGCCGCCCATCGACCGCTTGACGAAAAGGACCGATTTGGCGTTGGCGACGTCGAGGATCGGCATGCCGTAGATCGGCGACGACTTGTCGGTCTTGGCCGCCGGGTTGGTCACGTCGTTGGCGCCGATCACGAATGCGACGTCGGCCTGCCCGAACTCGCCGTTGATGTCCTCCAGCTCGAACACGTCGTCATAGGGGACGTTGGCTTCGGCCAGCAGCACGTTCATATGCCCGGGCATGCGCCCCGCGACCGGATGGATGGCGTATTTGACGCTGATGCCTTCCTTCTTCAGCAGGTCGCCCATTTCACGCAGCGCGTGCTGCGCCTGGGACACCGCCATGCCGTAACCCGGCACGATGATAACGCTTTCGGCCTGCTTCATGAGGAATGCGGCATCCTCCGCGGAGCCGCGCTTGTACGGGCGGTCGATCACCGCGCCGCCGGCGCCCGCTGGTCCCGCATCGGCGCCGAAGCCGCCTGCGATCACGCTGATGAAGCTGCGGTTCATCGCCTTGCACATGATGTAGCTGAGGATCGCGCCCGACGATCCGACCAGCGCGCCGGTGATGATCATCGCGCTGTTGCCCAGCGTGAAGCCCATCGCGGCGGCGGCCCAGCCCGAATAGCTGTTGAGCATCGACACCACGACCGGCATGTCCGCCCCGCCGATCGGGATGATGAGCAGGAAGCCGATCGCGAAGCTGAGACCGATGACGACCCAGAACAGCCACGGCGCGGTGAGCGTCGGCGCGGGCATCACGAAATACCAACCGATGAGGCCCAGGATCGCGGCGAGCGTGCCGAGGTTGATCGCGTGACGCGCGGGCAGCATGATCGGCTTGCCAGACATGTTGCCGTTCAGCTTGAGGAAGGCGATGACCGACCCGGAGAAGGTGATCGCGCCGATCGCGACGCCCAGCCCCAGCTCGATACGGCTGGCGTTGTGGATTTCGTTGGTCAGCGTATCGAGAATGCCGAACGCGCCGGGATTGAGATAGGCGGCGGCCCCGACCAGCACGGCGGCAAGACCGACGAGGCTGTGGAAGGCGGCGACGAGCTGCGGCATGTCCGTCATCGCGATCTTCCGCGCGGTGATGAAGCCGATCACGCCGCCGATGGCGATCGCCCCGATGATCTCCGGCAAGTTGGCGATGTCATGGGTGTAGAGCGTGGTGGCGACGGCGATCGCCATCCCCGCCATGCCGAAACGGTTGCCGGTGCGGCTCGTCGCGGGACTAGAAAGCCCGCGCAACGCGAGGATGAACAGGACGCCGGCGACCAGATAGGCCAGAGCGACGAAGGGCGGAACGGCGGTGACTTCATGCATGGACGTGCCCCCCGGCAACTATCATTTTACCGTTCGGGCTGAGCCTGTCGAAGCCCTCCACTGAACGAAGTGAAGTGCCTTCGCTGTGCTCAGGCTGGCCCTTCGACAAGCTCAGGGCGAACGGATATTGTGCGAATGAACGCATCACTTGCGCTCCTTCTTCTTGTACATCGCCAGCATCCGCTCCGTGACCGCAAAGCCGCCGAAAATGTTAACGGAGGCGAACACCACCGCGAGCAGCCCCAGATATTTGGCCGCCGCGCTGCCCGCCTCAGCCGACGCAACGAGCGCGCCGACGATGATGACGGAGGAAATGGCGTTGGTGACGGCCATCAGCGGCGTATGCAGCGCAGGCGTCACCGACCACACCACATAATAGCCCACGAAACAGGCCATCACGAAGATGGATAAAATTGATACGAAGTCCACGCCAGTCCCCCCTAAGATTCTGTAACACTTACCTCGTCATGCTGAACTTGTTTCAGCATCCATTGGCTCCGACGGTGCAATGACGCCCATAAGCCTGAGCGAATGGACCCTGAAACAAGTTCAGGGTGACGAGCATGCGTAGTGTAATAAGCCCAGTTCACCCCAACAGCCTTTCGTTCACGACCTTGCCGCCCTGCGTCAGGCGGATGGCGGTGCCGATTTCCTCGTCGAGGACGGGGGCGTTCTTCTCCTTGTCCCAGAAGGCGGAGAGGAAATTGTATAGGTTGCGCGAGAACAGGGCGGAGGTGTCCGCTGCGACGCGCGAGGGGACGTTGCGGTGCCCCACGATCTTGACGCCGTGCCTGACGACGACTTCGCCCGCGATCGCGCCCTCGACATTGCCGCCTGCCTCGACCGCAAGATCGACGATCACGCTGCCCGGCTTCATGCTCGCGATCTGCGCGTCGCTGATGAGGCGCGGCGCGGGGCGGCCGGGGATCAGCGCGGTGGTGATGACGATGTCCTGCTTGGCGATGTGCGAGGAGACGAGTTCGGCCTGCGCCGCCTTGTACTCGTCCGACATTTCGGTGGCGTAGCCGCCCGATCCTTCGCCTTCGATGCCCTTGACGTTCTCGACGAAGATCGCCTTCGCGCCCAGCGATTCGATCTGCTCCTTGGTGGCGGAGCGCACGTCGGTAGCGGAGACCTGCGCGCCCAGACGCCGCGCCGTGGCGATCGCCTGCAACCCCGCGACGCCAACGCCCATCACGAATACGCGCGCGGCGGAGACGGTGCCCGCCGCCGTCATCATCATCGGGAAGGCGCGGTCATATTCGGCGGCGGCGTCCAGCACCGCCTTGTAGCCCGAGAGGTTCGATTGCGAGGAGAGGATGTCCATCGACTGCGCACGGGTGATGCGCGGCATGAACTCCATCGCCAGCGCTTCCAGCCCCGCGGCGGCATAGCCGTCCACGCGGGCGCGCTCTCCAAAAGGATTGAAGCTGGCGGCGACCCATGCGCCCGGCTTGGCGCCGGCCAGCGTCTCGGCGAGCGGCGCCTGCACGCCCAGCACGATGTCCGCACCCGCGACCGCCGAAGCCCTGTCGGCCACCGATGCCCCGGCGGCGGCATAGGCGTCGTCACCGATCGACGCCGTGACACCCGCGCCCGCCTCGACGGCGACTTCCGCGCCGAGGGCGATGAACTTCTTCACGGTTTCCGGAGTGCCGGCAACACGCCGTTCGCCCTCGGCCTGTTCCTTGACGATCGCAATTTTCAACTGGCATCCCCCCAAAGCCGTGCCGGACTTCCTTCGACCGGCTGTTCAGCATATCCGCGCCACGCAGGCGCGCTTTTTTCAGCTTGCGATGAGCAGGACCACGAACGCGGCCAGGCCGACGCTGACGATCGTGCCCCATTTCATGA
Organism: Sphingobium sp.; assembly: GCA_965279415.1. Lineage (GTDB taxonomy): Bacteria > Pseudomonadota > Alphaproteobacteria > Sphingomonadales > Sphingomonadaceae > Sphingobium. The sequence continues at coordinate 842,454 of OZ257238.1, forward strand.
AGTTCAGAAAGCTCGAATAGGTTTTTTCAGCCGACTTTACGTCACCTTGCGCTGCCATTGGTCATTCCCCTTGGAAAGGTTGCGGTTGCGCACCTCTTATCGACAACCCTTGCCCCCCTCAACCCTGCCACGTGCCAAAGAATTATATGGCAGACTTAATCGCGTCTTTACCGCGTGGCAGTACGTATTTGCTCCTGACGAAAGTAAGGGGAATGACGCTTGCGCGACGAAACGCCGATGCTGCTGCTGATCGACGACGAGCCGGCCCAACGACGGCTGGTGTCGGCGCTTGCGGCGCGGGCGGGGTGGCGCACGCTGTTCGCCAATGACGGCGAGACGGCGATGGCGACGCTCGGCACGCAGGACGGCCTGCGGCTCGACGCGGTGCTGATCGACCAGTGGAGCCCGGATTACGACCCGGCGGACTTGATTCGCGACATCCGGGCGCAGCGTCCCTCGCTCCCCATATTGATCGTGACCGCGCATAACAGCGTCGCGGTCGCAGTGCAGGCGATGCGCGCGGGCGCCACCGATTATCTCGCAAAGCCGATCGCGCCCGACCAGTTGCTCGCAGCGCTCAACGCGACGCTGAGCGCCCCCGCCGACAGCCGCGAATTGCGCCCGCTCACCGAAAAGATATCCGCGCCGCTCGCCTTCGAGGAAATCGTCGGCTCCGCGCCGCAATTCCGCGCGGCGCTGGCCGTCGCGGCGAAGGCGGCGCGCGCACGCATCCCGGTGCTGATCGAAGGGGAAAGCGGCGTCGGCAAGGATGTCGTCGCCCGCGCGATCCACGCGGCATCGCCGCGCTTTCGGCAGCGGATGGTCGCCGTCAACTGCGGCGCGATTCCCGCGAACCTCATCGAATCGGAACTGTTCGGGCATGAGCGGGGCGCCTTTACCGGCGCGTTCGACCGTCAGCCGGGCCGTTTCGCCGATGCCGACATGGGCACGATCTTCCTCGACGAAGTGAGCGAATTGCCGCTGGAGGCGCAGGTCAAGCTGCTGCGCGTCCTTCAGGACGGCGAAGTGCAGACGCTGGGCGCGCGGATGCCCACCCATGTCGATGTGCGCGTGATCGCGGCGACCAACCGCAAGCTGATCGAGGAAGTCGAGGCCGGGCGGTTCCGCGAGGACCTTTATTACCGCCTGAACGTCGTGCAGGTGACGATCCCCCCGCTCCGCGAACGCTCCGCCGACATTCCCGCACTCTCGCGCCACCTGCTCGAACGGATCGCGGGGCAACCGGGTCTGCGCAGCCTGGGCATCACTAGTGAGGCGCTGCTTCTGCTGATGCGGCACGACTGGCCGGGCAATGTACGCCAGCTGCAGAACGCGCTGTTCCGCGCGGCGGTGCTGTGCGACGGCGACGCGCTGACCCCGCAGGATTTCCCGCAGATCGCCGCGCAGATCGTGAGCCGCCAGAGCGGCACCGGCGCCCTCGCCCCGCAGGCCAGCCAGCGCGAGGCGGCGGGCATCACCCTGTTCGAGGCCGACGGCCATGTACGCCAGCTTGCGGAGATCGAAGCCGACGTCATCCGCCTCGCGATCGGCCATTATCGCGGCCGCATGAGCGAAGTCGCCCGGCGGCTCGGCATCGGACGATCGACGCTGTATCGCAAACTCGCCGAATTGGGCATCGATAACGCGGCCTGACTTTGGGCCGCCCGACCTTGGCGTTCCTCCCGCCCTGTGCCACCATTGCCGAAAGTCGCATGGGTACATAGGAGAGCATCATGGCGGATCGCTTCGCAGGACAGGCCGCATTGATAACCGGCGCGGCGTCCGGCATCGGGCTGGCGACCGCGCGCAGGCTGGCGCAGGAAGGCGTTGCACGGCTTGTCCTGTGCGATATCGACGCCGCCGCGCTGAAAGCCGCTTCCGCCCAATTGCAATGCGATGGCCTCGTCATCGACAGGCTGGCGGGCGATGTCGCCGATCCCCTGTTCTGGCAGGAAGCGCAGCCGCGGCTTACGGGCGTGACGCTGGGCGTCGCCAATGCGGGAATCGCCGACACCGCCCCGATCGACGACATGGATTTCGCCGCCTGGCGCCGGGTGATGGCGATCAATCTGGATGGCGTGTTCCTGACGCTCCAGGCTCTGTTCCGCGCGATGCAAGGCCCCGGAGCGATCGTCGTCACCGCGTCGGTCGCAGGGATCAAGGCGGAGGCGGGCACGGGTGCCTATGCCGCTTCGAAGGCCGGCGCGCTGCACCTGATGCGCGTCGCCGCGAAGGAAGGCGCGGCCCGGCGGATCCGCGTGAATGCGATCGCGCCGGGCGGGGTGCGCACCCCGATCTGGGATCAGGCGCCGTTCTTCACCGATCTGGCGCAGCGGCGCGGCGGAACCGAAGCCGCCTTCGCCGCGATAGGCGAGGCGACGCCGCTGGGCCGTTTCGCCACCGCAGACGAAACCGCCGCACAGATCGCGTTCCTGCTGTCCGAAGATGCGGCGATGATGACCGGATCGGTGCTGGTAAGCGACGGCGGCTATCGGCTTTGAGGGGGTGGCTTTGAGGCGCGCCGTCATGCACGCCGGTTGAAATCGGCCCTGCACTATGCTTTGGCTGCACCATGCAAAAACCGCTCGCCAGCTTCGCCCTTGCCCTGCTTCTCGCGTCATGCGGTCGGCAGGAACCCGTTTCGGAAGTCCCCGACAGCGAGGCGCTGGCTGCCGCCGCCAAGGCCGCTGCGGACAATGCGGCCGAACGTATGGAAGCCAATGCGGCATCCGCGGAGGAAAACCGCAATTACGTGAACGCCGCGCGCGGCTTTTCGCTGACCCTGCCCGAAGGCTGGATCCGCAACACGCAGGCGAGTACGGCGGAAGGCGTGGTGGCGGAGGATCCCGGCGCGGGCGCGGACATCCGCGTATTCTGGTCGGCCAATAATGACGACAAGGATTTGCAGCAGATCGTCGAGGCGATGAACGGCCAGTCCGAGGCGGTGGACGGCGACTTCGTCGGCACCAGCGAATATCGCGGCACCGCCAACGACGGCGAAGGCAACAACGTCGCCGTGCGCCTGATCCGCAAGGCGGACGGATCGCTGGTCACCGCGACTTTCGTCTATCCCGAATTGCTGAGCGAACAATATCAGGCGATCGGGCAAGGCGCGCTCAACAGCCTGCGCGTGTTCGACGGTACGGCTGCGGGTCCGGCGAAAGCGGCTGCACCTGCTCCGGCAAATAACGCCGCCGAGTAACGCTACACAGCCACCAGCGCGGCGTCGCGCAGGCCGCGCCAGACGTGCAGCGCCTGGACCGTTTCCGGCACGTCGTGCACGCGCACCATCTGCGCGCCCAGATCGGTCGCGCGGACGGCCAGCGCGACCGACCCGCCCAGCCTTAGCACCGCGGGCGCCTCATTCGACAGCGCACCGATCATCCGCTTCCGGCTGCCCCCGAACAGCAAGGGCACGCCCAGCCCCGCAAAGACCGCGAGGCGATTGACCAGCGCGAGATTGTCGGTGAGCGACTTGCCGAAGCCCAGCCCCGGATCGACCATGATCCGCGCGCGATCGATCCCCGCCACCTCGCAGGCCGTGATGCGCGCCTCCAGCCAGTCGAACACGTCGGTCACGACATCGCCGTATCCGCCGCTGTTCTCATGCGGATCGTCGCCCGTCGAGGGCGCGTGCATCAGGATAACCGGGCATCCGGCCCCCGCCACCACATCCATGCTGCGCGGATCGTGCAGCAGGGCACTGATGTCGTTGACGATCGCCGCGCCCGCGCCCAGCGCCGCTTCCATCACCGCCGCCTTGCGCGTGTCGATCGACACCGGCACGCCGGATGCGGCCAGCCGTTCGATCACCGGCACGACGCGGGCGATCTCGTCGCCTTCCCATATCCTGTCCGCACCGGGGCGGGTGGATTCGCCGCCGACATCGACGATCGCCGCGCCCGCCGCCGCCATCGCGAAGCCTGCATCCGCCGCCGCCTGCGGATCGCCGGCATGCTTGCCGCCGTCGGAGAAGCTGTCGGGCGTCAGGTTCAATATGCCCATGACCTGCGGCACATCCAGCCGCACGATCCGCTCGCCAAGGTGGAGCGGCGGGCGCGGCGCGGCGATGCGCGCGGCCAGCGTGGTGGCCCGCTCTGCCAGCGGATCGGGCAGTTGCGCAGCCCAGACGGCGAAATCGACGACCGAAACCATGTCGCGAAACGCACGCACGCCATCGCGCACCGCCACCACTTCATAGGCCTGAAACCACAACAGGCCGGAACCGATGCGCGCGGTGCGGCCATCGAGATCGACGGGGCTGTCGACGAAGCCGACGGGTCGAAGTGTGAGGCGCGCGTCGGCGGGGATTTGGGCAGGGGTCATGGCGACGGCTTAGAATGGATTTGGGTGTTGGGGAATCCCCGAACGCATAAAGACAGCCTGCGCGGATAAAAGCACCCGTGTTCCTGCGAAGGCAGGAACCCAGAATGTGAGGCACGACTTTGCCTTCGGGACGACTCCTGGGTTCCTGCTTTCGCAGGAACACGGCAGACAGGAATCGGCAACTTTATGCGAAGAAGTCTATTTGCCCCGCGCCGATCCGCCCGCCTGCGCCGTCTGCACCCCGACCCGCAATCCCTTGAGCGCGGCAAGGCGCGCGCGGAAGGCGGCGAGGTCGCGCCCTGCAAGCTGCGCCGTGGTGGTGAAGCTGACCGAGGACGGATTGACCGTCTGCCCATTGCGATAAAGTTCGTAATGCAGATGCGGGCCGGTCGACAGTCCGCTCGACCCGACATAGCCGATCACCTGACCGCGCCGTACGCGCTGGCCGGGGGACGCCGCGATCCGGCTCATATGCGCATAGCCCGTGGCGAGGCCCCCGCCGTGGCGCAGCTTCACGTAATTGCCGTGGCCGCCGTGCCGCCCGGCATATTCCACGATCCCGTCGGTGACGGCATAGATGGGCGATCCGTAGCTGGCGGCGAAATCGATGCCCGCATGCATCCGCGTGAAGCCGAGAATGGGATGCCGACGCATGCCGTAGCCAGACGACTGGCGACCCGACACGGGCTGTGCCAGCACACCGCGCCGTTCGCCGACGCCCGACGCCTCGAACCATTCGCTGCGGCCGTCGCTGGTCCATTTCAGCAGGTCGATATCCTTGCCGCGCGCGCGCTTCAGGCCCGCATAGAGCAGGTCGCCGACTTCGGCCTCGCCCGTTTCGGCGCGGCGATGCGCGACGATCATGTCGTAGCGGTCGCCCGCGCCGACCGCGCCGATCGAAATCTGTTGTGACAGGGTGCGCAGAAACGCCTGGATCGCCTTGGGCGGCGCACCGGCGGCGCGGGCAGAGCGATAGATGCTGTCGCCCACCGTACCCTGTATGCGCAGCGGCGTATCGTCCACGCGGATCGGGATACGCTGCGCCTCCAGCGCGCCGTTCACGCGCTTTATATCGATGGCGAGGTCGAGACGCGCGCGAAACGACAGGCTTTCGAGCGGGCGGGGCATGGCGCGGCTGGTGCGGCGGCCCAGCACGATGTCGAGCCGGGTGCCGGGCGTGAGCGCGCTGTTGCCGAAATCGAGACCCGTCAGGCCGATCACCCGGCCTGCATCCGCACTGCTGACGCCGGCGCGGGAAAGGGCGCGGGCGAAGCTGTCGCCGCTGCCGATCTGCGCGGTCAATTCTATCTGTGGGCGTTCGGGCGTTTCGCGCAGGCTGGACACCGCATCGGTCGCGCCCATATGGCGTCCGCTGTCCGCGCCCAGCGCCAGCGGCGTAATCATCTGGCTGCGCACTTCGTCGAACTGGCGCGCATCCATCATCGGTTCGGGCGCGCCGGGAATGGGGTCGAAGCCGGGGGAAAGGGCAATGGCCCCCGCGCACAGCGCGGTGCAGGTCGCAAGGCCGCGGAACCATGTGAGGCTGCCGACGCGCTGGCCAAGGTCTGGCACGAGCTCGACATCGTCGGCCCAGTCGCGCAGGCGCGTGCGCCAGTCGCGGGCGTCGATCGGTGGTCCCGGATTGGCTATCGCACCGGACAGCCACAGCGACGCGCTGGCGCCTCCATGGGCGGACCCGAACTCGCTTTTCTGAAACAAACCGGCAACCCCCCGGAACTTATTCTGCTGTCGACGACCCCCGTGTCGCGACATTGGGATTACGCTTGTGAACACATAAGGTTAAAGTCAATTTAATAGCTGGGTGCGGGGCACCGTTCTGCGGCGAACCGTGCCGGATAGCCGTTTAGCATGCAGGCGAACGGCAAAGTCGACGCCCGGCGCGAAACGCCCTTGCGCCGCCCCCGCCCTTCCCCGACATAGGCGCATGGCCCAGTTCGCCCGATCCGCCGTCACCGCAGTGCTAGGCCCCACCAACACCGGCAAGACGCATCTGGCCGTCGAGCGATTATGCGGCCATTCCAGCGGGATGATGGGCTTTCCACTGCGGCTTCTCGCCCGCGAAGTCTACGACCGGGTGGTGGCGATCAAGGGGCGGGACAGCGTCGCCCTCATCACCGGCGAGGAGAAGATCTGCCCGCCCAAGGCGCGCTATTTCCTCTGTACGGCGGAGTCGATGCCCGTCGAGGGGGACTATGCGTTCGTGGCGCTGGACGAAGCGCAGCTTGGCGCTGATCCCGAACGTGGCCATGTGTTCACCGACCGGCTGCTGCGCGCACGCGGGCGGGAGGAGACGATGATCCTGGGTTCCGCGATCATCGCGCCGCTGGTGCGCAAGCTGGTGCCGGAGGCGGAGATCATCGGCCGCCCACGCTTCTCGACGCTGAGCTATGCTGGCGCGAAGAAACTCTCCCGCCTGCCCAAGCGGTCCGCGATCGTCGCCTTCTCCGCCGAGGAAGTCTACGCCGTGGCCGAGATGCTGCGGCGGTTTCGCGGCGGCGCAGCGGTGGTGATGGGCGCGCTTTCCCCCAGCACCCGCAATGCGCAGGTGAAGATGTTCATGGAAGGCCAAGTCGATTATCTGGTCGCGACCGACGCGATCGGCATGGGCCTCAACCTCGACGTCAGCCATGTCGCCTTCGCCGCGCTGCGCAAGTTCGACGGGCATCGCACCCGTCGGCTTTCGATTACCGAAATGGCGCAGATCGCCGGGCGCGCCGGACGGCATCATCGCGACGGCACCTTCGGCTCACTGGGCGGGGAAGGCAGCGACGCGGCCTTCACGCCCGAGGAAATCGACGCGATCGAGGCGCATCGCTTCCCGCCACTCGACTTTCTCTACTGGCGCGACGGTGCGCCGCGCTGCGACAATCTGGAGACGCTGATCGCCGATCTGGAAGCGCGCCCCGATGCGCCGCAACTGCGGGCCGCGCCCGAGGCCGTCGACTTGTCCGTCCTGAAACGCATGGCCGACGATCCGCTGGTGCAGCAGCGCGCGCGCAACCGGCAGCAGGTGACGCGGCTGTGGGCGGCATGCGGCCTGCCCGACTTTCAGAAGCTCGGCGCGGATCATCATGCGCGGATGGTGGCGAGACTGTGGCGGTTCCTGTCGGAAGGGCAAGGCTATATCCCGCGCGACTGGTTCGCGCAGCATCTCGCCCGGCTGGACAGCGTGGTGGGCGATATCGACACGCTGTCGGGCCGGATCGCGGCGGTGCGCACATGGTCCTATATCGCGCATCGGCCCGACTGGCTGGAATATCCCGCAGAGATGGCCGAACGCACCCGCGCGCTCGAAGAGAAGCTGTCCGACGCGCTGCACGCCGCACTCACGCAACGCTTCGTCGACAGGCGCACGGCGGTGTTGCTGCGCGATATGGGGCAGAATATCGCACAACTGCCGGTAACCATCGATGCTAACGGTTCGGTAAGCGTGGACGGCGAAAGCATCGGACGGCTTGACGGATTCCGTTTCTCGGTCGATCCCGATGCACGGGGCGGCGACCGGCGAATGCTGCTGGCCGCTGCGGAGAAACGACTTGGGGCCATATTGCGCGTGAAAGCCGACGAACTTCTGGCGGCAGAGGATGCCGCCTTCCTGCTGACGCCGGGCGTCGCGGATGCGCCCAGCCTGTTCTGGAACGGAACCGCGATCGCGACGCTGCATGCCGGGCCGACGCTGATCGCGCCCGACATCCTGCTGGACCGCGCGCTGATGGATCTGGGTCAGGACGTGCAGAAGCGCGTGACCGAGCGACTGACGGCATGGATGACCGCGCAGAAGGACCGCCATGTGCTGCCGCTCGTGCGGATGGCCGCCGCCGCCGTCGATCCCGAAACGCCGCCGGTGGTGCGCGCCTTCTTCGCGCAACTGGCCGATGCGGGCGGGATCAGCGACCGCACCGATCTGGACCCGGCGCTGGCGCAACTGGACAAGACGCAGCGCTATCAGATTCGGCGCGCCGGGATCACCGTAGGTGTGCTCGACATCTTTCACCCCGGCCTGCTGAAACCCGGTGCGGCACTCTGGCGCACGGCGCTGATTTCCGCGCGGCGGGGCACGCCGATGCTGCCCCTGCCCGCCGCCGGAGCGACGCTGCTGGTGATCGAGGAACCGCCGGCGCAGACGGGCGCGCGCCTTTCGGGCTTTCGCGATTTCGGTGGCCAGCATGTGCGCATCGACATGGCAGAGCGCATGGCCTGCGCCGCGCACGAGACGATCGCCAAGGGGGAGCCGTTCATCGCGGCGGACCCGCGCATCGTGTCGCTGGGCTTGCAGGAGCCGGGCTTTCTGGCGCTGATGCGCGACGCCGGTTTCCGGGCGGTCGAGGCCGCGGAAGGTGCGCCCAACTGGGTATTCCGGGGCAGGCAGAAGGCACGGCAGGCGGAACGCCCGGATCGCAAGGGTGGCAAGCCTGCTCGTAACCGCCCCGACCGCAAGCCCGAGACTATGGCCAAGGCCCCTGCCACGCCCGCCCCCTCCCCGTCGGCCGGATCGGCGTTCGCCGGGCTTGCCGCTTTGCTGGGACGCGATAGCTGAGCGGCGGCGCGACATCCCGGGCATCCAGCATGGGCGCGGCCAGCCCGACGCTGCGCATCGACAAATATCTCTGGTTCGTGCGCCTCGCCAGCAGCCGCACCAATGCGCAGAAGCAGGCGGAGGCAGGCTATATCCGCCTGAACGGTCGCCGCGTCGATCGCGCGCATGTGCCGGTGCGCCCCGGCGACCTCATCACCTTTCCGTGGGGTACGCTGGTGCGCGTGGTGCGCGTGAGCGCCCTGCCCCAGCGGCGCGGACCGCCGGTGGAGGCACAGGCATGCTACGAAGAAATTGTTGTCGGCGGATGAGGCGATAGAGCGCCTTTTTGCCCTCCAGCCAACTTGACGCAAGGCAAGGGCCGTCATAGCAGGGCGCATCGGACCCAGGGAAAAGGCCCACGTTAAATGACCTATGTCGTGACCGACGCATGCATCCGCTGCAAATATATGGATTGCGTCGAAGTATGCCCCGTGGACTGTTTCTACGAAGGCGAGAACATGCTGGTCATCAATCCGAGCGAGTGCATCGATTGCGGCGTGTGCGAACCCGAATGCCCCGCCGAGGCGATCCTCCCCGATACCGAGAACGGCCTTGAAAAATGGCTGGAGCTGAACACCAAGTTCTCCGCCGAATGGCCCAACATCACGACCAAGGGCGAAGCCCCGGCGGACGCCGACGCGTTCAAGGGTGAGGACGGCAAGTTCGAGAAATATTTCTCCGCGGAGCCTGGCACCGGCGACTGACGCCGTAAACCCAAACACCCCCTTGCAAAGCATTGCAAAACGCAGTTGATGCGCGGGCTGGTAATTTTATTACGAATCTGCTACATGATGTGGAGCAGCGGGTGCCGTCGCGCCCGTGTGGAGTAAAATCGTCCCATGACCCTCAGGTGACGTTGCGGATCTGACCGCATGTATTTCCCCTATTTCGCATGTGGTGCGCAACACTCGGTTTCTCCCTTGTGATGGAAAGGTTCCAAATGGCTGCCAAGGCGCTGTCCTTTGACGTCGGTGATTATGTCGTTTACCCCAAGCATGGCGTTGGCCGTGTGATCGAATTGCAGAAAGAGCAGATCGCGGGCATGGATCTGGAGCTGTACGTGCTCCGGTTCGAGAAAGAGCGCATGACGCTGCGCGTTCCCACGAACAAGGCCGAAGGTGTCGGCATGCGGAAGCTCTCCTCGAACAAGACGCTCGAGGAAGCCATGGAAACGCTGAAAGGCAAGCCCAAGGTCAAGCGGACCATGTGGTCGCGTCGTGCGCAGGAATATGAAGCGAAGATCAATTCGGGCGACCTCGTGTCGATCGCCGAAGTGACGCGCGACCTGTTCCGCGCCGACGATCAGCCCGAGCAGAGCTATTCGGAACGTCAGATCTTCGAAGCGGCCTCCAGCCGCCTCGCCCGCGAACTCGCGGCGATGGAAGAAACCGACGAGCCGGGCGCGCTCAAGAAGATTCTGTTCATCCTCAACGAGGCTGCGCCGAAATATAACAAGGAAAAGGTCGACTGAGGCCTTTCCCCGATTGCGATCGCGAAGAGGGCGTCCCATCCGGGGCGCCCTTTTTGCATGGTGCGCTATGCCTTCACTTGTTGCCTTTATTTTTGTTTTGCCAGCCGCGCTTTCAATCTGTATTATTCACGCAATACAGTATCAGGAGCCTATGCCATGACGAAGCGCCCCCTTGCCGCCCTGCTGATCGCCGGAACGGTGCTCACCCTGGCTGCCTGTTCCGAAAATGGCGGCGCGAAGTCTATCGAAGGTGGCATATCCGCCACGTCCGACCTGTCGGGCCTGCGGAACTTCACCGGCGTGGAAGTCAGCGGGCCGGACGACGTGCGCGTTACGGTCGGCCCCGCGTTCAAGGTGACTGCGCAAGGCGATCCCAAGGTGCTCGCGCGGATCGAAGTCGCGGTGAAGGACGGCATCCTTTATATCGGGCGAAAGAAACAGGTAGGCATCGCCTGGGATAGCGGCGACAAGGGCGCGATCATCAGCGTCACCATGCCCGCACTCGCATCGGCATCGCTGACCGGATCGGGCGATGTGACCATCGACCGTGCGACCGGCAAGGCGCTGGACCTGTCGCTTACCGGATCGGGCGATCTCTCGTTGGGCGATGCGCGGGTCGACATGCTGAAGGCCAGCCTGACCGGATCGGGCGGAATCAAGGTCGCCGGCGTCGTGCGGGAAGCGTCGCTGTCGGCAACCGGATCGGGTGACGTGGATGCCGGCGGGCTGAAGGCCGGGAGCGGCGACGTCAACCTGCTGGGATCGGGCGACGTGCGGCTGCAATCCGACGGCGCGGTCAAGGTGCACATCATGGGATCGGGCAATGCCGACATCATAGGCAAGGCGAAATGCACCGTTGCCGCCATGGGATCGGGCGAGGCGCGTTGCCGCGGATAGCATCGCGTTTGCAGTGGGCGGTACAATAGGCTCTAAAGCCCGTATGATCCGCCCCGCGCTGCTTGCCCTCTTCCTGTCGCTGCCTGCCGTTCCGGCGGTCGCGGCGACCCAGTCCTATACGATCACGCGCTTCGATTCGGTGCGGCTGGATGCGCCGATCCGGGTGGTCATCACCAGCGGCAGCGGGGTTACGGCGCGGGGCGAAGGCGATCGCGAGGCGCTGGACCGCGTGGACATGCAGGTGTCGGGCAACCTTCTGGTGATCCGCATGAAGCCCCGGCCATCGGGCACAAAGGGCGGCGGCGGGCCGGTGACGCTGCGGCTGTCTACCGACGACGTGCGCCGCGCGACGCTCACCGGGGGCGGATCGCTCCTCATCGACCGGATGACGGGGGTGCGCGGCGACGTGATGCTGGGTGGCGGGGGCGACCTGACGATCGGCGCGGTCGCGCTCGACCAGTTCAGTGTGATGCTGTCCGGCAGCGGGCGCGTGATGCTGGCGGGCAAGGCGGGGCGGATCGACGCGCGCGTCTCCGGCCCCGGCTCGCTGGCCGGCGAGGCGCTGACGGTGCGCGACGCCCGCGTCACCAGCGAAGGCACGGGCAGCATCGCGATCACCGCATCGGCGACGGCGGACGTGCGTGCCTATGGATCGGGCGATGTTACCGTGGGCGGCAAGGCGGCGTGCACGGTCGTCCACAACGGCGCGGGCCGGGTGATGTGCGGCGGGGAAGAGCGGTAACGTATTGCGGCTAAAGCGTGTCTCCCTCTCCCGTTCGCCCTGAGCTTGTCGAAGGGTTCTGCTGAGCGGTAGGCGAAGCATATACTTCACTTCGTTCAGTGAAGCCCCCTTCGACTGCCTGCCTGCGGCAGTCGCTCAGGACAGGCTTCGACAAGCTCAGTGCGAACGGTTCCGATGTAGCGCCCGATGTCCCTAAACCCGGTCCGCCTGCACCACGATATCCAGCGCGCGCAGGGCCGAAAGGATGCGCATCAGATGCGGTGCGTCGTTCACTTCGAGGTCGATGACGTCGGTATGGAACGGCCCTTCGCGGTTGACGAGTTGCAGGTTGAGGATGTTCGCCTTGTTCGCGCCGAAGATGTTGGCGACGGCAGCGAGCGCGCCCGGCTGGTTCTTGACGATGATCGCGAGGCGCGCGGTGCCGCCCTTCGACTTGGCATCCCACGCCAGATCGACCCAGTCGGCGTCCTGACCGCTTTCCAGCTTCGGGCAGTCGATCACGTGCACCTCGATCGGTGCGCCGGTCAGGCGGATGCCGACGATGCGGTCGCCGGGCACCGGATGACAGCATTCGCCCAGATGATAGGCGATGCCCGGCGTCAGTCCGCGGATCGACACCGGCTCATGCTGCCGGGGATGCGCCTCCTCCGCCCCTTCCGCCGTGGTCGATCCGGGGATCAGCGCCTCCATCACTTCGGCATCGGTGATGCGATGCGTGGAAATGGCGATCATCAGCGCCGCGCGATCCTCCAGCTTCAGGCGTTTCAGGCCCGCCGCGATGCCCTTGTCGCCGATTTCGACCGGCAGGCGGCTTGCGATTTCCTCGAACAGCTTCTCGCCCAGCGCGATCTGTTCGTCGCGCTGCTTGTGACGGATGTAGCGGCGGATGGCGGCCCGGGCCTTGCCCGTGACGACGAAGGTCAGCCAGCCGGGCTGCGGCTCCTGCCCGTCGGATTTCAGGATTTCGACCTGATCGCCATTTTCAAGACTCGTGCGCAGCGGCACCACCCGGCCATTGACCTTCGCCCCTACCGTCTGGTTGCCCAGCCGCGTGTGGACGGCATAGGCGAAATCGACCGGCGTCGCGCCCTTGGGCAACTGATGCAGTTCGCCCTTGGGGCTGAAGGCGAAGATGCGATCCTGATACATCGCCATGCGGGTATGTTCGAGCAACTCGTCGGCGTCCTGGCTCTGCTCCAGTATCTCCACAAGATCGCGCAGCCAGCCCGCCTGCCCGTCTGGCTTCTTCGTCCTGCCCCCGGTGGACTGCTTGTACGCCCAGTGCGCGGCAAGGCCGAACTCGCTGTCGCGGTGCATCTCCTGACTGCGGATCTGCACTTCGATGCGGGCGTTCTCGCCGTGGATCACCGTCGTGTGGATCGAGCGATAGCCGTTGCGCTTGGGCGTCGAGATGTAATCCTTGAACCGGCCCGGCACCATCTTGAACTTCTGATGGATCACGCCGAGCGCACGATAGCAGTCCTCCGTCGTGTCGGTGATGACGCGGAAGGCCATCACGTCGGTCAGTTGCTCGAAACTGATGTGCCGCTCCTGCATCTTCTTCCAGATGGAGAAAGGATGCTTCTCGCGCCCCGATACGGTGACCCGCACGTTATTGCTGCCGAGCAGAAGTTGCAGGCCCGAGGCGATCCGCGCGACCTTGTCCCCCCCGCCTTCCTTCAGTTGCTCCAGCCGCCGGGTGATGCTGTCGTGCGCTTCGGGTTCCAGCTCGCGAAAGGCCAGCAACTGCATCTCGCGCATGAAATCGTACATGCCGATGCGTTCGGCGAGCGGAGCGTAGATATCCATCGTCTCGCGCGCGATCCGGCGGCGCTTGTCGGGGTTCTTGATGAAGTGCAGCGTCCGCATGTTGTGCAGCCTGTCGGCCAGCTTCACCAGCAGCACGCGGATATCGTCCGACATGGCGAGCAGGAACTTGCGCAGATTTTCCGCCGCGCGCTCGTTTTCTGACTGCGCCTCGATCTTGCTGAGCTTGGTCACGCCGTCGACGAGGCGCGCGACATCCTTGCCGAACGCCGTCTCGATCTCCTCATAGGTGACGAGCGTATCCTCGATCGTGTCGTGCAGCAGCGCCGTCACGATCGTCTGGTCGTCCAGATGCAGATCGGTCAGGATACCCGCCACTTCGATCGGATGGCTGAAATAGGGGTCGCCGCTCGCCCGTTTCTGGCTGCCATGTTTCTGTACGGAAAACACATAGGCGCGGTTTATCATCGCCTCGTCCGCATCCGGATCGTAGCGTTTTACCCGTTCGACAAGCTCATACTGACGTAACATCACCTTCCGTTGTGGGGACTGGCCACAGTTTCGCAACAAAAATATCTGCGGCAGCGAGGTTAATGCCCTGTCAACATCGCGGTCTGTAGCAATTGCGTTTTGCAACTGTCCTCATTTTGGTTTAGCATTTCCGGTCATGACACAGCAGCTTCACGATGCTTTCGATCAATGCCCGCTTCCCCAGGCGCTGGAAGCCATGGGAGAGCGATGGTCTTTCATGATCATGCGTGGCGCGATCAGTGGCCTCAAGCATTTCGAGGAGTTCCAGTCGCAGCTCAACATCGCCCGCAATATCCTTGCCAACCGCCTGGCGCGGCTGGTAGAAAAGGGCATATTGTCGCGCGAACCGATGCGGTGCGATCGCCGCAAGGTGGAATATCGCATCACCCAGAAGGGCAAGGAACTGGCGCCGGTCATGATCGCGATGCGCCAATGGGGCGAAAAGTGGGAATGCGGCATCCAGTCTGCGCCCATCATCTGCGACAAGCGCGACGGACAGCCGATCCAGCCGATGCAGATCCGCGCGCATGACGGGCGCATCCTGACGATAGACGATCTGATGTGGGTGTTTCCCGATGACCATCAGGTCGGCCTGTGCGAACTGAACAAGGAAGAACTGGCGGCCTGAGTTCCGGCGGAGTGCCGCGGCCCCTTCTCGCCCTTCCGAAAAGCCGCTAAGCCTGACCCATGTCGGTCAATCCCCTGCAACCGCAACCCTTTTTCGCGGACAAGAACCGGGCGTTCTGGAACCTGCAGACGCTGGGCTGGCTCGGCACCTTCGGTCTGCGCGGGGCGTCGGGCGTCGCCAACGGTCAGGATCTGTCCTTCCTCGTTCCGGTCCTCATCTCCACCGTAACGGGCTATTCGGTCACGCTGCTGATGGGCGTCATCTTCCGCGCCTTGCTCAAGCAGCGGCCGCTCATCACATGGGGCGTGTCGATCATCGCCGTCGTTGCGGGGGCCGCATTGTGCGCCTTCATCGACGCCTGGGTGTTCGCGACGCAGAACCAGTCGAGCGCGACCGCCGGGCTGCAACTGTTTCTCGGCGCCTTCTATCTGGCGGTGACGCTGCTCGGCGCATGGTCCGCACTCTATTACGCCATCAACTTCTACCTGACGGTCGAGGAACAGGCCGATCAGCTCCAGAAACTGGAATTGCAGGCCAGCAACGCGCAACTCGCCATGCTGCGCTATCAGCTCAACCCGCATTTTCTGTTCAATACGCTGAACAGCATATCCACGCTGGTGCTGCTGAAACAGACCGACCGCGCCAATGCGATGCTTTCGCGCCTGTCATCCTTCCTGCGCTATACCCTCATCAACGAACCGACCGCGCAGGTGACGCTGGAACAGGAAGTCGAGACGCTCAAGCTGTATCTGGAGATCGAGAAGATGCGGTTCGAGGAGCGGCTGCGCCCGACATTCAGCATCGATCCGGCAGTCGCCCATGCGCGATTGCCGTCCCTTCTTCTGCAACCTTTGGTCGAAAACGCGATCAAATATGCCGTCACGCCCAAGGAGGAAGGCGCGGAAATATCGGTCATGGCGCAGCCTGCCGGTGAAAACGTCCGGATCGTCGTGTCCGATACGGGTCCGGGATTGAACGAAATCGTGGTACGGCCAAGTCTGTCCACAGGCGTCGGGCTGGCGAACATTCGCGACAGGCTGTTTCAGGCCTATGGGGAACGGCACAGCTTCGACGCGCGTTCCACACCCGGAGGCGGATTTTCGGTCACCATCGAAATGCCGCTGATAACGGAAGATTCAACGAAAGTGGCTGCATGACAATCAGAACGATCCTCGTCGATGACGAGAGCCTTGCCATTCAGGGCATGACGCTCCGCCTCGAAGCGCATGAGGATGTGGAGATCATCGAAACCTGCCAGAATGGCCGCGAGGCCATCCGCGCGATCAAGACGCACAAGCCCGACCTCGTATTCCTCGATATCCAGATGCCCGGCTTCGACGGCTTTTCGGTGGTGCAGGGGATGATGGAGATCGAGCCGCCGTTGTTCATCTTCGTCACCGCCTATTCCGATCATGCGATCCGCGCGTTCGAGGCGCAGGCGGTCGATTATCTGATGAAACCGGTGGAGCCGGATCGTCTGGCCGATGCGCTCGACCGGGTGCGCCAGCGCCTGTCCGAAAAGCGGCAGGTGCAGGAAGTCGAGCGGCTGCGCGAAGTGCTGGCCGAAGTCGCTCCGCAGGCGATGAGCGATTTCGCGCCGGAAGAGGATGGCCACGCCGCCAGCCGCTACGAAAAGCTCATCAACATCAAGGATCGCGGGCAGATTTTCCGGGTCGATGTCGACAGTATCGAGCGGATCGACGCGGCGGGCGACTATATGTGCATCTATACCGCCGACAATTCGCTGATCCTGCGGGAAACGATGAAGGATCTGGAAAAGCGGCTCGACCCCCGCAATTTCCAGCGCGTCCACCGCTCCACCATCGTCAACCTGTCACAGGTGCGGCAGGTCAAGCCTCACACCAACGGCGAATGCTTCCTGGTGCTGGAAAGCGGCGCGCAGGTGAAGGTGAGCCGCAGCTATCGCGACGTGGTGGCGCGGTTCGTCCATTGAGGAACCCCTACAGGGCAGCCATTACCTAAACACCCACTGCCGGTTGAGCACGAACACGATCGCGGGCGTCACGAAAACGAAGGCAGGGATCGGCGCCCATTCCGGCCAGCCAAGGGTCGTGACGCACAGCCAGACCCAGAGCGCGTTGATGCCGAGGCTGACCAGAGACACCGCGACGAAACGCACCGCGCGGCCAGCGCTGCGATCCTCGCGCGTTTCGTCGCGAAAGCTGTAGGCGCCATGCAGGACATAGCCGGCGATCACCGCGACGCAGAATCCGGCCACCAGCGCGATCTGCGGATGCACCCCGACGAGCGCGGCGAGCGTCCAGTAGATCACGGCCTGAATCGCGGTGACGGCCAACCCGGTCAGGCCATAGCGCACCACCTGCCAGAATAGGGCGCGGCTTTCGGCTGAGGATCGCCTCAAGATTTTCATGACACCCCTTTGCGCTTTGCGTGCGGCGGTCTAATCCGATGGCCGGAATATGGAAAGCGGGATCATGAACAGCGCGAACAGCACACCGGGCCGATGGCGCAGCCGCGTCGGGCCGCTGATGGATCGCGCCTCCCGTTATGCCGACGAGAACTGGAAATGGCTGACCTTCCTCATCTGGGTCGGCATCGCCGCTTTCTACATCGTCGCGCGCTGGCAGCAGGTCCACTGGATGGTGCTGAGCGATACCGACGACAATATCCGATACGTGCAGGTGAAGGACTGGCTGGCAGGGCAAGGCTGGTTCGACCTGACCCAGCATCGACTGGACCCGCCGGTGGGCGGAAACATCCACTGGTCGCGGCTGGTGGATCTGCCGATCGCGGGACTTATCCTGTTCTTCCGCGTCTTCACCGACAGCGGCACGGCGGATCGCCTCGCCTGCGCGATCGCGCCGCTGCTGCCGCTGCTGCCGATGATGCTGGGGCTAGGCTTCATCGTCCGGCGGCTGGCGGGCGGCAATGCCTGGATCGTCGCCGCCTTCGCCCCGCTCGCCGCGCAGATGGGCCTCAGCATGTTCATGCCGATGCGGATCGACCATCATGGCTGGCAGCTGGCGCTGACGGTGGCGATGCTGGCGGGGATGGTCGATCGCAACTGGCTGCGCGGGGGGATCGTCGCGGGGCTTTCGAGCGCGCTGTCGATCGCGATCGGCATGGAGATGATCGTCTATCTGGCGGCGGCGGGCGCGATCGTTGCGCTCCGCTGGGTGTTCAAGGATGGTGCGGCCCGGCGGATGCGGCCCTATGCGCTCAGCCTGGGCGGCGGCACCGGCCTGCTGTTCGTCACAACCGCCAGCTACGCCAATCGCGCGCCGGTGTGCGATGCGCTATCGCCGGTGTGGGTCGCGATACTGGGCGCGGCGTGCGGGGGGATGCTGCTGCTCACCCTGCTGCCGCTGAAGAACTGGCCGCAGCGGCTGGCGGCGGGCGCCATCGTGGGCGTCGCGGTCGCCCTGTTCGCCTGGATGAACTGGCCGCAATGCCTGTCGGGCGCCTATCAGTTGTCGCCCGAACTACAAAAGCTCTGGCTGGCCAACATCCGCGAGGCGAAGCCGATCACCGCGCAGGCGCAAAGCATGGTCATTCCCCTGCTGGCGCTGCCGGTGACGGCGATCGTCGGCGCGTTGATCGCCTGCTGGCGGGTGCGGCGCGACAGCGAGGCACTTTGGGCCTGGGCGACGGTGACGCTAATGACGCTGTTCGCGGTCGCGCTGTTGTTCTGGCAGTTGCGCGCTGGCCCGGCGGCGCAGTTTCTGGCGATCCCGGCGGCGGCATGGGCGGCCTGGACGGCGGCGCGGGCGCTGATCTTCGGGCGACTGCTGTGGCGGCTGGTCGGCGGCGTCGCGATCCTGATCGTCGTCGGTGTCCTCTTCGTCTATCAATTATATCCGCAGGCCAACGGGCTGATCGCCGACATCACCGACGCAAAGCCAGTTCCACCGCCCCGACCGTTCATTGCGAAGCGCACCGCCGCGATCCGCAAGGCGAACGGCCAGTGCCGATCCGCCCCGGTGCTCAAGGTGCTGGACCAGTTGCCCCCCGCGACGATCTTCACGCTGGTGGACCTTGGCCCGCGCCTGATCGCGACGACGCATCACAGCGCGATCGCCGGACCCTATCACCGCAATGCCGACGCGATTCTGGCGATCCATCATGCGATGGACGGCACGCCCGAAGGATTCCGGGCGATCGCGGCGCAGCATTTCGCCCGCTATCTGCTCGTTTGCCCGAATTTCCCCGAAGGCACGGTATATCAGGCGCGCAGCCCGCGCGGCTTCTATGCGCAGATGATGCGGGGGAAGGTGCCGGCATGGCTGGTGCCGGTGAAGCTGAACGTCGGCTTCGCCTTGCCCTATCGCCTCTACCGCATCGACTATTCAACGCCGCTCGGCAAAGAAGTCGCGCAGTAACGCGGCGGCGGCGGCCTCGGCGATGCCGCCATAGACTTCGGGCCGGTGCAGGCATTGCGGATGGGCGAACACCCGTGCGCCATGATCCACGCCGCCGCCCTTGGGATCGGATGCCGCGTAATAGACGCGGGCGATACGCGCGTGGGACAGGGCGCCCGCGCACATCGCGCAGGGTTCCAGCGTGACCCACAGGTCGCAATCGACAAGGCGATAGTCGCCCAGATGCGCGGCGGCGGCGCGAATCGCGACGATCTCGGCATGGGCGGTGGGATCATTGTCGCGCCGGTTGCGATTCTCGCCTGTGCCGACCACTTCGCCCGCGCGCACGACGACCGCGCCGATCGGCACCTCCCCCGCCGCGCCCGCCGAACTGGCGAGATCGAGCGCGCGGTGCATGAAGGGGGATGGAGGGAAGGGGGAGAACATTGGCCCCGTTTAAGGGCAATGGAATACGCAATGCAATTGGCCAGCCTTACCGTTCCCTGGCGAGTACCATAAATCTGCCAAAACCGCACACCTGATATATAGTCGTCATTCCCGCGAAGGCGGGAACCCATTTCTCGTCATGGTGACTGGGGTGCAGTTGGAGAGATGGGTTCCCGCTTTCGCGGGAATGACGACGCTCTTTGCCTAGCCTTTTCGTTGAGGACTCGCGAAAGCCGGGAACGGAGCTATTCAAGGTTGCGAGTGCAAATCACTCCGGCTTGCTGACCGCCACCGTCGGCACTTCCACCGTTTCGTTGCGGGTGCCGACTTCCACCTTCACCACGTCCGCCTTGTATTTGGGCAGCGTGCCCTGCTCCACGGCGATCGCGGGCAGCTTTGCATCGCGCGTCTGCTCGACCTTCAGCAGGCCGAAGGCCATGGCGCCCCCGATCAGAAGCACCGCCACGAGCAGCAGACCAAATATGAACCTTATCATCCGATCCTCCATCGACTACAGGCTGCTTAACGCAGATCAGCCGCGAAGGTTGCTCCCACCACCACGCCAAGGGTTGACGCGCGGGGACGATCGGGCTATCCGCGCCGCTTTCCGGGCACAGGCCCTACACCCTTAACCTTCAAGACGTATAAGGCTGAACGATATGTCGCGCATCTGCGAACTGACCGGCAAGACCCGCCAGGTGGGCCACAATGTGTCCCACGCCAACAACAAGACCAAGCGCGTGTTCCTGCCCAACCTGCAGAACGTCACGCTGATTTCCGAAGCGCTGGAAAAGAGCGTGAAGCTGCGCGTGTCGACCAACGGCCTGCGTTCGGTCGAGCATGTCGGCGGCCTGGACAACTGGCTGCTCAAGACCAACGACGAGAAGCTCTCGCTCAAGGCGCAGCGCCTGAAGCGCGAAATCGCCAAGAAGGCGACCGCCGCCGCCTGACCGGCCGCGAATCGCTTCGGCAATAAAGAGGGCGGCCTTCGGGTCGCCTTTTTTATTGTTCGGTTGCGCTTCTAACTCCTCTCCAGTGGGAGAGGATACGCAGGCTTAGGCCGCATGGCCCTAGCTGAAGTTGGAGAGGGATTGCGCCCTCTCGCACCGTCCCAATCCCTCTCCAAGTTCCGGTAGGCAGCAAGCTGCCAACCTCCACTATCCTCTCCCACTGGAGGGGTAATGTGATCTCGAACCGAATGATTATAGATAAGTAACTGGTTTAGGCGACAAGGGTACGAACAATAGGAAACCGGTATGATCAGCTTCGAGATAACTGACGCAACAACCAATGATCAGTTGCAGATTTATTTGGATAACGATGGTTTGGGTGATCTGATCACCCAACTTAAATTATTATCAGGTGGCAAGACGGATCACGTTCACCTCATGGCAGAAAGCTGGGGTGGCACTCATTTACGTGAAGAACCGATAAACAGTGAAGCGGTAGCGATGAAGCATGTGAAAGTGACATTACTATAATCGCTCCCCTCGCGTACCCCCATTCTACTTTATGCCTTCCCGCCCCAAATCATCCGGCAGCGCGAATTTCAGCAGCAGGCTGCGCTGGAAGAATTCGTGGTTATCGTCGGAGGCCATCCACAGGATGCGTCGCCCGTTCTCGCGGGATAGGGCCAGCGCCTCGAAATTGTCGGCGAGGAGCGGAGGAACGAATCGGGCGATTTCGCGGGGGACGAGCACAGCCCCTGCGCGCAGCGGCGGCAGCTTCACGATCGCCAGCACGGCGGTGAACCCTTCGTGCAGAGTCACGCGGCGGTTGAGGACCAGCAGCGTGCCGTCGTCCAGCGCCACGGCGTCGGTGGCGCGATAGCCTTGCGGCGGGCGATAGCCGAGGCGCAGCGGCGGCACGCTGTTCCTGTCCGCCGGATCCTGCTGGAACAGCAGCACGTCGGTGCCGCCCTTGGGACCGAAGCCATATTCGGAAAAGAGGATGAAGCGCCCGTCGGGCAGGCGCGTGATCGCCTCTCCCCCGCCGGTGTCGGGCCAGGCGGCGACGGCGGGCCATTTCATGCACGCCTCGATTCGCGCGAAGCCGGGCGAATAGCGGCACACGCGCTGGATCAGCTCAAACGACACCCAGTATTTGCCGGTTTCCGGATCATAAGTCTGCGCTTCGGAATCCCATTTCCAGCCCGGCCAGTCCCTTTCCGCGCGGAATATGGGCAGCGGGGCGAGGAAGGCGCGGGACTTTCCGGGCGTAAAACCGAACAGCATCCCCGAATCGCTGAGCGCCAGCAGGCTGCCGTCGTCCATCGCCCGCAGCGAGGATATGCCGCCGAAATCGGGATTCGCGCTGTGCAGCGCCCAGCCGCCCAGATAACGGAGCGGGCCAATAGTGGTGCGCGCCGGATCGTCGCTGTCGAGGGCGAGCGGCTGCGCCGTAATCGTCATCAACCCGGCGACGCGCGGACCGCCCTTGTTCGACGGCGGCTCCGGCAACAGCGCCACGGCCAGCAGCAGGATCAGGAGAATGCGGAGCATCGGCTCCGCCGATAGGGCATCGCCGAAAGGGAAAACAGAGAAAAGGTTGCAGGATCGGCCCGATCCTGAACGCCAGCTAACTGAATGGCCGCTGTCAGCCATGTTCAGGCATCCCTCAAGGCGAATCACGCATAACGGCTTCATCGAGAGGCGCAGTGATTCGGAAAGACCGCCTCCCGACGAAGAATTGAACAAGGAGTAACGCCATGAAGAAGTCTGCTTTCCTCAACATGGGTGCTGCGCTTGCAATGGGCGTTGCATCTTTCGCGGCCACATCGGCCCCTGCCAGCGCGCAGAGCTATCGCGGTTACGACCGGGGTTATGATCGCAACTACGATCGCGGCGATTATTATCGCGGCAACGATCGCAATTTCCGCGGTGATCGCGGCGACCGCTACTATCGCAACAACGGTGCGTACCGGAACAACGGCTACTACCGCGGCAACAACCGCAATGCGTACCGCTGCCGCGACAACGGCACCGGCGGAACGATCATCGGCGCGATTGCCGGTGGCCTGCTGGGCAACGAAGTCGCCGGACGTGGTGATCGCACCACCGGTGCCATCCTCGGCGCAGGCGTAGGTGCGCTTGCCGGGCGCGCGATCGACAAGAACAACGGTCGTCGCTGCTGATTTGCGACGCCTAAGTCGACGGCCATGACGTGTCGTCGCGAACAGGAAGGCCAGTCCCGCAAGGGGCTGGCCTTTTTGCCGCCTGTGTAATAATGTTTCGGGACGCGGCAACATTCCATCAGCGTGAATCGCCCGCGTTCTGGAGCTTTCGCACGATGCATGCCGATCCCCTGCCCCTGCCCTTCCCTGCTTCCGACGCACAAGCCGACACCTTCCGAAAGCGCCTGCCGCACGACCATCGCCGTGCCGAACCCGATGTGCTGCGCCCGCTGGTGGAGCGCGCGCGACTGGGCGATGCGGAGCGGGAGGCGTCGATCGCGACGGCACGCGGCCTGCTGACCGACCTGCGCGCGGCGCAGAGCGACGGCTGGGTCAACCAGTTCCTGCAGGAATACCGGATGAACACCGCCGAGGGGGTCGCGCTGCTGAGCCTTGCCGAAGCGTTTTTGCGCGTGCCCGATCAGGACACCGCCGACCAGCTGATCGCCGACAAGATCGGCGAAGGCGACTGGCGCGCGCACAGTGGCCGGTCGCACAGCGGCCTCGTCAACAGCGCGACATGGGGGCTGGTGCTGGGCCGCGCGATGGTCAGGGACGACAGCACCGCAGGCGTGCTGCGCAAACTGATCGGACGGGCGGGCGAACCCTTTGTGCGCACCGCCGTGGGGGCGGCGATGCGCCTGATGGGCGAAGTGTTCGTGATGGGCCGCACGATCGAGGAAGCGATCCGGCGGATGGACAAGCGCCAGCATCGCGGCTTCACCGCCAGCTTCGACATGCTGGGCGAAGGCGCGCGCACCTATGAGGACGCCGCGCGCTATTTCGAAAGCTATGAGCAGGCGATCCGCGAAGTCGCGCGACAGGGCGAAAAAGGCCACAGCGTCTCGATCAAGCTGTCCGCCTTGCATCCGCGCTACGAAGCCAGCCAGTCCTGGCGCTGCGTGCCGGACCTGACCGAGATGCTGCTGACGCTGGCGAAGCAGGCGGCGGCAAGCAACGTCGCGCTGACGGTCGATGCCGAGGAATCCCAGCGGCTCGTCATGTCGCTCGACATCATCGAGGCGGTGGCGCGGCACCCCGACCTGCGCGGCTGGGACGGCTTCGGCATGGCGATCCAGGCGTACAGCAAGCGCGCCCGCGCCGTCGTCGGCTGGGCCAATGCGGTGGCGCGCGATCGCGGCACGCGGCTGGCGGTACGGCTGGTCAAGGGTGCCTATTGGGACAGCGAGATCAAATATACGCAGGAACGCGGCCTGTCGGGCTATCCGCTGTTCACGCGCAAGGCGGCGACGGACACGTCCTACCTCGCCTGCGCGCGCGACATGCTCGACGCCAGCCATCTCTACCCCGCCTTCGCCAGCCACAATGCGCTGACCGTCGCGACCATCCTGCAATGGGCGGGCACCCGTCGGGATTTCGAGTTCCAGCGGCTGCACGGCATGGGCGAAGGGCTGTACGAGCGTCTGGTGCGCGAGGAGGGGCATCATTGCCGCATCTATGCGCCGGTCGGCGGGCATCAGGATCTGCTCGCCTATCTGGTCCGCCGCCTGCTGGAGAACGGTGCGAACTCCAGCTTCGTGCATCAGCTTGCGGACGCCGACACGTCGGAGGAGGAACTGCTCGCCGACCCGGTGGAGAAAGTCGCCCGCGCGGGCGGCGCGCCGCACCCCGCCATCCCTCTGCCCCGCGACCTGTTCATGCCGGAGCGCGCGAATAGCGCGGGCGTGGATCTGGACGACCGGGATGTTCTGGCGGTGGTGATGGGGGAAGTTCGGGCGGATATTAGTGATCCGTTCGAGCTGAGCTTGTCGAAGCCCTCCCCTGAACGCAGTGAAGGGACTTCGCCTTCGGCTCAGTCTAGCCCTTCGACAGGCTCAGGGCGAACGGATTTGGAAGCCCGATCCGCCCTCGATCGCGCCTATGCCGCCTTCCCCGCCTGGTCCGCGACACCGCTCGACGCGCGGGCCGATTGTCTCGATCGCCTGGCCGACCTGATGGAAAGCCGCCGTGCCGACCTGATGGCGATCGCCTGCCAGGAAGCGTACAAGACGATCCCGGATGCGCTGGCCGAAGTGCGCGAGGCGATCGACTTCTGCCGTTATTATGCCGCGCAGGCGCGCAGCGGCCTTGCCCCGATCACGCTGCCGGGGCCGACGGGCGAGCGCAACGTGCTGCGCATGGAAGGGCGGGGCGTTTGGCTCTGCATCGCGCCGTGGAACTTCCCGCTGGCGATCTTCATCGGCCAAGTCGCCGCCGCGCTGGTGGCGGGCAACAGCGTCGTCGCCAAGCCCGCGCCGCAGACGCCGCGCATCGCCGCCGCGGCCGTGGCGCTGGCGCATGACGCGGGCGTGCCGCAGGACGCGCTGGTGCTGGCGCCCGGCGGAGCGGAAATGGGCAAGGCGCTGACCGCCGATCCGCGCATCGCGGGCGTCGCCTTCACCGGATCGGTCGCAGCGGCGAAGGCCATCGCCCGCGCCCTGCTCGAAGGCCCCGACGACAGGCCGATCGTGCCGCTCATCGCCGAGACCGGCGGCATCAACACGATGATCGTCGATTCGACGGCGCTGCCCGAACAGGTGGTGCGCGATATCGTTATTTCCGGCTTCCAGTCCGCCGGGCAACGCTGTTCCGCGCTGCGCCTGCTGCTGGTGCAGGAGGAAGTGCTGGATCGAACGCTCCACATGCTGAAAGGCGCGATGGACGCACTGGTGATCGGCGACCCGACCGACAGCCGCACCGATGTCGGCCCTGTGATCGACAAGGCGGCCTACGACCGGCTGATGGCGCATCGCAAGACGCATCGGGACCGGATCGTCCATTCCGTCGCTGTGCCCAAAAAGGGGCTGTTCGTGCCGCCGACGCTGATCCGGCTGGAGGATGCGAGCCAGCTCGACCGGGAAATTTTCGGGCCGATCGTTCATGTCGCCATATGGCGCGCGGGCACCCTCGAACAGGTGATCGCGGCGATCAACGCCAAGGGTTTCGGCCTCACCATGGGCCTGCACAGCCGCATCGCCCGCACCGCCGCGACCGTGGAAGGCATGGCGGCGGTCGGCAATCTCTACGTCAACCGGTCGATGATCGGCGCGGTCGTCGGGTCGCAGCCTTTCGGCGGGGAGGGGCTTTCGGGCACCGGGCCGAAGGCGGGCGGGCCGCATTACCTCCACCGCTTCTGCGCCGAACGGGTGACGTCGACCGACACGACGTCTGCGGGCGGCAATGCGAGTTTGCTGAGCCTGGAGGAAGAGGGGTAGGCGGCGCGCATTCTTCTCATCCTCCCCTGACAGGGGAGGTGGCAGGCGCAGCCTGACGGAGGGGTGTTACCCTATCGAGAGCGGGATACCCCTCCACCACCGCTTCGCGGCGGTCCCCCTCCCCTTGCCGGGGAGGAATTAGCGCATCCCGTAACGGCACAATCGCGTCCCGCCGCCACCGCCGCCCCTTGCATCGCGCCCCCGTTTATGGCCCAATATCGTTCCTGCCGGGGAATGAACGGGGGCATCATGAAAATTGGATGGGATACGACAGTACGTTTCTTTCCCGGCAACAATGAGCCGGGTTTTCGCTGCACGTTTCGGGGATGCGTGGCGCTGTTTGCCGGCATGTCGCCGGAAGAACGCTTTGCCGCTTATGCCGCCTTCGAGCAGCCGGTGATGATCGACGGGCGGCACCTCGGCACCGAAATAGGTGCAGACCATCTTGAGATGCTCGCAAAAATGCTGGAACGCGGGCTGCATTGACGCCAAGAAGCGTTGCGGCGGGCGGCATTGCCGCCTAGACGTTCGTTCATGTCCTATGCACCTTATCCCGCCTTGCGCCTGCGTCGCACGCGCGCAGCCGCATGGTCGCGCGCGCTTCATGCCGAACATCGCATCAGCCCCGCCGACCTGATCTGGCCGCTGTTCGTGACCGAAGGCATGGGCGTGGAGGAGCCGGTCGGCAGCCTGCCGGGCGTGTCGCGCTGGTCGGTCGACGGCATCGTCAGCCAAGCGAAAGTCGCGCGCGATCTCGGCATCCCCTGCCTCGCCCTCTTTCCCAATACGCAAGGCGACCGGCGCAGCGACGACGGCGCGGAGGCGCTCAATCCCGACAATCTGATGTGCAGGGCGATTCGCGCGATCAAGGATGCGGTGCCGGAGGTCGGCGTGCTGACCGACGTGGCGCTCGACCCCTACACCGCGCACGGGCAGGACGGGCTGCTCGACCAGAGCGGGTACGTGCTGAACGACGCCACGATCGACGTGCTGGTCGGCCAGTCGCTCAATCAGGCGGCGGCGGGCGCGGACATCATCGCGCCCAGCGACATGATGGACGGGCGGGTCGGCGCGATTCGCGAGGCGCTGGAGCAATCAGGGCATCCCAACGTCCAGATCATGGCTTATGCCGCCAAATATGCGAGCGCCTTCTACGGCCCGTTCCGCGATGCGGTCGGTTCCAGCGGGCTGCTGAAGGGCGACAAGAAAAGCTATCAGATGGACCCCGCCAATGGCGAGGAGGCGCTGCGCGAAGTCGCGCTCGACCTGGAGGAAGGCGCCGACAGCGTGATGGTGAAGCCCGGCCTGCCCTATCTGGACATCGTCGCGCGGGTCAAGGACGCCTTCGGCGTGCCGGTGTTCGCCTATCAGGTGTCGGGCGAATATGCGATGATCGAGGCTGCAGCGGCCGCGGGCGCGGGCGATCGCGACGCTCTTGTCCTCGAAACCCTGATGAGCTTCAAGCGGGCGGGCTGCACCGGCGTGCTGACCTATCACGCCCCCCTGGCTGCGCGGCTTCTCCATGGATGATTTCGTGATCGAAACGCCGCGCATGCTGCTGCGCGGATGGACTCAGGCGGATGCCGCGCCGTTCCAGCAGATATGCAGCGACCCGCAGGTCATGGAATATCTGGGTGAGCCGATGACGCTGGCGGAGACCGAAATGGTCGTCACCCGGATGCAGGCGATGCAGGAACAGCTCGGCTATTGCTTCTGGGCGATGGAGCATCGCGAGACCGGCGCGCTGATGGGCTTTTGCGGGGTGAAGCCCGGTGCCATCGGCACGTCGATCGACGGGCAGATCGAAATCGGCTGGCGCATGGCGCGGGCATACTGGGGCAAGGGCTATGCCAGCGAGGCGGCGCAGGCGGCGATCAACTGGGTCTGGATCAATCTGAAGGTCGATTCGGTCTGGGCGATCACTGCGCCCGCCAACGAACGCAGCCAGGCGCTGATGCGGCGGCTGGGCATGACGCGCCACCGCAAGCTGGATTTCCAGCATCCCGCCATGCCGCCGGGCGATCCGCTGCGCGCGCACGTCACCTACAGCCTGCCCCGACCCAAGGATATTCCCCCCCAATGATACACGACGATTATCCCGGCGCCAGCATCGTACCGCTGAACGGGGTATCGCCGCGCATCCATCCCAGCGCCTTCATCGCGCCGGGATGCCGCATCATCGGCGACGTGGAGATCGGCGCGGACGCCAGCATCTGGTATAATTGCGTGGTGCGGGGAGACGTGAACCGTATCGTCATCGGCCCGCGCACCAATATCCAGGATGGCACGGTCATCCATTGCGACTCCGACAAGGATGGCGCAGGCGGCTTCCCGACGATCATCGGTGCGGACGTGCTGGTCGGCCATATGGCAATGCTGCACGGCTGTACCCTGCTCGACCGGGCATTCGTGGGGCTGGGGGCGATCGTGATGGACGGCTGCGTCGTCGAAGGCGACGCGATGCTGGCGGCGGGCGCGATGCTGACGCCGGGCAAGCGCGTGCCGCACCGGCAATTATGGAGCGGACGCCCGGCGAAACATATGCGCGACCTGACCGACGACGCGGTGGTGGGAATGCGCGAGGGCGTCGAGCATTACGTCCACAATGCCCATGCGCACAAAGGCGCGGTGCGGGATTTGTAGGGCATGGTTTCAACCAGCAGCCGTTCGTCCTGAGCGTGCCGAAGGACTTTTCTGTTTCCCCCGCGAAAGCAGGGGGCCAGGGCCTCAAGAGATAGCGTTCCGGTCTCTGGACCCCTGCTTTCGCAGGGGAACGGCATGGAAAATCAAGGCTGCGCCAGCATTGCCTTCAGCGCGTCGATGCGGTCGTTTTGCGAATCGACGGCGGCCAGCGCGCGGGTGCGGGCGGTTTCCAGCGACGTGAGGTCGCCGCTCATCTTGCCGTCGGCGATCGCGCTCGCCCGCTCCGTGTAAAGGGTATCGAGTGCGGCGAGCGCCGACACGCTGTCGTTGCGCGACGCTTCCAGCCCGCTGATCGCGGCCTGCGCCGCGACCCAGCGTTCGCTGGAGACCTCCGCGCCGCTCGCGGCCCGCGCCAGCCTTTCCGCGTCTCCATACGCCTTGTCGAAGGCCGACGCGCCCGCATCGGCCTGCTGCGCGAAGCGTGCGGCGTCGGCATCCATGTTGGCGGCAGGCACCGTGGCGGGCGTTGCCCGCACCGGGGTTTCATAGTCGCGCGTCTCGACCGGACGGCGCGCCAGCGAGGGATAGGCGCTGGTATCGGCGACGCCCGTTGCGCAGCCCGTCAGCAGCAGCGCGAGCGAGGAAAGGAACGGACGCAGGATCATGCCTTCGCATCTAGGGCGCGCGCATCTCGCTTGCAATGGCCGCCCGCGACGCCCGCATCCTTGGCAGCATCGGCAAAAGGCCCTAACCGCGAATCGATGCTGACCAACGTCCTCGCCATCGTGCCGGTGTTCCTGATCGTGCTTGCTGGCTATGGCGCGGGCAAGGCGCGGATCATCGGTGCCGACGCGGCCAGTCTGCTCAACCGCTTCGTGGTTTGGATCGCGCTCCCCTGCCTGCTGTTCGAGGTGATCGGCACGACGGACTGGGCGCGGCTGTGGAACCCCGGTTTCGCCATGGCCTCGCTGGGCGGCAGCTTCGCGGTGTTCGCCATCGGTCTGGCTATCGGCAAAATGCGCGGCCTGAAGCTGGGCGACATCGCCGTCGACGGCATGAACGCAAGCTATTGCAATGCCGTCTATATCGGCCTGCCGCTGCTGACCCTGACGCTTGGCCCGGCGGCGCGGCCGCATGTCGTGGTGGCGGGCACGGTGACGCTGACCTGCCTGTTCGTCGCCGGAGTCGTGCTGATCGAGGCGGGGCGCGCGCGGGGCAACGGCATAAGGCAGGCGCTGTGGCGAATCCTGTCGGGCATGGCGCGCAATCCGGTCATCGTCTCGCCGCTGGCGGGATTGCTGTGGTGGCTGACGGGATGGCCGCTCGCCGCGCCGATCAAGCAGTTTCTGGGGTTGCTGGGCGGCACCGCCAGCCCGGTGGCGCTGGTCGCGGTCGGGCTGTTCCTGGCGCAGCGCCCGCTGGTGGCCGCGATCGTCAACCCGACGGTGTGGCTGCTGTCCTTCGTCAAGCTGGTCGTCCATCCGGCGATCACCGCGTTTCTGGCGTGGCGCGTGCTGGCTTTGTCCGCCGATATCGCGCTGACGGCCATCGCCATCGCCGCCCTGCCGACCGGCACCGGGCCGTTCATGATCGCCGAGTTCTACGCCCGCGACGGGAAGGTGACGTCGGGCACGATCATGCTCACCACATTACTGTCGATCGGCACGATCGCGGGCGTCCTTTTCCTGCTGCGATAAGGGCCGCAAAGCTGCCGGTCGGCCGACGAAAACGGGCGAAAGCCGCGCCAAGTTGGTTGACAGGCGGGACTCAATCCAATAACGGGCCACTTTCCCGCGCGGGGTCTGTCGGGGCATTGCCTCTTGTTTCCGCGTCACGCAGTTTGGATTAGAAGAGAAAAGCCATGTTCGCAGTCGTGCGCACGGGCGGCAAGCAATATCGCGTTGCCGCTGGAGACAAGATCGTGATCGAGAAGATCGCCGGTGAAGCCGGTGACACGATCACCCTGGATGACGTCCTGCTCGCCGGTGAAGGCAGCGACCTGAAGGACACCAAGGGACTGACCGTCTCTGCGGAAATCATCGCGCAGGCGAAGGGCGAGAAGGTCATCGTCTTCAAGAAGCGCCGCCGCCACAATTATCGCCGCAAGAACGGCCATCGCCAGCGCCACACGATCCTGCGCATCGTCGCGATCGGCGGCGAGGAAAAGAAGAAGGCAGCGCCCAAGAAGGCCGCCGCCAAGACCGAAGACGCAGCGGCTGCAGAAGCCTGAGCGCCTGAACGCAATACGAGGAGTTTAGACAATGGCACATAAGAAAGCAGGCGGTTCTTCGCGCAACGGTCGCGATTCCGCTGGCCGTCGCCTTGGAGTGAAGAAGTTCGGTGGCCAGGAAGTCATCGGCGGCAACATCATCATCCGCCAGCGCGGCACGCGCGTCTATCCGGGCCGCAACGTCGGCATCGGCAAGGACCACACGCTGTTCGCACTGACCGAAGGCCGCGTGGTGTTCCACGATGGCAAGCTCGGCCGCAAATATGTGTCGGTCGACATGATGGCGCAAGCCGCAGAATAACGGACAACCTCCAGACGGGTCGTCCGCTTGGGCGCCCCGCAGAGGGTTTTTCGCACCGCGAAGGACCATCGGGTTGAGGGAAAACGGGGCGCCCCGAAAGGGTAGCGCCCCGTTTTCGTGTCCGGCGTGTTTCAGGGTCTATCCTTTTCTTTTCCCTCGCGGATTTTTCGGGAACAACGGCTCGTCCCGTGCGTCACACGGGCAGGCCTTTCCGAGAAGAGGCTGTCGCCAAGCCGTAACGCAAAGCCTCTAGCGGGCAAGGCGTTGGGGCCGGCGACACAGAAGAAGAGAGAGGAATACCCCATGTTTGCGCGCACGAACCGCTTGCTGCTGCGGCCAGGCTGGATGGAGGATGCCCCGGCGCTGGCGCTGGCGATCAACGACCCGGCGGTGCTGCGCGGGCTGGCGCGCGTCCCCGCGCCTTACGGCGTTGATGATGCGCAGGCATTTCTGGGCCGCGAACGCGACAAGCGTCTGCCCGACTTCCTGATCTTCTCGCGCACCAAAGGTGCGCCGCGGCTGATCGGCGGATGCGGCATCCATGCGGGCGAGGAACCCGATACGCTCGAACTCGGCTACTGGATCGCGCGGCCCTATTGGGGCCTCGGCTTTGCGACGGAGGCCACGCGCGCCGTGATGCACATCGCCCGCGCGACCGGCCTGCCGCGCATCGGCGCGAGCCATTTCACCGACAACCGCGCATCGGGCCATGTGCTGCGCAAGCTGGGCTTTCGCGAAACCGGCCGCATCGTCCCGCGCTACAACGTGGCGCGCGGCGAGACCGTGCCGTGCGCGCTGTTCGAGATGGGCGACGACGTTGACATGCCGCGTGCCGACATGGCGCTTGAGCTGTATGGCGACGAGGCTCCGCCACTGGCGGCGTGACGCGTTGCTAACTGTTCCCCGGCGCAGGCCGGGGTCCAGAGTCGCACAGGACTGTCCTTCGTTGCTCTGGACCCCGGCTTTCGCCGGGGAACAATGCAATAAATCTGCATCACGCTTTGGCGTTAGAGGCGACGGAGACGCTCGAACAGGATCAGAGCGGTCCCGTCCCCATCCAGCATATCCCTTTCCAGCCGATCCCCTCGCACGAACCCGCATTTCTGGGCGACGCGGATCGAGGCTTCGTTCTCCGGCTCGATGATGCAGCGGGTGCAGGGCGCATCGACATGCGCATCCGCCCAGCGGACGATCGCATCGACGGCTTCGGTCGCGATGCCCCTGCCCTGCGCCGCGTGCGCCAGCGCCCAGCCGACTTCCGGCGCGCCTTCCAGCGCCGCGATGCCCCGCCGCGCCTCGATCAGCCCGCCTTCGCCCAGAAACGCGCCGGTCTCGCGATCCTCGAACACCCAGAACCCATGCCCCAGCAACGCCCACTGCCCCGCATAGCGCAACAGCCGGAACCACACCGCCTGCTCCCCCTGTACCTGCCCACCGATAAAGCGCACCGTGGCGGGATCACCCCATAGCGCGAGGCAGGCGTCGAAATCGGACAGGCGATGCGGGCGGAGAGTGAGGCGATCGGTATGGAGGATGGGGGCGGTGGTCATAAGGGGAGGATGGGGGTTGGGAGGGTTGGGCGTCAACTCCCCGCGCTTCACGCATCCGTCATTCCCGCGCAGGCAGGAATCCATCTCGCCAAACGCATCTCCATCGCCAAGACGAGAAATGGGTGCCCGCCCTCGCGGGAATGACGGGTTTGGGTGGATTGCTGCGTGTCGGCTTTAGTGTTGAGCATGTGAAGATACGGACATAGGGTTACGCGATGAAGCTGGATTATCTGCATCTCTCACCTGAACAGCCCGTGCCTTACATCCATGCGCGGCCCCACAGGGCAGTTTTTATCGCTGAACGGGCAGTGAGCCAGGTGTGGCGTGATGAAGTGGCCGCATGGCTCGTTGGTAGCGGATGCCTCTACTTTATCGCGTGGGGTATCGCCTGCGAGGGATGGCACGACGCTGTGGATTGGGCTGTATTGGACGCTTTCGACTTTGGAGATGTACCAGACGACAAGTTTGTGATGACGACGTGGCACGATAAAGAACCGTTGTCGGAGGCCCTATGGTTTGCCGGAAACTGCGCTTTTCATCCCGATGTAGACCTTGCTGATACAGTGATCGTGCATCTCTCCCCCGATGACCGCAGGGCAGCCATATTGGAACTCTACCACAATAGCCAAGCCACAGAGGACGAGGACTGACCCAGCGTCTGGTTTCTGGCGTGATCGAGCGGCGCATAAACGACCAAAAATGATCGGGTTCCACCCTCGCCTCCTCTCCCATGGGAGAGGATAGTGGAGGTTGGCAGCTTGCTGCCTACCGGAACTTGGAGAGGGGTTGGGATGTCGCGATAGGGCACATTCCCTCTCCAACTTCGGCTAGGTGCTGCGCACCAAGCCTTCGTATCCTCTCCCACTGGAGAGGAAGATCATGCCCGCAGCCGCCCGTTCCTACCCCTAAGCCGCCACCGCCATCGGCATCACTGCATCGGCATAATCGCTCGACGCCAGCGCGATCAGGCCGCGGTCGTCATGGTTCCAGGGGTGGAAGCCGGGCAGGAAATAGCCGATCCACGCGCCCAGTATCTTACGTACCATGCCAGGGTTGCCGAAGGCGAACCAGGCCATGCGCGCCCAGACGCGGGGGCCGGACAGGCCATCCTGCCGCAGCAGTTCCAGGATGCCGCGGGTGCGGTGATGGAAGAAGCGTTTGGTGACGAGCAGCATCAGCAGCGATTTGACTTTCCACCGCTTGAACCGCGACCAGTCCCGCGTCGCGTGCAGCCAGGTGTCGTAGGCGACGCCCTTGTGCTCGATCTCCTCGATCGCGTGCCAGCGCCACAGGCCCCGCGATTCGGCGTCGGCCTTGTCCAGATGGCGCGGGTCGGCGAGCAACTGATGTGCGAGGATGGCAGTGAAATGCTCCAGCGCCATCGTCGCGGCCAAGTCGACAATCGCCGGGCGACCCCTGATCTCGTCCAGCGAATCGATCACGTCCTGCTCCAGCGCGGAAACGTCATAGCCTGCGTCCACCACGCGGCGGTTGAAGGCAACATGCTCGCGGCTGTGCAGCACTTCCTGCTTGATGAAGGCGTTGATTTCCTTCTGCAACCGCTCCGGCGCATCCTCGCGAAAGGCGCGCACGCTTTCGACGAAGAACGCCTCGCCGCGCGGGAAGGTGACGGACAGGGCGTTATAGAACGCCGTGCCGATGGGATCGCCACCCATCCACCAGCGCGCCTGCACGTCCTCCCCGCTCTGCGCCCGGCCGAAACGGCGGTCGCGCGGGGTGATCGACAGGTCGGTCGGGGTACGGGAAGCGATGCTGTGCGCCATGGTCTTTTCCGTCATTCCTGTATAACTGACATCATTGCAAATAGAGTTTACTTACACTGATGTCAATAGCACGCCGTCGCCTCAGCCCGCTCGAAAGCCGCTCCGCCGCGCTGGAGGCGGCGCGCGCATTGTTGCTGGAAGCCGGGCCGCAGGCAGTGACGCTGAAGGCCGTGTCCGCGCGGATCGGGCGGACCCACGCCAATCTGCTCCACCATTTCGGCTCCGCGTCGGGATTGCAGAAGGCGCTGGCGGGTTATCTGGCGGAGATGATCACATCGACCATCGGCGAGGCCGTACTGAAGGCGCGGCGCGGCGAGGCGGAACCGCGCGCGATCGTGGACCTGACGTTCGACGCCTTCGACAAGGAAGGCGCAGGCGCGCTGGCATCGTGGATGATGGCGTCGGGCAACGAGGATGCGCTCGACCCGGTGGTGGAGGCGATCCACCGGCTGGTCGACGAACTGTCCGCCGGCGAACCCGATCGTCCGCAGATCGCCGAACATACGCTCGCGCTGGTGCTGAGCGCGCTGGGCGATTCGATGATGGGCGCGCAGATGGCGAACGCCCTCGGCCTGCCCCGCACGCTGGCGCGCGATCTGGCGACGCGGACGCTGATCGCGGGGATGGGAGAGGCGGGAGTTGAGAAAGTCAGTGACATCCCACCCCGTTCGGGCTGAGCTTGTCGAAGCCCTCTGCTGAGCGCGAGCGAAGCACACTTCACTGCGTTCAGTGTAGCCCTTCGACTTCGCTCAGGGCGAACGGATATAGTATGCGCATGTGGCAATTTGGCCTGAAGGTTTAATTTCAGGGCGAATGCGGCTAAGGGCCACCCATGCATTTTCTCGATCAGGCAAAAATCTATCTCCGCTCCGGCGCGGGCGGCCCCGGCGCCGTCAGTTTCCGGCGCGAAAAATATGTCGAATATGGCGGTCCCGACGGCGGTAACGGCGGCAAGGGCGGCGACATCGTGTTCGAAGCGGTGGCGGGCCTCAACACGCTCATCGACTTCCGCTATACCCAGCATTTCAAGGCGCAGCGCGGCACGCCGGGCATGGGCAAGAACCGTTACGGCGCAGGCGGCGAGGATCTCATCATCCAGGTGCCGATCGGCACGCAGGTGATCGCCGACGACGAGGAAGGCACCATCCTCGCCGACTTCACCGTGCCGGGCGAGCGCGTCGTGTTCCTGCGCGGCGGCGACGGCGGGCGCGGCAACATGTCGTACAAGTCGAGCACAAACCGCGCCCCGCGCCAGCACGGCACTGGCTGGCCGGGCGAGGAAATGTGGGTCTGGCTGCGCCTCAAGCTGCTGGCGGACGTGGGTCTCGTCGGCCTGCCCAACGCCGGCAAGTCCACCTTCATCAATCAGGTGAGCAACGCGAAGGCGAAAGTCGGCGACTATCCCTTCACCACCACCAAGCCGCAACTGGGCGTCGTCAGCCACAAGGGCCGCGAGTTCGTGCTGGCCGACATCCCGGGCCTGATCGAAGGCGCGGCGGACGGCGCGGGGATCGGCGACCGCTTCCTGGGGCATATCGAACGCTGCCGCGTGCTGCTGCATCTGGTCGACGCGACGGTGGACGACCCCGTGCAGGCCTGGCACATCGTGCAGGATGAGCTGGCCGCATATGGCGCGGGTCTGGATGAGAAGCCGCAATTGCTGGCGCTCAACAAGGGCGATCTTTTGGGTCCGGAACTGATGGAGGACATCGCCGCGCAGCTTCGCGAGGCGGGCGCGGAGGAACTGTTCATCATTTCGGGCGGCACCGGCGCGGGGGTGAGCGAACTGCTCGACCGGGTGATCCCCGATCTGGGACCGGAACAGCGCAGCGCCAGCCATTATCGCATGGACGTGGACCCGGAGGACGCGCCGGAGGAAGCCGAACCTTGGTCGCCGCTCTGAACGCAGCGTTGGCGGCACGTTCCTCCCACCTCCGTTCAGTTCGAGCTTGTCGAGAACAGCGCGCAGGGTTCTCGACAAGCTCGAACCGAACGGGGTTTGGTGTAGTGCGTTATCTCGACAGGGGCGATGACGCATGACCCTCCCCGGCTTCCTCCCTGCCCTTTGCCGTCGCATCGTCGTCAAGATCGGGTCCGCGCTGCTCGTCGATCCGGCGGGCAATCCGCGCGAGGCGTGGTTGCGCGCGCTGGTGGCGGAGATCGCCGTACGGCGTGGCGAGGGGCAGCAGGTCATCCTCGTCTCCTCCGGTGCGATCGCATTGGGCGCGCGGCGGCTCGGCCTGGCCAAGGGCGGGCGCGGGAGCCTGGAGGATGCGCAGGCCGCCGCCGCCGTGGGGCAAATCGCGCTGTCGCAGGCATGGGCGATGCTGCTCGGCGAACAGGGCATCACCGCCGCGCAGATACTGGTGACGCTCGACGACCTGGAAAACCGCCGCCGCTATCTCAACGCTTCCGCCACGCTGGAGCGGCTCTTGTCGCTTGGCGCGGTGCCGGTGGTGAACGAGAACGACAGCGTGGCGACTGCGGAAATACGCTTCGGCGACAACGATCGGCTCGCCGCGCGAATCGGACAGGCGGCTCGGGCGGACGCAGTTGTGCTGCTGTCCGACGTGGACGGGCTTTACACCGCCAACCCGCACGTCGATGCGACCGCGATGCTGGTGGAACAGGTAGAGCGAATCGACGCGCGGATCATGGCGATGGCCGATGGAGGCTCCAGCTCCGGCATGGGATCGGGGGGCATGCGCTCCAAGATCGAGGCGGCGAAGATCGCGACGGGCGCCGGCGCGCATCTGGCGATCATCGCCGGCCATGTCGATGCCCCGCTCGGCCATTGGGCGAACGGGGGGCGCGGCACGATCTTCCACGCCGCCGACGCCAAGCGGGCGCGCAAGAGCTGGCTCGCCGGGCGGCTGACGACGCGCGGGCATATCCAGATAGACGCAGGCGCAGAGCGCGCACTGGACAAGGGCAACAGCCTGCTGCCCATCGGCGTGCGGACCGTGACCGGCAGCTTCTCGCGCGGCGACGTGGTCGATATCGTCGCGGAGGACGGGCGGGTGCTG
Organism: Sphingobium sp.; assembly: GCA_965279415.1. Taxonomy (GTDB): domain Bacteria; phylum Pseudomonadota; class Alphaproteobacteria; order Sphingomonadales; family Sphingomonadaceae; genus Sphingobium. The sequence continues at coordinate 880,121 of OZ257238.1, forward strand.
GCCCGCGGCCTTTCCGAATATGACAGCACCGACGCGGTACGCATCGCGGGCAAGCGCAGCGAGGATATCGCCGCCCTGTTGGGTGACATGCCCCGGTCCGTACTGGTCCATCGCGACCATATGGTGCTGCTGCACCCATGAGCGCCTTTCGACTGGCCGTGACCGGCGCGACGGGCTTCGTCGGCGCCGCGACTCTCGATCTTGCGCTCAAGGCGAAGATGAAGGTCCACGCCCTGACCCGCCAGCCGCAGTTTCCGCGCAAGGGCGTGACGTGGACGCCCGGCGCGCTCGACGATCGCGACAGTCTGGAACGGCTGATCGCCGATGCCGATGCGGTGCTGCATATCGCGGGCGTGGTGAACGCGCCCGACCGCGCCGGGTTCGCGGCGGGCAATGCAACCGGCACGATGCACGTCGTCGATGCGATGCGGCGCACCGGCGTGCGGCGGATCGTGCATGTCTCCTCGCTCGCCGCGCGCGAGCCGCAGCTTTCCGCCTATGGCTGGTCGAAGGAACTGGCCGAGCGGCATGTGATGGCGAGCGCCCTCGACTGGACGATCGTGCGCCCGCCCGCCATCTACGGGCCCGGCGACAAGGAAATGCTCGACCTGTTCCGCATGGCGAACAAGGGCGTGGTGATGCTGCCGCCGGGCGGGCGGCTGTCGGTGATCGAAGTGACCGACCTTGCGCGGCTTTTGCTGGCGCTGGTGCAGGATCGCGGGGAGAGCCAGGCGCAGATCTACGAAGTCGACGACGGCACGTCGGAGGGCTGGAGCCATGATGATTTCGGGCGGGCGATCGGGCAAAGCCTGAACCGCAGCGTCCGCACGCTTGCCACGCCGCGCTGGATGATGAACGTCGCGGCGGTCAGCGACCGCATGATCCGCGGGCGCAAGGCGAAGCTGACGCAGGATCGCGTCGCCTATTTCTGTCACGACGACTGGGTATCGCGCGCGGAAATGGCCCCGCCTTCACGCCTGTGGACGCCGAAGATCGCGACGCGCGACGGGCTGGCGGCGACGGCAAAGGCCTATCGGGAGAAGGGGTGGCTTTAGTCCGCTGTTCCCCGGCGAAAGCCGGGGTCCAGGGCGGCAATGGCTGCACTTTGTTACTCTGGACCCCGGCCGTCGCCGGGGAACGGATCACACCATCCGTCCCATCGCCACTTCCACCAGAAACGCCACGAAGCTCAACACCAGCGCCCCCAGGAACAACCGGTAGGCATAGCCGAGAAACCGGTATTTCTTGCGCTGAAGCACCTGCCCGTTCTGGTGGATATCGCGCAGCATGACGCGATAGAGCGCTTCGTCGTCGTGCAACTTGTCCACGATCCGGTCGGCGAACTCCTGCTCGCTCATACTGGTGAATATGCCGAAGAACAGGATGTTGGCATCCTCCCCCACCGGCCCCTCGACCTGCGTGACCTTGGGCAGGACGGACAGGATCGCGCAGGTCGCGGCGAGGAAGGCGCCGGTCGCCAGGATCGCGATCGGCAGGATCATGTGCCCCGACCGCAATTGCCCGATCGACAAGGTGAACACCACGAACGCAGCGCCCATAAGCATGTTCGCCTTCTGGTCGGCCATCTGGCTGAGTTGCAGGGTCGAGGCCATCGTCGTGCGGACGAGATGGATCGCATTGGGCGCCAGCACGCGCCTCTGCACGGCGCCCGTTCCCGGCCCCGTTCCGGGCACAGCATCCCTGCCGCGTTCCTCCGCCATGACAACTTCCCCCTTCTTTTGCCCCGAACCATTGCATCTTGCGCACAATGCGGCAAGGTCGCGCCCGATTGCCGCCTTATTCCCTTGCCAAAGAGCGGGGATGCAGCGCAAAAACCGCGCCACCCAATGCCGGAAAGACGAGAATAATGACGGATCGCCAGACCATCTTCGCGCAGATCACGGATCAGATCGCCCCGTTCAACAAGAAAGGCGTGGCGCTCAGCGAAGGCACGACCTTCGCCGGGGATCTGGAGTGGGACAGCCTGACGGTCATGGATTTCGTCGCCGCGATCGAGGACGAATTCGACATTCTCATCACCATGAACATGCAGGCCGAAATCGAGACCGTCGGCCAGCTTGCCGACGCCGTCGTGAAACTGAAGGGCTGAAGGAACCATCATGACCCTTGCCGCACAGACTGCAAACGACGCGCAGACCCCCGCCGAAGTCGCGGAAGCCCGCGACCTGTTTTCCAAGTTCGATCCGCTGATCGCCGAGCGCGAGGCGCTGATGGCGACCGGCGTGCGCGATCCCTTCGCGATCGTCATGGACGAAGTGAAGTCGCCGACGCTCGCCGTCATCAAGGGCAAGGACACCATCCTGCTCGGCACATACAACTATATGGGCATGACCTTCGACCCGGAGGTGATCGCCGCGGGCAAGAAGGCGCTCGATGATTTCGGCGCCGGCACCACGGGAAGTCGCGTCCTGAACGGCACCTATCAGGGGCACAAGGAAGTCGAGACGGCGCTGCGCGAGTTCTACGGCATGGATCATGCCATGGTGTTCTCGACCGGCTATCAGGCGAACCTGGGCATCATCTCGACGCTGGCGGGCAAGGGCGACTACATCATCCTCGATGCCGACAGCCACGCCTCGATCTACGACGGCTGTTTCCTGGGCAATGCGGAGATCGTCCGCTTCCGCCACAACAGCGTCGAGGATCTGGACAAGCGTCTGGGTCGCCTGCCCGCCGACGCGCAGAAGCTGGTCGTGCTCGAAGGCGTCTATTCGATGCTGGGCGACATCGCCCCGCTGCCGGACATGGTGGCGGCGGTGCGCAAGCACGCCAACTGCATGATCCTGGTCGATGAAGCGCACGGCATGGGCTTTTTCGGCGCCAACGGCCGCGGCGTGTACGAGGAGCAGGGCGTCGAGGCGGACGTCGACTTCGTGGTCGGCACCTTCTCCAAATCGGTCGGTACGGTCGGCGGCTTCTGCGTATCCAACCACCCCAAGTTCGACGTGATGCGCCTCGTCTGCCGCCCCTATGTGTTCACCGCATCGCTGCCCCCCAGCGTGGTCGCCACCGCCGCGACATCGATCCGCAAGCTGATGCACGCGCAGGACAAGCGCGCGCATCTGTGGGAAAACAGCCGCCGCCTGCATGGCGCGCTCAAGGGTCTGGGCTTCACGCTCGGTACCGATACGCCGCAATCGGCGATCATCTCCGTCATCCTGACCGATCAACGCCAAGCGGTGGCGATGTGGCAGGCGCTGCTGGAACTGGGCCTCTACGTCAACATGGCCCGCCCGCCCGCGACGCCGACCGGCACCTTCCTGCTGCGCTGTTCGCTCTGCGCGGAACACAGCAGCGATCAGGTGACGCAGATCATCGCCATGTTCGAGACAGCGGGCAAGGCGACCGGCGCTATCGCCTGAACCGGTCGTAACCGCTTCGCTTTGCAGGACCTTCCCCCGATTCGCGTTATGGAGTATGAGGCGGGTGATCGGGGAGGCTGCAGCTTGACGGACGACGAACTGCCCAGAACACCGCGCGTGATACGCAATCTGGTGGCCGCGGCCATCGGGCTGCCGCTGGTCGCGGCGCTCGCGGCACTGCTCTATTTCGCGAGCATGGCCAGCAACGACCGCGACACGGCGCTGGCCGAACAGCAGCACAGTTTCGAAGTCATCGTCCTCGCCAACCGGCTCGACGCATCGATCGCCAAGGCGGAGACCACGCTCGCGCGCTACGTCATCAGCCTCGATCCCGACACGGGCCGCCTGTTCCAGTCGCAATGGCGCAGCGCATCGGCGGAACTGGATGCGCTGGCCTTCGCCACGCGCAAAAGTCCGTGGCAGAAGAACGAAGTGAGCGGATTGCGCGAGGCCTATATGGATCGCGGCAAGATGCTGAGCGAGATCGGCCTGCGCACCACCTACGACCAGAAGCTCGGCGCGCTGTCCCAGTTTCACAAGGCGGGCAAGGCCGAGAATCTGAAAGCGATCAACGCCCGGCTCGATGCGATCATCAAGGCGGAGAATGCCCGGCTTGCGGAGCGCAGCACCGCCGTCAACCTGGCCGGAGCGCGCAGCGAACGGGCGAGCCGCACCTACATGCTCATCGGCCTCGTCGTTCTGGTGGGCGCGCTCTGTGCGGCATGGGCGGCGATGTCCGCCTGGGCCGACCGGCGCAATGCCCGTCGCCTGGCCGATGCCGAAATGATACGCGCCGATCGGCTGGAAACCGCCGTCGCCACGCGCACCGCCGAACTGCGCGATGCCAATGCCCGGCTGAAGCAGGAAGCCGCCGAACGCGCCGCCGCCGAGGAAAGCCTGCGCCAGATGCAGAAGATGGAGGCGGTCGGGCAACTGACCGGCGGCATCGCGCATGACTTCAACAACATGCTGGCGGTCGTCTCCGGCGGGCTGGAGCTGGCGCGGCGCAAGCTGCACGAAGAGCCGGCGAGTGCGCAGCGGCATATCGACAATGCGATGGAAGGCGCCAATCGCGCCTCCGCCCTCACCCGCCGCCTGCTCGCCTTCGCCCGCGCCGAACCGCTGCTGCCTGCGCCGGCCGATCCCGATGCGCTGATCCGCGACATGAGCGACCTGATCGATCGGACGATCGGCGACCAGATCGTCGTGACGATCGACACCGGCGCGTCCGGCTGGGCGATCTTCGTAGACCGACACCAGTTGGAAAATGCGATCCTCAACCTGTGCGTCAACGCCCGCGATGCGATGGAAGGGCGCGGCACGCTGACCATCGCCACGGCGCAGGCGACGCTGGCCGATCACGAGATCGGCGAATGCGCGGGCGGCGACTATATCCGCCTGACCGTGAAGGACAGCGGCTGCGGCATGGACGCCGACGTGCTGCAGCGCGTGTTCGAGCCGTTCTTCACCACAAAGCCGGTCGGCCAAGGCACCGGCCTCGGCCTCAGCCAGATCTTCGGGTTCGTGCGGCAATGCGACGGCGAAATCCGCATCCTCTCGACACCCGGCGAAGGCACGCAGGTGGACCTGTTCCTGCCCCGCAGGCATATGACGGCGCAGCAGGCGGCGAGCATGGCTGCAGTGCCCGATCCACTGGAGAATACGGACCTGCCCCCCACCCGCATATTGGTGGTGGAGGATGATCCGCGCGTCCTCGCGCAATCAATGGATGCCATTGCGGAACTGGGCCATCTGCCCGTCGCCTGCCCGCAGGCCAGCGAGGCGGCGGCGATGCTGGAACGCTATGGCGACATCGGCCTGATCGTCAGCGACGTGCTGATGCCCGGCATGACCGGTCCGGAAATGATCGCGGCCCTGCCGGGCGCGTTCCGCGCGATCCCGGTGCTGTTCGTGACCGGCTATGCGGGGGACATCGACAATGCGACGATGTTCGAGGGGCATCAGGTGCTGCGCAAGCCCTATACGCTGGCAATCCTCGCGCGCGCCATTTCCGACGCGATCAACGCACCGCACCAGACCGAAACAGCGCAGGCAGCAGAGTGACGGCGCCGAGCAGCGGCCAGCGCCGCTGCCACGGCTTGATCGCGATCTGCGTGCCGGCATGGCGATTGATCTTCCACGCCAGATAATCGATCCCGCCCGCGAAGGTGAAGCTCGCCTTGGCGAGGCGCAGCACGGACAGACGTTTTCCGCGCCGCTGGAGCGTCCGCCAGCGTTTTTCGGCGGCTTCTGCAGACATGGCAAGTGGCACTTCGCCATTCGGCCCGACGCCCATGTCCTGCGCAATCTGCACTAGAGCCGCTTCGCCGAAACGGTCGTAGCGATGCGGATCAGAATCGACGATAGACACGGACCGGCCCGTCTTTTCGGCGCGCAGTTCAGCGTTGTAAGTGCGCGCAAACCCGGATTTCCATAACTTTGTGGGCGTGAAGTCTGTATCCGGGAAAAGCGTTGGCAAGGTAAGCTGGAACAGCGTCGGCACGGCGCGCGATACCGCTTCTGTAACCCGCGCCCTGGCAACTTCATCCGCCGCCCACAGCAGGCGGCTGGGCTGGGCGAAGCGCGCCCATACCGACACATTGTCCGCCTCGATCCCGCACAGGCGATGAAAATCCGCTTCGCTCAGCACCGCATATTTGGAAATCAGCCCGTCATGCTCGAACGGAAAGACGTTGGGCGGGATCAGCGCATTGGCGCGCGCCAGCCAGCTTTTGCCGTAAGCGGCGCGATAGTCCGACACGATCAGGTAGAAATCGAGCATCAGCCCGTCGAGATTCGCCTCCCGCAGGCAGGATCCGTAGAACAGCACTGCCTGCGCAGCTTGCGGATAACGTGCCGCCAGCGCCGCCGCCATGGCCACCGCGCGCGGATCGGCAGGCTGGGCGAGTTCTTCCGCGACGAGGGTGGTGAGGGATTGCGACATTCAGACTTTCACCGTTCGCCCTGAGCGAAGTCGAAGGGCACTGCTGAACGCAGTGAAGTGCCTTCGACTTCGCTCAGGCAAAGGCTTCGACAAGCTCAGCCCGAACGGAAATAGAATATATTGTGTCAGGCCGCTAGCCGCAGGAACGGCACCGGCGCGGTGGAGCGCAGGACGATCGGATAGCCTTCGTTAGCCTCGAAGATTTCACCGTCAAGGATGACGCTGCTGCGATCCCCTTCGATGCGGATGGTGTCGCCCTGTTCCAGATGGATGCCCTGCATCTTCTGCGTGCCGAAGCGGCCCATCAGCGCCGCGCCCAGCATCCGCAGCACCGCAGGCCCGTTCTGGTCCACCGCCATCAGCTTCATCGATCCGCGCGGCGAATCGGCGGGGCGGGCGCCCAGCAGCAGCCGTTCCAGCGTCGTCACGATCAGCACCGCGAAACGCCCGGCCAGTTGCCCGTCGCGGATCAGCGAGATCGAGACGGGGCGCGACACCGGCGGCATGAACTTGCCCTTCATGCCGAACAGCACCGAGAATACGACCGCCAGCGCCGTCAGCGCATGGCTGATGCTGTTGGGCAGGCCGAGCGGATAGATCTTGTTGCGGCAATAGAGGATGTAGTCGGCGAGGCCCGCACCGCCAAGGAACATGCCGAGCACGGGGCGGCTGTCCGCCTGCCCGTCCGACAGGGCGATCAGTTCGCGCACGACGACATGATCGGTCACGCCCGTCTTGGCGATGTGGACGATGCGCTCCAGCGCCTTGACCGGATCGCCATGGATACCGAGGTCGAGCGCGATCAGGTTCGTCTTGCCGTTGGGCAGCACCGCGACAGGCGGCACCGCGCCCTTGAAATGCGCGCCCTGATACAATTCGGTCAGCGCCGCCTGCACCGTGCCGTCGCCGCCGTTGATGACGATGACGGCAGGGTTGACGCGGGCGATCGTCTGGAGCGCGCGACCGATCTGGTCCACGCTTTCGACTTCATAATGGAAGATGTCCGGGTTCGCCGCACAGTAGGTGCGGACACGCGGCAACGTCTGCCGATTCCCCGTGGACTGGGGGTTGGACAGAAGCGCGACGCATGCCATGGAAAGCGGCCCCTTTCGATCAGGCGCCCAGAGGCTTGAAGCTCAAGCCCTGAACATAATTGAGGATGACGCGGATCTCGCGGGTGCTGTTGCCCACCGCGAACTGCGTCTTGGAAAGGTCCGGCTTGCGCTTGAACGCGAGGTCCGTAAGGCTGAGCCTCGGATTGCCCGAAAAGCCCCCGCCATCGGAGCGGTCGCTTTTGCCCGATCCGTTGGCGTCGTGCCGCACATAGAGCGCATAGTTGCCGGGCTTCGGCACCGCGACGCAGACGTCGAGCGGTCCGGAGCGCGGCACGGCCAGTTCGATCCGCTCAAGATGCTGCTTCTTTTCCAGAAACGTCCTGGGATTGGCTTCGTAAAGCTGGACGCGCAGCACGCCGGTGCGCGCCTTCAGCCCTTCGATATGGACGAGGACGGCGGCGGCATTGCGGTTGCACGCAGCCGCCTGCGGGCCGATCGCCTGCGCGGTCGCCGGAGTCGCCGCAGCTCCAAGCGCCAGCAGCGACGCGGCCAGTGGCGCGGCGGCTGTCCGGAACCCTTTGCGGGGCAGCACTTTCAACATGACCAACACACTCCTGGAAGCTATAGCGCCTGTCTGGCTTGCGCCGGACCTGCACTGTCCCTGTTCGCCCCGACAGTGATATGGGTGGGGTTTGCGGCCAAATCATGGTGATGGAACGACCACATATTGAAAATGCTGAGCGCCACTGACCGATATATCGCCCGGCTGATCGCCGTTCCGCTGCTCAGCACGCTTGTCATCGCCGCCATGCTGCTGGTGCTGGACAAGATGCTGCGCCTGTTCGACTTCGTCGCGGCGGAGGGCGGGCCGGTCAGTGTCGTGTGGCGGATGCTGGCCAACATGATTCCCGAATATCTCTCGCTCGGCATTCCGATCGGGCTGATGCTCGGCATCCTGCTGGCGTTCCGGCAACTGGCGCTGTCGTCCGAACTGGACGTGTTCCGCGCGATCGGCATGAGCTACGGGCGGCTGCTGCGCGTCCCCTATATGTATGCGATCGGCTTGGCGCTCATCAATCTGGCGATCGTCGGCTTCGTCCAGCCCTATGCCCGCTACGCTTACGAAGGGCTGCGATTCGAGCTGCGCTCGGGCGCGCTGGGCGCTTCGATCAAGGTCGGCGAGTTCACGACGCTGGGCAAGAAGATGACGTTGCGAATCGAGGAAAGCCGCGAGAAGGGCACCGATCTGCACGGCATCTTCGTCCGCATATTGGGCAAGAACGGCCAGAGCCTCGCCGTGACCGCCGCCAGCGGCACCTTCCTCGCGACGGACGATCCCGACGTCATCATATTCCGCCTGCGCAACGGCGTGCTCGTCAACAATGCGCCGCAATATACCGCGCCGCGGATCCTGAGCTTCTCCAGCCACGATCTGCCGATCGACCTGCCGCAGATAGAGCGGTTTCGCGGGCGCGGCGATGCCGACCGGGAACTGACGCTGCCCGAACTGGTGCGGGTGGGCAAGACGACGACCGACCGCGAACTGCGCAGCGAAGTGCGCTCCAACTTTCATTTCCGCATGGTGGAGGTGGCGATGATGCTGTTGCTGCCGCTCGCGGCGCTCGCCTTCGCCATTCCGCCCAAACGCTCGACATCGGCCTTGGGCGTGTTCCTCTCGATCGTGTTCATCGTGACCTATCACAAGATCAACGAATATGGCGAAGCGGTCGGCGCGCTGGGCAAGATCGACCCGCTGTTCGCCCTGTGGGTGCCGTTCCTGGGCGTCGCCGCGCTGATCCTTTGGATGTATCATGTCGTCGCCCACCGCCCCGGCGGCCAGCCGATCGGCGCGCTGGAGTTCGCCTTCGCCAAGTTCGGCAAGTGGATCGCCGCGCGCCTGCGCTTCGGCAAGCGCCGCAAGGCGGCGGAGCCTGTATCATGATGCTGCAATTCTTCCCGTCGAAGCGGATGGCGCTCTACATGGGCCGGCTGTTCCTCGTGCGCACCTTCGCCGTGCTGGCCCTGCTGGTGATCGTCCTCCAGACGCTCGACCTGCTCGGCGAATCGGGCGACGTGCTGTCCTATCCCGGCAACGGCAATGCGCAGCTCGTTCATTATGTCATGCTGCGCGCGCCGCAGATCATCGCGCGGTTCCTGCCGTTTTCCGTGCTGCTCGGCACGCTGGTGACGCTGGCGACGCTCAACCAGAACAGCGAGATCATCTCGATGAAGGCGGCGGGGCTTTCCGCGCACCAGATTCTCGCCCCCCTGATCGTCGTCGCGTTCGGCATTTCGGTGTTCAGCTTCGCCTTCAACGAGCGGATCGTGGCGCGCGCCTCCGCTGCGCTCGATGCCTGGGCGGCCGTCGATTACGGGCCGCCGCCACGCGACAGCGGCGTCAAGACGAACGTCTGGGTGCGCGACGGCAGCAATCTGGTGTCGGCGGGCATCGTCGGCGGGCGCGGCGCGGCAACGCGGCTGCGCAACATCGAGATATTCAACCGCGTGAACAACAGCCTCATCAGCATATTCCAGGCACCGCGCGGCTATTATGATGCCAAGGGCGGCGGCTGGATCCTCGAACAGGCGCGCGCCTTCGACGTGGCGCAGGGTACGTCGCGGATGCTCGGCACCGTCCGCTTCGGACGCGATATCCGCCCCGATCAGTTCACGCTGGCGCGCGTCGACGCCAACGGCCTGTCGATCGGCGCGCTGGCTAGCGCCGTGTCCGACCTCAAGGATGCGGGCCGCCCGACCGCCGCACTGGAAGGCGCCTTGTGGCACAAGATTTCCGGGCCGCTGTCCGCGTTGCTGATGCCGCTGCTCGGCTCCGTCGCGGCTTTCGGCCTGGCGCGGTCGGGCAAGCTGTTCATCCGCGCCGTCATCGGCATGTCGCTCGGCTTCACCTATTTCGTGGCGGACAATTTCGCGCTCGCTATGGGCAATTTGGGCGCCTATCCGCCGCTGATGGCGGCATGGGCACCGTTCCTCTTGTTCCTGCTGGTCGGCGAGACGGTGCTGGTGCGGACGGAGGAGTAGTATCTTCGCCTTGGCATAATGTTCGTCATGCCAGCGAAAGCTGGCATCTCGCTTTTCTTGAATCGGCAGTTAGAAGAAGAAAGACCCCAGCTTTCGCTGGGGTGACGACGAAGGGCGTTGGTTCACACCCTACCGAACCCCCATCGTGCTCCGCGCGATCTTGCCCAGCAGCGGCGCCATCCCCGTATAGTTCGCCCGGCCATAGGTCGGCGCGATGTCCGGCGCCGCCGCCATCCGGCGATGTGCCTTGCCCAGTGCATGATAAGGGACGCTCGGTAACAGGTGATGCAGCGCATGATAGCGCAGGCCGACCGGCGCCCAGATTTCGGCCATCCAGCCGGGCGGCGGCACGTTTACCGAATCGAGATATTGCGCCGTCACCGTCATCGCGTCGCCTTCATTCTCCCACAGATGCGCGACCAGAGTGCGCAGCTGGTTGATGACGGTCATGGCCGAATGGATCGCCATATAGGTCAGCAGCGGCCGCCAGCCGAACGCGAACACGCTGCCCACCAAAGCAAGCGCGAACAGGCTCGCGCCAGCCTCCTGCCAGGCCCACTGCCGCCGCAATTCCCCTTCCGCCGGGCGACGGCGGAAAGCGGGATTGATCGACAGCGCGGAATATTGCGCCGCGACGGCAAGGCGCAGCGGCGGGATGAGCAGCGACAGCGGCGTCAGCACGCCGAAGCGCAGGATCAGGCCTACGGGGGCCAGCATCGCGACCAGCACGAACAAGGGCAGCGACCACGGCTTCATCAATGCCAGCGGCAAATATTCGGGATCGTTCGCAGTGCCATAGCGGGTGCGTGCATGATGCAGCGTATGCACCCCTTCGTACATGAAGGACGGGATCATCAGCGGCACGCCGATCAGCAGGTTCCATGCAAAGCGGAAGCCGGGCAGCGCGCCTTTGCGGATATGCGTCAGCTCATGGATGAAACTCGCCGCGCGGTAGAGCGCCAGCATCGCGACGAGGCCGCTCAGCACGACGAGCACCGGCGCGTTGAACAGGATCGCCCCGACAAGCCCCGCATAGCCCAGCACCGTCGAAATCAGGAAATCGGGCCAGTAGATGCGCGGATTCGCCACCGCATATTCGCGGTTCAGATCGGCGGCAAAACGCAGCAGCGCCGTGTCGTCCGGCACCGGCGCAACAGTCCGTTCCACCGGGATGGAAGCAGCAGGCGCGACAATCGATTCATACTTCGTCATGCGGGCCTCCTACCGGCCAAATGCGCGCAGTTCGTGGCAACACCATGGCACAATCGACATTGCGCCAGCCTGACCGGTTCGACACGGGCTTGACACAAGACGCCCTGCCCCCGCACTGCTGCGGCACTCCTCCAGCGCGAAAAAACGACATCATGGCCAACAGCGACGTAGTGATCTCCCCCGTCAACGGCAAGGCGGACCTCAAGGCCTTCGTCGACTTGCCCTGGACGATCTACGCCGGCGATCCCGCCTGGGTGCCGCCGCTCAAGAGCGAAGTCTACGGCCTCATCACGCCGGGCAAGAACCCGTGGTTCGAACATGGCGAGGCGCAATATTTCCTCGCTCGGCGCGGCGGCAAGGTGGTCGGGCGCATCTCCGCGCATATTGATCATCTGGCCCTGACGATCGCGCCCGAACAGGGGATGGGACCGGGCACCGGCAATTTCGGCCTGTTCGAGGCGACGGACGAAGCGACCGCCCACGCCCTGATCGCGACCGCGCAAGACTGGCTGCGCGCCAAGGGGATGACGCGGGTGCTGGGGCCGATCTCGCTGTCGATCTGGGAGGAACCGGGCCTGCTCGTCTACGGCCACGACCATCCGCCCACGGTGATGATGGGCCACAACAGCCCCGCCTATCAGGCGTGGATCGAGAGCGCGGGCTTCACCCCCGCCAAGATGCTCCACTGCTATGAAATCAATATCGAAAAGGGCTTCTCCCCGCTCATCCAGCGCATCGTCGAATCGGGCGAGAAGAACCCGCGCATCGTGATCCGCAAGGTGAGCAAGAAGGATTTCGACCGCGATGCCGCGATCATCCTGCACATCCTGAACGACGCCTGGGGCAGGAACTGGGGCTTCGTGCCGATCACCGACAGCGAAGTCGCCTTCACCGGCAAGAAACTGAAGCCCATCGTCTACGAGGATCTGATCCGCATCGCCGAAGTCGACGGCGAACCCGTCGCCTTCATGATGACCCTGCCGGACCTCAACGAGGCGCTCAAACCGCTCAACGGATCGCTCCTCCCGTTCGGCTGGGCCAAGCTGCTGCTGTGGCTGCGCAGGCCGAAGGTGCGGACGATGCGGGTGCCGCTGATGGGCGTGGTGCAGAAGCTGCAATCCTCCCGCATGGCCAGCCAGCTGGCCTTCATGATGATCGAGCTGATCCGCCGCGATTCGGTGAAGCACTATGGCGCGACGCGCGGCGAGATGGGCTGGATACTGGAGGACAATCAGGGCATGGTCGCCATCGCCAGCGCCATCGATGCGGTGACGAACAAGAGCTACCAGATTTACGAAAAGGGGCTGTGAGGAGGGAGCGCCCGTAAATCCTTCTCTTGCAAGGGAGGTAGCAGGCGCAGCCTGACGGAGGGGTAATCACTTTCTCGGCGTGGGGATACCCCTCCACCACGCTCTTCGAGCGCGGTCCCCCTCCCCTTGCAGGGGAGGATCACATATGGCCCGACACCTTTGCGCTGCCGTCATCCCAGCGAAGGCTGGGATCCCGCTTCTTTTTCCTGCGCCCTATTCAATGAAAAGCGGGATTTCTGCTTCCGCAGGAATGAAGGAGTTGAAGTGTCTAATACCGAACAAAGGCTGTCTCATACTTGGACCACATTACGCCTGAAAGTGGACCCAGATTACTCTTGTATGAGCGCTGGAGTCGATTTTGACGCGATGGCCAGATAACCTTCGATCAAATAAAAATATGATGTGCCATCCGCTTCCGCGATTCGCCAATGGTTCACAGTTCCAGCAAACCTGTTCTCCGCTAATTGGATCATATCTGTTTGCATCGTGACAGATACAACGTCCGAAAACACGATCTTGATGGGAATACGCCGGTCTGCATTATCCGTAGGATAAGAAAGTAGTCTTACCGAGATGGTGTTATTCACAGCGTCGATTTCAACACCTTCTAGCAGTGAATCGTGTCCTGATTGTTCATCGTACAACATAATCACACCCACCTTAGCAAGCGCCTGTAAGCATAGCACTTTAGTCGTTCACACATTACCAGCGGGTTATGGGCAAGGTATCTCTACCCCAGTTCCACCCACACCGGCGCGTGGTCGCTTGCTTTCTCCCGGCCGCGATGGTCCTTGTCGACTTGCGCGTCCTTAAGCCGGTCGGCGGCGGCGGGGCTTAGGAGGAGGTGATCGATGCGGAAGCCCGCGTCGCGGGGCCAGCTGTTCGCCTGATAGTCCCAGTAGGTCCACACCCCGCCCTGCGGATGGCGGCTCGCCAGGGCGTCGGTCCAGCCGTCGCCCAGCAGGCGGCGATAGGCGGCGCGGCTTTCCGGCTGCATCAGCGCGTCGGTCTCCATCGCCTTGACCGAGAAGGTGTCGCGATCCTGCGGGATGACGTTGTAGTCGCCGGACAGCACGGCGGGCACTTCCTCCGCCCAGATCTGCGCGGCGCGGGCGCGCAGGCGATGCATCCAGCGCAGCTTGTAGTCGAATTTCGGCCCCGGTTGCGGATTGCCGTTGGGCAAATAGATGCTGGCGACGCGAATGCCGTCGACATCGGCTTCCAGATAACGGCTGTGCTCGTCCTCCGCCTCGCCTTCGAGGCCCCGCGCGATCTCCACCGGCACCTGCCCGCGCGCGAGGATCGCGACGCCGTTGAACCCCTTCTGCCCGTGCCAGATCGCGCCGTAGCCCGCCGCCTCTATGTCCTTCTCCGGGAACGTCTCGTCCGATGTCTTGATTTCCTGCAGGCAGGCGACGTCGGGCTGCGTTTCCTCCAGCCATTCGATCAGGCGCGGCAGGCGGGCCTTGATGCCGTTGATGTTGAATGTGGCGATGCGCATTGGAAGAGATTCCCCCAGACCGTTCGAGCTGAGCTTGTCGAAGCTCTCAACTGACCCCGGACTTAATCCGGGGGAAGTGCCTTCGCTACGCTCAGGCTGGCCCTTCGACAAGCTCAGGGCGAACGGATCAGGGAAAAATCACACCGAGAAGCTGGAACCGCATCCGCAGCCCGCCGTCGCATTGGGGTTCGTCACCTTGAACGCCGCGCCGCCCAGATCCTCGACATAATCCACCGCCGCGCCGCGCACGAGATCGAGGCTCATCGGATCGACCACCAGCGTAACCCCGTCGCGCTCCACCGCGACATCCTCCGCATCGACGGCATCGGCGAGGCCGAAGCGGTACTGGAAGCCGGAACAGCCGCCGCCTTCCACCGCGAGGCGCAGGATCGCCGCCTTGCCCTGCCGCTGCGCGATAGTGGCAACACGGGAGGCCGCGGAGGAAGTCAAATCGATGTCTGTCATGGCCTATAGATAGGCGCAAGCAGAAGGCCCGGCAAGCGGTGCTGCCGGGCCTTCATGAAAAGCGTTGGTTTCAGGCAGAAAAGCGCCGGTCAGTCGGCGTCCTTTTCCTGCTTCGAGGTCGGGCCGCCCATGGCGACCGGCGGCTTGCTGTTCAGCGCGACGAGATAGTCGGAGCTGGCGACGAAGGGCAGCGGGTTGATGGCGTTGCCGGCAACGCGCACTTCATAATGCAGATGGCTGCCGGTCGAACGACCGGTCGACCCCATCAGGCCGATGATCTGGCCGCGGCGCACGCGGCTGTTGGGCGCGACGATAAGCTTGGACATATGGCCGTAGCGCGTTTCCATGCCGTTGCCGTGCGAGATTTCGACGAGATTGCCATAGCCGCTCGCCCAGCCTGCACGGGCGACGATGCCGTCCGCAGTGGCGTAGATCGGCGTGCCGACGGGGCCGGGAATGTCGATGCCCTTGTGCATCCGGGCGGAGCCGTTGAACGGATCGGAGCGGACGCCGAAGTTGGAGGTGAGGCTCAGCCTCTCGACCGGGCGACCCGAAGGAATATAGACGGAGGACTGCACCACATTGTCCATCTTCTTCCAGCTCGAAAACAGCGAGGTGAAGCCCGCATCGTTCTGGGCCACCGGGGCCTGCGCCGTCGCCAGATCGGCTTCCGTCACGTCGGCATAGGGACCGTCCTCTTCGGTGGCCTGCGCCGGAGCGGCAGCGCAGCAGAGCAGCGCGGCGACAGCGGCCAGTGCGGCTTTCGAAGTGGAAGGAGAAAAGCGATGGAACAAAAGGCTATTCTTGTCGTTGGCTTGGTAACGTTGCGACATGCGAACCCCGATTTTGCCGCCGCACCGCCAAAGCTGCGAGACGAAAGACCCTGTGTTTTTATGGCAGTATGACCTGCCCCCATCGCCATGTCTGCAAATCGCCCGATATTAAGCAACCCACGGGCGCGTTAACCGCGTTCAACCGGCCCGTCGATGCGTTGAGTCGTTGAACCGTGGATGAACGGAGGGCGGAAATCCGCCATTTGCGCGGTTATGCTGTGATGGGCGGCACAGCGCGCCGATCGGTTCATCGATAGACTGTCTCGATTTGTCGCGCCGCCCAATGCTATGATTCGGAACAGTATGCGATCGCACGTCCGCTAGAGCGCGTGGACGGCGGCCAGCACCTCGGCGGCATGGCCCTTCACCTTCACCTTGGGCCAAACGCGCAGCACCGTGCCGTCCGCGCCGATCAGGAAAGTCGCGCGCTCTATTCCCATATAGCTGCGGCCGTACATGGATTTCTCTACCCAGGTGCCGAAGGCTTCGCATGCGCCGCCCTGCTCGTCGGAAGCGAGCAACACCTTCAGCCCGTATTTCTCGGTGAACTTCTTGAGCTTTGCGGGCTTGTCCTTCGACACGCCGATCACCGGCACGCCCGCCTTGGCGAAATCGTCGGCCAAGGCGGTAAAGTCCTGCGCCTCGCTGGTGCAGCCGGGCGTGTCCGCCTTGGGATAGAAATAGACGACCAGCGGCTTGCCCGCATAATCGGCCAGCGTGAACGTCGCGCCCGCGCTGTCCTGCAACGCAACCGCGGGAACCTTGTCACCTTCGTTCAGCATCTGTTTCTTCCCTGTCCGGCACCGGAAACCGCGCGACGAGCGCGTTCCAGCAATCCCCTATATCCTGCCGCGCCGTGGCGTAGCTTGCAAGCAGCGCATCCCAGTCGGCAACGCCGCAGGCGCGGGCGACGAGCGGGCGCGTGGCTTCCGGCGGCTCGGTCGATCGCGGCGAGACGAGGCGCAAGACGAGCAGGAACCGCGTGACGAGATCATGCGCGGCGAGCAAC
Organism: Sphingobium sp.; assembly: GCA_965279415.1. Classification (GTDB taxonomy): domain Bacteria; phylum Pseudomonadota; class Alphaproteobacteria; order Sphingomonadales; family Sphingomonadaceae; genus Sphingobium. The sequence continues at coordinate 896,872 of OZ257238.1, forward strand.
CGATCCGGCAGATGCCCCGCAGCGATCAACTGCATCAGCGCATCGCGGATCGACGGCGCGAAGCCGCCGTGCGTCAGGAACTGGGTGACGTGGATCAGGAACTCCAGATCGACGAGGCCCCCCGGCACCAGCTTGACGTCGAGCGGCCCGGCGGGCGGCTTGTGCGTCGCGATGTCACCGCGCATGCTGATCGCGGCATAAGCGAGCGCCTGCGGATCGCGCGGCGTCATCAGCGTATCGTCGATGATCGCCTGCAACGCGGCGCGCGCGGGCGGCGATCCATAGACGGGACGCGCGCGCGTCAGCGCCAGATGCTCCCACGCCCACGCCGCCTCGCGCTGATAGCGGGCGAAGCTGTCGAAGCTGACGGCGAGCAGCCCCTGCGCGCCCGAAGGCCGCAGGCGCGTGTCGACTTCGTAGAGCGGACCCGATCCGGTCTGCACGGACAGGGCATTGGTGATCCGCTGCGCCAGCCGGTTGAAATATTGCGTCGCGCCCAGCGATTTGGGGCCATCCGATTCCGCCGCGAAATCGCCGGTAAACAGGTAGATGAGATCGAGGTCCGACGCATGGGTCAGCGCCCCGCCGCCCAGCCGCCCCAGCGCCAGGATCACCAGTTCGCCGCCCGGCACCCGGCCATGCGCGCTTTCGAATTCAGCCACGGTGGCGTCGGTAAGCACCGCGATCGCCGCTTCGGCGACGCGCGCATAGCCCGCCGCCACGTCCAGCGGATCGGCCATGCCGCGCACGATCTGCGCGCCCAAAGCGAAGCGCTTGTCGCCCACCCGCTGCCGCACGCGGTCGAGCAGCATCTGATAATCGTCGCCCGCCTCCAGCCGCCCGATCTGGTCGATCAGGATCGGCACGTCGGGCGGCGGATCGAAGGCGCTGGCGTCGATCAGCCCATCGAGCAGTTCCGCCCGCCGCGCCAGCGCATCGGCCAGCGTCGGCGCGTGGCTCAATATCTCCGCCAGCAACTGCACGAGCGCCGGGCGAGCGACGAGCAGCTTGAAGAAATTGATCGCGCTCGGCAGGCGGGCGATCATGTCGTCCAGCCGGTTGAGCGCCGTCGCCGGATCGGGCGCCTTGGCCAGCGCCGTCATCAGCGCGGGCAGCAGATCCTCCAGTGCCTGCCGCGCCGGGGCGCTGCGCAGCGCCCTGACCGACCCTTCGCGCCAGTGCGCGATGCGTGCCAGCGGCACCTGCGGATCGGCAAAGCCCAGCGCGACCAGTTGCGCCGCCAGACCGTCGGGATCGTGCGAGAGATGCTCGGTCGCATCCTCGCGCACCAGCCGGTCGTAATTGCCGCCTACCCAGGTCACGGTGGGGCGCAACAGCGCCAGCAACGCCGCGCCGTCCGCCGGCCCGTGCAACCGTGCCACGCCGTCGAGGCTCCCGGGCTGGAGCGGCAGTTCGTGCGTCTGCATGTCGTCCACCATCTGCAACCGGTGCTCGATCGTGCGCAGCAGCACATAGGCATCGTCGAGATGCGCGGCGACATCCGGCGCGATGATGTCCGCCGCCGCCAGCGCCCGCACCGCCTCACGCGTCGCGCCGGAACGCAGCGACGGGTCGCGTCCGCCGTGAATCAACTGATGCACCTGTGCGAAGAACTCGACTTCGCGGATGCCGCCGCGCCCGCGTTTAAGGTCATATCCGGGGCCGAACGCCTGTCCCTGCGCATAATGATCGCGGATGCGTCGCGATATGTCGGTGATCGCGTCGATCGCGCTGAAATCGAGCGACCGGCGCCAGACGAACGGACGGATCGCGCGCAGGAAGCCTTCGCCCAGATCGCGATCCCCCGCCGCGACGCGCGCACGGATGAACGCCGCCTGTTCCCAGCCCAGCGCCATCGATTCATAATAGCCGATCGCCGCATGCACCGGCAGCGCCACCGGCGTGACTTCGGGCGAGGGGCGCAGGCGCAGGTCGACGCGAAACACATAACCATCGGCATCGCGCGCGCTCAGCAGTTCGCAGATGCGCTTCGTCAGGCGCACGGCAGCCTCGACCGGCTCCTCGCGCGGGCTATGCGGCACCGTGTCGGGATCGAACAGGATGATGGGATCGATGTCGGAGCTGTAGTTCAGTTCGCGACTGCCATGCTTGCCCAGCGCCAGTACGGTCAGGCCGCGGACGGGTGCATCGGGATAGCGTTCGGCGAAGGCCGCCGCCAGCGCGGCGTCCAGCGCGCGGTCGGCGAAGTCGGACAGGCATGTCGTCACCCGGTCGAGCGACCAGATACCGGCCAGGTCGGCGATCGCCGTCACCAGCGCCAGTCCGCCGCGCTCCTGCCGCAGCGCCTGCGCTACGCTGTCGGCCTGCGCACCAAGCCTTGTGCTCTGCGCCAGCGCGGCATCCACCTCTCCGCGCTCCAGCATCGCAACCAGATCGGGATGGCGCTGCATCAGCCGGGCGAGGAACGGGGCATTGGCCTGCGCCCTCGCCAGTGCGTCTTTCAGGGCCGCACGCGCAGAGTCTGCTTCCGCCCTTTCGCCCCCGTGCTGCCGATCCTCGCCTGCCATTATGTCGCCCGATGCCACGTTCGTTTCATCGCATCGCTTACAGTGAACGGAAAAGCAGGCGCAACCTTTGCCTGTCCGGTCCGTTACTAAGTTTATGATTAAGCATGCACCCTCAGATGCGATACGCGCAGAAAGCCGGCAGGTGCCGGGGGGTGTATTCGTGCAGGCGCCTTCGGCGCGGGATGGTGTCGCTTCGGCCCTTCGTCACAGCTTCGCGCCGCAGAGCGAAAGCCTGCCCGAAGACATGATGGGCTTGCTTGCCAGGCTCGACCGGCACTGATCGCATCAGGCCGGCGAGCGTCAGCGCCCTTGGCTCAACTTGTCGACTTCGCCCATGATCTCGTTGAGAACGCCGTCGGGCGGAATGATCTGACCCCTGCGGCTCGTGACATCGCCACCGTCCATCAACTGTTCCAGCGCCGCGCGACCGCGCGCCACGCGGCTCTTGATCGTGCCGACGGCGACGCCGCAGATCTCGGCGGCCTCCTCATAGGCGAAACCACCCGCACCGACCAGAATCAGCGCCTCGCGCTGCGGCTGCGGCAATTGCAGCAACGCGCGCTGCATGTCGGCGAGTTCGATATGCTTGTCCTGCCCGGCAGGCGCCGCGAGCAGACGATCCGCCGTCAGATCGTCCCATTCGCCGCGAAAGCGCGAACGGCGCATCTGCGACAGATAATGGTTGCGCAGGATGATGAACGTCCATGCGCGCATGTTGGTGCCTGCCTGAAAGCGCGCGCGTGCGGCCCAGGCCTTGAGCAGCGTTTCCTGAACAAGGTCGTCGGCCAGATCGCGGTTTCCCGAAAGCGATCGGCCGAAGGCGCGCAGGTGCGGAATGACCGCCCCGAGCTGAGCCTTGAAATCGGCGTCGGACAGCGGCTCGCGCGCTTCGGGCGCGACGATCGCATCGGCCAGCGAGTCGTCGGCCGGAACGTTGACGGACGCAGCGGCCATCATGCGGATGCTCCGCGCGATGAGGAAGGGAAAGTCGCGGCGATGGTCTGGCTCAAGACATAACATCCAGATTGTGGGCGATGCCGCACGGCACGCCGAAAGGCGGAAATCAGACGAGTAACAGGAACGCCATGCCTATTATGGCCAGCCCCAGCGAAATGAAGAGGACGTAGCGCACGATATGCGGTGTCGACCCGGCGCGTGCCTTGTCGGTGGCGATATGCTGTTCGTCCACCATGATAGTTCTCCCATTCGTTACGCATCAATAACACCTTTTCGCGGACGATGTTCCGTGATGCGCGCCGTGAAGGCAGAAATAGCATGACCGCCGCCATCGCACCGGCGCTTTCCGCGACGAAGCGCTCAGGCCGGGGCCGTCGCCTCGTCGAAGAACAGCGCCTGCGCGATCGCCGCCTTCACAGTGGACCGCTGGAACGGCTTGGTGATGAGGAAGGTCGGCTCGGGGCGCTCCCCGGTAAGGAGGCGTTCGGGAAAGGCGGTGATGAAGATGACCGGCACGGAAAACTCCGCCAATATGTCCTTCACCGCATCGATGCCGCTCGAATCGTCGGCGAGCTGGATGTCGGCCAGCACGAGGCCGGGCCGTTCCGCCATCGCTTCGCGCACGGCCTCGTCGCGGGTCACGGCGATCGCCGTCACGTCATGGCCCAGATCGCGCACGATCGTCTCGATATCCATGGCGATGATCGGCTCGTCCTCGATGATGAGGACGCGGGTGCGCGTCTGCGACTCGATCTCGCTCAGCGCTTCGGCCACCAGATTGTCCACGTCTGCGGCAGATACGTCGATCAGATAGGCGGCGTCGTCGGTCGTGAAGCCTTCCATCGCCGTCAGGAGCAGCGCCTGGCGCGACAGCGGCGTGATGCGCGACAGCCGCGCCCGCGCGATCGATTCATGACCCGAATGATCCGTATCCTCATCGGCATCGTCGAGATGCGAGGACGACCAGATTGCATGGAATGTCCGGTACAGGCCGAGACGGGGATCGACATCGCGCGGAAACTCTTCCGGCGCCGCGACGATTGCTTCCAGAGTGGCGCGTACATAGGCGTCGCCATGCGCCTGACTGCCCGTAAGGGCGCGGGCATAGCGCCGGACGAAGGGAAGGTGCGGATGCAATTGCTGGCCAAGCGACATAGGTGAACAGTCTCCCAAGGGCCGGTCGCTACAATATGCGAAACGGGCCGAACGCCGCTAAGGATGGATGGCCTGTCGCCGCTTGGCAACCCCCGCCCCAGAACGCTTGTCCCCGCCTCTTACATACCGCCTCGCCAGGGTGGCGAGGAACCGACGTAAAAAATATCGTGCTGGGGGAACCAACCAGACGGCAATTTGTTTCACAGCCGTTCGGTTTTTGTTTCGAGACAATCATTGCACGCTGCCCCGGCAGCTTGTCGATCCTGCCAAGGCTCCTTGCGCACCGCTTCGCGCACGGCATTGTGGCTATATGACTAGGATTGACGAATGCACGTCGTGTGGCAAAAGTCGGGAAAGCAAAACGCGGAATGATCGGCGTGGCGACGAGATATGGGTGAAAAGGGGCTGATTTTGGGTTCTTCCGACATGCGACCGGACGCTAGCGCACCGCAGGACGGAACCGTCGGCGCGAGCGGCGCAGCCCTGTCTGCCAAATCGACGTCTGCCAAATCGACGTCCGCTTCGCCGGCCGCCGCTTCCCCTTCTTCCTCCGGCACGCCGGGTCGTGTGTCCTCCCGTCGCGGAAGCGACGCCAATGTCGGCAATGTGCTGCGTTCGGTCTACCAGAGCGCTGTTCAGGAAGATATTCCCGCAGAAATGCTTGACCTGCTCAGCAAGCTGGACTGAACGGCACCGATGTGGCCGACGCCGAAGTGGTCGATCCTGCCGAGGCGATGCCGATAGGCAACTCCGCACGGCGTTCCATCCCGTCGCGTACGGCCCCCCTGCGATCGACCGGCGTCAAGATGTTCTTCATCCTGACGCTGGCACTTCTTCCCCTGGGCCTCGTCGCCCTGTTCGCATCGCTCCAGGCCATCCGCACCGCCGATACCGAACGGCAATCCCTCCTCGAAATCGCAGTGATGCAAAGCGCGCGAAAGCTCGCGGCGGAAATCGAATCCGATAAGGCGGCGCTGCGAATCGCGACCAATGCCTTCGCCCGTAATCTGGCCGATCCGCAGCAATGCTCCCGCATCGACAGCTTTATGCGTTCGCGCACTTCGCAAGACACCCGTTTCGCCATCTACGATCGTGCCGGCGCACTGGTCTGTAGCACCGCCGGACAAGCCGCGGACGGCCTTCCCGCCGCCCGTCGTTTCGATCGCACCGCCATGGAACTGCTGCCCGAAAGCCGGACATTGCTGGTCCGCACGCCGAGCGACGATCGCAATCTGATCGCGCTGGCCTTTTACGGCCGGGACTATCTGGACCGCGTCACCAATCCCGCGACCGCGATGGCCAGCCACCGCATCATTCTGCAACAGGGCCGGCGCGAACTGTTGCTGGAACGCGGCAGGGCCTTTGCGAGCGGCGGTCGTATCGAACAGGTCGCGGCCCATATCGAAGGCAGCGACGTGACGCTCAAGCTGCTTGTGCGTACCCCGCCGCAGACGGTCGCCCGCACGCTGTCGCTGTTCCTGCCGCTGGTGATGTGGTTCGCCGCCGCCGCGATCGGCTGGTTCGTGGTCAACCGCCTGCTGATCCGGCCGCTCGTGCTGCTGCGTAGCGCCGTCGCCGCCTATCAGCCCGGCGTGCCGTTGCAGCCATTGCAACCGGTCCGTACGCCTGCGCAGGAAATCGTCGATCTTGGCGAAACGTTCCGTGAAATCAGCGAGGATGTCGCCACCCATGAAGCGGAACTCGCCGAAGGGCTGGCGCGGCAGCGCAAGCTGACCCGCGAAGTCCACCATCGCGTGAAGAACAATCTTCAGATCATCGCCAGCCTCATCAACCTGCACAGCCGTTCCGCAGACACCGTGGAAGCCGCCGAAGCCTATGGCTCCATCCAGCGGCGGGTCGATGCGCTGTCCGTGGTGCATCGCAACCATTATGCGGAGCTGGAGGAAAATCGCGGCGTCGGCATACGCGCGCTGGTCAGCGAACTGTCCGCCAGCCTGCGTGCGTCGGCGCCCGACAACGGCGCGCGGCTGGCCATACAGGTGGACAGCGACGATCTGCACGTGACGCAGGATGTCGCCGTGCCGATCGCCTTCCTCGTTACCGAACTGGTCGAACTGGCCATGCTGTGCGACCCGGCTACCGGCATCCGCATCAGCGTCCACCCGTTACCCGACGATGCGATGCGTGCACGCGTGATGGTGGCCTCCCCCGCCCTGCGCACGACGCCGCACTTGCAGGAAAAGCTTGCCGGGCGTTTCGATCGCGTGCTGACCGGCCTGTCCCGCCAGTTGCGCGCACCGCTGGAACGCGACGAGGCGGAAGGCAGTTTCGCGATCGCGGTGCCGGTACTGGACGGATCGGCGCTCCAAGGCAATTGAGGCCCGGCGTCAGGCCTTGCGGTAATCCCGACGAAAGGCAGCGGCGAAGGCGGCGAAGCGTCCCTCGGCGATCGCATCGCGGATAGCCTGCATCAGCGCCTGATAGAAATGGATGTTGTGCTGCGTCATCAGCATCGCGCCCAGCATCTCGCCCGCCTTCACCAGATGATGCAGATAGGCGCGGCTCCATGTCGTGCAGACCGGGCAGGCGCAGCGCGGATCGAGGGGTTCCCGGTCCTCCGCGAAGCGGGCGTTGCGGATGTTGAGCGGCCCGGCCCAGGTGAACGCCTGTCCGTTGCGGCCCGACCGGGTGGGCAGCACGCAATCGAACATGTCGATCCCGCGCTCCACCGCGCCGACGATATCGTCGGGCTTGCCCACGCCCATAAGGTAACGGGGGCGATTGGCGGGCAATTGATCCGGCGCGAAATCGAGCGTCGCGAACATAGCGTCCTGCCCCTCGCCCACCGCAAGCCCGCCCACCGCATAGCCGTCGAAGCCGATCTCGGTCAGCATCTGTGCCGATCGCAGCCGCAAGTCCCGGTCGAGCGCGCCTTGCTGGATGCCGAACAGGGCCGAGCGTTCGGCATGATCCGTGCCGGTATCGAAGCCGTCGCGCGACCGCCGCGCCCAGCGCATCGACCGCTCCATGGACAGCGCCGCCTCGTCCCGGCTCGCGCCGTTCTTCGTGCATTCGTCGAACGCCATCACGATGTCGCTGCCCAGCAGCCGCTGGATCTCCATCGACCGCTCGGGGCTGAGCATATGCTTGGACCCGTCGATATGACTGGAAAAGGCGACGCCTTCCTCGCTCATCTTCGTCAGCGCCGACAGGCTCATCACCTGGTATCCGCCACTGTCGGTCAGGATCGGCCGGTCCCACCCCATGAAGCCATGCAGGCCGCCCAGCCGCGCCATCCGCTCCGCGCCGGGGCGCAGCATCAGGTGATAGGTGTTGCCAAGGATGATGTCCGCGCCCGCCGCGCGAACCTCTGCGGGGCGCATCGCCTTCACCGTCGCGGCGGTGCCGACCGGCATGAAGGCGGGGGTGCGGATGTCGCCGCGCCGCATGGCGATCGTGCCGGTGCGGGCCTTGCCGTCGGTGGCGGCGATCGAGAAGGAAAAGCGCGGTCGGGTCATGCCAGCGCCCATAGGCGCTTTGGCCCCTGTTTGTCAGCCCCGCCCGTTCAGGCCGCTCCCTTCACGCCCGCCGCCGCATCATGCGTCTGGCACGCATCGTGTCGATGTCGATTCCCGCCGCCAGCAAGTCTGCGATCACGTCGCGCGTCTGCGGCTGACACAGCAGGAAACCCTGCGCATCGGTGAAGCCCGCGTCGCGCGCATAGGCCTGCTGGTCCTCGCTCTCGATGCCTTCGGCCACCGTGTCCATGCCCAGTTCCGCCGCCAGAAAGGCGACCGCGCGCACCACGGCCTGGCTTTCCGGACTTTTGCGGACATTGTGCATGAAGCTCTGGTCGACCTTGATCGTGTCGAAGGCATAGGCGCTCAGATAGCTGAGCGAGGAATAGCCCGTCCCGAAATCGTCGAGCGTCAGGCGCAGGCCGATCTTGCGCAGTTCGAGCAGCATCGCGCTGGTATGCGGCTGATCGTCCAGAAATATATTCTCGGTCACTTCCAGTTCCAGCCGCCGCGCGGACAGGCCGCTGCGCATCAGATGGCTGACGATCATCTGCGGAAGGTCGATGCTGTGCAGCAACTGCGGGGATATATTGACCGCGACGCGCAGATCGCCCGGCCAGTCCGTCGCCGCCGCGCAGGCTTCGCCCAGCACCCAGTCGCTGATTTCCGCGATCACGCCGATCTTTTCCGCGATCGGGATGAACTCCTGCGGCGGGATGAGGCCGAGCGTGGGATGCGCCCAGCGCAGCAGCGCCTCGCACCCGACCACCTGACCCGATGCCAGATTGAACACCGGCTGGAAATGGAGCGACAGTTCCCGATCGGCGATCGCGTTGCGCAGGCCGGTTTCGATCTCGTGCAGGCGGTTGAACCGTTCCTTCATCGACCAGGTGAAGCTGACCGCGCGATTACGCCCCGCGCCCTTGGCCTGATACAGCGCCATGTCGGCATGCTGCATCAGTTCATCGACATCGCGCCCGTCCTGCGGCGCGACGGCGATGCCGATCGATGCCGTCACCGACAGCGTGTGCCCGGTAATCTCTATGCTGTGGCGGAAGTAATCGACGACGTCGGCGGCGATCCCCTGCGCGGCGTTGCGGTCCGCACCGGGGCAGATCAGGATGAATTCGTCCCCGCCGAAGCGCGCCACATGCCCCCGCCCGTCCAGCGCCTCCGCCAGCTTTTCCGCGACCAGGCACAACAGATGGTCGCCGACCATATGACCCAGCGAATCGTTGATTTCCTTGAACCGGTCGAGGTCCATCCACAGGATCGCGACGGCATCGTGGGTGCGCCGGTTCTTCTCGAATATCTCGCGCAGGCGCATCTGCATCGCCATGCGGTTCTCCACGCCGGTCAGGCTGTCGAACCGCGCCAGCCGCTCATATTTGATCGCAAGCTGCGACTTCTCCTGCTTGCCGCGCAAGGCTTCGGCGACGATCCGGTGCGTCTTGACGCTGATTTCGGTTATCCCCGCCAGCATCAGGACCATGGTGCCGCCCAGAAGCTGATAGGGCAGGCCGCCATGGACCCACAGGGCGATGGCGGGCGGCAAAACCATCAATATGCTCTGGCCGATGGCGATCCGGACCCGCCCGGCATTGCGCCCGGCGATCGCCGCGCCGTAGGTCGCGGCAAGCGTGGCGGCGAGCATGTGGAGCGTGGCGTCGTCGCTGCGCAGGATCGTCGCAGCGGCGAGCGCACCGATCAGCATCCCATGGCCCCATGATGCGATCTCGAACCCCATCACCCAGGCGCGGCGGCGGGCAAGGTAGGTGGCGGGGCCGGGGCGGTCCGGCACGTGATCCGAGGCGAAGGCGCAGCCATAGCGCAACGTCGCGGCCACCGCCTGCGCGACGGTGATCCTGAGGATCAGCGGATCGCCCGTGCGCCATACGATCAGCAGGCCTATGGCCAGTGCGACGATCCCGCCGATGATGAGGGCCAGCGGGGATGCGTACAACGATTCGGCAAGGCTCCGCCGCGCATCGGCATCGGGGCCGACGTCGCGCGAGAAACGCGCCATCCATCGCTGTATCAGTTCTTTCAAGGACTACACACTCCGCTCGCAGCCCTGATGCGCCGGATGCCCTTATGAACCCGTTAACGACCCCACCGTTTCGGGTAATAAAAACAAGACGTCGTCAGCGTCGGAGACGCGATATTCCTTTTGAATCGCATATGGATAGCTCTGCGGCCCTTAGTCGGCGTCCATAGCAACGGTCAGACCTGCCATATCAGTGGAAGCGCGGTGCAGGCGCCGACATTTCCACCCTTCATCCGTACCGGTTGCGCAGGGTCGAGGGCGACGTCCGGCATCGCGGAAAGCCATTCGCGCAGCAGGACGATCACTTCCATCCGGGCAAGGCCCGCGCCAACGCATCGATGCGCGCCGACACCCATCGTCGTGTGGCGGATGGGCGTGAGATTGCGGTCGAAGCGCACCACATCCGGCGCGTCGAAGCTGGCGGGATCGAGATTGTGCAGCACGCTGGGCAGATAGACGAGATCGCCGGTGCGGATCGTCACGCCGTCGATCGCGACATCCGCCACGGCGTTGCGGCTGACCGAGACCGTGGGATAGCGGCGCATCAGTTCGTCTGCGGCGGCGGGGATCAGGTCGGGCCGCTCCCGCAAAAGCCGCTGATCCTGCGGATGCCGCGCGAGGTGGAGCGCCACCATGCCGAACATCGCCGCCACGGTATCCAGCCCGCCGAACAGCAGGTTGCGGCACATGCGGCGCGCCTCGTCCTGCGTCCATGCCCGCCCGTCCACCGGTTCGGACAGGATGCGGCTGAACAGGTCCTCCCCCGGATGCGCCATCCGCTTTTCGATGAACGGCCACAGATAATCGTCCGCCGCCTGCTTCAGCCCCTCCACCGTCATCGATCCATCGGGCCGGGTCAGCTGCACCCCCAGTTCGCGCAGTCGGGGCCGGTCCTCCAGCGGCACATCGATCAGCGACAGAAAGACGTTGAGCGGCAATATCTCCGCGAAATCCGCGACGAAATCGCATTGCCCGCGCGGGCGCAACTGCGCGATCAGTTCGCGGGCGATCTCCACCACCTTTGGCTCCAGCGCCACGACGAAGCGCGACGCCAGCCCCTTCATCACTGCCATGCGGAACGCCTTGTGCTCGGCCCCGTCCTGCTGGAGGGGAATGAACTGCATCACGTCGCCCAAACCGGGTGTGACCGCGAGGCACTCATTGGACAGGCGTTCGGCATCGTTCCACAACGCCCGCACGACATCGCCCCGCGCGCCGATCCAGTGCCCGCCATTGGCGGTGCTCCACACCAGCCCCGGCCCCTCCAGCAGCGTTTTCCAGGCGGCGAAATAATCCTGCTCCACACCGGGCGGATTGAAGATGTCGAAGTCGACGACCCGGTCGGCCGGTACGTGCGCAGGAATCATGCGCTATCCTCCCTTTGTGATTATGCGGAGGACGCTAGCGACGAGCGCCGCGGCGGCAACTGCGCTTTATGGCAGGAGCAGGCTCGAATCACCGTAGGAGTAGAAGCGATATTGCTCTGCGATCGCATGGGCATAGGCCTCCTGCATCCGCTCCCGCCCCATCAGCGCGCTGACCAGCATGAACAGCGTGGAGCGCGGCAGGTGGAAATTGGTCATCAGCCCGTCGATCGCGCGGAAGCCATAGCCCGGCGTGATGAATATCCGCGTCTCGTCCGCGAAGGGGCTGATGATGCGATCCTCGCCCGTGGCGCTTTCCAGCAGGCGCAGGCTGGTGGTGCCCACCGCGATGATGCGACCCCCGGCGGCGCGCACGGCGTTCAGCCGGTCGGCAGCTTCCGGCTCGATGCGACCCCATTCGGCGTGCATGCGGTGGTCCGCCGTGTCGTCGGCCTTCACCGGCAGGAAGGTGCCTGCCCCGACGTGCAGCGTCAGCGTCTGCGTCAGCACGCCGCGCGCGGCGAGCGCCTCGATCAGTGCGGGCGTGAAATGCAGCGCGGCGGTAGGCGCGGCGACGGCCCCGTCCTCCCGCGCGAACATCGTCTGATAATCCTGCGCGTCCTGCGCATCGGTCGGGCGCTTCGCGGCGATATAGGGAGGCAGCGGCATCCGACCCGCCCGTTCGAGCAGCACTTCGACCGGCTCGTCGCCTTCGAAATCGAGGCGGATCGCGCCGTCCTCGTCCTTCGGCCCGGCGATCGCCGTCACGCCCTCGGCAAAGGCGATCCGGTCCCCCGCCCGCACCCGCTTCGCATTGCGCACGAACGCCTGCCAGCTGCGCAGGCCCAGACGCTTGTGCAGGGTCGCGCCGATGCGTGCCTCGCCCCGCGTCCCTTCAAGCTGCGCAGGGATGACGCGCGTGTCGTTGAACACCAGACAATCGCCCGCGCGCAGAATCTGCGGCAGATCGGACACGATCCGGTCGGACAGCCCCTCCGTTCCCTCGACCACCAGCATCCGCGCGGCGTCGCGCGGTACGGCGGGGCGCAACGCGATGCGTTCGGGGGGCAGATCGAAATCGAACAGGTCTACGCGCATATGTCCGTACTTATCCCAAGCGGACCAAGTCTCGCCTCACCTAAAGAGCCACCGTGTTCCTGCGAAGGCAGGAACCCCGTAAGGGTGCAACGTCGGCGCATGACGAGATTACTGGAGTCCTGACTTCAGCGGAGCTGAAGTTGATTCTGAGCGCCTGCTGCAAGCAGGCAGTCGAAGGGCAGGAACACGAAATGACCTTGTGTTTACTCCGCGTGCCGATCAATTCTTCAACGGCGCGTTCAGATCGGCGACGCTCGGGGCCTTCGCCGGCGCCGGGGCGGACAGGTTGGCGGGCGGCGCCTTCCCGTCGCTTTCGATGGAGGCCTGCACGATCACGCTCGGGTTCGCCGGCGGTTCGCCCTGCGCGATGGTATCGACATATTGCATGCCTTCGATCACCCGGCCGAACACGGTATATTTCTTGTCGAGCTGCATGCGCGGCAGGAAGAGGATGAAGAACTGGCTGTTCGCGCTGTCCTCGCTCGCCGCGCGCGCCATCGATACCGTGCCGCGCAGATGCGGCATCGGATTGAACTCCGCCTTCAGGTCCGGCTCGGTCGATCCGCCGGTGCCGTCGCCCTTGGGATCGCCGCCCTGCGCCATGAAGCCGGGAATGACGCGATGGAACTTGAGACCATTGTACAGCCCCTCGCGCGTCAGCTTCTTGATGCGCTCGACATGCGCGGGCGCGATATCGGGGCGCAACTGGATGCGCACGCGACCGCCGGTGGACAGGTCCAGATCCCAGACATTCTCGGGGTCGACCGGCACCGTGGCGGGCGGCAGCTTCACGACGCCTTCCTGATTGAGCTTCTTGGCGTTTTCCGCGGCGATCGCAGCGGACTCGGCCTTCTTCAGCGCGTCGGCCTGACCGCCGCCGCCCTGCGCCAGCGCCGTTCCCGCGGACATCATCGCCAGCGTCATCGCCGATGCCATGGCCGCAGCCTTCAAACCCTTAAACAATCCCATGATCGTCCTGTCTCCAGCGAAAGCGCGTTGCTGCCCCGCGGTTAGAAAATAGCGTATGAACGGTCGCTGAGCGTGCAGTCGCGCTGCTGTCGCAACGCTCATGACCCTTTTCGTCCGATGCGCTCTACGCGCTCGGCCACTTCCTCGCAAACCTTTGGGCTTACAAACTTGTGGATGGGGCCGCCGAACAGCGCGATTTCCTTGACGAGGCGGCTGGCGATCGGTTGCAGAGACACGTCCGCCATCAGGAACACTGTCTCGATCGCCGCGTTGATCTGCTGATTCATGCCCGCCATCTGATATTCATATTCGAAGTCCGCGACCGCGCGCAGGCCGCGGATGATGACGCTGGCACCCTGCCGCTCGGCAAAGGTCATCAGCAGCGCGTCGAACGCGACGACATGGATTTCCGTATCGATCCCCGCGCATTCGCGCTTCACCATCTCCATCCGCTCGTCCAGCGTGAACATCGGCGACTTGCTGGGATTGGTGGTGACGCCGATGACGAGCCGATCGACCAGCTTCGCCCCGCGCCGGATGATGTCCATATGGCCCAGGGTGACCGGATCGAACGTGCCGGGATATACGCCCACACGGGCTGCGGTTATCTGGCTCATCGGTCCCTCTCCACGACATAGTCCGCGATGGCGCGCAGCAGGTCGGCTTCCGCACCGAAGCCCTGCAGATGCGCTTTCGCCTGCGCGACCAATATGTGCGCCTGCTCCCGCGCCCGATCGACACCCAGCAGCGACACGAAGGTTTCCTTGCCCGCCGCCGCATCCTTGCCCAGCGCCTTGCCGGCAAGCTGCGCATCGCCTTCGACATCCAGCAGATCGTCGGCAATCTGGAACGCCAGACCGATGTCGCGCGCATAGCCGTGCAGCGAGGTGCGCCCTTCCGGCGGCACGCGCCCCAATATCGCCCCGGCCTCCACGCAGAAGCCGATCAGCGCACCGGTCTTGAGCTGTTGCAGCCGCGTGACCGTGGGCAGATCGAAACCGGAATTCTCCGCCTCCAGGTCCATCATCTGCCCGCCCGCCATGCCCGCCGGGCCGCTCGAAACCGCCAGCGCGCGGATCAGTTCGCAGCGCACGAACGGGTCGGCATGGGTGCGCGGATCGACCAGCACCTCGAACGCCAGATCATGCAGGCAATCGCCCGCCAGGATCGCCGTCGCCTCGTCATAGGCCTTGTGCACGGTCGGCTTGCCCCGGCGCAGATCGTCGTCGTCCATCGCGGGCAGATCGTCGTGCACCAGCGAATAGACATGGATGCACTCGACCGCGAGGCCCACGCGCACGGCGGATTCGGTCGAGACGTTGAACAGGTCGGCGGTCGCCTTGACGAGCAGGGGCCGCATCCTCTTGCCACCGCCGATCGCGGCGTGGCGCATCGCTTCGTAAAGCCGCGCGCGCGCATCGGCGGGCACCGTCAGCAGCGTATCGAAGGCATCGTCGATCGCGACGCAGATATCCTGAACGGCGTCGCGCAGCAGGCTGGCTGTGATCTCCGTGCTCATCGCTCTGGCCCCCGCTGTGTCGTCAACCGGCGTCGAAGGGCTGCGCCCCGCTCGGCTGGCCGCCCGGCGTCAGCGTGAGTTTCTGGATCTTCGCTTCCGCGTCGGCCAGACGTCTTGTGCATTGCGCGCGCAGGGCCTCGCCCCGGCTGTAGAGCGTGATCGACTGTTCGAGCGGCGCGTCCCCGCTTTCCAGCTTGCGCACGATTCCCTCAAGCTCGCGCAGCGCCTCTTCAAAGGACAGGGCTTCGATGCCTGCATTCTCGTTCGGTTCGGTCTCCATGCGGGCAAGCATTGGCGGGGGTAAGCGCCATGGTCAAGCCCGACCGGCGATCGGGTGGCGAGATCGCCTTTCACGACATCGGACTTCGCCCCTGGACTGTAACGAAATTGTCGTTCCGCTCCGCAATAACAAAGCGCACGAACATTCCATTTTTCCGTTGACGCACTATGCTGCATCCGCACATACGAGGTCCCGTCATGAAACATCATATCCCACTCCTCGCCGTCGCCGCCCTGCTGAGCCTGTCGGCCTGCGGCAAGTCCGAACCCGAAGTCGTGGGCGGCCCAGCCGATCCCATGGCCGATCAGATCGCGAACGCCGCGCCGATCGAACTGCCCCCTGCGGTGAAGGCCAGCAAGCAGTATCGCTGCAAGGACAACAGCCTGATCTTCGTGGATTTCCTGGCCGACGACAAGACCGCCAATCTGCGCACGGAAAAGAACGGTTCGCCGACCAAGCTGACCGCTGCGGAAGCCGGCGGCGCACTGAAGGCCGAAGGCGGCTTCGAAGTGTCTGGCAGCGGCAATCAGGTTACGATCGCCGTACCGGGCAAGAGCGCGCAGAGCTGCAAGGCCTGATCGCTCCTTTCCTTTTTCCTTCCCCATCGCGGGCCGGATGCGCAAGTATCCGGCCCTTTTTCTTGGCTATGGCCGCCCCCTTTTTCGCACCTGCATCAAACAGGTGACGCGCGGCACCGGAGCGTTTATACCGCAGTGCAATGTCGATGACCGTTTCCATCCTGCTGTCCGCGCTGGCGATGAGCGCCATCGTCGCGGTGCGCTATCTGCTGGCGAGCGCCGGCTTCGCGCTGGCCACCCGCCTTCGCCACCGCGATCTCTACTCCGGTCTGGACCCGCAGATCCGGCGCGAGATAGGCTGGTCGCTGCTCTCCGCGCTGATCTACGGCATTCCGGCGGGCGTCGTCGCCTGGGGATGGCAGCGGCACGGCTGGACGCAGATCTACACCGACATCGGCGATTATCCCCTGTGGTATGTGCCGGTCTCCATCCTCGCCTATCTGTTCGCGCATGACACGTGGTTCTACTGGACGCATCGCTGGATGCACCGGCCGAAACTGTTCCGCGTGGCGCATGCCGTGCATCACGCAAGCCGCCCGCCGACAGCCTGGGCGGCGATGAGCTTCCACCCGTGGGAAGCACTGACCGGCGCCATCGTTATCCCCGCGCTCGTGTTCGTCATTCCCGTTCATGTTGGGGCACTTGGCGTTGTGTTAACGGTCATGACCGTAATGGGTGTAAGCAATCATATGGGGTGGGAGATGTTTCCGCCTTGGCTGGTCCGGGGGCGCGCGGGCGCGTGGCTGATTACCGCCACGCATCACCAGCGCCACCATGACCAGTATAACTGCAACTACGGCCTGTATTTCCGGTTCTGGGACCGGTTGTGCGGGACCGACAGGGGTTTGGGACAATTCAGGGGTTTGGGACAGTTCAGGACGCCATGATCCAGTTTCGCACAGCAGCAAAGCTCGCGGCCATTGCGGGCCTGTGGATCGGCAGCGGCGCCGCCGCGCCCGCCGACCTTCCGCAATCACTGGCCGTGGACGTCGTGTCGCTCCGTTCGGCCAAGGGGGCGCTGATCGTCTGCCTAACCCGCCTGCCCGATCATTTCCCCGATTGCACGGGCGACCCGGACCGGCGGCACTACACCGTGTCCGCCGCGCAGGCGCGTGCCAACGGCATCACCATCCCCGATCTGCCGCCGGGCGGCTATGCCCTTGCGCTGATCCACGACGAGAATGGCAATCGCAAGCTCGACACCTTCGCCGGCATCCCCCGCGAAGGCGTGGCGTTCAGCCGCAACCCGCCGATCCGCTTCGGCGCCCCCAGCTTCCGCTCCGCCCGCTTCGTCATCGCCGGCGCGCCGGTCGAGCAGGACGTGACGATGAAATATTTCCTGTAGCCCGCAAGCTACAGTCCCGCCTGATCCTGGATAATCGCACCGCACGGAGGAACCCGGGAATGCCGTGACGCATTGCAGCGGCATTGCATTTCTTCAGGGATATTCAGGTTCATGTCCGTTTCACGCATTTCGGCGGCGCTTGCCGCCACCCTTTTTGCTGCCGCAATACTGCCCTCCGCCCATGCGCAGGAGGCCACCGATGGCCCCGATCCGACGAAGGACCGGCTCTCGATCGGTGCAGGCATCGCCACAGTGCCAAGCTATGAAGGCTCGGACACCAACGTCATCATTCCCGAAGTGGTGATCCGCGGGCAGGTCTCCGGCGTCGCCTTCTTCTCGCGCGGGCCGCAACTGTTCGTCGATCTGCTGCCCGAAAAGGCAAGCGACAATGGCTGGGACATCGGCGTCGGCCCCGTCGCGGGATTTCGTCTGGATCGTGTATCGCGCATAAAGGACGCGCAGGTGCGCGCGCTGGGCAAGCTCGATCCGGCGATCGAGCTGGGCGGCTGGGTCGGCATCGGCAAGACGGGGGTCGTCACCAGCGCCTATGATGTTCTCAGCGCCCGCGTGTCGATCGTCAAGGACGTGAACGGCGCGCATGGCAGCACCATCATCACCCCCGCGATCGAATATGGCACGCCGCTTTCGCGCTACAATTTCATCGGCATCGGCGTGTCGGCCGATTATGTCGGCAAGGGCTTCGGTCGCTATTATTACAATATCGACGCGGCGGGCAGCGCGGCCAGCGGCCTTCCCGTCTACACCGGCGCATCCGGCAGCGGCTGGAAAAGCGCCCGCGCGACGGTCGCCTTCAACCAGGCGATTACCGGCGACCTGACGAAGGGGCTGAGCCTGCTGGTCGTCGGCGGCTATTCGCGCGTGCTGGGCAAATATGCCGACTCGCCGGTCGTGTCGGTCGCAGGCGACAAGGACCAGTTCGTCGGCGCGGTCGGCCTGACCTATACTTTCTGACCCGCCCGATCCCGCACCCATCGCCCGCGCAGCACGCGCGCGGCGATGAGGAACGGGATCGACAACGCCACCGGCAGCAGCCCGAGAAAACGCGGCGACCATCCGCCCAGATCATGCACCCCGGCCAGCGGCAGCAGCATAAGGCCGATGCCGCCCGCCAGCAGGATCATCCCCGCCCGGCGCGGGCGCACCGCCACCATCCGCATTTCGTGCCGCCACGCCTTGCGGCCCGCTTTCGTCGTGAGGTCAGGTCCATCCATGGCCGCGACGTGTATTGCCGCTGGACCTGCGCGGCAATGCCCCTTATCCTTCCGTCATTCCCAGGGGAGCCGCGAAGGCTGAGAGGTGCGGCGAAAATCCGTGCGACCCTATGAACCTGATCCAGTTGACACTGGCGTAGGGAGGGCATGGCGTTTCCAGCGATACGGAACCCCCGCTCCCCCTCTGCCCCGAGGAGAGCACGCACATGGCCGACATTCCCACGAAAACCGAAATCGGCGTCACCACCGGACCGATCCGGGGCAGCCGCAAGATTCACGTCGTCGCGCCGAGCGTGCAGGCCGGGGAAATCCGCGTCGCGATGCGCGACATTCATCTGGAGCCAAGCTGCGGCGAGCCGCCGCTGCGCGTCTACGACACGTCCGGTCCCTATACCGATCCCAAGGTCGCGATCGACATCCGCGCGGGCCTCGCCCCCATCCGCCGCGACTGGATCATGGGCCGGGGCGATGTCGAGGCCTATGACGGTCGCGCGCTGAAGCCCGAGGACAACGGCCAGCTCGGCCCCGATCGCTCGGGCGGCGTCGCCCCCTTCCCCCATGTCGTCCAGCGCCCGCTGCGCGCCAAGGCGGGCATGAACGTCAGCCAGATGCACTATGCCCGCAAGGGGATCATCACGCCGGAAATGGAATATGTAGCCGCGCGCGAAAATCTGGGCCGGGCGGAGGCCAGGGAAAAGCTCATTCGCGACGGCGAAAGCTGGGGCGCGTCGATCCCCGATTACGTCACGCCGGAGTTCGTGCGCGACGAGATCGCCCGTGGCCGCGCGATCATCCCCAACAACATCAACCACCCCGAATCCGAACCGATGGCCATCGGCCGCAATTTCCTGGTGAAGATCAACGCCAATATCGGCAACAGCGCCGTCGCGTCCGATGTCGCCAATGAAGTCGACAAGATGGTCTGGTCGATCCGCTGGGGCGCGGACACCGTGATGGACCTGTCCACCGGCCGCAACATCCACGACACGCGCGAATGGATCATCCGCAACTCCCCCGTCCCCATCGGCACCGTCCCCATCTATCAGGCGCTGGAAAAGGTCGGCGGCATCGCCGAGGATCTGACGTGGGAAATCTTCCGCGACACCCTGATCGAACAGGCGGAACAGGGCGTCGACTATTTCACGATCCACGCGGGCGTCCGCCTGCCCTACATCCCGATGACGGCCAAGCGCGTCACCGGCATCGTTTCGCGCGGCGGCTCGATCATGGCGAAATGGTGCCTCTCCCATCACAAGGAGAGCTTCCTCTACGAACGCTTCGACGAAATCACGGAGATCATGAAGGCCTACGACATCGCCTATTCGCTGGGCGACGGCCTGCGCCCCGGCTCCATCGCCGACGCGAACGACGAAGCGCAGTTCAGCGAACTCTACACGCTGGGCGAGCTGACCAAGCGCGCCTGGGCGCAGGACGTGCAGGTGATGATCGAAGGCCCCGGCCATGTGCCGATGCACAAGATCAAGGAGAATATGGACAAGCAGCTCGAAGCGTGCGGCGAAGCCCCCTTCTACACGCTCGGGCCGCTGACCACCGA
The DNA here is from genome assembly GCA_965279415.1 of Sphingobium sp. Taxonomy (GTDB): domain Bacteria; phylum Pseudomonadota; class Alphaproteobacteria; order Sphingomonadales; family Sphingomonadaceae; genus Sphingobium. The sequence goes on from OZ257238.1 coordinate 916,978, forward strand.
CATCGCGCCGGGATATGACCATATCACCTCAGGCATCGGCGCGGCGATGATCGGCTGGTACGGCACGGCGATGCTCTGCTACGTCACGCCCAAGGAGCATCTGGGCCTGCCCGACCGCGACGACGTGAAGGTCGGCGTCGTCACCTACAAACTCGCCGCCCACGCCGCCGACCTGGCGAAAGGCCACCCGGCGGCCAAGATGCGCGACGATGCCCTAAGCCGCGCCCGCTTCGAATTCCGCTGGCGCGACCAGTTCAACCTCTCGCTGGACCCGGATACGGCGGAGCAATATCACGACCAGACGCTCCCGGCGGAAGGCGCCAAGACGGCGCACTTCTGCTCGATGTGCGGGCCCAAGTTCTGTTCGATGAAGATTACGCAGGAAGTCCGCGACTTCGCCGCGAAGCAGAATCAGGAAGCCGATGCGTTTATCGCGGCCGAAAACTCCCTCTCCCCTTCAGGGGAGAGGGCCGGGGAGAGGGGGCTGACCCCAGACGCCGAGGCCGGGATGGCGGAGATGAGCGAGGTGTTCAAGGAAAAGGGCGGGGAGATTTATCTGCCGGCGGAGTGAGAGGAAATTAGGAGGCAGCGATTATTCACTGCCTCCTATTCAGAAGATGATCATGCGTAACGGATCAGCTTCCACGTAACTGCCGAACCATTGTACGGCGGCATTCTATTGCCTTTGGCGATTGGCGCAGTGGTGGAAGGAGTAGCAATTGCTTGCCACACTCCCGACTCAGGACAAATCTCGCCTGTACGAGCGGTCGTGTTTATAGGTTTGCGTGTCATGCCTATGGTCTTTCGTTTGTCGCATCCCCGGCACCAAGGGATTTGACTCAAAAACAAAGGCCCACTAGATTCTCATATGCCTACAAAGCACGAGGTGGGATGCCTGCCTCAATTTCAGGGTCGCCACTCCAATGGCGACCCTGATCGTTTCTTAACGGAAATCACTAACCTCTACAATATGCCTATATCGTTCCTATTACAATTTCATTATTGAACTCGGATCGCTATAAGCTTTGTGTCGGACCATACAGGAACGATATGTTACGGCTAGACCGTGATCTCTGGGTGGCGTGGTCTGCAAAACTAACAGATCACGCCACATATGGATGTGCGTCACCCCCGATATTACCCCATATCCTACAGCCGTATCACTGCAGTTTTCGTGGAAAATTTTACGCTGCGAAAGCCTCGCCGGGTTCGCGCGGATCGTCCAGCACGGCGATGCGCTATTCCAATGTCTTGATGATGCGTGCGTAGGCGGTGCGTTCGAGTTTCTCGACTGCGCCTCACTTCAAAAATGCCGCGCCGGGTCCATTGCCCTGTGCAGCACCCGCACAATCAGAACCGTCTCCGCCTGCACCAGGTAGAAAATCCGGTGCTCGCCACACACAATGCTGCGTAATCCCGGCTTCAGGTCGTCACGGGCAACCCCGATCTGCGGATGATCCAGCAGGCGCCGGAACGCCGCCTCCACAGCGTCGATATAGGCGATGGTTTGCGGCAGCCCATGCTGCGCCAAGCTGTATTCAGTGATATCGGCCAGATCGTGTTCAGCGCGGGGGCTTTGTTCAAGCCGCATCCGACCCAATGACCCCGCGCCTCGCCCGTTCCCGCAATTCCGCCAGATAAGCAAACGGATCGCGCTCGCTGACCCCCGAAGCCAGCCCCTCCTCGATCATCGCCCGCAGGTTGTGCAGCTTCTCCTCCGCCTCCTGATCCCGCCGCATCAGGTCGCGGACATAATCGCTGGTGCTGCTGTAGCGGCCTTCGGCGACGCGGGCTTCGGCCCAGCTTTTGAGGCCCTCGGGAAGGGATATGTTCATCTGTGCCATGCGCAATAATCTACGATATTGCGCTAATATTGGCAATCGCCCGACATATCCGATCCGGCGTGGTCAATAATGATAGCGACACTGCGCGATCTCCAGTGTCTGCACATCCCCCTTGCCAGTAACCCGATACACCAGCCGATGTTCGCTGTTGATCCGGCGGGACCACCAGCCCGATAGATTGCCGCCCAGCGGTTCCGGCTTTCCCGTACCGCGAAAGGGATGGCGGCGACATTCTTCTATCAGGCCATTGAGGCGGTTGAGCAGCTTGGCGTCCTCATTCTGCCAATGCAGATAATCGTCCCATGCCGTTGGCCAGAATGTGATCTTCACGGATAAATTAACTCGTGCTCCTCACCTTCGCCAGCTTCAAGGCCACGAATTGCTTCCAGCAGCCGCTTCGCATTTTCCGGCGAACGCAACAGATACAGTGTTTCCTCAATCGACGCCCATTCGCTGGCGGAGACCATGACAACGCTTTCGCCCCGCTGGCGCGTTATCGCGATCGGCACCTTGTCCTCCACCACGCGATCCATCACCGCCTTGAAATTGGCGCGGGTGTCGGAGAAGCTGAGCGATTCCATAGCATCTATGTACAATTTTCTGTACAGAAAGTCAATGTCAGATGCAGGTGGGTAGGCGGCGCCACCCCACACCCCGCATTAACCCCGCGCCGCTACACTCCAGCCATGTTCGGCTTCCGCTATTCCAGTCTCTTCAAAAGCCGCTGGGCCGCGTTGCTCTGGGCGGCGGGGATATTGCTGAGCGCATGGTCCTTCGCCGACGATCAACGGGCAGGCGACGGGGCGGACAACGCCCTGAATGAGGCGCAGATGGCCGCCATCGTCAACGCCTTCTGAACACTCGACCGTGCCGCCCGGCACGGGCGCCCCCCAACGTCAGATGTCGTCGATGATCTCCGCCAGCACCGCCAGGCAATCCTTGGCCAGCTGCATCGATCGCGCGGGGGACCAGCCGAAATCGGGGTCGGGCAGGTCGTCATTGTCCTTGAACGGCATTTCCAGCGTCATGCTGACCGCGCCATAGCGTTCCGCCAGTTGCGCGGTCGACATGGTGAGGTTCGCGCGACCCGGCGCCCCTACGGGATAGCCCCGTGTCGTCTGGAAATCGGGGGTGCGGATGGCGAGCGTATCGCGAAAGCGGTTGTAGAGTTCCAGCCGGTCGGCCTTCAGCGACGGAATGCCTTCGAAGCCCGCGACGAACACGGCGGGAATCGCCTCGTCGCCATGCACGTCCATCGCGAAGTCGACGCCGGTGCGGTCCATCTCCGCGCGGACGAGGAACACTTCGGGGCTGCGCTCCATGCTCGGCTCGGCCCATTCGCGGTTCAGGTTCACGCCCACCGCATTGGTGCGCAGATGCCCGCGCCGCGACCCGTCCGGGTTCATGTTCGGCACGATATGGAAGGTGGCGTGTCTGCGGAGCAGGCGGGCGACCGAATCCTCCATGTCGCAAAGGCGCTCCAGCGCGCCTTCCATCCACCATTCGGCCATCGTTTCGCCGGGATGCTGCCGGGCATAGAGCCAGACCTGTTTCGGCCCCTCGCCCAGCCCCAGCAGGTCGAGCGGTTGCCCGTCGATCGTCCGGCCCAGTTCGCGCGTCTCCACCCCCGGCTGGTTCGCGGCCCAGCTTATCAGGTCATGATGCCGCTCCATCGAATAAGGCGCGAAATAGGCGACCCACACGCTGTTGCCGTCCGGCACCAGATGGATGGTCAGCACGCCGTCGGCATAATCGGTGTCGGCCTGCAGCCAGTTCTCGCGATCCTCGCTGAAACGCGCCTGATAGCCTTCCCACCCGTCGGGATAGGCGGAGCCGGCGCAGTTGACGATGCGCAGCGTCACCTCTTTCCCCGCGCCACCCGCAACGCGGAAATGGAACCACTGGTAGAAGTCGCTCTGGTGATCGGTGACGATCTCCAGCTCTGCGGTAGCGTCGGTTGCGGAAAGGACGCGGATATTGCCTGCGTCGAAGGCACTTGTGATGGATAGGGTCATTTCACCGTTATAGTGCGCCCGGACTCGCCCGGATAGCCCCCGATCAGCGCGGCGGCGAGCTTGGCTGCGGCGATGTTCGGCTGCGCGGCGGGCGTGCCTTCCTTCGCATTGGTCAGCGCGCGGCCTTCCCACACCGCCTGCGAATCGCCCCGGCGGCGCAACTGGACCGACAGTTCGGTCGTCACCACATCCTTGGGCTTGCCGCCCAGATTGATGCCGATGCCGACGCCCAGACCGCTGCCGAAGCTGCCGGTCGATCCGCCGACGCCCACGCTCACCGGGTTGCGCGACTGGTCCGGCCCGGTCGGGCGGAAGCTGCGGCGCAGGCCGACCAGCGCGACATAATCGCTCTGTCCCTGACGCGATTCGGTAAAGCCGACGCGCTGCAATTCCTGCCCCACGGCGGCGGCATAGGTGCGGAACTCCAGGCTGATGTCGGGATTACCGATCATCTCCTCGACCGACACCGTGCCGCTCGTCGGCGGACTGGCCGTGTGAAAGCGCGTCACTTCGACCGGCGACACGGCGGTCGCGCAACCGGACAGGGACAGTGCCAGTGCGCTGGCGGCGAGAATCGGCTTGAACATAAGATAGTCTCCGGAAGGCGGAACGCACGGGAACCGCCTTTTGCTGCATCCTGCCTGAACGGGATATGGCCGAAGGTCAACGAACGGGGCGAAAAACAGGGTGACCGCGCCTTGACTTTGCCGCCCTGCCCCCATAGTGGCGACGCTTCGTTTTTCGATACAACAGAATCAATTGAAAGCTGCGTTCCCATGAAGATCCGCAACTCGCTGAAGTCGCTCAAGGACCGTCACCGCGATAACCGCGTGATCCGTCGTCGCGGTCGCACCTACGTCATCAACAAGACGAACCGCCGGTTCAAGGCCCGCCAGGGCTGAGTCCGCCCGTGGGGCGCATCGCCGCTGTCATATTCGACATCGGCAATGTGCTTTTCCCGTGGCACCCGCGCATTCTCTACGAGCGCCTGATCCCCGATGGTCAGGCGCTTGATGCGTTTCTTCGCGACGTGGTGTCGGAGGAATGGCATTTCCAGCACGATCAGGGGCGCCCCTTCGCGGAGACTAGCCGGGAACTGATCGCGCAATATCCCGAGCATGAGGCGCTGATCCGCCTGTGGCAGCCGCGTTTCGCCGAGAGCGTAGGGCCGTTGATCCCCGGCATGGGCGCCCTGCTGGAGGATCTGACGGCGGCGGGCGTGCCGCTATTCGCGATCACCAATTTCAGCCACGAGTTCTGGCCGCCGTTCCGCGACGCGCATCCCGCGATCTTCGCCCATTTCCGCGACATCGTGGTGTCCGGAGAAGAACAGCTGGCGAAGCCCGATCCGGCGATCTACCATCTCGCCCTCGACCGCTTCGGATATCGCGCGGAACAGACGTTCTTCATCGACGACCGGCGCGACAATGTCGAAGGCGCGCGCGCCGTCGGCATGACGGCGCATCATTTTCGCGATGCGGCGCTGTTGCGGGCGGCGCTGGTGGCAGTGGGCGTTCTTTAAGTCCGTCCTTTGCTCGATCATCCCCACCCCTTTACCGTCACCCCAGCGAAGGCTGGGGTCTCAGGCGATAGGGCACGATCCAGCCGACGAGACCCCAGCTTTCGCTGGAGTGACGGAAATACATGCGCTGGAGTGACGGAAATACATGCGCTGGGGTGGCGAAAATAGTGGGCTGTCCCCCTACCCCTCGTCGCGATCCTTCAGCTCGTCCCCCCGCACCGTCGAGACATGGATCACGTTGGTCGACCCCGGCGTGCCGAACGGAACGCCCGCCAGCACGATGATCTTGCGCCCGGCGCCGGTCAGTCCGTGGCGCAGCGCCATGCGGCGGGCCTTGCCGATCATTTCCTCGAAGCTGCCGATGTCCTTGGTACGCACCGCATGCACGCCCCAGAGCAACCCCATCTTGCGCGCGGTGTCCTGTCGCGGGGTCAGCGCGAGGATCGGCGCGGAGGGCCGCTCGCGCGACACGCGGCGCACCGTGCTTCCGCTCGACGTGAAGCACACGATCGCCGTTGCGCCGACGGTGTTGACCACCCCGGCGCAGGCTTCGGCCAATGCGTCGGCGGTCGTCGGATCGGGCTTCGTCTCGGTAAAGTGCAGCCGGTCGAGATAGCGGGGATCGGCCTCGACGCTCTGGGCGATGTTGTCCATCATCGTCACGGCTTCCTCGGGCCAGTCGCCCGCCGCGGTTTCCGCCGACAGCATGATCGCGTCCGCCCCGTCATAAACCGCCGTCGCCACGTCGGACACTTCGGCGCGGGTCGGCGTCGGCGCCTTGATCATCGATTCGAGCATCTGCGTCGCGACGACCACGGGTTTGCCCATGCGCCGCGCGGATTCCACGATCTGTTTCTGGAGCGGCGGCACGGCATAAGGCGGCAATTCGACGCCCAGATCGCCGCGCGCCACCATCACCGCGTCGCACAGTTCCAGCAACTCGTCGAGCCGCTGCACGGCGGCGGGCTTCTCGATCTTCGCCATCAGAGCGCCATATCCGCCCATCAGCTTGCGCGCTTCGGCCAGATCCTCCGGCCGCTGCACGAAACTCAAGGCGATCCAGTCCGCGCCTTCCTTGATCGCGAAGGACAGGTCGCGGCGGTCCTTGTCGGTCATCGCCGCCATCGGCACCACGACATCGGGCACGTTCACGCCCTTGCGGTTGGACAGCGCCCCGCCGACCTCGACCAGCGTCTCGATCCGCTCCTCCGCCACCGCCTGCACGCGCAGCACCAGCTTGCCGTCGTCGAGCAGCAGGCGTGTACCGGGCACCAGCGCGGCGTAGATTTCGGGATGGGGCAGGTTGACACGGGTCGCGTCGCCCGGCGTCTCGTCGCGATCGAGCACGAAGGGATCGCCCACCTTCAGCATCGCCACGCCGTTGGCGAACCTCCCCACGCGCAGCTTCGGCCCCTGAAGGTCCGCCAGGATGGTGGTCGGCCGCCCGAATTCCTTTTCCAGTGCACGGATCGACGCGATGTTGGTGGCGTGATCCTCATGCGCGCCGTGGCTCATATTGATGCGGAAGGCGTCCGCACCGGCCAGATACAGCTTGCGGATCATCTCCGGACTGCTGCTCGAAGGGCCAAGCGTCGCGAGGATGCGCACATTGCGCGAACGGGGAGGTATCTTCTTCACATGCACTCCTGGGGAATCGTGGCTGTTGCTATGGTCTCCACGGTTTTACCCGCGGGTCTTTTTCGCTATCCCGGCTGCACGACAAGGATATTGCTGGATGGAGATGAATTGTGAGCCGCACCATAATCGATGACGCCGTGGCTGCAACCGCCTTCCGCCGTCTGGTCGCACATTTGCAGCACCGGACCGACGTGGAGAATATCGACCTGATGGGTCTCGCGGGCTTCTGCCGCAACTGTCTGGCGGACTGGATCGCGGAGGCGGACGGCGGCCTGACGAAGGACGAGGCCCGCGAAATCATCCACGGCATGCCCTTTTCGCAATGGAAAGAACAGCATCAGGGTGAGGCCACGCCCGAACAGATCGCCCGCATGAAGGAAAGCGTGGCGAAGAACGCGGACAGCCATTAGAGACCCGTTTCACCGATTCATTCACCCTCCTCCCGTTCGTTTCCCACCATGCGCGACGTGGACGGAGAGAGGGTCATCAAGGAGAATACCCGATGAGCGAACCCAATGTCGCCGCAGACCAGTTGCGCCTGCTGATCGAACGCATCGAACGGCTGGAAGAAGAGAAGAAGGGCATCGCCGACGACATCAAGGATGTTTATGGCGAAGCGAAATCGACCGGCTATGATGTCAAGACGATCCGCGCGATCGTGCGCCTGCGCAAGCTGGAAAGCCATGTGCGGCAGGAAGCCGAAGCGTTGCTCGAAACATACAAGGCGGCGCTCGGCATCGAATAGACCCGGCGCGCACGATAAGGCGCACGACAAGGGAGAGCAAATGCCATGTCCGACATCATCGTCAGCACCACCAATATTCTCGAAGGCCGCCCGGCGCGCGAATATCTGGGCATCGTCACCGGCGAAGTGATCGTCGGCGCGAACCTGTTCCGCGATCTGTTCGCCAGCGTGCGGGACATCGTGGGCGGGCGCTCGGGCGCTTATGAGGATGTGCTGCAACGCGCGCGGGAGCAGGCGCTGCAGGAAATGCGCACCCGCGCCGCGACGCTGGGCGCCAATGCCGTGGTCGGCGTAGACCTCGACTATGAAGTGCTGGGCGCCAACGGCTCCATGCTGATGGTCTCGGCGACGGGGACGGCGATCCTGTATTGAACCGTTCTCCTGCGAAAGCAGGAGTCCAAGGTTGCTTGGGAAGCGCGAGCCACACTGGACTCCTGCTTTCGCAGGAGAACGGCGGGCCTGTCGCTACCCGGTTGCCTCTATTCCTCCGCGCCGCTAGACAGCGCGCTTCATTCAAACAGACATGTCAGGAGCAGGCCGTGGCCGGCCATAGCAAGTTCAAGAACATCATGCATCGCAAGGGCGCGCAGGACAAGAAGCGCTCCTCGATGTTTTCCAAGCTTAGCCGCGAAATCACGGTCGCGGCGAAGATGGGCCTGCCCGATCCCAACATGAACCCGCGCCTGCGCGCCGCCGTCAACGCGGCCAAGGCGCAGTCGATGCCCAAGGACAATATCCAGCGCGCGATCGACAAGGCGACGCAGGGCGGCGGGGACGATTACGAGGAAATCCGCTACGAAGGCTATGGCCCGGCAGGCGTCGCGCTGATCGTCGAGGCGCTGACCGACAATCGCAACCGCACCGCCACCAACGTCCGCACCGCCTTTTCCAAGAATGGCGGCAATCTCGGTGCGTCGGGCGCAGTCAGCCACGGCTTCGATCGCCTGGGCCTCATCACCTATCCCGCTAAGGTCGGCGACCCGGACACCGTGTTCGAGGCGGCGCTGGAAGCGGGCGCGGAGGATGTGACCTCGTCCGAAGAGGAGCATGAGATTTGGACGGCGATGGACGGCCTGCACGAAGTCGCCAAGGCGCTGGAAGGCGCACTCGGCGAAGCGGAAAGCGTGAAGCTCGCCTGGCGTCCGCAGACCACCGTCGAACTGGAAGCCGACGCCGCCCAGCAACTCTTCAAGCTGATCGACGTGCTCGACGACGACGACGATGTCCAGACCGTCTGGGGCAATTACGAAGTGTCCGACGCGGTGATGGAGAAACTGAGCTGAAAAGGCCTCTTCTGCTGCCTTGGGCTATCAAATGATGGTTGCCCCAATCCCCGTCATCCTGAACTTGTTTCAGGATCCATTAGCTCCGCCTTATGGGCGTCATTGCACAATCAGAGCCAATGGATGCTGAAACAAGTTCAGCATGACGAGATAGCTATAATGCAGCTCTTTTGTATTAGCCTCTCCGCGTCTCCGCGTCTCCGCGCGAACCAATCATGATCCTGCTCGGCCTCGATCCTGGCCTCGCCAGCACCGGCTGGGGCATCATCGCGGTGGATGGCAACCGGCTGACCCATATCGCCAACGGCCAGATAAAGAGCGACACCAGCCTTTCGCTCGCGGCCCGACTGCTGGCGCTCGACGGGGCGCTGACCGACATCATGCTCGAATATCGCCCCGGCGCGGCGGCGGTCGAGGAAGTCTTTGTCAACGTCAATCCGCAATCCACGCTGAAACTGGGGCAGGCGCGCGGCATCTGCCTGCTCAACGCCGCGCGCGCCGGGATCGACGTGGGCGAATATGCCGCGCGGCTGGTCAAGAAATCGGTGGTCGGCACCGGCGGGGCGAGCAAGGAACAGGTGCACGCGATGGTCGCCCGCCTGCTGCCCGGCGCGACTATCGCCGGGCCGGACGCCGCCGATGCCCTCGCCGTCGCCATCACCCACGCCCACCACAGCGCCACCGCACGGAAGATCGCCAAAGGGCGGTAATCGCGGGTGGTGAACCATCGCAATTGCATCGTTCCCCGGCGAAGGCCGGGGTCCAGGGCAACGAAACACATCCCGAACGCCAACCCGACGCCCGAACCCCACACCCCATTTCCCTGTTGGATTTGTTGGAAACCCAGCTTTCCTGCGGGTTTCAACGCCGCAACTTCCGCAACTTTAGCGTTTGCGCGGCGGCGGTGATCGCGGCTAAAGAACATAACATGATCGCGAAACTTTCAGGGCGCCTCGACAGCACCGGCATCGACCATGCCGTTATCGACGTGGGCGGCGTCGGCTATCTGGTCGGCGCGTCCTCGCGCACGCTCTCGGCGCTGGGACGGGTGGGCGAGGCGGTGACGATCCACACCGAAATGCTGGTGAGCGACGACGCCATCCGCCTGATGGGTTTCGCCAGCGCAGACGAGCGCGACTGGTTCCGCCTGCTGACCGGGGTGCAGGGCGTCGGCGCGCGGGTGGCGCTCGCCATCCTCTCTGCCCTCGAACCCGCCGAAGTCCACCGCGCGATCGCCATGGGCGACAAGGCGATGATCGCGCGGGCGAACGGAGTCGGCCCGAAGCTCGCCATGCGGATCGTCAATGAACTCAAGGACCGGATCGGCGTCGCCCCGGCGGGCGCGGCGCTGGCGGCGGGCTTGGCTCCCCTCCCCAGCGGCAGCCACGCGGCGGACGCCGCCTCCGCCCTCCAGAACCTCGGCTTCCGCCCCGCCGAAGCCGGCACCGCCGTCGCCGCCGCCGAAGCCGACCTCGGCGAAGGCGCCGGCCTGGACGCGCTGGTACGGCTGGCCCTGCGGAAGGCTGCGAAGTGAAGGCTCGCTTGGACTCCTCGACAAGAAAGGCTATGTTTTTCGGATGAGTGCTCTTAACGTTTCCATGCCGCCTGCCCTGCGCAAATGGGTAGAGCAGCGCCTGGCTCAGGGACGCTATGCCAGCGCAGCAGATTATCTGCGCGATCTGGTCCGGCGCGATCAGGAACATGCGCAAGAGGATATGACATGGCTTAAAGCCATGGTTGAGGAAGGTCGTGCATCCGGTATCGTCGATGCTGAACCCGAAGAAGTGATCGAAGACATCATCGCCCGCTTCCCTGCCACCAATGTCTAGGCTGCGACTAAGCCAAGCGGCGCAACAGGATCTTGTCGATATCCGCCAATACAGCCTTACGGAGTTTGGAGCAGATGTTGCGGATGCTTATTTGCGGGGTTTCAACCAAGCCTTCATGGTGTTGCGTGACCGTCCATATTGCGGCGCGTCACAGCCTGACATTGCATCGGATATACGATGTTTTACCCATAAGAGGCACCGTATCTTGTATTGCGTGCAGGATAACACTGTGCTGATTCTGCGCATCATCCATCACGCACGCAATGCCAGGCGAGCGCTCCTCCCATGACCGACACAGACCGCCTGATCACCCCCGCGCGGATCGCCGAGGATGCCGACGCCGCGTTGCGGCCCAAGACGCTGGACGAGTTCATCGGGCAGAAGGGCGCGCGGGAGAATTTGCGCATCTTCATCCAGGCGGCGAAGCAGCGGGGCGAGGCGCTCGACCATGTGCTGTTCTTTGGCCCGCCCGGCCTTGGCAAGACGACGCTGGCGCAGATCGTCGCGAAGGAAATGGGCGTGGGGTTCCGCGCGACATCCGGCCCGGTGATCGCCAAGTCGGGCGATCTCGCTGCCCTGCTCACCAATCTTGATGAAGGCGACGTATTGTTCGTGGATGAAATCCACCGGCTTGCGCCTGCGGTCGAGGAAATCCTCTATCCCGCGATGGAGGACCGCGCACTCGACCTCATGATCGGCGAGGGGCCGTCCGCCCGTTCCGTCCGCATCGACTTGCCGCGCTTCACTCTGGTCGGCGCGACGACGCGGCAGGGGCTGCTGACGACGCCGCTGCGCGACCGCTTCGGCATCCCCATCCGCCTGCAATTCTACACCGTGCCCGAACTGGAACTGGTGGTCCGCCGCGCCGCCGCGCTGCTCGGCCTCAACGTCACGGCGGAGGGATCGACCGAGATCGCGCGCCGCTCCCGCGGCACCCCGCGCATCGCCGGGCGGCTGCTGCGCCGGGTGCGCGATTTCGCCAACGTCGCGGGGCATGACGCCGTCGACGCGCCGATCGCGGACGCAGCCTTGCTGCGGCTCGATGTCGATCATCTGGGGCTGGACCTGATGGACCGACGTTACCTGACGATGATCGCGGACATCTATCGCGGCGGGCCGGTGGGCGTCGAGACGCTGGCGGCGGGCCTCTCCGAACCGCGCGACACGATCGAGGAAGTGATCGAACCCTATCTGATCCAGCTGGGCCTCATCGCCCGCACCGCGCGTGGCCGCTGCCTCAACGCGGGCGGATGGAAGCATCTGGGCCTCAATCCGCCCGAGGGCGCGCAGGAAGGGCTGTTCGATTGAGAGGTTTTCCCTCTCCCCTTGAGGGAGAGGGTTGCGCAGACTTAGCCACGAAGTGGCTTAGTCGTAGCTGGGTGAGGGGTATGCGGTTCCATCGGAACCGCGCGGCGCGATGCGCCGCACACCCTCATCCAACTCCGCCTAATTCGCTGCGCTCATAAGCCTGTCCTGAGCGCCTGCCGTAGGTAGGCAGTCGAAGGGGCTACGTATCCTTCTCCCTTCAAGGGAGAAGATATTTTTAGACCAACCGCCCTCCGTCCCCGACCAAATGGTTACGCATCCGCCATTTTACGGCTTTGCCCCCGAGTCCGATCATGGTTAAACGGCGGCCATGAGCGTCGCCCCCCAACTCCCGACCGGTACGCCCCTGCCCGATCCGCCAGCCGACATACGCCCCGCCACCGGGCGTTTCGCGGGCGGCGTGCATTATTTTCCGGTGCGGGTCTATTTCGAGGATACCGACCTGTCGGGCGTCGTCTATCACGCCAATTACCTGCGCTATATGGAGCGCGCCCGGTCCGACATGCTGCGGCTCGCGGGGATCGACCAGCGCGGGAACCATGAGGGCGGCGAAGGCGTCTATGCCGTGGCGGATGTCCGCATCGCCTACAAACGCCCCGCGCGGCTGGACGACGATCTGGTCGTGCGCAGCCATGTGACGGCGATCGGCGCGGCCACCTGCGCCATTCATCAAACGGTCATGCGCGGCGCGGAAATACTCACCGACGCGGACGTGACCGCCGCCTATCTTACGCCCCAGGGCCGCCCGCAGCGGCAGCCGAAGCCCTGGATCGCCATTTTCACGCGCCTTGCCCAAGGGGAAGACTTCAGTTCATGACCATGCCAGCCCTTACCCTCGCCACCGATGCCGCGACCATATCTCCGCTGGCCCTGTTCCTTCAGGCAGACATCGTCGTGAAGGGCGTGATGGCGGGCCTGCTCCTCGCCAGCATCTGGACCTGGGCGATCATCATCGGCTTCGGCTTTACCCTGGGTCGCACCCGCAAAGGCTGCGCGAAGTTCGAGAACGACTTCTGGCAGACCGAGGACATAGACCGCTTCTACGAAACCCGCGCCAAGTCCGACTTGCCAAGCGCCAAGGTGATGGCGGCGGGCGTGGCGGAATGGCGCCGCTCCACCGCGGCCAAGGCGATCGACCGGGACGGCACGCGCGACCGGCTGGCGACGGCGATGAGCAGCGCGTCGGCGGCGGAGATCGACCGGATCGCGGATCGGCTCAACATCCTCGCCACCATCGGCAGCGTCGCGCCGTTCGTCGGCCTGTTCGGCACCGTCTGGGGCATCATGCGGGCCTTCACTTCGATCGCGGCGGAGCAGAACAGCAGCCTCGCGGTCGTCGCACCGGGGATCGCAGAGGCGCTGTTCGCCACCGCCATCGGCCTGTTCGCGGCAATCCCGGCGGTGATCGCCTACAACCGGTTCAGCCATGGCATCAACCGTCTGGAAGCACGCCTCAACCGCTTCGCCGACGCCTTCTACGCGACCTTGAGCCGCGAACTGGAGGCGCCACGGTGAGCCCCTGTCTGTCCGTGTTCCTGCGCAGGCAGGAACCCAGTAATCTCACCATGCGCAGACGTTGCACTCTTACGGGATTCCTGCCTTCGCAGGAATACGGTCATGCGTCGAATGAAGCACAGGGTGCCTCCGCATGAGCATGTCCGGTCCCCCCTCCACCCGGCGCGGCGGGCGGCGTGCGCCGATGGCGGACATCAACGTCACGCCGCTTGTGGACGTGATGCTGGTGCTGCTCATCATCTTCATGGTCACCGCGCCATTGCTGGTGACGGGCGTGCCGGTCAACTTGCCGGAGACGAAGGCCAAGGGGCTGGATCAGGACCAGAAACCCACCGTGGTATCGATCGACCGCGACGGCGCGGTGTTCGTCGACGAAAGCGAAGTCAGCCTGTCCGACCTGCCCGGTCGGCTCGCCGAAGTGAAGGCTGCGAGCGCGGGGCTCGACACGCCACAAGTGTTCCTGCGGGCCGACACCGCGCTCGATTATGGCCGCGTGATGGAAGTGATGGGGGAACTGAACGCGGCGGGCCTCAACAAGGTCGCGCTGGTCAGCACGGCGGAGAGCGGTTCCGCTGCCGGGGTCAGCGCCCGTTCAGACATGCCGAATTAAGGCCGGTCGGCGATGGAGCGCACGGAGAAAATCGGGCTTGGCGTCGCGACGGCGGGGCATGTGCTGCTGTTCGGGCTGCTCTCGACCGGCTTTCTCTCGACGCCCGATCCGCTCAAGCTCAATTCGCCGCCGATGGACGTCAGTCTGGTCGATGAAGTCGATCTGAAATCCGCCGCACCACAGATTTCGGCCACCCCGCCCCCGCCCAGCGTCGCGCCTGAAACCGGCGAGACGGCGGAACCCGCACCCAGCGTCGCCGCGCCGAGCGAAACCGTGATCGCGCCGCCGCCGCCCGCGCCCAGGCCCGTTCCCAAACCAGCGCCGGCCACTAAGCCCGTCGAGCGCGCCAAGCCTGCGCCGCCCGCGCCGAAACCCGCTCCGGCGAAAGCCAAGCCCGCCAAGCCGGCGCCCGCCGCCGAAAAGACCAGGGCCGCGCCGCCGGCAAAGGAAAAGGCGAAGCCGGCCCCCGCAAAACCCGCCGCCGTGACCGGCAAGGGCAAGACCGACAAGCCGCGCGGATCGCTGCTGGGCAAGGATTTCCTCAAGGGCATCAATACCGAAGCGCCCCGCACCGCCACCCCGGCTTCCCCCACTGCGAGCACGATGAATGGAAAGCAAAAGGCTGCTTTGGATCGCGTTATAGGCGAACAGATTTATCCTTACTTAACACTCCCATCAGGAGCAGATGTTGAGTTGCTAGTGGCATTTCTAGACGTAAAACTCGACCGAAATGGTCGTGTTATCGGAACACCAACCGTCATTGATGTCCAAGGAATCAATGCGAGCAATCGCGCACAAGTCCCGATTTATAAAGAACGAGCCGTGCAGGCAGTAATGAGAGCATCGCCATTCCGAAATCTTCCGGTTGAGTTTTACGATCAATGGAAGTGGCTTAGTCCACTGCGAGTTTATGCAAGGAAAGCTCTATGAGAAGGTTTAATATCATTGGTCTAGTGGCTGCCGTTGCTACTTGGACCTTACCAGCTCAAGCTCAATTAGCCGTAGATGTAACCGGTGAAATTAGTAGCAGCCTCAAGATCGCCGTGCCGACCCTGCCCACGCAGCAGTCGGTGCAGACGCCCGCCGGCACCACCGCGGAACTGGGCCGCAAGATCGCCGAAGTGATCGCGTCCGACCTCAAGGGCTCCGGCCTGTTCGAGCCGTCGGGGCCGGGCGGCCTGCCCGCGGTCACCGTGCCGGAAGTCACCTTCCCCTCCTACGACAAATGGGGCAGCTACGAAGCGCTGGTGCAGGGGTTCGTCCGCTCGACCGGCGGCGCGGCGGACATCACCGTGGGCTGCTACCTCTACGACGTGGCGCTCAAGTCGGAACTGACGCGGCAAGGCTATGTGGTCGCGCCGGGCGACTGGCGCCGCGCCGCGCACAAATGCGCCGACGCCATCTATGCGCGCCTGTCGGGCGAAAGCCCCTTCTTCGACAGCCGCATCGCCTACATCGCGGAGAGCGGCCCGAAGGACAAGCGCGTCAAGCGCCTTGCCATCATGGACAGCGACGGCGCGAACCACCGTTTCATCACCAACGGCCAGTCGATCGCGCTCACCCCGCGCTTCTCGCCCGACTACAAGTCGATCGTCTATGTGAGCTATCTGAACAACCGGGTCCGCATCTACGTCTACGATATCGGCACCGGCAGGCAGCGACTGGTGAGCGAAAGCAGCAACGCGACCTTCGCGCCGCGTTGGTCGCCCGATGGACGCAACATCCTGTTCTCGATGGCGGTCGCGGGCAACACGGACATCTATCGCGTCTCCGCCGCCGGGGGCACACCGGTGCGGCTGACCACATCGCCCGCGATCGACGTGGGGGGCAGCTATTCGCCCGACGGCAGCAAGATCGTGTTCGAGAGCGACCGTTCCGGTGGCCAGCAGATCTACACCATGAACGCCGACGGCTCCGGCCAGCAGCGGATCAGCCATGGCGGCGGGCGCTATGCCACGCCCGAATGGTCGCCGCGCGGCGACCTCATCGCCTTCACCAAGATCAGCGGCGATTTCAAGGTCGCGGTGATGACGCCAAGCGGCGACAACGAACGCATCCTGACCAACGGCTGGCAGGACGAACAGCCTACCTGGTCGCCCAATGGCCGCGTCCTGCAGTTCTTCCGCACTTCGCCGGGCCGTCAGGGCGCCAGCCAGGTGTGGCAAGTCGACCTGACCGGCGTGAACGAGCGCCGCATCCCGACGCCGCTCAGCGGATCGGACCCCGCCTGGGGACCGCTGCTGCCGTGACGAAAGGGAACAGCAAAGGGAACCGTAAGCCGCCGTTGCGCGTAGTCGTCCCGACAGCGTAACGATTTTCCGGGGCCAGCGCCCCCTCCCCGCCCCCATGAAGGAGACGATCATGAACACTCTCACCCGCAGCCTGCTGATGGCCACCGCCGTCATTTCGCTCGCCGCCTGCGCCAAGAAGGCGCCGAAGGATCTGCCGCCCGCACCGGTCGACAACAGCACCCAGGCCGACGCGACGCCGCCCGCGCCCACCGGCCCGGTCAAGGGCAGCCAGGAAGATTTCGTCGCCAGCGTCGCGTCCGACCGCATCCTGTTCGGCACCGACGCCTTCGATGTCGATGCCGAGGATCAGGGCATTCTTCAGAGTCAGGCACAGTGGCTGCAGGCCAACCCGACCGTGCGCGTCACGCTGGAGGGCCATGCCGACGAGCGCGGCACCCGCGACTACAATATCGCGCTTGGCGAAAAGCGCGCCAATTCGGCGAAGAACTATCTCGCCTCGCTGGGCATCGATCCGTCGCGGATCACCACGATCAGCTACGGCAAGGAACGCCCCGCTGCCTTGGGTTCCGACGAAAGCGCCTGGGCCCAGAACCGCCGCGCCGTGACGGTGACCGTGCAATATTGACCGGCGTTTGAGACGTAATGAAAAGGCCCGCCAGTCGAGAGACCGGCGGGCCTTTTGTACGTCCATTGCAATACTTTGCTTCGTCACCCTGAACTTGATTCAGGGTCCATTAGCTCTGACTGATGGGCGTCATGGTGACGTCAGAGCCAATGGATGCTGAAACAAGTTCAGCATGACGTGGTACTTGAACTACCCCCGCCGCGTGCCCGTCATCGCCGCGCTGCCGAAGGCGCCGAGCTGGATCGTGCCGGTCAGCGTGTCGCCTTCCACCACGGCTTCGGCATCCAGCGTCATCGGCATCGGCATCGTCATTTCCATCTTCCAGGTCAGCCGGTTGCCGTCGACCTTGCCGTCCTTCACGTCCAGCGAGCCCATCGGCCCGGCATTGGTGCCGTGGAAGCTGTCGCCGTTGCTGATAACCGTGAACACGCTGCTCTGGTCGCCCATCGGCGTCTTGGTCACGCAATCATAGGCGCCGTCAACTGTTGCCATCGTCTCTCTCCGTAATTTGGTGTTCGCTTATTTGGCGGCGATGCTGGCGCTGTCAACGACGGTGATCGGTATACCCAGTTTTTCGAGTTGCGGCATCACCACCTTCTTGTCGCCGACCACCACCCAGGTGATCTTGTCGACGTCGATCATCTTGCGCGCGGTCGCGTCGAGCTGCGGCGCGGTCAGCGTCTTGTAGCGGTCGGCCAGCGTCTCGACATAATCGAAGGGCCGCTTGTACAACACGTCCCGCTGCATTTCGCCCAGCACGTCCGCGGATGTTTCGAAGCTGCCCGCCAGTTCGCGCGTGCTGCCGTTCACCGTCCGCTCCAGTTCCGCAGCCGTCACGCCCTTTGTCCCCAGGAAATCCTTGAACTGGGTCTTGAGCACCGTGATCGATGGGCCGGTCTGGTCCGCCTGTACCGGGGCGACGATGATGAAGGGCAACGGACCGGAAAAGCGGTTGACCGTGGAGAACACACCGTAGGACCAGCCCTTGGTCTCACGCAGGTCCATGTTGATGCGGCTGAGGAAACTGCCACCCACCACGTCATTGGCCGCCAGGAAGGTCACCAGATCGTCGGTGCCCTTGGCATTGAGCACCTGCCCGCCGTAGATGACCGACTGCGGCGACTGGGGCCGGTCGACCAGCACGATCCGCGATTGCGCGGGCGGCGTCGTGATGTCGAAGTTCTTCTTGCCCGGCAAGTCGCGCGTCATGCGCCAGGTGCCGAAGCGCGCCTCCAGCATCGGCTTCAGATCCGCCAGAGTGGTCGCGCCCACCGCGAAGATTTCCGCATTGTCGCCGCGAATCCACTTGTTGTGGAACCCGGCCAGATCCTGCGGCGTCAGCGCCTTGACTGCCGCCGGATCGCCGGTGCCGCTGCTCGGCACGCCATAGGGATGATCCTTGCCGAACAGGAGCGGCGGCAAGGTGCGGCTGGCGAGCGCCTGCGGCTGCGTCAGTTCCTGCGCGATGCGCGATAGCTGCTGCACGCGCACCCGTTCCAGTTCCTTGGCGTCGAATGCGGGGTTCTTGATGATATCCGCCATCAGGTCGAGGGACGGGGCGAGATTGGGCATCAGCGCATAAAGGCCCACGCTGGTGCGATCCATGCTGGCGCCGACCGATATGTTCGCGCCGAGCCGCTCCTGCTCTTCGGCGATCTGGATGGCGTTGCGGGTCTTGGTCCCTTCCTTCAGCATCGCCAGCATCACCGCCTGCGTGCCCAGTCTGTCATGCGGATCGGCAGCATTGCCCGCGTCGAACACGACCGACAGGCGCAGCGTCGGCACCGTGTCGCGCCGGGCGAAATGTACCTTTATGCCGTTCGACAAGGTGGTCGTTTCGACCGTGGGGAAATCGAGATTGGGGATCGGGCCGACTTCGGGCAGCTTGCTGCGATCCACCGCCGTACGCGGGGCGCTGGTGGCCGGCGCAGGAATATCGACCGTCGCGTTACCCGCGCCGCCATCGGCCGGCATCCGGTAATAGGCGGGCGCGCTGGTGATGCCGCTGCGCACCGACACCTTGCCGCCGGCATCCTGATAGGCGTCGCGCTCGCCCGGCTCCACCGTCAGCGCGAATACCGGGCGCGTCAGCCATTTCTGCATCGCCTTGGTCACCTGCGCAGGCGTCGCCTCGGCCAGTTCCTTCAATTGCTTGGAATAAAAGGACGGATCGTTGGAATAGAGCGCGCCTTCGGCCAAGGTCACCGCCTTGCCGGAGAAACCGCCGACCGATTCCAGCCCGCCGATCGTGCCCGATATGCTGGAGGTGGCGACGCGCGCCACTTCGTCCGCGGTCGGTCCCTTGGCGATGTAATCCTTGAGCAACGCATCGAGCCGTTCGCCCACCAGCTTCGCGTCGACGCCGGGCTTCACGTCGGCGGTAATTTCGAAGAAGGAAAGTTGCGCGAATTCCTGCAACTGCGCGGTCACGCCCACGGCGATCTGCTCCTTGCGCACCAGTTCATTATCGAGTCGCGAGCTGGCAAGGCCGCCGAGCACCGACGCGCCGATTTCCAGCGGCGTCGAATCGGGATCGTTGACGCCCGGCACCGCCCACCAGCGATAAAGCCGCGTCGTCGCGACCCGATCCTTCATCACGACATCCTTGCGCGCGGACAGCGACGGAACGGGCACGTTCACCGGCTGCACCTTCTTGCCCGCCGGAATGTCCCCGAAATATTTCTCGACCAGCGGCTTTGCGGTTGCGACGTCGATGTCGCCCGCCAGCACCAGCACGGCATTGTTCGGGCCGTAGTGATCGGTGAACCAGCCCTTCACATCGGCGAGGCTGGCCGCATCCAGATCGGCCATCGAACCGATCGTCGAATGGGCATAGGGGTGCCCCTGCGGCAACAGCCCTTCAAGTTGGACATATTCGACGAGGCCATAAGGCTGATTGTCGCCCTGTCGCTTTTCGTTCTGGACGACGCCGCGCTGGTTATCCAGCTTCTCCTGCGTCACCGCGCCCAGCAGATGCCCCATGCGGTCGCTTTCCAGGAACAGCGCCACTTCGAGCGCGGACTTGGGCACCGTCTCGAAATAATTGGTGCGGTCGAACCAGGTCGTGCCGTTGAAGTCGGTCGCGCCGACCTGTTGCAGCGGCTCGAAGAAATCGCCGGGGCTGTTTTCCGATCCGTTGAACATCAGATGCTCGAACAGATGGGCAAAGCCGGTCTTGCCCTTCGGCTCATGCTTCGACCCGACATCGTACCAGATCGACGTCGCCACCACCGGCGCCTTGCGATCGGTATGGACGATGACGCGCAGGCCGTTCTTCAGCGTGAACTGTTCGTAGGGGATCTTCACCGTCGATACGAGCGCCTCGACCGGCGCAGGCTTCGCGGGCGCTGCCGTCTGGGCATAAGCGGGGGCGGCGAGCGCAAGCGGCGACACGGCAAGGGCCAGCGCGAGGCGGGGGGCGAGAGAACGGCGCATCGGGGGAAATCCTTCACACAGATTGTGTCCGGTCGGCGCGATGGCCGACACTGTGCCGCGCAGAATAGCGAAGCGTTATAGCGACGCAATACGCTTTCCGCTGGACACGGAAATTGACGAGGATAGTTTCGCGCACAACCGGTCGCAGCATATTGTCGCGCCACGCCTATTTTTCGGAGAACCCGCCCATGACCCTTCGCCCCCTCACTGCCGCGCTCGCCATCGCCCTGCTTTCGACCTCTGCCCTCGCTCAGGTGGACAAGGGGGTCGATAAGGCGGCCGGCGCACCGATATTCACCCCGGAGGCCGTCCGAGCGCATGTCGCCTTTCTGGCGGACGACCTGCTCGAAGGGCGCGATACCGGCAGCAAGGGGCAGGAAATCGCCGCGCGCTATGTCGCCAGCCATTTCGAGGCGCTGGGCCTGAAACCGGCGGGCGAGAACGGCACCTGGTATCAGGAAGTGACATTCCAGCAGACCGATGCAGGCGCGACGCCCGGCACGGTGACGATCAGCGGCCCGGCAGGCGATAAAAGCTGGAAGCATGCGACCGACGTGCTGATCGGCACCAGCGCCACCGAGCCGAAGCTGGACGTGTCCGCGCCGCTCGTGTTCGTCGGCTACGGCATCGAAAGCCAGCCGCTGGGCATCAACGATTACGCCGGACTGGACGTGAAGGGGAAGATCGTCGTCACCCTGCGCGGTTTCCCGAAGGGAATGCCGAGCGAGGAAGGCGCGCATGTCGGCGCGACCAAGGCGGAGGCGGCGCAGCGCCATGGCGCGATCGGCATGGTCAGCATCGGCACGATACAGTCGATGAAGTCGCGGCCATGGGAGCGGACGCTCCAGTTCGCCAACCAGCCCAGCTACACCTGGGTCGGCAAGGACGGCAAGGCGTTCGACGAGGCGCCCGGCATCCGCGCCGGCGCGTCCCTCAACGGCCCCGCCGCCGACGCAGTGTTCGCAGGAGCGCCAAAGACCCTCGCCGCGATCCGCAAGGAAGCCGACAAGGCAGGCGGGCGTCCCAAAGGCTTTGCCCTGAAAACCAGCATCCGCATCCAGAACGAAAGCACCAGCAAGCGGATCACCAGCCCCAACGTCGCGGCGATCCTGCCGGGTTCCGACCCGAAGCTCGCCAGCGAATATGTCGTGCTGTCCGCGCATCTCGACCATATCGGCATCAGCAAGGCGAAGCCGGGCGAACCGGAAGGCACCGACCACATCAACAACGGGGCGCTGGACAATGCGGCGGGCATCGCCACCATGCTGGAAGTCGCGCGCGCCGCCGCCAATGCGCCTGTGAAACCGCGCCGCTCGATCATCTTCCTCGCCTCCACGGCGGAGGAACGCGGGCTGCTGGGCGCCGATTATTTCGCGCGGCATCCCAGCGTTCCGGGCGACAAGATCGTCGGCAATGTCGATCTGGATATGCCGCTGCTGCTCTATCCGTTCACCGACGTCATCGCCTTCGGCTCGGATCATTCGACGCTCGGACCGATCGTGGCGGCGGCGGTCGCGCCGATGGGCATAAAACTGTCGCCCGATCCCATGCCGCAGGAAAGCATCTTCGTGCGGTCCGATCATTACATGTTCGTGAAGCAGGGCGTACCCGCCGTATTCCTCGCCACCGGCTATGCCAATGGCGGGGAAAAGGCGTGGGAGACGTTCCTGTCTGGCAATTATCACCATCCCGGCGACGACATGAACCAGAAGATCGACTGGACCGCCGGTGCACGCTTCGCCGAAGCCAATTACCGCATCACCCGCGCCATGGCGGACGGCGATACGCCGCCGCTCTGGTACGAGAAGGACTTCTTCGGCGACGTATTCGCGCCAGACGCGGCGAAGGCGAAGAAGCCCTGAGCTAAACCTGTCTAAACACCGTTCGGTTCGAGCCTGTCGAGAACTCTTCCCAAGTGAAGTTCTCGACAAGCTCGAACCGAATGGCGCTAGGGGGGAAAGCAACAGAGTATCGCTGACCCCTTGTGTGGCTTTTCAGCAACACCATATCCCGTCCAGCATCTGTTTTTAGGGCACCGATATGAACCTCGAAAAGTTTACCGACCGCGCAAAGGGTTTCCTGCAATCGGCGCAAACCGTGGCGATCCGCATGAACCATCAGCGGATCAGCCCGGAACATATCCTCAAGGCGCTGCTGGAGGATGAGCAGGGCATGGCGTCCGGCCTGATCGCCGCGGCGGGCGGCGACGCGGCGACGGCATTGCGCGAGACGGATGCGGCGCTGGCGAAGGTGCCGTCCGTATCGGGCAGCGGCGCGCAGCAGACGCCGGGCCTCGACAATGATTGCGTGCGCGTGCTGGATCAGGCCGAGCAGGTCGCGCAGAAGGCCGGCGACAGCTATGTGACGGTCGAGCGGATGCTGCTCGCTCTGGTGCTTGCCTCCACCACCACTGCGGGCAGGGCGCTCGCGGCGGCGGGCGTGAAGGCGGAGGCGCTGAACGCGGCGATCAACAGCCTGCGCGGCGGCCGCACCGCGGACACGCAGAGCGCAGAGGACCGCTACGACGCCCTCAAGAAGTTCGCGCGCGACCTGACGCAGGCGGCGCGCGACGGCAAGCTCGACCCGGTGATCGGTCGCGACGAGGAAATCCGCCGCACCATCCAGATTCTCGCGCGCCGGACCAAGAACAACCCGGTGCTGATCGGCGAACCCGGCGTCGGCAAGACGGCGATCGCCGAAGGCCTGGCGCTGCGCATCGCCAATGGCGACGTGCCCGACACGCTGAAGGACCGCGCGCTGATGTCGCTCGACATGGGATCGCTGATCGCGGGCGCCAAATATCGCGGCGAGTTCGAGGAGCGGCTGAAAGGCGTGCTCGACGAAGTGAAGGGCGCCGACGGCCACATTATCCTGTTCATAGACGAGATGCACACGCTGATCGGCGCGGGCAAGGGCGAAGGCGCGATGGACGCCGGCAACTTGCTGAAACCGGCGCTGGCACGTGGCGAACTGCACTGCATCGGCGCGACGACGCTGGACGAATATCGCAAGCATGTGGAGAAGGATCCCGCCCTGCAACGCCGGTTCCAGCCCGTGTTCGTGGGTGAGCCGACGGTCGAGGACACCGTGTCGATCCTGCGGGGCCTGAAGGAGAAATATGAGCTGCACCACGGCGTGCGGATCACCGACAGCGCGCTTGTTGCCGCAGCGACGCTCAGCCACCGCTACATCACAGACCGTTTCCTGCCCGACAAGGCCATCGACCTGATGGACGAGGCGGCATCGCGCCTGCGCATGGAAGTGGAGAGCAAGCCGGAGGAAATCGAAAATCTCGACCGGCGGATCATCCAGCTCAAGATCGAGCGGGAAGCGCTGAAGAAGGAAACCGACCGCGCCAGCGCCGACCGGCTGGTGACGCTGGAAGCCGAACTCGCCAATCTCGAACAGCAGTCGTCCGAACTGACCGGCCGCTGGCAGGCGGAAAAGGACAAGATCGCAGGCGAGGCGAAGATAAAGGAACAGCTCGACGCGGCCCGGCTGGAACTGGAGCAGGCACAACGCGCGGGCGACCTCGCGAAGATGAGCGAGTTGTCCTACGGAACCATCCCGACGCTGGAAAAGCAGCTTGAGGCCGCCGCGACGGCATCCGAAGGCGCGATGCTTCGCGAGGAAGTGACGGCGGAGGATATCGCCGGCGTCGTCGCCCGCTGGACCGGCATTCCGGTCGAGCGGATGCTGGCGGGCGAGCGGGAAAAGCTGCTGGCGATGGAGGACACCATCGGCAAGCGCGTGATTGGTCAGGCCGATGCGGTGAAGGCCGTCTCCACCGCCGTGCGCCGCGCGCGTGCGGGGTTGCAGGATCCCAACCGCCCGCTCGGTTCCTTCCTGTTCCTCGGCCCCACGGGGGTCGGCAAGACCGAACTGACCAAGGCGCTGGCCGAGTTCCTGTTCGACGACAGCGCCGCGATGGTCCGCATCGACATGAGCGAGTTCATGGAAAAGCACTCGGTCGCGCGGCTGATCGGCGCGCCGCCGGGCTATGTCGGCTATGAGGAAGGCGGCGTATTGACCGAAGCCGTGCGCCGCCGCCCCTATCAGGTGATCCTGTTCGACGAAGTCGAAAAGGCACATGGCGACGTGTTCAACATCCTGTTGCAGGTGCTCGACGATGGCCGCCTGACCGACGGGCAGGGCCGCACGGTGGACTTCACCAATTGCATAATCGTGCTGACCAGCAATCTGGGCAGCCAGTATCTGACGGCGATGACCGAGGGGCAGACGACCGCCGATGTCGAGCCGCAGGTGATGGAGATCGTCCGCGCGCATTTCCGGCCGGAGTTCCTGAATCGGCTGGACGAGATCATCCTGTTCCACCGCCTGGCCGCGGATCATATGGGCCCGATCGTGGATATCCAGGTCGGCCGCGTGCAGAAACTGCTCAAGGACCGCAAGGTCACGCTCGACCTGACCGATGGCGCACGCGCATGGCTGGGCCGGGTGGGATATGATCCCGTCTATGGCGCCCGCCCGCTGAAACGCGCGGTGCAACGCTATCTGCAGGATCCCCTCGCCGACATGATCCTGCGCGGCGATGTGCCGGACGGCGCTGCGGTGCGCGTGGAGGATGGCGATGGCGCGCTGGTGTTGCGGGTGGTGTGATGTAGTCTATGCCGGCGTTCCAGTGCGTAACCATCCTGTGATGGCATAGCGACGGAACGCCGCGGCGCGGGACACAGGCGATACGCTGTGCATCTGAGGTACAGCGAAGAGGTTGAGGCAGTTAAAACTAGGAACCCATCCTTCGACGAGATGACCATTCTTGTCGTGAAACAGCAGTAGGCCACCCCACTCCACGCGCCATAGCGGCGTCAATCCGAACACATAGGCTGCACGACGCCCTTTGCCTGTTACTGCATCGTCATGCCCCGTCAGGAAATCATCGGGAGAATAAGCCGTTGCCTGCGCATCGGCGAAAGCGATGTCATCGTGCCCCGTAATCGTACGCAGCATGTCGCGCACGAGGCCGCCTGATAGCCAAAGCGCAAATTGCGCCAACAGATCATTCAGCGACTGACGACCATCATGATCATCGGGAATACGGATCGTTTCATAACGATATTGAAAGCCATAACGTGCTCCTGCATAGACTGCTTTGTCGAGAGCTTCACGATCCGCATGGCCCAGCCCCTCACGCATAGCGCGAGGCAATTCGATCACTTTCTCGCCGCTGTTCACCACCTGCACCCAATCGGACCGCGTACGCAATTCCATATGCAGCGCATTGGCGGCATCGGGGTTTATCCAGTTTAACAGCTGAACTCGTCCATCCTGCCTGAAGGCAGCGGTCAATGCAGGGATATCCAGATCGGGATTGATTTCCAAATGCATGCAGCAGAACCTTCTTACTTCGACCGACCTATCCCAATCGCGTGAGAAACGGCAAGGCCATAGGCGGGCGGTCGTTGCGACCTTCGACATTGCACTTTAAGCTAACAATTGAGAAACAAGCATGCACATCAGGTCTGCCGCCTCATGAACGAAGTCATCCCGCTTTTCGACATCAACCCGAAGGTGGATCGCACCGCGCTGGCTGCACGTTTTGCGAAGGAAGGTCGTATCCAGATACGCGACATTCTGACCAATCAAACAGCGCGCACGATCCAGCAGATATTGCTTAGACAGACAAAATGGGGGCTGGCATGGAGATCAGGAGAGGATGGCCCCCACGCCGTGCGGCAGGCCGAACTGCCCGACAGGGCCACGGCAATATACAAGGCCGTTGGCGATGCAGCCCATGCAGGAAGTTACACCTTTGCCTACGCGCAATATCCTCTGGTCGAAGCCTATCTTGAAAAATGGGACACAGATGGTCCGCATGACTTGTTACTCGAACATATCAATGCGGCGCCTTTTATGGAACTGGTTCGTGAAATTACCGGCATAAAAGAACTGGTAAAGGCCGATGCGCAGGCTACGCTTTATGCCCCAAATCATTTTTTGGGGGTTCATGATGACAGTCATGTGATGGAGGGGTGGCGCGTCGCCTATGTCCTTAATCTCTCCATAGAGGAGTGGAAACCGGAGTGGGGCGGCTATTTGCTGTTCCATGATGAGGACGATGATATTGTTGCAGGGTACAAGCCGCGGTTCAACAGCTTGAACCTCTTTCGCGTCCCACTGAAGCATAGCGTTACTTTCGTCCCCCCCTTTGCACCAATTGGCAGACTGGCCCTGACGGGATGGTTTCGTGATCGATGATAGCTCGCTATTATTAAGGGCTACCCACGAAGCAACTTGGCTGATGAGTGTATTCACATGGATGTAAACAGCCTGTTTGCGCAAGCAGAGCACGCATTCCGGGCAAGACGATTTGCGGATGCGCGACGCGATCTGCAATCTGTATTGAAAGTCGTTGGCGAACATTCTGCCGTCTTGCATCTGTACGCTCTGGTGGAAATGCAGGCGGGATCAACGTTGCAAGCCAGCCGTTTTTTTCAGCGTGCTCTTCGGCAGGCGCCGAACGATCCCCAGATACATAATAATTATGCTAACCTTCTGGATACGCGGGACGACACCACAGGAGCCATCAAACATTACAGTCAGGCGTTACGGCTCGCGCCCGATTTCATTGATGCTCGTCTTAACCGCGCGACGACATTGCAAAGATGCGGCATGCTGCCCGATGCGCTCGCGGATCTGAATGCCCTTTTGAACTTGCAACCTCAGCATGTCGCCGCGCTTACGACACGTGGCGCAGTGCATCGTTCTATGGGCAATCGGGCTGCCGCCGACATAGATTTTAAGGCCGCGCTTATGTTGGACCCCGCTCACATAGCAGCGCAGCATGGGTGTGCTCGCCTCGCCATGGATGCCGGCCAGGAACGAGATGCGATCGATCATTATCAGGCCGCATTGTCGCAGACGCCCGATGATCTTGACCTGATCATGGGACTTGCCGAGGCATATGAGGCAGTAGGCGATTCAATCGGTGCAGACATATTGGCCGATGCGGTGGCAAATAAGCCGCACTGGATTGCCGGGCATGACAGTCTCGCCCGCATGCGATCGGAAGCGGGAATGACGGATTTTGCAATGAGCTATGCGCAAGCACTGGCGGTGCATCCCGATCAGCCTGATCTGCACATAGCCTACTGGCGGTGTCTGGCGCGAGGCAATCGCCATGGCGATGCGCTCGATGCGCTTACCTCTGCACGTCAAAGATTACCGAAACAGCAGACAATCGATCTGTTTGAAGCGGCGCTCGCAAGTGAAGCGGGCGACATCGATCGTGCTGATGCCGCGTTTTCCCGCATAAAAGGAGAAGATAGCGAATATCGGCTGGCTGCTGGTCGTCACGCATTGCGCAAGGGCGATCCACATGCCGCCGCCGCATTATTGGAGCCTATCGCCAAGGCAGATCTTCGCCAGATTTCTGCATGGGCGCATCTTAGCCTTGCATGGCGAATGCTGGGAGACAAACGGCATGACTGGCTGTGCGAACAACCAGGTCTTTATGCCGCGCAAGACTTGGATCTGGAGCATGCGGACATCGATCGGCTTGCCGAGCTGCTGCGCAGTCTCCATCGCACAAAAGCACATCCCATCGGCCAGTCGCTGCGCGGCGGCACTCAGACTCGCGGACGGTTACTCGACAGGGAAGAGCCGGTGCTGCTCGCGCTACGCCAATCGCTGCAGGCGGCAATCGCCCGATATATCGCAGCATTGCCTTCGCATGACCCCACACATCCTTTGCTCGCGTTTCGTAATGCAGCGATGCACTTCCACGGAAGCTGGTCAATACGACTGACCGGTGGTGGTTTCCATATCCACCACATTCATCCCGAAGGCGTACTCAGTTCGGCATTTTATGTTGCCCTGCCATCATCAGATAACACGGATTCTATGGCGGGGTGGCTGGATATAGGGGCACCTCCTGATGAACTGGGGCTCCCTCTAAGGCCGTTGGTGACGTTGCAACCGCAAGCTGGTCGACTCATTCTGTTCCCAAGTTACCTGTTTCACGGTACGCGCCCGTTTGCTTCGGGGGAACGCCTAACTGTGGCATTCGACATCCTTGCATGATCAATGCTGGCAATCTGAAACAATCACGAAGCCAAAGGTTAAGAGGGGATCCGATTCCGACATTCCCTGTTGGATAACATTACAAAGCAAGCGGCGTCGCTAAGCGACATGACGAAAAAGGGCGGCCCGCTGTAGCGGACCGCCCTTCATCATTCAGGCTATGTAGAGATCAGAAGCGCAGATTGGCCGACAGGAAGTAGTCGCGGCCAAGCACGTCGAACGTACCGGGATAGGTGTTGGCCTGTTCCGAGTTTGCACCGATCAACTGCGGCTTCTTGTTGAGAAGGTTATTCACACCGAACGACATAGTCAGATTGTCACTGACATTGGCCGAGAATGCGATGTCGTACAGATTGTACGCCTTGAGCTTCTCAACCACATAGTCGCTCGCATCATCATCATCACGCGTGCTGCTGATGTGCCTCCAGCGCAGAGTGGAAGTCAACGGACCGTCGATCAGAGTCAAACGGGTCGTCCACTTGTACTTGCCCTGCGGATTGCCGCAATTCGCACCGAAATAACCTGCGCATTCGATAACATCCGGCAAGCCGTTAACAGGCGTGAAGGTGTTGTTCTTGGTGTAAGTACCAAGGAACGCAAGGTTAAGGCGCGCATCTTCACCGAGCAGGCCGACACCAAGCTTTGCGGTGTAATCAACCTGAACGTCGATACCCGAAGTCTTGAGCGCCGACAGGTTGGCTGCACCGGCGAACACCACCGCCGCAGTACCGTCGGAATTGATCGTGCCGTCGATGGCCCCGGTTGCGCTGTTACGACCTACGAGCTGGCAGAAGCCGTTGCTCGCATCCTGGAACGTGTTGTAGCACAGGTTCAGAATGTTCGCAGCACCACCACCGGCAGTTGCAATGGCATTGCCGATCTTGATGTTGAAATAGTCGACCGTGATATTCAGGCCGGGCACGAAGGACGGACGCAGTACGGTACCGAAGGTATAAGATGTGGACTTTTCAGCCACCAGATTGGCGTTGCCGCCCGTCTGCGACTGGAACTGCGTATTCGGCTGAAGCTGCGAAGGCACGCCCTGACCAAGATTGGCAGCAGGAACGCCCGTTGCAATACAGGTATCACGCAGCCCGCCCGCGTTGAGGGCGGCAGCCGTGGTGCACGGATCAGTACCGGTCGGGAAACCCGTCTGGAGACCACCGAACAGTTCGCCGACGTTCGGCGCACGAACGGCACGCGAATACTGGCCACGGAAGGTGATGTCGCGAATGGGTGCCCACTCGATACCGCCGGCATAAGTCCAGACGCCACCGACCGCCTTGAGCGAGTAGTCGGAGTAGCGACCTGCCGCGTTGATTTCCAGCTTCTGGAAGAAGGGCTGGTCAGCAGCGATCGGGATACGCAGTTCGCCAAACACTTCGCGAACATCATAGCGACCCTGCGTCGGGTTACCGGCGTTGAAGCCGATCACATCACCGGACGACAATGCGGTGTCCGGGATGAAACGCGACGACATTGAACGCCATTCGCCACCGACAGCGAAACCGATGTCATCGCCACCCAAGCCGAAGTTGAACAGGGAACCGTTCACCGACGCCTGTGCGACCTGAAGCGTGGAGATGTCGTTGTTCTGCGCCAAGATGCTGATCTGGTTGACAGAAGCCTGGCTGAGGGCGTTGGGACCGAAGATATCGATCGGTGTCGCACTGCCGTCAAGGCCAGCCTGGAAGGCGCGACGCGAGATGTTGCCGGCCTGCACGTTGGCATTGCGGGTACGCGCATAGCTGTAATAGGCATCATAGCTAAGCCCGGTATCGCCAATGTCGCCCCGAACGCCGAACAGACCACGGAAAGCGTTACGCTCGTCGAGCGAGTTACGCGACCCGGTTTCCGTGACGCGACGGTTCACACCAACCTGAACAACACCCGTAGCGTTAGATGCGGCTGCTGTCCCAGTGTAAAGCGGCGCCAGTCCGCGAGCAGCCCGAGCCGCATTGATCGCGTTTTCGTTCGCATCGATCTGGTTCAGCGCTGCGACGTCGGCCGCCGACAGGAATTGCGACACAGACGCAATGTTGACGTTGAAGTTGCCGGTAACCGGAGTAGCTGCCAGTTCGTTGGCCACGCGGTTGTTAACAAACGACAATTCCATGTAGGCTGTTACGCTATCGCTGATTTCGTAATCACCGTAGGCACCCAGCAGCCAGCGTTCCTGCGGAACCTGCAGATAGTTGGCCGGAGCGAAGTTGTACGTGTCAGGACCGGAAACGAACGGACGCGATGTACCCGTTGCAGAGTCAAAGGTCGCGCCAGCAGCCGAGCCGAAGGTCGTGCCTGCACCACGGTTCAGCGTCAGTGCGCCAAGACCGTTGCCTGCGCCAACAGACGATGTTCCAGGAACTGCGAAACGGCCGGCAGGCGTGGTCGCGGACCCGCCATCTCTGGTCAGCACGCCATCACCTTCACCAGCGGTGAAGTTGGAGAAGCCACGCGCGCCCTGAAGGATCGGCTTGCGCTTGTAATATTCACCAAAGGCAGTGATGTGCCCCTTGCCGTCGGCAAAATCTGTGCCAATTGCAATATTGGTATCCCAGCGGCCGCCATCGCCTTCTTCGGTGATCGCATACTGGCTGCCGACTTCGATGCCGTTCAAATTGTTCCGCAGGCGGAAGTTGACGACGCCGGTGATAGCGTCCGAACCGTAAACGGCCGATGCGCCACCCGTGACGACGTCGACGCCTTCGATCAGGAACTGCGGAATGGTATTAAGATCGACAACCTGGCTGGTATCGAAGAACATCCAGCGACGACCGTTGACGAGCACCAGGTTGCGCGTCGTGCCCAAACCGCGCAGGTTGAGCGTGGCGACACCGCCACCGGGGTTGTTCGAGAACGACGTCGTGCCAGGCAGAACCTGCGGCAATACGTTCAGCACCTGCTCGACGTTGACGGCACCCGAGAGCTTGAACTCTTCGCTAGACACTACGGCCAGCGGAGCGGCGGTTTCAAGATCTGGACGCGCGATGCGCGAACCCGTTACGACGATCGATTCCCCGGCACCATCGTCAGCGCTTTGCGCTTCCTGGGCGAAAGCCGCCGTCGAAGCCAGCGTAACACCCATGATGGCGGATGCCACACCACTACGCAGCAGCGCGATTTTCGAAATGTTTTTCAAAGTCCAGTCCCTTGCTCTGGAGTTCCAGCAGGTTAGTGCCTGCCTTCGTAATGCTTGCGTGTGACAACCTCCCTTTCATTTCTGAAAGACATGGCCCGACAGCATGGTCGTCACACGGGCTGTTTTGGGTTCTGCGCAGCCTGAAGAGCGGTGTAAAGCGCTGACCTGCTTCCTGAACCGCTTTTGAACAACGATGTAGCAAATTGGCAACAGTAGTCATCCTGCCCAACTTAAACCGACAATTTGTTATTTTATTACGCGAAAATTGCATCAGAAAGAATATCACAACCTGTTGTCTGCGATCGGTGAAATATAGTGGATATGCAGCATCATACTGCATCCTCCTCTTGTGCTGGAGCGCAGGTTGGCGCAATTGAACGACAGTCAATGAAATTCGTCCGCGCAGGATCGGCGGAGCGGTCATCGGAGTTCAGAACATGCGGCTAACAATCGGCATAAGTGTCACAGTCATGTCAGTCCTGTTGACCTCTGTATGTATGGCACAGCCAAATATTCAGCCACGTCCGGAAATTTTTACGCAGCTTCTGGATTGCCGTGCCCTCACCGACAATGTTGCGCGGCTTGCCTGTTTCGATCGGCAGGTCGCTGCACTGGATACTGCGGCCAAGGACGATGAAGTCGTTATATTGGACAAACAGGAAATCAAGAAGACCAGGCGGTCCTTGTTTGGCTTCAACCTACCCAGATTGCCGTTCCTTGGCAGCAGTGACGCCGATGCAAAAACTGCCAAGCCGGAAGATGCGCGGATCGAATCCACGTTAGCCTCTGTACGCCCACAGGCAAACCGTTTGTGGTTGTTAACACTGGAGGATGGTGCTCAATGGCAAACGACTGAGCCCATTCCCTATGAAATCCCCGTTGCGGGAATGAAAGTCGCCATCAGAAAGGCGGCGATGGGCAGCTTCCTGGGTAACATAAACGGATGGCGTGCGGTGCGGATGAAACGGGTCGGCTGAGGCGCGACCTGCCGTTCATTTCGTCTTGGCGACGACAAGCTGAGGATCGATACGGGCTTCGCGCCACTTCATCGCCCAGTGCAAATGCGGGCTTGTAGCGCGCCCTGTGGCGCCGATCGCAGCAATACGCTGGCCACGCAACACATGCTCGCCTTGGCGCACATCGATACGGGACAGATGCAGAAAGGCGCTGTTGAGACCCGCACCATGATCCAGGATCAGCAAATTGCCTTCGAGAGAGAAGGGCGCCGCGGAAGCGAGCACTACCACGCCATCGGCCGGGGCAACGATAGGGGCGCCCAGAGGCCCGGCAATATCGACGCCGCCGTGGAACGCGCCCGGCTCCCCCCGATAGACACGCTGTACACCGAAGGAACCCGAGATTCTACCTGCATAGGGCCATATAAACGCTTGCCTCCACCCGCTGCTATCGCTTCGTTCCGCACGAGCGTGCGCAATTCTCGCCAGTTCGGCAGTGCGGATAGCCAGAAAATCGGCGCTTTGCAGCGTCGGACGCAGTGCGGTGCCGACATGTTGGATAGACCATGCCCGCTGCGCGATGGTGAGATCGCGGGCAACGATGCGGCCATCCCGCAACGTCGCTTCAAGCCGCGAGTGACCCAATGCATCGCGATCAAACGCCATCACAAACTGCCCATTGTCGTCCCAGACAAGCGGCGAATCATCGAGCGACAGCCTAATCGTGCCAGGAGGGATTTGGCCTCTTATCAAGCCTCCCTGCGTAAATGATCCTTCAAGATCGAATACCATAACATCGGCATTGCTTTGCGCGGATACTTGGGGGCGAGACGTTTGCGCGGCACCTGGCATTACAAAGAGGACCGATGGCGACACCATCAAGGTCATCGCCCCCACCATATATCTGCTAAAGTTGATAACGATCATTTTTGAGAAGAGAAGTGCGCTCTTGCCGCCAGTTCCGCCTGCACGGACATTTCGGCATTGGCATAAGGCTCTTGCCGCGCAATGCTCCAGTACCGCAAATTCTCCAGGGCAACAAGCTGGCCGCTGCCAGCACAAATTACATGGTCGCCCGGTACAAGCACTGTGAAACTATATGCTGCATAGCGTAGTCTGGCGGGTCGCCCTCTATTGGACATGAGCATCAAAGCAACACCTGCGTTAGAAAATCCGGATATCTGTCGCCATGTTATCGAACAAATAGTCGATGTCAGCCCCCGGTAACACGAATGATCTCCCGTTCAGCATCCGTCAAATAGGGATTCCACACGTCCAGAATCAATATGCTACGTAGGTGGTCGCTGTCATTCCAGGCCTCATGCTCGATCGTGTCGTCAAAAGCCCATAGCTCCCCCAAGCGCACGTCGCGCGTATCGCCACCTACGCGAAAACGGCAACCGTCGGGAACGATAAGAGGAAGATGGACGATCGCCCGCACATTCGTTGTTCCAGTGTGGGGAGGAATATGCGTCCTTGGAGAAAGCATTGAAAACATTACGGTTGGCGCTTTACCCGGAATGTCGAGCAAGGGTACATTCTTGAGTGCCGCCAGCGTATTTGGGCACTGCGCCAGATTGGCTTCCTGCGGCACGCCATCTTTCCAGAGAAAAACGACACCCCAATCCTTCGACCCGTTCAGCGCGGCCCATTGATTGACAGGCGTGCCAGGCGGAATTTGAACATAGGGGTCGATCAGATCATTACGAGACCGGCATAATGCCACCAGTTCCGAGCGAATATCATCCGTCGCATCCCTCAGTTTTTCAAACCAGGGAAAGTTAACCGGCGCGAAGAACTCATGCGCTGGGAGGAAAGGAAAATAGGTTCCCGATGGCGAAGGATGAAACACCCGGCGGCGTCCCCCGACAATATCAAGAAAGACATTGGCGCGGCTGAAATCAGCGCCCTTGTGATGCTCCATCACTTGCCTGGTGGCGCCCGACAATTGCTGTGCCTTGGCAAGCTTAACTCTGGCGACCACATCCCGCGCGTGATCGAACAAAGCTTCGAATGCAGGTGCAGGATCAGGGTTTGTCCCATAAGCCGAAAGGATTGCCGCATATACCACTGCGCTTTCCGGCAAGCGTTCCAATGCTTCGAGCAACTGCGCCTTTCCAACCAAGGCAGGCAATGCATAGGGATCCGTCGACAGGGCACGGTCGAAGGCCACCAGTGCGCCATCCATATTGCCGTTACGGCGACGTGCATCTGCCAAATTCAACCACAGCGCAGTTGCAGATGGATCAAGCGCAGCAGCGCGCTCAAGCCAGGCAGCAGCCTTATCCGGCGCGGTTCCGATATGGACCATGCCCAAGGCATTACATATATCCGCGCGATCTCCGCTGGTCCGCCATGCTTCCATAAGCAGGCTTTCCGCAGCGATAACGTCCCCCACGCGACGTGCGGCGCTTGCACGCGCCACCAACTCGTCGATCTCCATGCCACCCCCACAGTGTCAGATAAGTGATCGATATGAGCCATTGCTCGATGTTTCTGTTTCGTGACTTACTTCATATCGGAAAACAAGTCCTGATGCGAAGGTTCAGCATGTGATCTTGCGCGGCGTGCACGCACAGATATGTCGACCTTGGATGGTTCTTCCGCTCGAGCAACCTGAACGGATACGTCGCCATCGATAAACGTCAGCGACATGATGCCTACCTGCCGGGCCATGTTGGCGCTCGTCACAAAACCGCCCTTTCCTGTCACCAGCGCAAATCCCGGACGCGGCGGCCGCTTGGGGTCCAGCGATGCGGCCAGCCGCCACAGCCGGTCCAGCGCCGTCGTCGCATCGGTCAGGCGGCGGGTCAGCAATTCGGGGCGCAGGCGCAGCGCGTCGATCCGCTGCCGCTCGCGCATGATCCGCTGACCGAGCAGTGCAGGTCGCAACGCGCCCGCCTTTTCCGCCAGACGGCCACGCGCGCCGGTCACCCGATGCAACAGCCCACGGCCCAGCCGCTCGCCCAGATCGTCCGCCCGCTGCCGCTGCGTTTCCAGCAGCGCATCGGGCGCGGGCATCAGGCGCATCTGCACCTCCAGCCGCTCGCGCGCCTGCGCCGCACCGCGCCGCACCGCCCGCTGCGCGCGCAGGCCCTGTTCGGTCAGCAACGCCATCAGGTCCGCCCGCACCGGTACGGCGATTTCGGCGGCGGCGGTGGGCGTCGGCGCGCGCACGTCGGCGGCGAAATCGCACAACGTCGTGTCGGTCTCGTGCCCCACAGCCGAGATGATCGGGATCGAACAGTCCGCCACCGCACGGACCACGGCTTCCTCGTTGAAGGCCCACAGATCCTCGATCGACCCGCCGCCGCGCGCGACTATAACGAGGTCAGGGCGCGGCACCGGGCCGTCGGCGGGTATCGCGTCGAAGCCGCGCACCGCCGCGGCGATCTGCCCCGCCGCGCCCTCGCCCTGCACCAGCACCGGCCAGACGAGAACGTGGGTGGGGCAGCGATCGGCGAGGCGGTGGAGAATGTCGCGAATCACCGCGCCGGTGGGCGAGGTGACGACGCCGATCACCTTGGGCAGGAACGGCAGCGGCACCTTGCGCTCCGCCGCGAACAGCCCTTCGGCGGCGAGTTTCTGCTTGAGCTTCTCCAGCAACTGCATCAGCGCGCCTTCGCCCGCCAGCTCCATCCGTTCGATCACGATCTGATATTTGGACCGGCCGGGGTAGGTGGTGAGCTTGCCGGTCGCGATCACTTCCACGCCATCGGCGGGCGCGAAGGCGAGCCGCCCTGCCCCGCCCTTCCACATCACGCCGTCGATCACCGCGCTCTCGTCCTTCAGCGCGAGATAGACATGGCCGGAGGCGGCGCGCTTGAAGCCGGAAATTTCCCCGCGCAGCTTCACATGGCCGAAGCGATCCTCGACCGTGCGTTTCAGCCGGGCGGACAATTCGCTCACGCTGAGCGGCGGCGCGTTGTCGCCCGGCGCATCCTCCGCTAACAGGCGGCCCGACGGATCATAGGCAGACTCAAATTCCGGGGACATGACGGCGATGAACATCCTCTTGCTTGGCGGCGGCGGGCGCGAACATGCGCTGGCGTGGAAGCTGGCGCAATCGCCCCATTGCGACATGCTGTTCGCCGCGCCGGGCAATCCGGGCATAGCGCAGCACGCCACGCTGGTCGACCTCGACGCGACCGATCATGCCGCCGTCCTGTCCTTTTGCGCCGCCAATGCCGTCGGCCTGGTGGTGATCGGGCCGGAAGCGCCTTTGGTCGACGGCCTTGCCGACAGCCTGCGCGCCGCCGATGTGCCCGTGTTCGGACCGTCCAGACTGGCCGCCCAACTGGAAGGGTCCAAAGGCTTCACCAAGGATCTGTGCGCCCGCGCCAACATTCCGACCGCGGGATATGCGCGCGTGACGAACAAGGCGGACGCCCATACCGCGCTTACCCCCTTCGGCCTGCCGGTCGTTATCAAGGCGGATGGTCTTGCGGCAGGCAAGGGCGTCATCATCGCCATGACCCATGAGGAGGCGCAGGCCGCGATCGAGGACATGTTCTCCGGCAGCTTCGGCGATGCAGGCGCGGAAGTCGTAATCGAGGAATATATGACCGGCGAGGAAGCGAGCTTCTTCGCGCTGACCGATGGTGTGTCGATCCTCCCCTTCGGCTCCGCGCAGGACCACAAGCGGGTCGGCGACGGCGACACCGGCCCCAATACCGGCGGCATGGGCGCCTACAGCCCCGCCCGCGTGCTGACCCCCGCGCTGGAGGCGCGCGTGATCGCGGAGATCGTAAAGCCGACGGTCGAAACGATGGCGGCGGAGGGGATGCCCTATAGCGGCGTGCTCTATGCCGGGCTGATGCTGACGCGCACGGGGCCGAAGCTGATCGAATATAATGCCCGTTTCGGCGACCCGGAATGCCAAGTGCTGATGATGCGATTGCAGGACGATCTGGTGACGCTGCTGCTGGCGGTAGCACGGGGGACGCTGGCGGACCATCCGCCGGTGACGCTCTCGCCCGATCCGGCGCTGACGATCGTGATGGCGGCGCAGGGTTATCCGGGTACGCCGAAGAAGGGCGGGACAATCGGCGGTATCGCAGACGCCGAAGCCGACGGTGCCAAGATATTCCACGCAGGCACCGCGATGCGCGAGGGAACGCTGATCTCGACGGGTGGCCGCGTCCTCAACATCACCGCCATCGGACCGACCGTTCGGGCGGCGCAGGCGACGGCGTACAAGGCGCTTTCGGTCGTCGACTTTGCAGACGGCTTTTCCCGCAGCGACATCGGCTGGCGCGAAGTCGAGCGCGAAGGTGCGGCCTGAAAATACGGAACAAGGAGAACAGACATGACCGAGTTTCTGACCACCTACGGCCTGTGGCTGGTGATCGCCCTGCTGATCGTCATTGCCGTCACCTATCTCATGTCGAGCAAGGCTTCGGCGGACAAGGCGACCGGCGACACGGTGCAGGCGAAGGATGTCGCGGAGCCGCTACAGGCCGCCGAACCGCAACCCAAGATTGCTCCCCCGCCGGTCGTAGTAACGGCAACCCCGGTGCCGCCGGTGATCGACCCGATCCCCGCAGCAGCCCCGCCGCCTTCGGTCGTGATTGACCCGACCCCAGCGAAAGCTGCGCCTGTCCCGGTGGCCAAGCCCTCGCCCGCCCCTGCTCCTGCCGTGCCTTCGCAAGGCACCGACAATCTGCTGCAACTCAAGGGCGTCGGCCCCAAACTCGCTGCCTTGCTAACCGACCTCGGCGTAACCCGCTTCGCGCAGATCGCCGCATGGACCGATACGGACCTAGCCGCGATTGACGCGAAACTCGGCAATTTCAAGGGGCGGCCCGTGCGCGACCAGTGGATCGATCAGGCGAAATATCTGGCGAACGGCGACATCGCGGGGTTCGAGGCGAAGTACGGGAAGCTGTAGGGGTAGCCATTACCCTCATCGTCATTCCCGCGAAGGCGGGAACCCATTTCTCGTCTTGGCGACTGACGCGCAGTTGGCAAGATAGGTTCCCGCCTTCGCGGGAATGACGCGGGAGACGGTGTTACCCCAAACTCAGCATCAACCCGGCCAGCGCCGCGCTCATCAGGTTGGCGAGGCTGCCGGCCACCAGCGCCTTGATCCCCAGCTTCGCGATCATCGGACGCTGGTTGGGGGCGAGGTTGCCGGTCACCGCCATCTGGATTGCGATCGAGCTGAAATTGGCGAAGCCGCACAAGGCAAACGTCACGATCGCGACCGTCGCGGGCGACAGCGCGCCCTGCACCGTGCCGAGCTGGATATACGCGACGAACTCGTTGAGCACGACCTTGGTGCCGAACAGGCCGCCCGCCACCTGCGCCTCCGTCCACGGAATGTTGAGCAGGTACATGATCGGCGAGAAGAGATAGCCCAATATCTGCTGGAAGCTGAGCGCGGGATAGCCGAACCATGCGCCGACGCCACCCAGCACACCATTCGCCAGCGCCACGAGCGCCACGAACGCCAGCACCATCGCGCCGACCGCGACCGCCAGCTTGACGCCGGTCTGCGCGCCCTGCGCCGCGGCCTGGATGATGTTCGCCGCGCGCTCCTCGTCATGGCTGCCCTCGGGCAGGATGACGGGATCGACCTGCGGATCGTCGGGATTGTCGGGCATCATGATCTTGGCCATCAATATGCCGCCGGGCGCCGCCATGAAGCTGGCCGCGAGCAGATAGTCGATCTTGATCCCCATCGAGGCGTAGGCGGCGAGGATCGTACCCGCGACGCCCGCCATGCCCGACGTCATCACCGTGAACAGCTGGGCCGGGGTCAGCCCCGCGAGATAGGGGCGGATGACGAGCGGGCTTTCGCTCTGCCCGACGAAGATGTTGGCGGCGGCGCACAGCGATTCGACTTTGGAGACGCCGATCACTTTCTGAATCGCGCCGCCGACCCAACGGACCACGAGTTGCATCACGCCGATATAATAGAGGATCGAAACGAGGCTGGCGAAGAAGATGATGACCGGCAGCGCGGCGATGGCGAAACTCGCGCCGCCGATTTCGGGCTTCGCGAGCGGACCGAAGATGAAGTCCGTCCCCGCCTGCGCATAGCCCAGCAGATTGGCGACGCCGCGCGACATGCCCGCGATCACCGCCTTGCCCGCAGGCACGTACAGCACCAGCACGGCGATCCCCGTCTGCAACGCGAAGGCCGCGCCGACGATGCGCAGGCGGATCGCACGCCGGTTGGACGACAGGGCGAAGGCGATGGCGAGGATGAGCGCGATACCGGCCAGGCCGATCAGAAATCTGGTCATGAATGCTTTCGGATGCGACGGGACGGGATGGCGCCGGTGTTCCGGCCAGAGGCTTTTTATACAGGGCGCTGCCGATTGGGCTAGTGCCTCCGCAACAGGTCCTCGCTTTGATGGAATGTTCCCCGGCGAAGGCCGGGGTCCAGTCCTGCCGTCTGAACTGGACCCCGGCCTTCGTCGGGGAACACCGTCTTTCAAACACAAGGAAGCCCCACCCTTCCCCTTTTCGCAAAAGCCGATATGAAACGCGGATGACTTCTCCCGTTTCCGCGTCGGTTTCCGTGCCGCGCTCGCTCTTCGTCTTTTCCGTGCTCTATGGCGGCATGACCTGCATCGCGGGCGTGCTGGGCAACAAGCAGGTCAGCGTGGGGCCGCTTTCGGTCGAATCGGGCATCTTCGCCTTTCTGCTGCTGGTCGTGATGTCGAGCGCGATGGCGGAACTGCATGGGCGGGCCGTCGCCAACAAGCTG
Source organism: Sphingobium sp. (assembly GCA_965279415.1). Taxonomy (GTDB): domain Bacteria; phylum Pseudomonadota; class Alphaproteobacteria; order Sphingomonadales; family Sphingomonadaceae; genus Sphingobium. The sequence goes on from OZ257238.1 coordinate 957,472, forward strand.
GTGCGCTTCGGCTTCATTCCGCTGATCTTCGCGATCGTGCTTTTCGAGCTGGTGCTGGCGCTCCCCGCCGCGCCGAGCATGGAACCGGCGCGGCTGGAGGGGTTCCAGCTCGTTCTCAGCCAGTCGCCGCGCCTGATGCTGGCCGGGATCGCCGCCTATGGCGTGTCGCAGACGCTGAACGTCACGATCTTCGACGCGCTGCGGCGCGGCGAAGGCGGCATGCTCTGGATGCGCGGCGCGATCGCGGGCGTATTGAGTCAGGCGGTCGATACGCTGATCTTCATCAGCCTCGCCTTTTACGGCGTGTTCCCCATCGGCGAACTGATGCTCGGGCAGATGATCGCGAAGGTCACGCTCTCCGCCGTGCTGGTGCCGCCGCTGATTTATCTCGTCGTGTGGATCGGGCGGAAGCTGGACGGGCGGTAAAGTACGACCTCCGTTCGGTTCGAGCCTGTCGAGAACCCTGCGCGCTGTTCTCGACAGGCTCGAACCGAACGGAGATAGGAAGCGGGGAGGATCGGGTCACTTCTTGCCCCGCTCCCCCCTTTCCCCTATGCGCGCGGGCATGAGCAGCAAGCATGATCCCGCCCCCGAACTCCTCGCCAAAGCGGAGACGCTGACCGAGGCGCTGCCCTATATGCAGCGTTATGCGGGCAAGACGTTCGTGGTGAAATATGGCGGCCACGCGATGGGCGACCCGGAACTGGCGCGCGATTTCGCCGAGGACGTGGTGCTGATGAAGGCGGTCGGCATCAACCCGGTCGTCGTCCATGGCGGCGGGCCGCAGATCGGCGCGATGCTCAAGAAGCTGGGCGTCGAAAGCAGCTTCGTCGACGGCCTGCGCGTCACCGACGCGGAAACCGCCAAGGTCGCCGAAATGGTACTGTCCGGCGCGATCAACAAGGAACTGGTCAACTGGATCGGCCAGGCGGGCGGCCGCGCCGTCGGCATTTCCGGCAAGGATGGCGGCTTCGTTACCGCCACGAAAGTGCAGCGGACGCGGAAAGACCCCGACAGCCTGATCGAGCAGGCGATCGACCTGGGCTTCGTGGGCGAACCCAGCCATGTCGATACCGCGATCCTCGATACGATCAGCGGCGCGGGGATGATCCCGGTGATTGCCCCGATCGGCATCGGTGCGGGCGGCGAAACCTACAACATCAATGCCGACACGATGGCGGGCGCGGTGGCGGCGGCCCTGGGCGCGGCGCGGCTGTTCCTTTTGACCGACGTGCCGGGCGTGCTGGACAAGGCAGGCGAGCTGATGACCGACCTGACCCCGGCGCAGATCAAGGTGCTGCAAGGCGACGGCACCATTTCCGGCGGGATGATCCCGAAGCTCGAAACCTGCGTCCAGTCGGTCGAGGCCGGGGTGGACGCCGCCGTCATACTCGACGGTCGCGTGCCGCACGCGATGCTGCTGGAAATCTTTACCAAGCGCGGCGCGGGTACGCTCGTGCGGCTGTAACGCGCATTGGTGGAATAATCGCAGGCCAACGCTTGCCCCCGGCACGGGCAGTCGCGTAAAGCGGCATCATTCGCCACATGTCGTGGCTCAGGCTTCGCGGAGACCGCATGGCGCTCGTCATCTATCAGATTCTCATGATCCTGCTCAACGTGGTGTGGTGGATCATCGTCATCCAGGCGATCCTGTCCTGGCTGATCGCGTTCAACGTCATCAACACCTATAATGATTTTGTGCGGAACGCGCTTTACGCACTCGATCGGATGACACAGCCGATCTACCGCCCGATCCGCAAGGTTCTGCCCGATCTGGGCGCTCTGGACCTGTCGCCGATGGTCGTGCTGCTGGCGATCTACATCCTGCAGCGCGTCATCCTGCCCGCGATCTTCACGCCCCTGCTGGTCTGATGACGATCGGCAAGACCATCGACGGCAAGGCGTTCGCGGCGCAATTGCGGGCGAAGGTCGCGCTGGGCGTGGAAGCCTTCGTCGCGACGCAGAGCCGCAAACCGGGCTTGGCCGTCGTGCTGGTCGGCGAGGATCCGGCGAGCAGCGTCTATGTCCGTTCCAAGGAGAAGATGACGGTCGAGGCGGGCATGGAAAGCTATGCCTTCAAGCGGCCCGCGACGATCGGCGCGGAGGAACTGCTCGAACTGGTCGAGGAACTGAACGGCGACGACCGGATCGACGGCATCCTCGTGCAACTGCCCCTGCCCGCCCATATCGATGAGGCGGCGGTGATCGCGGCGATCGATCCCGACAAGGATGTCGACGGCTTCCACGTCATCAATAGCGGCAAGCTGGCGGTCGGCGAACCGGGCATGGTGCCCTGCACGCCGCTCGGCTGCCTAATGCTGCTGAAGGATGAACTGGGCGATCTGTCCGGGCTGGAGGCCGTGGTAATCGGCCGGTCGAACATCGTCGGCAAGCCGATGGCGCAACTGCTGCTCAACGAAAGCTGTACCGTGACGATCGCGCACAGCCGCACGCGCGATCTCGCTTCCGTCGTGCATCGCGCCGATATCGTCGTCGCCGCCGTCGGGCGCGCCGAAATGGTGAAGGGCGAATGGATCAGGCCGGGCGCGACGGTGATCGACGTCGGCATCAACCGCGTGCCTGCGGAGGAAGAAGGCAAGAGCCGGATCGTCGGCGATGTCGCGACCGCCGAAGCGATCCTCCACGCCCGCGCCATCACCCCGGTGCCGGGCGGCGTCGGGCCGATGACGATCGCGGTGCTGCTGCGCAACACGCTGGTCGCCGCCCATGCGCGCGCCGGACTGTCCGCACCGGAAGGGCTATGAAACATGCCGGCGGACGCGCCGTCGGGTTATTGATCGGCTTCGGCCTGCTTGCCGCCACGACCGGCACGCAGGCGCGCACGCCGCCCGTGCGCCTGTCCGCCAATCCCAGCGCCGTCGTCGCGGCGGAAATCGCCTTCAACCGGCTCGCACAGGAAAAGGGGCAATGGACCGCCTTTCGCGAGACGGCGGCGAAGGACGCGGTGATGTTCGTGCCGCAGATGGCGAACGCGCAAGCCTGGCTGAAAGGCCGCAAGGATCCGCCCGCTTCGGTCAAGTGGCAGCCTGAAAAGGTGCTGATGTCCTGCGACGGGAGCATCGGCGTGACGACCGGGCCGTGGCAGCGGGCCGACGGCACGCAAGGCTATTTCACCACCGTCTGGCGGCGCGACGACAAGGGCCGCTGGAAATGGGTGCTTGATCATGGCGACACGCTGGCGACGCCGCGCCCGCCCGCCGACTTCATCAGCACGCGCCTTGCCCCCTGTCCGCGCCGCATGGGACCACCATCGCCTCCGCCTTCTGCCGGTCCCGTCGCCCTGCCGACGCCGGGTCAGGGGATGTCGGACGACGGCACGCTCAAATGGACCAGCGAAGTCCGCCCCGACACATCGCGCCGCGTCACCATTTCCCTGATGAAGGATGGTGCCTATGAAGAGGTTCTGGTGAACGAAGTGGCGGCCCCTAAATGATATTCGAACTGTTCCTCTCCGCCTTCGTCACGCTGTTCGTGGTGATCGATCCGCCGGGCTGCGCGCCGATCTACGCCAGCGTCACCAACGGCGCGAGCGAGGCGCAGCGCCGGTCGATGGCGGTCCGTGCGGTGTTCATCGCCACGCTGATCCTGCTGGTGTTCGCGCTGTACGGCAAGCAGTTGCTGGGGGTATTGGGCATCAACCTCAACAGCTTCCGCATCGCGGGCGGCATCATGCTGTTCCTGATCGCGATGGACATGGTGTTCGAGAAGCGCACCCAACGCCGCGAGGATCGCGCGCAGAAGATCGTCGACACCCCCGAAGTCGAGGATGTGTCGGTATTCCCCATGGCGATGCCGATGATCGCCGGGCCGGGATCGATCGCCACCGTCATGCTGCTGATGGCGCGCGCGGACGGCCTCAGCCAGCGGCTGGCTGTGCTGGGCGCGCTGGCGGCGGTGCTGGTGCTGATGCTCGGCGCACTCGTCGCCGCGGGACCGCTGATGAACCTGCTGGGCAAGAAGATAGAGGCGGTGATTACCCGCCTGCTGGGCGTGCTGCTGGCGGCGCTGGCGGCGCAGTTCGTAATCGACGGGCTAAAGGCGAGTTTCTGACGATCATAGCGTCCAAGGCACTATGATCGTCACCCCGGTGCAGGCCGGGGTCTCGTGCCACAAGGTCGTACCCTGCCGCCTGAGACCCCAGCCTGCGCTGGGGTGACGAGTATATTTTCTACCGCAGATCGCCTTCGGTCACCGGGACGATCTTGATCTCCACGCGACGGTTGGCGGCCTTGCCTTCCTCGGTCGCGTTGGATGCGATGGGCTGGGTCTCGCCATAGCCGCGCGTCGCGATACGGGCGGACTGGACGCCCTTGCTGTTGAGATAATTGGCGACCGAAGTGGCGCGACGTTCCGAAAGCGTCTGGTTGTAGGCGTCAGAACCGTCGCTGTCGGTGTGGCCGTACACGTCGATATAGGTCTTGGGATATTGCGCTAGAACCGAAGCGACATCGTTCAGCGTCGGCTGAAACTGCGGCTGCACGGCGGCGTCGTTATAGGCGAACGTAATGCCGGAAGGCATACGCAGCAGCAGATTGTCGCCGTCGCGGATCACGTCCACGCCGGAGCCTGCGGTTTCCTCGCGCAGCTTGCGTTCCTGCGCATCCATGTACGAGCCGATGCCCGCGCCCGCGAGCGCGCCGATGCCCGCGCCGACGATCTTTTCCGTCCGGTCGCGGCGTCCGCCGACCAGATCGCCGAGCAGATATCCGCCCAGCGCGCCGCCGATGCCGCCGATCGCCGCCTTGGAAATCGTGCGCTGACCGGTGTTCGGATCGGTGGTGCAGGCGGCGGTGAGCAGCATGGCGCCAAGGCCTGCGCCCCCCAGAATGCGATGGGTGATATTCATGATGGTGATCCCTCTCTTGGCGTGTTCGATTGCCACGGTGATGACGGCCTAAACCTGTTGCCGCACCCTTTGTTCCACATCCGAACTGAACGGCGGCTTATGTAGCTGTTGTGAAAGGGACAGATTCGCGGCAATAGGGGTATCGACCGCCATGGCCACGCTTCCCACCCCGCTCCCGCCGCTGACACCCTTTCCCTGGGTCGATGTCGTCATCATCCTTGCGCTGGTGGCGCTGAACGGCGTGTTCGCCATGTCGGAGCTGGCGATCGTCTCGGCGCGCAAGCCACGCCTGCAGGGGCTGGAAAAGGCGGGCAGCAAGGGCGCGACGCTGGCGCTGGCGCTGGGGTCGGACCCCGGCAAGTTCCTGTCCACCGTACAGATCGGCATCACTCTGATCGGCATTCTGGCCGGCGCCTATTCGGGTGCCAGCCTGGGCGGTCCTGTGGGGGCGCGAATCGCGCGGCTGGGCGTCGATCCCGAAACGGCGCAGACGATCGGATTCGCCTTCGTCATCGTCCTGACCACTTATGCCTCGCTCATCATCGGCGAGCTGGTGCCCAAGCAATTCGCCCTGCGCGCGCCCGAGCCGATCGCCGTCATCATGGCGCGACCGATGCTGCTCCTGTCGAAAGTCACGGCACCGCTCGTCTGGCTGCTCGACGGATCGAGCGCACTCATCTTCCGTCTGCTCGGCATGAACCGCGAGTCCGAAAGCCATGTGACGGCGGAGGAACTGCACCTGATCGTCGCGGAAGCCAGCAAGTCTGGCGTGATCGAGGAAAGCGAGCGCGCGATCATATCGGGCGTCGTGCGCCTCGCCGACCGTCCGGTGCGCGAAGTGATGACGCAGCGGATGGACGTCGATTGGATCGACGTGAACGCCGACAATGACGCGATCCGCCAGCGCCTGCTGGAAACCCCGCGCACCCGCCTGCCCGTGGGACAGGGGTCTGTCGAGGACATCATCGGCATCGTGCAGGCGCGCGACATCATGTCGGCGCTGTTCCGCGGCGAAACGCTCGACCTGCGCGCGCTGATGCGGCGCGCCGAAGTGGTCCCCGATCAGGTGGACGCGATGGATGCGCTGGAAGTGCTGCGCCGCGCGGACGTGCCCATGGTGATGGTGCACGATGAATATGGGCATTTCGAAGGGATATTGACGCCCGCCGACCTGCTGTCCGCCATCGCCGGGGAGTTCGCGTCGGACCGCGACGATTATGACGAGCCCGATCTGGTCGAGCGGGAGGACGGCAGCCTGCTGGTATCAGGCCAGATGCCCGTCGACCTGCTGGCGGAGCGCATCGGGATCGACCTGTCGGAAGATCGCGATTACGCCACCGTCGCGGGCCACGCCCTGTGGGTGCTCAAGCATCTGCCCGAAGTCGGCGAGCATTTCGACGATCAGGGCTGGCGCTTCGAAATCGTCGACATGGACGGGCGCAAGATCGACAAGCTGCTGGTGGCGCGGCGATAGGGTATAGACCCCACAAACGACCGCAATATTCCCGTCTCGTCAGCATGACGAAAGTCAGGATCCATTTGTGCAATGTTGGGGCGTCATTGATGGCGTAGAGGCCAATGGATGCTGACTTTCGTCAGCATGACGGGATTCAATGGCTCACATCGTGGGCACGGGTTCCGGCCCGGAATAGTCGTAGAAGCCGCGCTTGGTCTTGCGACCGTACCAGCCCGCTTCGACATATTTGACGAGGATCGGCGCAGGCCGATATTTGGGATCGCCGAAATCCTGCTGCATCACCCGCAGCACTTCGAGCAGCGTGTCGAGACCGATCATGTCCGCCAGCGTCAGCGGCCCCATGGGATGACCCAGGCCCAGCTTCACCCCCAGATCGATGTCGACGACCGACCCGGTGCCTTCGCCCAGCGCAAAGAACGCTTCGTTGAGCAGCGGCAGCAGGATGCGGTTGACGATGAAACCGGGGCTGTCCTTCGCCAGCACCATCTGCTTGTTGATGCGGCCCACGTAATCGCGCGCCACCGCGATCGTCGCGTCGCTGGTGGCGAGGCCGCGAATGACTTCGACGAGGCTCATCAACGGCACGGGATTGAAGAAATGGACGCCGACGAAGCGCGTCGGGTCGCTGCTCGCCTGCGCCAGCCGGGTGATCGATATGGATGAGGTATTCGTCGCAAGCACCGCATCGGGAGCGAGTATCTCGGCGGCCTTGGCGAAGATCACGCGCTTGATTTCCTCCCGCTCGGTCGCCGCCTCGATGATGAGGCCCGCGTCCGCCATCGGGGCATAATCGCCCACCGGCGTGATCCGGTCGATCGCGGCCTGCGCATCGGCGGCGCTGATCTTTTCCTTCTCCACCAGCCGGTTGATCTGTTTGGCGACGCCGTCCTTGCCCGTTTGCGCCCGCGCTACGTCGACATCGGCCAGCAACACCTGGTAACCGGCCTGCGCCGAAACCTGGGCAATGCCCGCACCCATCTGTCCGGCCCCGATGATTCCAATAGACTGCATGCCCTGATCCCTCTTTTCTGGATATGCATCGGCCTCTACCGGAGGGTCTCAAATCAGGCTATCGTAAATTGCAGGGGGAGAATGGCTTTGAAAATTGCAATAGCGGTAGCACTCGGCACGAGTCTGCTGGCGGCGGCTCCGGTGCGCGCGGCGCCGCAGCCCGGAAAGCTCGAAACATACCGCGACTGGACGATCGGCTGCGACAATGGCCGCGCCTGCGCCGCCGAGGCATTGCTGCCGGAGGATGCCGTGTTCGACGGGCATATTGCCCTCACCATCTCGCGCGGGGCGGAAGCCTTGGCGCAACCGACGATATCGGTACGCAGTCAGGACAGCATCAAGGGATCGGTCAGCGTCGTTATCGACGGCAAGACGATCGCGAGCGCCATAGCCGCCGATGACGAAGCGCAGTTCAGCGGCGTTCAGGGCGCCGCCATCGCGACCGCCATGGCGCGCGGCGCGGTGATGGAAGTGCGGCACGGCAAGACACTGCTCGGCAAGCCTTCGCTGAGCGGATCGGCGGCGGCGTTGCGCTATATGGATGCGCAGCAGGGCCGGGCTGGAACAGTGACGGCGATCGTGGCGAAAGGCCCGCTGGGCGCAAGCGCGGTGAAGCCACCGCCGCCTTTGCCGGTCATCACGCGCGCGGTCATCCCCGGTGGCGCGGAGCCTGCGGCCCTGTGGCGCGAGGAACTGGCGCAGGCCGTGAAAATCAGCGGCTGTACCGACGAGTTCATGCCCGATCAGGAACCCGATCTGCATCGGCTGTCAAAGACGCAGGTACTGGTGCTCATCCCCTGCGGTGCGGGCGCGTATAATTTCTCGTCCGTACCCCTGATCGCCACCGGCATGCCGGGTCGGCGCAGCTTCGTGGCCGCGCGGTTCGACTTGCAGCCGGGCTGGGGCGAGGATGTGCGTATGCCGATGCTGGTCAATGCCGGGTTCGAGGCGAAAACGGGCAGCCTGTCCAGCTACGCCAAGGGCCGCGGCATCGGTGACTGCGGCAGCAGCGAAACCTATGTCTGGGACGGGACGATGTTCCGCCTGTCGGAAGCGACGCAGATGGGCGAATGCCGCGGCGGGTGGAACTGGATCACCACCTGGCGCGCACGGGTAACACCTTAGTCGGCGGCGGCCAGAATCAGTGCGAACTGACCTTCCGCATCGGTCCATTCCCGCACCGGCGCCCAGCCTCCGGCGCGCAGCAGCAGGCGCGCGTCGCGTGGGGCATATTTGTGACTGTTCTCGGTGTGGATCGTTTCGCCGGCCTGCATGGTGAAGGCCATGCCGTCGATCGTGAAGTCGACGGTCCGCAGCGCCTCAAGATGCATTTCGATCCGCGCGGCAGCATCGTTCCAGATCGCGCGATGGGCAAAGGCGTCGAGCGGGATCGTTCCATGCAATTCGCGGTTGATGCGGGCGAGCAGGTTGATGTTGAACGCCGCAGTCACGCCTTGCGCATCGTCATAGGCGCGTACCAGCGCCGCTTCGTCCTTCACCCGGTCCATTCCGATCAGCAACATGGCGCCTTCACCCAGCGAAGCGCGCATCGCCCGTAGCAGATCGACGGCTTCGGGCGGCGTCATGTTGCCGATGGTCGAGCCGGGGAAGAAGCCCAGCTTGGGCAGGTCCGCGACCGCCGCAGGAAGGGCGACCGGATGGCCGAAGTCTGCTTCCACAGGCAGGACCGGCAGGCCGGGGAAATGCGCGCCCAGCGTCGTGCTGCTTTCCCGCAGGAAATCACCGCTGATGTCGATCGGAACATAGGCGGCGGGCGCGATGGCCGACAGCAGATGCGGCGTCTTGATCGCGCTGCCCGCGCCGAACTCGATCACGGCGCGACCCACCCCCGCCAGCGCGCCGACTTCGCCGCAATGCGCCGCCAGCAGGGCCGTTTCGACGCGCGTGGGATAATATTCCGGCAGCGCGGTGATCGCCTCGAACAGTTCCGATCCGCGATGATCGTAGAACCATCGCGCAGGCGTCGCCTTCGGCATCCGGGCGAAGCCTTCGAGCATGTCCTGCCGGAAAGCAGGGTCAGCGGCAGGGGCAATCCCCGTTTGCCGGTCGAGCGTCAACAGCATGAGGCTAGAGATCCTTTGCGAGGCGCAGGCCGGTGAACTGCCAGCGTTGATGGGGATAGAAGAAATTGCGGTAGGAGGCGCGCAGATGGCCGCGCGGCGTCGCGCAACTGCCGCCTTTCAAAATGAACTGCCCGGACATGAATTTACCGTTATATTCGCCAACCGCGCCCTCTGCTGCACGAAAGCCGGGATAGGGGCGGTAGGCGCTGCCGGTCCATTCCCACACGTCGCCGAACATCTGCGCCAGACCTTCGGCCTGTTCGCAGGCGCGCGGGCGCGGGCAACGGGCCTCGTCCAGTTGCGTGCCTGCATGAGGGTCCAGCCCTTGTGCCGCGCTTTCCCATTCCGCTTCGGTGGGGAGACGCGCACCGGCCCAGCTTGCATAGGCGTCGGCTTCATAGAGGCTGATATGCGTGACCGGCGCGGCGGGATTGACCGGGCGGCGACCATCATGGCCGAATCGACTCCACCCGCCATCCTCCTGCCGCCAGTAGAGCGGCGCTTCGATCCGCTCCGCCTGTACCCATGCCCAGCCGTCGGACAACCAGTGGCGCGGATCGGCATAGCCGCCGTCGGCCATGAAATCCTGCCACTCGCCATTGGTGACGGGGCGGCTGGCGAGCGCATGCGGCGCAAGTATCGTCCTGTGGCGCGGGCCTTCGCAATCGAAGGCGAAACCGTCTCCGTCGTGGCCGATCTCGACCACACCCTCGCGCCCTGCGATCCACCGGATCGGGCCGGGCATCGGTGCGGGCATCGCGCTGGGCGTATCCCACATGGCGGGAGACAGCGGGCTTTGCGCAAAGAGATGCAATATGTCGGTCAGCAGCAATTCCTGATGCTGCTGTTCGTGATGGAGGCCCAGTGTCACGAGTTCCAGCACCGCATCCGGCAGATCGGGCAATGCCGCCTGCATCGCCGCATCGACATGCGCGCGATAAGCCAGCACATGATCGAGCGAAGGCCGCGTCAGCAATCCGCGCTGCGGGCGTGCATGGCGCGCGCCTTCCGCCTCGTAATAGCTGTTGAACAGATAGGCGAAGGCGGGATCGAACGCGCGATAACCCGGCACATGATCGCGCAGCACGAAAGTTTCGAAGAACCATGTCGTATGCGCCAGATGCCATTTGGCGGGTGATGCATCGTCCATCGACTGGGCGGTGGCGTCGGCATCGGAAAGAGTTTGCACCAGCGCGGCGCTAAGGGACCGAACGTCCGCGAAGGGCGCATGGTTCTGCCGCTTTAGTTCTGCATGCCGATCAACAGTCACTGGCCGCTCTCCCGTGCAGTTGTCTGCTCCGCCAGCCGAAAAAGCGCGCAAGCGCCCGGCAATGTTCCCTATGTCAGAAATATATGTCGAAGTCGCGTCGGCTATGCCGCGTTCAGCGCGATCCGCCGGGCACCCATTTGATGTCCGCCGCGCCATTGTCGTTCACGCGCCGGGCCAGAACGAACAGATAATCCGACAGGCGATTGATATAGGCCAGCGCCAGCGGATTGATCGGCACATTCTGCGCCGCCAGCGTTGCCGTGCGCTCCGCACGCCGCACGATGGCACGGGCCAGATGCACCGAAGCCGCAGCGGACGAACCGCCCGGCAGGATGAAGCTGTCGAGCGGGGAGAGGCTCTCGTTCATGGCGTCGATCTCGTGCTCCAGCCTTTCGACCTGACTGGCGACGATGCGCAGCGCCATCGGGCCGGGCGTGAAATCCTCGCCCGGCGTCGCGAGGTCCGCACCCAGATCGAACAGGTCGTTCTGAATCAGTTGCAAGGCGGCGGCTTCGGGGGATGCGGCCATAGCGGCGATCGCGACGCCGATGGCGCTGTTCGCCTCGTCGATGTCGCCCATCGCAGCCAGCCGGGCGTCATGCTTGGGCACGCGCGATCCGTCGACGAGGCCCGTCGTGCCTGCGTCACCGGTGCGCGTATAGATTCGGTTGAGCTTTACCACGACAGGGCGCGTTACTGGCTGCCGCCATTCATCAGCATCAGAAGCGCGACGAGCAGCACGGCCACCGCCTGAAAGCCGATACGCGCGAACATCGCCTTGTTCTGTTTCAGGCTCGACGCGCTCGGCCCGGCATTGCCCGATTTCAGCTCCTCCTCGGTCGTCCGCAGAAAAGTGATGATGCCGCGCACGAGCATCACGACCGTGGCGATCGCCGACGCGATGATGAGAAGGATGATGAATGTGTTCATCACTGCAATTTAGGGATCGCTGGGGCGGATTCCAAGCGGGAACGTGCCCGCCCGAAAATCGGCCCGCAATTGCGCCGGATCGAACCCTGCATCCCGCAATTGCGCGAGTTGCAGGCCACCGTCCCGCTTGGCCAAGCGCTTGCCGTCGGCCCCGACCAGCAGCGGGTGATGCCGATAGGTTGGCGTGGGCAGATGGAACAGCGCCTGCAACAGACGGTGGATGTCCGTCGCGGCGCGCAGGTCGTTGCCGCGCAGTACGAGGGTGACCCCCATATCCGCGTCGTCCAGCGTCGCGGCGAGGTGATAGCTGGTCGGCGCATCCTTGCGCGCCAGCACCACGTCGCCAGCCGCCAGCGGATCGGCGGGAACGATACCGTGATCGATATCGGTCCAGGCCAGCGGGCCCGTCATCGCCACGGCGCGCGCCATGTCGATCCGCCAGGCGTGCGCGTCGTGCGCCATCCGGTCGATGCGTTCGCCTTCATCGAGGGAACGGCACGTGCCGGGATAGACCATAGCGTCGGCCCCGTGCGGCGCACTGGCGCTGGCGGCGATATCGGCGCGGGTACAGAAACAGGGATAGACGAGACCCATCGCCCTGAGCCTCTCCAGTGCGTCGGCATAGACGTCGAGGCGATCCGACTGGCGCACCAGCGGCCCGTCCCAGTCGATGCCGAGCCAGCGCAGGTCCTCCACGATGCCGTCGACATGCGCCGCACGGCTGCGCGCACCGTCGATATCTTCGATCCGCAGGCGAAAGACCCCGCCCGACTGCCGCGCCAGATCCTGCGCCATCAGCGCCGACCAGCCATGGCCGACGTGCAGCCGCCCGGTCGGGCTGGGCGCAAAGCGCGTCACAATATGCTGTGGCAGGGCAGGCAGGTTCATACAGACTCTTGACGGGCCATGGTGGTAATGCTGTCATGCGCCTGTCACGCTAATCGGCGATCAGCGCGACACTGGTAAGGCCCTTTTGGGGGATAGAGTCCTTCTATGTACCATCCTGACCTCATACGGCATCCGGAAAATTGCCCGGCGCTGGTTCTGAACGCTGATTACACGCCGCTCAGTTACTATCCGCTGAGCCTGTGGCCCTGGCAGACGGCGATCAAGGCCGTGTTCCTGGAACGGGTGGACATCGTCGCCAGCTACGAACGCGAAGTGCATTCGCCCAGTTTCCAGATGAAGATTCCTTCGGTGATCGCGCTCAAGCAATATGTGCGGCCCTCAGAACATCCCGCGTTCACCCGGTTCAACCTGTTCCTGCGCGACAAGTTTTCCTGCCAGTATTGCGGATCGCCGCACGACCTGACGTTCGACCATGTGGTGCCGCGCCGTGCGGGCGGGCGCACGACATGGGAAAATGTCGCCACCGCCTGTTCGCCGTGCAATCTGCGCAAGGGAGGCCGCACCCCGCGCGAGGCGGGGATGCGCCTGCACGTCCAGCCGATCCGGCCCACGACCTGGCAGTTGCAGGAGCATGGCCGCGCCTTCCCGCCCGGCTATCTGCACGAAAGCTGGCACGACTGGCTCTATTGGGACATAGAACTGCTGGCCTGATCGGCGCCCGTCGGCGTCAGGCCGCGGGCAGCCAGTCGAGATTCAGTTCGGTATAGCGATCGGTATAATGGCCGATCTCGGCGAGCTTCTTCTCGTCGAGCAGCGTGATCGAGCCGTTGGACCGCCGGATCAGCCCTTCGGTCTCCATCTGCCGCACCATCCGGTTGACGTGGACGGAGGTTAGACCGATCGCATCGCCGATTTCCTCCTGCGTCAGCTTGAGGTCGAACGTGTCTGTGATGTCGTCATCCATCACGCGCAGGCGATGAATGATGTCGAGCAGGAATGCCGCCACACGCGCCTTGGCCGACGTGCGCCCCAGCGACGCGAGGCGATCGGTCAACGCGACGCGCTCCGCCTGCGAAAGGACGAACATAAGGGCGGCGACGCGCGGATATTCCTCCAGCAGGACGCGCAATCCCTTCTTGTCGAACGGGCATACGGTGGAATCGGCGAGCGCCACCAGCGTTTCCGGCGCCTTGCTGTAGATGGTGCTGGCGGACCCGATGAAATCGCCGGGAAAGTAAACGCGCAATATCTGGCGGCTGCCGTCGGGCAGGATGACATAGCTCATCACCCGTCCCTGACGCAGCACGAACAGTTCGGTTACAATATCGTTGGCGCGCTGGATCACCGCGCCGCGCTTTATCTTGCGCTGCGTCTCTTCCAGACGCGCGAGCGCACGACGTTCCGCTTCATTCAGCGGTATGTGTTTTTCCAGACGTTCGGCAAAACAACTACCCGTCACGTTCCCACCTTCTTAGTTCCAGTTGTTACGATGGCAGAACGCCCAAAGTCGCTTTTGGCTGCATTTGCACGGTTCGCACTAACTTCGATCAACTATTCGGCAGCAATTTTTGCTTTTGCCGGCAAGGGGTTGCGACACGTTAAAAAAATGCCCTTTCTTGGGATGATCGGCGTGTTGCATGCGCGATATTTACGCTTATGAAGCAAAGGAATGGATCAAATACATATTCGCGGCGGCGCGCGCCTCAACGGTCGCCTTCCCATATCCGGGGCCAAGAACGCCGCGCTCACCTTGCTGCCCTGCGCCCTGCTGACCGACGAGCCGGTGACGCTGCGCAACCTGCCGCGCCTCGCCGATGTCGACAGCTTCGGCCATCTGCTGAACCAGCTTGGCGTATCGACCATGATCGAAGGTGCGCGGCCCGAGGATTTCGGCCGGGTGATGACGTTACGTGCGGGCCGCGTCACCTCTACCGAAGCGCCTTACGACATCGTGCGGAAGATGCGCGCCTCCATCCTCGTGCTCGGCCCGTTGCTCGCGCGGGCGGGAGAGGCGACGGTATCGCTGCCCGGCGGCTGCGCGATCGGCAATCGCCCGATCGACTTGCACCTCAAGGCCCTCGAAGCCTTCGGTGCGACGATCGAGATTGCCGCTGGCTATGTTAGGGCGAGCGCGCCCGACGGCGGCCTGCCCGGCGGTACGTTCAGCTTCCCCGTGGTATCCGTCGGGGCGACCGAGAATGCGCTGATGGCCGCCGTGCTGGCGAACGGCACCTGCATCCTCGAAAATGCGGCGCGGGAACCCGAAATCGTCGATCTGTGCCGATTGCTGAGCGCGATGGGCGCCGACATCGAAGGGATCGGCGGCGGGACGCTGACCGTGCATGGCAAGAAGCGGCTGCATGGCGCGACGTACAGCGTGATGCCCGATCGTATCGAGGCGGGCAGCTATGCCTGCGCCGCGGCGATCACCGGCGGCAGCCTCGATCTGGTGGGCGCCAATGCCGGGGACATGCAGGCGATATTGGCGGCACTGCGCGAAGCGGGTGTCCATATCGAGGAACTGCGCGACGGCATTCGCGTGGCGGCGGACGGTCCGCTGAAACCCCTGACGCTTTCGACCGCGCCGTTCCCGGCCTTCCCGACCGATATGCAGGCGCAGTTCATGGCGATGCTGACGCTGGCGCAGGGCGCAAGCGTACTGACCGAGACGATCTTTGAGAACCGCTACATGCATGTGCCCGAACTGGCGCGCATGGGTGCGGACATCAGCGTCAACGGGCGCACCGCGATCGTACGCGGCGTAGAGCGGTTGACCGGCGCGCCGGTCATGGCCACCGATCTGCGCGCATCGATGAGCCTGATTCTCGCGGGGCTGGCGGCGGAAGGCGAAACGCTGGTCAGCCGCATCTATCATCTCGATCGCGGTTATGAACGGCTGGAAGAGAAGCTGTCGGCGGTGGGCGCCGATATCGAACGCATCAGCGATGGCTGAGTCCACCCCCGCTTCGCTCGACGCGATGCAGACCGACCGCATGGCGTTGCTCGCGCATTATGATCTCGATGCAGCCGGGTTCGAGGCACTGGACGAGATCACGCGCTTTGCCAGCACCCTGTGCGACGTGCCGACCGCTCTCGTCAGCATCGTGGAGGACGACCGGCAGCGATTCCTCTCGCGCGTCGGGCTTGAGGCGAGCGAGACGCCGCGCCACCTGTCCTTCTGTGCGCATGCGATGCTGGGCGAGGGGCTGTTCGTGGTCCCCGAAACGCATGACGATCCCCGCTTTGGCGACAATGCGCTCGTCACCGGACCCCCGTTCATTCGCTTTTACGCCGGCGCCCCCCTGAAAAGCAGCGACGGCATTCCGCTCGGCGCGCTCTGCGTGATCGACAGTGCCCCGCGCGAAGGCCTTACCAGCGTGCAGGAACAGGGCCTGCTGCTGCTCGGTCGTCAGGTTTCGACATTCCTGGACAACCGGCGCAGGGAGCGGCTCCAGCGCAAGGATGCCAAGGATCGCGCCCGCGCGCTGGCGGAAAGCGAGGATCGGTTCCGCATTCTGGCCGACGCCATGCCGCAGATGGTCTGGTCGACATTGCCCGACGGCTATCACGACTATTATAATGCGCGGTGGTACGAGTTCACCGGCATGCCCGAAGGCTCCACCGACGGAGAGGAATGGAACGGCATGTTCCATCCGGAGGACCAGCCGATCGCGTGGGAACGCTGGCGCCATTCGCTCGATACGGGCGTGCCCTATGAAATAGAGTATCGCCTTCGGCACCACAGCGGCGACTATCGCTGGGTGCTGGGACGGGCGTTGCCGATGCGCGACGCCAAGGGGCAGATCACCCGCT
Source organism: Sphingobium sp. (assembly GCA_965279415.1). Classification (GTDB taxonomy): domain Bacteria; phylum Pseudomonadota; class Alphaproteobacteria; order Sphingomonadales; family Sphingomonadaceae; genus Sphingobium. The sequence goes on from OZ257238.1 coordinate 973,773, forward strand.
GGTTCGGCACCTGCACCGACATCCATGCCCGCAAGCAGGAGATGGAGGAGCGCGAGATGATCGCGCACGAACTGTCGCACCGCATCAAGAACATCTTCTCGGTCATCAACGGCCTGATAGGCCTTTCGGCGCGCCAGAATCCCGCACTGGCCGACGTCGCGGAGGAATTGCGCGATCGTGTGAACGCGCTGGGCCGCGCGCATGATTATGTGCGCCCGCACAGCCTGAGTTCCGCGTCCGAAAAGGGGCAGAACAGCCTAACCGGTGTGCTCGATCAATTGTTCGCGCCCTATCAGTCGGCCGCAGGCGACCGCATCCTGATTCACGGGCCGGATCAATTGATCGACGATCGTTCCGCCACGCCGCTGGCCCTGCTGTTTCACGAGCTAGCGACCAATGCCGCGAAATATGGCGCGCTTTCCACTGAAGAAGGCGTGGTACACGTCACGATTGCGACGGAGGGCGACAAGACGGTGCTGGAATGGCGTGAGGAAGGTGGCCCCGACGTCGTTGCACCCACGGCCGCAGGGTTCGGCACGCGCCTCATATCCCTTAGCGTCGAACGCCAGTTGGGTGGCCGGATAGAAAGGGACTGGCAGGCGGACGGGCTGAAAGTCAGCCTGTATATTCCGACCCGTGCGATGCGCCGCGCACCTGATGAAATGGCGTAAAACCGGAAATAGACGAGCAATCGATCGCCATGTCGTCATTGGCCGTACTGGCGATGGCGAGTGCCGCCTGTATCGTGGAACTGCGGAACGGCTTCGTGATGACGCCCAGAGCCGCCGTCGCCGCCGCACCGATCTGACTGGGGTTGGCCGTCACGTAAATGACCTTGATGCCGTACTCCCGCGCCAGCGTCTGGCCTATGATCGGCCCTGTTGCGCCATCGCGCAGGTTGAGGTCGACAAGAGCGATGTCCGTGTCGGGCGCTGCACTGATGGCAGCGGCGCTGTCGGCGGCGATAGCGCTTACGGCGAGGCCCGCAGATGTCACGATGTCCTCGATTTCCAGAGCGACGAATATCTCGTCCTCCACAATCAAAACACGCTTTGTCATTCTACTCTCGTCATTTCTCTCCGGTAACCTATCCCGTTTCGCGGGATCAGCCCGAAACTCCTTTACTTTGCCCATGCCTTGCGTCTTGCCGGACGGCATATCCGGCAGACAATTGATTGCGTCACGTTCAATGCGCCAATGACCGGCAGGTTCCCAAAGCGGGTGGATTTCTCGCGGATCCTGCGGGAAGGTCGCTACCGATAGCGTTACGATACGCTACAGAAGCCTGTCGATCGCATGAAGCGCCAGCCCGACGAGACCGCCGACGAGCGTGCCGTTGACGCGAATATATTGCAGGTCGCGGCCTACGGCATTCTCCAGACGGCTCGTCACGGTCACGGCATCCCACCCGCGTACCGTTTCGCTGACCAGCTTGACGATACTGTCGCCATAGGCCGCCGTCGCACCGACGACGCTGCGCCGCGCCAGACGATTGAGGACGGCACGGATCTGCGGATCGTCCTGCAGGGTGCCGCCGAGCTGACGCAGCGCCTCGCCGAAACGGCCGGCCATCGCCCCCGAAGGATCGCGCGCGGCGCGCAGCAGCCCGGCGCGTCCCTGTTCCCACAATCCGCTGATCCAGCTTTGCATCGCGGGATTTTCCACGATTTCGTCGCGGATGGCGGCGACGCGCGCCTGCATGTCGGGATCGAACTGCAAATCCTGCGCGAGATTGCGTAGCGCCTCTTCCGCCTTGAGACGCAGCGGATGTTCTCTTTCTTCGCCCATATCGACGATGAGCTTCTGCAGGCCCGAAATGATCGCGTTGGCGACATTCTCGTCCAGCCCCGTCCAGCGCAGCAGCTTGCCCGCACGCACGTGGACCATGTCGCGGATCAGGTGATCGTTCGCTTCCAGCGTGCGTCCTGCCCAGCGGATCATGCCATCGAGCACCGGCGCATGGCGGCCATCGCGCATCGCCGCTTCCAGCGCCTGCCCCAGAAGGGGTCCGACATTGAGCGCGCGCACCCGCTGGACGATGGCGCCCTTCACCATGCCGCCCAGCCGCTCCTGGTCGAGCGCCTCCAGCAGATTGGCCGCCAGCCGCGAGGCGCCTTGCCGCAGCCGCCCGTCGCCATCCGAAGGCTGGCTGAGGAAACGTCCCGCCGCCGACGCGACGTCGACGCGGCGCATGCGACGCGCCACCACGGCGGATGTCAGGAAATTGTCGCGAAGGAACGCCGCCAGCGTATCGCCGATCCGGTCCTTGTTGCGCGGGATGATCGCGGTGTGCGGGATGGGCAGGCCCAGCGGATGCCGGAACAGCGCCGTCACCGCGAACCAGTCGGCCAGACCGCCGACCATGGCGGCCTCGGCGAACGCCTGCACATAACCGATTGCCGGGTGATGATGCGACAGGCTGCGCGAGACGACGAACAGCACCGCCATCGCCACCAGCATGCCCGTCGCGATCAGGCGCATCCGGCGTGCACCGTTCATCGCGGCGGAGTTTACGGCGGCGGATGGAGGGTCCAGACGAAACAGCTTCATGTTCCGCTCAACGCCTCACGCGCCGTTTCGTTCAGGCAACAAACCGTCGCGTCCTATTCTATCCCGGTCGTCTTTCACTCCGCCGGCTGGACCGAACCGTCGCCGCGTGTTTCGTCCGCCGTCTTGTCGCCGGGCGTGTAGGTCAGCAGTCCTCTGGTCAGGCGCGGACCGAGCCAGGATTCCAGACCCACCGCCAGGCTGAACGTCGCGGGCACGATCACCAGCGTCAGCACGGTGGACAGGATCAGCCCGCCGATCACGGTGATGCCCATCGGTTGCCGCCATGCGCCATCGCCCGTGAGCGACAGGGCCGTGGGCACCATGCCCGCGACCATCGCGACGGTGGTCATCACGATCGGCTGCGCGCGCTTGTGCCCGGCATCCATGATCGCTTCATATTTGGGAACGCCCTTGTAGATTTCCTCCAGCGCGAAATCGACGACCAGGATCGAGTTCTTGGCGACGATGCCGAGCAGCATCAGCAGGCCGATGAACACCGGCATCGACACGGGCTGTCCGGCGATGTGCAGGGCGACCAAGCCGCCAAGCGGCGCGAGCAGCAGCGATCCCATGTTCACGAACGGCGGCATGATCCGCTTGTAGAGCAGCACCAGCACGGCGAAGACGAGCAGGATGCCGGACAGGACGGCGATGATGAAGTTCTGGATCATCTCCGCCTGCCACTTCGCATCGCCGACGTTCAGCTTCTGCACGCCTTGCGGCAGATTCTTCATCGTCGGCAGGGCATTGATGAGCTTGCTGGCATCGCTGGTGACGATGCCCGGCGCATAATCGGCGCCTACGACGATACGACGAATCTGGTTGTAGCGGCGGATCTGGGTCGGGCCTGCGCCGAACTCTATGTCGGCGACGACCTTGAGCGGCACCGATCCGCCACTCGCGGTCGGCACGGGCAGATTCTCGATCGTGCCCAGATCCTGGCGCGATCCTTCGGCGAGCGACACGCGGATCGGAATCTGCCTGTCATTCAGCGAAAACTTCGCGCTGTTCTGGTCGATGTCGCCAAGCGTCGCGATGCGGATCGTCTGGCTGAGCGCGGACGTCGTCACGCCGAGGCTCGCTGCCAGATCCATGCGCGGCTTGATGATGATTTCCGGCCGCTGCATGTCGCCCTGCACCCGCGGATCGCGCAATTGCTTGAGGCCCGACATTTCCCTGACGAGCTGATTGGCGGTCTTTTCCAGCAGCGCCGGATCGTCGCTGCCGAACATCATGATGACGTCGCGGCCGAAACCGCCGCCCGACTGCGACTGGAAGTTGACGCGCGCATCGGCGACTTCGCGGAACTTGGGCGCGATCGACCGCTCCCATTCGACCGACGTGATCGGGCGATCCTTGCGCAGGGTCAGGAAGATGTCGGCCTTGGTCGGCTCGATATCGGCAAAGGCGGCGTCGACCACCTTCTTGTCGGCGGAGAGCAGATCGGACACGCGCTGCGTCACGCGGCGCGTCTGTTCGAGCGTACTGCCGGGCACCATTTCGATCTGCACCTGGCTGAAATCATTGTTGGTCGTCGGCTGGAACGCCATCGGCAGCGTAGCGAACGCCACGATCGTCAGCACGAAGGCGAGAAACCCGATGCCGACCGTCCAGATGCGATGATCGACGATCATCGACCGCGACCGGCGACGCAGCCTGATCCAGGCGCGCGACAGGCCATTGCGGGCATTGTCCAGCTTCACCTGCCACTTGTCCCACGCGCGCACGCGATCGGCAGCCCGCTGGTCGAGCGACCAGCGCAGGACCGTCATGTAGCGGTCCATCATCCAGCCTTCGCCATGCGTGGCTTCGCCATGGGCCTTGAGGAAATAGGCCGAGACCATCGGGGTGATGAGCCGCGCGACGGCGAGGCTGAGCAGCACCGAGACGACCACGGTCATGCCGAACTGAATGAAGAACTGGCCCGAGATGCCGGGCATCAACGCCACGGGCAGGAACACCGCGACGATCGCCATCGTCGTCGCCAGCACGGCGAGGCCGATTTCGTCCGCCGCGTCGATCGACGCCTGATAGGCGGATTTGCCCATGCGCATGTGGCGCACGATATTCTCGATCTCCACGATGGCGTCATCGACCAGCACGCCCGCGACGAGGCTCAATGCCAGCAGCGAGATGAAGTTGAGCGTGAAGCCCATCATGTCCATGAACCAGAAGGCGGGAATCGCCGACAACGGTATCGCCAGCGCCGAAATCAGCGTGGCGCGCCAGTCCCGCAGGAACAGGAACACGATGACGACGGCCAGCAACGCGCCTTCGATCATCGCCGCGATCGCGGAATGATATTGCGCCTTGGTGTAATCGACGCTGGTGAAAAGCTGCTTGAACTTCACCTTGGGATTGGCCTTCGCCAGTTCCTTGAGGATCTTCTCGCTCTCGTCGTAGACGGTGACGTCCGACGAGCCTTTGGCCTTTTCGATGCTGAAGCTCGTCACCTGACGGCCGTTCATCAGGCCGATCGACCGCTGTTCGGCATACATGTCGCGCACATCGGCGATGTCGGCGAGTTTCACCGTCTGCCCGCCCGCGATGGAAATCTGCGTCTGGCCGAGCGCATAGGCGTCCGCCGCATTGCCGAGCACGCGCACGGACTGTTCCGCGCCCGCGATTTCGGCGCGACCGCCCGCCGCGTTCAGGTTCACCTGCCGCAGTTGCTGGTTGACCTGCGACGCGGTGATACCATGCGCCTGCATGCGTGCGGGATCGAGAATGACGCGGATTTCGCGGCTGACCCCGCCGCTGCGCCGGACCGAGGCCATGCCCTGTATGCCCAGCAGCCGCTTGGCCACCGTATTGTCGACATACCAGCTCAGTTCCTCCAGCGTCATGTCGGTGGTTTCGGCGCTGAAATAGGCGATCGGCCCGCCTTCGGCATCGACGCGCGTGACCTGCGGTTCCAATATGCCGTCGGGAAGGTCGCTGCGGACCTGGTCAACGGCATTCTTCACGTCGGCGACGGCGCGGTCGATCGGCGTGCCGATGTTGAACTGGACGAAAGTGCTGGATTGCCCTTCATTGGCGATCGAGGTGATTTCATCGACCCCGCTGATCGACCGGACCGCCGCCTCGATCCGTTGCGTGACCTGCGTTTCCAGTTCAGACGGTGCCGCGCCGGGCTGTGACACGGTCACGTTGACGGCTGGGAAGCTGATGTCGGGGAAATTGTTAACGTCCATGCGCATGAAGCTGACGACGCCCGCCAGCAACAGCGCCACGAACATCACGATGGGCGACACCGGATTGCGGATGGCCCAGGCCGATATATTGCGAAAGCTCATCTCTTCAGCCTCTTTGCGCGCAGCCGTGCCACAGCCCGCCTGTCCAATTCGTCGTTACGCGCCGGTGGGGGCGGTCTTCTGCAATTCCGGCTTCACCTTCTGACCCGGATTGAGGAAGGCGCCCGCCGATGCGACCACCCGCTCCTGCCCGTTCAGCCCGCCGGTGATGGCGACGCCCGTGCTCGACACCTGACCGACCGTCACCTTGCGCCGCTCGACCAAGTTCTTGGCGTTGACGATATAGACGTAATTGCCGGCCGGATCGCTCTGCACCGCCGATTCGGGCAGCAGCGGCGCGGAGCCGGTGCTGGTCGTGATGCTGACGGCGGCGAAACCGCCCGGGCGGATGGCGGACGTGTAGGGCAAGGCGACGCGCGCGACGCCCTGACGGCTGACCGGATCGATGACCGGCGCCACTTGCCACACGCGCCCGGCGATACCCTGCGCACCACCCACCGGCGTTACCGTCGCGGGAACGCCGACGCGCACCTGCGCCAGATCGGCCTCGCTCAGCACGGCGCGCAATTCCATCTCGCCGTCCCGCGCGACGCGGAACAGAACGCCGCTGGCCGCGCCGACGACCTGACCCGGCTCCACGGCGCGCGTCAGCACGAGGCCGGACGCAGGCGCGCGCAGATCGAGGCGACCGTTGCGCGCCCGCTGTTCGGCCAGTTGCGCCTCGGCCACCGAGACCCGGGCATTGGCGGCGGCAAGCGTCGCCTCGCGCTGATCGATGTCCGCCTGTGAGATGAACCCGCGGCCGACGAGCTGGCGGGCACGATCGAGCTGCGCCTTGGCGAGCTTCGCATCGGCCCGCGCCACGCCGATCTGCGCGGCGAGCGCCTTGGCCTGTTCCGACTGGACGGAGCGTTCGACGACGGCAAGCACCTGGCCCGCGCGCACCCAGTCCCCCGGCTGCACGAGAACGCGGGTCACTTCGCCGCCTTCGCCGACGACGCCGATCGGCATGTCGACGCGGGCGTTGAGCGATCCGGTCGCGGTGACGGTGCGGGCGACGTTCGACTGGCCGGGGCTGATCACCGTCACGACCGGCGCGCCGGCCTGCGCATCCGCGGCGGCATCGCCACCCGCTGCACCGTCCTTGTTGCCGAAGGCGAGAGCCGCGACGACCAGCGCGGTGGCGCCGACGACGCCGCCGATCACGAGGCGACGGCGCTTGCGCCCGCGCGCCTGCTCATCCTGCAGCGGCATCATGCTCATATCGCCTGTGAACTGTGTCTCGTAATTCATGCCCATCCACTCTGATGCACGGTGTATCGATCGCTCGATCCGTTCCCCCGACGTTCACAACTGTATTATATGAATATATCACCATGCTCAAGCCTGAAAAATACGAGGCTTTTCTGCATAGTCCTGTGGCGCGACCCACGCGAGCAATGCGCCGGAAATGGCGGATTTGCAATAGTTGGCGCCCGTGGCGGTCCATAATCGGGCGACTTTCGGCGCAGCGTGGCGCCACGGACGCAAACCGGCCGCGCGTCGGCGGCGGACGGGCGCCGAACGAAAAAGAGGCCCGCATCGCTGCGAGCCTCTTTCCGATGTTCGAAGTCGATGTTCGTGTAGGCGCTTAACGCACCCGGCCGCGACGCACCAGATTGACGATCGCCAGCAGCACCACCGCGCCGACGAACGATGCCAGCAGCGACGAAAGGCTGAAGTCGCTGTTGTTGATCGTGCCGCCGCTCAGGAACAGGCCGGCGAGAAACGCGCCGACGATGCCGACGATGATGTTCAGGAAAATGCCCTGCTGCGCGTCCGTGCGCATCACGATGCTGGCGAGCCAGCCGATGACGCCGCCGATGATAAGCCAAAGAATAAGGGTCATGATATGTCTCCTCCGCCCAGGCATGCCTTGCCTGGTTTCCGGGGGACTAAACGGCGCAGGACCGCACCTGTTCCCTGTGCCTGTGAAGATTATTGCGATCGGCGATCTATTGCCGGTGCAGGCACCGTACGAAGAACGCAAAAGGCCGCCTGCAATGGGGCGCAGGCGGCCTTCGCGTGCATCCTCTCACGGACGCGATCACCTCTGGCGAGGATTCAGTATTTCTGCTGGCGCTCGTACAGCGACTTGTAGTGCTGGATGCGCGTCACGCGCAGGCCGGGCATGCCCGACCGGTCGACGGCACGCTGCCAGCTTGCGAACTCTTCCAGCGTCAGGGAATAGCGCGCGCAGGCCTCGTCCACGGTCAGCAGACCGCCATTGACGGCGGCCACGACCTCGGCCTTGCGCCGCACGACCCAGCGCGTCGTGCCTGCGGGGGGCAGGCTGTCGAGGGTCAGCGGCTCCCCAAGCGGCCCCACGACCTGCGCGGGACGGATTTTCTGGTTCTCGAACATTCTCACCTCAATAACGGCATCGGGGACCATGCCTCCGGGTCAGCGACCCTTCGACCATTGCCTTGACTGTGCATTACACCGCTGAACATCAGCTAAAGCGCCACGGTAAACGCCACATTCACTACTCTCGCCCCACCATTTGCTGCTTCGCGACCACGGGATTGAAACTGCCCGCGAGGCATGTGGCGTCGATCACGCCACGATTGCTGCCGGCCCCGAACATCGCGGCCAGCACATCGACCCTATCGTCTTTCCCGTCCCGCCCCCGCAGGTAGGATGCCATCTTCTGGGCGGTCGGACTGGCCGCCTGCTGCGCCGCCGAAGCCGCGAGCAGGACCGGCAGGTCCGCCGTCCACACGGATCCCGGCGGCAATGCGCCGGAAGCCTTGAGGGCCAGCATCCTGGAAAAACTCAGATCCATGCCGACCGTCCTAGCCGGCAAAGGATAAAGCCCGGTAAATCAGTCGGTCACATCCTGTTAGCCCGAATGAAGGCCGCGTTAAGCAGCGCCGGAACCGGGGTGGAAAAGCCACGGATTCCGGGCTATGGCGCACGGATCATGCAGGCAGATTTTCAGCTGGAAGCGCCGGTTTCGGCGCGGCGCATCGTCGTCGCCATGTCCGGCGGCGTGGATTCGAGCGTCGTCGCCGCGCTCGCCGCGCGTACCGGCGCGGAGACGATCGGCGTCACCTTGCAGCTTTACGATCATGGCGCGGCGACCGGACGGACGGGAAGCTGCTGCGCCGGGCAGGACATTCGCGACGCGCGCGCCGTCGCCGATCGCCTCGGCATCGCCCATTATGTTTTCGATTACGAAAGCCGGTTCCGCGAGTCGGTGATCGCCGATTTCGCCGACGAATATATGGCCGGGCGCACCCCCATCCCCTGCGTGAAGTGCAACATGGGGGTGAAGTTCACCGATCTGTTCGCCCTCGCCCGCGATCTGGGCGCCGATTGCCTCGCCACCGGCCATTATGTCCGCCGGGTAATGGGGCCGCAGGGTGCGGAACTGCATCGCGCGCTCGATCCGGCACGGGACCAGAGCTATTTCCTGTTCGCGACTACAAGGGCGCAGCTCGACTATCTGCGTTTCCCGCTGGGCGGCATGCCCAAGCCGCAGGTGCGCGCGCTGGCGCAGGAACTGGGGCTGGCCGTAGCGCTGAAGCCCGACAGCCAGGACATCTGCTTCGTGCCCGATGGCGACTATGCGAAGATCGTGCGCAGCGTGCGGCCCGATGCGGACGAAGGCGGCCCGATCCTGCATATCGACGGCACGCCGCTCGGCACACATCGCGGCCTGATCCACTATACCGTGGGGCAGCGCAAGGGGCTGGAGATCGGCGGGCAACCCAATCCACTGTACGTCATCCGGCTGGACCCGGAGCGGCGCGCGGTGATCGTGGGGCCGAAGGCGGCGCTGGCGGTGGCGTCGGCATCGCTGAGCGACGTCAACTGGCTGGGCGGCGACTTCGCCGGGCCGCTCACCGCCAAGGTTCGATCGATGGCGCGACCCGTGCCTGCGCGGCTGGAAGGCAACCGGCTGGTGTTCGACGCGCCCGAACTGGGCGTCGCACCGGGGCAGGCGGCGGTTTTGTACGATGGCGACCGCGTGCTGGGCGGCGGCTGGATCGACGCGACGCAGGCGGCGGTGCTGGAGGGGGTGGCCTGACGCCTCCCCTCCCCTTCAGGGGAGGGGCCGGGGGTGGGGCATGTCAGAAACAATGGGCAGCACCAGCATTAACGGACAGCCCCCACCCCAACCCCTCCCCTGAAGGGGAGGGACTTTGTTGCTTTTATGGCTCCAAAATGCACCCGAAACCCTCGCGCCAGCGGGCCGTCCGCTTCGCCATCAGCGGAACGTGGCCCGTGACAGCCTTCTCCTCCGGCGCGTCGCTGATCGACACGATCTCCATGCCCGGCTCGGTATCCCCCGCGCAGCTTTCCATCGTGCGCCCTTCGACATAGCGGCACGAACAGGTCATCCGCGCGCCATAGGCCGCGCCGACCGCCGCCTGCGCCTGCCACGCGCGCCAGTTCCAAGCGATCGCCATGACAAGCGCGACGAGCAGGACGAGGATGATGATGCGCCAGCGGCGTGCGTGAGACATGCCTCCCCTTTCTGCGGTGCCATGCTATGAGCCGCGTCATGAATAGGAAAACTGCGGTCCGCGCAAGCCTCTCCCTGCTGCCTCTCGCCCTGCTGGCCTCCGCCGTGCCCGGCGCGGGCCAATCCGCCGCGCTCTACACCGTCGAGGCCGATTCGGCGGTGTCCGAAAACGCCCTGCGCGGCGCGATCGACGCGATCTTCGACGCGGACGACATGGGCGACACCCGCGCGCTCCTCATCCTGCACGACGGGAAGATCGTCGCGGAACGTTACGCCCCCGGTTTCGGGCCGCAGACGAAGCAACTCAGCTGGTCGATGGCCAAGAGCGTCACCGCGGTCCTCATCGGCCTGATGGTGTCGGACGGTCGCCTCGCGCTCGATTCGCCCGCGCCCGTTCCGGCGTGGAATCAGGCGGGAGACCCGCGCGGCGCGATCACCCTGCGCCAGTTGCTCACCATGTCGTCGGGCCTCGCCCATGCCGAGGATGCGAGCGACGCAGGCGGCGCGATCGCCGCGACCGACACCGCGCGGATGCTGTTCACCGACGGCGCGGGCGACATGGCGGGCTATGCCGAGGCAAAGCCGCTGGCGGAGCATCCCGGCGCGCGGTTCAATTATTCCAGCGCCACCAGCGTGATCCTGAGCGATATCCTGACCCGGATGCTGACCGACAGCACCGACCCGGAAACCCGCCGCGCCGCGATGATGCAGTTCATCGAGGGGCGGCTGAAGCAGCCGGTCGGCCTGCCCAGCCTGACGCCGGAGTTCGACGCGCGCGGCACGATGATCGGCGGCAGCATCATGCACATGACGGCGCGCGATTATGCGACGTTCGGCGAGTTCCTGCGCAGCAAGGGACGCGCGAACGGGCGGCAGATATTGTCGCAACGCTGGGTGGATTTCATGACCAGCCCCAGCGCGAATGAACCGGCCTATGGCGGCCATGTCTGGCTGAACCGCGACAGCGACAATAATGCGCTGTTTCAGGGCATCGGCCCGAAGAGCCTGTTCGGCTGCGTCGGGCATAACGGGCAGTATATTCTGGTGTCTCCCCGCCAGCGCCTGACGATCGTGCGTCTGGGCGTGTCCGACAGCGAAGAACGCGTGCCGCTGCGCAAGGCGCTGGGGCGGCTGGTGGAGCTGTTTCCGGGATAGGTCCGGCGGGGGCTGTGCGGCGCGGAAGTTCACGAAGTTTACGCCACGTCACCCCCCCGTTTTCCTACTTTTGGGGGGCGGCGGGATGATAAGAGGCGCTCGGACCGTTCACGAAAGTGGAAGCACGAAACGCCGTTCTCCTGCGAAAGCAGGAGTCCGGGGCGGCAAGTAGTTCCCGTGCGACTCTGGACTCCTGCTTTCGCAGGAGAACCGCGGCGGTTGGCGCATCACCGCTTTGCATATTCACAGCAAATACCCTCCCGCAATCACGGGGCCAGCCGAAGCCTCCCCACCCGGATGCGTATCGCAGCGAAAGACCGCTGCGCGCCATCGTCGCCGGGGCCGCTGTTCGCCAGTGCAACGATGCAGTCATCTGCCGACCGGCTGACCGGGCCTGTGCGGCACCGGCGGGGGCTTGCGGCATGAACCTGCGTGCAGGGCAAGGGGCGTTGGAGCGGTGGTAGCAAGGTGGGGGAGATGTAGGACAGAGGGAAATGTTGAAGGACGTCGTCACCCCCCTCTCGTCATTCCCGCGAAGGCGGGAACCTATCTCGCCAACCGCACCCAAGTCACCATGACGAGAAATGGGTTCCCGCCTACGCGGGAATGACGGTCATGGGGTGGTTAGGGGACTGTCCGCTTCAGATGCCCCCCATTGCATTGCCGACAATCGAACAAGCGATCAGCGATACAATCAACAACACGATGGCCATGACGATGCGCGCTGCATTTTTATTGAGAGCAAGACCTAGAAAACTCGGAAATACCATCATCCACAAAGCATTCCAAGGGCTTGGTTGTACTGAGAAAGTAACAGACATATAGGTAGAAACGGAAGCAAACATGGCAACAAGCACGATTTCCGCCAAGTAGCGATGCTTGATCAGGGTTGCCGATAACGTCTGCATTCGGTGGGTATTTCCTATCTCAATAATGACTGCAAGTGCTCGGAAAAACCCTCCCCCCTAAACCGCTTCCCCCATAAGCAGCTTCGGCAGCGCGCCCGACTCCCCCCGTGCTTCCACCATGAAGCGGTTCTTGAGCGGGGTCATGCGCTGCACGGCGCCCAGGCCGAAGCGGCGGATGGCGGAAGGGACGCGGCCTTGCAGGTCGAACAGGCGGACGAGCACGTCGGTCGCCACCGCGACGCTGAGCGAATCGAGGCTGCGCCATTTCTGGTAGCGGGCGAGCAGTTGCGCGTCGCCGGGATCGAGGCCGAGGCGCATCCCTTCCACCAGCACCTGTGTCAGCGCGGCGACGTCGCGCAGGCCGAGGTTCAGGCCCTGCCCGGCGATCGGGTGGATGCCGTGCGCGGCGTCGCCGACCAGCGCGAGGCGGGTGTCGGTGATCGTCGCGGCATGATGGAAGCCCAGCGGATAGCTGGAACGCGGGGATATGATGCGGATATCGCCCAGAAAACCGCCCATCCGCTTCTGCGCTTCGGCAAGCCAGGCGCGTTCGCTGAGTTTCAGCATGGCGGGCGCCTGCTTCGCGGGGACGGTCCACACGATCGCGGAGCGGTTGCCCGGCTGCATGGGGAGCAAGGCAAAGGGGCCGCCGGGGTAGAAGATTTCATAGGCCGTGTTGGCATGCGGCACGTCGTGCTCGATAGCCGTCACCATGCCGACATGCGGATAGGACCAGCGGGCGACGCGCATCCCGGCGGCGTCGCGCGTCGGGCTGTTGCGCCCCTCCGCCCCCACCAGCAGCGCACCTGTAATCTGCTGTCCGTTGCCCAGCGTGATGCGGACGCCATCGGCATCGCGCTCCACGCTCGCGGCGCGTTCGGGCTGGAACAGGGTGAGGCCGTCGGCCTCCGCCGCGGTATCGCGGAGCGCAATGCGGATGTCCCTGTTCTCGAACATCGTGCCCATCGCGCCGTCGCCGTCGGGCGTCACGAAATCGAGCGCGCCGGGTTTCAGCCCATCGCTGACCCATATCCGCTCGATCGGGCAGCCCTTCCCCGCCAGCTTTTCGCCCACGCCGATGGCGGAAAGCATGTTCCACGTCGCGCTGGCGATGGCGGAAATACGCCCGTCGAAGCCCGGCGCGATCGCCGCGTCGGCATCGGCGGGGTCGATCACGGCAGTCTGCACACCATGGCGGCTCAAGGCGATGCCGAGCGTCAGGCCGACCAGACCCCCGCCCAATATGATGACGTCGAACCGCTGCATGTGATGCGTCCCCGAAAGCTGTGCCCCTGATCTAGGGATGCAGGCGGCGTAAGGAAAGGGCGGCGATCAACTTGATCTGGTGGGATCGGTCAGCGGGTCGATCGCGGCGGGGGGCGGATCGCCGCGCGCGGGCAGGGCGACGCTCGTCTGCCGCTCGATCATGCGGTGGACGACGGGCATGGCCGGTCCGCGATGCAGCGCGCGGATACGTTCGGAATTGGCGGCGTCGGCATAAGTGCGGCGCTGATTATGGCGGATATAATCGAGCCAGGTCGGCACGGTATAGCGTTCGATCCACAGCGTTTCATCGGCCAGATCGCGCAGCAGCGTCCAGTGCCGCGCCCCGTCGCGCACGCGGATGCGCCGCCGCTCCGCCATTTCGGAGAGGAAGGCGCGGATGTCGGACGGGGCGATGTGATATTCGATCTCGACGGCGATCGGCCCGCTGCGCGGTTCGATCTCCACCGCGATATCCGGCTCGCTCCAGCGGTTCTGGGGATCGAGATTGAGTTCCTCGACCTGCGGCAGCGGCAGGAACAGGCCGAGCACGACGCTGAACGCCTGCACCCCCGCCGCCACGGTCAGCGCCATGGCGACGCCGTGAACATCGGCGATTTCCCCGAACAGCCAGGCGCCCGCCGCCATGCCGCCGAACGCGGCCATCTGATACAGCGCGACCGCCCGCCCGACGACCCAGCGGGGCGCGGCCATCTGCACCGTCACGTTGAAGGTGGAAAGCGCCAGCACCCATCCGGCTCCGGCGAGCAGCAGCGCCAGGAACGTGACGGGCAGCAGCGCGCTGTGGGCGCTGACCGCCGCGCCGATCGTCATCGCGGCGGCGGCGAGCCGCACGATCCATTCGGTCGAGAGCTTCTGGCGCAATCGCCCGCTCGACAGCGCACCCGCGACCGCGCCGATGCCGAAAGCGCCCAGCAGCACGCCGTAGGTCAGCGGCCCGCCCGCCACCTGATCGCGCGCGATGAGCGGCATCAGCGCGGGAATGGCGCTGGCGGCGAGGCCGAAGAGCAGCGCGCGGAGCAGCACGATGCGCAAATTGGGCGACATCGCGACATAGCGCACCCCCGCCGCCATCGCATCGCCGATCGCCTCGCGCGGCAGCAGGCGCGGTGGCCGCTCCGGCTTCCATCGGGCAAGGACAGCCATCAAAGCGACATAGCTGAAGGCGTTGATCGCAAAGGCCGCCGCCGCGCCCGCCGTCGCCACGATCGCCCCGCCGATCGCCGGGCCAAGGCTGCGCGCGATGTTGAAGCCCATGCTGTTGAGCGCGACGGCGCCGGGCAAGGCGGGACGCGGCACCATGTCGCCGACAGACGCCTGCCAGCTCGGCCCGTTGAACGCGGTGCCGCAGCCGATGAGGAACGTGAACATGAGCAGTAGCGCAGGCGTGATCCATCCCGCCCAGGCAGTCAGCGCAAGCGCGACCGACACCAGCAGCATGAACCCCTGCGCGCACAGCATCACGATCCGGCGATCGAGATTGTCCGCCATTGCCCCGGCCAGCAGCGAGAGCAACATGATCGGCAAGGTGGTGGACGCCTGCACAAGTGCGACCAGCGCAGGCGAAGGCGACAGCGACGTCATCATCCACGATGCGCCGACCGACTGAATGAGGCCGCCGAAGTTGGAGACCATGCTGGCCATCCACACCGCGCGGAAGATCGGCACGGAAAGCGGCGAAACGGGTCTGGCGGGAGTATCGGGCGCAGTCATCAGAGACTGGCTCCTAACGGCTAAGCCTGCGCTTGGCCATTGCGAAGGGCGGCTGGAAGCGGGCGGCGATCAGCGTTTGCGCACGAACTCCGCCCGCAATACCAGCCCCTTGATCCCGTCGAATCGGCAGTCGATTTCCTGCGCGTCGCCCGTCAGGCGGATCGATTTGATGAGGGTGCCGCGCTTCAGAGTCTGGTTGGCGCCCTTCACCTTCAGATCCTTTATCAGCATCACGCTGTCGCCGTCGGCAAGGCGATTGCCCGCCGAATCGACGACGGCAACGTTCTGCGCGTCGCCCGCTTCCGCCGCCGTACGCTCGACAGGGTCGATCCACTCGCCCGTCGCCTCGTCGTAGATGAAATCCGTATCCGCCATGCCGGTGCCGCCGCGTTACTTGATCGTGACGATCGACAGCCCACCCGGCTTCGTGGTGGGGTTGGAGGCATTGGCCTTGGGCGGCTTTTCGGCCTTGGGCTTGCGGGCTTCGCGATTGGTTTTCTTCTGACCCTTGGCCATGGCGCCTGTCCTTATATGCTGTGCGTGAGACCACCATAGCAGATAGCGCACATTGTCGCGCCTCTATTCGGTCCTGCCGCTCAGAACGCGTCGATCAGCAGCTTGCCGCCCAGCCCGATCATCAGGATATAGACGATCGTATAGAAGCGCGCACCGTGAACGCGCCGGACCAGCCAGACGCCCGCGAGCGTGGATGCGATCGCCAGCGGGGCGAGCGTGGCGGAGACCGTCAGATTGGCCGTGCCGAACTCGCCGAGCGCGATATAGGCAGGCACCTTGGCCCAGTTGATGGCGGCGAACAGGACCGAATTGGTGCCGACATATTCGGTATGCGGCAGGCGTTGCGGCGTCACCCACATCTGGAAGGGCGGGCCACCGGCATGGGCGATCTGGCTGGTGAAGCCGGTGGCGACGCCGAAGGCTGCACCCACCAGAGGCGACGCCCGTGTCGGCGCAGGCGCACGGCCGCCGCGCTCGACCCACAGCCTCCAGACGCCGAAGCCGACGGATATGATCCCCAGCGCCGCCATGATGGCTGCGACCGGCAGCTTGGCGGCGATGAGCCAGCCCAGCAGGATGCCGACGAGTGCGCCGGGCAGCATGATCGCGACGATCCGCCGGTTCCAGTTGTGCCGGAACGACCATACGCTGACGACATCGCTGGCGATCAGCAGCGGCAGCAATATCGCGGCGGCCTGCACCGGGCCGGTGGCGAGCGCGAGCACCGGCGTCGCCAGTGCGCCCAGCCCGGAAAAGCCGCCCTTGGCAAAGCCGATCAGGATGACGGACAGGCAGGCGGCCAGCAGGAACCAGGGATCGGTGAGCATGATCGCGCCCTAGCGGGTGCATTGCCCGCGCGCCAGTGGATCACGGCGCCGGACGGTTGCAGGATGTGCAACCGTGATGCCGCGCTTTGCGATTGTATTGCGGCAGGGCGATATCTAATTGCGCCGTCCCGACATTATATGTCATCACGGAGAAATAATATGCGTTACGCAACTTACGGCGTTGCCGCCCTCGTCGCCATCAGCGCGCAGATGCTGACTTTCTATTCGGTACTCTACGCCTGACGCGCAGGATAACGAATACGGTCCCTGCACCGATATGCAGGACAACAAAAAGCCGCCCAGGGCAGAATGCCGGGGCGGCGTTTTTGTATGTGCGCCTCTCAAGCCGGCGCGCGGGTCGGGGTGGCGATCAGTTCGCCAGCCAGCCGACCAGCAGGTAGCCGACGACGCCGACCGGGCCGAGCGCGAGCAGCGTCAGCAGCACCAGCGCGATGCGGATCACGACGACATCGACACCCGTGCGCGTGGACAGACCGGCGCAGACGCCCATGATCTTTCCGTTGCGGCGGTCGAGAGTGAAGCTGCGGTCCATTGTCTTAAGTCCTTATCGAAAATGTGCGGGCGATCTGCCCTTTTGGGATCGGGGAACCGATCGTCCGCTCAGGCGAGCGAGACGACCGGACCGACGGCGGCGCTGACGAACAGGGTGGCGACCACGAAGGCGGCGACCAGCGAGAAAGCGGCGTTCTGAAACTTGCTGTAGGACATGATGTATACTCCCTTGGTGTTTCCATCCGGTTCATCCGGTGGATGCCAACAGTATTGCAGGGGCCGTGCCAGTTTTGATTTCCCCCGGAAAACAAGGCTATTTCACCTGAGCGGCCCTTTCGGAGCAGGAATGAAATCCCGCTAGTTGGGATTTTTTTCCAATCTATCGGAAATCGTCATGCTGGATTAAGATTTTCGCTTGCGATAGCCTTGCGCAATGCCGCTACGAGATCCCCTGCCCCTGTTCGTCTATGGCACGCTGCGGCGCGGCTGCCCGACGCCGATGGCGGAGTGGCTGGGGAGTACTGCGTCATGGATCGGCATGGCGCAGATACGCGGGCGACTCTACCGGCTGGATGGCTATCCCGGCCTCGTGCCCGACGAAAACGGCGGACTGGTGCAGGGCGACCTGTTCCGCTTGCCCGATGGCGCGGCGGGCGACGCCCTGCTCGCGCGGCTGGATGCCTATGAGGAATGCGCGCCCGACTGCCCGGCACCCCACGAATATGCGCGGGTCGTCCTGCCGGTGCTGTTTCAGGGCACCCTGATTGAGGCGTGGACCTACATATATCGCCGCCCGACCGATGCTCTCGATATGATCGAAAGCGGCGATTTTCTCCGCGACGCCGTGCCGCCGTCCCGCTAGCGTGCGATCCGGGGGAAAGCCCGAGGAGATATGCGATGCAAGACGACACGACGCCAGACAATCAGCAACCCGACCGCCTGCCTGAAGATCGCAACTGGATCGAATCGACCGGCCTCGACCGGCGCGGCCTGCTGATGGGCGGCGCGTTCGCCGCGGGGTTCGCCGCCGCCTGCCAGCCGGTGGCCGCCACCACGATCCGGACCGACGGCGCGGACATCGGCGAGGAAAGCGTCAGCGTGAAGGCGGCGGACGGTTTCGCCGTGCCGCTGTTCGTCGCGAAACCCAAAGGCGGGAAACCCGCGCCGGTGATCGTCGTCGTCCATGAAATCTTCGGCGTCCACGAATGGATCAAGGACATCTGCCGCCGCTTCGCCAAGGCAGGCTATTATGCCGTCGCTCCGGACCTGTTCGCGCGGCATGGCGATGCGACCAAGATCACCGATTTCAAGGCGCTGATCGAAGGCATCGTATCCAAGGCGCCCGACGCCCAGGTGCTGAGCGACATCGACGGCGTCTATGCCTGGGCCGGGAAGCATGGCGGCGACGCATCGCGCCGGGGGATCACCGGCTTCTGCTGGGGCGGGCGCGTGGTCTGGCTCTATGCCGCGCACAGCAAGGCGCTGGACGGCGGCGTCGCCTATTACGGGCGGATGACCGGCAAGCCCGCCCCGCTCCAGCCGCTGATCGCGATCGACGAGGCAGCGAAACTCAACGCCCCGGTGCTTGGCCAATATGGCGGCAAGGACAAGGGCATACCGGTGGCCGACGTGGACCTCATGAAGGCGAAGCTGAAAGCCGTGGGCAAATCCCCGCCCTCGGACATCACCGTCTATCCCGAGGCCGACCACGGCTTCATGGCGGACTATCGTCCCAGCTACAACGAAGCGGCGGCAAAGGCGGCATGGACCGCGACGCTGGGCTGGTTCGGGAAATATGTGAAGGGGTAGACTAAAGCCGTTCCCCGGCGGAAGCCGGGGTCCAGGGTGTCAACGGACGCGCTTTGCGACTCTGGACCCCGGCTTTCGCCGGGGAACAGCAATCAGGAAGCTACTTCCCCGCCTTCATCGCCTGCACCGCCGCCAGCGTGTTCTTCACATGCGCGACGTAGCTCAGGTCGCTATGGACATAGGCGACGCGACCCGTTGGCGCGATGACGTAGGAGGTGCGGTTGCTAATCCCCGCGCGCTGCGGCAGGGCGACGTCATAGCCGGAGATGACGCCCGGCCCGGCGGACGCGACCGTGAACTTGTTGCGGCATTCCTCGACCGAGAATTTGGCCAGCTTGTCCACCGGATCGGCGGACAGGCCGATCACCGTGGCGCCGGCCTTTTTGAAGGCGTCGGTCGCATCGGCGAACTCGCGCGCTTCGGCGGTGCAGCCCGGCGTGAAGGCGGCGGGGAAGAAATAGAGCACCACCGGTCCCTTCTTCAGCTCCTGCGAAAGGCTGATCGTGCGGACCTTGCCCGCCAGCGCGCCGCGCGTCGTGAAATCGGGGGCTTTCGCGCCGACCGGCAGCGCGGCGGAAGCCAGCGTCGGCATCGCGATCAAGGCGGCAGCAAGCAATGGAAGAGCAGACTTCATGGCATAGTGTCCTTATCCGGGCGGGGTACGGGGGGTTCCCACAATTCGATGGCATTACCTTCGGGATCATGAATGCGGGCGAAGCGACCGACATCGGGATGATCCCACTCCGCCTTGGTGATGATCGCTATTCCCGCCGCGCGCAAGCCCGCGAGCATGGCGTCGAGATCGGCGACGCGAAAATTGATCATGAAGGTCTTGTCGGGAGCGAAATAATCGCTGTCCGCCTTGAACGGCGCGAAGATCAACGGACCGCCCTGCGTAACCCACGCCCAATCGTCGGCTTTGGCGTCGGGCGCGGGATCGGACACGCAGCCTGCGCCGATCCCCAGATGCGTCCTGTACCAGGCCGACAAGACGTCGGGGTCCGATGATCGGAAGAACAGCCCGCCCATGCCCATTACCGGCATCGTCTCTCTCCTGCCCGACTTTCGCGGATGCGCGAGTCGCCTGATGCGATGCGACCTTACTCTACAATCAAAAGCCCGCTAGACCCCGGCGATGCTCAGCCGCCTTACCGTCAGCGATTTCCGCAATCACGAGGATGCGCTGATCGTCCCCGCGCACGACTTCATCGTGCTGACGGGGGAGAATGGCGCGGGCAAGACCAACATCCTCGAAGCGGTGTCGCTGCTGGCGCCGGGCCGCGGACTGCGGAGTGCGGCGCTGCGCGACATGGCGCGGCAGGGGGGCAGCGGCGGCTTCGGCATCGCCGCGCAGATCGACGGCGTGACGATCGGCACCGGCATAGTGCCCACAACACCCGATCGCCGGACGGTGCGGATCGGCGGCGCGGCAAGCGCGGCGACGGCGCTGGCGGAGCGGCTTTCCCTATTGTGGCTCACCCCGGCGATGGACCGGCTGTTCGCCGAAAGCCCCGGCGGGCGGCGGCGCTTCCTCGACCGGCTGACGCTGGCGCTGCATCCCGGCCATGCCAGCCACAGCGCACGATACGAAGCGGCGATGCGCAGCCGCAACGCGCTGCTCGCGGACGCTCGCCCCGCCGATCCGGCGTGGCTCGCCGCGCTGGAAGGGCAGATGGAGACGCATGGGCTGGCGCTGGCCACGGCGCGGGCGGAAACGGTCGCGGCGCTGGGGGCGGCGCTGGTCGATCAGCCCGACGAAACCTTCGCCCGCCCGCTGCTGACGATCGAAGGCTGGATACCCGACGCCGTACCGCTGGCGGAGCAACTGCGCGAGGGCCGCCGCCGCGATGCCGCCGCAGGGCGTGCCCTGTCCGGCCCGCACCGCAGCGACCTTGCCGTGCTGCACGCCGCCAAGGGGCAACCTGCCGCACTGTGCTCGACCGGAGAGCAGAAGGCACTTCTGCTTTCGATCATCCTCGCCCATGCCTCTCTGGTCGCACAGCGGACGGGCCATGCCCCGGTGCTGCTGCTCGACGAGGTGGCGGCGCATCTCGACCCCGCACGGCGCCTTGCCCTGTTCGACCGTCTGGCCGCAACCGGGGGGCAGGTGTGGATGACCGGCACCGAGCCGGCACTTTTCGATGGGCTGGATTCGGCGACCCGTCTGCATGTCGATTCGGGGCGCATCATGCGCATGTAATCGCAGATCCCGAATGGTTCCGGCACGACGGCATCCTGTTGCGCTGCACAACGCATCGTCGCAACGCTTCGCCGCAGCATGCTGGCACAGTCGATCCCGCTCCCCTCTATGGCTTTCAAGACAAAGCGAGGGGTCGCAAAAAGCATGTCAGGGATTTTCCGCGCGGCGCTCGCGCTGGTGGCCGCATTCGGACTGATTTCGGTGAATGGACCGGCGATCGCAGGCACGTTGCAGTGCGCGCCCTATGCCCGCCAGATTTCCGGTATCCAGCTTTTCGGGCGCGCCGCCGACTGGTGGACGCAGGCCGAAGGCCGCTACGATCGCGGGCAGGAACCGCGCGTCGGCGCCGTCCTCGCCTTCGCCGCATCGCGTTCCATGCCCGCCGGTCATGTCGCAATGGTCAGCAAGGTCGTCTCGCACCGCGAAGTGCGCCTGACGCACGCCAACTGGTCCTATCGCGGCGGTATCGAGCGCGACGTGCGCGCCATCGACGTGTCGGCGAACAACGACTGGAGCGACGTGAAAGTGTGGTACGGCCCGATCGGCGGTCTCGGCATCCGTTCCAACGCGGCGCGCGGCTTCATCTACGCCAAGGCGCCTGCCCTGTCCGAAAAGCCCATCCAGATCGCCTCCGCATCGGGCATCATCGCCCTCAACTGAGCTATCCTCCCGGCGTATCGCGCCATGGTTAACCCGATGCTAGGCATTTCCGCCTAAAGCCGTCGCCAGTGGGTGATTACGGCTTCGGGATCACGATTATGCAACAGTTTGGGGCCAAGGCGGCAGCGATGCTGCTGGCGACCGGCCTTGCCCTGGCAAGCGCCATGCCGCTGCGCGCGGCGGATATATTGCAGTGCGTGCCCTATGCCCGCGCCGTTTCCGGCGTGGTGCTCTACGGCGATGCGTGGACATGGTGGGATCAGGCGGCGGGCCGCTACGATCGCGGCCATCGCCCGCGCAAGGGGGCCGTGCTCGCCTTCCAGCCCTACGGCCCGATGCAGCTTGGCCATGTCGCCGTGGTCAGCAAAATCCTGTCCGCCCGCGAAGTGCTGATCCGCCATGCCAACTGGTCCAGCCCCGGCGCGATCGAGGAGGATGTGCTGGCGATCGACGTATCGGAGGACAACGACTGGAGCGAAGTGCGCGTGTGGCATACGCCCACCGGACAGATGGGCGCGCGGACCAACCCGACCTTCGGCTTCATCTACGGCGAGAAATCGCGCCTCACTCCGTTCACCGGCCTCGGCGGGTTCCGCCTGACGCAGACGACTACGGCGCACGAACCAGCGTTTGCCAGACGCACATCGACGCCGCGCCTTGCCTATGCCGATGTGTCGCGGATCGAGGATTTCCGACCGAAACAGGAACGGTCGCTGGCGGACATCATCCGCGACGTGAAACGGGATGCGCGGCTGAAATAAGCGCTGTTCCCCGGCGAAAGCCGGGGTCCAGAGCGGCACGGACCGCACTTCATTGTCCTGGACCCAGGCCTGCGCCGGGGAACAGTCAGCCACAACCACCCTCGTCATGCTGACGGCACAATGATAGGTGCTTACGCCTCGCCTTCATCCTGCGCGGGATGTTCGAACCACGCCTCGACCGGCCCGGAGAGCTTGATCGTCAGCGGCTGGCCGAAGCGGTCCTTTGTCTTGCCCGCCGCGACGCGGATCCAGCCTTCGGAGATGCTGTATTCCTCGACATCGTTGCGCACGCGATCCTTGAAGCGGATGCCGATGCCGCGCTGAAGCACGTCCATGTCGAAATGCGGGCTGCGCGGATTGGTCGACAGGCGGTCGGGCGGAGTATCGCCCGCAACGCCGTCCGCCGGTTCGCCTGAAGCGTCTGTGGTATAGGTCATGCTCATTCGTCCTGCAAGGAAAGCGCGCCCCTAGCGGCGCATGGCCCCCGGCGTCAACGCCTGTCAGGCGCGCACTTCGTCCACCATGCCCGCGCTGTTGTGGCGGAGCGCCGTCAGCACGCTGTTGACGATCGCGTCGGCATCCAGCCCGGCGTCGGCATATTGCTTTTCCGGCTTGTCCTGATCCTGGAAGATGTCGGGCAGGCGCAACGTGCGGATCTTGAGGCCCGCATCGGTGAGGCCAAGGTCGCTCGCCAGCGTCAGCACATGCGCGCCAAGCCCGCCGATCGCGCCTTCCTCCACCGTCACCGCCACTTCATGCGTGGAGAGCAGGCGGCGGATCATATCCTCGTCCAGCGGCTTGGCGAAGCGCAGGTCGGCTACGGTGGTGGACAGGCCCTTGGCGTCCAGCGCCTCCGCCGCCTTCAGGGCTTCCTCCAGCCGGGTGCCGAGCGAGAGGATCGCGACCTTGTGCCCTTCGCGCACGATGCGGCCCTTGCCGATCTCCAGCCGCTCCGGCACGGCGGGCAGTGCGACGCCGGTGCCGTTGCCGCGCGGATAGCGCACCGCGATAGGGCCGCTGTCGTGCAGGGCGCAGGTGTGGACCATGTGGACCAGTTCCGCTTCGTCCGCCGCCGCCATCACGACGAAATTGGGGAGCGTCGCGAGATAGGTGACGTCGAAGCTACCCGCATGGGTGCAGCCGTCCGCCCCCACCAGACCCGCGCGGTCGATGCCGAAGCGGACGGGCAGGTTCTGGATCGCGACATCATGCACCACCTGGTCATAGGCGCGCTGCAGGAACGTCGAATAGATCGCGCAGAACGGACGCATCCCCTGCGCCGCAAGGCCCGCCGCGAACGTCACGGCATGCTGTTCTGCGATCCCCACGTCGAAGGTGCGATCGGGAAACTTCTGCTGAAACTTGTCGAGGCCCGTGCCCGCAGGCATCGCCGCCGTAATCGCGCAGATGCGGTCGTCCCGCTTGCCCTCGGCGATCAGCGCATTGGCGAACACCGCCGTATAGCTGGGCGGTCCCGGTGGCGCCTTCGCCTGCGCGCCTGTCACTACGTCGAACTTCTGCACGCCGTGATATTTGTCGGCGGCGTTCTCGGCGGGCATATAGCCCTTGCCCTTCTTCGTCACGACATGGACGAGGATCGGTCCTTCCTCCGCGTCGCGCACATTTTCGAGGACGGGGATAAGCTGTTCCAGATTATGCCCGTCGATCGGCCCGACATAGTAGAAGCCCAGTTCCTCGAACAGGGTGCCGCCCATCGCCATCCCGCGTGCGAACTCGTCGGTCTTGCGCGCCGCCTGCTGGAGCGGGCGGGGCAATTTCCGCGCCACGCGCTTCAATGCCTCGCGCACCGACAGGAACTCGCGACTCGACACGATGCGCGCGAGATAGGCGGACAGGCCACCCACCGGCGGGGCGATCGACATGTCGTTGTCGTTGAGGATTACGACGAGGCGATTGCCTGCCTCGCGCGCGTTGTTCATCGCCTCATAGGCCATGCCGGCGGACATCGCGCCGTCGCCGATCACGGCGATGCCCTTGCCGGGCGTCCCCTGCAGCTTGTTGGCGATGGCAAAGCCCAAGGCGGCACTGATCGAGGTGGAACTGTGCGCCGCGCCGAAGGGATCAAAATCGCTTTCGGCGCGCTTGGTGAAACCCGAAAGCCCGCCGCCCATGCGCAGCGTGCGAATGCGGTCGCGCCGCCCCGTCAGCACCTTGTGCGGATAGCATTGGTGGCCCACGTCCCACACCAGCCGGTCGTCGGGCGTGTTGAACACATAGTGGATCGCGGTCGTCAACTCGACGACGCCGAGGCCCGACCCCAGATGGCCGCCGGTCACGCCGACAGCGGAAATGACTTCCTGCCGCAATTCATCGGCCAGTTGCGGCAATTGCTCGGGGGAAAGCCTGCGCAGGTCGGCGGGTACATCGACGGTATCGAGCAGGGGCGTTTGCGGACGTTCAGACATGAATTTCGTGTTCTCCTGCCTTCAGCTTAGCGGCTTAGGCAGTGCCTGTCGAATAGTGTAATATTTCCGGCGCGCGAGCCTGTGTCAGGCACATTTGGCACAGGTGCCCAGCACTTCGATCACCGGGCGCTCGGCGGTGAAGCCTTCGTTCGCGGCGCGCTTGCGGACATTGCCGGTCAGCGCATCGTCATCGACATGCGTCGCCTCGCCGCAGGTCTTGCACACCAGGAATATGCAGTCGTGCAGACAGCCGGGATGCGCGTTGGCGATATAGGCGTTGGCGCTTTCCACCCGCATGGCGAGGTTGGAGGACACGAACAGGTCGAGAATGCGATAGACGCTGTTGGGCGCCACCCGCTTGCCGCGCGCCTTCGATACCGTATCGGCGATGTCGTAGGCGGAGGCAGGCTTTTCCTCCTGCGCCAGCGCCTGGAAGATCGCCTCGCGCATCGGCGTCCACTGTTCGCCCTTGTCCTCCAGCGTCGCCTGCGCGGCCTGCGCCAGCGACCGTCCGGTCGGTTCGTCATGATGATGATGCTGCGCCATGCGCTCTATCTAGGCGCGGCAGGGGTGCGGGGCAAGGGAATGCACCGATGGGGGCACAGCGGCGCGCTTCGTCCGACCCGTCGTCGCTTGCCTGATCGAAACGACTCGCGTAGGGAGAATGCGTCATCTGGGGAGTAGCCAGCCACGGACATGTCCGTGGGCCGCACGTCAACATATTTGGTGGAGACACCATGGTGTGCGGGGCAAGTGCCGAAACCGGCGCTTCGTCTGTCGAGACCAATGGCATCGGCTTTCCGTCCCGGTCGGGCGGGAGGGCTGGTGGCATTGCGTTTCCCAACTGCCCGACCCCGGATATTGCCCCATGGAAGCCTTTCTCGCCTCGACCGCCGTCGTCGCCCTCGCCGAAATCGGCGACAAGACGCAGTTGCTCGCCATCCTGCTCGCCACCCGCTTCCGGAAACCGATACCGATCATCGGCGGAATATTGGCCGCGACGCTCGCCAATCATTTCCTTGCGGCGCTGGTCGGCCACAGCATCGCCGGATTGCTGGACAGCCCCGCCTTTCGCTATGCGATCGCGGCGGGCTTCATCGCGATGGCGCTGTGGACGCTGATCCCCGACAAGATCGACGACGACATGAAAACACCCGGCCATGCCGGCGTTTTCATGACGACCCTGATCGCCTTCTTCCTCGTCGAGATGGGCGACAAGACGCAGGTGGCGACCATCGCGCTCGGCGCGCAGTTCGGGGCCAGCCTGTGGGATGTGCTGGCGGTGACGGCGGGCACGACACTGGGCATGATGATCGCCAATGTCCCCGCCGTCTATCTCGGCGAAGCGCTGATCAAACGGGTGCCGCTGAAGTCGGTGCGGATGGTCGCCGCCGCGCTGTTCCTCGCGCTGGGGCTGTGGCTGCTGGCTTCGTTGCAGGGATGGGTGTGACGCGCTGTTGCGATTCGCGTCCGCCCCTGTTACCCGCGCGCCCAGTTTCCGCGCCCTTTCGTGAAAGTCCGCTGCCATGTCCGATCAGATCAACCGCGTCGTCCTTGCCTTTTCCGGCGGTCTCGACACCAGCGTCATCCTGAAATGGCTGCAGCAGACCTATGGCTGCGAAGTCGTGACGTTCACCGCGGACCTGGGCCAGGGCGAGGAGCTGGCGCCGGCGCGGCGCAAGGCGGAAATGATGGGCGTGAAGCCCGAGCATATCTTCATCGACGACCTGCGCGAGGAGTTCGTCAAGGATTACGTATTCCCGATGATGCGCGCCAACGCGCTGTACGAGGGGCTGTACCTGCTCGGCACCTCCATCGCCCGGCCGCTGATCGCCAAGCGCCAGATCGAAATCGCGAAACAGGTCAATGCCGACGCCGTCAGCCATGGCGCGACCGGCAAGGGCAACGATCAGGTCCGCTTCGAACTGGGCTATTATGCGCTGCAGCCCGACATCAAGGTGATCGCGCCGTGGCGCGAGTGGGATCTGACCAGCCGCACCCGCCTGATCGCCTTTGCCGAGGAACATCAGATCCCGATCGCGAAGGACAAGCGCGGCGAAAGCCCCTTCTCGACCGATGCGAACATGCTCCACACCTCGTCCGAAGGCAAAGTGCTGGAGGATCCGTGGGAGGAAGTCCCCGATTACGTCTATTCGCGCACGGTCCACCCGGAGGACGCACCCGACCAGCCCGAAGTCATCACCATCGATTTCGAGCGCGGCGATGGCGTGGCGATCAACAGCGTCGGCATGTCACCTGCCACCCTGCTCGAAACATTGAACGAATATGGCCGCAGGCACGGCATCGGCCGCCTCGATCTGGTCGAGAACCGCTTCGTCGGCATGAAGTCGCGCGGCATGTACGAAACGCCGGGCGGTACGATCTATCACCTCGCGCATCGCGGGATCGAGCAGCTGACGCTCGATCGCGGCGCCGCGCATCTCAAGGATGAACTCGCGCCGCGCTACGCCGAACTGCTCTACAACGGCTTCTGGTTCTCGCCCGAGCGGGAGATGCTGCAGGCGGCGATCGACCACAGCCAGGAAAAGGTGACGGGCACCGTCCGGCTGAAACTCTACAAGGGCGGCGTCTACGTCACCGGGCGCAAGTCGCCTTATTCGCTCTACAGCGAAAAGGTCGTGACGTTCGAGGACGACGCCGGCGCCTACGACCAGCGCGACGCAGCCGGTTTCATCAAGCTCAACGCGCTGCGCCTGCGCCTGCTGGGTCGCCGCGATCTTTGATCTGGATCAGGATTTTGTCAGGAGTTCGTTAACCATCATTTGACGTTCCGGCCATAAACCGTTCTTCGAGATACGACGGGGACGTTATGCAGGGCCTACAGATTGATGCGAACGCCATGTGGGGGGCGGTGGATGGCAGTGCGACGGTCGTCACCTTCGACATGGCCGGGCATGTTACCGGCGCGAACGACAATTTCCTGAAACTGTTCGGCTATCGCTTCGACGAGATCGAAGGCAAGCCGCATCGCATGTTCTGCCAGCCGGATTTTTCCGAATCGGCGGCCTATGCCGCGTTCTGGAAAAAGCTGAGGTCCGGCATATGCGACAGCCGCGAATATTGCCGCGTGAACAGTCGCGGCGAACATGTATGGATCCACGGCAGCTACAGCCCCCTGTACGATGAAGAGGGCCGGCAGGTCGGCGTCGTCAAGCTGGCCAACGACATCGGTCGCGAGAAACAGGCCATCAGCGCGCGCGAAACGATAGAGCGGGAACTGCGCGATCAGGCAGATCAGCGTAATCGCCAGGTCGAGGCCGTCCTGTCCGAAGTGTCGCAAATCGTCGATGCCATCGACCGCATCGCGCATCAGACCAACCTGCTGGCGCTCAACGCATCGATAGAGGCCGCGCGCGCGGGCGATGCGGGTCGCGGCTTCTCGGTCGTGGCGTCCGAAGTGAAGAAGCTTGCGGTCGATACGCAGGCCGCCACGCACCACGCCCGGCGGCTCATCGCTCGCTAGGGGTAAGCGCGGGCACCCCGCTGTTATTGCCCCAGGATCTTCCGGCCTTGTATCTTCCCTGAAATTGCGCCCTACAGAGGCAATGGCATCGGTGCATTCTCCCATCTTCCCGTGGCGCTACGGCATGTTTCTGGCGCTGCTGGCGCTTGCCGCGCCCTTGGCTTTGCTGCTTGCCTGGCACGAGGCCGTGATGGCGGGCTTCGACATCGCGGCCCTCGCCTTCCTGCTGTCGGTCTGGCCGCTGCTCGACGCCGATGCGGACCGGATGCGCCAGAACGCCCGAAACAACGACGCCAACCGCGGCACGATGCTGTTGCTGACGGGCATCGTCACGCTGGTCATCCTGATCGCGGTGGGGGTCGCCGTCACCGCGCACGACGCGCCGCAGGGGGGCGCCATCGTCCTGTTGCTGGTGACGCTGATGCTGGCATGGATATTTTCCAACACCGTCTACGCTTTGCATTACGCCCATATCTGCTACCGTTCAGCCGATACGAAGCCCAGCGATGCAGGCATCGATTTTCCCGGGACGCATGAACCGGACTACTGGGACTTCCTCTATTTCGCCTTCACGCTGGGCATGACGTTCCAGACGTCGGACGTGACGATGACCGGCACCGCGGTGCGCCGCACCGTCCTGTTCCACTGCTTCGCCGCATTCATCTTCAACCTGGGCGTCATCGCCTTCACCATCAACATATTGGGCGGCTGACCGACGCCGAAGCCGACGCCCCTTCACGGCTTGCTTACCCTTTTGCGCTAGATCTCATCCGATGAGCGCCGCGACCGATCCCTGCCCCCCGTCCGCCGTCAGCCATGGCGTCGGCATCGCCGGGCTTGTCGGCTTGCTGCTGTGGACCAGCGTCGCCTGGCATTACGGCATGGACGGCTCCTATGCGGGGCTGACCGCCGTCGCCGCCTGCGGACTGCCGATGATCCTGTGGTCTTTGCTGGTCGATCGCGTGCATCGCAATGCGTCCACGGGCATCGACTGGACCAGTCCGCCACGGCCCATCGCCGACATCCTCGACACCAGCCTCGTCAAGATCGCCGGGCTGTGGGTGACGTGGGGCGGCATCGCGCTCCTCTACGGCCTTGGCCGCTGGTACTGGAGCGGCGACTATCGCTTCGTCATGCAGCTTTTCGGCGCCGCCGCGCCGGTGCTGCTGATCCTGTCGGTCCCTTATGTGCTGTGGCTCGACCGTCGCCTTATCGAGCCGAAGGACGCCACCTACGCCTTCGGCCAGTGGGTGATCGGCGGACCGGCGGGCGAGGCGGACCGCGAACAGGTCGCGCATCATCTGCGCGCCTGGCTGGTCAAGGCTTTCTTCCTCGCCTTCATGCTGTCCGTCGTTCCCGGCAATTTCGCCAATCTGGTCCACTGGAAAGGCGCGGACGTGCTGTCCGGCCCGTTCGCGCTGACCAATTTTCTGGTGACGTTGCTGTTCCTGATCGACGTCGCCTTCGCCACCGTCGGCTATATGCTGACGATGAAACCGCTCGACGCGCATATCCGCACCGCCAATCCGCTGCTCGCCGGATGGGTCGCGGCGCTGATCTGCTATCCGCCGTTCGTGCTGATGGGCGGCGGCGGGCCGCTCGATTATCATCAGGGCACGGCGGACTGGTCCCACTGGCTGGCGGGCACCGGCTCCCTGCATGTCGCCGCGCAATGGATCTGGGGCGGGCTGCTGGTGACGCTGACAGGCCTCTATGCCTGGGCGACCGTCGCCTTCGGGCTGCGCTTTTCCAACCTCACGCATCGCGGCATCATCACCCACGGACCCTATCGCTGGACGCGCCACCCGGCCTATCTGTCGAAGAACCTGTTCTGGTGGCTGTCGACTTTGCCGTTTCTCGCCACCAGCGGCAGCCTGACTGACATGGTGCGCAACACCGCGATCATGGCGCTGGTCAGCGGCGTCTACTACTGGCGCGCACGGACGGAGGAAGCGCATCTGCTCCCCGATCCCGCTTACGCCGCCTATAGCGGCTGGATGGCGCGCAACGGCTGGATCGACAGGGTGCTGGCGGGCAATCGCCGAGTTCGGGACGCCGCGGTCACGCAGCCGGCGGAGTAAGCAGCAGTTCGATAACAACCGTTCCCCGGCGAAAGCCGGGGTCCAGGACCACAAAGAACTGCATTCTGTTACTCTGGACCCCGGCTTTCGCCGGGGAACAGCTACCTTCAGAAACTCTCTTCCGCGTAAACCCTGCTGATATCGCCGCCCCATTCGCCATGATAGCGATCGAGCAGCCGTTCGGCGGGTGTCTTGCCGCTGGCGACGACATC
Source organism: Sphingobium sp. (assembly GCA_965279415.1). Classification (GTDB taxonomy): domain Bacteria; phylum Pseudomonadota; class Alphaproteobacteria; order Sphingomonadales; family Sphingomonadaceae; genus Sphingobium. Next base: position 1,004,636 of record OZ257238.1, read on the forward strand.
CTGCAACGCGGCGAGATAGCCCGTTTCATTGTCGCCCACGCTGTTGAGGCGCGCCCGCGCCGCAAGGCCGCTGCGCGCGATCTCGACGACTTCGCCTGCGATATGGCGCAGCGTTTTTCCACCGCCGATTGGCGCGTTCAGCCCCAGACGCGGCACGGAGTCGCGCAGTTCCTGCCGCTCGTCCATCGACCAGTCCTTGACCACATCCCAGGCGGCGTTCAGCGCGCTATCGTCGTAGAGCAGCCCGACCCACAGAGCAGGCAGCGCGCAGATGCGCCCCCAAGGTCCGCCGTCCGCCCCGCGCATTTCGAGGAAACTCTTCAATCGTACTTCGGGAAAGGCGGTGGAGAGATGATCCTCCCAGTCCTTCTCCGTCGGCTTCTCGCCGGGCAGGACGGACAGCTTGCCTTCAAGGAAATCGCGGAAGCTGAGGCCCGAGGCGTCGATATACTTCCCGTCGCGGAACACGAAATACATCGGCACGTCGAGCGCATAGTCGGCATAGCGTTCGTAACCGAAGCCATCCTCAAATACGAAGGGCAGCATGCCGGTGCGGTGCGGATCGGTGTCCGACCAGATATGGCTGCGATAGGACAGGAAGCCGTTGGGCTTGCCTTCGGTGAAGGGCGAATTGGCGAACAGGGCCGTCGCCAGCGGTTGCAGCGCAAGGCTCGTGCGGAACATCTTCGCCATGCCCGCCTCGCTGCGATAATCGAGGTTCACCTGCACCGTGCAGGTGCGTAGCATCATGTCCAGCCCCATGGAGCCGACGCGCGGCATGTGCCGCAGCATGATTTCATAGCGCCCCTTGGGCATGATCGGCAGTTCGGCGCGCGTCTTGTCCGGCCACATGCCGAGGCCCAGAAAGCCGAGGCCCAGCATGTCACCGACATATTTCACCTGTTCCAGATGCCGCCCGGTCTCCGCGCAGGTCTGGTGCAGGTTTTCCAGCGGCGCGCCGGACAGTTCGAGCTGCCCCGCCGGTTCCAGGCTGATCGTGCCGTCGTCGCCCGACAACGCGATGATGTTCTCGCCCTCGAACACCGGCTTCCAGCCATAGCGGGTCAGGCCAATCAGCAGCGTGTGGATACCGCCTTTTTCCTCATAGGACGGCGCATGATGATCCTTCATCGCATAGACGAACTTCTCATGCTCGGTGCCGATGCGCCAGCGTTCGGGCGGCTTTTCCCCCTTTGCGAAGGCAGCGATGAGCTGATCGCGGCTTTCGATGATCGGATCGCTGCCGTCGGAATCTGTTCTGGTGCTCATGCCCCGCCCTTAATCGTTCCGCCGCGCACGTCAAATCAGGCGGGCCAGACGCAGATAAGCCCCCGTTATGACAGGCGCAATCCCATTGCGGATCGCAACCTGTTTATTCCGCGCCTTCCTGCGGCGCCCAGTCACCATTCAGCGTCATCCATGCGGCGGTAGCAGCGATCGCCGCCGTCTCCGCGCGCAGGATGCGCGGCCCTAGCGATACCGGCACTGCGGCGGGATGGACGCGGATCGCGGCACGCTCCGCCGGGTCGAAACCACCCTCCGGTCCCACCAGAAACGCCGCAGGTCCGCGATGAGCGGCCAGCGCCGCCGCGATCGGCGCGCCGCCCGTCTCGTCGGCGAAGAACAGGTGCCGCCCGTCCGGCCAGTCGCGCAGCAGCGCGTCGAGCTTCACCATCTCGGAAAGATCCGGCAGCGCGGTGCGTCCGCATTGCTCCGCCGCCTCGACTAGATGCGCGCGCAGCCGGTCGAGGTTGAGCTTGTCCACCACCGCCCGCCGGGTCAGCACCGGCTGCACCCGCGCGACGCCCAGTTCGCACGCCTTTTCCGCGATCAGGTCGATCCGCCCCTTCCTGATCGGCGCGACGCACAGCCAGAAATCGGGGACATGCTCCAGCGGCTTCGTGCGGCGCACGCAATCCAGCACCAGATCGCGCTTGCGGATATCGCGCGCGCGCGCCACCCATTCGCCCGATCGCCCGTCGAACAGCAGGACGATGTCGTCCGGCTTCACGCGCATCACGCTGATCAGATAATGCGCGGCATTGCCGTCGACGCTGACCGCCACGCCTTCGCCAAGCGCCGCCTGTACATAAAGGCGCGGCGCGCTCTGGGGCGGCCATGCAGGGGTTGCAGTCATCGTGAAATCCATCCATCGCTTCGATCCGGCGTCCTCTCTAGGGCGCAGGGCGACCGGAGGACAAGTGACCCACCCTATCGTTCCAGACAGCGAAGCGCACGGTATCATCGCGCGCCTGCCCGCGACATGGGCGGCGCTGGCGCTGCTCGCGCGATTCGACCGGCCGATCGGCTGGTGGCTGCTGTTCTGGCCCGGTGCGTGGGCGATCGCGCTGGCGGGCGGGGCGATCGCGCGCTGGGACATGATCCTGTGGATATTGCTGGGCAGCATCGCCATGCGTGGCGCAGGCTGCGTCTACAACGATATCGTCGATCGCGATCTCGACCGGCAGGTCGCACGCACCGCCGCGCGTCCGCTCGCCAGCGGCGCGGTATCGCTCAAGGTCGCATGGGCGTGGCTCGCGGCGCTCAGCCTGATCGGCCTCATCGTACTGCTCCAGTTGCGCCCCTATGCGCAGATCATATCGCTGGCGAGCCTCGCGCTGGTCGCCGCCTATCCCTTCATGAAACGCATCACCTGGTGGCCGCAGGCCTGGCTGGGGCTTGTCTTTAGTTGGGCCGCGCTGACGGGATGGAGCGAAATCGTCGGCAGCCTGACCCTGCCCGGCCTAACGCTCTACGCCGGCAGCATCCTTTGGGTGATCGGCTACGACACCATCTATGCGTTGCAGGATCGCGAGGACGACGCGCTCGTCGGCGTCCGTTCCAGCGCGCTGCGGATGGGGCGGCGCGTGAAGACGGGCGTCGGATTGTTCTACATCGGCGCACTGGCCTGCTGGGCCGCTGCTATCTGGCAAGTGAACGCGCAACCGTTGGCGCTTGTCGCATTGCTGCCGATGGCCGCGCATCTGGCTTGGCAGGTATCGACTCTCAGGGAGGACGGCGCCGACCCGCTCGTCAAGTTCCGGTCCAACCGCTTTGCCGGGCTGCTGATGTTCCTTGCTTGCCTTGTCGTCGGCAGTGTGTGAACGCCACGTCATGGCTTTGCCCTGATGGCAGGGCATAGGCCAGAAGCCGCCTGCATAAGCAGCGCACAAGGATCACACGGATGTTGAACCCCTTCGGATTATGGACGGAAATGCTCTCGTCGTGGACCACCATGGCGCACAATGCGACGCGCATGGGGACCATGGCCAGCGATTCGGCCTATGTGGTCGATCGGCGGACGAAGCTGATGGCCGATGCCCTGCGCAATCCGATGACCGGCGATTATGCCGAACTGTCGATGATGGTGCCGGAAAAGGTCACGGCCTTTTCGCAGGCCGGCCTCGCCGGATGGCAGGCGACGACGCGCCTTCAGGCGGACGGATTTGCGATCTGGCAAAGGATGATGGGCATCGCCCTGTCCGGTCGACCGATGACCGCGGCACAGGGCATGGCGCTGGCATCGCAATCCACCCGCGCGATCAAGCGGGCCAACCATGCTACGGGCCGCGTAATGGCCCCGATCGAGACCGGCGCGACCGCCAACGCACGGCGGCTGCGCAAGAAGGCGGGCTAAACCTTCAGAGCCTTGCGCAGCGCATCGTTGATGCGGCTCTGCCAGCCCGGCCCGGTCGCGCGAAACCCTTCGATCACCACGCTGTCGAGCCGAAGCGTCACCTGCCGCTTGGGATCGGCGGATTTCGGGCGGCCCCGTTTGGTAAGCGTGCCGGTGGCAGGTCGGATGAGGCGATCGCCGTCGCGGATTTCGGCATTGGCGAAGAAATGCTCGTCCAGTTCGGGCGCGTCATCCGGATCAATCCAAAGATGCTTCGTATCGCTTTCTTTCACGGTCATTGGCGTATCTCATCGAAATAATGCGACGTTCCGTATCGCCGCGTGGTGTCCAGACAATGATGACGGCACGGTCGCTCAGATACCCGTAAGTGATGTATCGATCCTCGCCATATTCGATACGATCGTCGAGCGCGCTAAAATGACGATGCTGAAAAATCTGTGCGGCATCTGCAAAATCCAGACCGCGCTCCTTGAGCGTGTTCAGCCGCTTTGAAGGATCGAAGGAAATTCGCACAATTATTGCCCCTCTGGATTGCACGCATCTTTGATACCTTTCCGTAGTTCAAGCTGAGAACGCTGCTCAGTTAATTTAATGTAACTCCAATAAAGATCTAAAGCAACATTTTCCGTGACGCCGGAAAATCATTCCGCCGCCAGCAATTCCTCTGCGCCACCCAGATCGACCGATACCAGACGGCTCACGCCCTGTTCGACCATCGTCACGCCGAACAGGCGGTGCATGCGGGCCATGGTGACCGCGTTGTGGGTGACGATGAGGTAACGGGTCTTGGTATCCGCCACCATGCGGTCGAGCAGGTCGCAGAACCGCTCCACATTGGCGTCGTCCAGCGGCGCGTCCACTTCGTCGAGGACGCAGATCGGCGCGGGATTGGTGAGGAACAGGCCGAAGATCAGGGCGACGGCGGTCAGCGCCTGTTCGCCGCCCGACAGCAAGGTCAGCGCCGACAGCTTCTTGCCCGGCGGCTGCGCCATGATCTCCAGCCCGGCCTCCAGCGGATCGTCGCTGTCGATCAGTTGCAGATGCGCCTGCCCGCCGTTGAAGAGGGTCGTGAACAGCCGCCGGAAATGGCCGTCCACCGCCTCGAACGCCGCCAATAAACGCTGCCGCCCCTCACGGTTGAGGCTGCCGATCGATCCGCGCAGCCGGTGGATGGCCTGAGCGAGTTCCTCGCTTTCGGCGCGGCTGCGCGCCTGATCGGCTTCCAGTTCGGCCAGTTCCTGCGCCGCGACCAGATTGACCGGCCCGATCCGCTCGCGCTCCGCCGTCAGCCTGTCCTGCTCGGCCTGCTCGCTTTGGGCGATGCGGATGGTCGCGCTGTCGAAACCGATCCTTTCGGGCAGCACCGGCGGCGGGCATTCGAACCGTTCGCCGGACAAGCGGCCCATTTCCAGCCGCTTTTCCTGCGTCGCCTCTGCCCGTGCGAGGGCACCCGCACGGGCTTCGCGCGCGCTGCTCACACGCTCGGCGGCGGCGCGTTCCTGTGCCTCGGCACTGGCGAGCGACGTTTCGGCAATGCGCTCCGCCTCCTGCATGATCGCCGCCCGTTCGGCGAGCGCCCCGGCATCGTCGGTCAGGACAGCGATGTCCCGGTCCAGAGCGTCCGGCTTATCGATCAGGGCCGCGCGATCCGCGGCAATCGCGTCCGCGCGACCCGCCATCGCCGCGATCCGCTTCGCCGCCTCGCCTGCGCGCCCGCGCCAGCCGCGCGCCTCCGCATCAGTCGCCGCCAGCCGCTCGCGATCGCTCGCAACCGCACGTTCGGCCATCGCCTGATCCGCCTGCGCCTGACCGACGGACTGGCGCGCCCGGTCGCTCGCCTGCGACAAAGCTCCCACATGCGCGCGCGTTTCGCCGCCGTCGGGCATCGCCGCCCGCGCCGCCTGCGCCGCTTCATGATCGGCCAGCGCGGCGGCATGATCGCGGCGCAGATCATCGAGCCGCACCTCCAGTTCGCCACTCCGCACCGCGCGCCGCTCGATCGCCCCGGCCACGTCGTCGAGACTGCGCAATGCGGCGCGCAGGCGCTGGTCGGCGTCTCCCAGCAGGGCGCGCGCAGTGACGAGCGCAGCGGCAGCCTCCCGGCCCCCACCTTCCGCAGCGGCAAAGGCCTGCCCCGCATCCTCGACCTCCTGCGCCAGTGCGGGCCGCTGCGCCGCGATCGCGTCCAGCCGGTTGAGACGGATCAGGCGCTGCGCCGCCTCCGCCCCGCCTTCCAGCGCCACGAAGCCATCCCAGCGCCGCACCTGTCCGTCCAGCGTGACCAGCCTCTGCCCAACGGCCAGTGCCTGTCCCGCGTCCCGTTCCGCCACGGCGATCTGCGCCAGACGCCGCGCAAGTTCGGGTGGCGCCGTCACATGATCGGACAGGCGCGTCGTATCCTCCGGAACCGTCGGGTCGCCTTCCAGCGCCTTCGCACCGCTCCAGTGCCTTTTGCCTTCGGTGCCGATACCCGCTTCCAGATCGTCGCCAAGCGCCGCCGCCAGCGCGCGCTCATAGCCCGGCGCGGCCTTCACCCGGTCCAGCGCGCGCTCCCCGCCGGTCCCGCGCTCGACGGCCTTGGCGAGCGCCGCTGCCTCACTGTCCAGCGCCGCCAGCGCGGCGCGGGCGGAGGACAGCGCCGATTCCGCCGTCGCGCGCGCCGCCGCAGCACTCTCCCGCTGCGCTTCCGCCGCCGCAATCGCAGCCTCGGCGGTCGCGCGGTCGGCCTGTGCCCGTGCCTGCGCCTGCGCCGCCGCCTCCCGCTGTGCTTCCAGCGGCGTGAGGTCGGGCAGTCCCGCCATCTCGCTCTCGGCACGACGCAAATCCCGCTCGGCGCGTTCCAGCCGGCCTTTCGCGGCGATCAGCGCCGCTTCGGCCACGCGCAGTTCGGCCTGTTCGCCCGCCTGCTGCGCCATCGCCTTGGCGACGTCCACTTCGGCGTCGCGCGCCATCGTCTCGGCCTGCGCCAGACGCGCCGCCCGCGCGGGGGCGCTCGCCTGCGTCTCGGCGATGCGCGCTTTGAGGGCTGCACTCTCCTCCGTCAGCCGCTCCAGCGCATCCGCCGCATCATGCGCCAGCGCGCCTTCGCGCCCGCGATCCTCGTCCAGCCGCGCGGCCTGTGCGGAAAGGTCAGCCAACCGCTGCGCGACGGCGGCGCGTTCGGCCTTCAGCGTGGTCAGCCGATGCCCTGCCTCGGTCGCGGCCTCGCGGGCCGCCTGCGCCGCGCCGCGCGCCTGCGCCAGCGCATCGACTGCGGCGCGGACATGCGCCGCCGCCGCCATCTGCGCTTCCTGCGCCGCGCCGACCGTCGCTTCCGCCGTCTGCGCTTCGGCCCGCGCCGCCTCCGCGGACGCCGCCGCCTCCCGCCAGCGGGCAAAGATCGTCCGTGCCTCCGCGATGCGGATCTGGCCCGACAGCACGGTATAGCGTTCCGCCGCACGTGCCTGCCGCCGCAGGGCGTTCGCGCGATTGTCCATGTCGCCCAGTATGTCGTCGAGTCGTGCCAGATTGGCTTCCGCCGCGCGCAGTTTCTGCTCGGCATCGCGGCGGCGCACATGCAGCCCGGCGATGCCCGCCGCTTCCTCCAGCATCGCGCGCCGTTCCTGCGGGCGCGCGGCGATGACGGCGGCGATCTTTCCCTGGCTGACCAGCGCGGGGCTATGCGCACCGGTCGCCGCGTCCGCGAAGATCAGCGACACGTCCTTCGCGCGGACATCCCGCCCATTCGCGCGATAGGCGCTGCCCGCGCCCCGCTCGATCCGGCGGATCACTTCCAGCTCGCCGTCCGCCCCGACATCCACCGAGGGGAAGAGTTCACCCTGCTCCTGAATGGTGAGCAGCGAGACTTCGGCGAAGTCGCGTTGCGGGCGCGTCGCGGTGCCCGCGAAGATCACGTCCTCCATCCCGCCGCCGCGCATCGACTTGGCGCTGGATTCGCCCATCACCCAGCGGATCGCTTCGAGCAGGTTGGATTTGCCGCAGCCATTGGGACCGACGATGCCGGTCAGCCCCGGCTCGATCCGCAATTCGGTCGCGTCGACGAAGCTCTTGAAGCCGCTGAGTTTCAGCCGCCTTATCTGCACGGCGGACTTCCGCGCGTGCAGCCACTATCAGGAAAGAACCGCCCCCCGCGCGCCAATCAGACGCCTGCTTCCTTGATCTTCGCGCGCAGCACTTCCCAGGTGGTCGCATTCTCCACGACCGTGCCGTTGATGAGCAGGGTCGGCGTGCCGCTGATATTGTACTTCTCGGTGGCTTCCTGAACGCCCTTGGCCAGCTTTTCGGCGGCGGCGTTGTCGGCCAGGCACTGCTTGCCCTGATCCTGCGCGATGCCGCGCTGCATCGCGAACTCCAGCAGGCCTGTGTTCGTCGCCAGCATCACGAAACGCTGCTGCGGCGGCGCGGCCATCGCGGCCTGATAGGGCGCATCGCCCATTGCCTGCACCTTCTCGAACATGGCGGGCTGATTGGCGAAGAACTGTTCGGACAGCGGGAAGAACGGCCCCGCCCCGCTGCACCGCGCCAAGAGCGCCATCGTCATGTCCAGCGGATCGCGCACATAGTTGCGCAGTTCGAAGCTGACCTTGCCGCTGTCGACCATCGCCCGCAATTCCTCGGTGGACTGCTTCGAGAAATCCGCGCAATGGCTGCATGTGTAGGAGGCGAACTCGGTCACCTTCACCTTCGCGTCGGGATTGCCCATGCGAAAGCCGCCGTCGGGCGTCGCCGCCACGGTATCGGCCCATGTCGTGCCCGCAGGCGCAGCGACGGCGGCGACGGGTGCGCCGCTGGGCGCCGTGCTGTTGCCGTCCTCCTTGGCGCCACAGGCGGCGAGCGACAGGGCGAGGGCAGCAGTGGCGAGGCCGTTCAGCAATTTCATCTAGGGCATGTCCATGTCGATAGAGGGCGTGTCGGATCAGGTGGATGTAATTCAGTTGGCACCAGCGGGCAATGCGGCGCGCAGCGCATCCCATGTCGATGTGTTCGCCAGCAGCTTGCCGTTCAGCGTGAAGCCCGGCGTGCCGGTGATCTTCACGCCCTTCCACGCGTCGTCGGTCATCGCCAGCACCTGCTTCATCGCGGTGGGGCTGGCGATGCAGGCATCGAGTTGCGCGGGTTTGAAGCCGCGCTTGCCCATCAGCGCATACAGCCCGGTCTTGCGGCCGATATCCTTCATGACGTCGGTGTTCGACTGGCCCGCGACGGGTTTGTCGTTCGCCGCCTCATAGGCTTCGATCTGCGGGAACCAGGCCGTCTGGTTGGCAAACAAAGCCTCATGATTGCCGTAGAAGCGCGCCGTACCGCCGCAGCGCGCCAGCAGCGCGGCGGTCAGGTCGTAGCGGTCGCGCACCGCATTGCGCACCTCGACGCTGGTCTTGCCGCCCTTCACCCAGCCCGATTTCAACGGCGCGGAGGCTTCCGCGACGAAGGCGGCGCAATGGTTGCAGGTATAGCTTACATATTCGACGACTTTCGTCGGCGCGAGCGGATTGCCCAGCACATGCCCGCCGATCGGCGACAGCGTGACCCGGCTCGTCCAGTCCGGCGCCTTCTGCGCGATCGCGGTGGCGGGCAGCAGGGCGAGGACGGCGAAGAGGAAAGTGCGCTTGTTCATGGGACAATGTCTCTGGCGAAAGGGGATTATCCGATCTTGGGCAATCCGCTCGAATTGGCAAGCCCCTGCGCCAGCGATTCGAGCACGGCGCGCAATTCGGGATCGCCGATGTCGCGTAGCGAATCGCCCAGTTCGACCGGCACGGGCCGCAGATTCTTCGGCGGCGGGCTGCGCAACGGCGTGCGCGGCTCGACATGGCCCTGCCGCATCGCGACTTTGGCAACCGCCGCATAGCCGAAGAAGCGATTCACGCGCGTAATGATGTCGGGCAGCATATGTTGCAGCATCGGGGCATGGCCGCTGGAGACCGTAAGCGTCAGCGTGCCGCCAGCCTTCTGCCCCACCGGAAAGCGAATCGATTCGGGGACGCAGATGTCGGCATAGTCGCGCCCGACGATATCGCCCCAGCGGGTGACGATGCTCGACTGCACGAAACCGAATTTGCGAAAGGCGGCCCGGCCGATATCGGGCATCAGATCGGCTATCGCACGCGGGCCCATGGCGCGCGGGCGCTCCTCCGGCGCTACCTTTGCCCGCGCGGCTTTTTTAGGCGAAGTCTTTTCTTGGGGAGGGCGTTCCGTCATCGCCCGCTTAATGGCATAGCCCGGCCATGCCCGTCGAGAGTGCATCGGTCGCCGACCGACTCCTGAACCATTATGATCGCCATGCGCGCCGCCTGCCCTGGCGCGCGCCGCCGGGCACGAACGCCACCGATCCCTATCGCGTCTGGCTGTCCGAAGTGATGCTGCAACAGACGACCGTGGCGGCGGTGATCCCCTATTTCGAAGCGTTCACCGCGCGATGGCCGACCGTCGCCGATCTCGCCGCCGCCGACGATGCCGACCTGATGAGCGCGTGGGCCGGGCTTGGCTATTACGCCCGCGCGCGCAATCTTCTCGCCTGCGCGCGGGCCGTGGTGCGCGACCGGGGCGGACGCTTCCCCTCGACCGAGGCGGAACTGCGCAGCCTGCCCGGCGTAGGCGCCTATACCGCCGCGGCGATCGCCGCGATCGCCTTCGGCCAGCGCGCGGTAGTGGTTGACGCCAATGTCGAGCGCGTCGTCTCCCGCCTCTTCGCGATCGCGACACCCCTGCCAGCCGCCCGCACGGAGATCGGCCTGCGCGCCGAAAGCATCACGCCCGCCACGCGCGCCGGGGACTTCGCGCAGGCGATGATGGACCTTGGCGCGACCATCTGCACCGCGCGCAACCCCGCCTGCGGCATCTGCCCCCTGCGCGACGGATGCGCCGCGTTCGCCACTGCCAATCCCGCCGCCTTTCCAGTGAAGGCCGCGAAGAAAGCCAAGCCGCAGCGTATCGGCCATGTGTGGTGGATCATCCGCGGCGATGCCGTCTGGCTGGAGCGGCGCCCCGGCAAGGGCCTGCTCGGCGGAATGCGCGGCCTGCCGACGTCGGACTGGGTTGCGACTTCCGGCCCGACGGATAAGCCGACGCCCCCCGCGCAGGCCCCATGGCAAACGCTGACCGCGCCAGTAGCCCATGTCTTTACCCATTTCGCGCTGTCACTGACGGTTCATGTCGGCACGGCAGATAGGGATTGCAGCGGATTGACGGACGGGGAATGGTGGCCGCTTGCCGCGATCGGCGACGCGGGCCTGCCCACCCTGTTCGCCAAGGTCGCCAACGCCGTGATGACGAGAGAGGACGCCTTATGCAGATGATGACGGATAGCATGACGATGAACCGGCGCAGCCTGCTGCGCGGCGCGGCGCTGCTGGGTGCCGGAGCGGCCCTCCCCTTCCCCGCCTTCGCCCGGACGCCCGCCGAAATCTGGCCGGGGTTGCAGGTGCTGATCGACGGCTATGTCGCGGAGCGCAAGTTTTCGGGCGGCGTCATCGCCGTGGGCAAGGGCACCGCTGCGCCCGATTTCCTGACCGGCGGCACGATTGCGACCGATTCGCCGACGCCCGCCAACGCCGACACGCTCTGGCGCATCTATTCGATGACGAAGCCGATCACCGGCATGGCCGCGATGATGCTGATCGGCGAGGGGAAACTGAAGCTCGATCAGCCGATCGCCGATTTCATCCCCGGTTTCGCCGCCATGAAAGTGCTGACAAGCCCGGAAACCAGTCTGGACGCCGTGCCCGCCAAAGCGCAGATCACCGTGCGCCATCTGCTGACCCATACGGCGGGTCTGGGCTATACGATCATCACCACCGGGCCGCTGCTCGCCGAATATCAACGGCTGGGCCTCTATGCGTTCATCGCCTCGCGCGCGCCGCTGCCCGGCCAGCCGCCGCTGGTCCACGCGCCGAGCCTCAAGGACTTCGCCGACCGCCTCGCAACGCTGCCGCTGATCGCCGAACCGGGCACGAAATGGAGCTATTCGGTCGGTCTCGACCTGCTGGGCCGGGTGATCGAAGTCGCATCGGGCCAGCCTTTCGATGCGTTCCTCAAGGCGCGCATCTTCGATCCGCTAAAGATGACCAGCACCCGCTTTAGCGTGGCGAAGGAAAATGCCCCGCGCCTCGCCACCAATTATTATCATGCCGGGCCGCTCACCCTGCCGGTCGATCCCGGTGCGACGTCGATCTTCCTCGATCCGCCGCCTTTCCCCTTCGGCGGAGCGGGGCTGGTGTCCAGCGCACGCGATTACGACCGCTTCCTCGCCATGCTCGTCGGCCTCGGCACGCTCGACGGCACGACGATCATGACGCCGGAAACCGCGCGGCTCGGCATGTCGAACCTGCTGCCGCCCGATGTGCCGACGGCGGTCCCGCTGCTCGAAGGGCGCGGTTTCGGCGCGGGCGGGCGCGTGACGCTGACCGGACCGGGCGCGGGCAGCTACGGCTGGGCAGGGGCGGCGGGCACCGTCGGCTTCGCCGATCCGGTGCGGAAGATTCGCGCGGGCGGCTATGCCAACTACATGCCGGCAGGCACGATCCCCTGGCAGGCCGATGTCCCTGTCGCCGTGTACAAGGCGCTGACATGATCGCTGTTCCGGGCTTCGTCGGCGGCACGCTCGACCGGGCGGACCGGGTGCGCAGCGATCCCGCGTTGCTGGCGCAAGCGTTCGCCGATCCCCGCGCGCGGATGCTGGTGCTCGACGGTCTCGATCCGCTGGCAGACGGGCGCAATGTCGCCACCGCCGCGCTTCCCGCGGATCAGGACGCGGCGGATTTCGTGCTGCTCGGCGTCGGCCCGGAGGGACCGATCTTCGCCCGTCTCGATCCCGCGCTCGGCAACGCCGCCACCTTCGCGCCGAAGGTGTGGAGCATCGCTCCCCTGCTCGCGCCCGACCAGTTGGCGCTTTACGGCACCGCGCGCAGCCTGATCGACTGGCACGCCCGCCACGGCTTTTGCGCGCGCTGCGGCACGCCCACGGTCCCGTCCAAGGCAGGCTGGGCGCGGCGCTGCGGCGGGGGCACGCTCAGCGGCAGCGAAAGCGAGACGCGCGGCTGCGGCGCGGAACATTTCCCGCGCGTCGATCCGGTGACGATCATGCTCGCCGAACATGACGGCCGCGTGCTGGTGGGCCGTCAGCCCCGCTTCCCCGCCGGGCGCTATTCCGCGCTGGCCGGCTTCGTGGAACCGGGCGAAACGATCGAGGAAGCCGTCGCCCGCGAATTGTGGGAGGAAGCCGGGATCGTGGTGGACAACGTCCGCTACGCCATGAGCCAGCCCTGGCCCTTCCCCTCCTCCCTCATGATCGCCTGCCTGGCCACCGCCCGCGACGACGCCCTGACGATCGACGAGACCGAGATCGAACATGCGATGTGGGTGACGCGGGACGAAGTGAAGGCGGCACTGGCGGGCGACGCAGGCGCGGTGTTCATAGCGCCACCGCAGATGGCGGTGGCCTATCATCTGTTTCGGTTCTGGCTCGACCAACCATAATATGTATATACAATGTCGACTCACCAAGAGGTAATCCGTTATCTATATTGTAGAGTCAAAAGGATTGTCTCGTGCGCAGCCAAGTCAAAAAATGGGGCAACAGTGCCTCCATCCGTATCCCCGCCACGGTCCTGTCCGCCGCGTCGATGCGGATCGACCAGCATGTCGAAATACGCGAGGAGGAAGGCCGCATCGTGATCGAGCCGGTGCCCGTGCCGCACTATGACCTCGATGCCCTGCTCGATCGGATGACGCCGGACACTCTTCCCGACGAGATAGACTTCGGCGCGCCGGTGGGCGGGGAAGTCTGGTAATGGCGGGCTATGTGCCCGATGTCGGGGACATCGTATGGCTGCATTTCGATCCGCAAGCGGGCCATGAACAGGCAGGGCACCGCCCCGCCCTCGTCCTGTCCCCGGCGCGCTACAACGGTCTGCGCGGCATGATGCTGTGCTGCCCGATGACATCGCGGATCAAGGGTTATCCGTTCGAAGTCGTCGAAAGCGCCGATCCCGCCAGTGTGGTGCTGGCGGATCAGGTCAAAAGCCTCGACTGGCGCGCGCGCCGCGCCATAAAGAAGGGCCGTATCTCCGCCTCCGCCCTTGCCGAGGTGCAGGCGAAGATCAGGGCCTTGCTGGGAATCTAGGCCCCCGCCCCACCAGACTCCGCCGCCGTCCATATCCGAAATACAACGCCAGCCCGATGACGTTCCAGATCAGGCACGACAGCAGCGTCTTGGTCGGCAGGCTGGCGAAGAGGTAGAGGCAGCCGCCGATCGCGCCCAGCCCGACGACCCAGGCGAAGGGCACGCGGAAGGGGCGGCGCATGTCGGGCGCGCGGCGGCGCAGCACCAGCATGCAGGCGCCGACGGCGGCGAAGGCGATCAACGTCCCGGCATTGGCCAGCGCCGCGATCTCGTCGATCGGCAGCAGCCCGGCCAGCACCGCCACCAGCACGGCGGTCAGCAGGGTGATCCGCACCGGCGTCCCCCGCTTCGATATCCGCGCCAGCCCGACGGGCAGAAAGCCGTCGCGCGCCATCACCAGGAAGATGCGCGACTGGCCGTAGAGGAAGCCCAGCAGCACCGTCGGCAGCGCGATGATCGCGGCGATGGCGACGATCCGCGCCACCTGCCCCTGCCCCATTTCGCGCAGGATCAGCGCCAGCGGCTCCGGGCTGTCGGCGAAACGGGTGAAGGGCAGCGCGCCCACTGCCGCCGCCGCGACGAAGATGTAGATGAGCGTGCAGGCGATCATCGATCCGACGATGCCGATCGACAGGTCGCGCTCCGGGTTCTTGGTTTCCTCCGCCGCCGTTGAGATCGCGTCGAAGCCGTAGAAGGCGAAGAAGATGATCGCCGCCGCCGCCATCACCCCGCGCTCCACCCCGTCCGGTCCCATCGCCTTGGCGAAGCCGAAGGGCATGAACGGTTCAAGATTGGCGGAATCGAAGGCGGGCAGCGTGTAGAACACGAACAGGCTGAGCGTCGCGATCTTGATGACGACCAGCACCGTGTTCAGCCGCGCGCTTTCCTTCGTCCCGATGCTGAGCAGCAGCGCGACGATGGCGATGATGAAGATGGCGGGCAGATTGACGATCCCGCCCAGCGCCGGGCTGGCGGTGAAGGCGGCGGGAAAGCCGATGCCGGTCAAGAGCGGCGTCGCATAGCCCGACCAGCCGACCGCTACGGTCGACACCACCAGCGAATATTCGAGGATCAGGCACCAGCCGACGACCCACGCGACCAGTTCCCCCAGCACGGCATAGCTGTAGGTATAGGCGCTGCCCGCCGCAGGCATCAGCGTCGCCATTTCGGCATAGGCGAGCGCCGCGCAGGCGCAGATCGCCCCGGCGATCGCGAAGGACAGCAGCACGGCCGGTCCGGCGCGATCGACGCCCACGCCGATCAGCGTCAATATGCCCGTACCGACGATCGCGCCGATGCCCAAAGCCAGCAGATGCGGCCAGGACAAAGTCGGCACCAGCCGCTGCCCCTCCTCCTTCGCCACCAGGCTGTCCATCGGCTTGCGCCTGTTCCAGTCGGCCATGTCTGCTCCCGTGCTTCGCAATTATGTTGCTGATACGCGCACGATAGCGACGGATACCGGATTGCGCGAGAGCGACGATCCTGATTTTTCTGTACATCGTCATGCTGAACTCGTTTCAGCATCCATTAGGCTCAGGACCTATTAAAATACTTGCGGAGAAGCAGACTGGGTGATTCAATGGCGGTGTGAGGAGGCGCTGCCATGAGTGATCTGATCTGGTTATCGCAGGCGCAGATGCGTCGGATCGAGCCTTATTTTCCCCTGTCTCATGGGGTTCCGCGGGTCGATGATCGCCGGATCATCAGCGGTATTATCTTCGTAATCAGGAACGGGCTGCGGTGGCGTGATGCGCCTGCCGAATACGGGCCGCCCAAGACGATCTACAACCGCTTTATCCGCTGGAGCAGGCTTGGCGTGTTCAACAAGATATTCGCAGGCCTCGCGGCGCAGGGCGGGAAGCCGGACCAGTTGATGATCGACGCGACCCATCTAAAGGCACATCGTACGGCGGCAAGCCTGCTCAAAAAGGGGCTGTTCCCCGACGTATCGGACGCACCAAAGGTGGCCTGAACTCGAAGCTCCATGCCGTATGCGATGGCAAGGGCAGGCCGCTGGTCATGCTGTTGAGCGAAGGTCAGATGAGCGACTACAAAGGCGCGGCCCTCATGATCGACGCCTTGCCCAAGGCCAAAGCCCTGCTCGGCGACAGAGGCTACGATGCCGACTGGTTCCGGGTAGCACTGGCAGATCGCAACATCACCGCCTGCATCCCGTCAAAGGTGAACCGCAAAATACAAATTCCGCACGACGTTACGCTCTATCGCCAGCGCCACAAGATCGAGATCATGTTCGGCAGGCTCAAGGATTGGCGACGCATCCACACCCGCTACGACCGCTGCGCGCACACCTTCATGTCAGCAATCTGCATCGCCGCCACCGTCATCTTCTGGATCAATCAATGAGTCCTGAGCCTAGCTCTGACTAAGCAACGACGCCCATAAGTGAGAGCTAATGGACCCTGAGCCGAAGGCCAGCGAAGCTAAACAAGTTCAGGGTGACGAATTAAGTAAACGCCTACGCACTGCCACCTTCCCTGCAAGGTGAGGATTGCAGTCGGCAGCATTTGCGTTTCGCCCCCACCCCTCCCACATTGCACCTGTTCCCCCATCCCGCTAAGGCGCGGGGTCTTTCCCCTCACCACAGAGTCCCCCTGTTTCATGCTCAGCCTAGACGAAGCCCAGAAGCGCGCCGAAAATCTGGTGGAGGCCGCCCGCAAGGCCGGGGCCGACGCCGCCGACGCCATCTATGTGTGCAACGCGGCCACCAACGTCTCGGTGCGGCTCGGCGCGCTGGAGGATGTCGAGCGGTCCGAAGGGGAGGAAATCGGCCTGCGCGTGTTCGTCGGTCGCCGCTCCGCCACCGTTTCCGCGTCGGACATGAACCCCAAGGGCCTCGACACGCTGGTCGAACGCTGCATCGCCATGGCGGGGCAGGCGCCGGAGGATCAATATGCCGGCCTCGCGCCCGAAGATCGCCTGCTGCGCAAGAAGCCGACGGGTCTCGACCTCACCGACAAGGGGGAACCCGATCCCGCTGCGCTGAAGGAGCGCGCGCTGGAGGCGGAGGACGCCGCCCGCGCCGTTCCCGGCGTCACCAACAGCGAGGGCGGCGGCGCGTCGTCGGGCCGGTCGCAGATCGCGCTCGCCACCAGCCACGGCTTCGCGGGCAGCTATGCCGCCACCAGCCATTCGACCTATGCCAGCGTGCTGGCCGGCGAAGGCGCGGACATGCAGCGCGACCATGCCAGCCACACCGTCCGCCATCTGATCGACCTGGACGATGCGGAGACCATCGGCAACAAGGCGGGGCAACGCGCCGTCGCGCGGCTCAATCCCATCAAGGTCGAAAGCGGCCCGATGCCCGTCATCTTCGACCCGCGCGTCGGCTCCAGCCTGATCGGCCATCTGATCGGCGCGATCACCGGCCCGTCGATCGCCCGCCGCTCCAGCTTCCTGCTTGAAAAACTGGGTCAGGCGATCTTCGACGGCAGCGTGACGATCATCGACGATCCGTTGCGCGAACGCGGCCTGCGCTCCCGTCCCTTCGACGGCGAGGGCCTGCCGACGCAGCGCCGCGCCCTGATCGAGGCGGGCGTGCTGACCGGATGGCTGCTCGACAGCGCCTCCGCGCGGCAACTGGGCCTGCAACCCACCGGCCATGCCAGCCGCGGCACCAGTGGCGCGCCCGGCGCGGGGCCGAGCAACGTCCATATGGAACCGGGCGGCGCCTCCCCCGGCGACCTGATGGCGGACGTGAAGCGCGGCCTCTACGTCACCGACCTGATCGGCATGGGCGTCAACGGCGTGACCGGCGATTACAGCCGCGGCGCATCGGGCTTCCTGATCGAAAACGGCGCGGTGGTTCAGGCCGTGGCGGAAATCACGATCGCCGGCAACCTGATCGACATGTTCCGCAATCTCGTCCCCGCCAACGACCTGCACTTCCGCTATGCCACCAACGTGCCCACGATCCGCATCGACGGGATGATGGTGGCGGGCGGCTGAGTCAACGGATGCCAGCCAGCCCCCTGACTGATCGCCTCTTCCGGCAGACGATCGACGCGGTGGCGCAGGCCGCCGACCATGCGCTCACCCTGTGGGCAGGCGGCAAGACCAGGGTGGAGCGGTGGGAAAAGACCCCCGGCGAAATGGTGTGCGACGCGGACATGGACGTGAACGCGATGCTGAAAGCCGCGCTGTTCGATCTCGCGCCGGACGCGGGCTGGCTGTCGGAGGAGACGGCGGACAGCGCGCACCGGCTGGGTACGGACCGCGTCTGGGTGGTCGATCCGATCGACGGGACGCGCGATTATCTGCGCGGGAGAGACGGCTGGGCGGTGTCGGTCGCGCTGGTCGAGCATGGCCTGCCCCGCTTCGGGATACTGGCCGCGCCCGCACGCAACGAGTTGTGGCTGGCACAGGCAGGCGAAGGCGCGACGCGCAACGGCCGCGCGCTCGCGGCCAGCGGCAGAACGCGGCTTCCCGGCGCGCGCGTCCCCGCCGATACGCTGCCCAGGGCGGATCGCGACCTGACCCCCGTCGCCCGGCCCAACAGCATCGCGCTGCGCATGGCGATGGTCGCGGCGGACGAGGCCGACCTGCTCGCCACGATCCGCTGGGGCAATGAATGGGACATCGCCGCCGCCGCCCTGATCGCGATGGAGGCGGGCGCGGCAGTGAGCGACGCGCTGGGCCGCCCGCTGGGCTTCAACCGCGCCAACCCGACGGCGTTTGGCATACTCTGCTGCGCACCGGGGATACACGGCGCGGCAGTGGAGCGGCTGGTGCCGCGAGCAAGAGAGATATTGGGGCGGGAGTAAAACCTGCCTTAAATACCTTCTCCCTTGAAGGGAGAAGGATACGTAGCCTTATGAGCGCAGCGAATTAGGCGGAGTTGGATGAGGGTGAGCGGACCTTTGGTCCGCGCGCTCGCCAGCGAGCGCATACCCCTCACCCAGCTACGACTAGGCAGCAAGCTGCCAAGTCTGCGCAACCCTCTCCCGCAAGGGGAGAGGGAGTTTACCGCACCCTAGTCCACAATCCCACTCGCGCCACATCCGCAGGCCATTTCCGCACCCGCCCGCGCGCCTGCATCGCCGCCTTCGCGACCCAGGCGACTTTCGCCGCCTTCGTCGTGAACACCCGGTCGGTCAGCGCCGCCTCGCCGCGCCGCGCCACTTCGCGCGCGATGTCGCCATAGATTCCCGCCGCCGACAGCACCGCCCAGGCGCTGCGATACGCCAAAGCCCCCGTCCCATGCCGCGCGCTCATCTCATAGGCTTCCGCCATCAGCGCCAGCCGATGCTGCAACGCGGCCAGTTTCGCGCGATCCGCCATCGGCGCATCCGGCGCGATCCCCGCCTCCGCCAGCCAGTCGCGCGGCAGATAGCAGCGCCCGGCCCCGGCATCCTCCGCCACGTCGCGGGCGATATTGGCGAGCTGGAACGCCAGCCCCAGATCGCACGCCCGATCCAGCGTCGCGTCGTCGGCGGAATCGACGCCCATCACCACCGCCATCATCAGGCCCACCGCGCCCGCGACATGATAGCAATATTGCAGCAGATCGTTCTCGCTCTGCGGCCGCCAGTCCGCCGCATCCAGCGCAAAGCCTTCGATCAGGTCGTAAGCGAAGCAATGCGGGATGCGGCATTCCGCGACGACGACGCCCAGCCCGTCGAACGCCGGATCGCCCGTAGCCTCGCCCCGCAACGCCGCGTCGGTCAGGCGGCGGATCGTCGCCAATCGCGTCTGCGCATCCTCCACCACCGCCATGTCGCCGCCATGGTCCTGCCCGTCGGCCAGATCGTCGCACTTGCGGCACCAGGCGTAGAGCAGCCACGCCCGCTCGCGCGTTTGGCGGTCGAACAGTTTCGAAGCGAGCGCGAAGGATTTGGAGCCGCGCGCGATGCTTTGCGCGGCGTGGGCGACCAATATCCCCCTCCCGCTTGCGGGAGGGGTCAGGGGAGGGGATGTTACGGACATGATGGGATAGCCACATGCCCTCCCCCGCCCCCTCCCGCAAGCGGGAGGGGAGGTTAAAGCTGCGCCGCCTTCATGCGAAAGATCGTTTCATGCGGCTGATAGGCCGCCATCGCCTCCAGCAGCGCCTCGATCGTATCGGCCTGCACGAGGATGCCCGCATGGGCCGGGCGGATGAAGCCGGTGTCGATCATATGCCGGTTGAACGTGATCAGATGATCGTAGAAGCCCGCTGCATTCAGCAACCCCACCGGCTTTTCATGATAGCCAAGCTGCGCCCAGCTGACCGCTTCCCACAATTCGTCCATCGTCCCGACGCCGCCCGGCAGGGTGACGAAACCGTCCGAGAGGTCGGTGAAGCGCGCTTTGCGCTCATGCATATTGGCGACGACGTGAAGTTCGGTGCAGCCGCGATGCGCGACTTCCGCACCGACGAGCGCCTCCGGGATCACGCCGATCACTTCGCCGCCCGCTTCCAGCGCCGCATCGGCCACCGCGCCCATCAGGCCCAACCGCCCACCGCCATAGACCACCCCGATCCCCCGCGCGGCGAGCGTCCGCCCGACAAGGCGCGCGGTCTCGATATAGGCGGGGTCTGCAGGCGTGGCGGAGCCGCAATAGACGGCAAGGCGTTTCATATCCCCCCCTCCCCTTCAGGGGAGGGGGCCGGGGGGTGGGGGCTGTAAGTGGCGAATGTGAGCAACGGAGGCGTAACATGCCCCACCCCAACCCCTCCCCTGAAGGGGAGGGGCTTTTCAGCAGTCGCAATCACAGCATATCCTCGACCATCAGCGCCGCCGTCGCCTTCGCGCTGCCGACGACGCCGGGGATGCCCGCGCCGGGATGCGTGCCCGCACCGACGAGGTAGAGATTGGGGATCACGTCGTCGCGATTATGCGCGCGGAACCACGCGCTCTGTGTCAGCAGCGGCTCCAGGCTGAATGCGCTGCCCAGATGGGCGTTGAGGTCGCGCCCGAAATCGTTCGGGGCATAATGGAACTGCGTCACGATCCGCTCGCGAATGTCGGGGATCAGCCGCTTCTCGATCTCGCCCAGGATGCGGTCGGCGTAGACCGGACCCATCTTATCCCAGTCGATCGGCAGCTTGCCCATGTGCGGCACGGGCGAGAGCGCGTAGAAGCTGGAGCAGCCTTCCGGCGCCATCGACGGATCCGTGACGGTCGGGTGATGCAGATAGAGCGAGAAGTCCTGCGCCAGCACGCCATGCTGATAGATGTCCTTGAGCAGCCCGTCGTAACGCGGGCCGAACAGGATCATGTGATGCGGGATGCCCGGCCAGGTGCCCTTGATCCCGAAATGGACGACGAAAAGCCCCGGCGACCATTTCTTGTTGGTCAGCTTTTGCGCCTGCTTCTTGCCGCGCGGATGCTTGGCAAGGAGGTCGCGATAGCTGTGCATCAGGTCCGCGTTGCTCGCCACCGCATCGGCCTCGCCGCGCCAGCCGCTCGCGGTGCGCACCGCCGTCGCCCTGTCGCCCACCGTCTCGATCTCGACCACCGGATCGCCAACGCGCATCGTGCCGCCGATCCGCTCGAAATGCGTCGCCATGCCCGCGACCAGCCGGTTGGTGCCGCCCTTGGCGAACCAGACACCGCCGTCCTTCTCCAGCTTGTGGATGAGCGCATAGATCGCGCTGGTGTTCATGGGATTGCCGCCGACCAGCAGGGTGTGGAACGACAGCGCCTCGCGCAGCTTCTCGTTCTTCACGAAGCTCGAGACCATAGAATAGACCGACCGCCACGCCTGATATTTCGCAAGCGCCGGCGCGGCCTTTATCATCGAGGCGAAATCGAGAAACGCGACCGATCCCAGCTTCTCATATCCTTCGTGGAACACGCCCGCGCTATATTCGAGGAAGCGTTCGTAGCCCGCCACGTCCTCCGGATCGAGCTTGCCGATCTCGCGGCGCAGCGACACTTCGTCGTTGGAATAATCGAAATTGGTGCCGTCGGGCCAGTTGAGGCGGTAAAAGGGCATGACCGGCATCAGCGTCACGTCCTCCGCCATGTCGTGCCCCGACAGGCGCCAGAGTTCCTGCAGGCAATTGGGATCGGTGATGACGGTCGGCCCGGCGTCGAAAACGAAGCCCTCCTTCTCCCAGTAATAGGCCCGGCCGCCCGGACGATCGCGCCCTTCCACCAGCACCGTCTGGATGCCCGCCGATTGCAAACGGATCGCAAGCGCAAGCCCGCCGAAACCGGCGCCTATGACGATAGCTTTTTTCTGCATTACGATCCCCGGCGTATCAGTGTCTTTATCGCACTCGTTATGGGGACGGGCGGCCGTCCGCACAAGATGCGCCCCTTGTCGTAAAGGGTCGATCGCCCGGCGTAGAAGCGCTCGATCAGCGCAGGCGAGAGCGTGTAGAACCGCTGGAAGATGCGATAGCGCGCCGCCGGTTCCGCCGCGAAGAACAGGATCGTGCCGAGCATCCGGTAATAGCCCGCACCCGCCCAGTGCGCCTTGCCATAGCTGCGGCTTTCGCGCGCCAGTGCCGCGCCGCCGAGCGGCCATTTCTCCGCGACATGCAGCGCGAACGCTACGGCATCGGGCAGGGAGTATCCGGTCATCGGGTGGAATATCCCCCCGCGCACCCCGGCCCGCGCGACCGCATCGCCCTGCGGCCAGTAGGCGTCGAAGTCGCCGCCATGCACCACCGGCAGCACGCCCGTTTCCTCATGCTCGACCGTTTCGACCGTCCATCCCTGCGCCACCGCATAGTCCGCGATGCGCGCGCGGATGGCCTCGACCGGCAATTCGGGGCCGTCGCTATAATATGTGTCCTCGACGAAAATCCGCTGCGCGTCGATCGGCAGCAGATAGACGAAGCGGTATCCGTCGATCTGCGGCACGGTCGCATCCATGATGACCGGGCGCGTCAGGCCATGCGGCGCGGCGAGGTTCAGCCGCTGCCCCACGAACTTCTGCCACCCGCATTTCAGCACCGACAGGTCGCCGCCGCCACGCGCGTCGATCACCGATTGCGCCGCGATCTCGCGCCCGTCGTCCAGCGTCACGCTTTGCGGCGAGAGCGCCGTCGCGCTGCCCCGCACGATCGCGTCGCCGAGCACGGCGCGCAGATGCCGGTCGAAACTGTCCGACGTGATGCTGTTGTACGGCGTCGAGAGCGTCCGCCGATATTTGGGGAAGCGCACGTCGTGCCCCCCGTCCCAGCGATGCGCGATCATCGGATCGATCAGCCAGCGGTCGCCGTCCGGCACGTCCCCGTCGAAGAACGACCAGACATGATTGCCGCCCACCGTGCGGTCCCTCTCGACCAGCAGGATGCGCGCTTGCGGATGCTTCGCCCGCACCGCCAGCGCGATCAGCCCGCCGGAAAGCCCGCCGCCGATGATGGCAAGATCGCAGGACAGGCTGTTGGGGGGCGGCGCATCGGACATGCAACAGCCCTAGCGGGTGGAGCGCGGCGCGGGAAGGGGGTGGTGTTGGTGCATGCCTTCAATCGGGCAGTCGAGGGAAACCGAGACCGATGGCAAGATCATCCCAGTGCGGATTCAGTTCCTCGATCAGACGGATTTTCCAGGCACGGTTCCATTTCTTGAGGCGCTTCTCCCGCAGTATGGCTTCCTCCATCGTCCCATGCTGCTCGAACCACATCAGCCGCTTGACGTTATAGTCCTGCGTAAAGCCCGTGACTGCGCCAATGCGGTGCTGATGCAGACGCGCGACCAGGTCGGAAGTCACGCCGATGTAGAGCGTACCGTTGCGCTTGCTGGCGAGGATATAGACGCAAGGCTGGCGATCATACATCACATTTCCCTACGCTCTTTCGTCATCCCCGCGAAGGCGGGGACCCATATTGCCATCCGCACCTTAGTCGCGTGTCGTGAGATGGGTTCCCGCCTTCGCGGGAATGACGAAAAAGGGGTGAACCGTCACCCGTCCATCAGCGCCGGGAAAAATCCTTCGTGCGCGGCGCGCATGTCCGCAAGCGACACTGCCTTGCTATGCAGCACGATCGCATCGCCAACGGTGGTGCCGATGCGCGTCATCGGGATGCCTGCCGCCTGAATGCCGTCCGCAACGGCACTGGTCACGACATAGCGCGCCTGATCTTCTCCGAAGGCCGTCAGATGATCGCCGATCTCCTCCAGCGTCGCACCGATCCCGCCCGCCAGTGCCATCTCGGCGACCGCCACCAGCAACCCGCCGTCCGACACGTCATGCACGGCACTCACCTTGCCCTGCGCCACCAGATCGCGGACGAACGCTGCATGCGCCTTTTCCCGCGCCAGATCGACCGGCGGCGGCGGGCCGTCCTCCCGGCCATGGATTTCGCGCAGCCACAGCGACTGGCCCAGATGGCCGTTGCTCTCGCCGATGACGAAGATCGCCTCCCCCGCCGCCTTGAACGCCACCGTCGCCATCTTCGCGATGTCGTCCAGCACGCCCACGCCGCCGATCGCCGGCGTCGGCAAAATCGCGCTCCCCCCGCCGGTCGCCTTGCTCTCGTTGTAGAGCGACACATTGCCGCTCACGATCGGGAAATCCAAAGCGATGCACGCTTCGGAAATGCCCTCCAGGCATCCGACGATCTGCCCCATGATGTCGGGCCGCTGCGGGTTGGCGAAGTTCAAACAGTTCGTCACCGCCAGCGGCGTCGCGCCGACCGCGCTGATGTTGCGATAGCATTCCGCGATCGCCTGCTTGCCCCCTTCATAAGGGTCGGCATAGCAATAGCGCGGGGTGCAGTCGGTGCTCATCGCCAGCGCGCGGTTGGTGCCGTGTATGCGCACCACGGCGGCGTCGCCACCGGGCGCCTGCACGGTATCCGCGCCGACCTTGTGGTCGTACTGCTCCCAGATCCACCGGCGCGAGGCGATGTCCGGGCTGCCCATGAGTTTCAGCAAGTCCGCGCCGATGTCGCTGCTCGTCGGAATATCGGTCAGCGGCGCGGGCTTTGGCGTCGGCACATGCGGCCGGTCGTAGAGCGGCGCGTCGTCCGCCAATGGCCCAAGCGGAATATCACACACCGTCTCGCCATGATGGATGAGGACCATGCGGCCCGTGTCGGTCACTTCGCCGATCACCGCGAAGTCCAGTTCCCATTTGTGGAAGATCGCCTCGGCGAACGCTTCCTTGCCGGGCTTCAGCACCATGAGCATCCGTTCCTGCGATTCGGACAGCATCATTTCATAGGCGGTCATGCCGGTTTCGCGCTGCGGCACCCTGTCCATGTTGAGCAGCAGACCGACGCCGCCCTTGCTCGCCATCTCGACCGAGGAGGAGGTCAGCCCCGCCGCGCCCATGTCCTGAATGGCGACGATCGCGTCGGACGCCATGAGTTCGAGGCACGCCTCGATCAGCAGCTTTTCGGTGAAGGGATCGCCGACCTGCACGGTCGGGCGCTTGGCGTCCGAATCCTCGCCGAAATCCGCGCTCGCCATGGTCGCGCCGTGAATGCCGTCGCGCCCGGTCTTTGATCCGACATAGACGATCGGATTGCCCACGCCCGAAGCGGCGGAATAGAATATCTTGTCCTGCTCGGCGATGCCCACGGTCATCGCGTTGACCAGGATGTTGCCGTCATAGGCGGGATGGAAGTTCACTTCGCCGCCCACGGTCGGCACGCCCACGCAATTGCCGTAGCCGCCGATGCCGCGCACCACG
The DNA here is from genome assembly GCA_965279415.1 of Sphingobium sp. Lineage (GTDB taxonomy): Bacteria > Pseudomonadota > Alphaproteobacteria > Sphingomonadales > Sphingomonadaceae > Sphingobium. Next base: position 1,029,985 of record OZ257238.1, read on the forward strand.
CCGCTGATGAGGTGCCGCATCCGGGGATGGTCGGGCCGTCCGAAGCGCAGCGCGTTCATGTTCGCCACGGGCCGCGCGCCCATGGTGAACACGTCGCGCAATATGCCGCCCACGCCGGTCGCCGCGCCCTGATAGGGCTCGATGTAGCTGGGGTGATTGTGGCTTTCCATCTTGAAGATGGCGGCGAGCTTCGTGCCGTTCGGCCCTTCGCCGATGTCGATAACGCCCGCATTTTCGCCGGGGCCGCAAATCACCCAGGGCGCCGTCGTCGGCAGCTTCTTCAGGTGGATGCGGCTCGACTTGTAGCTGCAATGTTCCGACCACATGACGGAGAAGATGCCGAGTTCGGTGATGTTCGGTTCCCGCCCCAGCGCGTTCAGCACGCGGGCATATTCCTCTTCGCTCAAACCATGTTCGGCGACGATTTCCGGGGTGATCTGGGTGCTGCTGCTGGCCATGGCGCGCGTTTAGCGGGGCGGGCGGTTTTGGGCAACAAGGATTGGGCCGTGTACCGGATAAGCATGTGTCACCCCTTCCCCCGTGCGTCACCCCTCCGTTCGCCCTGAGCGAAGTCGAAGGGCTATGCTGAGCCGCAGGCGAAGCCCCTTCGCTATCGTTCAGGAGAACACCCTTCGACCGCCCGCCTGCGGCAGGCGCTCAGTCTGACCCTTCGACTTCGTTCAGGGCGAACGGGCCTGTATGTGGCACGATTCCCTGGTCGACGCACTCCACCGTCACATGTGCCATGCCGGGCAGCGCCATCACACGCGCGCGCAATGCGGGCACGTCGGTCGGCGTGGCCAGGCTGATGATCGACGCATGGGCGTGCGGGCCGATGCGCCAGACGTGCAGGTCCGCGATCGTCGCCCCCTGCCCCTCCGCCAGTGCCCGCACCCGCCCCATCAGTTGCGGTTCGGCGGTGTCGAGCAGGATGGAGGCGGTGTCGCCCATCAGGCTCCACGCCCAGCGGGCGATGACGACCGCGCCCATGATGCCGATCACCGGATCGAGCCAAACCCACCCCAGATAGCGCCCGGCCAGCAGCGCCGCGATCGCCAGCACGGACGTCAGCGCATCGGCCAGCACATGGATATAGGCGGCGCGCAGATTATTGTCGCGATGGCGCGCGGTGTCGATGGCTTCGGCGTCGTCATGAGGATGATCGTGGCCATCATGATCGTCGTGCCCATGCGCATGGTCATGGCCATGCCCGTGCGAATGACCATGATCCTCCGCCAGCATAAGCGCGCTCACGATGTTGACGGCCAGACCGACGACCGCCACCAAAGTCGCCTCGCCGAAGTTCACGCGGATCGGATCGAGCAGCCGCATCCCCGATTCGGCGGCGATGCCGATCGACACGATGCCCAGCATCAGCGCGGAGGCGAAGCCCGCCAGATCGCCGACCTTGCCCGTGCCGAAGGTGAAGCGCGGATTGCGCGCATGGATGCGGGCATAGCGATAGGCGATCGCCGCGACGCCCAGCGCCCCGGCATGCGTCGCCATGTGGAACCCGTCGGCCAGCAGCGCCATCGACCCGGTCATCCAGCCCGCGATGATCTCCACGACCATCGTCGCGGCGGTCAGCCAGACGACGAACAGCGTCTTGCGCGCGTTCCGGTCATGACCCGACGCCAGATAGATATGGTCGAAATAGTGGCTGTCCTCTGCGGGATCGCCCGGTCGCTCGGTCATGTTCATTTCCCGTATCGCCGGATGATCGCCAGCAGTTCCTCCGCTGCCTCCGCCCGTGCGGCGTCGCTCAGGCCCGGCAAGGCCACATGCTCCTTAACGTGGCTTTCGATCAGTTCCTCCATCAGCCCGCCGACCGCGCCGCGCACCGACGCGACCAGTTGCAGTGTCGTCGCGCAATCCGCGTCCTCGTTGAGCTGCCGCTCGACCGCAGAGACTTGTCCCGCGATCCGCCGTACCCGCGCGAGCAATTTGTCCCTGTCCGCAACATGATGTCCCATAGCATAGCCCCCTATACTATGACGACGCGACAGGAAAGCCTGTCCTACACGGTACGTCCGGGGCTATTCTGGTCCGTTGACATCATCACGAAAGGAACCGGAACGATCGGCGCAGCCCCTTTTCCCTGTGGGCTTATTCCCTTCGGGCATGTATATTTTGTTCCCCTGCGAAAGCAGGGGTCCAGGGCCTCAAGCGACGGCCTATACGTCCCTGGACCCCCGCTTTCGCGGGGGAACGACTTCTTACTTGTTCGAACGGGATGAGCTCTTTTCCCTGTCGCACGGGGCGCAAAAGGCCTGTGAAAAACCCATGTTTTGCGTGCGGAATGCGTGTTTACCGTTACCTTTGTTACCTTTGCGGGATCGCACCGCCGCAGCACGGGCCACCGCCTCAGCCGCGTGTCACCCGTCCGAACAGCACATGATAGCTGTCTGTCCCGCCTTGCCCGTCGAAGGCGGTCATCACCTGTCGCAGGGCGCGCGGTGGCAATGGCGCGCGATCGGGCATCGGCACGATGGCACCGATGCCTTTGAGATGCGCGACCAGCGCCTTCGCGCTTCCCCATGCGACGGGATAGTCCTCATCGAAGGCGAAGGCGTCTCCATAAGGCGCCAGTAACGCCCGCAAGGCCGTCAGCGTCGGATAGGCCGGAACGCCTGCCGTCACCCCGCATGCCGCATGCGCGCCGCACCAGCCTGCAAAGCTGTTCGCGCCCATGGTCGAGAAGATCATTCGCCCACCCGGCCGCAACAGGGCCACAAGCCGCGCGATCGCCAGCGGCAGATCGTCGAACCACTGAAAGGCGAGGCTGGAGAGAATCAGGTCGAAATGCGGTCCTTCGAACCAGGGCTGCTCGCCGTCCATCGCTATGAAGCGCCCCGCCGCCATGCCGCCCTGCGCCGCGTGCGCCACCATCCGCGCCGACAGGTCGGTGGCGACCAGATCGGCGCCCGGCCATCGCGCCGCGATCTCCCGCGTCAACAATCCCGTGCCGCACCCGATTTCCAGTATCCGGGCGTCCTGCGGGACAGGCATCAGCGCCGCGAGATCGGCCACGGTCCGCGCCGCGATGCGCTGCACGTTGGCATGCGCATCGTACCGTTCCGCCGCCGCGCCGAACGCCCCGGCGATCCTGTCCTTGCGTGTCCCCGTCATACCTGTCCCCATCATACCCGCCTCTCTGGCAGAAGCGATCACCCGACGAAAGGGCATGGCGCGGGCTGCAAGAGGCGATATGAGAAGCGCATGACTCCCGCTTCCGATCGCCTGCTCACCATCGACGCCCTGCGCGGCTTTGCCGTCATGGGCATATTGCTGCTCAACATCATCGGCTTTTCGATGCCCGAAGCCGCCTATATCAACCCGGCGGCCTGGGGCGGCACCGGCGCGGCCGACATCGCCGCATGGTTCCTGTCCTTCGTGCTGTTCGACGGCAAGATGCGCGGGCTCTTCTCCCTGCTCTTCGGCGCATCGATGCTGATCATCATCGAGCGGGCGGAACTGGCCGGGCGCGACGGGCGGCGCGCGCACAAGATACGGGCCGCATGGCTCTTCCTGTTCGGGATGCTCCATTTCGTGCTGCTGTGGTGGGGCGACATATTGATGGCCTATGCGCTGGTCAGCTTCATCGCCCTGCTGTTCGTCGGCAAGGACAGCGGCGCGCTGCTCAAATGGGCGTTCGGCGCGTTCCTCCTGCATTTTCTTATCGTAGGCGGTGTGATCGCCAGCGCCTATGCCTATCGCCATGCCATCGCGCTGCCGTCCGCCACGCCCGACATGATGGACGGCTATCGCGCGATGATCGACAGCTTCGGCGCGCCAAGCAATCCCGAAATCACGCGCGAAGTGGTGCTCTATCGCTCCGGCTTCGGCGCCATCATGGCGTCCTCGCTCAGCGCCTTGCCGGGACATTTCACGACATTGATCTATTTCCTGCTCGACACACTGGGCTTCATGCTGCTGGGCATGGCGATGCTGAAGGGCGGGTTCCTCACCGGACGCTGGCCTCTTGACCAGTATCGCGCCGTCGCCCGCCGCTGCTTCCTCGTCGGCCTGCCGCCGACGATCGCCCTGGCGCTCTGGGTGATCGTTTCGGGTTATGATCCGCTGACGGCCTTCGGCGTCGCCTTCGCCTGGTCCTTCCCTTTCCGCATCCCGATGACGGTGGGCTATGCGGCGCTGTTCCTGACGCTGGTCCTGTCTGCGCCCGATCATCCGCTGATCCGCCGGATCGCCGCCGCCGGACGGATGGCGTTCAGCAATTATCTGGGCACCAGCCTCGTGATGTGCGCGATCTTCTACGGCTGGGGCCTGGGCCTCTTCGGCCATGTCGCGCGCGCGCGCGTCTATCTGTTCGTGTTCGGCATGTGGGCCGCGATGCTCCTCTGGTCGCAACCCTGGCTGGTGCGCTTCCATTACGGCCCGCTCGAATGGCTGTGGCGGTCGCTTGCGCGCGGATCGTTGCAGCCAATGCGAATTGATCGCAAATAACCCCAACTTTACTATTGCGACCTATTAGCAAGAGCGCTATCCCCGATGGCAGGAGAGCGCACATGGTCGTCTGTATCTGCAATGCGATTCGCGAAAAAGACTTGCGGGAAGCCGCACGCGAAGGCTGCGACACGCCGTGCAGCGCCTATGCCCGGTTCGGACGCCGCCCGAAATGCGGTCAGTGCGTGCCGTTCGCGCGAACCATTATCGCTGCCGAGCGCGCTACTGCCTGACGTTCGCATTTGAGAAAATGGCGGATTTCCGCCGTTTTTCGCATGACTTTCCTACAGTCCATGCTCTATGATAGCGGGGAACTCTCAGTCTGGAGCATGTCCCATGAAGGGCGACCCCAAGGTCATCGACTATCTCAACGAAGTGCTCAAGAACGAGCTGACGGCGATCAACCAATATTTCCTGCACTATCGCATCCTCAATCACTGGGGCCTGAAGAAACTCGCCAAGTTCGAATATGAGGAATCGATCGACGAGATGAAGCATGCCGACAAGCTGGCGGAGCGCATCCTGTTCCTCGACGGCCTGCCCAATTTCCAGATGCTCGGCCGCCTCAAGGTCGGCGAGACGGTGGAGGAAATCCTCAAGTCCGATCTGGAACTGGAATATGAGGCGCTGCCCCCGCTCAAGGACGGCATAGCCTATTGCGAATCGATCCGCGACTATGTGACGCGCGACCTGTTCCAGCACATCCTCGAAAGCGAGGAAGAGCATATCGACACGCTGGAAACCCAGTTCGAGATGATCGAACGGATGGGCCTGCAAAACTATGTGCAGCTACAGTCGGAAGCTGCCGAGGACTGACGGCATAATGCGCTGAGCGTCGTGTTGCCTGTTCCCCGGCGAAGGTCAGGGAACGGCCGGAATTAAAGCCGCGAAAGCCCCTGCACCGGTTCGACGCGGCGACCGAAACCGCCCGGTCGGCGCGTGGCGAGTGGGTTGATGTCCTTTTCCAGCGCGGCCAGCGTTTCGGTGAAGCAGCCGCGCAGGCCGACGACGACCTCGACCAGTTCGTCCGGGCTTTCATGATGTTCGACGCAGCGGCGGGCGACCATCTCGATCTCCTCGGCCATGTCGCCCAGCCGTTCCGCGCCGAATTGCCGCGATTCGCCTTTCAGCGTGTGGGCGGGCATCACCAGAGCAGCCGCGTTGCGCGCACGCATCGCTTCCTCGATCATCGCGACCGACTTGGTGCCATCCTCGCGGAAATAGCCCAGCAGGCGCACGAAACCACTGCCCAGTTCGCTCCGGGCCTTCGTGAAGTCCGTCATGTCGATAAGCTGGGCATCGAGAAATGACACGGCGCGTGCTCCTATCGGGCTGCCGCCAATGCAGCCACTTGAGCAACCTGTAATATGCGAAGGGTAAATGGACGGTTAAATCGCGGAAAAACAATCCGATTTCACGATAGCTGATTGCGCGTGATCCGGAATGCCGCCCCGCGTGCATCATCAAGCGCCACGCACGTCCATCCATTCTGCTCCGAAAGCGCGGCGAGTTCGCCCGGCGCGATCGGATCGTCCGCCAGAACGATCACGGCACCCTGCGTCCGCATCGCCCGCGCCGCGCGCAGGGCGGGCCAGGGGCAGCGCATCCCCCGCGCGTCGATTTCGGGGACATCCGCCATGCGGGCCGCCTCCGTAAAACTCAGCTATCGAAGGGATTCTTGGCGCTGCGCAGCGTCAGCCGCACCGGCACCGCGCCGAAGCCGAGTTCCCGCCTTATGCCGTTCACCAGATAGCGGCGATAGCTTTCGGGCAGGATGTCGAGCCGCGTTCCGAACAGCACGAAGCTGGGCGGGCGCGTCTTGATCTGCGTGATGTAGCGCAGCTTGATCCGCTTGCCCCCGGGCGCGGGCGGCGGATTGGCTTCCAGCGCCGTCTCGAACCAGCGGTTCAGCGTCCCGGTGGAAACGCGCTGCGACCAGGCGGTGCGCGTTTCGAAGGCGACGCGGATCATATCGTCGATGCCCTTGCCGGTCACAGCGGAGACGGTCATGATCGGCACACCGCGCACCTGCGCCAGCCCTTCGTCCAGCGCCTTCTTGATGCCCTGATACAGCGAGGAGCCGTTCTCAGACACGTCCCATTTGTTGATCGCGATCACGAGCGCGCGCCCTTCCTGCAACACCTTGTCGGCGATGCGCAGATCCTGTGCCTCCAGCCCCAGGGTCGCATCGAGCAGTAGCACCACGACTTCCGCGAAGTTGACGGCATTGAGGCCGTCGGCCACCGCCAGCTTCTCCAGCTTGTCCTGTATCTTGGCATGCTTGCGCATCCCCGCAGTGTCGATCAGACGGACGATGCGGTCCTCCCCTTCCGGCGACGTCCAGGTCCAGTCCACCGCGATGCTGTCGCGTGTGATGCCCGCTTCCGGCCCGGTGATGAGGCGCTCCTCGCCCAGGATCCGGTTGATGAGCGTGGACTTGCCCGCATTAGGGCGCCCGACGATCGCGAGTTTCAGCGGCGCGCTCTCGTCATCCTCGTAGAAGGGGGGCGGATCGTCGGGCGTATCCGTCTCGTCCTTTTCCAGATGCGGACGTAGCGCCTCGAACAGTTCGACCAGCCCCTGCCCATGTTCGGCGGACAGCTCGACCGGCGCGCCGAAGCCGAGCGCATAGCTTTCCAGCACGCCATCGTCGCCCGCCTTGCCTTCCGCCTTGTTGGCGACCAGCACCACGGGCGTGTTGCCGCCGCGCAGCCAGCGGCCGATCTCCTCGTCCAGCGGATTGACGCCTTCGCGCGCGTCGAACATGAACAGGGCGACGTCCGCCTCGGCCACCGCCGCCTCGGTCTGCTGGCGCATCCGTCCGGGCAGGCTGTGCGGATCCTCGTCCTCGTAACCGGCGGTGTCGAACACGCGGAAATCCATGCCGACCAGGCTCGCTTCGCCTTCGCGCCGGTCGCGCGTCACGCCGGGCCGGTCGTCGACCAGCGCCAGCCGCTTGCCGACCAGGCGGTTGAACAGGGTCGACTTGCCCACATTGGGCCGCCCGACAATGGCTACGGTGGGCAGGTTCGCCACGTCACATCCTTAGAAAAAGCAAATGCCGCCCGACCCGCGCCACATATATGGGCGCGGGCCGGACGGCCACATCTATAGGGCCTTGGCCCGGTTTATCGCAATGCCGTCAGCCTGCCGTCGTCCGCCAGCAGATAGAGCATGTTGTTGGCCACCACCGGCGAGAGCGACATGGACCGGTCCATGTCCTGCGTCGCCTGGACCGTGCCCGTCGCCGGATCGACATAGGCCATGTCGCCTTCGGTCGACACCAGGATCAGGCGACCGCCCGCCAGCACCGGGCCGGTCCAGCGGATCGCGCCGGTCTTTTTCTTTTCCTTGCGCCAGCGGCCAAGCTGGCTGATCCAGCGAATCTTGCCGGTCGCGCGCGCCACGCACAGCAGCTTGGCGTCGCTCGTCACCACAAACACCCATTCGCCCGCGACCCATGGCGTGGAAATGCCCGCGATGTTGATTTCCCAAAGGCGCTGGCCCGTCACCAGTTCGTAGGACGCCATGCGCCCGCCTTCGCCGATGGCGAACACGCGCCCGCGGTCGATCACCGGGTCGGCGTCGATATCGGTCAGCGAGGCCACCGCCGTCGAGATGCTCGTGCGCGAGAGGGCATCACCCCAGAGCGTGCGGCCATTTTCGTAACGATAGGCATTGAGTTCGCCCGAGCTGTAGCCCGCGATCACCGTGCCCTGCGCCGCCGCCGGGGCCGCGACCCCGAACACCGCCGTCACCTGAAGCGTTGCCGATTCGGTCCACTGCGTCTCTCCGTCGCTCTGGTTGAGCGCGAAGATCTGGTTGTCCTGGCTCATCACATAGGCATGGCCGTTGGCCAGCGTCGGCGCACCGCGCAGCGGGCCGCCGGGGCGCTTCTTCCACACTATCGCGCCGTCGGAGACGTTGAGCGCGGCCACATCGCCGACACCGGTGGAGGCGAATACGCGATCGCCCGCGACGCTCACCCCGCCGCCGAACAGCGACCGGCCATTGCCTTCCGCCGGAAGCGGCGTTTCCCACAATTTGGCGCCGGTCTGCGCATCCATGGCGATCACGCGGGCGTCGGCGTCGATCACGAACAGCTTGCCGCCCGCCACGACCGGCGACGCGGCAAGCCGCGCGCGCGGCGTGCTGCCGCTAATGCTCGCCGTCCAGATCTGCTGCGGCTGGCCACCCAGCGCGACGTGCCCCATCGCTTTCGACGGATCGCCGCCATGCTGGCTCCATTCGGTATTCACGAAGGCTTCGGGCAGCGTCACCGCGACATCGGCCAGCGCCGGATCGACTTCGACCCCCTGCTCGCTCGTCAGGATCGACGTCCGCTTGCCGACCACCGGCGTCTTGGGCCCACCCTTTTTGCCGCCGACGATACCGCAGCCGCCCAGCAGGGCGACGGCGGCAAGCACCATGCCGCCCCTAATCAGCTTATTGCGCATCCGTGCCGCCATCCTTGTTCTCTTCAATCGCATCGATCCCCAATAAGCCTGCCATCTGTCGCGCGCGTGAACGGATGGTCTGGGGCACTTGCTTGTCCTTGGCCACGGCGGCGAAGATCGGCCCGGCCAGATCGGGCTTGCCCATCTTCATATAGGCGATCGCCGTCATTTCCCCGGCGCTGCCGAACCACGGATCACCCGCCACCGCCAGCGGCTTCAGCCGAGCGACGATATCGGCGGGCTTCATCCCGTCGAACTCGAGCGCGGTCTGCCGCACCAGCGCGAGATCGCGATAAGGCTGGTCGAGGTTCGTATCCGCGGCCATCGCCTTGTACAGGGCGATCGCGCCTGCGCTGTCGCCCTTCTGCGCGGTCACCGCCGCCTTGGTCAGTTGCGCGGCGGCGCGATAGCCCGGCTGATCGGCCTCGGCCAGCGCCTGCAATTGCTTGGGATCGGGCGTGCCGCCGCCGACCACGGTATCGAGCAGCTTGCCCATCTGCTCCGCCGTCTCTCCGGAGGCGCGGGTGCTGTGATGCTCCCAGTACAGCCATCCGGCAAAGGCGACCAGCCCCGCGACGATCCCGCCGACCAGCCAGCGGCCATAGCGCGTCCAGAAACCGAGCATCCGGTCCTGCCGTACGGCATCGTCGACTTCGCGAAGAAAGGCATCATTGGATTGTGGCGAAACGGCCAACATCACTCTCCGAAATCATGGCCGGCATTACGGCGAAATAGGGGGGGAATTGGCCGCGGACCTTAGCGATCCCGGCCCTTTGCGCAACTTACTTTTTCGGGCGATACACCTGTTCCTCCGTCGGAAACTGCCGCGTGCGCACATCGGCGGCATAGCGCGCCGCCGCGCCCGCTATCGTATCGGCGATCGCCTCATAGCGTTTCACGAAGCGGGGCACCCGGTCGAACATGCCCAGCATGTCCTCGCTCACCAGCACCTGCCCGTCGCAATGGGCGGACGCGCCGATCCCGATGACGGGAATGTCGATGCTGTCGGTGATCGCGACGGCAAGGTCTTCCATCACCCCTTCGAGCACCACGGCAAAGGCCCCCGCCTGCGCGACCGCGCAGGCATCGGCCATGATCTTGGCATGTTCCTCCTGGCTCTTGCCCCGCGCGCCATAGCCGCCCAGCGCATTCACCGCCTGCGGCGTCAGGCCGATATGCGCCATGACCGGGATGCCACGCTGGCTGAGGAAACGGATCGTGTCCGCCATCGCTTCCCCGCCTTCCAGCTTCACCGCCGCCGCGCCGGTTTCCGCCATCACGCGGCTCGCGCTGGCGAAGGCGACGGCGGGCGATGCCTCATAGCTGCCGAAGGGCATGTCGACTATGACGAGGCTGTGATAGCTGCCGCGCACCACCGCCGCGCCATGCGCGATCATCATGTCGAGCGTCACCGCCAGCGTGGACGGCAGACCGTAGATCACCTGCCCCAGCGAATCGCCCACCAGCAGCATGTCGCAATGCGGATCGAGCAACTGCGCCTGCCGCGCGGTATAGGCGGTCAGCATCACCAGCGGTTCGGCGGTCCGGCCTTCGAACTTGCGGCGCTGGATCGCAGGCACGGTCAACCGCTTCATCGGCGCGGGTGTGGGATTGGCGCGACTGGTGGACGTGTCGAGAGTGAAGGTCGTGGACATGCCCGCCCTCTACCCCACCCCCGGACGCTGCGCAAACGGGGTAAGGATTGGAGCAACCTAATCCTCCCCTGCAAGGGGAGGGGGACCGCCGCGAAGCGGTGGTGGAGGGGTGTCCCTCTCTCGATAGGGTGACACCCCTCCGTCAGGCTGCGCCTGCCACCTCCCCTGCAAAGGGAGGATAGGGATAACCCTAGTCGTCCTTTTTCACCGGCAGCAACTCAGGCACTTCGGCCTGCGCGGCTTTCGTCGGCGCGGCGGGGACGCTGCAACCCTTGGACAGGCCCATGCCCTTGAGGAACCCGCGCCGGACCGATCCGGCGTAGACGGCGGCTTCCACCCGGCGCTGCTGCTTGTCCGCGCCGGTAATGACGCGCACGAGGCCGAGGCCGGGCAGGATCGCCTTGACGACTTCGCCCGCAGCCGTTGCGGCCATGGCCGATCCTTCGCCGTCCTTGTTCGTCACCGAATCGACATCGCGGCCAAGCGCGCCGTCCAGCTTGCGCACTTCGGCATTGATCTGCTTGCAGGTCTTTACCCCGCGCGTGCTGTAGGGGGCGCTGGCCGCAAGCTGCAGGATTTCGGGGATCTTGTCGTCCTTGATGCGGGTATCGCGCAAGGGCTGCGTCACAGCGCGTTCGACGCGGCTCTGGTCCTGCGCGATGGCGGGACTGACGACGCTCGCCAATACCAGCGATAGACCGACGGATGAACGGAACATGGTCTTCATTATGGCCTCCCTTTTATCTCTTGTGAGATAGTTACGGGAGGGTAACGCGGGAACCGGCATTCGGCTCCCGCATCGTTACGACATAGTATCAGAAATTGCTCTTGATCGTCAGGCCGTAAGTGCGCGGATCGCCCGGCTGACCCGCGATCAGGCCGGTGTTGCCCGGCGCGACCTGCAGCGTCTCGATGTAATTCACGTCGAAGGCGTTGCGGACCCAGCCGAAGATGTCGAACCCGTCGCCACGGAAACCGGCGCGGACGTTGGTCAGCGCATAGCCCTTGACATCGGTATAGATGGACGGCGAGGCGTTGGAGTTCCAGTGCGAGCGATAATTGCCGTCGACGCCGAGATAGATCTGGCCGTCCTTCGCCAGCAGCGTGATAGGCTGGTTGACCTCGGCGCCGTAGGAGAAGGCCCATTTCGACACGCCGGGCAGTTCGAAGCCGGAAATGTCGCACTGCCGCGGGCTAAGCGCGCCGGGAACGCCCGGCTGCGAATAGTCTGCCGGCACATTGGCGGGCTGCGACGTGCCGCCGGACAGCTCGGGCGGGCAGGGCGCGTTGGTGAACTTCTTGTACTTGGCGTCGGTGTAGGCGGCATTGGCATAGGCGCTGAACCGCTCGCTGGGCGTGACCTTGAAGTCAGCCTCGATTCCCTGCGAGCGCACCTTCTCGGCATTGGCGAGATAGCCGCGCACCGTGCCGAACTGGCCGCCATTCACTGTCGCCTGGAAATTCTTGATCTCCGTGCGGAAGGCGGTGAGGTTGAAGGTCGCGCGACGATCCCACAACTGGGTCTTGAGGCCGAGTTCGAAATGGTTGACCGATTCCGGCTTCACCGTGCCCGCGGACTCATTGACCGTATTGTCGGCGTTCAGCGGCAGGCCGTTCTGGTTGATGCCCAGCGTCTTGAAGCTCTTGGCATAGGTCGCATAAGCGAGGATGTCGCGCGTAACCTTGTAGTTGATGTTGAAGTCGTAGGTAAAGTTCCAGGCGCTGTCCGACGGCGCGCTCAGCTGTGGCTGGTAGACGCCGCATTGCGCGGCCAGGACAGATCCGGCAGCCGGTGTCGGCGTACAACTGATGGTCTGGCCCGCGCCGTTGGTCACGATACGCTGGTAGAAGCCGGACTTCTTGTCGTAATTGACGCGCGCGCCCGGCTGGATCGTCAGCGAATCGGTCACTTTCCAGGCGACCTGGCCGAACAGGGCGGCGCTGGTGCTCTTGAGATACTGCGTGTTGTTGGCGGTCAGGCCCTGCAGGATGCTGGGGTTGGCCGCCTGCGCACCGGTCAGGCTCCAGCGGCTGGCGTCGGCGCCCTGCTGCTCGGTGCCCTGGGTGTCGATCCGCTGCTTGAAGCCGAACAGGCCGACCACGAAGTCGATCTTCTCGCCTTCCTGATTATAGCGGAATTCCTGGCTATACTGGTCCTGCTGCGAGGGATTCTGCGACTTGGAGACGATCGAAAGACCGGTGAAATCGCGATCATTCTCGGGCTTCCAGTCCCAGAAGCGCCAGGCGGTGACGGACGTGAACTTGCCCGCGCCCAGGTCCCAGTTCACCTTCAGCGACGCGCCGCCGATCTTGTTGCCTGCGTTGAGGCTGCTGTCGAGGTCTGTCAGTCGGTCGTAGGGATTGCGGCTGGGGACATAGGTGCGGCCGGGATAGGCCGGATTGGGATTGGCGTTCACCGCCGCGACGAGCGCATCATATTGACGCGCGAGCGCACGCTGGGTGCGACCGACCCGCACGAACACGGTGCCGCAGCATTCCGGGTCCTGCTTGCTGTAATCGCCCGACAGGGTGATGCTGAGGTCCTCGCTGGGCTTGAACAGCAGCTGGCCGCGAATGCCGAGGTTGTCCTGCTCGTTGATCCACCGGTCGCTGGTCGTGTTGAACAGGGTGCCACGGCGGGTGGTCGCGGCTACGGCGATGCGCGCGGCGATCGTGTCCGTCAGCGGGCCGGACACGGCAGCCTTCGCCTGCTTGAAATTCAGGTTGCCGACGGTCAGTTCGGCGCGGCCCTCGAAATCGAAGGTCGGCTGGTTGGTCGTGATGTTGATCGCGCCGGCCGTCGTGTTCTTGCCATAGAGCGTGCCCTGCGGCCCGCGCAGCACTTCCACCTGGGCGACGTCCAGAAAATCGAAGGTCGCAGCGGCGACGCGGCTGTTATAGACGTCATCGACATAGATGCCGACGCCTTGCTCGAAACCGTCGCTGGTCAGGCCATAGGGGACGCCCAGGCCGCGGATGTTGACCGAGGTGTTGCGCGGATTGGTCGTATAGACCTGCAGCGTCGGCGCGAGCTGCTGCAGCTTGACGATGTTGAAATTGCCCGTGGCCTCGATGCTGTCGCCGCGGATGACGGAGATGGCCAGCGGCACTTCCTGCGCGGTTTCCGCACGGCGGCGGGCGGTGACGATGATGACGTCGCCGCGGGCCGAAGAGGCCTCGCTCTGCGGTTCCGGGGGCGGCGCTGTATCCTGCGCATGCGCAGCGGGCACGGCGAAGGCGGCGCTCGCCGCCGTGGCGAGCAACAGATGACGTACGGACATGGAATCCCCCTTTTGGTTCCGTTGACGGGTCTATGGCGTTGCGCATCCGGTGATCCGGCGTCGCAGGTTATGAAATTTTGCGGGACGTATTCAGGCGTTGAAGCGTGTCTTCTCCGTGATATCGACCTGCACCACGCGGGCGTCGTGAACGGTCAATGTGATCGACCCGAAGCGCAGGCCTTCGAGCGCCGCGCGGACTGTGGCCACGCTACGTTCTATGTCGATCCGAATCGGCGCGTTCACCGATTTGGTATTCTGCGCAATAAAGCGTTCCGGTTCTTCGTTGCTCATCTTGTCCCTCTGTCGCTCTCTAATATCTCAATCGTTCCAATAGACAAAAAAGCAAAGTTCGTGGATGGCCAAGATAAACTTCGTCGGTCAGGCTATCGTCCCGTCCGCTGCTTTTATTGCACTTACGTCTTTCGGCTCAGCGGAGCGGCGCGCCTGCTTCGAGGTGATGTGATGCAAAAGGCAGGGCGGGGCCGCTACCCTGTCGCCCTAAAGGACCGTGATCGTCCGCCAGAGCGATCAGACGGTCGAGCAGTTCCTGCCCGAAACGCCATTCCCCGAGGCCGCTTTCGGCATTGATGTGGCCGCTGTATCCGGCATCGACGATCTGGCTGCCCCAGTTCTTCCCGATGCTGTGGGCGCGCTCGTAGAAGATGTAGGGATCGTTGCGGCTGGCGACGAGGATCGACGGGAACGGCAGTGCGCTGCGCGGCACGGGCGCGAAGCCGCCGATCGTCGCGGGCGTTTCCGTGCGGTCGCAATCGGGCGGCGCGACCAGCAAGGCCCCCGCCACCGGCCAGCCATAAGGCTGGCTCTGCAACGCCCCCCACCATGCGACCGCCAGACAGCCCAGGCTGTGTGCGGCCAGAATGATCGGCGCGCCATAAGCGTGCGCCGTCTCGCGAATGGCGGTGTCGAGCCGGTTGACCCAGGCATTGCGACCGGGGCTGGACCAGCTTCCCAGATCGACGCGATGACAATCGCCGCGCCGCTCTTCCCAGATGCTCTGCCAATGGCCCGGCCCGCTGTTGTTGAGGCCCGGCACCGTAAGAATGACCGGCTGCTGCGGCCGACCGGCCTGAGATGCACCTGCGTTTCCGAATCGCTCCATGCTGTCGCTCCTCACAAGGGGGGAGCATGAAAGATAATTCTATTATTTGAGTAGACAATAGCCAAGCGATGAAATGTGGCGGAATCTGGGCAACCGGAAGATAGCAATTTTGCGGGAGAGAAGTCCTACCGCGCAGTGGCCTCAGACATCGAGTGAAACCGGCTCGGCCAGGCTGATGCCGTCCAGCACGCGCGCCGTTTCGTCGCGCACGCGCAGCATGATGCGGTGCAGGCGGCATTCGGATTCGGGCAGGCAGTTGGTGCAGGTTTCGTGCGCGAAGCGGCTGGCACACGGCGTCAGCGCGAGCGAACCGCGCGTCAGCCGCACGATGTCGCCATAGCTGATGTCGATCGGCGAGAGCGCCAGCCAGTATCCGCCGTCGCGCCCGCGCTGCGTATCGACCAGCCCCTCGCGCGACAGTTCGGACAGGATCACGGTCAGGAACTTGGAGGGAATCTTCTGCGTCTCGGCAATGTCGGTCAGCGGAACCGGTCCTTTGCCATAGTGGTCCGCGAGATGCTGGAGCGCGCGGATGGCGTAACGGGTCTTTTGCGAAAGCATAGCCCTTCAATCGGCGTATATGCCCGCAATTTCAAGTGCCGTGGCAGAGATAGCGATCAGGGCTTGAGAAGAGCGCGCGCCATGCCGGGAAAATCGGTGAAGATACCGTCCACGCCCGTCCCCATCAGCAGCTTCAGCGCAGTCGCGTAATCGCCATGCGCGGCGGGATCGTCGCCGCGCCGCAGCGCAGGTGGCAGAAACATGTTTTCCGCCCGCAGCGTCCACATATGCACCTGCAATCCCGCTTGGTGCGCCCGCGCGACGAAGCCGGTGTCGCCGCCGTCCGCATCGACGATCAGTGTCCCTTCCGCGCCGATCGCATCGGCATAGGTGGCGATGTCCCGCATACCGGCATCGGTCAGCATGTCGGCATAGATAACGCCCGGCAAGTCCGGCGGGCCGTAGGCGCTGGCGACAAGCTGCACCAGCCGAAGCCGCGTCTTGCCGCGCAACGCCTTCAGATTGCCGACCTCGAACGACTGGATGAACACCGGATCGTCCGCCGCGCCGTAACCGAAGCGTTCCAGCAGCGCGAGCAAGGGCGCTTCATGCGGCAGGCCGATCGACGCGAAATAGCTGGGATGCTTGGTTTCGGGATAGACGCCGATGCGCCGCCGCGTCTCGGCTTCCTTCGCCTTGACCAGCGTCAGCACCTCCTCGAACGTGGGCACCTGATACAGGCCGTCGAACCGGCGATTGGCGGCGCGGACTTCGGGCAGGCGTTCGCGCGCGCGCAGGGTGCGCAGTTCGGCCAGCGTGAAATCCTCGGTGAACCAGCCGGTCATCGCCTGCCCGTCGATCGTGCGCGTCGTCTTGCGATCGGCGAACTCAGGATGCGCGGCGACGTCGGTGGTGCCGCCGATCTCGTTCTCATGCCGCACGACCAGTACGCCGTCCTTCGTCAGCACCAGATCCGGCTCGATATAGTCCGCGCCCTGATCGATCGCGCGCTCATAGGCGGCGAGCGTATGTTCGGGCCGCTCCCCGCTGGCGCCGCGATGCGCGATGATGATCGGTTGAGCCATGGCGGTTATTGGCATAGCGGCGAGGAGCAACGCGGCAAACAGGGTTTTCAGCATCAGGCTGGCTTAGGACCGCCGCATGACAGAGGCGTGACGGCTGTTAGGGAGGATCCATCACCCGATCCGTTCGTCCCGAGCGAAGTCGAGGGACAGGCCGCACGGACTGCGCGAGGTGTCTCGACTTCAGCCGAGAACTGAAGTTTATCCTGAGCGCCTGCTGCAAGCAGGCAGTCGAAGGGCTCGACACGAACGGAGGTGGGGTATGCGACGGCGCTACTTGCCGAACGCCGCCGCATAGGCATCCGGCTTGAACCCCACCAGCCGGCGGTCGCCGAGGTCGAGCACCGGGCGCTTGATCATCGAGGGGCTGGCGACCATCAGCGCGATCGCCTTGTCCGCGTCGATCCCCTGCTTGTCCGCATCCGGCAGCGCGCGGAAGGTTGTGCCCGCGCGGTTCAGGATCACTTCCCACCCATGCTCGTCCACCCATCCGCGCAGCGTGGCCGCGTCGATACCTGACGCCTTGTAGTCGTGGAAATCATAGGCGACACCGTTCGCATCAAGCCACGTCCGGGCCTTCTTGATCGTGTCGCAATTCTTGATGCCGTACATGCGTATCTTCATGAAATGCCCTCATATCGTCTATGGCAAGTCAGGCACCGACGCGCTGCCACGCCGTCCCTTCATGCCCCCATGAGCCGACGCCCGGATGCAGGATTTCGGCAATGATTTCAACGGATTCCACCAGACGCGGGCCGGGGCGGTTGAAGAAATACTGGCCATCCGTGGCGTAGACCTGCCCGTTCCGCACCGCGCGAAGTTTCCCCCAGCGCGGATCGGCGGCGACGCCGGGCAATTCGCCCAAAGTCTGGGGGATGCGGAAGCCGCAGGGCATGAGGATGAGGACGTCGGGATCGGCGTCGGCGATCTGCTCCCAAGTGATCCACGGCGAATGCTGGCCGGGCGTCGCGAGCAGGCTCTCGCCGCCTGCCGCTTCGATCAGTTCGGGCACCCAGTTGCCCGCGACCATCAGCGGATCGAGCCATTCGATCGCCGCCACGCGCGGGCGGGGGCGGTCTGCTACAGCGGCGGATACGGCGGCGATCCGCGCCTGCAACTGCGCCACCACCTCCGCTGCATGATCCTGCGCCCCCAGTGCCGCGCCGACGCTCAGGAAATCACCCCACACGTCGCTCATGTCGTCGGGCGCGGTGCTGACGAGCACAGGCTGCTTGCCGGTCCACGCATCGAGCGCATCCTGAATATCGGCAGGCGTCACCGCGCAGACCGCGCATTGCGTCTGCGTCAGGATCACGTCCGGGGCGAGCGCCCGCAGTTTCTCCCCGTCGACTTCATAGACCGACAGGCCGGAGGCGACGATTTCCTGCACCCGCTTTTCGATTTCGCCCGACGCCAGCCCCTTGGCGAGCTTGGAATTGGTGATGACCGGCAGCGTCTCCACCCCGCGCGGCCAGTCGCATTCGTGGCTGCGCCCGACCAGCGCATCGCCGAAGCCGAGCGCCACGGCGATCTCCGTCGCACTGGGAAGCAGCGAGACGATACGGGGGTCAGGACGTGGTTCAGGCCGGGGCGCGGCGGCGCTCATGCTTCCGCCCTCAGCGCGGTGACTTCGATCTCGATCTTCATTTCCGGCTTGATGAGGCCGCAGACGATGCAGGTCGCCGCCGGGCGGATCGCGCCGAACACGCCGCCCAGCGCCGGACCGATCGCGTCCCAGTAGGCCGCGTCGGTGATGTAATAGGTGACGCGCACGACATCGCCGAAGCTGAAACCGCCTTCGCCCAGCGCCTTCCCGATCACGCCCAGCGCATTGCGCGCCTGATCCGCCACGTCGTCGGGCATGATGCGGGTGTCGGGATCATAGCCGGTCGTCCCCGCGACGAAGCACCAATCCCCCTGCACCACCGCCCGCGAATAACCGACCTGCGCCTCGAACGGGGAACCGGAGGAGATCAGCGTGCGGGTCATGGGAGGGTGCCTTTGCCGGAGTGGGGATGCGAGGGGCCGTAACCGAGATTGGGCGGGGAGGTAAAGCGGCTATCTCCCTCTCCCCTTGAGGGAGAGGGTTGCGCAGACTTGGCAGCTTGCTGCCTAGTCGTAGCTGGGTGAGGGGTATGCGCTCGCTGGCGAGCGCGCGGACCAACGGTCCGCTCACCCTCATCCAACTTCGCCTAAGCTCGTCCCTCGCTAAGGCTCCGTATCCTTCTCCCTTCAAGGGAGAAGGTCTGGCGCAGTTTATGACACCCTCATCTTCAATCCGTCGTCATCCTGTCATCGCTGCGTCGTCATCCCGTCACCTGCGCGGTGCAGCGGCTCCCCAATGATCCGGCACGACCCGGATCACCAACATGGGGAAATATCATGGACCGTCGCATCCGCCTGCTCGCCCTGCTCCTGTGCGGCACCGCCGCCACGCCCGCCTTCGCGCAACCCGCCGCCGAACCTGCGGACGCGGCGCCGGAAAACAGCGATACGATCATCGTCACCGCGCAGAAGATCGAGCAGCGCGCCGTCGACGTTCCCATCACCATTTCGGCGACCAGCGGCGCGCGGATGAAGGAACTGGGGGTGTCGGACCTCGACGAGCTGTCGAACTATATCCCCGGCCTCAACGTACAAGAACAGAGCGCCAACAATCCCGGCATCGTCATTCGCGGCATCACCTCCGACAGCGGCTCCGCACAGCAGGCGCCGCGCGTGACGCTCTATTACAACGGCGTCGACATCTCCCGTTCGCGCGGTTCCTATCAGGACATCTACGATGTCGAGCGGATCGAAGTCATCAAGGGGCCGCAGGCGACGCTATTCGGCACTGCCTCCGCCGTCGGCGCGATCAGCATCATTTCCGCGCGGCCCAAGCCCGGCCTGTCGGGCGAAGCCTATGCGAGCTACGGCAATTACGACGCGCGCGTCCTGGGCGGCTTCCTGAACGCAGGCTCGGACAAGATCGCCGCCCGCGTCGCCTTCGCGTGGAAGAAGCGCGACGGCTACGTCACCAATCTCGCCCCCAATCAGGACGATCTCTATCGTCAGGACCAGCTCGGCATCCGCGGATCACTGCGCTTCACGCCGAGCGAAGCGTTCACTGCCGACCTGATCGTCACCTACGATCGCCAGCGCAATTCGGGCACGCCCTTCGTGTCGAAGGCGCTGCCGACATCGGCGGGGCCGGGCAATCCCTTCGGCGTCGCGTATCTGGGCGGATCGCCGCTGTCCGCCACCGTGCTGGGCGCGGAAAAGCTGGGCCTCGTCCGCGACGTATACGACGCAAACCTGACGTTCAGCTGGGATATCGCCGACGACTGGACGCTGACGATGGTCAATGGCTATCGCGATTTCAACAGCAACGAAGTGTTCGACGCGGACGGCTCCGCCGCCTGGTATCTGGAGTTCGCCGAGGAAGCCGTCGGCTGGCAGGCGAGCCACGAAACGCGCTTCGCCTATAACAGCGACAGCTTCCGCGGCTCCTTCGGCTGGAACGCCTTCCGCGAAAAGAGCTTCCAGCGCGTTCCCTTCTCTACCGAGGAAGGCACCTATCTGCAGTGCGCCGCGCGTCTGGTGCCGGGTCTCGCCTGCATCAACAGCGCGGGCGTGGTGACGGCATCGCAAGCGACCGCGCTGATCACGCGCGGCGCGGCGACCGTCATTCCCTACAGCTCGACCTTCGAGAATCAGGGAAAGAACGACAGCTACTCGATGTTCGCGGACGGCACCTGGATCGCTTCGCCGTCGCTCGAACTGACAGCGGGCATCCGCGCGCTCATCGAAAAGCGGCGTTCGGGCTTCATCGCCCGCGCGCCCAATTCGGTCATCACGGGTGCGCCGCTGGTCCCCGGACAGATCGACACCGGCGGGCGGACCTTCCGCACGGAGGACAGCTTTCAGGCGTTCCTGCCGCGCTTCAACGTCCTCTATCGCTTCTCGCCCGACGTGAACGCCTTCGCCACCATCTCGAAAGGCCGCCGTTCGCCGACCGTCAATCTGGGCGCGGCGCGCGTGGGTGGCGTCGTGGTCGCCAACAATCAGGTGATCAAGGAGGAAAATGTCTGGAACTATGAAGTCGGCCTGAAAGGCGCGACCGGCATCCTCTCCGGGTCGCTCGGCGTCTATTATCAGAAATACGACAATTTCCAGGTGAGCGTGACCGGCACCGACGGCATCACCCGCACGCTGAGCGCCGGGTCCGCCAGCAATCTGGGCGTCGAGGCCGAAGTACAGGTGCAGGCGACAAGCTGGCTCAATATCTTCGCCAACATCGGCTACATCGACGGCGGCATCGACGACAAGCCGGAGAACGGCCGTTTCGCGGGCAACAAGTTCCGCCTGCAGCCCGAAGTGCAGGGTGCGGCGGGCTTCACCATCAACGCACCGCTCGGCGAGGGTGTGCGCTTCTTCGCGACGCCGACCGTCACCCATCGCAGCAAGATCTTTTTCGAAGTGCCCAACAACGAAGCGATCAGCCAGAAGGCGGTGACTTTGGTCAACCTGCGCGCCGGGGTCGCCTTCGCCGAGGACCGGATCGAGATCGCCGGTTTCGCGCGCAACCTCACCAACAAGAATTATCTGCTCGACGCGGGCAACACCGGCGGCGCCTTCGGCATACCGACCTTCATTCCCGCCGAACCGCGCTTCTACGGCGTGCAGGTGACGGGCCGCTTCTGATCCATCCGTTACAGGAGACCATGGCATGACTTTTCCGATCGATCGTCGCCTGCTCATCAAGGGCAGCATCCTTGGCCTCGGCGCGCTTGCCATTCCCGGCGCGGCTGCCGTGCTTGCGGGCCGGGGCTTCACCCATGGCGTCGCCAGCGGCGAGCCTTCGGCCGGATCGGTCCTGCTGTGGACGCGCTACGTCGCCGCCAGCGACGCGACATTGCGTTGCGAAGTCGCCGCCGACAGCGCGTTCGCGAAAGTGGCGGGCGGCGGCGACGTGACGGCGCGGGGCGAAGCGGACCACACCGCCAAGATCACCGTCAGCGGTCTGCAGCCCGGCACATGCTATTATTACCGCTTCGTCGCGCCCGATGGCAGCAAAAGCCCTGTCGGTCGCACAAAAACTCTGCCGCAGGGCGATGTCGCGCGCTTCGGTCTCGCGCTCTTCTCCTGCTCCAACCTGCCGTTCGGCTGGTTCAACGCCTATGGCCATGCCGCACAACGCAAGGACATCGATCTCGTCGTGCATTGCGGCGACTATCTCTACGAATATCCGGTCGGCACCTACCCCAGCGCGAAGGACGCTCTGCCCGGTCGCCTGATCCAGCCGAGCAACGAAATCGTGACGCTGGCCGATTATCGACTGCGTCACGCCTGCTACCGGCTCGATCCCGACCTCCAGAGCCTGCACGCGCAATTCGCAATGATCGCGCAGTGGGACGATCACGAACTGGCGAACGACGCATGGAAGGACGGCGCGGAAAATCATCAGCCGGAAACCGAAGGCGACTGGGCGACGCGCAAGGCGATAGCGGAGCGGGTCTATCGCGAGTGGATGCCGGTGTCCGACGCGGCCTACGGCAGTTACGAGATCGGATCGCTGGCGACCCTGTTCCGCCCCGAGACCCGTGTTACCGGGCGCAGCAAGCAACTGGAACTGGCCGAAGCACTCGCCGGGCGCGGTGATATGGCGAAGGCACTGGCGGAGTTCCGCGACGGGCCGTGGAGTGCGAAGGACCGCACCCTGATGGGCGCGCGCCAAGAGAAATGGCTGTACGACGGCCTTGCCGCCTCCACCCGCAAAGGCACCGCGTGGCAGATCGTCGCGCAGCAGCTTGTGATGGGCAATGGCCGCTTCCCGACGCAGGCCGCAGACTGGGTGCCCGCCACCGCACCGGCCATCGTGCGGCAGCGCACGATGGCGGGCGTCGCCGCGTCGCAGGCCGGCCTGCCTTTCAACATGGACGCTTGGGACGGCTATCCCGCCGCGCGCACGCGCCTGTACGAAGCCGCGCTGGCGGCGGACGCCAACATGGTCGTGCTGTCGGGCGACAGCCACAATGCCTGGGGCTATGATCTGGGCGACCGGGGCAGCGACGGCAAGCGGCTCGCAGCGGGCGTGGAGTTTGCCGGACACAGCGTCACGTCGCCGGGCTTCGAAACCTATGTGCCGCAGATTGCACCGACCGAAGTGGCGAAAGCCCTGCAACAGACCAATCCCGATCTGGTGTACACCGACACCAGCCGCCGCGGCTACGTCTCGCTCGACATCACGCCGACGCAGGTCGACGGCGCATGGCATTTCATGCGCGACATCCGCAGCAGAACGACGGCGCTGGCAGAGACGCGGACGATGCGCGTGCGCAAGGGCGTGCGGACACTGGAGACCATCTGAACATGCGCCGTCCTGACCCGACGACATATTGATAACGAAACTGAAACAAGTTCCGGTTTATCATGCATTCCCGAGTGGAGAGCGTTATGACCGTGGCGACAGCACAAAGAACCGGCACAGATGCGACGATCGGCGGTTTCCGCCTGACCGATCGCCGTCAGTTGCGCCGATCGAAAATCTTCACGCCGGTAACGCTCGATATCGGGGAATGCAGCGTTCGGGCGCATCTTCTCGATATCGGCACCGGTGGCGCGCTGTGCTTTACGGAAACCGCCCTGCGGCGCGGTGCCATCGTCGACATCGCCTGGCACGGCGCGCAGTGGGCCGCACAGGTCGTCTGGGCGCGCAATCGCCGGTTCGGTCTGCGCTTCCTTTCACCGCTTACTCTCGCCACAGTCCACAGCATCATCGACACGCCCACGGCCTGAAAGCCACCGGCTGAAAAGAGCGCAAAAAGCGTATAGCGCGCGCACGGCATCATGCTATGCGCCGCGCCATGACGGCGGCGGACCTGCAAGAGACATTCATCACCACGCTGTTGCGTCAGGCGGGCGGCACCCGGCGACACTGGCGGCTGGCGCTGGGCGAGGTGCGGGTCTATCCGGTGCAGACGCATGCGCACTGCAACTGGTCTGTCAGCCCGCGCGGCACCCTGCGCGATATGACGGAGATCGAGCGGCTGGCCGATGACCTTCGAACGCGATATCCGCTGATTACGGGGCGGTAGCCGCAGCCTTTGCGGCGCGCACCGCCGTTACGATCTCCGCATTGGTCGGGTTGCGGCGCAGCGTCAGCCCCCCGTTCACCTGGAATGTCTGCCCGGTCATGAAGCAGGCATCGGAGACGATCCACGCGATGGCGTTGGCCACGTCCTCCCGCGTGTTGACGCGACCCAGCGGATATTCCTTCTCGAACGCGGCAACGACAGCCGGATTGGCGGCCGCCCGCGCCGTCATCGGCGTTTCGGTGAAGCCCGGCGCGACGCTGTTGGCGCGGATGCCGCGATGGCCGAACTCGTTGGCGATGCAGCGGACGACGTGATCGGTCCCCGCCTTCGTCCCCATATAGGCGGCGTGATCCTCCAGCATGATCGTCGCCGTGGCGGAACTGATCTGCAGGATCGACCCGCCGTCGCGCATCGCGCGCAACGCCGCCTGATAGAACAGGAAGCAGCCGGTGAATTGCAGGTCTACGATCCGTTGCAGCTCTTCCCGCGTGGTATCGAGGAACGGCTTGAGCAGGCCCCATCCGGTCGCGTTGACCGCGATGTCTAGACCGCCGAAGCGCGTCGCGGCGGTGTCCATCAGCGCCGCAAGCTGCGCCTCGTCCGTGATGTCGCAAAGCGCCCAGGCGCCGTCGATACTGCCGGCGAAGCGTTCCAGTTCTTGCCCATGGCGCCCGCCCACGACGATCCGCGCGCCATCGGCGTGGAGGCGCGCGGCGATCGCCTGCGCCATATTGTCGCGCCCCGCCGCCCCCATGACGACGGCGACTTTCCCGGCGAGCGGCAAGGCGCTCACGAAACAGCCTCGCCCAGTTCCTCGATCAGCATGGTGCGCAGGCGGAACTTCTGTATCTTCGACGTCGACATCGGCCAGCTTTCGACGAAGCGCACATGGCGCGGCAGCTTGAAGCTGGCGATCCTGCCCGTGCAATGGGCGATCAGTTCCGGCCCGCTCACCTGCGCGCCTTCGACCAGTTCGATGAACGCCGCGGGCACCTCGACGTAGCGATCGTCGGGAATGCCGATCACCTGCGCCAGCTTGACCGCGGCATGCGTCTGCAACGCGGCCTCGATCTCGGCGGCGGCGACGTTCTCCCCGCCGACCTTGAGCATATCCTTCGTCCGGCCATGGAACATGATGTGACCGCTGGCGTCGAACGATCCGATGTCGCCGGTGTGCAGCCAGCCGTCGCGTAGACTTTCCGCCGTCTTGTCCGGCGCATTATAATATCCCGACAGCATGTTCGGCCCGCGCGCGCAGATTTCGCCCGGCGTCCCTTCCGGGCAAGGTTCGCCCGTCTCTATGTCGCGAATCGCGACTTCCCACTCGTCCAGCGGCACGCCAAGCCGCCCTGTGCGCAGATCGAAGCTGTCGGAGAGCCGACTGGTGCAGATCGTCCCCGCCGCCTCCGTCAGCCCATAGGTGCCGACATGGGTGATCGCGGGCATGGCGGCGATCATCGCATCCTTTATCCAGGCGGGCTGCACTGCGAAATTGCTGTTCATAAGCCGCATCGAGGACAGGTCGGTGTCCTTGAAGGTGGGATGCTCGATCAGCCCCTGCATGATCGTGACGAAGCTGGGATAGGCGACGGTTGCGCGCTCGTCCTGCAACATCCTGAGCGCGACGCCTGCATCGAAATGCGGCACGGTCAGATAGGCGCCGCCTACGTCCAGAATCATCGTCATCGGCAATATGCCTGCGATGTGGAAGATAGGGAGCGGCGACCACACCTTGTCCTGCGCGGTCACTTCATAGCGTTTGCCGAGGTTGCGGCTGTTCCCCACCATCGCCCGGTGGCTGATCATGCAGCCCTTCGGATTGGCGGTGGTGCCGGACGTGTAGAGGATAAGCGCGATGTCGGTCGGTTGCACCGCATCGATCCGCGCATCGACCGCCGCGTCCGCCGCCGCATCGGCGTCGCCTTGCGCCAGTGCGGCGGAAACGCCGACCAGATACGGTGCGCAGGGGCTTTCGAGGCAGATGATCTGGCGCAGGCGCGGCGCTTCCCCCAGATTCAGATGATAAGGATCGGTCGCCTGCGTCAGCGTCGGCAGCGCCGCGCACAGCCGCTGCCCGAAATCGAGCGAATCCGCGACGCGACCGGTCGTCACCAGCAAAACGAGATCGGCGTCCTTAACCAGATAGGCCAGTTCGCCTGCCTGATAGCGCGCATTGACCGGCACCGCGACGGCGCCCGCCATCGCCGCACCGAACATCGCCTCCACGAAGTCGGGGCAGGTGGAGAGCAATATGCCGACATGCTCGCCCGGCTGCACCCCCATGGCTATGAACGCGCGCGCCCAGCGGCGCGCCGATGCGGCAAGACCGGCATGGTTCAGCCGCCGGTCGGGAAAGACGAGCGCGTCGGCATCGCCATGACGCACGCCACTCGCGCGCAGCATGGCGCCCAGCGTGTAGAGTGGCTCGCCCGTCATTATCTCTCCCGGTGATCTTTCCAACTGTCCATATAACAAACAGTCATGATTGTTTTTTGCAAGCGCTTTTTGCCCGATCGGCGATATGCGCGCCATTACATATCCCGTACAGCGGTCTCCGGGTTCCTGTCCCATCCTTCCGCTGCCTTGACCACGGCAGCGAAGAAGGCACGGATCGCCGGCGTATCTTCCAGTATCTCCACCATATGCCCCAATGCGGACGATGTATCGACATAGCAGAAGCGCACATCGCCGAAGCGCCCTTCGCTGGCGACGGCAAAGCCCTGATCGGTGTAGGAAGCGAGCGCCGCGTCGTAATCCTGCGCGATGAACGCGACATGGTGCAGACCCTCGACGCCGGGCGCCAGCGTATCGCGATAGCAGGATGGGGTATCGTCATGCTGCTGCACCAGTTCAATCTGGATCGGCCCGGCCTGCGCCACCGCAATCGAAAAATCCGTGACCTGCGGCTTGCCCCGGTGCTTGGGGTCGATCAGCTTGAGGTGCCGCCCCACGAGGAACGGGCCGATGCCGCTGGTGCGGTGCCATCGCGCGGCGGCTTCGTCCACATCGGCGACGACCCAGGAAAACTGGATGATTTGCTGGTCTGCGGGGATCATGAAACAGCTCCGTTGCTTTTCTGTTGCTCCAGCCAGTCCGCATGCCGCGCGAAATGGGCGGGATCGATCACGATGAAGAGGCCGCTGGCGCTGGCGAGCACCGCGTCGCTGGCGGCCAGGCGCAATTCGCCCCGCGCCCGCACCTTGCGACCATCGACGGCTTCGATCCAGGCGCGACCGGTCAGAGTCTCTCCGACCGGCACCGGCAGGTGGAAATCGACGGCCAGATTGGCGGTCACCACACGCGCATGATATTCCATCACCGTCTGCCCCAGCACTTCGTCCAGCGCCGCGCAGATCCAGCCGCCATGCGCCACGCCCGGCCCGCCTTCATAAGTATCGGGACAGCGTATCGCGCTGCGCATATGCTGCGCAGCATCGTCGAACTCCAGCACCGATACGCCGAACTTGCAGGCGCCGCGCGACACGCATTCGGTGCAGAGCCGTTCGCCCGACCGCACCCGCGTGCGCCATAATGTGTCCACGGGCTTTCTCCTGTTCCGTTGAACCGCAGCATAAACCGCCATAAGCTGCAGTAAACAAGCAATTGTGATTGTTTTTTCGCCGTGGCGTCAGAAGGTGGCGGCGATCCTTGCGGCGGTTTCACGTCCAGCGACCATCGCCGCCTCCACGGCTTCGGGCGCGCCGAATGTGGGCGCCACCCGGATCGTCTCGACCGGATCGACGCCGATGAAGCGGAGCCACGTCTCCAGATAGCGCAACTGAAAATCCATCACGGCAAGCGCGCCGTCGGGCTGGATGTCCATCGCGCTCGCCGCGATCACCAGCGCCTTGCGTCCGGCGGCAAGGCCAGTGACGTTACCCTGCGCATCGTTGACGAAGGTCATGCGCGGATGCGTCAGCACGTCGACATACTGTTTGAGGACATAGGGCACGCCGAAGTTCCACATCGGCGTGGAGATGAGATAGGCGTCGAAGCCGAGGAAATGATCGACGTGCCGCTGCACCTCGGCCCATTTGTCGGCGATCTCCGATTCTTCCTCGCCACCCATGATCCGGGCGTAGCGGCCCTCCACCATGCCGTCGCCGAGCGTCGGCATCGCATGGCCGAACAGCTTGAGATGCTCGACCGTCACGTCGCCCCGCACCAGCGCCAGCGCATCGAGAAACTGCACGGCAACCGCGCGGGACCGCGACCGCGTATCGCGCGGACTTGCGTCGATATGGAGAAGCCGCATGGATGTCCCGTCCTGTTATGGGGCCGCAAACACCAGCAGCAGATTGCCGGGCATGTGGTAATAGAGACCATAGCCGCTGTTGACCACGACATGCCGACCGGCGATCGCCGCGCCCGGTCCGCTCATGCCGCCGCCGCTCGCCATCACGCCAGTGATCGTCCTGACCGGCTTGCGCGTGTCGTAAGTCCACAGGACATGGCCGTCCTGGCCGTCGTAGACTTGCAAACGCCCGTCGAGATGCCCGGCCATTACGCCGCCCGGAAGGGCCGTGGCGGCTGCCGATACGCCGGGGTCGCAATAGGGCGCACCACCGCAGATATCGTCCGCCTTGTTGCTCCACAGGATGTTGCCGGTCGCCGCATCGATGGCGTGCATCCCGGCGCCGTTCAGTGCCTTGTCGTAGACGCGACCGTCGTGGGTGTCCGCCAGATCGACGATGGGAACGTAAACCTTAGGCCCTTCCGCCGCCATGCCGAAGTGAACGCCGCCCTGCGTGCCGCCATGGCCCAGTCTGCGATCCCACACGATCTTGCCGGTATCGGGATCGACGCCGTGCGCAACGCCCGATTTCTGCCCCAGGACCAGCATCTGCTTGCCGCCCGCCAGATCGACCAGCACGGGCGAGGCCGCCAGATCGAGGTCCGGCCCGTTTTCCTTGGGACAGGTGCCGTTGCCGACCATGCAGCCTACGTTCCAGGCGTCGTTGGCGGTGAACTGCACCTGCCACAGCTTCTTGCCGGTGGCGGCATCGACGGCGAACACCGCATCGCTGTTGCCGTCGGCGGGCGAGGAGTAATTCTCCCCCGATCCGAAATAGAGGCGTTTGCGCTTTTCGTCATAGGTCGGGCTGCCCCAGACCGGCGCGCCGGAAGGCCCAAACATAGGCGTACCGCTGTCGTTCTTTCCCTGCGGCGACGGGGCGTCGGGAATGGTGTAGGTTTTCCACTTGATAGCGCCGGTCGCCGGATCGAGCGCCACGACAGCGCCACGGAACGAGCAGCAGGGATAGGCCGGGTCCGCCGCCGAAGTGACTTCGAGCGAGGAAACCGGGACGAACAGCATGCCGCCACCCAGCGAAGGCGATCCGGTGATCGTCGCATTGGGATGGTCGTCCAACTTGGCCCGCCACAGCGGCTTGCCGGTCATCGCCTCGATCGCATAGGCGCGCCCCAGCACGTCGCCGAAATAGAGCCGCTTCGTCTGCGCGTCGGCGACGATCGCGGTGCGGATTTCGGCGCTGGCACGGTACGTCCATTTCGCGCAGCCGGTATCGAGATCGAAGGCGTAGATGGTTCCGTTCTGACTGCCGACGAAAACCGTGTTCCAGCCGATCGTCGGCTGCGACCGCGCGCGGACGGCGGCGGGATAGGCGAAGGCCCATTTGAGTTTCAGCTTCGGCGCGTCGGCGGCGGTCAGGCCCCCCACCGATGCCGGTATGAAGCGGCGGTTGTCGTGTCCCCAGCCGACTGGCGCGGGTGGTACGCCGGTGAATTGCAGGGCCGTGCCGGTACAACGCGCGGGCGGCGCGGGCGGTTTGTAATCGGCAAGTTTCGTACGGGTCAGATATTCGGCGATCTGCACCTGCTGCTCGGGTTTCAGATGCGCGGCCTGCTGGCTCATCAATCCGCCCCGCATCGCGCCCAATATCGCGTCGGGTGCCATCATTTCGAGCCAGATGACGGCCGGCGCCTTGGGGACGCCGCCCATATGGCATCCGGCGCAATTTTCGTTGAACAGCGCCTTGCCCGGATGCTTTTCCGCGTCGATGGCCTCCCCGGTGCGGGCGATCATTTCGTCGGTCGATTTGACTCGGCTGGATTGCGCCTCCGCCGTTTCCGCCTGCCCCGTATTCTGCCGCGTCTGCGCCATCCCGATGGAGGCGGCGCAGGCGGCAAGGGCAGCGACCAGCGGCCAGCGAAAGCGCAATCCGTCCCCCATCAGCGCATACCGCCGAAGCTGACGCCGAGTTCCAGCCCATAATAGCGCGGCAGACCATATTGACTGTTCGACCACAGGCCACCCACGACCTGCGAAGCCGTGCGATAGCGTTCGTCGGTCAGGTTGCGACCGATGGCGCGGACATAATATTTGTCGTCCGCCTCCGCCAGCGTGATCGAGGCATTCACCAGTGTGCGTGCGTTGAGGTACGTGTTTTCGGCTGCACTGGTGATCGACTGCGTGAACAGGTTGCGTGCGGTGTAGTTCACATTGCCGTTGAACAGCAGCTTGTGGCCGCCCATCGGGATTTCGTAGCTGGCGTCGATCGTCCACTGCCACTTGGGCAGGCGGTCGAGCGGCGCGCTGGACAAGTCGTAGCCCGCCGGGATGGGCGTCACATATTCGTTATACTTGCCCTTCTGGTAGCCGAGCACGCCGCGCAGCGTGAAACGGTCGATCGGAATCAGCGTAGCCTCCACCTCGACGCCCTTCACATTGGCCGAAGCCGCGTTGAAGAAGCGCGTCACCTGATTCTGCTGTCCGCCGACGGTGATCGGCACGACGATCTGCTTCTGCAGGTTTGAGTAATCGACGTAGAAGCCGGTCAGGTTGAAGCGCAGCCGGTTGTCGAGCGCCGATGTCTTGATGCCCACTTCATAGCTGTCGGCCTTTTCCGGCGCGGTGGCCGAGGCCGCCGCCGCGAACGCCGCATTGTCGTCGCTGCCGTCCGCATTCACAAACGGATGGAAGCCGCCAATCTGGTCGTTGAAGCCGCCGCCCTTGAACCCGCGCGAATAGGTGCCGTAGGCGAAGATGTCGTCGGTCGCCTGCCAGCCCAGGCTCGCGCGCCAGGTCGGCTCGTTCGCCCGCGCCTTCACCTGGATGACACCCGCCGGGAAGTCGAATACATTCGCGTCGATCGTGTCGTTGACGCGCAGGCCCGGATCGAAGCCGCCGTTCAACTGCTGCTGGAACACTTGCTGCCGTCCGAACCAGGTCTTGCGCTCCCAGGTGTAGCGGCCACCGCCCGTCAGCGTCAGGGTCGGCGTGATCTTCAGCGTGCCTTCCAGGAACACCGCCGTCGATTTCGCCTTCTGCGCATTGCACAGGATGTACGGGTTCTGGTTCCACGGCCCGAACGGCAGGCCGCCGCTCGCCAGATCGAGGAAGCCCAGAAGCTGCGACACGCAGAAGCTGGTCTTGTCATCCTGATGGAAGGCGCCCGCCACGAAATCGAAGCTGCCGCCCAGATCGGAGGCGAAGCGCAGTTCCTGCTGCCAGGTGCGGCGATCGTCCGAACGGTTGGCGTCGAACAGCGAAAGCACTTCGCCATCGGCGGCAACCGGTGCCTGACCCGTATAGGTGTTGGGCAGGCGCGACTTCTGCTTGCGCCAGCCTGTGACCGACGTGAACGTACCCGGCCCGACATCGATGTTGACGTTCAGATAGAGGCCGTCGACGTTGATCCGCTGGCCGTCGGCCATCTTCATCAGATTGTCCTGCCGGTTGGTGATCCCGGCATTGTTGATCGGATCGCTGCCCGCGCCCGTCGCCGCGCCGACATTCAGCGTATCGAACAGGAAAGCGGGGCTGTTGGGCGTTTCGTTGACGGTCGGGATGCTGTCCGACCGATCGCGCAGATGCTCATATTGCAGCAGCGCGTCGATGCCTGCCGTGGGTTCCCACAGCAGCTTGAGGCGGGCGTTCCACACATCCGTACCGCCCAGCGAACGGCCATCACCGCAGCCCTGGCGCCCAGCGAACTTGGAGGGGGCGAAGGCGACGACCGGGCCGTAGCAGGCGCCGTTCTTGTAATAGCCGTCCGACTTCTGCATGCCGAGGACACCACGGAATGCCAGCGTATCGCCGATCGGCACATTGACCGCGCCGCGCGCTTCATAGGTGCCGTAGCGACCGGCCACGACCTGCCCCTTGACGCCCAGCATACCCAGCACCGGGCGCTGCGTGCGCACCGTCACCGCGCCGCCGGTGGTGTTCTTGCCGAACAGGGTGCCCTGCGGCCCGCGCAGCACTTCGACCTGCGCAACGTCGAACGTGTCGAGCAACTGCGTCTGCACGCTCGGTACAACGAAATCGTCGACCAGCACCGCGACCGGCGGCTCGAAATAGACGATGATCGTGTTCTGCCCGACGCCGCGGATGGAGAAGGACGCCGCGTTGAAGCCGGTGATCGTCGCTGCCGAGAAATTGGGGACGAACACCGAAAGATCGCCGATGTTGCGCGGCGAAGCCTGCTGGATAAGCGAGCTGTCGACGACCGAGACCGCGATCGGCGTCGCCTGAAGATCGGTGTCGCGGCGGGTTGCGGTGACGATGATATCGGCAATGCCGCCCGTGCTTTCCTGCGGCGCGGCGGTGGCATCGACGGCGGCGGCATCCTGCGCAAGGGCGGGAACGGCGGCACCGGCCATCGTCGCGAAGATCGATACGGCCCCAAGCAATTTCGCTACTGACATAAACCCCTCCTGTCATGCGCCCGCGATGTGTCGTCGGGCGCTTTTCGTGTTTTTCGACTTATGTGTTTTCCACGGAACAATCTCTGCCACAGCGGAAAACAACAATCAATCATGTTTGTTTTTTTCTCTTTTGCTGTAGGATGTGGGCAACAGGCTGGTGAATCGGATATGATTCACGGGCGTGAGAGATGCTGACACAACAGATCCGGCCACAAGAATCTGCAACGAGGATGCGCTGATGAACTTCGATTTTCGCAACTGGCCCATTCATGTGGGCACCCCTCATCCCTTCAATGCCGAAGTGCCCCGCCCCGACAACGGCACCGCGCGGCTGGGGCCGCAACGCTATTATGATCGCGACTGGGCCGATGCGGAATGGGAACGGGTGTTCACCAAGACCTGGCTGCTTGCCGGCGTCGTCAGCGACATTCCCGATGATGGCGATTATCTGCGCTTCGACATCGGCACCGAATCCTTCATCATCGTGCGCGACGAGGATATGTCGATCAAGGCGCACTATAATGTCTGCCCGCATCGCGGCAGCCAGATCGCGCTCGACCATTTCGGATCGGTCGGGCAGTTCGTCTGCCCCTTCCATAGCTGGCGCTTCAACCTGGACGGCACCAATGCGAAGGTGACGGACAAGGAGACGTTCAACCCCGACGTGCTGTGCCACGGCACGGACCTTACATCGGTACGCTGCGAGGAAGCGGCGGGGCTCATCTTCATCACGATGAACCCGGATGCACCGCCGCTCGCCGATTATCTGGGCATCGTCGCCGATCATCTGGCGCTCTACGACATCGGCAGCATGAACGTCGTTCAGCACAAACGGTCGGACTGGGCGGCAAACTGGAAGGGCGGAGTCGACGCCTTCTACGAAATCTATCATCTCCACAGCGTTCATCCGCAGACGCAGGGGGTGATGGACGACCGGACGCAGATCGACCTGTATCCCAATGGTATCAGCCGCCAGTTCGTGCCCTTCGCGCAGCCCAGCCCGCGCTTCCCCGACCAGACGTCGATCAACGAAGGCATCAAGATGATGATGCGCGACGCCGGTCTCGATCCCGACAGCTTCACCGGCACCGCGCAGGACAGCCGCGCCGCGATCCAGCAGGCAAAACGCGTGCGGTCGGCGCAGCACAATCTGGGTTACGACCGGTTCAGCGACACCCAGCTTTCCGATTCGACCATTTACGGCATCTTCCCCAACCTGCAGATCGGCTGCCATCCCGAGGCGGTGTTCATCCACCGTTTCCTGCCGCATCCCACCGATCCCGAACAGTTCACCTACGACACGATGATCCTCTTCAAGCATGAGGATATCGAAGGCTATGGCGCGCCCGCATGGATGGGCCTCGCCGAAGGGACCGACACCACCGGGCGCACGCGCCCCGAAATCGTGCATGTGCCGCTGGGCGTGCCGCCGCAACTGGGCGAAGTGCTCGATCAGGACAGCGAATTGCTGCCCGTCGTGCAGAAGGGCGCGCGTTCGCGCGGCTTCAGGGGACCATTGTGGAGCGAACAGGAAGCCCGCCTGCGCCATTTCCATGTCGAGCTGGACCGCTACATGGCCGCCACGAACGATGCGGGAGCCGCCTGATGCCGATGAGTTTCCTCTCCCGTTTCCGCATCAAAACCGACAAGATCGCCGATTTCGTGGCGCTCATCCCGCAGATCGAGGCGATCAGCGCGGAGGAGCCGGACACGCTCGGCTACAAGTTCTACCGGCTGGAGGAACCGGGCATGTTCGCGGTGTTCGAAAGCTTCACCAATGCCGACGCCGATGTCGCGCATCAGCAGAACCCGAAGCTGGTGGGCATCATCGACGATATCCTCGCCTGCATGGATGGCAGCTATACCCGCGAATATCTCCACGACATCGAACAGGTGCCCGCATGACCTCTCCCGGTAAATCCTTCGTCGCGACGCTGCGCACCAAGCCGGAAAAGCGCGACGACTTCATCGCGCTCCAGACCGAACTCAAGCAGCTCGTCCACGCGCATGAACCGGACGCCTGGGTCTACGAGCTGCTCCAGTCGGAAGATGACCCGGACCTGTTCTACTGCATCGCGACGTTCAGGAACGAAGCCGCGTTCGACCATCATATGCACATCGACTTCCACGACCGGCTGGTCCCGCCGGTGCTGGAATGCTTGGCGCAGGACATGGAACTGGCCTTCTTCAAGTCGCATCAGTAAGCGACCGGGCGAACGCAGGCGCCTGAAGGTATAGACCATAAGCGGTCTATACCTTCAGATATCCCCTTCGCCGGGGCCGTTGTGCCCGTAGATATAATCGCTCAACACCTTGTGGAAATGGCGGACGCGGATTTCCTGATCGCCGATCCACAGCCCCTCGAACGCGCTGCTGTGCATCCCCTTCTGCACCGTCGGCAGATTGAAGGCGTCCTGATCGAGCACCTGACCGATGCTCTTGTCGCCATGTTTGAAATAGAGGCGCCTGGGTCGTTCGGGCCATTCCTCGCCGTCCGGCACCAGCTCGAACATCCACAGATCGTACAGCATCTTGTCCGGATCGGTCGGATGCGGCCGCTGGCGGAACAGCATCAGGTCGTCGGCATGACAGTTGAGCTGCACATTGGGGAAGATGGTGTAGTGATAATCGTCGGTAAGCTGATCGTCGTTCAGCTCGGAATAGTCGCGCCCGCGCGCCTTGCCGTTGGCGCGCATGAACTTCTGCACGTCGCGGCGGATGTCGCTCACCCGCCCGTCGTAATCCGCCGGGTCCATGCCCGCCTTCACCATGATCTCGTAGATGGCGGGTGGAATGGCGGATGGCAGCACCACGCGCGGGCTGACCGTGGCGAAGGGGATCAGATAGCGGCTGTGCCGGTCATAGCAGTCGTACTGGATGTTGATGTCGTCCAGATACCATTTCAATTGCGGGTGAATGCCCTGGACGTGATAGCTTTCGTTGAACGCGTCGACGCTCGCTTTCCAGTTGCAGTCCCATTCGATCGTGATGTCGCGCTTCCACGCCATCCGTTCGAAATGATAGGGATCGAGATGCTGCGGGATCGGGTCGAGATAGTCCATCAGCGGCTCGGCTTCGGGGTTCAGCGAGAACCAGACGAAGCCACCCCATTCACCCGCCTTGACTTCCGGTATGCGGCCGCAGGGCGGGCCGCCTTGCGGAAATGTGTCGAGATCGGGGATGCGGACGATGACGCCCGCATGGTCATATTCCCAGTGATGATACATGCACTGGAAGCTCTCGGCATTGCCGATGCCTTCGGGCCGCAGCTTGTTGCCGCGATGCAGGCAGATATTGTGGAAGCCGCGCACAGACCCGTCCGCCTGCCGCACGATCAGGATCGATTCCTTGCCGATGTCGGTGCAGATATAGTCGCCGGTCTCGCGCAGATCGTCGGAGCGGCCGGCGAGCAGCCACACCTTGCTCCACAGCCGGTCCCACTCCAGCTTCATGAAATCGACGGAGGTGTACCGCTCCGCCGGAATCAGCGCATGGCCAAGGTCCGGGTCCGGCGCCTTGTGCGCGGGCGTCCCGTTCGGCCAGTCGTCGGGATTGACCCGGATGATGTCCACATGCCGCTTGACGTCCATGTCGCTCTTGCCTCGCGCCTTCCGTCCGTCGTTCAAAAATGCGTGCAGTTGGTGAAGCCGCCGTCGACCACCAGATGCGATCCGTTGCACCAGCTTGCCGCAGGACTCGCCAGGAACACGATCGCCCGCGCGATCTCCTCCGGCGTACCGAAGCGCCCGGTGGGCTGCTGCCGGATCAGGCCGTTGTAGAACTTCTCCATCGTGCCCTTTATCATGTCCCAGTTGCCGCCCTCGAACTCGACCGGGCCGGGCGAAACGGTGTTGACGCGGATGCCGTCCTTGCCATGCGCGAGGCCAAGCTGCTTGCCCCAGGTGATGAGCGACGCCTTCATGGCGTTGTAGGGCTGCGGCCCGCCCATCGCTTCCTTCGCCGACGTGGTGGCGATCAGTACGATCGATCCGCCGCCACGCTCGGTCATGCCCGGCAGCACCGCCTCGACCGCGCGCACCGGTCCCATCACGTCGACTTCGAAGGCGCGCGTCCAGTATTTCTCGCTGCCGACGCCGCCGCCTGCGGAGGTGATCGGCACGAGGATGTCGCAGCCGCCCAGTTCGGCGATGATGCCGTCCAGCCATGCCTTGTAGTCGTCCGCCTTCATCACGTTGACGGGCGATCCGATGATATTGGTGCCATATTTGCGCAGGTTGGCGACGGCGTCCTTCACCGAATCCTCCGACCGCGCGGTGATCGCGACGTCGCACCCTTCGCGCGCCAGTATTTCGGCGACGGCAAAGCCGATGCCGCGCGCGCCGCCGACGACGATGGCTTTCTTGCCCGACAATCCCAGATCCATCAGTGTCTCCTGGCTTCCCTAATTTCAGAAAGGCGCGGCAGGCGCCCCAGTTGCGCGCCGCCCGAAAGCTGCACGATCTCGCCATTGGCGAAACAGTCCCCCTCGCTCAGCCAGCGCACCGCCGAAGCGACCTGCGCGGCGCTGACCGCCTGGGCATCCAATGCCCGAGTCTCCAGCGGGCAATCACGCAGATAGAGCGCGCTGATCGCCGGATCGGCGAATATCCCCTGCGTCATCGGCGTCGGGGAAAAACCCGGCGCGACGGCGTTGACGCGCACGTCCAGCGGACCGAACTCCAGCGCGGCGATCCGCACGAGCTGGTCGAGCGCCGCCTTGGCGCAGCTGTAGGCGGCAAGCCCCTCGCCCGGCACCCGCGCGGTGATCGAGGAGAAGAGCGTGATGCTCCCGCCGCGCCGCATCGCGCGGCTTGCGTGCTTCAGAAGCAGCATGTTGGCGGTCACATGGATCGCGAACTCGCCTTCGATATGCGCGCGCTCGATCTTCGCCAGCCGTGCCGCGCCGGTCGTGCCGGACGCATTGACAAGAATGTCGATCGGCCCGCAGGCGGCGATCATCGCGGCAATGGCATCCTCGTCGTGCATGTCGCAGGCGATCGCCGTGCCGCCCAGATCGGCGGCCAGCGCGTCAAGCGCGGAGACATTGCGCCCGGCGACGTGAACGGTGCAGCCATCGGCATGCAAAGCCAGGGCGACCGCCTCGCCCAGCCCGCCGGGGCTGGACGCGCCGATTACCAGCGCCGTCCTTCCCTGTTCTTGCCCGTCTCCCGTCATGCCCTACTCTTTACGCGCTGCGCCGTGCGGTTCAAGAATAAAACAGTCAGCGATGTCTTTTTTATTTGTGCATCTATCCGGCGCGAATCGACAGGCCGTTGTCGACGATATACTCGCCGCCGGTCAGGAAACGGGATTCGTCGCTGGCAAGGAATACCAGCAAATTGGCGACGTCGCGCGGCGATCCCGTTGCCCCCGCGGGCAGCACGCCGTCGGCAATGGCGTTCTCCTGCCCGGCGCGTCCTTCGGCGGACTGGATCATCGGCGTTTCGATGGAAGAGGGGTGCACCGTGTTGCAGCGGATCGGATAGCCCTTGTCCTGACAATGCACGGCGATCGACTTGCTCATCGATCGCACCGCGCCCTTCGCCGCCGAATAGGCGAAGAACGGCGCATAACCCAAGTGGCTCGCGATCGAGGACATATTGATGATTGATCCCGCAGGCGCTTTCGCCAGCAGAGGAATGCCATGCTTGCAGCCCAGGAACACGCTGGTCGACATCACCCGCATCACCCGCTCATACTGGTCGAGCGTCGTTTCCTCCGGGTCGGCGACCAGGACGATGCCCGCATTGTTCACCAATATGTCGAGCCTGCCGAAGCGCGCATCGATATCCGCATAGACGCGCAGCCAGTCCTCCTCGCGCGCGACGTCATGCGCGACCGCGATGGCCCGGTCGCCCAGTGCCGCCGCGACGGCCCTGGCACCCTCCGCATTGATGTCCGATACGAATACCGTCGCACCTTCGGCCACGAAGGCTTCGCAATCCGCCTTGCCCAGCCCCGATGCCGCCCCCGTCACCAGCGCGATTTTGCCATCCAGACGTCCCATGCTATCTCCTCATCCTCTTTATTTTGCCAAGGTTCCAGCTTGCGCTTGACTTGTCAAAGTAAAAACAATCATGCTTGTTTATGTTCAGATGAGGAAAGTTCCGGCCCATGGCCCGATCCGCAACCAAGGCGCTGACTGCCATTTCACCCGCACGGGACAAGATAGAGCCGACGCATCAGGCACTGAAAAGCGCGCAGACCAAGGCGCGCCTCGTCGAGGCGACGATCCGCTGCCTCGTCAAATATGGCTACTCCAAGACGACCACGCCCAAGGTCGCGGAGGAAGCGGGCCTGTCGCGGGGCGCGATGCTCCATCATTTCGAAAATGGCGGGCAGCTGATGCAGGCGACGGTCGTGGAACTGCACCACAAGCGCCTGCGCGCCTTTCGCCGCGCCGCCGAAGCGAAGGACACCAATGTCCACACGCTGGTGCGCGCCTATTGGGAGCAGCTGCTGCGGCCCAATTTCATCGCCTTCCAGGAACTGGCGATCGCCGCGCGCACCGACAAGGAGCTGGCCGCGATCCTGGAGCCTGTGCGCAGCGAGTTTCGCCAGCGCTGGTACGACCTCGCGATCCAGCTTTTCCCGGACTGGCAGCGCGATCTGGAACGGTTCAACCTGGCGCTTGCCTTGTCGCAGAACCTGCTCGAAGGTCTCGCGATCAACCGTCTGACGCATGGCGTGGACGAGAATATGATAGAGGCCGTGCTGGTCAGCCTTGAGCAGCAGATCTTCGCGCTGCGCGTCGGGCCGGGTGGCGAAAAACCCGCTTAATCCAGTCGCAATCCCCAACGCAGCCCGCGCCGCAGCAATTCGTAATAGACCGGATAATTCCACGCGCACCGTTCGGGATGCGGGTTGAACGGGCGGATCGGCGCCAGATCATAATGTCCCCTGCAATGCCCCAGCGTCAGGTACAGCACGGCCCCCTCCCCGACCCGCCGCTCATAGAGCACCGGCACCTGCGCTTCGTCCCACTGTTGGTCGCCGAACTCCGGGCAGGTTCCGGCAAAGCGCGTGTGGAGCAGCACGTCGATATCGGCGGTGCGGCGGCTCAGATACAGTTCGTCGATCACGTTGAAGGCGCGCAGGCCGCGCGTCATCGGATGATCGCCGTTCGTCACTTCCACCTTGAACGCCCCGATCGGCGGATGCCCCGCGAACTGCGTGCCGAGCAGGTCCATCATCTCCGGCGCGTCGTCGGGCGTCAGCACCGTGCCGTCGTCGGCGAAGCGCAGGATCGCATTGGTGCCATGCAATGCCAGCCAGCGGCCCCCGCCTTCCAGAAAGGCGCGCAACGCCGCAACTTCTTGCCGCGCAGGCATCAGGTCGCACGTGTAGGTGACGAGCAACCGGCTCTGCGCGATCAGCGCCATGTCGCCATAATCCGCAGCCACGCTGGTGCGCAGTTCGGGCAGTTCCGCCATCAGCTTGAGCAACTCCAGCCGCGCGAAATCGATGTCGTGATATTTGCCCGCCGCGATCAGATGCGCTCGCATCATAGCTCTCCCTATCCCGCCTGCATTGCTGGCAAGGCCCTTGCTCTTTGCGCGATTCCCATCCAGAAAACAATCACAGTTGATTGGAGAATGGCGAGGATGACAGAGGCAGCAGCGCAACAGGCGGGCCGGGGCAAGGGGCCGCTCAAGGGCGTGCGGGTGATCGACCTCACCAGCGTATTGATGGGGCCCTACGCCACGCAAATCTTCGCGGACCTCGGCGCCGACGTCATCAAGGTGGAAAGCCCCGAAGGCGATACGACGCGCTATCTGCCGCCCGGTCCGCAGGGCAATCGCGGCGCGATGTTCATGAACGTCAACCGCGGCAAGCGCAGCATCGTTCTGGATCTGAAGCATGCCGACGGCCGCGCCGCGCTGCTGAAGCTGGTCGAGGGCGCGGACGTGTTCATCCATTCGATGCGTGCGCAGGCGATGGCGCGCCTCGGCCTCGATTATGCGGCGGTGAAGGCCGCCAATCCCGCGATCATCTACGCCAATCTCTACGGGTTCAGCCGGCGTGGTCCCTATGCCGATTATCCCGCCTATGACGATATCGTGCAGGCGGCATCCGGCATCGTCTCGCTACAGGCGACGCTGTCCAACGGCGAGCCGACCTATCTGGCGACGGTGGTGGCGGACAAGGTGGCGGGCCTTACCGCCACCTACGCCGTCACAGCCGCGCTCTACGCCCGCGAGAAAACCGGTCTGGGACAGGAAATCGAAGTACCGATGTTCGAGACATTGGCTTCCTTCGCGATGGTCGAGCATCTGTGCGGCGCGCTCTTCGAGCCTGCGATCGGCAAGGCGGAATATCCCCGCGCCACATCGCCGCATCGCCGCCCCTACAAGACGCGCGACGGCTATATCGCGGTGATGATCTACAACGACAAGCACTGGCGCGCCTTCTTCGACGCGATCGGCAATCCCGACTGGTCGCGCGACCCGATGTTCGCCTCCATGCGCAGCCGGACGGAGAATATCACGACGGTGCTCGGCAAGCTGTCCGATACGCTGGCGACCCGCACGACCGACGAATGGATGGCGCTGCTTCAGGCCGCGCAATGCCCCGCCATGCCGATCGCCAGCATGGACGACCTGCTCACCGATCCGCATCTGGAAGCGGTCGGCTTCTGGGACCGGCGGGAGACGGCGGACGGGTCCATCCGCCTGCCCGGCATCCCCGTCGACTTTTCGGAAACCCCCGGCGCGATCGGCGAGGCGGGGCCGCATCTGGGCGCGCATGGCGCGGACGTGCTGCGGGAGGCGGGCCTTGACGACGATGCGATCGACGCGCTTGCCGCCTCGGGCGCTCTGCGACTGGCTCAGGCCGAATGAGCGTTCGGGTGGAATACAGCCGCCGGGTTTCCGTCGATCTCCCCGATCGTCATCCGCACGCGCATCCCGATCGTCACGGCATCCGGCGCGATGCTTTCGACCCGGCTCATCATGCGCGGCCCTTCGTCCAGATCGACCAGCACGACGTTGTAATCCGCCTCGGGCGGCTTCTGGCGCACGATCGTCGCGGAATAGACGGTGCCGGTGCCGCCCGCTTCCACCCAGTCGATATCACCGTTCAGGGTCACGCGCGGCGGAAAGCGGCACAGCCCGGTCGCCGGATCGCGCTGCAACAGGAAACGCCCTTGCGCCAGCGCATCGCGCCATTGCTGCTCCGGTCCTTGCTGCATCGTCGTCTCTCCTCTGGTGCCGATTGTCTGGCGCAGCGCGGGCGCGTCGTCAATGCGGGAGCGGCATGATGGCGGACCGCTTTCCTTCCCGCAAAAGCGCGATAGCGGGCCTCGCCACGTTCGGAGTGGGCACCTGCCCCGGCTACACCCCCCTCGAAATGGCGGCGAAGGCGGGGCTGAT
Source organism: Sphingobium sp. (assembly GCA_965279415.1). Lineage (GTDB taxonomy): Bacteria > Pseudomonadota > Alphaproteobacteria > Sphingomonadales > Sphingomonadaceae > Sphingobium. Next base: position 1,071,662 of record OZ257238.1, read on the forward strand.
GGCCATCGCCGATGCGGGGATGCAACTGCCCGATGTCGACGCGCTGTTTCTGTGCCTGCCCGACGATCTGTTCGCGGGGCTGAGCCTCGCCGAGCATTACGGCCTTCACCCCCGCTATACCGACAACAACCGCACCGGCGGCTCCTCCTTCATGAGCCATGTCGCCACCGCCGCGCTGATGCTGGATGCCGGCTATATCGATTGCGCCCTGATCGCCTATGGTTCCAACCAGCGGAGCGCGGGCGGCAAGCTCTCGACGCCGGCCCGCAGCAACCGGTGGGAAGCGCCCTATCGCCCGCTCTTCCCGTTGAGCAGCTACGCGCTCGCCGCCGCGCGGCACATGCATCAATATGGCACTACGCGCGAACAGATGGCGCAGGTGGCGCTGTCCGCCCGCGCTTGGGCGACGACCAATCCCGAAGCCTTCGCGCGCGATCCGCTGACGCTCGACCAGTGCCTGTCCGCGCGAATGATCAGCGATCCGATTTCCCGCGCCGACTGCTGCCTCGTCACCGATGGCGCGGCGGCGATCGTGATGACGCGCATGGACCGTGCGCGCGATTGTCCTAAAGCCCCCGTCTCGGTGCTGGGCGCTGCGGCGGCGACATGGCATAATGCGATCAGTTGCGCGCCGGACCTCACCGTCACCGCCGCCGCCGAATCCGGCCCGCGCGCCATGGCGATGGCGGGCGTCGCCCCCGCCGATATCGACGTGGTGCAAGTCTACGACGCCTTCACCATCAACACGATCCTGTTCATCGAGGATCTGGGCTTCTGTGCCAAGGGCGAGGGCGGCGCCTTCGTATCCGACGGGGGCATCGCGCCGGGCGGACGCCTGCCGGTCAACACCAATGGCGGGGGTCTCAGCTACGCGCATCCCGGCATGAACGGCCTGCACGGCATCGTCGAGGCGGCTCGGCAGGTGCGCGGCGAGGCCGCTAACCAGATCGCGGACGTGCGGCTGTCGCTGGCGCACGGCAATGGCGGCGCGCTGTCGAGTCAGGCGACGGTAGTCTTGGGCAGGGTGTGAGAGCGTGACCCTCTCCCCTTGAGGGAGAGGGATTGCGTAGACTTGGCAGCTTGCTGCCTAGTCGTAGCTGGGTGAGGGGTATGCGCTCGCTGGCGAGCGCGCGGACCAAAGGTCCGCTCACCCTCATCCAGCTTCGTCTAATTCGCTGCGCTCATAAGCCTGTCCTGAGCGCCTGCCGCAGGCGGGCAGTCGAAGGGACTTCGTATCCCTCTCCCTTCAAGGAAGAAGGGAAATGGCGCCCCTTTCCACAATACAAACAATCATGTATGTTTATTGAAAATAACAAGCAGGAGAGCCGCGATGCCCAGAGTCCATGTGCCCGACACGTTCGCGCATGATCCCTCCGCCTATGTCTGGAGCCAGTACGCACCCGAAGTCGGGGCGGCAGCGGGGGCCTATTCCCGCGCGGTCTATGAACATTCGACGATGACCCTGCGCGAAATGGAAGCGGCGCGCGTCCGCACGGCGCATATCAACGGGTGCAAGCTGTGCATCGGCATGCGCGCCGCCCGCGATCTGGAAGGACATCTGGAACGTTCCGGTGGCGATGCGGCGAAGGCCGTGTCGGCGCGCGGCAATCCGGTGCCGGACGAAGCCTTCTACGCCGCCGTTGCCGACTGGCGCGACGCGACATGCTTTTCCGAACGCGAAAGGCTGGCGATCGACTATGCCGAGCGGCTGGGCGAAGCACCAAAGTCGATGGACGAGGACGAGGATTTCTGGGCGCGGATGCACGCGGCCTACAGCGACGCGGAAATCGTCGACATGAGCTTCGCGATCGTCTCGTGGATCGCCTTTGGCCGCCTCACCCATGTGCTCGATCTCGACGGCGTGTGCATGCCGACGGCGATACCGCAGCCCGCCTGAGGATCAGTCCGTAAATATCGGCGGGCGCTTTTCCATGCCCGCCGTCAGCGCCTCGCGATGATTGGCCGATTGCATCAGCGCCGCCTGTTCGCGTGATTCCTCCAGCAGGATCGCGGCATCGTCCACGCCGCGCGGCAGATCGAGAAGGCGCTTGGCGGCGTGGATCGCATCCGGGCTGGAGGCGGCAATCCCGCGTGCCATGTCCATCGCCCTGGCCAGCGGATCATCGGCCAGATGCGTCACCAGTCCCAGCGTCGCCGCCTCCGTCCCGCCGATCCGCCGTCCGGTGAACACCATATCCCGCGCGACATCGCTGCGCACCAGATCGCGCAGCAGGGCGATGCCTCCCATGTCGGGCGCGATGCCCCAGCGGATTTCCATCATCGCGCATTCCAAGTCGGGCCGGGCGATACGGATGTCCGCGCCCAGCATCACCTGACACCCCGCGCCGAAGGCAAAACCATGCACTGCGGCTATCACCGGCACCGGCAGCGTGCGCAGTCCCCAGGCACAATGTTGGAACAGATTGGCCTCGCCATGGGTGCGCGGCATAAGGTCACGCAACTCCGCGTCCCCGGCCAGCGCCTGCAAGTCGACGCCCACGCTGAACGCCCGCCCCTCCCCCGACAGCACCACGCAGCGTATGTCGCGTCGCCCCGCGATCTCGTCGATCCGCGCAGACAGCGCCATGAACTGCGCACCATCGAACGCATTCATCTTGTCCGGTCGATTGAGGCGCAGATCGGCGATGCCGTCCGCCACGGTCAGCGTCACCCGTTCGATGTCCTGCGTCATGGCGGCCTGCTCTCCTGTTGTCGCGCTTGCGTCGGCTTATCGATCGGGGTCGATGCCGAACATTGTTTTGGTCGTCGGGTTAGTGGTCGGGGCTTTGTATCACAAGCCTTTGAATATCGGCGCTCTCTTGTCCAGAGGCGCGTTCAGTCCTTCGGCATGATCCTGTGTGCCATGGGCGATCGCCTGTGCCACCGCCGCCTGCTCCAGCGCCGCGTCGTAACTGCCCGTCTGCCCCTGCCGAAGCAACGCCTTGGTAAGGCGCAGGGCATGGGGTGGCTGCGCCACGATCCGCCGGGCCAGCGCCATCGCCTCGTCCATCAGGCTGTCGTGCGACACCACCTTGCTCACCAGCCCGCAGTCTAGCGCCGCCGCCGCGTCCACGACATCGCCGGTGAAGAACAGTTCCGCCGCGCGGCTCATGCCGATCGTGCGCGGCAACAGCCACGCGCCGCCATCGCCGGGGACAAGACCCAACTTCAGAAAGGTGACGCCGAACTTCGCCCGGTCGGACGCGATCCGTACATCGGCAAGACACGCGATGTCGCAGCCCAGCCCGATCGCCGCGCCGTTGACCGCCGCCACGACTGGCATGTCGAGACCGTAGAGCGCCCGGATCGCCCGGTGGATCGTGACGCGATAGTGGTCGCGGACCTTGATCGCCGGGCCGGAAAACGGTCCCTCCGGATCGGCCATCGCCTTGATGTCGCCGCCCGCCGAGAAGGCCTTGCCCGCGCCGGTCAGGATCACGCAGCGCAGCGTCAGGTCGGCGTTCAGCGCATCGCACGCCGCCTGCACCGCATCGCCGTCGCCCGGCGCACCCAGCGCGTTCATCATATCCGGCCGGTCGAGCGTGAGGACGGCGATGCCGGCTTCGGGCCGCGTAACGGTGACGGGGGGCATAAGCGTCCTTATTCCGCGACCAGATCGAGATAGGCGACGACATCGTTGTCGGTCTGGATGAACAGGCCTGCCTGCACTTCCTCCGGCTGCTGCGCCGCCAGCGACAAGGCCTCGGAAAGCGGTGCATAGGCCAGCGTGGAAGCGGCCGCACCATCCCCCTCGTCCAGATAATAGAGGCGGACCGTGACATCGCTGGAAATCGTTCGCATCCCGGCATAATGCTGGCACATCCCGGCAGAGGCAAGCCCGGCGCGGCAGGATAAGGCATGAACGGCACACTCAGCACCATCGTCGCCGACATCGCCGCGGAAATGGCGGATGCGCCCGATCGCGGCACCGTCGCCGACTATATCCCGCCGCTCGCCTGCGTCCCCGCAACGCGCTTCGGCATGGCCGTGGTGGAGGCGGACGGAACGGTCCATGTCGCGGGCGATGGCGACATGCCTTTTTCCATCCAGAGCGTATCGAAGGTTTTCGGCCTTACGCTCGCGCTCGGCATGGTCGGCGACGCGCTGTGGAAGCGGGTGGGGCGGGAGCCTTCGGGCAGTGCGTTCAACTCGATCGTCCAGCTCGAAACCGAACTGGGCATTCCGCGCAATCCCTTCATCAACGCGGGCGCTATCGTCGTGTCCGACATATTGCTGGGCCGTCACGAACCGCGCGAGGCGATCGGCGAGATCCTGCGATTCGTGCGCGGCCTTGCAGGCGACGAGAGCATCGCCATCGACGAAGTGGTGGCCCAGGCGGAAACCGACACCGGCTATCGCAACATGGCGCTGGCGCAGTATATGCGTGCGTTCGGCAATATCCATCATCCGGTCGAGCGGACGCTCGGCATCTATTTCCATCAATGCGCGCTGGCGATGAGTTGCCGGCAACTGGCGATGGCCGGGCGTTACCTGATGATGGGCGGGGTCAACCCCGAAACCGGGCGGACGATCGTGTCGCGGCAGCGGGCGCGGCGCATCAATGCGCTGATGATGACCTGCGGCCATTACGACGGATCGGGGGAGTTCGCCTTTCGCGTCGGCCTGCCCGGAAAGTCAGGGGTGGGCGGCGGCATCCTCGCCATCGCGCCGGGCATCGCCTCGATCGCGGTATGGTCGCCGGGCCTCAACGCGCGTGGCAATTCTCAACTTGGCACGCTGGCGCTGGAGAGGCTGGTACAGCGCACGGGATGGTCGGTGTTCGACCCGGAATAATGTTACGGCAGCGCGGGGTTCAGTCGGCCAGAACCGGCGTCCGCGCATCCTGTTCGCCGCCGGTGGCCAGCATGGCCATCAGTTCGGCTTCCTCGATCGGCTCGTCGAAGCGCAGGCCAAAGCCCTTGGGACTCGTGCTGACGATCCGGCCGAACACTTCATGCGAACCGACCGTCAGGCACACCGGCACATCGCGCCGGTCCATCAGATAAGCGAGACGCGGGCGGAACATCGCGCCCCCGCTCGAAATGTCGATGATCCGACCTTCGAATGTCGCCATGCGATCGATGACGATCAGCGATCCTTCCAGCTTGCACGCATAGCGCGCAGCCGCGCGGCTGAACGTGGGCTTGGGTCCGAAAAGGCGGCGCAGTGAAATGGCCATGGTCGTGCTTTCCTGTTCCTGTCCGAGCCGCGGCTCAGCCTGCCTTGCTTTGCGATTGCGGAGCGGTGTCGGGGGTCTGCGGCGCGACGTTGCCGTCTACCTCCCCGGTTTCCTGCGACAAATCCATCCGCCGACGCAGCACTTCGAGTTCGAGGCGCGCACCGTGCAGGCCCGCCGCCATATCCAGCGCATCCTTCGCCTGCGCATCGTCGCCCGCAAGGCCGTTCAGCAGGTCGAGCAGGGCGTCGAGCCGCGCCTGATTGCGATCGTTGCGTGCCACCATGTCGGCCAGCATGCCGTGATCGCTGCGACGTCCCGCTTCGACGCGGGCGATCGACTGGTCGAGCGCCTGTTCGACCGACCGGGCGAACTTGCGCTGGGAGAGCACCACGTCGCGCACTTCGGCGCGCAGCTTCTTGCGTTCGCGGCGCGCATTCATTGTTGCCCGGTCGCCGAAGAAGCGGCTGAATATCCCCGTCCGTACCGGCGCTTGCGTCAGTGCAGCCACCGGCGCGGTGTCGGCGGTCACGGCCAGCAATTCCGATTGCAGCGCGACCATCCGGTCGAGCTGCTCGTGCATCTGCGGGCCATCCATGCCGCCCTGCCGGTCGATCCCGGCGTTCATCCGGTCGAGCATATGGCGAATGGTGGCTCGATCGCGCTCCGCCATGTCGTACAGTCCCTGGAACTGCCCGACCATCATCGTCTGGTTCCGCGCGAGTTCCGCCACCACATCGGCGATGGGTTTCAGCATCGGGGTCGGATCGGTGACGGTCTGCACAGACTGCGAAAGGCTGGTGACGGCATCCGCCATCGTCGCGATCGACCGCTGCGCATCGGCATTGATGCTGGCCCCGCCGGCCACCGCGTCGCGCAGGTCGCGCAATTGCTTGCCGCCGGTTTCCAGCGCCTTGACGACGCCGCTCATATCGGCGGCATCGCGATGCGCGGTTTCGCCCTGACTGCCTTCGAGCGCGGCCAGGTTCGACAGCCAGTGTTCGAACTCGTTGCGCAGCGTCTTCATCGCGCTGGTCATGAAGCGTTCGAGCGCGCCGAGCACCATCGACGTCATCAGGCCGAAGAGCGACGAGGAGAAACCCACGGACATGCCGTTCAGCGGTGCCTTCATCCCCTCGATCAGCTTGCCGAAGCTGTCGGAGCCGCCGCCACCGGATACATCCATGCTACCGATCAGGTCGCCGACCGACTGCACCGTCTTCATCAGACCCATGAACGCGCCGAGCAGGCCCAGGAACACCATCAGGCCGGAGAAATAGATCAGCGTCGATTTGCGATCGTTGATGCGCTGGTCGACGTCGTGGAGCAGTACCTGCACCGTCGCGTTGGAAATCTGCAACCCGTCCTGCTTGTTCAGCTCCTCGGTGATCAGGCGATAGCCTTGCCCGAGCAGCTCAGGCTCCTGAAACACGATGGCGGGATGCTTGTAGGGATCGAGCGGGCGACGCGAACGATCGCCATAGTCGACCTTGAGCGCCTTGAGCGCGAGCACTTCGTTGCGCAGGTTGAGGACGTGGCGAAAGGCGATGCCCGCCGCCAGCCCGAACACCGCGAAGATCGACAGGTTGAGTGCGACCTTCGCCTTGATGCCCGCGATGACGAACTGGTGCGCGTAGATGCCGAGGCCCAGCAGGACCAGCATGACCACCGTCATCTTCAGCAATTCGGACCGGATTTTCTGTTCCATAGTCAGATAGTCTTTCGATGGGTTCTGCGTGGCATCAGGGTTTCAGGACGACGCGGACATTGTGGCCGTCTTTCGACGTGCCGTCCGATATGCGGATCTGGGTATAGATGTCGGCGGGCTTGATCCCGGCACGTACCAGAAGGTTGCGCGTCATCGCCGCCCGATAGAAGGCCAGGCGCTGCGCTTCCGATATGGAGGAAGTCTGCGGCGCGAAGGACCAGATTTCATATTTCATGCCCGGCGACTGGCGCGTCTTGAGGAAGTCCACGACCTGCTTCGTCGTCTCGTCGTTGTATCGGACGGCCATCGGTTCGAAATTGACGCGCAGCAGAACGTCGGCGGTCTTCACCTCCACGCCCTTGCTGTCGTCCGCCTCTTCCACGGCCTTCACCTGAACCTTGAGCGTATCGGGCGTTTCGCGCGTGCGGATGGTAAGCTGTTCGCTGCCGTTCACCGGCGTTTCGCTGCGCAAAACGGCGCCCAGCTCGGCCGTGGACGATCCCGGAGCGTTCGTGACCTGCGCCGTGGCGGTCTGGCTCGGCGACGCGCCCGACTTGCCGTCCTTGCCCGCGTCCTTGTTTTCCTTGGCCTCGATCTGCGCCTTGAACGCCTGCAACGTGCGCTGCGATAGCACCATCACCGCCGCGCTCATGATGACGAGCAGGAAGGTGACGACCATGATGACGGTCGTCAGCACATCGACAAATGCCGGCCAGTGATTGACTTCACCTTCTGCTGAAGCGCCCGCCACGTATGTTCCCCGTATCTTGGCCGCGCATGACAGGCGCGGACCGTTCAATGTTGGTTGGTAGCCAATTAACCTTAATAAAGTCTAAGCTGCCCCGATCACGCCGCGCGGGCCGCATTTTGCTGGTTGCGCATCATCATCAGGATTTCAGCCCGCGGCCGGTCGGCGAATACCTTCCCGTCCTCCAGCCAGATCACCCGATCGACCAGATCGAGCAGCGCCATGCGGTGCGTCGCGATCACGACCGTACGATCCTTCGCCACGTCGCGCAGCCCTTCGATCACCGCCTGCTCGCTGTTGATGTCCATCGCGGCTGTCGGCTCGTCGAGCAGCAGGATCGCCGGATCGCGCAGCAGCGCGCGCGCCAGGATTACCGACTGGCGCTGCCCGCCGGACAGCTTGACGCCATTGGCGCCGACATTGCGGCCATAGCCTTCGACGCTGCGACTGACGAAGCGGTCGAGGCCGGATGCGGCGATCGCGCGCTCCACGACCTCGGCCTCCGGCTCGGGCAGGCCCAGCAGGATATTCGCCCAGATCGACGTGTTGAACACGGTCGCGTCCTGCGCGGAATAGCAGATGCTGTGGCGCAGGTGGCTGGCCGCATATTGGTCGATCGCATTGCCGTCGACCGTGATGGTCCCGCCTTGCGGCTGGTGCAGCCCGGCGATCATCTGGAGCAGCGAGGACTTGCCCGAACCCGACCGACCGATCAGCGCGATCTTCTCGCCCGGCTGAATCGCGATGCTGATGTCCTTCAGGCTCGGTGTCGCCGCTTCGGCATGGGAAAAGACGACGTTCTGAAGCCGGATGTCGCCCTTGATCGCGCGCGTCTTGACCGCCGGATCGGATGTCTCGCGTTCCGGCTCGGAACTGAGGACACGGGATAGCGCCGCGAACTGCGACAGGCTCTGATACCCTTTCGACACGATCGATATCGCCGCCGACACCGGCACCATGGCCCGGCCCGTCAGCATGGTGACAGCGATCATCGCGCCGGTCGTCATGATTCCGGCCTTGATCTGGAACACGCCGATGATGACGACCATCACCGTCACGGCCTGCACGAGAAAGCCCGCCATCGACGTAGGCAGGTCGTTCCACTTGCGCGCCACGCGGGAACTGATGCCGATATGGTCGGACACGATATCCCACTGGCGCAGGAAATGGCGTTCGGCCTGATTGGCCTTGATCGTCGTCAGTCCTTCGCTGACGTCGACCACGAGATTGCTGCGCGCGTGCATCAGCTTGGATGCGCGCTTGCTCGACAGCTTGAGCGCATAGGCGGCGACGATGCCGACCATCACCATGGCGGCGGCGCCGATCACCGGCCCGGCGACGGCCCAGCCGCCGATCAGCATGATGAGCGCGACGTAACCGAAGAAGAAGGGCACATCGACGAGGAAGGTCACGATCGCCTGCGGCACGAGCAGCGAGAGCGCCTCGACGTCGCGCAGCGCCGTCATCAGCCCGCCGACGCTGCGGTCGCCCTGACCCAGGCGTGCGTGAAGGAAGGAGTTCATCGCGCGATTCTGGATAGCCTGCCCCACGCGCACGCCCACGGCATCGATATAGCCGCCGCGCACATGCTTGAAGAGAAACTCGAACACGAGGATCAGCATCACGCCCGCCGACAGCGCCCAGAGCGATTCGATCGCCAGATTGGGCACGACCCGATCGTAGATGGCGCGCATGTAGAGCGGGATCGCGAGTGCGCAGAGGTTGAGCAGCGCGGCGGCGATAAGCAATTGCCCGAGCCGCTTGCGCTCGCCAAGAAAACTGCCGAGCAGCCACAGGCGCGGATTGCGCCGCACGAAGCTGCGTTCGTCATCGATGTCGAGACCGTTTGCCGGATCGACATGGCCGCATACCAGCACGTCCTCCGTCACCAGATGCTCCAGCACCGGCAGCGGCACGCTCTTCTCGCCCGTCGCGTCGATGATCGTGGCATGCGGATCGTCGAAGAGGGCGACCAGCAGCACCGATCCGCCGTCGCGCAACTGCATCACCATCGGAACGTCCTGCGGCGTCAGGCTGGCGAGCGGACGCGCGTCCCAGCGGGCGTCGAGGCCGGCGCGCGCCATCGCGATGGGCGCATGACGCGGATCCATGAAACCGTTGGGCATCGGCAACGCGGCGATCAGCATGTCGCGCGGCGTGGGCTTGCCGCACAATGCGCTCAATCGTTCAAGGCATGTGACGAGCGAGGCCGGTTCGATCGATCCGGTCCATGCGCGCGCCGCCTGATCGGCCTGCCGCGCGCGTTCCGTCCGCGAATCGGATGATGCTTTCATGCCGATGGACGCGGCGATCCGCTCCATCAGGCTGACACCTTTTTGCTGCTCTGAAGAAGGCATTTTGTCGTGGTCCCCACATCTGTGCGGGGATCATTAAACATTCTTAAGGATAATGACTGGTAAACGCGGACAAGAATATTCGGGGACCAGCGATGTTTTTCAGTACGATCAGGGATCGAATCATCCGCGCTTTCGGCGGCGCGAGTCTGTACGAGGGCGTGAGCAGCCGTGAACTCGCCGCCGCCTTTGCCGGCGACATGAAAGTGTCCAGCGCGCCGATCGACGGCATCGCGCCGTGGAGCGCACGGGTGCGCACCGACGGGCAATCGCGCGTCCTCAAGGTGCTCGGTCTCCTCGTCGTCGCTTTCCTCGCCTGGGCGATAGTGTTTCAGGTGGACAAGGTGACGCGCGGTTCCGGCCGTGTGCTCCCTTCGGTCCAGAATCAGGTCGTCCAGCATCTCGAAGGCGGCATCGTCAAGGAATTGCTGGTTCAGGAAGGGCAGCGCGTACGCAAGGGCCAGGTGCTGATGCGCGTCAGCAACCAGTTCACCATCGCCGAGTTCGAGAATGCCCGTACCGACGTGGTCGCCAAGAAGATCACGCTGGCGCGCATGGAAGCGGAAGTCAGCGGCGCATCCTCCTTCACCGTTCCGCAGGAGCTGGCCCGCGTCGCCCCGGAAATCGCGGCGTCCGAAGAGGCGCTCTTCTATTCCAGCCGCAACCAGCGCGGGCAGGAATCGGGCATCATTTCCGAACAGGCCCGCGCACGTCGCGCGGAAATCGCCGGACTGCAATCGCGCCTGGGCAACCTGCGCAAGGAACAGACGCTGATGATGACGCAGCTCGAAAAGCTGGAGCGCGCCTATCAGGCCGAAGCCATTTCGGAACGCGAAGTGCTCGAAAAACGCTCCGCCCTCCTCGCGCTTCAGACGCGCATCGCCGACGTACAGAGCCAGATACCGCAGGCGATGGCGCAGCTAAGCGAATCGACGGCGCGCAAGGGCGAGATCTGGACGAAATCGGTACAGGAAACCAAGACCGAAGCCGCCCGGCTGCGCATGGAACTGTCCAAGGCGGACGAGACGCTCGGCGCCTATACCGACAAGGAATCGCGCGAGGAAATCCGCGCGCCGATGGCCGGCATCGTCAACAAGCTCTACGTCCAGACCGTCGGCGGCGTGATCCGCGGCGGCGAGCCGATCGTGGAAATCGTGCCGGTCGACAAGGTCGTGATGGTGGAAGCGCGCATCGCGCCGAAGGATCGTGGTCAGGTGTGGGCCGGACTGCCCGCCAACATCAAGATTTCGGCCTATGATTCCGCGATCTACGGCGGGCTGGACGGCCATGTGGTCGACGTGTCGCCCGATGTCATCCAGGATGCCAAGGGCGAAGTGTTCTACCGCGTCCGCCTGCGCGCCGATACGACGCGCTTCGGCAAGGGCAAGCCGGTGATCCCCGGCATGACGGCGGAAGTGAACATCAAGTCGGGCAAGCAGAGCATCATGGACTATATCCTCGGCCCCCTTATCCGCATCCGCGACAGCGCGATGCGGGAGTGAGGATCGCGCTGCGCCAGGCTCGCGCGGCAGTTCATAGCGATCCTCAGCGCATCAACGCAGGAGGCCCAGACGAAGGGCCGGCCCAGAGAGAATCCTTGAAACGCGACAGCCACTGATGCCCGAAGGGCCGGCTCGCCGATTCCCTCGGCTAAAGCGCGGTGTAGCGGAAATCGCCGAACCGCGTTTCCCCTTCACCCGCGGCATAGAGACCGGGCCGGAGCATCAGGAATCCACCGCGCGCATTGGGTCATATCCCGACACCTCCCTGCCCCGGTCGAACCGCTTCCACGTCGCGTCGTCGTCGCTCAGATGATGGGAGATGATCACGCGCATCCGCAGGGATCGGCCATAGGGATTGGCGGGCGTCCCGGACCGACGGCTAGAAGCGATATATGAACCGGCGGATCCAATTTCCTCCTTTATCTACGCTCGTTGTCCTGCTCTAGTCGCGCGATGATCCGTATCCTGACGATGGCGCTCGCCATCACGTTCGCCCCGCTTGGTTCTGCCTCCGCGCAGACCGCACGCTTTACCGTCATCTTCGGGGGCAAGAATGTCGGCCATCTTCGCGCCGACACGCAGGGTGAAAAAACCGTCGTCGACTTCGACATCAAGAACAATGGACGCGGGCCGACCATCGCGGAAACGATCACGCTCGGCCCGGATGGTCTGCCCACGGCATGGACGGTGGCGGGCACCACCACGTTCGGCAGCAAGGTTGCGGAGAGTTTCGCGCGGCGCGGAAACCGGGCCGAATGGACGGATTCCACCGGCAAGGGCAGCGCCTCTGCCTCCGCACCAGCGATCTACGTCGCGCAGAGCGGCTCCCCCTGGTCGGATCAGGTCTATGCGACCGCGCTGCTCCGCCGGCCCGGCCTGTCGATGCCGGCCTATCCGGGCGGTACGCTGCGCCTGGAGAAAGGCGAGACGCTGACCGTCAATGGCAAAGGCGGTCCGTTGCAGGTGACGCGCTATGATCTGAGCGGCATCGAGACCACGCCGGAAACGATGCTGCTCGACGCGCAGGGGCGCCTTTTCGCCAGCGTCTCGCCCGAATCGATCATCGTGCGCGAAGGTTATGAAGGCGAAGAGGTGCGGCTGCGCAAGCTGGCCGCCGACTGGAGCACGCAGCGCTTCGTCGAAATCCAGAAACAGGTCGCGCACAGTTACGGCGCGCCGGTACGCATTCGCAACGTCCGCCTGTTCGATCCGAAATCGGGCAAGCTGACCGACCGGGTGTCGGTATTGGTGGCGGGCAAGGTCATCGCCGCGATCGAAACCGCCGAAAGCCCCGCTACACCCGGCGAGGTCACCATCGACGGCAACGGTGGCACGCTTGTGCCCGGCATGTACGAGATGCACGGCCATCTCGGGCAGGAAGACGCGATGCTGAACCTGATCGCCGGCATCACCACAGTACGCGACATGGGCAACGACAACGATGTGCTCGCCGGCCTCGTCGACCGTATCGACAGGGGGGAGATCGGCGGCCCGCACGTCATCCGTTCGGGCTTCATCGAAGGGAAGAGCCAGTACAGCGCCAACAATGGCATACTGGTCGACAGTCAGCAGGCCGCCATCGATGCGGTGCGCTGGTACGCCGCGCGCGATTTTGCGCAGATCAAGATCTACAACAGCATGAACCCGGCCTGGGTCCCGGCAATGGTGAGGGAAGCCCATCTGCTCGGTATGCGTGTCGCCGGCCATGTCCCCGCTTTCGCCACTGCCGACCAGATGATCGCGGCGGGCTATGACGAGATGACGCATATCAACCAGTTCGTCCTGGGATGGGTGATCGATCCGAAGGAGGATACCCGGACGTTGTTCCGGCTCACCGCACTGAAGCGGCTGCCGGCGCTCTCGCTCGACGATCCGAAGGTGCAGCACACGATCGGCCTGATGGCGGAGGGGCACAAGGCGATAGACCCAACGCTCGGCATTCACGAAAATCTGCTGCTCAACCGCGATGGCCGGGTTCCCCCCGGCGCGGTGGACTATATCTCGCACCTGCCGGTCGGGACGCGGCGCGATATGATGAAGGGCTGGATCGACGTTTCGAAACCGGGCGACGCCGCCCTCTACGAAGGCGCCTGGGACAAACTGCTGGCGGTGACGAAACAATTGCACGATCGCGGCGTGTTCATCTTGTTCGGCACGGATACCGGCGGCAGCTTCACCTTCCACCGCGAAATGGAGATCTATCAGGACAAGGGTATCATGACGCCGTCAGAAATATTGACGCGCGCGACGCTCGACAGCGCACGCTATACCGGTCAGGATCAGCGGACCGGATCGATCGAAAAAGGCAAGCGGGCCGATTTCTTCCTGATCCCCGGTGATCCGACCAGGACGATCAAGGCGATCAAAACCATTCGCATGGTGGTGAAGGACGGCACATTTTACTATCCGAGCGAAGTCTATCCGAAATTCGGAATCCAGCCGTTCATCGACGCCCCGAAGATAAGTTCAGACGGTGCGAAATCGAAATGACGATCCTCCGGAGGGTGATGACACCGGATTGATCGATATCCTGTTTTGATGGGATAGTTGCGGCATTCGGCGCAACCGAAGGCATCGAGCAATGATCCGGCCTTGGCGGGTTCTTCGGTGGTTTTGCCATGCCGCTTTGGGCATCAGATTCTTGTGCCCGGCGCCGGCACTGCGGATCGTCTTGCACTGGCGTGGGTGAGGCAATTTCCGCTTCGGATCACGCGGATATGCCGCGGCCAGCACACACCTTGTGTCGCCATCAGCCATTATGCGACGGCTCTCGTGCTGGTCGCTTCATCGGGAAGTCAAGCAGAGCCGAATTAGGCGTTTCGCGGAAACGCTGGCAAACCGCCGCCACGTCAAAGCTGAAATCTGCCTCCTTGCCCTGGCTTGCGGTGCGCAGGCTCTCGACAACACCACCAAATGCAGAGACGTTGGCTTCATGGATTTCATGAAGATCATCGAGTCACTCGACGAAGCGCTCTATACCGTCATGGGCTGGCTCGTCTTTTATCCGATGACGCTCTGGCGTGCGCTGGTCCGCCCCCTGAAGATGATGGCCTATGCGGATCGTGAAGTCTCCGACAAGCCGGAAGATCAGTATGACGATGCGATCCGGCCTCCGCTGTTCCTGTTCCTGACCCTTCTGATTTCGCACGGCATCGAAGCGGCAGTGATCGGGCAAAACCCCCTTCTGTCGGACCGTCACGGACTGGCTGCGCTCGTCGACTCCGACCTTGCGCTGCTTGCATTGCGGATGGTCCTGTTCAGCCTCTTTCCCCTGATGATGTCCGTGCGGCTGCTGAGCCGACAAGGCGTCCGGCTCACGCATTCAAATCTGCGCCGTCCGTTCTACGGTCAATGCTTTACGGCAGCGCCCTTCGCCCTGATGATCGGCATAGGCACTCTGCTGACGGGTGCCTCCCTCCCTGCGGGCCGCATCACGGGCGCAGTCGTAGTGATCTTCGCTTTCGGCTGGTATCTGGGCGTCCAGTCCTTCTGGTTTTCGCGGAGGCTTCACGTCCCGTTTCTCGCCGGTCTGGCTCAGGCGCTGTTCGCCATGTGCGTGGCGACGATCATGTTCATCGCGATCGGACTGATGATCCGTTGACGGTGCCTCGATGGCGGCGGCGTCCTATGCCGGACCTTCCATCCATGATAAAAGCGGATCATCGAAATATGGGAGAACGCCCATGAGAAAGTTGACCATCGGTGCCGCGGCCATGGCGGCGATTGCCGGTTCCGCTCAGGCACAGACACCTGCCGACCTTCGCGACCTGGTGGGCGCACGCGCTGCCGGAGCGGAGACGGCGATCGAGGCGCGCGGTTATGCCTTCGTCAGGACGCAGACGGGGGATGATCGCAAATATAGCACCTGGTGGAACGCCAGAAGCCGTCAGTGCGTCACCGTCGCGACAATGGATGGACGCTATGCTTCCATCACATCGACCCCCGCACCCGATTGCAATCAGAAGGCATCCGCCCGGGATGACGACGGATCGCGTTACCGGCCCGATGTAGGCTTCAGACGCCCTGGACCGGGACGCGAGTCGCCCAGCTATGCCGACGAACGTGGGCCGCTGCGCGTCGGGCAGAACGACGTCGATCTCGGTCTGGTCTGCTTTGGCGATGGCCAGCGGCCCGGCGTCGCAACGACCTATGGCTGGTTGTGGAACAGCCGGCGCGATCGTTACGACTATGGGAATCGGACGGAAATGACGGCGCAGCAGTTCGATGCGTCGGTCATGATACAGCTTTGGGAGGGCGGAGGCAGGATCAGCCTGCCCAAAAAGCTCATCCCGCCGCTCCATTCGCGCGGCAGCGATGGCTGGTGGGATCTGTATGACGTCGAAAAGGGACCGGATGTCATTCGCGCAAAATATCGCCTGAATGGCCTCAACAAGCCGGTTATCACCATCAATCGGCGCAGCGGGCAAATTTCAATTCGGGGCATGGACCCCTATGCCTTCAGGGGAAGCTGCGACCTCATCGATGGCGAGGACCATCGCCGTTTCTGATCGACGGTTTCCCGCCAGTCAGGATGGTTGACGCGGACGTTGGCGAGCGTGGCAGAGGATCGCTCGCGCACTTACGCCTTGCCAGCCTTGCTCGCATCCGCAGGTGGTGATCGCACGAAATTGACAGCATTTGTGTCCAAAAGTTCATCTGGCCGTCAGCGTCCCGACCGATGCGCTTCCTCATAAGGGCTGTGCGATCCACGATGGACCGCCTGTATCGATGGAGAGATTGAAATGAACAAGCGCATGATCCTGTCCGGCCTCGCCGCATTCGCCACCCTTGCCGCTCCGATGGTCGCGTCCGCCGCAACTTCCGCCCCGAAGCCCGCAGCCGCTGCGAAGCATCACAAGGTGAAGGCCGTGAAAACCACGACCACCACGGTCAAGACGGCCAAGACCACCGCGGCGAAGTAAGCGCGCGGGGAAATGGCGATCGCGCTACGGCCCAGGGCGCATTCCGAAGCGTAGCGCGATCGCCTGCCTCGCCTGCTACACGGGCAGGCATATCTCGACCCTGAACACGCGGTCCGCGCGCACGAGACGCATGGTTCCGCCATGCAGTTGCGCGACGGCCGCGACCAGCGAGAGCCCCAGCCCGGCCCCGCCATGATGGTCCTGGCCGCGCGCGGCATCCAGCCGCCCGAAGCGACGCATCGCTTCCGCCTCGCGCTCCACCGGAATGCCTCCCCCCTCGTCCGACAGGCCGATCACCGCCCCTTCTTTTCCCTGCGAAAGCGACAGGGTGAGGCGCCCCACGCCATATTTCAGCGCATTGTCGATCAGGTTGGACACCGCCTGCCCCAGTAATTCGCGATGGCCCTCGACCACCGGACGCGCAGTGATCGCCAGCAGCAATGTACGCCCGCCATCCTCGATCAGCGGTTCGTACAATTCGGCAAGGTCGGTCAGCGCATCGGCCAGATCGACCGGTGCGAAATGGTCGCGACCGATGCCTGCCTCCGCCCGGCTGATTTCCAGTGCGGTCGTCAGCATCGCGAGCAGTTGATCGGCTTCCCTGCCGATCCCCTCGATCGCCATGCGCAGGGTCTGCGGGTCGTCGCTCAGCATGGCACGATCGATCCGCGCGCGCAGGCGGGTCAGCGGCGAGCGCAGATCATGCGCCATGCTGTCGGTCAGCAGGCGCAGTTCCGACAGGAGACCGCCGATACGGTCGAGCATCGCGTTGATCGCGCCGCCGAGCTGATCGAAGCGGTCGCCCGAGCCGTCCAGCGGCACGCGCCGCGCAATGTCGCCCGCACGCACGTCGGTCGCCGTCTGCACGATCCGGTCGACGCGCCGGTCGATGATGTGAACCACGAACCAGGCGCCCGCGAGCGCCAGCGGCAGGGCGAGCCATAATGCCGTGCGCAACGCATCCTCGACCGTGCGGCGCACCTGTGCGCTTTCATCGATGCGTTGCCCGGCAAGCAGGCGTTCGCCACCGGGCAGGCGCGCGGCCACGACACCGAAGGGGCCGGGCTGCTGATCGCCGGTGCGATAGAGATCGACGCTGGCCCAGCGCGCGGTCGGCGCCACGACCGGCGGCCAGGCGGCGAGATTGCCGGCGATCGGGCGGCCATCGGCGCGGGTGAGCAGGATCACGTCGTCGCTGGCGTCCGCCGTGCGCGCGGCGATCATCGCGGCCAGCGCGGCGGTGCCCTGTTCACGTCCGACCGCCATCAGATCCCCATGCAACTGCCCCGCGAGCGCGCTGTCCGCCGCATCGAGATCGGCGCGGATCAATTGCGTCACGGACAGCATGAGGGCGGCACCGAACAGCAGTTCGAGCAGCAGGATCAACCCCAGAAACCGTGCATGCGAAGAGCGCAGCCAGCGCCCGGCCCGCATCATGCGCCCAGCCTGTATCCTGCGCCGCGGACGGTGTGGATCAACGGCGGCTCGTCCTCCCCGTCCACTTTGCGGCGCAGGCGGCTGATATGCACGTCGATGACGTTGGTGCCGGGGTCGAAATGATAATCCCATACGCCTTCGAGCAGCATCGTGCGGGTGACGACCTGCCCGGCATGACGCATCAGATATTCGAGCAGACGAAATTCGCGCGGCTGCAGGTCGATGAGCCGGTCCCCGCGCCGCACCTCGCGCTTGAGCAGGTCCATCCGCAGCCCCTCGCAATGCAGCACGGTTTCTACCGGCGTACCGCTGCCTCGCCGGCGCATGAGCAACTCCAGCCGCGCGAGCAGCTCGGCAAAGGCGAAGGGCTTGACCAGATAATCGTCCGACCCGGCGGTCAGCCCCGTCACCCGGTCGTCGGTCGATCCGAGGGCGGACAGGAAAATCACCGGCGTTTCGATGCCGGCCGCACGCAGTGCCTGCAACACGCCCATGCCGTCCATGCCCGGCAGCATCCGGTCGAGTATGATCGCGTCGTAACCGCCATCGATCGCGAGGAACAGGCCATCGCGGCCATTGGCGGCATGATCCCCCATATGACCATGTTCGGTCAGCCCTTTCAGGATGAAATCGGCGGTTGTGCGGTCATCCTCCACAACCAATATCTTGCGCCCCATAGACTTCGCGTTCCTTTCAACGGCCGTTCAATGGGCAGTGCGGCCACAGCGGCCCACTGTTGCCACAAGCCGATGTCCCCCGCGACGCAAATCTATCGCGACCCGGCAATGATGCGCATCGCGCAGGTCGCGCCGCACTGCCGACGCGCCATGCGTGCGATGGCCATCGATGGCGTGGACTTCATCTCCCACCGCGACACCTCCGCGCTCCGCCGGACCGCCGCTGCGCAGGCTGGTGACGACCGGACCGTTTCTGCGCCCGTCCGCGACGGTAAGACCCATGGAGTCGGGCGCGCGAGTGGGGTTCTGGCGCAGGCGACCAACCTGACCCGACAGGGTCAGGGGAATGGCGGCGAGCGCCAGTGCCGCAAATGCGCGACCCATGTCCGACATGCGCGTCATGAAATTCTTCTAGGCGTCGGCACCCTCCGTGGCGCTGACGGGCACATGAAGAAACTTTCATCTTCGCGTTACTGCGCAGACTATGGGGAGAGACCATGGAGATAAAGGCAATAAGGAGAACGACCATGTACAGGCGGATCGGCATCGCGATCGTCACGGTGGCCGTGGCGATGCTGATGGGCTTTGGGTGGCTGGGCTATCTGGGCGGCGATCCCTTCACGATCGTGCAGGCGGGTGGCCAAGCGCAGCGGAACGTCACGGCGATCGTGCTGTCGGGCGACATGGGCTTTCGCGTCGGCATGGGGCCGCAGATCGCACGGCGGCTGGCGGGCGACGGCATTCCCGTCGTCGGCGTCAATTCGCTCACCTATTTCCGGACGACCCGCACGCCCGCAGAAGCCACCGCACTGATCGAAGCTGCGATGGCGAAGGCGCACGCTCTGGGGCCACGCAATACGATGGTGCTGATCGGGCAATCCTATGGCGCGGACATGCTGCATGTCGGGCTGGCGGGCCTGCCCCCTGCCTTGCGACGCGAAATTGCGCTGGTCGTGCTGGTCGTACCGGGCGCGACGGTCGAATATCGCGCATCGCCGAGCGAAGTTCTGACTTTCGCCATGGCGGAAGCCGACGCCCTGCCCACCGCGCGGCGGCTCGACTGGGTGCCGCTGTTGTGTATCCGGGGAAGGGAAGAACCGGCAAGCCTGTGTCCGCTGCTCCATCAGCGCAATCTGCGCGCCGTTGCGCTGCCGGGCGGCCATCCGCTGCATAATGACGCAGCCGCCGTTTATCGCGAAATCCGTGCCGACATCGACGGGCACAGCGTATGAGAGCACATGTCATGCCTGTACCCCGCCCCTTCGCCGCAAGCCTCGGCCTGTTCCTGGGCCTGTACTGCCTGTCACCTGCAACGGCGCAACCGGCCAGCGCCATGGCGCTGGCGTCCGGCACCTGGATCAATCCGCATGGCACCGTCGCCGTGAAGGCCGGGCCATGCAATGATCGGCTGTGCGGCTGGGTAAGCTGGGCCAGCGCAAAGGCACTGGAGGATGCGCGGTCGGAAGGCGTCACGACCTTGATCGGCACCGAATTGTTGCAGGATTATCACCTGACCAGCACAGGCAAATGGACCGGGCGCGTCTATGTGCCGGATCGCGGCGAAACCTATTATTCCACCATTCAGCAGGTGAACCGCGATCAGTTGAAGATTTCCGGCTGCATCCTGCATGGATGGCTGTGCAAGAGCCAGCTCTGGCATCGGATCGCCGAATGACGGAGCCTAAACGATATCGCACGCCGATCACCGTGGCGGTCGTGATCGGGCTGGCGGCGCTGGGCTTTCTGGCGCTCGACCATCTACTGCTGGACGTGCATCTGCATGAGGTGATGGCGGCATGGCGGGCGCTGGGTCCGGCGCAACTGCTGGCCGCGATCCTGCTCGGGGCGATCAGCTATGGCGCGCTGACGCTGTACGATGTGCTGGCGTTGCGCGCGATCGGACGGCCCTTGCCTTACCGCACGGCGGCGTTCGCATCGTTCACCAGCTATACGCTCAGCCACAATCTGGGCCTGTCGCTGCTGACTGGCGGATCGGCGCGCTATCGGGTCTATAGCGCCGCGGGCCTTGGCGTCGGCGATGTCGCGCGGGTCGTCGCGATCGCCAGCGGCACTTTCTGGGGCGGGGTGCTGGCGCTCGCAGGGATCATGCTGGCGATAAAGCCCGAAGCGATGATGATCGACGGGATCGGGATCGGCGCTGCACCCTTGCGGGTCCTGGGCATAATGCTGGTGGTCATGCTGGTCGGCGCGCTGGCGTGGATGGGCCGCGATGGACGGCAGTTGCGGGTGCGGCACTGGTCGCTGCCACTGCCCGGCGCGGGGCTGGCGCTGGCGCAGATCGGCGTCGCGGCGGTCGACCTCGCCGCCGCCAGCGCCGCGCTGTTCGTACTGGTGCCGGGCGTCACCATCGCCATGTGGCCGCTGTTCTTCACCGGATATACGCTGGCGATCATAGCGGTGCTCATCACCCACGTCCCAGGCGGCATCGGCATATTCGAGGCGGTGATGCTCGCCGCCCTGCCGGCCACAAACCGGCCGGCACTGGTTGCCGCGCTGCTCGCCTATCGCCTGATCTATTATGTCGGGCCGTTGCTGATCGCGGTCGCCCTGGTCGCGGTGCAGGAAGGACGGCGGTGGCGTACCCCGCTCGCGCGGACGATGCGGGGGATGCACATGGTCGCATCGGGTCTTGCCCCGACGATGATCGCGGCTCTGGTATTTCTGGGCGGATCGGTGCTGCTGGTGTCGGGTTCGCTGCCCGCCGTGCCGAACCGCATGGCGACGCTCTACCAGTTGCTCCCGCTGCCCTTCGTGGAAGCATCGCATATGGCCGCCAGTCTGGTAGGCGCGGCGCTGCTGATCCTTTCGGCGGGACTGTATCGCAGGCTCGATGGCGCGTTCTGGCTGACGCGCACGCTCCTGCTGGCGGGTGCGGCATTCTCCCTGCTCAAGGGCCTGGATTTCGAGGAAGCGGGGATCATGCTCCTGATAGCTGCCCTGCTGCAATGGACACGGCCCGCCTTTTATCGTCGCACGCAACTGACGGCGGAGGCGCTGTCGCCCGGCTGGCTGGCGACGGTCGCCGTCGCATTGGGCCTTTCGATCTGGATCGGCTTTTTCGCGTACAAGCATGTCGATTATCAGACGGACCTGTGGTGGCGCTTTGCCGAACGGGGCGACGCCTCGCGCTTTCTGCGATCCAGTTTCGCCGTCGCCGTGATGCTGACAGCGGTCGCTTATGCACGGCTGTTCGCGCCTGCACGGCCCGTCGCACAGGCGCATGGCGACGCTGTGGAGCCTGCCCCTGACGCCATGGCGCTTGCCCAACGCACCGATGCGCAACTGGCGTTTACCGGCGACAAACGGTTCCTCGTCTCGCCGTCCGGGCGCTGTTTCCTGATGTACCAGATCAAGGGCCATAGCTGGATCGTGATGGGCGATCCGGTGGGCGATCGGGCGGAGTGGGGCGACCTGGCCTGGCGGCTGCGCGAACAGGCCGATGCCGCGCAGGGGCGCCTGCTGTTCTACCAGATCAGCGCTGACAGCCTGCCGCTGGCGGTCGAGATGGGTCTGCAGATCGTAAAATATGGCGAGGAAGCGCGGGTCGATCTGACCCGTTTCACCCTCGATGGTCCCGCCGCCAGACCGCTACGCTACGCCTGTCGCAGGGCGGAGCGTGAAGGCGCGACGTTCGACATCGTGGCAGCGGCGGGCCTGCCCGCGATCATGGATGTGCTCGCGGGCATTTCCGATCGCTGGCTCGCCGCCAAGGGGCATCGGGAAAAAGGGTTCAGCATCGGTCGTTTCGATCCGGCCTACATGGCGCGGTTCGATTGCGCCGTGGTGCGGCACGAGGGGCGGATCGTCGCCTTCGCCAATATCTGGGCGACCGGCGACAGGTCCGAACTGTCGGTCGACCTGATGCGGCATGAGGAGGATACGCCCTACGGCACGATGGACTATCTGTTCGTATCGCTGATGCAATGGGGGCGCGCACAGGGCTATCGCTGGTTCAATATCGGCGTGGCGCCGCTGTCCGGGCTTGAGGCGCGACGGCTGGCTCCGCTCTGGTCGAAGCTCGGCTCGCTGCTCTATCGTCATGGCGAGGCGCTGTACGGGTTCGAAGGTCTGCGCGCGTACAAGGACAAGTTTGCGCCGGAATGGGAGCCGCGCTTCGTCGCCGGGCCGCAGGGGCTGTCCTTCGGACGCGCGCTGATCGATTTGCAGGCCCTGATTTCGGCCCGTACCGCATAAATGACCGATAGTTCATGCGCAGGCCAAGCGATGGAGAGGTGAGGGCGTCCACAGCGGGCGTCACGAATGGAGACGCACCATGGCCCTGCACCACCCGATCCGCATCGCGGCCGCTCTGCTGCTGAGCCTCTCGGGCGCAAGCATGTCGGCGCAAGGCGTTGCGCCTGCGCCGCCTCCGGTCCTCACCGAAACGCGCTACACCTTCGCGCCTTTCGGGCCGGTGGCGATCTATCGCCCTGCCGGCGCGCCGAAGGGGGTGGCGCTGTTCCTCTCCGGCGATGGCGGATGGCACAATGGCGTGGTCGATATGGCGCGGGCGCTGGCCAGTCAGGGTCTGCTGGTCGCGGGCGTTTCCACCCCAGCACTGCTGCACGCGATGGAAGCGGGCAAGGCGCGCTGCATCAACCCCAATTATCCGCTGGTCGATCTGGCCCGCGACGTGCAGCATCGCATGGGCGTGCGAGCCTATATGAAGCCGATCATCGTCGGCTATTCCTCCGGCGCGACGCTGGCCTATGCCGGCCTGATGCAATGGCCGAACGGCGGCTATCGCGGCGTCATATCCATGGGGTTCAGCCCCGACCTGCCGGGGCGCAAGCCATGGTGCGCCGCGCCGGGATTCGTCGCCAAGAGAACCACGAAGCCGACGAAGGGATGGCTGTTCTCGCCCAGCCGAAGGATCAGGGTGCCGTGGGTGGTGATGCAGGGGCAACAGGATCAGGTGGTCGATCCTGTGGCCGCCCGCGCTTTCGTCGGGGCGGTGCCGGGCGCCAGGCTGATCGAATTGCCGAAGGTCGGCCATGGCTTCGCGGTGCAATCCAACTGGCTGCCGCAGATGCGCGCGACGATTGCCGACATGCTCCCCGCGCCGATGGCCGCCGAGGCGATCGCGATCCCCGACATGCCGCTCACGCTCGTCCCGGCACGGTCCGGCGGCGCTGCGGATACGATGGCGGTGCTCTATTCGGGTGATGGCGGCTGGGTCGGCATCGACCGGGACGTGGCGCAGCAGCTTGCAGGGGCGGGCATCCCGGTCGTCGGCATCGACAGCCTTTCCTATTTCTGGAGCGCGCGCACGCCCGCAGGCGCCGCATCCGACCTCAGCCGCGTCATCGCCAGCTTCGGCCAGCGATGGCGCAGGTCGAAAGTGCTGCTGATCGGCTACAGCTTCGGCGCGGACACACTGCCGCACATCGTCGGGCGGCTTCCCCCCGCGATCCGCAACCGGATCACGAGTGTTTCGCTTCTCGGCCTCAGCCCGACGGCGGATTTCCAGTTTCACCTGACCAGTTGGCTCGACATCGATTCAGGGCGCGCGATGCCGACCGTTCCCGCCGTTGCGGCGCTCAGGGGCATGACGATCCGGTGCGTGCGCGGAATGTCGGAGACCGACAGCGCCTGCCCGGCGATGCCGCGTGGCATAACGCAAAACTACATCGTGCCCGGCGGCCATCATTTCGATCGCAACGCCCCGCTGCTCGCACAGGTGATATTGGGGAGACGCCCGGCAGGGCTGGTGCGCGGATGAAGGACAGCATCTTTTGCCGATCCGAAATGGGTGAATGGCAGACCGAACATCGGTACGATGGCCAGCGGCACGACGATCCGTCACCGCGTCCTCACCGACTGGCTCGACGCCATCGCCTGTTCCGCGCCGGAATACCGCCGGTGTCACGCGGATGGAACGTGGCCGCATCCGGGGGAGATCATCGGCAATCTCCGCATGGGCCAAGCGCGCGGTGGCACGGCTTTCGACCAGGAGAGTATCCTTGCAGCCGCGCACCAAGCGAACGGCTTCCTGAAAATCCGTCCTTCAGGCCGCCTCGGCAAATGTCGAAAAAGTGGTGGGCGATGACGGGCTCGAACCGCCGACATTCTCGGTGTAAACGAGACGCTCTACCAACTGAGCTAATCGCCCCCAATTGGTCAGGCGGCGATCTCTAGGCGTTTTTGCGCGCAGGTCAAGGTTCACCATGGGCTTCTGCAATGGTCCACGCGTCGATCGCAGCCCAGCCGACCGCTCCCGTACCGCGCACGCTGTGCCAGCGCCCGGCATTCATGCCGCCCAGCGCGATGACCGGACGGCGCGCCTGGCGCACCAGCATCGCGAAGCGCACCCGGCTGAGTGTCCGCGCACCGGGGTGCGACCGCGTCGGAAAAACCGGCGAGAGCAGCAGGACATGCGCACCATTGCGCTCCGCTTTGCGCATTTGCGGGACATCATGGACCGGTGCGCTGTGCAGCAGGCCGCGCCGGACATGCTCAGCATCGCCATCACGCCCGTGCCAGCCATCCGCCCCCCAGGCCCGCGCCGTCCGCGCGTCGCCGGCCAGCAGCAACACAAGACGGCGGCGGCGTGCGAAGACTCGCACGCGATCGAACAGTGCGCGCCTCTTGTCATGCGGCCATCCATAATGACGAAAGATGACCCCCGCGCCCCGCGGCAAGCGATTCAGCGCCTGCATCAATGCGGAGTCGTCCACGCGTGGATCGGTCATCAGCCACAGCGTCGGGATCCGCGTCGGGTGGGATTTTTTGCAGTGACGCAGGGGCATGGCCGCGCTTATAGCAGCCGCCATGCAGCCCGCCACTCCCCCCGCCGATCCCACCCATGATGCCGCCACGCGACTGGCCACCGTGCGCAACGCCATGGCCCGTATCGCCGCGCTTTCCACCCGCAATTCTCAGGACGTGACGCTGATCGCCGTCTCAAAGACGCATGATGCCGCGGCCATCGCCCCGCTGATCGCGGCGGGCCAGCGCGTTTTCGGCGAGAACCGCGTGCAGGAAGCGCAGGACAAATGGCCCGCGCTGAAGGATGCTACGCCGGACATCGCTCTGCATCTCGTCGGTCAATTGCAATCGAACAAGGCCGCCGATGCCGTCGCGCTGTTCGACGTTATCCATTCGCTCGACCGCCCCTCGCTGCTCGATGCGCTGGCGAAAGCGATGGACAAGGCGGATCGGCGCGTGCCGTGCTTCGTGCAGGTCAACATAGGCGCGGAGGCGCAGAAAGGCGGCTGCCCGATCGGCGAGGTGCCTGCCCTGGTCGCGCGCGCACGCGCGGCGGACATTCCGCTGCTCGGCCTGATGTGCGTGCCCCCCGCCGATGTGGAGGCTGCCCCCTATTTCGCGCTGCTGGCGAAGATGGCGCGGGAGGAAGGGCTGACCGGCCTCTCGATGGGCATGTCGGGCGATTACGAGACTGCGATCATGCTGGGCGCGACGCATATCCGCGTCGGCACGGCGCTGTTCGGGGGGCGATAGAGCTCACGTTCGGACAGCATTGATCCTCCCCTTGCAGGGGAGGTGTCAGCGCGAAGCGATGACGGAGGGGTGTCACACTGTCGATAGGGGGACACCCCTCCGTCTGGCTGCGCCAGTCACCTCCCCTTAGAGGGGAGGATTATTCATAGTCGCATTCGGCTAACCGGGTTTAACGCCAGCCTTCCCGTCAGAATTTCCCGCGCAACGTAATCCCGTAGGTGCGCGGTTCGGCGAGATAGGCGGAGATCAACTGGTTCGCCATCGGCGCGCCCTGGCGGAACTGGCCGGTGCTCGATGTCGCCGGGCTGCTCGACTGGAGCGGGCTGCTGAAGGCGACCTGCGTATAGTCCTGGTTGAAGATGTTCTGCCCCCAGAACTCCACCGCCCAGCTCTGGTTCGGGCCGCGGATGCCGACGCGCGCGTTGACGATCGCATAGCCGTCCTGCTCCTTTTCCGGGAACAGGTCGGAGCCAGTATTGTAGTCGCTCGTCAAGCGTCCGTCGACGTAGAAGAGCGCCGAAAGCCCGCCGGTGCCGATGTCGGGCGTCCAGGCGAAGCTGGCCGTGGTGACGAGTTCCGGGGCGTTCGAGTTGGTGCTGCCGGGCAGCAGGAACAGCGCCGGATCGAGCGGCACCTGCCCGTTGCTGCTACCGACCAGACGGTTGGCGAACTTCGCACGGGTGTAGGTGAGGCCGCCGGTGACGCGCACGTTGCGCACCGGAGACGCCGTCATTTCCAGCTCGACACCCTGGCTGATCAGGCCCGGCGCCACGTCGTCCTTGGCGCAGCGCCCGCCGCCGGCCGCCGTCGAACCGGCCGTGAGCGCCGCGTCGCATCCGTTGATGTTCTGCACGACGAAGCCGGTGCCGTTGAAGGTGTTGAGCTGGAAGTTCTTGAACTCCTGCCGGAAGGCCGCGACGTTGACGCTCCATTTCGGCTGGGTGAACTTGATGCCCAGTTCATAGGCGTCGACCTTTTCCGCCGCGAAGCGCAGGCTCGTCACGTCGGCGTTCGAGCGCGGCGAGAACACGGCGGGAACCGGATTGACGCCCGTTGTGCCAAGCTGGAAACGATCGAGATTGTAGCCGCCCGCCTTGTAGCCCTTCGAATAGCTGGCATAGGTGAGAAGATTGTTGAGCGGCTTCCACGACAGCACGCCGGTTCCGGAAAACTCGCCGTCGCTGAAGCTGTCGTTGAGGTCCAGCGCGTTGAGGCTGGTGCTGCTGTTGCCCAGACACCCCAGCGTCAATATGCCGCCGGCCAGCGTCTGCGCGCTGCCCAGCGCCGGGTTGGTCGCCAGTGCCGGCAGGCTGCTGCCCTGGAGCGCGGCGCAGGTGGCGTTGTTGTTGTTGAGATCCGCCGAGAAACGCTTGCGCTCCCGCGTGTAGCGCAGGCCAACGGTCAGATCGAGCCGATCGGTCAGATGCACGATATTGTGCGTGAAGATCGCCCAGTTGCGGCTGCTCTGGAAATAGCGGTTATCGACGTCGCCGGCGCCGCTGGGGATGGCAGCGAGCGCCCGAAGGCCGTTGCCCAGTCCCGTCGAGATCGCCCCGGCCTGCGCCGCCGCGGTTGCAGGGGGCAGACCGGCATTGGTGAAGGCCGCCGTCAGTCCGGCATTGAGGTTGCTTTGCGTCGCGGCGATCAGCGGCGTGGTCGCGGCACCACTGGAGCATGCGGCAAGCTGCTGCGCGGTGAAGTTGCTGTTGACGCCCGCGCCGGCCATAAGGCGGCAGGCGGCGAAGCGCCCATAATCCGCACCGAAGCGGATATTGTCACGCAGCGTCAGCTTTTCATTGGCGAAATAGCCGCCGACCAGCCAGTCGAACTTGTCGCCGAACGCCGACCCTTGCAGGCGCAATTCCTGCGTGAAGGTCTTGAACTGGCGGAAGGTGCCGGGATCGCGATAGAGAAGATCGGCGGTGCCATAGTCGTAATCGCCGTAATCCTTGCTCTTGTAGTCGCGATAGGCGGTGATGCTGGTCAGCGTGGCGCCGCCGAAATCATAGTTCAGCTCACCCGAAACGCCCCAGTCCCTGAGCTTGCTGACGTAATTGCGGCCCGGCGTGATGCTCAGTTCCCGGTCGTAGGGATCGGCGGGGAAAGTGGCGCCCTGCCCCTGCAGGATCGACACGATGCGGTTGAAGGGCGCGACGGTGAACGTCTCGCCGCCGGCCGGACGCCGCTCCCGCGTTTCGATATAGGCCGCGCCGCAGCAGCTTTCGTCGCGATTGGTGTAATCGCCGATCAGGCGTACCGACAGCGCGTCGTTCGGTTCCAGCAGCAACTGGCCGCGCAGGAAATAGCGGTCGCGATCGTTCGTGTCGCCGACCTTGCTGCCCGCGGCATTGACCAGCTTGTAGAAGCCGTCGCGCTTCGACCATACGCCGTCGATGCTGGCGGCGATCGTGTCCGTGATCGGGCCGGTGATGCGACCCGCCAGACGCCAGTAATCATAGTTGCCGTAGGTGACTTCGGCATTGCCGCCCAGCTTGAACTCGGGCTTCTTGCTGACGATGTTGAGCAGGCCCGCCGATGCGTTGCGACCGAACAGCGTGCCCTGCGGCCCGCGCAGCACTTCGACGCGCTCGATCTCGCCCAGTTCGTTGAGACCCGCGCCGGTGCGCGAACGATAGACGCCATCGATGAACACCGCGACCGAGCTTTCGAGGCCGGGATTGTCGCCGACCGTACCGATGCCGCGAATACGCGCCGAACCGTTCGCTTCGGAGCCGGTCGAGGAGACCAGCAGCGACGGGGCGAGCTGGTTGAGCTGGCGGATGTCGCTTGCGCCGCTGTTCTGGAGCGACTGTGCGGTGACGGCCGAAACGGCGATGGGAACATCGGACAGCGGGCTGGCGCGCCGCGTGGCGGTGACGATGATGTCGCTTTCGTTCGCGGCGGCATCCGCCTGCGGGGCGTCCGCCTGCGGCGCAGCGGATTGCGGCAGGGCATCCTGCGCCTGAGCGGGATAGGCAACGACAGCGATCAATGCTGCCGCTCCGGCGGTTTGCAACCAAAGCGTCTTGTTCATCGGGGCACCCTCTCCAGTCTGCGTGGCTGCAACGCCACGTCATTCGATGGCCGCGATCCTAGGATTTTGTGTCCGGTATGGCAATAGACACACGGATTCTTGGGCGTGTGCGGCGTTTATACAACAGTCGGTATGGTGCTGCACTGCACCACGCGGGCTTTCCGTACCGTCACCCTGAACGCGTCACGCCATGTCGCAACGCGACAGCAGTCCGTGTATTGGAAAACGCAGCAATCGGTCGCCGGTCGCCACCAGCGCCTCTGCCCCCTGACCCACCAGAGCGCGAATCTGCGGGTGATGCACATCCAGCCCGCCGGTCAGCGCGCCGAACGCAGGCAGGATCATCCGCGCGCCGCCCATGACGAAACAGGGACGCCCGACGTTCCGCCCGCGCAGGGACAATCGCAACTTGGGATGGAAATGCCCCGAAATCTCGGGATTGCGATCCTCCGCAACGGCCTCGTGCCGCAGCGTGATGCCGTCCACCAGCGTCTCCATCACGATCCGTCCGCCCAGCCCCGCGTCGCGCAGCACATGCGCCAGCGCGACGTCATGATTGCCTGTCACCCATGTCCAGGCGGTGCCCTGCGTCAGCGCCGCCAGTCGCGCGCGGACATCGGCGGGCAGCCGGGCAGGCCCCGCGCTGTCGTGAAAACTGTCCCCCAGGCACCAGATTTCGCGCGCGCCGGTTTCCGCGACGATCGCCTCGACCGCTTCCAGCGTCGCCATGCTGTCATAAGGCGGCAGCATCTGGCCCGACCGCGCGTACCAGCTTGCCTTCTCGAAATGCAGGTCGGCGATCAGCAGCGCGTTGCGGCGCGGCCAGAACAAGGCGCCGCGCGGCAGGATGTGCATATCGTGTTCAGCGAACGAAACAGGAACCATGGCCTCTCTATGGCCCGCCCGGTGAAGGGTTTCAACTGCGCAGCGGGTTCATTATAGCGCAGCCATGTCCGCACCTGCCCCGCCATACGAACCGTTCGTCGTCGCCGCGCTCTATCGCTTCGCCGATTTCGCCGATCCACCGGCGATGCGCGCGCCGCTGCTCGCCCTGTGCGAAGCGGAAGGCGTGCGCGGTACGCTCCTGCTCGCCCCAGAAGGGATCAACGGCACGATCGCCGGGACCGCCGAGGGGGTCGCGCAGGTGATCGCCTATGTCCGCACCCTGCCCGACTGCCACGAGCTCGACGTCAAATATGCGCAGGCGGACACATGGCCCTTCGGCCGCATGAAGGTACGGGTGAAGCGGGAGATCGTGACGATGGGCCAGCCCGATCTGGACCCGGCGCGGCAGGCGGGCACCTATGTCGATCCCGTCGACTGGAACGCCCTGATCGCCGATCCCGACACCGTCGTCATCGACACGCGCAACGCCTATGAAGTGGCGATCGGCAGCTTTGCGGGCGCGATCGACCCCGGCACGGCCAGCTTCGGCGCCTTTCCCGCCTGGTTCGATGCCTTCGCCGCAGATCTCGCTGCGCAAGGCCGCACGCCGAAAGTCGCGATGTTCTGCACCGGGGGCATACGCTGCGAGAAATCCACCGCCTACGCCCGGTCGCGGGGCATAGAGGATGTCTATCACCTGCGCGGCGGCATATTACGCTATCTGGAGGATGTGCCGGAAGCCGACAGCCTGTGGCAAGGCGACTGCTTCGTGTTCGACGAGCGCGTCGCCGTCGGCCATGGCCTGCGCCCCGGCGATCATGTGCTGTGCCGGCTATGCGGTGCAGCGGTGCGCCCCGACGACGGGCATGCGTGCGCTCCTCAGGGCTGAAGCGCCGCCAGTTGCGCGCCCGACAAGGCGCCCTGATCGGGCAGCAGGAAATCGACGCTCTTCGCGCCGAAGTCGATCGCCACGCGCGCGAACACGCGCAGCGCGTTGATACCCAGCAGCAGCGCAGGCTTGTCCGACAGGCCAAGTTCGGCGAAGGGCGCGGCCTCGGCGAATACGACGGGCAGGTCCGTCATCGTCAGGCCGCCCATCTTCACCGTGTCGATCAGCCCCCATTGGCCGACCAGCGTATCGCCGGTCACGCTCGTCATCGACACCGTGCCGGTAAAGCGGTCGCTGCGCTTGCGCGTCAGCTTGCGCAACAAAGCCGCATTGCCGACGCTATATTCCGCCCCGGTGTCGAGGATGACGTTCACCCTCTGCCCGTCCGCACTGGAATTGAGCAGGATCAATTGGCCCAGTTTGCTGCGCGCCGTGACGACGATGGCGTCCGCTTCGTCGCTGCCCCGTCGGCGGCGGCTGGGGCCGATCTCCATCTTGCCGGTGCGGAAATTGAGGACGAGACGCTTGGACTGCAAGCCGTCGAGGCCCAGCAGCCCCTCCGCCCCCAGATGGACGCCGGAAAAGACCGGGGCCTGAATGTCGCGCAACTGGCTGGCGCCGAAGGAGAGGTGCGGCACGATCACCGTGCCGACATCGCTGCTCCCGGTCATGCTCATCACCCGCACATTGGCGTCGGCGACCAGCGACAGCCGGTCCGCCAGTTCGCGGGAAATGACCGTCCGCTGCGATCCGGTATCGACGACGAAGGCATAGGGACCGTTATCGGCGATATGGATCGGCACGGTGACGCGGGCATCCGAATCGGTGCCGGTGCGGACCACGGCGGGCGGATCGGCGGGATCGAGCGTCGCAGCAGCCTCATTATTGTCCTGCGCCAAAGAGGGCGTCGCCAGCAGCAGCCCTGCCGTCATCATCGCGCTACGCCATGCGTTCGCCATCGCCACTCTCCCCGGACCACCCTCGCCTTCGGGGCAATCTCCTTCTGTGTCTTATGATAGCATGACAGCGTGGGGCGCTCAATCATCCGCAGCGCGGGATCAGCGCGCCTTTTCCGCCGCGATCCAGTCGTCGATTTGCGCGCTCAGCACATCGAGCGGCACCGCCCCCTGCGCCAGCACGGCATCATGAAAACGCGCCAGCACGAAGCGGTCGCCCAGCGCGGCTTCCGCCTTTGTCCGCAGTTCGCGGATACGGATTTCACCCAGCTTGTACCCCAGCGCCTGCCCCGGCCAGCTTATGTAGCGGTTGACTTCGGCGTCGATGTTCGCGGCACTGAGCGCCGTGTTATCGGTCATGAAGGCGACGGCCTTCGTCTTGTCCCATCCCTTGGCATGAATGCCGGTGTCGACCACCAGACGACAGGCCCGCCACATTTCGTAGGACAGGCGGCCCATCTTCTTTTCCGGCGTGTCGTATAGCCCCATCTCCTCGCCCAGATATTCGGTGTAGAGCGCCCAGCCCTCGACGAAGGCGGTGAACCCCGCCGCATATTTGCGGAAAGGCGCAAGATCGAGTTCCTGTTGCAGCGCGATCTGGTTGTGATGCCCCGGCACCGCCTCATGCGCGGTCAGCGCCGGCAGTTCCCACAAGGGCCGCTGATCCAGCTTCGACGTATTGACATAATAGGTTCCCGCGATCCCGCTCTGCGGCGATCCCTGGTTGTAATAGGCCGTCGTCGTGCCCTCCGCCGTTTCCGCCGGGATCGCCCGCACGCCATAGGGCAGGCGCGGCAGGCGCCCGAAATAGCGCGGCATCAGCCCGTCGATCACCTTCGCCTGCCATGCGGCGGCGTTCAGCAGTTCCTGCGGCGTTTTGGCATAGTAACGCGGATCGGTACGCAGATGCGCGATGAACGCTTCCCGGCTGGCGAAGCCCGCCGCCTTCGCGGTTTCCTCCATCCGCGCACGGATGCGCTTCACTTCGGAAAGGCCGATGGCATGGATCGCATCGGGGCTGAGCGTGGTCGTGCTGTGCGCCTTCACCCGCGCGGCATACCAGGCCGCACCACCCGGCAAGGCCGATGCGCTTTCGCTCCTGCGGCATTTGGGCAGATAGTCGGTCACGAAGAATTGCCGGAACCTTTCATATTCGGGCGTCAGTACGTCGCGGATCAAGGTGACGGCGCGTCCCTGCATCGCGCTCCAGTCGGCGGCACTCACGTCGCGCGGGCGGGCACGCCGGAACGGTCCGTAGAAGCGCGTATCCTCCGGCTTGCCTGCAACGGCGCCGCTGATCGACTTCTCAAAGCCGCCCAGCACCGAGCAAGGCTGCACATAGCCTTCCGCCACGGCCTGCCGCGTGATCTCCAGCGCGTCCCCGTTATAACGTGGATATTGCGCCAGCCGCGTCAGATAGCTGTCGTAATCCGCCCTGGTCGCGAACGGCAGATTGTCGCCCAGCCCGGCAAAGCCCTGATGCCAGCCGTAATAGGTCGTGAACAGCATCTTGCGCGCGCCATGCCGATTGTCCTCGACATCCTCCGCCAGCATGAACGCCAGCACCCGCTTGCTGGTGCGCTGCTCGGGCGACAGCGTGGCGTCGTCGATGGCGTTCAGCCGGTCGAGTAACTTCTGCTCCGTCGCGGCATCGCGGTCGCGCGCGGCAAGTGTCATGTCGGGCACCTGCGCGTCATAATCCCGCACCCCCAGCGC
The DNA here is from genome assembly GCA_965279415.1 of Sphingobium sp. Taxonomy (GTDB): domain Bacteria; phylum Pseudomonadota; class Alphaproteobacteria; order Sphingomonadales; family Sphingomonadaceae; genus Sphingobium. Next base: position 1,105,148 of record OZ257238.1, read on the forward strand.
CGTCGCATCGAACGGGTGCGTCGAAAGCCACCAGCGCCAGTGATCGTCCAGCACCATCTGCAAAGGCGATGTCGCCGTCGCATCGGCTTGCGCGGTCGCGGCGGCGATGGGCGGGACGGCGGAAAATGCAGCCAGAGCCAGGCTGACGGCGGACAGGGCAAGACGCATGAACAACGGCTCCGGTGCGAGGATTTCCCCCATCGTGCAGGACGATCCCCGCTTTAGGCAAGCCCCGTGTCGTTATCGATTACGCGGAGACTCGACAGGCCGGATAGGAACATATAAAGAACATAATAAAATGATCCATTATGGTTGAGGTTCGACGAATCGGAAGGGCGGCAAGATTGCCCTTCCCCTTATCGTGAAAGGTCGGGTCGAATTTTTGATCCGTTATGGTTGTAAATTGGCGGGACGGAACAAGGCCTTTCCCGCATGGAGCGTAGAACAAACACTGCACAGGGGGAACTAATGACGCACGAGATCATTGCTTTCCAACATGGACCCCGTGAAGAAGAGGCGGAGAACGCATCGGGACGGACGTCCATCGAGGGATGGGCCGACCGGCTCGTGCAATCCGCACCGGATTGGATGCAAGATCGTCGCCCTTCGTTGCTGGTGATCGCACAATCCCCTGCCCATCCCCGATTCGATACGCTGATCGACAGCTTCGGCGCGCGATGCCTTGCCATCATCACCCCGGCGCAGGCGGTGGAGCGCATAGCACGGATCGCCGATGTCGACGTGATCGTGCTGGACGCGCCCGATGCCGACTGTCTGCTCGACCTGCTGCCGCTGCTCGTGGGCATGGTGCGGGATGGAGGCAGCCGCCTGATCCTGTCCACACCGATCGAAGGGCTGGACGCCGGCTATGCCGCGCTGGCGCGATATGCCCTGCTCGATGCGCCGGTACAGTGGCTGTGCGCGCCGGAGGATGCGGATTGGGTCGCGGCTTTCGCTCTTGCCTGTAACGGGAAGCGGCACGCCATGGCGTTGCACGATGCAGGGCGGGAAAGCGACGCCAGCCGCCTGCAAAGGTTGAGCGACGAAGTGGAGCGGCTTGCCCGGGCGCTGGATATGCTGCGCACGGGCAACGGCGGCGAAAGCGGTGGCACCGTTCGCGATCGCAACGCCGTTTACGCTCCGCCCCAAGCGCCCGGCTGGCCGATCGTCACGCCCCCTGCGCAAGGCCCGGACGGCGAGGAGCGGATGACGGCGCAGACCGTGCGGGACCTGTTGCGCTCCCGTCGCCTGCGCGAACAGTTTTTCGGCGACGACCTGTTCGGCGATCCCGCATGGGACATGATGCTCGATCTGATGGCCGCGCGACTGGCCGGAGAGCGCGTATCGGTCTCCAGCCTGTGCATCGCGTCCGCCGTTCCGCCGACGACGGCGTTGCGCTGGATCAGGCACCTGACCGATCGCGGTATTTTCGAGCGGCGCCCGGACCCGCTCGACGGTCGTCGGGTTTTCATCGCACTGGCCGACGATATCGCCGAAACGATGCAGCAATGGTATACGGCCAGCCGCCGCGCCCGGCGCGAGGCTCCGGGCTGACGCGATCAGGCCGCCATGTTGGAAAGCGCGGAAATCTGCGGGTTACAACGCCGCAACTTCCGCAACTTCACCTTTCCGCCTTGCCTTCCGCGCGATCAGCCGACCGCCTTGAGCGCCTCGGCGAAGTCGGCGATCAGATCGTCGGCATCCTCGCAGCCGATCGAGATGCGCACCATATTGTCGCCGATGTCGAGCGCCTTCTTGCGCTCCGCCGGCACCGACAGATGCGTCATCGCCGCAGGGTGGCTCGCCAGCGTTTCCGTGCCGCCCAGGCTGACCGCGAGCTTGGCGATCTGAAGCGCGTCGAGGAACGCGAAGCTCTCCTTCTCCCCGCCCTTGAGATAGAGCGAAAAGGTCGATCCCGCGCCGGTGCAATGACGATCGTAGATATCCTGCTGCCGCGCATCCGACGGGAAGCCGAGATAGACGATCTTCTCCACCTGCGGCTGGTCGCGCAGCCAGGCGCACACCTTGGCGGCATTCTCGCCCGCGCGACTCATCCGCAATTCCAGCGTTTCGAGGCTGCGCAGCAGCATCCACGCGCTGTGCGGATCGAGGATGGTGCCGATGGTGTTGCGCATCATGCGGATGGGGTCGATCAGCGCCTGCCGCCCGAGCGCGCCGCCCGCCACCAGATCGCTGTGCCCGCCCGCATATTTGGTGAGGCTGTAGACGACCAGGTCCGCCCCATGCGCCAGCGGCTTGTGCCACAGCGGCCCCAGGAAGGTGTTGTCGATGACGATCGGCGGCTGATGCGCCTCGCCTGCGAACAGAAAGTCGCGCCGCGCGACTACCGCCTCGACATCGACCAGCACGTTGGTCGGGTTGGCCGGGCTTTCGAGATAGATCATGGCGACGCGGCCCTTCGCCTTCGCCGCCTCGATCACCGCGCCGATCTCCTCCTCCGTCGCGCCCGCCGGAAAATCGACCCACTGCACCCCGAACTTGCCGAGGATGCGCCCGATCAGTCCTTCGGTCGCGGCATAGAGCGGGGCGGAATGGACGATCACGTCGCCCGGCTGCACCAGCGCAAGCAACGTCGTGGCGATGGCCGACATCCCGCTGGAAAAGAGCAGCGCATCGTCCGCCTCTTCCCACAGCGCGAGCCGATCCTCGGCAATCTCCTGATTCGGGCCGTTGAAGCGCGAATAGACGAGGCCCTCCGATCCGCCGGGGCGAATACCCGTAATGCCTTCGAAATGCCGTTTTCCCGCCGCTGCATTTTCGAAGGCGAACGTCGATGTAAGGAAGATCGGCGGCTTCAGCGACCCTTCCGACAGCGCCGGATCATAGCCATGGCCCATCATCAGCGTGGCGGGCCTGAGCTTGCGGCCTCCGATTTCCAATATGTCCGCCTTCGGACGGCGGCGGCTTGCGGGCACCGCCGTCAGTTCGGCTTCGGTCGGCAATTTGCCAGCGTTCTGGGTTTCCTCGGTCATCATGCACCTCTCCGGCAGCCCGGCTGCCTTGCGTAATATAATGACCCTATCTTGAAACCTTATGTCGCTTAGTCAATCCCCCTCTCGGCGCGTCATCAGCTTTATCGGTCAGACCGCCCGAAGCCCGATCAGGGAAATCTGGCGTCCATAGCCCGCTTCTCCGTTGAGGCAGGACCGGCGATAGCTGAAGAAGCGGTCTGGCTGGCTGCAGGTGTCCTCGCCCAGCGCCACGATCTGCGCAACGCCGGCCGCCGCCAGCCGCGCGGCGACATAGGCTTCGATGTCGAACATCCGGTGGCCGGGCCGCCCCATGCCGAAAAAGCGTTCGTTGTGGGGATCGACGGCCTCGAACCGGGCGGCGAAATCCTCCCCCACTTCATAGGATCTGCGCGCGATGCACGGGCCGATGGCACAGGCGATCCGCCCGCGATCCGCGCCCAGCGCCACCATCGCGTCCAGCGTCCGCTCCGTCACGCCGTGCAACGCGCCTTTCCATCCGGCGTGTGCCGCACCGACCACGCCCGCCTGCGCATCGGCGAACAGCACCGGCACGCAATCGGCGGTCAATATGCCGAGCAGCAGGCCGGGCCGGTCGGTTACGAGCGCATCCGCCTCCGGTCGCGATTCGTCGGGGATCGGCCCGGTGACGCGCACGACATCGGGCGAATGGACTTGCCGCACGGTGACGAGCGCAGCGCCGGGCAAAACGACGTCCCGCGCCAGATCGCGATTGCGGCGGATGGCGTCGGGATCATCGTCGGACCCGAGACCGACGTTCAGCCCGGCATACAGACCCGTCGATACGCCGCCCTTGCGTCCCAGAAAACCGTGCGGCACGCCATCGAGCGCCGCTACCGTCAGCCGCTCGATCATATCGTCCCTCCCGCCGATCCAAATCCGTCCGGACGCGGCCAATCGGGATGCACGAAGGCCATGACCCTGAACAGGCCCCCCATCTGGTCGGGCGCGACCAGCCGCATCCGCGCCGCCGCCAGTTCGTCGGCACGGTCGGGCGACTGGCGCGCGAGTTGCGCGGCGCGCGCGTCGATACCCAGCGCGCGCAGGAAATCGCCCTGCGGCACCGGGCCGAGTACATTCAATCCGGCCTGCAGCGCCACATTGCCGATCATCGTGAAATCGACATGCGTGGTGAGGTCGTTCTCGCCCACATCGGCAAAGGGATCGGCATGGCCATGCGATCGCACCGCCTGAAGCGTCTCACCAACCGCCGGTCCGCTATAGCCATAATCGACCAGTATCGCCGCGCCGCCCTGCCGCGCGATGCGACTGGCAAGCGCCAGCGCCGCCGTGGCTGCGGCGGGGGAGATTTCGATGATCGAACCGATCGGCGCCTCGGCGAGCGAAGGCGGGACGATGGCGGCCATGTCGCGATAGCCCGGCATGGGCACGAAGCCCCCGCCCTCTCCCGCTATCACGACCCGCTCGCGCCAGCCGCTTTCCGTGCGGACGATCTGGCGCGTGGGAAGCGCATCGAAAAACTCGTTCGCGACCGCCAGCACCGGCGCATCGCGCGGCAGCGTTTCCAGATCGTCGTGGATATGCGCCTGCGGCAGCAGGCTCTTTTGTCGTTCGCGCAGGACGGGGCTGGTCTCGACCAGATGCACCTGCGGACTTAACTCTGCCGCCGCCATCGCACGCAACGCATCGCTGGCCAGCGTGCCGCGTCCCGGCCCCAGTTCGACATAGAGCGGCTGTTCGCGTCGGCCGGACTGCATCCAGACGTCCGCCAGACAAAGCCCGATCAGCTCGCCGAACATCTGACTGATCTCCGGCGCCGTCGTGAAATCGCCCGCCATGCCGAGTGGATCGCGCGTCGCATAATAATGTGCATTGGCTTCGGCGATATAATGGGCGATCGAAATCGGCCCGCCCGCCTCGATCTGCTTTCTCAGCCGTTCGGCAAGCGGAGAGACGGTTACTGCGTCATCCGACACTGGCGCTTCCGGCGGTCGGTTCGATGCGGGTGCGGCGCCCCTTCGCCGTGGCGATGAGGTATATACCGCCGACGATCATCGGGATCGTCAGCCACTGGCCCATGTGCAGACCGGTCGTCTGCGCGAACTCCATAAGCTGCGCATCGGCCTCGCGGAAGAACTCGACGAAGAAGCGGGCAAGGCCATAGCCCAGCAGAAATGTGCCGACGAGCTTGCCCGGCTGATAACGCGCCGCCGTTTTCCAGAACAGCCAGGCAAGGATCGCGAACAGCACCGGCCCTTCCAGCACCGCTTCGTAAAGCTGGCTGGGGTGGCGCGGGTCCGGCCCGCCGGTAGGAAAGATGATCGCCCAGGGCACGTCCGTCGCCTTGCCCCATAATTCACCGTTCACGAAATTGGCGAGACGCCCGAAGAACAGGCCGAAGGGCACGCAGCAGGCGACATAATCATGCACGCGCAGCCAGTGCAGCCCTTCCTTGCGCGAGAGGTAGAGGATCCCGCATGTCACGCCGATCACCCCGCCGTGGAAGGACATGCCGCCGTTCCACAATTTGAAGATGTCGAGCGGATGCGCCAGAATCGCAGGCTGGTAGAACAACACGTAAGCCAGTCGTCCGCCGATGATGATGCCGAGCGTCGCATAGAAAATCATATCGTCGGCATGGCGCCGGGCCATCGGCGAACCGGGCTGCGCGATCAGCTTGAGCAGATACCAGTAACCGACCAGAATTCCCGCGAGATAGGCAAGGCTATACCATTTCAGAGTGAAGAAACCGAGGTTCAGGGCGACGGGATCAAGACCAAGGCTTTCGAATTGCAGGTATGCCGTAGCGTTAGCGGCGAACAGGTGGATCAAGGCTTTTCCCCGGTAATTTTCGCCTGCATAAAGGAGAACAGGCACAAGACCAAGTGGAGAGACGACAGCATGGCGCAGGACAGCGCGACCCCCGATGCCGCGGCCCGGCTGGACCGGGACATCGACGACGCCATCGCCCGCATGACCGGCCCGGACGGCCTGTTGCAATTGGGCGAGATGGAGCGTCACGGCGTCATGCTGCCCTATGTGGTGTCCGCGCCGCAGACGCTGCCTGCGCTGTTCGCGACCTATTGCGCGCATTATGCGGACCGAACATTTCTGGTGGATGGCGAGGAACGGCTGAGTTTCGCGCAGACCTATGCCCTTGCACGCCGGGCGGCGGGCGGGCTGGTGGCGGGCCATAATGTGAAGCCGGGCGACCGGGTGGGCCTTGCCGCGCGCAACGGCGCGGGCTGGGTGATCGCCTATATGGCGGTCGTCATGGCGGGAGGCATCGTCACGTTGCTCAACGGGTGGTGGGGCGGCAGGGAACTGGCGGAGGCCATCGTCGATACCGGATGCACGCTGGTACTGGCCGACGGGCGACGCGAGGCTGCTTTGCGCGAGGCGGGCGTGCCCGAAGGTTTGACGCTGCTCCGCATAAGGCAGACCGTGGCCGTGGTGGAAGGGCTGAGCGCGCTCAATGCCTTGGGTGGCGACGAAGCCACCCCGCTACCCGATGTGTCGCCGGACAACGACGCGACGATCCTGTTCACGTCCGGCTCTACCGGGCGCAGCAAGGGGGCGCTGTCCGATCATCGCGCCGTGGTGCAGGGCGCGCTCAATTTCGTCAGCGCGACGCTTAGCGTGCTCGACGTGATGACGCGGCGCGGCATGCCGCCGACCCATCTGCCCGCGACCCTCGTCTGCGTACCGCTGTTCCATGTGACCGCAGAGATCACCATCCTGCTGCAAAGTTTCGTCATCGGGCGAAAGCTGGTGATGATGCCGCGATGGGACGCGGAGGAGGCGATGCGCCTGATCGCGCAGGAACAGATCACCTATTTCATCGGCGTGCCGCTCATGAGCTACGAGATCGCGACGCATCCGCATCGCGACCGCTATGATCTTTCGACGCTGAAGGACGTCGCCTCGGGCGGCGCGCCCCGCCCGCCCGAGCAGGTGCGGCGGATCGCCGACAATCTGACCGGCGCCAATCCGGTGATCGGCTACGGCCTTACCGAAACCAATGCCGTCGGCTGCGGAAACTTCCGGGAAGCCTATCTGGCCAAGCCGGAAAGCACGGGCCGGGCAACCAGACCGCTGACGGAAGTGGCGATCGTCGATCCGGATGGCGAACCCTTGCCTGAAGGCGAAACCGGTGAAATCGCGATCCGCAGCATCGCCAATATCAAGGGCTACTGGAATCGGCCGGAAGATACCGCGGCGCTGTTCACGCCGGACGGTTTCGTGCGCACGGGGGACATCGGATACAGGGATGCCGATGGCTATGTGTTCATCGTCGACCGGTTGAAGGACATCATCATCCGCGGCGGCGAGAACATCTCCGGCCCGGAAGTAGAGGCCGCGCTCTACGCGCATCCTTCGGTCAAGGAATGCGCGGTATTCGGGCAGCGCGATGCCCGGTTGGGTGAAGTGCCTGTCGCGGTCGTCTATCTGCGGGAAGGGGCCGACATCACGCCGGACGCCTTGCACCACTTCCTCAAGAGTCAGCTTGCCCCGTTCAAACTGCCGACGCGTATCTGGCTTTCGGAAACGCCGCTGCCCTGTCTGGGCTCGCTCAAGATCGACAAGCGTGCGCTGCGCGCCGCTTATGCGGCGGAAGCGGAAACGATAGCTTAGAACGGCACTTCATCGTCCAGATCATTGCCGAAGTTGGGAGCGCTGGCCCCGCCGCGCGCGCCGCCGGTGCTGCGTCCGCCGCCGAAGTCGTCGTCATAGCCGCCGCTCGATCCGCCGCCCCAGTCGTTGCCGCCGCCAGAGCGCGCGCCACCGCCCTGACCGCCACCTTGGCCACCGCCGGGTGCGCCGTCCAGCATCGTCAGCACGGAGCCCAGGCCCTGCAATACCACTTCGGTGGTGTAGCGATCGTTGCCCGACTGGTCCTGCCATTTGCGCGTGCGAAGCTGTCCCTCGATGTAGACCTTGCTGCCCTTGCGCAGATAGCGTTCGGCGACGCCGACAAGCCCTTCCGAAAAGATCGCGACATTATGCCATTCTGTGCGCTCCTTGCGCTCTCCGGTGTTGCGGTCCTTCCAGTTTTCGGACGTGGCGATGCGGATGTTGCACACCTTGCCCCCGTTCTGGAAAGATTTGACTTCCGGATCGGCGCCCAGATTGCCGATGAGAATGACCTTGTTGACCGAGCCTGCCATAGTTCCTCCGAAAGCGTAAACCGGCCTTATAGCCCTGCCGCCGTCGCGGTCCAGAATGTTATGCCTGCCGCGGCGTAGGCGAGCGCGAAAAGATACGTCACCATGAAGATCGGCCAGCGCCAGCCGTTGGTTTCGCGCCGGGTGACGGCGATCGTGGAGATGCACTGCGGCGCGAATACGAACCAGGCGAGGAAGGCCAGCGCCGTCGGCAGCGACCAGCGACCTTTCAGCCGATCGCCCAGCGACCGCTCCAGCGCCGCCTCGTCATTGCCCGCCTCGATCGAATAAACCGTCGCCAGTGCCGACACGGCGACTTCGCGCGCCGCCATGGCGGGGATGAGCGCCAGCGAAATGTCGCGGTTGAAGCCGATCGGTTCCATCACGACGTTCAGACCCCCGGCGATGCGCCCGGCGATACTGTAATCGATCGGCGAAACCGTGCTTCCCGCCGGTGGCTTGGGGAAGCTGAGACACAGCCAGAGGATGACCGTCGATGTGAAGATGATCGTCCCCGCCCGCTTAAGGAAGATGACCGCGCGCTGCCACAGGCCGATCAGGACATCGCTCGGGCGGGGCCATTGATATTTGGGCATCTCCATCAGGAACCCGCTGCTCTTGCCCTTCGTCACGGTGAGGCGCAGCAGGAGCGCCGCCACCAGCGCGCCGATGATCCCGAGGACATAGAGGAGGAACAGCACCACACCTTGCAGCCCTATGCCAGGCCCCACCGTGCGCGCCGGAATGAAGGCGCCGATGATGACGGCATAGACCGGCAGGCGCGCCGAACAGGTCATCAGCGGAGCAATGAGGATCGTGGTCAGGCGATCCTTCGGGTCGCTGATCGTGCGCGTCGCCATGATGCCGGGTACGGCACAGGCGAAGGAGGACAGCAGCGGTATGAACGCCCGACCCGAAAGGCCCACCTTCGCCATCAGCCCGTCCATCATGAACGCCGCGCGCGTCATATATCCCGTCGCTTCGAGCATCAGGATGAAGAAGAAGAGGATGAGGATCAGCGGCAGGAATACGACCACGGAGCCGACGCCTTTGATGACGCCGTCGACAAGAAAGGAGCGCAATATGCCGTCGGGCAGGGCCGCGCTCGCCGCATCGGACGCCGCCGCCGCCCAGCCTTCGATCATCGCGATCGGCGCTTCGGACCACGCATAGACGGCCTGGAACATCACGAACAGCAAGGCGAGCAGCACGATCAGGCCGGCGACCGGATGCAGCACGACCCGATCGACGGCAGCGGTAAGGCGACGCGACGGCGTTTCGGTGACGATCGCGGCCCGCGCAATGCGCCCGGCCTCCGCACGGCGCAGGTCGAAGCCGCCATCGGGCTGCGAGGGCCGCAACTGCCGCACGCTGCCGTCGAGCAGCCCGTCGAGCGATTGTCGCAGCGAATCGAGACCACGCTTGCGCACGGCGACGGTCGCGATCACCGGCACGCCCAGTTCGCGGGACAGCGCGTCGGCATCCAATTCCAGCCCGTCGCGCGTAGCCAGATCGACCATGTTGAGCGCGACGACGGTCGGCAGGCCCAGCGCGATCAGTTCCAGCGCAAAACGCAGGTGGTTGTCCAGATTACTGGCGTCGACCACGATCACAAGGGCGTCGGGCAGCCGCTCGCCCGTCTGCTTGCCCAATATGACGTCGCGCGTCACCTGCTCGTCCGGACTGGTCGGATCGAGGCTGTAGGTGCCCGGCAAGTCGACCAGTTCGACCGGGCGTCCGTCCGACAGCGCCAGTCGTCCCGATTTGCGCTCCACTGTGACGCCGGGATAATTGCCCAGTTTCTGCCGTGCGCCGGTCAACGCGTTGAACAGGGCGCTTTTGCCGGCGTTGGGATTGCCGACCAGCGCGACGAGCGGGATGGCCGTCATTGCGCGGTCGCGTCCGGACCGCTGCGAACATGGATGGCGGCGGCATGATTGCGCCGCATGGCGATCGTCATTCGCCCCACCCGGCAGGCCAGCGGGCCGCGCCCCAGCAATCCGCCGCGATGCAGCGCCTCTATGCTGGCCCCTTCGCAAATCCCGAACTCGCGCAACCGCTGCCCTTCCAGAGCCGACAGGCTGGACCAGTCCACCCGATCGATATAGCCGGGTATACGCAGGGGAAACAGATGCAGGAGCAACAGACCGTCCTCAGGCTGAAATAAGCTGCGAGTGATTATCAATAACCGCAGCCCTTGGCCAGCAAGGATTTCAGCCTGTTTCAGATTGCCGGATAGCGCAACCTTCCGATGAAGCGCGAAAGGCTGAGACGCCCGTCGGGGCCGGGAAGCAGACCTGCCTTGATCTTCTCGAAGCGCATGATGCCTTCGATGCGCCGCGCAAGGAAAGCGCGCGTATCCTCATGGCCTTCGCTCTGGTCGTCGATGAACGTCAGCAGGGTGGCGGCATAGACCGACCCCAGGATCGCCCGCTTGCTGTAGTGATTGTAATCCGTGGCGGTATCGCCGGCGAGACGCCACATCGCATCGGCGGCACGCCAGCCAAGCCGGACCGAACGGGGGAGATTCTGCGGCATCGCCAGCAGAGTCAGCGCCCGCCGCAGCGCCTCGCGATCGGGTGCCAATATGGCGAGTCGTGCCTCGACCAGTTCCGTGATCCGCGCCCTGATCTTAAGCGTGGCAAGATGATCGGCGGGTAGGCGCCGCGCCATTTCCGCGTCGACATAGGCGAACCAGGCATCGATCATGTCGACCGGGCCATCGGGAAAGGCCAAGGTCGCGATCGCCGGATCGACGCCCGCCTGCTCTGCGGCGCTGGCGACGGCTGCATCGCGCCAGCCATCGAAGGCCGCGTTGCGCGCGACGAGCGGCGCCAGTGCGGCGCGCAGTTCGTCGACGGTGGGATCTTCGGGCAAGTCGATCATGCCCCTAATCTAGGCGCGCGAAGGCAGTCGGACAAGGACCAGCGCAAGCGCGATTGCAATCGCGCCAACAGCATCGGTCGCCGACAATGTTTCGCCGAACACCAGCCAGCCGGCCAGCGCACCGATCATCGGCTGCACCAACAGCGTCAGTCCTACTACGAGAGGCGTGAACCAAGCCAGCGCATAGACGACGAGGCCTTGGCCTATCACCTGACTGAGCAGTGCCAGTGCGATTACCGGCGTCCAGTTCGCGGGAAGGATCGTTTCACCGGCGATCACGGCCAAAAACAGCATTGGCGCAGCCCCGGCAATGGTCGAAGCGGCGAGGAGCGACCAGCTGTCCAGAGCCTGACGTGCGCGCTGGATCGACAGGATGTAACCAGTGTAAAGTATACCTGCAGCGATGCAGAGCAAATCTCCACGCAGATATCGCGGCGATACTTCGTAACTGTTGCCCATCAATAGCGCTGTGCCGGCTATGGCCAGCACGATCGCAACGCTCTGAAGCATTGCGGGACGCTGTTTGAGAACGAAAATGCCCCAGACCGGCAACAGCAGACTGGTGATATTGCCAAATAAGGTGGCATTGGCCACCTTCGTCAGGACGATCCCGGCGTGCCAGCTGGCCAGATCGGCGGCAAAGAACAAGCCACCCAATATGATGACCAGCCACAGACGGCGCGGTATCCGCGTCACGCCCTTCCCTTTCCAATGCGCGAGAATGACCAGCACGGGAATCGCCAGGAACAAGCGCCAGAAGCCCGCCGCCACCGGCCCGGTATCGGCCAGCCGCACCAGCAGCGGCCCGAATGCCAGCGCCACATTGCCGCCGAAAAGCGCCAGAAACGCGAAACGCGGCGTCGCGATGGGGGCAGTATACGCGGCGGGGGCTATTGAAACGCTCATCTGCCGTCCCTAGCTGCGACACGACGAAATGTCCCGTTGCATTTTGCAACCAACATGGAGAAGTGCGCATGTCGACCCCGGGTTTGTTCGATCCCATCACTCTGGGCGCCATCCACGCTCCCAATCGTATCATCATGGCCCCGCTGACGCGCGGCAGAGGCACGCGGGATCACGTCCCCACGCCGCTGATGATCGATTATTATGCGCAGCGCGCCAGTGCGGGTCTCATCATCTCCGAAGCGACCGGGATCAGCCGCGAAGGATCGGGCTGGCCCTACGCACCCGGCATCTGGACCGACGAAATGGTCGAGGCATGGAAGCCGGTAACGGAAGCCGTGCACGCGAAGGGCGGGCGTATCGTCCTGCAACTTTGGCATATGGGCCGCATCGTGCACCCCGACCTGATCGACGGCGAGACACCCGTTTCCGCCAGCGCGACCACCGCGCCGGGCGAAGCGCATACCTACGAAGGCAAGAAGCCTTACGCGCAGGCGCGTCCGCTCGAAGTGTCGGAAATACCCCGCCTGCTGGAGGATTACGCCCATGCCGCGCGTAACGCGATCCGCGCGGGGTTCGACGGGGTTCAGGTGCATGCCGCCAATGGGTATCTGATCGACCAGTTCCTGCGCGACAGCAGCAACCAGCGGACGGATGAATATGGCGGCAGCGTCGAAAACCGGGTGCGCCTGCTGCGCGAAGTGGTGCAAAAAGTTGCCGACGCCATCGGTGCGGACCGTACGGCTGTGCGCCTGTCGCCCAATGGCGATTCGCAGGGCGTGATCGACCGCGATCCCGCCAGCCTGTTCGAAGTCGCGGCGCAGGCGCTCGATGCGATCGGCATCGCCTTCCTCGAACTGCGCGAACCGGGGCCGGAGGGCACCTTCGGCGCGACCGACCAGCCGCGCCAGTCGCCGCTCATCCGCCAGCATTTCAAGGGACCCCTAGTGCTGAACAGCGATTACGACAAGGCGCGGGCGCAGGCCGATCTGGAAAGCGGCGTCGCCGATGCGATCAGCTTCGGAAGGCCGTTCATCGCCAATCCGGACCTGCCCGAACGGCTGGCGACCGATGCGCCGCTGGCGCAGGCACCCATGGCGACCTGGTACAGCCAGGGACCGGAAGGCTATATCGACTATCCGGCGCTCTCACCGGTAGACGCCTGACCCTGTTGCGCCGGGATGCTTCACGGCATCCCGGCGTCGATCAGGCCGAGCGTCGATCAGGAAAAGCGTTCACGCAGGGCCAACATGGCGATGGCCGCCTTGGCGGCTTCGCCGCCCTTGTCCTTTTCGGTCATCCGCGCGCGAACCAGCGCCTGCGCCTCGTTTTCGACCGTCAAAATGCCGTTGCCGATCGCGATGCCATCCATGCTCAACGCCATGAGGCCGCGCGCGCTTTCGTTCGACACGACTTCGAAATGATAGGTTTCACCGCGGATCACGACGCCGATGGCGATATATCCGTCATAGCGCCCCGTCTCCGCCGCCATCGCGATCGCGCCGGGGATTTCCAGCGCGCCCGGAACCGTCAGCACTTCATGCTTATGCCCAGCCGCCTTCAGCGCCGCCACCGCGCCTTCGATCAGCAGGTCGTTCAGATGCTCGTAGAATCGCGCCTCGACGATCAGAAACTTGGCCATAATCCTGTATCCTTCAGTCGATGGGGCGTTCGCCGACGACGGCGAGATCGTAGCCGTCGAGCGCGATGAGACTGTGGTGGCTGTTGGTCAGCAATATCATGTCATGCACGCCCAGTTCGGCCAGGATTTGCGCACCGACGCCATAATCGCGCAATTCGTCCATGTCGGCCGCCGTTACCTGCGCAGCGGCTTTCATCTGGAACATGCGCGTAAAGACGTCCGGCGCGCCGCGATTGAGCACCACGACGATGCCCGACCCTTCCGCGCCGATGATTTCCATCGACCGGGCCAGCAGACCGGAGCGCGGCCCCTCTTCACCGAACGAATCGACGAAAGGCGATAGCTGGTGCATGCGCACGAGCGTCGGCTGATCGGGATCGACACGGCCTTTCTGCAGAACGACCTGCTCTGTCTCGGTCGCCTTGTTGAAGAAAGTCATCGCCTTCCACTCACCACCCCATTTGCTGGTGAAAGCGACTTCTGCCCGCTTCTCGACCAGATGGTCGTTGCGGCGGCGATAGGCGATGAGATCGCGAATCGTGCCGATCTTCATCCGGTGCTTCTGTGCGAAGGGGATGAGATCGTCGAGGCGCGCCATTGTGCCGTCGTCCTTCATGATCTCGCAAATCACGCCGGAGGGATTGAGACCGGCGAGACGCGACACGTCCACCGCCGCTTCGGTATGGCCGGTGCGCACCAGCACGCCGCCGGGACGCGCGACGAGCGGAAAGACATGGCCGGGCGTCACGATGTCCGCCGCCGTCTTGCCCGCATCGATGGCGACCGCGATGGTGCGTGCGCGATCCGCCGCGCTGATGCCGGTGGTGACGCCCTCCCGTGCCTCGATCGATACGGTGAAGGCGGTTTCATGGCGGGTGCCGTTGTGGCGGCTCATCAGGTCGAGACCGAGCTGATTGACGCGATCCTTCGTCAGCGCGAGGCAGATGAGACCACGGCCATGCGTCGCCATGAAGTTGATCGCGTCGGGCGTCGCCATCTGCGCCGGGATGACCAGATCGCCTTCATTCTCGCGATCCTCGTCATCGACCAGAATGAACATGCGCCCGTTGCGCGCCTCGTTGATGATTTCCTCCGGCGTCGCCAGCGCGGTGCCGCCTTCGCGACGGAGCAGATAGGCTTCGAGCTTGCCCAGCGTGTCGGCGGTGGGATTCCAGTCCGCATCGCCCAGGCGTCGCAGGCTGTTGGCGTGCAGCCCTGCCGCACGGGCAAGGCCGGATCGAGAAACGCCGCCGTCCGTGACCAAATGCCGCAATGTTTCGATCAAAGCCGTGCTCATGCCTGTCATCCACCCGCTGAAATATGCTGAGCCGCAGATAATCACATCACAATGTGATTACAAGTCGTGCTCTTCACATTGCGCGAACGGCAAGCATCCTGTCGAGATAGCGTGCCAGCACGTCGATCTCCAGATTGAAGGCGCGACCGACCGGCAAATCATCCAGCGTCGTGGCCTGCGCCGTGTGCGGAATGATGTTCAGCCCGAAATGGACGCTGCCGTCTGGCTGATCCTCCACGGCGTTCACCGTGAGCGAAATGCCGTCGAGGGTGATCGATCCCTTGGGCGCGAGGCTGGCCGCCAGCGCTGCGGGCGCGGCAATCACCAGCCGAGTCGAATCGCCTTCTGTGGTCGCCGAAACCAGCGTGCCGACACCATCGACATGGCCGGTAACGATATGCCCGCCCAGCTCGTCGCCGACCTTGAGTGCGCGTTCCAGATTGAGCCGCTGCCCCTGCGTCCACTGCCCTTGCGCCGTGCGGGACAGCGTTTCGGCGGACACATCGACCGCGAACCAGTCCGCACCTTTTTCCACTACCGTCAGGCAGACGCCCGAACAGGCGATCGACGCGCCGATGGCGACGCCATCCATGTCATATTCGCAGCCGACGACGAGGTGGAGGTCGCCGCGATGCTCGATCGCGCGGATTTGGCCGATGTCGGTGATGATGCCGGTGAACATGGAAACCGTCCCTAAGCGTTGCGGGTCCGCGCGTAAACCTCCAGCCGGTCCGGGCCGAGCATCCGGCTGTCGATCGCGCGCCAGCGGCCATGCGCCGCATCGAGCGATCCCAGACCGATGTCGCCGATGGCGGCCAGTCCGGACCCAACCAGTATCGGCGCACGATAAAGCAGCAGACGATCGACCAGATCGGCGCGCAGGAACGCAGCGGCGGTTTGCGCGCCGCCTTCCACCATCAGATGATCGACATGCGCAAGATCGGCGATCGCCTCGGGGTGCGCGATTTTCAGCCAGCCTTCGGGCGGATCGCCGCTGCCCAGCATCGCCCGCCGCGGCGCCCGCGATTCCAGACCCGGTAACCGCACGTCCAGACGCGGCGCATCGGCGCGCACCGTACCCGATCCCACGAGGATGGCGTCATGACGCGCACGCTCCATATGCGTGTGCGCCCGCGCCGCTGCGCCCGTGATCCAGCGGCTGCGGCCATCGGCCAAGGCGATGCGGCCATCCAGAGACACTGCAAGCTTGAGGGTAACATGCGGCCGACCGACCGTCTGGCGCAGGAAAAAACCCGCCATGGCGTCACGCGCCTCTTCCGCGAGCAGCCCCGCCTCTACGGCGACACCCTGCGTCCGAAGGAAGGCGATGCTTTGCCCGTCGGTTCGCGGATCGGGATCCTGCGCAGCGATCACCACGCGGGAGAGCCGCGCGCGCGCCAGCAGATCGACGCAACGCGGACCACGCGGCGACAAATGGAAGCAGGGTTCCAGCGTGACATAGGCCGTCGCGCCATCCGCGCGGTCCATCGCCTGCGCCAGCGCCTGCGCTTCGGCATGCGGGCGCCCGCCCGCTTGCGTCCAGCCTGCGCCGACGACATGGCCATCGCGGACGATCACGCAGCCTACATTGGGATTGGGCGACGAGAAGCCGCGCCCGCGACCCGACAGCGCGATGGCCGCCGCCATGAAGCGCCGATCGTCAGCCGTCCAGGATTGCCCCCCCTGCACGCTCAGGGCTGCGTTGCCTTCTTGTCCGCCTGCACCGTCTGCCCCGGTTGGGTGTCCTGCGCGGCCTCCGCCTTGGCCAGTCGCGCGTCGAGCAGAGCGTTGATTTCCTTGATCGCCTCCTTACGCTTGGCGCTGTTTCGGGCCGCTTCCTCGCGCCATTCGATGCCGACCATGTCGGCGACGGCTTGCATTTCCTTCTGCTTCTTGGCGAGCAGCATCTCGCCTTTGGCCAGATCAGCCTTCTGCTTGGCGATAATGACGGCGTCGGGCCGGTTCGCATCCCAGCTTTGCACATAGATGATCTTGTAGCGGCGCGGCGCGGTGTTAGTCTTTGCGTCTAGCAGGAACGCCCAGATGATAACCCAGGTGATCGCCGCCGCCAGCCCCAGAAGCGGCCATTTATGCGCACGCTTCTGCGAGAAATAGGTCCAGAAGTCGCCCAGCGCGCTCTTGGGGGAAACCGGTTTGGGGAATATCGCCATGGCACCGAATATAGGGGATTGCCCGGCGCGATGCAAAGCCGCGCTTGTCCGCGCCGGATCATCGCAGAAAATCGTCATGGGTGTGACCTCCGTCACGGTCGAATCGCGCGCCATCGCTAAACAGGCCTTGCGACCCGAGGGGCGTCACGTTGACGCCTCTTTCCTGACCCGGCGACCATCCAGTCGCCGGGTCCGTTTTTTCAGGGCGTCAGTTCAACTGAAAATGGACGGTCATCACCTTTTCGGACGCAATCGGCGTGCCGTTGCGCGTCGCGGCGCGGAACCGCCATTTGCGCAGCGCCTGCAACCGCGTCGCATCCCAGAAGGCATCGCTGCTCGCGAAAATCTTCTCCACCGCCGTCACCCGCCCGTCAGGACCGACGAACACGCGTACCGTCACCTTCCCTTCTTCCTGCGCGCGCTGCATGGCGGGGGGATAATCGGGCTGGAAGTCGCGCATATATTGCGGATGGATGCTCAGCCCGGTGAGCACGTCGGGCCGCGGGGGATCGGGGATCACGTCGGTGGTCGTGCCCGGATCGATCGGATCGATCGTCGTTGGAAAGGTGGTGCTCGTGACGATCGGCCCGGACGTGTCCAGATCGACGGTCGTATCCGGCACGAAGGGTCGCCGCTCGACTGCCTTCTGCAACGGCGCCTTGGCGCGTTCCTGCTCCATGGGCTGTTCGGGCGGTGGAGGCGTATCGGGAATGTTGGTGCCCACCAGTATCGTAGGCACGAACGTCTCCACGACATCGGTCGGAAGCAGGAAATACCCCCCGACCAGAAGCGCATGAACCCCGATCGTGCCTATGATCCCGGCGCGGGACGGGCCGGAAGCGGCATAGCCACTGGCGGGATAAGTGTTTGTCGGGCCGGCGCTGTTTCGGGCAAGCAACATCATCGCATCCTCCATCCTGTAAACGAAGGCCCGACCGTATTCGGCCTTGGCCATTATGGAATGATACAACATTTCATTATTGGTGCAAGGGCATTCTACCGGTGAAGTAGAGAATCGATTTCAGGCTATGTTACGCAGGCGACGAACAGCCTCGCCCCGGCCAATAAGCGGCAACAGAGCGGCCATGTCCGGCCCATGATCCAGTCCGGTCAGCGCAAGTCGCAAAGGCAGGAACAATGCCTTTCCCTTACGCTCGGTCAGCGCCTTCATCCGATCGGTCAGCGCCCGCCAGAGCGTCGCGTCGCTATCTGGCAGTGTTTCCAGTACGTCGGCGGACTGCAACAGAAACGGACAGTCATCGGGGACAGGTTCGGGTGGCGTGAACGGGCCACTGATGATCGCCCACCAGCTTGCCGCATCGTCCAGCCGCGCGACATTGGGACGAATCGCTTCCCATGCCGCGCGGCCCATCCCCACGGGAAGACGGTCCTTCACGACATCATAGTCGGTCAGATGCAGGATCTTCTGGTTGAGCATGGCGAGTTCGGTATCGTCGAAGCGCGCCGGCGCGCGACCGAAGCGGCTGAAATCAAACGTCTCGACAAGCGACGCCGGGTCGGAGACCGGCTCCACCGGATCGCTGGTGCCCAGCCGCGCCAGCAAGGCGACCAGCGCGACCGGCTCGATCCCCGCATCGCGAAACGCCGAGACGCCGAGCGATCCCAGACGTTTCGAAAGCTTCCCTTCGGTCCCGACCAGCAAAGCCTCATGCGCGAAGGCGGGCGGCTGTGCGCCGAGCGCATGGAACATCTGAAGCTGCGTCGCCGTGTTCGACACATGGTCCTCTCCACGCACGACATGGGTAATGCCCATGTCGATGTCGTCGATCACGGAAGGCAGCATGTAGAGCCACGATCCGTCCGCGCGCCGGATCACCGGGTCCGACAGCAGCTTCGGATCGAAATGCTGGTCGCCGCGGATCAGATCGGTCCAGGCGATCGGCGCATCGTGATCCAGCCTGAAGCGCCAGTGGGGGACGCGCCCTTCAGCTTCAAGAGCAGCGACCTCATCGGGCGTCAGGGTCAGCGCCGTCCGCTCATAGACCGGCGGCAGCCCCCGCCCCAGCAGCACCTTGCGGCGCAAGTCGAGTTCCTCGGCGGTTTCATAGCAGGGATAGAGATGCCCTGCCGCCCGCAACACAGCGAATTGCCTCTCGTACAGCGCAAAGCGATCCGACTGCCGCACCTTGTCGTCGGGATGCAGGCCCAGCCAAGCGAGATCGGCTTCGATCGCTTCGGCATATTCGGGGCGCGAACGTTCCGCGTCGGTATCGTCGAGCCGCAGGAGGAAACGTCCACCACTCTTGCGCGCCCACATCCAGTTGTGGAGCGCAGCACGGATATTGCCGACGTGGAGATGGCCGGTGGGGGACGGCGCGAAGCGGGTTGTGGTGGTCATATCGTCCGAAACGCATTCGTAATCGGATAGCGCCGGTCGCGCCCGAAATTGCGGGTGCCCAGTTTCACGCCGGGCGGCGCCTGACGCCGCTTATATTCGGCGATGTAGAGCAGACGCTCGATCCGGGCGACGGTATCGCGGTCGAAACCGCGCGCGACGAGCTGATCGACCGACAGTTCCTCCTCGACCAGTCCATAGAGGATCGGATCGAGTATCTCGTAAGGGGGCAAGCTGTCGTCGTCCCGCTGGTTGTCGCGAAGTTCGGCGGTCGGCGGCTTGGTGATGACACGCTCCGGCATCACCGAGCCGCTGGGTCCGAGACCAAGCGACGGAACATTCTCGTTCCGCCAACGCGACAGGTCGAACACCGTCGTCTTGTACGCATCCTTCAGCACCGAATAGCCGCCCGCCATATCGCCGTAGATGGTGGCGTAGCCAACCGACATCTCGCTCTTGTTGCCCGTCGTCAGCAGCATAGGGCCGAACTTGTTGCTGATCCCCATCAGCGTCACGCCGCGGATGCGCGACTGGATATTCTCCTCCGCCAGATCATTGGCACGTCCGTCGAACACACCCGCCAGCATCGTGCCGAACGCCGCGACCGCCGGTTCGATCGGAATCGAATCGAGCCGCACACCGAGCAGCCGCGCACATTCCGCCGCATCATCCAGACTGTCCCGGCTTGTGAAGCGCGAGGGCATCATGACGCACCAGACGCGATCCGCACCCAGCGCATCGACCGCGACGGCGGCGGAGAGCGCGCTGTCGATCCCGCCCGACAGGCCCAGCACGACGCCGGGGAAACGATTGCGGTTCACATAATCGCGCAGGCCCAGCACCATGGCGTTGTAGGTGTCCTCCGGATGCGGATCAAGCGCGTGGAGATCGCCGGGCGCGCAGGTCCACGCGCCGTCGCGCTTTTCCCAATGCGTAAGCAGCAACGCCTCTTCCCAGTCGGGCATCTGGTGCAGGGTGGTGCGATCCGCGCCCATCACGAAGGACGCGCCGTCGAACACAAGCTCGTCCTGCCCGCCGACACGGTTGAGATATACGATCGGAAGCCCGGTTTCCTGCACCCGCGCGGCGCACACCTGATGCAGGCGGCGGTCGTCCTTGCCGATTTCATAGGGGCTGCCATTGGGCGTGATGAGGATTTCAGCGCCCTGCGCCTTCAGATGCGCGGTGACGAAGGGAAACCACACATCTTCGCAGATCGGCAGTCCGATCTTCACGCCCCGAAAATCGACAGGCTCCGGCAAGGGGCCGGGCGCGAACAACCGTTTTTCGTCGAAGGTGCCGTAATTGGGCAATTCCCGCTTCTGCCGGATCGCGACGACTTCGCCGCCGTCCAGCAGCGCAACGACATTGAACAGCACGCCTTGCGCCGCGACCACAGTGCCGACCAGCATGGCGGGGCCGCCATCGCCGGTGGCCTCGGCCAGCCGCAACAATTCCGTGCCCGCGCGCTCCACCAGTGCGGGCTTCAGCACCAGATCTTCGGGGGGATAGCCGATGAGTTGCAGCTCGGGATAGACGATCAGGTCCGCGCGCTGCGCCTTTTCCCGCCAGTGCAGCATCGCGTCGGCATTCCCGGCGAGATCGCCTACCGATTGGGTAAGCTGGGCAAGGGCGATGATCAGGCGGTCGGTCATGCGGTGCGCCTAAAGCATTTTCATGCCTCACGCAAAAGCGCCTTTCCAGTACGGGAACCGCCCGCTAAAGGGACGCCGACCAAGCGCGTCACAGAAACGTCACGGGGTGCCTTCTGCCATGAAATTGATGACGGGTAATTCTAACCTGCCGCTGGCGCGCGCCATTGCGGATTATGTCGAAATCCCCCTGACGCAGGCGAGCGTCCGCCGCTTCGCCGACGAGGAAGTGTTCGTCGAAATCCACGAGAATGTCCGTGGCGAGGACGTGTTCGTCATCCAGTCGACCAGCTATCCCGCCAACGACAATCTGATGGAATTGCTCATCATGATCGATGCGCTGAAACGCGCGTCGGCCAAGCGGATCACGGCGGTCGTACCCTATTTTGGCTATGCTCGGCAGGATCGCAAGCCCGGCCCGCGTACGCCAATATCGGCCAAGCTGGTCGCCAACATCATCACCGTGGCAGGCGCCAACCGCGTCCTCTCGGTCGATCTGCACGCCGGGCAGATACAGGGCTTCTTCGATATTCCGACCGACAATCTGTTCGGCGCGCCGGTGATGTCGGCGGACATTCAGGCACGTTTCGGCGACCGGAATATCATGGTCGTGTCGCCCGACGTGGGCGGCGTGGTGCGTGCACGGTCGCTGGCCAAGCGGCTCGACAACGCGCCGCTCGCCATCGTCGACAAGCGCCGCGAGCGCGCGGGCGAATCGGAAGTGATGAACATCATCGGCGACGTGAAGGGCCGCTTCTGCGTGCTTGTGGACGACATCGTCGATTCGGGCGGGACGTTGTGCAACGCCGCCGCCGCGCTGCTGGAGGCGGGCGCGGAGGATGTCGTCGCCTATGTGACGCATGGGGTGCTGTCTGGCGGCGCCGTAGCGCGCGTCGACGCGTCGGCGCTCAAGGAACTGGTCATCACCGATTCGATCATGGGCACCGACGGCGTGCAGGTATCGAGCCGCATCCGGCAACTGCCGATCGCGCCGCTGCTGGGCGAAGCGATCAAGCGGATCGCCGACGAAAGCTCGGTTTCCAGCCTGTTCGATTGACGCCCGACGTCAAGGCGTGACGTCAAGACACGCAAGTCGCGCCGCGCGACTTTTGGTCGATAGGTCAGTTCAGGTCCGCATCAGGACAAGCGGGACCGCCAGCGCCATGGCGATGCACGCCGCGACGCGCGGCTTGGCCGTGATCCCGAACGGCGCGTCGGCCCAAAAGGCCGGACAGGCGATGAAGGCCGCGAACAGCAGCCCCTGCGCGATGACATCCGCATGCGCGAAAGGCATGTCCTGCCGAAGCGCAAGCCCGCCGAGCAGCGCGACGACGCAGACTATCCATCCGACCAGTGCCATGCCGTTACCCCTTTCCGTTCCCTAAAGAACGGCTCGGCGGCAAAGAGGCTTAACGGTTAATGATAGGCCCCTCCGACCAGTCGCCGGGAAATCCACCAGACATTGCCGAACGCATCGCGCACCCCGCCCTGCCGGTCCTGATAGGGCATGTCGGCGACAGGCATGACGAGTGTGCCGCCCGCTGCGATCGCGCGGGCAACGGCGGCATCGGCATCCGCGACATAGAGATAATAGCTGGCAGGCATGGCAGGCCAGTCGGCTGAGGCTTCGCTGACCATGATCGTGCAATTGCCGATGCGGACCTGCGCATTGGCGATCCGGTCGCCTTCCCCCAGCGTTCGGTCGATTTCCGTACCACCCAGCCCCTCGGTCAGAAAGACGAGGAAAGCGGGTGCATCGTTCACGAACATATAGGGCGTGACGCTGGCAAAGCCCGGCGGCGTGTTCATGTCGGCCTCCATTTCTGATCGCGAGGTCAAGGCTATGCCGTTGCCGCAATGCGGGCAATGGCGATGCGATGCCTTGCCAACGGCGCCGGACCGGGCGAAGGGATGGTCATGACAACACGCGACGACTTCACGCTCGCGCTGCGCCTGGCCGATGCGGCGGGCGAAGCGATCCGCCCGTTCTTCCGGGCGCGCTACGATACCGAGTTCAAGCCGGACAAATCCCCGGTGACGGAAGCCGACCGCGCGGCGGAAGCGGCGATCCGGGCGATACTGGAGAAAGAACGTCCCGGCGACGGCATCATCGGCGAGGAATATGGTGCGACCCGCGAGGATGCCGAGCGGGTCTGGATTCTCGATCCGATCGACGGGACGAAGAGCTTCATCGCCGGACGCCCGATATTCGGCACGCTGATCGCGCTGACGCAGGCGGGATGGCCGACGATCGGCATCATCGACCAGCCGATCGCGCGCGAACGCTGGGCCGGGATGGTAGGTCAGCCGACGACGTTCAACGGGAAGCCCGTCACCACGCGCCGCTGCCGCGCGCTGGACGAAGCCATTCTCGCGACCACCGGCCCGCAATATTTCAGCGGCTGCACCGGTGAGCATTTCGCCGTTCTGGCGGGACAATGTCGCGATACCGTTTGGGGCGGGGACTGCTACAATTACGGGCTGGTAGCATCCGGCCATATCGACATCGTGGTCGAGGCGGGCCTGAAGCTGCACGACATCGCCGCACTCGTGCCGGTAGTCGAAGGCGCAGGCGGACGGATGTGCGACTGGTCGGGCGAACCGATCGATTCGGACGGGGATGGTCGCGTCATCGCCGTTGGCGATCCCGCGCGCTTGGATGACGTGCTGGAAGCGCTGGCGCATGGGCATGACACCCATGGCTGAGCGCCCGGATCACCCCGGAATCGGTGCCCCTATCGACCAGACATGACCGAAGGGATCGGTAATTTGCCCGTACCGGTCACCCCAGAACTGATTGTCGAGCGGGAAACGGATGACGGCCCCGGCGGCTATCGCCCGGTCCCACCAGGCGTCGGCGTCATCCACCTGAAGATGCAGCGTCACCGAAGCGGGCGGTGATATGGGACCGCCACTATATTCCGGGAAATCGTCGTTCAGCATGACGGACGATCCGTTGACCAGAATATGCGCGTGCATCAGGCGCTTGCCGTCGTCGGCAATCATGCGGCCACGCTCTTCCGCGCCGAAAGCCGTAGCGTAGAAGGCAATGGCATCGCTTGCCTTGCCGTCTCCGATAGTAAGATGCGGCGTCACCCCGCCTGTCGGCACCTGCTTGGCTACATCGTTCACGGCATGTCTCCCGAGTCGCTTTACGACCAATGTAGCGGATCAGAAGATACCGAGAAACTTGTCCTTCTGATCGCGGCGTTCGCCGCGGTTCGACTTGCCGTCCTCCGCCTTTGCCGTAGTGCCGCGCCCCACATCGTCGCGCGGCTTGCCCTTGGTGGTACGCTGGGCGGCGGCATTCGCGCCCGACAATACCGGTCCGCAGGACGTGCTCTTTGCATCCCCGACATCGACGAAGGCCAGAACGCCCGCCAGAGGCGTGCCGACGACGCTCAGCGCCAGACCTGCACCGGCGCGTCCCACCAGTTCCGGGCTGATCGCGTTGATACCCGGCTTGGCGAAATAGCCGCCGATGCCGACGGGCGATTGCCCGGCGAACAGGCTGAACTTCTTGCCGTCGGCGCGGAAGGCGAGGTCGATGCTTTCGTTGCGGAAACTGAAACCACCGCGCCCGACCATGACATTCTTGCGCGTATCGATCAGGATCGGATCTGCCGCAGCGACGCCCTTGCGCACGGTGAAGGCGATAAGGCCGCAGTTGATCTGCACGGGATCCTTCAGTTTATCCTCGAACATCTTCTGCACGAAGGTGCCGATATCTAGTTCCGACAACTGCACGTTGCGCGCCCACATCGATCCGGCGGGCAGGATAACGGCGATGCGACCATCCGCAGTGGACAGCGAATCATGCACCGAATCGCCGAGGCCCGTGAGGAGCACCCGCCCCTTGATCGTGCCGGTCGTTCCCGATTCCTCGACCCCCCAGCCACCCAGCAGCTTACCCATAGGCGTCGGCGACAGGCGAATGTCGTATGTTGTCTTAACCGGCGTGTTGCGCGCGTTGAGCGTGATGTCCGACGATACGAAGCCGCCGGCCATGTCGAACGTCAGCGGGGACATCGTCAACAGGCTTTTATCCAGCTTCAGCGTCAGCGCGATGTTACGGATCGGCAGATGATCACCGCGCACCCGGCGTACCTTGTAGACGACCGCCGCGTCGAAGGCACGCAGCGACTCGCTGCGCAACGGCGCATCGGGGAGCAGCCGGGGCCGACCCTGCACCGTCTCCACCAGAGCGGCGGATCCCTGCTTGTCGAGCTTGACCGGATCATAGCCGATGAAAGGCGCGACATCGATCATATGCAGCGTGTCGGTGGCGACATCAGCCTTGATGAGCAGGCGTCCCTCCGGCAGCGATACGGTCATGCTTCCGGCAAGGTCGCTGTCGCCGAAAAAGCCCTTTATCCGTGTGAAGCGCCATTCTTCGCCGACCTTGGTCAGGTCGGACGTAAAGCGGTAGCGGCGGGTGTCGGGCAACGCCGCGCCCAGAAACTCGAACAGCAAAGCCGCATTGGGACCGGTCGTCGCCAGCTTGAGGTCGGACCCTTCCAGTTCTGTGGCGCCGGGCAATGTCCCTGTGACGTTCAGCTTCGTAGCCCCGGCCGCCGCATCGATGACGAGCTGGTTGCGCCCGCCAACCACCGTTTCATTGGGCGACAAAAGGCCGCCGCGCAGCGTGAACGGCTTTCCCCGCATCGTGCCGTCGCCGGTAAAGCGGATGTCCTGCGCAAAACGGGTGTCGCGCGCACGCACCGTGTCGAAGGCGAGATCGGCGGTGAAGAAAAGGCGGGGATCGCGGTAGCGCAGCGTCGTTCCGGCGATCAGCGCGCGGCGGATAACCGGCAGTTCGAGGGGCTCGCCCGCCTTGTCCGGATCGCCCATCGTCCAGGTATTCGTCTTGCCGTCGCGGCTCCATTCGAGGTCCGCCGCGCCCTTTTGCAGCAGCAGGTCGGTGATCCGGCGCTTGTCCCCGAACACCAGACTGAACGGCGACACCCGCATGTCGATACGGTCCGCACGGAACAGATAAGGCTGGCTCGCCCAGCTCGGATTGGAAATGCTGAGGCCATCGGCAAGAAACTTGATGCGGATCGGCGCGAAATAAAGCTGGAAGTCGCCGCCGACCTTCACCTCGCGCTTGAGCGAGGAGGAGACAATGCTCTGGAACGGCCCTTTCAGAAAGCGCCCTTTGGTCACGAACAGGATCAGCCAGATGGCAAAGAGCGCGAACAGCACCCACAACAGTATGCGCACCGGCAGGGGTAAACGCCGCCAACGTTCCCGCGCGGCGCGCGCATGGGCACCGATTCCCGAGGGCAAGGAGGCTTTGGCCGAATATGGAACGATGTCAGGGTCAGCCATAGAGTGAGGTAACGCATGGAAAAGGGTTTCGGTCCAGTGCTTGCGTTTCCGCCGTTTCGCGCATATAGGCGCGCGTTCCCGCCGGCTCTTCCGAGTCATCGGGGCAGAAATGGGACGGGCCGGCCAGTAGGGCTGCCGCGCCAGTCCGCAATCGTCAGACCAGCTATGCTGCCAGACTTTAAGGAGACGAAAATGCCCAAGCTCAAGACGAAGAGCGGTGTGAAGAAACGCTTCAAGTTCACCGCCACAGGCAAGGTGAAGCACGGCGTCGCCGGCAAGCGCCACCGCCTGATTTCGCATAATGCGAAGTATATCCGCCAGAACCGTGGCACTTCCGTGCTGTCCGAAGCCGACGTCGCGCACGTCCGCCTCTGGGCACCCTACGGCCTGAAGTAAGGAGTAGAGGACAATGGCACGCGTAAAACGGGGTGTTACCACCCGCGCAAAGCACAAGCGGATCCTGGAACAGGCGAAGGGCTATTACGGCCGTCGCAAGAACACGATCCGCATCGCCCGGCAGGCCGTCGAAAAGGCCGGCCAGTACGCCTACCGCGATCGCAAGGTCAAGAAGCGCAGCTTCCGCGCGCTCTGGATCCAGCGCATCAACGCGGCGGTCCGCATGGAAGGCCTGACCTATGGCCAGTTCATGCACGGGCTGAAGCTGGCGGGCGTCGATCTGGACCGGAAGGTCCTGGCCGACATCGCCATGCACGAAGGCGAAGCCTTTAGCGCCATCATCGCCCAGGCGAAGGCGGCGCTTCCCGCAGCGGCGTAAGCCGGACGCGAGAAACGAATGCAAGGGTGCCGGGGCATATGCTTCCGGCACCCTTTTTCTTTGCCCGCAATCAGGATAGTGGACGCGGCATGAGCGAAACAGAAGCACTGAAATCCGGCCTGCTGGCCGACATCGCGGCGGCGGACACTTTGGCGGCGGTGGAAGAACTGCGCGTCGGCGCGCTTGGCAAGCAGGGCGTGATTACCGCGCTGCTCAAGACGCTGGGCGGCATGTCGCCGGAGGAGCGGCTGGTAAAAGGCCCGGCGATCCAGGATTTGCGCGAATCGGTCTCGACGGCGCTGGCGGAACGGAAAGCCGCGTTCGAACAGGCGGCGCTCGACGCGCGCCTTGCCTCCGAGCGGTTGGACATGACCCTGCCTGCCGATATCGGCCCGGTCGGCTCCATCCATCCGGTCAGTCAGGTGATGGACGAACTGGCGGAGATTTTCGCGGACCTTGGCTTTTCCGTCGCGACGGGGCCGGAGATCGAGGACGACTGGCATAATTTCACCGCGCTCAACATACCGGAGACGCATCCGGCGCGGGCGATGCACGACACCTTCTATTTCCCGGATGCGGAAGGTGCGGAACACAGGATGCTGCTGCGCACCCACACGTCGCCGGTGCAAGTCCGCACGATGATGACCCAAGACGCCCCGATCCGCATCATCGCTCCCGGTCGCGTCTACCGGTCGGACAGCGACGCCACACATACGCCGATGTTCCACCAGATCGAGGGGCTGGTGATCGACCGAGGGATCACGCTCGGGCATCTCAAATGGACGCTCGAAACCTTCCTCAAGGCGTTCTTCGAGCGCGACGACATCGTACTGCGCCTGCGCCCCAGCTATTTCCCATTCACCGAGCCTTCGGTGGAAGTCGACGTCGGTTACACGCTGGTCAACGGGCAGCGGGTGATCGGCGGCAGTGACGGCTGGCTCGAAGTGCTGGGCAGCGGGATGGTCCACCGCAAGGTGATCGAGAATTGCGGGCTGGACCCGGACGAGTGGCAAGGCTTCGCCTTCGGCACCGGCGTCGACCGCCTCGCCATGCTGAAATATGGAATGACCGATTTGCGCGCTTTCTTCGACGGCGACCTGCGCTGGCTCCGGCATTACGGCTTCTCGGCGCTGGATGTGCCGACGCTGAGCGGAGGAGTGGGCGCATGAAGTTCACGCTAAGCTGGCTGAAAGAGCATCTGGAGACCGATGCCGGCCTGACCACTATCCTGGAGACGCTGACCAGCATCGGTCTGGAGGTCGAAGGCATCGAAAACCCCGCGGAAAAGCTGGGCGCGTTCCGCATCGCGAAGGTGCTGAGCGCCGCGCCGCATCCGCAGGCGGACAAGTTGCAGGTGCTGTCGGTCGATGCCGGGAACGGGCCTTTGCAGGTCGTATGCGGTGCGCCAAATGCGCGCGCGGGGCTGGTGGGCGTGTTCGGCTCACCCGGAGCGGTCGTACCGTCCAACGGCATGGTGCTGAAAGTCGCGGCGATCCGTGGCGTCGAGTCCAACGGCATGATGTGCAGTTTCCGCGAGCTGGAACTGGGCGAGGATCATGACGGGATCATCGAACTGGCCGACGACGCGCCGGTGGGACAAGTCTATGCCGACTGGGCGGGTCTCGACGATCCGGTGATCGACGTCAGCATCACCCCGAACCGGCAGGATTGCATGGGCGTGCGCGGCATCGCCCGCGATCTGGCGGCGGCGGGGATCGGAACGCTCAAGCCGCTGGCCGATGTGTATCGCATGACGACGCTGGCGCCGGTCGAAGGCGACGACCCTGCGCCCGCAGTCGCGACGCACGATCCCGAAGGCTGCCCGGCTTTCTTTGCGCAGGCCGTATCGGGCGTCACCAACAGTCCCTCGCCCGAATGGATGCGCAGGAAGCTCGACGCGATCGGCCAGAAGCCCATATCGGTTCTGGTGGACATCACCAATTTCCTGTCGATCGATCTGGGGCGTCCGCTCCACGTCTACGACCGCGCGAAGCTCTCTGGCACGCTTGTCGCGCGCAAGGCGAAGGACGGAGAGCAGGTGCTTGCGCTTAACGGCAAGACCTACA
Source organism: Sphingobium sp. (assembly GCA_965279415.1). GTDB lineage: Bacteria > Pseudomonadota > Alphaproteobacteria > Sphingomonadales > Sphingomonadaceae > Sphingobium. Next base: position 1,134,364 of record OZ257238.1, read on the forward strand.
CGCTCGACGCCAGCATGACCGTGATCGCGGACGACGTGGCCGTGCACGATATCGGCGGCATCATGGGCGGCGAACATTCGGGGGTATCGGACAGCACGACCGACGTGCTGATCGAATGTGCGTACTTCACGCCCGAAGCGATCGCCCGCACCGGTCAGAAGTTGACCCTGACATCGGATGCACGCAGCCGCTTCGAACGCGGCGTCGATCCCGCCTTTCTCGACGAAGGGTTGGCCATCGCATGCTGGCTGGTGCGCGAACATTGCGGCGGCAAGCCAAGCGCGATCACCCGCGCCGGAACGCCGCCGCTGGAACCGCGCATGATCGCTTATGATCCGGCGCGCGTACTGGCGCTGGCAGGCGTCGACGTGGCCACTGACGAACAGCGCGCGATATTGGAACGGCTGGGCTTCGGCGTGGGTGACGACTGGACGATCTCCGTCCCGACGTGGCGGCGCGACATCGATGGCGCGGCGGACATCGTGGAAGAAGTCGTGCGGATTTACGGGCTGGATAAGGTGCCGTCCACGCCCCTGCCCCGCGCGCCCGGCGTCGCGAGGCCAACCGCCACCCCGGAGCAGATGATCGAGCGGCGCGTGCGCCGCACGGCGGCGGCGCGCGGCCTGTCCGAAGCGATCAACTGGTCGTTCCTGTCGGAAAAGGAAGCGGCGTCCGTGGGCGGCGGCGACTGGACGCTGGCCAATCCCATCAGCGAGGACATGAAGGTCATGCGACCTTCGCTGCTGCCCGGCCTGCTTTCGGCGACACGCCGGAACATGGACCGTGGCGCGGCATCTGTGCGATTGTTCGAGGTCGGGCGTCGCTACTTCGCAAGCGGCGAGCGCGCGACTGTCGGCTTCGTACTGGCGGGCGAAAAGACAGCGCGCGGATGGCAGAGCGGCAAGGCACAGGCCTTCGCCGCGCATGATGCGAAGGCAGAGGTGCTCGCCCTGCTCGCGGCGGCAGGCGCGCCTGTCGCCAATCTGCAAATGATGGGTTTTGATACGCTACGCTCCAACGAACAGGAGAGCAGCAGAGCTATTGACTTGGGGAACGGTCCACACTCACAGCTAGGTTCTTCATATCATCCAGGCCAGTCCGGCACACTGCGGCTGGGGCCTAAAACCGTGCTTGCCGCTTTTGGCGTGCTGCATCCAAGCCTCACCAAACAGTTCGGCCTCTCCGGCAGCGTCGTCGCGGCGGAGATATTCCTCGACGCCATCCCCGTGAAGCGCAAGAGCGGCTTCATGCGTGCGCCTTTCGCACCGCCCGTATTGCAGGCGGTGAAGCGCGACTTCGCTTTTGTCGTGCCGGACACGCTGGAAGCCGATGCGCTGGTGCGCGCGGTGAAGGGTGCGGACAAGAAGAGTATCGTTGAGGTACGGCTGTTCGATGTGTTCGTCGGGCCGGGCGTGGAGGAAGGCCACAAGTCGCTGGCGATCGAAGTGACGTTGCAACCGGGCGAAAGAAGCTTCACCGACGAGGAGCTGAACGCGATCAGCAGCGCGGTGGTGAAGGCGGCGGAGAAACTGGGAGGCGTTCTGCGTGGGTAATGGCCATTCTGCGTTCATTCTGAACTTGTCGAAGAACTAGCCTGAGCGCGGCGAAGGCATTTCTCTTCGCTCAGTGGAAGGCGTCGACAGGCTCAGCCCGAACGGTAAGAGCTTCTCACAGGAGAATAGTGTTTTGATATCACTCACGTCCAAAGCTCTCTCCGCCACCATCAATCCCCTCGGCGCGGAACTGTGGTCGCTCACGGACGCTGCCGGGCGCGAACTGATGACCAATGCGGACCCGGCCTTCTGGTCGGGCCGTGCGCCATTGCTCTTTCCATTCGTCGGACGGTTGCGGGAGGATCGCTATCGGGTGAATGGCGCGGAATACAGCCTGCCGCAGCATGGCTTTGCGCGAAAAACCACTTTTGCGCTGATGGAACAAAATGCCGGATCGGCGCTGCTCCGGCTGGAAGCGGATGACGTAACACGCAAAAACTATCCGTTCGATTTCCGGCTCGACATGCGCTTCGCCCTGACCGATGCGACTCTGGCGATGACCGCGACCGTCGGCAATCACGGCCAGTCCGACATGCCGTTCAGTTTCGGTTATCACCCCGCCTTCGCCTGGCCGCTGCCTTATGGCGCGGCGGTGGAAGATCATCGCATCACCTTCGAAAAGCCGGAGCCTGCGCCGATCCGCAAGGTGGGCCATGAGAAGGGCCTGATCGCGCTGGAAAGCGTGCCGTCTCCGGTGGACGGTGCAACGCTGAAGCCGACGCACGACATGTTCCGGGGCGACGCGCTGATCTGGGATCAACTGGAAAGTCGCAGCCTGACATGGGGCGCACCCGGCACGCCGCATCTGAAGATCGACTTTCCCGACACGCCGTGGCTTGGCCTGTGGCAGGTGCCAGGCGCCCGCTATCTGTGCGTGGAGCCGTGGGCGGGGATAGCCGATCCCGTCGGCTTTACCGGCGATGTGTGGGACAAGCCGGGGGTGATCCGTCTGGCGCCGGGCGAGGAACGCACGTTTCGGATGGATGTGACGCTGGTCGAGAATTAGCCTTGCCTCGTCACCCCTGCGAAGGCAGGGGTCCCGCTTGCCCCTTGCTCCCGCGATAATAGCGGGACCCCTGCCTTCGCAGGGGTGACGAAGAGAAAAACCCATGACCATCCCATCCCGCCGCACCTTCGCGATCATTTCCCACCCCGACGCCGGCAAGACGACCCTCACCGAAAAGCTGCTGCTGGAAGGCGGCGCAATCCATCTGGCCGGCGAAGTCAAGGCGCGTGGAGCGAATCGCCGTGCCCGGTCCGACTGGATGAAGATCGAACAGCAGCGCGGCATTTCCGTCACGTCGTCGGTCATGACGTTCGAGCGGACGCGCGATGGCGAGACGATCACCTTCAACCTGCTCGATACGCCGGGGCATGAGGATTTCAGCGAGGACACCTATCGCACGCTGACCGCCGTCGACAGCGCCGTGATGGTGATCGATGCCGCCAAGGGCATCGAGCCGCAGACACGCAAGCTGTTCGAGGTGTGCCGGATGCGCAACGTGCCGATCATCACCTTCGTCAACAAGGTCGATCGCGAAGGGCGCGATACCTTCGCGATCATCGATGAAGTGGCCGATGCACTGGCGCTGGACGTGGTGCCGATGAGCTGGCCGGTGGGCATGGGCGGCGAGTTCGAAGGAGTATACGACTTCGCGACACATCGCCTGATGCAGCCGACCGGGCCGAGCAAGGAGTTCGAGGGCGACCGGCACCAGTTCACAGGGCTGGACGATCCGAAACTCGCCGACTATCTCTCTCCGCGCGCACTCGCTCGCCTGCGCGAGGAAGCGGAGCTTGCACAGGGCGGATACAGCAGCTTCGATCTGGCGGCCTATCGGCATGGCGACCTGACCCCGGTCTATTTCGGGTCTGCGCTCAAGAAGTTCGGCGTGACCGAACTGATCGACGCGCTCGCCGCCTATGCGCCGCCGCCGCGCCCGCAGCCTGCAGAGCCAGGTCCGGTCGAACCGGAGCGGGCGGACGTCACAGGTTTCATCTTCAAGGTGCAGGCGAACATGGACCCGCAGCACCGCGACCGCATCGCGTTCATGAGACTATGCTCGGGCAAGTTCCGGCGCGGCATGAAACTGACGCCTTCGGGCAGCGGCAAGCCGATTGCGGTCCATTCGCCGATCCTGTTCTTCGCGCAGGACCGCGAACTGGCCGACGAAGCCTATCCCGGCGACATCATCGGCATTCCCAATCACGGCACCTTGCGTGTCGGCGATACGCTGAGCGAAAAGGCGGACGTGCGCTTTACCGGCCTGCCCAATTTCGCGCCGGAAATATTGCGCCGCGTGCAACTGAAAGACCCGACCAAGACCAAGCAATTGCGCAAGGCGCTGGACGACCTGTCCGAGGAAGGCGTGATCCAGGTGTTCTACCCCGAGTTCGGCAGCCAGTGGATCGTCGGCGTGGTCGGGCAGTTGCAACTGGAAGTGCTGATTTCGCGGCTTGAAGCGGAATATAAGGTCGAGGCGGTACTGGAGCCTTCGCCCTTCGACACCGCGCGCTGGGTTTCCGGGCCGGATGCAGCGGTGAAGGCATTCGTGGAGTTCAACCGCGCGAACCTCGCCACCGATCGCGACGGCAATAATGTGTTCCTGGCGAAGAGCGCGTGGGATGTGGGATACCAGCAGGAACGGCATCCCGACGTGAAGTTCAGCGCTACGCGGGAGCGGTAAAGCACCTATTGTTCCCCGGCGAAAGCCGGGGTCCAGGGTCGCTTGGGATGCATCTAGAACCCTGGACCCCGGCCTGCGCCGGGAAACGTAAGTCCGAGATTTTCCTTTACCCCGCGATCAACCGTACAAACCCGCTCGACACCCAGCCGCTTTTGCATGGCCCATCATAGACCTGCCTGCGGTCGACGGGAGAGGAGACGCCGCAATCCGCAGGCGCTGGCACAAACGCATTGCCGCCGACATCATCGCCATCCGGCGCAGGCGCATGGGGCAACACGACCACACCCAGCCATTTCTGGTCGAGGCTGCGCGTGCAGACATGGACGCGCGCGCCGTTGGCAAGCTGCGCCGTCGCCTTCGCTTCCCGGAACGGCGCGGCGTGGAGCGCCAGCGTCTTGCCCGGCGCAACACCGCGGACCACACCCAGGGCGCCGCAGGCGTCGAGTTGCGGACCGTCCTCACCGATCGTTACTGGGCGGGCCAGCGTCGATTCGATCTGCGTCTCCGCCATCGCTTCGCGCGGCGCGCCAGCGATAGAGCTGTTGGGCAGTTCCTCCATCACGTCGCGGCTGTCGGAACAGGCGGAAATGAGGGTCAGGAGCGGCAACAGGAAAATCGCGGATTTCATGGGGGCACCTCTAGCCCATCGGATACGCAACGACACCTGTTTTTCCTTTAGTTTCGCAGGGTCCGGCCCTATATGATGGACCATGAACGAAGACAGCCAAGCTACGCCCAACGCCAATGCCTATGGTGCCGACAGCATCAAGGTTCTCAAAGGTCTCGACGCCGTCCGCAAGCGGCCCGGCATGTACATCGGCGACACCGATGACGGGTCCGGCCTGCATCATATGGTGTTCGAAGTTTCCGACAACGCGATCGACGAGGCGCTGGCCGGGCATTGCGACCGGATCGACATCACCCTGAATCCCGACGGCTCGGTCAGCGTGATGGACAATGGCCGCGGCATTCCGACCGGCATCCATACGGAGGAAGGCGTATCCGCCGCCGAAGTCATCATGACGCAGCTGCACGCGGGCGGAAAGTTCGAGAATACGAGCGACACCAACGCTTACAAGGTATCGGGCGGTCTGCATGGCGTGGGCGTGTCAGTGGTGAATGCGCTGTCCGACTGGCTGGAACTGAACATCTGGCGCGATGGGCAGGAACACTGGATGCGTTTCCGCAACGGCGATGCCGAAGCGCCGCTCAAGGTGCTCGGCCCCGCGCCCGAAGGCATGAAGGGCACAAAGGTCACCTTCATGTTCTCGACCGAGACGTTCAAGAACGTTACCGAATATGATTTCGACAAGCTGGAGCATCGCTATCGCGAGCTGGCGTTCCTCAACAGCGGCGTGCGCCTGTTCCTGACCGATGCACGGCATGAGGAAAGCAAGACGGTCGAGTTGTATTACGAAGGCGGGATCGCGGCGTTCGTGAAATATCTCGATCGCAACAAGGCAGCGTTGATGCCCGAGCCGATCGCCATTTCCGGCACACGCGACGATGTGACCATCGACGTCGCGCTGGAATGGAACGACAGCTATTATGAAAACGTCCTGTGCTTCACCAACAACATTCCGCAGCGCGACGGCGGCACCCATCTGGCCGCGTTCCGCGCGGCGCTGACCCGCACGCTCAACAATTATGCCGAGAAATCGGGCATGTTGAAGAAGGAAAAGGTCAGCCTCACCGGCGACGACATGCGCGAGGGGCTGACGGCGATCGTCTCGGTCAAGCTGCCCGATCCGAAATTCTCCTCGCAGACCAAGGATAAGCTGGTCTCCAGCGAGGTGCGCCAGCCGCTCGAAAGCCTGATGGCCGACAAGATGGCCGAATGGCTGGAGGAAAACCCCGCCAACGCCAAGATGATCATCCAGAAGGTGATCGACGCCGCCGCCGCTCGCGAAGCGGCGAAGAAGGCGCGCGAACTGACCCGGCGCAAGGGTGTGATGGATATCGCCTCGCTACCGGGCAAGCTGGCCGACTGTCAGGAGCGCGACCCCGCAAAGTCCGAACTGTTCCTGGTCGAAGGCGACTCCGCGGGCGGCTCCGCCAAGCAGGGGCGCGATCGCCATTATCAGGCGATTCTGCCGTTGAAGGGTAAAATCCTGAACGTCGAGCGCGCTCGGCTGGACCGGATGCTGTCCTCGAAAGAAGTCGGCACGCTCATCCAGGCGATGGGCACCGGGATTCGCGAAGAGTTCAACATCGAGAAACTGCGCTACCACAAGATCATCATCATGACCGACGCCGATGTCGACGGCGCGCATATCCGCACGCTGCTGCTCACCTTCTTCTATCGCCAGATGCCGCAGATCATAGAGAACGGCCATCTCTTCATCGCCCAGCCGCCGCTCTACAAGGCGTCGCGCGGGCGCAGCGAAGTCTATCTCAAAGATGAAGCCGCTCTGGACCAGTATCTGGTGGACAACGGCGTCGACACCATGGCGCTGGAAACCGCCGAAGGGCGTATCTTCGGCGACAACCTGCGCGCGCTGATCGACCACAGCCGCCGGATGCGCACGCTGATGCGCTACATGCCGCGCCGCTACGACCCGCGCATCATAGAGGCGCTGGCGCTGGCGGGCGCACTCGATCCCGATATCGACACGCCGCGCCGTCAGGCGGCGCTGACCGAAGCGGTGCGTTGGCTGGATCTGGCCGATACCGACGGCAAGTGGACCGGCATCGTCAGCGAGGAAGGCGGCTATCATTTCCAGCGCTTCTGGCGCGGCGTGACCGATCACCATATCATCGAAGCCGCGTTCCTGGGGTCGGCCGAGGCCCGCAAGCTGCACGCCCTCGCGACCGAGCAGGCGGGCGCCTATCTGGCGTCAAGCCGCCTGATCACGGCAAAGGCGGCAGCGGCGGAAAGCGACGAAGTTGCGGAAGTTGCGGCGTCCGCAAGCCCTGCAAAAGGCACGACCATATCGCGCCCAAGCGACCTGCTCGACGCGATCCTTGCTGCCGGACGCAAGGGGCTGTCGATCCAGCGCTACAAGGGTCTGGGCGAAATGAACGCCGAGCAGCTCTGGGAAACCACGCTCGATCCCAACGCCCGCTCGCTGCTGCGCGTCGAGGTCGAGCAGGCGGACGTCGCCGACGAGATCTTTACGCGCCTGATGGGCGATGTGGTGGAACCGCGCCGCGAGTTCATACAGGACAATGCGCTGAACGTCGCCAATCTCGACGTGTAACCCGACGGTCAGCCCGCACTTCGTTCCACCCGTTCCCTGTCCAGAAGCGTCCGCTTGGCGTCCAGCCCCCAGCGATAGCCGCCAAGGCCGCCGTCTGCACGCAAGGCCCGGTGGCAAGGGATCAATATGCCGATGCGGTTGGCGGCGCAGGCCGATGCCGCCGCGCGGACGGCCCTGGGCGCGCCGACGCCCTGGGCCAGTTCGCTGTAGCTGACGGCATCGCCGGGTTTGACGCTGAGCAGGAACTTCCAGACCTTGAGCTGGAAGGCGGTGCCGCGCAGGTCCAGCGGCAGGTCCGGTCGTGGCGCACCGGTGGACAGATGATCGTCGAGTGCCGCGATCCAAGCATCGAGCGGCGCGTCGGCAGCGGGATCGGATGGTACGAGACTCGCCGCCGGAAACTCGCGTTGCAGACGGGCGTACAGGTTCGCTGCATCCATGCCGAACTCGACGAAGCAGACGCCGCGATCGGTCGCCGCCATCATCAGCGATCCCAGCGCGGTTTCGCGCACCGCAAAGGCGATGTTCTCCCCCGCCCCGCCTGCGCGATAGGCCGACGGCGTCATGCCAAGCCCGCCCGTAACCCGCTCGTAAACCCGACTGGTGGAGCCGTAGCCCGCCTCGAACGTCGCACCCAGCACATCCTCACCCTCGCGGAGCAAAGCCTTGAACGCGGCAAGCCGCACCGCCGCCTGATAGTCGCGCGGCGATACGCCCATCACCGCCTTGAAACGGCGCTGGAGGTGAAACGGGCTTAGCCCCGCCTGCTCCGCCAGAAGTTTGAGCGGCAAGGGCTGATCGACATGGGCGTCGATAAAGGCCGCAACCTGACGCATCGCTTCGGTACTGGGATCGCGGCCTTCGATCGCCAGCGGATGACAGCGGCGGCAGGCACGGAAACCCGCATCCTGCGCAGCCTGTGCGGTGTCGAAGAACAGGATATTCTCCGGCCTCGCGGGTCGCGCGGGGCATGATGGGCGACAGAAAACGCCCGTCGACTTCACGGCGTAATAGAACAGGCCATCGGCGGAAGGATCACGCGCCGCCAGACGAACATAGCACGGATCGTCGGTAATGACCTTCGCAGCGTTCGCTTTCGCAGTCGTCGGGTTATGGATCGTCATGGCGCGCCTCAATCATTGGCTGACGGCGCATGTGCCGTCGTCGCGCCTTATGCGGCAAGCGATTTCGCGCGGCGCTCCGATACTTGCGATGACATTCAGAGCATTCTCAGCAAGCCGCTGTCCGGTTCCCCCGCCCAGCTCTTGCGATAGGCCACAAGGGTCCGTTCACTCGCTTGCCGGTCGCCTAGCGCCGCTTCGGCCTGTGCGCGGCCCCACAACACCCAGGCATTGCCGGGGCGACGCACGAGCGCACGATCGAACGCTGCCTTAGCCCCGCGCGCATCGCCGGTGCGCAGCAGCAGCGCGCCCAGTGCCGCATCGACCGGCTGATGCCAGACCGGCGGCTCGTTGTAGCTGAACTTGCGTTCGATCCCGGCTGCGGTCTGCAACAGGCGGATCGCACCCTTGGCATTGCCGCTGCCCTCCGCGATGCGGGCCATGGCGATGGTTTCGGCCAGTTGCGCCAGCGCACGGAAATCCGGATCGATCTTCTTGCCTCCACGCGCCTTGCGCATCGCCGCGATCTCGCGTTTCGCCGGCGCTGTCTGACCCGCGCGGCCCAGCCCCTCGGCGCGCAACGCCCACCAAAGCTGGCGAAGTTCCGGCAGGCGCGCGTCGGGCTGCGGGATGGCGAGCAATTCCTGCAGGTCGCGCGCGAATTGCGCCCGCACCTGCAAAGCAGTGCCGAGCCGCTCCTGAAGATAAGGCGACTTGGCGGCCTTTTCGACCGGGATCGCCGCCTCCAGATCCGCCGCCGCCTTCAACGCCGTCGCCCGATCGCCCACCTGCTCCGCCGCCGACAGGATGAAATGGGTGTGATGATTGAAATAGCCGTAATATTGCGGATTCTCGCCCAGCCGCCGGGCCATGGCTTCATCCACGCCGATCGCCTGCACGTTCACTTTCACCGAATCGGCGAAGCGGCCGACGCGGTAATAGGTATGGCTCGGCATATGCACGAGATGCGCGGAGGCGGGCGCCGCCGTCTCCAGCATGTCTGCGGCGCGCTCCGCCCGGCCCGGCGTGGTCGATGCCTCGGTCAGGTGGATGTAGAGATGCTGCGCCTCGGGCTGGTCGGGATTGCGGGCCAGCACCTTCTCGACGAGGGTGATCGCGCGTCGCGCCCAGGGACGCGGGGTGGCATTGTCGGCTTCCCAATAATCCCACGGACGGACGTTCATTGCGGCTTCGGCCGTCAGGACCATCACCATGTCGTCATCGGGCCAGCGATTCGACACCCCCTGCATAGCATCGGCGAACGTGATGGCGTGGACGCCCTTCTGCTTCTTCGGCCCACCCGGCGCATAACGCTGTTGCAGCGCGAGGATGAGCGCGCGTTCCTTCTCCGTGATGCCCGGCTGCGCCAGTGCCTGCGTCGTCAGGCCATAAGCAGTCGCGATCCGCGCCTCGCCCGAAGGGCCGCTGTTGATATAGGGACCGATCGCCAGCGCCTCCCCCCATTTGCACATCGCGCAGGACGGATCGCGCAGGCGCCCGGCGGCGAAGCTGCGTTCGGCCTTCGCGAACTCGAAGCCGTAGAGCAAGGCCATGCCCTGATCGAAGTAGCGCTGCGCAACTTGATCGGTCGTCGTCACCGGATAATGGATGGGCGCCAGCCCGTCGATCAGCGGCATTGGCTTCAAAGACTTGCCTGCCGCCACGCCTTCGCCCTGAAGCGCGAAACCGCACCCCGATGCCATCAACGCCTGCGGGCTGAACTGCGCCATGACGTCCGGCACCGGACCTGTGTCGCGGGGCAAGGATAGGGCCGATCCAAGGGCCGGTGCAGCCGTAGCAAGCACAAGGACGGGCAGGAGCCGCAGCGTCATTCATTTTCCCCCGAAAACAGAAGGCAAACATGCGCCGGGCGACAGCACAAGTCCAGCGCCTATGCCAACCCGTTGATCGCGAAGCCATATCCCGATGTCCCGCGTGAAAGCCTCTTCACCACCGCCGGGGACTGGTCTAGCGTGATCGCCTGACAAAGGGGTCTTTCATGCGCTTCATATCCTGCCTTTCGACGCTCGCCATCGCGCTCGCCGCCATTCCCGTCCATGCCGCCGAGGAAAAGGCGCCCGACACCGCCCCTGCCGAAGCGCCCGTGCCGCCTCCCGTCGTGTCGGTGACGAAGCACAAGGGCGTGTTCGGCGGGCAGAGCGTGGCCTACACCGCGACAACCGGCGAGACTTACCTCAAGGACAAGGACGGCAAGCCGCTCGCGGCGATCTTCGCCACGGCCTATGTGAAGGACGGGGCCGATCCCAAATCGCGGCCCGTCACTTTCCTCTACAATGGCGGGCCGGGGTCGGGATCGCTGTGGCTGCATATGGGCGCATTCGGTCCCAAGCGTGTCGTCTTGCCCGATGCGCAGGATGACGGCGCGCCGCCTTATCCGGTGATCGACAATCCCGAGTCGCTACTCGACGTGACCGACATCGTGTTCATCGACCCGGTTGGCACCGGCTTTGCGCACACGATCGGGAAAAAGGACGCGAAGGATTATTGGGGCGTCACCGCCGACGCAAAGTCGATCGCCGAGTTCATCCGAATCTGGCTTGCCGACAATGGCCGCTGGTCGTCGCCCAAATATATCGGCGGGGAAAGCTATGGCACCACGCGCTCGGTCGCGCTGATCAACGAGCTGGAAGGCCAGTATAACGACGTGGCGATCAACGGGATCATACTGATCTCCGCGATCCTCGATTTCGGCGCGCCTGCCGAGGTGCCGGGCAATGAAATGCCCTACATCCTCAACCTGCCGTCTATGGCGACGACGGCCTGGTATCATCGCAAGATCGCCAATCCACCCGCGACCGTGACGGAGATCGCTGCGCAGGCGCGCGCCTTCGCGATCGGTCCCTATGCCGCCGCATTGCTCAAGGGCAACAGCCTGGGTGCAGAAGAACGCGCGAGCGTCCGCGCGGAGCTGGCGCGGCTGACGGGCCTGTCGGAGCAATATGTCGACAACGCCAATCTGCGCGTCGCGCCGGGCCGTTTCTACAAGGAATTGCTGCGCGACCGAGGCCTTGCCATCGGGCGGCTCGATACGCGCTATACCGGCGTCGATTACGACAAGGCGGGGGAACAGCCGGACAACGATCCCAGCTTCTACGGCATCGACGGCGCCTATACGACGGCGATCAACAGCTATCTGCGCGACGATCTGAAGCTGAAGATGGACCGGACATACGTCACCATCGGCGGGGTGCGCGGATGGGACTGGAAGCTGGCGGATCAGGGCGGGCGCGACGGCGAAGTCTATGTCAACGTCGCGCCTTATCTCGGCAAGGCGCTGCGCGAAAACAGCGGCCTGAAAGTGTTCGTCGGCCAGGGCTGGTATGATTTCGCAACGCCCTTCTTCGGTGCGGAATATTCGATGAACCGCCCCGGATTCGATCCGGCGCGCATCCAGTTCCATTATTACGACGCCGGACACATGATGTATGTGCGGCCCGACGACCTCAAGAAACTGACGTCCGACGTGCGCGCATTTATCCGCAGCCGATAGGATCAGCCCACCGTCACACGCGCCACTTCCGTCGTCAGCGACGCATCGCTGTAGAGGGTGTAGTCGTTGCCGACCTGCGTGTAGTGGGCCGTCGGATCGATCGCGAGGCTGTCGTTGCCATCGAAGCGCACGGTAAGGTGCGAGGCATTGCCGTTGCCGACCAGCGACTGAACGAAGCTGGCGTCGATGGTCAGGTTGCCTTGTACATTGCCGGCGGTGAAGTCGATCTCATCGACATTGCTGAGTACGCCCAGCAGGCTGACGCCCGTCACATTGCCGCTGTTCGCCGCCAGTGCGACGCTGTCATGCCCCGCGCCGCCGTCGACGGACCAGTTTTCCGACAGGCTGAGGCTGAAATAATCGTCGTGGCTACTTCCCAGCACATGCTCCATGCCGCTCAGGGTATCGCCCGCCGCATCGCCGGTCGATCCGCTGCCGGTCGCACCGGTCAGGTTGAGCGTGACGCCGGTGGCCGAAGCGGAATAGTCCGCCGTGTCCGTCCCGCTGCCGCCAATCAGCGTATCGCCGCCCGCGCCGCCGGACAGCACGTCGTTGCCCGCGCCACCATCCAGCACGTTGGCCGATCCGTTGCCCGTCAGCGTGTCGGCAAAACCCGAGCCGGTCAGGTTCTCGATTGCGCTGTAGCTGTCGCCCGACGCGTCGCCGCTGTTGATCCCGCTGTTGGCGAGGCTGGCGACCACGCCGCTATTGGCCCCGCTGTAGCTTGCGGTGTCGATACCCGCGCCACCGTCCAGCACGTCCGCGCCCGCGCCGCCGATCAGCACGTCGTCGCCATTGCCGCCGTGCAGCGCATTGGCGCCCCCGTCGCCCAGCAGAAGGTCGGCGAAGGCCGATCCGATCAGGCTTTCGATGCTGGTATAGCCATCGCCCGACGCTTCGCCGGTGTTGGCCAGGCTGTTGGCGAGGTTGGCGGTGATGCCGCTGCCTGCATTGGCGTAGCTCGCCGTATCGTTGCCCGAACCGCCGTCCAGCGTATCCGCGCCGAGACCGCCGGTCAGCACGTCGTCGCCATTGCCGCCGCGCAGCGTATTGGCGCCGCTGTCGCCGATCAGGGCATCGGCGAAGGCCGACCCGATGATGACTTCGATACCCGACAGGCTGTCGCCCGCCGCATCGCCGCCGCTACCCAGCGTGCCGTCCATATACACCGTCACGGCACTTGCCGATCCGCTGTAGTCGGCTGTGTCGTTGCCCGATCCACCCAGGATCGTGTCGCTGCCCCCGCCGCCGACGATGATGTCGTCGCCATTGCCGCCGTCGATGCGGTTGGCGCCGCTGTCGCCGGTCAGCGTGTCGGCAAAGCCCGAGCCCGTCAGATTTTCGATGCTGCCATAACTGTCGCCTGCCGCATCGCCGGTGTTGCCCGCACTGTTGGCGAGGCTGGCGGTCAGCCCGCCACCCGCATTGGCGTAGCTCGCCGTGTCGGACCCGCTGCCGCCGGTGAGCGTGTCGCCACCCGCGCCGCCGACCAGCGTGTCGTCGCCATTGCCGCCGTCGAGTATGTTGGCGTTGCCGTCGCCCGTCAGCGTATCGGCAAAGGCCGAGCCGGTCAGGTTTTCGACGGCGGTGATGCTGTCGCCCTGCGCATCGCCGCCCGAACCGGACGTGCCGTTGAGATAGGCGCTGACCCCCGATGCCGAAGACGCATAGCTGACGGTATCGACGCCCGATCCGCCGTCGATCGCATCTGCGCCGGTGCCGCCGACCAGTATGTCGTTGCCGCCTTCGCCCAGCAGCGTGTCGGCCCCGGCCCCGCCCTGGATGCTGTCGTCGCCATTGCCGCCATGCAGCGTTTCGTCGGCGCCCGTGCCGAACAGAGCGTCGGCAAAGCCGGAGCCGACGGCGATCTCGAACCCGCTCAGCACGTCGCCCGCCGCGTCGCCGCCGACGCTGGCGGTGCCGTCGAGATAGACGGTGACGCCCGAACCCGACGCAGAGTAATTGATCGTGTCGCTGCCGCTGCCGCCGGTCAGCATATCCGCACCGCTGCTGCCGTTGACGATATCGTCCCCCGCGCCGCCGTCCATCCGCTCGCTGCCCGAACCGCCGGTCAGCGTGTCGGCGAAGTTGGTGCCGATGAAGCCTTCGATCGACACGAACACGTCGCCGCTGGCGTCGCCGCCGCTAACCACCAGCGATCCGCTGGCGAAGCTGGCGGTGACGCCCGCCGCCGACGTGATGTAGGATACGCTGTCGATGCCTGCGCCGCCGTCCAGCGTGTCCGCACCGGCCCCGCCAATCAATATGTCGTTGCCGTTGCCGCCGGTCAACGTCTGGCTGCCGGTCGTGCCGTAGAGCGTATCGTCGAAATCCGATCCGATGACGTTTTCGATGTTGGACAGGCGGTCCCCAGCAGCATCGCCGCCGACCCCCTGCGTCACACCGTCTGTGTAGACGGTGACGCCCGATCCCGATGTCGCATAAGTGGCCGTGTCGGTGCCTGCGCCGCCGTCGATCACATCCGCGCCAGCGCCGCCCGAAAGCAGGTCGTTGCCGTTGCCGCCGTTGATCACGTCGTCGCCGACATTGCCCTGGATGGTGTCGTTGCCGTCGCCGCCGTCCAACGTCTCATTGGCATTGGAGCCGATGATCATATCCGCATTGGCCGACCCGATAACGCCTTCGATCGACAGCAGCACGTCGCCTTCGGCATCGCCGCCCGTCGATGTCGAGCCGTCGAGATAGAGCGTGACGCCCGCTGCGGAGTCCGAATAATCCGCCGTATCGGTGCCACCGCCGCCGTTCAGTTGATCCGCGCCCGCACCGCCATGCAGGAAATCATTGCCCAGGCCACCGGTCAATATGTTGTCGCCGCTGGTGCCGTGGAGGAAGTCGGCACCGATGCTGCCGATCGCATTTTCGATGCTCACATAGCTGTCCCCGGCGGCATCGCCACCGGAACCCACGCCCGTTTCGAGGTGAACGGTCACGGCGCTGCCTGATGCGCTGTAATCGACGGTATCGCGACCAAGGCCGCCGTCCAACGAGTCTGCCCCGGCGTCGCCGCGCATTACATCCGCACCGTTGTTGCCGAACAACTGATTCGCGCCGCTGTTGCCCCAGAGTATATCGTCCACATTGCTGCCCAGCAGCGTCTCGATATTGATCAGGCGATCGCCCGCCGCCTCGCCGCCGCTGCCCGCTGTCCCGTCGAGGCCGATGATGACGCCCGCGCCACTGCCCAGATAGGAAGCCGTATCGATGCCGCCGCCGCCGTCGATCGTGTCGGCGCCGCCCAGACCGCGGAACCATTCGTTGGCGCCGGTGCCGTAGGCAGTGTCCGCCTGGTCGGTCAGATAGACGATCTGGATGTTTGTATAGGTATCCCCCGCCGCGTCGCCGCCGGATCCGGCAGTGCCGTTCAGGTAGATCGTCACGCCCGTCGTCACCGATACCGCTGTGGGATCGTTGGGATTGGTGCCGAAATAGATGGTGTTGGTGCCCGTGCCGCCATCCACGATGTCCGCGCCCGAACCGCCGCTGATGATGTCGTCGCCGTCACCGCCGTTCAGCGTATCGTTTCCGGCCATACCCGAAAGCCTGTCGTTGCCCGCCCCGCCCAGGAATATGTTGTCGCTGCCGTTTCCGGTCAGAGTGTCGGAAAACGCCGTACCGGTAAGGTTCTCGATCAGGATGTAGGTGTCGCCCTGCGCATCGCCGCCCGATCCGACATTGTTGGTGAGGTCGACCGATATCGCCGCGCCACTCAGCGCATAGTTGACCGTATCGGAGCCTGCGCCGCCGTCGTTGCTGTCGGCTTCGGACCCGCCCAGGATGATGTCGTCGCCATTGCCGCCGCGCAGCGTATCCACGTCCGCGCCGCCGTCGATGATGTCGTTGCCGTCATTGCCTTCGATGGTGTTGCGCCCGGTGTTGCCGGTCAGCGTATCGGCGAAATTGGACCCGCGCAGATTGATGAAGTTGGTCAGGACATCGCCATTGGCATCGCCGAGCGTACCCGTTCCGGTCAGCAGCGAGACCGAAACCGACGATGCAGCCGAGATATAGGTCAGCGTATTGATGCCCAGACCGCCGTCGAGCGTATCGGCGCCCGCGCCGCCGTCGATCACGTCGTTGCCGTCGTCGCCGTAGATGGTATCGTCGCCCTGAAGGCCATTGATCGTATCGGCACCCTGCCCGCCGCTGATGACGTTGGCGTTGTTGTTGCCCGTCAGCGTGTCGTTGTTGAGCGAGCCGGAAAGATTTTCGAAGTTGCTGATGACGTCGCCATTGGCATCGCCCAATGTACCGGTGCCCGCCAGCAAGGATACCGTGACGGAACTCCCGGCATTGCCATAGCTCAGCGTATCGACATCCGCGCCGCCATCCAGCACATCCGCGCCCGCACCACCCATGATGATGTCGTTGCCTGCACCGCCCTGGATGTTGTTCACGCCGTTCGTGCCGACGATATAGTCCGCAAAGGCCGACCCGATGGCATTTTCGATCGATCCGACCGTGAATACGTCGCCTTCGGCATCGCCGCCGGTGTTGCCGGTGCCCGTGCTCAGGTTGATCGAGATGCCGGCCGTGCTCGCGCTGTAGTCCACCGTATCGGTGCCGAGGCCGCCGTTAATGGTATCCGCACCGGCGCCGCCGATCAGCGTGTCGTTGCCGTCGCCGCCGTCGATGCTGTCGTTGCCTGCACCGGTGTTGATGGTGTCGTTGCCTACCCCTGCGAACACGACTTCGTTATTGGCCGACCCGACGAAGCTGTCGGCAAGGCCCGAGAGCAGGAAGGTTTCGATACTGGTGAAGGTGTCGCCCTGCGCAAGACCGGTGGAGAGCGCCGCGTTCGTCAGGTTGACGACAAGACCGCTCGTCGAGCTGCTGTAGTCGACGGTATCGTTACCGTTGCCGCCATCCAGCGTGTCCGCGCCCAGGCCGGGCCGCAGAATATCGTCGCCGTCGCCGCCGACGATTGTGTCGGCATTGGCCGAACCGATGATGATGTCCGCCAGCGAGGAGCCGACCACCCGCTCGATATTGAGCAATATGTCGCCATTGGCGTCTCCTGCCGTACCGGCAGTGCCGTCCATCCGCACCGAAATGCCGCCCGAAGAGGAATAGTCGGCGGTATCGAAGCCCGCGCCGCCGTCGAGCGTGTCCGCGCCCGATCCGCCGACCAGCGTATCGTCGCCGTCGCCGCCTTCCAGCGTCTCGTTGACGCCCGTGCCATAGATCGTGTCGGCATAAGCCGAACCGATGACGCGCTCCACGAACTGGATGCTGTCGCCCGCCGCGTTGCCGCCGGAGGATAAAGTGCCGTCCAGCCGCACGGTGACCGCCGCCGTAGATGCGCTGTAGTCCACGATGTCCGTTCCGGTGCCGCCGTCGATGACGTCCGCCTGGCTGAAGCTGACGAACGTATCGTTGCCGCCCCAGCCCCATAGGACCGTCGATGCCGTCGTACTGCCGCGCAGCGTATCGCCGTAGGACAGCGACCCTTCGATGCGCTCTATGCCCGTTAGCGTGTCGCCCGCCGCCCAGCCGCCCGATCCGGCGGTGCCGTCGTTGGCGATGACGACCGCCGCGCCCGAGTTGCGATAGTCCGCCGTGTCGGTGCCGGTGCCGCCGATGATCTGATCCGCGCCGAGGCCGCTGGCGATCACGTCGTCGCCATCGCCGCCGTTCAGTATGTCCGCCCCGCCTGCGCCGAACAGGAAGTCGTTGCCTGCGCCCGACAGGATCGTCGAACCCGACGCCGCCGCGGTGATCTCGTCATTCTGCGCGGAACCGGTGGCGATCTCCACATCGAATATGCGGTCGCCCGCCGCGTCGCCGCCGGTGCCGAAGCTGCCGTCGAGATAGATTTTCATGCCGCTGGCGGTTGATGCCGAATAATCCACCGTATCGATGCCGTCACCGCCGCGATAGATGTCCGCACCCGCGCTGCTGATGAACAGGTCGTTGCCTGCCGCGCCCGTGAAATCCTCGTCCGCGGCGCTGCCTTCGAACCGGTCGGCAAAGGCCGAACCGATGATCTTTTCGATACCCGACAGCACGTCGCCCTGCGCATCGCCGCCGCTGGAGGTGCCGCCGGTGCGGATCGTCACCGCTGCCGCGGAGGCCGAATAATCGACCGTGTCGATGCCGCTGCCGCCGGTAAGGATATCCGCGCCAGCGCCGCCGATCAGCACGTCGTCGCCGATACCGCCGGTCAGCACGTCGTCGCCCGCCTCGCCGCGCAACGTATCGTCGCCGTCGAAGCCGTCGAACGTGTCGGCGCCGGCGCCGCCGACCATGATGTCGCCCAGGCGTGAGCCGACGAACTGTTCGACGTTCGCGAAGCTGTCGCCCGCCGCATCGCCGCCCGTGGCGGTGCCGAGCGTCAGGTCGATGACGACCGCCGCGCTCGACGTTGTGTAGCTGACGGTGTCGATGCCTGCGCCGCCGTCCATCTGGTCCGCACCGCCGTCGCCGCGCAGAACATCGTCGCCGTCCTCGCCCAGCAATATGTCGCTGCCGGTGCCGCCCGCCAGCACGTCATTGCCGGTGCCACCGCGCAGCGTGTCGTCGGAAAAAGTCCCGGTGATGGTATCGGCGAAGTTCGACCCGATGATCGATTCGATACCCGACAGGCGATCGCCGCCGGCGATGTCGCCGCTGCTCGACGATCCGTCGAGATTGACGGTAACGCCAGCCGCTGCCGCCGCATAGCTTACCGTGTCGAAGCCGCTGCCGCCGGTCAGCGTGTCGCTGCCCGCGCTGGCGATCATCAGGTCGTCGCCCGCCCCGCCTTCGAGCGTTTCGGCAAGCGCGCCGCCCGTCAGCGTGTCGTTGTAGTCGGAACCCACGAGTCGTTCGATCGAGGTCAGCGTGTCGCCATTGGCGTCGCCCAGCGTGCCACTGTTGGTGGCGAGGCTGACGGCGACTGCGCTGGTGGCATGCTCGTAGGACGCCGTGTCGATGCCTGTACCGCCGTCGATGATGTCGGCGCCCGCGCCGCCTTCGATCGTGTCGTTGCCATCCTGCCCCACCAGCGTATCCACGCCGGTGCCGCCGACGAGCACGTCGCCGAAAGCGGAACCCAGCACGCGCTCGATATTCAGGAGCGTATCGCCCGTCGCCGTGCCACCCGCGCCCTGATCGATGCCGTTGTTGTACACGGTGACGGCTGCCGTCGACGCAGAGTAATCCGCCGTGTCGTTGCCCGCGCCGCCATCCAGAATGTCGCTGCCCTGGCCGCCGACAAGCACGTCGTCGCCGTCGCCGCCGTCGATCGTATCGCCGCCTGCACCGCCGTCGATGCTGTCGTTGCCCGCGCCGCCGAGCAGCGTGTCGGCATTGGCCGAGCCGATCAGCGTATCGTTGTTCGCAGAACCGGTGACCTGTTCGATGCCGCTCAGCACATCGCCCTGCGCATCGCCGCCGGTGCCGGTGCCGGTTGCAAGGTTGACCGTGACTGCGCTGGCCGAAGCGGCATAGCTGGCGATATCGAAGCCGTCGCCGCCCGAAAGCACATCCGCGCCTGCGCCGCCGACGAGTGTGTCGTTGCCCGACTGGCCGATCAGGCTGTCGTTGCCGGTGCTGCCGTAGAGCGTATCCGCCTGCGCCGATCCGCGCAGTGTTTCGATATTGGCCAGCGTATCGCCCGCCGCTTCGCCGCCGACGCCCGCCGTACCGTCGAGATAGGCGGTAACGCCGCTGGCCGAACCGGAATAGTCGGCGATGTCGGTGCCCGCGCCGCCGTCCAGCGCATCCGCGCCGAGACCGCCTGACAATATGTCGTCGCCCGCTTCACCGAAGAGCAGGTCGGCGCCGTCGAGGCCCTGAAGCACGTCGTCGCCTGCACCGCCGTCGATACGGTCATTGCCCGCACTGCCCGAGACTGTGTCGGCGAAGCCCGAACCGATGACGCGCTCGATCGAAGTCAGCACATCGCCCAGTGCCTCGCCGCCCGAACTGGCGACGCCGTCCATGCGGACGACCACGCCCGCCGTGGCGGCGGCATAGCTGGCGATGTCGATGCCTGCGCCACCGTCAATCGCATCGGCACCGGTGCCGCCGACGAGCGTGTCGTCGCCGGTGCCGCCCGAAAGACTGTCATTGCCTGCGCCACCGGTCAGCGCGTCGTTGCCCGCGCCGCCCTGGATCACGTCAGCATTGGCAGAGCCGGTGATGCTGTCGTTCTGGCTGGTGCCGATCACCTGTTCGATGCCGGCCAGTACGTCGCCAGCCGCAAAGCCACCGGTCGAGGCGGTGCCGTCCATATAGACGGTGACGGCCACATTGTTGTTGGAATAATCGACGATGTCGAAGCCGCTGCCGCCGGTCAGCGCATCCGCGCCCGCGCTGCTGTAAAGAATATCGTCGCCACCGCCAGCATCGACCAGATCGTCGCCGGTCGACCCGTAGATAGTGTCGGAAAGGCTGGAGCCGATCACCGATTCGATGCTGGACAGCACATCGCCATCGGCGTCGCCGCCGACCGAGACGGTGCCGTCCATGTACAGCGTGATGCCCGCCAGCGATGTCGCATAGGTCGCGATATCGATGCCGAGGCCACCATCGATGATGTCCGCCCCCAGGCCACCGGCCAGCACGTCGTCGCCATCCTGCCCGCGCAGGATGTCGTCGCCGCCCGCGCCCTGGATCACGTCCGCGCCCGCGCCGCCCAGCAGCGTTTCCGCGCCGTTCGCGCCGAAGATGCGATCGTCGAAGGCCGAGCCGACGATCTGTTCGATGCTGACGAGCACGTCGCCCGCCGCATCGCTGCGGCTGCCCGATGTGCCGTCGAGATAGACGGTGACGGCGCTCAGTGCGCCCGAGTAGCTGGCCGTGTCGAAGCCTGTGCCGCCGTCGAACTGGTCCGCGCCCGCGCCACCCGTCAGGATATCGTCGCCCGCGCCGCCCTGAAGCACGTCATTGCCTGCGCCTGCGTTCAGCGTATCGGCACCCGCATTGCCGACCAGCATATCGTCGCCGGTCGATCCGTTGAGCGTGTCGTCGAAGGAGGAACCCAGCACGCGCTCAATCGTGAAGAGCGTGTCGCCCGCCGCTTCCGCGCCGCTGCCTGCCGTTCCGTCGAGACTGACAGTCACGCCGCCAGATGCACCCGTGTAATCCGCCGTATCGCTGCCCGCGCCGCCCTCCAGTCGATCCGCGCCTGCGCCGCCCACCAGCGTGTCGTCGCCCGCATTGCCGTAAAGCTGCTCGTCGGCAGTGCCGCCGCGCAGCGTATCCGACTGTGCCGAACCCAATACGCGCTCGACGCTGCTCAGCATGTCGCCGTCGGCATCGCCACCGCTGCTTGCGAGGCCATCCAGATTGACCATGACCGCGCCCACCGACCCGGTATAATCCGCCGTGTCGACGCCGGCCCCGCCGTCGATGCTGTCCGCACCAGCGCCGCCCACCAGCGTATCGTCGCCCGTGCCGCCCGCAAGCGTATCGTTGCCGAAGCCGCCGGAAATGCTGTCGTCGCCTGCGCCGCCGATCAGCGTGTCGTCCGCTGTCGCGCCGGTCAAAACGTCCGCCTGCCCCGAACCGATGATCCGCTCGATCGACGTAAGCTGATCACCCGCCGCGTCGCCGCCGATGCCGGTCGCTCCGCCAAGGCCGATCGTCACGCCCGCCGTCGATCCCGAATAATCGACCGTGTCGAAGCCCGTGCCGCCGTCCAGGCTGTCGGCGCCCGCCGACCCCAGGATGCTGTCGTCGCCGGCGCCGCCGACGATGCTTTCCGCCGCCGCGCCGCCGCGCAGCGTATCGGCAAAGGCCGAACCGATCAGTCGCTCGACATTGGCCAGCGTATCGCCCGCCGCATCGCTGCCGGTTTGCGCGCCGCTGTCCAGACCTACGTTCACCGCGCCGCTCGCGCTGGCATAGCTTGCCGTATCGAAGCCCGCGCCGCCGTCCATGGCGTCCGCACCTGCGCCGCCGAGCAGAAGATCGTCGCCCGCGCCGCCCAGCAGGCTGTCGTTACCGGCGCCGCCGGTCAGTGTGTCAGCGCCGTCATTGCCTTCCAATATGTCCGCATTGTCGGTGCCGTTGAGGCTGTCGTCATGCGTCGATCCGATCGCGCGCTCGATATCGGTCAGCGTATCGCCCGCCGCATCGCCGCCCAGCGAGACCGATCCGTCGAGATTGACGGTAACGGCGGAAGCCGACGCCGAATAATCGACGGCATCGGTGCCCGCGCCGCCATCGAGGCTATCCGCGCCTGCGCTGCCGACCAGCACGTCGTTGCCCAGCCCGCCGAGCAGCGTGTCCGCACCCGTGCGGCCCGACAGGCGGTCGTTGAAGGCCGAGCCTTCGAGGGTTTCCGCGTTGGTGATGATATCGCCCGCAGCGTCGCCGCCGCTGCCCACGGTGCCGTCAAGCGCCGCCGTGACGCCCTGCGCCGATCCGGCATAGCTTACGGTGTCGCTGCCCGATCCGCCGTCGATGCTGTCAGCCCCCGCGCCGCCCGTCAGGAAATCGTCGCCCGATCCGCCCAGCAGCGTGTCGTTGCCCGCCGCGCCCGCCAGGATATCGTCGCCGGCCTGGCCCGATAATATGTCCGCACCCGCGCCGCCCGTCAGGACGTCCGCCTCACCCGATCCGAGCACGCGTTCGATGCTGACATAGCTGTCGCCCTGCGCATCGCCGCCGATGCCGGTGGAGCCGTCGAGCGTCACCGTGACGCCTGTGTCCGATGTGCTGTAGTCCGCCGTATCGCTGCCAGCGCCGCCGTCCAGAACGTCCGCGCCGGAACCGCCGCGCAACACGTCGTCGCCCGCGCCGCCCAGCAGCGTATCGCCCCCGCCATTGCCCGCGAGAATGTCGTTGCCACCCGCGCCTTCCAGCGTTTCCCCGGCGGAAACGCCGGAGATGATATCGTCGAAACCGGTGCCGATCACCCGTTCGATCTGGGTCAGCGTATCGCCCGCGGCATCGCCGCCCGAACCGCTTGATCCGTCGAGGATGAGCTGAATGCCCGCCGTCGATGCCGAATAATCTGCCGTATCGAAGCCTGCCCCACCGTCCAGAGCGTCGGCGCCCGCGCCGCCCGCCAGACTGTCGTCGCCTGCGCCGCCGATCAGGCTGTCCGCGCCTGCGCCGCCGTTCAGCGCATCGTTGCCCGCGCCGCCTTCGATCGTCTCGTCGGCGGTGCCGCCGGTGATGCTGTCGGCGAAATCGGAGCCGATGACATGTTCCACGCTGACATAGCTGTCGCCCGCCGCATCGCCGACGCTGCCCGTGCCGGTCGCCAGACTGAGCGTCACGCCCGCCGCCGCCGTCGCGAAGGTAACGGTATCGATGCCGCTGCCGCCGTCGAAGCTGTCGGCCCCGGCACCGCCGTCCATCACGTCGTCGCCCGCCCCGCCGAGAAGGCTGTCGTTGCCTGCGCCACCCGAAAGCGTGTCGTTGCCCGCCGCGCCTTCCAGCGTGTCGTTCCCGGTCGAGCCGGACAGGCCGTCGGCGAAGGCAGACCCCATGATCCGCTCGATCTGGTTGAGGCGATCGCCCGATGCGTCGCCGCTGGAACCGAAGCTGCCGTCGAGGGCGACGGTGACGCCTGCGGTCGATGCCGAATAATCGGCGGTGTCGAAACCCGCGCCGCCGGTCAATATATCGGTGCCGAGGCTGCCGACGAGCACGTCGTCGCCTGCGCCGCCTTCCAGCGTTTCGCTGTCCATCCCGCCGATCAGGCGATCCGCCTGCGCCGATCCGACGATCCGTTCGATGCTGCTGAGCGTATCGCCCGCTGCATCGCCGCCGATGCCGGTGCTGCCGTCGAGACCGACCGTAACACCCTGCGCCGAAGCGGAATAATCCGCCGTGTCGGTGCCGACGCCGCCGTCGAGCACGTCTGCGCCCGCGCTGCCGCGCAATATGTCGTCGCCGGTGCCGCCACGGAGCGTTTCCGCACTCGCGCCGCCGGTGAGGATATCGTCATAATCGGAACCGATGAGGATTTCGACATTGGAAAGCACGTCGCCCTGCGCCGTACCGCCGGAACCCGCCACGCCGTTGAGACCGACCGTCACTGCGGACGCCGAATCGGCGTAGCTTGCCGCATCGGTGCCGGTGCCGCCGTCGATGCTGTCCGCGCCGTCGCCGCCCAGGATGATGTCGTTGCCTGCGCCACCCGTCAGCACGTCATTGCCGCCACCGCCTTCGATACGGTCATCGCCTGCGCCGCCGTCGATGATATCCGCCAGCGATCCGCCGATCAGCGTATCGCCATTGGCGGAACCCACGAGGCGTTCGACGTTGAGCAGCACGTCGCCCGCCGCATCGCCGCCGCTGCCCGCACGCCCGTCCAGATAGGCCGTGACTGCCGCGCCGGACGCCGCATAGCTGACGGTATCCGATCCGGTGCCGCCATCCAGCGTGTCCGCGCCTGCGCTGCCCAGCAGCATATCGTCGCCGGCACCGCCCTGAAGCGACTCGCCGTCGGCGCCGCCGCCCAGCGTATCGGCGAAACCCGAACCGATGAGGATATTGATGTTGGCGAGCGTATCACCCAGCGCCTCGCCCGCCGTGCCCGCCGCTCCGTCGAGACCGACCGCGACGCCGGCTGTCGCCGCCGCATAGGTCGCGGTATCGGTGCCGCCATTGCCGTCGATGCTGTCGGCACCCAGGCCGCCGCTCAGTATGTCGTCGCCGCTGCCGCCGGTAAGCACATCGTCGCCTGCGCCGCCCGTGACGATATCGTCGCCTGCCGCGCCGTCCAGCACATCATCGGCATTGCCGCCGGTGATGACATCGCTCTGGCCCGATCCGATGATGCCTTCGATCTCTGTCAGAACATCGCCATCGGCGTCGCCGCCGGTGCTGGGGCCACCGTCCAGACGCACGTTCACGCCGATCGTGGATCCGGCATAGCTCGCGGTATCGAACCCGGTGCCGCCGGTGAGTATGTCCGCGCCTGCGCCGCCGACCAGTATGTCGTCGCCCGCGCCGCCGGTCAGTTCGTCCGACCCGGCATTGCCGCGCAACAAGTCATTGCCACCGCCGCCGTCCAGCCGCTCGTTCTGCGCCGTACCGGTCAGCGTATCGTCGAACGCCGATCCGATGACGTTTTCGATCGAGGAAAGGGTGTCGCCCTGCGCGTCGCCGCCGGCGGAAAGCGATCCGTCGAGATTGATCGTGATCGCCGCGGTGGAAGCGGAATAATCCGCCGTATCGCTGCCCGCGCCACCCAGCAGGATGTCCGCACCCGCGCCGCCGCTCAGAATGTCGTCGCCGGTGCCGCCGTCGAGCGTATCCACGCCGGCGCCACCCTGCAACACGTCGTTCCCGGCGTTGCCGCGCAGGTCGTCGTTGCCGGTGCCGCCGGTGATCGCATCTGCAAAGCCGGAGCCTTCGACGATTTCGATGCTGGTGAAGCTGTCGCCCGCCGCATCACCGCCGGTGCCGCCCGTCGCCAGATTGAGCGAGACGCCCGCGCCCGCCAGCGAATAGTCCGCCGTATCGGTGCCCGCGCCGCCGTCCAGTATGTCCGCACCCGCGCCACCGCGCAGGATGTCGTCGCCGCCATTGCCGCGCAGTTCTTCGTTCGCCGCCGTGCCGTTGATGATGTCGGCGAAGGCCGAGCCGGAAACCGCCTCGATGCCGGTCAGCAGATCGCCTTCGGCCAGGCCGCCGAAGCTGGCGCTGCCGTTGAGGTTGACCTGAACCCCGATGCCCGATGCGCTGTAATCCACGCGATCGGTGCCCGCGCCGCCGTCGATGCTGTCCGCGCCGGTGCCGCCGTCGATCACGTCGTCGCCCGCGCCGCCCAGGATTACGTCGTCGCCGCCCGCGCCGGCCAGAATGTCGTTGCCCGCGCCGCCTTCGATCGTATCGGCTGCGGCGGACCCAGCGATCGTGTCGGCAAAGCCTGACCCGATCACGCGTTCTATGCTGTCGAGCGTATCGCCCGCCGCATCGCCCAGCGTGCCGGTGCCGGTCGCCAGCGAAACCGCGATGCCCGATGTCGCATCGGAATAATCCGCAGTGTCGAAGCCGATGCCGCCGCGCAGCACATCCGCGCCGCCGCGACCGCCCAGACGATCGTCGCCCGCGCCGCCCGTCAGCGTATCCGCCGCCGCCGTGCCGAGCAGAACGTCGTTGAAGTTGGACCCGACGAGGTTTTCGACGTTGGTGAGCTGATCGCCCTGTGCCGCGCCGCCGGAGGATGTCGATCCGTCGACCGAGACGGATACGCCCGACGTCGATGTCGAATAATCGACCGTGTCCACGCCGTCGCCGCCGTCGATGCGATCCGCACCGGCGCCGCCGTCCAGTATGTCGTTGCCCAGGCCGCCGCGCAGGTCATCGTCCCCGCCACCGCCGATGATGCTGTCGTTCCCCGCGCCGCCGTCGAGCATGTCGGCCTGATTGCTGCCGGTGATGCTGTCGTCGAGCGTCGAGCCGATCACGCCTTCGATGCTGCTGAGCTGATCGCCTGCCGCATCGCCGCCCACGCCCGTAGACCCGTCGAGCACGATCTGCACGCTGCCTGCCGATGCGCTGTAGTCGATGATGTCGAAGCCTGCGCCGCCGTCCAGTATGTCCGCGCCGACGCTGCCGAGCAGGCGGTCGTTGCCCGCGCCGCCGCGCACCGTATCGACGCCCGCGCCGCCGCCGAGAATATCGTCGAAGGCCGAGCCTTCGAGTATTTCTATTTCGCTCAGGCTGTCGCCCAGCGCGTCGCCGCCGGTGCCGAGCGTTCCGTCGAGAGAGACTGCGACGCCCGCGTTCGCCCCGGCATAGCTTGCCGTGTCGGTGCCGGTGCCGCCGATCAACTGATCCGCGCCTGCGCCGCCATTCAGCAGGTCGTTGCCGCTGCCGCCGCGCAATATGTCGACGCCTGCGCCGCCGGTGATGATGTCATCGCCCGCACCGCCGGTCAGTTCCTCGTCGCCCGTGCTGCCGTTCAATATGTCGTCGAAGCTGGAACCGGTGACGTTCTCGATACTGATCAACTGATCCCCGGTCGCATCGCCGCCGATGCTGGCCGATCCGTCGAGATTGATCGTGACCGCGACGCTGGATGTCGAATAATCGACCGTATCGCGGCCCGCGCCGCCGTCGAGCACGTCCGCGCCCGCACCGCCGCCTAGTATGTCGTTGCCGTCGCCGCCGCGCAATATGTCGTTGCCCGCCGCGCCGGTGATGCTGTCGTCGCCTGCGCCGCCGATCAGTTCGTCGTTCTGAAGGCCACCGGTCAGCGTATCGTTGAAGGCGGAGCCGATGAGCCGTTCGATGCCGGTCATCACGTCACCCTGCGCGTCGCCGCCTGCGCCGGTGCTGCCGTCGAGACCCGCCGAGATCGCAACCGTCGAGGCCGAATAGTCCACCGTGTCGGTGCCCGCGCCGCCGTCGAGTATGTCCGCGCCCGCGCCACCTTCGAGTATGTCGTTGCCTGCACCACCCGACAATATGTCCGTGCCGCCGCGCCCGACGAGAAGATCATCGCCAGCGCCGCCCGTAATTTCGTCGTCGCCCGCCGTGCCGCGCAGCACGTCGGCACCCGACGAACCGACCAGCTTTTCGATCGAGACGAGCTGATCGCCCTGCGCATCGCCGCCGATGCCGGTGCCGGAAAGCAGATCGACCGTGACGCCCAGAGCCGAACTGCTGTAATCCACCGTGTCGGTGCCTGCGCCGCCGTCCAGAAGGTCCGCGCCCGCGCGCCCTTCGAGGCGATCGTCGCCGCCCCCGCCGATCAGATCCTCGTCCGCATCCGCGCCGACGATCGTATCCGCCTGGCCGGTCCCGATAACGCGTTCGATCGACAGCAATATGTCCCCGGTCGCGTGACCGCCAAGGCCGGTCGATCCGTCTAGCGAGACGGAGATCGCGCCCGCCGATGCGCTGTAGTCCGCCGTGTCGCGACCCGCACCGCCGTCCACAACGTCGCCACCCGCGCCGCCTTCGATGAAGTCGTCGCCGTCGCCGCCGATCAGCGTATCGCTGTTCGCGCCGCCACGCAGCGTATCGTTGCCTGCGCCGCCTTCGAGACGGTCGGCATCGTTGCGGCCGGTCAATATGTCGTCGAAGGCCGACCCGACGACGGTTTCGATGCTGGTGAGCACATCGCCCTGCGCGTCGCCGCCGATGCCGCTCGATCCGTCGAGCGTGATCGTGACACCGGCTGTCGAGTCGGAATAATCCGCCGTATCGATGCCGATGCCGCCGTCGATGCTGTCCGCACCGGCGCCGCCGTTCAGCACGTCGCGGCCTTCGCCGCCCTGCAATATGTCGTCCTGCGCGCCGCCGAACAGACGATCGTCGCCGCTGCCACCGATCAGCGTATCGCGGCCGCCATTGCCCGAAAGCGTGTCGGCCCCGCCGCCGCCTTCCAGCACTTCGTCGGCACCGACGCCGGTTATGGTGTCGGCATATTCCGAACCCAGGATCTTCTCGACGTTGCGCACGGCGTCGCCCGCCGCGTCGCCGCCCTGCCCGACGCTGCCGTCGAGTGTCAGGTTGATGCCGCTGGCGCTTGCGGAATAGTCCGCAACGTCGAACCCGTCACCACCGTCGAGCGTGTCCGCCCCGGCGCGTCCTGCCAATATGTCGTTGCCCGCGCCGCCGATGAGCGTTTCCGCGCCTTCGCCCCCGGTCAACGCATCGTCGAACGCCGATCCGGTGACGGCTTCGATGCTGGTCAGGCTGTCGCCGGCCGCATGGCCCCCCGAAGCATTTCCGGTGCCCAGATTGACGCTGACGCCGGCATCCGATGCGCTGTAATCCACCGTATCGAAGCCTGCGCCGCCATCGATGATGTCGGCGCCGGCAAAGCCGGTCAGTCGATCGTTGCCGCCCTGACCGCGCAGGATGTCGTCGTCCGCCGAGCCGTAGAGCAAGTCGGCGAAGTTCGATCCGGAAATGCCTTCGATGTTGACGAAACTGTCGCCCGCCGCGTCGCCGCCGCTGTTCGCGCGCCCGTCGAGGCCCGCGACGATGCCTGCGTTGGACAGGCTGTAATCGGCGATGTCGACGCCCGCGCCGCCATCCAGCGTATCCGCGCCGCCCGCACCCTGAAGCACGTCGTTGCCTTGACCGCCGTCGAGGCTGTCGTTGCCGGTGCTGCCGGTGATCCGGTCGTCGAAGGAGGAGCCGACGATATGTTCGATCTGCGTCAGTCGGTCGCCCTGCGCGTCGCCGCCCAGGCCGATCGAACCGTCGTTCGACACGATGACGTTGGAGGCCGACTGCGAATAGTCCGCCGTGTCGAAGCCCGCGCCACCGATCAGTTCGTCACTGCCGAGGCCGCCGCGTAGGGTATCATCACCCGCGCCGCCCGACAGGCGATTGCCGCTTTCATTACCGATCAGGATGTCGTCGAAGGCGGACCCCGTCACACCTTCGATATCGGTCAGCGTGTCGCCCGCCGCGTCGCCGCCGCTGCCCACCGATCCGTCGAGCGCGATCCGCACCGCGGCGGACGATGCCGAATAGTCGGCGATGTCGGTGCCGACGCCGCCGTCGAGCGCATCCGCGCCTGCGCCGCCCGCCAGAACGTCGTTGCCCGCGCCGCCGCTCAGGCGATTGACGCCTGCGTCGCCGGTAAGCGTATCGTCATAGTTCGTGCCGGAAAGATTTTCGATGCCCGTGAAGCGATCGCCCTGCGCCGATCCGCCCGTCGCGGTCCCGCTGGCGAGGCTTGCCGAAACGCCGGTCAGCGAGTCGCTGTAGTCGGCCGTATCGCTGCCCGCGCCGCCGACGAGATCGTCCGCGCCGAGGCCGCCGCGCAGCACGTCGTCGCCGCCTGCGCCTTCCAGGATATTATCGCCGCTGTCGCCCACCAGCGTGTCGGCATAGGCACTGCCCACCACGCGCTCGACACCCGTCAGGCGATCGCCTTCTGCGACGTCGCCCGAGGATGCATTGCCGTCGAGGCGGATCGTCACCGCGCCTTGCGCCGTGGAATAGTCCGCCGTGTCGAGACCTTCGCCGCCCTGCAACTGGTCCGCGCCCGCACCGCCCACCAGCGTGTCGTCGCCCAGACCACCGCGCAGCATGTTGTCGCCGTCGTCACCCGTCAGGCGGTCGGCATAGTCGGACCCGATCAGCCGCTCGATGCCCGAAAGCATGTCGCCCTGTGCATCGCCGCCGATGCCTGCACTGCCGTCGAGCGCCACCGTAACGGCGCTGGTCGAACTGCTGTAATCGACGGTATCCAGACCTTCGCCGCCCTGAAGCGTATCGGCGCCCGCGCCGCCGGCCAATATGTCGTCGCCGCCGCGGCCTTCCAGACGGTCGTCGCCTGCGCCGCCGGTGAGATTGTCCTCACGGGCGCTGCCGATAACATGCTCGATATTGCGCAACAGATCGTGCTCGGCATCGCCGCCTTCGGAAATGCCGCCGTCCAGGCGCACGGTCACGCCCCGGAGCGACGCACTATAATCTGCGACGTCGAAGCCGTCGCCGCCGTCCAGCACGTCCGCACCGCCGAGACCGATCAGCGTGTCGTCCCCGGCATTGCCGATCAGAACATCGTCGCTGGATTTGCCGATAAGTATGTCGTCGAAGCGCGATCCTTCCAGACCTTCGATGCTGACGAACACGTCGCCCGCCGGATCGCCGCCGTCGAGCGTCGATCCGTCGAGCGCCACGCGCACGCCGTTGGCTGCGCCGTCATAGCTGGCGATGTCGAAGCCGTCGCCGCCGTCGATCCGGTCGGCGCCCGCGCCGCCTTCGATCACGTCGTCGCCCAGACCGCCCTTGAGCGTCTGCGCACCGGCAGCACCGACCAGACGGTCGGCAAAGTCTGAACCGGTGAGATTTTCGATATTGCTGTAGCGGTCGCCCTGCGCCTCACCGCCCGATCCGGCGCGCCCGTCCAGATAGACGGTTACGCCCACTGCGCTGTCGCTGAAATCGACCGAGTCCGTGCCCGCGCCGCCATCGATGACGTCCGCGCCTGCGCCGCCGCGGATGATGTTGTCGCCCGCGTCGCCGGTCAGAACGTCGTCGAATGCCGAACCCTTGAGATTTTCGATGTTGGAGAGAACATCGCCCTGCGCGTCGCCGCCGGAGCCTGGCGTGCCGTCCAGCGATATCGTGACGGCGGATGCCGATCCGGAATAATCAGCAAGATCGATACCCGCGCCGCCATCGAGCCGGTCGGCTCCGCCGCCGCCGATCAGGATGTCGTCTCCGGCTGCCCCTTCGAGATGCTCGTTGGCGGTGCTGCCGATCAGCAGATCGTTACGGCCAGTGCCGATCACATGCTCGACATTGCTCAGCTGATCGCCGTCCGCATCGCCACCCTTCGATGCCGTGCCGTCCAGATGGATTTCGACGCCGCGTGTCGGATTCAGCGCATCGGCAGGCGACTTGCTGTAATCCGCCGTGTCGAAACCCGCACCGCCGTCCAGCACGTCCGCGCCCGCTCCGCCTTCCAGGCTGTTGTCGCCGCTGTTGCCGATCAGCACGTCGTCGTGCGCGGAACCGCTCAGCCCCTCGATGCTCGTATACGTATCGCCGCGCGCATAGCCGCCGCTGCCGGTGCCGGTCGAAAGGTCCGCGCGCACGCCGACGTTCGACTGCGCATAGCTGACGATGTCGTTGCCCGTGCCGCCGTCGATCTGGTCCTCGCCAGCGCCCGCGACGATGCGGTCGTTGCCGTCCCCGGCGGCGACGATCGTGCCGGGAGGGTTGGAGAACAGGACATAGATCGGATTGCCGCTGACCGGATCGGTAACGACCATGTCGGCTGCGCCGGTGACGACCTTGATCCCGAAATGGGTCGAGACCTCCACGCTGTTGGAGCTGTTCTTGCCGTCGGTGGATAGGCCAAGCTGCACCGGCAGGAAGAACTCGTCTTGGAAACCGCTCGACGCCACGGACTTGCTCTCGGCGGGCAGGCTGTAGACAAGCTGGATATCGAAGCTGAAATGCGACTGGTTGGCCGGCAGACTGACCGTCTTGCCCTGGGCATCGACTGTCGTCGTGATCTTGGTGATATTGCCTGCGTCCGCCGTGACCAGCCAGCCCTTGTCGGTCTGCGTCGCATTGGCGATCGAGTAACCCGTCGGCAGCGACGGGATGAGGAAGGTGAGCAGATCCAGCTTGCCCGCAGGCACCATCGCCTCGACATGCAGGACGCGAAGGCTGGTGCCCGACGGCACGACCCTGGGATCGTCGGCAAAGATCGTGTCGTTGCCGGCCGTGCCGCTGATGCTTTCCTTCGCCGACTGCGCACTGAATGCCGCATCGGTCTCCGATCCCGGCCCGCCGGTGGAACCGCGCACGACGGTCGCTCCCGCTTCGCTGCCGGTCGTGACGCCTTCCTGATTGAACAAGGTGAACTTGAGCTGCGGCACCAGCTTGCCGATGCCCGCCTCGCCGATCGCATCATCGGGGGTGGGTTCGACTGCGCGTGCCGACACAGGGCTGGGCGGCGCGCCCGCGCTGGCGGGCGTGCTGCTGATTTTGGCCGTCAGGCGGCTCGCATCCTCGTCGGAGCGGTTCTGGTTTTCTTCCTTGGCGGCGGCGCTGGCCTGCGCCTTTGCCGAATCCACAGGCTGGATGCCGCCGGAATCCTTCTCCGCGGAGGCGGTCTTTTTACCCTGATCCTCGTCCGAACTGGCGGAGGACAGGCTGAACTTGATGGGAGTCGACTGTTCCTTGATTTCCGCGACGTCGTTGATCGCAGTTTCCGCGGAAACCGACTTGTCCTTGAATATCAGCGCCGGATTGCGGCCCGAAAAGACCGCGAGCGCCATGCCGGGAATGATGATCTTCGTGCCGTCGTCGAACAGCAGGATGACGTCGACATCGACGATCTCCGCCTTGAACGGACCGTAAAAGCGTTCGAGGACGGCGCGATCGTCGTCCCCCAGCTTGATGACCTTGGCGTCGGCATAATCGGCGGTTCCGGTCGCGATGACGGCGGCTGCGCCAGCCGTATCGGACACGGCATGGGCGACCTGCTCCTTGAAGCCGCCGCCTTTCCCGCCCTTTGCCGTTCCACCCTTGACCTTGGCCATTCCGCGAAATCCCTATTTGTATCTGGCCAGCCTATCCGCCCGTGTCTTTAGATATGGTAAACGACGCATTTACCCTGGGCGTCTGAATGCCCGGCAGGACCGACGAAACGGGCGGTTCAGTTGCCGCGCACGGGGGCGGGCATCGCCAGTTGCGGCAGGGCCTCGCCGCCGCTGACCAGATCGAACAGACTGCCCAGCTTCTGCAGAACGCGATATTCGGCGGCGCTCTTGGCGGTCATGTTGGTGATCTGGCTGGCGCGCGCGTTGAACAGGATGTTCTGGCTATCGAGCAGATCGAACACGGTGCGACGCCCCTCGCGGAACTGCTGCGCATAAAGGCTGACGACCTTTTCGGCCGACTGGATTTCGGATTCGATGGTGACGATCTTGCCGCGTGCCGCGTCGAGCGCGTTGAAATCGATGCGGATGTCCTGCTCGACTTCGCGACGGCGGCGATCCAGCTCGTAATCGGCCTGGCGCAGGCGCGCGGAGATGCGGTTGCGTACGGCGATGTCCGCGCCGCCGTTGAAGAAGTTATAGGTGACGGTCAGCATCGCGCGGGCATCCTTGTTGGTGCCCGTGTTGCCCAGCACGTCGTCGCGCCAGTTGCCCTGCGCCTGCAGCGCGAGACGGGGAAAGAAGGTGCCGGTCTGGCTCGCGCGCTGGCGATCGAGCGAACGGCGATCCTCGACGGCCTGCGCCATGCGCGGGCTGCGCGTGTCGATCATGCCAACGGCGGCATCCGCCGTCATCGGCAGCACCGGCGCCGTAGGGGGCAGGTCCACCGCGATACCCGGCAGGCGATTGGTGAGGCGGCGATAGGATTCTCGCGCCTGCTGCAAGGCGCTGGTGCGATCGAGCAGGACGGCGCGCACATTGTCGAGCCGCGCGGTCGCGCGACTGACGTCTGCGGGCGTCGTCAGGCCGAGATCCGCCTGAATGCCGACGATCTTCACGATCTTTTCGTTCGCCGCGATTTCCTCGTTGGAAAGCGCGACGAGCTTTTGCTGTTGCAGGACGCTGAGATAGGCGAGCGTCATGTCGTAGGCGATCGCCTCGATCCGCTCGCGCGTGCTCCATTGCGCGCTGCGATAGCTGGCCCGCGCACGCTTGATGTCGTTGATCGTCGTGCCCCAGTCCCACAGATTCTGGTTGAGCGTCACGACGCCTTCGCTGCGGCGCAGGTCCGTATTCGCGCCGATCTGCGGCCGGTTGAGTTCGCCGCCGATCGCCACGGTCATGTCGAGCCGGGGCATGTAGCCCGCACGCGCTTCATCGACGCCATATTTGGCGTCGTCCTGCCGGGCGAGGGCGATCTGGATTTCGGGATTGGCCTTCAGCGCCTCGACGATCGCATCGCGCAGCGATTCGGTGGCACCGGCAGGCGGTTCGGCGGATGCACGCGCCGCCGCGACGGCAGCGGCGGGATCGACAGGCTGCGGTTCCACGGGGAGCGGCGGCAAGGTGCCGTCGGGCCGTGCCGCATAAGGATCGTTGAACACGGGCAAGGGCGTCTGCCCCGATTGCGCAGGCGTCGGCGGTGCCGTGGTCGAGGCGGAAGGAACATAGGGCGGCGGGGGTACGACCTGTGGAGACCCGGCGTCCTGCGCGAAATCGGCGGAAGCCAGCGCCGCGACCGGCGTACCGTCCGGCAACGGCCCGGCCACCTTCGCCATGTCGGCAGCCGCGAGAGCGGAACCCGAAACGCACAGGGAAAGGACCAGCGCCAGACGTGCGCTGTTCGCCAGACCGACGGACGAATGCTGTTTCATGCCCTTGCAGACCTTCTCTTTCCAGAACCCGCACCGCATGGCGGAGAGGGAGCGACTGTGTTGGAGAAGGGAAATGGGCCAATATGGTTAATATCGAATTA
Source organism: Sphingobium sp. (assembly GCA_965279415.1). Classification (GTDB taxonomy): domain Bacteria; phylum Pseudomonadota; class Alphaproteobacteria; order Sphingomonadales; family Sphingomonadaceae; genus Sphingobium. Next base: position 1,169,248 of record OZ257238.1, read on the forward strand.
AGTGTAACCGCTCACATCGCGGCAAGGATCAGAGGCTGGCGAAGTCGACCGGCTGGTGGCGGTCGAGCGTACGCGACGCATCCGCCATCGGATATTTGAGTCCGGTGGCGCAGTTGAACAGCACGACACGCGCATCGGCGTCGACCCAGCCTTCGCCGACCGCCTTGCGATGGGCCGCAAGCGTGGCGCCGCCTTCCGGACAAAGAAGCAGCCCGTCCTGCTGCGCGACGTCGGCAACGGCCTGCACGATCGCCTCGTCGTCGACTGCGATCGCCTTGCCGCCGCTTTCCCGCACCGCGCGCAGAATCAGGAAATCACCGACGGCGCGCGGCACGCGGATGCCCGCCGCGATCGTATGCGCATCCGGCCAGCGATCGGCATGTTCGACGCCGTCCTCGAACGCTTTCACGATCGGCGCGCAGCCGCTGGCCTGCACCGCGAACATCTTCGGGCGTTCCGGCCCGATCCAGCCCAGCGCCTCCAGTTCCGCGAACGCTTTCCACATGCCGATCAGGCCGGTGCCGCCGCCGGTGGGGTAGAAGATCGCGTCCGGCAGGGTCCAATCCATCTGCGCGGCCAGTTCCAGCCCCATCGTTTTCTTGCCTTCGATGCGATAGGGTTCCTTGAGCGTCGAGAAGTCGAACCAGCGCCCCTGCTTAGCCCCTTCGGCCACGATCGCCCCGCAATCGTCGATCAGGCCGTTGACCCGCCAGACCTGCGCGCCCTGCATGGCGATTTCGCGCACGTTGATTTCCGGCGTGTCGTCTGGGCAAAACACGATCGTCTCGATGCCGCAGCGCGTGGCATAGGCGGCGAGCGCGGCGCCGGCATTGCCGTTGGTCGGCATGGCGATGCGCGTGATCCCCAGCGCCTTGGCCATGGCGACGGCCATCACCAGCCCGCGCGCCTTGAACGATCCGGTCGGCAGCCGCCCCTCGTCCTTCACCAGCACATTGGGACCACCCGATGCCGGGATTGGCACCAAAGGCGTCTCGATCTCCCCCAGGCTCACGATATCGCGCGTCTGCCGCACCGGCAGCAGTTCGCGCCAGCGCCACAGGTCGGTCGGGCGCTGTGTCAGATCGTCGCGGGAAAGATGCGCGCGCACCGCATCGAGATCATAGCGTACCAGCAACGGCCTGCCCGCGTCCGAAAGGCCATGGACGATATCGGCGGCATAATGTTGGCCGGTCAGCGAACATTCCAGATGCGTGACGAAAGTGGCGCGGTCGGCCGTAAGATTGCTGCTCATGCGTCTGGCTTTGCCGCGCAGAAGCGCGTCGGGCAAGGGCTATGCGGGCTGGCGCGCGCCTATCCGGTGCGAAAGACGGCGGACGAGATCGTCCAGCCTGTCATCGGCAGACGGCGTTGCGGGCGATGCAGGTTCCTGCATCAGCGTCTGCATACGACGGCAAACCTGCAAGAAATCATCCGTTCGCGTGCGCATATCGCCCTCCGTTGCTGCCGCAACAGGATTAGGCGGGGATGGTTAACGGAAGATTGTCGCAGACCGGCTTTGCGACGAATTGATAGCGCCTCAGCCTGCGCCTTTCGCCATCTCGCCCATCGTCACATAGTCCAGCTTGCCCGTGCCCAGCACCGGCAGCTTCTCCACGCTGCGGATGTCGCGCGGGATCGCAAGTTCGGGCACGCCATTGGCCTTGCCCCACGCCTGCAGCGCGGACGCCTTAGCGTCCTTCACGGTCGTGAACAGCACCATCTGCTCCCCCTTGCGTGGGTCGGGCCGGGTGACGACGGCATGCTCCCCCTCCGGCCACAATGCAGCGGCATAGCCTTCGACGGCGGGGAGCGACACCATCTCGCCGCCGATCTTGGCGAACCGCTTCGCCCGGCCCTTGATCGCGACGAAGCCCTGATCATCGATCGTCACGATGTCGCCGCTGTCGTGCCAGCCGCCTTCGGGCGGTTGCAGCACGCCGGGCGCATCGGCCTTTAGATAGCCCGCCATGATGTTCGGCCCGCGAATGGATAGCCGCCCGCCTTCCTCGATCCCCGGCACCGGCTCCAGCCGCGCCTCGATCCCCGGCAGCAGGCGCCCCACAGTCCCCGCCATGAAGTGCATCGGCGTGTTGACGGCGATTACCGGCCCGGCCTCGGTCGCGCCATAGCCTTCCAGGATACGCAGGCCGAACTTGTCGGCATAGGTGCGGCGCGTCTCGTCCCGCACCCGCTCCGCCCCGGCGAAGATGTAGCGCAGCGAATAGAAGTCATAGCTGTGCGCCATCCGCGCATAGCCCGCGAGGAAGGTGTCGGTGCCGAACAGGATCGTCGCATTCGCGTCATAGGCGAGCGCGGGAACAAGCCGGTAATGCAGCGGGCTGGGATAGAGCACTGTCTTTACCCCGTGCAGGATCGGCAGCAACGTACCCCCAGTCAGCCCGAAGCTGTGAAACACCGGCAGCGCATTCAGCACGATGTCCGACGCGTTGAAGTCGATCCGCGCGGCGAGCTGGCGACAATTGGCGATCAGGTTGCGATGCGTCAGCACCACGCCCTTGGGCAGCCCTTCGGAGCCGCTGGTGAACAGGATCACCGCCGGGCTGTCCGGTGCGATCCGGCGGCGTTTGTGGATCGACGCGGCGAAATGCGACGCGACCAGCGCCCACAGTTTCGCGCCTGCGCCGATCGTCGCGCCGATATCCTCCAGCCAGAGCATCCGTACGCCCGCCGCTTCGAGACCCGCGATCACATCGCCCAGCTTCGCCTGTTCGACGAAGGCGCGCGCCGTCACCACCGTGCGGATTTCCGCCGCGGTGCAGGCGGCTTTCAGGTTCGCGAGGCCCGCGGTATAATTCAGCATCGCTGTCACCCGGCCACCGGCCTGCAACGCAAAGAACGTCGCGACGACCGCCGACACATTGGGCAGCAGCACGCCGACCGCCTCCCCCTGCCGCGTTTCGCGATTGAGCACGCGGCCCAGCGCCATGCTGCCCGTCACCAGTCGGCCGTAGGACATCGGCGTGCGCTTCACATCCTCGACCACCAGCGCCTTGCGCCCATGAATCTTGCGCGCATCGAGCAGCGCATCGAACAAAGTCAGGTCGGTGCGCGACGTCTCGAAGATCATGTCGCTCATCACGTCGTATAATTGCCGCCCGGCGATCGCGCGCCGCGCCCGCGCGCTCATCTCGCCTTCGATCGTGAAATGCCGGGCAGGCAGCACGGTCAGCCGGATCTTCGGAAACATCCGCAGCCGCAACTTGCCGCGCAGGCGGCTGAACGGCGTATATTGCGCGCCGTCGATCCGCACCGGGATGATCGGCGCCTGCGACTTGTCCGCGACCATGCCGGGGCCGTCGAATATCTTCATCAGCGCGCCGGTCACGCTGATGCGGCCTTCGGGGAAGATTACAAGCGTCCGCCCCTCGCGCACCGCCTTCACCATGGCCTTGGCCGACATGGGATTGGTGGGATCGACCGGGAAAGCATCGAACAGAGGCAGGAACGGCTTCACCCACCAGGCATTGGCAATGTGGGTGTGCACCGCGAAGGTCGGTTTGCCCGGCAGGAACGCGGCGAGCAGCAGCCCGTCGAGAAAGGACACGTGATTGACCACCACGACGGCGGGCGCGCCCTCGGCAGGCATATTTTCCGCGCCCGCCACTTCGACGCGATAGCACAAGCGCAGCAGGCCGCGCACGATGGCCTTGAGGATCGTTTCCGGCAGCAGCCAGCAGGAGATGAGCGCGACGGCAAGGGTTGCGAACCCCATCGCGCCGACGACACCCGGCACACTTTCGCCGCGCGCCAGCATGAAAGTGACGATAGCCACGACCGCGACCGTGATCGCGGCGTTGACGATATTGTTGGCGGCGATCGTGCGGCTGCGTTCCGCAACAGGGCTGTGCGTCTGAAGGATCGCATAGAGCGGCACGATGAACATGCCGCCGGCAAAGGCGATGCAGAACAGATCCGCCATGATCCGCCAGCTTCCCGCCGTGCCGACGAATTGCGCGATGCCTGCATCCGGCGTGGAGATCGCATAGGCGCTGGTCGAGAGCCACAGGTCGATCATCCCGCCGGCCATCGCCAGCGCGGCGACCGGCACGAACCGCGCGGACACCTGCCCCTTGAGCAGGCGATTAACGAGCAGCGATCCCGCCGCGACGCTGAGCGAGAAAATGAGCAGGAACAGCGTGGCGACTTCCTGTTTGGCGCCCAGCACGCCGCTCACCAGCGGTGCGAACTCCGCCAGCAGAATGGCGCCGACCGCGAAGAACCAGCTTATGCCGAGGATCGACAGCCACACGCCGCGCCCCTTCTGCGCCGATCGCAGGATCGCCCAGGTGCTCTTGAACACGTTGCGCTGCACGGTGACGCCTGTACTGAGCGAAGGCGCCGATGGCACAAGCAGACTCATGCAGAAACCGAACGCCGCCAGACAGACTGCCACGATCCCGGCCTCCCATGGCGGGATCACCCCGGCGAGTAACTGGCCGCTCAGGATGGCGACGAAGGTGCCCGCCTCTATGAGGCCGGTGCCGCCTATGATCTCGTTACCGTGCAGATGCTGCGGCAGGATGGAGAATTTGACGGGTCCGAAGATCGTCGAGTGCAGGCCCATCAGGAACAGGCAGCCGAGCAGCAACGGCACCGACTCCAGCCAGAAGCCGGTGAGCGCCAGACTCATGATGCCGACTTCCGCACCCTTCACGATGCGGACCAGCTTCGCCTTGTCCCACGCATCGGCCAGTTGCCCGGCCAGCGCGGAGAAAAGGAAATAGGGCAGGATGAACAGACCCGTCGCGATTGTCGCCAGCAATTCCGCCTTGTCCGGTTCGGCGCGATACAGGCTGAAATTGGCGAGGAAAAGCAGCGCGAACTTGAACAGATTGTCGTTGAACGCACCCAGAAACTGGACCACGAACAAGGGTGCAAAGCGGCGCTTGGCCAAGAGCGACAGGTCAGGTGCGGACATCTAGAGACTCCCGGTCACATCAACGAGCATGGTGTAGTCGATAATTATACATCGTTCAATTAAATAATTGGACACTGTTCAATTAACTTTCTATTCTTCGTCGCATGGCCCGCCGATCCGATCATAGCCGCGAAGAGCTGGAACGCATGATCGTCATCGAAGGGTACAGACATATGGCCGAAGTCGGCTTTGCCCATTTTTCCGCCCGCGAAGTCGCCAAGCGCATCGGCTATTCGATCGGCACTCTTTACAATGTGTTCGGCAGTTACGACCGGCTGGTGTTCGCGATCAACACCCGCACGTTCCAGTTGTGGGCCGACGACATGCGCGCGCGGCTGGACGGCGTCACGCACGACCGGATCGGCGTGCTCGTATCGGGCTATTTCGCCTTCGCGCAGGCTAACCGGAACGTATGGACCGCGATCTACGATCATCACATGCCCCCGGACGAGACCGTTCCCGACGCCCAGAATGCACAACGCGGCGCGCTGACCGATATCGTCGTGCAGGAAATTGTCGCCGTTCTGCCCCGGCACAGCAAGGCGGAGGCCGCCCGCCTCGCCCGGTCGCTGGTCGCCACCGTGCACGGCCATTGCACCTTCGCCCTGAACGGCAGTTTCGCCCTGATGGGCGAAACGCGCCCACTCGATCTGGCGCTCGCCCGCGTGCGGGAAGCATTGACTGCGGCCAGCGACGGATAGGCCCGGCAGGCCACCCTCTTCCGCTGCGCGACGCCGCCTGTTAAGCCTGACGCCCATGTCGCAAACCACCCGCATCCTGTTCGCTCTGGTCGTCGGGATCGCTGTCGGGATCGTCGGCGCCCGGCTGGGCTGGACCGGCGCTGCCGCGATCGCGGAACCGGTCGGCAATCTCTGGCTTGATGCGCTGCGCATGACGGTGGTGCCGCTGGTCATATCGCTCCTCATCACCGGCATCGGTCGCACGGCGGACAGCGCACGCGGCGGCGCGCTGGCATTGCGATCGGTCGTGCTGTTCGTAGGCCTGCTCTGGTTGTCCACGTTGATCGCCGCGTTGCTCATCCCCGCCCTGCTGCGCCTGTGGCCGATGCCCGCCGCGTCCGCCGCCGCGCTCAACGCCGCGCTCGGCCAATCGCATGAAGCCGTGGGCGCTGCACCGGGCCTTGCCGATTTCCTCCGCTCCATCGTCCCCACCAATCCGATCGCGGCGGCCGCCAACGACGCCATGTTGCCGCTGATCCTTTTCGCCACTTTGTTCGCCATCGCTACCACGCGGCTGGATGCGGACGCGCGCGACCGGATCACCGGCCTGTTCGGCGCGGTCGAGAAAGCGATGCTCGAAATCGTCAACTGGGTACTCTGGATCGCGCCGGTCGGCGTATTCGCCCTCGCCTTCGTCGTCGGCATGAAGGCCGGGACGGCGGCGATCGGGGCGCTGGCGCATTACATCATCATCGTCTCCTGTGCGGGGTTTGCCGCATGGATGCTGGCCTATCCGATGGCCGTGTTCGGCGGGCGCGTGCGGCTGCGCGATTTCATCCGCGCCGTCGCGCCGGCACAGGCCGTGGCGCTCAGTACGCAAAGCTCGCTCGCCTCGCTGCCCGCAATGCTGCGCGGATGCCAGCAGCTCGGCGTACCGACCGAGGTAGCGGGCGTGCCCCTGCCGATCGCCGTCGCCATCTTCCGCGTGACCAGCCCGGCGATGAACCTTGCCGTCGCGCTCTATGTCGCGCACTGGGTCGGCATGGACCTGTCGGCGGGCGCCATCGCGGCGGGGGCGGTCGTCGCCGCCGTCACGACGCTCGGATCAATCAGTCTGCCGGGGCAAGTCAGCTTCCTCACGTCCATCACCCCGATCGCGCTGGCGATGGGCGTACCGCTGGCGCCGCTCGCCCTCCTTGTGGCGGTGGAGATGATCCCCGACCTCGTCCGCACGATCGGCAACGTCACCATGGACGTCGCGGCGACCACGGCACTGGCCCGCAAGCAGGCGAAAGATTTGTAACAATATTTACAGTTTATCTATGCTGCGGCGCGGCAGAAGCACAATCTTGCACGAAAGTTGACAGAGTTTGCGCGCCGCAAACAGTAAACTTCCCTACAGCGCGAACATCACTTTCGCCAGGGAGGCAAGCATGACCTATCACGAGGACATCCAGAAAACGCGCCAGACCGTCGCCGCGCACAACGGCACATGGGACGGCATCGACGCCGAAGCCGTCGCCCGCATGCGCGCGCAGAACCGCTTCCGCACGGGCCTCGACATCGCCAGATATACCGCGAAGATCATGCGTGCCGACATGGCCGCCTATGATGCCGACCCGGCCAACTACACCCAGTCGCTCGGCTGCTGGCACGGCTTCATCGGTCAGCAGAAGATGATCGCGGTGAAGAAGCATTTCGGCACCACAAAGGGGCGCTACCTCTATCTGTCCGGCTGGATGATCGCCGCGCTGCGCAGCGAATTCGGCCCCCTGCCCGACCAGTCGATGCACGAAAAGACCAGCGTGCCCAAGCTGATCGAGGAACTCTACACCTTCCTGCGGCAGGCGGATGCCCGCGAACTGGGCATGATGTTCCGCGATCTCGACGCCGCGCGCACTGCGGGCGATCAGGTGAAGGAAAAGCAGCTTCTCAACGCCATCGATACCTATGAAACCCATGTTGTGCCGATCATCGCGGATATCGACGCAGGCTTCGGCAATGCAGAGGCCACCTATCTGCTGGCCAAGAAGATGATCGAGGCGGGCGCCTGCGCGCTCCAGATCGAGAACCAGGTATCCGACGAGAAGCAGTGCGGCCACCAGGACGGCAAGGTCACGGTGCCGCACGAAGATTTCCTCGCGAAGATCCGGGCCTGCCGCTATGCCTTCATGGAACTGGGCGTCGAGGACGGCATCATCGTCGCGCGCACCGACTCGCTGGGTGCGGGCCTCACCAAGCAGATCGCGTTCAGCAAGGAACCGGGCGATCTGGGCGACCAGTATAACAGCTTCCTCGATTGCGAAGAGATCGACGACATCGCGCAGGCGAACGGCGACGTCATCATCAATCGCGACGGCAAGTTGCTGCGTCCCAGGCGTCTGCCCAGCAACCTCTACCAGTTCCGTCCTGGCACGGGAGAGGACCGCTGCGTTCTGGACTGCATCACGTCGCTGCAGAACGGCGCCGACATGCTGTGGATCGAAACCGAAAAGCCGCATATCGCGCAAATCGCTGGCATGGTGGACCGCATCCGCGAGGTGATCCCCAACGCGAAACTCGTCTACAACAACTCGCCTTCGTTCAACTGGACGCTCAATTTCCGCCAGCAGGTCTATGACGCGTGGGCAGCCGACGGAAAGGACGTGTCGACCTACGACCGCAACCGTCTGATGAGCGTGGATTACGACATGACGGCGCTGGCCGCCGAAGCCGACGAGCGCATCCGCACCTTCCAGCGGGATTCCTCGGCGCGGGCCGGTATCTTCCATCACCTCATCACCTTGCCGACCTATCACACGGCGGCGCTGTCCACCGACAATCTGGCGAAGGAATATTTCGGCGACGCCGGGATGCTGGGTTACGTCCTTGGCGTGCAGCGGCAGGAAATCCGTCAGGGCATCGCCTGCGTGAAGCACCAGAACATGTCTGGCAGCGACATCGGGGACGATCACAAGGAATATTTCGCCGGCGAAGCCGCGCTGAAAGCCGGCGGCGCGCACAACACGATGAACCAGTTCGCCGCCTGACGACAGGATCACCGCAACGAAATAAAGGGGGGGATCGCGTAAGCGGTCCCCCTTTTCGTGCGTACCGGGCCATCACCCATTGATGCAGGTTAAACCCATGATTTTCATGTGCTAAATTGAACACAATCCGTTTTGCTGCGTTCTTCCTATTCAATCAGAATATCTTTCGGAGAGCCAAGCAATGTCGGTCCCCGTTCTCTTCCCGGATGGTACGCAGCGCCGCGTGATGGCCGAGTTGCGGCTGAACCTCGACAGCGTTCCCGGCATGGCCAGTGGCCGCTTCGTCCTCTGCCCGATCAATGCCGATCCGAAGTGGAAGTATCTGTGGCGGAACTGTCGATGGATCGCGCGGCCGCGCTTCGGATCGCTGGCGAATGCATCTGTCGGCGACATGCCGCCATGGTGGGCGGGAATCGCGATCATGGCGGACGAGGATGCCGCGACATCGCGCAAGGAGGCCATAGGACCGCACCGTCGCGCCGCCTGATTCGGCAATGAGCGACTTGCGCTACCCGCATTGGCGCTACGGCATCCACCATTACGTATTTTTGCGTTTGCCAAGGCGCTTTCCCGAGACATAACGGCGCTCGAACACCGCAGTCATTGCGGCAGACGAGAGGATTAAGTCCGCGATGGCGCTACCCGCCCTGCTTGAAAACCGCTTGGCCGTTCCAGCCATAGCGTCACCCATGTTCATCATATCGCAGCCCGATCTGGTGATGGCGCAGTGCCGGGCGGGCGTGGTGGGTTCCTTTCCGTCGCTCAACGCGCGCCCGTCGGGCGTGTTCGAAGAGTGGCTTAAGCGCCTGCGCAGCGAACTGAGCGATCAGGATGCGCCGTTCGCCGTCAACCTGATAGTCCACAAGAGCAATCCGCGGCTGGAGGAGGATCTGGCGCTCTGCGTCAAATATCGGGTGCCGCTCATCATCACCTCGCTCGGCGCGCGGGTCGACATCAACGAGGCGATCCACAGCTATGGCGGTATCGTGCTGCACGATGTGATCGACGACCGTTTCGCGCGCAAGGCCGTCGAGAAAGGCGCCGATGGTCTGATCGCCGTGGCGGCGGGTGCAGGCGGCCATGCCGGAACGCTCTCGCCCTTCGCGCTGATCCAGGAAATCCGCCAGTGGTTCCACGGGCCGGTCGCCCTGTCCGGCGCGATCGCGACCGGCGACGCCATCCTCGCCGCGCGTGCCATGGGCGCGGACCTCGCCTATATGGGGTCGGTGTTCATTGCGACACGGGAAGCCTATGCCGAGGACGCCTACAAGCAGATGATCGTCGATTCCAAGGGCGCGGACATCCTCTACAGCAACCTTTTCACGGGCGTGCACGGCAATTATCTGCGCCCCAGCGTCGTGCGCGCGGGTCTCGATCCCGACAATCTGCCGGAATCCGATCCTTCGAAGATGGACTTCGGCGCCGCGCTGGACGGAGCAAAGGCATGGCGCGACATCTGGGGATGTGGTCAGGGTATCGGCGTGGTCGATGCCGTGGTGCCGACGGCGACGCTGGTCGAGCGCCTCGTCCGCGAATATCGCGCCGCGCAGGCGCGGGTCTGCGGATAGGCGCCATAAGCTGATGGACTTCGCCATGCTGTTGCTGCGCTATTTCGGCACCCCCGATCTGGCGGCGGTCGCCCCCGCCGCGCTGGCGGAAGGGGCGGAGCGGATGCGCGTCGACTTTGGCATGGAGACCGACCGGTCGCGCCGCTTCGCATTGTGGACGCTGATGCACATGCTGGGCGTCGCGCCCGATCTGGATGTCGCGTTCAGGGACGAAGCAGACCGCGAGGCGGCGCGCAATTTCATGGATATGGCCGCCGCCATGGAACAGGACGACGACGATGGCTGAGATCATCAACCTGCGGCTGGCGCGCAAGGCCCACAAACGCGCCGATGCCGAACGGACGGCAGCGGAAAACCGCACCCGCTTCGGCCGCACCAAAGCGGAGCGCGCGAACGATGCGCGCGAGGCCGAACGACTGGCGCAGGCACTGACTGGCGCCCGCCGCGAACCCTTCGGAAAAGAAGGGTCGGAGGACAAAAACTAACGCAAACTATATGACCGCTGCCCGCGTTCGCTCTCGAACGCTAACGGGCAAGCGGCCTATCTGCCCATCCTCGATTGTACCCCGGCCTGCCCGGACATGAGGATGAGCATGATTTCCCACCGTTTCCTCGTCAGCGCCGCGGCGCTGACCCTTTGCCTTTCGCTCGCCGCTCCTGCCATCGCGCAGGATTCCGAAACCGACGCTTCCCCTGTGAAGGTCACAGGATCCGTCGCCCTAGCTTCCGACTATCGCTTCCGCGGCGTATCGCAGAGCGACGCAGAAATGGCGGCGCAGGGTGGACTCACCATCGCGCACGACAGCGGGTTCTACGTCGGCACATGGGCCTCCAACCTGTCGGGCTGGGGCACCTTCGGCGGCGCGAACATGGAACTCGACCTGATCGGCGGTTATCGCCGCGCCCTGTCCGACAGTGCAACGATCGACACCGGCCTCGTCTGGTACATGTATCCCGGCGGCGCAGACGAAACCGACTTTGGCGAACTTTACGCCAAACTCTCCGGCACGGTCGGCCCCGCCACACTGACTGCCGGCGTCGCTTATGCCCCCAAACAGCAGGCTCTGGGCCGCTATTACAACACGGGTGCTGCCGCGCAGACCGGCGTGTTCGACAATCCGGGCCGCAAGGACGACAATCTCTATCTGTCCGGAGACGGCGCACTTGCCATCGCAGGCACGCCGCTGACCGCCAAGGCGCATATCGGCTACAGCGACGGCAATTCGGGTCTTGGCCCCAACGGCACCAGCGTCGCGCCCACCGGCACTTATTGGGACTGGTCGATCGGCACCGACGCCACGTGGAAAAACCTGACGCTCGGCGTCGCCTATGTCGACACCGACATCACCCGCAGCGAAGCCGCCTACCTCAAGCCTAACTTCTCCAAGGGCCAAGACGGCACCGGATCAATCGCCAACGGCACGGTCGTCGTGTCGCTCACCGCCGCATTCTGACGAAGGGACGAACGTGATGCAGGACATTTTGTGGCTGGCGATCCTCGGCGGGCTGTTCCTCGGAACGCTCGCCTGGGTGCGCCTGTGCGACGACGCATGACCAAGGGCCTCTACGAAAGGACGCTATCATGAGCATCGCTCTCTGGCTGGCCGCGATCACAGCGGTCGCCCTTCTCCTGTACCTCGTGGCCGCACTGCTGCGGCCCGAACGCTTTTAGGGATATTCGCCATGACCTGGCAGGGCTGGACCCTCATTCTCCTTTTCGTCGGCATATTGGTGGCATCGGCCAAGCCCGTCGGCTTGTGGCTGTTCGCCATCTACGAAGGCCGTCACACGCCACTCCATAGCGTTCTCGCCCCGGTCGAGCGCGGCTTCTATCGTCTTGCCGGCGTCAACCCGGACGAGGAACAATCGTGGCAGCGTTATGCGCTGCATATGCTGCTGTTCAATCTCGTGCTGCTGCTTTTCACCTACACGATCCTGCGGTTGCAGGGCGTGCTGCCGATGAACACGCCCGGCCTGGCGGGGCTGACCCCGGACGGCGCGATGAACGTCGCTATCAGCTTCACCACGAACACCAACTGGCAATGGTATTCGGGCGAAGCGGCGCTTTCCAACCTGTCGCAGATGCTGGGTCTCACCATCCACAACTTCCTGTCGGCGGCCACCGGCATTGCCCTCGCCTTCGCCCTGTTTCGCGGCTTTGCCCGGCGGCAGGCAAGCAGCCTCGGCAATTTCTGGGCCGATGTGACGCGCGTCACGCTCTACGTCCTGCTCCCGATCTGCATCGTCTATGCGATCGTTCTGGTGGCGAGCGGCGTGCCGCAGACCTTCACGCAGCAGATCGTCGCGACCACCATGGAAGGCGCGCAGCAGACGATCGCGCTCGGCCCCGTCGCCAGCCAGGAAGCCATCAAGATGCTCGGCACCAACGGTGGCGGCTTCTTCAACGCCAACAGCGCGCATCCGTTCGAGAACCCGAACGCCTTCGTCAATCTCATCCAGATGCTCTCGATCTTCCTGCTCGGCGTCGGCCTGACTTATTGCTTCGGCAAGGCGGTGGGCAACACGCGGCAGGGCTGGGCCATCCTGTCCGCCATGTTGATCCTGTTTCTCGCAGGAACGACGGTCGTCTACTGGCAGGAAGCGGCCAGCACGCCGATGCTGCATGCACACGGCCTGATCGGCGGGAACATGGAGGGTAAGGAAGTCCGCTTCGGCATCGCCGCGACGGCCCTTTTTTCGGTCGTCACCACGGCGGCATCCTGCGGCGCAGTCAATGCGATGCACGACAGCTTCACGGCGCTCGGCGGCCTCATTCCATTGCTCAACATCCAGTTGGGGGAAGTCGTCGTCGGTGGCGTCGGCGCGGGAATCTACGGCTTCCTGCTGTTCGCCATCCTCGCGGTGTTCGTCGCGGGCCTGATGGTCGGCCGCACGCCGGAATATGTCGGCAAGAAGATAGAGGGCCGCGAAGTGAAGCTGGCGGTGCTGGCCATCGCCATATTGCCGCTCTGCATCCTGGGCGGCACCGCGATCGCCAGCGTGACGACTGCGGGCCTCGCCGGACCGCTCAACAAGGGGCCACATGGGTTCTCCGAGATCCTCTACGCCTTCACGAGCGCCGTCGGAAACAATGGATCGGCCTTCGGCGGCATCACCTCCGGCACGCCCTTCTACAACGGCCTGCTGGGCGTGTGCATGTGGCTGGGGCGGTTCTTCGTGATCGTGCCGATGCTCGCCATCGCGGGGAGCCTCGCGTCCAAGAAATACACGCCTGCGACATCGGGATCCTTCCCGACGACCGGGGGCCTTTGGGTGGGGCTGCTCGTCGGCATCATACTGATCCTGGGCGGCCTCACCTTCCTGCCGAGCCTGGCGCTCGGTCCCATCGCCGATCATGTCGCCATGACGGCCGGCAAAACCTTTTAACGGAGCCTGACATCATGGCCCGAACCGCTGCCAAATCTCTTTTCACCGCCGAGTTGATCCTGCCTGCTTGTCGAGACGCCGTCCGCAAACTCGATCCGCGCCAGTTGATCCGCAACCCGGTGATGTTCGTCACCGCGACCGTCGCCACTTTGCTGACCATACTGCTCGTCATCGGGCAGGAAGGCCTGCCCATGAGCTTCAACATCCAGCTGATCGTCTGGCTGTGGCTGACCGTCCTGTTCGGCACCTTTGCCGAGGCGCTGGCCGAAGGGCGCGGCAAGGCGCAGGCCGCATCGCTGCGCGACACCAAGGCGGAACTGAAGGCCAAGCGCCTGCTTGCCAGGGACGCCGCGCACGAAGTCGTCGCCGCCAGCGCGCTGCATGTCGGCGATGTCGTCTGGGTCGAGACCGGCGAACTTATCCCTTCCGACGGCGAAGTCATCGAAGGCGTCGCCTCGGTCAACGAAGCGGCGATCACCGGGGAAAGCGCGCCGGTGATCCGCGAGGCGGGCGGCGACCGTTCCGCCGTGACAGCGGGCACCCGCGTCATTTCCGACCAGATCAAGGTGCGCGTCACCGTGGAGCCGGGCCAAGGCTTCCTAGACCGTATGATCGCGCTGGTCGAAGGCGCAGAGCGGCAAAAGACGCCCAACGAAATTGCGCTCACCATCCTGCTGGTCGGCCTCACGATCATCTTCCTGATCGCGGTCGGCACCATTCCCTTCTTCGCCAGCTATGCGGGCGGGTCGATCCCGGTCGCGATCCTCGCCGCACTGCTCATCACGCTCATTCCCACCACCATCGCCGCGCTCCTTTCCGCCATCGGCATTGCGGGGATGGATCGGCTGGTGCGCTTCAACGTGCTCGCCAAGTCGGGGCGCGCGGTCGAGGCGGCGGGCGATATCGACGTGCTGCTGCTCGACAAGACCGGCACAATCACCATCGGCGATCGTCAGGCGAGCGAGTTCCGTATCCTCTCCGGTGTGGATCGCAATGCGATGGCGACCGCCGCCCTGCTTGCAAGCCTTGCCGACGAAACGCCCGAGGGCCGCTCGATCGTTACGCTGGCGCGCGAGAGTTTCGGCATCGCCACGACGCAAATGCCCGACGGCGCCGAAGTCATTCCCTTCACTGCGCAGACGCGCATTTCGGGCGTGAGGATCGGCGACAGCCTGATCCAGAAGGGCGCAGTCGATTCGATCCTGAAGGCCAATCCGGGCATCGCCGAAACCGCCGCCGCGACCGAACTGCGCCGCATCACCGACGAGATCGCGCGGGCAGGCGGCACCCCGCTGGCCGTGGCGAAGGACGGCGTGCTGCTGGGCGCGGTGTTCCTGAAGGACATCGTTAAGGCGGGTATTCGCGAACGCTTTGCCGAACTGCGTCGCATGGGCATCCGCACGGTGATGATCACCGGCGACAACCCGCTGACCGCCGCCGCCATCGCCGCCGAAGCAGGCGTCGACGATTTCCTGGCGCAGGCGACGCCGGAGGACAAGCTTGCGCTGATCCGCAAGGAACAGGCCGAAGGCCGACTGGTCGCGATGTGTGGCGATGGCACCAACGATGCGCCCGCGCTGGCGCAGGCCGACGTCGGCGTCGCCATGAACACCGGCACGCAGGCGGCGCGCGAAGCCGGGAACATGGTCGATCTGGACAGCGACCCCACCAAGCTGATCGAAATCGTGGGTCTGGGCAAGCAACTGCTGATGACGCGCGGCAGCTTGACGACCTTCTCGGTCGCCAACGACGTCGCCAAATATTTCGCGATCATCCCGGCGATGTTCACCGTGCTCTACCCCGGCCTCGGCGTGCTCAACGTCATGCGTCTCACCAGCCCGGAAAGCGCGATCCTGTCTGCGATCATCTTCAATGCGATCATCATTCCGATGCTGGTGCCGCTGGCGCTCAAGGGCGTCACGTACACGCCGATGGATGCCGGATCGCTGCTACGTCGCAACCTCGCAATCTATGGGCTTGGTGGCCTGGTCGCGCCGTTCATCGGCATCAAGATCATCGACCTTGCGGTCACCGGCCTTGGCCTCGCCTGAGCTATTGGAAACCCTGTCATGCTGAAAAATTTCACTTCCGCCCTGCGCCCCGCGATCGTCATGACGATCCTGTTCGCGCTGCTCCTCGGCCTCGCCTATCCTGCCGCGATCACCGGCATCGGGCAGGTGCTGTTTCCCGCACAGGCCAATGGCCGCCTGATCCGCGATGGCGATCGGGTGGTCGGCTCGGAACTGATCGCGCAGGGCTTTGCGCAACCACGCTATTTCCACCCCCGCATCTCCGCCGCGGGCAAAGGCTATGATGCGCTCGCCTCGGCAGGCTCCAACCTCGGCCCGGCCAGCGCCGCGCTTAAGGACCGGGTGGATACCGACATAAAGACGATCCGGGCCGAAGGCGTCGCCGGTCCGATCCCGGTCGATATGGTCACGGCGTCCGGCTCCGGTCTCGATCCCGACATTTCGCCCGCCAATGCGCAGGCGCAGATCGCCCGCGTCGCGCAGGCGCGGGGGATGGACCCGGCCCGTGTCCGCGCACTGGTCGATGGCGCAACCGAGAAGCCCCTGCTGGGTTTCCTCGGCGAGCCGCGCGTCAATGTGCTTCTGCTCAATAGACAGCTCGACGGCATCGGGACTACACCGGCACGGTGAACGACAAGACCCGTCCCGATCCCGATGCCCTGCTGCGCGCCGCAGCGCAGGAATCGCGCGGCAAGCTGAAGATATTCCTCGGCGCCGCGCCGGGCGTCGGCAAGACTTACGAAATGCTGTCCGAAGGTCGCGCGCGACAGGCGGCGGGCGTCGATGTCGTGGTCGGCGTGGTCGAGACGCATGGCCGGAAGGAAACCGCAGCGCTGATCGCAGGACTGAACGTCCTGCCCCGTGCGCCGGTGGAATATGAAGGCCGCATCCTTCAGGAAATGGATCTCGACGGCCTGCTCGCCCGCGCGCCCGCGCTCGCGCTGGTCGACGAGCTGGCGCACAGCAACGCCGTGGGCAGCCGCCACCCCAAGCGCTATCAGGATGTCGAGGAACTGCTGGCCGCCGGAATCGACGTCTATTCCACGCTCAACATCCAGCATGTCGAAAGCCTCAACGACATCGTCGCGTCGTTCACGCGGGTGCGCGTGCGCGAGACGGTGCCCGACAGCATCATCGAAATGGCGGACATCGAAGTCGTCGACATTCCTCCCGACGAACTGATCGAGCGGCTGCGCGACGGCAAGGTCTATGTGCCGGAGGAAGCGACCCGCGCGCTCCAGCATTTCTTCTCCAAGTCCAACCTGTCCGCCCTGCGCGAACTGGCGCTGCGCCGTGCCGCGCAGGCGGTCGATCAGCAGATGCTCGATCATGTCCGCGCTCTCGGCCAAGGCGGCACATGGGCGGCGAGCGAGCGGATCGTCGTGGCGGTGAGCGAGCAGCCCGGCGCCGACGGCCTCGTCCGCGCGACCAAGCGGATCGCCGACGCGATGCGCGCACCGTGGACCGCGCTCTACGTCGAGACGCCGCGCAGCGCCGGTTTCGGGGAAGAGGCGCAGAAGCATCTGGCCTCCGTGCTCAACCTCGCCATGCAACTGGGCGGGGAAGTCGCCACCGTTCCAGCCACAGACGTGGTGAACGGCATCAAAAGCTTCGTCACGGACGCGCGTGCGACGCAGCTTGTGGTCGGCAAATCCAACCGCTCGCGCCTGTTCGAACTGCGTCACGGATCGGTCGTCGACCAACTGGTGCGCGAGACACCCGGCATCGCCGTGCATGTGCTGCCGATGGAGAGTGGCGCCGCGCCTGCCCGCAAGACGATCCGCTGGAGTGCGGCTGCCGGCACTTGGGGCACGCCGTCCGCCTATATCTGGACGCTGGCGATGGTCGCGCTGGTCACGGCGCTGGGATCGATGCTGTTCCACATTCTCGATCTGGGCAATGTCTCGTTGCTCTATCTGCTCCCTGTCATGGCAGCCGCCAGCATATTCGGCCTGCGCGCCGGACTGTTCGCGGGTGTCGCCTCCAGCCTCGCCTATAATTTCTTCTTCCTGCCGCCCACCGGCACGCTGACGGTCAACAACCCGGAAAACATAATCTCGATCTTCGTACTGATCGGCGTGGCGACCGTCACGAGCCAGCTTACCGCGCGCGTGCGGGTACAGGCGGATCTCGCCGCCGCCAGCGCGCGGACCAATGCGACGCTGGCCGGCTTCCTGCGCCGCCTCACCAGCCTGAGCGAGGCGGACGGGCTGGCGCAGGCGATCTGCGACGAAGTGGGTCGGCTGTTCGATCTGCGCACGGTGCTGGTGACGCAGGGGCCGGGCGGGCTGGAGATCGCAGGCGCCAATTCGCCCGGTGTTCGGCTGGAAACGATGGAACTGGCCTCCGCGCAATGGGCGCTGGACCATGGCCAGCCCGCCGGGCGCGGATCGGGGACGCTGACGGCCTCGGACTGGCTGTTCCGCCCCCTGGTCGCAGGAGAACGGACCCTGGCGGTGCTGGGCGTGGCGCGCGACGATGGCGCCGATCCCGTTCGGTCGGACCAGTTGCCGCTGCTCATGGGCCTGCTCGACCAGTCCGCCGTCGCCCTCGAACGGCTGCGTCTGGGCGAGGAGATGCGCGACATCGAGACCGTGCGGGAACGCGACCGCCTGCGCGCGGCGCTGCTGTCCTCCGTGGGCCATGATCTGCGCACGCCGCTGACGGCGATCGTCGGCGCAGCGGAGGAACTGGAAAATGGCGCGACGCCGGAACTGGTCGCCACCATCCGCAGCGAGGCGGAGCGCCTGCGCCGCTTCGTGGCCAACCTGCTCGATATGGCGCGGGTGGAGGCAGGCGCACTGCAACTTACGCTCGATCCTACCGACCTGACCGATGCGGTGGCCGCCGCCGTGCAGGATACGCGGCAGGTGCTGGGCGACCGGCCGATCACGCTGGACGTATCCCCGGCCCTGCCGCTGGTGCGGCTCGATCCGCGCCTGTTCCACCATTGCCTCATCAACCTGCTCGACAATGCCGGACGCTATGGCAGCCCCGGCACGCCGATCCTCGTCAAGGCCGAGCGCGAAACCGACGGCCTGACCCTCTCCATCCTCGACGAAGGCCCCGGCCTGCGCCCCGGCAGCGAGACCATAGTGTTCGACACATTCCGCCGGATCGAAGGGTCCGATCGGACGCCCGGCGGCACCGGGCTTGGCCTCGCCATCGTCAAGGGCTTCGCCGAGGCGATGGGCATAGCGGTCAGCGCCGCGAACCGGCCAGAGGGCACCGGCGCCCGGTTCACCCTGCGCTTCCCCGAATCCATTCTGGTACGTGCCATGGAAGAGAGCGAAGCATGAGCCGCCCCGTGCCCATGCCGCTGGTGCTGGTCGTCGATGACGAAGCGCCGATCCGCCGCCTGTGCCGTGCGATGCTGCAACGCGCGGAATACCGCGTGGCCGAAGCGGGCACTGCGACTGAGGCGATGGCGCTTATGGCCAGCGAGCATCCCGATCTCGTGCTGCTCGACCTTGGCCTGCCCGATCGCGACGGGCTGGAACTGTTGCCGCTGCTCAAGAAACTGGGAACGGCGGTGGTGATCGTATCGGCGCGTGAAGCGACGGAGGAAAAGGTTGCCGCGCTCGACCTTGGGGCGGACGATTATGTGACCAAGCCGTTCGACAGCGAGGAATTGCTGGCGCGGGTGCGGGTCGCCCTGCGCCATCGCGCGCCGGGCGGAATGGCGAGCGGCCCGGTCGCCATAGGCCCCGTCACGGTTGATCTGGACCGGCATCGCATCACGCGCAGCGACCGGGACGTGCATCTGACGCGCAAGGAGTTCGCCATCTTGGCCCTGCTTGCCGCAACGCCGGGCCGCGTCCTGACGCACCAGCATCTTTTGAAAACCGTTTGGCCGGACGCTTACGATCCCCCGGTCGAATATCTGCGGCTCGTCGTCCGCAATCTGCGGCAGAAGCTGGAGGACGATCCGGCAAAGCCGACGCTGATCATCAACGAACTGGGCGTCGGCTATCGTCTGGCAGGGTGACGCGGTTGCACCACGCACAAGTGCCGTGCCGCAAATATCATCCCGAACATGCCGGGACGGCCATTGAGCGGCAGGGATAAGCGTCTAAGGGGTGCAATCCGCTGCATATTCAGAAGACTGCCATCCCATGCTACCTCATGCCTCTTCACCAGCGATCCACACGGGAGACGTGCGCCATATCGGCCTGGTGCTGTTCGCGCTGGCGATGGGGGGATTTGCGATCGGCACGGCCGAGTTCGCGGCGATGAGCCTCATTCCCTATTTCTCCTCCGATCTTGGCGTGGACGCGCCGACCGCCGGGCACGTCATAAGCGCCTATGCGCTGGGCGTCGTCGTCGGCGCGCCGATCCTCGCGATCCTCGGTGCGCGGCAATCGCGCCGTACCCTGCTGATCGGGCTGATGGCATGGTTCGCGATCGCCAACGGGATCAGCGCGCTTGCACCCAGCTATGGCTGGCTGCTCGCCTTCCGCTTCCTGAGCGGTGTGCCGCACGGCGCCTATTTCGGCATCGCCGCACTGGTGGCTGCGGGTCTGGTGCCGCATAACCGCCGCACGCAGGCGGTGTCGCGCGTGATGGCGGGCCTGACGGTCGCGACCGTCGTGGGCGTGCCTGCCGCAAATCTGCTGGGCCAGTGGTTCGGCTGGCGCGCAGGCTTTGCGATCGTGGCGGTGCTGGCGCTGACCACCGTTGCGCTGGTGTGGGCCTTCGCCCCGCAGGACAAGCCCGATACCGACGCCAGCCCCCTGCGCGAACTGGGTGTGCTCAAACGGCGACAGGTGTGGCTGACGCTGGCGGCCGGGGCGATCGGCTTCGGCGGCATCTTCGCCCTGTTTACCTACATCGCCTCGACCATGCTCGAAGTGACGGGCGCGACCTCTGCGCAAGTGCCGCTCGTCCTGTTCATCATAGGCGTCGGGATGAACGTCGGCAATTTCGGCGGAGCATGGGCAGCGGACAAAGCGATGCTGCCTACGGGCTTCGGCCTGATGCTGTGGACCGCATTGGCGCTCGCTGCCTTTCCCTTCGCGGCGAGCAATCTGGTGGCGCTTTCCGTCGTCGGCTTTCTGGTCGGGATAGGCAGCGGCTTCGGCGTGGTCCTCCAGACGCGGCTGATGGACGTCGCCGGTGATGCGCAGACGCTGGCGGCATCGCTGCATCACAGCGCCTTCAACGTCGCCAATGCGCTTGGCCCATGGCTGGGCGGGCTGGCCATTGCCGCTGGCTATGGCTGGACATCGGTCGGCTGGGTCGGCGCAGCGCTGGCGCTGGGCGGGATCGCGATCTTCGCCATTGCCGTTGCCGACGAGAAGCTGACGCAAAGACGATCGCACGCACTGCCCTGCTGAGAAGCCCCTTTGCAGCATGCACTCGCTCCGTTATGGCTCGGAAAGAACAGCACTATTGTGGGGGAGTGATCGCATGACGCAGCGTTTCTGGATGGCGGGGCTGATGGCCCTTGCAATGGCAAGCGTGGCGCCCGCCCAATCCCAGACACTAGCCGCACCCTCCGCCGCAAACAGCGAAACGCGCTTCATCCAGGCGGGCAAGCTGCTTGCCGACCCGGCGACCGGTCGTGTCGATAAGGACAAGACGCTCGTCGTGCGCGACGGCAAGGTCGCGGAAATCCGGGATGGCTTCGTCGGGGAAGGCGAAGGCACCGTCATCGATCTGCGCGATGCGTTCGTCCTGCCGGGCCTGATCGACAGTCACGTCCACCTGACGGGACAGCAGAACACCAACGCCCGGCTGGACGAAGTCACGCAATCGTCCGCCGATCAGGCGATGATCGGCGCAGGCTTTGCGCGCAAGACGCTGATGGCGGGCTTTACCACCGTCGCCGATCTGGGTGCGGAAAACAGCGCGATCTTCGCTCTGCGCGACGCGGTGAAACGCGGCGACGTGGCGGGGCCGCGGATCGTCGCCGCAGGATCGGCCGTCTCCGTCCATGGCGGACATGGCGACGCCAACGGCTTCCGCAGCGATATCCTTCACCTGCTCTCTCCCGAAAGCGTGTGTTCGGGCGCGGACGACTGCATGCGGGCCGTACGCCTGCAAGTGCGCAGCGGCGCGGACATCATCAAGATCACCGCGACCGGCGGCGTTCTATCCAACACGGCGGCGGGGCTTTCTCAGCAATTCAGCGACGAGGAGCTGGCCGCCATCGTGCAGGCGGCGCATCGCATGGGACGGCAGGTGACGGCGCATGCCCATGGCGTAGACGGGATCAACGCCTTCCTGAAGGCCGGTGGCGATTCGATCGAGCATGGCACCTATCTCGACGCCGAATCGATCCGCCTGTTCAAGCGGCCCGGCACCTATCTGGTCCCGACGCTGCTGGCGGGCGATTATGTCGCGCGGATCGCGGCCAGCCCCGGCAACTTCTTCACGCCTGCACAGACCGCCAAGGCGCTGGAGGCTGGCCCCAAAATGCTCGACATGGCGCGCCGTGCGCATGACGGCGGCGTCCGCATCGCCTTCGGCACCGACACCGGCGTGTCCGCGCACGGCGACAATGCGCAAGAGTTCGCGCTTTTGGTGAAGGCGGGCTTAACGCCACTTGAGGCCATTCAGGCGGCAACGATATCGGCAGCGACGCATCTGAAGATCGACAATCAGGCGGGACGAATTACGGCTGGCATGCCTGCCGACATCATCGCGGTGTCGGGCGATCCGCTGACCGACGTCACCGTGCTCGAAAAGATGCGCTTCGTGATGAAGGGCGGCACCGTCTATCGCGCGGACTGATCCTGTCGCTGTTCAGGCAGGTGGCGCCTGCAGGCCGATCGCCTGCAACGTCGCCGCCTGAACCAGCATGATTCCCAGCCAATGCCCGCAATCGACCAGCGCGATGCGCAGCGACATGCGGCGATGGAGATGCGTGACCAGCATCGTCGGCACGACGAACCCGATCCAGATGACGACGGCGCTGGCCAGTGCCATCGTCCAGGGCGCCGCCTGACGCGGGGCGAGAATCAGCGCGCCGGCAAGTATCGCGGCCAGCCAGAACTCCGCCACGAAGGCGACCGGCAACAGACTCCATCGCGCCATCGATGTCCGGCGATCCACAATCCGATACCACAGGATGCCGAATGCCAGCCCGGCAAGCGTCGCCAGCAGGATCGCGACGATATTGAGAATAATGTAGATCATCGGTAGCCGGTCCGATCATTCCCCGGTGCGACGGGGCACCTTGTTGGGCAGCGCCTTGCCCTTCGTACGGCGCGAGGGCACCTGCACCGGATTGCGTTTTTTCCACGCGGCCCAGGTCATCGGGCCTCCGGGCGTATCGATCAGGTCGTCGTCGTTCATACGTCCTGCACCAGTGCCGCATCCATCATGACGGTCCAGATCGCATCCACCGTGATTCGGTCCGCGTCCGCCACATGATCGCCCCCCGCCTCACACATCGCATCGGTCGGGTCGCGCAACGAGGACAACGCCGCCCGCGCGTTGGCGCGATAGAGTGCGCGGAGCAATTCCGCATCCGGATCGTCCCAGGACCATTCCGGCGCAGTTTCGTCATACATGGCGCGCGCGGCGCGTTCGATCGGTGTCATGCGCAATCATTAGCACGCACAACCATCAGACGCTTAGCGCAAAGTGCCTCCGTCAGACGCCGTTGGGCGCCTTGCCCCCGAAATAATCGGGTCGCCCTGCGGGCCAGACCGCGCCGTTCTGCGCCTGACCACCATCAACCACGATCATGTCGCCGGTGATGAACTTGCCCGACGGCGCCATGAGATAGACGACCGCTTCCGCCACATCCCACACATCGCCGCGCCGCTTCATCGGATTGGCATCGTGGAACCGCGCCAGCGCTTCTTCGGGATAGACATGGAAGCCTTCGCTTTCGATGACGCCCGGCGCGACGCAATTGACGCGGATATTGTGCGGCGCCCATTCGGTCGCGACCGTCTTGCTGAGATAGATGACGCCCGCCCGGGCGGCACAGGTGTGAGCTGCTTGCGGCATGCCGCGCTCGACATTGGCGACGACGCTGACGATATTGCCGCCGCTGCCAGCATCGCGCCACCGCTGCGCCGCCGCCTGCATCATCCACCAGGTGCCGTTGAGATTGAGGTCGATCACCGACATCCAGCCCTTGCGCGAAAAGTCGATCGCGTCCTGCGGAAACTGCCCGCCGGCATTGTTGACCAGATGATCGAGACGCCCGTAATCGGCATAGATGCGGTCGAACAGCGCATCCACCTCTTCAGGTTCGCGGATCGACATCGCCACGTATAGCGGGCGCTTGCCGACATGCTGCTCGATCGCCGCCGCCGTCGCCTCAAGCCGGTCCACGCGCCGTCCGCAAATGATCACGTCCGCCCCCAGCCGCGCGGCAAGAAAAGCGAGCCCCTTGCCGATTCCTGATCCGCCCCCGGTAATCAGCACCACCTGCCCCGCGAGAAGATCGTCGCGATAGACCGTCGGCATCGCAGCCAGTTCGTCGTCGGTGAAACCAAATTTGGGGCGCGGCGCATCGGCCTGCTGAAAATCGGCCATATCGGGCACCTCGTTCATCGCACGACCCAGGAATCCAGAACCGGCTTCACCGCCAGCGCGGGCGGCACCCGGTTGGCGCCGATACGCCGGTCCAACTCTTCATGCCAGTGATAGATGCGGCGTTCCTGATAGTTCAACGGCATCGCCTGAAAGCCCGGCGATTCGATAGATTCCTGTATCTGCGGCGCGAATTGCAGGTCTTCGTACAATATCCGTTCCCAGTTGGCCGTGCGCTGTTCCCATTTGGGGTGCGGATCGGCAGGGTCGTAATCGGGCGCGATCCAGGTCGACACCACCCGGCACTGATTGTCGGCGACCGGCCAGAATTGCAACAGCGGGATGCCCGAATCCGACGGCGGCATCACGAAATTGGGGAAGATGTGATAGCTGACGTTGTTGTCGCGCGGTATTTCCGTCACGCTTTCGATCTTCGGCATTCCGCGCGTGCCCGGATCGGTCCAGTCGGGGCGCCGGTTGGGCGTGATCATCCGCGAATGCCCCTTGGGCCACAGCGTGATTGTCATCCCCTTGTGATCGAGGAACCGGTCCACCGTATCGACGTGGATGGATTTGAGATGATAGACTTCCAGAAAGGCGTCGAGCAGCACCTTCACATTGCACGGCACGTCGTAGGACCGGCTCTCCACGAAACGCAGCGTGTCCAGCGCATATTGATCGAGCTCGTTCGCCATCGGGCCAAGATGCTCGATCAGCGGCTGCGCTTCGCTATCCTCGTTGATGAAGATGAGGTTGCCGATCGTTTCGCAGCGCACAGCCTTGAGCGAGCGGCAGGCAAAGTCGAGATCGACGAAATCGCGCCGGTCGCGCACCGCCGTCAACCGACCTTCGAGTGTATAGCTCCAGCCGTGATAGCCGCAGATGAAGCCGCGCGACTGCCCGCTGTCCTCCTTGACCAGCGGTGCGCCGCGATGCTGGCAGGTGTTGTAGAAGGCCCGGAAGGCCCCTTCCAGATCACGCACCACAAGAATGGGCGATCCCGTGCTGCGGACCAGCATCCAGCTTCCCGGTTCAGGGATCTGGTCGGCGTGGCAGGCATAAAGCCAGGCGCGCTTCCACATCAGGTCGCGTTCGAGAGCCAGAAAGTCCGAATCGACGTAGCGCCCGGCGGGAATGTCCGAAAACGCGGGAAAGCCTTCGGGCGGCGCTTTACGCGCCGTCTCATAGGCCATGGCCTGTTTCAGACCCTCCGCTTGCGCTGCATCCATCGTCCCTGAATCCCTGTTTATCGTCAGGTCACATTAACAGCACCGCCGTATAAAACAATCATGAATGTTTTTTATATCGACGGGACGATTCTGCAATCGACGTCGCGATGGCGCCGCGCGCTTGCTCAAGTGGCGGGGCTGTTCCACTATCGGCGCGATGCTGGCTGCCAACCCGGAGATTTGCCCCATGACCACCCGCCGCGATTTCCTGATCGGTTCCGCCAGCATGGCAGCGCTGGCCGCGCCACCGGTGCGGGCTGCGACCGGCGCCGATGCGCAGGCCGAAACGTTGCTGGCCGGCATGGCCGAGGAGATGCTGGCGGACTATCCCGAAAGCGCGACGGGCCTTGGCCTCGACAAGGACAAGCGCAGCGCGCTCAAGTCCCGCCTCGCCGATCGTTCCGGCGCGGGGCAGATGGCCAATGCACGCCGCGCCGCCGCCCGCCTGCAAAAACTGCGCGCGATAGACATGAAAGCGCTCAGCCCTGCGACGCGCACCGATGTCGATGTCGTACGCACCTCGCATGAAGTGGCTGCGGACGGATCGGCCTTTCCCTTCGGCGATATGGTGGTGCTCAACCTCAACGTCTCCTATCGCAACGCGCCTTATGTCGTTGCGCAGAACACCGGCGCCTTCGTCGAAGTGCCCGATTTTCTCGACAGCCAGCATGTTATCGCCAATGCCACCGACGCAGACGCCTATCTGGCGCGCGTCGAAGCCTATGCCAAAGGCCTGGACGGGGAGACCGAGCGGCTGAAGCACGACCGCGCGCTGGGTGTCGTCGCGCCCGCCTTTCTGCTCGACAAGACATTGAAACAACAACGCGGCGCACGGGCGCTGCCCTTCGACCAGTGGACGCTCGCGACGTCGATCGCCGGTCGCACGAAGGACATGTCCGGCACCTATGGCGCACGCGCGCTATCCCTGATCGCGGATAAGGTCGCCCCGGCAATGGACCGGCAGATCGCGGAGCTTGCCGTCCATCGCGAAAAGGCGACGATGGATGCAGGCGTCTGGAAACTGCCGCAGGGCGAGGCCTATTATGCCTGGGCTTTACGCGCGAGCACCACGACGACCATGACGCCAGAAGAGGTGCACGCCATGGGCCTCGAACAGCTCCAGGCGCTGCAGTCGGAGATGGACGGCATCCTCAAGGGGCTGGGCTATAGCAAGGGAACCGTCGGCGAGCGGATGACGGCACTGGGCAAGAATCCCAAATATCTTTTCCCCAACACCGATGCGGGGCGGCAACAGGTGCTCGATTACGTCAACGGGCGCATCGCCGACATCCGCACCCGCCTGCCCCGCGCCTTTGCGACGCTGGTGCCGGGGCGTCTGATCGTGAAGCGGGTGCCGGTGGAGATCGAGGCGGGGGCGCCGGGCGGCTATGCCGGTCCGGGAACGATCGACGGCAGCGTGCCGGGGAACTATTACATCAACTTGCGCGACACCGGCATCTGGCCGCGATACGCGCTGCCGACGCTCAGCTACCATGAGGGGATACCCGGCCATATCTGGCAAGGCGAATATACCTTCAAGCTGCCGCTGGTCCGCTCGCTCCTCGCCTTCAACGCCTATTCCGAAGGCTGGGCACTCTATTCCGAGCAACTGGCGAGCGAACTGGGCGTCTATGACGACGATCCGGTCGGGCGGCTGGGCTATCTCCAGTCGATCGCCTTCCGCGCCTGCCGTCTGGTCGTCGACACCGGCATTCACGCCAAAAGATGGACGCGCGACTATGCGATCACCTGGTTCGCGACGACCAACGGTTCGACGATCGAGGAAGTGCAAAGCGAAGTCGATCGCTATTGCGCGTGGCCGGGGCAGGCCTGCGGCTACAAGGTAGGGCACAGCGAGATCGTGCGGTTGCGCGCAAAGGCGCAGGCGGCGCTGGGCGACCGATACGACCTTCGGCTGTTCGACGATGCCGTGGTACTGGGCGGCAACGTGCCGCTGACCGTTCTGGGCCGCAACATCGACGCGCATATTGCCGCGCGCAAGGCGGGGTAAGGCGAAGCGGAACGACGGGAACCTTCACCGGCTGCGGGACGTATCCTATTTCCCCCGTGCCGAAAGCAACGCCCCGATGAAGATGACGCCGATCGAAACGGCCGATGGCCTGACCTCCGCCGATCTGGTGTTCACCAGCGACGACATGCCGGGCATTCGCCGTCGCCGGGCGGGCAAGGGATTTTCCTATAGCGATCCCGACGGTCGCACGATCCGCGACAAGGTCGAATGCGCGCGCATCCGGTCGCTTGCCGTGCCGCCCGCTTATGCCGACGTATGGATATGCCCGCTCGCCAACGGCCATCTCCAGGCGACGGGGCGGGACGCGCGGGGGCGCAAGCAATATCGCTATCATATCGATTTCCGGGCGGAGCGCGACAAGGACAAGTTCGCGCACATGATCGCCTTCGCCCACGCCCTGCCCGGCATCCGCGCACAGGTTGACGCCGACATGGCGCTGCGCGGCCTGCCGCGGGCCAAGGTCTTGGCGACGATCGTCCATCTGCTCGACATTTCGATGATCCGCGTCGGCAACGCCGATTATGCGAAGCAGAACCGCAGTTTCGGTCTCACCACCCTGCGGCGACGACATGCGGCGATCACCGGGTCCAGCCTGCGCCTGACCTTCAAGGGGAAAAGCGGGCAGCCCTGGGACGTCACCATCCGCGACCGGCGGGTATCCCGCCTGCTCAAGGCCATGCAGGAACTGCCCGGACAGCATCTGTTCCAGTATCGCGATGGCGACGGAGAACCAGCGGCGGTGACCTCCGGCGACGTCAACGCCTATCTCAAGGCCATCAGCGGCGCTGCGATCACCGCCAAGGATTTCCGCACCTGGCATGGCACCGTGCTGGCCGCGACCGAACTGGCGCAATGTCCGCCCGCCGGGAGCGCCGCCGCGACGAAGCGCAAGCTGGTCGCCGCGATCGACAAGGTCGCGGCGCGACTGGGCAATACCCGCACCGTCTGCCGCACCTGTTATATCCACCCCGCCGTGATCGAAGCGTTCGAGCAAGATGCCTTGCGGATCAGGGTGCGCGCGGACGATGCCCCCGACGCCAGCGGTGCACTCGATGCGCGCGAGAAGGCAGTCCTGAACTTTCTGCGCCGTGCGGAGCGCGCCGCCCGGCGAACGGGCTGAACCCGCGCTGCTTGCCAGCGGCTTGCCTCCCCGCCTATATCGCCAGCACGGGACGCTGCCGCAAAGGGCCTTGATGAATGATCCGCATATCGACCATGCCTGACAGGGCCTGGGCAAGGCCGGTTATGGCCGGAGCCATGCTGCTTGCGCTGGCCGCATGCGACACGGACGAAAAGCGCAGCGGTCCGGCTGAAGGACTGGCCGCGCAGGGCGCCGCCATCATATCGGCGGACAATGCGACGCAGGCCTTGCCCGGAACGCCGATGGCGCAGCGCGTGGCGATGGTCGGCCTGCTCAACAAGCGGAACGGCCAGACTCGCGATCTCGTCATGAAGCCGGGACAGGCGCAGCGCTTCGGCGATGCGGTGGTCCGCGTGCGCGCCTGCGAAACGACTGCGCCTTGGGAAAATAAGCCCGAAACCGGCGCTTTCGTCCAGCTCGACGTGCGCAGCGCGGGGAGCGGCAAATGGTATCGCGTCTTTTCCGGCTGGCTGTTCAGGGACCGGCCCGAACGCAATGTCGTCGAGCATCCGATCTACGACGTGTGGGTGCGCGAGTGCCGCATGACCTGGCCGGAAACAGGGCCGGGCACCCTGAAAGCAGGGGCAAAACCGGCCAAAGGTGCCGCCGCTGCAGCCTCGTCCGGCGCTGACAATGCGACTGAAGCCGCACCCGTCGGTAATGCTGCCAACTGAAGCACAGGCGAAAAAGCGCAATAGCAAAACATAGAACCGTTCGTCCCGAGCGAAGTCGAGGGAATCGCCGCTTGCGCAGTGCCAGAGTGTCTCGACTTCGCTCGACACGAACGGGGTTGAGTTATGTTTTCCGTTATAATCATCCGGTACTATTTCACCTGCCGCTTCTCAAGCTTGCGGGCCAGGGTGCGCCGATGCATCCCCAGCCGCCGCGCGGTTTCGGATATGTTGAAATCGGTTTCCGCCAGCGTCTGGTGGATGCGTTCCCATTCCAGCGTCTTTATCGACGTCGGGCGGGCATCCAGCGGCGCGTCGACGTCGCCGCCGGCCTTGTCGCCTTCCGCCTTGCGGAACGCCGCTTCGATGTCGTCGGTGTTCGACGGCTTGGCGAGATAATGGCACGCGCCCAGCTTGATCGCCTCCACCGCCGTGGCGATGCTGGCATAACCGGTCAGCACCACGATCAGCATCGCCGGATCGTGCGCGTGCAGTGCCTGCACGCAGACGAGACCCGATGCCTGACCGAGCTTCAGATCGACCACGGCATAATGGGGCCGATGCTCCCTGAGCAGCGCGGCCAGCCCGTCGGGATCGCCCGCCGCCAGCACCGTGTAACCGCGCCGCTCGAACGACCGGCGGAGCGTGCGGGCAAAGGCTTCGTCATCCTCGACGATCACCAACAGGCGTTCAGCGTCCATCCGGCACCGCCTTCCCGTCATGGAGCGCCAGCGCGGCAAGCGGCAAAGTGACGATCACTTCCGCCCCGCCCTGCGTCCGGTTCCGGGCCAGCACCTCACCGCCCAGCTTGCGCACCACATTGACGACGAGGAACAGGCCGAGGCCCGCACCGGGGCGGCTCTTGGTCGAATAATAGGGCTTGCCGATATTGGCGAGAATGTCCGCCGGAAAGCCGGGACCGGTATCGCGCACGAGGATCGCCAGCCGGTCTTCCTCCCGCCCCACCGTCAGGCTGATGAGACCGGTCGAAGCCTCGAAGGCATTGTCGAGCAGATTACCGATCACCTGCCGCAGCGTCGCGTCCGCCACGACCGGCATGTCGTGGCCGAAGCCATTGTCGTAATGCAGGTCGGCATAGGGCCGGGTTATCCGCCATTCGGCCACCAGCGCATCGAAGAACGCGTGGATCGTCGTGGGTTTGGACCCGTCGCTGCGTTCGGCGCCCGCCGACAGCAATATGCCGGTGACGATCGCCTTGCAGCGCTGCACCTCCGCCTGCATCTCGGCCACTTCCTGCGCCATGTCGGGCGTTTGCGCGATCTGCGGCATCCGCTGCCAGTCGTTGAGCGCGACCGACAGCGAGGAGAGCGGCGTGCCCAGCTCATGCGCGGCGCCGGTCGCGAGCAGGCCGATGCGGACGATATGGTCCTGCTCCGCCGCCTGTTGCCGCATGTCCGCCAGATAGGCATCGCGCGCGCGCAGATTGCCGCTGATCCGCGTGACGAAAAGAACCAGCAGCACTGCCATCAGCGCGAAGCAGGCCCACATGCCCTGCACATGCAGGCGAAACAGGCTCTGCCCCATGCTGGCGGGCAAGGCGAGCGGGCGATAGGCGATGACGAGGAAGGCGAAGCACAGGCTGGTCACGCCGACCACCGCCCAGCTCGACCAGCGATCGAGCAGGACCGAGCCCAGCACCACCTGAAGCAGGAACAGCGACACGAAGGGATTGGTCGCGCCGCCACTCATGTAAAGCTGCGCGGTGAGCGCAGCGACGTCGAGCAGCAGAGCAGCGAACAGTTCGGCATTGGCTATTCCCCGCCGCTTGCGCAACGCGGCCATGCTGACGAGGTTGAGGATCACCAGCGCAAGCACCAGCGCAAGCATCGGCAACAGCGGCAGGCGCACGTCCATGCCGTAATGGACGAACAGGATCGTCGCGAACTGGCCCCCGACGGCGAGCCAGCGCAACTGCACGAGCTGCACCATGTTGCGGTGCCCCGCGGCATCCGGCGAGGCCAGCGAGACCACGCCCGTCAGCCTTTCGAGCCGCGCGGAAAGGGAGTGCGATGCAGCCGTCATCCGCCCGATCTAGGCGCTTGTCGGCGCAGGCGCCATTCCTCTTTCCCGAACACGAAGCCGACGACCAGAAGCATGATTGCAAGCCCGTACCATGTGAGCGCATAGACCAGGTGATTGTCGGGGAAGGCGACGACCGTGAGACCCGCGACAGGCGCGTCGGAAACAGGTTTGCGATCGCCGGATTCGCGTTCGGCATCGATGAAATAGGGGGCGACAATGCCCAGCCCGCGCGCTTCTGCAATTGCAGCCACATCGCGCGAATGCCAGCGGTTCGCGGCGGGATCGTTATGGCGCAGGAAGCCACCCTTGGGTTCGGTCATGCGCAGCAGGCCGGTGATGGTGACGATGCCCGGAACCCGCCCATAATCGCCGCGGCGTTCGGACGATACGAAACCGCGATTGACGAGAACGGTAAAGCCCCGGTTCGTTCGGAACGACGCCATGACCCAGTAACCGCTGCCCAGCGCCGTCGCCGCCTGCACAAGTGTATCCTCCGGCTGGAAACGCCCCGTCACCGTCACCCGGCGATAGCCGTCCTTTTCCGCCGTGATGCCGGGCCATGCCGCAGGACCGGGAGCGGCGACCGGCGGCGCATGGATGCGGGCGTTCACCTGTTCTATCAGCGCGTGCTTCCAGGCCCGACGCTGCACCTGCCAAGTGCCCAGCGCGATCAGGGACAGGAACAGCAGCAGCCAGATGCTGCCCACAACTGCTATCCATGATCCCGATCGCGGGGCACGGGTCACGGTATCTGGCGCATCTCTTGCGCCGTCATCGGCATCATGTTGTCGCTCAGGTGATACATGACCCACAGCGATCCGCTGAACGATATGCCGACCAATACGACCGTGAAGATCAGCGCCATCAGCGTCCAGCCACCTTCCGACTTGCTGTTCATGTGCAGGAAAAACACCATATGGACGATGATCTGCACCGCGGCGAAGATCATGATGAGATAGGCGGTCGCCGCGTTCGGCAGCGCGCCGGTCATCACCAGCCAGAAGGGGACGGCGGTCAGCACGACCGAGAGCGCGAAGCCCGTCAGATAGGCTTTGCGGCTGCCATGCGCTTCCACCACATCCTCATGATCGACATGCGTGTCGGTGCTCATCGCAACATTCCCATCAGATAGACAAAGGTGAACACGCCGATCCAGATAACGTCGAGGAAATGCCAGAACAGCGACAGGCACATCAGGCGGCGGCGGTTGGCGGCGATCAGCCCCTTGCGCGCCACCTGCACCATCAGCACGACAAGCCAGAGCAGGCCGAAACTGACATGCAGGCCGTGGGTGCCGACCAGGGTGAAGAAGGACGAGAGGAAGGCGCTGCGCTGC
This sequence comes from Sphingobium sp., assembly GCA_965279415.1. Taxonomy (GTDB): domain Bacteria; phylum Pseudomonadota; class Alphaproteobacteria; order Sphingomonadales; family Sphingomonadaceae; genus Sphingobium. The sequence continues at coordinate 1,201,826 of OZ257238.1, forward strand.
GGCGTTGCGCCTTCATGGATCAGATGGCTGAACTCGTACAGTTCGATCCCCAGAAAGGCGAGGCCGAACAGGCCGGTGACGGCGAGCCATGCCTGCGTCTGCCCGGCCTTCTTCTCCTCCATCGCCAGCATCGCAAAGCCGTAGGTGATCGAGGAGAACAGCAGCATAGCGGTGTTGAGCGCGACCAGTGGCAGATCGAACAGGTCGCGCGGGGATGGCCCTGCGGCATAGTTGCCGCCCAGCACGGCATAGCAGGCGAAGAGGATCGCGAAGATGAGGCAATCGCTCATCAGGTAGATCCAGAAGCCCAGCATCGTGCTGGACCCTTCGGGATGGTCATGCTCCTCGCGCAGGTAGAACTCGACCGGCGTTTCGGAATCGGCAGCTAGAGCGCGTGCGGACATCAGCGTGCCTCCGCCATGAGCATGCGGGTGCGCGCGCCCTCGGTATCGGCGACCACCTTCGCCGGGATATGAAAGTCCCGCTTGTAGTTGAAGGTGTGCGCGATCGCGACGACGAGGATGCCCGCGAAGGACAGACCCGCCAACCACCAGACGTACCAGACCATCGCCGCGCCGAATATCATGCTGAGACCAGAGAGGATCACTCCCGTCCCCGTGTTGCTCGGCATATGGATCGGGCGATAGCCTTCCAGCGGACGCTCATAGCCCCGCGCCTTCATGTCCGACCAGGCGTCATTGTCGTGCACCACGGGAGTGAAGGCGAAGTTGTAGTCGGGCGGCGGCGAGGATGTCGACCATTCGAGCGTGCGGCCTTCCCACGGATCGCCGCTGGCGTCGCGCAGGGCGTGACGGTTGCGGAAGCTGACGTAGAACTGGATCAGCATGCAGGCGATGCCGCCCGCGATCATGAACGCGCCCAGCGCCGCGATCTGGAACCATATCTGGTAGGACGGATCGTCGAACACGCGCATCCGGCGGGTGACGCCCATCAGGCCCAGCACGTAGAGCGGCATGAACGCGACCCAGAAGCCCGTGACCCAGAGCCAGAAGGATCTCTTCCCCCACACCGGATCGAGCCGGAAGCCGATCGCCTTGGGCGCCCAGTAGTTGATCGCGGCGAACAGGCCGAACAGCACGCCGCCGATGATGACGTTGTGGAAATGCGCCACCAGGAACAGCGAATTGTGCAGTACGAAGTCCGCAGGCGGCACGGCCAGCAGTACGCCCGTCATTCCGCCGACCACGAAGGTCAGCATGAAGGCGACCGTCCACATCATCGGCAGCTCGAAGCGGATGCGGCCGCGATACATGGTGAAGAGCCAGTTGAAGATCTTCGCCCCCGTCGGGATCGATATGACCATCGTCGTGATGCCGAAGAAGCTGTTGACGCTGGCCCCCGACCCCATGGTGAAGAAGTGGTGCAGCCACACGACATAGGCGAGGATGGTGATGACGACCGTGGCATAGACCATCGAGGTATAGCCGAAGAGCCGCTTGCCCGAGAATGTCGAGGTGACTTCGGAGAACACGCCGAACAGGGGCAGGATGAGGATGTAGACTTCGGGATGGCCCCAGATCCAGATGAGGTTGACGTACATCATCGGGTTGCCGCCGAAGTCGTTCGTGAAGAAGTTCGTGCCGACGTAGCGGTCGAGCGTCAGCAGCGCGAGCACGGCGGTCAGCACCGGGAAGGACGCGACGATCAGGATGTTGGTGCAGAGCGACGTCCAGGTGAACACCGGCATCTTCATCATGCCCATGCCGGGCGCGCGCATCTTCACTATGGTGGCGATCAGGTTGATGCCAGACAGGGTCGTGCCGACACCTGCGACCTGCAACCCCCATATGTAATAATCGACGCCGACGCCGGGGCTGTAACCGACGCCGGAAAGCGGCGGATAGGCCAGCCAGCCGGTCGTCGCGAACTCGCCGACGAACAGCGACATCATGACGATCACCGCGCCCGCCGTCGTCATCCAGAAGCTGAAATTGTTGAGGAACGGGAAGGATACGTCGCGCGCACCGATCTGGAGCGGAACGACATAGTTCATCAGGCCCGTTACCAGCGGCATCGCCACGAAGAAGATCATGATGACGCCGTGTGCCGTAAATATCTGGTCGTAGTGATGGGCGTTCAGATAGCCTTCCGAGCCATTGAAGGCGATCGCCTGTTGCAGGCGCATCATGATCGCGTCGGCAAAGCCGCGCAGCAGCATGACGAGGCCGAGGATCATGTACATGATGCCGATCTTCTTGTGATCGACGCTCGTGAACCACTCCTTCCAGAGATAGCCCCAGACCCGGAAATAGGTGAGCGCGCCGACCAGGGCGGCACCACCGAGCGCGACCACCGCGAAGGTCGCGACGACGATCGGCTCGTGCAACGGCAGCGATTCCAGCGTGAAGCGGCCCAGCAGCGGGCTGATCGGGACGAAATCGGCGGGGTTTGGCGTATCCATGGGGAAGCGGCCTTACAGAATGGCGGGCGCGTCGAGCGACGCGGTGGATGTGGTACGACCGGGCTGCGGCAGGCCCGCGCCGACGAGGCCGCCCGGATCGGGGAGCGGCACGGGGCGATCATGTTTGAGCGCCAGCATCGCCTTTGCGTCGCCGGGAGTGCACAGCGCGGCCACATAAGCGGCGTTGCTGCCCAGCACTGCACCGCCCGACGACCCGCGCCGCGCATATTTGTCGTAGGAAAGCGCGCGGACGTTGCGGACGGAGGCCATGCCGAGGCCCCCCTTGGCGTCGATCCGCATCATGTCGTGCATGCACATCTTGCCCGGCTCGACGCACATGTTGAGCGCCGCGTCGTAGAGGCCCGGCTCGACGCTTGCGAACCGCTGCACCGGCACGTTCTCGCTCGGCCGTTCGAGCTTCAGATAGGCGGCGCGGTCGAGTGAACCGCCCTTCGCCCGCGCGTTCTGCACCCACTTGCCGAAATCGGCGTCGGACAGGCCGTGAAAGCGGAAGCGCATGCCGGAGAAACCCGCACCGCTGTAATTGGCGGAGAAGCCGACATAGTCGCCCGGCTTGTTGATGACGGCATGCAGCTTCGTCTCCATCCCCGGCATGGCGTAGATCTGCCCCGCCAGCGCCGGAATATAGAAGGAGTTCATGACCGAGGAGGAGGTGATACGAAAGCGGATCGGCCTGTCGACCGGCGCGGCCAGTTCGTTGACCGTCGCGATGCCATATTCGGGATAGAAGAACAGCCATTTCCAGTCGAGCGCGACGACCTGCACCTCCAGCGGTTGCGCCAGTGCGGGCAACGCCTTTCCGGCGGATACCCGTCCGATCGGACGATAGGGATCGAGCAGATGCGTACTGACCCACGTCACCGCGCCGAGGCAGATGATGATGAGCAGCGGCGCGGCCCAGATGACCAGTTCGAGCTGCGTCGAATGGTCCCAGTCCGGTTCGTAGCGCGCCGCCTTGTTCGCCGCGCGATATCGCCAGGCAAACAGCGCCGTAAGCGCCATCACGGGCACGATGATGAGGAGCATGAGGCCGGTCGAGATCAGCACCAGGTCGCGCTGTTGCGCGGCGACATCGCCCGACGGATCAAGGACCACGGCGTTGCAGGCACCCAGCAACCCGAGCAGCGGCAAGACAACGAGGGTACGCAGCGGGCCGGAACCCGACCGCGAAGGGGGACATGTCACAGGCATGGCAGCCTCCTACGCCGGGGCCAACGCAACCAACATTGGACATTTTGTCCAATCCTGCTGCGCATGCAAGCGTGGCATAAGCGGCCCGTATACGATACAGAACCGAAGTGCCGCTTGCCGCTTTGCGCAGGCCCTATCTGAAGTGAGCATAGCATATGACCGCCGGAGTCGCGCCATCCCAAAGCGCCACGCGCGCATCAGGAAGCTCCACCGAGCTGGAGCGGGACGCCCGCGCCATAAACGACGGCAGCATCGCGCCGGGTGAGATCGCAATCGGCGTCGTCATCGGTCGCACGTCGGAATTCTTCGATTTCTTCGTCTATGCGATCGCGTCCGTGCTGGTGTTCCCGGCACTGGTGTTTCCCTATGTCGATCGGCTGACGGGCACTTTCTATTCCTTCGCGATCTTCGCACTCGCCTTCATCGCCCGCCCGGTCGGCACGCTGATCTTCATGTGGGTGGACCGCCAATATGGCCGCGGCGTGAAGCTGACCATCGCCCTGTTCCTGCTCGGCGGATCGACCGCTGCCGTCGCCTTCCTGCCAAGCTATGCCGTGTTCGGCGTAGGGTCCGCCTTGCTGCTCGCCCTGTTCCGCCTTGGCCAGGGCGTCGCACTGGGCGGCGCGTGGGATGGCCTCGCCTCGCTGCTCGCGCTCAACGCGCCGGAGGGCAAGCGCGGCTGGTATGCCATGATCCCCCAACTGGGCGCGCCGCTTGGCCTGATCGTCGCCAGCGCGCTGTTCGCCTTCCTCGTCAGCGCGCTGTCCGCCGCCGATTTCCTCGACTGGGGCTGGCGCTATCCCTTCTTCGTCGCCTTCGCGATCAATGTCGTGGCGCTGTTCGCGCGCCTGCGCATCGTCTCCACGCCGGATTACGCCGAACTGTATGAAAGCCGCGAGTTGCAGCCGTCCCCCGTGCTGGAAACCTTGCGGACGCAGGGACGCAACATCGTGATCGGCGCGTTCGCTCCCTTGGCCAGCTTTGCGCTGTTCCACATGGTCACGGTGTTCCCGCTGTCCTACATCTTCCTCTACACGAAGGAGAACCCGGCACGCTTCCTGGTGATCGAGATCATCGGCGCGGCAGTCGGCGTGCTGGCGGTGATCGCATCGGGCATGGTCGCCGATCGCGTCGGGCGACGCTATCTGCTGGGCGCGACGGCGGCGGCGATCGCTGTATTCAGCGGATTCGCGCCGCAGCTTCTGAACGGCGGCGATCTGGGCGAGATCATCTTCATGGTCGGCGGCTTCATCCTGCTGGGGCTGGCGTTCGGCCAGTCGTCGGGCGCGGTCAATTCCAATTTCCCGACCAGCCACCGCTACACCGGCGCGGCGCTGACGTCAGACCTCGCCTGGCTGTTCGGTGCGGGGTTCGCGCCGCTGGCAGCGCTATGGCTGGCGAGCAGCTTCGGCCTGCTCGCGGCGGGCGCCTATCTGCTGTCAGGCGCGCTGGCGACGCTGGCGGCGCTGGGCATCAACAAGGAACTGGCGCGCAAGATCAGCTAGGACTGATCGACATTCAGTCCTAGTCGAGGCGACGTGCGAAGCGCTGGAGCCGTGGCCGCACGATCAGGAAGGCGCGATAAAGCCGCTCCAGTACGGCCAGCGCCAGCGGATTGCGGGCCAGCAAGCCAAGCGGGCGCAACAGCGGAATGGCGCGCCACATGGCCGTGAAGGCAGCAGCACCGGACAGCATCACGCCGTCCTCCTGCGCATGGAAGCGCGCGAGCAGCGCGGCACGATCGACGGGACATGACGCGCCTTCGCCGTCAGCCGCCACGTCGATGAAGGCGATCCTCCCGCGCGTGTCGAGCCGCCGCATAAGCGCGATTTCGCGGCGGCAGAGCGGACATCCACCATCGAACCAGACTGTAACGCTTGCCATGTCAGCCATATGGGGTGCCCGATGCCCCTTCGCCATGGCGTACTGGGTGAAGAAGCCCTATCGTCGGACGGCCAGCCAGATCATGTGATGCGCGCCCTTGCGGCCGCCGGTCGCACGAACCTTGACCGGATCGACCGTGAAGCCTGCTTTCGACAGACGCGCGGTGAAGGCGGGATCGTCATAGGCGGACCAGATGGCCAGCACCCCGCCGGGTTTCAACGCATCGCGCGCCGCACGCAACCCCGCCATGCTGTACAGCCAGTCATTGTCCAGATGGATCAGCCCGTCGGGTCCGTTGTCCACGTCCAGCAGGATGGCGTCATAGCGATCGGCGCCTGAACCCCCGGCCTGGAGCAGGCTCGCCCGCACATCCTCCAGCCGCACCGACAGGCGCGGGTCGGACAGGCTGTCCCCGAACAGATGCGCCAGCGGCCCCTGCGCCCACTCCAATATCTTGGGCACGAGTTCCGCGACAACGATCCGTGCCTTGCGATTGAGCAGTTTCTGCGCCGCCCGCAAGGTAAAGCCCATGCCAAGCCCGCCGATCAGGACGCTGGTATCGGCACGATCCGCCAGCGGTGCGCAGGACAGGCTGGCCAGCGCTTCCTCCGACCCCTTCAACCGACTGCTCATCAGCTCGTTGCGGCCGAACAGGATGAAATGATCCTCCCCGCGCCGCATCAGGCGCAAGGTGCCGCCGTCGGGCAAGTCGGCGGTATCGAGAAGTTGAAGGGGAATCACGGCAATACGGTCCTGCAATGGGGAAAGCGCCGCGACCGGCGAAATGGCGCGCTTAACAGTCTAATGGCGTTTTGTCTCCGTTTGCCTGTTCCAAGACGGGGTGTGACGAAGATCGAATGGCGCCCCGCCGAAAGCCGGTTTGCATCTTATGTACTAAATGGTACACGCATTGGAGGAGAGCGTTCCAGCAAGGTGCCGACATGAAGACATCCATAGCCACGGTTTCCATCAGCGGCACGCTGGAGGGCAAGTTGCAGGCGATCGCCGCCGCCGGTTTCGATGGTGTGGAGATTTTCGAGAACGACCTGATCGGCTATCCCGGCTCTCCGCGCGATGTAGGGCGGATGATCGTGGATGCGGGGCTGACCTGCACGCTGTTCCAGCCATTCCGCGATTTCGAAGGGATGCCGGGCGACCTGCGCGCCAAGACGTTCGATCGGGCGGAACGCAAGTTCGACGTGATGGAAGCGCTGGGCACCGATCTGGTGCTTGTCTGCTCCAACGTATCGCCGCAGGCGCTGGGGGATCGCCAGCGCATCATCGACGACTTCGCCGAACTGGGCGATCGGGCTGGAAGGCGAGGCCTACGGATCGGCTACGAGGCGCTGGCATGGGGGCGCCATGTGTTCGACCATCGCGATGCCTGGTCGATCGTGCAGGGAGTCGATCATCCTTCGGTCGGCCTGATCCTCGACAGCTTCCACTCGCTCGCGCGCAAGGTGCCGATCGAAAGCATTGCGGCGATCGACCCGGCCAAGCTGTTCATCGTCCAGGTTGCCGACGCACCGGCGCTCGACATGGATTATCTGTACTGGAGCCGGCATTTCCGGAACATGCCGGGGCAAGGGGACTTGCCGATAGCGGATTATGTGAAGGCGCTGATCGCGATCGGCTATGAAGGGCCGTTGTCGCTGGAAATCTTCAACGATCGCTTCCGGGCGGGATCGGCCTCCGGCGTGGCGCTCGACGGCTATCGGTCGCTGCGCATGGTGGAGGACGAGGCGCGCCGTGCGCTGGGGCGGACGGCGGACATGCCGCCGCGCGTGGATGTGGACGGCGTCGCCTTCATCGAGTTCGCCGCGAGCGAGGAGGAAGCTGGACCGCTGGGGGCGATGCTTTCGGCCATGGGCTTTACGGCTGTCGGAAAGCATCACCGCAAGGCCGTGACGCGCTGGCAGCAAGGCGACATCAACATCGTCGTCAATTCCGAAACCGAAGGCTTCGCGCACAGCCATGATGTCGTCCACGGCGCGTCGGTATGCGCGATAGGGTTGCGCGTGCCCGATGTGGCCGCCGCGCTCGATCGGGCGGCGGCGCTGCATATCACGCGGTTCGAGCCGTCCGTCGCGAGCGGCGAAATGGCGATGCCGAGCGTGCGCGGCGTGGGAGGCAGCCTTCTCTATTTCATCGAGACCGGGCAGGAAGCCGATGTGTGGGCGCGCGAGTTCGAACCGGTCGCGGAGGACGCGGCGCCGGGCGCGCTGATCCGTATCGATCATATCGCACAGGCCATGGGCTATGAGGAATTCCTGTCCTGGCTGCTCTATTATTACGCGCTGTTCGACGTGACCAAGACGCCGCAGGTGGAGATCGCCGATCCGCTGGGGATCGTCCACAGCCAGGCGGTCGAATCGGTCGGCGGGGGCCTGCGCATCACGCTGAACGGATCGGCGGCGGCGCAAACGCTGTCCTCGCGCTTCCTCCAGCATTACATGGGTGCCGGGGTGCAGCACATCGCCTTCTCCTGCGCCGATGTATTCGCCGCAAGCGCCGCGATGGCGAGGGGCGGCCTCGATGTGCTGGATATCCCACGCAATTATTACGACGATCTCGCCGCGCGCTTCGGGCTTGACGATGCGCTGATCGAACGCATGGCGGCAGGCAATATCCTTTACGACAGGCAGGGCGACGCGGAATATTTCCAATTCTACAGCCGTGCCTTCGCCAAGCGTTTCTTCTTCGAGTTCGTGCAGCGGCGTGGTTATGAGGGCTATGGCGCAGCAAATGCCACCGTCCGCCTTGCGGCGCAGTCGCGTTTCAAGGAAGATGCGCCTTATTAGGCAGTGTAAGGAGTGAAGCGTGGGCAGGCCTGCGACAGCGGCAATCGATAGCGGAAACGGCACGCGCGCAGTGGATGCGGAAGAGACGCGCCTCAATATTCTCGACATCGCGACGGCGGAGTTTGCCGACAAGGGCCTGAGCGGCGCACGGATCGACGAGATCGCCGACCGGACCAACGCGTCCAAGCGCATGATCTATTATTATTTCGGTAGCAAGGAAGGGCTGTACCGGGCCGTGCTGGAACGCGCGTACAAGGCGGTGCGCGCGGTCGATGCTGAAAGTCGCCGCAGCGATATGCCCCCCGACGCGGCTTTGCGCGACGTGATCGCCGCGACGTTCGACTATCACAACCATCATCCCGAGTTCGTGCGTCTCGTGATGAACGAGAACATATTGCGCGGCGCGCATATCGGCGAAGTGCCCGGCATAAGGGAGCGCAACCGGGCCGTGATCGATACTCTGCACGGCATATTGGAAGCCGGGACGGCTGCCGCCCTGTTCCGCGACGGCATAGACCCGGTCGACCTGCACATGACGATCAGCGCCCTGTGCTTCTACAACGTGTCGAACCGCTACACATTCTCCTATGGATTCGAGCGCGACATGACATCGTCCGGCGCCATCGCGCGGCGGCGGGAGACCGTCGTCCAGATCATCGAAAGCTGGTGCCGACGCTGATATCCCGTGCAGCATCGCCTCATCGATAGCATCCTGCCCATTTGGGCCATTGCCCACGCAAATCAACTTGGCTACACAATGTACTAAACAGTTCGCACATGAACGGTAGGAGAGGATGATGAAGCGTAGTAGAGGCACCGCCGCAGCCATTACGGGACTCATGCTCGGCATGATGCAGGCGGCTTCGGCTCAGACGTCCGCGCCGGCATCCGTTCAGGCCCCCAATCCTACCACATCCCCGGAACCGGCATTGGGCGATCCGATGCCAGAGCGAATCCTGCGCTATCCGGACGATGTCGCGGTAAACGCCGACGTCGTCTTTTCCAGCATTCCCGGCTATCGACCGCTGACGCTGGACCTGTATCGCAGCGCAACCGGCAAACCGGCCAAGCCGCTCGTCATATATATCCATGGCGGCGGCTGGATGGCGGGCCATACGCGGCAGTCTGGCGCGTTCAGCGATTTCACGCAGGTTCTGGCGGATCTTGCGAAGCGCGGCTATGTGGTGGCGTCGCTGGAATATCGGCTGTCGCTCGAAGCGCCTTTTCCGGCGGCGATCAACGACGTGCGCGCCGCCATACGCTTCCTCAAGGCCAATGCCGACCGCTTCGGCATCGACCCCGATCATGTCGCCTTGTGGGGCGGATCGGCAGGCGGGCAGCTTGCCGCACTCGCCGCGCTCGATTGCGGACGTGCGCCGGAGGGCGAGGACAAGAACAACGCCGCACAGTCCGATTGCGTTCAGGGCGCCGTCGGCTGGTACGGCGTCTATGATTTCGCGACCATGCCGAAATCGGCGATCCCGCGCGCGGAAAACACCTACCTCGATTGCGAGAAAGGCGCCTGCCCGGTTGATCGCGTAACCGCCGCCAGCCCTGCGGCGCATGTCGACAAGAACGATCCACCGATGCTGCTGATCCACGGCGCCGATGACAAGACCGTGCCGGTCGAGCAATCCCGGTTGCTTGCAGAAAAGCTGCGTACGGCGCACGTGCCGGTGGACCTGACGATCATTCCGGCGGTCGGCCATAGCTGGATCGGCGCGGATGCCGGGGCCACGCGCGCCGCCTCGCTGCGCGCGCTGACGCTGACGTTCGACTTTTTCGACCGGACTTTGAAGGGCGCGAAATGATGCCGCACCGGCGCATGGCCGTGCTGCTGGCGGGGGCCATGCTCTCCGCTCCGGTGACGGCGCAGATCGTGGAACAGCCTGCCGGTGCGCCGGTACGGGTGCAGCAAGGGCAGTTAGCGGGAATCACGCTGCCGTCGGGCGTGCGTGCGTGGCTGGGCGTGCCGTTCGCCGCGCCGCCGCTGCGCGAACTGCGCTGGCGCGATCCGCAGCCGCGTGCCGCATGGAAGGGCATATGGAATGCCGACCGGTTCGCGCCGGAGTGCATCCAGCCGCTGCGCGGGCGCACGATCAATCATTATTTCGGAGAAGAGGCGACCAGCGAGGATTGTCTCTATCTCAACATCTGGGCACCGCCGCAGCCGCCGCCTGCCGGAAAGCCCTATCCCGTGGTCGCCTGGATTTATGGCGGGGGCTTCAACGTAGGGTCGGCGTCCATGGCCAATTATGCGGGCGAGCCTCTGGCGGCGAAAGGCGTCGTCTACGTCGCCATAGCCTATCGCGTGGGGGCACTGGGCTTTCTGGCGCATCCGCAACTGACGACGGAAGGCCGGGGCGGCTCGGGCAATTACGGTCTGAAGGACCAGATCGCAGGCCTGCGCTGGATCAAAGACAATATCGCGGGCTTCGGCGGGGATCCGGGCAATGTCACGATCGCGGGGCAATCGGCGGGATCGATGTCGGTATCGTTGTTGCAGGCCAGCCCGGCGGCCAAGGGCCTGTTCCATCGCGTGATCGGCATGAGCGGCAGCGCCTTCGGCGGCGTCAGCGCCCCGGCGCCGCTGGCGGAGGCCGAAGCGGAAGGCGAGGCCTTGCAGAAAGCGCTGAGCGCCGGGTCTGTCGAAGAGATGCGCGACATGCCCGCCGACCGCGTGCTGGCCGTGGCGAGCGGGCAGCGGCGGCGCGCGGTGGTGATCGACGGCCCAGTTGTGCCGGGGGATCCTGCCGCCAGCTTCGCGACGCATCGTCAAAGCGACGTGCCGATCATGATCGGCTTCACCCGCGACGAGAGCTTTCGCTCACTCGGCCCGATCGCCAGTGTCGCGGACTATGAAAAGGCGGTGCGGGCGGCCTTTCCGGTGAAGGCGGACGACGTGCTGCGCCGCTATCCCGCCACATCGCTGGAAACGGCACGCCGCGCAGCGCGGGATATAGAGCGCGATGCGACACTGGGGCTGCAGATGGATGGCTGGGCCAGGGCGCAGGCGACCAATGGCCGTGCGCCGGTATATGCCTATTTCTTCACGAAGGTGCAGCCTTACACCCCCGGCATCACCTTTGCCGATCATGATCCCGCAACGGTCGGGGCCTATCATACGGCGGACGTACCCTATTGGCTCGGCACGCTCGACAGCCTCAACCGTTTTCGCATCACCCGTGACTGGACGGCGGCGGACCGGCAATTGTCCGACAGTATGATGGGCCAGATCGTCGCTTTTGCCCGCAATGGTCGACCCGAGGCCGGATGGCCTGCCTATCGGACCACGCAACCCAAAGTGATGCTGCTGGGCGAAAAAATAGGGACGATCGACTGGCCCAATGCCGCCGCCTTGCCGCTGCTTGCCGATGCAGCCCCGCCCAAGCCGTCCGAGCGGCCCCGGATCAGGGACTGAGCCACATGAGCGATACGCCATCCCGACGCCATGTCCTGTCCGCGATCGCGTCGACGGCGCTCGTCGCAGGGGCAGGTTCGCTCAAGGCGGCATCGCCCCTGCCCGTCGACGAGCCGGGCCTTGCCTTCGTCTATGAAGCCATCGCGACCCTGAAGCCGACGGTCGAAATCGGTACGACGTCGCGCGGTATAAGGCGGCGCATCGATATTACCGGCGGGCAGTTCGCGGGACCGCGAATCAGGGGCACGATACTGCCCGGCGGGGCGGACTGGCAATTGCAGCGCGCCGATGGCTGGACCGAGATCGAAGCCGATTACATGATGCAGGCGGAGGACCGCACGCTGATCCACGTCCGCAATGTCGGCCTCACCAATTCACGGGTGCCCGGCGTCGTGCAACGCTATCTGCGCACGACGCCCAGTTTCGAGGTGCCGGTGGGGCCGCACGACTGGCTGAACAAGGGGATTTTCGTCGGTACGCTGGGTCCGCTGCCGGAAGGGACGCCGATGCCCGCTGTCCGCATCCGGGTGTATCAGGTGACATGATCGGCCGGTGTCTCGCCCTAGCACTGCCGCTACTGGGTACGGCGGGCTGCGCGACATTCACGACACGGGACGCCGCGACGTCCTGCGCGGCGACGGCATCCTTCTCCTTCATATGCGATACGCAAAAGCCGGAGGATCTGGCGCGGATACCCGGCACCAATTGGATCATCGCCAGTGGTTTCAGCACCGGGGCGGGACTGAAGATCATCGATGCCGGAGCGCGGCGGGCGAAGGTGTGGTTTCGCGGCGCCACCGACCAGATCGCGCCCGATCCGCGCTATCCCGATTGTCGCACTGCGCCAGATCCGGCGCTGTTCACCCCGCGCGGTATCAGCCTGCGCGTGACGGAACAGGGCAAGGCATCGTTGGCTGTGGTCAATCATGGCGGTCGCGAGGCGATCGAAATGTTTACGGTGGAATATGGGGATGGCGCGGCGCAACCGCTGTTGCGCTGGCAAGGGTGTCTGGCGATGCCGCCCGGCCATGTCGCGAACAGCGTCGCGACCTACAGCGACGGAACGGTCCTCGCCACGGTGCTGACGCGCCCCGGCACCAGCATCACCGATTTCGTGATAGGTCGCGTAACGGGCGGCGTGTTCGAGCGGCGTCCGGGGGAAGCCGCCTTCCGGCTGCTGCCGGGCACGGAATTGCCGGGCAACAACGGTCTGGAAACGGCGCGCGACGACAGCGGATTCTACGTCGTCGCGTTCGGCACGCGCGAAGTGGTGGCGTTCGATCGCAGGAATACACACGCCCCGATGTGGCGTGTCGTTGCGCCGGAGTTCATGCCGGACAATATTCACTGGGATGGCGACCGGCTGATCGCAGCCGGCATGATGCGCGACGAGCCTGCCTGCGGCGGGGTGCGGCAGATCGTAAACGGCGTCGCCGACGGAATGACATGCCATCGCGGCTATGCGGTGGCGCAGCTCGATCCGGCCACACGGCGCTTTGACATTCTTGCCTATGGCGAACCCGACCCTGTCTTCAACGGCGTATCGGCGGCTGTCATCATCGGCGACATGCTGTGGCTCGGCTCGTATCAGGCTGATCGGATTGCGATATGTCCGCTGCCGGAACCGACGCATTAGATACACTTCATATTCCCGGAAATATGCGAACGTACCAGTTAGTACATTTCTCTTGCATCCTGTTTCGGCCTGCCATATGTGCAGGGCAACGGCCCAAACAAAACATAATGGGCATATGGGGAAGGATCGGCCGGAGTGGCCCAGCGCAGCATTTTCGTTCTCAACGGACCCAATCTCGGCCTGCTGGGTGTGCGGGAACCCGAAATCTACGGGCATGAGACGCTGGCCGATGTCGAGGCCGCCTGCGCAAGGGAAATCGCAGGAACAGACCTCGCGCTGATATTCCGCCAGACCGACGCAGAGCATGAGATGATCGCGTGGCTGCACGAAGCGCGCGTCGGCGCGGCGGGCATCGTCATCAATCCGGCCGCCTTTTCCTACGCAGGCTATCCCGTGCTCGACGCGCTCAAGATGTGCGACTGCCCCGTCGTTGAACTCCATATCAGCAACATTCATCGCCGCGAAGCCGAATGGCGGTCGCGCTCGATCCTGACGCAGGTCGTGACAGGCATCGTTTCAGGCCTGGGCGTCGATGGCTATGCGCTGGCCGTGCGGCATCTCGTCATGCTCGACCAGAGGCGAAACGCCGCATGACCGGCACGGCTGCCATCGTCACGCCGGAAGCGACGCAAGCCCGATCCCGTGCGCGCCTGGGCGTGTTGGGGCTGATCAGCATCGCGACGCTGCTCAATTACATGGACCGTGCCGTCATGGGCGTGGCGGCGCCGTCGCTGACGAAGGAATTGTCGATTTCGCCCGAAATGATGGGCTTCATCTTTTCCGCCTTTTCCTGGACCTATGCGGCGGCGCAGATTCCCGGCGGGCTGGTGCTCGACCGGCTGGGGACGCGCATCACTTATGCCGGGTCGCTGATCCTGTGGTCCTTCTTCACGCTGCTGCACGGCCTTGCCGCCAATGTCGGCATGCTGTTCGGATTCCGCCTTGCCCTTGGGGTCGCCGAGGCGCCATGCTATCCGTGCAACAGCCGCATTCTGACCACCTGGTTCCCGCAGGACGAGCGGGCGCGGGCGAATTCTGTCTATGCCGTCGGCCAATATGCGGGCCTCGCCTTTTTCAGCCCGGTGCTGTTCTGGATCGTCGGCAACTTCGGCTGGCGGGCGCTGTTCATCATTGCCGGTGCGCTGGGCCTGCTGTTCGGCGCGATCATGTACGCACGCTATCGCGATCCGCAGGACAGCCGCCGCGCGAACGCAGCGGAACTCGCCTATATTCGCGCAGGCGGCGGTCTGGCGAGCGCCACGAAAGCGGAGGCGGTGCCGTTTTCCTGGTCCAACGTGAAGCGCCTGCTGTCACACCGCCAGATACTGGGCGCGTCGATAGGGCAGTTTTGCGGCAATGCGACGCTGGTGTTCTTCCTGACCTGGTTCCCGACCTATCTCGCCACGGAGCGGGGCATGGACTGGCTTAAGTCCGGCGCGTTCGCCATATTGCCCTACATCGCCGCGTCGGCGGGCGTTCTGCTGGGCGGTCAGGTGTCGGACATGCTCGTGCGGCGGACGGGATCGGCCAATATCGGGCGCAAGCTGCCGATCGTGTTCGGCCTTCTGCTCGCATCGACCATCATCGCCGCCAATTTCGTGGAGAGCAACACGCTGGTCATCACGATCATGTCGCTCGCCTTCTTCGGGCAAGGGATGGTCAATCTGGGCTGGACGCTGATTTCGGATGTCGCGCCGCGCCAGTTCATCGGGCTGACCGGCGGTGTGTTCAACCTGTGCGCCAACCTGGCCGGGATCGTCACGCCGATCGTCGTGGGCGTGATCGTGGGGCAGACAGGTTCTTTTTACGGCGCACTTGCATTCATCGGGGCGCTCGCGCTGATCGGGGCGGCTTCTTACATCTTCATCGTGGGAGACGTTCGCCGCGTCGAAATGGACTGAGCACGCGGCGTGCGGACATAAGTATAATCGGAAGTGTACGGACTAGTCCGTCACAATAAAGGGAGGATAGCATGAGAAAAGACGTTCAAACCGTGCTGAAGATCAGCGGTTCACTGGCGGCGCTGGTGCTTGCGGGCATGGCGATACCGGCATTGGCGCAGGATGCAGCACCGGTACAGGAAGCGGACGCTGCCGAAACGCCTGCCAATGTCGCCGACATCGTCGTCACGGGATCGCTGATCGCGCGTCCCAACAATGTCGCCGTCAGCCCAATCGTCACCGTGTCAGACGAACTGGTGCAGCAGAGCGGACAGATCAACCTTGAGGATTCGCTCAACCAGTTGCCGGGCTTCACGCCTGCGGGCAATGCGGGGACGGGCGGCCAGGGTGGCGGCGGGCGCGCCACGCTCAACCTGCGCGGCCTGGGTTCAAACCGCAACCTCGTGCTGCTCGACGGGCGTCGCCTGCCGCTGTCGGACATCAACGGCAATGTCGACATCAATATCCTACCCGAATCGATCATCGGATCGGTGGACGTCATTACCGGTGGCGCCTCGGCGATCTACGGATCGGACGCCATGTCGGGCGTCGTCAACTTCAAGACCGACCGCTATTTCGACGGCGTGCGCGTCGACATCCAGAATGGCGATTCCTTCCGCGGCGACTACAGCAAGTTCAACGCTTCGGTCGCGCTGGGTACGAAGTTCGGCGGCGATCGCGGGCGCCTGATGGTGGCGCTGAGCTATGCTGATCGCGATCCTCTGTCCGGATCGCAGCGGTCGTTCTTCGCCGATCGCGTGCCCTCCTCGTTCATCGGCACCGGCGCGTTCGTGCCCGACGCCCTCAACCTGCCGAGTCAGGCCGCACTGAATGGCGTGTTCGCCCGATATGGCGTGACGACACCGCTCAACCGCACGCTGAACCTGGGCTTCAACAACGACGGTACGCTGTTCGCGCAGACCGGCGCGGTCAATTATCGCGGCCCGACCAGCGGCGGCTATGCCGTGATCGGCGGCAATGTCCGCATGCCGGTCGGCCCGCAGTTGCAGATACTGAACGCCTTCGAACGCAAGTCCGCCTTCCTGAAGGGCGAATATGACATCACCGACGATCTGACCGCTTATGGCCAGTTCCTGTTCGTCGATTCGACCGTCACGACCGAAAGCGGCGGCAGCCTGACTCAGTTCGCGCCGTTCACCACCATTCCCGTCACCAACCCCTTCATTCCCAACGATCTGCGCACGCTGCTCGCCTCGCGCACCAACGCGTCCGCCCCGTTCCGCTGGAGCGCGCGCTATGTCGGCGTGCCCGACAAGGGTTGGGAGGAAAGCTATACCGTTCAGCAGTATCTTGGCGGCATCAAGGGCACGATCGCAGGATCGTGGAAGCTCGACGCATTCGTGGCCTATGACCAGTCCGTGCATGACCAGTCGATGTTCAACGCGGTCCTCAAGTCGCGGGTGCAGCAGTTGCTGAACGCGCCGGACGGCGGCGCATCGCTGTGCGCCGGCGGCTTCAACCCGTTCGGCATAGCCAATGCGACGAGCCTGTCGGCCGCCTGTCGCGACTATATCACGACGACGGCGAACAGCACGGAGAAGCTGACGCAGACGCAGGTACAGGGTCAGATCAACGGGCCGTTGTTCAACCTGCCCGCCGGCCCGGTACAGCTGGCACTGCTCGCAGGCTATCGCCGCAACACTTATAACTACCGTCCCAGCGCCGATCTCGTCTCGAACAATATCGAAGCGGTGGTCGGGTCGGCCGCCGCCAGCGGCAAGATCAGCGTCAAGGAGTTCGCGACGCAGATCGACGTGCCTCTGCTCTCCGATACGCCGTTCTTCAGGGAGCTCGGCGTGGGCGCCGCGTTCCGCTATTCGGATTACAAGCCGAGCGGCAGCGTCACCAGCTACGAGTTCGACGCGCGCTGGCGCCCGGTCGATGCTCTGTTGATCCGCGGCAGCTATCAGCGTGCGGTGCGCGCGCCGAACATCGGCGAGCTGTTCTCTCCGGTCACGGGATCGCAGCTCGCGATCGGTACGCCGCCGGTCGCGATCGGCGACCCGTGCGACATCCGTTCGACAGCGCGTACCGGCGCGAACGGCGCACAGGTGCGTGGGCTGTGCCTGGCGCAGGGCATCCCCGCCGCAGCGATCGACGCCTATCAGTTCGCGACCACGGCCACCGGTGGCAACATCCAGGGCAATCGCGGACTGACCCCGGAAAAGGCCAATACGTACAATATCGGCGCGGTGCTCAATCCGGGCTGGACGTCGCCCTGGCTGTCGGGCTTTTCGGTTTCGGTCGATTATTACAACATCAAGATCCGCAACGTCATCTCGACGATCAACGGCCTGACGGTGCTTGCGAAATGCTATAATCTGGACGGGTCGAACACGACCTATTCCAACGCCAACGAGTTCTGCCAGTTGATCCAACGCGATCCCACGGGATCACTGGTCGCCATCGCCCAGCCTTATCTGAACCTGGGTGCGCTCGACACCGATGGCGTCGACGTTCAGGTCAACTGGTCGCTCAATCTGGCGGACGCCGGGATCGGCAACGGATCGGGCCGCATCTATGCCTCCTCGGCGATCGGCTGGCTCAACCACTATAAGGTACAGACGCTGACCGGTTCCGCCGCGCAGGATTTCGTGGGGACCAGCACACCGGGTCGTCCGCTGCCGAAGTGGAAGGCGCTGACGACGGTCGGCTACGGGTCCGATGTGTTCGGCATCGGCATGCGCTGGCGCTATCAGGGTCCGCTGGACGACATCAGCGCGATCACGACGCCTGCCGCGCAGCAGGTCGGCGTGCCCGCCTATAATCTGTTCGACCTGTTCGGAACGCTGAACGTCACCAAGGATATCCAGTTCCGCGGGGGCATCACCAACCTGTTCGACAAGAACATTCCCTTCGTCGCCAGTTCACAGAACGGCACCGATCCGGGCACCTATGACGTCGTCGGTCGCTCCTTCTACGTCGGGGCCAAGTTCAGCTTCTGATCGCAAGACACGCCCCCTCGCCCGGACGGCGAGGGGGCCAATCACATGGACCAACCGAATTGACGCACCCTATTGCTGCCCAGCCCCGTTATCTCACCGGCCTTATCGGGCGGGGTATCCAGGCATCCCGGTCGCCCTGGCTGCACGAGCAGGAAGCCGATGCGCAGGGGCTGCGCCTTATCTACCGACTGTTCGATTTTGCGGCGGACGGCCATGATGAAAGCCATCTGCCGCATTTGCTCGACGCGCTGCAGACAGCCGGATTCGCGGGCGTAAACGTCACCCATCCCTATAAACAGGCGGTGATGGCCTGGCTCGACGACCTGTCGGATCAGGCACGCGCGATAGGGGCAGTAAACACCATCGCGTTTCGTAACGGCCGCCGGATCGGCCACAACACCGATGTCACGGGCTTTGCCGAGAGTTTCCGCAACGGCTTGCCGGATGCGGCCGTCACCCATGTCGTGCAGATGGGGGCCGGCGGCGCAGGCGCCGCCACGGCGCATGCGCTGATGGGCCTTGGCGTTGGGGAACTGACGATATTCGATGCCGATGCGCAACGCGCCGCACGGCTGTGCGCAACGCTGTGCGACCATTATGGCACGGCGCGCGCCATCGTCGGCACGGACCTTGCGCCCGCTCTGGCTGGCGCGGACGGCGTAGTGAATGCGACTCCCATGGGGATGGCGGCGCATCCCGGCTCCTCGGTGCCTGCAGAGTTGCTGAGACCGACGCTCTGGGTTTCGGACATCGTCTATGTTCCGTTGGAAACCCAACTGATCAAAAATGCCCGTGCGGCAGGCTGTGCGACGCTGGATGGTGGAGGCATGGCCGTATTTCAGGCGGTCGGCGCTTTTCAACTCTTTACCGGCTTCACGCCCGATGCGGAAAGAATGCGCCGCAGCTTCTCGGACGGGACCGGGAAAATATAAATGTGCGATAGCCATTAATCTGAACCGAATTCGGATACCGGCAATGTGGACCGCGCCGAATTGTGGTTCCCGAGCCATTCATGCCACCGCCTTCTTACAGGGCGCGACAACGCCACAAGTTGCAGCTTTCGCTCAATCACATCCGTTGCCGTTGAGGCGCAACAGATCCGTACCTTGCTGCGTAATGCGCGCGTGCGACCGCAATCGAACCAGACATTTGGCATGGTCGACACCCCATGGGCCCGATTATCAGAGCCTGCGCCTCAGGCTGCATGCCGTCAACCTTGCCGGCCAGCCGGCTTATGTCCTCCGACAGCGCCCGAAACGGAAAAGAGGCGCGCTGACTTCCTTCCGAATCTGATCGCCAACCACTGCCATAATACTTCTAGACATAGAAGGCGGAGTCGTATTACGATCTGTCAAATTAGTACTACCGGGAGAGATAAACCAGCATCGCGGGGACGAACGATATGAACGGGGTTCGGGTGGGTAAACGAGTGATCGGGGCGCAGGCGCCGGTAACAGTGGGTTGGGAGAACATTCCCAAGGTAGAAGGCGGCCCGGCCAAGCAATTCATCTTTACCTGGTTCCAGCCGACGGTGTTGTTCGCGCTGATCGCATTCTGGTATTATGCCCCCAATTCCATCGCCAAGGCATCTACGGCCATCGGAATAGGCATCGGGTTCAAGGTGCTGCTGTTGGCCCTCGAATGGGCGTACCCCCGCTACGAAAGCTGGCGCCTGACCTGGAAGGAACTGGTCACCGACCTGTTCTATGTCGGGCTGGGCTATACGGTGCTTCGCCTGGTCGACACCTATATCGGCGATGGAGCCATGGCGGAAGCGATCCAGGGCGCATTCGACTGGGACAAGTTCAACTGGTTCATAGCCCTGCCCTTGCTCGTTCAGGCTTTCGCGATCTCGTTCATCTTCGATTTCGGGCAATATTGGATGCATCGCGGGATGCACAACTGGTATCCGCTGTGGCTGCCCCATTCGGTGCATCACTACATCACCCAGTTGAACATCAACAAGGGCGCGGTGGGCAATCCGGTGGAGCTGTTCCTGATCGGTCTTGGCATCGGCGGATTCTTCGACTTCCTGCCGAGGGCGGCACTTCTGGCTGGTGCCATTGGGCTGTCGGTCGGGACATATCAGCACATCAATGTCCGCTTCAACTCGCCGCGCTGGTGGCGCTATATCTTCAACACCACCGAACACCACAGCCTGCACCATTCGCAGGACTTCGAAGCCACCCGCAGCAATTATGCCGGAACGTATATCTTCATCGACCGCATATTCGGCACATGCGTGGATGGAGAGGCCGAATTGCTGGGGATGGAAGGTGGTCGCCGCATGTCGATCCGTGAGCAGATGACCTATCCCTTCACGGAGGGCTGGAAGACGATAAAGGAACGATACGGTCGCCCGGCATCGGCGACAGTACCGGCCGAGTGACGGGAACCTCTTCGCCGTCTTAGCATGGTTCGAGCCGTCGCGATCACCCGACGTGATCCGCGCCGCCCAGAAGCCATCGACAGCACTTTCCGAAGGAAGCCATGTGAACCTGCGTTTCATCGACTGGATCTGGCACGTCCGGGGCAGCGTGCCTCTCGTTGCGGAGCAATCGAGCAAGGAAGCCTTCGACAGGCTAGACCCGTTGTTTCAGCAGGCCGGAACCCGCCACGAACGGACGGGCGATACGTTGACGTTCCACAAGAAGGATCAAGCCGCGCAGGACAAGATGTCCATTTTCGATGGCGGCGTCCTGCATATCGAGAAAGGCGAAGGCGGCTCCGTCCTGCGCTACCACCTCACCAGCCGGGCCTTGCTGTTCTGCTTTCTGGCGCCGCTGCTGTTTCTGTGCTTCGCCGGTTTGACGATAGCCGCGGGCAAGTACGAGAAGGCGAGGAGCGAAGCGGCGGGCAAGTCCGGCAAAGAATCGGCGGAGTCGAAAAAGGCCGAGAAGAAGGAAGCGGCCATGCAGCTAAATCCGATAGACAAGGCGCTGGGCGCACCTGAACCCGAGAAGCCCAAAAAGGACGATAAGGCAAAGAAGGAAGAGGACGACAAGTCACCCTCACCCAAGCCCGCTTACGTCTTTGCGGCGATCTTCGCGGTTCTGTACGTCGTTGGCCGGATACTCGAAGCCCGGCTGATCAAATCCCTGTTCAGAAAGAGTTTGTTGGGCGCATGATGGCCTTTGCGCGATGTCCGCGCGAAGCTATCAAGGGCCATACCGTTGATGCAGGCCTGTGTTCTGTAGTGAACGATCCATACGACATCATCGGCGATGATATTACCTTTGCCGTTGCTGGTAATACCGTATAACAAAAGAGACATGATCTTTAGCCGCTTTCCCGCCAGGCGCCACCTCTCCGCCGTGCGTTATCCCGTCATGGTGATCGGCATGATCCTTCTGATGGGTTCGGATGTTCCCACATTGCCCAAATTCGCGCACTGGATCGACGGCACGACGCCGAGCGAGCCGGAAACACAGGTGCAGGCGATCGATCGCGACACGTTCGTGATACGCCAGTCGGTGCGAACCAATTTCGAGGCGCCGTTCCTGTATCTGCTGTTCGGCGAGGATCGCGCGCTGCTGATCGACACCGGGGCCGGGGGACTGAAGATTCGTCCGACCGTCGAGCGGCTGATCGGCGCATGGCGCGAGAAACATGGCAATCGCCCCATCCATCTCATCGTTGCGCATTCGCATGGGCATGGCGATCATCATGCCGGGGACGACGAGTTCCGCGATCGGCCCGATACCGATGTCGTCGGCCTGAGTTCCGAGGCTGTTGCAGCCTATTTCCATATCGGCAACTGGCCGCGCGATATTGCCCGGTTCGATCTGGGAGACCGCATCCTCGATATCATTCCGACGCCTGGCCATCAGCAGGCGCACATCATGGTCTACGATGCGCGCACGCGACTGCTTTTCTCTGGCGACATGCTCTATCCGGGCAGGCTCTACGTGCCACTCGACACGTTCAACGAGTTTCGCGCCAGCATCGACCGGCTCGCTACGTTCGCCGGCACACACAAGATCCGGGCATTGCTCGGCGCGCATATTGAGATGACCACGGTGCCCGGACAGGATTATCCGATGGAGGCAGCGACGCACGCCTCCGAACATCCGTTGCCGCTTTCACCGGTCGTCATCGAAGAACTTCGGCAAGCCGTCGCGGGGGCAGGCGCGGCGCCGAAGATCGATCGTCACGACGATTTCATAGTCTACCCTGTTGCGCCCAGGCCCGCATCCTGATGGGCAATGCCATGACCGGTTGCTCCGAAGGCATCGCGTGACGCTGGAAGCGCAAGGGCGATCGGCGCTGAGGCGCGGTGACTTGCCGGCGGTTACAGCCGTCGCGAGGGCCTTGATTAACGCAAGCCCGGAGCAACCGACGGGCTATTTTCTGCTGGCCATGGCGGCGGCCGAAGCGAGTCAGGTGGCCAAGGCGGTTCCCCTGCTCGAAGCGGCGGTGGAACGTAGACCGGAAGCGGAGCATCTGGCGCAGCTTGCCAAGCTCCTCATCCTGTTGCGGCGCGACGGCGAAGCTGCGCGTGCGGCACGCAGCGCGATGGCATTGACGCCCGGCGATGCGCTGACGCTGGACACGATCGGGTGCGTACTGGCCCGACTGGGAGACCATGAGGCGTCGGTTGTCCCATTCGCTGCAGCGGTGGCTACAGAGCCGGACAATCTGGAGTATCGGTACAACTTTGCCGCGGCCAACGGCTTCATCGGCAGGGTGGACGAAGCGCGCGCGCAGTACGAACAGATTCTGTCGGAGGACCCCGGCAATGCGCGGGTGCATTATGCCATCGCCATTCTCTCCCGCCAGACGGCGCAGGCCAATCACGTAGCAAGGCTGGAGACGGCGCTGGCCAAGGCACGCGCACCTGCAGATGCGCTGCGTATCCGCTATGCCTTGGCAAAGGAACTGGAGGACATCGGCGAAGCGACCGAGGCATTCAGGCATCTGTCGACTGCGAATGCGGCGCATAAGCGGGCAATCCGTTACGATTTCTCGCAGGATGCCGCGATATTCGATGCCATAGAGGCGCTGTTCGGCGTCAACGCGCATGCACTGGCCGACGGACCGGGCAATCCCGATCCTGCCCCGATATTCGTGGTCGGCATGCCCCGCACCGGCACCACGCTGGTCGATCGCATCCTGTCCTCCCACCGCGATGTGGGACCGGCCGGTGAGCTTCAGGCCATGCCGCTTGCCGTGAAGAAGCTGGCGGGCACCGCATCGCGCGTCGTGATCGATCCCGCGACGATTGCTGCAAGCGGCATGATCGATCCCACAGCGATAGGCAATGCCTATATGGAGCGCGCGCAGCATCACAGGCCCGCAGGGGTGGCCCGGTTTACAGACAAGCTGCCTGCCAACTTCTTGTATGTGGGGCATATCATCCGTGCATTGCCCAATGCGCGGATAGTCTGCCTCCGCCGGAACCCGATGGACACCATCTGGAGCAACTACAAGAATCTGTTCGCAAGCCAGTCGGCTTACTACGCCTATTCCTACGACCTCATGGACACCGCGCGCTATTATCACCGCTTCGACCGGCTGATGGCCTTGTGGGAGAGTCTCTGGCCGGGGCGCGTGCTGCAATTATCCTACGAAGCGCTGGTCGCCGATCAGGAAGGCGAGACGCGGCGGTTGCTCGACCATTGCCATCTTGGCTGGGACGAAGCCTGCCTGTCATTCCACAGGAACAGCCATGCCGTCGCCACGCCCAGCGCGGCGCAGGTTCGGCGACCGATGAACGCGGACGCCGTCGATAAATGGCGTTTACATGCAGATGCGCTGGAACCGGCGCGGGCGTGGCTGGAAGCGGCAGGCGTCGCGGCAGAAGGCCAACGTTAGCAGACAGCCCTGCGAACCGACTTCATGATGAAACGACAGAGGCGCCATTCCTCATGGGAACGGCGCCTCCGCTTTTTCATGACATCAGAACTTGAACCGTGTTTCCACGCCGAAAGTGCGGGGGTTCAGAACCGTCTGTCGATAATAGCGCACGGCCACCCCGTCGTTGACACCGATACGCGAGCGATCCTGACCCACGGACACCACGGCATATTTGTCGAAAATATTGTTCGCAAACAGGCTGATGCTATAGGCGTCGGTTTCGTAAGATAGCGTCGCGCGATGCAGGACGTAGCTGGGTA
Organism: Sphingobium sp.; assembly: GCA_965279415.1. GTDB lineage: Bacteria > Pseudomonadota > Alphaproteobacteria > Sphingomonadales > Sphingomonadaceae > Sphingobium. The sequence continues at coordinate 1,226,224 of OZ257238.1, forward strand.
TCTTGTCGCCGAACCCACGATCCCAGCCTAGCCTCGAAATGACGTTTCCGCGATAGGTTGCCGTCCAGTTGGCAATCACATTGCCGTCCATCATCGGCATCGTGTAGGTCGCGCCGAGCGCGCCGGAGTTCTTGGCGGATCCGGGAAGGCGATCACCCGAGAGCGCGGACAGCTGCGTGAACTTCGGTCGCGAATCATAGTCATTGGGAGTCGTGCGGATCGTAACGATCCCCGGCACATCCTCGGTCAGCTTTGCGTCGGTATACGAATAGCTGCCCTGGATGGAAAGTCGGTCCGTCGCCTTGAACTGGAACGACGTTTCAAAGCCCTGCGATTCAGCCGCGCCGCCATTGACGGTTATTCCCGTGACCCCATAGAAAGTCGCGGAGTCGACCTGAATACCCTTCCACTTGATATCGAACACATCGAAGTTGATCGACAGCTTGCGATCGAACAACTGCGCACGAACGCCGATCTCCGCATTCTTCGTCTTATCCGGGCCGAACTGAATTTCGTTCGGCAAAGCGCAGGCATTCTGCTGATTGACCGGTACAGGATCCGGGCACGGCGCGACCCGGTTCGGTCCGCCGATGCGATACCCCTTGCTGTATGTCGCATAGACCATGAAGTCTGGCGTGAAGTTGTAAGATGTATTGAACTTCCACACCCAGCCATCTTGTTTCGCCTTGCCGCCGGACGGGTCCAGTTCATAAGGGCTGAGCGGATCGCCAAGCAGGGGCAATACCAGAGCGCCCTGAACATTCGAGGTATATTTGAAATAGCGGGCGCCAGCGGTAACCTGCCACTCCGGCGTCACCTTGAACGTGCCTTCGCCGAAGATCGCCTTCTCGGTAACCTTCGACTTGGTGTAGCTGACATATTCCAGATCATCCGGGTTGTTGGGGACGCCATAGAAATCGGACAGACCAGGCGTATGCTCCGCATAGTCGTTATGCAGCTTCTGCTCGTTGTAGAAACCGCCGATGACCCAACTGAACGGTCCACCATGGGCCGAAACAAGACGGACTTCCTGATTGAACTGTTTGCGGCGGTTATCGCTCTCATTGTAGCTTGAGAACGCCGGAAACAGTTCATAATCATAATCGAGGTCGAGCAGCAGATCCGTGTTGTCGCCCTGCGCGCGGCTCCTGACGTTGGTGTAGGCCGTCGTCGATACGAGATTGGCTATGTCGCCGATTTCCGCATTGACTTCCATGCTGACCAGATGCGCGCGGCGGTTGACAGGCTCTATGTAGCGACTGGCATTCTGATACTTGCCCGTACCGAGCACGCCTGCGCTGTTGGACTGAGCGCCATCGGTCTTGGTTTGCTGATACGCGTAGGTGAAGTTGACTTGCAGAGCCTCGCTGGTCTGAAACAGCAACTGGTTGCGCGACGTGAAGGTCTTTTCGAAATTGAGATCCTTACGCTTCGTCAGATTTGCGGCATAGTCGGCGTCCGACACGCCACCCGTACCGCCCGGTTGCGGCAGTGAAACGCCAGGCGTCTGGAGCAACAGCGGATAATCGATGAAGCCGGGATCATAATAATAGCCCGTGGCAGTGCGGAAGGCGACATGATCCTTGATGATCGGTATGTTTATGACGCCGTCCGCCTGATAACCGAGCTTCCCGCTATGGTCCTTCCCATATAGTCTGGCATGGCCTTCGACCTCGATGTCATTCAGATTCGGGCGGTTCGGAATATAGCGGATCGCACCTGCCAGCGTACCCAGTCCGTAAAGCGTCCCCTGTGGTCCCAGCAGCGTTTCGACACGGGCGATGTCGAGCAGCTTGAAGTCGTAGTAGAGCGGCACTTCGCCCAGATACACACCCAGAGAATCGTCGTAATTGGCGCCATCCGACCCTACATCCGAGGCGTTCAGGCCGCGAAGCACGATCGATCCGGTAGACCCCGGCCCGGTGTCCGAAATGGTCATGCCAGGTGTGAAGTCGGCCAGATCGCGAATATCGTCGATCCGCTGCAGGGCGATATCTTCGGCACCGACGGCCGAGATATTGATCGGCGTGCTCATGATCGTCGTGTTCCGGCGCGTGCCTGTGACGATAAGAACGTCGGCGCCTTCACTGGCCACAGCGGCTTCCTGCGCTTCCTGCGCCAGAGCGGGCATGGCGAGCGCCGTGCTGGTGAAGATGGTGGCCGACAAAAGCCCTAGCTTCAGCTTTGAACGATGTGACATGTGGTCCCCTTTTTTGGTTATACGTCTCCCATGCCCTGACTCTCCCTTGTCAGGACCTGAGCGGTCTTTGGTGGAGGATGGTGCAGGAGGCCCCATCCGCCGATTGTCGGGTATTGATCAACGCGCTCGCTGCTCTGTTTTCGTGCTTGGTCGGCGCGTGCCGTGTAGTGTCGTAATATGCGTCGGGAGCAGATCAGCCAGCGATCGTTCCTGATGGGTTTTGCCCGGGTTTGCGTCGGGATTTGTATTTTTCGATCAACGGCTGGAACGGGAATATGAACTGCTCCCAGATCGAGAGTCGCTTGCGTTCGTCTTGCCCGACGATCGCCGATTCACCCTCGCGGAACGTGCCGAAAATGCGGTCGAGCAGGATGAGCGAGTTGCCGTAGTTGCAACGGGTATCTTCATAGCTGAGCGCCGTATGGTGTAGGCTATGATTCCGGATCGTCGTAAAGACATAAGCATACCAGCGCGGCGGATCGGAACGCACATTGGCGTGCGCGAACGTGGAGACAACGCCCAGAACGTTGAAAGCGCAGAACTTTGCCGCTTCGGGAACATCGAACAGCGCCACCACGCTCAGGCTGATCAGGAACAATTCGATGGGATTGCCGACATAGCCTTTCATCGCATTGAGTTGCGTGATGTGATGATGCGGCGCGTGGGTCGACCAGAACAGCGAATTGTTGTGCATCAGGCGATGCATCCAATACTGCCCGAACTCGACCAGAAAGATCACAAGCGCAACTTGTGCCACGAACGGCAGATGCATCGCCCATGGCGTGGCGATGCCCAGTGATTGCTTGAGTGCGATCAGCGGTTCTTCGGCCAGGGCATTGGAGGTCCAGCCGATTACGGTATATCCCAGCGTGAGATAAAACAGATCCGTCGCAAATTCCCGCCTGTTGATGCGCCACCCGACATGCCGCTCTCGCACCAGCTCAAGTCCATGGACAAAAGCCGTCGTCAGCAGGCCGGCGACAACAATGGCCCACGGACTGCTTGTCCAGGTGGCAGGGCCAAAAGCCCAGAACATGACGACAACCGCAACCGTAGCGGGCGGCAACAGGTCGAACGCCAGTTTGACCAGTGCATTTTCGTCATGGTCGGCGTCGCCATAGGGTGCACTCGCGACCCCGGTTGCGTAAGCACCGCCAGTGACAGATTGCATCTCGCTTGAGGTAGCAGCATGACACGCTGGCCGTTGGTCCATAGAAAATCCCCCATGTCGAGCCACATGCGTCTCGACGTTTTGGTATTCTCTCCCGGCGGCTTCGCTCTCATAGGCGATGCGTCATACGATATTGATATTACTTAAAGCGTCAAGAGTATTATTCGAAAGCCGGGTGCTCCTTGGGGTAAGCGCTGTAAGCTTCGAAAAAGCAGGCATTTTCTTGCAATTTCGAAGATGCCGTCGCCATGAATTGGCTCTGATATGCAATGCGCTGACGTGCGAGCCAGCGTAGCAAGCACCATGGTGTCGGACAGCAATCAAACGGGAATGACCGAAAGCCTAGTCTTTCTTCGGAGTCGCGCTCCACAAGGACATCGTCTTTACGTCATGCGCCGTCGTCCATACGCCCCAGGGCGTGTATCGCAGGGCGCCGCTGCCGGCAGGCTTTCCGGCGCGCGTAAGTATCGCCAGGGATTGCGGGTCTATGGTCACGAAGGTCTGGTCCTCCGTCGTCCGCAGCCACACCTTGCCGCCTCCCACGTCGATGTCGCCATAAATGAGGGTTTTGCCGACCTTCACGCGACCGGACAGCTCCACCGTCTTTGGATCGATCCGCGCGACCGTGCCGTCTCCCTGTTCCTGCACCCACACAGCCCCCTCGCCTGCCGCCAGGAATCCGGGTTGCTTTCCAACCTTTGCCGCGCCCGTTACTGCATTGGTTTTGGGATCGATCCGCTGAAGGCTCTGCGCGTCGCTGCTCACCGCCCACACGGCGTCGAATCCGGAAGCTAGGTAGAATGTCCCCGGATCGACGCTCACGGTGGCCGCCACCGCGTTGCGCGCCGGGTCCACTCTTGCAACCTTGCCGCTCGCATCGCTTGGCACCCATATCGATCCATCCGCTGCAACGACGTTCAGTTCGCCTTTCGGATTTGCAATACCCGTGGATATGATCGCCTGAACCTGCGCCGTTTTCACGTCGATCCGGTAAAGGTCGCTGCCTTTACAGTTGGCCACCCAAAGCGAGCCGAAGGCCACAGCCATCGCGCCGCATGGCCTGGGCACGGCGACGGATGCCTGTTTGCCCTTGGTGGACCACTGCTCGACACGACCGTCGTTGGTCGTCCATACCGTTTCGCCGTCAACCGCCAGAAAGTCCGCAAAGCCCGGAACGTCGAATGTCTCTTCCACCAGTTCACCGGAGCTTGGCGGCGCTTCCGCAGCAAGAGCGAACAAAGGCAGCAGCACACCAAAAAATCGTTTCATTCGCTCAATCCCCATTGCGACCGATCAGAGTTACCGTTTGCCCGCTGCCGCACCTTATTCCGGAACGATATGGACGGCCGAGCATGCAACCGAAGATGCCCAACCGAGATAGTAGGTATATTACCAATCATCGCAACAGTAATAATTACACATGGACAAAGCCCCACTTTGCCGCAATGCTGCACTGCGAAAGGGGATCGAATCATGCTCAACTGGATGCGCAGTGCGAGGAACATCGCGCTCATTGCAGGCGCGCTGATTGTGGCCTCTTGCGCCCCCTCCTCTAACAATGTGCAGGAAAAGCGCACGGAGTTCAGCATCGGCTGGTCGATCTACGCGGGCTGGATGCCCTGGCCCTATGCACAGCAGGCCGGCATCGTAAAAAAATGGGCCGACAAATACGGAATCAAGATCAACGTCGTCCAGGTGAACGATTATGTCGAATCGGTAAATCAATACACGGCGGGCAAGCTGGATGGCGTGACGGTTGCCAACATGGACGCGCTGACCATTCCCGCCGCTGGCGGAAAGGATACGAGCGCGATCATCGTCGGCGATTATTCCAACGGCAATGACGGGATCATGCTTAAGGGCGGCAATACGCTCGCGGCGATCAAGGGGCGGCAGGTCTACCTTGTGGAGCTTTCCGTTTCGCATTATCTGCTCGCGCGCGGCCTTGGCTCCGCAGGCATGGCGCTGACCGACGTGAAAACGGTGAACACGGCGGATGCAGACATTGTCGGAGCCTTCGCGACGCCTGATGTTACTGCGGCAGTGGCATGGAACCCGCAGCTTTCGGCGATGAAGGAAACGCCGGGGGCAAAGCTGGTGTTCAGTTCCGCCGATATCCCCGGTGAAATCCTCGATCTGCTGGTCGTCGACACCGCTACGCTCAAGGCCAATCCCAATCTGGGCAAGGCGCTGGCTGGCATCTGGTACGAGACGACTGCGCTTATGACGCGTCAGGATGCGAAAGGAAAAGCGGCACGGGCAGAAATGGCGAAGCTGGCAGGCGCAAAGCCGGAGTTGTTCGAAAGTCAGCTTGCCACCACCTATCTCTATGCCGACCCGAAGGCTGCGGTCGCAGCGACCTCCTCTTCTTCGCTTATCACCACCATGACGCGCGTGAGGGACTTCAGCTTTTCAAAGGGTCTGTTCGGCCAGGGCGCCAGATCGGCCGACGTTGTCGGCATGGCTTTTCCCGGCAACAAGACGCTGGGCGATGCCAATCATATAACCTTGCGCTTCGATGCACGCTATATGCAGATGGCCGCCGATGGTACGCTCTGAGCGCATGCGGCAGCATAGAAATATCGTTTCATGCGCTGGGTGAACCGCCGCGTAAGGCGCGGGAACAGCATCTTACTCGGCGCGATTCCGATCCTGCTGCTGATACTGCTTTACCTCCTCGCAGCGGCCAGCCGCCACGCGATCAACCCCAATGACAAGATTCTGCCTCTTCCCGGCGGCATGGTCGAGGCGATGTCAGCACTGTTGTTTGAGCCGGATCGTCTTTCGGGGCATCTACTCTTCTGGGCTGATACGTTCGCCAGCCTGCAGCGGCTCGGTATCGGGCTTGCCCTGTCCACTCTTTCGGCGCTGCTGGCAGGATTGCTGCTGGGCATTTTGCCGCCGGTCAGGGCGACGTTCGGCCCTCTGGTGACGGGCATTGCCGTCATACCGCCCATTGCGTTGCTCCCGATATTGTTCATCGCCTTCGGTCTTGGCGAAACATCGAAAGTGATGCTGATCTTCATCGGCATCGCGCCGTTCATGATCCGAGACGTGGCAGCGCACATCACCGCGCTCCCGCGGGAGCAGATCGTCAAGGCGCAGACGCTGGGTGCGAGCAGCTGGCAACTGATCCTGCGGGTGGCGCTTCCTCAAGCAATGCCGCGCCTCATCCAGGCGGTGCGTCTCTCGCTCGGGCCGGCCTGGGTCTTCCTGATCTCGGCCGAAGCGATCGCATCGGATGTCGGCCTCGGCTATCGCATCTTCCTCGTCCGCCGTTACCTTTCGATGGATATCATCCTGCCTTATGTCGCGTGGATCGCGCTGCTGGCGATCGTGATGGATACGACGCTGTCATGGGCCAGCCGTCGTCTCTTCGCATGGGCACATGGAGCGGACCATTGAGTACGTTGCTCAGCCTTCGCGGCATATGGGTGGAATATGGCGACAAGATCGTTCTCGAACGGGTGAACCTGGACATCCAGGCGGGGTCGTTCGTGTCGATCGTCGGTCCTTCGGGGGCGGGCAAGAGCAGCTTGCTGCGCGTGGTGCTCGGCCAGGAAGTGCCTACGCGCGGGTCGCTTCTGCTGGATGGCGTGCCGCTGATGCCCGAATGCGGGCCGGATCGGGGCGTGGTATTTCAGCGCTATTCGGTATTCCCGCATCTTTCCGTCCTGCGCAACACGCTGTTCGGGCTGGAATGCGCGCAGGCACCCTTTACCGCCCGGCTTTTCGGCGCCCGCCGCCGCGCCGCCATTCTGGAGGCGGAGGAAATACTTACCGCAGTCGGCCTCGGAGACAGCCTTCATCTTTTTCCCGCGCAAATGTCGGGCGGGATGCAGCAACGGCTCGCCATTGCGCAGGCCCTGATCAAACGGCCGCGCATCCTGTTGCTCGATGAACCTTTCGGAGCCTTGGATCCCGGCATCCGTGCGGATATGCACGATCTTGTAACCCGGCTATGGCGTGATTATTCGCTGACGGTCATCATGGTCACGCACGATATCCGGGAGGCCTTTTCTCTTGGCACCCGCGTCCTGACGCTGGACAAGCGGCGCCACGATCCGCATGCGCCGCATCGTTTCGGAGCAACGGTGGTATATGATCTGCCGCTCGACAAGCGGGTCGCCGCTTCGATCGATACCGATGGCTCCAAAGACACCACCCCTGTCGATAGTATTACACTTGACGCAATTCGTAATAATTGAGAAGATCCTGACATGAGCACCGAACCTACCAGCCTCGCCCGACTCAGCATGAGTCTTCCGGCGGAGCTTTTTCGCCAACTGGACGTGATGGTCGACGAGCGTGGCCTGCCGTCGCGGTCGCAATTGATTGCCGAACTCATCCGCCATGCCATCGCCGATCATGAGGCCCTCACCCGTCCCGAAGCCATGCTCGCGGGAACGGTCACCCTCGTATTTCGCGGAGACCGTGGCCGGGTGCGGCAGCAACTCGCCCAGACGCAGGCGGACTATCTGAAGGAAGTCATCTCGTCGCAGCATGTCTTTCTCGAAGACGACCAGTCGCTCGAAGTGCTGCTGGTGCAGGGCCCGGCGATCCGGTTGAAGGCTCTTTGCGATGCCTTGCGCGGCATTCGCGGCGTGCATCAGTTGCAGCTTGTGACCACCACCGCCCTGCTGCCGCCGCTGCATGAACAGGACGGGCAGGAAAATAGCGCGAACGCCGCATCCGGCAAAACGCGCGCCGAAAAGGAAGCGGCTGCATGACGGGATCGCTTGCCGATCCCATGGCTGCACGCGAGCATGCACGTGCGATGACCGGAACGGTCGTCGAAGCAATGCCGCAGGTGCCGCCAGGTGCCGCCGATCTTCCCGCCGGCGTGGCGGCAGATGACCTGCTATGGGAAGAAACTGTCGCCGCGGGCGGCTACACCACCCGAAGGCTTGCCCGCGGCTCCCGGTTGCGTCTTATCGATCTGTATGGCGACGCCTGTGCATCGATACTGCTCTTCAATGCGGAAATGCCGACCGAACGGCTGAATGTCGCCGACACGGTCAAGGTGCAATGGAATGCCTATCTGGGTGCAGGCAAGCTGCTTCTGTCCGATATGGGCCGTGTCCTCATGAGCATCCTGGACGATGACGCAGGCACGCACGATGCCTTTTGCGGCACGTCCAACGCTGCGACCAACGAAGCGAAATATGGCGAGGGACGCAACAGCGGCGCCTTTCCCAACGGGCGCGATCGCCTGCTGCTGGGTGTGGCGAAGCACGGCCTGCAACGGCGGGACGTTCATCCATGCGTGAACCTGTTCAAAGGGACGCGGATCGAGGCGGACGGCACCATCACACCCCTGGTCGGTCCCTATGACGCCGGGCGCACCATCATCCTGCGCGCGGAAATGGACGTGATCGTCGTCATCGCCAATTGTCCGCATGTTCTGGACCCGCGGGAGCAATGGACGGTGACGCCACTGCGTGTATCGGCGTGGCGCGGAGCCGTCACCCCCGCCGACGACCCCGTGCGCATCGCCACGCCCGAGGGACTTCGCGCCTTCCTCAACGTCGAAGACTATTTCCGCCGCTAGAAAGAAAGAGGACGACATGACCGTCGACCCCCATGTGTCAGGCCTTTCCGGCGCTGTCGTTCATGACGAGATCGTGCCGTCGCGCGCACCATGGCTCCACCATGTCAGCGCAGGCCAGACGCTGCGTATCGTCGATCTGGAGGGTAATCAGGCCGTCGACTTCCTGATCTACGCCGCTGCCGACGACGCCGAGCGCTACAGCGCGCAGGACACGGTTTCGGCGCAAGGCAATCTGTTCCTGCGCGTCGGGAGCGTGCTGCGCTCCAGCGAGGGGCGCGCGATGATGACGATCATGGGCACTTCGGTGGAGTATCACGATACCATCGGCGGCGCCTGTTCCTGCGAGTCCAACACATTGCGCTATGGGCATCACACCAAGTCCCAGCATGCCTGCGTCGAAAATTTCCTGGAAGCCAATCTGACCGAAGGCCGGGGCAAGCGCGACATGGTGCCCAACATCAACTTCTTCATGAACGTACCCGTGGAGGCCGATGGAGCACTGGGCATCGTCGACGGCATTTCCGCGCCCGGAATGACGGTGGATCTACGCGCGGATATGGACGTGATCGTCGTCGTGTCCAACTGCCCGCAGATCAACAATCCCTGCAATGCCTTCAACCCCACACCTGTACGGATGATCGTCACCGCATGAGCTTCGACACAGTTCTGGTCGCGAACCGGGGGGCGATCGCCACCCGGATCATCCGCACCTTGCGTCAGATGGGCCTGCGATCCGTTGCGGTATATTCCGAGGCGGACGTCGGCTCTCTGCATGTTTCGCAGGCCGATGAGGCGATCTGCATTGGTCCGGCCCCCGCACCGGTCAGCTATCTGAACGTTGCGGCAATATTGAAGGCCGCGCAGGATACGGGCGCGGGTGCCATCCATCCCGGCTATGGTTTCCTTGCAGAAAATGCCGAGTTCGCCGAGGCATGCGCCGCCGCGGGCATCATCTTCATCGGTCCTACGCCGGACAATATCCGGACATTCGGCCTAAAACACAGCGCCCGCGCTCTGGCCAGTGCGCACGACATTCCTCTGGCACCAGGGACCGGGCTGCTGACGGGCGAGGACGAAGCCGCCAGTGCCGCAAGAGAAATCGGTTACCCCGTCATATTGAAGGCCACGGCGGGCGGGGGCGGCATAGGCATGCGTATCTGCCAGGATGAGGCGGCAGTACGGGAAGGCTTTGCCGCCGTCGCGCGTCTGGGCGAAGGCAATTTCGGCGATGCCGGCGTATTCCTCGAATGTTATGTGGGCCGCGCCCGCCATATCGAAGTGCAGATATTCGGCGACGGCGCCGGTCGGGTGATGGCGCTGGGCGAGCGCGATTGCTCGCTGCAACGTCGCAACCAGAAGGTTGTCGAGGAAGCTCCTGCCCCGAATCTGCCCGAAGCGATACGCGGCGAACTCATCGCCGCCGCCGTACGCCTTGGCGAAGCTGCGTACTATCGCTCCGCAGGGACCGTGGAATTCCTCTTCGATGCCGAGCGGCAACAGTTCTTCTTCCTGGAGATGAATACCCGGCTTCAGGTCGAGCATGGCGTTACCGAGGAAGTGATGGGCATCGACCTTGTCGCGTGGATGATCCGGGGCGCAGCGGGAGACTTCGCTTTCCTCGATGCCCCGCCGCCCATGCCGCAGGGGCATTCGGTGCAGGTGCGCCTCTATGCCGAGGATCCCGCGCTCGACTATCGTCCGACATCCGGCACGCTCACGGCTGTTCATTTCCCGCAGACTGTTCGTGCGGAAACCTGGTGCATGGCGGGCAGCGCGATCAGCGCATGGTACGACCCCATGCTTGCCAAGCTCATCGTTCATGCGCCCACCCGCGACGCGGCCATATCCGGAATGCAGGCGGCACTCGACGAAAGCCGGATCGACGGGATCGAAACCAATTTGCGCTGGTTGCGCGATGTCGTGAGGACCGAACCGTTCGTCAGCGGAGAGGTATCCACGCGCCTGCTTGACACGATTGCCTATAACCCGCGCAGCATCCGCGTGGTAAGCGGCGGCACGGCCACCACGGTGCAGGACTGGCCGGGCCGCCTGGGTCTCTGGGCGATAGGCGTCCCGCCGTCGGGACCGATGGACGACCGGTCCTTTCGCGCCGGCAACCTCATGCTCGGCAATGCGGAGGGCATGGCGGGGCTGGAGATGACTGTCAGCGGGCCGACACTTTTCTTCAATGCACCGGCGCGTCTGTGCCTCACCGGTGCGGATTTCGGCGCGAAGCTCGACGACATACCCGTCGAGCGCGGAAAGCCCTTCGATGTGGCGGCGGGCCAGACGCTTTCGCTCGGTCGCGTTTCCGGCGACGGTATGAGGGGTTATATCCTCTTCGCCGGAGGGCTGGACATCGCGCCGTATCTCGACAGCCACAGCACCTTCGAACTCGGCCAATTCGGCGGACATGCCGCACGGCGCCTTTTGGCAGGCGATACGCTCCATCTGGGTACGGCGGATGCGGACGCATTACCATCCACTCTTCCCCAAGAGGCCTTTGGCGACACGTGGACGCTGCGCGTTCTTTACGGTCCCCACGGCGCGCCCGACTTCTTCACCGATGGGGACATTGAAACGATCGTCAACGCCACTTGGCAAGTCCATTACAACAGCAACCGCACCGGCGTTCGCCTGATCGGACCCAAGCCGCAATGGGCGCGGAGAGATGGTGGCGAGGCGGGGCTGCACCCGTCCAACATCCATGACAATCCCTATGCCATCGGTGCCGTCGATTTTACCGGCGACATGCCGATCATCCTCGGGCCGGACGGTCCCTCCCTGGGCGGCTTTGTCTGCCCGTTCGTCGTGATCGCGGCGGATCGCTGGAAGATCGGACAACTCGCGCCGGGCGACAGCCTGACCTTCGCGCCCGTCACGCTGGAGGACGCTGCAACAGCGGACAGGGCTGCGCTGGCGCTCGCATTGCCGGGTATCGAAGCGCCGGCCCGCAGCATCGCAACCCTCTCGCCGATCCTCGCCGACACGCCGGAAAGAGGCGTGCGCCCTCGCACGGTTTACCGGCAGCAGGGCGACCGCAATATCCTCGTCGAATATGGCCCCATAGTGCTGGACATCGAATTGCGCATTCGCGTCCACGCGCTCATGACGGAGCTTGAGCAGCGCGCCTTTCCCGGCGTCATCGACATCGTGCCGGGCATTCGTTCACTCCAGCTCCATTTCGATGGCGCGATCATGGATCAGCGCCATGCGCTGGCCGTGCTGATGGAGGCCGAGGAGCGGCTTGGCGATCTGGAGGATTTTTCGGTGCCTTCCCGCATCGTCCATCTTCCGCTGAGCTGGCGCGATCCGGCCACGATCGAGACGATCGAAAAATATATGGGCGCCGTAAGAGACGACGCGCCCTGGTGTCCGGACAACATAGAGTTCATCCGCCGCATCAACGGGATGCCGGATGTCGACGCCGTCGAAAGCCTCATCTTCGACGCAAGCTACCTCGTAATGGGGCTGGGCGACGTGTACTTGGGCGCTCCGGTGGCGACGCCCATCGATCCTCGCCATCGTCTGGTCACCACAAAATATAATCCCGCACGCACCTGGACCCCGCCTAATGTCGTGGGCATCGGTGGCGCCTATATGTGCATCTACGGTATGGAAGGGCCGGGCGGCTACCAGCTTTTCGGTCGCACCATACAGATATGGAACACGCATCGACAAACCGATGCGTTCATAGACGGCAAGCCCTGGCTGCTGCGCTTTTTCGATCAGATCCGCTTCTTCAAGGTAAGCCCGGAGGAACTGACGGACTGGCGCCGCGATTTCCCGAGCGGGCGTCGTTCCATAGAGGTGGAACACTCCGAGTTCCGGCTGGCCGATTATCGCGCCTTCCTGGCCAGCAATGCGGAGTCCATAGCGGCATTCGAAGCGCGGCGTCAGGCGGCTTTCGACGGAGAGCGCGCCGAATGGCAGCGATCCGGGGAGTTCGATCGCGTCACGGCATTGACCGACGATGCCGCGACCGCAGCTTCGGCAATAGCGGCGATAGAAGTGCCGGATGGCGCCGACCTGATCGAAGCGCCGTTTGGCGGGAGCGTCTGGAAACTGCTGGTCGCGCAGGGGGACACCGTAGAGACAGGGGATGTTATCGCCGTGATCGAGGCCATGAAGATGGAATGTCCGCTGGAAAGCCCCGGCAGTGGTACGATTGCGGCGCTGTACATGCAGGAACGGCAATCCGTGCAACCGGGTACGCCGCTGCTGGCGCTGAGGCGGCATCCATGACGGCTCTCGACCGCCGCGATGTCGCCGCAATTGCCCAGGCGGTAAACAGCGGCACATCGACGGCGCTCGCCATCGCGCAGGATACGCTCGACCGGCTTGCAGCCTATGATGCCGTCCAGCCGCAGATATGGATCAGCCGGATCGCGCCCGACGACCTGCTTGCCGCCGCCCGCGCAGTGGATGCCCGGATCGCGGCAGGAGAGCATCTGCCGCTTGCTGGCGTACCCTACGCGGCAAAGGACAATATCGACGTTGCCGGTTTCGAAACCACGGCGGCCTGCCCTGCATTTGCGCACCGGCCCGCCGCGTCTGCAAGCGTCATCGATCGGCTGAATGCCGCCGGTGCGATCTGCGTCGGAAAGACCAATCTCGATCAGTTCGCGACCGGCCTTGTCGGCACCCGCAGCCCCTATGGCATTCCCCGCAACGCCTATAATCTTGCCTATGTAAGCGGCGGGTCGAGTTCCGGTTCGGCCATCGCAGTTGCCGCCGGGCTGGTCGGCTTTGCCCTGGGCACCGACACGGCAGGGTCTGGCCGCGTTCCTGCCGCCTTCAACCATCTGGTGGGCCTGAAACCCACCAAGGGTCGATGGAGCACGCGCGGCGTGGTCCCCGCTTGCCGAACGCTGGACTGCGTCAGCGTGTTCACCGATCGGGTCGCCGATGCGCGGCTGGTGGATGATGTCCTCGCAGGCTTCGATTCGGTCGATCCCTATTCCAAGCCGCTGGCCGACCATGCGATCCGGCATGACCGGATCGGCGTACCACGCCGCGACCAGCGCATATGGTTCGGCGACAGCGAATCCGAATATCTTTACGATCGCGCGCTCGACCGGCTGGCGCTCTCCGCACAGATAGTGGAAATAGACACCAATGCTCTTCAGGAGGCTGCACGCCTGCTCTACAGTGGCCCGTGGGTAGCAGAGCGCGCGGCCGCACTTTCCCACCTGCTGGCCAACGACCCGGATGCGGTAGACGAAACGGTGCGTGCAGTGGTGGAACCGGGCTCATCCATCAATGCCGTGGACCTGTTCAAGGGCATCTATCGCCTTGCCGAACTGAAACGTCATGCCGATGAGCTATGGGACAAGGTTGACCTGCTGGCCTTTCCGACCACAGGAACGACCTATCGCGTCGCGGAAGTGCTGGCCGCCCCGATCGCCCTCAACAGCAATCTGGGATTTTATACCAATTTCGTGAACCTGCTCGACATGGCGGCGGTTGCCGTGCCCGCAGGCATACGATCGAACGCAACCGGGTTCGGCATCACGCTGATCGGCCCCGCCGACAGCGACCACGGCCTGCTTGAAATTGCGGACGATTATCTTGCGGCGGCCAGTCCGGCCGGGCCGCCAGCACTCGACAGGGGGGGAACAATGCAAAGCGTAAGGCTTGCCGTCGTCGGCGCACATCTCAAGGACATGCCGCTCCACTGGCAACTGACATCTCGAAATGCGACCTTCGTAGGCGCATTCGAAACGGCGCCGACCTATCGCCTCTATGCAATGGCGGACAGCGTTCCGCCAAAGCCCGCGCTGGTACACAGCCCGGATGGCAGCGCAATCGCAGTCGAAGTCTACGAACTCGACGTCGCCGCATTCGGCAGTTTCGTCGTGGAGGTTCCCGCGCCTCTAGCGATCGGGACCGTAACTTTGGCGGACGGCACCAGCGTCAAAGGCTTCGTTTCCGAACCGCGCGCCCTGGCCGGTGCAGAGGACATTACCCACCTGGGTGGATGGCGCGCTTATATCACGCGCCAGAACGCAGGTTGAAACCCGGCCCGAAAGTCAGCCATGGCAATGTTGCCGCCATGTTCGATCCGGCACCCACGGGTGCTTCCAGTTTGGCAGCCGCGATATCCTGAACCTATGCCTTGCCGGGACCGATGTAGACCAAGCCTCTGTTGCGGCGCATCATTCTCTCCTCTTCATGCGCCGATCAGGTCTGCTTCTCTGGATTCCCGAAGTCGTGCGGATCAGGCCGCGCTCACCGTTTCGAGTCCCTGCGTTGCAGCCGTTTCTTCGGCAATGGCGCGGTCGATCATCATGCGGGAACGGACCCCGCCGGCGTCGATATTGAGCAGCAACAGCTTGCGGTCGGGATAGCGATCGAGATTGCGTTGCTGCAACTGCAATATCTCCATATCCTCGCCGAAGATCTTGCCCTGTCCCTCGCGGATGGTGTCGGTCAACGCTTCGTCCTCGACTGCGAAACGCCGGGCCATGCCCCAGAAATACCAGTGCGACGTTTCGGTTTCCGGGGTGATGAAATCGACGACTATGCTGGATGCCTTGAACGCATTGTCCGCTTGGTAGCCGCCCTTGCCTTCAAGCGCGACGCCTACCTCTATCATGACATGACTGGGCAATGCGAAGCGGCACACTTGCCACCGGTCGACAAGCCCGTCGTCCGGCAGGCCAGCGCCGCGCAAAGCCATCCGCCAGAAGGGAGGCGCGGGAACGCCCTCCATGAACCGGCTGGTGACGATCTCTTCACCCTCGACACGCGTTTTGACCGGTGCCTCGTCAATTTCCTTCTGGCCGATGCTGGACGCATGGACATAGGTTTCATGCGTCAGGTCCATCAGGTTGTCGATCATCAGGCGATAGTCGCAAGCAACGTGGTAAAGGCCGCCGCCATAGGCCCATTCGTCGCTTTCCGCCCATTCCAGATGGTGCAGCTTTGCCGGGTCGGCAGCCTCCACATCGCCTGGCCACACCCAGATAAAGCCATAGCGTTCGATAACAGGAAAAGTGCGAATGGGCGGGAAGCCCTTCACGCGCTGACCTGGCATGCTGACCGTCCGTCCCTCGCATCCCATGGCCAGACCATGATAGCCGCAGACCAAAGCCCCATCCTGAACGAAGCCCAGCGACAGCGGGGCGCCGCGATGGGGACAAAAATCGTCCAGCGCCGCAACCTTGCCATCGCCGCCACGGAAAAAGACCATGCGTTCGCCGCAGATCTGGCGCCCGAGCGGCTTTCCGTCGATTTCGTCCGGTGTGCAGGCGACGTACCACGCGTTGCGAGGCCATATTTTCGCGAGGGATTGCGCGATGCTCAATGCCTTCTCCTTAGGTGTAGCGAAGGTTTCTCTATTATTGGATCCAATAACTATCGTGTATCCGTGAAGTCAAGAGCGCGTGAGGGTCGCGGACATGCCGAATGCTTTCAGAAGCCCGGATGGCGAACCGCATGACGCCAGACCATTGTGCAACATCGGAGTGGCCATGCGGAAATGCCATGCGCAGACGTTCGCCCTTTCGGGAGCGGCCATGGCTACGGGTCATGTTGGTCGCAGCCCATCTTTCGTCGATGAATAGGAGGTGTCCGGGTTCCAGCGCCATTTGACCATCGAGCCGGTCATGCCGTTATTTCAGAACGTCGGGTCGATTTTGCTCTATCGCCATTGACCCCGGGATTCCATTCCGGGGCGACAAGCAATCAGGATTTGGTGCGGAACTGGGTGCTGGAGTAGGATCAGGCCCACATCGATAAGGTTATCGCGCTGGAAGATGCCTGATCGGTACTGTCGGTGTACCTGCAGCCTGTCTCCGATCGACGCAGCATGACTTGGAACCACCCGATTCAGCTTGCAGCGGCTGCCCCTCGGCCAGCGCGAACGAGTGGCGTTCCTTGCAGGCCCGGCGGTCGCCAAATATCCCTTTCCGAAGCGAAGTGATTGTGGAGTTGCGCGTGGACTGAAGCGAACGGAGTCCGAGCATCGCGCGTTCTCGTCGTCGGAAAGGCAGATGGCTGTTCGCCACCCTGGTGTTCGCCCGGCGGTCGATCTCCTGAAAGGCCAGACGGCCAAGCGGATGCTGGCCGATAAGACCATGACAGCAATGACTTGCGTGAACGGATCGCTCGCACGAACGCCGAGGCGGTGCTCCCATCCCGGCGGAACCGCAAGACTTCATCTCCGACGACGATGAAGTCCGCAAGCAACGCAATCAAATCGAACGATGCTCCGGCCGAATAAAGCACTTCAGGCACTGCCCTGCCCGCTACGATCGCCTTACTATCCATTTGAAAGGCTTCGTCCATCTCGCCGCAACCATGATATGGCTACGCTGAATGTCGATTCCGCCCAGGGCGTGCATTTGCTTTGACAGTGCCCCGAACAGGCATGATGCTCGTTTATTGATTGAACATATTATATAGCCTCATACAGTAGCTTACGGTGCATCGAACCAAATAAGGATACATTCGTGCAAAGCGGATCGACAATCCTGATTAAATCCTCAGAAAAAGTTCAGCAAATATCCCGGAGTGCGGGACACAACAGCCTTGTCGTCGATCTAAACAACTTTGCATCGTTCCCTACCCTTGCGGTAGGTATACTGGTGGCAGCACTGCGCAACGCCGGCCATCAGGTCAATCTTCTCGTACCACTTGCTTATGACGTGCCCGCAAGTGCCCGGGAAAAGCCGGATCGCCTCCATCATCACTGGATGCGGAAGGTGCATCTTTCCACAGCGCCGGGCACCCGAATGCTGCGCGATGCTTTGCGGGCGGCCTATTACTGGCGGCAACGACGGGCGCATCCCGTCGTGATCCGGGAAGTGACGCGCGCACTGGACAAGAAACCCGACGTCCTGCTGCTTTCCTCCTATCTCCAGCATTATCCGACCGTCGTGGCGATCTGCCGCATCGCCAAGGCGCGCGGCATACCGGTGGTGCTGGGCGGGCCTGCATTCAATCTGAGGCGCACAGTGGACGCTTGGCGGAGCATATCCGGTCTTACCGCCATCTATGGCGGCGAAGCGGATATCGTGATGCCCGATCTGGTGAACGCGGTGGTCGAGGGCAAAGATTTGCTGGCCTTTCCCGGCATCGTTCTGCCGGATGGCCAAGGCGATGCGGCCGCACCACCGTTGCGCGACCTCGATCAGTCGCCAGTGCCGGACTTCTTCGATTTTCCCTGGGATCGCTATCCGGTGCGAATCATCCCCATCATGACCGGGCGGGGTTGCCAGTGGGGGCGCTGCCTGTTCTGCTCCGACGTCGTTTCCGCAAACGGCCGCACCTTCCGCACGCGTAGTCTGGAGATCGTGCTCCATGAAATGCGGGAGCAGGCCCGTCGCTACAGCACGTCGAACTTCCTCTTTCTGGATCTTAAGCTGAACTCCAACCCTCATTTGCTTCGCGGTATCGTCGAGAATGTGCAGCATGTCGTTCCCGGTGCGCAGTGGATCGGAACGGTCCATGTCGATTTGCGAAAGGATAACGGCCTTTCCCCGCGCGAATTGAAGGCGGCGGCCAATTCGGGAATGCGCCGCGTGAGCTTCGGTCTGGAATCGGGCAGCCAGCGGATGCTCGATCTGATGGACAAGGGCGCTTCGGTCGAAGCGAACGAAGCCTTCATTCGCCACGCCAGCGAGAATGGCATCTCCGTGCGGTGTACCATGTTCAAGGGCTTTCCCGGCGAAACTGCGGACGATCTGGAAAGAACGGCGGCGTTTCTGGGACGCAACAGCGACTATATCGACAGGGTACGCTTCAACGACTTTTCTATCCTTGAAGATACGCCGATATGGAACGCCCTTCTGGGCGACGCAGGCGCCTATCCCGAACTCAAGGTGCGCGGCAACGATGCGCGCCATGCCCGATTGCATTATGGCTATACGCAAACGACAGATGGTGCCTATCGCCGTGCGAAGGGGAAGGTGCTGGCAACGGTCTATGCCATCAACCGGCGCCCGTTGCGAGATGAGGCCCGCATGTTCGATGGCCTGATGTGACGGGCCTTTCCGATCGCTACGTTGCTTCGGACCCGGTACGTCGGCGGTTGCGGCGTCTTACGCGGAGCGAACGCAGTGAAGAGGCGGTTGCCTTCATCCGCCAGTTCGCGCGCGAGACCGGGTTAGCGGATGTCGATCGACGTCAACGCGAACGCGAGGTGCGCGAGAGCATAAAGCGGGACGGCCATTATCATCACAGTATCGAAGAACTGACGTTCGGCGCACGCATCGCGTGGCGCAATCATGCGCGATGCGTGGGGCGCATGACCTGGAAATCCCTGCGTGTCCATGACTGCCGCGATATCGTCGAACCCTCGGCAATCGTACAACGCACAGTGTCCGACCTTGAGGATGCCTTTGCCGATGGGCGCATCCGGTCCTCCATATCGATCTTCGCGCCGGCGACCGAACATAATGTCCCCCCGACCTTTGAAAGCCAGCAACTCTTTCAATATGCCGGCTACACGACACCGGAAGGTGCCGTGATCGGTGACAAGGCCAATACCGAGCAGACCAATACCGCCAGAAGTCTGGGCTGGCGTTCGCCGGATCGGCCAGGCCCGTTCGATCTGCTGCCGGTCATCATGCGTGACAGTCACGGCGCACGCCATGCCTTCGCGATTCCGAAAACCGCGGCGCATGAAACAGCCATCAGGCATCCCGATCGTCCGGGATTGGCGGCCATGGGCCTGCAATGGTATGCGGTTCCATCGGTCACCAGCATGGTGCTGACGATCGGCGGGATCGACTATCCCTGCGCGCCCTTCAACGGTCATTATATGGCCACCGAGATCGCTTCGCGCAATTTGGTGGATACCAGGCGTTATGATCTGCTCATGCCCATTGCCGAAGCGCTGGGTATTCCCGTCGATGGCTATGGCAGTGCCCTGTGGCAGGACAGGACGCTGACCGAACTCAACGTAGCCGTCCTGCACAGTTTCGACGAAGCGGGCATCCGCATTGCCGACCATCATGAAGCAAGTTCGCAATTCATGGAGTTCATGAAGCTGGAGCAGCGTGCCGGGCGCACGCCATCCGCCGAATGGTCCTGGATCGTACCGCCGCAGGCCGCGTCCGCCTGCCCGACGTTCCATCTGCCGATGGTCAATCTGAATGCCGTGCCGAACTTCTACCACAGCCGCTATTCGGATGGAGGCACGCTCTATCTGGATCGAACGCATCTGCGCGACGGGACATGGCGCACACGTTACGAGCGCCTCAAACGCCGCTGGCGCGACTGGAGACGACGTCGCGATCGTCTCTGGCACCGGTGATGCAGGCACCGGATTTCACCATCATCATTCCGCATCGCGACGATCCGGCAGGTCTGGGACGAACCTTGGCCGCGCTGACCGCGCTGTCTCCTGCCTCGCCAACCTTTGACGTCATCGTTGCCGACAATTGTTCCACGGAAGGCATGGAAGCGCATGTCGCGCTCGTCGGCGGTTGTACGCTCGATCTTGAGATCATCGTCGTGACCACGCCGGGAGCAGGGCCTGCGCGCAATGCCGGGGCGCATATGGCGCGCGGGGCACGCATCGCCTTTCTGGATTGCGACTGCACCCCTACATCGGACTGGCTTTGCGCCATGGGAAAGGCTCTCGATGCGCATGACGTCGTAGGCTGTCCGGTCGTCGCGACGTTAATCGCGAAAAGAACTGAACAGGCTTCGGCGGCTGAGATTTTCGACCTGCTCTATGGTTTCCAGTCGCGTCGCAGTTTCGCGAGGGACGGTCTGTTGTTGACGGCGAACCTGGCGACCACGAAAGCGGTGTTCGATGCCGTCGGCCCTTTCCACACAGCTTTATCGGAGGATCGCGACTGGTGCGAAAGGGCGCGGGTAAAAGGGTTCCGTCTTTTCCTCCTGCCAGAACCAGACGTTGCGCATGTCGCGCTCGACGATCCGGCAAGGCTTCATCAACGCTGGATGCGGATAACGCGCGAAACCTGGCATTTCCATCGTGCTTATGGCGGCGGCTCTTTCAGATGGCTCGCATATTGCGCTCTGGTCGCCATGTCGCCTGCCGTGCATGGGTGGCGCATACTTTTTGCTCCGGAAGCGAGCGGCGCATCATTCTTGCTGAAGCCGCGTGTATTCCTGTTGCTCGTAAGCATCCGTTGGAAACGTGCGGTGCTTGGAATGTCCCTGTGTTTGAGGCGGCGGCATAACCTCGGCTGAACTCAATCCTTCCTTTGGATTGGTCAGTAGCAATGCAGCCATTGCCAGAATGGCGCCCATGCCTGCAATTCCGCATATCCAATCGTCCGGCGAAGGATCGATCAGGACACCGATGGCGCAGGATATGGCGGCGCCGGCGATAAACGTAGCTTTGGTCGAGATGAACCATCGCGATCCGAGCAGGCCGTCGACATGATTCAGGGGCAACCATTGCTCCCATCCTTCAGAAGAATTGTAGCGGGCGTGCAAAGTAAGGAGGTAGCATTTTATCTGTGCCTGTCGCGCTCCATGATGGCACCATATCGCCGACAAGATGCAGGAGAATAAAACGAATATCGCACCGGTGGCCGAAGCATGTCTGACTTCATGCACCTGGATCGTCGCAACTGCCAGAAAAGCTATGGCATTCAATATTATAATGCTATTCTGAACGCACATTCGAAACAGAAGTTCTTTCTTCAGGAAGCGCAAATCCTCCAGATCAAACTGATCCTGTTCCATGACGATACTCCCCGCACATAACAATAAAGCACGTACTGCCTGTTTCGCATATCACAAAGGGCTAGGCCCATGTCGCCGCTCGGCGTGAAATTACGGGATCAATGGCGCTAGGGCGATTATCCTCTGTTCCATGCGCAGATTTCAGAGGAGCCTATGCTGATGTGTAACCCAATGGCGGGGCTAAGGCGCGTGAATAGGCTTGATACGGGCAGTGCACAGACCTTCAGGCATGGTCAGCATTACCCTGTGGACCCTTGCGGTCTCCTGTTCCGCCACCGCGACAGGACCGTACCACGAAAAACCCGGCGGGTTAGGCCGGGCTTCGCTCAGTTCTTGAAACACTCTCGAACGAAGTCGAGGCCTTTTCGAATTATCTTGAAGCCGCCGGGGGTATCCTGTGACCCTTCGCTGGCCCGGATGCGTCAGAGAGGAAGAACAAGACCGGACGATCAGCCATCTATACGAGACGAAAGACCGTTATTTGGACGGCGGGGCCCGTGACTTCCGGTGCCGGGCCCAAAAGGCCGGTAAATATCGATTGGTTTAGCCACTGGTGCGGCCCCAGAGGGACTTCGAAAATCGGCGAAGTACGGGCATAGCCTTCGCCGACTATTCCCTTGTTGTGGATATGAATCACCGTCCCGTCAGCCTCCCGCATCAGATAAGAGGCCTCGATCACGGTATAGCCGTCGGCGCGAACCAGCTGCCAATCCATTCCCTCGGGAAAGATCGTGCCTCGAATTCGCGGCCCCTTGAAATGGCCGCCGGTGATGGGAATGCGGACGCGTTTGCCGAAAGGCGTAGCCCCAACAACTTCCGTGGGACCCAAGGTTACGATCGCTTCATAGGTGAATTCGATCTTCGTGCTGGTTGCCGGATCCAGCTTTTCCGGTTGCGCCGCGTTTGCCATGCTGCCCAAGCCACCCGCCACCAGCAATCCCGCGCTATTTCGTATGATGTTCCTACGAGATACGGATCCGGAAGCGGGATGAGATGGCGACTTGGGCAGAACATGGGACATTGGCATCGTACCTGATTTAGAATTTTGTCTTCAGGCGAACACCATATTGGCGCGGCGCCCCGTAGAACTCGTAATTGCCATCCTGACCGGAGACATAGTCCTTATCCGTCAGGTTCGTTCCGAAAACTTCGACAGTGAAGTCGCCAGCCTGCAAAGAGAGCTGGGCCGACAGCAGCCCCCGCGAATCGAGCCGATCACTGATCGGCGAGTAGCCGATATAGGTGAACTGGGAGCCGACATAGCCGTAGTTCAATTGCGGTGTAATCACGACGCTCTGCAAATCCAACTCGTAGGAGATGCTCGCATTATAGGTCCATCGCGGCGAATAAAGATTGGTTCCGCCGGAAGTCGAGCGCACGAATGGCGCATAGTCGATGCAGGTCGGCAAGGTTGTAGGCTGGCCGGCTGGGCATTGCACAGCAAGTG
Organism: Sphingobium sp.; assembly: GCA_965279415.1. Taxonomy (GTDB): domain Bacteria; phylum Pseudomonadota; class Alphaproteobacteria; order Sphingomonadales; family Sphingomonadaceae; genus Sphingobium. Next base: position 1,249,262 of record OZ257238.1, read on the forward strand.
CCGCGCCGGGGAAAGCCCGTCCCACCGCCCTGTAGTCGACGAACGTCGCACTTCCGAGTTTTGAGTCCAGGTAAGCAAACCCACCCTCCAGCTTGAAGCCACCCGCCCGGAGCTGCAGCTGACCCTCGATGCCCTTGATCTTGGCACCGGTCAGATTGCCCGGATTGATCTGCGTGGTCGCCGCGTCGAGCGTGGAAAACTGGAAGTTCTTATAATCGTAGAAGAAGGCGCCGAGCTGCGTCCTCAGATGACCGTCCAGAAGCGTAGATTTCCAGCCGGCTTCGTAATCGATCACGGTTTCTGGCTTGAACTCCGCCGTAGCCGATGCAAAGCCGCCGGGCTTATATCCGCGTGCGACAAACGCGTAGATCAGATTGTCCTCGTTCGGCTGCCAGTTCAGCGCCAGCTTGCCCGTTACGCGGCTATCCTTGTGCGCGCCGCTGAGGTCCGCGACGACCAGGCCTGTCGATGGGAAGCCTGGAATACCGGCCCCGATGGCAACAAAGCCGGTCTGCGAGACGTCGTAGCTGGTGTAGCGAAGCCCGGCATCGACGCTCAGTTTCGGTGACAAGGCATAAGTCGCCTGCCCAAAGATACCCAGGGTTGTCTTCTTGTTGATCGTCAGGATGTTGGTCGGGAATTCATTGGACAGCAACGTGATCGGCACGTTGATCAAATTGCGCTGGAAGTAGCCGCCGACGATCCATTTGAGCGCACCGTCGTCCGGTGAGATGATGTTGATTTCTTCGGTATACACACGCTCGCGCGCATATATGTTGTTCGCCTGTTGCGTGAGAATGGGGGCATCGGGTGCACTATACCGAGCCTTGTTGGTTGCATCCCCGTCATACAGGTTATCGAGCCGCTTGTTCTGATACCCGGACAGCGACCGCAGGGTGATTCCGCCAGCAAACACATAGCGAAGCTCAAGGGTGGACTGGAACGAGCGTTCATCATTTCGCGTCGGTGAATCGAAGTCGACCGTCCGGATATTGGCAGACCTATAGGCGGAATAGGCTGTTCCGGTAATCGGACGGACGGCGTACCCGCCGGTATCTTTCACCCCCCATTCGGTCTTCATCAACGCCTGGAAGCTATCGCTCGGCTTCCATAGCAGCCCGATGCGACCAGCGTACTCGTCGAGGCGCCCGGGCGTATTGTTCAGCGGGCCGATGTCGCGGTAGAATGAATCGCGCTTGTTGTAGATGCCCGCGACGCGAACCGCCAAAGTGCTGGTGAGGGGAACGTTGACTCCGCCTTCGAGGCCAACGGTTGAATAATTCCCCGCCATGGCCTGGGCATAGCCCTCAACCTTGGAGAGATTCGGGTTGCGGCTGTTGATGAAGATAGCGCCGCCGGTTGAGTTCGATCCGACGAACGTGCCCTGCGGTCCGCGAAAAACCTCGACCGAGCCGATGTCGTAGAAGCTGGACGACGTAACGATCGGAGGCTGGAATACGCCGTCCACATAAGTGGCGACGCCGTTCGCGATTGCCGGATTGACCGTCGCAAGACCAATACCACGGATATTGACCTGCTGGGCAAGGCCCGCATCGGTGATCGTCAGACCAGGCGACACAAACTGCAGGCCGTCAAGGCGAACGACGCCCTTGTCCTCCAACGAATCACCGGAAATGGCCGTTGCCGCCGCGGAGACGTCCTGAAGGTTTTCGACGCGCCTCTGCGCCGTTACGACGATCGCGTCGGTATCGGTTTCTGGCTTGGTCTCGGGTGCAGGCGCTTGCTGCGCGAACGCCGAGGTCGCGAAGCTGCACACGCCAGCCAGCATGGCTGCAGCAAACCGCGTACGGCATTTCGTTGGCAGAATATTCATCTTAGTCCCCTCCTGAACAGCCTGTGTGTGTGGATTCTTCAGATCCCTTCAGTGCCACCACTATTACTTTGGCAATCGATTGCAAGAAAAAATTGTGTTTGTCGCATGCAATCGGGGGAGGCTGGCTTTTTCGCAATCGCCTCGCTCCCATATTCCTGAGCAATGGCGTCACAATCGGTTGCATATTGATCACCAGTTTGTGTAATCCTGTGTAGAAAGTGATAGCATTCTGGGAGCAGGCAATGCCGAGTAAGGCGCGTTCAAGTGGAGCCTTTCTGCTAACCGCATGGATTTCCGGAGTCGTGGGCACGCTCAGCGCAGCCCCGGCCGCTGCACAGGCGAGGACCTCGTTCGCTGATCGATGCGCCACGCTTGCCCACGGCAAAACGGATCGGCCAATCGCGGGCACCCGCCAGATGAGCGCTGAAATGCATTCCACCGGCGAAGTCTACACGCCGCCGACGGCGCCGGGAGCGCCGCCGCCCCTCGCGCAAAGCCTGCCTGTGCATTGCGAGATCACTGCCGTCATCCGCCCGCGTCGCGGGATCGACGGAAAGACTTATGCGATCCGCTTTCGGTTGCGGCTACCCGAGCAGTGGAACGGTCGCTTCTTGTTTCAGGGCGGCGGCGGTAGCAATGGGATAGTAGGGGATGCGATTGGCAACGTGTCCCCCGGCCAACCCAGTGCACTCGCGCAGGGGTTCGCGATTCTCGCGCAGGATTCCGGCCACGACAACGCAACCAACACCGACCCGCGTCGAGGCGGACTGTTTGCCTTTGGCTTTGATCCGCAGGCACGCGCGGATTACGGGGGCACATCGCTGCAGCCGGTGACGCTCGCGGCAAAGGCCCTGATCGCGCGATTCTATGGACGGGCACCGAGCCACAGCTATTTCGTCGGCTGTTCCAAGGGGGGGCAGGAAGGGATGATGCTCGCCCAGCGCTATCCTACCTTGTACGACGGGATCGTCGCAGGCGCGCCGGGCTTTGCGTTGCCGCGCGCAGCCGTCGCCGAAGCATGGAATACCAATGCGTTCGCCGACGTACTGAGGTCGCGCGGCCAAGCAGTCACTGTTGCATCACTCGCGTCAACCTTTTCGATGGCCGAGCTTCAACTGGTCCGGAAGGCGGTGCTCGACGCATGCGATAATGCTGACGGGCTGACCGATGGGATCGTTGGCAATTTTCGCGAGTGCACGAGTGTCCGGGTGTTGCCGCAGCTCAGGGCGGCAGGATGTCGACCGAACTCCACCGAACCATGCTTGTCCAACGCACAGATCGCGGCTTTGGTGCGCGTCCATGAAGGCCCGCGCGATGGCCGTGGTCGGCAGATCTATCCCGGCTTTCCCTGGGACGCGGGCTGGTCGGATATGGGTTGGCGAATCTGGATGATTGGAACGCCGGACGGGCATGTTCCACCGATCAACGTAGCGGTGGGAGCATTTTCCCTTTCGTCCACATTCATGACACCGCCGAGGGCGATAGGTGCGACACCGCAAGATGGACTGAATTTTCAGACGGCGTTTGATTTTAATCGGGATACAGGTGCCATCTACGCCCGGGCCGGTGCCTTTCCCCGATCGGCATGGCAGGACATTGGGGCACGGTCTGCGAATCTCTCTGTCTTTCGCGCACGCGGCGGAAAGCTGATCGTTCCACATGGCGTGTCGGACCCGGTGTTTTCCATCAATGATACGCTCGATTGGTGGCAGGAAGTCGATCTGGCCACCCACGGCAAGGCGGCAGACTTTGCGCGTGTTTTCCCCGTCCCAGGAATGACGCATTGCGGCGGCGGCCCCGCCACCGATCAGTTTGACGCCCTGGGCGCCCTGACCAGATGGGTTGAACACGGCACAGCCCCCGAAATGCTTACCGCCGTTGCCGGACCGGGTTCGCCCTGGCCGGGTCGCACCCGGCCTCTGTGCCGCTTTCCATTGATCGCTGGCGCGCAAACCGGCGCTGACGGAAAGAATGATATCAGCTGCATGACGACCAAGAGCGGCAAACAGTAGAACTGGGTAGCAGCGATAGCTCTGCAGGTCGATCAAGACGCACCAGCCGTCATTATTCTTTTCAATGGCTGACAAAGGCGCGGTGCAAGGCATTCAGCTTGGCCAGCGAGAAGGCGCGCGCGATAGCGGTGCCCGGTGCCGTGACTTTGCAGCCGCAAAGAGCGCTGCCGCAACCACGAAGAGCAGGAACTGGCGCGTGAGGCACCTCCCCGCCCCCGGTCCGAGGGATGACCCTTAAACTCCCACGCAATCGACCCCGGTTGTCAGCGATGAAGGAGGATGTGGTGAGCATGTTCCGGACCGAGGCTGCCATCAGCAGCTATCGCAGATTGCTCGATCATGCCAATGGCCGCAACTGCGCGCTGGCACCGTAGATATCGAGCGCCAGCCATGGAGCAAATGCGCCAACGAACTGCTTCGAGTCGCCGCCGTCCGGCCCATAACCTGGATTGTCTACGAAGCTGGTCACGGTGAGGTCCGGCAGCACCAGCCAGCTATAGGCCTGGCGCGGTGCGGACGAAGGATTGGCGATTACCAGACCGCTCCCATTGAGGGGCAGCCAGCCACCGGACAGGTCGCGCGAAACCATGCCGTAAAGTCCTGTAGGGCCGACCGGTCCGACCGGATTGAACACGCTCGCCTGGGTCGACCAGAAAAGATAGTATAGCCCGTCATGCACGACGATGTGCGGACGCTCGAGTTCGTTGTTGACGCCTTCGGCAGTGATGATCGGCGGCTGGATCATCCACCGATCCATCCGGTCATGCGCTCCGGCAGCGATGCCGATCACGCCGTTGAATGGCGACTCCGATCGGGCAAGCGACCCCGTGAACAAAAGATATGCGCTATTCGTTGCCGGATCACGGAAATATCCGGGATCGCGGAAGGCCTTTATGGTCCCGACGGCTCCCTTTCCGGCTTCAGGATCCATGTAGATTTCCGGGTCGCGCGTTATGCTCTCACACAGATCGCGCCAGTCGGCCAAAAGGATCTTCCCGCCCTGCGGGGACAGTGTGGCCGTCGCTTGGAACAGGCGTTGAGCGAAGCGAACATTCGGCTCGTTCCTATAACCGGCCGCAGTAAAAAAGAGCGTTAGCGTGATATCGTCGTCGTGGACTACGGCAGACCCGGACCATTCGCGACTCCCAGGCGAAAAGCCATCGGGCATGGCGGGGCCGAGCCCCTCCCATCGCCCTGCCCGTTCGCAAAAGAGATGGATTCGGGCATGAACGTGACGCTCATCCGGATCGGCTAGATGAGGAGCAGCAAGGGCAAACCACAGCCTCGCGCCTTCCGCTGTCTGAAACAGCGAGCCATCCAAACGCGTGGCTGGCCAGGCGTCCCAGATGCCAAGGCTCGGGTCTTGGAAAACGGCATCGGCAGGCCCAATGTTGGGCGCCACAAAGCTGTGGCCGCTTTTCAAGCTCGCAACGTCGGCGGATGTCCACCGGCGGGGGCGCAAGTTAAGATCGGACGCAGAAGTCAAATCGGAGGGGCTAAGCTTAGACATCCGCAGCTCAGCCATTCTGCCGCATCGCGGAGATGACAGTTTTAGAAGTAACCATGGCGCTGCCTACCCTCCCCCTGACACGCTTCACGCATGCCCACTCACATAGGCTCGATGCCGCCGACGCGCAATCGATTACATTTTTCCGGAGGACGCAAAATCGTTGGCGACGAGAAGTTCAGGTCGATCCACGAACGACGAGTTCAGGGTTCAGCACGATCGATCCCGTATGCATGCCTTCGATGCGCTTGAACAAACAGTCGACCAACTGGCTTGCGCCCGCCGCGATGTCCTGCCGGATCGTGGTGAGGGGAGGAAGAGTGTACTGAGCAATCGGCAAGTCGTCGAACCCGACGATCCTTACGTCCTTCGGAACTGAAAGCCCCCTGCTGGCGAACGCCTGCATGGCGGTCAGCGCGATCATGTCTGACGCCGCAAAAACTCCGTCGGGCAAGCTAGCCGCATTGTCCAGGAATCCTGCGACGTCGGTCGCACTCAGTTCGGACGAGAGGTGCGTTGGGATTTCCATGAGGGTCACATCACCACTGCTTTCGGCAAGAACGGAACGCGCACCCTCCATGCGCTGGCGAATTTCGATCGCCTTCTTGTTGCCAAGAAATGCAATATGCCGACAACCTCGTTCAATCAGGTGGGACATCGCCATCCGCCCGCCAAGATAATTGTCCGTTCCCACTGAGCAATGGCCTTGGCCGCGCGTAAAGCCACCCCAAACGACCATCGGCAGATAATGTTGTGCCGCAGCATTGATCGCAGCCAGCTGATCGGACTGGCCGATGACGATCAGGCCTTCGATTTGCGCGCTCTTGATCAGCGTTTCGAGCCAGTCCGGGCGCTCTGGAATCACCCGCGTCAGCAGCAATTCGTATCCGCGCTCCATGAGTTCGTCAGCGAGGTAGCCAATCATCTTCATGAAAAATGGGTCTGAGACGTGTTGTGTACGCTCGTGTCCCAATGGGATCACAACCCGGATCGCGCTGCTCCGTCTCGTACGAAGGTTCCTTGCGAGCATACTCGGCTCGAAACCATGCTGCTCCGCCAACTTGCGTATACGGTTGGCTGTGGCGGATTTTACCGAGTCCTTGCCCGCAAGAGCACGGGAAACTGTTGCAGCAGATACGCCGGCAAGCGCAGCCAAGTCGTAGATCGTTCTGACTTTTTCCTGGGCCAAATGTTAGACTCTAGCTTGGGGAGACGAACAAATATTCCGTACTGCCGCGCGGCAACGACAAACGCCTGTCATGGCCCGTCACGCGCTATACTGGATTTCGTCCTCATCGTCATAGTCATCACGGTTGCGATCCTCAAGGCGCTGCGCAAACGGATTACCAGCCCAGTTCCAGGTTACAAGGATTGTCAGGAGCGTGGCCAAAACTGCACCTAGCCCTATGCAGTACGCGCTGTTGTTAAATTTGTCGCCAATCATGGCCATCGCAAGTGGAGCAAGCACCGCGCTAAGGCACGTGAAGAACAGGAGCAATCCCGCGATCGAGCCGTGGCGCCGCTTCTCAAAGCAGCTGATGCCTGCCGAGTTGATCGTAGGATAGAGCACAGACATAAAAAGTCCGGTACTCGGCAATGCGTAAATGGCAGCAGCGCGCCCGCCGACGATGGCGACCCAGAAAAGGGCTGTCATCGCGACGGTGCAGATGACGAGAACCAGGCCCCAATCGAAGCGCGCCAGAAGCCATACGCCAAGGAAGCGTCCCAAAGCCCGCAATATGAAAAATACCGAAACGGCATAGGCCGCCAGCCATGCATTTGGACCCGAATAGCTGGCAAGAAAAGTCGGTGCCCAGACATAGATGGCCGCCTCAGCCCCGACGTAGAGAAACAACGCCAAACCAAAGAACTGCGCGGCAGGGTCCAGAACAAGCCTCAGCGTGCCGACGCCCTTCGCTGGCATGCGTGCGCGAACGTTGGGCGCAGGAAATCGCACGATCGCCGAAGCAACCAACAGCGCGGCACAGATTGCGGCGGCAACGATATAAACAGTCTTCCAGCCCACGCCCGAATGCAGCGACCACGCAACGAGGGCGGGGCCAACAATCGCGCCGACGCCGAAGAAGCCCTCGACCAGATTCATCATGGTCGAATGCTCCCTGGTCGACCCGCTGATATCACTGATCAGGGCCAAAGACGCCGATTTGAATATGCCGATCCCCAGCCCGGAGAAGAACAACAGGCCGGAGAAGAACAGCAAGTCTTGCCCTACCAGAAATAGAGCGGAACTCAGCCCATAAATGCCCAATCCGATAAGGATTGTCGGTTTGCGCCCGAACCGATCGGCAAGAAAACCGAGCATGATCGCCGCGATCCCAATTCCGGACATGGTCGCGTATTGAAACGATCCGCCCGTCGTAAGGTCGAGGTCGAATTCCCGGATCACTTGGGGGATCACGGTGCCGACCGAGTCGGTCGTCATGGCGAACATGGCAAACATAAGAAATATCAGTGCCTTGATCGCAAAAGACGCCGATCGAACTTCGTGGCTTATCGCCTTGTTCATGCCACTCCCCTGAACCTTAATGGCCGCGCTTCGAGCGGGCAGCTTACGTGAGCTGAGTAAAAGCTTATCGTTCCGTTAAAAATTTTTGCAATCGATTTCCCTAGAGGGAGGGGGTGCTGCCAGTCTAATTGCAACGTATCTCCGATCGACGCAGCATGACCTGGAACCACCCTGTTCAGCTCGGCCACTCGGCTGGGGCGAACGTTCGAACAGCAGGTCTTCCACGTTCCGCGGGTTTAGCGGAAACAGCACGTACATCATCACTACGAGACGAAGGATTTCCAGTGACGAGTTGAAATAACGAAACGGGCTGGCGGCTTCACGTGGTCTTGGCTTGGCCCGGTTTATCGGCGCCCGGTTCTGCAGGCTAGCTGGTGCATTTACTCTGACAGTGCCCTCCCGGACGCTTAGCTGCCTTCACACATGTGCAGAGAGCGTTCCGATGGCGATATTCTCCCACGCTTTTTACCACACGCCAAATCGGTCGGGACGCGAATCAACCCGAAAGGTCCGGAAACGCCGGGCTTTTTCGTTTCGCTAGGGATGCACGAAAACAGGGTCTTGGCGGAGCGGCAGGAATTCTCAACATCTTTCCAACACACTATATTCATTCGCATAAATTATCTTCAGACGATATTTACCGCGCATATTTCCCCACATTGCCATAATGGCATGGAAAACCGCCAATAACATCAATTACGAGGAACGAGATCACCACCGCCTATGGTCTATTATGATGTGCGTAGAAAGGCGCTGCGATAGGTCTCCCCAGCCATCTGCGAGCGTCGATTGTTAGCGATCAGCTAAAATCTTCCGTCATCTTACCGAACAATCCTCGCGCCGCCATTAGGCGGCGGTGACTGGCAATGGGATTTTCCCGAATGTCGGCTTCCAAATCATCGACCGGAAGAGGCGGACCTACAGTCAGGGTACTCACGACGATAAGCATTGATTGCGAAACTGGTAGTCGGTGGGTTGGATTACCCGGCTCTGCTCCGCCTCGATGAACCGCAAGGTCTCGATATTGCATTCCTACAAATGGTGGATCAATCGGTGCAGAGGGCTACGGTTCTGGTATTCACGAGACTCGATTTCGCATCATTACATTCATCGGCCTCGGCATAGCGGGCCTGTTCGGCGATGGAAAGTCCGGCACGAAGCCCCTATTGCGCAGGAGAAGTGACGATCGGCAGTCCAAGTTGCTGCAGTTGCGGCCTTACGCGCCGCGCGTCGCCGACTACAACCCAGATCATCCGCGTCGGATCGATCGCTCGCCGCATCGTCTCAGCAACGATTGTCGGGCTCAGCGCACGAAGCCGGGCGGGCAAGGTTACGGGATAATCGTCCGCCCGCCCGAACAACTGGTTCGCCTGCATCGCGGCCAGCACGGCGGCCCCGCTTTCAAACCGGCCCGGCAGGCTGGCCAGCGTGGTTGTGACGATACCGTCGAACTCGGCCCGGGTGATCGGTCGGCTGCCGACATAATCGACGAGGTTGCGTCGGATTTCGTGGATCGCGGCGCCCGTCCGGTCAGTCTGTACCGGGGCGACGACGCTATAGGCCAACATATTGGCCGATTGGCGAAATCCGCCGGTCGCGCCGTAGCTCCAGCCGAGCCGTTCACGCAGGTCGAGATTGATCCGTCCACGCCACCCGCCCAGCGCATCGTTGGCGATCGACATCGCCAGCAGATCATCGGGCGTCGCCTGTGCCTCCAGCGGCGACCGCGTTGCGCCGAGGATCAGCGATTGCGGGCTGTCTGGCCGATCGACCAGCACGATCCGGGGAGTAGCTTGGGGAGCGGGGGCGACCACAATACCTCCGGCGGAGCCTAGGCCATGCCAGTCACCGAATGCTCGCTCGGCCCCTTCGCGCACCTCGGCCAGCGAAAGATCGGACACGACGAACAGCCGCGACGTCTCCGGGCGCAGACGTGCCCGGTGTAGCGCCAGCAGCCGGTCCGGGGTAAGGCTAGCGATTGCGACGGCGTCGCCAGGCGCCGTGCCGTAAAGCTGCTGTGCCATAATCCGCTCCGCCAGCAGGGCCGGCTGGTTCGCCCCCTGGCGAATAGCCGCCAGTCGGTTCGCGCGCACCCGCTCAAACGCTGGCGGGGTCATTGCGGGATGCCGCACGATATCAGCCAACAGGGCCAGCGCAGGCTGCAGGCTGGCACTGGGCGCGGTCAGGGTGGCGACGGTCTGGTCCGGGCCTACCTGAAAGTCCATATCGGCACCGATCCGCTGCCGATCGCGTGCGATCGCCGCACCGTCACGATTTGCGCTACCTTCCATCAGCATCGCCAGCATCATAGCCTGTGCGCCCGCTGCGTCCGCCGGATCGGCCTCGGAGCCGCCATCGAAGGTCAGCGCCACACGCGTCAGGGGCGTGCCCGCGCGGCGGGCGTGAACGATTTCGATCCCGTTCGACAGGCGCGTTCGCTCTATCCTCGGGAAGCGCAGCGTGGCGATCGCGCCCACCGGGGGCAGTGCCACAGACGTTGCGGTAGAGGCAGGAACATCAACCGGGGTCCGCGGCGAAGCGGGTGGCAGCGCCTCGGTATAGGCCGGCCGCGCACCTGGCACGACGCTGAGCGTATAGGCCGGGCACAGCAGCCAGCGGCGCACCACCGCAGCGACATCGGCAGGGCGCAACCTTGCCTGTGCCTGAATCTCGTGCTGGAACGCCAACGGATCGTCGTGCAGCAGAACGCCGTCGCCCAGCTTGGCCGCCTGCATGCCGGTCGTCTCCAGCCCCTGCACGGTCCAGCCGATGTCGCGCATCACGACGCGCCGAATCTCGTCCTCGCTCGGCCCTTCACGCGCGAACCGCGCCAGCACCGAATCGAGCCGGTCCGCCACCCGCTTGGGATCCACGCCGGGCGCGACCGTATAGCTGATGATGAAGGTCGACAGATCGAACGACGCGCCGCTGCTGGTCGTCACGCTGGAGGCCAGCCGGTTGTCGTGCAGCATCGCCTCGTCGAGCCAGCTGCCGGTCAGGGTGCCGAGTATCTTGGCGGCAAGGTCCAGCGCAGGCGCATCGGGGTGGCGACGGCCGGGGGTGAGCCAATGACGGGTGACGCTGATATCCGCCACCTGGTCGTGCTCGGTATCGGCGATTGGTGCGTCGAGCACCGGCACCGATACCGCCGGCTCCACCACGGGTGGTCCCGCCGGTATACTCCCGAAATAGCGGATGACCAGCGTCCGCGCGGTGTCCACATCGATATCGCCCGCCAGCACCAGCACCGCGTTGTTGGGGCGATAGTAGCGCCGGTGCCAGGCGCGGGCATCCTCCACACGCGCCGCATCGAGCGCCCCCATCGATCCGATGACGGAATGGCCATAGGGATGACCCGGCGGAAAGAGTCGCGCGAACACATGCTGATAGGCAAGGCCATAGGGCTGATTTTCGTTCTGGCGCTTCTCGTTCTGAACGATGTCACGATTCACGTCGAGCGTGCGCTGGTCGATCGTTCGGTCCATATGGGCCATGCGGTCGGCTTCGAGGAACAGCGCCCGTTCCAGCGCGGGGCGCGGCACGGTTTCGTAGAACACCGTGGCGTCATAGCCGGTGTTGCCGTTCACACCGGTCGCGCCCAGGTCGCGCATCCTGCCGAATGTATCGCCTGGCGCATTGTCCGAACCACTGAACATCAGATGCTCGAACAGGTGCGCAAAGCCGGCCCGGTCGGGCGTCTCGTTGCGTGAACCCACCGCATAGTGCAGGCTGACCGCAACGACCGGGGCCTTGCGGTCGGTGTGGACCACGACACGCAACCCGTTGGGCAGCGTGAACCGGTCCGCCGCCAGGGTCAGCGCCGCGGCTGCACGCTCGACGGTGCGATCGCGCGCCGCCGTCGGCTGCGCCGACATTCCGAACACAATCAGGCCGCACGCAAACAGGATCGCCAGCCATCGATGGCAGCGGCCATATGCGACGGCGGCATGGCTCATGACGCGCTGCTGGAAATCGGGGAGCGGCCCGATACCGGCTTGCAGGCATGGAGCAGCGCGATGCAGTGGTCTGCGATCACCGCCGATGCCGCCTGGAAATTCGTGTTGCTGCGCCGCAGGTTCGCCTCGAACCCCTTGGCGAGTGCATCGTCGCGCGCGGCAAGCAACGCCCCGTAATCCACCATTTCATTGCGATCGCGCGCAGCCTCCTGATCGTGCCATATCATCTTGAGCAGCGTGTCCTTGCGCGCTTCATCGGCATCGCTCCACGCCGCGTCGCGGATGTGCGCGTGCATCGCCCGCCACGCGTGAAAGGCCGACACGAGGGTAGAGCGCCCCCGCGCCGCAGGCCAGGCAGCCGCCTCGCACAAACGGGCCGCGATCACGTGCCGACTGTCGGACAGGTCGGTCGACAGCGCCAGCACCGACTGACGGACCGTCGCCCATTGCGCACGTGTCGCGGGTCGTCCGTCGAGATCGGCCTCGTGCAGCGCGGCGATCGCCCGGATGAGCGCATCATCTATTCTGGCCAGACCGGGATCGGTCAGCATCGACAGCATCAGGCGCGTCGCCGCCGGTGCCAGGTCGGCGCCCGGCATGACGACCTTCACCCAGTCGCGCACGAAGCCGACCGTGTCGAAGCCGGGGGCGGGCCAGCGCAAAAGCTCGTCGAGCAGCACGACCAGCGACAGCGGATAGCCATAATCCGCTGCATAGACGGCGGGGTCGGTCCCCTCGATCGAGACTCCCATCGCGCTGCCGCGCTCACAATCCCATAAGGTATCTCCGTACTCCAGCGTCCCCGCCGCGAGATGGCGGTCGATCTGCGCGAGCAGCGCCGCCTTGACCGCCGGATCGCCTCGAAATGCCACCGGCTGCGTCACAGATGCCCGTCCAGCAGGGCGGCGAGCCGGGTACGGCTCTGGACGCCCACGATCCGTTCCACCGCCACCCCGTCCCGGAACAGCAGCAGCGACGGCAGTGCGGATACGCCATGCGCGGCAGCCAGTGCCGGTTCGGCCTCCACGTCCACTTTAACGATGGCCGCCTCGTCGCGGTAATCCTCCGCCAGATCCTCCAGAACCGGGGCCAGTGCCCGGCATGGTCCGCACCAAGGTGCCCAGAAATCCACCAGCACCGGCCGATCCGCCGCCAGCACAAGGGTATCGAAATCGGCCATGGTCACAGCTCGCATCAACGTCATCATAAGGGTCCTCGAACTGGGGTTCAGCCGGCGCGGCCGCCGACCATCATCTCATCGATCCGGATGGTAGGTTGCCCGACCCCGACGTCGAGCGACTGGCCCTGCTTGCCGCAGCTCGCCTCGCCATCGTCGAGCGCGAGATCGTGGCCGACCATCGTTATCTGCTTGAGCGCCGCATCGCCCACCCCGATCAGCGTCGCGCCGTCGACCGGTGCGGTCAGCCGCCCGTCCTCGATCAGCCACGCCTCGGTGGTGGTGAAGTTGAACCGGCCGCTCGTGATATCGACCTGTCCGCCGCCGAATTCGACCGCATAGATGCCGCGCTTGACCGATCGCAGGATATCCGCCGGATCGTCGTTGCCCGCCGCCAGGAAGGTGTTGGTCATGCGCGGCATCGGCAGGTGGGCATAGGATTGCCGCCGTCCATTTCCGGTCGGGCGCGCATTCATCAGCCCGGCGTTCAGCCGGTCCTGCATCAGCCCGACGAGGATACCGTCCTCGATCAGCACGGTGCGCTCGGCGGGCGTGCCTTCGTCGTCGACGCCCAGCGACCCGATCCGTCCCGGAATGCCGCCATCGTCGATCACGGTCACGCCGGGGGCAGCGATGCGCTCGCCGATCCGATCGGTGAAGGCCGACACGCGTTTGCGGTGATGATCAGCCTCCAGCCCATGGCCGACCGCCTCGTGGAACAGCACGCCGGGATAGCCTGGGGCCAGCACCACGGGCATCATGCCGGCGGGCGCAGGGCGCGCGTCGAGATTGGTGGTTGCGATCCGCACCGCGCGCGCGACGCCGCGCACGATCGCCGCATCGTCCAGCCCGTCCAGGTCATGCCGCCCACCCAGCCCGGCATGGCCGCGCGCGCGGCGTCCGCCGGCCTCGGCAATGACGGTGATGCCGACCCGCACCGTTGGCCGCACATCGGCGGCGATCCGCCCGTCGAGATCGGCGACCAGCATCACATGATCGTTGGCCATCAGGTTGGCGTCGACGCGCACGATACGCGGATCGGCGGCGCGAGCCAAGCCGTCGACGCGTTCCAGCAGCCCGATCCACCGCGCAGCGGCGACATCGGCGACAGGATCGATCGCCGGGTACAGCCCATGAACGGGCGGCGCGCCAGCCGCCTCCACCGGCGCGGCGGGGCGATCGCCCACGCCCTGCTGCCCTCCACCCTGTTGCAATGCCAGCACGGTGCGCACAAGCTCGTCGAGAGCGGGCGCGCGCAGATCGGCCGAATAGGCGAAGGCGACCTGTCCGCCGATCGCGGCACGCGCGCCGACGCCCTGTTCGATCCCGAAGCCGCCGCCGGTGACGCGTCCGTCCTCAAGCCGCCAGCGCCGGGTCTTGGCGGTTTCGAAATACAGGTCGGCAAGGTCCGCGCTACGCGTGGCCAGCGTTCCCAGCGCGCGTGACAGATGCCCCGCATCAAGACCTGCGGGGTCAAGGATGCGCGCGGTGGCGATGGCGAGCGCGGTATCGTGCACGGTCATGCCGTCCCTCCGATCTGCATGGCGTCGACCAGGATCGATCCGCTGCGGATCGCGCCCGACCGATGGATATCATCGCCGATCGCGACGATACCGGACAACATGTCCCGCATCGAACCGGCCAGCGTGATGTCGGTGACGGGGTGGACGATCACCCCACCCTCGACCCAGAAGCCGCCGACCGCGCGGGTCCAGGTGCCGCTGACCGGATCGGTCGCGCCGCCCATCAACTGCGTGACGACCAGACCGGTGTCCAGTCGGCGTCGCATCGCCACCATGTCGCCGCCCGGCGCACTGCTGGTGAAGCGCAGGTTCCATGGCCCCCCGGCATTGCCGGTGGATTGCATCCCCAACCGCCGGGCGGACGCGGTGGCCAGGAAATAGCCCTGCGCCACGCCGTCGGCGATGATCGGCCGGGCGATGCCGGCAACGCCCTCGCCGTCGAACCCACCGCTCGCCATGCCATAAGGCTCATACGGGTCCTCGGACAGCTGGATGTGCGGTGCCGCAACACGCGTGCCGATCGCGTCAGGCAGGAAGCTGGCGCGCCGATATTGCGATCCGCCCGACAGCGCGCCGACCAAGTCGCCGACGATCACCGCCGCGATCCGCGCGTCGAACAGCACGGGCACCCGGCGGCTGGCAATACTGCGTCCACCCAGTTGCGCCAGCGCGCGCGCAACCGCGCTGGCGGCGACCATCGCGGGATCGGCGAGCCGGTCGAACCGGCGGTCGCTGGTTTCGTCATGATCCTGCACTGCGCCGTCCGCCCCTTGCGCCAGCACCATCGCCCAGCGGCCATGGCTGGACTGCGCCACGCTTCGGCAGAAGCCGGTCGAGGTGGCCAGCGCCATCATCGCGTCGCTCGACGCCGCCCCCGCCTCGGTCACGCGCACGCTCCGGCCCGCAGGCGCGGGCTGTTCACGTGCCAGCGCCTCCATCTCCAGCGCCAGGTCGATGAGGTCGCCGGGCGCCTTGCCCGACGGTGCCAGCATCGGCGGCACCTGTCCTTCGAGCGCCAGCATTGTGGGATCGGCCAGCCCTGCGGCCGGATCCGCCTCGACATGGCCGGCGATCGCATAGGCTTCGGTGGCTGCGCGCCGGATCGAATCGGGATCGAGCGCGGCGGTCGACGCCGACCCGCTGCGTCCGTCACGAAACACAGTCAGGCCGAGCGTCTGGTACACATCGCGCAGCGCGGTTTCCGCCGTGCCGTCGCGCACGACGATCCTTACGCCGCCGCCCGCGCGCGCGGTCGCCGTCACGCCGTCCGCGCCCAGAGACCCGCCATGATCGACCGCCAGTTGAGCCGCCGCGCGCAGTGTCACCTCGTCCTGCATGGTGTACGGCGCGCTCATGCCTCGTCTTTCGTGATCGTACTCGGCACGCCCTCACCCTCCGCGATCGTAAGCGCGTGCGTGTGGAAACGGCGCAGACGGTCGTCATGGACGACGCTGACCAATGTCAGCTCAGGCAGGTCACCCAGCATCTGGTCGTGAAAATAGCAGGCATTGTCGGCATCCAGCGCGCTGGTCGCTTCGTCCAGCACCAATAGGGTCGGGCGGTGCAGCAGGATGCGGGCCAGCGCAATCCGCTGTTGCTCGCCCGGCGAAAGCTCCTCCTGCCAGATCCGTACCGCGTGGAGATGCTCGCCATGCGCCGACAGCCGAACCCGGTCGAGCAGCGCGAGGATCACGCCGTCGTCATAGGCGTCAGGCGCGTCGGGAAAGCAGATCGCGGCCTTGAGCGTCCCCATCGGCAGGTACAGCCGCTGCGGCACGAACATCACAGTGCCATGGTCGGTGATCGAAACCTGCCCTGCGCCGTCGGGCCACAGCCCGGCGATGGCGCGCAGCAGCGTACTCTTGCCGGCGCCCGATGGCCCCTGAACCACCCAGCGTTCACCCGCGCGCACCCGCCAGTCGGCAACCGACAGCAACGGCGCGCCATGCGGGCGAAAGAGACGCAGGGCGGTCGTCGCGATCGCGATGCCGTTTTCGGTCCCCGCGGCAAAACCGATCCCGCGCGGTCGCTCAAAATCGATCGCATCGTCCAGCGCCTTGATGCGGTTGGCGTTGGCGACATGGACGCCGATCTGGCCATAGGCCTGGACGAAATAGGATAATTGCCCGACGAGTTGCTGGAATGCGTCCCGGCTACCCATCACCTGACCGAAACTGATGCCGCCGGCGAAATAGCGTGGAACGGTCAGGATCAGCGGCAACATGCCACCGATGCGGTCATAGACGCCTTGCCCGACCGTGATGCCCAGCATCCCATAGACGACGCTGCGGTAATTGCGCCTCACCGCGCCGAACGTCTGGGCCAGCGACAGCTTTTCGGCTTCGATTGCGCCAGCAAAGCCGATCTGGCTGGCATTGCGCCGGATATGGATCAGGCCGGCGCGGTAATCCGCCTCGTAATGCTGCTGCCGCATCACCGCGCGGACATAGGGCTGGCCGATGCGGACGATCAGGAAACTGCCGACGAAGGCGTATAGGAACGCATACCAAACGGTGCTGCCCGGAATCGACACCGCAAATCCGAACGCAGTGAAGCGGATCGGCTCGGCGGTTTCGAGCAGGATGAACACGAAGCTGATCGCGGTGACGATGGTGCTCAGGAAACTGAGCGCAATCGTCAGCACACCACGCGCACCGGTATAGTTCGCACCGGTGAATTCGGTGATGTCGACGGCGATGCGCTGGTCGGGATTGTCGATCATCCGCAGCCGCTCGATCTCGGCGAACCGGTTGCGCGCCATCCAGCGGTTCACATAACGGTCCGTCAGGAACGTCCGCCACCGGATGGCGATTGCCATCTGGAAATAGCTGTTGATCGCCATCGTGCCGACCTGCATCGCCATGATGCCGATAAAGGCGAACGTCAGCGCCGCAAACCGCGCCGCCTGGCGCTGTTCCACGCTGTCGTAGAATGCCTGTTGCCAGCGGTTGCTGGCAACAAAGACATATGCCGTTCCGAACTGGAGCGCGATCAGTAAAATCAGCGCGCTCCACGCGAATTTCCAGTCCTTCGACGTCCAGTAGGCGCTGGCGAGGCCAAAGGCATGCCGCCAGCGTGCACCGGCTGACTGGGGTGGGGCAAAGCCCGCCTCGCGGCGGACCTCTCCGTTCGGGATCGGCTGGGGTGTCATAGGCTGTACTAGTGCGCCCGGATCACTTGAAACGATAGCCCACCGTCAGGCGCCAGTTGCGAGTTTCGGCGATCGGGATGTAGGTACTGCTGTAGGTGATGCCGTAGTTGCGGCGATCGAACAGGTTGCGTACGCCCAGGTTGACGTCGAAACCGGCGATGGTCAGGAAGCCGTTGAGGTCGACCTGCAACGCCGCGGGCACCCGATACGACCCGGTGGTGTCGACCGACGCGCTCGACCGACCGAACAGCCCCGCGCCCAGCCCTGCGGTAACGTCGCCGTTCAGCTTGCGACGATAGGAACTGTACAGGCTGTACTGGTCCTTGGGCTGCCCGACGACGACATTGCCGAACTGCGAGGAAGTCAGATACTCGTATTTGGTGCGCGTGTACGATCCCTGCACCTGCCAGCCGGGCAAGATTTCGCCGCTGACGTTCAGGTCTATACCGGTGCCCTGCTGGCCCGGTATCGCGATCTGGTAGCGGAAGTCTGTCGGGTCGGTAATGATCATGTTGCTCTGGCGCAGCTTGAACCACGACGCGTTGACCAGCACTTTGTCGCCGAACAGGTCCAGCTTTACGCCGCCCTCGATATTGCGCGAGGTCGTGTCGGGCAGCTTGTTGCGGTTGCGATCGAGCGTGAAAACCGGCGTATAGCCATAGGCCAGCGAGCCATAGACCGCCAGATCGTCGGTCACGTCGAATACCGCGCCGAACGACGGCGTCGTCGACGTGCCGCGCTCGGTGCTGGTCGTACGGCTGTAATAATTGTTGAGCCGCGACTGGAACACGTTGTGGCGAACCCCGGCCAGCAGTGACAGCTTCCAGAACTTCGCCAGATACTGCGCGTAATAGCCGTTCTGCGTACTGGTAAGCAGGTAATCGGTACTGTCGATCGGGGCCTGCGGCGGCGGAGGCGCGGTTTCGGTCAGAAAGTTGTAAGGGAACATACCGCCGAAATACGAGCTGTACGACGTCGTATCGTTGTTGGTGTAGGTGTATCCCGCGGTCAGCGTGTGGTCGATACCGAAGGTGTCGACGTTGATCCGCGCATAGGCGTCAACGGCATCCGCGGTCCCCTTCTGCTGCGACTGGCCATCGCCGATCAGCAACGTGCCCGCGTCGTCAAGTACCGCATAGGGCGAATATTGCTTGATCGTCAGGTTCAATTTCTCGTGCTGCGCGCGCGCAACCAGCGTAAGCCAGTCGCCAAACTTGCGCGTCGCCTCGCCGTAAAAGCGCGTCGTCTTGATCTGGATACCCTGATCCTCGACCTTCGTCAGCGGCCGACCGATCGCCACGTCATAGGGTTTGTTGGTTGCGAAGTTGAGCGGCAGGAACGGCGTCATACCGAACAGCTGGTTGCCCAGACTGACCCCGACGACCACGTCGGTCCTCGCATCCTTGAATCGCAGGCTGGGGGCGAACAGATAATCCTCGTTGCCACGATAGCCGCCAAAGTTGCGGTCCGCAGTCGCTGCCGACGCGATGACGCGTGCGCTGACGGTGCGGCTGTCGTTCAACGCGTTGTTCGCGTCGATAGTGATCCGCGCCTGGCTCCATGATCCCGTTTCGGCCGCCACGTACAGCCGCGCCTCGGCATCGGGCTTCTTGGTCACGATGTTGACGGTGCCGCCCAGGCTGTTGGCACCCGCCAGCAAGGCGTCCGGGCCTTTCAGCACCTCGACCCGCTCGACATTGGCGATCGGCTGAGTCGTGCCGGCGGCCACCCCGCTGTTCGACGCAGCGGGCAAGCCGTTGACGATGCCACCTGCGCCGAACCCGCGCACCGAATACCCGACGCCGCCCTGCACCGTCGCGGTGTTGATGCTGACGCCGCCGGCGTTGCGCAGTGCGTCGGTGATGGTCTGTGCCTGCTGTTCGGCGATCAGCTTGCTGGAGATGACCTGCACGCTGCGTGGCTGGTCGCGGAGGGACTGGCCGGTGCGCGTCGAGGTGGTCGCATCGCGAACCAGCAGGCTGGTCTCTGCCTCATCACGCTGCGCGACGACCAGGATATCGCTCGTGACGACGATGCCCGACTTGTCCGTATGGACGACGAGCGCGGTGCCGCGCACCGCCTGGCGCACGGCAGCTGGCGCGTCGCGTGCATCGGCAACCGGCGTCGATGTCAGGTCGTGGATCGCGTCGGGATCATATGTGACCGTGATGCCGGTCTGCGCCTGTATGCGCTGCAACGCATCCGCCAGCGGCATTGCGGGAATCGATAGCGGGGCGGCGGCGGGAGCGCGCTGCGCGGCAGCCGGCGTGGCGGCGAGTGGCACTGCGATGGCCAGGATGCTGGCCCTCGCCGCAAGCCGCAGGATCGTAGGTGAGAAGGACTGTGTCATGATCATGTTAACCCCCTTGGGCGACCGCAAACCGACAGCAGCCGCCGACGGCGCGGATGCCCCGCGACCGGCCTGGGATGCTGGAGATCGCGCAGCCGCGATGCTCGAAACAGATGCTTGCCCTGAGGCATGCGCTGGTTGTACCGCGTCCCGTATCTGGATCGCGGCGAAGTGCCCTGCTGGCAGCGGAAGGGATCGTCTGACTGTCGGCTTGCCGGTAGTTGCGATGGGTTGCCCGCTGCCCGTCGATGATGCTGCGGTCGGATCGCCATCATTGCAAATCGCTTGTGCTTATGTCGCCATCAATCAGGTTGATGGCACCGCGCCGGATCGAGCGGCCAGTGTACCGCCGCTGCGACGCGACCGAGCAGCCAGCGAATCATGGGTTCCTCGCTGCGGTGATGCTGCCACTGCACCACCACGCGCGATAGCGGCGCATTGATCGGCAGCGACACGAGCCGTACCGGCAGGATCGAGGCGTAATATTGCGCCAGCCAGTCGGTGACGGTCGCGATCAGTTCGGTTTCAATCACCAACATCGGGAGCATAGAATATAGCCCCGTGCGCACCATGATGCGGCGCTGCGCCAGCATCGGATCGACGGTGCCGCCGAACAGCGCCAGCCGCTCCAGCCGCTCGAACAGCGCTGCATGGCCTGCCGCCAGATAGGCTTCGGCGGACAGCCCGGCATCGGCATGCGTCGCGCCCTCCCACACGAGTCCCGCCATCCCCAGGTCGAACAACGGTCGCGACTCGAACCGGTGGTCGGCCATCGCCTCGGGCACGATCGCGATGTCGACGCCGCGATCGAACATGCGATCGACCGCGCCATAGTCGAACGGCATAAGCCTGATATCGAGTCCCGGCCCCTCGCGGAGCAGTCCCGGCACGACCAAGCGCAGGAACATAAGCTCGATGGCCTCGGGCGCTGCGATCGCGATCGAGCGGACCGCAGTGGCCGGATCGAAATCGAGCCGCAGCGCAAAGGTTTCGTCGGCGGCACGCAGCACCTGCGCGATCCGCGGCCGCAGGGCGGTGCCGAGCGCGGTCAGCTGGCCTCCGCCCTTGCCGTATACGATCAGATCGTCGCCGAAATTCTCGCGCAGCTTGCGCAGCGCCATGCTCATCGCGGGCTGGCTAAGCGATACGATGCGCCCCGCCTCCGTCAAAGTACGCGCATCGAGGATCGCGGCGAGCGCATAGAGCAGGTTGAGGTTCAGTCGGCGCAGCGGCTGCATCGCCATGCCATGCGGTTCGCCGGTCAACTCCCCCCATGATGACCGCATTTCTGGCTTCTCCCACGAACAGATGCAACATTCGCGCAACGCGACGGGCCCACTGCGCTCATGCTGCAGCCGACAGGATCGCATCCCACGCCGACTTTGTCATCTGTCGGCGAAGAGAAATAGCGCATTGCGTTCTCTTTGACTCTGGCTGGCGATCAGCAGCACCTCGCCGACCAGGCAGCGATAGCGCACGATCTGGGGGTGGCTGGCGGAGCGGCAGGGATTCGAACCCTGGATACGCTTTTGGCGTATACTCACTTTCCAGGCGAGCGCCTTCGACCACTCGGCCACCGCTCCGCATTGCACTGGAAGGCGGCTCCCTATCCTGCACGGGGCATATAGGCAAGAGGCGCGACTTTACTTTGCGCGCGCTTTGCCGTTGACTGGTGCCATGCACCTGAACCCTGCCAAGATCGCCGCGCTGATCGCGCTTGCCGCCCCCCTCCCGATCGCGGCGCAGGCGCCTGCTCCAGCAACGGAGGAAGCACCTACGCCAAATGGCGTGATCGCCGCTGCGCCCGTCGCAGCGTGGAAGGCGATCGCGCCGGAGGATCTGCTGGTGATGACGCTTGAGGGAAACCGCCGCGTCGTCATTCAACTGGCCCCGCATTTTTCGCAGGGGCATGTCGGCAACATGCGGGTGCTGGCGAAGGCGCATTTCTGGGACGGCACAAGCGTCTATCGCATCCAGGACAATTACGTCGCGCAATGGGGCGACCGGAGCGAGAAGAAGCCACATCCACCTGGCATGAAATCGCCGCTGCCGCAGGATTACAGCATCCCCTATTCGGACGATCTGAAGATGGTCGAACTGCCATCCCGCGACAGCTACGCCCATCTGGCGGGGTTCATCGACGGATGGCCGGTCGCGACCGATCATGACCAGATATGGATGACGCATTGCTACGGATCGGTCGGCGTCGGTCGCAACGGACCGCCGGATGCAGGGACGGGCGCGGAACTCTACGCCGTGATCGGCCACGGCCCGCGTCAGCTCGATCGCAACATTGCTGTGGTCGGTCGGGTGATCGAGGGGATCGCCCATCTGTCCAGCCTGCCACGCGGCACAGCCGAAATCGGCATGTACGGGCCGGAGCAGAAGGAAACGCCGATCCTGTCGGTCCGGCTGGCGAGCGATATGCCGGAGAGCGAACGGCCACGGTTCGAAATGATGGACACGGCATCGAAGAGTTTCGCCGATTACGCCCATGTCCGCGCCAACCGGAAGGATGATTTCTACATCCTGCCCGCCGGCGGCGTGGACGTCTGCAACGTCCCGGTGCCGATCCGCAGCCGCCCGTAAGTGACACACAAGCCGACGACCAAAAGCGGATTCGGGCTTTTCATGATTGCGGAATTATATTATCATTTAGGGTAATATAATTGCGGTCTTGCGCAAGCAGCGCATGGTGCCGCGGCAAGGAGAATGTGATGATCGTCGGCACCGTCAAGGAAATCAAGAATCACGAATATCGCGTTGGCCTGACGCCCGAAAGCGTCCATGAACTAAGCGCGCATGGCCATGACGTGCTGGTCGAGACAGGCGCGGGCACGGGCATCGGCGCGAGCGACGCCGCCTATGAAAAGGCCGGCGCCCGGATCATCGCCACGGCGGCGGAAGTTTTCGCCCAGGCCGAGATGATCGTGAAGGTCAAGGAACCGCAGCCCGGCGAACGCGCGATGCTGCGCCCAGGCCAGATCCTCTACACCTATCTCCATCTCGCCCCCGATCCCGACCAGACCCGCGATCTCGTCAAGAGCGGTGCGGTGTGCATCGCTTATGAGACCGTGACCGACGCCAGCGGCGGCCTGCCGCTTCTCAAGCCCATGAGCCAGGTCGCGGGCCGCATGGCGATTCAGGCGGGCGCGACGGCACTGGAAAAGGCGCATGGCGGGCGTGGCGTCCTGCTGGGCGGCGTGCCGGGCGTGCTGCCTGCAAAGGTCGCGGTGATCGGCGGCGGAGTCGTCGGTTTCAATGCCGCGCAGATGGCCGCCGGCCTCGGCGCGGACGTCACCATCCTCGATCGCAGCCCCGAAGTGCTCGAAAAGCTGGGCATGTATTTCGAGGCGCGGGCAAAGACGCGCTTCTCCAATCGCGCGAACCTCGCCGAATGCGTGTCGGATGCGGATCTCGTCATCGGCGCGGTGCTGATCCCCGGTGCTGCCGCGCCCAAGCTCGTCACCGCCGACATGCTCGAGACGATGAAGCCCGGCGCCGTGCTGGTTGACGTCGCGATCGATCAGGGTGGCTGTTTCGAGACGAGCCATGCCACCACTCATGCCGATCCCACCTACATTGTCGATGGCATCGTGCATTATTGCGTGGCGAACATGCCCGGCGCCGTCGCGCGCACCAGCACCTATGCGCTCAACAACGTGACTCTGCCGCATGCGCTGCGCATCGCCGACCTGGGCTGGAAAGCCGCGCTGAAGGCCGATCCGCACCTGCTCGCTGGCCTCAACGTCTGGGACGGCAAGGTGACCTGTGAGGCAGTGGCTCAGGATCTGGGCCTGCCCTACACTCCGGCGGAACAGGCCGTCGCCTGATGGCGGATGCCGCCGCATCGCCACAGGACGTACCGGTCAACGAGACCGGGCGGCTGGTGCGCGACGCAGGCGGGTTTCTGCTGCATCGCGACGCTGGCGGCGTGTGGCGGCTGGCGCTGCATCGCGTGCCGGTCGATCTGGTCGAAAAGCATGTGCGGGTGCAGGGCATGTTGCGCCCGGGTGACGTAGTGGAGGCGGACGGCGTGGCGGCCGCCTGAAACGGCAACGGCCGGCTTGTCATCGTCGCGCCTGTCCTGCATCGTGCCGATCCTGATGCAGGGAGAACCGGAATGATGAAGGTGGGACTGATATTGCTGACGGCGATCGGCATCTTCAGCCCGGCTCATGCACGGGACGCGGCCCAGGTCATCATGCCGACGGACCCAGCCGCGCTCGCCTTCCAGACGGAGAATGGCTATGCGCAGGCCATCGTCGCAGGCGACAGCATCTATCTTTCGGGCGTGGTCGCCGGACGCGCGCCGGGGGAGACCGACATGAAGCCCGGCTTCGATCGCGCCTTCGCCGCCATCGCCGAAACACTGAAACGCGCCGGGGCAAGCTGGAACGACGTCGTCGACATCACCACATTCCATACCGATCTGGATGCCCAGATTGCGGATTTCTCCACGGTCAAGAACCGATACGTGAAGGCGCCTTTCCCGACATGGACGGCGATCGGCATTACGCGCCTCTACGAACCTGCGGCGCTGGTGGAGATCAAGGTGGTGGCACACAAGTCGCGCCGCTGATTCCGGCTCCTACTGGGCGACGCCCTGCACATAATCGATGCGGATGCGGACCCAGGCACCGATCTGCGCCTTCCCACCGATCCGCGGAGGCTTCACGAGAAACTGCCACGCGGCCTGCCGCACGGCGCGGGCGAAGCCTGATCCCAAAGGCGATTCACCAATCGTCTGACAGTTTTCGACATGATAATTCTCGACCGTCTTGCACGCGACCAGCCCCCAGCCCACGCGTGGCGCGTCGGACGGCAGATAGGTCGACAGTTCCGCATTGGTCGGCTTGCGATACCAGTCTGCTTCGTAAAGTTGCGCGCCGCCCGGTCCCTGACCCGGACCGGAAACCGCGCGGCTGTCGCTGCCCCCCCCCGCATCCTGCGACCCGCCGGACCGGCGCATCCCGCTGATGTCCGCCGCCGCCATGTCGTTCTTGCTCATCACGATGAACGGCAGGGGCGTATCGGCGACCGGCGGCGTCTTGGCCGGGGTGACGGAAACGGGTGGCGCAGGCGGTTTGGGCGTGATCTTGCCCGCGCTGTCCTTGCTACGCTTCTCCACCGTTTCGGCTTCGGGCTTTGGGGCTAGATCGAACGTCACCGGCAGGCTGTCGATCACCTTGCGCAGCGGCAACGACGGCCCGATGCGGATCAATAACACCAGCAGCAGCGCATGGACCAGAACCGTCAGCAACAGCGCAATCGCCCGCCGTCGCCTGACGGAAGGATCGGGATCGAGCGCGTAGCGGGAAGGCACGAAGGCCATGGCCGACGCTCAGACCGCCGTCTTGCGCGCGAAATCCACGTAGAGTTCGCGCAGGCGATTGGCGACCGGGCCGGGCGCGCCGTCGCCGATCGCCTGCCCATCGACACGCACGACGGGCATGACGAAGGTGGAGGCGCTGGTGTGGAAGGCTTCGCGCGCGGCCAGCAGTTCCGCTACGGTGAAGGCGCGCCGCTCGATCGCGATGCCGGTCTCGTCAGCCAGCGTCGCCACCGCCGCGCCGGTGCAGCCGGGCAATACCGCCTGCGAATTGGGGCGCGTAACCAGGACATTGTCCGCCGTCAGGATGAAGGCGGTGGCCGATGCGCCTTCGGTGACGAACCCCTCGCGATCGACCATCCACGCATCGTCGCACCCCGCCGCCTGTGCCTCCCGCTTGGCGAGCACCTGCGCGAGCAAGGCGACGCTCTTGATGTCGCGCCGCGCCCAGCGGAGATCCGGCACCGTCGCAATGGCGATGCCCCGCTTCGCGGCGGGCGAGGCGACGATGCTTTTGGGCGTAGCGAACAGAACGAGCGTTGGCGCAAGACCGGAGGATGAAAGGAAATCGCGTCCGCTGTCGGCACCGCGCGTAACCTGCAGATAGACGAGACCCTCAGTCAGCGCGTTGCGCGCTACCAGTTCGCGCTGCACATCCTCGATGGCGTCCAGCGACAGCGGCAGGGTAAGCCCGATCTCGCGGCAGGACCGCTCCAGCCGGGCGAGATGCGCGGCGCTGTCCACCAGCCTTCCGTCCAGCACGGCGGCGACTTCGTAGATGCCGTCGGCGAACAGAAAACCGCGATCCAGCACGGATACCTTCGCCTCGGCAAGGGGCAGGAACGTGCCGTTCACATAGGCGATAGACGTCAAGGCGCGCAGTCCGTGGCAAAAGGGGAGATATTACGGTCCATAGCAAGCTGTGCGCCGCACGGAAGGGAAAACGGCTTTCCCCCCTCATTCCAGCCGCTAAGGTGAACCTATGCTGAAAATCCTCCTCACCCTGTTCGCCCTGTCCTTTTCCCTTGCAGCCAATGCGCAGACGCTCGCCTCGCCCATCGACCCGAAGCAGATCGAGAGCAGCGTCCGCACGCTTTCCTCCGATCTGTTCGAGGGCCGCGCGCCCGGCACGGCGGGTGAGGATCGCACTATCGGCTATCTCGTCGCCCGCTTCGCCGCTCTGGGGCTGGAGCCGGGGGGACCGGACGGGCAATGGACCCAGCCCGTGCCGCTGCTCCACACGAAGCTGGGCGCGGCGGAGACCCTGCATGTAAGCCGGGACGGAAAGCCGACGGCCTGGAGCGTGGGGAAACAGGTTTATCTTTCCACCCTGCAACCGGCGGACAAGGTGGCCGTGACCGATGCGCCGCTGGTGTTCGTCGGCTATGGTGTGAAAGCGCCGGAACGCGGTTGGGACGACTTCAAGGGCGTCGACCTCAAAGGCAAGGTCGCGGTGTTCCTCGTCAACGATCCCGATTTCGAGGCGGTTAAGGGCGACGACGCCTTCGGCGCGTTCGGTGGGCGGACCATGACTTATTACGGCCGCTGGACCTACAAGTTCGAGGAAGCGGCGCGGCAGGGCGCGATCGCCGCGCTGATAGTCCACGACACGCCCGGCGCGGGCTATGGCTGGAACGTGGTGGTCAGTCCGCAGGGGGAGAATTACGATCTCGTCCGCGCCCCGGACAAGCTGACGAGCCTGCAGGTTCAGGGCTGGATCGAAGGCAGTGCCGCGACGACATTGTTCGCCGATGCCGGGCTGAACCTTGCCACGCTGCGCAAGGCGGCGCGGAGCAAGGGCTTCAGGCCCGTGCCGCTGCCCGGCGCGACATTTTCCGCCGCCTTCCCGGTGACGCGCGAAGTGGTGCAGAGCAGGAATGTGCTGGCCAGGATTCCGGGCACCAAACGGCCCGACGAGGTTGTGATGTTCGGCGCGCACTGGGACGCCTACGGCAAGGGTCCGCCCGATGCCCAAGGCCGCATCTACCGCGCGGGCGCGAACGACGACGCGCTGGGGATCGCCGGGCTGTTCGAGATCGCCCGCGCGCTGAAGGCCGCTCCACCGCCAGCACGCACCGTCCTGTTCGCCGCATGGACGGCGGAGGAGCGCGGGCTGCTGGGATCGGAAAGCTATGCGAGCAACCCCGTCTATCCGCCGGAAAAGACCGTCGCCAATCTGGCGCTGGACATTCTTCAGACGGCGGGCGCGGCGAAGGACGTGATCCTGGTGGGCGTCGGGCAAGGCACGTTGGAGGATGATCTGGCCCGCTTCGCGGCGCAGCAAGGCCGCACCGTGACGCCGGAGAACCTGCCCGAACGCGGGTTGTTCTACCGGGCCGATCATTTCTCGATGGCGAAGCGCGGCGTGCCGGTGCTGCTGATGATGGGTATCGCAGGCGCCGCCGATCTGGTCGAGGGCGGTCGCGCGGGCGGGCAGGCGTGGATCGATGCCTATACCGGCCAATGCTATCATCAGGCCTGCGACGCCTGGGGGCCGGAATGGAAGCTGGACGGCGCGGTGCAGGACATCGATTTGATGCTTCGCATCGGCAGCGATCTGGCGAACGGCAGTCGCTGGCCGGAATGGAAGCCGGGGAGCGAGTTCAAGGCGGTGCGGGACAGGAGCAAGGCAACGCGGAAATAAACGGTAAAAGCGATACTGTTCAACCGTCACCCCGGCGCACGCTGGCATGACGAAGGGAGAGATTACCTCAACCCCGCCAGCCACTCCCCGATCATCGCCCGGCCCGCCGCCACCGCCTGCGGTCCATGCACATCATGATCCCGACGCAAGGCGACCGGGCATTGGGTGGCGCTGTCGAGATCGGCCCAGAAATGGGTGAGCCAATCCGCGAACCGAGGGTCCTCCCCCATTTCGGCATGGCATTGCAGCGCCAGAAGATTCGCCCCGCGCCGGAACGCCTGATGCGGATAATGGCGGGTGGAAGCCAGCAGATCGACGCCGTCGGGCAAGTCGAACGTGTCGCTGTGCCAGTGCAGCACCGGCACGCCGTCCAGATGCCGGACGGGCGATGTGCGCCCCGGCCCATGCACGTGCAGCGGCGCGAAGCCGAGTTCGACCACAGGCCCCGGATAGACGCGCGCACCCAGAGCCGCGGCGATCATCTGACTGCCCAGGCACACGCCCAATGTCGCCCGATCCTTCTCCAGCCGCTGCGCCAGCTTGGCGATCTGGAGCGGTATCCACGGGTGGATGTCGGCTTCATAGACGCCCATCGGCCCGCCCATCATGATGAGCAGGTCCGGCGCACACAGATCGACACCCGCGAAAGCCGGATCGGCCACGTCGATGCGATCGATATGAAATCCCGCCGCCTCGATCGGCGCTAGGAATCCGGCGGCGCCTTCGCGGGGAACATGGCGGACGATGAGGGCGGTCTTCATTACCTTCGAAATGGTAATGAAGGATGATCGGTATGGCCATCCAATGTTTCTAGGCGCGCGCCAACCTTGGCTTTCTTTCAGGAATGACGATCGCGCCTCACGCGATCAGCCGCTCCGGTGGCGGTAGAGCGCTTCCGCCAGATAGCCGCGCATCGCCAGCCGATCGATCCGCAAAGCGCCCTCGTCACCGGCAAGGCAGGAGGAAAGTGCGGCAGCGGTTTGCTGATAGGCCTGCTTTTCCTGACTGGTGCCCGGCTTTGCGCGCAGCACGGCATCGGCACCTGCAGGATTGCGGGTGACGACGCAATTGCCATAGTCATGATAGGCCTGAACGCCGCCCCGACTGGTCAGCAACGGTGCGTCGGGGCGGGCAGGTTCCTCAACCGGATCGGGATAGGCCCTCAGATACATCTGTTCGGCAAGTGCACCGCGCATGGCGCGACTTTTCATGACGAGTCGGCCCGTGCCCATGCAACGATTGCGCGACGCCGCAATTTTCCGAAACAACGCGGTTTCCTCAGGTGAGCCGGCTTCAGTCGCCAGCAGCGCGTTACCCAAGGCAGGCTCTCCCCGCACCACGCACTGGGCAAATCGCCGCAGCCGCGATTCGGTTATACTCCGGTTGGCGGGCGGTGTGAACGCGCCGGGCGGCGGCGTAAAAGGATTGGCGTTGGAAGAAAAAACCTCCCGCTGTGCAACGGCAGGCGATGCGGCGGCGAGCAGGGACGCAAGCAGGATGATTTTGGTTTTCATGGACATTCTCCCACGAAATCAGTCTGATGATGCAGGAGATATGCCATGGCGCGCCTATCACCGCAAAGCATTTACGGTTAGACGACGTAACACGCCGTTTGGACGACGGAAAAAGGCCCCCGCTCCGTTGGGAACGAGGGCCTTTTCAACGCATCGGGCGAGGACGTTAGGCCGCCAGCTTCCGCAGCACGTAAGGCAAAATCCCGCCGTTCAGGAAGTAGTCCAGCTCGTTCACGGTATCGATGCGGCATAGCGCGTCGAAGGTGAAGGAGGTGCCGTCCGCGCGCGTCACCTGCACCGGCACCGTCTGGCGCGGTTTCAGGTCGGCGACGCCGGTGATGGTGAAGGTTTCGTCCCCGGTCAGGCCCAGCGTCTCGCGGCTCTGCCCTTCGGTGAACTGCAACGGCAGCACGCCCATACCGACCAGGTTGGAGCGATGGATGCGCTCGAAACTCTCGGTGATGACGACGCGCACGCCCAGCAGGCTGGTGCCCTTTGCCGCCCAGTCGCGCGAGGAGCCGGTGCCATATTCCTTGCCCGCGATCACGACCAGCGGCGTGCCGTCCGCCTTGTGGCGCATCGCCGCATCGTAGATCGCCATGGTTTCGCCGTTGTAGCGAGTCATGCCGCCTTCCACGCCGTCGAGCATCTGGTTCTTGATGCGGATGTTGGCGAAGGTGCCGCGCATCATGACTTCATGATGGCCGCGGCGCGCGCCGTAGCTGTTGAAGTCCGCCTGCGCGACCTGATGCTCCTGCAGCCAGACGCCGGCGGGCGAGGATGCCTTGATGTTGCCGGCGGGAGAGATGTGGTCGGTGGTGATCGAATCGCCGAAGATCGCCAGCGGCTTCGCGTCGATGATGTCCGCGACCGGCGCGGGCGTCATGCCCATGCCTTCGAAATAGGGCGGGTTGGCGACATAGGTGGACCCGGCCCGCCATGTGTAGGTGTCCGATCCGGTGACGTCGATCGCCTGCCAGCGCGCGTCGCCGGTGAACACGGAGGCGTAGCGGCTCTGGAACATGTCGCGGGTCAGCGCGCCGTCCATGACCGAGCGTATCTCGTCGTTGCTGGGCCAGATGTCCTTCAGGAACACGTCATGACCGTCCTTGCCCTGACCGATCGGGGTCGCGACGAAATCGGTCGTGACCGAGCCTTTGAGCGCATAGGCGACGACCAGCGGCGGGGAGGCGAGGAAGTTCGCGCGCACGTCGGCCGACACGCGGCCTTCGAAATTGCGGTTGCCCGACAGGACCGAGGCGGCGACGATGTCGTTGTTGTTGATAGCGGCACTGATCGCAGGGGCCAGCGGACCGGAGTTGCCGATGCAGGTGGTGCAGCCATAGCCGACGAGGTTGAAGCCGACGGCATCGAGATATTCGGTCAGACCCGCCTTGTTCAGATAATCCGTCACGACCTGGCTGCCGGGGGCCAGCGACGTCTTGACCCAGGGCTTGGGCTTCAGGCCGAACTCGACCGCCTTCTTCGCGACCAGACCGGCGGCGACGAGCACGGATGGGTTCGAGGTATTGGTGCAGGACGTGATCGCCGCGATCACGACGTCGCCGTCGCCGATGCCGTGCTCCTTGCCCTCCACATCGACGCGCATCGGCGCGCTCTTCTTGTACACCTTTTCCAGATCGGCGTTGAACACGTCGTCCACGTCGCTCAGGATCACCTTGTCCTGCGGGCGCTTCGGCCCGGCGAGCGACGGCTGCACGCTTCCCATGTCGAGGCCCAGCGTGTCGGTGAACACCGGATCGGCATCCTCGACGTTCAGCCAGAAGCCCTGTTCCTTGGCATAGGCCTCGACCAGCGCGATATTCTCTTCGCTGCGGCCGGTGAGGCGCATGTAATCCAGCGTCTTGCCGTCGATCGGGAAGAAGCCGCAGGTCGCGCCATATTCCGGCGCCATATTGGCGATCGTCGCGCGATCGGCAAGGCTCAGCGCCGACACGCCGGGGCCGTAGAACTCGACGAAGCGGCCGACGACGCCCTTGGCGCGCAGCATCTGCGTGACGGTCAGCACCAGATCGGTGGCGGTGATGCCTTCGGCCAGCGTGCCGGTGAGCTTGAAGCCGACGACTTCGGGAATGAGCATCGAGACCGGCTGGCCCAGCATCGCGGCTTCCGCCTCGATCCCGCCGACGCCCCAGCCGAGCACGCCCAGACCGTTGATCATCGTGGTATGGCTGTCGGTGCCGACGCAGGTGTCGGGATAAGCGACGGTCGTGCCCGACGGATCGACCGAGGACCATACTGCTTGCGCGATATTCTCAAGATTCACCTGGTGGCAGATGCCGGTGCCGGGGGGAACGACCTTGAAATTGTCGAGGCTCTTGCTGCCCCATTTCAGAAAGTCGTAGCGTTCGGCGTTGCGCTGATATTCCAGCTCGACATTATCCTCGAACGCACGTGGCGTACCGAACTCGTCGACCATGACGGAGTGGTCGATGACGAGGTGGACGGGAACCAGCGGGTTGATCTTCGTCGCGTCGGCGCCCAGCGCATTCATCGCGTCGCGCATGGCGGCGAGATCGACGACGCAGGGCACGCCGGTGAAATCCTGCATCAGCACGCGTGCGGGGCGATACTGGATTTCGCGGACCGACTTGCGCTCCACCTGCCAGTCGATGATCGCCTGGATATCCTCGACCGTGACGGTCACGCCATCTTCGAAGCGGAGCAGATTTTCCAGCAGCACCTTCATGCTGAACGGCAGGCGGGAAACATCGCCCAGCTTTTCCGCCGCCTTCTTCAGGCTGTAGATGGCAACGTCCTTGCCGCCCACGGCCAAGGTATCGCGCGTGCCGAGGGTGTCCTGTCCGATCGCTGTCATAGGTCGTGCGTCTCCGTCGCAAAGGCAGTTGGCCGCGAACGGGAGGATGCGAACAGGCGCGGCCGGAACGGCGGCGCGTCATGCGAAGGGCGCCCCGATCCCTGGCCGCACCATAGCATCAACCGGCGGTCAAGGCGGGTGAATCCCGGTGCGCCTGCGCCATAGCGCATGACGGGCCGGAGTCAACGGCTGGCAGCCATGAAAGGCGACGTTTGAGGCCGATTTCCGTGCCTGTGCCATGGTCGCAGAAGGCCGGCCCCCGCAAGCAGCCGCTTGTGCCACTTCCAGGAAAGCCATTTTTCCGCTTCGGTCCATCGCATGCGGAACACAACTTGCCGTCTGCATGTTATAGTTGTCGTCCAGCCGCGGTGGGAGACACGCCATAACCATCCAGAGCGCCTTTACCGACGTCCGGTCCGATGATTGCGCGGGACCTGAACCGATCCTCCTGTATCGCGGCGATACGGTCAACGCCTGCCCCGGCTGCGGCCGCAGCCACTGGTTCGTCGGTCGCGTCATGGCCCAGTGCGCCTGCTGCGAAACGGCCCTGCCGCTTGCCCATAGCTGGCGGTTCGAAGGTCTTGGCCGCGCTGTTTAGGCCCTTCACTCGGCCACCTCCCATCGGACCGATCGGCGACCCGCGGCGGAAGTCTCGATACGACATCGAAATGTTCAGGCTGGAGAAAGCATAGATAGGCACAGCACTATCGCGATCAGATGAGCCTGTCCGCCTTCCTGCTCGCGATCATCGCGGCCCTGCTGTCCGGTCTGACGTCCTCAGACGCGGTGAGCGGCAAAGCCGACGCCCCTTGCGTCAAAGACAGCCCGTCCCAACGGAACGTCGCGCAGCGCGACAGGCGCGCAGACACGCATCGCTATCTGCTGATGTAGGCGGAGGCGGTCAGCCGACCGTCTCGTCGAGCAGCGCCTTGGCTTCCTTGCCCTGCCAGTCCAGCGCGCCGATCACGCGCGCCACTTCCTTGCCGTCGGCGTTGTAAAGGACGCTGGTCGGCAACAGGCCGGTGGCATAATGGAAACCGAACTGATTTTCCGGATCCAGCCAGGCCTTGAGATGGGTGAACTTGCGTTTGGCGAAGAACGGATCGACTTGCGTCGCGCCCTGCGCATCCTGGGAGATGGTCAGCACCTGCAGCCCCTTGGGCGCATATTGGCCCGCGATCGCATCCAGCGTCGGCATTTCGGCGACGCAGGGGGTGCACCATGTCGCCCAAAGATTGACCAGCAGCGGCTTGCCCGCGAAATCCTGCAACGTGGCATCGCCCCCGCCCGGCGCGGCGAACACGAACTTGGGCGCAGGCGTCCCCGCCTTGCTGCGGTCGAGCGTGAACTTGAACGCCGTATCGTTGCTCTGCGCGCCCTCGCTGGGCACTTCGTCGGGCGTCGGCGCGGCGGATATGTTCGCGGGTGCGGCATTGTCTTGCCCGGAGGGCGGGGATTGCCTATCGCAGGCGCCGAGGACGCCGGTCATCAGGAGCAAGACCATTACCGATCGCAAGACAGTCTCCAACAGCATGTGGGGCGGGCGATTTGCCGCCGGCCCGGCTTCCGTGATGCGCGAGATAAACGCCTCCATCCCCTTCGACAAGCGTTTGTGGAAACAGGACATCGCCGGATCGAAGGCGCATGTGGCGATGCTGGGCGCGCAGGGGATCGTTTCGGCAGAGGATGCGGAGACGATCGGCGCGGGGCTGGATCGTGTCGCGGCGGAATATGCAAGCAGCGGCGTACCCGTGAACCTCGACCTCGAAGACATCCATATGGTCACCGAATCGCGCCTCGCCGAACTGATCGGTCCTGTGGCCGGGCGGCTGCACACCGCCCGCTCGCGCAACGACCAGGTGGCGACCGATTTCCGCCTGTGGGTGCGCGACGCGATCGACGACGTGGCGGCGGGCCTTGCCGCGCTGCAGGCTGCGTTGCTGACACGGGCGGAAGAGCATGCCGCGGACGTGATGCCCGGCTTCACGCATCTGCAATCCGCGCAGCCGGTAACGTTGGGCCATCATCTGATGGCCTATCATGCGATGATCGGGCGCGACCGTTCGCGCTTCGCCGATGCGCGGGTGCGGATGAACGAATGTCCGCTGGGCGCAGCCGCACTGGCAGGCACCGGCTTCCCGATCGACCGGCAGATGACGGCGGCGGCGCTGGGCTTCGACCGGCCCACCGCCAACAGCCTCGACAGCGTGTCGGACCGCGACTTCGCACTCGATTATCTGATGGCCGCGACACAGTGCAGCCTCCACCTCTCCCGCCTGGCCGAGGAGTTCGTGATCTGGGCGAGCCAGCCCTTCGGCTTCGTCAGGCTGCCCGACGCCTATTCCACCGGCAGCTCGATCATGCCGCAAAAGCGCAATCCCGACGCAGCGGAACTGGTGCGCGGCCATGCCGGACGGATCGCAGGCTGCATGACGGCGCTGGTTATCACCATGAAGGGCCTGCCGCTCGCTTATTCCAAGGACATGCAGGACGACAAGCCACCGGTGTTCGAGGCGCACGACCTGCTCGCCCTGTCCATCGCGGCGATGACAGGGATGATCGAGACCGTCACCTTCCGCACGGACCGTATGCGCGCGCGCGCCGAGAGCGGCTATGCCACCGCGACCGACCTTGCCGACTGGCTGGTGCGCGAGGCGAACGTGCCGTTCCGCGAAGCGCATCACATCACCGGGCGCGCGGTCAAACTGGCCGAGGATCGCGGCGTGCAGCTTGCTGCCTTGCCGCTGGCCGATTTGCAGGAGATCGATGCGCGGATCACCGAGGGCGTTTACGCCGTGCTGACCGTCGATGCTTCGGTCGCCAGCCGCCGCAGCCATGGCGGCACCGCTCCCGATCAGGTGCGCGCCCGCATCGCCGAAGCCCGCGCACAGGAGCAAAGCGCATGAGATATCGCCTGACTACCAGCCTGCTCCTGATCGCCGCGCTCGCCGCCTGCGGCGGGAAGCAGGCGCTCAAGCCCCGCGAAGGCGCGCCGCCGATCCCGACGGCCAAGGGTGCCGCCGCACCACAGACGCCGTCGGAACTGATGACGCCTTCGGCGCAATCCCGCCCGGAGCGCAACGCCGAACTGCTCACCCAGTCGAGAGAGCGCGAGGCCGACCCGTTCGACCTTCCGCCCCAGGCGGACTAAGCCGGTTTATGGATCATTTCGATTATCGCGACGGCATTATGCACGTCGAACAGGTGCCGATGGCGGAGATCGCGGCGGCGGTCGGCACGCCCGTATACGTCTATTCGACGGCGACGCTGACCCGCCACGTCAGCGTGTTTCGGCAGGCGCTGGGCGCGCTCGACGATCCGCTGATCGCCTTTGCGGTAAAGGCCAATCCCAACGCCGCCGTGCTGGCGACGCTGGCGAAGCTGGGCCTCGGCGCGGATGTCGTATCGGGCGGCGAGCTGTTGCGCGCTCTGGCGGCGGGCATCCCGGCCGAGCGTGTCGTCTTTTCCGGCGTCGGCAAGACCGAGGCGGAAATGCGCCTGGCGCTCGAAAAAGGGATTTTCCAGTTCAATCTGGAAAGCGAGCCTGAAGCCGAAATGCTCAACAGCGTGGCGGTGTCGATGGGCACCGTCGCCCGCGTTGCCTATCGCATCAATCCCGATGTCGACGCCGGCACCCATGCCAAGATTTCGACCGGCAAATCGGAAAACAAGTTCGGCATTCCCTATGATCGCGCACGCCCTGCCTATGACCGCGCGGCGCAACTGCCCGGTCTCGACGTGCAGGGGGTCGCCGTCCATATCGGCAGCCAGTTGACCGACCTCGCCCCGCTGGAGGCCGCCTTCGTAAAGCTGGGCGCGCTGATCGAGGCGCTGGGGGACGAAGGCCATGCGATCCGCACGGCGGACCTGGGCGGTGGCCTGGGCGTCCCTTATGATCCCGCCTTGCCCGTACCCCCCAGCCCGGCGGCCTATGGCGAGATGGTGACGCGCGTGACCAAGGGATGGAACGTGCGCCTGATGTTCGAACCGGGCCGCGTGATCGTGGGCAATGCCGGTGCGCTCCTGTCCCGCGTGGTGCGCGTGAAGCAGGGCGCGACGCAGCCGTTCGTGATCGTCGATGCGGCGATGAACGACCTGCTGCGCCCCAGCCTGTACGACGCATGGCACGACATTCGCGCCGTCAAACCGAACGGAAAGTCGACGACCGCCAATGTCGTCGGCCCGGTGTGCGAAAGCGGCGATACCTTCGCCACCAATCGGGCGATGGATCATGTGAAGGCGGACGATCTGGTCGCGTTCATGACCGCCGGGGCCTATGGCGCGACGATGGCCAACACCTACAACAGCCGGGCGCTGACGCCCGAAGTGCTGGTGTCGGGCAGCAAATGGGCGATCGTCCGCCCGCGCCCGCCGATCGAGGCGTTGATCGAAGGCGACATCATCCCCGACTGGGCGCGCTGATCCCGTGCACAGCCTGCCGCTGTTCGTGCGTCTGGCGGATCGCCCGGTGATCCTGCTGGGCGATGGCGAGGCGGCGGATGCCAAGCGTCGGCTTCTCGATCGGGCAGCCGCGCGGATCGTGAGCGAGGATGGACAGGCAGGGCTCGCCATCGTCGCGATCGAGGATAATGCGGAAGCGGAAGCCGCGATCGCCCGACTGAAAGCGCGCGGCATACTGGTGAACGCGGTCGATCGACCGGCGCTGTGCGACTTCACCTTGCCCGCGATCGTGGACCGCGATCCGGTGCTGATCGCCGTCGGCACCGGCGGCGCGTCGGCGGGGCTGGCGAAGGCGGTGCGGCAGCGGATCGAGGCATTGCTGCCCGCCACGCTGGGCGCGCTGGCACAGGCACTGGAAGCCGCCCGCCCGGCGATGAAGGCGCACTGGCCACAGGCGGCGCAACGCCGCCGCGCGCTGGATGCGGCACTGGCCAGCGGTGGCGCGCTCGATCCCTTGCAGGCGCAGGATGCCGACGCGGCGGCGCGCTGGCTGGAGAGCGCGGAAGAGCCGGTGGCCGATAGGCTGGTTGCGATCACGCTGACCTCCGACGACCCGGACGACCTGACCCTACGGACCGCCCGCCTGATGGGCGAGGCGGATCGTATCTATCACGCCGCCGACATACCCCCCGCCATCCTCATCCGCGCCCGCGCCGATGCGCAGCGGATCGCGGCCGAGGATGCACCGAAGGAACCGGGGCCGGGATTGTCGGTATGGCTGGGGATGGCGTCTACGTAACGACGCTCGTCATCCTGACGAAAGTCAGGATCCATTGTTGCGGATTTCAGATTGGACGAAGCCGTTCCCCGGCGAAGGCCGGGGTCCAGGGCGGCACAGACTGCACTTTGTTGCTCCTGGACCCCGGCTTTCGCCGGGGAACGGATCATCTCATCACCCCAATCGCGCCGCATTCAGCATCTCAAGTTGCGCGTTCAGCGCGGCCATCGAAGCCGCGATATGCGTGCGGTCGGCGGCAAGCGCCTCAAGCTGGCTGCGCGCCTCGCCCAGTTCGACCGCGCGGCGGGCGATGCGGGCGTCGAGCGCGGCATTGTGCTGCTTCAGTTCCGCGATGCGGCGCGCGCGCGCGACACTGTGGCGGATGCGCGCGTCCAGAACATCGAAGTCGAAGGGTTTGACGATCTGGTCGTCCGCCCCCGCATCCAGCGCTTCCACGATCGCCGAAGCATCGCTGCGCCCGGTGATCATCAGCACGCTGGCGTCGCCCATCATGCCCGATGCCTGCATCTTGCGCAGCGTCGCGACGCCGCACAACGCCTTCATGCCCATGTCTATCAATATGAGGTCGAACCGCTGCGCCGCCAGAGTCGAGACGGCGGCGAACCCGCTGTCCGCCAGCACTATGTCATGCCCCATATGCGACAGGCGACGCCCGATCACGGCCAGCGCCGTCGGATTTTCATCGACCACGAGCAGCCGCAGGCGCGGTTCGGGGGTGGCGTTCGGGTCGGGTTTGCTGGAGAAGCTCGGCATGCGCCATCGGTCCTGAAAGTTGGCTTTGCGTGCAGCATAAGCGCCCCGTCGCCAACAAGTGGTTAACGTCGCGCTTACCGTGAAGATGCCGCGATTACGGACTGTTAATTTGGCGCGACACCCCCGCTTTCCTAGCATCGGCGCAGTGCAGGCGCGTCGTCTGCGCACCCTCGCAAAGGACCGCCATCATGCCGCAGACCGTGCCGCAACTGAGCATCGAGAATATCGCCGACATCCGCCAGCCGATCAGCCTGTTCGGTGGACAAGGTGGTCCCGCGCCACTCGACATCAGCGTCATCGACATCGTGATCGCCCTCGTCGATCAGCCGTGATCGGGCAGGCGACCCTGCTGCCCGAAGCGTTGCGCGCTATGCTGGCGCAGATCGCGGACCAGCCGGCGGCGCAGATCGCCGCATGGCTGGCCCCATGGCTGCGGGATATCGGCTGGCTGGACGCGGCGATCGGGCAGCAAATCGCGCAGATGGGGTCCGATCCGCTGCATCTGCCCCCTGCCCGCGCCACCCGTGCAGGGATGCAGCGGCATCTGGTGCTGGCCCGCCACCCGCGCCTGTCGCTTGCCGTAACGCTGCTGCCCGCCGCAACCTCGCCCGTACCCGAGGATGCGCCGGTTCATTTCTCCGGACAGGTGACGTTGACGCGCGTGCTGCCCGGCGCGCCCTTGGACGCCACGCTATTTGTCCGTGACACGACGGGCCTCGCACGGCGGGCGGAGGATATCGCACTTGCGCCGGGCGCGATGCTGGAACTTGACGAGCATCGCCGCACCTGCCGCATCAGGCCCGGCCCGCGCCCCGTCGTGCTGCTGCGTGCCGCCATCCTCCCGGTCGATGCCCCTCTGGCCAGCAGCCATGATCCGCATAACGGGATCTGCATCGCCCGATCGCGCCACGACGAGGAGGCCACGCGCACACTCATGCTTTTGTCGCTGCTGCGCACCAGTGGCCGACGCGATGCCGCTCCCCACTTCGAGAAGGCGACGCTGGCGCGGCATCCGCATCAGCGCTGGGCCGCAATGCGCGAATATGTGGCGTTGGATACCATCGCCGCGCTCCCCCGCCTGCGCCACATGGCGCGGCACGATGCCGACCCGGAACTGCGGCATCTGGCGCAGGCGACGCTGGCGGGGATCGGCATGCCGCTGGAGGAGGACGAGGCCATGCCATGCCTCGCGTGATCGACGCGCCGACCGATGCCGTCATCGACCTCGACACGCTGGTCGCGCGGATCGAGTCCGCGCCGTTCGATCCGGACGAGGTCGACGCGCTGGCAGACCTTGCGCCGATGCTCCGCGCTCTGGCGAACAACCGCACATTCCTGACCGATCTGGCGATCGCCGAACTCAAGACCCGCTGCGCCAGTCAGATACGCGACAACGGCTATTCCGCGCAGGTGATGATGCTGCGTCCGCCCGGCGGCAACTATCTGCTCCGCGCCGCCTTCTGGCCCGCCGCGCACGATCATGTGGTGCGGATGAGTGGGACGGCGCCCTTCTTCTATCAAGTGCCGCACGATCACGCCTTCCATTTCCTGACCGTCGGATATCTCGGCCCCGGTTACTGGTCGGATTACTACACTTATGACGGCATGGCGGTCGCGGGTGCGCCGGGCGAGGATGCGGGCCTGCGCTTCGTCGAACGGTCGCGGCTGGCCGAAGGGCGGATGCTGCTCTACCGCGCCAATGTCGACGTGCACGACCAGTTGCCGCCGGACGCGCTGTCGGTGTCGATCAACATCATGGGCGTCGCGCCCGATCAGGGCTGGCGGCGACAATATCGCTTCGACACGGCGACCGGCTGCATCGTCGACGCGATGACATTGAGCAGCGCGGAACTGCTGTTGCGCCTCGCGGTGCAATGCGGGACGGGCAATGGTCTCGATCTCGCCGAACGCTTCGCAAAGGCGCATCCATGCGAGGCGATGCGCTGGACCGCCTGGGATGCGATTGCGGAAACCATCCCCGATCCGGACCACAGCCGCCGCCACTGGGAAGCGGGAACACGCAGCGACAGTCCGCTGGTCCGCATGGCGAGCCGCGCACGGCTGATACAGGCAGGCTGACCTCTCCGAAATGGCGACAGTTGCGCTTGCCCCGACCCGTCGCTGGCGATGCGATGGGCCGTGATGTCCGCGCCCGCCCCGCCCCTGCTCGTCCACTGCGCGGTTGCCGATCCCGCCTTTGCCGTGCTGGCGGCGGCACTGACCTGTGCGGGTGTCGTGCTGATGCGCGATCGCACCGCCGCGCCGGATGCGATACCCGCCTTGCGGATCGGAACGCATTGGATCGCCTGGCAGGCGCAGGACGCGACGGAGGATCGGATCGCCGCTTTTCACAATGGCGCGGCGGACGTCCTCGGGCCGTGGATGGATGGACGCGAGGCGGTGCTGCGCATTTTGCGGTTCGCGGCGGACAGGCGCACGCCGGAAGGCGGGGACATCGCCTGTGGCGAACTGACGATCAGCGCGAGCCAGCCCGATGTCGCGCGGGGCGGGCGCGCGATCGCGCTGTCGCAACGCGAACACCGCCTGCTGCTGCACCTCGCGCGCCATCCAGAAACGCCGTTCGACCGGCGCGCGCTGCTGCAGGCGGTATGGCGGATGGACTTCGACCCCGGCACCAACAGCGTCGAAGTGCATATCTGGCGGCTTCGGGCAAAGATCGACCGCGGCTTCGCCTGGCCGATGCTGCGTACTGTGAAAGGCGCTGGCTATGCACTCTATCGCCGCCCGCCGGAATGACCGGCGTGCCGCACGCATCTTCAGTCTCGGCGGATGGCATTGCTTTCCATGGCGCTGCGCAGAGTCTCGTCGATCTGCCGACGCCCACCCGGCCCGTGCGTCACCACCACGCAATCGCAGGTCGCGACGCATTCGCCGTCCTGAAATGCGGCGGCGTATACCGTCCAGCTGGTATTGCCGATATGGCCGATCGCGCAGCCGACGGTCACGTCCTGCGGAAAATGCGCCTCCTGCAGATATTCGATATGGACCGACGCGATCAGCCAGCGCACACCCTGATCCTGCGGATGGCGGCCAAGATGGCGATGGAAGTGCACTCGCGCATTCTCGAAGATGCCAGCCATCGCCACATTGTTGATGTGGCCCATGATGTCGAGATCCTGAAAGCGCGTCGTCGTGTCGAAACGGAAAGGATAGCGATCGAGTTCGAGACGCCAGGGTTCGGGCTTTGCCATATCGCCTGCCTTTTCGCGGTTCCGGGCCGCGCGGAACGCAGGGCCGGTTGATCTGAATGCGACTTGTGCTTAGCCCCCGGCGCGCAATATGCAATGATGCGCCGCGCCCAGTGGGCGGAAAGTCGGAAAATGCTGCCATTATGACACAATCTGCATCATGCCGGCCGGTCCCGGTGCTGGAAGCAAAGGCCATGCTGGGCGAAGGCCCGCGCTGGCACGGCGCGGAAGGGCGGCTTTACTGGGTGGATATTGCGGCGAACGCCCTGCACCGCTTCGATCCGCACAGCGGCGTCAACGAAACGCGACTGTTCGATGCGCCGGTAGGATGCTTCGCCTTTCGCGCGGGCGGCGGCATGCTGCTGGCGATGAAGGACGGTTTCGCGACGCTCGGCGGGTGGGAAGCACAGCCCGCCCCCTTCGGCGCGCAGATTTTCGCGGAACGTCCGGATATCCGCTTCAACGACGGGCGCACCGATCCGTCCGGGCGATTCTGGGCGGGCAGCGTCAACATGGC
This sequence comes from Sphingobium sp., assembly GCA_965279415.1. Taxonomy (GTDB): domain Bacteria; phylum Pseudomonadota; class Alphaproteobacteria; order Sphingomonadales; family Sphingomonadaceae; genus Sphingobium. The sequence goes on from OZ257238.1 coordinate 1,291,307, forward strand.
GAAATCGGCGCAGGATGCCGCGCTCTACCGGCTCGACCCCGATGGCGCGATTGGCGAAGTCGAAGGCGGCATGCTGACCTGCAACGGCGCAGCGTTCGATGCGACCGGCACGCGCTTCTATCATGCGGACACCCCCTCGCACGCGCTGCGCGCCTATGATTGCGATCCGGCGGAAGGCACGCTGTCGGCCCGCACGATCTTTCACCAGTTTCCGATCGGGCAAGGCCGCCCGGACGGCGGGTCGGTGGACGCGGAAGGCTGTTACTGGACGGCATTGTTCGACGGCGGGCGCGTCGTGCGCCTCTCGCCGGACGGCGCGATCCTGACCGAAGTCGCCTTGCCCGTCTCCCGCCCGACGATGATCGCCTTCGGCGGCGACGATCTGTGCACCGCATATGTCACGACCGCCCGCACCGGACTGACCGAAGAGCAGCTTGCCGCGCAACCGCTGGCCGGTGCGCTCTTCGCCTTCCGGGTCGATGTGCCGGGCCTGCCCGAATGGCCATTTGCGCAGGCATAGATTTTCTTGGTCGAACAGGGGACCGTTGCGGCTGTAGAGGCGCGGCACAGCATAAAGGCCCGATCCATGTCGCTTACCCATCTGCAACGCCTTGAGGCCGAAAGCATCCACATCCTGCGCGAAGTGGTGGCGGAGGCGGAAAAGCCGGTGATGCTCTATTCGGTGGGCAAGGATTCGGCGGTGATGCTGCATCTGGCGAAGAAGGCCTTCTATCCCGCGCCCCCACCCTTCCCGCTGCTGCATGTCGATACGACGTGGAAATTCAGGGCGATGTACGACCTTCGCGAGAAGGCCGCGCGCGATGCGGGCATGGAATTGCTCGTCTATCAGAATCCGGAGGCAAAGGCGCAGGGGATCAACCCGTTCGACCACGGCCCGCTGCACACCGACATGTGGAAAACCGAAGGGCTGAAGCAGGCGCTCGATCTGTATGGCTTCGACGCGGCGTTCGGCGGCGCAAGACGCGACGAGGAAAAGAGCCGCGCCAAGGAACGCGTGTTCAGCTTCCGCTCCGCCAATCATCGCTGGGATCCCAAGCAGCAGCGCCCGGAACTCTGGCGGCTCTACAATGCGCGCAAGGCGAAAGGCGAATCGATGCGCGTCTTTCCGATCAGCAACTGGACCGAACTCGACATCTGGCAGTATATCCATCTGGAGGGGATCGAGATCGTCCCTCTCTACTTCAGTGCGCCGCGTCCGACCGTGGAGCGCGACGGGATGCTGCTGATGGTCGATGACGACCGCTTCCCGCTGGAACCGGGCGAAGTGCCCGTCGAACGCTCGATCCGCTTTCGCACGCTTGGCTGCTATCCGCTGACCGGCGCGGTGGAGAGCGAAGCGACGACGTTGCCGCAGGTGATCCAGGAAATGCTGCTGACGACGACCTCCGAACGCCAGGGCCGCGCGATCGACAAGGATTCCGGCGGAGCGGGCATGGAGAAAAAGAAGCAGGAGGGGTACTTCTGATGGCGTTTCATTTTGCCCTTCTTCATCGTCACCCTGAACTTGTTTCAGGGTCCATTCCTCAACACGTGCCGACATCGCTTGTGGCGCGATGGATGCTGAAACAAGTTCAGCGTGACGAGGTAAACTAATGTCCACAGTCTCAGACCCCGTCTACAAAACCGACGCCCTCATTGCGTCCGACATCGACGCTTATCTCGAAACGCATCAGCACAAGACGATGCTGCGCTTCATCACCTGCGGATCGGTGGACGACGGCAAGTCGACGCTGATCGGGCGGCTGCTCTACGACAGCAAGCAGATATTCGAGGATCAACTCGCCTCGCTCGAAGCAGACAGCAGGCGCGTGGGGACGCAGGGGCAGGAAATCGACTTCGCGCTCCTCGTCGACGGCCTCGCCGCCGAACGCGAACAGGGCATCACGATCGACGTCGCCTATCGCTTCTTCGCGACGGAAAAGCGCAAGTTCATCGTCGCCGACACGCCGGGTCACGAACAATATACCCGCAACATGGTGACGGGCGCATCCACCGCAGACCTCGCCGTCATCCTGATCGACGCGCGCAAGGGCATCCTCACCCAGACGCGCCGGCACAGCTATCTCGCACATCTGATCGGCATCCGGCATATCGTGCTGGCGGTGAACAAGATGGACCTCGTCGGCTACGACCAGTCGACCTACGACGCGATCGTCGCGGATTATGCCGCCTTCGCGACCGACATCGGCATCGCCCGGTTCACGCCGATCCCGATCAGCGGGTTCAAGGGCGACAACATCACCGCCCCTTCGCCCAACACCCCCTGGTATAACGGGCCGAGCCTGATCGCACATCTCGAAAACGTGGCTCTGGACAGCGACGTGGAGGCGTCCGCGCCTTTCCGCATGGCGGTGCAGTGGGTCAACCGGCCCAATCTCGACTTTCGCGGCTTTTCCGGGCTGATCGCCAGCGGCACGATCGCCCCCGGCGACGCGGTGCGTATCCTGCCCAGCGGCAAGACCAGTACCGTCGCGCGGATCGTCACGCTGGACGGCGACTTGCCCCGCGCCGTCGCGGGCCAGTCCGTCACGCTGACGCTGGCCGATGAAGTCGATTGCTCGCGCGGCGACGTGATCGCCGCCGCCGCCGATCCCGTCGCCACCGCCGACCAGTTCGAGGCGACGATCGTGTGGATGGACGAGGCCGAAATGCTGCCGGGCCGCCCCTATGCGATGAAGATCGGCACGCAGACGGTCAGCGCCACGATCCAGCAGCCCAAATATCAGGTCAACGTCAACAATATGGAGCAACTGGCGGCCAAGACGCTGGAGCTGAATGCGATCGGCGTCGCCAATCTTTCCGTCGACCGCGCCATTCCCTTCACGCCTTATGCAGAGAATCGCGACCTGGGCGGCTTCATCCTGATCGACCGGATGACCAACCGCACGGTCGGCGCGGGCATGATCCATTTCGCGCTGCGTCGGGCGGACAACATCCACTGGCAGGCCGTCGATGTCAGCAGGGAAGCGCATGCCGCGCAGAAGGGACAGTCGCCCAGGCTGCTCTGGTTCACCGGACTTTCCGGCTCCGGCAAATCGACGATCGCCAATATCGTCGAGAAAAAGCTGTTCGCGCTGGGCAAGCACAGCTTCCTGCTCGACGGCGACAATGTGCGCCACGGCCTCAATCGCGATCTGGGCTTCACCGATGCCGACCGGGTGGAGAATATCCGCCGGGTGGGCGAAGTCGCCAAGCTGATGACCGACGCCGGGCTGATCGTCATCACCGCCTTCATCTCCCCCTTCCGTGCCGAACGCGACATGGTGCGCGCGCTGCTGCCCGCTGACACTTTCGTGGAGGTGCATATCGATACGCCGCTGGCCGATGCCGAAGCCCGCGACGTCAAGGGCCTCTACGCCAAGGCGCGCAGCGGCGCGCTCAAGAACTTCACCGGCATCGACAGCCCCTATGAGGCGCCGGAAAAGCCCGAAATCCGCATCGACACGACGAAGTTGACGCCCGAACAGGCCGCCGACATCATCGTCGAACATATCGTCGGTATCTGGAGTCCCGACCTGTGAGCGATCCCGACTCTCAACCCGTCGCGCATGATCTGGCTGCCGATGCCGTGCTGGCGGCGGACCTGGCGGAGGAAGCCGGACGCATCCTGATGCAGGTGCGCGCCGATGGCCGGTTCGCGGGCAAGGCGATGGGCGCGGAAGGCGACCGGATCGCCAACCATTATCTGGTCGAGGCGCTGACGGAGGCACGGCCCGACGACGGACTGCTCTCCGAAGAACGCAAGTGCGACGGGACGCGACTCTATCGGGAGCGCGTCTGGATCGTCGATCCGCTCGACGGCACGCGCGAATATGGTGAGGGACGCGACGACTGGGCCGTACACGTCGCGCTGGCGGTGCGCGGCAAGGCGACGGTCGGCGCAGTCGCGCTGCCGGGGCTGGGCCTGGTCCTGCGATCGGACCAGCCGCATCCGCTGCCGCCGCTCAATGCGCCACTGCGGATGCTGGTGTCGCGCAGCCGCCCGGCGGCCGAAGCGCTGTCCGTCGCAGAGAAGCTGGGCGCAGATCTCGTGCCGATGGGATCGGCCGGCGCGAAGGCGATGGCCGTGGTGCGCGGCGAGGCGGACATCTATCTGCACAGCGGCGGGCAGTATGAATGGGACAATTGCGCCCCCGCCGCCGTCGCGCTGGCATATGGCCTGCATTGCGTCCGGCTCGACGGCCTGCCGCTCGTCTACAACCGCGCCGACCCTTATCTGCCCGACCTGCTGATCTGCCGCGCGGAAGTGGCGGAAATGGTGACGACGGCTTTGGGTGATGTGTGATTTTATCAGGATTTATGTCTTAGCTCGTTACCCTGAACTTGTTTGATGCTTCTCCCGCTCGAACAAGTAAGATGTTGTTCCCCCGCGAAAGCGGGGGTCCAGGGACGCATATGCTATCGCTTGAGGCCTTGGACCCCTGCTTTCGCAGGGGAACAAAATATACATGCCCGAAGGGGATAAGCCCCAACTTGTTTCAGCGTCCATTAGCTCTGACTTATGGGCGTCATTGCAAAGCCTGAGCCAATGGATGCTGATTTTCATCAGCATGACGAATTGGGAATTGGCACATTTGCCTATAACCGCCCTATCCCAGCGCCTCGTCCAGCAGCCGCGCCAGCCGCAAACCCCCACGCTCGATCTGCAGGCGCAGCACCGGCAGCTGCGCCTCGATCTGTGCCTCGCTCATCTTGCCGCGCGTCTCGCCATGCGGCGCGCAGGCGTCGCCGCCGCGGATCGTCGCATAGGCAACGTCGCGGCTGATCTGCCAGTTTTCGCGGCTCCAGTCCTCGGTCGTGCCCGCCGCCATCTGCGCCCGATCCGCCGTACCGTACACGCGCACCAGCGAAGGCGGCTGCGAAATGCCGCGTTCGGCCAGATATCCGTCCCAGATGCTGTGCAGGTTGAGGCGCGGATTGACGACTATGCCGTAATCCGACCGCGCCCGGTTGCCGCCAAGATCATTGTCGTCACCCGCATGCAGCGGCTGGTGCAGATCGCCCACGAAGTGAACAAGGAACGCCAGCGCCATCAGCCGCTCTCGCGTCGGTACGCTGCGATCCTTCAGCAGCCGGGCGTTGCGGTCGATCTGCGCTGAAACGCAATTGCCGTCCGGGCAGGCGGCTTTCAAGTCGAACGGCTTGCAGATGCCGACGTTCTGATAATGCCAGTTGTAGGCGTAGCTGAAGCGATCCCCGAGCGGCTTGATGCAGTCGGCCCAGACGCTCGCATCCTCGATCGACTTGAGCGGACATGTCGGCGTCGCCAATTCGGGCGCATGGCGCAGCAGGGCGGAGATTGCCCGCCGGGTTTTCGCGCTCGCATTGGCCTGCGCGATGCTGGCGATCGTCTCATGCCCATATTCCCACCATGCCAAGGCCGGAGTGGGCAGCAGTGCCAGCAGCGCGGCGATGAGGGTGAACAGGCGCGGACGCATCAGCCTTCGTCTCCGTAGATCGCGACGCGACGCGTGCCGTCGCCCTTCGCCAGACCGCGATACATGGCGACGGTGTTGAAATGCCAGCCGCCTTCACTTTCGCCGTTTGGCCCCGGCGCGGCGGTGATGACGCCGCCGACGCCGCCCATCGCCGCCAGTTCGGCGAACACCGCTTCCGCCGCGGCGTCGGGCGTCTCGCCTGCCAGCCGTACCCGCGCGGCGATCTCGTGCGCGATGCCGATGCGGATGAAATATTCGCCCGCGCCGGTGGCGGAGACCGCGCAGGACCGGTCGTCGGCATAGGTGCCTGCGCCGATCAGCGGCGTGTCGCCGACCCTGCCCCAGCGCTTGCCGGTCAGCCCGCCGGTGGACGTCGCCGCCGCGACATGGCCCTGCGCGTCGCAGGCGACCGCACCAACCGTGCCGTACTTCATGTCGATGTCGAACGCGCCGCCGCTGCGGCTTTTCATCTCCTCAAGCTGACGCAGCCGTTCGGGCGTGGCGAACCAGTCCGGCCCGGCCTGCTCCAGCCCCTGCTCGCGAGAGAAAAGGTCCGCCCCTTCGCTGCCCAGCAGCACATGCGGGCTGTCGGTCATCACCTTGCGCGCCAGGCTTACGGGATTGCGCGTGGCGGTGGTGCGCGCGACGGCGCCCGCCGCGCGATCCGCGCCGTTCATGATCGCGGCATCCATTTCATTGACGCCTTCGTAGGTGAACACCGATCCGCGCCCGGCGTTGAAATGCGGATCATCCTCCAATACGCGCACCGCCGCTTCCACCGCGTCGAGCGCGCTGCCGCCCTCCCCGAGGATCGCCGCACCCGCCCCCAGCGCCGCCGACAGGCCCGCCCGCGCACCGGCATCCTCCGCTTGCGACAGAAGGTCGCGCGTCATGCTCCCCGCACCGCCATGGATGACGAGAGTCCAGCATGGATCGGTGGCAGGGGGCATCGGGGGCGACTCCGGTGGGGGGAAAGCGGGAGGACCACCCCCTTTACCAATGTCCATGCGATCGACAACCGCCGCTTCTAACCCGCCGACAAACGGTCTATAGGCGAGGCAACAACTGGAGCCTCCCGATGTCCGATCTCAATCCCGGCCTGCGCCCCTGGCGCGATATTGCGCGGCGGCACTGCCGCCAGATCATGGTCGGCAACGTCCCCGTCGGCGGCGGCGCACCCGTCACCGTGCAGACGATGACGAACACGCTGACGCATGACGTGCGCGCCACGGTGGATCAAATCCGCCGGTGCGAGGAGGCGGGCGTCGACATCATCCGCGTCTCCTGCCCCGACGAGGAATCGACTGCCGCACTGAAACAGATCGTGCGCGCGGCGAAGGTGCCGATCGTCGCCGACATCCATTTCCATTACAAGCGCGCACTGGAAGCGGCGGATGCGGGCGCGGCCTGCCTGCGCATCAATCCGGGCAATATCGGATCGGCGGCGCGGGTGAAGGAAGTGGTGGACGCGGCCAAGGCGAACGGCTGCGCGATCCGCATCGGCGTCAATGCAGGCAGTCTCGAACGCGACCTCCTGGAAAAATATGGCGAACCCTGTCCCGAAGCACTGGTCGAAAGCGCGCTCGACCATATCAAGCTGCTCCAGGATCAGGATTTCCACGAATATAAGGTCGCGGTGAAGGCCAGCGACGTGTTCCTCGCCGTCGCGGCCTATATGCAGCTGGCCGATGCGGTGGATTGCCCGCTGCATCTGGGCATCACCGAAGCGGGCGGCCTGATCGGCGGCACGGTGAAGAGCGCTATCGGCATCGGCAACCTGCTGTGGGCGGGGGTGGGCGACACCATCCGCGTCTCGCTGTCGGCCGAACCCGAAGAGGAAGTGCGCGTCGGCTACGACATCCTCAAGTCGCTCGGCATCCGCACCCGCGGCGTGCGCGTCGTCTCCTGCCCGTCCTGCGCGCGGCAGGGCTTCGACGTGATCCGCACCGTGCAGGCGCTGGAGGAGCGGCTGTCCCACATCTCGACGCCGCTGTCGCTTTCCGTCCTCGGCTGCGTAGTCAACGGGCCAGGCGAAGCGCGCGAAACCGACATCGGCATCACCGGCGGCGGCGCGGGCAAGCATATGGTCTATCTGTCGGGCGTCACCGACCATCATGTGCAGGACGCCGACATGATCGACCATATCGTCAAACTGGTCGAGGCGAAGGCCGCGGAGATCGAAGCGGCGACGACCGATGCGGGCGGTGCGGATGCAGGCGCGGAGAGCGTGGCGGCAGAATAGGGCTATGTGCCGTGCCAAGTTGTGGACTTTCTGTGCGGCTACAATGCTTGGCGCCTGCTCTGTTAATGGCAAAGACACGCGTTCTGTAGTGGTTGATGTCAAACTTAATGCCGACAACAGTTGCACCACCCGAATAAAGGACACCATCGTCAGTGTTGACGACGAGGACAGCCTGAAAAAGGCGCTTGCTCCATATGCAGGCAATGTATCGAACGTGATGATAAAATCCGAAACGGACCTACCCTATCGCTGCATCGGCGGCTTGATCTATGCCATGCAGCGCCGTGGATATAAGAAGGTGGGCTTTATTTCTGAACCGCCGGAGACCCGCAGATGAAGAGTTTTGCGACCCATATGCACGACGATGGCAAGGTACAGTTGCCGCCTTCATGGCTTGAAGAACTTGGCATCCGTGAAGGTGACACAATAACCATTGATGTCGAGGACGGACATTTGGTTATTCGGGCAGCAAAACAGGATATGGCTGGAACCGATGGGAACCGCTGATCTGCGCGTCATGACAATTCCATGTCGCCGTCGCTGACGCCCCTCCGCCACCCCACATCCCCCGCAATCGCCTTTGCCGTGTGCTGCGCGGGGGTGGCGCTGTTTTCGGTGATGGACGGGGCGATGAAGGGGCTGAGCCTCTGGATCGGCGTCTACAATGCGCTGCTCTGGCGGGCGCTGACGGGCAGCGGGATCGGGATCGCGGGGATGCTCGCGCTGCGCAATCGCTGGCCGACAGGCGCGGTGCTGCGCATCCACCTGCTGCGCGGCGTCGTGGTGGCGTTCATGGCACTGTTCTTCTTCTTCGGCCTTACCAAGCTGCCGATGGCCGAGGCGATCGGCCTGTCCTTCATCGCCCCGCTGATCGCGCTGTATCTCGCCGCGCTGCTGCTGAAGGAAACCATCGGCCGCAATGCCATCCTCGCCTCGATACTGGGTCTGGCGGGGGTGGCGGTGATCCTGTCCGGGCGACTGCGGGGCGACTATGATCCCGACGCCCTGATCGGCGCAGGCGCTACGCTGATTTCCGCCGTCCTCTTCGCCTGGAACCTCATCATCCAGAAGCAGCAGGCCGACGTCGCATCCCCGGTCGAAGTCGCCTTTTTCCAGCATCTGGTGATGTTTGCCGTGTTCCTGCCCGCCGCGCCGTGGCTGGGTGTGCCGCCTGCGGTGGCGCAGATGCCGCTCATCCTTGCTGCCGCCTGCCTCGCCTTCGCTTCGCTGATGTGCATGAGCTGGGCCTATGCCCGTGCGGAAGCGCAGCGGCTCATCCCGGTGGAATACAGCGCCTTCATCTGGGCGGCGATCATGGGCTGGCTGGCGTTCGGCGAGACGATCAGCCTGGCCACGCTGGCGGGAACGGTGCTGATCGTCGCGGGCTGCCTGATCGCGGCCCGGCGCGAAACCGCCCTTGTCCCCCATGTCGAAGGAAGCGCCGCATGACCCTGAATATCCGTTTCGCCGCACCCGACGACATCGGCGCGATCCACGGCTTCATTCTGGCGCTCGCCGATTACGAGAAGCTGGCGCATGAAGTGCGCGCGGACCGCGACGTGCTGGCGCGTCATCTGTTCGGGGACAGGCCGATGGCCGAAGTACTGATCGCGGAGCGGGACGGGGTAGCCGTCGGCTTCGCGCTCTTCTTCCACAATTTCTCGACGTTCGAGGGGCGGCCCGGCATTTATCTGGAGGATCTGTTCGTGTCGCCCGAAGCGCGCGGATCAGGCGCCGGCAAGGCGCTGCTCGCCCGCCTCGCGCAACTGACGATCGAACGCGATTGCGCCCGCCTCGAATGGTCGGTGCTCGACTGGAACACGCCCGCCATCGATTTCTATCGCGCGATCGGCGCAAGGCCGATGGACGGATGGACGATACAGCGCATGGACGGCGATGCACTGGCGGCGTTGGCGGGGATGCCCGCTTCCTCGTCATCCTGACGAAAGTCAGGATCCATTGGAGTGATGTCGGCATGCCTGCGCGACCGTAGAGACAATGGATGCTGACCTGCGTCAGCATGACGATGTGATATAGGGACAAGCCGGACTCTTGACGCGGACTCGTGGTTAAGAGACAACGGCATATCCAGAACATTTGAAGCACGAAACGGGGATCATGGTGGCCAGCCGGGCATCGAAACGCACGCCGGAATGGCGGCACATGCTGAAACGCAGCCTGATCCGCAGCGGCGCGCTGATCGGGTCGCTGGCGCTGTATGCCTTCGCCCTGTTCCTGCTGCTCGCCCTGCTCAGCTATCAGCCCAGCGATCCGTCGATGAACACCGTGGCGGGCGGCGCGGCGCAGAATGTGATGCAGACGCCCGGCGCCTACACCGCCGACTTCCTCCTCTGGCTGCTCGGCGTGCCGGGCGCGCTGCTGCTGCCGCTGATCCTCGTCTGCGCCCGGCGGCTCTGGGGCGATCAGGATATGGCCGGGTGGCAGGGACAGGTCGGACGCTGCATCGTCGGGATCGTGCTGATCGGCATCGGCCTGTCGCTGTTTCAGGCGCAGCCGCTGGTCGCGCTGCCCGCCGGATGGGGCGGCATCGTCGGCCTGCTGACGGCGCGCGGCATATTGAGCCTGACCGCAATGGCCCCCGATGCGGGCCAGCCATGGATCACCGGCCTGCTGACCGTCCTTACACTCGTGGCCGGCGGACGGCTGTGGTATCGCAGCCTGGCGCTGGAAAAGCCGCTCATCCACCTGACCCGGCCCAGCCTGCCGCGCTTCGCCTTGCCGCGTCTGCCGTCCCGCGACGGCGATGAAGGCGCACCCGCCGAACCGCGCGAAGCCGCGCCGCGCCGCGCCGTATCGGGTGAGCCCAAGCCACCGATCACGATCCAGACGCCCAAGCCAGCCGCCACGCCGCGCCCCTTCGCGCCCGTCTCGCGGCAGGACGATCTGTTCGGGCAGGGCGCATTGCCCTCCACCGACCTTCTCACCCCGGCCCCGCCCGGACAGGTGGTGAAGATCGACAAGGCTGCGCTGGAGCGCAATGCCCGCCTGCTCGAAAGCGTGCTCGACGATTTCCACGTGAAGGGCCACATCACGGAAGTGAAGCCCGGTCCGGTCGTCACCATGTACGAGCTGGAACCCGCGGCGGGGATCAAGGCGAGTCGCGTCGTCGCGTTGGCGGACGACATCGCCCGCAACATGTCGGCACTGTCCGCGCGCGTCGCGACGATCCCCGGTCGCACCGTGATCGGTATCGAGCTGCCCAACGCCAAGCGCGAATCGGTCGTCCTGCGCGAACTGATCGAGAGCGACCAGTTCGCCGACCAGCAGGCATCGCTGCCGATCGTGCTGGGCAAGAACATCTCCGGCGACGCGGTGATCGCCGATCTTGCTCCCATGCCGCATCTGCTGATCGCGGGCACGACCGGATCGGGCAAGTCGGTGGGCCTCAACTGCATGATCCTGTCGCTGCTCTACCGCATGACGCCCGATCAGTTGCGCCTCATCATGATCGATCCCAAGATGCTGGAACTGTCGACCTATGACGACATTCCGCATCTCCTGTCCCCGGTGGTCACCGAACCGCAAAAGGCGATCCGTGCGCTGAAATGGGCGGTCGAGCAGATGGAGGACCGCTATCGGATGATGGCGTCGATCTCCGTTCGCAATCTGGCCAACTACAACGAGAAGGTCCGCGCCGCGAAGGCGAAGGGCAAGCCGCTCGGTCGCCGCGTCCAGACCGGTTACAATCCGGAGACCGGCCAGCCGATCTACGAGGAGGAACAGCTCGACTTCCAGCCGTTGCCGCAGATCGTGGTGGTGGTGGACGAGTTGGCCGACCTGATGATGACGGCGGGCAAGGAAGTCGAATTCCTGATCCAGCGGCTCGCGCAAAAGGCGCGCGCGGCGGGCATCCACCTGATCCTCGCCACCCAGCGTCCCTCGGTCGACGTCATCACCGGCGTCATCAAGGCGAACCTGCCGACCCGCATCAGCTTCTTCGTCACCAGCAAGATCGACAGCCGCACCATATTGGGCGAGCAGGGCGCCGAGCAGCTTCTGGGCAAGGGCGACATGCTCTACATGGCGGGCGGCAAGCAACTGACGCGCGTGCACGGCCCCTTCGTCAGCGACGACGAGGTGCGCCTCGTCGCCGATCACTGGCGTGCGCAGGGCAAGCCCGATTACATCTCCGCCGTCACCGAAGAGCCGGAGGAAGGCAGCTTCGCCCTCGACGGCGTGGACCTAGGCGACGACAGCCCCGATGCGCAGCTTTACCGCAAGGCCTGCCAGTTGGTGTTCGAGAACCAGAAGGCTTCGACAAGCTGGCTGCAACGCCAGCTCCGCGTCGGCTACAACAGCGCCGCCCGCCTGATCGAACGGATGGAGGAGGAAGGCCTCGTCGGCGCCCCCAACCATGTCGGGCGCCGCGAAGTGCTGCGGGACGAGAGCGGCAATCCGCTGTGAACGGCTCGACTCATATTTGAATCGGTTCATCGCAGATACTAACGCGCCATAACTGCATCATGCCGGGATATGATAATCTGCGAAAAAAGGGGTAAGCCGTGGGCCATTCATTAGCTGCCGAAGTCGATGCCAATTACGACTTTTTTCTCAGGCATCTGCAAGACTATGCGGAAGGCCATGCCGGGCAATATGCGCTTCTGAGGAACAGGGCGGTGATCGAGTTTTTCGACAAGCCCGGCGATGCCTATCGATACGCCAGAATGGCCTTCGGCGACGGACTCTTCTCCATTCAGGAAGTCACTGAGGAACCCATAGATTTGGGATTTTTCTCGCATGTCGGAAATTGGATGGCGCCATGACAATCGGCGCATCGTCTTGCCCGTCTGCATATTCGGCGCCGACAATCCCGCTGACCTGACGCATGTCACGGCGACCGCTCTGGTGGATACGGGCGCGACGGTAAGCGCCATCGATGAAGCCATTGCCGAAAAACTAGGTTTGCAATCGCACGGAAAGCGCCCGCTCCAGTCCGCCCACGGAATTGGCCACGCAGAGCGTTTCATTTTCCGGATGGGTATCTTCCCGGACGGCAGCACGACCCGTGCCCTGCCTTTCATCTTCGACGAAATCTATGGTTTAAGTCTGAAGGGCAGCGAGCATTTTACGGCCCTGATCGGCATGGACGTACTGCGCCAATGCGATTTCTCCATTGATCGCACCGGAAACTGCATCTTGCGCTTTGGCTAACGCGCGGGACTTTTCTGGTGTGACGTTATCCCCCCTGTCCTACATCGCCATCGCCTGTCATACTCCATAAGCCACGCCGTCGCGTCCTTGCCTTTATGCGCGACTTGTCATGCGCGATACGGGCGAACAAAGGGAAGTTTGGGAACGCAACGGGTTCACCACGGGTTCAACGCCGCGCCGCTACGACGGTTCACAGAAAACATCTGGAGACGACATCATGAAGCGCATGGCCATCGCCCTTGCCGCTGTTCCCCTCGCCTTTGCGGGCGTTCTGACGACCATGCCGGTCGCTGCGCAGCAGCAGCCCGCGTCCGAACTTGCCAAGGTCAACGCCTATATCCGCGCCGTCACCACCATGACCGCCGATTTCACGCAGACCGACCGCAACGGCCGCAGCGTGACCGGGCAACTGACGCTCAAGCAGCCAGGCAAGATCCGCTTTCAGTATCAGAAGGGCGTGTCGCTGCTCATCGTCGGCGACGGCAAGGCGCTGACCATGATCGACTACGACGTCAAGCAGGTGCAGCGATGGCCGATTGGCAGTTCGCCGCTGGGCGCGCTGCTCGATCCGTCGAAGGATCTCTCCAAGTTCGGCAAGGTCGTGCAGACTGGCGATCCCACCATATTGAGCGTCGAGGCGCGTGATCCCAAGCGGCCCGAGCTGGGCACCATCACCTTGGTGTTCAAGCGCAAGCCGGGCGCGCCCGCAGGCCTCGAACTCTACGGCTGGGTGGCACTCGATTCGCAGAACAACCGCACCACCATCCGCCTCGCCAATCATCGCTACGGCATGGCGATCGCCGATTCCGCATTTCGCTGGACCGACCCGCGCCCCCGCTCGCGCTGATCGCGGCCAAAAATATTCACCGCCCGCAATCTGAACATCTTCGTTCATCTGCCGCTCATATCCGCGCCGCTAAATATTGTTTCACGGCACGAGCAGCCCCTGGGATTTCCCCCCTGTTACCCCGGCTGCCGCTCCTGTCGCGAAGCGCATAATGGCGCGATCGAGACCCCCGTTCCACGCCCCCGGAGCGGGGGTCTTTCCTTGCGCCGCGCATCGCACCGCTGACGGGTTGCGATGACGGGTTTTGCCCCCTAGTGGAGGGGGCATGTCCGACACGATCAGCATCGCTTCCTGGAACATCAACTCCGTCCGCGCCCGCCTCGACATCGTCGAGCGTTTCCTGGCGGAGGAAGGCCCGGATATTCTCTGCCTTCAGGAAACCAAGGTGGTGAACGACACTTTCCCCGCCGGGCTGTTCCGCCAATATGGCTACAACCATCAGATGCTGAACGGTCAGCCGATGCACCACGGCGTCGCGATCGTCAGCCGCATCCCGATCCGGGAGGACGACCGGCTCGACTGGCAGGCGAATGGTGAGGCGCGGCACATCGGCGTGCGGCTCGACAACGGCGTGCGGCTGGAAAATGTCTATGTGCCCGCCGGCGGCGAGGAACCCGACCGGACGATCAACCCCAAGTTCGGGCAGAAGCTCGATTTCATCGAACGGATGATCGAATGGTCCACTGGGCTGTCCGAAAAGCCGACGATCCTGACCGGCGATTTCAATATCGCCCCGCTCGAATCCGACGTTTGGAGCCACAAGCAGCTCGTCAACACCGTCAGCCATACGCAGATCGAAATCGACCTGCTGGAGCGGCTTCGCGAATCGCACGACTGGGTGGATCTGGGCCGCAAGTTCTTCCCTGCGCCCGAACGGCTCTACACCTGGTGGAGCTATCGCGCGCGCGACTGGTCCGAAAGCGACCGGGGGCGCCGGCTCGACCATATGTGGGTCAGCCGAAGCCTAGCCGACAAGGCGGTGGGCCATCGCGTGGTGGAGCCGATCCGCGGCTGGGCGCGGCCCTCCGATCACGTCCCGATCATCACCGAGTTCGCGTTCTGACACGCCCATGACCGCGCCCCGCGCCGCCGCCCGCGCCATCGATGCGCTGCGCCGGGGATGGCCGGTGCGGATCGCATCGACCGACGGTGCCCTGCGCGTGATGGCGATCGAAGGCGCTGACGCCGTTACGCTGGCGCAGTTCGATCCGCAGGCGCAGGCCGACCTGCTGATTTCCGCCGCACGCGCGCAGACGCTGAAGCTCGCCAACCAGCGCGACGCCGCCGACCCCGAAATGCCGGTGCAGATCGCGCGCGTCCCCTGGATCGACGGCGCCGTCGCTATGGCGATCGCCGATCCGGTGCGCGATCTCGCCTCTCCTTTGAAAGGCCCGTTCCGTGCCCGCGCACTGGTCGCACCGTTGGCGGCGGCAGCGGCGCTGCGCCTCGCGAGGCTGGCGGGTATCCTGCCTGCGTTCTTCGTGGACGATAGCGAAGGGGCGGTGGATGCGGACGTGACCGCCGCCGACATCGCGACCTATGACGATGCTGCCCGCCTGCAGATCGCGACGCGCGCGCGCCTGCCCGTGGCGGTGAGCGAGGATGCGGAAATCATCGCCTTTCGCAGCCCGGAGGAACCGCGCGAGCACGTCGCCCTGATCGTCGGAAAGCGCGACGCCTCGCCACCTGTGGTACGGCTACACAGCGAATGCCTGACCGGCGATGCGCTGGGATCGCTTAAATGCGATTGCGGGCCGCAACTTCACGAGGCCCTGGACCGCATCGCCGGTGCCCCCTGGGGCGTGCTGCTCTATCTGCGGCAGGAAGGGCGCGGCATAGGCCTCATCAACAAACTGCGTGCCTATGCGCTGCAGGATCAGGGCTTCGATACCGTGGATGCCAATGTGCGGCTGGGCTTCGCTATCGACGCACGCGATTTTTCGGTCGCGGCGCGGATGCTGGACCTGCTCGCGATCCCCGCCGTCCGCCTGCTCACCAACAATCCGGCCAAGGTCGCGGGACTGGAAGCAGCCGGGATCAGCGTCACCGAACGGCTGCCGCTCGCGATCGAATCCAATCCGCACAACGACCGCTATCTCGCGACCAAGCGGGACCGGACCGGGCATCAGTTGTGAGCGTCATCCAGGTCGATACGCAAACAGGACGGCTGTGTTTCGGCGCGATCGACGTGGCTTGCGCGATCGGCAAGGGCGGTGCCTGCCTCGCCGACGCCAAGCGCGAAGGCGACGGCTGCACGCCGCTGGGGACGTGGCCAGTGCGTGCCGTATTGCTGCGGCGGGAACGAACCGCATTACCGCGGAGTCTCCCGGTGCCATGGCGCTGGACGCGTCCGCGCGACGGCTGGTCCGACGATGTCGGCGATCCGCAGTACAATCGCCCGGTCCAGCTACCGCATCGCTTCTCCGCAGAAACGCTGCAGCGCGACGACGAAGCCTATGACGTCATCGTCGTGCTGGGCCACAATGACGCGCCGCCAGTTCCGGGTGCGGGCAGCGCGATCTTTTTCCATTGCTGGATCGATGCGCGTCCGACCGAAGGCTGCGTCGCGATCGCCAAGGCCGATATGCTCGCGCTGCTGCCGATGCTGACACCGGATACGGTGATGACGATCGGTTGACAGTCTCAGCGCGGGCGGCGGCGGTCTCTCCGGCGATCGCGCCGGTCATCCCGGTCGTTGTCGTCGCCGATTACCGCGCCTGCCGCACCACCGATCAGCGCGCCTTCGGTCGTGCCAAGCCCGGTGACGCTGCCGACGACAGCGCCGCCCGCTCCACCGATCAGGCCGCCGCGCGTCGCGCCGCGCGAACAGCCGGCAACGAGAGTGGCGGAGGCAAGGGCTGCACCAAGCAGCAGGATACGGGGAACGGGCTGGGGCATTCGATCACTCCATTCAGGCGGGAAAGATATGATCCAAAGCCCTCGTGATGCGATGCGTTCCGCTGCTTTTCTGTAATCTTTTGTGTCCGTTACGAATCAGGCGACTTCGCGGCTTCGCTCGACCACTTCGGTCAGTTCCGCGCCGGCCGCCTCCAGCAGGCGCCGTTCGAGCGTCTGCAACCGCGCCTTGCTCTCGATCTTCCCGCCCAGCAGGTCGGTGACGTAGAAGGTATCGACCGCCCGCTCGCCATAAGTCGCGACATGGGCGCTGTGAACCGTGACCTTCGACTGGAACAGCGCATTGGCCAGTGCGAAGAGCAAGGCGGGCCGGTCCCGCGCGTTGATTTCCACCACGGTGAAGCGGTTCGAAGCCTTGTTGTCGATCAGGACATTGGGGACGATGTGGAAGGCTTCCGCCCGCGTGCGGGGCAGCGGGCGCGCCTCCAGCCGGGTGATGAGCTTGTGCCGGTTGGCCAGCGCTTCCTCGATCATCCGCTTGATCCGGTCGAGCTGGTCCGGGGCGTCGAAACGACCGCCGAACGGATCCTGCACCAGGAAATTGTCGATCGCCATCCCGTCGCGCATCGTGTGGATGCGCGCGTCGATGATGTTGCCGCCCGCAAGGTGGATCGCGCCCGCAACACGATAGAACAGGCCCGGATGGTCGGCGGCGTAGACCGTCACCAAAGTCGCGCCGCGCTGCGGATAGACTTCGGCGGCTATCGACAGCGGCGCCTTGCCCGCCGCCATGACGTGCCGGACATTCTGCGCCAATATGTCGTCCGGCTCCGCGATCCAGTAGGATTCGGGGAAGCGTTTGGTGAGCGCGGAAAACACGCTGTCGGACAGGCCCATCGCCGCCTGCAAAGCTTCCTGCTTGGCCTCCACCTTTTCCCGCCGCCCGTTCTGCTTGTGACCCAGCCGCAGCACTTCTTCGGCGGCATCGTAAAGGTCGGTCAGCAACTGCCGCTTCCAACTATTCCACACGCCCGGCCCCACCGCGCGGATGTCCACCACCGTCAGGATCAGCAAGAGGCGCAGGCGTTCGGGGCTTTGCACGACGTCGGTGAAGTCCATGATCGTCTTGTAATCGGACAGGTCGCGCTTGAACGACGTCGCCGACATCAGCAGATGATAGCGCACCAGCCAGGACACCGTCTCGGTTTCCGCAGGCGTGAGGCCGAGGCGCGGGCAAAGCGACAGGGCGATTTCCGCCCCCAATATGCTGTGATCGCCGCCGCGTCCCTTGGCGATGTCGTGCAGCAGCACCGAGACGTAGAGCGCCCGGCGCGACAGCAGCTTGTCCATCAGCCCGGTGCAGAGCGGATGATCGGTCGCGATGTCGCCCTTCTCGATGCGCGCCAGCAGGCCGACGGCGCGGATCGTATGCTCGTCGACGGTGTAGTGGTGATACATGTCGAACTGCATCTGCGCGACGACGCGGCCGAAATCGGGAATGAAGCGGCCGAACACGCTCGCCTCGTTCATCCAGCGCAGGACGGTTTCTGGGTCGCGCGGCGATGTCAGCACATCGAGGAAGGCCGCGTTGGCGCGGGCATCCTTGCGGATATGCTTGTCGATCAGATGCGCGTCGCGGCTGGCCGCGCGAATCGCGGACGGGTGGATCGACAGGCCGTGCCGGTCCGCGACGGCGAATATCTCGATCAGGCGGACGGGATCGGCCTGAAAGAAATCGTCGGACGGCAAGGCGATGCGCCCGCGATCGAGGATGAAGCCGTCGAGCTTCTTGGGGCGTCGGAAGAAGCTGGGGATATAACGATGCCCGCGCGCCGCCAGACGATCGTCGAGATGCGCCAGGAACACAGCCGTCAGGTCGCCGACGATCTTGGCATGCAGGAAGTAATAGCGCATGAACCGCTCGACCGCCGACCGGCCGCTGCGCCCGGCGAAGTGCATGCGCTGCGCGATTTCGACCTGGAGATCGAAGGTCAGCCGGTCCTCCGCCCGCCCGGTGATCGCATGCAGATGGCATCGGACCGCCCACAGGAAATCCTCCGCCTTCTGGAACTGACGCAATTCCTGCCGCGTCAGCAGCCCCGCATCGACCAGTTCCGCGACGGAACGCACGCGGTTCACATATTTGCCGATCCAGAACAATGTATGCAGATCGCGCAGGCCACCCTTGCCTTCCTTCACATTGGGTTCGACGACATAGCGGCTGTCGCCCATCCTTTTGTGCCGCTGGTCGCGCTCCTCCAGCTTTTCCGCGACGAACGCCTTGGCGGTGTCCTTCACCACCTCCGCATCGAACCGTCGCGAAGTCTCCTCGTACAGCGCCCGGTCGCCCCAGATATAGCGCGCCTCCAGCAGGGCGGTGCGGATGGTGAGATCGCTTTTCGCCATCCGCATCGTCTCGTCGATCGATCGGCTGCTGTGCCCGACCTTCAGGCCCAGGTCCCACAGCGAATAGAGCATGGATTCGATCACCTGCTCGGTCCAGCCGGTCGGCTTCCAGGGCGTGATGAAGCCGATATCGACATCGCTGTGCGGCGCCATTTCCCCCCGGCCATAGCCGCCCACGGCGATCAGCGTGAGCCGCTCCGACGTGCTGCGATTGCCGACGGGATGCAGATAATGCGTCGTCGCATCGTAGAGCAGCCGCAATATCTGGTCGATCAGGAAGGCGAAGGCGGACACGGTTTCACGCCCGCGCGTGGGATGCGCCATCAGCCGCCGCGCCGCTTCCTCCCGCCCCGTCTCCAGCGCCAGCCGCAGTTCGCCGACGATCGCGGCGCGCACCGCGGCCATGTCGTTGCCCTTCTCCTGCGCCAGCACGGCGATGCGATCGGCGACGAGCCGCCTGTCGATGATGGCACGGCGATTGGGAAGGCTGTCGAACAGGGTGGGCATGGCCGTTATGTAGGGGCTGCGGACCCTAGTGGGAACCGCTGATTTACGGCTTTTCCAGCAAGGCCTTCAGCCGGTAGAGCGCATCGAGCGCCTCACGCGGGCTAAGCGCGTCGGCATCGATTGCGGACAGGGCCTCGCGCAACGTATCGGCGGGCGGCGCTTCGCGCGCGACGGAAGCGGCGAAAAGCGGCAGATCGTCCAGCCCCGCCGCGATGCCGCCGGTCTTGGCCTTGCCCGCTTCGAGTCGCGCCAGCACGTCTTTCGCCCGCGCCAGCACCGCAGACGGCAAGCCCGCCAGCCGTGCGACGGCAAGCCCATAGCTGCGATCGGCCGGTCCCTGCGCCAGTTCGTGCAGCAGCACCAGATCGCCTTTCCATTCGCGCGCGCGGACATGGTGGAGCGAGAGGGCGTCGAGCTTTTCGGCCAGCCGCGTCAGTTCATGATAATGGGTCGCGAACAGGCAGCGGCACCGGTTCGTCTCATGCACCGCCTCCACCACCGCCCAGGCCAGCGCCAGCCCGTCATAAGTCGAGGTGCCGCGCCCCACTTCGTCGAGGATGACGAAGCTGCGGCTCGTCGCCTGCGCCAGGATGGCGGCGGTCTCCACCATCTCGACCATGAAGGTCGATCGCCCCCGCGCCAGATTGTCCGACGCGCCGACCCGGCTGAACAGGCGATCGACGAGGCTGAGCGTCGCCGAGGCGGCAGGCACGAAGCTGCCCGCCTGCGCCAGAATGACGATCAGCGCATTCTGCCGCAGGAAGGTCGACTTGCCGCCCATGTTCGGCCCGGTGACGAGCCACAGCCGGTCGCTTTCCGACAGGCGGCAGTCGTTGGCGACGAAGGATTGCCCTTCGCGCGCCAGCGCATCCTCCACCACCGGATGCCGCCCGCCGATGATGTCGAGGCAGCGCCCCTCGGCGAAATCGGGGCGGCACCAGCCGCCTTCCGCCGCGCGTTCGGCCAGAGCGGCGGCGACGTCGAGCCGCGCCAGCGTGCGCGCCGCCGCATCGATCGCGCTTTTGCGGGCCAGCACGCCTTCGATCAGTTCCTCCAGATGCGCGCCCTCGGCGGCGAGCGCATGACCGCCGGCCTGCGCGACGCGGCTCGCCTGTTCGTGCAGGTCCATCGAATTGAAGCGCACCACGCCGGCCAGCGTCTGCCGATGCGTGAAGCCGCTGCCCTCGCGCATCAGCGCATCGCCATGTTTCGCCGACACCTCGACATGATAGCCGAGAACGGCGTTATGGCGGATCTTGAGGCTGGCGATGCCGGTCTGGTCGCGATAGCGCGCCTCCAGCGCGGCGATCGCCCGACGACCGTCGCCCGCCATGCGGCGCAGTTCATCGAGCGCGGCGTCATAGCCGTCAGCGATGTAGCCGCCGCTTCCCGTTTCGGTCGGCGGGGTTGGCACCAGCGCGCGGGAAAACCGGTCGACCAGTTCGCCATGCCCGTCGAGCGCCGGCAGCAGCGTATCCAGCATCGCCGGGCGATCGGGCAGTGCGCTCAGCCGTTCGCGCAGCAGCCGCGCCTCCCCCAGCCCGTCGCGCAACTGGCCGAGATCGCGCGGCGACCCCCGGCCCATCGCGATCCGGCCCAGCGCCCGCCCGACATCGGGCAAGGCGCGCAGGGCACCGCGCAGATGAGCACGCAGTCCGCTGTCGCCATGCAGCCAGGCGACCAGCGCCAGCCGCTCTGAGATTTCCCCCTGATCAAGCAGCGGCGCGGCAAGGTCCGCCGCCAAAAGACGCGCGCCCGGGCCGGTGACGGTGCGATCCACGGCGGCGAGCAGGCTGCCCGCGCGCTGCCCCGCCATCGTCTGTACGATCTCCAGGCTTTCGCGCGTCGCCGCGTCGATCGCCATATGCGCGTCGATGCTGCGGCGGACGGGCGGGCCGAGAAACGGCAGCTTGCCCTGACCGGCATGATCGAGATAGCCGAGCAGCCCGCCCATAGCCGCCAGTTCCGCACGCGTGAACGCGCCGAAGCCGTCGAGCGTCGCCACGGCATAATGGCGCTTGAGCAACCCTTCGGCGCGCACCGAATCGAATGCGGCCCTGTCGAAGGGATGCGCGGGACAGGCAATATCCAACGCCATGCCCGACGGGATCACCACTTCGCTGGGCCGCAACCGCGCCAGTTCCGCCGCGAGATGCGCGGGCGCGACCGTCATCGTCTCGAACCGGCCGTTGGATATGTCGGCGGCGGCAAGGCCGTATTCCGCCCCCACCTGCGCAAGCGCGACCAGCATATTGTCCGCCCGCGCATCGAGCAGCGCATCCTCGGTCAGCGTGCCCGCCGTCACATATCGCACGATAGCGCGCGCCACCAGCGCCTTCGACCCGCGCGCCTTGGCCTCCGCAGGCGTTTCGGTCTGTTCGGCGATGGCAACGCGATGTCCGGCGCGGATCAGCCGCGCGAGATAGACTTCGGCGCTGTGGACCGGCACGCCGCACATCGGGATCGGCGCACCGTCATGCTCCCCGCGCGAAGTGAGCGCGATATCCAGCGTCGCCGCCGCCGCCTTCGCATCGTCGAAGAACAGCTCGAAGAAGTCGCCCATGCGGTAAAACAGCAGGCAATCGGTCGCCTGCGCCTTCAGCGTCAGAAATTGCGCCATCATCGGGGTCGGCGCCGTCGAGGATGCGGCAGGAGCGGGATTGGCCATATTACACCTGCGATAGCGGCTCCGGCGGCAAGGCGAAAGAGACAGATATTTGCCGTGGCGCTTGTCCAACCGCCGTCAATACCGCTAGGGTTTGGCGAGATAGCGGCGGTGGGAGCAGGAGCATGAGCGACAAATCGAACGTGGAGTTTTCCGAACGGGAAGCCCTCTTCTTCCATTCGACGGGTCGCCCCGGCAAGATCGAGATCATCGCGTCCAAGCCGATGGCGACGCAGCGCGACCTCAGCCTTGCCTATTCGCCCGGCGTCGCGGTGCCGGTGCAGGCGATCGCCGACGATCCGGCGACCGCCTACGACTATACCGCCAAGGGCAATCTGGTCGCCGTCATCTCCAACGGCACCGCCATACTGGGCATGGGCAATCTGGGCGCGCTCGCGTCCAAGCCGGTGATGGAAGGCAAGGCCGTGCTGTTCAAGCGCTTCGCCGACGTCGACTCGATCGACATCGAACTGGATACCGAGGATCCGCAGGCGATCATCGATGCCGTCGCCCTGATGGAGCCGACCTTCGGCGGCATCAACCTTGAGGATATCAAGGCACCCGAATGCTTCATCATAGAGCAGGCGCTGAAAGAGAAGATGAACATTCCGGTCATGCACGACGACCAGCATGGCACGGCGATCATCTGCGCGGCGGGTCTCATCAACGCGCTGCACCTGACCGGCCGCGATATCAGGGATGTCAGGATCGTGGTGAACGGCGCCGGCGCCGCCGCGATCGCCTGCACCGAACTCATCAAGGCGATGGGCGTGCCGCACGACAATGTCATCATGTGCGACCGCACCGGCGTGATCTATCAGGGCCGTACCAAGGGGATGGACCAGTGGAAGTCCGCCCATGCCGCCAAAACCGACGCCCGTACGCTGGAGGAAGCGTTGAAGGGCGCCGACATCTTCCTGGGCTTGTCCGCCGCCGGGGCGCTGAAAGGCGATATGGTGAAGGACATGGCGCCGCAGCCGATCATCTTCGCCATGGCCAATCCCAACCCCGAAATCACCCCGCCCGAAGCCAAGGCCGCGCGCCCCGATGCGATCGTCGCCACCGGCCGGTCGGACTATCCCAATCAGGTCAACAACGTGCTGGGCTTCCCGTTCATCTTCCGCGGCGCGCTGGACGTGCGGGCGACGGCGATCAACGAAACGATGAAGATCGCCGCCGCGCAGGCGATCGCGGCGCTGGCGCGGCAGGCGGTGCCGGAGGAAGTCGCCAAGGCCTATGGCAAGTCGCACAGCTTCGGCGTCGACTACATCATCCCCGCGCCGTTCGATCCGCGCCTAATGGAAATCGTGCCCGCCGCCGTCGCGCAGGCCGCGATGGACAGCGGCGTCGCGCAGAAGCCGATCGCCGACATGGCCGCATATCGCCAGTCGCTGAAAGCACGACTCAACCCCACGACATCGGTGCTGACGCTCGCCTATGAAGGCGCGAAGGCCGAACCCAAGCGCGTCGTCTTTGCCGAGGGCGAGGAGGAAGTGGTGCTCCGCGCCGCGATCCAGTTCCGCGACGGCGGCTACGGCATCCCCGTGCTGGTCGGACGGCAGGACGTGTACGACCGGCTGCGTGCACTGGGCGTGAGCGATCCGCACAGCTTCGAGGTACACAATAGCGTCAATTCGCCGCTGGTGCCCAAGATGGTGGAGCTGCTTTATCAGCGGCTCCAGCGGCGCGGCTATCTCCATCGCGATTGCGAGCGGATGGTGAACCGCGATCGCAACATCTTCGGCGCGCTGCTGCTGAAGCTGGGCGAGGCCGAAGCGATGATTTCCGGCGTGACGCGCACCTATTCGCAGACGATGCGCGAAGTGCGCCGGGTGATCGATCCGGTCGAGGGCCGCACCCCCTTCGGCATCCATGTCCTCGTGGGTCGCAGCCATACCGTGTTCATGGCGGATACCACCGTCAACGAACGTCCCACCGCCGCCGAACTGGCCGACATCGCGATCGGGACGGCGGCGGTCGCGCGGCGCATGGGGCATGATCCGCGCGTCGCCTTCCTCTCCTATTCCACATTCGGCAATCCGTCGGGCAACTGGCTCACCAACCTGCGCGAGGCGGTCGCGATCCTCGATGCACGCGGCGTCGATTTCGAATATGAAGGCGAAATGGCGCCGGACGTGGCGCTGAACCCGACAGTGATGAAGAATTATCCGTTCTGCCGCCTGTCCGGCCCCGCCAACGTGCTGGTGATGCCGGGTCTGCAATCGGCCAATCTGTCGGCCAAGCTGCTGCGCGAACTGGGCGGCGATTCGGTGATCGGGCCAATGCTGGTCGGTCTTGAAAAGCCGGTGCAGGTGGCGACGATGGCGTCGACGGCATCGGAGCTGGTGACGCTTGCGGTGCTGGCGGCGGGCGGCATCGCGCTGTAGATCCTGAAGCCGCGCGCAAAGCCCGTATCGCCTGCCGATAAAGCGATTGCGTCGGGCGCGCGGGATCATTACTGCCCGGCTCCATCCGACCAGCCTGCATCGACCAGCTTGCGCGGTCCTTGCGCATCCGATCATGGAGAGACCTATGGCCACCGCGCCCAGCAATGCATTGCCGATCTTCTACAACGACCTCATGCCCCTCAACAGCCAGGAGCATGGCGACTATCGCATCCGCGCGTCGGACAGCGCACCGTTCCTCGCCCACCAGCATGCCGTGCCGCTGACGATCGACGAGTTCATCACCGCGCAGCGTTTCGTGCCGATCATCTTTTCGGCGGGCAACGATCCCGTCCCGCTGGCGCTGATGGGCCTGAACGAAGGCGTCAACACCTTCCTTGACGATGAAGGCAAGCTGCGCGGCCCCGCCTATGTTCCCGCCTATGTGCGCCGCTATCCTTGGATGCTCGCGAAGCTGCGTCCGGACAGCGAGGAACTGTCGCTGTGCTTCGACCCGACCAGCCAGCACATCGGCGTGTTCGAGGAAGGCGAGGCACTGATCGCCGACGGTCAGCCGACCGAGACCACCACAAGCATCCTAAAATTCTGCGAAGAGTTCGAGCAGGCGGCCGCCCGCACCGGCCAGTTCGTCGGTGAGCTGAAAACCATGGACCTGCTGATGGACGGGGAAGTCTCGATCCAGGTGCCGGATCAGGAACAGCCCTTCATCTATCGCGGCTTCCAGATGGTGAACGAGGAAAAGCTGCGCGACATGCGTGGCGATCAATTGCGCAAGATCACCCAGAACGGGATGCTGCCGCTGATCCATGCGCATCTCTTCTCGCTGCAACTGATGCGCGAAATCTTCCAGCTTCAGGTCGATCAGGGCAAGATGCCGGCCGTTCCGGCACCGCAATAAGCAGCACAAAAACGTGAGTTTGGGGCAGTTGCGATAAAAAGGTTGTCAAAGCGCACCTATTTTGTGGTGGAATGCCTTGAAACTTGGCGCACTTGCCCTTAATTCATATGGATACGGCGCACCTGTCCCCCTTTCGGGTGTGTCGTATGGATGTCTCCCTCGCGGGAGACGTCTCCTCCCTGAACCTTGGCCACCCCGTGTTTACACGGGGTGGTTTTTTATGGGGATATGCGCACGGGCGACGCTATTCCGCGGCCTGTGCCACCTCGTTGGGCCATTCGTCGGCCAGCACATCCGCAAGTCGCACCAGCAGAGCCTGGATCGCCGCCAGCCCCGGACCCGGTCGATCGAGCGCCGAATCGAGATACAGGCTGCGGTCCACCTCCACCTGCATCGCATGCAGATTACGATCGGGGCGGCCATGCCGTTCGAGCAGGTAGTTGCCCGGATAGGGGTGATTCTGAGCGACCTTTACTCCGGCCCCCGCGAACATGTCCGCCGCACGGGCGATCAGACGACCCGATGCGCTGCGTCCGAACCGGTCCCCCAGCACGATCTGCGCCGCCTGTTGATCGCCGCTGGCCGGCAGCGGCGGCATGGAATGCACATCCACCAGTATCGCATAGCCATGGGCTTCGCGCGCGCGCGACAGCCGGTCCCCCAATGCGGCATGGTAAGGCTGATGCACGGTGGCGATGCGATGCTGGATGTCCGCCCATTCGAACGGGCCGCGCCATAGATCGCTCGCACCTGTCAGCCGGCGCGGCACAAGGCCAAGGCCGCCGCGCAGCTTGGCGCTGGGCAGCAGCGGGACACCATGCGGCAGGCCGCGCACCATCATCGGATCGACTTCGCGCGCGTCGCGGTTGAGATCGATCAGCGCGCGGGGCGCGCGCGCCACCAGCACGTCATGGCCTCGCGCGATCAGCCCATGAACGAGCAGATCGGCATAGCGATCCTCAAGGCGGCGCAGCGTCGCCGTCGACACGCGGGATTGTGCGAGCAGCGGTGCGGCATACTCCCGCCCCGCATGAGGCACGGAAATGACGATCGGACTTGCCGGCGGCGCATCGTCTCCCGTCGCCCCGAAACGGTCGTAGGCAAGGGTCTGGATGATCGGTGCGCGCAGGGGCGGAGAGACGACACCATTTTCCCCTGGAACCGCCATCTTGATCCTTTCATCGACACGCAAAATGCGATGCACGTCTGGAAAATATTAAGGGCTTGTCGCATAAGGTTCGCGCCTAAGCCAAGCCCGCATTACGGTTGCGGGCGCGCCACGGCCCGTCCCTGCCCGATCGCGGCCGGCGCGGCGGCGCAGAACGGAAAGAGTGAAGCAGACGATGGTGCGGATATTGCTGGCCGAAGATGACGATGCGATGCGGCAATATCTGGCGCGCGCGCTGGAGAAATCAGGCTATGACGTGGTGGCGGTCGATCGCGGCACCGCCGCCCTGCCGCTCATAACGCCCGACGCCTTCGACCTGCTGCTGACCGACATCGTGATGCCGGAAATGGACGGCATCGAACTGGCGCAGCAGGCCGCGACGATCGCGCCGGACATGCGCGTCATGTTCATCACCGGCTTTGCCGCCGTCACCCTGAAAGCCGGAAAATCGATGCCGCAGGCCAAGGTGTTGTCCAAGCCGTTCCATCTGCGCGACCTGGTGCTGGAAGTCGAACGGATGTTCGGGCCGCAAAGCGCGACGGGCCTGAGCTGAGCTTCATTCCCGACCGGGAATGATATGCCGCCTGCCGACGCCACGGTCGTCGCCACGCGGGAAAGCGTGATTCCCGCTTGCACCGAATATCAAGCCTCGCTAAGGGCTGCCTTCCCGTGGGCGTGTAGCTCAGTGGTAGAGCACTGTGTTGACATCGCAGGGGTCGCAAGTTCAATCCTTGCCACGCCCACCATGATAAGGCCGCTTGCCCATCGGGTGCGCGGCCTTTTCTGTGCAACCGCCTTCGCTACCAGTGGATCAGCCCTCTCCAGCCGGCCCCGAATCCACGATCCGGCGCAGACCGGCAGTGACGGTTTCGCTATCCCGATCGCCAAGCAAGGCGGCGAATCGGGCTTCGTGGGCGGCGGTCACTGCGGCGATCCGCGCATTGCCGGTCACCCCTTCTTCCGTCAGCGACAAGGCGTGGGTGCGCCCGTCGACGCGCGCTTTTTCCACCAGCCCCTTGGCGATAAGCCCCGCGATCAGCGGCACCATATTGGCGCGCTTGATCCCCAGCATTCGGCCGATGTCGCTTTGCGTGCAGCCCGGATTGGCGGCCACCAGCATGACGATGGTCGATTCGACGGGGCGCAGGCCGATCTGCGCAAGGGCGGCGCCGAGTTCGGCCATCATCATCGACGATGCCCGGCGCAGGATATAGCCCATGTGATCGGCGACGGGGTTGCGCAGATCGGATGGAGCGCTGTGCATGGTCGCGGCGGGCGCCAGTATTTCTGTCATGGGCTATCGTAACGCGCTTGCAACGTCTGCGCAACATTGCTATGTTTCATAACAATAAACGGGAGTCGGATATGTCTGAACAGGAAGTCATGCTGTCGATCGGCGGCGCGTCGCGCGCGGCGGCGGGGACATTCGATCGCATGAACCCGGTTACGGGCGCCCTCGCCACCCGCGCGGCAGCGGCCGGTACTGCCGATGCCATAGCCGCGGTGGAAGCCGCCGATGCCGCGTTCGAGGGCTGGGCCACGCTTGGTCCCAATGCCCGCCGCGCCGCCCTGATGAAAGCCGCCGATGCACTGGATGGCAAGGCCGACGCCTTCGTCCACGCGATGATGGACGAAATCGGCGCGACCGAAGGCTGGGCGCGGTTCAACCTGATGCTCGCCAGTTCGATGGTGCGCGAGGCCGCGGGTCTCACCACGCAGATCAGCGGCGAAGTCATCCCGTCCGACAAGCCGGGCTGCATCGCCATGGCGCTGCGCGAACCGGCGGGCGTGGTGCTGAGCATGGCGCCCTGGAACGCGCCGATCATCCTCGCTACCCGCGCCATCGCCGTGCCGCTCGCCTGCGGGAACACCGTCGTGCTGAAAGCATCGGAGCAATGCCCGCGCACCCATGGCCTGATCGTGGAGGCGTTCGTGGACGCGGGCCTGGGCAACGGCATCGTCAACTTCATCACCAACGCGCCGCAGGATGCCGCCGATGTCGTGGGCGCGATGATCGACCATCCCGCCGTGCGCCGCGTCAACTTCACGGGATCGAGCGCAGTCGGGCGGATCATCGCGCGGCGCTGCGCCGACAATTTGAAGCCCGCGCTGCTCGAACTGGGCGGCAAGGCGCCACTGATCGTACTGGACGATGCGGACCTCGACGAGGCGGTCAAGGCGGCGGCCTTCGGGGCATTCATGAATCAGGGTCAGATCTGCATGTCGACCGAGCGGATCATCGTGCTCGATTCGGTGGCCGATGCGTTCGTCGCGAAGTTTCAGGCGAAGGTCGCCACCATGGCCGTAGGCGATCCGCGGGAAGGAAAGACGCCGCTGGGTGCCGTCGTCGACATCAAGACCGTCCACCATGTCCGGTCGCTGATCGACGATGCGCTGGCGGCGGGCGCGGTGCTTGCGAACGGCGGCGATGCGGATGGCGTCCTGATGCCCGCCCATGTCGTCGACAAGGTGACGCCGGAGATGAAGCTGTTCCGCGAGGAGAGCTTCGGCCCGGTCGTAGCCGTCACCCGCGCGCGGGACGAAGCGCATGCGATCGATCTGGCCAACGACACCGAATATGGCCTGTCCGCTGCCGTCTTTACCCGCGACACCGCGCGCGGCCTGCGCGTCGCGCGGCGCATCAAATCCGGCATCTGCCACATCAACGGCCCGACTGTGCATGACGAGGCGCAGATGCCGTTCGGCGGCACCAAGGCGTCAGGCTATGGCCGTTTCGGCGGCAAGGCCGGCATCGACGCCTTCACCGAATTGCGCTGGATCACCATGGAAACCCAGCCCGGCCATTATCCTATCTGATACCTCTTGCCCGATTTTCCCGGAGACATTTCATGACTGCAACCGATATCGATCCCGTCGAACTGGCCACCGTAGCTTATGATGTGCAGGACGGCATCGCCTGGGTGCGCTTCAACCGCCCCGACAAGCGCAACTGCATGTCGCCGCGCCTCAACCGGCAGATGATGCGCGTGCTGGACGATCTGGAGTTTCGCGAGGATGTCGGCGTTCTGGTACTGAGCGGCGAAGGCACCGCCTGGTCGGCGGGCATGGACCTTAAGGAATATTTCCGCGAAACCGAATCGCAGGGCCTGCGCGGCACGCGCGGTGCGCAGCGCGAAAGCTATGGCTGGTGGCGGCGCCTGCGCTGGTATCAGAAGCCGACGATCGCGATGGTCAACGGCTGGTGCTTCGGCGGCGGCTATGGCCCGCTCTTCGCCTGCGACCTCGCCTTCGCGGCGGAAGAGGCGCAGTTCGGCCTGTCCGAAATCAACTGGGGCATATTGCCCGGCGGCGGCGCGGCCAAGGTCGCGACCGAACTGACGTCGTTCCGCAACGCCATGTATCACGCGATGATGGGCGAGAATATCGACGGGAAAAAGGCCGTCGAATGGGGCTTCGTCAACGAGGCCCTGCCGCTTGCGCAGCTCAAGGACCGCGTGACCGAAGTGGCGAAGGTGCTGCTCGCCAAGAATCCCGTCGCGCTCAAGGCGACCAAGGATTCGATCCGCCGCGTGCGCGAGATGACCTACGACAATGCCGAGGATTATCTGATCCGCGCGCAGGAAGCGGCCAACAGCTACGACAATGAAGGCCGCAAGGAAGGCATCAAGCAGTTCATCGACGACAAGACGTACAAGCCGGGCCTGGGCGCCTACGACAAGTCGAAGCATACGGTCTGATCGGGAGCGATTGCCAGTCATGTCGGTCGAGACCCTGAACCCGCCTGCGCCCGCCAGGGCTGCGTCCCTCGACCGGCTGTTGCGGCCGCGGTCGGTCGTCATCGTCGGCGCGTCGGACAAGCCCGGCGCTCTGGGTGCTTCGGTGCTCGCCAATCTCGACCGCGCGGGCTTTGCCGGCGCCATCCACCTCATCAATCCGAAACGCAGCGAAATCGGCGGGCGGCCCTGCCTGCCGTCCGTCGATGCGCTGCCCGAAGACGTCGATGCCGCCGTGCTGGCTATCCCCCGCGCGGCGGTGGTCGATACGATCCGCGCTTTGGCGCAGCGTGGGGTCGGCAGCGCGATCATCTTTTCGGCCGGCTTTGCCGAAGGTGGCGAGGAAGGGCTGGCGGAGCAGCGCGAAATCGCCCGCATCGCGCAGGCGGCGGGCATGGTGATCGAGGGGCCGAACTGCCTCGGCCTCGTCAACTATGTCGACCGCATCCCGATGACCTTCATCGAGAACGCGACCATGCCGCTGGGCGACCGGCGCGGTATCGGTATCGTCTCGCAGAGCGGCGCGATGGCCGCGGTGCTCAGCACCTCGATCGAAAGCCGGGACATCGGCCTCTCCTTTTCGGTCTCCACCGGCAACGAAGCCGACAGCGGGGTCGAGGATTATGTCGACTATCTGATCGACGAGCCATCGACGCCCGTCATCGCGATGATCGTCGAGCAGTTCCGTCAGCCGCAGCGGTTCCTGACCGCCGCCCGGCGCGCCCGCGCCATGGGCAAGACGATCGTGCTGCTCCACCCCGGCAAGAGCAGCGCCGCCCGCGAATCCGCCGCCACGCATACCGGCGCGATGGCGGGCGACTATCAGCTGATGCGGGTAATGGTGGAACGGGTGGGCGTGGTGTTCGCCGAAACGCTGGAGGAGCTGGGCGACATCGCGGAAATCGCGCTGCGCTGCCCGGCGATCCCGGCGGGCGGCGTCGCCGTGCTGGGCGAATCGGGCGCGTTCAAGGCGCTGACGCTCGACCTGTGCGAGGAAATCGGCCTCGACCTGCCGCAGGTGGACGACGCCAGCGCCCCGGCCCTGCGCGCCGCATTGCCGCCGTTCGTGGGCGTCAGCAACCCGCTCGACATCACCGCGCAGGGTCTGGCGGAACCCGACATCTATTACCGCACGCTCGCCGCCTTGTTTGCGGACGACCGCTTCGGCAGCATCGTCGCGGGCATCATCCAGACCGATCCGGTGACGACGGGCATCAAGCTGCCGCCGATCCTGCGCGCGGTGGAGACCCTGCGCCCGGCAAAACCCGTCATCTTCGCCGGGCTGGACGAAGGCGCGCCCATTCCGCCCGAATATATCGCGCAATTGCGCGCGCTCGACATTCCCTATTTCCCGGCGACCGAGCGCGCATTCCGGGCGTTGAAACGTCTCAACGCCTTTGCCCGGCGGGACTTTGCGGCAAGCGACGACACGCCGCTGCCCGCACCCGGCCTGCCGCCCGGCGGCGGTGTTGTGCCGGAATATCGGGCGAAGACGATACTGGCTCCGCTCGGCATCCCCTTCCCCAGGGGGGCGTTCTGCACCAGCGTCGAGGACGCTCTCGAAGCCGCCGACACGCTGGGCTATCCAGTTGCGCTCAAGGCGCAATCGCCGGATCTCAGCCACAAGAGCGACGCCGGCGGCGTGGTGCTGAACCTTGCCGATGCGCAGGGCCTGCGCGAAGGGTGGCAGCGCCTGCAAGCCAATGTCGCGCGGCACCGGCCCGGCCTGATCATCGACGGCGTGTTGATGGAAGCCATGGGTCAGCGTGGCGTCGAACTGATCATCGGCGCGAAGAGCGATCCGGACTGGGGACCGGTCATCCTCGTCGGCTTCGGCGGCGTGACGGCGGAAATCTTCCACGACGTCCGGCTGCTGACGCCCGACCTGACGATCGACGCGATCATAAAAGAACTGCACCTGCTCAAGAGCGCGGCGCTGCTCCGCGGCTTTCGCGGCGCCCCGGCGCTGGACGTGACGGCGGTGGCGCACATCATCGCGACGCTCGGTCGCATCCTGCGCGCCGAACCGTCGATCCGCGAGATAGACCTGAACCCGGTGGTCGTCTATCCCGACGGCGAAGGCGCCGTCGCACTCGATGCGCTGATGCTGACGGACCCTGCATGACGACGGGATCAGGCCGATAATCGCGACCGGGAAGGACAAGAATATGCAAGAGGATGTCCGGCAGATGCTGGATCGCGCGCCGATGGGCCGCGTGCAGATCATGGCTATCCTGCTTTGCGTCCTGCTCAACGCGCTCGACGGGTTCGACGTGCTGGCGATCAGCTTCGCCTCGCCCGGCATCGCGGCGGAATGGGGCGTCGATCGCGCGGCGCTGGGCGTCGTCCTGTCGATGGAACTGTTCGGCATGGCGGCGGGGTCGGTGCTGCTCGGCAGTCTGGCCGACCGGATCGGGCGACGGCCCACCATATTGCTGTGCCTGCTCGTCATGGCGAGCGGCATGTACGCCGCCACGCTGGCGCATGATGTGCCGTCGCTCTCGCTCTACCGCCTGTTCACCGGGCTTGGCATCGGCGGGATGCTGGCCTCTACTAACGCCATGGTCGCCGAACTGGCCAATGCGAGATCGCGCAGCCTGGCCGTGGCGATCATGGCGGCGGGCTATCCGATGGGCGCGATATTGGGCGGATCGTTCTCCACCTATCTGCTGGCGAACGGCGACTGGCGCGACGTGTTCCTGTTCGGCGCGATCGTGACGGCGCTGTTCGTCCCGGTCATCGCCTGGCTGCTGCCCGAATCCATAGGCTTCCTGTTGCAGAAGCGGCCCGACAACGCCCTTGCCCGCGTAAATAAAGTGCTGGTCCGGCTGGGTCACCGGGCGATCGATGCCCTGCCCCCGATCGACGGCGCTGCGCCGCGCGCGTCCTTCACCGCCCTGTTCTCCGGTGGACGCGCGCGCACGACGCTGCTGCTCACGGCGGCCTATTTCGCGCACATCATGACCTTCTATTTCATCCTGAAATGGATACCCAAGATCGTCGTAGACATGGGCTTTGCCGCCTCCACCGCCGGTGGCGTGCTCGTCTGGGCCAATGTGGGCGGACTGCTGGGGGCATTGCTGCTCAGCCTGCTGAGCTGGCGGATGGCGACGCGCCCGCTGGTGATCGGCGCTATGCTGATGTCGACGGTCATGATCATCCTGTTCGGTCAGGGGCAGAGCGGCCTGTCCGGACTGTCGATGATCGCGGCGGGCGCGGGCTTTTTCACGAACGCCGCCGTCGTGGGCATCTATGCGATCGTCGCCAATGCCTTCCCGACGTCGTTGCGCGCGGGCGGCACCGGGTTCGTCATCGGTTTCGGCCGGGGTGGCGCGGCAATCGGGCCGGTGCTGGCGGGGCTGCTGTTCAGCATCGACCTCGGACTGCCGGTGGTCGCGATCGTCATGGCCGGTGGTTCGCTGATCGCCGCGATCGCCCTGCTGATCCTCGGCAAGCCATCGGCGGACAGGGCCGCATAGAGGTCACGATAAGGCAGATGGCGGCGCGCGCTCAGCCCAGGTCGATCGCGAATACGGTAACGCCTTCGTAGCGGCTTTCGCGCGGATCGTAGAGCGCCATCGGATCGAACCCGCGATCGGCGAGCGCCACGTCCTTGAGACCCGTCAGCTTGAAACTGCCCAGTTTCAGCTCGCGCGGCGGCTGGCCATCGCGGGTCAGCGTGACGGCGTCGAGATACAGCTCGTCATGCTTGGTATAGAGGATATGCGGGGCCAGCAGCACAGTGGTGCGATTATAGGTCGCGCGCACGCATTTGCGCAGCGCAATCGCCTCGAAGAAGATGCGGTTCGTATCCATGGCCCCAAATTGTGCGGTCGCGCGCGGATGTCCAGTGCTTTTTGTGCATTGCAGCAGTCCGCGCGCGGTTTGCCATCACTTCGCAGGCGGATAGGCGATCCCCAGCTGTTCGAGATAGCTGCCATATTTCGACGGGTCGTAATAGAAAGGCTGCATCTTCGGGCGCATGCGCTCCATGATCTCGGCATTCAAATGGATCGCCGGCGTGTCCTCGGGCGTCAGCGCGGGATCATATTTCTCGTCCTTGAACTGCACGGTCTGCTGATATTTCTTCGCCTCCGCAACCAGCGCCGGCGTGGTGACGAGATCAAGCACGGTCATCGCGACGGCTTTCGCCCCGGCCACCGCGCCCTTGTGCGCGATCGGCGTCGCCATCGCCATGGCGGAGGTGACGTGATGCCCGATGACGTTGGGGACATTGGACGGAAAGCCGATGGTGATCGTCGGCACCGTCCACATCACGTCGCCGATATCGTCCGATCCGCCGAAATTGGCGTTGCCGCGCGTTTCCGGTGTCGACAGCGGCATGACGGCGCTTTCCAGCGGCTTCGCCTTGAAATCATTCTCTTGCTGGATCATCGCCGCAAAGCGCTGGTCCGCATCGCTCCACTTGGGCATGCCGACTGCCTTGATATTGGTATAGGCCGCTTCGGCCAGCGGCTTGTTCCCGTAATTGGGCGCGGCATAGCCGAGCAGGCGGTGCGTCACGCTGGTCCCCGTCGCCTGCGCGGCGGCTTCCGAAATGCCGTTGCCCAGCGCGTAGAGATCCTTGATCGCCTTGAAATTCTGCTCGCGGAAATAATACCACACCGACGCCGTGCCCGGCACGATGTTCGGCTGTCCGCCGCCATTGGTGATGACGTAATGCGACCGCTGGCTGAGCGGCAGATGTTCACGGCGGAAGTTCCACGCCGCGTCCATCCACTCCACCGCATCCAGCGCGCTGCGACCGTTCCAGGGCGCAGCGCCATGCGCGGTCTTGCCCTTGAACATATATTCGACCGAAACCATGCCGTTGAGGCCGAGATTGCCATATCCCGTGCCGAAACCCGAGGCGACATGGGTGAAGATCGACGCATCGACGCCCTTGAACACCCCGTCGCGCACGTAGAAGGCCTTGGTCGCCAGCAATTCCTCCGCCACGCCGGGCCAGAGCATCAACCGCCCCTTGATGCCGTTCTTGACCATCACGTCCTTCGCCGCGAGCGCCGCCGCGATCATCAGCGGCATGCCGCTGTTATGCCCTTCGCCATGGCCCGGCGCGCCTTCCACCTGCGGCACGATCTTGGCCGATCCGGGCATCTGGCTGAGGCCCAGCAGCCCGTCGATGTCGCTACCCAGCGCGATCAGCGGGCCGCCCTCGCCCCAGGTCGCGGTCCACGCCGTCGGGATGCCCGCGACGCCGCGCGTGATCTTGAAACCATTTTGTTCGAGTATGCCGGTCAGATATTCGGATGTTTTCACTTCCTGAAAGCCCGGTTCGGCGAAACTGAACACAGAATCGACCATTTCCTGCACCAGCTTCGCCCGCGCATCCACGCCTGCGACGGCCTCCGCCTTCAGCGCGGGCTTTGCCTGTGCAACGGCAAGCTGCGGCGCAGCGAGCATCGTAGCGGAAAGCAGAAGGGCGGCGAGCGACGCGAGAGGCTTGGTCATGGGAAAGGCTTTCCGGATAGGCGGGAGGACAGGGAAATTGCCCCGGCGAACCGTTCCGCCGGGGCTGTGTCTAGGCTTATTTGCCGGTGTCGAGATTGGGATATTTGATCCCCAACTGGTCGAGATAGCTGCTGTATTTCGACGGGTCGTAGTAGAATTGCGTCATCTTCGGCCGCATCTGCTCCATGATGTCGTGGTTCAGGTGAATGGCGGGCTGGTCGTCCTTGGTCAGGACGGGATCATATTTCTCGTCCTTGAACTGCACGGTCTGCTGATAGGTCTTGGCGTCGCTGATCAGCTTCGGCGTTGTCAGCAGGTCGAGCACGGTCAGCGCGACCGCCTTCGCCCCGGCAACGGCGCCCTTGTGCGCGATCGGCGTGGCCATCGCGATCGCCGACTGTACGTTGTGGCCGATCATGTTGGGGATGTTCGACGGGAAGCGGATGGTGATGGTCGGCACCGTCCACATGATGTCGCCGATGTCGTCCGATCCGCCGCCCGTCGAAGGCCCGCGCGTTTCCGGCGAAGACAAGGGCGGGATCGTGGTGGCGAGCGGCCCCAGCGGCTGGCCGTTAGCGGTCTGCGCCGCCTTGGCGAAGGCCTGGTCGTCCGCCGTCCATTTGGGAAGGCCAACCGTCAGGATGTTCTTGTATGCGGCTTCGGCCATCGGCTTGTTGCCGAAGTTCGGCGCGGCATAGCCCAGCACCCGCTTGGTAACGGTGGTGCCGGTCGCCTTGGCGGCGGCCTCGGCGATCGTGGTGCCGGTTTCGTAGAGTTCGCGGATCGACTTGAAATTCTGTTCGCGGAAATAATACCAGACCGAAGCGACGCCCGGTACGATGTTGGGTTGCCCGCCGCCGTTGGTGATGACGTAATGCGACCGCTGGGTGAGCGGCAGATGCTCGCGCCGCATGTTCCAGCCGATGTTCATCAACTCCACCCCGTCGAGCGCGCTGCGACCCGACCAGGGCTGGCCCGCGGCATGCGCCGTCTTGCCCTTGAACGTATATTCGACCGAGACCATGCCGTTGTTGCCGCTGTCGCCATATCCGGTGCCGAAGTTCGATCCGACATGCGTGAAGATCGACGCATCCACGTCCTTGAACAGGCCTGCGCGTACATAATAGGCCTTGGTCGCCAGCAGTTCCTCGGCCACGCCCGGCCACAGCATCAACCGGCCCTTGATCCCGTTCTTGACCATCACGTCCTTGGTCGCCAGCGCCGCCGCGATGATGAGCGGCATGCCCGAATTATGCCCTTCGCCATGCCCCGGCGCGCCTTCGACCATCGGCTTGATGACCGGTGATCCGGGATATTGCGACAGGCCCAGCAGCCCGTCGATGTCGCTGCCCAGCGCGATCAGCGGGCCGCCCTCGCCCCAGGTCGCCGTCCATGCCGTCGGGATGCCAGCGACGCCGCGCGTGATCTTGAAGCCGTTCTGTTCCAGGATACCCGTCAGATATTCGGACGTCTTGAACTCCTGAAACCCCGGTTCGGCATAGGAAAAGACCGAATCGACCATTTCCTGCACCATCTTGGTGCGCGCATCGACGCCGGCGATCGCTTCCTTCTTGAGAGTCGGAGACGCCTCGGCCTGCGCCAGCGTGGGCATGGCGACCGTGGAGAGCAGCAGCCCGGCGATCAGCGACCTGGGCATGCGTTTAAGGGTGATTTCGGAGAGTCCGGTCATGTGTCATCCTTCCTGGGGAAAACGATTATCGATTGCGGTCCATGGACGGCGCGCTGCGCGGAAAGGCGAACAGGCCCGGCGAAAAGGGAAAACGCCGGGCCTGCCACCCCCCCCGTCAGAGCGCGATCCGCACGCCCATGCGGAACACCCGGCCCAGCACGTCGTACAGGCTGCGGTTGGTCTGCGGATAGGCAGGCGTATTGTTGCCGGTGGGGCCGTTGCCGACAAGCACCGGATCGGTATTCAGCACGTTGCGGATGGAGATGAACGTCTGCATCTTCGCATTGCTGACTTCGAACGAGTAGCTGGCGTTGAAGTCCAGATAGAAGGCGCCGGGGATCTTGTTGCGGTTGATCGTCCGATTGTCCGCGGTGGACAGCGGGCAATCGGTCTCGCACACGATGTAGTTGTTGTTATACACCCCGCCGCTGACGCCGCGCCCGACGAACTGGAACGCGATGGCATCATTGTCGTAGCCCGCCGACAGGCGATAGGTCCAGTCCGGCAGGCTGCCGGTGTTCTCGCCGGCACTGTCCGTCGCCAGGGTCACGCCATTTTCGGTCGTCAGTTCCAGCGCCCGGCTGGCGAGCGCGCGCAGGGTGACGTTGCCGCCGAACATCGGACGGCGATAGCTCGCCTCGAAATCGATGCCGCGCGTCTTGACGCTGACGAAGTTGGTCGGCTTGATCTCGATGCTGGTGACCGCCAGCCCCGGCGTGGTGACACCGCGACCGCCCGTGGTGGAGATGAAGGTACAGGCTTCCGCAATATTCTGTAGGTAACATTGATCAATCAGAGTTTGCGCCGTCAGGGAAGCGATCGCACCTTTCAATGTTATGTCGTAATAATCTACGGATACGGCGAGACCCGGCAGGAACGTCGGTGTCACGATGACGCCACCACCGTAGGTCTTTGCGACTTCGGGACGCAGATTCGCGTTGCCGACCGTCGATTCGTTGAACTGGTTTGCCGCAATTGAACCGTTGGCCTGCGGCACGTTGACGGTGTTGGTACGACCGGTGCCCGGCGCGAACAGTTCGGACAGGTTGGGCGCGCGGATGTCGCGCGATACGGTGCCGCGGAACTTGATGTCGTCGATCGCCTGCCAGGTCAGGCCCGCTTTCCAGGTCTTGACCGTCCCCGACGTCGAATAATCGGTGATGCGGAAGGCGCCGTTGAAATCCATGCCTTTGAAGATCGGCACGATGGTTTCGACATAGGCTTCCTTCACATTATATTTGCCGAAGGTGGGCAGATAGTTGCCGTATATCCAGGTGCCGGTGGTGACGCCGTTGCTGACGACCGGTTGATACAGCGTATCGACGAAGCCGGTCACCGATTCCTTGCGATATTCGCCGCCGAAGGCGATCGAGACCGGCCCGGCCCAGATATCGAACAGATTGTTGGTGGAGAAGTTGAATGCCGCCACTTCCTGCTTGAGATCCTGCGTGCGGAGCGGCTGCGCACCGTTGTACAACACGTAATTGATCGCCTCCTGCGATGCGCCGCCGACGCCGATGCGATTGAGCGGAACGCAGCCGTTTGACGGACTGGTGAGCGTCGAGCGGCAGACGATCGTGCCGGCCGCGATGCCGGCCGCATTGCCCGCCGGCGCGACCACCGCATCGGTCGCCATATTCATGCGCTGGATATTCCAGGCATTGGTCAGCAGTTCGCGCGTCTTGGTGCGGCCATATTGATAATAGGCGTCCCAGCTCCAATCCTTGCCGAACAGGCCGAAATCGCCGTTCGCGCCGAGCACGTAGCGCCCGACCTCGCGCTTGTTGTCGCTGCCCTGCGGCGGGATGTCGATGTTGCTGGTGCCGATCTGGATCGAAGTCAGGTTATTGGCGACCATCGCCGCACGCACCGAGTCCGGCAGATAGGCGTTGTCGCGCTGGATGACGACGCCGGTGGTCGGCGTCTGCTGATAGAAGCTCTTGCCATTGTAATAGCTGTAGGCAAGCTGGCCATACAGCTCGAACGCAGGCGAAAACTCGTAACTGACCCGACCGAAGGCGCTGGCGCGCGTTTCGGAGGGCAGCAGGGTGGCGCTGCCGCGATGCCCTTCGGTGGTGATGTCGGTGTCGCCGCCGAGCATCCACTGCCCGCTGGTCGCGCCGAAGTTCAACTGGTTGACCGTCGCCTTGCCGGTAGCCGGATTGACCGACCCGAAATAGGTGCCGCGCAACGGCCCGGTGCTGATGAGGCCGCCCGGCGTGAACTGCCCCGTGCCAATGCCATCGGATACGATATATTCCGCGACGCAGGGCGTGTTGAGCGATGCGGCATCGGTGCAGCGCGCCGCGCTGTAGGCGGGATTATTCGCGAGGAAATAGCCGCTGTCGTTCCAGTCGCGGTCGATCGACTGGATGCCCTTCTGCGTGAAATATTCGCCGCTCAGCAGGATGTGGCCCTTGCCGCCCGCAAACTCCTTGCCGCCGGTCGCGGTGAACTTGTGGTTGGGGCCGTCGCCATAGGTGGTGACGCCATGCTCATATTCGGCCTTGAAGCCCTTGAACTCCTTGTCGAGGATGAAGTTGACGACACCCGACACGGCGTCCGACCCGTAAGCCGAGGACGCGCCGCCCGTCACCACCTCGACGCGGGAGATCAGCGCCTGCGGGAAGGTGTTCACGTCCACCTGACCCGTCGTCGTCGAGGCGACCGACCGCTGGCCGTCGAACAGCACCAAGGTGCGCGCCGCGCCCAGACTCCGCAGGTTGACGCTGTTGACGCCCGCTGCGCCGTTGGACAGCGACCCGTTGCTGCTCGCCGCAGTACCCGAACCGCGCACCGCGGGCAGCGTGTTCACGAAGTCGGAGATGTTGGCGGGCGCTTCGGCCTTGAGTTCCTTGGTGCTGACGACGCTGACCGGCGTCGGTGCGTCATAGCCGTCGCGCACGATGCGCGATCCGGTGACGGTGATGTCCATGCTTTCCGTTTCGATGCGATCCACGGCCGGCTCTTCGGGCGGTGTTTCCTGCGCATAAGCGGCGTGGCCCGCGAGGCAGAACGCCGCCGTGCCGATCGTCGCCAGCAGGCGCAGCCGCGCCCGTTTGTTTCCCTTGGTGCGGCCGTCAGCCGCCGAATAATGCAGATCGCCCATATCATGTCCCCCTGGATCGATAATTTCCGGCTTTCTGGCGTCCGTCTCCCGCTATGCCGCTTCTTGTCGCCTGTCCGGCGCCGAGCGGTTTTCCCTTGTGCGTACCCGAAGGCGCTTTCGGTGCCCTCGCATTATAAGTGCGCACGGCATCGCCGTGCTGACATATTGTTTCCAAATCGGATCAACGAACCTGGGGGCTGTTTCCGCCACCTGTGTTTCCGACGCTCCAAAGCGTAACAGAAACGATCTTGCGGTTCTCGGGAATCTGCTGCACGATCATCGTGTTTCACGACGGATTCTTGCAAGAAAGGATGATATTTTGACGATTTCCGGAACATTATCGCTGGATGATATTGATTTCCGAATCTTGAAGGAACTGTCCTCGGACGGTCGCGCATCCGATGTTTCGGTGGGCGAACGCATCAATCTGTCGAGCAGCGCCGTGGCGCGGCGGCGCAAGATGATGGAGGAAGCCGGGATCATCGGCGGCTATAATGTGTCGGTGAATCTCATGGCGCTGGGCTACAGCGGCGTCGTGCTGGTGGCGATCGAGCTTAATTCGCAGGCGGAAAATGTGCTCAACGAGTTCGAGCAGGCCGTGATCCGCTGCCCTTCGATGTCCTATTGCGGCTTCGTATCCGGCGACACGGATTTCATCATCATGATCCATGTCACGTCGTTCAACGATTACGACAAGATATACCGGCAGGAACTGTCGATCCTGCCGCATGTCTCGAAGATCCGCAGCAGCTTCGTGATGCGCGAAGTGGCGCGACGCACCAATCCGCCGACGATCTTCGAAAAGCGTTAACCCGCCTTCGCAGCCTTCACGCGCGGATAGGGCACGAACTGGCCGAGACCTATTGATCCGCGCTCGAATCGTGAAGCCGTATCCAGCAGGCGGACGATATCGACATTGCACAGTTGCGAGAGCGACGTGCGCGTCACCAACGCATCGCCGGTGCGCAAGGTGCTGGCGCCCGAAGCCGGACGATTTACATAGAGAGTGCCGTTGCTGCCTTCGTAGATGATCGCCGTGCCGCTGATGATTCGGCTGGAACGGATATCGCGGAAATTGATGCAGTTGACCGGCTTGCCCGCAATGCGGCCCTCGATCGCCTTGGCCAGCTTCTCCTCGCCCGTCTCGCGCGGCTTGGACGCCGCCTGCGCCTGAACGCCGGTGGCCAGGAGAGCCGCCGAAAGCAAAAGTGCGGAGAACTTGCGCATGTCGTCACCTCATCCACGTCTTGTCTATGCCATGATCATAGCCGATTCGTTCTGAATGCACGATGACCGGATTGCCGCGTGCGATCAGCTTTCGAGCGCGAGCAGGGCGAAGCTCGCCAGCCAATGTTCCCCCATATAATCGCTGGCCAGATGCGGCAGCCCCGCCGCCAGATGCCGCTGGGCCAGTTCGCCGCACAGGCCATGGACCGGATGATCCGGCCCCAGCGCCGCGCCGATCCGTCGCCAGCACCATGCCCTGCTGAGGTTGAGGCCGTCGAGATGCGCGGTCTTGCCGTCGCTGCGGTCGGAAACAGTGGCGGGCGTGAACAATGTGGCGGGCGATCCCGTGCGCAGGTCCGGCAGGAAGGCGTCGAACCATCCACCGAAATCCGCGCCCAGCACGAGCGCCATCAGATGCGCTTCCGTCAGCGCGGAGGACAGGAAATCATCGCCGCTCGGCTCCCACGCCTGACAGCCGCGGTCCCCTGCAAACCAGTGCCGCACCCGCCCGTCGATCAGCGTGACGAGCGCGGGATCGTTGTTCGACGCCCACTCCCGCGCCAGAATCAGCGCGAACGCCGTATTGTAATGCGTGCCGACGCGCACGGCGTATGTGAGCTTCGGCAGATAGGCATGGAACCTTGCGGCGAAGGCATTCGCCAACGGCTCGAGCGCCGCCGCCCAGGGCGCATCATGCCGCTGCAATTCGCCGTGCAGCGCGAGCAGCCAGCCCCAGCCATAGGGCCGCTCGAACCCCGCCGCGCCCGGCCGGTCGAGATAGGCGCATTCGCCCGCCACTTTGTCCGGCACCAGCATCGCATCCGCCGTCGCCCGCGCCTGCGCGCTTTCGGGCAGGTCGGGATAGAGCCGCGCGATCCGCATCACCTGCCACCAGCCATGCACGCAACTGTGCCAGTCGTAGCTGCCGTAGAATATCGGATGCAGCGCCGCGGGCGTCAGCGCATCCTGCGGCCCGGTGATCACATGGTCGAGCTTGGAGGGATATTCGCGCGTCAGATGGCCGAGCGTCGAGCGGGCGAAGGATGCGGCGAGATCGGGTGTCGGGTCAGTCATGTCGGAAAGCCAGCCAGTATATGAGAGCGATGTTGACGACGAGCAGCGGCAGCGCCGTCGCCACCTGCTGCCTGATGACGCCGTTGCGGTCTTTCAGGTCCAGCAGGGCGACGGGCACGATGTTGAAGTTCGCGGCCATGGGCGTCATCAGCGTGCCGCAGAAACCCGCGAGCATCCCCACCGCCGCGACGATCGCCGGATCGCCGCCATAATGCCGGATGAGCAGCGGGACGCCGATCGCCGACGCCATCACCGGAAAGGCGGCGAAAGCATTGCCCATCACCATCGTGAACAGGGCCATGCCGAGACCGTAGGCGATCACCGCACCCAGCAAACTCCCCTGCGGCAGGGCGACGCCGATCATCTGCCCCACCACCGTGCCGACCCCCGCCAGCGCGAACACCGCGCCCAGGCTGGCAAGCATCTGCGGCAAGATGGCGGCCCAGCCGACCGAATCGATCAGCCGCAAACCTTCGCGGAGCGGCGCGAGCGCGGGCGGACGCAGCCACAGGTACAGCGCCAGCAACGCCAGCAGCACGCCTGCGGCCAGCGCGATCAGCGTCACCTGCTTCGGATCGACCAGCCCCGGCACATGCGGCAGGATAAGCGTGCCCAGCAGCGCCGTGGCCGGGATGACGAGCGCAGGCAGGAACAGGCGATTGCCCCGCGCGTGCGCCGATGCGGCGCGGTCCGGTGCGCTCGCGCCGGCATAGGCGGGTGCCTTCAGCAGTCCCGTCCCGGCGATCGCGACCAGCCCAAGCACCAGCACGCCGTTGCCGATGTCGCCCAGCCGGTCCCCGACCAGAAAGCTGACGCTCAGCAGGCCCCAGAAGGCGGCGTTGCCAAGGCGTCGATCGGCAAGGCTGAGCAGCGCAAAGCCTGCGAAAAGCAACCCCATAAGGATATAGACGGCGGTGAGCGTAATCATGTGCTGCCGTCCCGCTTCAGTCGACGATCGAGCAGCAGCAGCCGCGCGCCATGGATCAGGAAGGCCGCGATCGCCGTGGGGATCGCCCACACCGACAGTTCGAACGGCTGCAGGACGATGCCATATTGTTCCAGCAGCCCCTTCATCAGCAGGATGGAGCCGATGGCGAGGAAGATATCCTCCCCGAAGAACAGCCCGACATTGTCGGTGGCGGCGGCCATCGCCTTCACCTTGTCGCGCCCGTCCGCGTCGATCGCCGGATTCTGCGTCTCGGCCAGCCCCTCCGCCATCGGCGCGACCAGCGGACGCACGGTCTGCGCCGGCCCCGCGATTGAGACGAGACCCAGCGCGGCGGTCAGTTGTCGCAGCAGCAGATAGCCGGTCAGGAGCCGCCCCACGCTCGCGCCACGCAGACCGGCGATCAGCGCCCGGGCCCGTTCCTGCAGGCCATAACGTTCGAGCAGGCCGATTGCGGGCAGCACGATCCAGACGATCGAGACATAGCGGGTGTCGTTGAACGCCTTGCCGAAGGCGCCGAGGATCGCCAGCGGATCAAGACCAGCCGCCAGCCCCGTCGCCAGCGCCGCGACGGCGATCACCAGCAGCGGATTGAAGCGGAACAGGAAGCCGACGACCACGATCGCTATGCCGGAGAGGACGAGCATCAGCCGAAGCCTCCGCCGCCCGGCGTCTCGATCACGAACACGTCGCCTGCCTCCAGCGCGATGGAGGCGGACGCGGGCAAATCGACGCGTTCGCCATCCGCCCGTTCCACCCTGTTCCGGCCCGGCGCGCCTTCCGCGCCGCCCGCCATGCCGAAGGGCGGCACGATCCGCCGGTTGGACAATATGCCCGCCTGTA
This sequence comes from Sphingobium sp., assembly GCA_965279415.1. Classification (GTDB taxonomy): domain Bacteria; phylum Pseudomonadota; class Alphaproteobacteria; order Sphingomonadales; family Sphingomonadaceae; genus Sphingobium. Next base: position 1,336,027 of record OZ257238.1, read on the forward strand.
TCGGTTCGAGGAACCGCACCCGACGCACCGCGCCGTCGCCACCGCGATGCGCACCCGCCCCGCCCGATCCGGCGCGCACCGCGAAGGATTCGAGCAGCACCGGAAAGCGCGTTTCGAGTACTTCTGGATCGGTCAGGCGGCTGTTGGTCATATGCGTCTGCACCACCGCGCATCCGTCGTAATCCGGCCCCGCGCCCGATCCGCCCGCGATCGTCTCGTAATATTGGTGCGTCTCGTTGCCGAAGGTGAAGTTGTTCATCGTCCCCTGCGTCGCCGCACAGGCACCCAATGCACCGAACAGCGCGTCGGTAATGACCTGGCTGGTCTCCACATTGCCCGCGACCACGGCGGCGGGGAAGCGCGGGTTGAGCATCGACCCTTCGGGCACGATCACCGTGACGGGGGCGAGGCAACCGTCGTTCATCGGAATCGGCGCATCGACCAGACAGCGCAGCACATAGAGCACGGCAGCCCGCACCACCGACAGCGGCGCATTGAAATTGCTGGGCAATTGCGCGCTGGTGCCGGTGAAGTCGACGGTCGCGCTGCGGGCGGCACGGTCGATCGTCACCGCCACCGTCACCTGCGCCCCGTTGTCCATCGCGTAGGTGAAACATCCGTCCGACAGGCGGGTGAGCAGCGCGCGAACCGCTTCCTCGGCATTGTCCTGCACATGGCGCATGTAGGCGCGGACCACCGGCGCACCATAGTCGCCGCAGATGCGCGCCAGTTCCGCCGCGCCGCGCGCGCAGGCGGCGATCTGCGCGGAAAGATCGGCGATGTTCTGGTCCGGGTTGCGCGCGGGCCAGCGGTTGTTGCCGAGCAGCGCGCGGATATCGCCTTCCAGAAAGGCGCCGCGATCGACGATCAGCACATTGTCGAACAGCACGCCTTCCTCTTCCACGCTGGTGCTGTCGGGCGGCATCGATCCGGGCGAGATGCCGCCGATATCAGCATGATGGCCGCGCGCCGCGACGTAGAAGGCGGGCGCTTCGCCGTCCTCCCCGACGAACACCGGCATGATGACGGTCAGGTCGGGCAGATGCGTGCCGCCGTCATAAGGCGCGTTGAGTGCATAGACGTCGCCCGGCTGCATCCCGCGCCCGTCGCGCCGAACGCCCCGCCGCGTGATGATCGTGCGGATGCTTTCGCCCATGCTGCCCAGATGCACCGGCATATGCGGCGCATTGGCGACCAGATTGCCCTCCACGTCGAACAGCGCGCACGAAAAATCGAGCCGCTCGCGGATGTTGACCGATGCGGCACTGTGCTGGAGCGCCGCGCCCATTTCCTCGGCGATCGCCATGAACAGCCCGTTGAAGATTTCGAGGCGGATGGGATCGACGTCCGTACCCGCCGCCGATACCGCCGCGCGCGGGGCGTGACGGGTGAGGATGAGGTTGCCGATCGGATCGACCGATGCCCGCCAGCCCGGCTCGACCACGGTGGTCGATGTGCTATCGACGATCAGCGCGGGGCCCTCGACGCAAAAGCCGACGGCCAGATGCGCGCGATCGAACAGCGGCGTGCGATGATTCCGACCGTCGAGATAACAGTCGGCATAAGCGACCGGCGGCGCGCTTTCCGACGGCAGGGCGACGATCGCTTCGCCGCCATGGCCGCTTTCGGCGATGGCTTCCACCCGCAGCATGTCCGCGACGATCGCACCGCTGCCGTCGAAGCCGAAGCGCGCCCGATGCTGCGTCAGGAAGTCCGCCAGCATCGTGGCGTGATCGGCCAGCGGCACGGGAAACAGGCTGTCGGTGCTGGCATAGCGCAGATGGACTTGCGCTTCGGTGTGCACGCTCCCGTCATCTCCGCGAAGGCCGGATGACGAGGAAAAAGAGGTGAGCGCCTCTGTCGCTTCCGCAGCCAGCGCCTCCACTGCCGCCTCTATTGCCGCCATCCCCTCCACCGCAAAAGACAGCGCCACCGTCCGCTCCCGCAGCGCGCGGCGATCGGCAAGGCCCATCCCATAGGCCGACAGCACGCCTGCCAGCGGATGGATCATCACCCGGTCCATGCCCAGCGCATCGGCGACGAGGCAGGCATGCTGGCCCCCCGCCCCGCCGAAGCAGGCAAGCGTATAGCGCGTCACATCATGCCCGCGCGCCACGGAAATGCGCTTGATCGCATTGGCCATGTTGGCGACGGCGATCGCGATGAACCCTTCCGCCGCGCCATGGGGATCGGGCCGCACACCGGTCTCCGCCCCCACCTGATCGCACAGCGCCGCGAAGCGATCGACCACCACCTGCCGGTCGAGCGGCTGGTCGCCAGCGAGGCCGAACAGGCGCGGGAACATCTCCGGCTGCACCTTGCCCAGCAGGACATTGCAGTCGGTGACGGTCAGCGGCCCGCCCCGCCGGTAGCAGGCGGGACCGGGCACCGCGCCAGCCGATTCCGGCCCCACCTGGAACCGCCCGTCGGCAAAGCGGCAGATCGATCCGCCGCCCGCCGCGACCGTGTGGATGCGCATCATCGGCGCACGGATGCGCGCCCCGGCGATCTGCGTCTCGCTGTCGCGCTCATAGGCGCCGGCATAATGCGACACGTCGGTCGAGGTGCCGCCCATGTCGAAACCGATCACATGGTCGAACCCCGCCTGCGCCGCCGTGCGCGCCATGCCGACGATGCCGCCCGCCGGACCGGAGAGGATCGCATCCTTGCCGCTGAACGACGCCCCGTCGGTCAGGCCCCCGCTCGACTGCATGAACAGCGCGTCGGCTTCCGGCCCCAGCGCGTCCTGAAGCGTCGCGACATAGGCGCGCAGCACCGGCGACAGATAAGCATCGGCAACGCTGGTGTCGCCGCGCCCGACCAGCTTGATGAGCGGCGCGACCCGGTGACTCACCGAAATCTGGGTAAAGCCCATCTCGGTCGCCAGGTCCGCCAGCGCGGCTTCATGCGCGGTGAAGCGATAGCCGTGCATCAGCACGATCGCGACGGCGCGCAGACCCGCATCGAACGCCGCCTGAAACCCCGCCCGTGCGGCATCCCGATCGAGCGGCCGGTCGATGCCGCCGTCGGCCCGCACCCGCTCGTCGATTTCCAGCACTTGCGCATAGAGCGGCGGCGGCAGGACGATGCGCCGCGCGAACAGATCGGGCCGCTCCTGATAGCCGATCCGCAGCGCATCGCCGAACCCGCGCGTGATCGCGAGCAGCACGGGCGCGCCCTTGCGCTCAAGCAGTGCGTTGGTGGCGATCGTCGTCCCGATGCGCAGGCGGGCGCGCGGCAGCGGCCCTGCAGGCGTATCGGTCAACTGGCGAATGGCGGCAATCGCGGCATCGTCATAGCGTTCCGGATCGCTGGACAGCAGCTTTGCAGTGCGCAGCGCGCCGTCGGGATCGAGCGCAACGACATCGGTGAACGTGCCGCCCCGGTCGATCCAGAACTGCCAGGGGGCGAGGGATTGCGAACGCGTCGTCATCGCCCCGGTGTGGCGAGGCTGCGCGCACGACGCAAGTTTTTCGGTCGCGCCAAATAGTGACATCTGAAACTTCCTGCCGCATAGTCGCCGCATGAGCACCGACCATGCCCGCCCGCCCGAAGCCGCCGCCGACTGGACCGTGCCGCAGGACTGGACGCGCTATACGCCGGACGAGCATGCCATGTGGGACCGGCTGTTCGCGCGCCAGTCGGCGATGCTGCCGGGCCGGGTGACGCCCGCCTTCCTCGACGGGCTGGATGTGCTGCGCATGACGAAGCCGGGCATTCCCGATTTCGAGGAACTGTCCGAACGGCTGATGAAGAAAACCGGGTGGCAGGTGGTGGCCGTGCCGGGGCTGGTCCCCGACGACATATTCTTCGATCACCTCGCAAACCGCCGCTTCGTTGCGGGGCGCTTCATCCGCACGCCCGACCAGATCGATTATCTGCAGGAACCCGACATCTTCCACGATGTGTTCGGCCATGTGCCCCTGCTCGCGCATCCCGCCTTTGCCGATTACATGCAGGCCTATGGCCAGGGCGGCCTGCGCAGCCTGGGTTTCGGCGCGCTGCACAAGCTGGCGCGGCTCTACTGGTACACCGTCGAGTTCGGGCTGATACGCGAGCGCGGCGATCTCAAGCTCTATGGCGCGGGTATCGTCTCCTCCTATGGCGAATCGCGGTTCGCGCTGGAGGATGCCTCGCCCAACCGCGTCGGTTTCGACCTGATGCGGCTGATGCGGACCGAATATCGCATTGACGATTATCAGCAGAGCTATTTCGTGATCGACAGTTTCGAGGATCTGCTGCGCCAGACGATGGACACCGATTTCGCCCCGCTTTACGCCGCGCTGGAAGGAATGGAGGACCTTTCCCCCGATGCGATCATCGCCAGCGACATCGTGCTTACGCACGGTACGCAGGCGCATGCGAAAGCCGTAACATAGTCTGTCTGACCTTTTCACCTTGCCGGTGATGCCCGTAGGGCGCTATTGTCCCCGCCAATCAGAATTACGGCGTCGCAGCGGGGAACTTTCATCAGGCCAAGGGCCGGTGGAAGGGTGGGAGACACAAGTGCGACGCTATAGCTTTTCACGTGCAGCCGGGCTTGCAGCCCTGATCCTTGGCCTTCCCACTTCGGTCGGCGCGCAGGGCGAACGGCCGAGCCTGGCCGACAGCATTCGCCTGGGGACTGGCGGCGGCGCATTATGTCAGGCGCAGAGCCGCAGCGGCGATCCCGCCACCGACGGTATGTTCGATCGCGCCTGGACGATCGCCTGTCGCGATTCGGCGCAGCCCGTGGGCCGCCTCTATGCCCTGCGTCTGCCCGCAGCAACGAGCGATTCGGCGCTGCTCGAAAAGCTGACGCAGTCGCGCGGCGCGGCGCTGGCGTGCAGCGAGGAAGGGGGCGCGACGCTGCCCGATCTCGGCCCGGTCCTCTCGCGCAACTGCCGCATAGCCGGCAACGGCACCGCCTATCGCATCACCCGCTTCACGCGCGGCAACACCACGTACATCGCGCAGGGCTTCGCCAGCTATGCCAGCGCGCTCGATATCGGCCTGCGCACGATAGTCGCCGATCGCGCGATCGACGCCAAGGTCGAGATCACGACGCTGGGCGGCGAGGACATGACGGCCTTCGCCCGGTTGCAGGCGGCGAACCTCGACCCGCAGACCGTGCTGGCCGAAGGATATCGCCGCAACAATTCGGGCAATTACGCCGAAGCGGCGGAGTTTTTCGACAGTCTGGAGGACAGGCTGGCGGGCACGCCCGACGCGACGAAGCTGACCGCTGCCGAACGGCAGGCGCTTAGCCATGAATATGCCGTCAACCGCGCGCTGCAACTGTCCAACATGGGCGAGTTCGCGCAGGCCGACGCCCTGTTCGCGCAGGCCCGCACGGTGCCGACGCGCGATCCGGTACAACTGCGCCTGCGCCGCAATTTCGAAGCGATGCACAAGCTGAACCAGCGCAATTACGGCGCGGCGCTGGCCTTGCTCGACCAGCCACTCGGCACACCGCTGGACGCGGTGCTCGACGATGCGGGCGGCGTTTCGCTCAGCCCGCAGGTCGCGGCGGAAATCAACAGCAGCGGCCCGTCCATCCAGTCGCTGACGGGCGGCAGCGAAACGAAGCTGACCCCGGTGGAGCGCGCAGCGATCATCGACGCGCAGACGCAGCAGTTGCGCGGCACTCTGCTCCGCCTGACCGGCAAGCCGGCGGAAGCGCGCACCACGCTGACGAAGGCGTTGGGCGACGCCATGGCGATCCGCGAGGGGCGCGTGACCTCGATCACCCGTCTGCGCGCGCAGTTGCTGGCGGAAATCGCCCTGACGCATGAGGCGCAAGGCGATTTCGCCACGGCGGAGGCGCTCCTCAATCAGGGCGTGGCGCTGCTCGCCGCGCAATATCCCGAAACCGTGGCGATGAACGGCGCGCGGGCGCGGCTGGGCGCGTTTCTCGTCCGCCGCGGACGCACCGACGATGCCATCGCGCTCTATCGCAGCATCATCGCCTCCACGACCGAAAGCCGCAACGCGCTGACCGGCCTGTCCAACCAGCTCCAGCCCTGGTTCGCACTGCTGGCCACGCAAATTCCGAATCGGCCCGAGCTGACCGCCGACCTGTTCCTCGCCACCCAGACACTGGTCCGTCCGGGCGCCGCCGATACGCTCGAAGTGCTGACGCGTGAATTGTCCGCGGGCACGAGCGAAGGATCGCGGCTGTTCCGCCAGTCGGTGTCGCTCGGCCGCGACATAGAACGCGCGCGCATCGCGCTGGCGCAAGCGACGCAGGCACAGGCCACCAACCCGCAGGCGGCGGCGGAGATCGCCGCGCAGCAGCAGGATATCGCCGCGCTTTCCGAGCAGCAGGCGACGACCTTGGCCGCACTGGCCGCCTATCCGCAATATCGCGCGGTCGCCAAGGACGTGCTGACGCTCGCCGACCTTCAGGCGACGCTGAAACCGGGCGAGGCCTATTTCAAGATGGCGCAGCTTGGCGACGCGCTCTACGCCGTGTGGGTCGACGGGCAAGGTGCGACCGGTTATCGCCTGCCCGTCACCGCCGCGGCGCTGGCGAAGAAAGTCGGCGACCTGCGCGACACCATCTCCACCACCGTCAACGGCACGCAGGCGACCTATCCGCTCGACGTGACGCTGGCGCGGAGCCTCTACGGCGACCTGTTCGCCCCGGTCGAGGCGCGGCTGGCGGCGGCGCAGCATCTGATCGTCGAACCCGACGGGGCGATGCTGCAACTGCCCGTCAACTTGCTGATCGCCAGCCAGAGCGGCGTCGACGCCTATGAGAAGCGCGTCGCCGCCAAACCCGACAGCGAGTTCGATTTCCGGGGAATCGACTGGCTGGGTCGGCATCAGGCCGTCAGCACCGCCCTGTCCGCCCGCGCCTTTCGCGATGCCCGCAATGCGCCCGCCTCCGCGGCGGCGCGCGACTATATCGGCTTCGGCGAGAATGCTCCGCTGTCGGCTATGCGCAAGGTCGCGCTGACGCGATCGGCAAGCGGCGCGCCGGGCTTCGACTGCACATGGCCCGCCGCCGAATGGAACCGCCCGATCCCGGCGACCGAATTGCGCGAGGCGGCACAGCGCATCGGCATGTCCGGATCCGAAGTGCTGACCGGCGCGGCCTTCACCGACGATGCGATCATGGCACGCGACAATCTCGACAGTTTCCGCATCCTGCATTTCGCCACCCACGGTCTCGTCACTGCGCCGCGCGCGCAATGCCCGGCGCGCCCGGCCCTCCTCACCAGCTTCGGCAGCAGCGCAAAGTCCGACGGGCTGCTCCAGTTCGGCGAAATCTTCGACCTGAAACTCGACGCCGATCTCGTCATCCTGTCCGCCTGCGACACGGCGGGCAAGGCCAGCCTGGAGGCGACGCGCGCCGCGGGCCTGACCGGCGGCGGCGGCGCGCTCGACGGGCTGGTGCGCGCGTTCATCGGCGCGGGCGGACGCTCGGTGATTGCCAGCCACTGGCCCGCACCGGAAGAATATAAGGCGACCGAAAGGCTGATCGGCGGGCTGTTCTCCGCCCCGCGCGGCACCGGCACGGCGCAGGCCCTGCAACAGGCGGAAATCGCCCTTATGGACGAAGCGGATACCTCGCATCCCTTCTACTGGTCGGGCTTTGCGATCATCGGCGACGGCGCGCGACCGCTCGTCGCGCCCGCCGCCCTTGCCGTTCGTTAAGGGCCGCCCGTTGAGGGCCGTCACGCGATCATGAATGCCCTCGGCAGACAGTGGCTGAACCGCGCCACGCGGATCGTGCGCGATGCCGGTCACTGGCGGCTGGCGACGATGTTCGCCGTGCTGGTTGCCGCCCTGTTCTGCGCGCGCTTCAGTTGGGATTATGTGCCGGTGGTGGGCGACGCCGAACGCGCGCTCTACGACCTGCGGATGACGCACTTCGCGCCGCGCGTCGATCAGGACCAGCGTATCGTCCTGATCGTCTACAACGACCAGACGCTGATCGCGACGAAGAAGCGCTCCCCGCTCGACCGCGCCACGCTGGCCCGCGCGCTGCGCACGATCGACGGGCTGGGCGCGAAGTCGATCGGCATCGATATCCTGATCGACCAGCCGCAGGACGAGGACGCCGAACTGATCGCCACGCTGCGCGCGATGAAAACGCCGACCTATCTCGGCTATGCCGAAGTCGCCGACAATGCAGAGCAGATCATCTACGAACAGCAGCAGTTTCTCGACGCCTTCCTCGCACGTGCCCGCACGGCGAAGGTAAAGCCCGCCAGCATCCGGCTGGAAGCCGATGCCGACAATGTCGCGCGCAACTGGCCCGCGCAGTTGCCCGGCCTGCCGACGATCCTGGTGCAGGCGATGGCCCCGTCGCCTGCGTTCGACCGCTATTTGGGCAGCATCCGCTATCGCCTGCCCGCCGATCCCGACCGTCCGGTGTTCGCGTCCTTCCCCATCGACCTGTTTTCCGATCCCGCGACCGGCGCGGCCTTCGTCGATCAGGTGCGCGGGCGGCATGTGATGATCGGCGGCGACATCGTCGACAACGACCAGTTCGAAACGCCGATGTCGACGACCACCGGCAAGTCGATGATCGGGCTGGAAGTCCATGCCAACATGCTGGCGCAGTCGCTCGACGGCGCGGCGCTGCGCCCGGTGCCGTCGGCGATCCTGTGGGCGATCGCGATCCTCGCCATCTTCGCCGCCGCGTTCACCAGCCTGGCCGAATTGCACTGGTATGCGCTGACGCCCTGCCTGCTGGTGCAGGCTTTGCTGCTCGGCGGTCTGCCCTTCTGGTGGCAAAGCAGCGGCTGGGATACGCAGGGCGTGCCCGCCATCGGCTGGGCGGTCGGCTGGATACTGGCCTTTACCGCCGTCGGCGCCGCCGCGCGTGCGGTGGGGTCGCAGCAGCGCCGGTTTGCGCAGTCCGCGCTCGGCAAATATCTGCCGCGCGACATCGCCGCACAGATATTGCAGCAGCCGGAGAAGCTCGCTTTGCATGGCGAAAAGCGCGCGATCTTCGTGGTGTTCACCGATCTGGAGGGCTTCACGAAACTCAGCCACGCGATCGCGCCGGAAATGGTCGCGCAATTGCTCAACAGCTATCTCGACATGCTGTCGGACGTGGTGCTGGCGCATGGCGGGACGATCGACAAGTTCGTCGGCGATGCCGTCGTCGCCTTCTGGGGGGCGCCGATCGCGCGGCCCGACGACGGGACGAAGGCCGCGCAGGCCGCCTACGCCATGTGGCAGGCGGGCGAGGCGTTCCGCACGTCGATCTCCGCCAGATATCCCGACGGCAGCGTGCCGCCGATCGGCAAGACGCGCGTCGGCCTGCATTTCGGCGAGGCGATCGTCGGCAATTTCGGCGGCGAGGGGCGCATCCAGTATACTGCGCTGGGCGACAGCATGAACACCGCCGCGCGCCTCGAATCGGCGAACAAGGCGCTGCAATCGAACATGATGGCGAGCCGCGAGGCGATGGAACGATCCGCCCTCGACTGGTGGCGACCGATGGGCCGCGTCGTCCTGCGCGGGCGGGCGAAACCCGTCGACATATTCGAGCCTGCACCCGATTTCCCCGCCAGTGACCGCGATCACTTAACCGCTGCGCTGGGCCGGCTAGACACGGATCGTGAAGGGGCGCTCGCGGATCTGGCGGCGCTGCTGGCGCGCTATCCGCACGACAATGCGCTGGCGCATCTATATTACCGGATCGAACAGACGAAGGATGGAGATATCTATGCCGTGGGATAGGAAAGCATCGCTGGGAACCGTGTTTGCGCTGGCCATGACGATGACCGTGCTGGCACAGGCGCCCGTCGCCGCCGAAACCATCGTCGTGCGCGCATCCGGCCCGTCGGCCAAGGGCTTTCCCCCCGGTCGCAAGCTGGCCGACAGTGGCAACCTGTCGCTGAAAGGGGGCGATGTCGTCACCCTGCTCGACGGACGCGGCACCCGCACGCTGCGCGGGCCGGGCACGTTCAGCCTGGCGGCCACGGCGACGGCGGGAACCGACAGCCGGACCAGCCTTGCCTCCCTGCTCGAAACCAAGCGCGTGCGGCGCGCCCGCACCGGGGCGGTGCGCGGCGGCGTGGCCGAGGATGCCGCCGCTCCGCGCAGCCCGAATCTCTGGTATGTCGATATCAGCCAGCCGACCACCGCCTGCGTCCCCGATCCGGCCAATGTCCGGCTTTGGCGACCCGGCATCGCCAGCGCCGCGACCGTCACGATCAAGGGTGCCGGGGGCAGCGCCCCGGTCAGCTTCGCGGCGGGCGAGGCGGTGGCGAGCTGGCCCGCAAGCCTGCCCGTCACCGAAGGCGCGCGCTACAGCCTGAGCTGGACCGGCCTCGCCAAGCCGGTGGACATCGGTTTTTCCCTGATGGGCGGGGATGCAGGCGGGCTGGAAACGATGGCCTCCACGCTGATCGCCCGCAAATGCGATGCGCAGCTTGCGCTTCTGGTCGAAACCGTCGCGCTGCCTGATCCGGCACCGGACGCGCCCTGATCGAATTGCGCCGCACCGAAACAGTCTGTCGCAAATGCGTGACATTGGGACATGATCGGTACGGCGGTGCGCTTGTCAGCATCGGTGGGTGCTGATAGGTCGGCAAGTATGACGAGCGCCGTCGCAAGAGCGGTGCCGAGTCCCTTCATGGTCGCGAATATCTACTGGCCCGATGCTTCGGTGAAGCACGCCGCCATTGTTATCGGGATACCACCCGACCGACGCGACAGGGGGTCGCGGCAGTCTTTGGCGGGTGGCTTGGGGGATCGTCATGGGCCTGGCCTTTCGCAAAAAACGTCTGGGATCGTCCCTCTCCGCCATGCTGGCGTCGACTCTCGTCCCGGCGAGCGTATTGGCCCAGACCGTCCCGCCACCCACCGGCGTTCCCAACGGCGCACCGACGCGCGAGGAAATAGAGCGCGGCACGCTGCCCGCTGACCAGCGTCCCGCCCCCGCGCGCCTGACGGTGGAAGGCGGCGTGGAGCGCGCGCCCTGCCCGCTCGCCGATCCGCGCTATGCCGCCGTCACGGTCAATTTCGCCGATGTGCGCTTCGACAATCTGAAAGCCGTCGATCCCGCCAGCCTTAGGGATAGCTGGGCCGATATGGCCGGTCGCGACGTGCCGATCGCCAGCCTGTGCGAGATCCGCGACCGCGCCGCAACCGCGCTGCGCGCGCGCGGCTATCTCGCGGCGGTGCAGGTGCCCGCACAGCGCATCGACAAGGGCGGCACCGTCGTCATGGACGTGCTGATGGCGCGGCTCGTCAGCGTGGAGGTGCGCGGCGATGCGGGCAATGGCGAAAAGATGATCGCCGCGCATCTGGAGGCGCTCATCGACCAGCCCGCCTTCAACAGCAACGAGGCGGAGCGGCATCTGCTGCTGGCCCGCGACATGCCGGGGTACGATGTGCGGCTGGCGCTGCGCCCCGCACGATCGGGCGTGCCGGGCGAAGTGATCGGCGAAGTGCGGGTGACGCGCCGCGCGGTGCAACTCGACGTCAATGTCCAGAACCTCGGATCGCGCAGCGTCGGGCGGTTCGGCGCGCTGGCGCGCCTGCAATTGAACGACCTGACCGGCATGGCCGACAGCACCGTCCTCAGCCTCTTTTCCTCGGCGCAGACCAGCGAACAGACCGTGCTGCAATTCGGTCACAGCATGGGGCTGGGCAGCGACGGACTGCGCCTGTCGGGCGATTTCACTTACGCCTGGACGAAGCCCGATATCGTCGGCCGGACGATCAGGTCGGAAACGCTGATCGGCAGCCTGGCGCTGAGTTATCCGATCATCCGTCGGCAGTCGCGCAATCTTGTCGGCGCGGTCGGCCTCGACATCGTCGATCAGGACGTCGACTTCCGCGGCACCACCGCCACCACGCCGCTCAGCCGCGACCGGCTGCGCGTCGCCTATGCGCGGCTCGATGCCGAAGCGATCGACACCGCCAGCCTGACCAGCACCGTCGGCTATTCCGCCGCCGAACCGAAATGGCGGATCGGCGGGTCGATCGAGGTGCGCCACGGAATCACAGGCCTTGGCGCCAGCGATCCCTGCGGTCCGGCGGGCATAAACTGCCGCGCGCCGCGCGTGCCGCTGGGGCGGCCCGAGGCCGATCCCAGCGCCTTCGTGCTGCGCGCCAACGGCTATGCCGAAGTGCGCCCCATCCCCGATATCGCCTTCAGCCTGTCGCCCCGCGCGCAATATTCGCCCGACGCGCTCCTCTCCTACGAGGAAATGAGCGTCGGCAACTATACCGTCGGACGCGGCTATGATCCGGGCGCGGCGATCGGCGACAGCGGCGTCGGCTTTTCCGCCGAACTGCGCGTCGGCAGCATCATGCCGCGCAGCACGAAGGATCTGACGCTGCAGCCTTATGCCTTCTTCGATGCGGCCTGGATCTGGAACAAGGACAGCAGCTTCGACGGCGTCGACCCGCAAAAGCTCTATTCGGCAGGCGGCGGCGTGCGCGGCGCGTTCGGCAATCGCGCCCGCTACGACCTTGCCGTCGCGGTGCCGCTGAAGAAAACGATATTCGAAACAACGCGCAGCGATGTGCGCGTGCTGCTGTCCGTCACGGCGCAGCTACTCCCCTGGAGACGATGATGGGCAAGTTGCGGCAACGGCTGTTCACCACCTGCGCCACGGCGATCGTCATGGGCGGTGTCGCAGGCATCGTCCCGCTCGACGCGCAGGGCGGTTTTCTGGGCAATGTTACCGGCACGTCGGGCGGTCCCAATATCTTTCGCGGCGGCATGGACATCATCGAAGTCAACAATCCCGAAACGATCGTCGACTGGCGACCGGACGATCAGGTCGGCACCGGCGCGATCGACTTTCTGCCGGACGGCAATGTTGTTCTCTACCGCAACAACCCCAATGCCGGCATCACCGACTATACCGTCCTGAACCGCATCCAGCCGATCGACGGAAGCTTCCAGCCGGTATCGCGCGTCATCGAACTGAACGGCACGATCCAGAGCCAGATCAACGGCGCGCCGGGCGGGTCTGTATGGTTCTACACCCCCGGCGGCTTCGTCGTCGGATCGACCGGCGTGATGGACGTCGGCAGCCTGATCCTCACCAGCAATCCGATCGACACGACCGGCGGCCTGTACGGCGCCAACAACACCATCCGCTTTCGCGGGATAGCCGGCAGTACGGCGGGCGTCACGATCGACAGCGGCGCGCAGATCACGGCCTCCGCCGCCAACAGCTACATCGCGCTGGTCGCGCCCAGCGTCGTCCAGGGCGGCACCGTCACGGTCAACGGATCGACGGCCTATGTCGGCGCCGAGCAGGCCGACATCCGCATCAACGGCGGGCTGTTCGACATCGCCGTGACGGTCGGCACGACCGATGCCCATGGCGTGCAACATACCGGCACGACTACGGGTCCGGCATCGAACCACAACCCGCCCGGCGCGCCGGACAACCAGCGCGTGTTCATGGTCGCCGTGCCGAAGAACCAGGCGCTGACGATGCTGCTGTCGGGTGATGTGGGCTATCCCGCCGCCTCCAATGTCTTTCTGGAAAACAGCGCCGTCGTGCTTTCGGCAGGATACGACGTCGCAAATGGCGTGATCGACGCGCCGTCCGCAGGCGCAGGCAGCGGCACGTCCGGCATTTCCATCGGCGCGGGCACATTCTCTTCCACGGTCGATGCGGCGGCAACCGGCGCGATCGCCATCGAATCGACCGGCGTCAGACAGTTCGCCGCCAACGGCACCTTGACCTCAGCCGACGGCATCAGCCTGACCGCAGGCACCGGCGCTATCATCGAGGGGCTGGGCACCCTGTCGCTGAATGCAGGCACCGGCCCCACGGGCGGCACCGTCTCGCTGAATGCCGTCAACGGCGGATCGATCGCCATCGCCGGATCGCTCAACATCGACGTGTCGGGTAACGGCAACCAGGTCGTTCCCGATGCGGCCGGCGGCACGATAAGCCTGACCGCCAATGGCGGCGCGATTGCGAGCGGCGCGCTCGTCGCCAATGCGACCGCCAATGCCAGCAGCGACAATAGCCGGTCGGGCACCGCGACCGGCGGGGCGATCACGCTCACGTCTCAAGCGGCGGGCAGCCTGCAACTGGGCAGCGTGTCGCTCGACGCCAGCGGCAACAGCCTGTTCACCCCGTTCCCGACGGTAACCGGCGGCGATGCGCAAGGCGGCACCATCCGCCTGTCGGCGATCGGCGGCAACACCATCTTCACCGATGTGCAAATCCGCGCGCAGGCGACCGGCGGCACATCATCGACCGGCGCGGCAGGGCGCGCGACGGCAGGCGACATCTACGTCGACCTGTCCGGCGGCACGCATAACTGGGCCAGCCTGTTCGGCGATGTCACTACCGCCGGGGGCTATTCAACCAGCGGCGGGACGATCCGCGGATCGCTGCCCGGCGTCAACGGCATCAGCCTCGATGTCCACAACAATGCCAGCCTGACGCTGTCGCAATCGGTATCGCTGTATGGCGACACGGCCATCTACGGCTATGGCACCAGCAATCCTGCGGCGGCGCGCGCCAGCAATGTGGTCGCCCGCGCCCGCGATGGCGGCAGCATCGCCGTCACGACCGATTTCTTCGCCAGTGCCGGCGTCCTTGCCACGCCGGTCAGTCTCGGCGGACCGGGGTCGGAATATACCTCCGCCGGCTTTGGCGGGTCGATCAGCCTCAGCGCCGAAGGCGGCAGCTTTTCCGCCGCGGGTCTCGTCCTAGATACCGATGCCGAAGGGCTGGGCGGCGGCCTCGTCAGCGGCAATGCCACCGGCGGCGATATCTCGGTGTTCGCGACCAATACGGGCGGCGTGCGCGGCACTATCGGTATCACCGATTGCGCCAATTTCCAGTGCAGCCTGTCGGCGAACGGCACCGCCTCTTCGGGCGCCAACGGAGCGGACGGCACGGGCGGTTCGATCCTGCTTTACACGAGCGATGCGGATCTGAGCATCCCCGATCTGCTCACCCTGTCCACGACCGGGCGCGCGGGCGGTGCGGTCAATACGGACAGCATCGCGGGTACGACCGGCACCGGCTTCGGAGGGCAGGTCACGATCGAAAGCCGCTTCGGGCAGCAGAACAGCGGCATATTGACATTGGGTACGCTGCTGGCGGGTGCGGAAGGCTCCGCCACGCCACTGGACGAAGGCGATTTCTACAATCAGGGTAATGGCGGTCTGGGCCTTGGCGGCAATATCGCCCTCAATCTGTTCGGCGGACAGTTCAACGCGACGAGCATCGATATCTCCGCGACGGGGATCGGCGGCGCGTCCGACCTCAATTGCCCGACCTGCGAAGGCAGCGGCACCACGCCCTTCCAGTCCGGGCCGGGCCAGGGCGGGAACGCCAGCTTCGCCATGTTCGGCGGCACGGCCACGATCGGCCAGTTGACGATCACGGCGCAAGGCAGCGGCGGCGACGCGCAAAGTTCCGCCGGTCCCGGCACCGTCGGCGCGCTTGCAGGCGCAGGCACGGGCGGCACCGCCCAGTTTACCGCGCAGAACGGCACGCTGTCGATCAGCACGCTCAACGTCAATGCCGATGGTACGGGCGGCAGTGGCACTTCGGCCTTCGAAAGCGACGCATCGGATGGCGGCGGCGCGACGGGCGGCACCGTCCAGTTCCTGATGGATAGCGGGAGCAGCGCGACGGTTACGATCGATGCCCTCAACCTTTCGGCGGCGGGCGTCGGCGGGATCGGCGGCACCACGCAAGTCGTCGACGATATCGTCAACTTCCGCGCAGGCACCGGCGGCGGCGCGACGGGCGGCACGATCGATTTCCGGTTGGCGGGCGGCACGCTGAATACCGATGCGCTTGTCCTGTCCGCCAGCGGGCGGGGCGGCACCGGCGGCGACAATGAAGGCGAAGGCAATGGCGGCAATGCCGGCGGCGGCATCGGCGGAACGGCCCGGCTGACTTTCGCCAGCGAAGGCCATGCCATCGGCAGCGTTTCGGTGAACGCCACGGGCACCGGCGGCGTGGCGGGCGGCGCACGACAGATCGTCGACTACGACATCAACGATGATCCGATCTACGCCTATGGACCGGGCATCGGCGGCGGCGGCGGCGACGGCATCGGGGGCACGGCGGCGTTCCTGCTGGATGTCGATCCGGTATTCACCAACCTCACCATCAATGCCAGCGGCATCGGAGCGAACGGCGGAGACGGCGGCATCGGCGGCGTCGGCGGCAATGGTTCCGGCGGCACCAACGGGGCGGGCGCCGATTTGACCGTCACTTTCGGCACATTGACCGTCACCAATCAGCTGAGCGTGCTGGCAAATGGTACGGGCGGCACCGGCGGCACCGGCTTTACCGGGCGCGGCGGCAATGGCGGCACCGGCACCGGCGGCGAAGCGGGCCTGACGGTCGCAGGGCCTACGGCACTGGTGCAGACCAACCTGATGACGGTCAGCGCGAACGGCCTTGGCGGCGACGGCGGGCGCAGCGGCGTGCAGGGCGGCGCGGGCATCGACGGCGCTAACGGCGGCGCGGCCTTCGGCGGCGCGGCGGGCGTATCGATTTCCGACAACGGCACGATCGAACTGGGCAGCCGGAGCGAGATACTGGCCGACGCCACCGGCGGCGACGGCGCAACCGGTACGGCGAGCGCGGTTCCGGGCAATGGCGGCGACGGCGGCGCGGGCGGCGCGGCCACCGGCGGGCGGGCGCGCTTCGTCGTGGCGAACGGCACGGTCCGCGATACCGCCGACGGCACTCTTCTGGTCAGCAGCAGTGCGGAAGGCGGTTTCGGCGCGCAGGGCCGCGCGAACGGCGGTCTGGGCGGCATCGGTGGCGATGCGACCGGTGGCCTTGCGCAGTTCGAAAGCGCCAGTGGAGACATCAGCCTGTTCGATGTCGCGGTGATCGCCAGCGCGGATGGCGGCGATGGCGCGGACGGCGCGACGGGCGCGAACGGCGGTATTGCAACCGGCGGCACGGCCAGCGCCAACTGGTTCGATTTCGTGGGGACGCTTGCGCCTTCCGCTTCGCCGCTGGCACCGCGAAGCGTGCTGGCGACGCTGACGACCGATGCCGACGCCTTGGGCGGCGACGGCGGCACCGGCATCGCCGATACGGGCGGTACGGGTGGCCGCGCCACCGGCGGCACCGCGGCGATCGGCGTGGACGGCGCGATAGCGGCACAGTTCCGCACGATCGACACGCACGCCTCGGCCACCGGCGGGGATGGCGGATCATCGCGCGGCGTGGGGACGAACGGCGCAAACGGCGGCAATGCGCTGGGTGGCCGCGTCACCTTCGACGCGACGGGCGGAAGCGACAGCATCCTGCCCGACACCTTGTCGCTCATCGCCGACGCCACGGGCGGTGCGGGCGGCACCGGCGCGACGGGACCCACCGGCGGCTTTGGCGGGGACGGCGGCACGGGCACAGGCGGCGACGCGCGCTTCACGATCGACGGCGCGCGCGTCCGCACGAACAATTTCAACGCTTATGTCCTGTTCGCAAGGGGAACTGGCGGCGCTGCCGGCAATGGGGGCGACGGCTCCGGTACAGGCGCGACCGGCGGCTTCGGCGGTTTCGGCGGCAACGGCACCGGCGGCCTCGTCCAGTTCAGCGCGAACAATGCCGACTTCTTGCTGCCGGGCATGACGTTGACCGCCAACGGCGTCGCCGGGAACGGCGGCACGGGGGGCACGGGCCCCGGCTTCCCCGGTAATCCGTCGGCCACGCCGCCTGTCCAGCCCAGCGGCCCGATCCAGTCGGGCGGCGGCTCGGGCGGCCTTGCGACCGGGGGCATTGCCCGCCTTTTCAACAGCGACGGCGGCACGCTGGCTTCGGGCGCGCAACGCAGCATCGACAGCGTATCGATGTTCGCCACCGGATCGTTCCAGACCGCCAACGGCTTTGCCGGCGGCGTGCAGGGCGGCAGCATCGTCATCACCGACAGCAGCAGCGCGCCGGGCGGCGGCCTGACCATCGGCGGGCAGCTTTACGCCGAATCCTATGGCGGCAACTGCGTCTGCACCGGCATCGCCGTCACCAGCAACCGCAACACGATCCTGACGAACGGCACATCGCTCTTCACCAACGGCGCCGCGACCTTCACCTTCGGTCTCAACGGGCAATTGCGCGGCACGGACAGTATCCAGGTCATTGCCGACAATTCCATATCGATCACGCAATCCAGCCTTGGTGCGTTGCTGACGCCGAGTCTCTTCGGGGGCGTTATCTTCCTGCAATCCTTCGGCGACATCACCGCAAGCGCACTGGCGAGGGTGCAGGCCACCAGCGATATCGATATCCGCAGCTTTGGTGGTAGGATCAACGCCGCGCGGCTGACAGCCGGATCGAATATCAATCTCTACACGCAGAACGCCTTCATCGGCCTCGACACCGGCATTGCGGGCGGCAGCATCACGATCGATTCGGGCGCGAACCTGATCGCCAATTTCATGACCACCAGTACGGGCGACATCACGCTTACCAGCCGCGACGGGCAGACCCAGGTCAGCAACTCGACCGCGGGACGCGACTTCACCATCACGGCCATCGACGGCGGCGTCCTCCAGTCCGGCACCGCC
Organism: Sphingobium sp.; assembly: GCA_965279415.1. GTDB lineage: Bacteria > Pseudomonadota > Alphaproteobacteria > Sphingomonadales > Sphingomonadaceae > Sphingobium. Next base: position 1,354,502 of record OZ257238.1, read on the forward strand.
CGCGCCGGGCGCAGCATCGCCTTCACCGGGGATAGCGTCACCGCCGGAACCGCCATCGCCGGCGACGATCTGACGCTGACGGCGCGTGCCGGCCTCGCCTCGCTCCAGAACGGCACCACCACCGGGATCGGCGCGACGGGCGGCAGCATCATCACCGTATCCGGCACCGGCGGCGCAGTCGCCTTCAACGCCACCGCAGCCGACGACATCGTCATCACCGGCGGCACCGATGCCTACATCTCGTCCGTCGCGACCGCAGGCCGAGACATCCGCGTGACGGCGACGACCGGCACGGCCTTCCTCAACACGCTGACCGCAGGCGGGGCGATCGAGGCGACGGCCAACGGCGCCGTCATCGTGGGATCGGCAAACGGCGGCGGCGCCGTGCGGCTGACATCGACTACAGACAGCGTCAGCGGCGGCACGATCGCGGGCGGCAGCATCTTCATCTCGTCCAATCTGGGGCTGACAGGCACGAGCATAGCCTCGGGCGGCACCACGCAGCTCATCGCGACGAACGGCGCCATCGATCTGCCCGACCTGATCTCCGCCGGGCCGGTCAGCGCATCGGCCCAGAGCATCAGCATCGCCGGGGGCGACGCCCTTTCGTTCAGCGGCGTGACGAGCACCGGAGGCCCCATCGTCCTGAGCGCGGGAACGCTCACGGCCAACGATCTGACATCCGCGTCCACGATCAGCCTGACCAGCACGGACGGCTTCGTTAGCGCTTCGGATGTCACCGGCACCGATCTGGCGATCGTTTCGGCGCGCGACGCAAGTCTGGGCGGGCCGGTCGCGATCGGCGGACCGCTGTCGGTGGTCAGCAACGGCACTGCCAACATCAATGGCGGTACGGTTTCGGCACGGACGATCGACATCCGCTCGCGCGACATCGTGATCGGCACGGGCGCCCAACTGGGCGTGCGGGGCGTCACCACGGGCCTGAGCCTCGCCAACACCGACAATCAGCGGCAGACCTTCATCGGCGGCGCATCGCTGAGCGGCAGCTACAGCCTGTCGTCCGCCGAAATATCCCAGCTTTTCGGCGACAGCATCAGCGTGACCGGTAACCGCGTGGCGGCCGCCCAATCGGCGGCCTTCGGCTCTTCCCGCGCGGCGGACGTGTCGGTCCGCGACTTCACCGTCACCGCCGGGCCGACCGGTAATATCGCCAGCACCGGCAGCTTCTCCATCCTCTCCACCGCCAAGGTGCGGGTGCAGGGCGCGGTCCGCTTCACGGGGCTTGCGCCGCAGGGCGGGCTGACGATCAACGCGCAGGAAGCGGTCGAAGTGATCGCGGGCAGCGGCCTCATCGACTTGCAGGGAACGGGCACCACGCCCGGCGGCCTGCTCCAGATGACAAGCGCCGACGTAATCGTCGCCACGCTCGCTGCTATGGACGATGTCTCCGCCGCCACGACGCTGGATGCGCGCAGCGACCGGCTCGCGCAGAACGACGGCATCGTCGTGCAGGACGGATATCTGCGCGCGGGCGCGATCCGCCTTGCGGTATCGGGCGGCGCCTATATCCAGAACAGCGGATCGACTGACGCCTTCGCCGACCGGCGCGGCTTTACCGCAGGCAGCATCCGCATCGATGCGGCGAACGTGAACACGCAGATCGTCCTGAACGGGCAGTTGATCGACCCGGCACGCGGCGGCTTCGTCACCGGCAGGGATGCTATCCCCTTGCTTTCGATCAACGGCGTGGCGGGTGGCCAGGTGGGCCAGTATGCGGATCGCTCGACGCTCAACGGCTGCCTGATCGCCAATCCGGGGGCGTGCGACGTAGCGACGCCCGAGGTGCCGACCCCCGACAATCGCGACGCGATCGACCGCATCCTCGACCCGACGGTCGCGGTTGCGCAGATTTTCCCCGTCGCCATCGTCGAACTGCGTGATTTCGTGGCGGAAGGCTATCCGCCGCTGATCGACGAACCGGTGACGGGCGCGGGCAACGAGGATCTGTGGGACAGCAATTGCAGCGTCGCCGGGGATGAAGGGTGCGAAACCGGCACCGCACCCACACCCTGACGCACAGGACACGACACGGCATATCGACAAGAGGGGAAACACGCATGACGAAGGCTTCGGACCTGTTCATTCAATGCCTGGAGGAAGAAGGCTGCGAATATATCTTCGGCGTTCCGGGCGAGGAGAATCTCGACATGCTCGACAGCCTCAGCCGCTCCAAGTCGATCAAGCTGATCCTCACCCGGCATGAGCAGGGCGCGGGCTTCATGGCCGCCACTTACGGTCGCCACACCGGCAAGACCGGCGTCTGCATGGCGACGCTCGGCCCCGGCGCGACCAATTTCGTGACGGCGGCGGCCTATGCGCAGCTTGGCGGCATGCCGATCCTGATGGTGACGGGGCAGAAACCGATCAAGAAGAGCAAGCAGGGCCGTTTCCAGATCCTCGACGTGGTGTCGATGATGGGACCGATCACCAAATATACGCATCAGCTTGCCAGCGCCGACAATATCCCGAGCCGCGTGCGCGAAGCCTTCCGCCTCGCCGAAGAGGAAAAGCCCGGCGCTACGCATCTGGAGTTTCCCGAGGACGTCGCCGACGAGCATACGGATTCGACGCCGATCAAGCCCAGCCTCGCCCGTCGTCCCTCGGCCGACGCCAAGGCGGTGCGCGCGGCGGTGAAGATGCTGGAACAGGCGAAGGCGCCCATCCTCGTCATCGGCGCAGGCGCGAACCGCAAGATGACCGGGCGGATGTTGCTGCAATTCGTCGAAAAGACCGGCATCCCGTTCCTCACCACCCAGCTCGGCAAGGGCGTGATCGACGAGACGCATCCCAAGTTCCTGGGCTGCGCGGCGCTTTCCGCCGGGGATTTCGTGCATCGTGCGATCGGCGCGGCGGATCTGATCGTCAACATCGGCCATGACGTGATCGAAAAGCCGCCTTTCTTCATGAAGAACGACGGCGGCACCCCGGTCATCCACATCTCGACGCGATCGGCCGAAGTCGATCCGGTCTATTTCCCGCAAGTCGAAGTGATCGGCGACATCGCCAACGCCATCTGGCAGATGAAGGAGGACATCGTGCCGCAGGGCTGGGCCTGCGAAAGGATGCTCGCCTATCGCAAGGCCGAAGTTGCGCACACCGCCAGCCTCGACGGCGACGCGCGTTTCCCCATCGTCCCGCCCTATCTGGTGCGCAAGATCCGGGAGATCATGCCCAATGACGGGATCATCTGCCTCGACAATGGCGTCTACAAGATCTGGTTCGCCCGCAACTATCCCGCGCGGCAACAGAATACGGTGCTGCTCGACAATGCGCTGGCGACGATGGGCGCGGGTCTGCCCTCGGCCATGGCGAGCGCCATGGTCTATCCCGATCGCAAGGTGATGGCGATCTGCGGCGATGGCGGTTTCATGATGAACAGCCAGGAAATGGAAACCGCGGTGCGGTTGAAACTCAACATCACCGTGCTGATCCTGAACGACGGCAGCTACGGCATGATCCGCTGGAAACAGGCGAATATGGGGTTCGAGGACTGGGGCCTGACCTACGGTAATCCGGATTTCGTGAAATATGCCGAGGCTTACGGCGCGCACGGCCATCGCGTCGAAAGCGCGGAGCATCTGGAGGAACTGCTGCGACACACGCGCGATACGCCGGGCGTCCACCTGATCGACTGTCCGGTCGACTATAGCGAGAACGACCGGATATTGAACAAGGATATCAAGGAACTCAGCGCCGCGCTGTAGTCTCCCTCTCCCCTTCAGGGGAGAGGGCCGGGGAGAGGGGAATATAATCTGATGTTCCGCGCTTCCCCCTCTCCCTAACCCTCTCCCCTGAAGGGGAGAGGGGACCATGAGGACCAACATGACCCAACTCAAATCCGTCTATCCGCTGTATCTCAACAACAAGGCGATCCAGCCCAACACCGATCTGGAAGTGACCGACAAGTTCACCGGCGAAGTCGCGTTCCGCGTGGCGCAGGCGGACAAGGCGACGATCGAGGAAGGCATAGCGGGCGCGGTGCGCGCCGCCGAGCCGATGGCGCGGATGGCGGCCTATGAACGGCAGGCGGTGCTCCAGCACTGCGTCGACCGGTTCAAGGCGCGCTTCGACGAACTCGCTTATGCCTTGTGCGTGGAGGCGGGCAAGCCGATCAAGGACAGCGAAGGCGAAGTCGGCCGCCTGATCGACACCTTCCGCATCGCGGCGGAGGAAAGCGTGCGAATGACCGGCGAAGTCCAACCGCTCGACATCTCGCCCCGCGCCAAAGGCTATCAGGGCATATGGAAGCGCGTGCCGATCGGCCCGTGCAGCTTCATATCGCCGTTCAACTTCCCGCTGAACCTCGCCGCGCACAAGATCGCGCCGGCGATCGCCGTCGGCTGCCCCTTCGTGATGAAGCCCGCCAGCCGCACGCCGCTGGGCGCGATCATCATGGGCGAAGTGCTGGCGGAGACGGACCTGCCCGAAGGCGCCTTCTCCATCCTGCCCGCGCATCGCGAGGGCGCGGACCTGTTCACCACCGACGAGCGGCTGAAACTGCTGTCCTTCACCGGATCGCCCGGCGTCGGCTGGGATCTGAAGGCGAAGGCCGGCAAGAAGAAAGTCGTTCTGGAACTGGGCGGCAACGCCGCGGTCGTCATCGATCACGACGCCGATCTCGACGATGCGCTGGAACGGGTGATCTTCGGCGCCTTCTACCAGTCGGGCCAGAGCTGCATCGGCGTGCAGCGAATCATCATCCACGAGAAAGTCTACGACCGGTTCCGCGACATGCTGGTCGCGAAGACCAAAACGCTGGTGGCGGGCGATCCCAAGGATCGCGCCACCTTCGTCGGCCCGATGATATCCGAAGGCGAGGCGAAGCGGCTCGACGGCTGGATACAGGCGGCGGTCGCGGGCGGCGCGACCCTGCTGTGCGGCGGCAGGCGCGAAGGCGCGATGCTGGAAGCGACGCTGCTGGAAAATGTCGATCGCGAAGCCGACGCGTATCGCGAGGAAGCCTTCGGCCCGCTGGCGCTGCTCAGCAAGTTCAGCGATTTCGACGCGGCACTCGACGAAGTGAACGACAGCAAGTTCGGGCTGCAGGCGGGCATTTTCACCCGCGACCTGTTCAAGATGTTCGATGCCTGGGACAGGCTGGACGTCGGCGGCGTCGTCATCAACGACGTGCCCAGCTATCGCGTCGACAACATGCCTTACGGCGGCGTAAAGGATTCCGGCCTCGGTCGCGAAGGCATACGCTTCGCCATGGAGGACATGACGGAAATCAGAAACCTCGTCATACGGCGCAATTGAGCGGTTTTCGGATTGAAACTGTGCCCCGGTCAGGGGTAGGGTGGTCCAACGAAGAGAAGCGGTCGCTCGCAAACTGACGGGGGCGTGCCCGGGCCATAAGGCCGGGCGCGAATTGGGGGCGTGCACATGGGTTTCGGGGGCAGAAGCATCCGCACGAGAGCGGCTGGAGCGGCGGGCATGCTGCTGTCGGCGCTCGCCCTGCTGGCGCTGATCCCGATCGGCGCGATTTCCAACAGTTCCGAGCAGAAATCGCTGTTTTCTGCGGTGTTCAACGCCGCAACATCCGCAACTTCGTTGGAAAGCCGCACCGCCGTCACGGCCACCCCGGGCACCTTCACCGGCGTCGCCTCCTGCGCGGGCACCACCTGCCACGGACGGATGGAAGCCGATGGCAAGGTCGTGCGGCAGGATGAATTGCAACGCTGGCAGGAACCCTCGACGCAGGGCGGCGCCCACAGCCGCGCCTATGCAGTGCTCTCCGGCACGCGCGGCAAGCAGATCGCGGCGACTTTGGGCATCGGTGATCCGACCGCCGCCACCGAATGCCTGGGCTGTCACGCCACCCCCGCATCCGGTCCGCGCGGCAGTCGCTTCCTGACGCAGGACGGCGTCGGCTGCGAAGCCTGCCACGGCCCGGCGGGCGGCTGGATCGCCTCGCATTATGCCGTGGGCGCCAGCCATGGGAGCAATGTCGCGAACGGCATGATCCCGCTCGACCGGCCCGCCGCGCGCGCCGCCGTCTGCCTCGATTGCCATTTCGGCAGCGACCGGCCCGGCCAGTTCGTGACGCACCGGATCATGGCGGCAGGCCATCCGCGCATCGCCTTCGAGCTGGACCTGTTCTCCACGCTCCAGGCGCATCATGACGAGGACGCCGACTATATCAGCCGCAAGGGCCGGCCCGACGGCATCCGCCTGTGGGCCGTGGGTCAGGCGCTGGCGCTCGAACGCTCGCTCTCCCTCTATGCCGGCGCGCGCGGCACCGAAGGCGTGTTCCCGGAGTTCTATTTCCTCGATTGCCATAGCTGCCACCGCCGCATCTACGATCAGGACAGCCGCGTCAAAAGCTGGGAGGCGAACCCCGGTCGCCCGATCCCGGCGGGGATGCCGCCCTATAATGACGAGAACATGATCATGCTGTCGGCAGCGGCGCAAGTCGCCGCGCCCGCCCTTGCCGCCCGGTTCGAGAGCGACAGCCGCGCCTTCCACGCGTCGATGGGCAAGGATCGCGGCAGCAGCGTCGCCGCGGCAAGGCGCCTCGCCGCCAGCGCCGCCGCCCTCGCCGCGCAGTTTTCGAGCACTGCGACCGGCGGCGACATGGCCTTTGCGATCGTCGACCGGATCGCCGGCCAGACGATCGCCCCGCGCTTCACCGACTATGAAGGATCGGTGCAGGCCGTGATGGGGCTGGACACGCTGCTGAGCGCACTCGTGAAGTCGGGTCGCGTGACGGTAGGCGCGGCGGCGGGCATCCGCGCCGACATCAACCGCGCCTATGCCGCCGTGAAGGAACCCAACGCCTTCCGCCCCGCCGATTTCCGTGTCGCGCTGGGCAGCGCGGCGCGCGGCATCGGGGCGCTGCGCTAGGATGAAACGCTTTTCCGCGATATTGGCCGGGGCGTCGCTGATCCTGTCGTCCTGCGGCGGAGGGGGCAGTTCTTCCAGTCCGACGCCGACGCCCTCCCCCACGCCCACGCCGACGCCCGCAGGTCTCTACGCCGTCCCAGCGCCGGAGGCTCTGACCGTCGCCGATGTCGAAACCGTCATCGCCCGCGCCGCCGCAGAGGCCCGCGCGCGCAACCTGCCCGCCGTCATCGCCGTCACCGACCGGGTCGGCAATGTCCTCGCCATCTTCAACATGACCGGCGCGCGGGCGACCGCGACCACCAGCCCCGCCCCCAACGGCCAGAATATCGACGCGCAGAACCTGACCGTTCCCGCCGCCGCCGGGGCGATCGCCAAGGCGATCACCGGCGCCTATCTGTCGAGCGGCGGCAACGCCTTTTCCACCCGCACGGCCAGCCAGATCGTCCAGCCGCATTTCCCGCCCGCGCCGACCACCGTGGGCCTTGAAAGCGGGCCGCTTTATGGCGTGCAGTTCAGCCAGTTGCCCTGTTCGGACCTTGCCGCGCGCTACGCATCGTCGGGCGCCGGGGCGCTGATCGGGCCGAAGCGGTCGCCGCTCGGCCTGTCCGCCGATCCGGGCGGCTTTCCGCTGTACAAGAACGGCGTGGTCGTCGGGGGCATCGGCGTGATGGCCGATGGCGTCTATGGTTTCGATCCGAACATCCTCGACGACGACAACGACCCCGAGGAGTATATCGCGCTCGCCGGGACGGTCGGTTTCGAAGCGCCCGAAAGCATCCGCGCGAACCGCATTTCGGTGGACGGCACCCTGCTGCGTTATTCGGACGCGGGTTATGCGGGCCTGATCGCCACCGGCGCACCCAGCTTTGCCGCGACCAGCCCGGCGCTGGGCAGTCTGGTCGCGGTCCGGGGCTATTATGGCGATCCGGCACCGGCGATAGTGGCGGGCACAGCCTATGGCAGCGAAACGTCGGGCATCCGGGCATCCCGGGCGGCGGAGTTTTCCAACCGCGACGCCTTTATCCTGACCGACGGATCGGGCAACAACCGCTTCCCGATCCGCGCCGCAACCGATGGCGGCGATGTCGCGCAGCCGCTGACCGCCGCCGAAGTGACGGCGCTGCTCGAAGAAGCCTTCACGGTGATGAGCCGCGCCCGCGCGCAGATCCGCCAGCCGCTCGACAGCCGGGCGCAGGTGACGATCTCCGTCGTCGACACGCGCGGGCAGGCGCTGGGCGTCGTCCGGTCGCCCGACGCGCCGATCTTCGGCACCGACGTGTCGCTGCAGAAGGCGCGCACCGCCGCCTTCTTCTCGGGCGCGCGGGCAGGCGACGAGCTGCTCGCCAACCCCAGCGCCGACGTGCGCGATTTCGTGGCCAAGGCGCGCGCCTTCTTCAACGACCAGAGCGCGCTGACCGGCAAGGTCGCCTTCACCGATCGCGCACACGGCCTCATTTCCCGCCCCTATTTCCCCGATGGCGAAGTCGGGCGGCCCAACGGCCCCTTCTCCCGTCCGATCGCGCAGTTCAATCCTTTCTCCACCGGCCTGCAATCGGCGCTGATCCTCGGTGATCTCGCCGCGCATCTGGGCTTCGTCACCGGCGCTTCGGCCACCGATACGCCGCAACGCTGCACCGCCTTGCCCGCGCCCGCAGCCAGCCAGAACAGGCTGCAGAACGGTATCCAGATATTCCCCGGCTCCGTCCCCATCTACCGCGGCAATGTGCTGATCGGCGGCATCGGCGTGTCGGGCGACGGCATCGATCAGGACGACATGATTTCCTTCCTGGGCCTCAACAACGGCGGCAAGCGGACGAACGGCGTCGGCAATGCGCCGCTGGCGATCCGCGCGGATCAGGTGGTGGTCGACCTTGGCAATGCCAGCGTCCGGCTGCGCTATGTCGGCTGTCCCTTCGCGCCGTTCCTCGACACCAGCGCGCAAGACGCCTGCGGGGGGCTGTAGGCGATGGCGCTTACTTCCCTCCTTCCCCTCATCGCGGCATTGGCCGGTGCGGAAGCGCAGCCTCCCCCGCAGCCCATGCCGCCACCCCCGCCCGACAACTGGCAGGACGTGATCGACGCGCCGGAGCATCAGCCCGAAAGCGATGCGGACGGGCAACTGATCGACGGTCGTCGCCGCCCCGGTTTCGAACAGCAATTGCCGGACAAGGTGACGCAGGACAATGTCGGCGCGCTGCGCGCACCCCCGCCCGAAGCCTTTCCGGTCGACCAGATTCCGATCCCCGATCGCTGGCGCCTCATCGAAAGCCTGGGCGTCGTCAAGGAACGCTGGTTCGATCCCTATCACCAGAATACGCTGAAGGGCGACCGGCCGATCGATCGCGAAAAGGTCAAATGGCTGCCGATCAAGGGCGACGACTGGTTCTTCGTCGCCAGCGCCGTCAGCGACACGGTGCTGGAACCGCGCACCTTTCCCATTCCCGTCGGGGTGCAGACGACCGAACGGCCCGGCAGCCTCGACGTGTTCGGCAAGGATGCGAGCTTCGTCTTTTCGCAGACCTTCATCGCCAGCGCCTCGCTGGTGAAGGGATCCACGGCGTTCAAGCCGCCGGAAATCGAATATCGCGTCGCGCTCGCCTTCAACGTTAATCATGTCGACGTGCCCGAACGGCGCGTACTGTTCGTCGAACCGTCGAAGCGCAGCCGCCGCACCGATCATTTCCTGGGCGTGCAGGAACTGTTCGTCGATTATCATCTGGCCAACACGTCGGACCGCTACGACTTCCGGTCGCTGCGCGTCGGCATCCAGCCGATGCAGTCGGATTTCCGCGGCTTCCTGTTCAACGACCAGCAACTGGGCATCCGCCTGTTCGGCAATCGCGACAACAACCGCTTCCAGTTCAACCTCGCGGCTTTCTGGCGGCTGGAGAAGGATACGAACAGCGGCCTCAACAGCGTCGTCCAGCGGCCGCGCGACGATTTCGTCTTTCTCGCCAACGTCTATCGGCAGGATTTCCTGATCCCCGGCCTCACCAGCCAGATCACCGCGGTCTACAACATGAACCGCGAGAAGGGCGACGTGGAGATCGACGACAACGGTTTCCCGGTGCGCCCGGCGCTGCTCGGCGACTTGCGGGGCCGCGCCTACGACGTCGTCTATCTGGGCTACAATGCCGACGGGCGGATCGGACGGCTCAATCTCACCGCTTCGCTCTATGGCGCGCTGGGGGAAGATCGCAACAGCTTCTTCACCAGCCGCAAGGCGGAAATCCGCGCCTTCTTCGCGGCGGCGGAAGTCAGCTACGATGTCGACTGGATGCGTTTCCGCCTGTCGGGCCTGTACGCCAGCGGCGACGGCGATCCCTATGACGATACCGAAAACGGCTTCGACGCGATCTTCGAAAATCCCGTCTTCGCCGGGGCCGACACCAGCTACTGGATCCGCCAGACGATCCCGTTCGCAGGCGGCGGACGCGTGATCGCGATCAACGGACGCAATGGCATCCTCAATTCGCTGCGGTCCTCGAAGGAACAAGGGCAGTCGAACTTCAACAATCCCGGTACGATGCTGGTCGGCGCGGGCGCGGATTTCGACCTGACGCCGACCACGCGCCTGTCGGCCAACGCCAATCATCTGTGGTTCCAGAATACCGCCACGCTGCAGGCGCTGCGCGTCGAAGGGAGCATCCCCAAGTCGATCGGCTGGGACTTGTCCGCCGCCGCGATCTGGCGGCCCAAGGCGACGCAGAACATCGTGTTCCGCCTGTCCGCCGCGACCCTGCTGCCGGGCAAGGGCTTCCGTGATCTTTTCGACAACAGCCAGAGCCACCGGAATTACTATTCGGTGCTCGCCAATGTGATTGTCAGCTACTGATGCGCGGATTGCTCTCCTTTCTTCCGTCACCCCTGCGCAGGCAGGGGTCCCGCTTTTCTTGGCGACGGCAGAAAGGCAGCGGGACCCCTGCCTGCGCAGGGGTGACGGTAAACTGGCTCCTGTTTCTCCTCGCCGCGCTCTTGATCCCCGTCGCCATCGTGCAGGCGAGCGACGACGAAAAGCCCGTGAAGCGCGTCTACGCCCTCGCCCCGCCCGCGCCGATGAGCCAGACGGCGGCGCAGGTCGCGGGCAAATCCGACGGTTGCTATAGCTGCCACGTGCAGACCGACGAACCGTCGATGCACGCCACCCCGGCGGTGATGCTGGGCTGCACCGATTGCCATGGCGGCAATGCGTCCGTGCGCGGCAATCCGGCGCTGGGTTTCGACCATCCCGATTACGCCGCCGCGCGGGACAAGGCGCATGTGCTGCCCACCTATCCCGAAAGCTGGCATTATCCCTCCTCCGCCAATCCCAAGCGCACCTATGCGCTGCTCAATCGCGAAGCGCCGGAGTTCGTGCGCTTCGTCAATCCGTCCGACTATCGCGTGGCGCGCGAAGCCTGCGGATCGTGCCACCTTGCCACGATCGAGGCGGCGGAACGCTCGATCATGGCGTCGGGCGCGATGCTGTGGGGCGGCGCGGCCTACAATAACGGGATCGTGCCGTTCAAGAACTACATCTTCGGCGAGGCCTATACGCGGGACGGCGAGCCGGCGAAGATCGTCACCCCCGGCAATCCGCCCGGCACCCTGACCGAAGCGGAAAAGGCGCGCGGCGCGCTGGCGGAACTCTATCCGCTGCCGACCTGGCATGTCATTCCGCCGGGCGACGTGTTTCGCGTGTTCGAGCGCGGCGGGCGCAACATCCAGACGCAGTTCGCCGAAATCGGCCTGCCCAATCCCACCGGATCGATCCAGCGGCTGGAGGAACCGGGCCGCCCGGACCTCAAGCAATCGAGCCGCGGTCCCGGCACCGGCCTGCGCGTCGCCATCCCCGTGCTCAACATCCACAAGACGCGCCTCAACGATCCGTTCATGTGGTTCATGGGGACCAACGACCAGCCGGGCGACTATCGCCATTCGGGCTGTTCGGGCTGCCATGTCGTCTATGCCAACGACCGCGAGCCGCGCCACAGCCTGATCTACGCCCAATATGGCCGCGACGGGCAAAGCGCGACGATCGACCCCACGATCGCCGCCAAGGTGCAGCATGAGGAAACGGGTCACGGCGCCCTGAAAGGCAAGCATGGCGAAGCGGTCGAGCCGGGGCATGAGGCCGCCGCAACGCCGGAGCATCCCCCCGCCCACCCGATCGCCGCCGCAAAGGAAAGCGGCCACCCGATCAGACACGCCTTCACCCGCGCGATCCCGACCGCGCAGTGCATGAACTGCCACATGCATCAGCCCAATATCTTCCTGAACAGCTATCTGGGCTACACCATGTGGGACTATGAGTCCGACGCGCCGCTGATGTGGCCCAAGAAACAGAAATATCCGACTGCCGCCGAAGTCCACGAAACGCTGGAGCGCAATCCCGAAGGTGCCGCTCCCAAAGGCAACTGGTCCGACGTCGATTTCCTGCGCAACGTCTATGATCTCAACGAAAAGGCGAAGGACACGCAGTTCGCCGATTATCATGGCCATGGCTGGAACTTCCGCGGCATCTTCAAGCGCGATCGCGAAGGCAATCTGCTCGACAAGGATGGCAAGATCGTCGCCAATGACGATCCCGAAAAATGGCGCAAGAAGGGCGAAGGCAAGTTCGTGCAGCCCGGCACCAACCCCGGCAAGACCGTGCACATGATGGACATCCACGCCGAAAAGGGCCTGCAATGCGCCGATTGCCATTTCGCGCAGGACAGCCACGGCAACGGCTTCATCTATGGCGAAGTCGCCAATGCGATCGAAATCGGATGCAAGGATTGCCACGGCACGGCGGATGCTTATCCCACGCTGCTGACATCCGGCCCCGCCGCGCCGCCCAACGGCACCAACCTCGCCCTGCTGCGCAACCCCGATGGCAAGCGGCGATTCGAGTGGTTCTACGACGCAAGCGGCAGGCGCACGCTGATCCAGCGGTCGATCGTCGATCCCAAGATTGAATGGGAAGTCAGCCTGGTCAAGGATTCGGTCGACGCCACCAGCCCGCATTTCAACGGGCGGGCGGCGCGCGCCAAGCTGATGAGCAAATCCGGCTATGAAGGCGGCGAGTTCGCTTTCGGCCCCGGCGTGGCCAAGGCGGATCGCGCGCATGGCGACGACCAGATGGCCTGCTTCACCTGTCATTTGAGCTGGACGACGAGTTGCGGCGGATGCCATCTGCCGATCGAAGCCAACTGGAAAACCAAGGTCCAGCATTTCGAAGGCGAGGAAACCCGCAACTTCGCGACCTACAACCCGCAGGTCGCGCGCGACGAGATGTTCCAGCTTGGTCGCCACATGACGACCAAGGGCCACGAGATCACGCCGGTACGCTCGACCAGCGCGCTGGTGCTGTCCTCCACCAATTTGAACCGCGAACGCATTTACATTCAACAGCCGCCGATCAGCGGCATCGGCTTCTCGTCCCAGGCGTTCGCCCCGCATTTCCCGCATACGGTGCGCACGACCGAGACCAAGACCTGCTCTGACTGCCACCTGTCCGAAAAGGACGACAACAACGCGATCATGGCGCAGCTCATGCTACTCGGCACCAATTTCGTGAACTTCGTCGGGCTGAACGCCTGGACCGGTCTCGAAGGCGGGTTCGAGGCGATCCGCGTCACCGAATGGGACGAACCGCAGGCGGTGATCGGCAGCTATCTGCAAAAATATGCCTATCCCGATTACTGGAAGCTGCATGTCGATCAGAACAAGCGCGAGCTGAAGAACTGGACGCGCGGCAAATTTTTCGACGGCAAGGCATCGGGCGAAACGCATGCGATCGAGGAGTTCGCCAATGTGGCGCAGGGCACTTCGGATCGCGTCGGATGCCTGCAACTGCGCGGCGAATATATGTTCGTGGCGGAGGGCAAGGGCGGCTTCCACGTCTATGACGTCGCGTCGATCGCCAACAAGGGCTTTTCCGAACGGATCGTGAGCGCGCCCTTCTCAAAACTGGGCCAGAACACGCGGGTCAGGACGACCAACGCGACCTGCATGGCGCTGCCCACCAACCAGCCGATCGCCCCGACGCGCAGCACGCCCGAACTGCGCAAGATCAATCAGGAGCAGGCGTTCCTGCCGATCTATTCCTACGCAGCCGTCACCGACAGCGTGGAAGGCCTCGTGATGGTCAATATCGAGACGATGGCCGATGCCGAGTTCCGCAACAATTTCCTGAAACGCGCCGTCACCTGGAACCCCGACAATGTGCTGCAAGGCGCGCGGCATATCGTGCTGGCGGGCGAAATCGCCTATATCACCGCCGATGTCGGGCTGGTGGTCGTGGATCTTGCCGATCCGCTAAAACCCCGGCTCGCCGCCGTGCGACCGCTCCGGGATGCGCGGGCGAGTGCGATCCAGTTCCGTTACCTCTGGGTCAGCGATGCCGACGGGCTGAAGCTGTTCGACGTCACCAATTTGCGCGATCCGGTGGCCGTTCCGTCCGGCACGGTGCCGATCGCCGATGCGCGCCGCCTTTATCTCGCCCGTACCTATGCCTATGTCGCGGGCAAGGCGGAAGGTCTGGTGATCGTCAACATCACAAACCCGACGCGACCCGTGGTTTATGCGAAGGAGACGTTCGGGGGCGCGATGAACGATGTCGAGGACGTCATCGTCGGCACGACCAATGCCTCGCTCTTCGCCTATGTCGCGGACGGGCGGAACGGGATGAAGGTCATCCAGCTCACCAGCCCCGAAAGCCAGCCCAATTTCTACGGCTTCTCGCCCGCGCCCAAGCCCGAACTGATCGCCTGGGCACGCACGCCTTCCCCTGCGCTGGCGCTGTCCAAGGGGCTGGACCGCGATCGCGCGGTGGACGAGACCGGCGGTCAGATCGCGGTGTTCGGTCGCCTCGGCTCGCGCCCCTTCACCCGATCCGAAATGGAGCGGCTGTTCCTGTCGCCCAAAGGCATACCCTATAAGGTGAGCGATTCCGTGGACATGCGGGCCTGGCGCCCTCCGTTGAAGGCCCCCGCCGCGAAATAGCTGATCGAGATCAAACGATTGGTTGCCGTTCATTCCATTTGCACGATGGACGGCGCGCGAAGAATAAGAGTAGATGCAGGCTATGCGTTCGCTCTGGCCCAACCGTTCCGTCATCGCGCTGGTCGCCGGCTTCACGCTTCTGGTCGCGGCGATCGGCGCGAGCATCTGGCTGTCCGCCCGGCAGGACCGATCAGTGGCCACGATCATGCACACGCTGGAAGTGCAGAACAGGCTGGGCGCCGTGCTGTCCCGCCTGCAGGATGCCGAGACGGGGCAGCGCGGCTATCTGCTGACGGGCAATCCGCAGTTCCTTGCTCCCTATGATGCGTCGATCCGGGAAATTCCGGAGGATTTCGCGGCGCTGGAGCAGTTGCTTGCGGACAATCCGGCTCAGGGCGACCGTCTCGATCGTCTCGCGCGGATAGCGTCGCAACGGCAGGATTATCTGCGGCTTGCGATCGCCCGTTATAGGCTCGACCGGCAGATCAACGCCATCGAACTGCTGGCAGGAAAGCGGACCATGGATCAGGCGCGCGCCCTGATCGGCGAAATGCGATCGGAAGAAAGTGGATTGCTGCGCCGTCGCGAAGCCACGCTTGCCAGGCTGCGCACCGCGGTCGGCATCGCGCTCGCCTGCACAACGATCATCGTGCTGCTGCTCGGCATCTATGCCATCCGCAACGCGCGGCGCCGGTTGCGCGAAGCGGTGACCGTGCGGGACGCGCTGGCGCAGAGCAATGCGCAACTGCGCGAAGAAGCCCAGAATCGCGAAGCCGCGGAAGCGAAGTTGCGCCAGGTCCAGAAGATGGAGGCCGTGGGGCAACTTACCGGCGGGATCGCGCATGATTTCAACAATATGCTGGCCGTGGTCGTCGGATCGCTGGATATGGCGCGACGGCGGCTCGGCATGAACAGCGATCCGCGCGCGATACAGAATATCGACAATGCCATGGAGGGTGCCCAGCGCGCCACCCAGCTTACCTCGCGCCTGCTCGCCTTTTCGCGGCAACAGCCGCTCGAACCTCAGGCGATCGATGCGAACAAGCTGGTGGGCGGCATGTCCGAACTGCTGCGCCGCACGATCGGCGACGCCATCCGCGTGGAAACCGTGCTGGCGGGCGGGCTATGGGCGAGTCTGGCGGACCCCAACCAGCTTGAGAACGCCATACTCAACCTGTGCGTCAACGCGCGCGACGCGATGCCCGACGGCGGTATGCTGACGATCGAGACGAACAACGCCCATCTGGATGATCTCTATGCCGCATCGCACAGTGAAGTCGCGGCGGGGCAGTATGTCGTGGTGTCGGTGACCGATACGGGCGTCGGCATGCCGCGCGAAGTCGTGGAGCGCGCGTTCGAGCCGTTCTTCACGACGAAGGGCGTCGGGCGCGGCACGGGTCTGGGCTTGAGCCAGGTGTTCGGTTTCATCAAGCAGTCGCAAGGCCATGTGAAAATCTATTCCGAACCGGGCCAGGGAACGACCATAAAGCTGTACCTGCCGCGCCATTACGGCGTGGCGGACGCAGCGCATCCCCATCCTGTGCAGGACGGCCTGGCCGATCTGCCGCGTGCCCGCGACGGCGAGATCATATTGGTCGTCGAGGACGAGGAACGCGTGCGGCACGTCTCCGTCGATAGCCTGCGCGAACTGGGCTATACGGTGGTGCAGGCGTCGGACGCCAATCAGGCGCTGACCGTACTGGCGATCCAGCCGCGCATCGACCTGCTGTTCACCGACGTGGTGATGCCCGACATGAACGGTCGCAAGCTGGTGGAAAAGGCGCTGGAGCAGAAACCGACGCTCAGGATTCTCTACACCACCGGCTATACCCGCAACGCCATCGTGCATAACGGCGTGCTGGATGCAGGCGTCGCGTTGCTGTCCAAGCCCTTCACGATGAGCCAGCTTGCGTACAAGGTGCGGCAGGTTCTGGACGATACAGACGCATCGCCGCAGAATTGAAAGGTCGAACCGGACAGACCGTTCGTCCCGGCATGGCGTCCGGCTGTCGATGGCCGTGCAGCGAACCGGGTGATGCGTCGTTGAGCGGGAATGTCCTTTTCCCGTCTCGGCATCCACCGCCATAATGAAGACCGCCGCCACATGATCCGCAGCCATGCGCGCGACATCCGCAGGCAGCGCGCCGAAGCGTGGGCGGCGCTGGCCGCGCAGTTCCGTGACGCCGCAGGATAGTCGGTCCGTCCCGGTATAATTGCTGTCGTCAGGCGGGCCGTTCCCCGATCAGCGCACGCACCAGCGGCTGCATGCCGTTGTCGAACTTCGCCAGCATCACGTGCTCGTCCGCCGTCTCGAAATGGCTGACGAGGCCGTGTCGGCTCCAGCGATGCAGCGCGAACGCCGGCGGGTCCGCGATGATCATCGGGCGGTTGTCCGGCCTTTCAGGATCGATCGGCGACAGGTCCAGCGATACCTGCGGTGCGGTGGACGGACAGATGGCGACGGTGGTGCCTTTCCACGGCGCGACGATCGCGCGGTGGAGATGGCCGCAGATCAGCGCCTCGATCTGGTCGTGGCCCGCGATCGCGGCGGCAAAACGCTGCACCCATGGCTCGTCCGGATGCGTGTTCATCCATTCGATGCCCACTTCCACCGGCGGATGGTGCATGACGATGATCGTCGGTGTGCCCTTGTCCTCGTCCAGCCGTGCCCGCAGCCAGGCGACGCGCGCATCGCAAAAGGCGCCGCCGTGCCGGTCAGGCTCCAGGGTGTCGATGACGATCAGGCGCAGCCCGTCCAGAGGCACGACATATTGGATGAATCCGTCGACCAGCGGAATGTGCGGGAACATCACCGAGAAATTGTCCCGGTCGTCATGATTGCCCATGCAGGGATAGACTGGAAAATCGCACTGGCTGAACGCATTGGCGAGACGGCGGTAGCTGTCGACGTCGCCGCGATCGACCAGATCGCCGGTCGCCAGCAGGAAATCGGGCCGGTTGGGACCGTTCATCAGATATCCCAGCACCTGATCGAGGCGCTTTCGGTTGAACTCGGCCGGATTGCCCGGCTCGAACCCCAGATGAATGTCCGTGACCTGTGCGATCAGCATCGGACGCGCCCCCTCATATGTCCTTATCTGTTGCGCCGCATGCCCACTGATGCCGCGCCGACAGATGCGCCGGACAGCGCAATGACTTTCTTGACCGTCTTGTCCCGAATCGTGTCGGACGGCGCCCAGGGTGCCCCGTCACCGGCATGATAGCTGTGACATACAGCACAGGCTGACGGCACATCGGCCTTTGCCTTTTCGCCGCCATGGCATTCCCGGCAACTGTCGCGACCGGGCAGCAGCAAGTCGCTCGCCTTGGCGGAGCGCGGCGCGGCGTGGCAGCTTTCGCAGGTTTCGGTGCGGTGCGCGGCATGATCGAACCAGCCGTTCATGAAATAGCGCATCGGCTGTTCCACCGGTGCGACTTGCCAACCTGCATTGCCCGCCACGCCGGGCGGAGTGACGACATGGCAGTCGTAGCAGGCGCCACCCTTTGAAAAGACGGCGCGGATCGCCGCTTCGGCATTGCCGGGTCGGCTGCGCGCGGCCTGACCATAAGTCGCGGCGATGCGATCGGCGGCGTAGTCGCCGGGCAGACGCCGCGCCATGCCACCCAGTGCGATCGGACGCGCCGGGCCGGTGGAGCGATAATATGCGCGCAGATCGGCGATCACCTGCGCCGGTTCGCCGTGGCGCAACGTCCGCACCGTACCGCCGATGCTCTCGAAACCCAGGCTGTGGCAGGACTGGCAATCCTGCTCCATATCGACGGGCAGGAAGCGGACGCCATCCGCCGTGGGGCGATGGCAATCCTTGCACGCCAGCGCATCGCCATAGCCCTGTTCGGTCCGCAATGTCCGCGCCATGCGGGCGACGCCGCCGGTTTTCTTCAGATGCACGTCATGCGGGAACTTGAGGCCCCCGTCGCTGGTCGGCTTGCTGTCGAGCGAGATGCGGGTGAACTTGGGATGCTGCGTCCCGGCGGTGGGCGCCTGCAAGAGGACGGCGGCCTTGAATTGCGGGTGACCGGTGCCGAAATCGCTGGCGTTGCCCAGTTTGGTATCCTTCAGCCGGGTATCGAGACTGCCGTGGCAATCGGTGCAGAATTGTTGCGCGGTGGGCTGCATCGGCCCGGCGCCTTCATGCTCGCTATGGCAATCGACGCAGGCGCCTGCGGGCGGCTTACCGAAGGCGGAAGCGAAGCCCGCCAATATGCGCCCGCCCAGCCCCGGCGCCTCGCGCGCCATGGCGATCCGCGCGGCGGGCGCGTGATCGTGGACTTCGGCAGGGGTGTGGCATGTCTGGCAGGCGCTGTCCTGCACCGCGACGAACGCCTTGACGTGGCAGCTTTCGCATTTTCCTTCCAGCGCATGATGCGCGCGGCTGAGCGGGCCGGAGGACCATGCGGCGTCGCCGACGATGCCGTCGCCCTTCGCCAGCGCGACCTTCTGCATCTGCGCCTGCTTCTGCGTCTTGACGGCATAGATGTTGCGGGTATCGACCGCCGGGCGCGTGGCGTAGCCGATGATAGGCACCAGCAGAAACCCGATCAGGATCGACAGCGCCAGGGCCCAGGCCATCGCCCGCCGCCCTGGTAGCAGCCCGCCGAGCGAAAAGACGCGCGCCTCGTCCTTTTCTTCGCTGGCGTCCGACAGCGCATCGACGCGCTGGACGGAGAGGACGATTTCCTCTCCCTCGCCATGCGACACGGTGATGCGGTGCCCGCCAAAGCGCAGTTCCGCACCCTGCACGGTATCGATATCGGCGCGGGTGACGGTGCGCCCGTCCTGCGTGAAGCCCAGCGTCCCGGTGGCGCGTACGGTGATGCGGCGTCCGTCGACCTGCTCTATCCGGGCGTGGTCGGGCGTGACCGACAGGTCGGGCAGATGGATGTCGCTGCCCGCCGCGCGACCGACGACGAGCTGCGGCTTGGCCAGCGTCGCCGTGCGGACGATTTCCCGCCCGTCGGCGGTGTGGCTGATCTGGCGGATAAGGAAAGTCATGCCATCACCAGTAGAAAAAGACGCTGACGATATGCGCCGTGAGCGCGGCGATGAGCGCGAAAGTGGCCGGCACATGCACGTAGAGCCAGATTTCGAGCAGTGCCTTCAGCCGCAGATGCTTGCGCAGGCGCGACAGCATCCCCTGCTTGCGTTCGAGCAGCCCGTCGATCCGTTCCAGCGGATCGTCCCCGGTGTCGGGGCGCGATCCTGTCCACTGGCGCAATGCCGCCTGCGCCCGCGCGGTGGCGCAATGCGGATAATTACCCGATAGCCGCCGCCACAGGCCACCGCTGAACGGATCCTGATCGAGCGACCATTGTACGGCCTCCGCCTGATCATGTGGGAGCGGCTGCGCGGCGTCGTGCAGTTGCCGGTCGATCGCGCGGATCGCGTCGAGCATCTGCCCCTGCGTCATTTCATCGCGATTGTCGCTGAGCGCGGCGGGCACGGCGGCATAGACGCCGATGCCGAACAGGCCGGAGAGGATGACCAGCATCATCAGCGCCCAGGCAAGAGTATGGACGTTCCAGCCCAACTGAAACCCGGTATGCAGCGTGCCGATGACGATCAGGCTGAGACCCAGATAGACATGCGCCGACGTCCATGCCTTCAGCGACCAGCGCCCCGTCGTCATCGTCCGCTTGCGCATGCCCAGCGCCGTCAGCCACAGGATCAGCAAGACGCCGATCGTGCCCAGCGTATAGCCGTACCAGCTTCCCCCGTTATGCCGCGGGGTGACGTCGATCATCACATAGCTGGCGATCACCACGAGGCACAGGATCGTCGCGATCTTCAGCCAGCGGAAACCGGCGTGCTGGAGGAACCCCTCATGCCGCGTATCGCCCTTGGCACGGCGGGAGGGTGCGGCGCGCGTTGCCATGTCAGCGACCCTCGCCGGTGATGCGCTCAAGCCGCGCGATACCCAGGAAATCCTCCGGCGACACGCGGATGGCGGCACCCGTGGGGCAGGCGCGTACGCAGGCCGGACCGCCTTCTATGCCCGAACACATGTCGCACTTGATGGCCTTCTTGGGCTTTTCGACGCCCGGTTCGGCATGTTTGTAACGCCACTTCTTGGACGGTTCGCCCGGCCCCGGCCCGGCACCGAACAGCATCCAGCTCAGCAGGCCCGGCTTCTTGGGCGGCACGCTGTCCATGCGGATCACGCCATAGGGGCAGTTGCGCTGACAATTGCCGCAGCCGATGCAGCTGTCGTCGATGAACACTTCGCCATCGGGGCCGCGATGAATGGCGTTGGGTGGGCAATCGGCCATGCAGTGCGGATGTTCGCAATGACGGCAGCTCGTCGGCACATGCAGATGCGCGTAGGTCTTGCCCGCTTCCCGGTCGAGCCGCGACAGCCCCTCATGGCTGTCGGCGCACGCCTTTTCGCAATTGTCGCAGCCCACGCACAAATGCTCGTCGATCAGCAGCACGTCGGTGGCCTCACCGATGCCGTTGTCGACCAGGAACTTCGCCGTCTGCGAATACATGTCGACCACCGTGGAGAAGCTGTCCTTGCGGCTTTCGACGAAGGCGTTGATGTCCTGCCGTGCGGCCATGTCGCGGCGGGCGCGTTCGAGCAGGGCGGGCTTGGCCTCCATCAGCGCCCGGAACGCTTCGCCTTTCAGCCGGATGACTTCGGACTTGACCGTCGCCTTGACGCTGGCGGTGCGGCGTCCACCCGCGATCAGCGCCATTTCGCCGACATAGCTGCCCGCCGGGAGGTATGAGAGGAACACCGGCTTTCCGCCGACGATCTTTTCCACGATCATCGAACCGACGCGAATGACGAAGATATCTTCTCCTTCTTCGCCCTCACGGATAATGAAATCGCCCGCCTTGACCGTCATGATCTCCGCGGTGTCGAGCACGTCGGTCAGGTCCGCAGGCGTCAGCCCCGCGCCGAACATCTGGAGCAGTTGCCGTTCGGTGGAAATGCGCGTGACGGCGCGCTTCGCGGCGGGGACCGAGGACATGAGCTTGAGCGCAGCGGTACGCGATACCTCGACCATGATCGAATCCGCACCCGCGCGCACCGTGGCGCCGCGCCGCCGCCCGGAAATCAGGCCGACTTCCCCGAATATCGATCCGCTTTCGATCGGCACGCTGATCGAGGGGCTTTCGCTGCGGACCTCCACCAGAGCTTCGCCCTGGGCGATCGCGAACAGCGACGATCCGGGGTCGTTGCGCTCGAAGATCACGTCGCCCTTGCGATAGGCGCGCGCCGCGCTGTCCAGCATGAACTCGCGCATCTGGAGCGGCGAGAGCGCTTCGAGAATCGTGATGTTGGTGCGCAGGAACTCCAGCCATTCGTCGACGCTGCGCTGGCCCGGCAGATCCTTGAACTTGGCGGCAAGGATCGGCTCGTCGGCGGGCTTGAGCGACGTGTTGCCGTTGATGAACTCGACGACGTCATGGCCCTGGTTCATGCAATGCTTGATGAGCGGATAGCCCGCCAGCGCGCCGATGACGAAGATGCCGGGTGCCGTCGTCTCGAACACCGGCGACAGTTTCGGGAAGGCCAGCCGGTCGCCGCTGGTGAACTCTATCCCACATTCCTCGACGAAGCTGCGCGGCGGGGCGGACCCCATGCGCGCGATGATGCGATCGCACGGCAGACGCACTTCGCCGTCGCGGGTATCGACGGTGATGAATCCCGGCTCGACTTTCGCAGGCGAGCTTTCGGTGAGGATGCTGACGCGCCCGGCGCTGCCCGCCGCCAGCAACGCCTGCACATTGGCGCCCTTGGCCGTCGAAAACTCCGCGCCGCGGTTGATGAGGCTGACGACGTTGCCCTGCGCCTCGTCGGCGGCGAGACCCAGCGCATTTTCGATGCCCGCGTCCCCGCCGCCGATGACGAAGATATGCTCGTCATTATATTCCGCCGGATCGTCGAGCTGATATTGCACATGCGGCAAATCGCCGCCGGGACAGCGCAACAGATTGGGATTGCCCTGTGTTCCGATGGCGAGAATCACCGAATCGGCGATGATCTCTCCCCCGTTGGTCAGGGTGATGCGATAAGGCGGGGCGAAGCGCTGCTTCTCGCGCGTTTCGCTGCTGCCGTCGCGATTGCGCACCACGATCTTCTGCACGCTGCCGGAAATCGCCTCGCCCGTGCCTTCGATCGCCTTCACTTCGCTCTTGTAGGCGACGTTGACGCCCTGCCCGGCGGCCTGATCGTTCCAGGTGCCCAGTATCGCTTCACGCTTGCCCGCATCGAAATCGAAGTCGGATCGCAGCACGAGCTGGCTGGGCGTCGCCATCACATGCTTGCCCTTCTGATATTTGTAGATCGTATCGGAAAGATGATCCGTCTTTTCCAGAAGGACGTGCGACAGGCCAAGCGCGGCGGCGCGCGCGGCGGCACTCAGGCCCGCCGGACCAGAACCGACGATTGCGATGCGCACGCGATCACCCACAGTATTCCCCCATGAAATCGGCTGACGCTCCGGCTTATGCCCCCCCGGTAATGCGTCATACGGGTGCGAACCGTGAGGGGCACTCTACCATTTCCTTCGCCGCGCGCTAGGGTGGAGTTGCAGGCAAAGGGGCTTTTGATGACGGACAGGGCAAAAAATACCGGTGGAACAGGCAGACTGCTGCTGATCGGCGCTGCCGCCATCGCCATACTGTCCGTCGGTTACGCCGTTACGCGCGATCGTGATGCGGCAATAGCGCCGACGGGTGCGGCGCCGGTGGCGCCTGTCGCGCAGGCTCCCGCCGATCCTGCGGCGCTGGTCCAGCAGCTCCAGAACCGCGTCGGCGCCAATCCCAACGATGCCGAAGGCTGGCAGATGCTGGGCTGGGCCTATTTCGAAGGCAATCGCTATGCCGACGCGGCGCGGGCCTACAAGCGTGCGACGGCCCTGATCCCGGGCAATGCGACGTTCTGGTCCTCTTATGGGGAGGCGCTAGTGATGGCGAGCGAGAAAGACCCCATGCCGCAGGAAGCGGCCAAGGCCTTTGCCAAGGCTATCGCGATCGATGCGAAGGATCCCCGTGCGCGCTATTTTCTGGCGGTGGAGCGGGATCTGAAAGGCGACCACAAGGGTGCGATCGAGGACTGGTTCGCCCTGTTGAAGGACACGCCAAGCGGCGCGCCTTGGGATAAGGACCTGCGCCGCACGATCGAACAGGTGGCGCGCATCCACAAGATCGACGTGACGCAGCGGCTTGCCGAGGCAAAGTCTGCGGCACCGCATCCGGCGATTCCTTCCGTCGCGACTGCCGCCATCCCTGGCCCGACGCGCAGCCAGATGCAGGCCGCCTCCGCGATGCCCAAGGGGCAGCAGGACCAGATGATCGACGGCATGATCGCCAGTCTGGAAGGCAAGCTGAAGGCCAATCCCGGCAATGTCGACGGCTGGATCATGCTGATCCGCAGCCGCATGACATTGGGTCAGACCGCGCGTGCGACCGACGCCTATCGCAAGGCCGTCGCCGCCAATCCCACGCAGGCCAAGCGGATTGGCGACGAAGCCAGGTTGCTGGATGTGCCCGGTGTCTGACGCCGATCAGGCGTCGAGCGAAGCCGTCATCTTGAAGATGCCCTGCGCATTGCCGCTGTCGAATTTCAGGTCCAGCCGCCCGCTGGCCGGATCGACCTTGCGGTCGATAAACTCGTAGAAGGAACCCGGCACCGTCAGCATGACGGATTGTCCGGCATCGTCCACGAACGCCCGCTCCACCCAGTCGGCGCGATAGGCGGTCTGGCGCACGCGGCCGCTGCCAGACACTTCGATCCGCTCCTTCATTGCCCGCCCCGCGACGCGCTGCGCCTCGGCGACGGCCTCCACATCATCGACGCGGTCCGTGCCGTGGTTGAAGGCATTGCCTTCGGTCGCGATCCAGGCGGCCTCCGCGCTGGCAGCCTTGAGCGTCTGATAATCGGCGACGTTCGGCACGTCATGATGCCGGTCGAACGCCGCCACCAGCGACGGCAGAGCCGCAAGCGCCTGCGCCAAGCGCACCTGTCCGTCAACCGCGAAGCCTGCCAGCGCAGCCTTCGCCTCCGGCGTCAGTGCGTCGCGCGTCGTGCCGAATATCCGGGCGGCGGCGGCGGCGAAATCTTCGTCGAACCGGTCGACGTGCAGTTCGCTGACGAAGAACTGGGCGATGCTGTCGGGCAGATCCCCATGACACCAAGCATAGCCCGTCATCCGCAGCCGATCGAGCGGATAGATGTCGGCCCGCACATAACCGAGCGGCTCAAGGATGCGGGCAAAGGCAGTGGCGCCTGCCGGAATGGCGCCAGTGGGCGCGCCCTCGGGCAGGATGATCGTACGCAGCGCGCCATGATCGAGCATGATGCGGCGGCCCGCGGCGCGGCAGTCGGCGGCATAGGCTGCGGCGGTCGGGACGCGCGCCAGCAGGCCATGATGCAACGCGACCGTCATCGCCAGCGCGCATTCGGCACGGCTGACCATATCGGGACCGGAATCGGGCAGATCGGCCGGCAAGGCGAGTTGCGCGATGGCGTCGGCTGCGCCGTCCCCCAGCACCGCCGTCACCAGTTGGTCGAGTTTTTCGGATGCTATCGTCATGCGGCGACAGATAGCGCCTCCGGCACGCCGATGCTAGGCAGAGCGCATGACTTCCTTTTCCGACAGCATTTCCGTGCCCGACGCCCTGGCCCACGCCCGTCGGATGATCGGCGACGATCCGGCATCGGCGCTGGCGCAAATCCGCGAAGTTACGGATGTCGCGCCACAGAGCAGCGAGGCGCATCGGCTGACGGCACTGGCTCTGCGGCGATTGGGCCGGATCACCGAGGCGGAAGCTTCCGATCTGGAAGCCGTGCGCATGGCCGTCTATGATCCGCAACTGATCGCTGCAGCACAGGCGCTGATCGCCAACGAACTGCATGTCGCCGAACCGATCCTGAAAGGTCGGCTGAAAACCGATCCGACCGATTGCGCGGCGATCCGGATGCTGGCGGAACTCGCGGCACGGATCGGTCGGCTGCCCGATTCGGAAAATCTGCTGCGGCGCGCGCTGGAACTGGCCCCCGGTTTCGGCGCGGCGCGCGCCAATCTGGCGACCGTTCTCTACAAGCAGAACCGTTATGCCGACGCCGTCGAACAGCTCGACAAGGTGCTGTCGGAAGAACCGGACAACGCCGCGCATCGCAATCTGAAAGCCGCCGCGCTGGGACGGATCGGCGGTTACGACGAAGCGATCGCGCTCTACGAAGAACTGACCCGCCGATTCCCCGATCATGCCAAGCTGCATATGAGCCACGGCCATATGCTCAAGACCGTGGGACGGCAGGAGGACAGTGTCGCGGCCTATCGGCAGGCGCTGGCCGTGCAGCCGGGCCTTGGCGAAGTGTGGTGGAGCCTCGCCAATCTCAAGACCGTGCGGTTCGACGCTGCGGACGTCGCCGCGATGGAAGCGGCGCTGGGCCGCGCGGATATTTCGGACGAGGACCGCTTTCACCTGCATTTCGCACTGGGCAAGGCGACCGAGGATGCGCGCGACTGGCGGCGATCCTTCGACCATTATGCGCAGGGCAATGCACTGCGCCGGTTGCACGTCGACTATGATCCCGACGACACCAGCCGCCATGTCGCGCGCAGCATCGCCATCTTCACGCCCGCCTTCCTCGCGGCGCGAAAGGGGCAGGGACATGATGCGCCGGACCCGATCTTCATCCTGGGCATGCCGCGTGCGGGATCGACGCTGATCGAGCAGATATTGTCGTCGCACTCGCTGGTCGAGGGAACGATGGAGCTGCCCGACATCCCCGCGATCGCGATGCGGGAAGCGCGGCAGGTCGACGACGGACCGGGAAGCTGGGTGGCCGCGATCGCCGACGCATCGCCCGCGCGGCTCGCCGAACTGGGCGCGGAGTATCTGGATCGCACCCGCATCCAGCGCAAGACCGACAAGCCCTTCTTCATCGACAAGCTGCCCAACAACTGGCTCTACACCGGCCTCATCCACCTGATCCTGCCCAACGCCAGGATCATCGATGCGCGACGGCATCCGATGGATTGCTGTTTTTCGAACTTCAAACAGCATTTCGCGCAGGGGCAGGCGTTCAGCTATGCCCTTGATGACATGGGGCGCTATTATGCCGATTATGTCGCGCTGATGCGGCATTTCGATGCGGTGCTGCCGGGCCGCGTGCATCGCGTAATCCACGAAGCGCTGGTCAACGATCCCGAAGGCGCGGTGCGCCGCCTGCTCGGCCATCTGGGCCTGCCGTTCGAGGACGCCTGCCTGCGCTTCCACGAAAACGACCGCGCCGTCCGCACCGCGAGCAGCGAACAGGTGCGCCGCCCGATCAATCGCGACGGCATGGACCGCTGGCGGGAATATGCGGCCTGGCTGGGTCCGCTGGAAGCGGCGCTCGGCCCGGTGCTGTCGGCCTATCCGGACGTACCGCCCGCCTGATCGCCCCCCCGCACGATCGTGGCGAACGTGCAACAGTGCGGCAGATTCGTCGGATACTGTTATACGTTTGTCATATTCGCCTTGCCGATGACGATGTTTCGTGAAGAAATGTGGGCAGAGATCGAAAAGATCACGAAGGGGGCATTCCATGCAATTTTCCACGACCGCGCAACGCCTTGGCAAAGCGGGTTCCGCCGCGCTGCTGGCGACGACGATGCTTTGCACGTCGGGCTTCGCGTATGCGCAGACCGCCGCCGATGCGCCGGAAACGGGCGACGCCATCGTCGTGACGGCGCAGCGCCGCACCGAAAATCTGCAGGACGTGCCGATCGCGATCACCGCTTTCGGTTCGGAGAAGCTCGATCAGCTTCAGGTGCAGAAGTTCGAGGATTATGCCCGCTATCTGCCGAGCGTATCCTACCAGACCAGCGGTCCCGGATCGGCCAAGGTCTATTTCCGTGGCGTCGCCAGCGGCGAGAATGCGAACCATTCCGCGTCGCAGCCTTCGGTCGGCATCTATCTGGACGAACAGCCGATCACGACCATTCAGGGCGCGCTCGACGTCAACGTGTACGACATCGCCCGCGTCGAGGCACTGGCCGGGCCGCAGGGTACGCTCTACGGATCGTCGAGCCAGGCGGGCACCATCCGCATCATCACCAACAAGCCCGACGCCACCAAGTTCGAGGCGGGCGGCGATTTCGAAGTCAACAGCGTCGCCAAGGGCGGCGAAGGCTATGTGGCGCAAGGCTTTATCAACACCCCCTTCACCGAGAATATCGCGCTGCGCGTGGTCGGCTGGTACAAGAAGGACGCAGGCTATATCGACAATATCGCAGGCAGCCTGACCTTCCCGTCCTCCGGCATCACGATGAACAACGCGCCTTATGTCGAGAAGGACTATAACGACGTCACCACCTATGGCGGTCGCGCCGCGCTGAAGATCGACCTCGACGACAACTGGACCGTCACGCCGCAGATCATGGGGCAGCGGCAAAAATCGAATGGCAGCTTCGGCGTCGAAAGCGGCCTTGGCGACCTGCAGACGATGCAGTTCAACCCCGAAGGCGCGAAGGACAACTGGTATCAGGCGGCACTAACGATCGAAGGGAAGATCGGCAGCTGGGACGTGACCTATGCCGGGTCCTATCTGAAGCGAAAGGTGACGACCAACAGCGACTATGCCGACTATGCCTATTTCTACGATGCGCTGGCCGGTTACGGCAATTATTTCTACGACAACAACGGCGATCTGGTGAACCCCAACCAGTATATCCAGGGCATCGACCGCTTCACCAAGCAAAGCCACGAACTGCGCTTCGCCTCGCCATCCGACGGCGTGGTCCGTTTCGTCGGTGGCGCGTTCTACCAGCGGCAGACACACAATATCGAGCAGAATTACATCATCAACGACATCGCCGACACGCTGACGGTGCCGGGCACCGACAGCAATATCTGGCTGACCAAGCAGTTTCGCGTCGATCGCGACTATGCGCTGTTCGGCGAACTGACGGCGGACGTGACCGACAAGCTGTCCGTCACCTTCGGCAGCCGCGTGTATAAATATGACAACAGTCTTGTCGGTTTCTTCGGCTATTCTGAAGCCTACAACCCCGACCGGTTCGACGATGATGGTAATTTTGTTCGCGATGGAACCGGCGTCGCGGGCTGTAATGGTAGTCCCGTTATCGTCAAGGGATCGCCCTGTACCAATCTGGACAAGCGGACCAAGGACACCGGCTTCCTCCACAAGATCAACGTGACGTACAAGATCACGCCCGATGCTCTGGTCTATTTCACGACGTCGCGTGGATATCGCCCCGGCGGCATCAATCGTCGCGGCGATTTGCCACCTTATGATGCCGACTTCATCGACAACTATGAGGCAGGCTGGAAAACGAGCTGGGCGAATGACCGCATCCGCTTCAACGGCGCGGTCTATCAGCTCAACTGGCAGGATCTGCAGATTTCGGTGCTGGGCGCGAACGGCCTGACCCAGATTCAGAATGCCGGCAGGGCGCGCATCCGCGGATTCGAGGCGGAACTCTGGACGCGTCCGGTGGACGGGCTGACATTGACGGGCAGCATGTCATACAACGACGCGCAACTGACCAAGGCCTATTGCGCGGTGGACGATACCAATGGCTGCGCACCTGCCGACGTGCTGGCGCCGAAGGGCGCGCGCCTGCCGGTGAGTGCGAAACTGAAGGCCAATGCGCTTGCCCGCTACGAGTTTCCGGTCGGCGGCATGACCGCGCATATCCAGGCGGCGGGCATCTACGAAGGATCGCGCAAGACGGACCTGCGCACGGTGGAAAGCGGGATCAAGGGCGACCTTCCCAGCTATGTGACGCTCGACACCAGCGTCGGGATCCGCAGCGGGATGTGGACGGCGGAAATCTTCGCCACCAACCTGCTCGACAAGCGCGCCTTCAGCACGCTGGGCCTGCAATGCCTTGAAAGCGTGTGCGGCGATCCGGGCGGGCAGACGGCAATCGGCCCGAAAATCTATCGCACGCCCATCCAGCCGCGCCTGATCGGGGCGAAAGTGGGGTTCCGCTTCTGATGGCTTCCATCTGATCCTGTCCCGTCATTCCTGCATCGGCAGGGGTGACGGGGGCGGACGGTGCATCCTCTCTTGCAATCCGCGCACCCTTCCTTCCTAATCCCGGCGTGACATCACCCGCGCCCAAAGCCGCCCGTCCGCTGGGCCTTGCCGCCTGCATCGCGCTCGTCATGGGCAATATGATCGGGTCGGGCGTGTTCGTGCTGCCCGCCTCGCTGGCGCCCTATGGCTGGAACGCGGTGGCGGGGTGGATCATCACCATTTCCGGGGCGCTGGCGCTCGCCTGGGTGATCGCGCGTCTTACCATCCGCCTGCCTGATGCCAAGGGGCCGCCCGCGATGATCGCGCAGGCCTTCGGCCCATGGGCCGGCTTTGCGATCGGCTGGGTCTACTGGGTGTCGATCGTCACCGCCAACACGACGATCGCGGTGGCCGTGGTCGCCAATCTTACGCCGCTGGTGCCCGTTCTGGGGCAAGTGCCATTTGCGGGCGTCGGCGCGGCGCTGGCGATATTATGGTCGCTGACCTTGCTCAACCTTAGGGGCGCGCAAGTGGCGGGCTCGTTGCAACTCGTCACCCTGATCCTGAAGCTGGTGCCGATGGTCGTGGTCGTCGTGCTGATCGTGCTGGCGCTGGGCGACGGCAGCGCCGTCGTCGCCCCCTTCCCGACCGAAGGACTGACCCTGCCTGCCGTCACGGCATCGGCGGCGCTGACCCTCTGGGCGCTACTCGGCTTTGAATCGGCGAGCGCGGCGGCGGACAAGGTGGCCGATCCGGCGCGCACGATTCCGCGCGCGACCATCATCGGCACGGCGGCGACGGGCGCCATCTATCTGTTCGTCTGTTCGGGCATCGCGCTGCTGCTGCCGATGGCGGAGGCGCAGTCCGCATCGCCCTTCGCGGCCTTCGTCACGCGCTACTGGGCGCCCGGCCCCGCCAATTTGATCGCATTGTTCGCATCGATAAGCTGCCTCGGCGCGCTCAACGGCTGGACGTTGCTGCAAGGCGAAGTGCCGCTGGCGATGGCGCGCAACGGTGAGTTGCCCGCATGGCTGGGCGTGACCGATGCGAGAGGCACGCCCGTCCGCGCGCTGGTCGTATCGAGCATCTTCGCCAGCCTGCTGCTGATCGCCAACAGCCTCAACGGTCTCGTCGCGATCTTCACGGCGATGGCCCTGCTCTCCACCTCCGCGACCCTGTGGCTCTATCTGGGCTGCGCGGCCGCAGCGCTCCATTTCCGCGTCGCGATCCCGGCGGCGATCCTGGGCCTGGTCTATGCTCTGTGGACCCTGTGGGGCGCAGGGCCTTCGGTCAGCGGCCTCAGCCTCGTGCTGATGCTGGTCGGTTTCCCGCTGTTCTGGTGGACGCGGCGCAACCGCAATGCGGGCGACTGATCCCCTATCTCTACCGATTTGATTATTATTCTTTCCTTCCATTCGCCGCTCATATAGAACGCTCTGGCGCTGACTGTCAGTGTTACAGGAAAGCTATTCTCATGAGACGCGCCTCCCTTCTTCTGCTCCTCTCGACGACCCTGCTGGCATCGTGCAGTCAGGCGCCTTCGGAAGAAAGCATCTCTTCCAGTGCCGAATCACGATCCGACCGGAACAGCGGCCCCGCGATCGCCCCGACCGCCGCGCCGGGCGTCGCCTTCAACTATGCCTATCAGTTCCGTCTGCCTGCCCTGCGGATCGCCAGGGTACAGGAAGAGCATGCACAGGCCTGCGAACGGCTTGGCCTTTCCAAGTGCCGGATCACCGGGATGCGCTACACCGTGCGCGGCGAGGACCGGATCGAGGCCATGCTCGCGTTCAAGCTCACGCCGGAGATCGCCCGGCAATTCGGCAAGGGGGGCGTGGCTGCCGTCGAAAAGGCGGAAGGCATGGTGATCGACACCGAAATCAGCGGCACGGATGTGAGCGACACGATCGCCACGGCGCGCCGCAACGCCGATGAGATCAACCGACAGGTCGCCCGGCTGGAAGCGCAGCTTGCCAAGGGCGGCCTCACGGCAACGGCGCGTGGCGACCTGATCGCGGAAATATCCAATCTGCGCGGCGAAAAGCGCGATACCGACAACAGCCGGGCGAGCAGCGAAGCGGCGCTGGCCAGCACGCCGATGGTGTTCACTTATGCCTCGGGCGAACTGATCCCCGGTTTCGACGTCCGCTCGCCGATCAGCGAAGCCTTGCAGACGGCGGCAGGCGTTCTCATCGGCATTCTGTCGTTCCTGATCGTCGCCATCGCATTCCTGGGGCCGATCGCGCTGGTCGTGGCGATCGCGCTGCTGGGCTGGCGCAGGTTCCGCCCGGTCTGGACACGCTGGATGGAGAAGGCCGGCCCTCCAGCGGGCGGCTGACCTCTCCCGTGGCTCACCGCCCGCGCAGTTTCCCGAAGATGCTGCCGTCTGACAGGATCGCGCGGGCGGCGTTGTGGCCGGGCGCGCCCGTCACGCCACCGCCCGGATGCGTGCCCGCGCCGCACATGTAGAGACCGCGCAACGGCCCGCGATAGCTGCCGTGACCCAGCACAGGGCGCGCGGCCCAGAGCTGGTCGAGCGACATGTTGCCGTGCATGATATCTCCACCGGTCAGGCCGAACTTGCGCTCCAGACCCTTCGGGCTGAGCCGCGTCTGCGCTATGATCGAGGCGCGGAAGCCGGGGGCGTGCCGCTCCACCGTGTCGATGATGCAGTCGGCTGCGGCCTGTTCCTCGTCGTCCCAGTCGCGGCCCTCCGGCAATATCGGCGCGAATTGCTGACAGAACAAGCTGGCGACATGACATCCTGACGGGGCAAGGCTGTCGTCCACGGTCGAGGGGATCAGCATCTCGACGATCGGCGCCTTCGACCAGCCGTGCCGCTTCGCATCGATGAACGCGCGGTCCATATAATCGAGCGTCGGCGCGATGATGATGCCCGACTGGTGATGTTCGCCCGGTTCGGGGTGGCTGGTGAAGCGCGGCAGTTCCGACAGCGCGACATTCATGCGGAACGTGCCTGACCCGGCCTTGAAGGTCCTGATCCGCTTGAGGAAATCGGCGGGCAGATCGGACGGCGCCATCATCTTTTCATAGAGCAGCTTCGGCCCGACATTGGCGATGACGCGCTTTGCCGCGATCTCCTCGCCGGAGACGAGGCGCACGCCTGCCACCGTGTCGCCATCGACCAGCACCTGATCGACCGGGCTTTCCAGGCTGATCTCCACGCCCAGGTCGCGGCACACCTTCGCCATGATCTGCGTGATCGTGCCCATGCCGCCGATGCTGTGGCCCCATGCGCCTTTCTTGCCGTTCACTTCGCCGAACACATGGTGAAGCAGGACATAGGCACTGCCCGGCGTGTCGGGCGAGGCATAGTTGCCGACGACCGCATCGAAACCGAAGGCGGCCTTTACGGCTTCGCTTTCGAACCAGCCGTCGAGGAAGGTGCGCGCGGATTTGGTGAACAGGTCGAGCACATCGCGCTGCTGCTCCAGGCTGAGCTTCGACAGCGCGCGGCCCTGCATCGCCCCGTCATAGAGCGTGCGTAGCCCGTCACCGACATTGGGCGGGGCCTTGAGCGCGAGGCCGCGCAACACTTCGGCGACATTTTCCAGGGCCTCGTAATAAGCGGGGAGCGCGGCGGCATCCTTCTTCGAGAAGCGTGCGAACTCGGCCTGGGTGCGCTGGAGACCGCCGCCCAGTTTCAGATAGTCACCGTTTTCCTGCGGCAGGAAGTTGGAAATGGGCCGCTCGATCACGCGATAGCCATGCGCCTCCAGCCCCATGTCGCGGATGACCTTGGGCTGGAGCAGGCTGACGGTGTAGCTCGCCACTGAATTGCGGAAACCGGGGTGAAACTCCTCGGTCACAGCCGCGCCGCCAACGACATCGCGCCGTTCCACGATGCGGACTTTCAGGCCCGCACGCGCAAGATAAAAGGCGCAGACGAGACCATTATGCCCCGCGCCGATGATGAGTGCGTCGTACATACTACTCCCCTTCCGCTTGCGGGAGGGGTCGGGGGAGGGGCTGTCCGCCACTGCCCTGACATGCCCTCCCCTTGCCCCTCCCGCGAGCGGGAGGGGGAATTAGTGGCTCCACCCTGCCTTGGGCCGCGTTTCTTGCCTTGCCTGCGGGATCAGTGCGCGCATCCGGCGGCAGAAGGAGCGCAGGCAGACTTCGCTTGCGCCCAGCGGGCCGACCGAGAAGCTGCGCGAGGCCATGCCGTCCTGCACGCGGGCGATCAGCACCGTGTCCTCGGCATTGACCTGCCGATTGATCCGCCAGTTGAGGTAGCGCGCGGCGCGCATTTCCCGGCGCCATTTGTCTGGAGTATAGGCATCGGGCAGAACATAGCTGATTTCGCGAATCAGCGTTTCGGTGGGGCTGACGGGCAAAAACTGCATGAAATCGACCTGATCGGGATAGATGTCGAACGCGACATTGGGCCACAGCTTGAAATAGAGCCAGCGTTTCTGCGCAGCCTCCGGCAGGTGCGGCACCGGCGGCAACAGCGACTGGTACAGCCGTTCCGACCAGTTGACCGAGGGCCGCTCGATCAGGTCGCCCCACATGCGGTCGACATGCGCCTCCGCCTCCACGCCGTAACTCCGCCCGAACAGGCGGGTGAGGCCGGGATGCGCGACGGGAATGTGCAGGCCATCGGAATAATTGTCGGCGACATTCTTCCAGTTCACTGCGCGCGGGCGCAGCGTGACGCGACCCAGCGCCGTCAGTTCCTCGAAACGATAAGGCGCAATCTGCGCCTCATAAGGCGCCATCATCGCCGCGACCGACGGCCCTTCGCTGACCAGCCGGATGAAGATGAAACCGCGCCATATTTCCATGTCGACGGGGGCCAGACCATGCCGCGCGACATCCAGCCCCGGATAATCGCTCTTTTGCGGAACGCCGGTAAGCCGTCCGTCGAGATCGTATGTCCAGGCGTGATAGGGGCAGACGAGTTTCTTCGCGCAGCCGCTCGTGCCGTCTACGATCCGAGATCCGCGATGGCGACAGACATTGGTGAAGGCGCGCACCGCATCGTCATCGCCGCGCACGACGATAATGCTTTCGCCCAGATATTCCAGGCTGTGCCAGTCACCGCGCGCGGCCACGTCGCTGACATGGCAGACGACCTGCCAACTCGACGCGAACACCCGTTCCTGCTCCGCCCGGAAGAAATCCGGGTCGTCATAGGTCCATGCAGGGAGGCTCCAGCCTTCGAGAGGATCATGTGCGGCGGCCATTGTTATGCGAGTGTAAAACAATGGCCGCCCATGCGCAAGTGCACGCTATTTCGTCATCGCCTTCACCATCGATTCCCATTGTGCCAGCGCACCGGCGATCCCGTCCACCGGCACCCGCTCGTTCAGGCCATGGGCAAAGCCGTCGCTCGATTTCATGAAGAGGGTGGACACGCCATAGCTCGGAACGCCAAGCGCGCGGAAATACAGGCTGTCGGTGGCACCCGCCGACATATTGGGGGTGATTTCCAGCCCCGGATAGCGCGCCTGCACCGCCTTCGTCACGGCAGCAGTCACATCCTTGCGCAAGGGGGACGCATCGCTGCCGGTGGGATCGTTCAATGCGGTGATGGTGGCGCTTTCGTCGGCGACCACTTTCGTCAGTTCCGCCTTCACCGCATCGATGGCGACGCCCGGAAAGATACGGCAGTTGACACTGACGGTGGCGCGCTGCGGCAGGGCGTTGAGGGCATGGCCGCCGCTCAGCATCGTCGCGACGCAGGTGGTGCGGACCTGTCCGATGAACTCCGGCCGAGACGACAGAAATGCGGCAGCATCCGCATCCTGCGGATTTTCGGCATAGCGCGCCATCGCCGCGCCTGCTTCTCCGCCGATGCGCCGCGCGCCCGCACGCATGGAGGCGCGCGTCAGTTCGTTCGCCATCGGCGGGAACTGATAGGCGGCGAGGCGATCCAGCACCTTGGCCAGACGATAGACCGGGTTGGTCGCGGTCGGCGCGCTGCTGTGGCCACCCGGATCGGTGATTGCGATCTCGAAATCGGCATAGGTTTTTTCGCCCGCCTGCAGCATGTAGAGTGCGGGCTTCCCGTCCTCGCCGATCACCCCGCCGCCGCCGTCGCCATTCAGCAGCAATTCGGCGTCCTTATACCGGGCGGCGAGCGCGCGGGTCGTTGTCATCTGCGTTTCCTCGTCGCCCGACAGCAGCAGGGTAACGGTACGACGCGGTTTGAACCCGGTGCGCTTGAGATAGGCGAGCGTCGTGACCATCATCGCGACGTCATATTTATTGTCCTCCGCCCCGCGCCCGAAGATATAGCCGTTCTCCTCGACAGGCACGAAGGGATCACGCGTCCAGTCCTTCCGGTCGGCGGCCACGACGTCCATATGGCCGATCAGCAGCAATGGCTTCAGCGTCGCGTCGCTGCCCTTGATCGTCGCTGCCAGCGTTGCCGTCTCCCCCATCGGCGTGATGACGATATCCGCGTCGGCAAAGCCCGCATCCTTCAGGATCGACGCATAATAGGCCGCCAGCTTCGGCACCTGGCCTTCGCCTTCGACGGTCTTGAAGGCGATGGATTTGAGCAGGACATCCTTGCCGATGGCCGGATCAGGCGCCGCTTGCGCCATGCTGCCGGCGAAGAGGGCGGTGGACGCGAGTAGCAGGCGCACGGGCATTTGCGGCATGAAGCGATATCCTTGCGGTAAGATCGTCAGACGCGCGCAAGGTGGCACAGCGGACGAACGCCGCCAACCGGAATAAGATCGGGAATATCGGAAACTGTGCGCCGCTTTTAGGCGCCAGTCGCGATCAGAACTTGAACACGGTGCCCAGATACAGCGCCTGGCTGTCCTGCCGCTCGTCCGTGATCGGCGCGAGGCGGTTGACGCGGCCATTGTAGCGCAGGCCCGCAGTGACGTTCAGGTTGCGCGACAGCGAGTAGGAACTGCCGACTTCGACAGAATAGGGCTTTTCATTGCTCAGGGCAGATGCGCCGATGCCGACATCGCTCTTGGCATCGACCACGACATTGGTGCTGAACCGCTGCTTCTTCTTGCCCTGATCGAGCGAGAAGTTGCGTGCAGCCGCCGCCGTTTCCGCCGGAATCGGGTCGATCGCCTTGCGTCCGACCGAGTCGGGCAGGGCGAACTTGCGCCAGCCGCCCGAAGCGTTGAGGTTGAAAGCCACCGGTTCGATCCCGACGGACGGCAATGTGCGCTCCATCCGGACCGGCAGATCGTCATTGGCGCGTACCAGAACCGTGATAGAGCGACGACCGCTCATCGAGCCGCTGGTCGGCGTGAAGCGGAAGCTCTTGCGGCTGCCGCTCATCACCGCGCTGGCATAAGCGGCGGAAAGCACGGGATCCTTGGTCGCGGGGGTAAAGGAGCCGATGCTGCCCAGACTGCCGAGCGACACCGGATTGGCGATACGCGCGGCCACAAGGTCGGTCGCGGTGCCCATGGCCGGCGACAGGGCAAGCGTCATGGCCGCGATTGCCGCGCCCGACCAAGCCAGATGTCCACCCTTTATTGCCATGACCTTAAACGACTCTGTTGACCCAGGAATATTCTTCATAACGGCTTAACACTCCGGAACCGCTATTGGCTAGGGCGCAGAGTCGTTTTGCTACGGCCTGTTGCACAGTTCACACAGATTTTTGTCCGCCAGTGGCCCGATCATCCGCGCACATGCCCACTCGCGTCGCGCACGCGGACACTTGCTCCGCACGGCATCTTCCCTATAGATGCCGCAAATGCTCCAGAAATTGTACAGGACACGGCATATGCGCCTCTTTTCGGCCCGCCCCTTGGCATCGGTTATCCTCCTGGCCGCGGTGCTGCCGCTCGCGGCCTGCGGTGGCGGCTCAAAGGACCGGCCGAAGGCGGACCTTGCAGCGGCGAAGATCACGACGATCGGCGTCAACAGCTATCTGTGGCGCGCCAGCCTCGACACGCTGTCCTTCATGCCGCTGGTGCAGACCGATTCGAACGGCGGCGTGATCGTGACCGACTGGTATGCCAACCCCAATACGCCGACCGAACGGATGAAGCTGACGGTGTCGATCCTCGATCAGGATCTGCGCGCGGATGCCTTGCGCGTCGCGGGCAGTCGTCAGGTGAACACCAACGGTCAGTGGGTCGATGCGCCGTTGCAGGCCGCGACCGTGCAGAAGCTGGAGGAAATCATCCTCACCAAGGCCCGCGATCTCCGCCGCATGGCGATCAGCAGCAAATAACCCCACCGGGCGGGCGAACAATAGCCTCGCCCGCTTCAGGAGCGAATGATGCAAAGGCGCTTCAACCCGCTGGAGGCCGATGCCCGCTGGCAGGCCGTCTGGGACGACAAGCAAAATTTCCGCGCGAACGACGCGAGCGAAAAGCCGCGATCCTATGTGCTGGAGATGTTTCCCTATCCCTCCGGCCGCATCCATATCGGCCATGTCCGCAATTATTCGATGGGCGACGTGCTGGCGCGCTTCCGCCGGATGACGGGGCATGAAGTGCTGCACCCGATGGGCTGGGACGCGTTCGGCATGCCCGCGGAAAATGCAGCGATGGAAAAGAAGGTGCATCCGGGCGACTGGACGCGCAGCAACATCGCGGCGATGCGCGCACAGTTGAAGAAACTCGGCTTCGCGCTGGACTGGAGCCGCGAACTGGCGACCTGCGAACCCGATTATTACGGGCATGAGCAGGCGTTGTTCCTCGACCTTTATGCCGCGGGCCTCGTCTATCGCAAGGAGAGCGCGGTCAACTGGGATCCGGTCGACATGACCGTGCTGGCGAACGAGCAGGTGATCGACGGCAAGGGCTGGCGTTCCGGTGCGCCGGTCGAGAAGCGCAAATTGTCGCAATGGTTCCTCAAGATCACAGATTTCGCCGAGGAACTGCTCGATGGCCTCGGCACATTGGAACATTGGCCGGACAAGGTGCGGCTGATGCAGGAAAACTGGATCGGCAAATCGGTCGGCCTGCAATTCAGTTTTCAACTGGAAAAGCCCCTCCCCTTCAGGGGAGGGGTTGGGGTGGGGCCTGTCGATCAGGGGCTTCCGCCAAGGACAGGCCCCACCCCCGGCCCCTCCCCTGAAGGGGAGGGGAGCTTTACGAGCCTGTCGGTGTTCTCCACCCGCCCCGACACGATCTTCGGCGCGAGTTTCGCCGCGATCGCCGCCGATCATCCGATCGCGCTGGCGCTGGCGCAGGACAATGCCGATCTCGCGGCCTTTTCGGACCAGTGCCGCAAATCGGGCACGGCGGCGGCGGAGATCGAGACGCAGGAAAAGCTGGGCTACGACACCGGCCTGTCGGTGCTGCATCCCTTCGACCCGGCGATCAGGCTGCCGCTGTTCGTCGCCAATTTCGTGCTGATGGATTACGGCACCGGCGCGGTGATGGGCGTAC
This sequence comes from Sphingobium sp., assembly GCA_965279415.1. Lineage (GTDB taxonomy): Bacteria > Pseudomonadota > Alphaproteobacteria > Sphingomonadales > Sphingomonadaceae > Sphingobium. Next base: position 1,393,689 of record OZ257238.1, read on the forward strand.
CGGCGCATGACCAGCGCGATCTGGACTTCGCGCGCAAATATATGCTGCCGGTGCCACGCGTCGTCGCGCCCGAAGGCGATGCCGACGCCCCGATCCATGACAAGGCGTTCACCGGCGCGGGCAGACTGGTGAACAGCCGCTTCCTCGACGGCATGGCGATCGAGCAGGCGAAGGCCGAAGTGATCCGCCGCGCCGAAGAAGGCGGATGGGGCAAGGGCACGACCGTCTGGCGGCTGCGCGACTGGGGCGTGTCGCGGCAACGCTATTGGGGCACGCCGATCCCGATCATCCATTGCGAGACCTGCGGCCCAGTGGGGGTGCCCAAGGACCAGTTGCCGATCGTCCTGCCCGAGGACATCACATTCGACATTCCCGGCAATCCGCTGGACCGGCACCCGACGTGGAAGCATGTCGATTGCCCGACCTGCGGCAAGGCGGCGCGGCGCGAGACCGACACGCTCGACACCTTCGTCGATTCAAGCTGGTACTTCATCCGCTTCGCCAGCCAACCGAAGGAAAAGCCGTTCGACAAGGCGGAGGCGGAACGCTGGCTGCCGGTCGGGCAATATATCGGCGGGGTGGAACATGCGATCCTGCACCTGCTCTACGCGCGCTTCTGGACGCGCGCGCTGCGCCACATCGGCGCGCTGGACATCGCCGAGCCGTTCACCGGCCTGTTCACGCAGGGGATGGTAACGCACGAGACGTACAAGGCGGCTGACGGAAGCTGGCTAAGCCCGCAGGACGTGCGCAAGGAAGGCGATAGGGTGATCGTGATCGACACCGGCGAGGCAGCGACCATCGGTCGTGTCGAGAAGATGTCCAAATCCAAGAAGAATGTCGTCGATCCCGACGACATCATCGAACAATATGGCGCGGATGCGGTGCGGTGGTTCATGCTATCGGACAGCCCGCCGGAACGCGATCTGCCGTGGACGGACAGCGGCATCGAGGGATCGTGGCGCTTCGTCAATCGCCTGTGGCGGCTGTTCGGGCAAATCGACCCGTCAGCCGAGGGTGCGGACAAGCCGCTCGACCGCAAGCTGCACCAGACCATCGACGGCGTGGCGCGCGACATCGAGGCGCTGTCGTTCAACAAGGCGGTCGCCAAGATCTACGAACTCACCAACGCCGTCGAAAAGGCTGCGCCGTCCGCCTCCCGCAACAATGCGATCCGCACGCTGGCGCTTCTGGTGGCGCCGATGACGCCGCATCTGGCCGAGGAAGCCTGGGCGGATATGGCCAAAAACGGATACACCGAGGGACTTATTGCCGATGCGGCCTGGCCCGCCGTGGATCCCGCCTTGCTGGTCGAGGATGAAGTGACGATCGCCTGTCAGGTGATGGGCAAGCTGCGCGACACGATCACCGTGGCGAAAGGCACGCCGAAGGAGGAGCTGGAACGGCTTGCGCTGGCAGCGCCCAATGTGCTGCGGACGCTGGACGGTGCGACACCCAAGAAAGTGATCGTAGTGCCCGATCGTCTGGTCAATCTGGTGATATAATTTCCCGTTCGGGCTGAGCGAAGTCGAAGCCCTCGCCTGAACGTCCGTGAAGGCACTTCGCTACGCGAAGTGGAACCCTTCGACAAGCTCAGGGCGAACGGCTAGAGAGTCTTCTGATGAAGCGTATTTTATTTTTCCTCGCCGCGACGGCCCTTCTCTCAGCCTGCGGGCTACGCCCCGTATACAGCGGCGGCAGCACCGGCCCGGTGGCGCAGGCGCTCGCCAATGTCGAAGTCGCGCCGATCGAAGGCAAGGCGGGATGGCTGGTCGGCAATGCGCTGCGCGACCGGCTGGTGCAGGGGGGCAGTGGCCCGCGATACCGGCTGGTGGTGAAGCTGGACGACAGCATTCAGGGCTTCGGCGTGCGCGCCGACGATGCCATCACCCGCGAGCGGCGCACGTTGCGCGCGCGCTATCAACTGGTCGACACCACCACCGGCACGCAGATGGTGGACGCCACCGCCGGGTCGGACGCCGGGATCGACGTGTCCTCCAGCGAATATGCGACGATCGCGGCGGAGGACACCGCGCTCGAACGCCTGTCGCAGACGGTGGCGGACCAGATCATCACGCGGCTTGCGCTGTTCGCCGCGCAGGAAGGCAAGGCCGCTTCGGCGCCCCCAGCCCGTGAAGGCCAATAAGGGCCAGATCGAGCGGGCGCTGGACGCGCCGCCCGCCGACATTCGCCTGTTCTTCCTCTACGGCCCCGACGAATCGGGCAGCATCGCGCTCGCCAAAAGGCTGGAGCGGGCGATGGGTCCGGGCGCGGAACGCATCGATCTTGACGGGGCCACGCTGAAGGCCGATCCGGCGCGGCTGGCCGACGAGGCGGCGTCGCTTTCCATGTTCGGCGACCGGCAATGGGTGCGCGTGACCCCTCTGGGAGACGAGGCGCTGCCCGCGATCGAGGCATTGTTGCAGGCGGAACATGCCGGCAACCCGGTGGTGGCGATCGCCGGGGCGCTCAAGGGTACGTCGAAGCTCGTCAAGCTGGCGCTCGACCACAAGGCGGCCATGGCGTGCATCAGCTATGTCCCCGAAGGCCGCGATGCGGACCAGATCGCGATCGGCATCGCGCGCGATCTTGGCCTGCGCCTGCCGCAGGAACTGGCGCGGCGGATCAGCGACCTGACGGGTGGCGATCGCGCGCTGATGAGCGGCGAGATCGAGAAGATCGCGCTCTATCTGGATGCCGCGCCGGACCGCCCGGTCGAGGCGACGGCGGAGGCGCTGAACGCGCTGTCCGCCGAATCGCTGGAGGAGGACATCGGCCCGCTGGTCAACGCCGTGCTGGGCGGCGACCTCAAAGTCATGCACAGCGAACTGGCGGGGCTGCGCGTGATGGGCACCAATATGGGCACCATCCTGCGCCCCTTGCAGAACCGTGCCATGCTGATCGCAAACATCCGTGCCGATTTCGACCGCTCGGGGCGGCTCGACGCGGCGATCGAGGGGGCGGGCAAGGCGGTGTTCTGGAAAGACAAGACAACGGTCACGCGGCAAGTGAAGCTGTGGGATGCGAACGGCATCGCCCGCGTCATCCAGCGCCTGGGCGCCGCCGAACGCGCCAGCCGATCGAGCCGCAACGCCGGCGACGTGGTGGTGACACACGAACTGCTCACCATCGCGCGGCAGGCGGCACGGGAACGGGCGGGGTGATCGGGCGTTTCCACCGCACCCATTGGTAAGCGGCTCGATCTCACCTATCTCTGGTATCATTCCATAAGGTGTCCCCGATTACCGTGACTGCTCATATCCACGCGATCGGCACAGCCATTCCCGATCAGGACATTCATCAGGCCTTTATCGGCTGGGCGCGGACGCAACTGGCCGATCCCCGCGAGGCGAAGCTGTTCGACCGGATGGCGCAGCGCAGCGGTATCGCGCATCGTTGGTCGGTGCTGCCGGACGTTACGGGATCGCCGATCGATACCGGCGGATTCTATGCCGCATCATGGCCCACGACGGCGCAGCGCATGGCGATCTATGCCGAGGCCGCGCCTGCGCTCGCCCAACGCGCGGTCGAGGCGCTGGCGGCGCAGGTGCCGATCGACGGGATCACCCATCTTGTGCTGGCGAGCTGCACCGGCTTCACCGCGCCCGGCGTAGAGCAATTGCTGGCGCAACGCCTTGGCCTGTCGCCGTCGGTCGAGCGGCTGCTGGTCGGCTATATGGGCTGCTATGCCGCCGTCGCCGCGCTGCGATCGGCGCGGCATATCGTACGGTCTGAGCCGGGGGCGCGCGTGCTGGTCGTCTGCGTCGAACTGAGCACGCTGCATTTGCAGGCGGAGACGGCGATCGAGCCGCTGCTCGCCATGCTGCAATTCGGCGACGGCGCGGCGGCGGCATTGGTAACGGCTGACCGCGCAGGACTTGCGATCGGCCAGCCCTTTTCCGCCACCCTCCCCGCCAGCGGCGACCTTATCCGATGGGATCTGGGCGATCACGGCTTTGCCATGCACCTGTCGGGCGAAGTGCCGGGCGCGATTGCCGCCGCGCTCTCCGATCCGGCGATGCTGCCGGTCGATCCCGCAACGGTCGATGCCTGGGCGGTCCACGCCGGGGGTCGCTCCATCCTCGATGCCGTGAGCCATGCGCTGGCGCTTCCCGATGCCGCGCTCGATCACAGCCGCGCGGTGCTGGACGCCTACGGCAATATGTCGTCGGCGACATTGATGTTCGTGCTGGCGCGGATATTGGCTGGTCCTCGCCCGGAACAGGGGCTGGCGCTGGCGTTCGGGCCGGGGCTGGCGGCGGAAGGCTTCCGCTTCAGCGGCGTCGCATGATGGGACGCGACCTCTCCACCCGCGCGCTGGAAGAGGAGCAGATGGACGCCGAAACGCTGTCGCCGCGCGTCTATGCGCAGGTGCTGGCCGGGCTGTCGCGCGTCAACGCCGTCACGCTGACGGCGCGGCCGACGCTCCGCTTTCTCAAGCGCGCGGGCGATGCGCCGTTCCGGCTGCTCGATGTCGGCTATGGCGACGGCGGCATGCTTCGTGCGATCTGGCGATGGGCGCAGAAACGCGGGATCGCCTGCGAACTGGTGGGCATTGATCTCAATCCCCGCAGCGAGGCGGTGGCGCAGGCGCGGCATCCGGCGGGCGCGCCGATCCGCTATCGCACGGGCGATTATGCGGTGCTGGCCGATGAACCATGGGATTTCATCGTCTCCAGCCTCGTCGCCCATCATATGAGCGACGTGCAGCGGATCGCCTTCCTGCATTTCATGGAAGCCACCGCACGGCGGGGCTGGTTCGTCAACGACCTGCATCGCCATGGTTTCGCCTATCGCGGCTATCCCTGGTTGGCGCGATTATTGGGCGTGCATCGCATCGTGCGCGAGGATGGGCAGTTATCGATCGCGCGCAGCTTTCGCCCCGCCGAATGGGACGCGATGCTGCAAGAAGCCGGGCTGGAGGGAAAAGCCAATGTGGAACGGCTCTTCCCGTTCCGCCTGTGCGTGTCGCGCCTGAAATGAGCGTCCCGCCCGTCATCATCGGCGGCGGACCGGCGGGCGCGGCGGCGGCGATCGCACTGGCGCGCGCGGGAATATGCGCGACCATGTTCGAGCGGCTGGAGCGGATGGGCGACACGATTTGCGGCGGATTCCTGAGCTGGCGGACGGTCGAGCGGATCGCCGCTTTGGGGATCGATCCAAAAAGCCTTGGTGGGCACGATGTGCGGGAACTGGCGCTGTTCATCGGCGCGCGCGAATGGACGGCGGCGCTGCCTGCTCCGGCGATGGGATTGTCCCGCCTGCGCCTCGACAATGCCCTGCTCGATCATGCCGAGGCGCGCGGCGTCGATGTGCGGCGTGGCGTCGCCGTGCGGGCGCTGGACGGTAACTGCCTGACGCTGGCCAGCGGCGAAGCGATGGCGCCGGAGAGCCTGTTTCTCGCCACCGGCAAGACCGACCTGCGCGGCGTCAACCGCGATCGAAGCGTCAGCGGCGGCGATCCCGAACTCGGCCTGCGCCTGCGATTGCCGCAAAGCGTCGCGCGCGACCGGCTGGTCGGCGGGCGGATTGAGCTGCACCTGTTCGATCGCGGCTATCTGGGCCTCGTCACGCAGGAGGACGGGAGCGTCAACGCCTGCATGGCGGTGCGCAAGAGCCGCCTTCAGGAGGCCGACGGCAAAGCCGACGCCCTCTTGGCGCAACTGGCGAACGGCTCGATCGCCTTGGCCGACCGGCTGGGCGACATGCCGCCGGGTACGAAAGTCGATGCGATCGGCAATGTCCCCTATGGCTGGCGCGCGCGGCAGACGCGGAGCGGCCTCTACCGGCTGGGCGATCAGGCGGCGGTGATCCCTTCTGTCGCGGGTGAGGGCGTCGGAATCGCGCTGGCCAGTGCGCAGAGCGCCGTGGAGCACTGGCTGGCCGAAGGAGCGACGGGCGCTCTGGCCCATCAGCGGGCTTTCGCGGGGCGCGCGGCGTTGCCGCTGACGCTCGCGGGATTCGCGAAGGGGCTGGGCAGCCACCCCGCTCTTGCCCGCGCGCTCATCGCCTTGCCCGGCGCAGTAGGTATCGTCGCGCGGATGACGCGCCTTCGGTGACTTGATCCCGTCGCATCATCGTCCCATATTCCCTTCATGGAAAAGCTGCACCTGACCGACGCCGAATGGCGTCAGCGCCTTAGCCCCGAACAATATCATGTGCTGCGCGAGGCGGGGACCGAACGCGCCTTCACCGGCCCGCTCAACGCCAACAAGAAGGATGGCGTCTATTATTGCGCAGGCTGCGGCACCGAACTGTTCGACGCAGCGGAAAAATATGACAGCGGATCGGGCTGGCCCAGCTTTACCGCGCCCATCGATGCCGATGTCGTCGAGGAAGTGGCCGATGTGAGCCACGGGATGCGCCGCGTGGAGGTGCGCTGCGCCAAATGCGACGGGCATCTGGGCCATGTGTTCCCAGACGGGCCGGGCGTGACCGGAATGCGTTATTGCATGAACAGCGCCAGCCTGGACTTCAAGCCGCGCGAAGGCGAATAAGCCCCGGCACAAGCCCGTTCAGCCGCGATAAACGCGCGCACCCGCTTGTAGCGGGTTAGGTTAACGCGTATCCGGCGAAGAACATGGCACGAGCGGGCAAGAGCAGGACATCATCGGCCGGTGCGGGCGGCACAGGCGCCACCGTCAAACGCTGGCTGATCCGCGGGCTGAAGATCGGCGCGATCGGCGCGGTCGCAGGGCTGATCGCGCTGGTGATCGCGGTGTTCGTCGCGATGCAGTCGCTCCCCAACTACGACGCGCTCAAATCCTCCCCCAACGGCCAGATGATCCGCGTCCACGCCGCCGACGGCAGCGTCATCGTGTCGCTCGGCCCCAGTTTCGGGCGCTGGCTGTCGTTCGACCAGATCCCGCAGGTGATGGTCGATGCGATGGTTTCCGTCGAGGACCGGCGCTTCTATCACCATCCGGGCATCGACCCCATCGGCCTGACCCGCGCGGCGTGGTTCGCGCTGGAGAACCGGGGTACCGGGCGCCGGCTGCAAGGCGCTTCGACGATCACGCAGCAGGTGACGCGCAACATCTTCCTCAACAACAGCTACACTTGGGGCCGGAAGGTCCGCGAAATGATCCTGGCGATGGCGCTGGAGCGCAAGTTCTCCAAGCGGCAGATACTGGAGCTGTATCTCAACAAGGTCTATTTCGGCGGCGGCGCCTATGGCGTGGATGCCGCCAGCCGCAAGTTCTTCGGCCATCCCGCGACCAGCCTTACCCTGCCCGAAGCGGCGATCGTCGCCGGCCTCGTCAAGGCGCCGTCTAGCTATTCCCCGACCGCCGACGCCGAAGCCGCGATCGGGCGCGCGGGCGTCGTGCTCGACGTGATGCGGGAGAACGGCGCGATCACCGCCGTGCAGCGCGCCGACGCAGACCTCAAAGGCGTGAAGCTGGCCCCCGAAGCGCCGCAGAACAGCGTGCGCTATTTCACGGACTGGGCCTTGCCGCAGCTCGACACGCTGATCGACGAACCCGCCGAGCCGCTGGAAGTATGGACCACGATCGACCTCGACATGCAGCGCGCCGCCACCGCGGCGATCAAGGCGAATACGCCCGCGGGGACGCAAGGCGCGCTGGTTTCGGTCGATCGCGACGGCGCGGTGCGCGCCATGGTCGGCGGCAATGATTATGTGACGTCGAACTACAACCGCGCGACGCAGGCTGTGCGCCAGCCCGGTTCCGCCTTCAAGCTGTTCGTCTATATGGCGGCGCTGGAGGCGGGCTATACCCCCGATACGGCGGTGAAGGACGAGCCCGTCACCATCGACGGCTGGTCGCCGCGCAACAGCAATGGCCGCTTTTCCGGCGACATGGATGTCCGCACCGCCTTCGCCTATTCAGTGAACACCGTCGCGGCGAAGCTGGGCATGGAAGTGGGCTTTCCGACGATCGCGGACATGGCCCGCCGCTTCGGTATCTCGACGCCGGTCAACACGCACCCTTCGATGGTGCTGGGCACCTCGGACGTGCGGCTGATCGACATGACGCGCGCCTTCGCCTCCGTTGCGCGCAAGGGGGTTGCGGTGACGCCCTATGGCATCACCAAGGTGACGACCGCCGACGGACGCCTGCTCTACGAGCATGAGGACGACACCAGCCGCGTGCTGGTCGCGCCCTGGGTCGCGGCGGGGATCACCGATTTGCTCCAGACCGCCGTCAACACCGGTACGGGCCGCGCGGCGCAGATCGGCCGCCCGGTCGCAGGCAAGACGGGCACCACGAACAGCAACAAGGATGGCTGGTTCATGGGCTTTTCCAGCGGCATCACCACCGGCGTGTGGATGGGCCGCGACAATGCCCGCGCGGTCGGCGGATTGCAGGGCGGTCGCGCCCCGGCGCAGGCCTTCGCTCAGTATATGAAAGTCGCGGTCGCCAAGCGCCCGGTGGAGCAGTTCGAGACGCAGGTGACACTGCCCGAATGGCAACTGGAGCCGGACGAGGAATCCTATTTCGGCGCGCCGGACAATGGATCGGGCATGTATGTCGACGAGAACGGCATGCCGACCGAACGCGAACCGCGCGATCCCGGCGACGGCGATGGCGCCCAGCCGCGCGAGGACGGCGGGGAGGATGTCGTCGCGCCGCAGAAACTCGACCAGAACTGGATCGACAATGTGCTGGGAAGAGAGCGCCCGGCACGGGAAAGACCAAGGACCGCACCACCGCCGAATTAGGGGTGCGGGTTTTCCCGCTCAAGTGCAAAACAGTTTGGATTTTTCCAGCATTTCTGCGGGTTTCAACGCCGCAACTTCCGCAACTTCGTGACTCTCCGCAGAGCTGTTTGATGCGCACATCTGTGTTGCGGACAGTCCATCCTGCAAAAGCCATTGCAATGTAGGAATGTTCCTGAAATGTTCTTTCTCGCTCGGGGAGAAAGTTCATGTCGGGTGACGCAAAAATCAATGTAAAAAGTGCTGAGCGAAAAGCGTTTGAAATATATCTGCGTACCGGCCGCTATTTTGCGGGATCGTCAAACGAAGATCGGATCGAACACAAGTTCAATCCTTATCACGATCCCGAAAACGGGCAGTTCACCTTTGCTCCGGGCGGGCCTCGCTCGTTATTCCGCATTATCGTATCAGACCGGCTCGGATTGCATCGTCGCAGTTGGGCGCAAGGAGATACCGGCGGGGTAAATCGCCCCATTTCTTCGTCGACGCAGCAGTCACCTGTTCTTCGGCACGCTGTCTTTGAGGCGGACCGGCAATCCGCACCCCTGCAACCGGCGCAATATCGGCCCAATCCACACGCACGGGCGGGCAACAATGGCGGGCCGCCTCTTAACGACCCCTTGTCCCTCGTGAGGGTCTTTCCCGGTATCCGCTCCTCTCCTGCCGGATCGATAATCGGAATGGCGGACAACATTCTGGACCTTACCGGCCCGGCCAGCCGTCTGACCACCGGCCTTGCCGAAGAACATATCGCCTATCTCATTCAGCATATGCGCATGCTTGATCCCGATTATCGACTGGATAGTCTTGGTTTTCCGACGACATTGGAAGGGCAAGGCAATCTCATCCGCAAACTCCGTCTGAATCGCGCATCGGCAGCGTACCGCCGCAACGGCGAACTGCGCCCACTCCAGGTCGAAACAGCCCGAGCGATGCAGCAATCGGCCGACCGAGCCTATGTCGATGGCGTAGCGCTGTATGAGGCGGGGCGTCTCAACGTTCGCCTGTCGCGTGAAGAGGCGATCGGTAACTATGTTGATCGTGCCGTCAGGAAATATTTGCGAAGCGTGTATGATATACAAGGGTTTGATACGTCGAACGGACAACCAATTCGCGTTGTTGGTCGGGAATATGATACATCTGGTTCGGACCTGACTTATCGCATTCCCGATGCGCGTGTCGGCAACATCGCATATGATGTAACGCTGACACGTAAAACTCTCAAAGCACCGCAGGTGCGCGGCTTCTTTGCCAGTGACTTCAAACCCGATGCTGTCATCATCATAAGACCCCGGCAACTTGGACCGGGAAACAGCTATGCCATCGTCTCGCCAAGGAAAAAGCCGTGAGTAACTACGTACCCTATATTCCCAAGACCATCGGCGAGATCATGGATCTGCTCGGCTCCATGATGCTGTCTGCACCAACCTTCCGTGACAAGATCGGCTATTTTCCCGATCAGACTATCGACACCGAGTTCTTCGCGTTGAACGAAGGTTTTAAGTTCATCCGCAGGAAGGCGGGGGAGGAACGCTATGCGGCACTGCTTGCTCTTTCCGATCGAATGCGCGCGCATTTCGAAGCTGACCCGACCGACACCGGCGAAGGCGGGATAAAGGGCCGCGACTGCATCCTAGAGATGGAGGAACTGCTCAAATCCATCGCCAGGAAGAAGCCATGAGCAACTATATCCCCTACATACCCAAGACCATCGGCGAGATCATGGATCTGCTCGGCTCCATGATGTTGTCTGCACCAACATTTTTGGACAAGACCGGTTATTTTCCCAACCGCACCATTGATACGCAATTCTTCGCGCTCAACGAAAGTTTCAAGGCAATCCGCAAGAAGGCGGGGGAGGAACGCTACACGGCGCTGCTTACTCTTTCCAACCGAATGCGCGCGTATTTCGAGGCTGACCCGACGGACACCGGCGAAGGCGGGATAAAGGGCCGCGACTGCATCCTGGAGATGGAGGAACTGCTCAAATCCATCGCGCAGGCGAGGCCTTCGAATGGCAATGAACTGCCACATAGCACCCGGTAAGCCCACGGCATTCAGCATCACGCCAAGAGAACTCAAACTCGATGCCACAATCATCATCAGGCCACAGCAACTTGGATCGCAGAACAGCTTTGCTATTGTTTCAGCGCGTGTTTTTCATCGTGATCTCTGAACGGCTATGATGCCGCCGCTGATCGTCTTGCCCGCGCGCGCATTGCCGCTGGACCGTGATCTCTGAACGGCTATGATCACGATGTCTTTCATAGCCTAGAAGCACTGTTGCCGCTGGACCGTGATCTCTGAACGGCTATGATCCCGCTTTATTCGCGGGAGTATACCCCAACCGTTGCCGCTGGACCGTGATCTCTGAACGGCTATGATTGCCTGAACCATCTGTTTGAAATCCGTTTCGTTGCCGCTGGACCGTGATCTCTGAACGGCTATGATGATTTCACTGGCATCGATGACCATGTCGAGGTTGCCGCTGGACCGTGATCTCTGAACGGCTATGATTCTCGGAAGTCATTGGCAACGCAATCATATGTTGCCGCTGGACCGTGATCTCTGAACGGCTATGATAGGCGATGCAGACGCAACTGTCATCGCTGGGTTGCCGCTGGACCGTGATCTCTGAACGGCTATGATGACGGCGGCCGCCTGAAGGCGCGCGGACTGGTTGCCGCTGGACCGTGATCTCTGAACGGCTATGATAGAACGAATTGTGTATAGCGGGAAATGGCTGTTGCCGCTGGACCGTGATCTCTGAACGGCTATGATCAAGGCCGCAGCCGATGTTTTCAGCGCACTGTTGCCGCTGGACCGTGATCTCTGAACGGCTATGATACCTTCGCGCATCGCCCACTTCACCGAGTTGTTGCCGCTGGACCGTGATCTCTGAACGGCTATGATCCGTTCCAGTATATCGCAGGCAGCGGCATCGTTGCCGCTGGACCGTGATCTCTGAACGGCTATGATCTTGGCTAAGCCAGTAACGACTAACTACAAGTTGCCGCTGGACCGTGATCTCTGAACGGCTATGATCGCTTGTTGAACCGTTCGCCGGTCCACATCGTTGCCGCTGGACCGTGATCTCTGAACGGCTATGATAGGAATTGGCGATAGTTCGCGTAGGGGATCGTTGCCGCTGGACCGTGATCTCTGAACGGCTATGATCGGACGAACGACATAGACGCCCGCTTTTTTGTTGCCGCTGGACCGTGATCTCTGAACGGCTATGATTATGCAAATTCCGTCCCCGCTTTCAAGCTAGTTGCCGCTGGACCGTGATCTCTGAACGGCTATGATCTCGGCCGACTCGATCCCGTGGTGCGGTCTGTTGCCGCTGGACCGTGATCTCTGAACGGCTATGATCTGCGGCATCAACCGTCCGACCAGCGAAGGGTTGCCGCTGGACCGTGATCTCTGAACGGCTATGATACTTCGCATTTGGGCCGCATGTCACGGCGCGTTGCCGCTGGACCGTGATCTCTGAACGGCTATGATACGTTGGCGTGGCACCACTGACTGCTGGTCGTTGCCGCTGGACCGTGATCTCTGAACGGCTATGATAAGGCCGATATCCGCGCCAGTACCAACGCTGTTGCCGCTGGACCGTGATCTCTGAACGGCTATGATAGAATTCATCGACGTGAAGCTATTATTTCAGTTGCCGCTGGACCGTGATCTCTGAACGGCTATGATGCAGGCGCCAAAGGGGCAGCGGCCGGTGCGGTTGCCGCTGGACCGTGATCTCTGAACGGCTATGATCGCCCCCGGCAAGCGACGATGCGAGGCCCAGTTGCCGCTGGACCGTGATCTCTGAACGGCTATGATACGTTGTGCCAGTGCTGGACGCGCCACCTCGTTGCCGCTGGACCGTGATCTCTGAACGGCTATGATTCCGGCCGGAAACACACGTCATAGACGATCGTTGCCGCTGGACCGTGATCTCTGAACGGCTATGATGGCGTCCAGCGCCGCTTGCACATGCTCTTGGTTGCCGCTGGACCGTGATCTCTGAACGGCTATGATCTTGCAGGTCCGCCGCATTGCCCGCTTGCTGTTGCCGCTGGACCGTGATCTCTGAACGGCTATGATTGGCGTAGCGCTCGCATGTTCGACGCCCCGGTTGCCGCTGGACCGTGATCTCTGAACGGCTATGATTTCCAGTCGTTGCAGCTTACCGGCACCACCGTTGCCGCTGGACCGTGATCTCTGAACGGCTATGATCGGCAGCGTGCAAACGCAGCCAACCGAACAGTTGCCGCTGGACCGTGATCTCTGAACGGCTATGATGGATGGGCGGTTATCTTGTTGAAGAAAAACAAGATAACCGCCCATCCATCACCATGAAAATCAAGCGAATCATCAGAACAGCGCGAGTTGGTCGGGGTTTTTCCGTTGCCTTCGGCGACGTTGCCCTGAATATCGCACGATGTTTTCATATTGCCGGTCCGTGAAACTGAGGATGTGGACGTCGCCGCGATCGGGCAGATGCGCCTCCACTCGGCGCATGTAGGTTTCGAACTGTTCCTTGCCGTTGCAGAAGCGAGCATAGACTGAAAACTGGCTTTTTTCAAACCCTTCGTCGAGCAGAAACTCCCTGAACTTGGTTGCGGCACGGGACTGTTCCTTGCTGGTCACGGGCAAATCGAACATGACGAAAATCCACATAAGCTGGTATCCGCTCAGTCGGGTTGCTCTCATGCCAGCAGAGCGTCCAGCCCCGCCAGTTCCAGCACCGATGGCGGCACCGGCATCACCAGATCATTCGCCTGCCCGCTCTGGAACGCGCGGGCCAAGGACTGTGCCGCGCGATTCGCAGCGCCGGCCACCGTGGTGGTGCCGTCGGCACCGGGCAGATCCAGCGCGATCAGCCCGGCGAAGGCACGCTTGGCCTCCGGCGTCACCGTCTCCGCGCCGTGCGCAACCAGACGAAGCGCCAGTGCGTCGACCAGCGGACGAAACGGCTCGATCAGATCGTCGGCCAGCGCCATGGCATTGGTGCGATTGGCATGATGCACACCGATCGAAGGGTGCAGGCCGGAAGCCACCACGGCCCGCGCGCAAAGCGACCGCAACACCGTATAGCCATAATTGAGCAGCGCATTGACGCCGTCGGCATCGCGATCGCGCCGGAACTGCTGCCCCATCAGCAGCGGCCAGTAACGCCGCGCCGCCTGCGCCTCGACATTGTCCGGATCGCCCGATCCCACCCGCTTTGCGAGAAGGTCGAAGGCGCTGGCGGATACGCCGTTCGCCTCCAGCACGGCGGCTTGCCAGCGAATCTTGGCGATGATGATGCGCCGCCACAGTTGCTTGGACAGCGGTTTCCCCGCTTCCCATTGCGCGCGCATCCGGGCGTTCTGGGCATGATGGCCATCAAGCGGCAGGCACACCGCGACCGGCGCATGATTCGTCCCGCACAACAGCATCACCGCGCCCCGCTGTGCCAGCGCGACGATCAGATTGGTGGACCAGGTGACGCCATGGGCATGGACGATCACCGCCGCCACGTCGTCGAGCGGCACACGCCCCACTTCTTCGCGATCCTGCGAGACGATCAGGAAACCGCGCAGGGCGGAAAGATGGCGACCGTCCGTTGCGATATCCACGATCCGGTCCATTTCCGCTGCCCCTCTTCGTGCCGCTCAGCCGCGCTTGCGCGTCTTGCGGCGGGCGGTACGGGCCGGGAAGCCGGGGTCGAGCACGCGACCGATTTCGTCAATCCGTACTTGCCTTGCACGCCACGCCTTGAGCGTATTTGGGGAAGGGTACATATATTTGAACGGGTCATTCTTGTCGGCATCACGCGCTTTGAGTGCACCACCTTCATTGGGCGGCGCAACCGCGAACTGCTTTTCTGAGAACTTTACGACACGTACCAACATCCTTTCGGCTCCGTCGCGTTCGATCGCCAATACATCGTCGCGATGCAAGCTCAGTATTTTCCGTGCGGTGGGGTTTTCGGCGCGGATGTCAGACTGCCACCCAGGTTGATGGGCATCGAACATGGACACGACTTCGTTCACCCATTTACCGTTGGCCAATTCCCAAACGTCGTAGCGGTAGTTGGAATCACCTTTATAGCCCTTGTAAACCTGACCTTTCCGGTCGCGGATTGGAATGACGTTGAGTGGTTCAATGATACGCACATGGCGGATTTTAGGGTAGGGATGCCATTCCAGATCAGGGAACGCGAGCATCGCATTATCAAATCCCAAAAGCTCAACTGCGCGATAAAGCGCAGCTTTAAGGTCAGGATCACGCACCCGGTCGATATCCGCCAGCTTCTTTATGTTGGACAAGGGCACCCGGCGCACGACTATGCTGTTGCCCTTCGCATCCGTCTGGCCGGTCAGGCCATAAGCGGTATCGTTGTGCAGCCGCCCGGCGGTGGCGTCCTTCCCCTTGGGCAGCCCCGCCTTGGACGCCGTGCCGTGATCGGTGCGATGGCTGACGGTGATGGCGTTGACTGTCTGGCGCAGATCATCGCGGAAACCCTCCCACGGCTCTGGAATGATGATCCGTTCGCGCCCCCCTGCGCCTTCCTCGCCCGATGCCTTGGCAATTTTCATCAGCAGCTTGCGGTCGACCACTGCGACCACGGCGGCGTCGATGGCATGATGGCGATGATCGAGCCGGTTCTTGGGCTGATCCGCGCCCCCGCCGAAATTATGGTCGGGGAGCAAGTCGTTGAGACCCCATTTGCGCCGCACCATTTCCGTCAGTCGCCCCGGCGATACCCACACATGCCCGCTGCCTTCGCCCTTTTCGGGATAAAGTGCGGACAGATATTCGCGGGCCAGGCGGGAGAGATACTGGGTGTCGATCAGATGCCGGGCGAGGAAGCCTTCTTCACTCTTGAACTTTTCCATCGCATCCGGCTCGAACCGCCAGCGTTTGTTGCGCGGCAATTGCGCGGCGCGTGCAGCGATGGCTTCCCAGGCGCCATCATCACCGAACCTGCCTTCAAAGTCATGGCGTGCGTCATAGGGACTGCGTTTGCGTTTTATTCGATTGGCTTCGCGGATGCAGATAATCTTGTTCCCGTTGCTGTCGTCGAGCGTAGCCGAGAAGGGTAGGATATGATCGATCTCGACCGCATCCGAAAACAATTTTTGGATACCAATCATCTGGCCTGAATAGACACAGGCACGGCCCAGGACGTTGTCGCCGTTCAACTCTTCCCACAGCCTTAGAGTGGCTCGGTTGGCACCCGTATTAGGGATGCCGTTTTCTTCAAGTATGCGCCCGCGCCGTTCTGCGTTAAGTCGGTTATCGTTATTTTCCCTGTTCAGTTTCTTCTTCTCGTCCTCGGTCAGCTTCAAATCACGCGCCAGTTCGATCGCGATTTGGGCGGGCGGGCCATAGGTGCGGATCAGCGCGTTGATGACGCGGCGCAACTGGTTGAGGCCGATATGTACGGTGGGGTTGGTCAGCCGCCCAACGCGCATTTCCTCCGGATCGGATCGTTCTCCCGTACCCGGCATGATGTGCCGTTCCAGCGCGACGCCGTAATAAGGCAATTGGTCGCCAACTTTAACTTTCGGCATATCGCTGTGGTGGCCAAGTTCAGCCAATTTTACAGCTTCGCTATAAACGATAACTCTGCCTGGCTCTATGGGCGGTGCGTCAACAGTACGCCCCTCAGGCGTCACACCATCGCGCAGCGCGTCGATCAGCTTGCGCGTGGCGGTTTCGCCGAAGCGACCATAGCCTGCAGGCAGGTGCGCGTTCGCCAGGGCCCTTGCCTGCTCCGCCGTGAGTTCATAGGTCGCGCCGACCCAGGCGCGGAAGTCGGCGTCCTCCGCCTCGCTTTCGACGGCTTCGAGGCGTTCGATGATCGCCCATTGCTCATCGAACGAAAGATGCACCCAGCGATTGCCGAATCGCGTCTTGGCGCCCATCAGCGCAGCGACTTCATCTCCTTTCAGGTCCGTGCGATTCTCGCTTTCCTTGTTGAACCGCGCGTCGGGATCGAGCTTCAGTGTCTTGCGCAGGCTCTCGAAACTGACCTTTGCCTTGTCCTTTAGTTTCAGCAGCAGCACGTCACGCTGTTCGTGCGTCAAACGCTGTGGATTTTCACCGACGCGCACCAGCATCAACGCGTTGATTTCCTCCAGCAGGCGGCGGCGCTGGAACAGCGGATGCGCCTTCGGCAGGCGGCGTTCGCCCGCGACCAGTGTGCACGTACCGATCTGCGGTGCGCGCAATGGCCGCTGATGAAAGACGATCTCGAACAGGCGCTTGTAGACGTCCGGCGTCAGCACATCGGGATGATGTGGCGCCTGCGCCTCCCAAATCGCCTCGAACTCATCCTCCAGCAGCTTGCGGCCGGGGTAGAATTCATAGCCGTCGCCCTTAGCCCCTTCGCCGGTTTCCTGGCGCAGGCGGGTGCGGACACTGGGGATAGTGTTGGGATCGGTGGCCTCCAGGCGGCGCATGTGCAGAAACTCGCCGAAGGTCCGCGCGCCCTTTTCCCTCATCTTCTGTTCGAGACGACCAACACCGATCGCGATCTTGCCTGCATCATCGTCGGCCTTGCGGTCCGCCTTGCGATTGCTCTTGAACCCGCGGCGCTGGTTGATGTGGAACAGCGCACGGCCCAGATGATACAGCGGCAGCGCCTCGTCCAGCGCACGGGCGCGCAGTTCGTAGGGGTCAAGCGGCTCCAGCGCCTTGCGTTCGGTCGCATCGGCAGGGAACAGGCCATCGGTGGTCAGATATTTGAGGAGCGCCCTTTGCCGCTGCTGAAACCTGTCCCGCCGCCGCCGCATCGCCCGCGCATCGCGCCGGTCGACCGCCAGCGACGCGCCGGACTTGGGATCGCGACCATCGCTGAAAATGCGGGAACCCGCGGCGAGGATGGCGAACGGTTCGTATTGATCGCCCACCTTCTGCAACTCGATCGCGGCCCATCCCAGGGAATTGGCGCCAAGGTCAGCGCCCAGACGCCAGATTTTTCTATCCTTCTTCATGTCCTCACCCCGCCTTGATCCCGATCCAGAGTGGGGCAGACACGTCATTCAAGGTCAAGCATAATTCGACACCGTAATGAAGCAGCTTGGGTCTTGACCGAGAGCAAGGCTGCGCTAATATTGGGGCTCAGAGATCGCGGTCTGGCGGTTAACAAGTGTCAGTACGCACCAGATAAGGGCGACGCTCCGGCGTCGCCTTTTTTGCGTGCGCCGGCAGGTCTGCTGCGTCCTTTCCATCCGGAAGCACACATCAACATTCCCCCTGCATCGCCTGTTCGATCCGCGATCGCGCCGCTATGCTCAGCCTGCGCACGCCGAACAATCGCGCGACATCGACCGGAATATCCTGTGCGACGCTGGCCCTTGCCGCGGCGCGCAACTCGGGCAGCGCGATTTCCTCGACCTGACGGATATCCTCGTCGGTCGCGGGAAGCCGGTAGCGGTTCCACAGAGAAGGTGCCTCCCCATCCACCCAGACGAAACCGTCATGGACATGATAATGGCGCTCCGTCAGCGCCATGACGCGTTCGCGGATGATGCGCCCGGCCTTTTTGAAGCCATGCGCCCGCGCGATCCGCTGAACCAGCAGGGTGTCGGCAATCGGCGCCTCGCCATCCAGAACATGGCCGATCAGCATGATCAGCGTCGCGGCATAGCCCGGATCGTAAAAGGCCGCCGGGTCCAGAACCGATTGGTGGATCGTGAAATCGGTCCGCCGATAGCGCGCGTCATCGACGACTGGCGCAGCCGCGCGCATCAAATGCATTTCTGCCGTCACAGCTTCGTCGGCAACCTGAATTGCATCTGCCTCCACAGGTTGCGGCACGGGTTCCGGCCCGATCGTCACGGCATCGGCTGCAACTGTGGCCTTGGCGCGCGATTCGGCCAGCACGGCCTCGATTGCGTTGTGCAGCCGGTCCGCGGCCCCCTGCTTGTCGATCCACCAGTCCGTCGACCACAGCCGGAGCAATTCCCAGCCCAGCCCCCTCAATATGGCGGCGCGCACCTTGTCCCGATCCCGCGCCGTCGCCGCACTGTGATAGGTCGCGCCGTCGCATTCGATGCCCACCAGATAATCGCCCGGCCGGTCGGGATGGACGATACCGAGGTCGATACGGAAGCGGGAGACGCCGATCTGCGGCACGACGATCCAGCCGCGTCGGGAGAGTTCTGCCGCCACAGCCTCCTCGAAAGGCGATTCATAGCCGCCGACCGATCCCTTGACCGCCTCTGCCAAGGCGCGCGGACCACGATCGGCAAACTCGATGAAATGCTTGAGGTCGGCAACGGCGCGTGCACTGGTACGATTGAGATCGATCATGCCGGGATCGAAGGACGTGAAGATCAGCATTTCCTGTCGCGCGCGCGTCACCGCAACATTCAGCCGCCGCCAGCCGCCCTGCTTGTTGAGCGCCCCGAACGACATCGACATACTGCCGCCGCCCGGGTCGGTCGGGCCGAAACCGATGCCCAGCAGGATGAGATCGCGTTCGTCGCCCTGCACCGTTTCCAGATTCTTGACGACGACCGGCTCGGTCAGTTCCTCTCCGAAGAAACGCTCGATCTTCGGATTGCGCTGCCGCGCCTTGTCCAGCAGATCCTCGACCAGTTTCTGCTGGTCGGCATTGAGAGTGATGAGCGCCAGAGTCTTGCCCGCCTCGACGAAGGCGGGATCGGTCAGCCGTTTGACCGCCTCGTCGACCATCGCCTGCGCCTCCACCTGGTTGGTGCGCCCCTTGCCGCGTGCATAGAGACCATCGACGCGCCGCCATTCCACGGCACTGGCACGCGTGACCGCCGCGGGGAAAGTCACGAGCCCGCTCTCGTAATAGCGATGGTTGGAAAAGGCGATCAGGCTCTCGTGCCGGCTGCGATAATGCCAGCTCAAGGAATGCATGCCGACGCCGGCGGCCAGACATTCGTCGAGAATGCTTTCCATATCCTCTTCGGTTTCCCCGTCGCCATCGGTCGCCCCCGGCGCGCGCTGAAAGAAGTTGGTCGGCGGCATCTGGCGCGGATCGCCCGCGATTACGGCCTGCTTGCCACGCGCCATCGCGCCGATCGCATCCCATGGAGCGATCTGCGATGCTTCATCGAAGATGACCAGATCGAACAGGGCCTGATCGGCGGGAAGATATTGAGCGATCGAAAGCGGACTCATCAACATACAAGGTGCAAGGGCAGTAAAGGCATCACCCATTTCGGTCGCCAGTTGCCGGATCGGCTTGTGTCGTTGCTTGAGCTGAAGTTGATGCTTGAGAATGGCGTAGCCATCGCCCCGGCCGACTGCTTCCTTGGCGGGAATCTTGCCGCAAAGCTGCGCCCGGATATAGCGCACCGCCAGTTCCGACAACCGGTCGTCGATCCGCCTGAAGGCCAATATATCATCCATATGTACGGTCGATGCGAACTGGCTGAGCAACGGCTCAGCATCGATCCGTTGCGCCGCGAACCAGCGCGCATAGCCCGTCTCGAAGGCGTCCGTGCTGTCGGAAGGGTGGATCCTTCCATCCTCCAGCGCCGTCACGATCGGCAACAGCCCGGCGCCCGCCGCCTCGCTGCGGGCGCGCTGCCATCCGGTCCACGCATTGAGGCGCGGCGCGTTCGCGATGACGGCTGCCGCGACCGCACGCAGATCGGCATGGCCAAGCCCATTGCCGATTTCGCCCGCCACCTCGAAGGATCGACTGGCATCGCTATATTGCTCCAGTGCCTGTGCGAAGCCGGTCTGGGATCGGGCAATGGCCCCTTCCGGTCCGATCATGTCGTTGGCATCGACCACCAGCCGCATGATGGCGCCGCGCAACGCGATCAGGTGATCCGGTTCGCGCGCGTGGGCATTGATGGTCGCGCGCAGCGTCTCGGCAGCCGCGCATTCCGCTTCGATCCGTGCGCCGTCGCTGGCCAGCCCATGCCAGGCTGCAACGCCCGCCAATCGAGGCGCGAGGGCATCGATCTGCCGCAGCAGGTCCGCCATGGATTCCAGCCGTGGCAGATCGACGTCCGGGTCGACTACGCCGCTGGCACCGCCAGCAGTCGCCAAAGATCGTGCCGCCTTGCGCTTTGCGAATGTAGCGAGAAACCAGAACTTTTGCCCCGCGACCTGCCAGTCGGCCTGTATCGCGGGGATATCCAGCCGCCGTGCCGCTTCCGGTGCGTAGACAGCCGACAAGCCCGTTTCCAAGTCGCGATAGCGGGTCAGCAACGTTATCGCCTCACGCACCGCCGCGATGCGATCCGCCATGTCCGGCAGGAAGGCGAGCCGCATATCGCGACCGTGCATAGACCGCAGAACCGTTACGACATGATCGATCCCCGCCCAGTCATCAGCGGTTTCGCCGGGCAACGGCAAGGCCGTGGCCTGCAACAGCCTGTCGCGCGCCTCCAGCAAACGGTCGATCGCGGGCGCGACGGCTCTCGCCGCTGTGACGATCCCGTCCTGCCACTGATTGGACCACAGGGCGCGCTGCACCGGGGCAAGCGTATCCGGCAGCCCGGCGATTTCCGCGCGCGCCAGCCCAAGGCGACGGGCAATGTCACGAAAGCGCACCATGTCCGCGTCATCATGGTTCGCATCGGCGGCAAACTGTATGCGCGGTGTGGCATCGGTCGCGTCGCGCACTACCCGACCGATGGCCTGGTGCAAGGTCAGGCCATTGGTTTCGCGGCGATGCAGCAGGGCTACGATGGCGTTCAGCCCGTCCCGCAAGCGCTTGGCTTCCGTGGCGTCGCGCCGCCATTCGTCCGCGCTCATCGTCTCGCGCGTCTTCCATGCGCGATCGAGATGCTTGATGACGTCTGATTTGGTTGCCTTGGCCGAGTGAAGCTCAAGGCAGAAATCGCCCAGCCCCTTTTCCGCGAGGCGACGCTGCACCACGTCCAGAGCCGCCATTTTCTCCGCCACGAACAATACCCGGCGACCGAGTGCCATATTGTGCGCGATCATGTTGGCGATCGTCTGCGACTTGCCCGTGCCCGGAGGTCCGTCGAGAACGAAGTTATGCCCGCGCGCAGAGGCCACGACGGCGGCCAGTTGCGAACTGTCGGCCGGCAGGGGCGTGAACAGGTCCACCGGATCGACCGTCACATCGAGGTCTTCGGCGCGCGGAAACGCTTCGCTCAAACGAATGGCGTTGCCTTCGCGCTCTATCAGATGGCGTACGACCGGACTTTGCTTGAGCAGATCGGCGCGATCGACCAGATCCTTCCACATCAGATATTTGGCGAAGGAGAAGGTGCCGAGCACCACGTCCGGCACGACTTCGAAACCCGCAATGTCCCGCACCGCACGGCGTACCATGTTCCAGATGCCCGTGACGTCGATGCCGCTTTCGTCCGTCGGCAACGGCCCTTCCAGACCCGGAATGGTCAGCTCGAAATCCTGACGAAGCAATTCGATCAGGGTCAGGTTGAAGCGCGGATCATCCTCGTGATGAGTCATTACCACGCCCGACAAGGCGCTTTTGCGCTCCAGCCTGACAGGCAGAAGGATCAAAGGCGCGCGATAGCTGCGTTCATCCTCCGGCTTCTTCTTCCATTTCAGGAAGCCGAGCGCCAGAAACAGAGTGTTGGCACCGCCCTCCGCCAGATCGCTACGGGCCTTGCGATACAATTCGATCAGCGCGGAATCGAGCTTGTCCTTCTCCGTCAGCGAGACCACCTCGTTGCGATCGAGCGCCGCGGCGGCCACCTGCTCGCGCAGATTTTCCTGCGTCTGCGCTTCGTACAGTTTCTCGTCGCGTCCGCCCGGCGCCAGATCCGGCATCGGCACGATGCGGATTCGGCGTCCGTCCGCCAGCCGATCCTCCAGCCTGCCGGGGTCGGGACAGGCAAGACGCACCATCTTGCCACCATCGGGCACATGCAGAAGCCGGTTGCTGGTCGTCAGGTTCAGCAATTTGCGCTGCCACAGCAGGATGCGATCGGTAACGGCATCGCTTTCCTCGGCAATTTCGACGTCGAAGCCGGGCAGCAACGGCGCGGCTTCAAGAGCCTCCACGACCGGCGGGGCGGCATCCGTCGCGCCTTGAGGCCCCGCCGCCCCGGTAAAACCGAGCGGCCGGATCTTCTGCATGCGCGCACGGCGGATATCTACGGCCAGTTCGAAGGGAGCCGCCGCATCCTCCGCGATCAATCGCAACGCCGTCTTTTCGGCTACGGCAAAACCGGGCGGATTATCCTGCGTCGCGAGCGTCGTTTCAAAGATCAGCAGATCCTTGAGGTCGATCCTGCGTCGCAATGCCGCCGCTTCGTCCGTTATCAGTGCCGAAAACTCGACCGGCTGGAGCCACACGCCGGTAAAGGCGTGGCCGCGGGTGATGACGACCATCGGATTGAGGCCGGCCTGTTCCAGCGCTGCTGCGAACAACAATGCAGTGTCCAGACAGGTTGCGACCTGCCCTTCCAGTATCGCGCCGGGCGTCCGGATCTTCTGCCCGGCATTCTCGAAACTCGCAGGCGGCAAAGCATAGGACAGGCGAAAACCGCAAACAGCTCCCCAGATCGCCGACGTCAGTTCCCACACGCGGCTGCGCGATCCGGCTTCATAGCCGTCAATGCCGTCCTTTCGCCCCGCCCGGCGCAACACCTCGGACGCGGCCTTCAATATACGATCGACCGCCGGATCGTTGGGCATCACGAAAGCAGGCAGCAATTCTGCCATACCCCCGATCCCGCCCCATTGATTGCGGGCCAGCAACTCGACCGGATAATCGGTCGAAGCCAGTGCTTGTCCCTCATGATCGATCTTCAGGATGACCGTCCCCGACACGCTTTCGGTCAAATCCGAGAGGAAACCGGCATTCAGCTTTATATCTCGATCGGTGACATGCAGCGTCGTATCCCGAGAGAGCTGGTCAAGCCGCCACGTGCGCGGCGCCAGAAACGGCGGATCGGCAGTCAGGGTGAGCGTCAGGTCACGCAAGTCATCCGGACCGGCGCTCGCGATTTCCAGCTCGCGCACGATCGGCACCGCATTCTGATGAGAGGCAAAGCCGATCTTTTCCGCAATAACCGCGGTGATGGTAATCGCCATCGGCGGAGGCTCCCTGAGATGATGTGCGTTGATGAAGGCTACCGAAGGCGCGGGTGCGGGAGCATGAAGTCGGTTGTGCGATCTGCCTGTCCGATATTCATCGATATTCCACCCCGCTGCGTCGTATCGTTTCGGTAGTATCACGAAACAGCTTGACCATGCCAAGCGGAGAAGCATCCGGAAATGTAGTAAATACCGGCGGGTAAACGGAATGGGCCTGAGATGCCCGGATGGGGCAGCCACATCTGCGCTACGTTCTGTTCTACATGCAGGCAAGGCGTGCGGTTGATGCAGGCCCGGTGAACTAAATCCCCACCCCGTGCAGCATCATGCCATGCGTCTTCAGCCATGCCCGCGCGGGTCGGGGATCGGTGCCTAGCAGTGCCTCATGCGCCGCGTGGAAGGCGGGGCTGTGGTCCATGTGGAGCAGATGGGCGACTTCGTGGGCAATTGTGGCGCGGCGGACGTCGGGCGGGCAGAGGATGAGGCGCCAGCTGTAGCGGATCGCGCCGGACGACGCGCAACTGCCCCAGCGCGCGCGAGGATCGCCGATGCCGACGCTGGCGACGTGGAGGCCGTGGCGTTCCGCCAGTTCGCGCGTTTCCGCCTCCAGCACGCGACGCGCCTCCGCCTTCAGCCAGCGCAACACGCGCGGGCCGACGGCATCGGGCGGTCCACCGACGATCAGCCTGTCGGTTTCGCGCGTTACCCGACGCGGCGCCTGTGCGTCCCACAGGATCGCCGTGTCCCGCCCTTCCAGCAGGAAGGTCGCGCCATCGGTCAGCCGCACGGTTGCAGGCGCGCAGGCCATCTGTTCGCGCACCCATGCCTCATGCCCCTGCGCCCAGCCCAGTGCCTTGCGCACGCTGGCACGGGCGGGCAGCGACAGGCGCAGCTCCCCCCGGCTGGCGTCGAGCGTCAGGCGATAGTTGCGCGCGCGGGCGGAACGACGGATGCGCACCGGCACGGTCCGGCCATCGACCAGGATCGCGCCGTCGACGGGGTCAGATGTCGCGATCGACAATATGCTGTTCCAGATCACCGGCCTCCACCTCTGCCACCGTCCAGCCACGCACCGATTCGCCTGCGCGATGCACGGCCTCCTTGTCGCCGCTGAGCAGATAATGCCATGCAGGCAAGGGCTTGCCTTCGCCGCGCAAGCGATAGGCGCAACTGTGCGGCAGCCAGGCGAGATCGCGCGCCAGACGTGGCGTCAACTGGATGCAATCCGGCACGAAGGCGCGGCGGCCGCGATAGTTGCTGCATTTGCCGCTGTCCCGATCGAGCAGGCGGCAGGCGACGTTGGTGGGATAGATGTTGCCGGTATCCTCGTCCTCGACCTTGTGCAGGCAGCATTTGCCGCACCCGTCGCACAGCGCCTCCCACTCTGTCCGATTGAGCGCGGCCAGCGGCTTTTCCCAGAAGGCTATTTCACCCATGTGTCGAGCGTCTTGAGAATCGCCTCCGGTGTGCCATCCGGCCCCTCGCCCACGGGAATGAGCGCGATCGGCGCGCCGTCCGGTCCGAAGAGATAGGGAGTGCGACTGTGGCTGACGAGATAGTCCTTGCCGGTCCCTTCCTTGCTCGCGATCACGGCGAAGTCCTGCTTCACCTTGTCGATTTCCGCCGCCGTGCCCGTCAGGCCGATGAGACGCGGGTGGAACGCGCGGACGTAATTCCTCACGACCGGCACCGTGTCCCGCTCCGGATCGACCGTTATGAAGATCGGCTGCACCTTTGCGGCGCGGGCGGGATCCTGCCTTTCGAAGCGGATGAACGCCTGCGCGATCTTTTGCAGGTCGACCGGGCAGATGTCCGGGCAATAGGTGTAACCGAAATAGACGAGGCGATATTTGCCCTTGAAGCTGTCCCAGCGCACCTTCTTCCCATCCTGGTCGGTAAGGGTGAACGACGCACCGATACGGGCGCCGGCGAGCGGCGGCTGATCGTTGGACGACCCCGACCCCGACCCCGAACATGCGGAAAGCGCGACCGAGGCAAGGCAGGAGAGAAGGAGAATAGCTTTGTTCATGGCGCAGCCAGCCATGCCCTGCTAGGCTGAGTTTAGCAATTGTGAACAGGGTAACGACATGAATCGGCAGCTTCTTAACGTGGCTCTTGGGCTTTCGGTACGCGGCATGGCACATTTTGCGGCGCTTGGGCTGCCGCTGGCGACGATGATCGCGCCGGGCGTGGCGCACGCGCAATTTTCCGACAGCTATAATTTTCTCAAGGCCGTGCGTGATCGCGACGGTGAAAAGGCGACGACATTGCTGGCGAAGCCCGGCGGCACCGTCATCAACACCCGCGACCTGAAAACCGGCGAGACGGCGCTGCATATCGTCGTCGCACGGCGCGATCCGGCGTGGCTCAATTTCATGCTGGCCAAGGGTGGCAAGCCGGACTTGGCCAATGCGCAGGGCGACACGCCGCTGATGCTGGCCACGCAACTGCGCTGGGTCGATGGTATCCGTGTCCTGCTGGCCAATGGCGCGACCATCGACAAGCCGAACGACAATGGCGAGACGCCGCTGATCCGCGCCGTGCAGTTGCGCGATCTGGGGACGGTGCGGCTCCTCGTCAGCCTGGGCGCCAATCCCGACAAGCGCGATACGATCGCGGGCATGTCCGCCCGCGATTATGCCGAACGCGAAGGCCGCGCAGCGGGTCTTACCGATGCGCTAGCGGCGGCCAAGCCGGTAAAGCCAGCTAATTCAGCGGTGCAGGGTCCGTCGCTCTAGTCCCTGTACTGGTATCGGATCGGTTCAGCGCATTGATGGCATGGTGAACGCGCGCCTCCGCCTCTTCGCGCGGCAGGCCGGGAGGGATTGTCTCTCCCACCAGATAGGTGATCGTGCCGGGGCGCTTGAGCCAGCTTCGCCGGGGTGCGACGACGCCGCTGTTCACCGCGATCGGCACTACGGGAACCTTGAGCAGCATATACAGCCCGGCAAAACCCGCGCGCAGCTCCGGCGATTCCCCATGCGGCACGCGCGTTCCTTCCGGGAAGAGGCAGATCGAACGACCTTTGGCCAGCCCGGCCAGCGCCGCCTTGCGCATGGCGCGCATGGCCGACGGGCCTGCCGTGCGTTCCACGGGGATAAGACCGTAAAGGCGGGCCGCCTTGCCCCAGAGCGGCATGTCGGTAAGCTCCTTCTTCGCCGCGACGATCGGCGCGTCGAACAGGCACAGAAGGTCGATCGCCTCGAACATCGACTCATGCTTGAAGATGCAGAGCATCGGCTGGCTCGGCAGCGTGCCGACTACCTCGACTTTCTGCCCGAGCAGGATGCGCGCACAGCCGCGATGAAAGCGGCTCCAGCGCGTCGCCGCGTAAATGACGGCGCGCTCCCCGAAGGGCGCGATCACGATCGCCCATAGCACCCAGAACAGCGACAGGCCGTAGAAGACCAGCGCAAAGGCGATGGAGCGCAGAACGATCATGGGAAAATCCTAAATACCGAGAATCTTAAATGCCGATCAGGGCGACGATTCGCCTAAGCACATATTTGTTATATTCCTTGAACAGCATCGTCAGGCTGGGGCGGGCTGGCACGGCATCGTATACAAGCGTGACATCGCGCGGGAGCGCCTGCCGGAGTTCGAGCGCGGCGCGGCGCATATGCCAGTCCGTCGTAATGAGCCGCACCGTATGGAAATCGCGCCGGTCGAGCCAGCGCGCCGTCTCCAGCGCGTTCGAACGGGTGTCGATCGCTTCCCGACCCAAAGTGACGCAACAATCGAACAACCGCATCGGCGCTTTGTATCGCTCCGCAAGTTCCACCGGGCGGACAGAGCGGTCGACGCCCGAAATCAGCATCCGCTTCGCCGCGCCATCCCTAAGCAACGCCAGTCCCCGGTCGATACGCCCGGCGCCGCCCGTCAGCACCACGATCGCGTCGGTCGCGCGGCCATCGAGCGGTTGCGGCAGGAAGGCCCCGAACCAAGCGAACCCCAATATCCAGGCGATGAAACCCAGCGAAGCGAGGCGGACGATCACAACTGGCGGCTCAGTGCGGACAGCACCGTCATCCGCGCCGTCAGCGTCGCCAGCAGCACGCCGGCGACGGGCAAGGCGAGGAGCAATACCCATGCACCCAGCGGCAGACTGATGCTTTCCAGCATGTCCGATCCCGTCGCACCCAGCCGCTGCCCGATGATACCGATCACCGCCGCCGCCACCGCGAAGCCGAGCGCGCCGCCGAACAGGGCATCCAGCGCGATGCGCCGCTGAAACAGCCGTGCGATCTGCACATCGGTCGCGCCCATCAGATGCAATACGTCTATCGTGCCGCGATGGCTGTCATGCGCGCCGCGCGCGGCCAGCACGACGACCGCTCCCGTCGCCAGCGCCATCAGCAGTACCAGTGCGCTTGCCAGCCCGGCCAGTGACGTCATGAGACCGGAGAGGGGTGCGAGAAAAGCCGCGTGCGGCTCGACTCGAGCCTTGGGTTCGATTGCCGTCACGCTGCGGCGCAATGCAGTCACAGCGGTAGCATCGGCAGTGGCGAGCGTCACGTCGATAAGCGCCGGGATAGGCAACCCTGCTTCGTCCATGTCCGACCCGAGCCAAGGCCGCAACTGCTCGGCCAGTTGCGCCTCAGCCACCGGCTGCACGGCGGTGATGCCCGGCAACCGCGGCAAGTCGCGCGTCAGGCGCGCCACCCCTTCCCGCAGGGCGACCGCATCCGCCTCTATCAGCTGCACCGTTACCCGGCCCGAAAGATCGGCACCCAGCGTGCGCGATGCGTGGAACAGCCCCAGCCCTGCGGCGGCGGCCAGCACCGTCAGGAACATCATGATCGCGATGACCCAGGGCATAGGCCCCGCCACGCGCCCTTCGGGCAGCAGACGATTGCGCGCGGCGCGTGCAGCATTACTCGGCTTGCCGGCATTCACCTTACGACGCGCTACAGCGATCATGCCGGAGCCGTCCGGTTGGGAGGATAGCGCAACGATCCGGTCGGATCGGCCAGCCTGCCGCGATCGAGCCGCATCATCTGCGCACCGGGCACCTTGCCGATCAGTGGAATGTCATGCGTGGCTACCACCATCGTCGTGCCCAGCTTGTTGAGCGCCTCGAACAGGGTCAGCAGTCGCTGCGCCATGTCGGGATCGACGTTGCCGGTCGGCTCATCGGCGATCAGAATTTCGGGACGTCCGATCACCGCGCGGGCGATCGCCACGCGCTGCTGCTCGCCGCCGGACAAGGTCGCGGGGCGCGCATCCGCGCGATCGGCCAGGCCCACCCAGGCAAGCATTTCGGCGACGGGCGCGGCGACTTCGCTTTCCTCCATCCCCGCCACGCGCAGCGGCAGGGCGATATTGTCATATGTCGACAGATGCGGGACCAGGCGGAAATCCTGAAAGACGACGCCGATACGTCGCCGGAATCCCGGCAGACGCTTGCGCGGCAACGTCACGACATCCTCGTTGAACAGGCGGATGACGCCGCGGCTGGGTCGCTGCGCCAAATAGAGCAGCTTGAGCAGCGACGTCTTGCCGGCACCCGATGCACCGGTGAGGAAATAGAAGCCGCCGGTGTCGAGCGAAAAGCTGATGTCGCTCAGCGCTTCGCTGCCCAGGCCATAGCGCAGACCGACATTCTCAAACTGCACGATGCTGGCCATGATGCTGTTGCGCCGCGCCCCTTTCCCGCCGTTGCTGCCCCGCTGGGCCTGCCATCGCACAGCGCAGGCCCGGTCGTAAAGTGGGATGGGCGACGGCCCGACGTTGGCGCTTGCCGACTCGCGCATGGCGGGCCGCTGCGTTCGACGCTTGCCCTCGAGTCGTTGCAGTGCTTATGAAGTGAAATGATCCTTAATTGTCCGCAGTGCGCCACGCGATATATCGTTCCGGACAGCGCCATCGGTCCCAATGGGCGGCAGGTTCGCTGCGCCTCGTGCAAGCATAGCTGGTTTCAGGAAGGCGCGGCCCTGCCCGAACGCCCGGCGACGTCGGCGGCCGCGGAACAGACCGCACCGACTACGCCGCCCGCCGTCCCTGCGCCTACAGCTGTCGCCAAGCCCGCAGAACCATCCTTCAGCGAACCGTCGCAGGACGACATTCCCGCCGAGCCGAACGCAACGGACATGATCGAAGCTCCGCCGCGCGCTGCACCCGCTCCGGCGGCTGTCTATGTGGCACCCGAGGAGGCCGATGCGCCTTCCGATTCAGACTATGATAGTTTTGCGCCGGAACCGCCTTTCCGCCCGCGCCGGAATCCTGCGCGATTGTGGCTGATCGCCGGTGTGCTGTTCCTGATCGCGATCAGTGCTGCAGGCGCGGCGGTTTACAGCTTCGGGGTGCCCGGCTGGGCGGTGAATCTGGGCCTTGCCAGCGACGGGGACGAGCCGGACCTGCTCTTCTATCTCGCGAAACCCGCCGAACGCCGCAAATTGCCGACGGGCGAGGAATATTTCGCGTTCAGCGCGCGGATCGTGAACAGCGGCGAGACGATGCAGGCGGTCCCGCCGGTACTCGTGGAATTGCGCGATAAGCAGAACCGCCTCGTGTTCAGCTGGACCACGAAGGCGGAAAAGGCGCAGCTCAAACCCGGCGAGGAAACGACGATCAGCGAAAGCCGTCTCGACATCCCGAAAAACGCCGAAAATCTCTCTTTGGCCTTTGTCGACAAGGGCCGGTGATCCGCCCGTTTTCGCCGCTTGCAAGGCGTGCGCGGCTTTGCTAGGTGCCACCGCCTACCAAGGTGTCGGCCAGACCGACTTCTTCATGCACTGTGCGGTCGTGGCGGAATTGGTAGACGCGCAACGTTGAGGTCGTTGTGGCCGAAAGGCCGTGGAAGTTCGAGTCTTCTCGACCGCACCAGTCATTGATAATCCACAATTATCAGCGGGTTACCAGGTATCGTCAGATACGTTCACCCGACAGACGCTGGCACAGCATGTCCAGCTGATCGAGCGTGGAATAGCGCAGGGTCAAAAGACCACCGCTCTGCCCAGCATGATGCGCTATATCGACCTTCAGCCCCAATATATCGGCCAGGTGCTGTTCGAGTGCGGCGATATCGGCATCCTTGCCACCCGCCGACGTCGCTATCGTCGCCCGTGGTGCGCTATCCCCCGTTCGGGCCTTGCGCACCAGCTTCTCCGTCTCACGAACGGACAGGCCCTTTTGCTCGACAGTTCGCGCCAAAGCCTCGCAATCTGCGGCACCGATCAGGGCGCGGGCATGGCCCATGCTGATGCGCTGCTCCATCACGGCGCGCTGCACCGGGACCGGCAGATCGAGCAGACGCATGAGATTGGCCACGTGGCTGCGTGACTTGCCGACCAGACGGCCAAGCGCGTCCTGGCTATGGCCGAATTGGGCGATCAGCTTGCGATAGGCCTCGGCTTCTTCGATGGGATTGAGATCCTCGCGCTGGATATTCTCGATCAGTGCGATTTCCAGCGTCTCGGCTTCGTCGAATTCGCGCACGATCGCAGGGATGCGATGCAGCTGCGCGCGTTGCGCCGCCCGCCAGCGCCGTTCACCCGCGACGATCTGATAACCCGATCCACGCGCGCGAACGATGATAGGCTGAATGACACCACGCTTGGCGATGCTGTCCGCCAGTTCCTGCAACGCGCCGTCATCGAAATGGCGGCGCGGCTGCTCCGGATGTGGTTGAATCAAAGCGATTTCAATGGCTTGGATAGACGAACCGGGTTTGGCGCTGGCCGAAACCGACTCTTCCTTTGCCGTGTCCCCCAACAGGGCGGAAAGTCCCCTGCCTAGCCCGTGCGGACGTTTAACCGGCTTGGTCGCCGTCTTTTGCGATCCATTGTCCTGATCGTTCGGCTCACTCACGCGGCAATCTCTTCTCTTTGCGGCAACCGCCCGATCAGTTCACGGGCCAATTGCATATAGGCCTCCGATCCGGCGCAGCGATAATCGTAGATCAATGCCGGCATCCCATGACTCGGCGCTTCGGAGAGGCGCACATTGCGCGGAATTACGGTTTTGAACACCACATCGCCCAGACAGGCGCGGACATCGTCGGCCACTTGATCGGTCAGGCGGTTACGCCGGTCGTACATCGTCAAAGCCACACCCATGATCGACAGACCGGGATTGAAACGACCGCGAATGCGATCGACGGTCTGCAACAATTGCGACAGTCCTTCGAGCGCGAAGAACTCGCATTGCAGTGGCACGAGCAATGCCTGCGCTGCGACCATGGCGTTGATCGTCAGCAAGCCCAGAGACGGAGGACAGTCGATGAGGCAGATGTCCCAGCGCCCCTGTTGCGTCTTGTCCATCGCCTGTTGGAGACGATGCGTGCGCTGCTCATAATCGATCAGCTCTATCTCCGCGCCGGAGAGATCCTGCGTCGCGGGGAGAATATCGAGTTTCGGGACACGCGTGGGCAGCACGGCATCATCGACATCGCAATCGCCGATCAGGACATCGTAGCTGGAGCGGTGGCGTTCGGCATTGCTAATGCCCAAGCCCGTAGAAGCATTCCCCTGAGGATCGAGATCAATCAGCAAGGTGCGATGCCCAGTCGCCGCAAGCGCCGTGGCGACGTTGATCGCCGTCGTGGTTTTCCCAACGCCGCCCTTCTGATTGGCAATCGCAATGCGGATCATCGGCGGCCCTTTCTGCGGACCGACCTGGCAACGACAACGGCGCTGTCGGGATCGGTAACGCTATGTTCCACGTGAAACATACCATGCCACTGCATGGATGCATCATCGATATCACTCTGCCAGCTTTTCCCTTTGGGTAACAGCCAAAAGGTCTTTGCGTCGGCAAGATGATGCGACGATGCGAACAGCTTCGCCATAGGTGCAAAGGCACGCGCGCTTATAACGGCTGCTGGAATATTTATATTCAACGTCTCTACGCGACCACCGACGATCTCGACATTATCTAGCCTCAGGCTTTCTACGACGTGGGTGAGAAAATCCACGCGCTTGCGACGCGATTCGACCAATATGACGTTCCATCGCGAGAGGATAGCGATGACGATCCCAGGCAAACCCGCCCCCGAGCCGAGGTCGATCCATCCCCGACCGCGCTCATTCTCGGTCGGCGCCAGAGGCAAAAGCTGGGCGCTGTCCACAATATGCCGCGCCCAAACATGGGACCGCGTCGATTCGGCGATGAGATTCTGGCGCCCCATCTCATCAAACAGCAAGGCGATATACTGTTCCAGCCTTGCAATCGTTTCACGTGAAACATCCATGCGCGTCAGCCATGCCCGCGCCTCATCTTCCGTCATGCAGCACGCCGCCGAACATGCACCAGGATAGCCGCGAGCGCCGCAGGAGTAATGCCGCGAATGCGACCGGCTGCAGCTAGGGTTTCAGGGCGCGCCGCTTCCAGTTTTTCGAGCATCTCACGCGACAGGCCACCTATCGCGCGATAATCGACTTGGCCTGGGATCACCAAAGCCTCATTCGCCCGCAGGTCACGTATCTCTGACGCCTGACGCGCCAGATAGGGTGCATAGCGGGCATCTTCGATAATCTCATCTCGCAGATCATCCGAAGCTTCAGCCCATTGCGGACAAAGATCGGCGAACAGATACAGCGGCACTTCGGGAAAACGCATCCACTCGAACAACGTGCGGCGCCCGCCGTCCTGTCGCACCGGCGCACCTGCCGTCAGCAAGTCGGATGCTGTGACGCCGTTTTGCAGGGCATCGGTGAGAACCGCGTGGCGGACTCGTCGCGCGGCGAAGATGGCTGCGCGCTCCTGCCCGATCAGCCCATGCGCCAAACCAATCGGCGTCAGACGCGTCCCGGCATTGTCAGCGCGCAGATGGAGGCGATATTCCGCACGCGCAGTCAGCATGCGGTACGGCTCCGTGACACCCTGCAGGATGAGATCGTCGATCATCACACCGATATAGCTGCTGGCGCGGTCAAGGATGAATGGTTCTTGCGAAAGCGCTTCGGCAGCAGCATTGGCACCAGCCATCAGGCCCTGAGCCGCCGCTTCTTCATAGCCGGTCGTCCCGTTGATCTGTCCCGCACAGAACAGGCCAGGCAGAGCACGCAGCCCCAAGCGGCTGTCGAGTGCGCGCGGATCTATATAGTCATACTCCACCGCATAGCCCGGCACGACGATCTCTGCATGCTCCAGGCCGGTCATCGATCGTACCATTGCGTGTTGAATATCGGTGGGTAACGACGTGCTGATGCCGTTGGGATAGACGAGGACGTCATCCAGCCCTTCGGGTTCCAGAAAGACCTGATGCCCGTCGCGGTCGCCGAAACGGAAAATCTTGTCCTCGATCGACGGGCAGTAACGTGGACCCTGCCCTTCGATTGCACCACTGAACAAGGGCGAACGATCCAGCCCTTCACGAATGATAGCATGTGTCCGCGCATTGGTGCGCGTGATGGCGCAGAAGCTCTGCGGCAACATTCGGCCTTCCGACAAAGGCGACATCGTCCAGTGGCCGTCATCCGAGGGCTGCTCTTCCAGCCGCGCCCAGTCGATCGTGCGTCCATCGATCCGGGGTGGTGTCCCGGTCTTGAGCCGCCCCATCGGCAACGCCAGGTCCCGCAATTGTGCGCCGAGCATCTGCGCGGACCGCTCGCCGGTCCGCCCGCCGATCATACGCTCTTCCCCCCGAAACATCGCGCCGCCAAGGAATGTTCCTGTCGCCAGAACGACCGCTTTGCCCCGCAGCAACGACCCGTCACCCAACGTGATCCCGGCAACGCGATCCTGCTCCAGGAACAGTGCCTCAACCTCAGCCTCTATGATCTTCACGGTTTCATAGCGGGCGAGCATGGCCTGGATTGCCGCACGGTAGCGACGACGGTCCGCCTGTATGCGTGGCCCCTGGACGGCCGCACCCTTGCTGGCATTCAACATCCGATAGTGAATGGCGCCGGCATCAGCCGCCCGCGCGATCAGACCATCGAGCGCATCGACTTCGCGAACGAGATGTCCTTTGCCCAATCCGCCGATCGCAGGATTGCAGGACATGGCACCCACCGTAGCGCGATCGAACGTGACGAGAGCAACACGTGCTCCTTTACGTGCGGCTGCCGCGGCAGCTTCGCACCCTGCATGGCCACCACCGACCACGATCACATCTACGCTGGAATGTCGCATGGCCGGTTCTTAGCGGGAAAGCTGCAAATCGTCAAAGGCGGGCGGGCATGTTCCACGTGGAACATGGCTTACTTTCCGATGCAGAATGTCCCGAACAGGGCATCGAGCATATCCTCCGTCCCGGATCGGCCAGTCAGTCTGTCGATCGAACCCCGCACATGACGGAGGGTCTCGGCCACGATCAGCATATCGCTTTGCCCCCGCGCCTCGGACAACAGATTCGCTATGATATGGAGCATCGCGCGCTGCCTGCCGTGCAGCGCATAGCCATCACCCTGCGGTAAAAGCATCGCGGCACGTTCCTTCAGTATCGAAACAAGGCTATCGATGCCCTGCCCCGTAGCAGCGGAAATCGCGAGATGCATGCCGTGGGACATGAACCATCCCGGCCTGTCCGCTTGCGCTGCGATACATATGGCATCATCGCGCGGTACATCGTCCGCCGCACCAATCCATAGCAGGATGTCGGCGGCGTTGATCGCTTCGCGCGCTCGGTCCATGCCGATCACTTCCACATCGTCCGATGCGTCGTCCCGCAATCCGGCGGTATCCGTCAGCAGAAATGCCGTGCCGCCGATAGAAACCGGAACTTCGATGCGATCACGCGTCGTCCCCGGAACATCCGATATGATCGCTGCATCACGCTCCGCCAGCCTGTTCAGCAGCGTCGATTTTCCGGCATTGGGTGGTCCGGCGATCACGACACGCACCCCGTCACGCAACCTTTCGGCGGAAGGGCGCGCCAGTTCCGATCGCACTTCATCATGCAGCGTCGCAATGCCCGCCGCGATCACCGCCTCCGTCCCCTCGCCCGGCACGTCATCCTCATCGGAGAAATCCAACGCGGATTCGGCCAGCGCCGACAGGTGTAAGATCCTGCGCTGCCAATCTTCCAGACGACGGGAAAAATGTCCCTGCGCCATCGCCATTGCGGCCCTGCGCTGTCCTTCCGTCTCCGCCAGAAGCAGGTCGGACAGGCCCTCCGCCTCGTTAAGGTCGATCCGCCCATTGAGGAAAGCACGTCGGGTAAATTCGCCCGGTTCGGCAAGACGGCATCCCTGCTGTCTGGCGAGCATAGCAAGCAGAGCCGTGGTTACTGCGCGACCACCGTGACAATGCAGCTCGGCCAGATCTTCACCCGTCGCGGTTCGCGGTCCCGGAAACCACAGGGCGAGGCCGGTATCGATAGCCGTCCCGCTTTGGGGATCGCGCATCGTTACATACGTCGCGATGCGAGGCTTCGGCATTCTGCCGATAACGCCGGACAACACATCGGCCGCAACGGGTCCGCTGATCCGCAAGATGCCGATACCGGCGGGCGGCTGACCACTGGACAGCGCGAATATCGTGTCCAACGACAAACGCTCTCACCCGTTCTTGTTGCCGCCGATGTTTCCCATACCGGAGCCGGACATACCGAGGTCCATCATCTGCTTGAACAAACGCATTCCCGCATCGCCCATGGGCGAGAAGCTGCGGAACAGATTTTCCATTTGATCCAGGTTGACCGTGCCATCCATGGTTTCGAGCATCGTCTGCACATATTTATCGTGGATAGGCGACACGTCGGGCAGACCCAGGAATGTGCGCGCTTCTTCCGGCGTGCATTCGACATCGACGGTAACTTTCATGGCCTGACCCTTCACAACGCGCCGTTACGTACAAGCAATTGCCGCATCATGGCGCAAGCCGCGCCGAAATGCCAGTTTTGCCGATCCGGGCCTGCCCAACGTCCTTGAACTGCAACCAACAAACGCCATTATGAAGCATGAGACGATGGCGAAGGAACCGTGGCGATGACCGAGATGATCCCGATACACACGCTGGACGGCGACGCGCAGTTCGATGCCTATGTCGCGCAGCCCGGCAGCACGCCGAAGGCTGCAATCGTCGTCATTCAGGAGATCTTCGGCGTCAACGAAGGCATCCGCCGCAAATGCGACGCTTTGGCGAACGCAGGATATCTTGCTTATGCGCCGGATCTGTTCTGGCGTTTGCAACCGCATATCACGCTTGATCCCGATGTACCGCAGGACTTCCAGCAAGCACTTGATCTAATGGGGAAATTCAATCAGGATCAGGGCATCCGCGATATCGAAGCGACGATCAAAGCGGCGCGCGCGGAATTGGGCGGGGAAGGCAAGGTCGGACTCGTCGGCTATTGTCTGGGCGGTCGACTGGCCTTCATGGCGGCGTGCAGGACGGATGGCGACGCGTTCGTGGGCTATTATGGCGTCGGGATAGACGGCTTGCTGGGGGAACAGCACGCGATCGGCAAGCCGGTATTGCTGCATATTCCGACGGCGGACCACTTCGTAGGACCGGAAGCGCAGGCGGCCATGCACGAGGGTCTTGCCGACAATCGCCACGTTACGCTGATCGATTATCCCGGCCTCGATCACGGCTTTGCCGCGGAAATGGGCAATCGTCGCGATGAAGCGGCGGCACAGCTCGCTGACAGCAGGAGCGCCGAGTTCTTCGCAGAGCACCTCGGCTGATGGCACAGGCCTGGCGCATGGTCGCCCGCGCGCATGGCGGACCGGATGTCATCGCACGGGAGGACTTCGATCCCGGTTTTCCGGGTGATGGCGAAGTACTGATCACGCAGGAGGCGATCGGTCTCAATTTCATCGACACATATTATCGATCCGGTCTCTATCCTGCTCCCCTGTCGACGCCGCTCGGATCAGAGAGTGCGGGGCGCATCGCCGCGGTCGGAACAGGTGTCGTCGGTTTTGCCGTCGGTGATCGCGTGGGGTGCGTGAGCGGCCTCGGCAGCTATGCCACCCACCGTATCGTGCCTGGCGACCGCATCGTGCGTATCCCCGAGGAAATCAGCACGGAAGATGCGGCGGCATTGATGCTGAAGGGCATGACTGCCTGTTATCTCGCGGAAGACATGCTCCAGCTTGGCAGCGGGCAAGTTGCGCTGGTCCATGCAGCGGCGGGAGGCGTGGGATCGGTGCTGGTGCCATGGCTGCGGGACAAGGGCGTAACGGTGATCGCGCATAGCGGATCGGCGGCGAAAGCTGCGACCGTCGCAGCCGATCATAGCCTGCATGGCCCATTCGATGCCTTGACCGGGGCAGTGCGCGACCTGACCGACGGAAAAGGGGTCGATGTCGTCTATGACGGGGTGGGCAAGGATAGCTGGGCGGCGTCTCTCGCCTGCCTCAGGCGGCGCGGGCTGATGATCAGCTATGGCAACGCATCGGGCGCCGTGCCGCCGATTAGTCTGCTCGACCTGAGCAAAGGCGGATCACTTTATGTCACGCGTCCCACGCTATTCGATTATGTCGCAACGGCGCAGGAACTGGCGCATACCGCCGAACGGCTGTTCGACCGGATGCAGCGCGGCGTGGTGAAAACCCATATCGGCCAGCGCTACGCGCTTTCCGACGCCGCAGAAGCGCATCGGGCGCTGGAGGCGCGGGAAACGACTGGATCGACGGTGTTGCTGCCCTGAGGATCAGGAAAACAGCGTCAATATCCCGACCTGCTGATCGGTGAAACCTTCATAGATCATCTTGACGGCGACATAGACGATCACAGCCAGGCCGAGATAGGCGATCCAGCGGAAACGCTCGATATATTTGGCTATGACATTGGCGGCGATACCCATCAGCGCGACCGACAGGATCAGGCCGATGATGAGGATTCCCGGATGCTCGCGCGCCGCTCCAGCGACGGCCAGAACATTGTCTAGGCTCATGCTGACATCCGCCACGGCGACGGCCCAGGCGGCGGCGGCGAAGCTCTTGGCAGGCTTGAGACCGCTACGCTCGTCGCCTTCGACTTCCGCCGATCCCCCGCTCTGTCCCGCAGGATGCAGTTCGCGGTACATTTTCCAGCTTACCCAAAGCAACAACAGGCCACCAGCCAGAATGAGGCCGACGATCTGCATCAGCTGGCTGACGACCAGGGCGAAGCCGATACGCAGAACCAAAGCGGCAATAATGCCGATCAGGATGACTTTCTTGCGCTGATCGGCAGGCAATCCCGCAGCCAGCGCACCGACCACGATCGCATTGT
This sequence comes from Sphingobium sp., assembly GCA_965279415.1. Lineage (GTDB taxonomy): Bacteria > Pseudomonadota > Alphaproteobacteria > Sphingomonadales > Sphingomonadaceae > Sphingobium. The sequence continues at coordinate 1,432,498 of OZ257238.1, forward strand.
CGCCCGCCAGCAGAATATCGATCATCAGCACCTGACCGAATGCAGCCAATGCGCTGGGGGATCCGATATTGGAGAAATCCGCGACGATATGGCCCCATATTTCCGCAGGCGATCCCATGGAAGTGGCAGCGGCGCTGGCCATAGTCAGCAGGTCGATCAAGGGGCGTCTCCGGTAAGGCTCGAATCAGGGGGAAGCGGGAAGCCGCATCAAGGCATCAACGCAACGCAGCCCTTACTGGTTCATGGAATCGAAGAAATCCTCGTTGGTCTTTGAATCCTTCATCTTATCGAGCAGGAACTCCATGGCGTCGACCGTGCCCATCTGCATGAGGATACGGCGGAGTACCCACATCTTGCTGAGCTTGGCCTTGTCGACCAGCAATTCTTCCTTGCGCGTGCCGGACTTGCCGACGTCGAGCGCGGGGAAAATGCGCTTGTCCGCAACCTTGCGGTCGAGCACGATTTCGCTGTTGCCGGTGCCCTTGAACTCCTCGAAGATCACTTCGTCCATACGGCTGCCGGTATCGATCAGTGCAGTAGCGATGATCGAGAGCGATCCGCCTTCCTCGATATTGCGCGCGGCGCCGAAGAACCGCTTGGGCCGCTGGAGCGCATTGGCGTCCACGCCGCCGGTCAGCACCTTGCCGGAAGACGGCACGACGGTGTTGTAGGCACGGCCGAGACGCGTGATCGAATCGAGAAGGATGACGACATCCTTCTTGTGCTCGACCAGCCGCTTGGCCTTTTCAATCACCATTTCAGCGACTTGCACATGGCGCTGCGCCGGCTCGTCGAAGGTCGAGGAGACGACTTCGCCCTTCACGCTGCGCTGCATGTCGGTCACTTCTTCCGGCCGCTCGTCGATCAGCAGCACGATCAGGAACACTTCGGGATGATTGTCGGTAATCGCCTTGGCGATGTTCTGGAGCAGAACCGTTTTGCCGACGCGCGGCGGTGCGACGATCAGCGCACGCTGGCCCTTGCCCTGCGGCGATATGATGTCGATGACACGTGCCGACTTGTCCTTGACCGTCGGGTCCAGCGTATCGAGATTGAGCTTCTCTTCGGGATAGAGCGGCGTCAGATTGTCGAAATTAACGCGATGGCGCACTGCGTCGGGATCGTCGAAATTGACGGAGATGATCCTGGTCAGCGCGAAATAGCGTTCGCCGTCCTTTGGTGCGCGGATTTCGCCTTCCACCGTATCCCCGGTGCGCAGGCCATGCTTGCGGACCTGGTTGGGCGAGACGTAGATATCGTCGGGACCGGCCAGATAATTGGCCTGCGGACTGCGCAGGAAACCGAAACCGTCGGGCAGCACTTCGATCGTGCCTTCGCCCATGATCTGCTCACCATTTTCCGCTTCCGCCTTCAATATGGCGAACATCAGATCCTGCTTGCGCAGGGTAGACGCGCCTTCGACACCCAGCTCTTCAGCCATGGAGACGAGTTCGGCAGGCGTATTCTTCTTGAGGTCTTTAAGATGCATCGGGTGACGTTCCGGCGGATAGGACTGTGGGATATGGCGATGGGAAAGGCGCCGGCTCGAACGGAAGTACGGAAAAAACGTCGTGCATCCGAGCGGCAGAAGAGATGATTGAGCGTTAGGCGGCGGCGTGAATCAAGTCAAGACGATGTGCGACGGGCGGAGCAAGCAGCCTAGGGGCGGGATCGTCAGAAAGGCTTCACGATCACTAGTATCACCACTACGGCAACGGCGATTCCGGGGACTTCGTTCAGCAATCGCAGTTTCTTGTCGGTCAGAGTGCGTTCCCCGCGTGCCAGCTTCTTGGCATACCCCCCTAGCCAGCCATGGTAGCCGGACAGCGCAACGACGAGCAGCAGTTTCAGGTGGAACCAGCCCATCGTCCAGGCGCCGATGTCGTAGGCAAGCAACAGGCCGAGCACCCACACGATCGCCAGCGAAGGGTTGAGGATGATGCGTAGCAGCTTGGCCTCGCGGTCGATCCATTTGCGATCTTCCTCCGATCCGACCGGCGCTTCCTGATGATAGACGAAGAAACGCGGCAGCATGAACAGCCCGGCCATCAGAAAGATGACGAAGATGAGATGCGCGGCCTTCAGCCATGGATAGGCCGCCCCAAGGAAACTCATGTGCAGTGCCTCGTCATGATAGCCGCATCATAGCGGCTTTCGGACCAATGTAATCAGCGCCTCGACATGGTCAATCGGCGTGTCGAGCAATATGCCATGGCCCAGATTGAAGATATGCGGGCGGTCTACAAAGGCCGCGCGAATATTGGAGATCGCTTCCGCAAGACCCGGCCCGCCCGACACCAGCGCCAGCGGATCGAGATTGCCCTGCACCGCCATGCCCTTGGGCAGAACGGCGTTGGCCCAGTGCGGATCGACGGTTTCATCGAGACCGACCGCATCGACGCCGGTGCCTCTGGCGTAATCGACGAGCTTGGCGCCAGCACCCTTTGGGAAACCGATGATGGCGACGCCGGGACGCTTTGCCTTCACCGCCGCGACGATCTTCGCATTGGGCGCGATGACCCAGCGATCGAACTCCAGCGGCGCGAGACTCCCGGCCCAACTGTCGAACAACTGGATGGCTTCGACGCCTGCATCGATCTGACCGCACAGATATTCGACGGTCGCCTGGACGATCGCCTCGATGATCGCGCCGAAACGTATTGGATCGCTGTAGGCCAGTCGACGTGCCGCGCCCTGATCCTTGCTGCCCTGCCCCGCCACCATATAGGTCGCAATCGTCCAGGGACTGCCGGCAAAGCCCAGCATGGTGACACCGGGGTCAAGCTGCGCCTTAACCTGCCGCACGGTCTCGTAGATCGCCTCGAACCGGCTGTGGTCGGGAACGAGCGTCGCCAGATCGGTAGTGTCGAGCGTGGGAGCGAGACGTGGCCCCTCCCCCGTTTCGAACCACAATTTCTGCCCCATGGCGTAAGGCACGATGAGGATATCGGAAAACAGGATGGCGCCGTCGAAGGCAAAGCGCCGTAACGGCTGGACGGTCACTTCGGCGGCAGCGGCGCTGTCGTACACCAGTTCCAGAAATCCGCCCTTTTCGGCACGCAAAGCGCGATATTCGGGAAGATACCGCCCTGCCTGCCGCATCAACCACATCGGCGGCGGATCGAGCCGTTCTCCGGCGATGACGCGCATCAGGGGTTTGGGCGATGTCTGGCTGTCTGTCACAGGCGTGTCGGCTCCGTTCCTATACTCTATTATAGTTTATAAAGGAGATTGTTGAAGATGATGGTCGGTTGGCAATGGGGGTAATCGACTGTCCGCGCAATTGCCAACAGTTTGACTCCGCTTGCCACGCGTTTTGCGCCAGAGTCGTCACTTTCATCCACGCTATCCACAGGCTGTGGACCAAATAGATCGCCTGTGAGAAGGCTGTGGATGAAATCCTGGTCAATGCGCACAGGATCGGCGCTCGCTTTCACCCCCGCTTTCCTCCCTTGCTTTATCCACAGTCTGCCAACACAGTTGCGGCATGACGCGTCTGCATCTTCATCTGCTGTCGGACTCTACCGGAGAGACGCTGGAAAACATCGCCAAGGCCGGCATCGCGCAGTTCGAGAATGTCGAAGCGATTAGGCATTTCTGGCCGATGGTCCGGTCCGAACTGCATCTCGACCGGATCATGGAGGAAATCGCCGTCAATCCCGGCCTGGTCCTCTTCACGCTGGCGAACAGCGACCTGAGGCGCAAGCTGGAGAACCGCTGCCGCGCGCTGGGCTTGCCGCATGTCGCGGCGCTGGATACCGTCACCGATGCCATGTCCAACATATTGGGGCAGGAAACGCGCAACCGGCCAGGCAGGAAGCATATCCTCGACGAAGCCTATTTCGCGCGGATCGAAGCGATCCAGTTCACGATCGCGCATGACGACGGGGTCGGTCACGACAATTGGGAGGAAGCCGACATCGTACTGGCCGGGGTGTCGCGCGCATCCAAGACGCCAACGTCGATCTACCTCGCCAATCGCGGATACAAGACGGCGAATATCCCGCTGGTGATCGAATCGCCGCCGCCGTCCAATCTCTATCGATTGAAGCATCCTATGGTCGTCGGCCTGACGATCAGCCCCGAACGGCTGGTGCAGGTGCGACGCAACCGTCTCCTGTCGCTCAACCAGGCCCCGGAAACCTCCTATGTCGATATCGAACGGGTGCATGCCGAAGTGACCTTCGCTCGCCGCCTGTTTTCCGACAATGGCTGGCCGGTGATCGACATGACGCGCCGGTCGATCGAGGAGGCCGCGGCGGCGATCATCAACCTGTTCAACGAACGCGTACTCAAGGAAAGCGATCAGAAAACCGCATGAGCGCCTCCCTTATTATCGCCTCGCAAAGTGCCGGTCGCCGCGCGCTCCTCTCGGCTGCGGGTGTTCCTTTCGATGCCGTCGCGCCCGGCGTCGATGAAGAAGCGGCGAAGGAGGCTCTGCGCGGCGATGGTCTCGATGCCCGTGCGCTCGCCGATGCGCTGGCGGAACTGAAGGCGCTGCGCGTATCGCGTCGGGCGCCGGGCGATCTGGTGCTGGGATGCGATCAGACGCTCAGCCTCGACAGCGGGGAAATGATCGACAAGGCGGTCGATCGCGCCGACGCCGAACGAATATTGGGGCAGCTTTCGGGCCGTAGCCATTATCTGCACAGTGCTGCCGTCATCGTGCAGGGGGGTACGCCTGTCTGGCGGTATGTCGAGCGGGTCAAGATGACGATGCGACCGCTCTCGCCCGATTTCATCCGCACCTATCTCGATGCGGAGTGGGAGGAATGTCGCTGGTGCGTCGGCTGCTACCGGATCGAAGGACCGGGCGCACAGCTTTTCGCGCGGATCGAGGGGAGTCAGTTCGCGATTCAGGGGCTTCCGCTGCTTCCGCTGCTTGACTTCCTGCGCATCCGCTGCTTCCTGCCGTCATGAGCCAGGGAATGCCTTACGCCGAAGTGATCGGCGATCCGATCGCGCACAGCAAGTCGCCGGTCATCCATAATTTCTGGCTGCAGAAACTGGGTATCGAAGCGGAATATCGCAAGACGCATGTGACGCGCGAAGGACTAGCGGCCTATTTCCTGTCGCGCCGCGCGGATCCCGACTGGCTGGGCTGCAACGTCACGATTCCGCACAAGATCGCAGTGATGGACTATACCGACGATCCGGGTGGCGTGCGGCAACGCATCGGCGCGATGAACACCATCGCCAGCGAAACCGGCGGGCCGTTGATCGGCACCAATACCGATGCGGGCGGTTTTCTCCAGGCGCTGATCGCGCGCAAGCTGCGCCCGGCGCACGCGCTGCTGATCGGCAGTGGCGGCGCGGCGCGGGCGATCCTTTTTGCGCTGACGACGTTCGGCGTTCCGGCGATCACCATCATGGCGCGTGACAAGGCGAACGGACAGACATTGCTCGACGATGCAGGGGTGACGGGCAGCGTGATCGGCATGGACGATGCCTTGCCGCCTGTCGATCTGCTGGTGAACGGAACTTCGCTCGGCATGGAGGGGCAGTCACCGCTGGCACTTGACCTTACGCCGCTTCCCTCTTCCGCGCTTGTGTATGATATCGTCTACACGCCGCTGGAAACGCCGTTGCTCGCCGCTGCCCGCGCGCGCGGGCTGGATACGGTAGACGGGCTGGAAATGCTGATCGGGCAGGCTGCGCTGGCATTCGACATCTTCTTCGATGCCGACGCCCCGCGAGAGCATGACGCGGAACTGCGCGCCCTGCTGACGGCCTGAGCCGGGGCCATGGCGCGTATATGGGGCCTGACCGGATCGATCGGCATGGGCAAGTCCGCCGTAGCCGCCATGCTGGAACAGCAGGGTATCGCGGTGTTCGACGCCGACGCCGAAGTCCATAAATTGCAGGGTCCTGACGGCGCGTTGCTGCCCCAGATCGAGGCGCGGTTCCCAGGCACCACCGGCCCGCAGGGTGTGGACCGCGCAAAACTCGGCGCAGCGGTGTTCGCCCATCCCCATGAACGCAAGGCATTGGAAGCGATCGTCCATCCGGCGGTGCAGTGTGCGCGCGCCGACTTCCTGCGGCGGCATCGTGCACGGCGGATCGTCGTGCTCGACATTCCGCTGCTGTTCGAGACGCATGCCCATCGCTGGCTGGCGGGCGTTATCGTCGTCAGCGCACCGGCCTGGAAGCAAAGGGCACGGGTTCTGGCCCGACCGGGGATGACGGTCGACAAATTCCGCCGCATCCGCCATCTGCAGACGCCCGACGCGGAAAAGCGCCGTCGGGCCGACATCCTCGTCGATACCGGAGGCAGCTTCGACCGGACACGGGCGCAAGTCCGTCGTCTGGTCGCTTGCCTTCATGCCAAAGCAGGTCGATAAAGAGATTTGAGGTTTGTGGAAGACTCATGCGCGAGATCATATTCGATACCGAAACGACGGGATTCGATCCAGCCACAGGCGACCGCATGGTGGAAATCGGCTGCATCGAGCTTGTGAACCGCGTGCCCACCGGCGAAACATTCCACGCCTATTTCAATCCCCAGCGCGCCATGCCTGCCGCCGCCGAAGCCATTCACGGCCTGTCGGATACGTTCCTGCGCGACAAGCCGCTGTTTCGGGACGGTGCCGATGCGTTGCTGGCGTTTCTGGGCAAATCGCCGTTGGTCGCGCACAATGCCAAGTTCGATTTCGGCTTTCTCAACCATGAGCTGAAGCTGATTGCGCGTGATCCGATCTCGCTCGACCGGATGATCGATACTGTCGCCATCGCCCGCAATTTGCATCCGGGCGCGAAGCACAGCCTTGATGCGCTTTGTACCCGTTACGGCATCGACCGCAGCCATCGCGTAAAGCACGGCGCCTTGCTCGACGCCGAATTGCTGGCCCAACTCTACGTCGAACTTACCGGTGGACGGCAGATCGGCCTCACTTTGGCCGACGAGGACAGTGGCCCGTCCGGATCGAGAGCCGGAACAGCCGCAACAAGGGAACGTGCGCCTGTCTCGACCGTTCGCCCGGTACGTGCCGCGCGCCCTCACCGGGCGAGCGTCGAAGAACTGGAGCGGCATGCAGCGTTCGTCGCAACGCTGGAAAAGCCGCTCTGGCTTGACGGAGCAGCAGCCTAGACGCTGCCCCGTCCACAAGCCGCGAGGGTCCGTTTCACGGATTCGCGCGGCACGCCCACCGGCCCGCCTTCCCCGGCGGTCCGGCTCGCATAAGGAGTAAGGCAAAATGGATATTCGTGTTTCCGGGCATCAGGTCGATACGGGTGACGCGCTCAAGCAGCACGTCTGGACACGGCTCGAAGCGGTGGCTGAGAAATATTTCGCGCGCACGATTTCTGCGCAGGTGACATTCCGGCCGGCGCCGCATGGTGCGTTCCATTGCGACATCGTGTGCCATGTGATGAGCGGGCTGATCCTGAAGGGCGCCGGCGAGGCGCAGGACGCGCACGTCGCCTTCGATCAGGCGGCGGATCGTATAGAGAAGCAATTGCGCCGTTATATGCGTCGTCTCAAGGATCGTCATGCGCAGACGGCAGCCGCCGAGGAAAAGCGTGCCAATGGCGTCGATGCGCTGGCGTTCGATGGCGCAGGCTACACCGTGTTCGCAACGCCTGACGAGGATGTGGAGTCGGACGACGCGCCGCTGATCGTCGCGGAAACGCGCGTCGACATTCCGGAAGCGACCGTGTCGGACGCCGTGATGATGCTCGACTTGCGCAACACCAATGCGCTGCTGTTCCTGAATGCCGGAACATCCGCCTATAATATGGTCTATCGCCGCAACGACGGCACGATCGGCTGGGTGGAACCGCATAACTAAGCGGTGGTGGTGTGGGACAGGCGGCCCGAACCGCCGCCTGTCCTTGGTCCATGCTCCTGACCATTGACGATTGCGCCCTTGCGCTCTATGGCGCCGGGCTTTGGTTCGGGCATCATATGCAGCATGGGCAGAAGGCGGGTCGCCTCGCTCCGCTCCCGCCCCAGGCTCCGGATACCCGGCATTTAGGTAACAGATGGTCCACTTTGACGATATATTGACGCCCGAGGCGCTGGCGACAGCCGCGATCGTTGCCGGCAAGAAGCAGCTTTTCCAGAAGCTCGGGGATATGGCGGCAAGCGTCTATGGTCTGCCTTCCGATGTGGTGTTCGATCGGTTGACCGAGCGGGAGCGCCTGGGTTCCACGGGCTTCGGCGGCGGTGTTGCCATTCCGCATGCCAAGATACCTGGTCTCGACCGGGTGTGCGGCATCGTCGTGCTGCTCGAAACGCCGCTGGCTTTCGATGCCGTGGACAATGCGCCGGTCGATGTCGTGTTCGCCCTGCTCTCGCCGATCGACAGTGGCGCCGAACATCTCAAGACGTTGGCACGGGTATCGCGCTATCTGCGCAACGAAGCACAGATCACGCGCCTGCGTGGCGCAGGATCGCGCGAAGCCCTGTTCGCCCTGTTGTCGGGCAATGAGGCGCGTGACGCCGCCTGACGCCCGCAAGCCTGCGACGGTAACGCCACCGAGCGGCGAGGAAGCGCACTTCCGCGCGCTGGAACAGCTTTACATGTCCGCGCCTATCAACCGTCTGTTCCGGTCGGCGCTCACCATCGCCTCGCCGGGTGTCTCGCATATCGATTTCGAGGTGGACGACAGCGTCTATCACGCGGCGGGCGCGGTGCACGGCACGGTCTATTTCAAGATGCTCGACGATGCGGCTTTCTACGCCGCCAACAGTCTGGTTAGTGACCGCTTCCTGCTGACCACCAGCTTCAACCTGCTGTTCACGCGCCCCATCCACGCCGGGAAACTGCGCGCCGAGGGGCGCTGGATCAGCGGTCGCCGTCGCGTCTATGTCGCTGAAGCCAGCCTGATCGATGCCGATGGCGAGGAAGTGGGGCGGGGCACAGGCACCTTCATGCGGTCGCAATATCCGCTGTCGTCATTACCCGGATATCGTGCCGGATGAGCGATCCGCGACTCGCCACACACATTCTGGTGGGGGCGTTGATCCGGCAAGTGCAGGAAGCCGGCGGCTTTGCGACGGTGCTGCATCGCGGCGATCCCGTGAGCGGCGTCATCCTGATACAATGCCTTGAGCGCGGGAAACCGACCGGCCTGTTCGAGCGTGTGGCGGATTTGAAAGGTGGCTATGGGCTGGAACGATGCGGTCCCGCAGCCGACGCTGATGCAACCGCAACGGACGAATATGTGGCACGTCGCCGACGCTCGGATCCCGACTTATGGTTAATGGAACTCGATGTCGCACAGGCGGAACGCTTGGCCGCTATCACGCTCTGCTGATTGTTGACTTAGCGCAACGTCCCGGCCATAGGCGCTCCACTTCCAATGCGCAGGTTGCCGTGGGTTCGTTCGATGGGGGGCGAAAACGGTAAACACGCAGACGGGGAGCGACCTGACGCAAGACCAGCCCAGATGTAAGGGCACGGCGTCCCGGACGACTCACCGCATGTTTCTGGGTTAGAATGAGTTTCCGTTTGAAGGCCGCTACCGTGGCCGCATTTACCTTGTCAGCCATCGCCGCCATATTGGCCAGCGATGCATCCATAGCCGCCGGATCGCACGAGACGTCGCCCGTCACCATCCGCCCGCTTCAGAATTCCAGCGCACCGCAGGGCAAAGCTATAAGCTTTGCAGCGCCGCGCGAGGTGGTTCAGCCCACCAGCCCTTACTCAACGACCAAGTCGGATGATGTTTCCCAGGAAATGTCCGCTGTCGCATCGCTCGCCGATATGGTCGATTCGCAACCGATGCCCGCCACGCTCGACGACGACATGCGCTGCCTCGCCAGCGCGGTTTATTACGAGGCGAAGAGCGAGAGCCTGGACGGCCAGTTGGCCGTTGCCCGCGTCATCATCAACCGCGCTCGTTCGGGCCGTTTCGCCAGCAGCCTGTGCGGCGTCGTGCGTCAGCCGAGCCAGTTCAGCTTCGTGCGCGGCGGCACGATCCCGCAGCCGAGCACCGGCAGCGCCGACTGGCAGGATGCCGTCGCCATTTCGCAGATCGCCCTCAAGGACGCATGGCAGACGCCCGCCGAAGGTGCGCTGTTCTTCCATGCCCGCCGTGTTTCGCCCGGCTGGGGCAAGCCGAAGCTGGCCGCGATCGACAATCATATCTTCTATCGCTGAGATACCCGCAGCCGGGGCGCGCCGGTAACGGCAGCGCCTACGAGAATTGGGGAGAGGAGGAAAAGGCCGATCCGGGCAACCGGAATCGGCCTTTTCTTTGTTCCTGCCTTGTTCTATGATTTAGCGATGGCCACCGCTCACAAGACAGACTGTTTGCCGCTTTCGGACGGCACGGCGATGGCCGTGGCGCGCGGGGTATTGCGGCTCTTCCAGCGGCACGAGCTGTTCGGCGTGGTCGAGGCGGCGCTACCCAATGGTCGCCGCGCGGACATCATGGCGCTCGACATGGCCGGGCACATCGTGATCGTCGAAATCAAGTGCAGCCGCGCCGATCTGCTGGGCGATGCCAAATGGCCGGATTATTTCGACTATTGCGACCGATTTTTCTGGGCCGTGCCATCGGGGTTTGATCTGTCGCCCTTCGAAGGGGATGCCCTCTGGCCGACGCGTACCGGGCTGATCGTTGCGGACCAATATGATGCCGAAATCGTGCGTCCGGCGCCGACGGAGCCTTTGCCCGCTGCACGACGCAAGGCGGAAACCCTGCGCTTTGCCCGGCGCGCTGCGCGACGGCTGACGATGCTCCACGATCCCGATTACGCGACCGAAATCGGCTTCTGACCCTTATGGATGGCTGCGACCGAAATCGGGTGCGGGATCGTCCTGTCCTTCCTCGATGATCGAGCGGCGGATGGCGCGGGTGCGGGTGAACAGGTTGAACAATGCGTCGCCGTCGTTCCAGCGGATCGCGCGCTGCAGGGCAGAGAGATCCTCCGAAAAGCGCTGGAGCATTTCCAGCACGGCATCCTTGTTCGACAGGAACACGTCGCGCCACATGGTCGGGTCGCTTGCCGCGATCCGGGTGAAATCGCGAAAGCCCCCCGCGGAATATTTGATGACTTCCGACCGCGTCACATTCTCCAGATCGCTCGCCGTCCCGACGATCGTATAGGCGATGAGATGCGGCAAATGGCTGGTCACGGCCAGCACCAGATCGTGATGCGCCGCGTCCATCGTCTCCACGTCGGCCCCTATCCGCTGCCACAGTTCCGACACGCGCGCGATCGCCACCGGATCGGCGTCGGCCGGCGGCGTGATGATGCACCAGCGGCCCTTGAACAGGCTGGCGAAGCCCGCTTCCGGCCCGCTGTTCTCCGTTCCCGCCACAGGATGCGCCGGGATAACGCTGTGGTGCGGCAGGGCGGCAGTCAACGTCGCCAATATCTCCGCTTTGCACGATCCGACATCGGATATGATGGCTTCGGGCGGCAGATCGTCACGGATCGCCTCCGCGACATCCGCCATCGCGCGGACCGGGACGCACAGGATCACCAGATCCGCGTCGGTAACGGCCGCGCCAGCCGTATCGGTGATATCGTCGGCAAGGTTCAGCCGACGTGCGGTTTCGCGCACGTCGGGGCTGGCGTCATGCCCGGTCAGCGCGACCGTCGGCATCGCATCGCGGATAGCCAGCAATAATGACGATCCGATCAGGCCCAGGCCGATCACGCTGATCCGGGAAAATGGCAACATCAGGCCGCCGTCGCCAGGCCGCGCAGGATACGGGCGACGTCGCGCGTCTGCGCCTCCGTGCCGATGGTGATGCGCAGCCCGTTCGCCAGCCCCTGTCCGGGCAGCCAGCGCGTCGCATAGCCTTCCTCCATCAGGCCGTTCAACGCCGCTTCGGCGGTCAGCGCACCTTCGAACAGGATGAGCAGAAAGTTCGCCTTGCTCGGCACCACGCTAAGGCCGTGATTGCCCAGGGCCGCCACTTCGCCAGCCAGCCATTCGCGCCATTCACGGTTGTGGGCGCGGCTCCGCGCCATCCATTCGGTGTCGCCGATCGCGGCGATCGCTGCGGCCTGCCCCGCCGTCGTCACGTTGAACGGCGCGCGGATGCGATGCAGCGCGTCGATGATCGCCGGTGCGGCATAGCCCCAGCCGATACGCTCCGCGGCCAGCCCGTGAATCTTGGAAAAGGTGCGGGTGATGAAGATGTTGTCGGCCTGCTGTGCAAGCGCCAGACCGCCGTCATCCTCTTCCGGTTCCAGATATTCGGCATAGGCCTGATCGAGGACCAGCAGGATATCGGGTCGCAATCCGGCATGTAGCCGGGCGATCTCCGCCGCCGACGTCATCGTGCCGGTGGGATTGTTGGGATTGGCGAGGAACACGACGCGCGTCCTGTCGGTAACGGCATCCAGCAAGGCGTCGACATCGGTGGCGTACTCCTTGTCCGGCGCCATCACCGGGGTTGCGCCCACGCGACGCGCGGCGATGTCGTACACGGAAAAGCCGTAACGAACGTACAGCACTTCGTCGCCCGGACCGGCGAAGGCGCTGGCGGCGATGTGCAGCAGTTCGTCCGATCCCGTGCCGTAAATGATCCGGGTGGGATCAAGCCCATAGGCCGCACCGATCGCCTCGCGCAGCTTCGTCGCGCCGGGATCGGGATAGGTTGTGAGGTCCGCCGTGGCGGCGATCAGTGCGGCGCGCGCCTTGTCGCTGGTGCCGAGGGGGTTTTCATTGGCGGACAGCTTGATGAGCGGGCGGCCGTCGGCCGTGCTCGCCTTGCCCGGCACATAAGCGGAAATGCCCATGATCCATGGCTTGGCCTGCGGGCCGTTTTGCGGCGCGTTGCGTGCTGCGTCGGGTTTGTCGATTGCTTCTTGTGTCATGGGCACGCGCTTTAGCGACAAAGCCGATCCTGCGCAAAGGGTGGCGCAAAGGCCCGCTGGACCGAAACGCGACATGGCGGGCCTGATTGACACCCCGTTCCGCGCGTCCTAGCGGCGGGGCATGGCTCCCGCCCCTGCTCCCGCCTCCGCTTCCACCGACAGCCGTTTCGGCCTGGGCCGTCAGGTGCGGCTGGAGGGTCCGCTTCCGCTCGACAGTGGCGCGGCATTGACGCCGGTGGATATCGCCTATGAAACCTACGGCACGCTGAACGCCGACCGTTCGAACGCGATCCTGATCTGCCATGCGCTGACGGGGGATCAATATCTCGCTTCCCCCCACCCGCTGACCGGAAAGCCCGGCTGGTGGTGGCGGATGGTGGGCGAAGGCAAGCCGGTCGATCCGGCCCGGCATTTCATCATTTGCGCCAATGTGCTGGGAAGCTGCATGGGATCCAGCGGCCCGGCAAGCATCGATCCGACCAGTGTGAAGCAGGGCCGCGACGAACCTTATGCGATGCGCTTTCCCGTCATCACCATCGGCGACATGGTGCGGGCGCAGGCGATGCTGCTCGATCATCTGGGCGTGGACCGGCTGCGCGCGGTAATCGGCGGATCGATGGGCGGAATGCAGGCGCTGACCTGGCCCACGCTTTATCCCGATCGCGTCGAATCGGCGATCGTTATCGCCTCGACCGCGCGCCATTCGGCCCAGAACATCGCCTTTCACGAAGTCGGGCGACAGGCGATCATGGCCGATCCGCGCTGGCGCGGCGGCGATTATTATGCCGACAACGACGTGCCGAGCGCGGGCCTCGCCGTCGCGCGCATGGCCGCGCACATCACCTATCTCTCGGAAGCAGGCCTCACCGAAAAGTTCGGGCGCCGGCTTCAGGCACGGCCCGACAGCCCCGGGGGACAAAAGACATTCGGCTTCGACGCCGACTTTCAGGTCGAAAGCTATCTGCGGCATCAGGGGCTGAGTTTCGTCGAGCGGTTCGACGCCAACAGCTATCTCTACATCACACGTGCCATGGATTATTACGATCTGGCGGAGGATCACGAAGGCAGCCTCGCGCGCGCCTTTTCCCGCACCAAGGCGCGCTTCTGCGTCGTCAGTTTCGACACGGACTGGCTCTATCCCACCGCCGAATCGCGGGTGATCGTCCACGCGCTCAACGCTTCCGGCGCGCAGGCGAGCTTCGTCGAACTCTCCAGCCCCTTCGGTCACGACGCCTTCCTGCTGGAAGCGCCCGAACTCAATCGCGTGGTCGACGGATTCCTGCGCGCGGGCGAGCGATGAACGGCGTGATGCACGATCTCCGCCCCGATCTTGCCCTGATCGCGCGCAATGTGACGCCTGGTGCGAGAGTGCTGGACGTCGGCTGCGGCGACGGCGCGCTGATGGCGGCGCTGCGCGACCAGCGGCAAGTCGATGCGCGTGGTCTGGAGATCGATCCCGCCAATGTCGCTTCCGCTGTCGGTCGCGGCCTTTCGGTGGTGCAGGGGGATGCCGACACCGACCTTCATTATTATGGCGACGCCGGCTTCGACTATGCGATCCTCAGCCAGACGTTGCAGACGACTCGCCGCCCCGATCGCGTCGTCGAGGAACTGCTGCGGATCGGGGCGCAGGCGTTCGTCAGCTTTCCCAATTTCGCGCACTGGCGCGGGCGCCTGTCGCTGGCGTTCGGCGGGCGGATGCCGGTCACGCGGCTGCTGCCGGACACCTGGTACGACACGCTCAACATCCATCATCTGACGATCGACGATTTCCGGGCGTTGGTGAAAGAGCGCGGCTGGTCGATCGACGGGCAATGGTTCCTGAACGGCGAGCGGGAGACGACGCACACCAACGCCAATCTCTTCGCCCAGCACGCCGTTTTCCTGCTGCGGCGCTAGGCGCCTGGGGCTATACCGCGCGCCAGCATGTCGTTGGCGATACGGGCTACTTCGTCGGGTGTCTCGCGTTCGTCCCACACGCCATAGCGCAGGCCCAGGAACACGTTCATCCCCATGATCGCCCAGGCGTGGACTTCGTTTACGTCGGCGCGCACTTCGCCACGGTCCGCAGCGGATTTCAGACGGCGGGTGATGCGCTCGACGGTGGTTTCGTAATGGCTGCGATAGGCGGCCTGATCGACGAACTCGGCCTCGTCGATGATGCGATAGATTTCCTTGTGCGCGCGCGCGAACTCCAGAAAACTCAACAGGCCTTCGCGCTCCGCGCTGATCTGATCGGGCGCGGCGGCGATGCGCGGACCCACATAATCGCGCACCTGCGCCGACATGTCGGTCACGAGCGCGCGGAACACCGCATCCTTCGTATCGAAATAGGTATAGAAGCTGCCCAGCGCACAGCCCGCGCGGCGAGTGATCCCGCTGATCGAGCCTTCGTGAAAGCCCTTTTCCCCGAACTCCGCGGCGGCGGCGTCCAGTATCGCCCGGCGCGTCCGCTCGCCGCGCGCGGTGCGCGGCGTCTTGGCATCCGCCACCTGTGGGTCAACAGCCTTCATCCGCATCACTCTCCCATCGTGCAGGTCATGCCGTCAAATGCGATTCGCACCTTGCTCGGCTAACCCAGCTTCCTGCCCGTTGCCAAAATGTCGCATCATCGGCGGTCTTTGAACGGTCAGGACCACCCCGTTCGTTTTCAAGTTGAAAGGTGGTTCAACTTTCAGTATTGGATTTCCCGGTAACTGGCAACCCGCGATGCGCATTGCATGACATCGCACAAAAGGGACGCCGATCAGGAGAGGAATGATGATGGCTTCGCGGCACGCATTGCGCATTTTGGCTATGGCTTCCGTCGCATATTGCGGCGTTTTCACGACACCGCTGGCGGCGCAGGAAACAGGCGCTGATTCCGGGGACGGCGCGATCGTCGTCACTGCGCGTCGCCGCGAGGAAAGTCTGCTCGACGTGCCGATCGCCGTCACCGCCATTTCCGGCGACACGCTGGAGCGTACCGGTGCCATCGACATCACCGACATTTCCAACAGCGCGCCGAACGTGACGCTGGAAACCTCGCGCGGCACCAATTCGACGCTGACCGCCTTCATCCGCGGCGTGGGACAGCAGGATCCGGTCGCCGGTTTCGAAGCGGGCGTGGGTCTCTATCTCGACGACGTATATCTCAACCGCCCGCAGGCCGCGGTGCTCGACATCTACGACGTGGAGCGGATCGAAGTTCTGCGCGGGCCGCAGGGCACGCTCTATGGCCGCAACACGATCGGCGGCGCGGTCAAATATGTAACGAAGCGGCTGGGCGACGATCCCATGCTCAAGATTCGTGGCACTTACGGCAGCTACAATCAGGCCGATGGCGTCATCACCGCCAGCGTTCCGGTCGGTGACGGCACGCTCAAGTTCGGCGGCGCGCTGGCGCGGCTCAGCCGGGGTGGTTTCGGCGACAATTTGACCACGGGTCAGGACAATTACAACAAGGACGTCTGGGCCGGCCGCCTGACCGCGCAGGTCGAGGCGACGGACGCCTTTTTCCGTCTTACAGGCGACTATACCAAGGACAAGAGCAACCCGCGCGGCGGCCATCGCCTGATTCCCGGCCTGTTTACCGGCGCGCCCGTGCTGTCGGATGTCTATGACACCCGCGCCGGCCTTCTCGATCCCAAGCAGGTTGTCGAAGCCTGGGGCGTGTCGCTCTTCGCCGAGCTGAAGCCGACCGACATGCTCACCGTCCGCAGCATCAGCGCCTATCGCAAGGATGACAGCGCGACGCCGATCGATTTCGATTCGCTTGCGGCGGTCGATGTCGACGTCCCGGCCTTCTACAACAACAAGCAATTTTCGCAGGAACTGCAGTTGCTGATCGATGCAGGCGGGCTTCAGGGTCTGATAGGGGGTTACTTCCTCGACGCCAACGCCCGCACTGCTTTCGACGTGCGCCTGCCCAACGGCGTGACCGCACTGACGTTCGGCGACGTCGATACCGAGACCTTCGCGATCTTCGGCGATTTCACATATGATTTCAGCCCGATGTTCAGCGCGTCGGTCGGTGGCCGCTATACCTGGGACAAGCGCAGCTCGACCATCCTGCGGCAGACGTTCCTGGGCGGCGGATCGCCTTTCTTCGGCGGCAACGGCCTGCTCTTCGCCACCACGTCCAGCTTCACCGGCGACAATACGTTCAAGGAGTTCACGCCCCGCGCTTCGGTCAGCTTCAAGCCGTCGCCCGATCACACGCTCTACGCCAGCTATTCCAAGGGCTTCAAGGGTGGTGGGTTCGATCCGCGCGGCGTCAGCACGGCGGCGCCCGACACCAATCGGGACGGGACCCGCAGCTATCAGGAAATCTTCGACTTCCTGTCCTTCGACCCGGAAACCGTCAACAGCTACGAAGTCGGGTACAAGGCGTCGCTGTTTGACCGTCGCCTGACGATGGCGCTCGCCGCCTTCCACGCCGATTACAGCGACGTGCAGGTCCCCGGTTCGGTCGGCACCGTCATCAACGGGCAGCAGACGTTCATCGGCGTCACGACCAATGCGGGCAAGGCGCGCATCAGGGGTATCGAATATGAAGGCAATCTCGCGATCGCGCGCGATTTCGGCAGGGAGGGCGATCGTCTCGGCTTCAACTGGGCGCTGGGCTATATCGACGCCAAGTATACGCGCTTCATCGACTCGCGCGGCATCGACGTGTCGGATCGACGCAAGTTCCAGAATACGCCCAAATGGACGGCCAGCGGCACGCTGTCCTACAACACGCCGGTCGGCGGAGGCAGCATCAACGCCAGCAGTACGCTGGCCTATCGCAGCGCCAGCCAGCAGTTCGAACTGCGCACGCCGGGTCTCGATCAGGGAAAGTTCGCGCTGTGGGACGCCAGCCTCGTCTGGGCTTCGGAAGGCGATCGCTTCTCGCTCGGCGTTCACGGGCGCAACCTCACCAACAAGAAATATATCGTGTCGGGCTACAACTTCCTGAGCCAGAATCCCGACACCGGCAATTTCAACCGCACGACGGCGGGCGCGCTGATCCCGACATTGGGTCGCGAAGGCGTTCTGACCGCCTATTATGGCAATCCGCGGCAGGTATTCGTGACGGCGGCGGTCAAGTTCTGACAGTGCAATGCTTGTCCGTCCCTCTTGCCTAAGCGAGAGAGACGGACAAGAGGCATCCCATGGACACCATAGCTAAACCGGAATTCCCGTTCCAGGCACCCACAAGGCGCTATCGCGGTGTCGTGCTGGCGATGCTGTTGCTCGTCTATACGTTCAACTTTCTGGACCGCCAGATTCTGGGGATACTCGTAGGGCCGATCAAGGCGGACCTGAATCTCACCGACACGCAACTCGGTGCGCTCGGCGGTATTGCCTTCGCCTTGCTCTACACGTCGCTCGGCATACCGCTGGCGCTGCTGGCCGATCGGACGAGCCGCACATGGGTCATCACGATCTCGCTGACGATCTGGAGCGGCTTTACCGCATTATGCGGCATCGCCACCAGTTTCTGGCAACTGTTCCTCTTCCGGCTAGGCGTCGGCGTGGGCGAGGCGGGCGGCGTCGCTCCGTCCTATGCCGTGATCGCCGAATATTTCCCCAGTCATGAGCGCGCGCGCGCGCTGTCCATTTATTCGCTCGGCATTCCGCTCGGCTCTGCGGCGGGCGTATTGCTCGGCGGCTACGTCGCCGCGCTGGTCGAGTGGCGGACGGCTTTTCTGGTCGTCGGCATCGCCGGGATCGTCATCGCGCCGCTGTTCCGCCTGATCGTGCGCGAACCGCAAAAGGGGCAGTTCGATGCGGTGCCGGTCGAAAAGGCGCCGATGGGCGCGGTATTCGGCATTCTGGCGCGCAAGCCCAGCTTCTGGCTTATCTCCTTCGGCGCTTCGTTCAGTTCGATGTGCGGCTATGGCATCGCCTTCTGGCTGCCCAGTCTGATGCAGCGCAGCTTCGGTCTCGATCTGGTGCAGACATCCCAATTCTACGGTGCCGTGCTGCTGCTTGGCGGTATCGTCGGGGTGCTGGCCGGGGGCTGGCTTGGGGATTATCTGGGCGCGCGCAACCGGGGCAACTATGTCCTGCTGCCTGCCGTCGCCTATCTGCTGGCGATCCCCTTCTTCGCGGCGGGCGTGTTGTCCTCGTCGGTAACGGCGGCGTTTCTGCTGTTCCTGCTGCCGCAGGCCCTGTCCTATATCTGGATCGGTCCGGTGCTGAGCGCGGTCCAGCATCTCGTCCCGCCGCAGATGCGCGCCAGCGCCTCGGCCAGCTTCCTGTTCATCAACAATCTGATCGGGATCGGGCTGGGCACGATGATCTTGGGCGCGCTATCCGACGGCCTCACCGCGCGTTTCGGCGTGGAGGCTTTGCGCTACGCTATCCTGTCGGCCTTGATCTTCTATGCCATCGCGGCCTTGCTGATGGCGCTGGCGGCCAAGTCGCTGCGCAAGGATTGGGTGGGTTAGAAGTCGGGCTTTTCGTAATGCGCAGGGGGCGCCACGATTTCCATCCGTTCGGACAATAAAGGACGGAAGGAAGGCCGCGACTTGAACCCGGCGTACCAGCGTTTCACCGGATCATGCCCCGTCCAGTCGATCCCGCCCAGATAATCGGCCACCGAAAGATGCGCCGCCGCGGCGATGTCCGCCAGGCTCATCGTGCCGCCGCCCAGCCAGCTTCGATGGTCGAGCAGATAGTCCATATAATCCATATGCGTGTTGGCGCGCTTCATCGCCTCGCGCAGCACCCCGCCATCGGGTGACATCCGATGGACGATGCGCTTCTTCATCCTCTCGTGCAGCAGCGGAGCGACGACATCGCCGTAGAAATTCTGGTCGAACCACGCGACCAGCCGCCGCACTTCGGCCCTGCCCGCCGCCGTCCCGGAAATCAGCGGAAACTTGTCCACGGTTTCCTCGAAATACTCGCAGATCGCCTGACTGTCGATCAGGGTGATCCCCTTGTCCGCATCCACCATGACGGGCGTGGTGCCCGCCGGGTTTAGATCGAGAAACTCGTCACGCATCGTCCAGGGCGATTCGCGCACCAGATCGTAGCCGACGCCCTTTTCGCCGAGCAGCAGGCGCACCTTGCGGGAAAAGGGGCAGAGCGGAAATTGATAGAGTTGCCACATGCCATCCTGTTAGGCGCGCTGCGCGGCATGTTAAAGGTGGAAACCGCCGGACATGGCATGTGGGCTGCGCAAAACGCAGAACGCATGCAGCGGTTTCTCCGGAATTTCGCACTTGTGTCGTTTGTGACGACTTGGAAACATTTTGTTACACTATGTTCGCTTGGCAGAGCGTTTTTCGGGCTATCTGCCATGTTGCGATGCAGCGCATGCCGATTCCGGTGTGCGACTGCCTGCATGATACAGGGAACAGCCGTGTCCGCCAAAAAATCTCTCTTCGCCACAGTCCGTGCCGATCTGCCTGCGTCGATCGTCGTCGCGCTCGTTGCCCTGCCTCTGTGCCTGGGTGTTGCGCTTGCATCCGGCGCACCGCTCTTCTCCGGGCTGATCGCGGGGGTTATTGGCGGTATCGTCGTGGGCGCCTTGTCGAAATCGCCGCTGTCGGTGAGCGGGCCTGCCGCCGGCCTGACCGTGATCGTGTTCGGCGCGATCGAAAAGCTGCCGACCTATGAGACGTTCCTGCTCGCCGTCGTCATTGCGGGTATCCTGCAACTGGCCTTCGCTCTCACCAAGTCGGGCGTGCTCAGCGAGTTCGTGCCGTCGTCGGTCATCACCGGCATGCTCGCGGCGATCGGCCTGATCCTCATCCTCAAGCAGCTTCCGCATGCGCTCGGCTATGACGGCAGCTACGAAGGAACATTCGATTTCACGCAATCCGACGGATACAACACCTTTTCCGCCATCTGGTACTCGCTCAGCCAGAGCTTCCTGTGGGGGGCGATGCTGATCGCGATCATCAGCCTGGCATTCCTGTTCTGGTGGGATCATGCCCGCCCGAAGGAAGGGCCGCTGCGCTTCGTGCCCGGCCCGCTGGTCGTCGTCCTGATCGGTGTGTTAGGCAACCTGCTGTTCGGCCAGGTCGCGCCAACGCTCGCGATCGAAAAGACGCATCTGGTGCAGGTGCCGGTGGCGGAAAGTTTTGGTGCTTTCCTCTCCTTCTTCAGCTTCCCCGATTTTACGGCGATCACGAACCCGACGATGTGGACCGTCGCCCTGACGCTGGCGATTGTCGCCAGCCTCGAATCGCTGCTCAGCGTCAAGGCCGTCGACGAACTCGACCCGCGCCGCCGCACGACCGACAAGAATTGGGAATTGTTCGCGCAGGGCGGGGGCAATATCGTGTCCGGACTCGTCGGCGGTATTCCCGTGACCTCGGTGATCGTCCGTTCCTCCGCCAATGTCGAATCGGGGGCGGAAAGCAAGCTGTCCACGATCATGCACGGTTTCTGGCTGTTGCTCAGCGTACTCCTGATCCCGACGGTGCTAAACCTCATTCCCCTCTCCGCTCTGGCCGCCGTGCTGATCGCCACGGGCTATAAGCTGACCAAGCCGAAGCTGTTCATCGAGAGATACAAACAGGGCTGGACCCAGTTCATTCCGTTCGTCGTCACAGTCGGTGCCATCCTGTTCACCGATCTGCTGATCGGCATCATGATCGGCATGGTCGTCGGCTTCATGTTCGTCATCGCGCGCAACTTCCGCCCGGCGATCACTTTCGTCTGCGACGATACGGACTGCATCATCCGTGCCCGCCGCAACCTGTACTTCATCCACAAATATGAATTGCAGAAGGCGCTCAATCGCGTGCCGGACGATTGCGCGCTGCTGATCGACCTGTCGTCGACCAACTATGTCGATCTCGACAATGTCGACATCATCAACGCCTTCATCAAGGGCGCAAGCTATCGCAACATCAGCGTGCGGGTGCGCGCCGACATCGCAGAGCGCGTGTCGCCGCTGATCAACGCCAAGGAAACCGGGGTGCGCTTCGCATGAAAAGCTACAAGCAATTGCTGCTCGCCAACAAGGCATGGTCGATGGAACTGAAGGAGGAAAATCCCGACTTCTTCAAGCGCCAGCTCAATGGCCAGATGCCGGATTTCCTCTGGATCGGCTGCTCCGACAGCCGCGTCAATCCGGAACAGATGACGATGACGCCACCCGGCGGCATGTTCATCCACCGCAACATCGCCAATCTGGTGAACGAGGAGGACATGAACCTGATGTCGGTGCTGCAATATGCGGTCGCCGTGCTGCAGGTGAAGCATGTCATCATCTGCGGCCATTATGGTTGCGGCGGTATCATGGCCGCCTATGACGGGCAGGTTGACGGGCCGGTCGATACCTGGCTGGAAAACGCGCGCGCCGTGCGGGAAAATCACAGCGCGGAAATCTACAATGCGGGCGACCGCGATGCGCAGGTCAACCGCTTCGTCGAAGTCAACGTGCGCGACCAGCTCATCAAGCTCGCCCAGACGAAAACCGTGCAGGCCGCCTTCGCCGCCGGTCAGCCGCTGGCGCTTCACGGCTGGGTCTACGACCTGCGTGACGGCCTCATCAAACCGCTGATGGAAATTGATGCGGGTACACGCATCGAGACGATCGGCCAGCCGGACCGCGTTCTCCTCTGACGGATCGCTCGTTCTCAGGCAGGTAGCACCGCGCCGACCGCTCTTGACGATCCGGCGTTCCCTGTGGCACTGGCCCGCTTCGGCATGAACCGCGCCAGCCACTGGCGACCATGCCCCGGAAAAGCGGGTATAGCTCAATGGTAGAGCACTAGCCTTCCAAGCTTGTGATGCGGGTTCGATCCCCGCTACCCGCTCCAGCCGTTTCGCTTCGATCAGAACGCGCCATAGCGTTCGTTGCCGACGAAACCCATGCGGGTAACCCCGGCGAGACGGATATCGGCCAGCACTTCATCGACCGTTACGTAACGGGTCTGCGCATCCGGTTGAAATTGCAGTTCGGGTTCGGAGCGCAGCTTCATCGACTGCGCCAGATAGCGGCGCAGGGTCAGGCGATCGACCGGATCGCCATTCCACCGGATCATGCCCGCCGCGTCGATCGTCACCTTGTTCTTCACCTGATCCACAGGCGTTTTGAGCGGCCTTACCGCATCCTGCGGCAGGTCCACACGCACGGCATGGGTCTGGATCGGGATGGTGATGATGAACATGATGAGGAGAACGAGCATGACGTCGATGAGCGGCGTCGTGTTGAGATCGCTGATCGGGGCATCGTCGTGAGAACCGGATTGTCTTGCTGCCATCGCCATAGTCCTGCTCCTCTCATGAAATGTTGTATCGTCACAACATGACATGAAAGCGGAGTTTTGCAATAGGCCTCACTCCATCCGCATCGCTTCCCGCGCCAGATCTTCCGCTTCGCCCAGCAGTGCGTCTTCGGTTGCGCGGGTGCCGACGGCCTCTCGGCCCATCAGGATCAGCGTCGGCACCGCCAGCGGGCTGACGCGATCGAGCGTCACATGCAGCATCGTGTCCGCCGCCCGATCCAGCAGGTCGCCCAGCCGCCCCACATCGGTCATCCGCGCGCGCGCATCGGCCCAGGCGGCATCCATCAGCATATGGTCCGGCTCATACTTGCGCAGCACGTCGTAGATGAGATCGGTGGAAAAGGTCACCTGCCGCCCCGTCTTGCGCTTGCCCGGATGCTGCCGCTCGATCAGCCCGCTGATCACCGCGACATCGCGAAAGGCGCGGCGCAGCAGACTCGATTGCTCCACCCAGTCGACGAACTCATGCGCCAGTATATCGGGCGTGAACAGGCTGCGCGGATCGGTCACGGGTTTCAGGCTGCTGATCGCCAGAGCATAATCGTTGGAGACGAACCCCAGCGGCATCAGGCCCTGCGCTTCCATCCGCCGGGTGAGCAGCATGCCGAGCGACTGGTGTGCGTTCCACCCCTCGAAGCTGTAGCAGACGAGATACTCCCGCCCCTCGTGCGGAAACGTCTCGACCAGCAATTGCCCCGGCTGCGGCAAGGCGGATCGCGCCTGCTGCACCTCCAGCCACTCGCGCACATCGTCTGGAAAGCGGGGCCATTGCGCGGGATCGGACAAGAAGCCGCGCACCCTGTCCGCCAGCCGGGTCGACATCGCCATGCGCGTGCCGCCCCAGCTCGGGATGCGCGCCGGGCGGCTGGTCGCGCGCACGATCAGATCGGTGGTATCCATCTTCACCACCTCCAGCGCCATGCCGGAGAAAAAGAAACAGTCGCCCGGCGCCAGTTGCGCGGCAAAGCCTTCCTCCACCGTGCCCAGCTTGCGCCCGTTGGCGAACCGCACGGTCAGGATCGGCTGATCGACGATGATGCCTGCATTCAGCCGATGCTGCGTAATGAACTGCGGATGTGCGATCCGCCACAGGCCGTCCTTGTCCTGCACCAGTCGCTTGAACCGGTCATAGGCCTTGAGCGCGTACCCGCCACCGGAAATGAAATGAAGGACCCGGCGGAAATCTTCGTCCGTCAGCGCGCTGTAGGGCAAGGCGGAGCGTATTTCCGTTAGCAGCACGTTCTCGGCGAATGGCCCGGCGCAGGCGACGCCCATCACGTGCTGGGCCAGCACATCGAGCGCACCGGGCCGAAAATCGTCGGCATCGCGCTCGCCGGCCTCCACCGCGTCGAGTGCAGCCCGCGCCTCCAGATATTCGAAACGGTTCCCGGGAATCAGGATCGCCTCGCTGGGGCAGTCGAGCCGGTGGTTGGACCGCCCGATGCGCTGGAGCAGGCGGGAGCTGCCCTTGGGCGCACCCATCTGGATCACGCAGTCGACATCGCCCCAGTCGACGCCCAGATCGAGGCTGGCGGTGGCGACCAGCGCGCGCAGCTTTCCCGCCGCCATTGCGCTTTCCACCTTGCGCCGCGCTTCACGCGACAGGCTCCCATGGTGAATGCCGATCGGCAGATTGCCGTCATTGACCCCCCACAGTTCCTGAAAGATCAGCTCGGCCAGACCCCGCGTGTTGCAGAACACCAATGTGGTTTTCCGCCGTTCGATCTCCGCCATCACCTGCGCGGCGGCATATTTGCCCGAATGGCCGGACCAGGGCACCCGACCTTCGGGGATCAATATGTCGATCACCGGCTCCGCACCCGGTTCGCCCATAACGGCCTCCACGGTATCGATATCGCCATCGGGGGCCAGCCAGGCGCGGTATCCATCGACATCCGCCACAGTCGCCGACAGCGCGACCCGGCGCAGCGCAGGCTGGATCGTCTGCAAGCGCGCAAGGCAAAGGCTTAGCAGGTCGCCGCGTTTCTGCGTGGCGAAGGCGTGGACTTCATCGACGATCACGGTGCGCAGATTGGCGAACAGATAGGCGGCGTCTTCATGGCTGAGCAGCAGCGACAGCGATTCGGGCGTGGTCAGCAATATCTGCGGCGGCTTCACCCGCTGACGTGCCTTGCGATCGCTCGGCGTGTCGCCCGTCCGCGTTTCGACCCGGATCGGCAGGTCCATCTCGGCGATCGGGGTCAGCAGGTTACGCTGTACATCGACCGCCAGTGCCTTGAGCGGAGAAACATAGAGGCTGTGCAAGCCCTCGGCGGGATTGTCTATCAGATCCGACAGCACCGGCAGGAACCCGGCCAGCGTCTTGCCAGCACCGGTTGGCGCGACGAGCAGCGCGTGTCGCCCCGTTTGCGCAGCCGCCAGCATATCGCGCTGATGCCGCCTTGGCATCCATCCCCGCGCTGCGAACCAGTCGGTGAGGGGAGGAGGCAGGGCGATTTCCATGAATGTCATATAGGCCGCGACGCGCGCGCACCAAAGGATAGCGCGCGTCCCGCGCAGGACAAAAAAAGGCCGCCCCGAAGGACGGCCTGCAAAGTTTTAGGAGAGGATGCCTGAAAGGCCTGATTGTTGTGCATCGCAACAGTTTCTCTCGCAAATGCGAAAAACGAAACCACGATTGCAAAAAATGCAACTCTACTGAAATGCTAGAGTTCCGTAGGGGAAGGTTAACGGCATACTGACATTTTTATCAGGCTCCGTAACGGCGTGTTTCTCTCGTTCCGGTCAGTGGCCCGCTTGCGGACCGCGCTTCAGCCCCGATTCGGCGAGTTGCGAATCGATCTGTTCCATCAACCGTGCCAGCCCGGCCTCGTCCTTTGCCTCGGCGCGCGCCACCAGCACGTCCTGCGTGTTGGATGCGCGCAGCAGCCACCAGCCGTCGGGCGTGTTCACCCGCGCGCCGTCGGTATCGTTGACGGTCGCCCCCGCCGCCTTCAGCCGCGCGAGCACTTCGTCGATCACCGCGAACTTTCGGCTTTCATCGACCTGGAAGCGCATTTCGGGGGTGTTGACCATAGCGGGCATCTCGCCGCGCAACTGGGTGACGCTCTTGCCCAGCGACGTCGCCGCGCGGATCAGCCGGATCGCGGCATAGAGCGCGTCGTCGAAACCATAATATTCATGCTTGAAGAACACATGACCGCTCATCTCGCCGGCCAGCGGACTGCCCGTCTCCTTCATTTTGGACTTGATGAGGCTGTGTCCGGTTTTCCACATCAGCGGCACGCCGCCCAGCTCGGCCACGCGATCGTAGAGCGCCTGGCTCGCCTTCACGTCGGCGATGATCGTCGCACCGGGCAATTCCTTCAGCACCGGCTCGGCATAGATGGCGAGCAGCTGGTCGCCCCAGATGACCCGACCTTCGCCGTCGATCGCCCCGATGCGATCGCCGTCGCCATCAAAGGCCACACCGAAATCGAGCTTCTTCTCGGCGACAAGCGCCTTCAGGTCCGCCAGATTCTTCTCTTCGGTGGGGTCGGGATGATGATTGGGGAAATTGCCGTCGACATCGGTGAACAACGTGAAGTGCTCACCGGGAATGAGCTTGATGAGCTTCTCCACGATCGGCCCAGCGACGCCGTTGCCCGCGTCCCAGCCGATGCGATAGGCCGCGCCGTCGAAACCCTCGACCAGCCGCGCGACATATTGGTCCATGATGTCGATGCTTTCGGACCCGGCGCTGCCGTCGTCCCAGTCGCCAGCGGCCGCCATCGTGCCCAGCGTCTGGATGTCCGCGCCGAAGAACGGGCGGCCCTGAAACACCATCTTGAAGCCGTTGTAGTTGGCGGGATTGTGGCTGCCGGTTATCTCTATGCCGCCGTCCACATCCAGCACGGCTTCGGCATAATATAGCATGGGCGTTGGCCCCTCGCCGATCCGCACGGCATGGATGCCGCTGTCGTTCAGGCCGCGCACCAGCGCCTCTTCGAGAATCGGGGAACTGACACGCCCGTCGTAACCCACGGCGACCTTCTTGCCGCCCGCACGCCCGATCAGCGTGCCGAAGCCGCGACCGATGGCATAGGCATCCGCATCGCCCAGCGTTTCGCCGATGATGCCGCGAATGTCATATTCACGCAGGGACGTGGGGTGAAAATTGTGCGTCATGCAAAATCCTGTGTTGGGGGTCGAAAATATAAATGGCTTTTGCGACTTATAGTTCAGAAGATTCGGCGGACGGTCTCGAATTCGCTTCATGCCGCAACAGAACGTCGCGCGCAGCATTGATTTTCGCTGCCAGCGCCTCCGTGCCCCCCTTGTCGGGATGGACCGTGGCAATCAGCCGACGATGCGCGGCACGCACTGCCTCGGCATCGGCCTGTGGGCCAAGCCCCAGCAGCGCACGCGCCTCCGCGACATCGGCGGTCTCGATGGGGCGTGGCGGTGTGCGCGCTGGTTTGCGTATCTTGATCGCGGCATAGCCCAGAGAGGCGATAAGCGGGATTGCGCCGATCAAGGGCTTGCCCTTGGCCGCCATAACCGCGCCCACCACGGCCACGCCCAGCATCATGCCGTCCTTCGCGGTCATCCGCTGCAACCGTCCCGTCCACAGCAGCCAGCCGGCAAAGCCGATGACGATCAGGGCAAGGAAACCCATCAGGCTCCGCTGGCCATCGATTCGCCGGTCGCTTCGTCGCTGTCGGCGGCCTGCATCATTTCCGGCGACACGACTTCGCTGTCCTGCACCACGGCGGGCAGCGCCAGCCCTGCGACCATCTCGCGCAGTTCCTGCCGCGCGGCGATGTGGCTGACGCCCAGTTCGCCCAGATGCCCCTTGTCCAGCAGGGTCAGGCCCGACGGAAACAGTTCGCGATAGATCACCCGCTCCGAAAGCCCCGGTATCACGCGAAAGCCCACGCGCCGGGACAGTTCGGTCAGCGCATCGCCGACCCGTTTCTTGTTGCGTGCGTCGTGATGCTGAACGCGGTTGCGCAGCACCACCCAGTCGATCGACACGCCGTCGGCCTTCGCCCGGCTCTTGCGCGCCTCGAAGATCAGTTCGGAATAGAAGGACAGCCGCTTCACCTTGAACGTCTCGGCATCCACTTGCCCGATCAGGTCGAAATCCACGAAGCTGTCGTTCATCGGCGTGACCAGCGTATGCGCCTGCGCGGCCATGGCCCGGGCGAAGATGTCGTCGCGGCCCGGCGTATCGACGATCAGGAAATCCTTGCCCTGCGCGATCGCGGCGGCTTCCTCCGCCAGCGCATCCAGACTGTCGCCCTTCAGCACGGTGAAGTCGGGCGCGGGCAAGGTAATGCCGCGGCGCTTCGCCGTTTCGCCGCGATTCTCCATATAACGCGTCACGGTGCGCTGCCGAGGGTCGAGGTCGATCATGCCGACCCTGTGCCCCTGGCTGGCCAGAGCCACGGCGACATGCACTGCCGTCGTCGATTTGCCTGTGCCGCCCTTTTCATTGGCAAAGACGATGGTATGCGCCTTGTGGCTCGCCATTGGACCTGCGGTTCCCTGTTCCGGTGTGCGTCTGATCGTTTGATTCTTGACCCGCCGGGCATTCCGGCCCTAGCGACGTAGCATCTCGTCCGCCCTTATCGGAGCCTCCCGCTACGTGCAAACCCTGCGTGACATTCCCGCCCTTCGCGCCGCCCTGTCCGGGCTTCGCGCCGATGGCAGCCGCATCGCGCTGGTCCCCACCATGGGCGCTCTGCATGACGGGCATATGGCACTGGTCGAGGAAGCGCGGCGCCATGCCGATCATGTCGTCGTGTCGATCTTCGTCAATCCGCGCCAGTTCGGCCCCAATGAAGATCTGGCCGCTTATCCCCGGCGCGAGGCGAGCGACGGCAAGATGCTGGCCGATGCCGGCGTCGCCATCCTGTGGGCGCCGCCGGTGGA
The DNA here is from genome assembly GCA_965279415.1 of Sphingobium sp. Taxonomy (GTDB): domain Bacteria; phylum Pseudomonadota; class Alphaproteobacteria; order Sphingomonadales; family Sphingomonadaceae; genus Sphingobium. Next base: position 1,461,373 of record OZ257238.1, read on the forward strand.
AGTGATGTATCCGTCTGGCTTCGCGTCGAACTTGTCGGTCGGCGGGGTGAGCGAGGGGTTGGACGGCGCGGCGCGTCCCGGCCATTTCGACGGTGTCGCCACCGTCGTCGCCAAGCTGTTCAACCAGGTCGCACCCGATGTCGCGCTGTTCGGGGAAAAGGACTATCAGCAGCTTGCCGTCATCCGACGGATGGTGGCGGATATGGACATGGCGGTCTCGATCGTCGGCGTCGCGACGCAGCGCGCGGAAGACGGCCTCGCCTTGTCCAGCCGCAACGCCTATCTGACGCCGCAGGAGCGCAAGGATGCGCTGGCCCTGCCCCGCGCCCTTGGCGAAGCGGCGCGACAGATGGGCAAGGGCGTGGGCGTGCGAGACGCGCTGGCGGCGGCGGAAGCGTTGATTTTGGGGCATGGCTTTGCATCGGTCGATTATGTGCGTCTGTGTGACGCCGTGACTTTGCGCGAACTCGATCAACTCGATCGCCCGGCGCGCCTGCTGGCGGCGGCGCGGATCGGTCGTACGCGCCTGATCGACAATATTCCGGTCGATCCGGCGTAACGCCGTTACCGTAACGAAAATGGACTGGCCAATCGGCGATCGAACGCACATATCGCTGCGATGCAGCATGATACGCCCCCTGCCTGCGAACGGCCTTTCCCTCTCGGGTTCAAGGAATTCGTGGCGCTGATCGCGGCCTTGATGGCTATGAACGCGCTGTCGATCGACCCGATGCTCCCTGCCCTCCCCGCCATCGGCGAAACGCTGCATATCGCCAATGCGAACGATCGGCAGTGGATCATCACGACCTATTTCATCGGTCTGGGGCTTGGTTCGCTGATCTATGGCCCGTTGTCCGATCGCTTCGGGCGAAAACCCGTGATGGGCGTCAGCCTCAGCCTCTTCGTGCTGTTCACCGGATTCTGCGCGCTGTCGCAGAGCTTCACGATGCTGCTTATCGGGCGGTTCGCCTGTGGTTTCTTCGCGGCCGCCAGCCGCGTCATCGCGATCAGCATCGTGCGCGACCGTTTTCAGGGTGATCGGATGGCGCGAATCATGTCACTGATCTTCATCGTTTTCATGATCGTGCCTATCCTCGCCCCCAGTTTCGGTCAGGCGGTCATGCTGATCGCGCCCTGGCGGTGGATATTCGGCGCATTGCTGATCGTGGGCATAGCCATCGTGCTGTGGATGCTCATCCGCCTGCCCGAAACTCTTGACCCCCTCAATCGCGTGGAGATTCGTGCGGCGGACCTTGCGGAGACGCTGGGCACCGTCGTCACGCATCGCGGCGCCATCGGTTATATGACAGCCAGCGGCGTGGTGATGGGCGCGCTGATCGGCTTTATCACCTCGGTTCAGCAGATATTCTTCGACATCTTCCATGAAGAATCGATGTTCGCTCTGGCGTTCGCCTGCATCGCGGGGTTCATGGGGATCGGCAGTTTCCTCAACAGCCATCTGGTGGAACGCGTCGGCGCGCGCAGGCTGAGCCAGGGATCGCTGATGATCCTGATCTTGATTTCCGGCTGCCATGCGCTCTTCGTCTGGGGGGGCTATGAAAGCGTCTGGAGCTTCATCGTCTTTCAGGCGCTGACGATGCTGAGCTTCGCCTTCACCGGTTCCAATTTCGGGGCGATTTCGATGGAGCCGTTCACCCGCGGCGCCGGCATGGCGTCGTCCTTTCAGGCCGGACTGACGACGATCCTGTCCGCCCTGCTCGGCGCTTTCGTGGGGTCGCAGTTCAACGGCACCACCCTGCCGCTGGCGCTCGGCTTCTTTGGCTATGGCGCGACGGCCCTGCTGATCGTGGCGTGGGCGGAACGGTGGCGGCTGTTCACCCGGCCCGGCCTGTCGAACTTGCGGCAAGGCGCATCGCCGCCCCTTCGATAAGCGAAAAGCCCCGCCGGATCGCTCCGGCGGGGCTTTCGATAAAGCGCGTGGTCGCGATCAGTTGATCGGCGGCACTGACGAAGGCGGGATGTCCGCGTCCGTCTCATGCACTTCGTTCAGGCCCTGGCCGACATGGCTGCGCTTGTAGCTGTATGCGAAGTACACGACCAGGCCGATCGCGGCCCAGCCCACGAACATCATCTTCGTCTCGAAGCCGAGACTCCAGAACAGATAGAGGCAGCCCAGAATTGCAAACGGGGCCGTTATCTTGATTGCCGGGGTACGGAAAGGACGATGACGGGTCGGATCGGTCTTGCGCAGCATTAGCACCGCGATCGACACTGCGGCAAAGGCGAACAGCGTACCCGAATTGGAAATGTCCGCCAGCTTGCCGACCGGGAAGAAGGCGGCGAACAGCGCCACGAAAATGCCGGTCAGGATAGTGATGACATGCGGCGTATGGAACTTGGGGTGGACTTTGGAAAAGACGGCAGGGAGCAGACCATCGCGGCTCATTACGAAGAAGATGCGGGTCTGGCCGAACATCATCATCAAAATGACCGAAGGCAGTGCAATGCCGGCGGCTAGGCCAATGAGATTGCCGACTTGCCGCCAGCCAATTTCGCGCAGGGTCCAGGCGAGAGCTTCCTTAGAACAGACAACTGCGCCGTCACGAATGGCGGCACATTGCTGAGACAATTCAATGCTCCCGGGTGCGAGTACCTGTCCCGAAGGGCCAGAGACTGGTTGCGCGCCGACGCTGCCAATCACGCCAGCCGCGACAAGGATGTAGAATACGGTACAGATCGCCAGAGAACCAATCAGGCCGATCGGCATGTTCCGTTGTGGATTTTTGGTTTCTTCTGCGGCTGTCGATACTGCATCGAAGCCCACGTAGGCGAAGAAGATAGACGCTGCGGCAGCAGAAATCCCACCAAAACCAAGTGGTGCAAAGGGTTCAAAGTTGTCCATATTCATAACGGGCAAAGCAAGAATGATGAACAACGTAAGTGCTGCAATCTTGATAGCGACCAGAATAGCATTGACGCTGGCGCTTTCTCGAGTACCGACCACCAGCAACCAAGTTACTAGCCCTGCAATGCCCATCGCCGGAAGATTGACCAAACCACCATCATACGGGCCGCGCACCAATGTCAGCGGTATTTCTATACCAAAAGCATTGTTTATCAGGCCCACGACATAGCCTGACCAGCTTACCGATACTGCGCCTGCCGCGACCGCATATTCCAGGATCAGCGCCCAGCCGACCATCCATGCGATCAATTCGCCCATCACCGCATAGCTGTAGGTATAGGCTGATCCCGAAACCGGCACCATCGCGGCCATCTCCGCATAGCATAATGCTGCGAAAGCACAGACTAGGCCAGCGATGATGAATGAAATCATCATGCCCGGCCCTGCTTTTTGCGCGGCTTCGGCGGTGAGGACGAAAATACCGGAGCCGATCACGGCACCGATGCCCAGCATCGTCAGCTGAAATGCACCGAGCGAGCGGGTCAGCGATTTCTTTTCCGCCGTCGCCAATATCGCATCGAGAGACTTTATGCGCCCGAAGATCATGAAATTGTGTCTTCCTGTGTCTCGTGGCGCGCCACGCGGCGCGCCTCCCCTGATATGGGTAACGAGACTATCGCCTAAATCCGCCCGTGCAAGCCCGTCGTGCAACCATGTTACGCAAAGACGTAACAAATGATCGCAACGTGGGAGCCGCGCTCACCCAGCCAGCATCGGTCCCAGCGGTCGCCCGGCGAAGATATGGACGTGCAGGTGCGGTACTTCCTGATGCCCGTCGCGCCCGATATTGGCCATCAGCCGATATCCGCTTTCCACATGTCCCGCCGCCCGCGCCACATGCCCTACGGCGCGCACGAAGCCTGCGATCTCGCCGTCGGACGCGCGCGCAGAAAAATCGTCCCAGCTTACGTAAGCGCCCTTGGGGATCACGAGAATATGGGTCGGCGCCTGCGGATTGATGTCGTGAAAGGCAAGCGCATGCGCGTCCTCATACACCTTTCCGCACGGAATCTCCCCGCGCAGGATCCGCGCGAAGATATTGGCGTCGTCATAAGGCAATGTCGGATCGATCGGCATGGTTGTTCCTCTGGCAGCTATTCCGGCGGACGCGCCGCCTTTTCCGCGATGCCCGATACGCCTTCGCGCCGGTCCAGCTCCGCGCAGACATCATCGAGCGACAGGCCCATGTCGGTGAGCAGGACGATAAGGTGGAACAGCAGGTCGGCGGCTTCGGATGCAACGCCTTGCGGATCGTTGGCCATCGCGGCGATCACCGTCTCGACCGCTTCCTCGCCCAGCTTCTGCGCGATCTTCGCGCGGCCCTTCGCGCTCAGCTTCGCAACATAGCTGCTGTCGGGATCGGCGGTGCGGCGGGCGCGGATCGTGGCTTCCAGGCGGGCGAGCGTATCGGACATAATGCGCATACTGCCTGTCAGCCCCCCGGGGTCAAGAGAATCGGTGTTCGCACCGGGATGCCTGCCGCCGCCAGCGCGGCATGCGCCTCGCCGATGTTGTGCTGCCCAAAATGAAAGATGGAGGCCGCGAGGACGGCACTCGCATGCCCCTCGATCACGCCGTCCACCAGATGCTGGAGCGTCCCGACTCCGCCACTGGCCACCACCGGCACCGCCACGGCGTCCGCGATCGCGCGGATCAGCGCGAGGTCGTAGCCTGCGCGCGTCCCGTCGCCGTCCATGGACGTGACGAGCAGTTCCCCTGCCCCCAATTCCGCCAGCCTCACGCCATGCGCGAGCGCGTCGATACCCGTCGCGCGTCGCCCGCCATGGGTGAAGATTTCCCAGCGCCCGTCGGCCACGCGCCGCGCATCGACGGAGGCGACGACGCACTGGCTGCCGAAACGGTCGGCGATGTCCGCCACCACTTCGGGCCGTTCCACCGCCGCGCTGTTCACCGCCACCTTGTCCGCGCCCGCCAGCAACAGCGCGCGCGCATCCTCCGGTGTCCGAACGCCGCCGCCCACGGTCACGGGCATGAAGCACACTTCGGCCACGCGCCGCACCACGTCGAGGATCGTCCCGCGCGCCTCATGACTGGCGGTGATGTCGAGGAAGCAGAGTTCGTCCGCCCCCGCCGCATCATAGAGCCGCGCCTGCTCGACCGGATCGCCCGCATCGGCCAGATCGACGAAATTGACGCCCTTCACCACCCGTCCGTTGGCGACGTCTAGGCAGGGAATGACGCGGGTACGGACGGTCACAGGCTCACGCCCTCAAATCCGTTCGGTTCGAGCTTGTCGAGAACCCTGCGCCAGAAGTTCTCGACAGGCTCGAACCGAACGGGGTGGTGGAATAGCCCAGTCACGCCGCCGCCGCCGCGATCGCCAGCGCCGTTTTCAGGTCCAGACGTCCGTCGTACAGCGCGCGTCCGGTGATGACGCCTTCGATCCCTTCGTCGGCATGAAGGCTCAGGATGCGTATGTCGGCGATCCCCGCAACGCCGCCGCTGGCGATTACCGGAATATCGGTCTGCCGCGCCAGTTCGACTGTCGCGTCGATATTGCAGCCCTTGAGCAGCCCGTCGCGCCCGACATCGGTGAAAAGCAATGCGGCGACACCCGCATCCTCGAACCGGCGGGCGAGATCGGCGACCGGCATGTCGGATTTCTCCGCCCAGCCGTCGGTCGCGACGAAGCCGTCGCGCGCGTCCACCGCCACCACGATGCCGCCGGGAAAGTCGCGCGCGGCGGCCTTCACGAAATCGGGGTCCTTCAGCGCCGCCGTGCCGATCACGATGCGCGATACGCCCAGATCGAACCAGCGTTCCACCGCCTCGCGGTTGCGGATGCCGCCGCCCAGCTGCACATGCCCCGGAAACGCCTCCACGATCCGTTCGACGGCATCGGCGTTCACTGCGCGCCCGGCGAAGCTGCCGTCCAGATCGACGACATGCAAATGCCCTGCGCCTGCCTGCGCGAACAGCTGCGCTTGTGCGGCGGGATCGTCGCCATAGACGGTCGCCCGGTCCATGTCGCCTTCCGCCAGCCGAACGACTTGCCCGGCCTTCAGGTCGATGGCGGGAAAGACGATCAGGCCAGTGCTGGGCAGACCGGGGGTGTGCGATGTCGAACCACTCATGGCCGCCACTCCAGAAAGCGGGACAGAAAGGAAAGGCCGTAACGCTGGCTCTTTTCCGGGTGAAACTGCACGCCCATGATCGTGTCGCGCGCTACGGCGGCGACCAGCGGCCCGGCATGGTCGGTCGTCGCGGCGATATCGTCGGGATCGGCGGCGACGAAATGATAGCTGTGCAGGAAATAGGCTTCGCCCGCTTCCAGTAGGGGGTGCGCCTGCGTCGCCCTTACGTCGTTCCATCCCATATGCGGCACCTTGGCGGTCGGGTCGGTGGGCACGATCCGCTCCACCGTGCCGGGAATCCAGCCCAGCCCGTCATGCCGCCCGAACTCCTCGCCTGCGTCCGCCAGCAACTGCATCCCGACGCACACGCCCAGAAACGGAATGCCGCGCCCGCGCACGGCCTCGTCCATCGCCGCGACCATCCCGTCGATCGCCACCAGAGCATCCCGGCACGCGCGGAACGCGCCGACGCCCGGTAGCACGATGCGGTTCGCCGCGCGCACGACATCGGGATCGGCGGTGATCTTTACATCCTGCGCGCCCGCCTGCCGCAACGCATTGTGGACCGAATGAAGGTTGCCCGCGCCATAATCGATCAGCGCGATCATCCCCTCAGCATCTCCAGCCCCGGCGCGACGACGCCGGCGGCCACTTCCACCACGGTCATTTCCGCGACACCGTGGACGATGAAGGGATCGGTCGCCGCCTTGGCGACGATGGCGTCCCTGTCCCCACCACACGCGATCAGCAGACCGCCGGTACGCGGCACCTGTCGTCCCGCGAGCATCAGCCAGCCGTCGGCGACGCCCTGATGCAGCCAGTCGACATGCGCCTCCAGATGCGCGTCCACTTCCTCAAGCGTCCCGGTGTAGCGCAGCGTGATGATGAACATGGCGACGGTCCTTTGCGTCAAGGAAAGCGATGCGTTCAGGCTGCGCCCAATATGCCTTTGGTCGAAGGGATGCTGTCCGCCTTGCGCGGGTCGATTTCCACGGCCTGCCGCAGCGCGCGGGCCAGCCCCTTGTAGCAGCTTTCGACGATATGGTGGTTGTTGGCACCATAAAGCGTCTCGACGTGCAGCGTCAGCCCGGCCGACTGCGCGAAGCTGTGGAACCAGTGTTCGATCAGCTCGGTGTCCCATTCGCCCAGACGCGGCTGCGAGAATTGCGCCTTCCACACCAGATAGGGTCGCCCGGAAATGTCGAGCGACACGCGGGTGAGCGTCTCGTCCATCGGTGAATAGACCGAACCGAAGCGGCTGATCCCCTTCTTGTCGCCCAACGCTTTCGCCACCGCCTCCCCGATCGCTATAGCGCTGTCCTCGGTCGTATGATGCTGATCGACATGCAGGTCGCCGATCACCTTGATGTCGAGGTCGATCAGCGAATGGCGCGAAAGCTGTTCGAGCATGTGATCGAGAAAACCGATGCCCGTCGACACCGTGTAGATGCCGGTCCCGTCGAGATTGACGGACACGTCGATCGACGTCTCGGCGGTCTTGCGATGGATTTCGGCAGTGCGCATCGCGCCCCTATAGCGGCTGCCGCGCGCCGTGCAATGTTTCCGCTTGAGGCATCCGCCCATCGTTCCCGCACTTAACCACGGCCCTTGACCCCTGCCCTAGCCTCGTTAGGAAGATGGCCCATGAGCGACACGCTGCCCGACAGTCTGATTCCTTACGACGAGATCGTTCAGGAGGCCCTGCGCGCGGTCGTCGGCAGGGTGCTGGGCGAAGTCGAGCGGTCGGGCGGTCTGCCCGGCGGGCATCATTTCTACATCACCTTCAAGACGCAGGCGCCCGGCGTCGAGATTCCGCGCAGCCTGATCGAGCGGTTCCCGGACGACATGACGATCGTGCTCCAGAACAAATATTGGGATCTGAAGGTCGGGCCGAAGGCGTTCGAGGTCAGCCTCACCTTCAACCAGGTCGCCTCGCATCTCGTCATCCCGTTCGCCGCGATCAGCGCCTTCGTCGATCCCGCCGTCAATTTCGCGCTGCAATTCCAGGTGCAGGATCAGGGCGACGATCTCCAGCATCACGAAGCCGCCGAAAACGACGGCCCGGCAGTGGTGGCCGAAGATGGCTCCAATGTCGTGACGGTGGATTTCGGCAAGAAGAAATAAGGCTGGCGCAGCGGCGTCCGCCTTCCCACCTTGTTATCATCCTAACCCGTTCGGGCTGAGCCTGTCGAAGCCCCATGCTGAGCGAAGTGAAGCACCTTCGCTACGCTCAGGGCGAACGGTTTAAGGCAGGAGCCGCCATTATGACCAACACCCGCACCGAAACCGACAGCATCGGCGCCATAGAAGTGCCTGCAGACGCCTATTGGGGCGCGCAGACGCAGCGGAGCATCGACAACTTCCCGTTCGGCGCGACCGAGCGGATGCCGATCGGGATCGTCCGCGCCCTCGCCATCGTCAAGCAGGCGGCGGCGCGAGTGAACCGGGCGCACGGGCTGGATGCGGCTCTGGGCGACGCGATCGAGGCTGCAGCGGCAGAGGTGATCGCGGGCGATCATGACGACCAGTTTCCGCTCGTGATCTGGCAGACGGGCAGCGGCACCCAGTCCAACATGAACGTCAACGAAGTGATCGCCGGGCGCGCCAACGAGATGCGCACTGGTGCGCGCGGCGGCAAGGCCCCGGTCCATCCCAACGATCATGTGAACATGGGCCAGTCGTCCAACGACAGCTTCCCCACGGCCTTGCATGTGGCCGCCGCACTTTCGGTCACGCAATCCCTGTTTCCCGCGCTCGATCGGCTGCATGGGGCGCTTGACTCACGATCGGCGATATGGGCGAAGATCGTGAAGATAGGTCGCACCCATCTTCAGGATGCGACGCCGCTGACGCTGGGGCAGGAGTTTTCCGGCTACGCGCATCAACTCTATCGCTGCCGCGCGCGGATAGAGCCTGCGGTGATGCACGGCATGATGGCGCTGGCGCAAGGCGGCACCGCCGTCGGCACGGGCCTCAACGCCCCCGAAGGTTTCGATGTTGCCGTGGCTGCCGAAATCGCGACGCTCACCGGCCTGCCCTTCCGCACCGCGAACAACAAGTTCGAGGCGCTGGCGTCCAACGATCCGCTCGTCCACCTGTCCTCGACGCTGTCCACCCTAGCGGTCGCGCTGACCAAGATCGCCAACGACATCCGCCTCCTCGGCTCCGGCCCGCGTTCGGGCCTCGGCGAGCTGGAACTGCCCGCCAACGAACCGGGTAGTTCGATCATGCCGGGGAAGGTCAACCCGACTCAGTGCGAGATGCTGACGATGGTGGCCGCGCAGGTGATCGGCAATCATCAGGCGGTGACGGTCGGCGGGATGCAGGGACATCTGGAACTCAACGTGTTCAAGCCGCTGATCGGCGCCAATGTCCTGCGCTCGGTCCATCTGCTCGCCGTCGGCATGGACAGCTTTGCCGAACGCTGCATCGAAGGGCTGGAAGCGAACGAAGCGCGGATCGCGGAACTGGTCGATCGGTCGCTGATGCTCGTGACGGCGCTGGCCCCCGAAATCGGTTACGACAACGCGGCGAAGATCGCCAAGCACGCCCATCAGGAAGGACTCACCCTGCGCGAGGCGGGGCTTGCGCTCGATCTTGTGGACGCTGCCACCTTCGACCGGCTGGTGCGTCCGCAGGATATGGTCTGACGGCGCATGGCACTAAATCCGCGCCTTTGCGGAACCGCAGGCGCGCGCTATACATTATGAATGGCAGCACAACGGGAAAGAACGAAGATGGGCATGTTTCGCAAGGTCGCTGCCACGGTGATCGGTACACGTATCGCTGCGGACAGCGGCAAATCCTCCGGCGTACTCGGTCTCGTCGCGGGCATGGCCGCCACGCGTATCATCTCCCGCTCGCCGATGGGTGCCCTGCTTCTGGGCGGTGGCTACGTTGCGCACAAGCTGCTCAAGAAAAAGCGGGAAATCGATACGCTCGGCCCGCATGGCGCCGCCCGCAAGGATGGCGTGTCTGCACCGGAAACCAATGCTCTTCCCAACGGGGCAGCGGCCCACCCCTTTCCGGCCAGCCCGGTGACGCAGGATCGCACCAAGATTTGATCACTGTTCTGCGCACCGTGCAGGGCATTGACGTATCGGCCAGCCCGCGCCAGTAGCAGGCATGGCCGATACCTCCATTACTGACCGTCCCGGTGATCCCCATGGCTTCAAGCGCCGCGGGGTGCTGTTCGTGCTGTCGTCGCCCTCCGGGGCTGGCAAATCCACGATCGCCCGCAAGCTGCTGGCCGCCGATCCGACGCTCGTCATGTCGGTGTCCGCCACCACGCGGCCGATGCGCCCCGGCGAAGTGGATGGAAAGGACTATCATTTCGTCGATCTCGCCACCTTCCGACAGATGGTCGCCGATCACGAGTTTCTGGAATGGGCGCATGTGTTCGGCCATCGCTACGGCACGCCCCGTGCGCCTGTCGAGGCCATGCTGAAATCGGGTCGCGACGTATTGTTCGACATCGACTGGCAGGGTGCGCAGCAGCTGCATCAGATCGCGGGGGGCGATGTCGTCCGCGTGTTCATCCTGCCGCCGTCGATCGAGGAACTGGAACGCCGCCTGCGTGGCCGCGCCACCGACAGCGAAGCGGTGATCGAAGGCCGCATGAGCCGCGCCGCCGGAGAAATCGCGCATTGGGACGGCTACGACTATGTGTTGTGCAACGACGATGCTGATATCTGCTTTGGAAAGGTCCAGACCATATTGGAAGCCGAACGCATGAAGCGCAGCCGCCAGACAGGGCTGATCGGCTTCATCCGCAAGCTGGGCAAGGCAACCGGGGATATCGACTGACGTTTAATCGATTTCTTTTCAGTATATTAGGTAAAGAGCATCGCGTCGAACGGATAGATTTTGACGACAAGGCGTTCTCCCGTCAGCCCATTCAGCCATGTGGCATGACAGGAAGGATTTTCATCCATGTTTCGCACCGTATTCGGCGGCCTGCTTGGCGGGTTCGCCCTTTTTCTAACGAGTTTCGTATTCTGGGGCACCCCGCTTGCCAACATCGCCTATTCGACCGCCGATGCGCAGGCGAGCACCAATTTGCAGGCGGCGCTGGCGCAATCGCTGACGCCGACCGGCACCGGCGTTTATCTCATCCCGTCGACCACGACGAAGGAAGGCACGATCCTTTACGGCAAGGGACCGATCGCCCAGGTCAATTTCAACACCAGCGGTTTCCCGTCGCTCGACAGCGAGGCGCTGATCGGTGGCCTTATCCTGGCACTCGTCGTCGGCGTATTGATCGCTTTGGGCCTGCGTCTTGTCGCCAGCGATGCGCCGACCCGCGTGCGCGCCGCCGTCGCCTTCGCCATGGCGGCGACTTTGTGGATGCACATCGGACAGCCGATCTTCAACCATGCGCCCTGGGGCTTCTATCTGTACCTGGCGTTCAGCGACTTCGTGGCGCTGGTATTGGCCGGCGTGATCGCGGCGAAGTTCATGCCCGACATACGCACCGCCACGACCTTTGCCCCACAGGTCGAAACGCATGCCGATCCGTTGGCGACCGACAGTTTCGGCGCGCCGTTGCCTAAGGACAACGACCCGCTGCCCTGAGGCGGCGGGTCGCTGAAAACATTGCTCGACTTGCAGTTCAGGCGCCGGGCGTTACCCCCGCTAGCGCCTGAGCAGCAGGCTTGTTGACGGCATCGACCGATCCGTCGGCCAGCATCGCCTTGGCGGTGGTGGCCGCTTCGGTCTTGATCGCAGCATCGTCGCTGGTCTGGCTGGCGCCGATCAGCGCGCTCAGTTGCAGGTTCTTGACGATCGGGTCGCTCCCATTCTCCGCAACCGACTTGCGCGCAAGGGTCAGGCCTTCGGCATAGAGTGGCCCGGCACCCGCCTTGTCCTGCTTGGCGAGTTTGGCGTTGCCGAGCTGGACGAGGATGCCGGACAGGATGTTGCGGCTGGTCGCATCCGCAGGCTTGGTCTCCACCAGCTTGCGCCAGTGGGGAACGCTTTCCTCGTAGAGAGCAAGCGTCTTGTCGATCTGCTGCTGCGCCCCGGCGGCGGCAGCGGCGGCATAGAGTGCATTGGCGAGGAAGTTCACATTGTCGATATTTGCAGGCTGTGCCTGCACCGCCGTGCGTATGGCGGGCAGCGCCGCCTCATATTTGGCAAGCGCACCGGCGTTGTCCCCGCCCTGCTGCGCCGCCTGCGCCGCCGTGAAATCGGCGACGGCCTGGTTGAAGGCGGTTACCTGATCGGGGGTCATCTGCGCGGCTGCCGGGGCGGCATTCTGCGCCAGGGCAGGCATGGATACGCTCATCAACGCGGCAACGATAATAGCTCTGGTCAAGGGTCGGGTCTCCTGTGCGGGGCGCACGCGCCCGCTTGGGGTCAGGCACGCAGGCGTAACAAACTGATATAGGCCGACGATCTGCCGACTGTCAGCCGGCGACTATCCTACAGAAAGACACTGCGGCGTCAAACTGGGCGCGATGGGCGTCGGCCAGCTGCCGGGCCTGTGCGTCCTCGCCCCATTGTTCCGCCTGCCAGATCGCGTCCAATTCGGCCGCCTGCCATATCGTCTCGGGGTCGGCCTGCGCATCGATGATGGCAAGGCCGAGGACCAGCGATCCGGTCAGGCTGACGATCGTGGATAGGGCCGCGAGCGTGAAATGGTCGCGTGCCGTGACGGCGGAGGAGAGACGGACAAGCGTGTCGTGCGGTTGCGCGACATGGACGATGCCTTGCGTCACGCGGAACGCCACGTCATATCGGGCGCGCGCCCATTCCAGCCAGGGATCCCACAGCGCGGTCTGCCGCGCGACCAGTGGCGCAGGCCCTTCCGCGCGATAGCAAAGCAGATCGCCTTGCGCATAGCGCGCCACATCCGCGGCGAAGGCGTCGCGATGCGGGGCTACCTGGTCGATCGCGGCATTGGCGAAGCCGGTCGCCGTCATACTGCCGGGGTCGAGCGTTTCACCCTGCGCCTGCCATTCGGCTGCGATCGCCTGTGCCATCGCCTGCGTCGGCAGGATCAGCATGGCGCGCGCCGGAGTGCGCACCGGTCGCCCGTCGAGCAGAACCTGCCAGCCGTCGTCGCCCTGCCGCGCATCGGCGTTCTCGTAGAATCGCTTCATTCCGCTGCGTCAGGCCGAAGGCGGCGTCCGCCATGCGCGCAGCAACATGCGCGGCACGACGATCGTCTGCACCATGCCGACGGTCGCGATGATCGCGCCCATGATCTTCGCATTCTGCCCCTGCACCCAGGAAAAACGCTGCATCATGATGAGGAAGCCGAACATCAGGATGAACACGCCGGACAGGCGGAACAGGTTGATGGCCATCAACCGCTGCATGGCGGCGCGGTCGGCGTCGACATCGCGGTCGGTATTGGGGGGAGGAGGGTTGGCGTCCGTCATGGCGTGCCGATATGGCGGCCCAGATCGGCGCTGTCCACCGCGACCGCGACGGCGCCCGCCTCCATCAGATCCTCCGGGCTGTGATAGCCCCAGTTGACGCCGATCGCCCGCACCCCTGCGCCGACGGCCATGTCGATGTCGTAAGTGGTGTCGCCGATCATCACGGTCGTGTCGGGCACGGCGCCGGCTTCCGCCATCGCCGCCATCAGCATGGCGGGATTGGGTTTCGAGGGATGTCGGTCGGCGGTCTGCAGCGTCACGAAGCGGTCGAATATGCCATGCTGCGTCAGGCAAAGGGCAAGGCCACGATCCGACTTTCCGGTGGCGACGCCCAGCAGCCAGCCGTCGGTGGACAGGCGATCGATGAGGGCGGCAATCCCCTCGTACAGTGGCTCGCTGACGTCGCCTTCCGTCCGCATGGCGCGAAAGGCGTCGCGATACTGGTCGGCGAGATGATGGTGAAAGGCGTCGTCGGCATCGGGCAGCAGCTTCGCCATGGCGTGCGGCAAAGACAGGCCGACCACCGACAGGATCGTCGGCCTGTCGGGTGGGGGCAGTTTCACGGCGTCGAACGCGCGGGTCATCGCGGCGCAGATGCTGTGCTGGCTGTCGACCAGCGTGCCGTCGCAATCGAACAGGGCGAGGGGTCTGGTCATGCCGTTACAGCCTGCCTCACCGCGTTCCGCGACCGCGCCGTTCGCCGCGCCGTTCCTTGCGCACGGCCTTGGCATGTTGCCGCGCGAACTTCTTCTCGTCCTCGCGGGTCGGCGTGGTATCGATTTCCTCGTCCAGCGGCATGTCGCCCAGGCTCATGTCGAACGCCAGATCGTTCAGACTCTCGCGGAAATGGGCCGGCAGATCGGCCATCACATCGACCTTGCCCCCGTCGGGATGGTCGATGCGGATGCGGCGTGCGTGCAGGTGCATCTTGCGGCTGATCGTTCCGGAAAGGAACGCGTCCTTGCCGCCATATTTGCCGTCGCCCACGATCGGATGGCCGATGGCGGCCATATGTACGCGCAGCTGGTGCGTGCGCCCCGAAAAAGGCTGCAACTCGACCCATGCGGTGCTGTTGCCGCCGCGCTCGATGATGCGATAGCGGGTGCGGGCGGGCAGGCCTTCCTTCTCGTCGACGTGCATCTTTTCGCCGCCGGTGCCCGGTTGCTTGGCCAGCGGCAATTCGATGATGCCGTCGCGCACGTCGGGCACCCCGACCACCAGTGCCCAGTAAATCTTGCGTGCGGTACGGCTGGAAAAGGCCTTGGCGAAAAAGCCCGCCGATCGCGCCGATCGCGCGATCAGCAGCGCGCCGGAAGTATCCTTGTCCAGACGATGGACGAGCTTGGGCCGCTGGTCGCCTTCGAACATCAGTGCGTCGAGCAGACCGTCGACATGCGCGTCGGTTTTCGTACCGCCCTGCGTCGCGAGGCCGGGCGGCTTGTTGAGAACGATCGCCTGTTCGTCGCGATGGATCACCATGTCCTGCGCAAAGGCGATTTCGTCGTCGGTCAGGGTGATGGCGCGCTTGGCGCGTTCCGGCTTGTCGGGGCGCGGCGCCTTGGCTTCAGCGGGAGGCACCCGGATAGTTTGCCCCTCGACAACACGATCGCCCGGTGCGGCCCGCGCGCCATCGAGGCGCAACTGCCCGGTCCGCGCCCAGCGCGACACGATGTTGAAGCCGACATCGGGAAGGTGACGCTGGAACCAGCGATCGAGGCGGATGCCGTCATCGTCGGCGGCTACCCTGAATTGCCGCACGTCCAGCGTGACGCCGGCGGGCTTGGGCGCTTTCACCACGGCGGCGACATTGGGCGATGCCGCTTGGGCGGGCGCCTTTGCCGGCGCCTTGGGTCGCGTGGCCTTGCCCGCAGCATAGGGCGCGCCTTTGCCGGAGGGCTTCTTCGCGCCGAAATTCTTGCCGGGTTTGCCGCCCGCCTTTGCACCGGGGAAGGATGGTCCGGTTCCCCGGCCGCGGGGACCGGCTTTTGCAGGGCCTTTGGAGCGTGCAGGGCCTTTTGGTGGGGCAGGGGGCCTGCGATCGCTCATGCGACGCTCCGCACGGCGATCAGGCCGATCGCGAGGGCCGCCAGCGCGCCTATGACCGACATCAGCACATAGCCCATCGCCATCCCAATCTGGCCACGCTCGATCATCAGCATCGTTTCGAGGCTGAAGGCGGAGAATGTCGTGAAGCCGCCCAGCACGCCGACGCCAAGCAGCAGTCGCAACTGCTCACCGTTCGCCGAAAGGCCGCGCGCCAGCCATCCGGCCAGCGCCCCCATCAGCAGACCACCGATCAGATTGGCGGCCAGCGTACCCCAAGGATAGGCTGGACCAAGGAGGTGCAGGGACAGGCGTCCGAGCTGGAAGCGAAGAGCGGCCCCGACGGCGCCGCCCGCCATGACGAGGAAAAGAGCGTTCATGGCTTTGCCCTAGAGGGTTTTGCCGCTGGCGTCACCCCTGCGCGATATGTGGCGATCAGGGCTGCCGGGTCACGACCAGATCGATGAGGCTGCCGCCACCGGGCGCAGCGTCCGCAATCAGCATGAAGCTGGTCCTGTCGCGGCTCCGCGCACCGAACAGGATCGCATGCTCCTCCAGTCGCTGGTGGCGCACCGTGAATCCGGCATGGCGGGCCTGCGTATAATAATAATCGACCATATCTTTCGCGGGCGCGGGCGTCGCAAGGCTGACGGCCCGCAATGCGCAGTTGGGCGTGTCCGCACCGGCGGAATCCATGAGCGCTACGCCGGGGAAGAGCGCGAATGGCGGCGGCACGCGTTCGGCCCACTGCATCCCGTAATCGAGGCGGTAGTCACGGCAGGCCGGTGGTGCGCGCCGCGCATGTTCGCGGGCCAGTGCGCCAAGCGTGGCAGGGCCATCGGGTCCGCAGTCGGGGCAGGACGCGGCGGTCGTGGGTTCGGGGGGGATCATGCGTTTGCCGTCAGGGAAGGGTGGGAATGGCGTGTCTCCCGCGATCTTCGCGAGGACCGGGATGGCATTGCCCGGCACCCGGTCGCCACTGCGCACCGCATTGATATTGGCCTGCCCCGTCAGATCGGGATCGACTGCGAGCGGCGCCATGAGCGTATCGCGAATGAGAGGATCGGCATTGTCGTTGGTCAGAGTCGCCTCCAGCGCGGCAACCGAGTCGCGAGGCGCGTCGCCGCATGCCGCCAGCGCCATCGCTGCGACCAGGGCCGTCCCTGCCGTGACTGCGCGCCGCAGCGCCATGATGCGGTTCCTTCCCCCGATTCTGATCCCAAGTCTTTCGGCCAGGAAGGTTAATTTTCGCCTTCACCCGGGCCTTTGCGGCCCTTCTGGGATTGCAGTCGCGCCGAATTGCATCCATGTGACGCTGATGCTGAACATTCTTTCCGGTCTCATCGGCCTCGTCGCACTTCTCCTGATGCTGCCGACCATCATACCGTTTCTCGGCTGGGCCAACTGGCTGTTCGTGCCCATCGCGCTGGTGGGCGTACTTGTCGGCATGGTCTCCTCGCGCAACGGCGGGCGCAACTTCTGTCTGGTCGTCGCCGCACTCGGCGCGTTCCGGCTGTTTCTGGGTGGCGGCATCATCTGATCCCGTCCGTAGGGGGTTTTCGGATGACCAGTGCCGGATCACAGGGGAAGGAAGGCAGCGGCCTTCCCTTTGGCCTTGGCGCCTATCTGCTGTGGGGCCTGCTGCCCCTGTATTTCAAGTTGCTGTCGATCGTCGGCCCGGTTGAGATCGTTGCAAATCGCATCCTCTTCTCGCTTGTCTTTCTGATCGGCCTTCTTGGCGCGACGGGCGCTCTCGGCCAGTTTCGCGCGACTTTGCGCGATCGCACGACCATGTTCAGCATGACGCTCAGCGCCGTGCTGATCGCCGTCAACTGGCTGGCCTATGTCTGGGCCATCACCAATCATCATGTCGTCGCCGCCAGCCTTGGCTATTTCCTCAATCCGCTGGTGAATGTGCTGATCGGCGTGGTGCTGCTGAAGGAAAGTCTGCGCATGCCGCAAAAGCTGGCGATCGGCGTGGCGGCGATCGGTGTGGCCGTGATGGCGACTACGGCCCTGGCCACGATCTGGCTCAGCCTTCTGCTGGCGATGAGCTTCGCATTCTACGGCTATATCCGCAAGACGGCGACGGTCGGCCCGCGACAGGGCCTTGCCGCCGAAACCCTTATTCTGACGCCGATCGCTCTCTGCTATCTGGCGTGGCTGGCCAGCCATGGCGGACTGCATCTTGGACGGGATGCGATGGTGACGACATTGCTTGTGCTCTGCGGGCTGGTCACCTCACTTCCGCTTCTGCTGTTCGCCACGGCGGCGCGGCGCATGCCCTTGTCGACGCTGGGGCTGCTGCAATATCTTTCGCCGACGATTCAGTTGCTGATCGGCATATTCGTGTTCGGCGAAAACCTTAATCGGGGACAGATCGTCAGCTTTGCGCTGATCTGGGCCGGACTGGCGATCTATACGTTCGATTCGCTTCGCAATGCCCGCGCTTCCCGCATCATCGCCGCAAACTGACGGTCTATGCCGTGTCGGCTGTACTCGACCTCAGGGCATAGAGGCCGAAGACGATGATCACCACATAACATAAAACGGGCACCGCCAGCGCGACCGCAAGCCCGGCGGCATCAGCCAGCAGACCCATCGCCACCGGCACGATCGCGCCGCCCACGATCGCGGTGCAGAGCAGGCCGGACGCCTGCGGCGCTTCCTCGGCCAGTCCTTCGGTGGCCAGGCTGAAGATCGTCGGGAACATGACCGAATTGAACAGGCCCACGGCGATCAGCGACCATGCCGCGATGGTGCCGCTGCTCATCGCCGAAATCAGGATCAGCGCGATCGCTATACCCGCGAAGCTCGCGAGCAGCGCGCCGGGCTTTGCGAGACGCAGCAGGAAACCGCCGATCATCCGCCCGATCAGCGCCCCCAGCCAGTAATAGGACAGCATCACGCCGCCCGCCCGTGCATCCAGCGCCAGCACGCGGGCGTCGCCCAGATAGCTGACCATGATGCTGGCGATCGCCACTTCCGCCCCCACATAGACGAAGATGCACGCCACGCCGAAGGCCAGCCTGGGGCGGCGCAGCAGGGCGAAGGTGCCTGCCAGCTTTACCTTGGCCACCTGTTGCTGATCGAGCAGGCTGCGGCGCGTCCAGAAGAAGAGGGCGATGAGCGTAAGGACGATGGCGAGGCCGATATAGCTGTGGCCGATCACCGTCGTTTCCGCCACACGATGCGCGGTCAGCGCCTCGCCTGATAATGCGGAGGCATCAACAGCCGATTCCTTGCCCAGGATCGCCTCCGCACCGAAGCGGATCATCAGAAACACGCCGACCGAATTGAAGAATTGGGCAAAGGTCAGCCGACTGTGCGCGGTTTCCGGCTTGCCCAGCGAGATGATGAGCGGATTGACTGCGACCTGAAGCAAGGTGATGCCCCCGCCAAGCAGAAACAATGCCGCAAGGAACGATCCGAACTGACCGCTATAGGCGGCGGGCAGGAACAGCAGGCAGGACAGCGCCATGATGCCGAAGCCCAGAACGATGCCGCGGAAATAGCCCAGCTTCGCCATGACAAGCCCGGCGGGAATCGAGAAAATGGCATAGCTGGTGAAGAAGGCGAACTGCACCAGCATCGCCTCGGCATAGCCCAGCGAGAACAGCCCCTTGAGCTTGGGGATCAATATGTCGTTGAGGTTGGTGATGCCGCCGAACAGGAAGAAAACCGCCACCACCAGGAACAGCAATCCACGTGTATTGTCAGGCGTCGGCGCGCCCCGGTCTTTCGCGGGGGCAGTCGTGCCGGGGGTCATGGCCATGGGGTTGCCTCTCCTGTAGTGACGCCTGCGTCCTGCAGCTACGTCGCGTCGCGTGATGCCGCATCCTGGGACGCGTGTGATGATGTATTCGTATGCGCCGGTTCAGAATTGCGTGGCTTCGAAGCGCACCGGTTCGCCGATGGCACTGTCGGCCAGCTCATCCTCCCACATCACGCGGTTGCCGCGAATGATCGTGCCGATTGCCTTGCCGGTCAGTTCCATGTCCGTGAACGGCGACCAGTCGCAGCGCGACGCCAGCCACTCGGTTCCCACCGTCCAGCGTTTCTTAAGGTCGACGATCGTGAAATCCGCATCATAGCCCAGCGCGATCCGTCCCTTGCCGACCAGCCCGAAAATCCGCTGTGGCCCGGCGCTGGTCAGTTCGATGAAACGCGCAAGCGTGGTGCGGCCGTGCGCGACATGATCGAGCAGCAACGGCACCAGCGTCTGCACGCCGGGCATGCCGCTGGGGGAGGCGGGATAGACTTTCGCCTTTTCCTCCAGCGTATGTGGTGCATGATCGGACCCCAGCACATCAGGCACGCCCTGATTGAGGAAATGCCACAGGCCGTCGCGGTGCGTGCCCGACCGGATCGGCGGGTTCATCTGCGCGAAGGTGCCAAGGCGCGGATAAGCCTCCTCCCCCGCCAGCGTCAGATGCTGCGGCGTCACTTCGCACGTCGCGATATCCTTGTTCTTTGAGATATAATCCAGTTCCGCCGGTGTCGTGATGTGCAATATGTGGATGCGGCGTCCGGCGGCGCGCGCCAGCTTGATGATCCGTTTCGTCGCGATCATCGCGCTTTCGTCGTCGCGCCACACGGGATGCGACGCCGGATCGCCTTCGACGCGAAAATCCTTGCGCGCGTTCATCCGCGTCTCGTCCTCGGCGTGGATGGCGACACGGCGCTTGCCCGACGCCAGCACGCGGGCCAGCGCATTGTCGTCGTCGACCAGCAGGCTACCGGTCGATGCCCCCATGAATATCTTGACCCCTGCCGTGCCGGGAATGCGCTCCAGTTCGGCCAGCTGCTCGGCATTGTCTGCCGTCGCGCCGACGTAAAAGGCATGGTCGCACCACATGCGGTGATGCGCGCGGGCCAGCTTGTCGTGAACCCGATCCGCCGTGTCGGTATTGGGGTTGGTGTTGGGCATTTCGAACACGGCGGTCACGCCGCCCAGTACCGCCGCGCGGCTGCCGCTTTCCAGATCTTCCTTGTGCTCCAGCCCCGGCTCCCGGAAATGCACCTGACTGTCGATCACCCCCGACAGAATGTCGAGACCGGTGCAGTCGATGGTCTCGCCGCCGGAAAGGCCGCTGCCGATCATGGCGATGCGCCCGCCCGAAACGCCTACATCCGCCTTGGCTGGTCCACCCGGCGTATGGATCGTCCCGTTCCTGAGGACCATATCGAAAATCTGGGGCATTATGGCGATCCGCTTCGGCTTGGATAAGCAACCGCTTTGTCCTACCTAAGGAGCATGGCCGATACCACCCCCCAAAGCATTCTTGCGGACCGCGCCGTGTTGCGCATTTCCGGCGCGGAGGCGCGACTCTTTCTGCAGGGGCTGGTGACGCAGGATGTGATCGGCCTTGCGCCCGGAGGCCCGCGCTGGTCCGGGCTGCTGACGCCGCAGGGCAAGGCGCTGTTCGATTTCCTGCTGTGGGCCGATGGCGACGATGTGCTGATCGACTGCGAAGCGACGCAGGCCGATGCGCTGGCGCGCCGCCTGTCGATCTATCGCCTGCGCCGCGCCGTGACGATTGCGCGCGACGCGGATGTGGCGGTGCATTGGGCACTGGCGGCAGAGGACAAGCCGCTCGATCCGCGGCTTCCTGCGCTTGGCCATCGCTGGCTTGGTCCGGCGGGTACGGGCGAGGCCAGCGCAGCGTATCGCGCGCATCGCCTGTCGCTTCAGATATTCGAAGGCGTCGCGGAACTGGGGCAGGACCAGACGCTCTGGCTTGAAGCCAATGCCGAGGAACTGAACGGCGTCGATTTCACCAAGGGCTGCTACATCGGGCAGGAGAATACCGCCCGGATGCATTACCGATCGAAAGTGAACCGGCGGCTGGTCGCCGTGCCGATCGGGGACGCCGATCCAAAAAGACAGCGACTCGCCCTGCCGGACTATGGCCTTTCGATCGAGCATCGCCGGGTCGAGGATATGACGGGGCTGGCCTTGCCGGACTGGCTTGCTGCTGCGATAAAGGGATAGCAGGATGCAGAGCGCATCGTATTGCTGCGAAGGCAGGAATCCAGGGTCCATGGCACACCGATTGTTGCATGGCCCTTTAGGCTCCTGCCTTGGCAGGAGCACGGCAATCTGCGCCGTGGCTGTCGCTTTGCTATTCTCTTCGACCATTGCAAGCGCCGATACCGGCTGGACGCTGGTCAAAAGCTATCCGCATGACGCACAGGCCTTCACGGAGGGCCTGCTGTGGGCGGATGACAGCCTCTATGAAAGCACCGGACTGAACGGCCAGTCCGACATCCGGCAGGTGCGGTTGAAGGACGGCAAGGTGCTGCGCCGCGTGCCGATCGACGCGACCTATTTCGGCGAGGGGATCGTAAACTGGGGTGATCGGCTCGTCAGCCTCACTTGGCGGCACCGGCAGGGTTTCGTCTGGAACCGCAAGGATTTCAAACAGATCGGCGGTTTCCGCTACGAAGGCGAAGGCTGGGCGCTGACGCAGGACGGGCGATCGATCATCATGAGCGACGGCACCGCGCAACTGCGCTTCCTTGATCCCGACACGCTGGCGGAAACCCGACGTATCAGCGTTGCATGGAACGGCAAACCGGTCGATCGTCTCAACGAGCTGGAATATGTGAAGGGCGAAGTCCTTGCGAACATCTGGTTCGACAACCGCATCGCCCGCATCGACCCCGGCACCGGCGCGGTCATCGACTGGATCGACCTGTCGTCGCTGGCGGAAAAGGCGCAGGCGAAGGATCGCGAAGCGGTTCTGAACGGCATAGCCTACGACGCGCAACGCGACCGGCTGTTCGTGACCGGAAAATACTGGCCCAGCCTGTTCGAAATCAAGCTGGAACGCTGACCCTCAGGCCGCCTTGCTGCCGCCCAGCGCCTTCTGACGCCGCCGTTGCACCGATGATCCGATGCCCAGCGCCTCGCGATATTTGGCGACGGTGCGCCGGGCGATGTCGAAACCCTTGGCGCGCAACAGGTCGACCAACGTGTCGTCCGACAGGATCTTCCGCCCGTCCTCCGCCGCGATCAGCGCCCGGATGTGGCTCTTGACCGCTTCCGCCGACACCGCGTCGCCTCCTTCGGAGGACTGGATGGCGCTGGTGAAGAAATATTTCAGCTCGAACAGCCCGCGCGGGCAGGACAGATATTTGTTGGACGTCACGCGGCTGACCGTCGATTCGTGCATTTCGATCGCGTCGGCGACCATGCGCAGCGTCAGTGGACGCAGATGCGCGACGCCATGACGGAAGAACGCCTCCTGCTGCTTCACGATTTCGCTCGCGACCTTGATGATCGTTTTTTGCCGCTGGTCGAGGGCCTTCACCAGCCAGTTGGCGCTGGCGAGGCAATCCGTCAGCCAAGCCTTCGATTGCTTGTCGTGCTTGCCGCCTGCCAGCTCGACATAGTAGCTTCGGTTGACGAGCACCCGGGGCAGGGTGGCGGCGTTGATCTCGATCGCCCATCCCGGCCCGCGCGGCGCCACGAAAAGGTCGGGCACGACGGCAGGCGCATTGTCGCCGCCGAAACGCAGGCCGGGCTTGGGATCGTAGCTGCGCAGTTCGCGGATCATGTCCGCCATATCCTCCTCATCGACGCCGCAGATGCGCCGCAGATGGGGCAGGGCGCCTTTCGCCAATATGTCGAGATTGTTGAGCAGAAGCTGCATGCACGGGTCGTAGCGATCGGCTTCCTTCGCCTGCAGGGCAAGGCATTCGGACAGGCTGCGGGCGCCGACGCCGGTAGGATCGAAGCTGTGGATCACGCCCAGTACCGCCTCGACCGTGTAGAGCGGCACGTTCATATTATGCGCGAGCTGCAACAGGTCGGCTTCCAGATAGCCTGCCTCGTCGATCTGACCGATCAGTTGCCCCGCGATCAGCAGTTCCATGCCGGAAAGCCTCGCGCCCGCCTGCGCCATCAGATGCTCGTGCAGCCCCATGTCGGCACCGGCAAAGCTGTCGAAATCCGGCCCATCCTCGCCAAAGCCCGCGCCCATCGGCTCAGATGCACCGCTCAGGCTGCGATCGGACATCGCGATACGCTCCGTCATGCGGTCGCCGGGGCCATCGTCGATGAAGGTTTCCGCGCCATAATCGACATCCAGCGGATTGTCGGACGCCCCCATGCCCTGCGCGATCAGACTGTCTGCGCCCGCTGCTTCGGCGGACAGGGCAGGGGCTTCTGTCCCTCCGTCGGTCATGTCGGATAGCGATATCTCCTCGACGGCGCCGGACGCGCCCGCTTCGAGCAGCGGATTACGCTCAAGCTCGCCTGCGATGAACGTCTCGATCTCAAGGTTGGACAGCGCCAGCAGCCGGATCGCCTGCTGCAATTGCGGCGTCATGACCAGCGACTGGCTCTGCCGCAGATCGAGGCGCGGGCCCAGCGCCATCAGTCTTGTCCGCCACTCCGAAGCATGATGCTCACGCGCGCGCCGTCACAGCGAGAAACTTTCGCCCAGATACAGGCGACGGACGTCGGCATTGGCGACGAGTTCGGTCGGACTGCCCGCGAACAGCACTTTGCCATCGTAGATGATGCAGGCGCGATCGACGATTTCCAGAGTCTCGCGCACATTATGGTCGGTGATGAGAACGCCGATGCCGCGCGTCTTGAGCTGCTTCACCAGATCGCGGATGTCGGCGATCGACAGCGGGTCGATACCTGCGAAAGGCTCGTCGAGCAGCACGATCGAGGGATTGGCGGCAAGTGCGCGGGCGATCTCGCACCGCCGCCGTTCGCCGCCGGACAACGCCATGGCGGACGCGCCGCGCAGCCGGACGAGGCCGAATTCGGACAGCAGCGTCTCCAGCCGCTCCGCACGCGCCGCCTTGTCAGGCTCGGCCAGTTCCAGCACCGCGCTGATATTCTGCTCCACCGTCATGCCGCGGAAGATCGATGTTTCCTGCGGCAGATAGCCCAGACCCAGAATCGCGCGGCGATACATGGGCAGGCTGGTGATATCGTGCCCGTCCAGCATGATGCGGCCGCTGTCGGGTTTGACCAGGCCCATGATGGAATAGAAGCAGGTCGTCTTGCCAGCGCCGTTCGGGCCAAGCAGGCCTACGACCTCGCCGTTGCCGACAGTAAGCGACACGTCGGCCAGCACCGCCCGCCGGTCATAGCTTTTGGCGATCGACACGACCGACAGGCCGTCGGCATTGTCCTGCGGGCGCATCGTCGCCGTGGCGCGATCGATGCTGGCTAGATCATCCATGGACTGTCCTCATAACGCCTGTCATTCGCCGTTCGCATCACGTCTGCCGCACTTCGGCACCAATCGTGCAGGCTTTCTGCATGGACCGATCAGAATGGGCAAGGGGGTTTGCGCGGCCCTTAGGTCGCGCGCCGGTCGGATCAGGGTTTTGTGGTGCGCTGCGGCACGGTAAACGTGCCCGAAACACGACCACCCGATCCCGTCACCGATCCCGGCGGGCCACCGGACGAGCGACCGTCCACCGTGGAGCGACCACTGGCCAGATCGATCAGCAGCCTGCCACCGGACAGGCGATTGCTTCCCTGAACCAGTTGCACATTGCCCAGCATCGTGATGAGCCGGCGGTTGAGATCGTAGATGGCGACGTTGCCGCGCGCCGTTTCGTTGCCGCGCGTCACCACGACGGAACCGGATGCGTCGATTCGGTCGATCTCTATGCTGCCGACCTGGCGATAGGCGACCGTCATCCGCGCCGCGCGCAGGTTAAGCCCCGCCTGATCGACGACGACGTTGCCCGATACGACGACACGATCCGCGCGATCCTGCACTTCGATGCGGTCTGCGGCGAAATTGACCGGCGCATTGCTGTTATGATTGGCAAAGGTCTGCGCCTGCGCGCCGTCTGAAAGCGTGAACGCGCCCGCTACGGAGAGGCCAAGAGCGATCAGAAAAAAATGCCGGGTCATCGTCATCGCCCTTTGAGACCATTTTGATCGATGCGCAAGCGGGCGCGACCATTCAGGGTCACCGTGCGTGTGCCAAGGTCGGCTTCCAGCCGGTCGCCGCTGAACGTGCCGATCGGCATCCGGCCATCGACGCGGCCAGCGCTGCGCATCTGCCGCGTCTTGAGGTCGATGCCCACATCGCGGGTGGTCAGGCGATAGCCGCCCGCTGCCTGAAACTGCACCGCGCCGTCGATCGCGACGCGTTCGCTGTCCATGTCGTACCGTCCGCGCTGTGCCGTCAGCACGGCGGGGCCATCGGACAAAAGGATGCGCGCCGAAAGATCCTGCAGATGCACGATCGGCTCACGTGAGCTTTTTTGCACCGCCGATCCCGCCCTTAGCGAAAACCGCTGACCCTTGCTGTCCTCGCCGCGATACAGCGCTTCGGTCACGCGCATGCGTTCCTTGGCGACCGCCACCTTGTTCTTGTCGAGGACGAAGCTGACGTCGCCTGCGTTCGTGAACGGGGCGGTCGCCAGAAAGGCAGACAGCACGCCGACCAGTACCGGCAGCGCATTCTTGAGTGCACCGATAAGCCGGTCGTGGCTGCCGCCCGGTATCGCCCATAACTGGCGGCTGGTGCGTTGCTGGTCTGCCTCGAATGACATGGTGGATCACATATGCGCGAAAATGTCGGTTTCCGGCCATCCTGCCAGATCGAGCAGCGCCCGATGCGGCAGGAAATCGAAACAGGCTTGCGCGATCTCCATCCGGCCTTCGCGGATCAGTCGCTTGTCCAGCTCCTCCTTCAAAAGGTGGAGGTAGCGCACGTCGGATGCGGCATAATCCTTCTGCGCGTCCGACAGCACCGGCCCGCCCCAGTCGGAGCTTTGCTGCACCTTGCTCAGTTCCTGCGACAGCAATTCGCGGACGAGTTCCTTCAGGCCGTGGCGATCGGTGTAGGTCCGCACCAAGCGCGAGGCGATCTTGGTGCAATAGACCGGCGTCGCCAGCACGCCCAGATAATGCTGGAGCGCGGCGATGTCGAAGCGACCGAAATGAAACAGCTTGATGCGCGCGGGATCGGCGATCACGGCTTTCAGATTGGGCGCATCATAGGCGCTGCCCGGATTGAAGCGCACCAGATGCTCGTCGCCCTGCCCGTCACTGATCTGGACGAGGCAAAGGCGATCGCGCGGAGTGATAAGCCCCATGGTTTCGGTGTCGATGGCGACCGGCCCGGCGGCAAGCACGTCCGCGGGCAGATCTTCTTCATGGAAATGGACTGTCATCGCTTCCCTTTAGAGAGGTAAGCGCCGCCGTACAATGCAGGCGTTCAATGAAGCGTTTTCGCGGCGCTCCTCCGCTTCCGGCTGGCGATATTGAGCATTTCGACAAAGGCGGAAAAGGCCATGGCCGCATAAATATAGCCCTTGGGCACATGCACGCCGAATCCGTCGGCGATCAGCACCGAACCGATCATCAGCAGGAAACCAAGCGCCAGCATGACGACGGTCGGGTTGCGCGCGATGAAGTTGGCGAGCGGATCGGCGGCGAGCAGCATGACGGTCACGGCCACGATCACCGCGATCACCATCACCGGCAGATCGTCGGTCATACCGACGGCGGTCAGGATCGAATCGATCGAGAACACCATGTCGAGCAGCAGGATCTGCACAATCACCGATCCGAAGCTGACGATCTTGCCACCGCCCTTGCCCTTCTTGTCGAGCAGCTCGCCCGATTCCTCGCCGTCCAGATTATGGTGGATTTCCTTGGTCGCCTTCCAGACGAGGAACAGCCCGCCCGCGATCAGGATGATGTCCCGCCAGGAAAAGGCCGTCTCGAACGTCGGTTCGCCATGACTGCCCGGCGCGCCCGTAATGCCGAAGTCGATGATCGGCGCCGTCAGCCCGACCAGCCACGCGATGCCGGATAGCAGCAGCAGCCGCAGGCCCAATGCCAGCCCGATCCCCATTTTGCGGGCCTTTGCCTGCTGCGCTTCGGGCAGGCGGTTGGAAAGGATGGAGATGAAGATGAGATTGTCGATGCCCAACACCACTTCCATGACGACAAGGGCAAAGAGCGCGGCCCACACGGCGGGATCGGCGAAAATGGCGAAAATCTCGGTCACGGATGAAGTCCTTACAGAACGGGTAGATGGTAGGAAGCAGGGCTGGCACAGATCCGGGGCAGCCGATACGAAGACGAAATGACGGTGGTCAGAATGTGCAAAGTATCAAGGCGGCAAATGGTTGCCAGGCGGATGCTGGGAAAATCATTCGCATCGCTGAAAAAATCTGTCTATAGTGAGTCCCAAACCGTAGTTTTGCGGCGGATTCTGCATGTCCCTTCGTCCGGCACGCGATCCGAAATTTGATGGGCGAGCGAAAGTGACTAACAGGGCATGAGTTTTGACAGAGGTCGCCGCGGGCGCGGCAAGGACAAGCGGGACGGTTTCGGCGACGAAAATTTCGGCGGATATGTTGAACAGGGCGGCGGCAGCCGTTTTGGCGGCGGCGGTGATCGCTTTGGCGGCGGCGGCGGTTTCGGCGGCGGTGATCGCTTCGGTGGCGGCGGCGGCGGCGATCGTTTCGGCGGCGGTGGAGCCGGCGGCGGTGGCTTCCGCGGCGGCGGTGCTGGTGGCGGCGGTGGTCGCGGCATGCCTGCACAGGTCGTTGGCGAAGGCACGGGCGTCGTCAAGTTCTTCAACGGACAAAAGGGCTTCGGCTTCGTCGTCCGCGATGATGGCGGCGAGGACGTGTTCGTCCACATCAGCGCTGTCGAGCAGGCCGGACTGACCGGCCTTGCCGAAGGTCAGCCGCTTGGCTTCACGCTCGTCGATCGCGGCGGCAAGATTTCGGCGACCGATCTCAAGATCGACGGCGAACCGCTGCCCGTGACCGATCGTGGTCCGCCGCGCGAACCGCGCGCTGGCGGTGCTCCCGCCGGGGGTGGCTTCGGCGGTGCCGATCGCGGCCCGCAGCGTCAGTTGACCGGGGAACGCTCCAGCGGAACGGTCAAATTCTTCAACGCCATGAAGGGCTTCGGCTTCATTCAGCGCGACGATGGCCAGCCGGATGCGTTCGTTCATATCAGCGCCGTGGAACGCGCCGGCATGGCGTCGCTCAACGAAGGCGACCGGCTCGACTTCGAGCTGGAAGTCGATCGTCGCGGCAAATATGCGGCCGTCAATCTGCAGCCCAAATCGGACTGACAGCATCAACGAGACCAAATAAAAAAGGGGCCAATACAGCGATGTATCGGCCCCTTTTGTTTTGATGGATGTTGCTTGGTTCAGCCCTTGCGACCGGCCTCGAACAGGAACCAGGCGCGTTCCTCCGCCTGATCGGTCCAGTCGTCCAACAAGCCGTCGGTCGCATTGTCGTTCGCTTCGTCGGCGGCATCCTTGGCGGCGCGCAGCGCTTCGACCAGCTTCAGATTGTCCTGCCGCAATTCGGCGAGCATGTCGTCGGGGCTGACGAAGGTCGCGTCATTGTCCGCGAGCGTCTGGTGGCGGGCGATGTCGCCGATCGAGCGCAGCGTGGTATTGCCCGTCTTGCGCACGCGCTCGGCAATGGCGTCGGTGGTCGCCAGAATCTGCGCCGCCTGATCGTCGAACATCAGGTGATAGTCGCGGAAATGCGGACCGGACACATGCCAGTGAAAGTTCTTCGTCTTGAAATAGAGCGCGTAGCTGTCGGCCAATATGCCGTTCAGCGCCTCCGCCACGGATTTGGCGGCATTGCTCTTGATATCGGTGGGTGTCTTGAGATCGGCGGCAGTCATGCGGTTTCTCCTGATCGTGCGGAAAAGTTACGGAGGCATAATGATCCAACCACGAAATAGTGCCACGGATCGCCAAAAAATATCGAGCAAAATACTTTTTCAGCCTGATCGTTCCAACCGATCAGAGAAGGCGTATCGCCGACAGGCCGATCAGGGCGCCGACCAGCAGCAACACGAAGCCACCAACCCGGCGCACACATCGTATGACCATTGACGAAAAAGGCTGATCGCGCAGCAGGATAACAGGCATGCAGGCGACGATCGTTCCCAGTGCGCCGCCGATGGCCGCCCATGAAGGATCGCCGGTTCGCACCGTCATACCCATGACGATGAACTGCGCGCCATTGCCGAAGCCCAGGATGAACAGCCCCAGAAACGCCGTCGGCAGCGCGCCGACGGACCACCGGTCCAGCGAATCGGGCTGCTTCACCGGCAGGAACAGGCCGGCGCCACCCATCAGAAGAGCAATGGCAAGAAACAGGCTGCGTGCGTCCGGCGCCATGAGGCTGGGCAGAAATGCGCCGCCCCATGCGGCAAGCGCGGCATTGGCGATCGCCGCGGCGACAAGACCCGAAATGAGAAGGCCCGCACGTGTATATCGGCGGGAAAGAGCAATCGCCAGCATCTGAAGCGCGCCGCCGGTTTCGCACAGCAGACAGGCGAAGAACGTGACCAGCAATGCGTCCATGCCAAGGCTGGATCAGGCGCCCATGCGCAATGAAATAGCCGCCAGATAGGCCGTGCTGACATGCGGCCCGACATCCTCGCACACCGCGGCGTCGCGCATCATATCGAGATAGGAGAGGACGACCGGCCCATGTCCATCCAGAGCCAGTGCCGATTCGAGCATGGACGCCAGACGTTCGAGCGGCTCCAGCCCATAGCTGCGGGCGACATGCCGGATATGATCGACTTCGTCGCACATCGCGGCCAGCGGTATATGACCGCGCTGCTCGGCGATCGCATCGATCCGGCGCACGACATCGGCGCGAATGGTAAGCATGGCGTCATGTTTCATGGGCGTGGCTCCCTGCCTGCCTGTCCCCTGCCATGGATCATGCGCCTGCGTTGGTTAACGGCGCGTAAAGCCATGGCAGGGAGGTCGGCAAAACCGTGGCACCGGCTTGACAGCGATACGAATCTGACGCATTGGGCGGCGCTGAAACGAGGCGGCTGCTATGCCGCCTTTCTTTTTCAACAGATTCGCGGGGTATACGCCCCGTATTTTGCAAGGATACGGATATGGCAAAGCCAGCCACCGTCAAGATCAGGCTCGTCAGCACGGCG
Organism: Sphingobium sp.; assembly: GCA_965279415.1. Lineage (GTDB taxonomy): Bacteria > Pseudomonadota > Alphaproteobacteria > Sphingomonadales > Sphingomonadaceae > Sphingobium. The sequence goes on from OZ257238.1 coordinate 1,491,772, forward strand.
GACACCGGCTTCTTCTACGTCACGAAGAAGAACCCGCGCACCAAGACGGAAAAGTTCAGCTTCCGCAAATATGATCCCGTCGTGCGCAAGCATGTCGAGTTCAAGGAAGCCAAGATCAAGTAAGCGATTCCTGCGGGGCCGCAGGCTCTGCATGGCGTCCTGCTGCTTCGTGCGAAAGGCCCGCTCCGGTTCCGGTGCGGGCCTTTGCCTTTGTCGGCGTCATGCTCCGCTGACAGGCTCCGGCTCCGGCTCCGGCGGTGCGATCAGACCGTTGACCACCTCCATGAACTTCATCACCGATATCGGCTTCGACACATAGGCTTGCGCCCCCGCCGCGCGGATATTCTCCTCGTCGCCCTTTCCCGCATAGGCCGTCACTGCCATGACCGGCACAGGCGCAAGCGTTGCGTCGGCTTTGAGCGCCTTGATGATGTCGATGCCGCCGACATGCGGCAGGTGGATGTCCATGATCACCAGTTCCGGCCTGAAGGCGCGCGCCTGCGTCAGCGCATCGCGGCCGTCGCGCACCGCCAGTGCATCATGCCCGTGCGCGCGCAGCAGGTCGCAGAAAAGTTTGAGGTTGAGTTCGTTGTCCTCGACAACGAGCACGCGCTTTGCCACCAGACACTCCGGACATTGTCGGAATGCAGGTCAGTCCGCATTCCCCACAGGGACACGCTAGATGCGGATCGATGCGATGGAAAGCAAGAAGGCTGTGCCCGATCCGCAAACGCTTGCCTTGCTGGCGCTGGCATGGATGATGTCGGACGGCCCGCGCGCCGAGCGGCTGCTGGCGATGACGGGACTGGACCCGGACATGCTCCGAACGGAAATCGGCAATCCGGTGATTCTCGCCGCCGTTCTCGATCATCTGGCCAATCATGAACCCGATCTGCTGGCCTGTGCCGACGCGATCGATTGTCGGCCCGCCGCCCTCATAGACGCGCGACAGAGGCTTGCCGCATGAGCGACAGCGCGAATCGCCCGCTCATCATCACCGATTGCGACGAAGTGCTGCTCCATATGGTCGTGCCGTTCCGCCACTGGCTGGATGAAGCGCACGGCGTCCATTTCGACTTGCGCGGTCAGGCCTTCGCGGAGGCTCTGCGGCACAAGGACAGCGGAGCCGTGCTGGAGCAGGAACGGGTCTGGACTTTGCTCAACGCCTTTTTCGAAACCGAGATGCATCGCCAGCCGCCGATCGCCGGGGCCGTCGAGTCGCTCGCCCGCCTGTCGCGCATCGCGGATATCGAAGTGCTCACCAACATCGGGGAGCAGGCGCATGCCGGTCGCGTCGAACAGTTGCGACTGCTCGGCATCGATCATCCCGTTCACTGGAACCAGGGCGGCAAGGGTGCCCCGCTCGCCCGCATCGTCGCCCGGCGGCAACCCAGCGTAACTGTGTTCATCGACGATCTGGGGGTGCATCATCAATCGGTGGCGAAACATGCCCCGCATGTCTGGCGGCTTCACATGGTCGGCGAGCCGGAGATCGCCGGGGCCGTGTCGCCCGACCCGCATGCGCACGCGCGGATCGACGACTGGGCGACGGCGGAAGCGTGGATAGCGGCCCGTTTCGCGGCAGCGGAACCCGCGCCATCCACGACCTGATGCTTCGCGCTTGACCCGGCATCGCCCGCCGATCAGAAGAGCGCCATGAGCATCGCAACACGCCTCGCCGAACTCGGCATCACCCTGCCACAGCCCGCGGCTCCCGTCGCATCCTATGTTGCTGCCGTCGAAAGCGGTGGCATGCTGTTCATATCGGGTCAGCTTCCGTTTCAGGACGGCGCCCTGATGAAAGGGCGACTCGGCGAAGATTGCGACGCCGATTTCGGCAAGGCGGCGGCGCGGATGTGCGGCGTGATGCTGCTGGCGCAGATACAGGCGGCGCTGGGATCGCTGGACCGGGTGGAGCGAATCGTGAAGCTGGGTGCATTTATCGCCAGCACCGATGATTTCACGCAGCAGCCGCAGGTTGCCAATGGCGCATCCGACCTGATGGTCGATGTTTTCGGTGACGCCGGGCGCCACGCGCGCAGCGCCGTCGGCGTCCCCGTGCTGCCTTTGGGCGCGGCGGTGGAAATCGATGCCATCGTCGCCATTCGCCGGGCCTGAACGGTCGGGATCGATCCCGTGATGCGGCGGCCCGAACAGGGAAGCCGGCGACCATGAGCGCGGACGACTCCGTCATCCTGCGCGTCGGCAATGCCGTATCCGCCGTCGATCGCGATCAGTGGGATGCCTGCGCGGGGACCGACAATCCCTTCGTTTCGTATGATTTTCTCAGCATCATGGAGGAATCGGGCAGCGTAGGGCCGGGCACCGGCTGGCAGCCCTTGCCGCTGATGATCGACGGACCGGACGGACGCCTCGCCGCCGCCGCGCCTTGCTATGCCAAGACGCACAGCCAAGGCGAATATGTCTTCGACCATAGCTGGGCCGACGCGTGGCAGCGGGCGGGCGGGCAATATTATCCCAAGATTCAGATTGCTGCACCTTTCTCCCCCGTGCCCGGCCCGCGCCTGCTGCTCCGTGATGCGGACATGGCGCCGGCGCTGCTCGCCGGGATCGAGCAACTGGTCACGAACAATGGCCTGTCGTCCGGCCACGCGACGTTCGTGGAGGCGGATCAGGTGCCGCTGTTCGAGGCGGCCGGGTGGCTCATCCGCGAGGACAGCCAGTTCCATTTCACCAATCGCGGCTACCGCAGTTTCGACGATTTCCTCGCCGATCTGTCGAGCAGTAAACGCAAGAGCATCCGCAAGGAACGCGCGCGGGCCGTCGAGGGACTGAATATCGTGCATCTGACCGGCAGCGCGCTAACCGAATCGCATTGGGATATGTTCTGGCGCTTTTATCAGGATACCGGTGCGCGCAAATGGGGGCAGCCCTATCTAACCCGCGCCGCCTTCTCGCTGATGGGCGAAAGGATGGCGGATCGCATCTTGCTGATTTTCGCGATGCGGGATGGCGTACCGATCGCCGGCGCGCTCAATCTGATCGGCGGCGATGCGCTCTATGGGCGCTATTGGGGCTGCACGCAGGACGTGCCGTTCCTGCATTTCGAATTATGCTATTATCAGGCCATCGATGTCGCGATCGCCATGGGTCTCGGCCGGGTGGAGGCCGGGGCGCAGGGCGGGCACAAGCTGGCGCGGGGCTATACGCCGCAGCCGACCTATTCGGCGCATTTCATGGCCGATCCGGGTTTTCGCCGGGCGGTGGTCGGGTTCCTGACGCAGGAACGCGAAGCCGTTGCGCAGGATCGCGCCTATCTGGAAGAACATGCGCCCTTCCGCAAGGAAACTTAGCTCAGGCGGCGGCGCGGCTGGTGGCGGCGACCCAGGCACGGGCCTGACGCTGTGCCTCGGCGATTTCGCGGGCGGTCATTTCCTCGGATACTTCGGCGCGCAGATACTGCGCTTCCTCGATTCCGGCCAGCGCCGCCAAATTGAACCACTTGTGCGCTTCGATGTAATCGACGGCGATGTCGCCATGGCCCGTGCTGTACGCCATGCCCAGATCGAACAATGCCTGGCCGTTGCCGCGTGCCGCATCCGAAAGGCGGCTTTCTATCAGAAACTGTGCAGTCTTTAAGCTGTTACCCATGATCGCCAATTCCCCGTTACAAAATCCCCTGTGGATGTGTTCCGAGGTGCAAAGTGCCGAGACGATAATAATAAATGGTTAACGGCGCGACGGACGGATGTCGTTACGGTCTAGCGTCTATCGGTCAAATTAGAGTTAACAGCGCGCGCGCGGGTTTGCGGTTATCGCTCATGTCCAGTCGACGCGCGTCCAGCCGCGCTCGCGCGCCAGCGCGGCAAGCGGCGCGTGCGGATTGGCGGCGAACGCCTCGTCGGCGAAGGCCAGCATCGGGGCGTCGGAAACATGGTCTGAATAGGCACGGATATGCGTATCGCCCCGGGCGATGCCCTGTCGCGCCATCCACGCCTCGATCATCCGCAGCTTGCCTTCATCGTAGCAGTTTTCCCCCGCGATTCGCGCGCGGACATAGGTCAGGTCCTGGCTCAGATGGTCGGTGGCGATTACCGTGTCGAAACCCAGCCGCTGCGCGATCGCCTCTACGTACAGCCGGTAGGAGGCTGTCGCGAGCACCAGATGGCAGCCACTGTCGCGGTCCTGCGCGATCTGTTTCAGTGCACCGCCGCGGATATTGGTCGCCATCACCTTGTCGGCATAGCTTTCGACATGCGGCATCAGCTTCTCGCGCCGCACCTTGCGACCGATCATCAGTCGCTGGTTCCATTCCTTCACGCTCGCGCGCTTGATCAGCCGTGCGACATAGGCCAGCATCACCAGCGGCACGAGCGGCAGGAAGATGAGGCGCCAGGGCGACAACGCCAGGGCGATGTGCATCAGGAAACCACTATATGTGCCGGTAAAGGTGACGGTGCGATCCATGTCGTAGATCGCCAGCTTGCCGTGGGCGGCTATGGATGCCCCGGACTGGCATGTCTGTTCTGTTTTCATGCTGGGTCCGAAACTTTCCGCATGCACTTTCGTTCCACCGAGCAGATGGGCCGTTTCGGCTTGCCGCGCAACCGATAATGGACCAGTAATCCAGGCAGATGATGCAATCGGCCGATCTTCAGCAGGAACAGGGTGACGATGGCACGATCGTCCGCCTTGCGGGCAATCTGGCGGTCGCGCATCTCGGCACATTGCCCGACCGGCTGGATGCAGTGCGCGGCCCGGTCGCCACCGTCGACCTTACCGGCGTCACGCATATCGACACCATCGGCGCATGGACCGTCCACCGTTTCGCCCTCGCGCATCAGGCCAGCCTCCACGGCGCGAGTGACGAGGCCCGCCGCCTGATCGACGAAGTGGGCAAGGACAGCGAACCTGTCTCGATTCGCCCCGATGCGCAATATCCCCTGATTCGCGTCCTCAACGAAATCGGCGCCGCCACGCGCACCGCGGGCCACACGATGATCGGCCTGCTCGGCTTTTTCGGCGCGACGCTGGTGACGGCCTGGGCGCTGATCCGCCATCCGCGCCGGGTGCGGATGCACGCCATCGTGCAGCGGCTCGAAGTGGTCGGCGTCTCCGCCCTGGCGATCATCGGCCTTATGAGCTTCCTGATCGGCATCGTCATTGCGCAACAAGGCTCGGTGCAGCTTCGCCAGTTCGGGCTGGAAGTGATGACGATCAATTTGGTCGGTCGCCTCACCTTCCGCGAACTGGGCGTGCTGATGACGGCGATCATGGTCGCGGGGCGATCCGGCTCCGCCTTCGCCGCGCAACTCGGCACGATGAAGCTGACCGAGGAAATCGACGCGATGCGGACGATCGGCGTGTCGCCGATGGAGGCGCTGGTGATGCCGCGCGTCATCGCGGCGGTCGTCATGATGCCGCTGCTCGGTTTCTACGCCTCGATCGTCGCGATCATCGGCGGCGGGTTCCTGTGCGCCGTCGCGCTCGATATCCCACCCGTCACCTTCGTGCAGCGCATCCGCGAAGTCGTGCCGATCACCGACGTCTATGTCGGCATGATAAAGGCCCCGGTATTCGGCCTCATCATCGCCATCTGCGGCTGTTATCAGGGGATGCAGGTCGAATCCAATGCGGAGGAAGTGGGCAACCGCACCACGGCGGCAGTGGTGCAGGCGATCTTCCTCGTCATCGTGCTCGACGCCTTCTTCGCGGTGTTCTTCACCTGGGTGGGGTGGATATGACCGAGGAGCAGGAACGCGCGCTCGAAAACGAGCAGCGGCTGGAGGCAGCCGTCGAGAATGCCGAGTTCGCCATTTCGGTACGCGGCCTGCGCAACAGCTTCGGCGACCAGGTCGTCCATGAAGACCTCGACCTTGACGTGCGCAAGGGGGAGATACTGGGCGTCGTCGGCGGCTCCGGCACGGGCAAGTCCGTCCTTATGCGCTCGATCATCGGCCTGCAGATTCCCGACGCGGGCGAAGTCCATGTGTTCGGCGAACCGATGATCGGGCGGCTGGACGACGAGGAGGCGCTGGCGGTCCGCAAACGCTGGGGTGTGCTGTTTCAGGGCGGGGCCTTGTTTTCCACGCTGACCGTCGCGGAAAATGTCGAAGTGCCGCTGCGCGAATATTATCCCAACATCAACGCCACGCTGCGCGACGAAATCGCCGCCTACAAGATTCGCATGACCGGCCTGCCGTGCGAGGCCGGGCCGAAATATCCTTCCGAACTGTCCGGCGGTATGCGGAAGCGTGCAGGCCTGGCGCGGGCGCTGGCGCTCGATCCCGATCTGCTTTTCCTCGACGAGCCGACCGCCGGTCTCGATCCGATCGGCGCCGCCGCCTTCGACGCGCAGACGCGCGAATTGCAGCAGACGCTTGGCCTTACCGTGTTCCTCATCACCCATGATCTTGATACGCTGTTCTCGATCTGTGACAGGGTGGCGGTGTTGGCGGACAGGAAGGTGATCGCGGTGGGGACGATCGCGGAACTGCTGGCGACCGATCACCCCTGGATACAGGAATATTTCAATGGACCGCGCGGGCGCGCCGCCGTCTCCGCCCAAAAGGCCCATGGCGGGCAGGGGCAGGGCGGCACCGGGCTTGCGGAAAGGCAATAGGCATCATGGAAACACGATCGAACAATGTGCTGGTCGGGGCGGTGGTGCTGTTGCTGCTCGCCGCCATCATGATCGCCGCCTTCTGGTTCTCCCGCATATCGGGCGGCAGCGACGTCGAATATGACATCTATTTCAAGCAGTCCGTGAACGGCCTCGCCAAGGGGTCCGCCGTCACCTTCGCCGGGGTGCCGTCGGGCCAGATCAAGGACATCGAGCTGTGGAAGCGCGATCCCGGTTTCGTGAAGGTGCGCATCACGGTGAAGGAAGGCACGCCCATCCTGCAAGGCACCACCGCAACCATCCAGGGCAGCTTCACCGGCCTGTCGGAAATCGTGTTGGACGGCGCAGTGAAGGGCGCGCCGCCGATCGTCTGCCCGGACGTCAATCCCGAAACCGCCTGCCCCGATGGCGTGCCGGTGATCCCGACCAAGCCCGGCGCGTTCGGCGAACTGCTCAACAGCGCGCCGCAGCTTCTCCAGCGGCTCTCGACGCTGACCGAGCGGCTGACCGAACTCATGAACGACAAGAACCAGCAGAGCTTTGCCGGTATCCTCACCAATGTCGAAAAGCTGTCGGGCAATCTCGCCGATCGCGGGCCGGAAATCGCCGCGACGCTGGCCGAAACGCGGCTTGCGGTGCAGAAGGCAGGGATTGCCGCCGAGGAAATCGGCAAGCTCTCCTCCGCCACGACCGGCCTCATCAACGACGAAGGCAAACCGCTCGTCGGCGATCTGCGCAAGACGCTGGCGTCGGCGAACAAGACGATCGACCAGCTCGACAAGACGCTGGCCGAAGCGCAGCCGGGCGTCCGCGCCTTCTCGCAACAGACGATGCCCGAAGTCGGCCTGCTGATCCGCGACTTGCGCGAAATGTCCCGCTCCGTCCGCGCCGTCTCCGAAAAGCTCGACCAGCAGGGGGCCGGATCGCTGATCGGCTCGCCAAAGCTGCCGGACTACAAGCAATGACCGGACCAAACACGACGAAAGGTGCAGACATGATGCGCAAAACTTCCGCGATGCTCGCCGGTCTGGCGCTCTGCACCGCCTTGTCGGGCTGCGTCTCCTTCGGCGGCAAGGCCCCGGCGCAGTTGCTCTCGCTCAGCTCCGACGCACGCGTCGCGGCGGGCACGGTGCGGACGGGGGGCAACGGCACCAGCATCACCGTGCTGCCGCCCGAAACCCCCAAGCAGCTCGATACCGTGCGCGTGCCGGTGCAGGTCGATGCCGTCTCGGTCGCCTATGTGAAGGATGCGCAATGGGTCGACAGCCCGCGGCAGATGTTCCAGCATCTGCTGTCCGAAACGATCGCCGCGGGCGGCAATGCGATCGTCCTCGATCCCGGCCAGTACAGCGCCGATCCGGGCCGTCGCCTGTTCGGCGTGCTGATCGACTTCGGCATCGACGCCCGCACCAACAGCGCCATCGTGACCTACGACGCGACTCTCGCCCCCGTCGGCGGCCAGCCCGTCCAGCGCAAACGCTTCTCCGCCAGCGTTCCGGTGGGCGCGATCGACGCGACGAGCGTAGGCGGCCCGATCAATCAGGCCGCGAACAAGGTGGCGGGGGAAGTTGCGGCCTGGGTTGGGGTGGCGAATTAAAGCCGCGGTTTGGTGTATGTTCCTCCTCTCCGGTGGGAGAGGATACGAAGGCTTGGTGCGCAGCACCTAGCCGAAGTTGGAGAGGGATTGCACTATAGCGCTTCATCCCAGCCCCTCTCCAAGTTCCGGTAGGCAGCAAGCTGCCAACCTCCACTATCCTCTCCCACTAGAGAGGAGCTGCAAGCCATAATCGGTCAATAATTGCCATACCGCGCAATGCGCAGTAATGCTGAATACCGGTATTCTTCAGGCGACGCTTACTTGCGCTTCATCACAACGCAGTCTGAGAACTAAGCCGCTGGCGAAACTGAAATGAAGTCCTGATATTCGGCACTTTTTGGCAAGCTCTTCATCTAGAAACTGATCCCAGTGACAATCCGCGTCATAGTAAGCTACTTCAATGGTGTCGTCGGCGATTGCAATTGGCCATCCAACAAGATCATTAATCAAAACGAGTACATTGCCTGAACAAGTAAATGTAAATGTTTCTGGTAAGTTAGGAGATGATTCAAATTCCTTGTTAAGATGAAAAATTACACGTGCGATTGTGCCATCTATTTCAGTCGTAATGCTTGTCGTTCGATAGCAATTATGGATGTCGATAACTGCGTCACTAATTAAGATCTGTGCAAACGCGCGTATTGAGAAGTTTCTCTTCATGCCCGCATCCCTCCACCCCTCAATTCAGACTCTTCACCACCTGCTCCGTCACATCCTTAGACAGGCCCGGCGTCGCCAGTATCCGCTCCAGTTCCGCGCGCATCGCGCCGCCGCGTGCGGCGTCGAACCGGCGCCAGCGGCCCAGCGGGGGCACCAGTCGCGCGGCGGTCTGCGGGTTCAGGGGATCGAGGGCGATGATGATGTCCGCCACCATGCGATATCCCGCGCCGTCGCCCTGATGGAAACCCCACTGGTTGGCCGCGAACGCGCCGTAGAGGGACCGGACGCGGTTGGGGTTGGACAGGGTGAAATCCTTGTGCCGCCCCAGTTCCCGCACGATGGCCAGCGTGTCGGGGTGAAAGGCCAGCGCCTGCGTCTGGAACCATTTGTCCAGCACCAGCGCATCCCCGGCATAGCGGTTGTAGAAGATGTCGAGCGCCGCCTCGCGCGCGTCGCTCCGCCCACTTGCCAGCACGGACAACGCGCCCTGCCGCTCGGTCATGTTGTCGGCGCGATCGAATTGCGAGAACGCGATCGCATCGGCATCCTTCGCGCCCGAAGCCGACAGGTACATCAGTGCCATATTGCGCAGCTTGCGCGCGCCCTTCGCAGCGGAGGAGAGCGAGAAGCCATTGGCCTCCGTCCGCGCGTGCAGGTCGCGCCACTCCCGCTCCAGCGTCGCGCCGATCTTCGCCTGAAGCCGGTCGCGCGCGGTGTGGATGGCGTCGGGATCGACCACCAGCATCTGGTCGCCGATATAGCTTTCGCTGGGCAGGCGGACAGCTTCGGCAAGGAAAGAATCGTCGAGTTTGCTGTCGGCAATCGTGTCGCGGATCGCCGCAATCACCGGCGCGTCGTCCACCGGCTGTCCCGCCACGGTGCCGACCAGCACGTTGACCATCAGCTGCTGCATCGCTTCGTACCGGGCGAAGGGATCGTCGTCATGCGCGGAGAGGAACGCGAGATCGGCCTGGCTGCGGTCGCTGTCGATCACCACCGGCGCGGAAAAGCCGCGGTTGATCGACAGCACCGGCGGTGTCGTGAACCCTGTAAAGCGGAAGCTCTGCTCCGCCTGCGTCAGGTGCAGCAGTTCGTCGCCATGATGCCGCCCGGTCCTGCGATCGAACAGGGCGATGCGGATCGGCATGGCCATCGGCTTCTTGTCCGGCTGGCCCGGCGTCGCGGGCACGGCCTGCGTCAGGGTCAGCACCGCCTCGCCGCTCGCGGAGTCATGCGTCAGCGTCGCGTTGACGCGCGGCGTGCCCGCCTGCTCGTACCACAGGCGGAACTGTGTCAGGTCGATGCCGCCGCCATCCTCCATCGCCTTGACGAAATCCTCGCAGGTCGCCGCCTGCCCGTCATGCCGCTCGAAATACAGGTCGCTGCCCGCGCGGAACCGCTCCGGCCCCAGCAGCGTGTGCATCATGCGGATGACTTCGGCACCCTTGTTGTAGATCGTGGCGGTATAGAAGTTGGAAATCTCCATATAGGATTCGGGCCGCACCGGATGGGCGAGCGGCCCTGAATCCTCCTGAAACTGCGCCGCACGAAGGATGCGCACATCGTCGATCCGCTTGACGGCGGGCGATCCCATGTCGGCGGAAAAGGCCTGATCGCGAAAGACCGTGAAGCCTTCCTTGAGCGACAACTGGAACCAGTCGCGGCAGGTGACGCGGTTGCCCGACCAGTTGTGGAAATATTCATGCGCCACCACGCCTTCGATGGCGTCGTAATCCATGTCGGTCGCGGTTTCGGGATCGGCCAGGATATAGCGGGAGTTGAAGATATTGAGGCCCTTGTTCTCCATCGCCCCGAAATTGAAGTCGGCGACCGCAACGATGTTGAACACGGCCAGATCATATTCGCGGCCATAGACACGCTCGTCCCACGCCATCGAATCCTTCAGCGCCTTCATCGCATGGGCGGTGCGCGGCAGGTCCGCCGCCTTCACCCAGATGCCGAGCGACACTTGCCGGCCCGACATGGTGATGAAGCTGTCGGCATTGCAGGCCAGATCCGCCGCAACCATCGCGAAGAGGTAGCAGGGCTTGGGGAAGGGGTCGGTCCACTGCGCCCAGTGTCGCCCGCCGGGCAGATCGCCCGCCGCGACCGGATCGCCATTGGCCAGCAGCACGGGATAGAGCGCCTTGTCCGCTTCCATCCGCACGCTGTAGCGGGAGAGGACATCGGGCCGGTCGGGGAAGAAGGTGATCCGGCGGAACCCTTCCGCCTCGCACTGGGTACAGAGCAGACCGCCCGATGCGTAGAGACCCATGAGTTGCGTGTTCGCCGCGGGCGCGATTTCGACCAGCGTTTCCACGCTGTGCGCGTCGCCGGACAGGGGGATGACCAGCGTCGGGCCGTCCATCGACCATTGGCCGGGGGTCAGCGGAACGCCATCGACGGCGATCGACAGCGGGAACAGCCCTTCGCCGTCCAACCGAAGCGCCTCTCCATGGCTGCCGTTGCGCGTCACGCCCAGCGTCGCACGCACCTGCGTCGCACCGGCATCGAGCGTGAAATCGAGGGCTACGTCCGGCACCAGCCATGCGGGCGGGCGATAGTCGGAACGTCTGATGATCGCGGGCGCGCTGGCCCCGGTGGTGTGAATGTCGGCCATGTCCCCTCCTATGCCGCTGCGTCGCAGGGGGCAATGCCGCTTTGCCGAATCCTGATCCTCCCCGGTTAGGGGAGGGGGACCGCGCTCGCAGAGCGTGGTGGAGGGGTATTACCCTGTCGCTAGCAGGACACCCCACCGTCAGGCTTCGCCTGCCACCTCCCCTGCCAGGGGAGGATTTATTGTGTAAGGGTGTGCAGATGACTCACATGCTCATTTTCGGCCTCGGCTACACCACCTCCCGCCTCGCCGCGCAGCTTCGCGCGGATGGCTGGCGCGTCACAGCCACGCGGCGCAATGCGACCGACGATGCGCTGGCTTTCGCCGATGCGAATGCCGTGCGCGCGGCCATCGGTACGGCCAGCCATATCCTTTCCTCGGTGCCGCCGGGGGAGGATGGCGCCGATCCCGTACTCGCCGCCTATGGCGTGGACATCGGCGCCGCGCCTGCGCGCTGGGTCGGCTATCTCTCTGCCACCGGCGTTTATGGCGACACCGGCGGCGCATGGGTCGATGAAAGCGCCCCGATCGGCCACGGGCGGCGCAGCGCGCGGGCGGAGGCGGATCGTGCGTGGAACGAATTGCGCGATGATGTCCGCATATTTCGCCTGCCCGGCATCTATGGTCCGGGTCGCTCCGCGATCGACCGGCTGATCGACGGACGCGCGCGGCGTATCGCGTTGCCGGGGCAGGTGTTCAGCCGTGTCCATGTTGACGATATCGTCGCAGGCGTTGTCGCCGGTTTCGATGGGCCGCATGGCGCCTATAATCTGGCGGATGACCATCCGTGCAGCCAGAATCGGGTGATCGAGGCCGCCTGCGCGCTCACCGGCTGGCCCCTGCCGCCGCTTCTCTCGCTGGAGGAGGCGAAACTCTCGTCGATGGCGCGGGCTTTCTATGGCGAGAACCGGCGGATCGCGAACGGCAAGGCGAAACGGTTGCTCGGCTGGACGCCTTCCTTCCCCACTTACCGCGAAGGTCTGGCCCGCATCGCGATGACCATGCCCAAAATCGACAGCAGCGCACCGGCGGCGGCGAGCAGCGACCAGCGATAGTCCTCGAAAAGAGTGGACAGCAGCATCGCGATCACCGGCGTCAGCACGCCGGTATAGGCGGCGCGCCCCGCCCCGACTTGCTGGATCAGCCGGAAATAGAGCGGAAAGGTAATGACCGAACCTGCCAACGCCAGATAGGCGACTCCTGCCAGATAGGACGGACGCATGTCGAGCACCGGCGCACCGGATGTGCTCCACGCCAGAAGACCATCCATGATCCCGCCCAGCAGCATCGCCCATGCCAGTACGCTTATGATCGGCAGGCGCCGGGCGATCGGTGTCCCCTGCATCACGTTGGAGACCGACGCCGCCAGCAATCCGAAGAAGGACAGGCCGATACCCGTCAGCACCGCGCCGGGCGCAACACCGGCAAAGCGATATTCGCGCAGGAACAACAGCACGACGCCCGTGACGGCGATGACCGATCCAATCACGAAATTGCGCGTCACCGGTTGACGAAAGGCGATCCACGCGAACAGGCTGTTGGGAATCAGCAGCAGCGCATAGAACACTGCCACCACGCCGGACGTTAGCACCATTTCCGCGCGATAGACGAAGTTGAAATTGGCCATGAACTGGGTTGCGCCCAGCGCCGCGGCAAAGCCGACACCCCGCCAGCCGATCGCCAGCGGCAGGCCGCGACTGCGCGCGAGGATCGCCATGGCCACGCCCGCCAGCAGGAAGCGATAGCAGATCGACCAGCTTGGCGGCACCTGGCTCACCTGATCGCGAATCACAAGCCAGGTCGATCCCCAAATCAGCGTGACGATGGCGAAGGGCAGGGCGATCGCCGGAGACAGCAGCGACGGGTTCTGGTCGTCGGGTTGAGAGCCGGGATTGTTCACAATGCGGCGATGGCGTCGGCCAGCGGCCGGACAGCGGTGACGTCATGCTGCCAGCTCGTCACCAGCCGCGCCGCACCTTCGCCCCAGTCGTAGAAGTCGAAGCCCTGCGCGCGCAGCCGCGCGGCTTCTTCCGGCGTGACGCGGATGAAGATCTCATTCGCTTCCACGCGATGCAGGCAACGGTCGCCTGCCGCCTGCGCGATCACCTGAGCAGCGGCGTTGGCCGCGCGCGCGTTTTCGAGCCAGAGGTCATTATCCAGCATCGCCAGAATCTGCGCGGCCAGATAACGCCCCTTGGACAGCAGATGCCCGGCGCGCTTGCGCCGCCTCCGCGTTTCGTCGGCAAGGGCGATATCGAAGAAGATCAGCGCCTCCGCCATCATGCCGCCATTCTTGACGAAGCCGAACGACAGCGCCTCCACGCCCGCGCGCCATGTGATGTCGGCGGGATGGCAGCCAATATGCGCGACTGCATTGGCAAAGCGCGCGCCGTCCATATGGAAGCGCAAGCCATGGTCGCGGCAGAGGCCGCCTAGAGCCGCAACTTCGTCGGGCGCATAGGCCCGGCCATATTCGGTGGCGTTGGTGATCGTGAGCGCGCGCGGCTGCACCTGATGCACGTCGTCGCGGATCGTACCCAACCGCGTACGTAAAGCCTCCGGCGTGATCTTCGCGCCATCGCCCGCCACTGTCATCAGCTTGGCGCCATGGGTGAAGAACTCCGGCGCGCCGCCTTCGTCGGTTTCGACATGCGCCTCCTCATGACACAGTATTCCGGCATAAGGCGGGCACAGCGCAGCGAGGGCAAGGCAATTGGCGGCGGTGCCGGTAGGCACCCAGAGAACGCTCACCTGCGTTTCGAACAGAACGGAAAAGGCCGCGTCCAGCTTCGCGCTCCAGCGGTCGCCGTCATAGGCGGTGTCGACCACGTCCGCCTGCATGATCGCGGCGAGGACGGCGGGGTGGACCGGGGCGGCATTGTCGGAGAAGAAACGCATGCACAGCGCAATGCGGCGTGGCGCTGGCGGGGTCAACTCCCCGCCCAGCGAAGAATGTACGCTAGACACGGCAAAGGGGCGAAAATGGTGCTGCTGGGGAGGATTGAACTCCCGACCTCAGCCTTACCAAGGATGCGCTCTACCACTGAGCTACAGCAGCACACCATTTTCGCATGCGCGCAAGGTCCTGCTGGTGCAGGCCATTGCGGGAAGCGGGCCTATGGCCTTTCCTGCCCTCGATTGTCAAGGCGACTTGCCGCAGGGGCGCGATTTTCGCTAGGGATACAGCCATGACCCAGGATGATGACCGCAAGCGAAGGCTGGCGCAGGCGCTGCGCGACAATCTGCGCCGCCGCAAGGGGCAGGCGCGCGATGTCGCCGCAGCGTCAGAGCCAGCCGAGAATGATCAGGCAACCAATCGGGAATAGCCTGCGCTTCACAGCGGCGCGCAGGCGCCGTTCAGCCAAGCCAGCGCGTCGCCTTCCAGCTGCGGCCCGACGATCGCCAGCACCTTTGCATGATAGGCGTTGAGCCAGTCGCGTTCCTGCGCGGTCATGATCGACACATCCACCAGCGCGCGGTCGATCGGCGCGAAGGTCAGCGTCTCGAATCCCAGCATCGCCTGTTCCGCACCCGGCACGTCGCGCGTCTCCACCAGCACCAGATTCTCGATGCGAATGCCATATTCGCCGGCCTTGTAATAGCCCGGCTCGTTGGACAGGATCATGCCCGCGCGCAGTGGTTCGTCGCCGCCGCCGAAGGTCGCGATCCGCTGCGGCCCTTCATGCACCGACAGGAAGCTGCCTACGCCATGGCCGGTGCCATGCGCATAATCGAGACCATTGGCCCACAGATATTGCCGCGCCAGCACGTCGAGCTGCCCGCCGCGCGTGCCTGTCGGAAACACCGCGCTGGCAAGGGCGATATGGCCCTTGAGCACCAGGGTGAAGCGGTTGCGCATCTCGTCCGTGGGCGTGCCGATGGCGATGGTGCGCGTGACGTCCGTCGTGCCGTCGAGATACTGCCCGCCCGAATCGACCAGATAAAGCGATCCCGCCGTGATCGGCAGGCTGGACGCGTCCTCCACCTTGTAATGCGGGCTTGCGCCGTTTGGCCCGAAAGCGGAAATGGTGTCGAAGGAGAGATCCTTCAGCTTGCCGGTATCCTCGCGGAAGCCCTGCAGCCGTTCGGCGGCCGACATTTCGGTCAGGCCGCCCTTGGGCGCCTCGACCGACAGCCAGTGCAGATAGCGGCTGAGCGCCGCCCCGTCGCGGTGCTGCGCCGCGCGGTGGCCGGTGATCTCGGCATCGTTCTTGATCGCCTTCGCCAGCACCGCGGGGTCGCGTTGCGCGACGACCTTCGCCCCGCCCTGTTCCAGCGTATCGAATATCGCGGCGACCGCGCGTTCCGGGTCGGCGATCACCGTCTTGCCCGACAACGCCGTCAGCGCATCGGCGAAATCGGCGCGGTCGTGCACGCGCACCGCATTGCCCAGATGCTGGATCACGGCATCGCTGATCTTTTCCGGCGCGACGTACAGGTCCGCGGTCGCGTCGGCATGAACCAGCGCATAGGCCAGCGCCACCGGCGTGCGATCGACGTCCGCCCCGCGGATGTTGAACGTCCAGGCGATCGAATCGAGTGCGGACAGGACCACGCTGTCCGCTTTTCGCGCGCTCAGCCAGTCGGCCATGTCCTGACGCTTGTCGCGCGCGCTTTTCCCCGCATAGCTGTCGTCGTGCACAACCAGATGCGCCTTGCTCGGCTCCGGCCGGTCGGGCCATACGGCGTCGATCGGGTTGGTGTCGACGGCGACCAGCGTCGCGCCTTTTTCCGCCAGCGCGGCCGTCGCCTGTTGCACCCAGGCTCGGGTGTGGAGCCAGGGGTCGTAACCGATCCTTCCGCCATCGGCGGCATGGTCGCCCAGCCAGCTTGCGACGCTCGTCTGCGGCACGCTCTCATATTGCCACAGATTGCCGTCCACCTGCTCGCGTACCTGCAGCGTATAGCGCCCATCGACGAAGATGGCCGCTTCCTCCGGCAACACCACGGCGCTGCCGGCCGATCCCTGAAAACCCGTCAGCCATGCGAGACGCTGAGCATAGGCACCGACATATTCGCTCATATGCTCGTCGGTCAGCGGCACGACAAAGCCGTCGAGGCGATCCTTGCGGAGCTGTTCGCGCAATGCGCTGAGGCGGGCTTGATAGGTGGACATGCAGCTTTCCTGTTCTATGCGACTTGTATCTTTGGTTACCACCCTAACATAGCCATGCGTAACCGGTTGCGCCAGCACCCGCGTCAGGACAAAAGGCCCGCATGACACAAAGCCCGACTTCGCCACCCAAAGCCGCCACCTGCCCGCATGGCATCACGCATCATGGCACGACCATCGAGGATCCATGGGCATGGCTGCGCGATCCGGGCTATCCCAAGGTGACGGACGAATCCGTACTGTCCTATCTGCGCGCGGAAAACAGCTATTTCGAAGCCGCGATGGCCCCGCACAAGCCTCTGACCGACGCGCTGTTCGCCGAGATGAAGGGCCGCATCAAGGAGGACGACCGCTCCGTGCCGCAAAAGGACGGGGACTATGTCTACTGGCGCGCGTTCGACATCGGCGCGCAATATCGCACTTGGTATCGGCGACCTGTCGCCGGCGGAGCGGATCATCTGATCCTCGACGAACCCGCTCTGGCGAAGGGACATGACTATTTCCGGCTGGGCGCCATGTCTGTCTCGCCCTGCGGCCGCTACCTCGCTTTCGCCATCGACACCGACGGGTCGGAACGGTTCGAGGCGCGGATCAAGGATCTTTCGACCGGCGCTATGCTTCCCGACGTGATTCCCGGCACGCTGTCGTCGCTGGTGTGGACCAGCGACAGCAAGGGCCTGCTCTACAGCCTCGCCAACGACAACTGGCGGACGGACAATGCGCGGCTGCACTGGCTGGGCCAGCCCGTCGACAGCGATGTCGAACTGTTCCATGAGGATGACGAAGGCTTCCGCGTCAGCATCGGCCTCACATCCTCGGAAAAATGGATCGTCCTCTCGACCGGCGATCATGTGACCAGTGAAGCCTGGTTGCTCCCGGCGAACGACCCGCTGGCGAAGCCGCTGCTCGTTTCCCCGCGGCAGCCGGGGCGCGAATATGATGTCGATGAGCGCGAGGGCGCGCTCTACATCCGCACCAACGACACGCATCCCAATTTCCGGCTGGTGACGGCGGCGCTCGACAAGCCCGACGTCTGGACAGAAGTGATCGCGCCGTCTGACCGCTTCTACCTGACCGACTTCACCCTCTTCAAACAGTTCTACGTCACCGAAGGCCGCGACGATGGTCTCGATCAGGTCGAGCTGCGCGATTATGCGACTCATGCTGCGAAGCGTATCGCCTTTCCGGAGGCGAGCTATTCCGCCAGTCTCGACGACAATCCCGAATATGACGTGACGAAGCTGCGCATCGGCTACGAATCGATGGTCACGCCCGACACCATCTACGACTATCATCTGGCCGATGCTCGGCTGGAAGTCCTCAAGGTGCAGGAAATTCCGTCTGGCTATGACGCATCGGCCTATGCGACGGAGCGGCTGATGGTCCCGGCGCGTGATGGAACGCAAATCCCGGTGTCGATCGTGTACTCTAGGGATTTCGCGAAGGACGGCACCGGGCCGCTGCATCTCTACGGCTATGGCGCGTACGGCATCGCAATGGAGCCGGGCTTTTCCGCCAGCCGCCTGTCGCTGCTCGACCGCGGCTTCGCCTTTGCCCTCGCGCATATCCGGGGCGGCGACGATCTGGGTCAGCAATGGTATCTCGATGGCAAGCTGGACAAGCGCACCAACACCTTCACCGATTTCGTCGATGTCGCGAAGGGGCTGATCGATCTTGGCTATACCGCCAAGGGTCGCATCAGCATCTCGGGCGGATCGGCGGGCGGTGAGCTGATGGGCGCGGTCATCAACAGCGATCCCGATCTTTGGGGCGCGGTGGTTGCCCATGTCCCGTTCGTCGACGTGCTTAATACGATGCTGGACGACAGCCTGCCGCTGACGCCGGGCGAATGGCCCGAATGGGGCAATCCGATCGAGGACAAGGCCGCGTTCGAAACGATCCTGTCCTACTGCCCTTATCAGAATGTGAAGGCCCAGGCCTATCCGCCGATGCTGGTGACAGCGGGGCTGAACGATCCGCGCGTTACCTATTGGGAACCGGCGAAATGGGTTGCCCGGCTCCGCGCGCACAAGACGGACGAAAACATCCTGCTGTTCAAGACGAACATGGGCGCGGGCCATGGCGGCAAGTCGGGCCGCTTCGACAGCCTGGAGGAAGGCGCGGAGGAGTTCGCCTTCATCCTGTGGCAGATGGGCCTGACCGAATAAAGCTATGCCGACGCCGTTCGTCACCACGATCATCGCCGATCCGTCGCATATCGACGAATTCGGGCATGTGAACAACGCCGTGTGGGTGCAGTGGATACAGGAAGTCGCCTCTCGCGCATGGCACGCGGGTGCATCAGCGGCGCATGTCGAGGCCTATGGCTGGATGGTGACGCGGCACGAAATCGACTATCGCGGCAATGTTCAGGCAGGGGATGTCGTGACCGCGAAAACCTGGGTCGGAGACAAGCCGAAGGGGTCGCGTTTCGACCGTTTCATCGAGTTTACCGGACCGGATGGCAAAGTGAAGGTCGCGTCGAAATCCACCTGGGTCATCGTCGATCGCAAGACTTTGCTCGTGACGCGGCTGTTGCCCGAAGTGGCCGCGCCTTTCCTCGCCTAATCGACGATCAGGCGTGCGATCGTTCGTATCGCCTTGGGATCGGCGATAAACGCCATGTGCGTACAATCGAACTCCAGCGCCATGTCGCGCTCGCTATCCTGACCGCGAGCGCTGGCCGGGGCGACCACGCCGTCGCGCGCGGACCAGCAGGCGATCGTCGGCACGGTCGGCTTTTCGCTCAGGCGGCACTCGACCGGAGGCCGATCGACGGGATGGCCCGCGATCCGCTCGTACATACGCCACGCATTGTTGGCGCGCGGATCGCCGGAAAAGGGACTGCCCATCGTGATGACGCGATTGACGCGATCCGGCGCGCGCTTGGCATATTCCCGCGCGATGAGGCCCCCCAGGCTCCAGCCGATCAGGGTGACGGGCCGGTCATGTCCGATAGTGGAAACCCGCCGATCAATCGCGTCGAGCATGTCGGCGCTGACGCCCAGATTGCGGCCAAGGCCCCAGCCATGGACGGCAAAACCGGCCCCCGCCAGTGACCGCCGCAGCCGTGCTGTGGTATTGTCCGATGCCATGAAGCCGGGCAGGACCAGCACGGGCCGTCCCTCGCCGGAGACCGGCAAGGCAACGGCTTTGCCGAAGGCGGCGGCCCAGCGCATATGCACAAACCCGCGCAGTTCGCCTGCCAGCAACGCCTTGGATGGCGCGGCAACGCCGATGGCACGGGAATCGGACAGGGCAACAGCGCGGGACATGGTGCTGTTATAAGCAGCATGAAGATTTATGAAAGATTTATGACGCGCAGATTGCAGTCGAATGACGGATTATTCGGTCGGCGTTGCTATCGTGGGTCTCACGCTCACAGGCGTGGCGAGAGGCGCCGGGCCGGGGGGCAGGGCTGCGGGCGGACTTTCCAGAAGTGCCGCCGTTTCGATGAGGTCCAGCGCCCGGCGTGCCTCGCGATAGCGTCGTGCCATGTCGAGCCAGCGTTCCGCCACAGCCTTGCCGGGCAATCGCGCCACTTCCTCCATGGCGGGGGCGACCCGGCCCGATGCCAGCAGTCGCTCGATTCGCGGTATCGTGCGTTCGGGCAGCGGCGAAGGCGTAGAGGTCTTGCGGATGATGACGAGGTTGCGGGCTTCCTGCCGGAACGCGGTCCACCAGCCTGTCCCCGGAGGACTGGTGGATAGCGAGGGCGCCAGATCGGCAAAGCCGCCCTGCAGGTCGGTCAAGGTCACCGGTTCGCGCGCAGCGTTGATGATCGTCGCCACCGCGCGGGGCTGTGCCTGGCCGAAGCGCAGCCGCAACTGCCCTTCGACATATCCCAGCGGCGTACCGCTATCGAGCGCCCGGCGCGCGGCGAAGGCGACGAGCAGGCCCTCCGCGCGCGTGGCATTGCCCGACGCGGCCTGCGCGGCGACCGAAATGCGGGCCAGACGGTCCTCCAGTTCGCTCATCCGCACGCCCAGCAAATCCTGACGCGCGGCATTGAGGGGCTGGGCATCATCTTGGTTTGCACGCGTTGAAACGGGGGCAGGGGGAGCGAGCGTCTGCGCCGTGTCCGCCCCGCTCCACCAGCCTGAAATGCGCGGATAGGCTATGATTGCCGCTGCAACGCCGCCCAGAAAGGCAAGGGTCACGCCTGCCAGCAGCCATGGCCCGCGTCCGCGCCGACGTTCGCGAAAAGCACGCTGGCCGAGCGGTTCACCGGTCGCGTGGATAGCGGGGGGCGTTTCATCCGCGGCGGCAAAGGGCGCCGCGCTACTCGTGCCGTCTGCGCCGTCGGATGTCCGGGGGGTATCGTTCATGCCTGCTCCCTGTGTCCGACCACGTCCTGCCCTACGTCGCACAATCGGGCGGCAAGGGCCAGCATGGCAGCATCCTGCGGGCGATCCGCCGCCTGCGCACTGGCCCAACCGCTGTCGCATGTAGCAAGGGCGGCAGCGCTGATCGCGACGATATGCAGTGCCGTGCGGGCGTCCTGCGGCACCAGTTCGGCCAGCCGCGCACCCGCTCTTGGCGAATGGACGAGCAGGATCATGCCGGGCCGCAGCATCGCATGCAGATCGTCGGCATTGCCACGCTCGACCGAGGCATAGACGCAGGCCGACGCGATTCGCAGGCCTTTGGGATCGAACAGGCGAACGTCGCGCCCCGATATGTGCAGGATACGGGAAAAACCGCGCGCAGCGATCAGGTCGATCAGCGGCTGCACGCCATCGTCGCCGCTTTCCACCGTCGCAAAGCCCGCATCGCGCGCGACCTTGCCCGTCGCGGCGCCGACGGCGAAGGCCGGAAGATGCCTGTAACGCGCCAGTTGCGGGCCACCCAGACGTGCCGCATTGGCGCTGGTGAACATCACCGCATCGATCAGATGCGGTTCCGGCCCGGTCCACGGCAGCGCCGCGACCAGGAACAGGGGATAGGCCTGCGCATCGAACCCTGCGGCTTGCGCCTTGCCCAGCGTGCCGGTGGCGCCCGGTTCGGGGCGCAGGACGAGCAGGGGCGGGGGCGCTACTATGCCGACGCCTCCTGCGCGGCTTCCGGCGCACCGTCGAACAGCGCACGGATGGCGGGACCTGCCTTGCCCAGCAGCGCACGGCCCAGCGCCGACGCGGCGGCACGGTCGTCGCGCGGGAACAGCGCGCTGTCCGAAACATGTTCGTCGCCGTCGCCCGTCAGTATCTCGGCAACCAGCAGGATGCCGTCGCCTTCGATCCGCGCCAGCGCGCCGATCGGCGAATGGCAATTGCCGCCCAGCGCCAGCAGCAGAGCGCGTTCCGCCATCACGCAGTCGTAGGTATCGGCGTCGCTGATCGCCGCCAGAAAGCCCTGCATGTCGCTGTTGCGCACCAGCGTCTCGATGCCCACAGCGCCTTGCGCCGGGGCGGGCATCATGACGTCAAGAGGGATGGCATGGCCGATATCCTGCTGCCCCAATCGGTCCAGCCCTGCCGCTGCGAGCAAGGTCGCGTCCACTTCCCCCGCCGTCACCTTGGCAAGGCGCGTCGCGACATTGCCTCGGAACAATGTGGTGGTGATGTCCGGCCGCAACCGCCGCACCTGCGCCGCGCGTCGGGGAGAACTGGTGCCGAGAACCGCACCCTGCCGCAATTCGGTCAAGCTCTCCGCGCCGATCAGGCGGTCGCGCACGTCGGCGCGCGGCAGCATCGCGGCGATCATGATCTCGGCGGGGCGAACGGTTTCCACGTCCTTCATCGAATGCACGGCAAAGTCGATCTCGCCGTCGATAAGGGCGCGGTCCAGTTCCTTGGTCCACAGCGCCTTGCCGCCGATGTCGGCCAGTGCGCGATCCTGTATCCGGTCGCCGCTGGTCTTGACCGTCACGATCTCGATCGCCTCGCTGGGCCAGCCATGGGCTGCGCACAGCGCACTTGCGACCATATTGGCCTGTACGAGGGCAAGCGGCGATCCGCGCGTGCCCAGACGGATGGGGGGAGACTGTTCGACCATATGTCGCTTTCTTCTATCCAGAGGTGGCACTAGAGGGAAGCCCCATGACGATCATCCTTGGCCTTGAATCCAGTTGCGACGAAACGGCGGCCGCGCTGGTCACGCATGACGGGCGGATATTGGCGCACCGGCTGGCGACGCAGGAGGACGAACATCGCCCTTATGGCGGCGTCGTGCCCGAACTGGCGGCGCGCGCGCATGTCGAGGTGCTGACGCCTCTGGTGCAGGCGGCGCTGGCCGATGCCGGGCTGAAACTCGCAGATGTCGATGCCATTGCCGCGACCGCCGGACCGGGCCTGATCGGTGGGGTGATGGTCGGGCTGGTGACGGGCAAGGCACTGGCCCACGCGGCGGGAAAGCCGCTGATCGCAATCAATCATCTCGAAGGGCATGCGCTGTCGCCTCGTCTTTCGGATCGGACGCTCAAATTTCCCTACATGCTGCTGCTCGTGTCGGGCGGGCATTGCCAGTTGCTGTTGGTACGCGGCGTGGGCGATTATGTGCGGCTGGCGACGACCATAGACGATGCGGCAGGCGAAGCCTTCGACAAGACGGCGAAGCTGCTGGGTCTCGGCTATCCCGGCGGCCCGGCCGTGGAGGCGGCTTCCGCCTTGGGCAATCCGCGCGCCGTTCCGTTACCGCGCCCGCTCGTCGGCACCGCCGAACTGCATTTCTCCTTCGCGGGCCTGAAGAGCGCGGTGATGCGCGCGGCGCAGGCAGGCACGCATAGCGTCGAGGATGTCGCCGCGAGTTTCCAGCAGGCGGTGATCGATTGCCTTGTGGACCGCACGAACAGGCAACTGCGTCTCTTTCCCGATATCACGGCGCTGGTCGTGGCAGGCGGTGTGGCGGCGAATCAGGCGATTCGCGGTGCGCTTGAAGGATTGGCCGCCGAACATGACGTGCCGTTCGTCGCACCACCGCTCTGGCTGTGCACGGACAATGGCGCGATGATCGCCTGGGCCGGGGCGGAACGCTTTGCGCTGGGGCTGACCGACGGGCTGGATTTCGCCGCAAGGCCGCGCTGGCCGCTCGATCCGGATGCGCAGGCGGCGCGTGGTGCAGGAGTGAAGGCATGAGGATCGGCGTTATCGGGGCAGGCGCCTGGGGCACGGCGCTGGCGCAGGTGGCGGCATCGGGCGGCGAGACGGTGCGGCTGTGGGCGCTGGAGCCGGAAGTCGTCGCCGCGATCAACGAAACGCGCGAGAATATGCTGTACCTGCCGCGGGTCGCGCTGGCGCCGGCGATCGTCGCCACCAATGCGCTTGCCGACCTTGCCGATTGCGACGTGCTGCTGCTCGTCACCCCCGCACAGCATCTGCGCAGCGTGCTGGCGCAGGCGCCGGTCGCGGGCAAGGCGCTGACATTGTGCTGCAAGGGGATAGAGGCAGGCACCGGCTTGCTGATGTCGGAGGCGGCGAAGGCCGTGTGCCCCGACGCCCCGATCGCGGTGCTTTCCGGCCCGACCTTCGCGCATGAAGTCGGGCGCGGCTTGCCCACGGCGGTGACGCTTGCCTGCGAGGACAGAGCAGTAGGTGAAGCGATCGCCTCGCGGTTGAAGCGTCCGGCCTTCCGCCCCTATTTGTCCGACGATGTGATCGGCGCGGAAATCGGCGGCGCGGTGAAGAATGTCATCGCCATCGGCTGCGGCGTCGCCAATGGTGCGGGCCTCGGCCTCAATGCGCGGGCAGCGCTTATCAGCCGGGGTTTTGCGGAAATGACGCGCTTCGGTCTTGCTCGTGGCGCGCGGGCGGAAACGCTGGGCGGTCTTTCCGGCCTCGGCGATCTGGTCCTCACCTGCTCCTCCACCGATTCGCGTAATTTCTCGCTCGGCACGGCGCTGGGCGAGGGACGCCCGGCGACCGAACTGCTGGCGAACCGGCGTACCGTGGCGGAGGGTGCCTTCACCGCGCCGGTGCTGCGCGATGTCGCACGCGCCTCCGGGGTCGACATGCCGATTGTGGAGGCCGTCTGCACTCTGCTCGACGGCAGCCAGCCTGTCGCGCAGGTGGTCGAGGCGTTGCTCGCGCGCCCCATCCGCGACGAATCCGGTCGCTGATCGCTACCGTAATGGATATTATCCTTTCACGTCCCGGCAATTATCCAATAGTGTCATCGCCCACACGCGAGAGGATCGTCAACTTTTGGCGCTACAGCCACCTTCCAGTGCGATGACGGGAGACGCAGCCCTTGCGGCTGCGAGGTCCGGCGACGATGCGGATATCGCTGCCCTGGCGAAGGGCGGGCGGACAAATGTGTTCGGTTTCCTGCTGCGCCTCGCCGCGCGACTGCCCTTCCTGTTCATCGCCGGGAGGCTTTACGGTGCGGATGTGCTGGGCCGCTTCGCTTATGCCATTCTGGTGATCGAGTTCGCCGCGCAACTCGCCACGCTGGGTCTGAAACGCGGCCTTGCCGGGGAATTGAGCCGTACCGACCGGCCCCACAATCACATTGTCGCCGAAGCCATGCTGGTGACGCTTGCGGCCTCGTTGCTGGCGGCGGGCATTCTCATTCTCTTTCCGCAGGCGATGTTCCCGAACAGCGGGATCAACGGTCTCGACCGGCTGTTGCCGCTCATCATCATCGCTGTGGCCGGGTCGGACGTGGCGCTGGCCGCCTGCGCCTATCGCTTCGACATCGCCGCGACGGTTCGCGCGCGCTCGATCATCGAACCCTGGGCCATCAGCTTCGGCGCGCTCGGCTTCTATTTCTATTCGACACGCGATGGCCTGATTCTCGCTTATGTCGCCTCGATGGTTCTGGCCCTGCTAGCGTCGCTGGCGCCGTTGCTGCGGCATTACGGCCTGCCACGCGGATGGGCGCCGCAATGGCGCCGCATGGGGCGGCTTACCCGCTACAATCTTCCGCTGGCCGCCGCCGACGCCGTGGAATGGGGGTCGCGCCGCCTCGACATGGCGATCCTCGGCCTGTTCGCCGCGCCCTATGTCGTCGGCATCTATTATGTCGCGCAGCAGGTCGCCTCGCTGCCGCAAAAGCTCAAGACCAGCTTCGATCCCATTCTCGGTCCGGTCATCACCCGCAACATCGCCGAACATAATCTTCCTGCCATCGCGCGGCAGGTCAGTCAGGTCGGCTTCTGGATCATCGCGGCGCAGGCGGGTATCGCGCTGGCCCTCGGGATCCCCGGTGAAGCGGTCATGGGGCTGGTCGGTCCGAATTTCGTGGGCGGCACCGGCGCGCTGGCCTTTCTGCTAATCGCCGAAGTGGTAGCCGCCACCGCCGTCGTCAGCGAATCGGCGCTCGTCTATATGGCGCGGCATCGCAATCTTATGATCTCGCTGGCCATGATCGCCGTGCAGGCGGGGCTGAGCTTTATCCTCATCATCGCCGCGCGCAATGCCGGTCTTGGCCCGCTGGTCATCGCCGCAGCCCCCGCTTTGGCGCTGACGGTCGCTTTGGGCCTCAGTTCCTTCGTCAAGGCGCGGCTGCTGTCGCGCCTGCTCGATGCGCCGGTCAGCGTATGGCGCGGCGCGCTGCTCTGGGCGGCGGCGGTGGCGACGCTGGCGGGGTCCGCCTTCGTCGCCTTGCCGCCCTATCTCGAATGGGTGGAACTGGTGTTCGGCGTTCCGGTGATCCTGGGCGTCTATGCGCTGGTGATCTGGCGGCGCGGATTTGCGGCGGAGGATCGCGCCCTGTTTCGCAAGGCTGCGCCCGCCACCTGATCCGTGACTATGCGCGTTGGATGCGCAACAGCTTGAGATCCGCTTCGGGCCGTGCGCCGTAATGCGAAATCACTTCCGCCGCCGCGATCGCGCCAAGTTCCAGACACTGCCCCGCGTCCAGCCCCTCGACATATCCCGCCAGAAAGCCGGAAGCGAACAGGTCGCCCGCACCCGTCGTATCGACGATGCGCTCGACCGGCGCGGCTACCGTCTCGCTCCGCACGCCATCGACGATCGCGATGGCGCCTTCCGCACCGCGCGTGCATACCAGCACCGGCACCTTCGGCGCGATCGCCGCGATCGCAGCCTCGTAATCGGCCAGTTCGGTCAGCGTGCAGATCTCGTCGGTGTTCGAAAACAGGATGTCGATCAGCCCTTCCTCGATCAGCGCCATGAAATCGGCCCGGTGCCGCGCGATCACGAAATCGGCGGAAAGGGTAAAGGCGACCTTTCGTCCCGCCGCCTTGGCATAGCCTATCGCCGTGCGCATCGCGGCGCGCGGCTCTTCGGGATCCCACAGATAACCTTCCAGATACAGGATCTGCGCCGCTTCGATCATGTCCTTGTCCAGCGCCTGCGCGGGCAGATATTGCGACGCGCCCAGAAAGGTGTTCATCGTGCGCTGCGCGTCGGGCGTCACCATGATGAGGCAGCGCGCCGTCGGCGGCTCTTCGGTGCGGGCGGGCGTTGCGAAGTCGATGCCCAGCGCGCGGATATCGTGCGCGAACACCTGACCAAGCTGATCGTCGCGCACCTGCCCGATGAAGGCGCAGGATTTGCCGAACGCGGCCATGCCCGCCAGTGTGTTCGCAGCCGATCCGCCGCTGATTTCCACCGCCGCGCCCATTTCGCTGTAGAGCAGTTCCGCCATGTCAGCATCGACCAGCTGCATGCCGCCCTTGGTCAGGGCATGGGTAGCGAGGAAGGCATCGTCGGCGCGGGCGATCACGTCGACAATCGCATTGCCGATGGCGATCACGTCGTAGCGGGCGGGGGTCTGGGTCACATCATGTCCTGAACTGCAAGAGAGCTATTGCGCCGCGTCCTAGTGAAGTGCGCGGCCCTGTGCAATCCGTGGCATCCGTTGACGCCCGCGTGGTCCCGGTCGATACACGGCTCATGATCCTGCCCGCTGCGCTGCGCGCCTTCCCGCAAGTGTTTCATCCCGTCGCGCGAAGCGTGCTGCTCAAGTCGCTGGCGCTGACCTTGCTGCTGTTCGCCTTGCTCGGCGTCGGCCTTTGGGCCGGTCTGCACGGGTTCTTCGCCTGGATCGGCTGGTCCAGCCGCACCGGCGGCCTGGTGGAGGCTGCAGCCGCCGTGGTGCTGGTCGTGGCGTCCGCATGGCTGTTGTTCCGTACGATCGCCATCGTCGTCATCGGCCTGTTCGGCGATGCGATCGTCGCGGCGATCGAGCGAGAAAGCTATCCGGAACAGGCGATGCAGGCGCACGATGTCTCCGCCGTGCAGGGCATACGTCTCGCGCTGCGGTCGGTTCTGCGCACGATCGGCTGGAATCTCGTTGCCTTGCCTTTCTACATCGCCCTGCTGGTGACGGGGGTCGGCACGCTGGCGCTGCTGCTGGCGGTCAACGCCTATCTGCTGGGGCGTGACCTTGCCGATATGGTGGAGGCGCGTCATCCCGATCGTCCGCCCATTCCCAAAGGCACGCGGCTGGCGATGGGCTTCGTTTCGGCGCTCCTCTTCCTGCTGCCGGTCGCGAACCTGCTTGCGCCGGTGTGGAGCGCAGCTATGGCCGTCCATGTGCTGCATGGGGCAGGGAGGAAGCGGGATGACTGAACGGCGGATCGCTACGCGTATAACGGGAACAGGGGCGCTGATTCTGGCCCTTTCCGCCTGTGCCGCCGTGCCGGACGCCGCCCCGCCGCCCGCCGCCACACGTCCGGCGCCGCCGATGGCGAGCGCTTATGGAAAGCCGACGATGCTGACCGGCATGGATGCCCGCCGCCTGATCCAGATGTTCGGCACGCCGCGCCTCGACATCCGCGACCCGCATGTGCGCAAGCTGCAATTCGCCAATGGCCGCTGCATCCTCGACGCCTATCTCTACGCCCCTGCCAAGGGGAAGGAGCCTGTGGTCAGTTATGCCGACAGCCGCCTGCCGAACGGCAACGACATGGACCCGGCGGCCTGCGCATCCCTGCTTGCCGTGAAATAGCGTCTATCGCTGTCCTAACTGCCCGATCGCCCAGCCCGCCGCCTCGGCTACGACCGGATCGGCATCGTGCGTCAGGGGTTCCAGCATGGCAACAAGGGCGACATCCCCGCTGTTCCCCGCTGCAATCGCCGCGTTGCGCACCATCCGGTTGCGACCGATCCGCTTGATCGGCGAGCCTGAGAAAATCTCGCGGAACGCTACATCGTCCAGCGCCAGCAAATCGCGCAACTCCGGCGCGGCCAGTTCCGCCCTGCCCAGAAAGGCCCGGTGCGTCGCTGCCACTTCCGCAAACTTGTTCCACGGGCATACAGCCAGGCAATCGTCGCAGCCATAGATGCGATTGCCCATAGCCACGCGATATTCCTCCGGTATCGGCCCCTTGTGCTCGATGGTGAGATAGGAAATGCACCGCCGCGCATCGAGGCGATAGGGCGCGGGAAAGGCATCGGTCGGACAGGCCGTCTGGCAGGCGGTGCAGGATCCGCAGCTGTCGGTTCCCGGTGCGTCGGGTTTCAGATCGAGCGTCGTGTAGATCGCGCCCAGCAGCAACCAGCTCCCATGCGTCCGGCTCACCAGGTTGCTGTGCTTTCCCTGCCAGCCCAGGCCCGCAGCCTCCGCCAGCGGCTTCTCCATGACGGGCGCGGTATCGACGAACACCTTCAGGTCGCAGGGTGCGGCCTCGACCAGCCAGCGGGCCAGCGCCTTCAGCGCCTTCTTCACGACATCGTGATAATCCTGCCCCTGCGCATAGACCGAAATCCGCCCCCGGTCGCCGGCATGCTCCAGCGCCAGCGGATCACGGCCGGGCGCATAGCTCATGCCCAGCATGATGACGGAGCGGACGTCCGGCCACAGCCCTCTCGGGGAACCGCGCTGTTTCGCGCGCTCCTCCATCCACAGCATGTCGCCATGGCACCCTTGCGCGATCCAGTCGCGCAGCCTTGCCGCACTGAGCGGGGCCGCATCGGCGGACGCAATCGCGCAATCGGCAAAGCCCAAGGCAATGGCCGCAGCCTTGAGCTGCTGTTCGAGAGGAAGGCTTTGATTTGTCATGGCGCGCGGCTATCGTCGACCGGATGAACGGCGTTCCCGATCCTGTCTCTCCGAATGTTGTCTCCTATGCCGTCGAGGGGCATGGCCTTGTCAAGCGTTTCGGAGATTTCCGCGCGGTGGACGGCATCGACATCGCCGTGCCTGCGGGCAGCATCTACGGCATTCTCGGCCCCAATGGCGCGGGCAAGACGACGCTGCTGCGGATGCTGCTCGGTATCATCGACCCGGACGAGGGGCATCGACGCCTGCTGGGGGAAGCGCAACCGCTCAGGCTGGCGCGCGCCATCGGCTATCTGCCCGAAGAGCGCGGCCTCTATCCGGCGATGAAAGCCGTGGAAGCGATAGCGTTCATGGGCGCACTGCGCGGCCTCCCGCTGCGCGAGGGGCGCAGACGCGGGCGGGAACTGCTGGAGGAACATGGCCTAGGCGCCGCCGCCGACAAGCCGGTGCGCGCGCTGTCGAAGGGCATGGCGCAGACGGTGCAGTTGCTCGGCACCATCGTTCACGCCCCGCGCCTCATCGTGCTGGACGAGCCGTTTTCCGGGCTCGACGCCATCAATCAGGGAAAGCTGGAGGCGATGATCCGGCGGCAGGCGGCGGACGGCGTGACCATATTGTTCTCCACCCATGTCATCGCCCATGCCGAACGGCTGTGCGAGCGGATCGCCATCGTCGCCGGAGGCAGGATCCGCTTCGAGGGATCGGTCAGTGCCGCCCGCGACCGCCTGCGCCCGCAAGTCCGACTGGAAACCCGACGCAGCGACGGGCCGTGGCGCGTCGCCGTTCCCGCCGATGCGCTGGTCGAAGGCAATATATGGACATTCGATCTGCCGCTCAACGGCGTCGAGCCGCTGCTCAAGGCGCTGGTGGATGGAGAGGCGGGCATCGAAAGCCTGTCGATCGAGCGGCCCGGCCTGCACGACGCCTTCGTCGCGATTGCCGGCGCAGAGGCCGCGCGCGAGATGATGCCCTCGGCTCAGGAGGAGGATGCGGCATGAAGGAACTGTTGCGCGCCGCCTTCGTAGTTGCGCGGCGCGACTTTACCGCGATCATCTTTTCCAAGGCGTTCATCCTGTTTCTCATCGGCCCGCTGCTGCCGCTCGGCATCGGCGTGGTGGCGGGGGGCCTGGGACAGCGGATGGCGACCGAAAGCCTGCGCCCGATCGTCGGGATCACGCTTTCGGCGAAGGAAGCACAGGCGCTCGAAGGCGCGCAACAGCGGCTGAAGGCGCTGTTCTACCGCCGCCCGGCGATCCAGCTCCGCCGCTATCCTGCCGGTCAGAATCCGGATACGCTGCTGGCGCGCAAGGGCGATCGTATCAACGTCGTCCTGTCCGGCACGCTCGACAGGCCGATGTTGACGGGCCGTCAGGGCGACATTGACCGGATGCAGGGCGACATCGCCCTGATCGCCAGCATCGCACGGGCCGGCAACGCGCTTCCCGAAACGCCGATCAAAACCCGTATCGTTGCAGACAGCAGCGGGGCGGAACAACAGGGAAGACTTTTGACCGGGCGTCTGGCGCAAATCCTGCTGTTCCTGCTCACCATGCTGCTGGCGGGGATGGTGCTTTCCAACATGGTCGAGGAAAAGACCAACAAGATCATCGAGATTCTGGCCGCGGCGATCCCGGTCGATTCGATCTTCCTGGGCAAGCTGATGGCGATGCTGGCCATGTCCTTCGTCGGGATCGCCGTCTGGACCAGCGCGACGATAGCCGTCTATACGACATTCGTCGGGATCAGTTTCCCCTTGCCGCCGCCCGCCGTCGGCTGGCCGATGTTCCTCGTGCTGGCGGCGCTCTATTTCGCCACTGCCTACACTTTGCTGGGGTCGCTGTTCATCGGCATCGGTGCGCAGGCGGCGACGGTGCGCGACGTGCAGACCATTTCCATGCCGATCACGATGACGCAGGTGATGTTCTTCTTCCTCGCCAGCTTCAACGTCGATCATATGGGCGAACCGATGGAACTGCTCGCCGTCGCCTTCCCGTTCAGTTCGCCCTTCGCGATGATCGCGCGCGCGGCGCAGTCCGACGCGCTGCTCCCGCATCTGGCGGCGCTGGTCTGGCAATGGCTGTGGGTGGCGCTGATCATCCGGATCGGCGTCCGCCTGTTCCGCCGCAATGTCCTGAAATCGGGGAGTGGAATAGGGAAGGGACTTTTTTCGCAGATGCGCGTATACTTTTCCCGACTGCGAACGTAGCTGCATCATGCCCCCGTCGTAAGGAAACGTCATGACCTCCCCCGCCTTGCTCTCGCGCCGCACCTTGCTCGGAACCGTCGGGTTCGGTGTCGTGGCCACAACGGTAACGCTGCTCGCCGGTGGGCAGGAAAGCGCACAAGCCGCGAACTATCCGGTCACGCTTACTCCGGCACAATGGAAGAAGAAGCTCAGTCCGCAGCAATATGCCGTGCTGCGCGAAGCCTCGACCGAGCGGCCATTCACCAGCCCGCTGAACAAGGAACATCGCGCAGGCCTGTTCATGTGCGCAGGCTGCGACCAGAAACTATTCTCTTCCGCGACGAAGTTCGACAGCGGCACCGGCTGGCCCAGTTTCTGGCAACCGCTTCCGCGCGCGATCGGGACAAGCCGGGACACAGAGCTTGGGTATCCCCGCACGGAAGTGCATTGCGCGCGCTGCGGCGGTCATCTTGGCCATGTGTTCGAGGATGGGCCGAAGCCAACCGGCCTGCGCTACTGCATGAACGGCGCAGCAATGAAGTTCGTCGCGGGGGCGAAGGCGTAAGGGCTAGGGAAGAACGCGATACACCCGGATCGTGTCGCCCGCCCGAATAGGCACAGGCTCCAGCCAGTCCGGGACGCGTCCCTGCATCAGCCCCTGCATCAGGCCGTGGCGGCTGTGGCGCGCATAGCTTTCGATTTCAGCGCGGTCCGGGCAATAGGCCAGATAGGCGATATGATGCCGTAGCAGGATCCCGTGCGCGTCTGCCGGATCAGCCATGAATGTCAGGATGGCATCGCGTATGCCGCTGGCGTTGCGGTGATGGGGGGTCGCCACGACTGCGTGCGGCGTGAACGCCA
The DNA here is from genome assembly GCA_965279415.1 of Sphingobium sp. Classification (GTDB taxonomy): domain Bacteria; phylum Pseudomonadota; class Alphaproteobacteria; order Sphingomonadales; family Sphingomonadaceae; genus Sphingobium. The sequence continues at coordinate 1,524,294 of OZ257238.1, forward strand.
GCAGATAGGGGCTGATGTCCATCGGTGCCATGATGGTGCCGCGCGGCAGGGCCGCCAAGCCTTTGAGCCGCGCCTGTCCGGCGCAATCGGCTGATCCCTTGCCAGCCGCCGTGCTCGTGTCGGTGCCGTCCGCAGGCTCGGCGGGAAGCACCGTCGCGGCCAGCGCGCTGATCCCGATCGGCGTCAGTGCGCAGAGCGCCGCCGTCGCCAGCACACGGCCCGGCGCGCTGCGCAGGCCCTGTGCCTTGGGCAGCAGCATCAACAGCAGCACCGCGATGCCGGGCAGCGCCATGACATTGGAGATGGAAAGCGCGCGCATCACCAGCAGCGACACCATATAAGCGCCACCGGAAATCAGCAGCATCAGGCTCCAGGTGAAGCGCTGGTCGGCATCGCGTGCGCCACGCCACGCCAGCAGGCACCCGATCATTCCGATCAGCGGCGGCACGATGACGATCGCCGCCATCAACGGTGCCTGTTCCCAGACCGGGCGGCCTTCGGCGACGTTGAGATACCAGTATGTGTAGACGATCGGATCGAGCGTCTGGAACGGTCCGCCACGACAGGCGCCGCCTACAATCAAATAGACTATTATTCCTGCAAGGCCCGCTATCGCAGGGATGGCCGCGCGCCGCAGCCAGTGTCCGGTGCCGATCAGCGGATGTGCCAGCATCAGCGCCACAGAGGCGGCGATCATAGGCAAAAGATAAACGGGCGAAATAGCGTCGCAATAAGGCCGTGCCGCTTCGGGCCACCCGCGCGTCGCCAGCAGCAGAGCCGCCGCTCCGCCCGTCAGCGACAGGGCAAAGCCAAGCAGGCGGGGCCACTCACGTGGATCGCGCAGGAAGGCGAGGGCGAACACGCCGCCGAACAGCGCCGCATAAGGCAAACCTTCGCTCGACACATGCGTCCACATGGCGACCGCCAGTCCCGCAATGATGCCGCCGCGTCGCACTTGCGGATCGAACGTCGCCCACAGGGCGATGGCTGCCATCAGTATCTGCCAGTTGTGATGGTCTATGCGAGTCGGCTGGAACTGGATGAGCACCGGCATGGAAAGACCGAGCAGCACGGCGGTCATGATCGCGGGCAGGGTGCCCGCCAGCCGCCGCACGGCCAGCGCCAGCATGAAGAACAGCGCGCACAAGAGCAGCAGCGGCACCACGGTGAGCGCGATGCGATCCGCCGTGGCGATACCAAGCAAGGGCCGCAGGATCAGCATCAGGCCCGCGATCGGCAGGTCCACCAGCCGCGACCAGTGCATCGGACCGCCGGTGGGTGGATTGACGCGATGCTGCGACACGTCGAACCAGCCTTGCCCGGCCAGAAAATCGCGCACCTGCACATAGCGCATCGCATCGTCGGGATCGCGGAAGGCCAGCGTCGCGATCGTCGTCCACCCCAGGCCGATCATCAGCGTACAGAAGAACAGCGCGATGATGGCGACGCTCGGCACCAGCGGCCAGCGTGACGGCGGAGCGAGGGAAGGCATCAGGCGAAAACGATCGTCTTGCGCAGCAGATAGGTGACGTGAAAGCTGACGGCGATCGCGACGGTTTTCGCGATGTGCGGGTCGATGCCCATCCGGTCGCCCAGCCCGACGATTGCCGTGGTGATGCCCAGCCCCACCAGCGCCGATCCGACGAACAGCACCCGCTGGCGATGGCGCGTGGTGATGTAGCCCGTCGCCGTGAACACCGCGCGGCTCGAAAGCAGCCAGTGGACGACGATGCCGCACAGATAGCCGATGGCGGAAGCGACCACCGCCGTGGTGCCGCCGATCAGCAGCAGCGTGAAGATCGCAAGGTCAGCCGCCAGGGCGGCGACGCTGGCCACCAGATAGCGTGTGTAGGTAAGCTGCACACACAAGGCGAGCCAGCGGCCGAGCATGGTGATTATGCCGCCTTGCCGGGCTTGATCGCCGGTTCGGACAGCGCAAGGCGTGCCGGGACCAACCGTTCGCTGGCCAGCGCGGCGCGTTCGCCTTCGTCGCCCGATTCATGATATTCGGCATCCTCGTTGACGCCCCAGATGTCGTAGATGCGCGCACCCGCCACGATATTGCGGACGGTCAGCATCGCCGTCATCATCGCGTGATCCTGATTATTGTAGCGGTGCATACCGTTGCGGCCGACCATGTGCAGCGTGGGATATTTCGCTTCCAGTTCGGTCCGCATCGCCAGCACATTAGCGGCATAGGCGTCGTCATAGACCGGATAGGCCTTTTCCTGCCGCACCACGGCGCCTCCAACGACATCCTGCGCCTTGCACAGGCCCAGGATCGCCATTTCGCGCTTGGCCAGCTCGATCAGGTCCGCGTCGCTCGACGACCACAGGCCGTCGCCTTCGAAGCAGAAATATTCCAGGCCGACGCAGGCGATGCGCGCGTCGGGCACCATTTCCGGCGACCAGCTGCGGAAGTTCTGGACGCGGCCGACCTTCACCTTGCTGTCGTGAATATAGATCCAGTTGTCGGGGAAGAGGTCGTCGGACTCGATCATCAGCGCCACGGTCAGGAAGTCGCGATATTTGAGGTCCGCAGCCTCACCGATGCTTTCCGGCATGGGGTGGATGCGGCTGGCGAGTTCGCGCATCGGCGCAGAGCTGATGACATGCGCGGCATCGATCGTCACGATAGCGCCTCCGCCGGTCGTCGCGGCGACGCGCCAGCGGTCCGTCACTTGATCCTGCGTCAGTTGCTTCAGCGCATGGCCCATCAGCACCCGATTGCCCCCAGCGATCACCTTGTCGCGCGCCGCTTCCCACATCATGCCGGGGCCGAGCCGCGGATAACGGAAAGTTTCGAGCAGCGTCTTGGTTTCCATGCCGTCATTGGGCCGCTTGTTGAGGCCCAGCGACCGCTTCAGCCCGTCCAGCACCGCCGCGCCGAGCGACAGTCCCTTGATGCGCTGCGCGGCCCAGTCCGCCGACATTTCGTCGCACGGCATGCCCCACACCTTTTCGGTATAGGTCTTGAAGAAGATGGAAAAAAGCCTGTGGCCGAACTGGTTGACGGTCCAGTCCTGAAAGGATCTTACGTTCCGGTTGGGTAACAGCTTGGCCTTGGCGAAACTCGCCATGCACAATGTCGACCGGATGATACCCAGATTCCACAGCGCCTCGAACGCGCGCAGTGGATAGCTGTAGAACTTGCCTTCATAATAAATGCGGCTCATGCGCGGGCGCTGGATGAAATCATCCGGCAATATCTCGTTCCACAGGTCCACGACTTCCTTCGACTTGGAAAAGAAGCGATGCCCGCCGATGTCGAAGCGAAAGCCTTCATGCTCGACCGTGCGGCTGATGCCGCCGACATAATGCGGGTCTTTTTCGATCACGGTGACGCTGTAGCCCTGCTGCGTCAGCAGATAGGCTGCCGTCAGACCCGCCGGGCCAGCGCCGATGATCGCGACATCAACGCTCTTGTCCGCACGCCCCATGTGAGTTCATCCCCATATTGCCTTCGCATCGGGAGTGAACGAAATCTTCTAAGGAGTGGTTAACAGGATGTTGCGGTAGCGCCGCCCCGGTTGGGAGCTTAGGGCGGGGCGGCGTTCCGAACGAAATCCTGATCCGCGTCAGCTTGCGCGGACGGCGCTCACCAACGTGTCGAGTTCACCGTTTGCCTCGCGCATGGCCGGTTCGTAGCAGCGCATGAAGTCGCGCTTCTGGTAAAGCTTACGGGCGCTCCCCTTGTCGCAGACGCGCTCGGCGGCGTTGCGGATGCGCTGGTCGGCGACGCTCACCGCAGTATCCCGGCGCAGATCGAGGTCGGCGACGGATACCCTGATCGTCTGCGTTTCATTGCCGTGGGTGCCCGACACGACGACGCCGGTGTCGGCGACATGCGCTACGGCGATCCCGGCGGGCGCGAGCAGCGCGGCACAGGCCATGCTTTTCCATAAAGTGTTGAACATGATGCAATCCTTCTCCTGCACGCCCGATCTGTGTGGGTCGCGAGACAGGAAATAGGCGCACCGAACCACCAATTAAAGGGCAATTCGTCGCTGCAGCGCAGCGTATCAGTGCCGGAAATGGCGCATTCCGGTAAAGACCATGGCCAACCCGGCGTCATCGGCCGCCGCGATCACTTCGTCGTCGCGGATTGATCCGCCGGGCTGGATCACTGCTGTCGCTCCGGCCTCGACAGCCGCAAGCAGGCCGTCGGCAAAGGGGAAGAACGCGTCCGAAGCCACCGCCAAACCGATCGTCCGGGGTTCCGCCCAGCCGGCCTTCTCGGCAGCGTCCTTGGCCTTCCACGCGGCGATGCGCGCGGATTCGAGCCGGTTCATCTGTCCCGCACCGATCCCAGCCGTGCTGCCGCCCTTCGCATAGACGATGGCGTTGGATTTCACATGCTTGGCGACGGTCCATGCGAACAGGCAATCGTCGAGTTCCTGTTCGGTGGGCTGCCGCTGCGTCACGACCTTCAGCGCATCGCGCGACACGCGGCCATTGTCGCGGCTCTGGAACAGGATTCCCCCCGCGATGCTCTTCATCTGCAGTCCGGGCCGTGCCGGATCGGGCAGATCGCCGGTCAGCAGCAGGCGCAGGTTCTTCTTCTTCGCGAACACCGCACGGGCGTCGGCATCGGCGTCGGGCGCAGCGACGACTTCGGTGAAGATGCCGCTGATGGCTTCCGCCGTCGCGCCGTCGAGCGGGCGATTGACGGCGATGATGCCGCCGAATGCCGACACGCTGTCGCAGGCGAGCGCCGCCTCATAGGCTTCGATCAGCGTCTCGCCGCTCGCCACGCCGCAGGGATTGGCATGCTTGACGATCACCACCGTCGGGGGACCGTCGCGAAACTCGCTTACCAGTTCCAGCGCGGCGTCGGCATCATTGTAGTTGTTGTACGATAGTTCCTTGCCCTGCACCTGGCTCGCCTGTGCGATGCCTTTGGCGGACGGGCCGACCGGCACATAGAGTGCTGCGGATTGATGCGGGTTTTCGCCGTATCGCAGCGTGTCGGATAGCTGGCTCGCCACCGTGAGGCTTGGCGGGAACATCGTCCCCTGATCGGCAAAGGCGAACCAGCTTGCGATCATGCTGTCATAGGCGGCGGTCGCGGCATAGGCCTTCGCGGCAAGCAGGCGCCGGAAGTCGTAGCTGGTCGCGCCGCCCTTCTCGCCCATTTCCGCGATCAGCCGGGCATAATCCGCCAGATCGGTGACGATCGCGACGCTTTGGTGGTTCTTCGCGGCGGAGCGGACCATGGAGGGGCCGCCGATGTCGATATTCTCGATGATTTCGTCGCGCGTCGCGCCCTTCGCCACCGTCGCGGCGAAGGGATAGAGGTTTACCACGACCAGATCGATCGCGCCGATATTATGCGCGTCCATCGCGGCCACATGCTCGGCATTGTTGCGTACCGCCAGCAGGCCGCCGTGGACGATCGGGTGCAGCGTCTTGACGCGACCGTCCATCATTTCGGGAAAGCCGGTCAGGTCGCTGATGTCCATCACGGTCAGCCCCGCCTCGCGCAGCGCCTTTGCGGTCCCGCCGGTGGAAACCAGCTCTACTCCATGTGTGGCCAAAGCTGTGCCCAACTCGGCAAGGCCGGTCTTGTCCGACACGGACAGCAGGGCGCGTTTGATGGGAATGTCTGTCATGTCTCTTGTCCTTGCAAAATGTGCCGGGGCGACGGAAACCGTCTAGCCCACGCGCTTGAGCAACCAGCCCGTGCTTATACCGCCGGGTTCCGCTTGTCCGCTGACGACCAGTTGCTGGCAGGCGCGGGGCTTGCCCTCGCCATCGACCCACAGGCTGTCCTCGATGGTGATCGTCCCGCTGCCGGTCCGAAACTGCCAGAGTGCGCCCATGTCGATGCGCAACAGTGCCCCCTGTGCATCGGCGGTCAGCGTCGGTTCGACGCCCGGCGCCAGATGGAAGCGCAGCGCATAGGGTGTCGGCGCAGGCTTGCGACGGCGCTCGGCAGGCAGCAGCATGTCCTCGCCCCGGATCTCGCGCCCGTCGCTGCTCATCATCAGCAGTCGGCGGTGGACATAGCCGATGCGGCGGACATAGCCGTCGTGGCTGAGTTCGAGGCGGCTGCCGCTTTCTAGTTCCTGCCGGTTCAGTTCCACCTCGGTAACGCCCTTGCCGAGCGTACCGTCCGGCATGATCGCTGTCGAATTGCTGTCGGCCAGCACCAACGTGCTGTGCGCCGCCGTAGTGCGCAGTCCCTGCGCGAGGTCGTCGGGGATATAGGCACCGGCAAGATCCGCGCCGCCGCAATTCACGATCAGGCGATGCCGTCCATCCGACACTTCGATCGCGCCGGTGGAGGCGCAGCCTGCGTTGGCGAGACGGGCGATCGGCGGCGGCGCGGCATCAACGATGATGATCGTGCTGCCCGCGGCCATCCGCTGATAACCCCAGTCGCGTGCCTGCCGCAGGGGGCGGGTACGCACGCCGGTCGCGCCGACGATCGTTTCGATCTGGAGATGGTCTACGGCGCTGCCACCCTGCCAGCTTGCCAGGCCGCCGTCGCCGTGCATGACGCCCAGCAAGGCCGATACGGCGTGCGTCAGGGCGTCCGTCAGAAAGCGTGGCATGTCCTCCCGCCGTACGTCATAGACGGCGCGCAGCATGGCGAGCAGCATGATGCTGTCGAGTTGCCGCGCCGGAGATCGTGAAATGGTGCCGCCGTCGCCGTGGAAGGCGCTGTCGAGTGCCCGTCGCAGGCCCGCTTCGCCGAACAGCTTGCGCGCATTGCCGCCCGGCAGCAGCATGGAGGCGGCGACGACGCCCGACCATGCGACCAGACGCTGCAGTCCGACCGGCGCCTTGTCCGCGCTCTGGTCGAGATGGCGGGCGGTGCGTGCGATGCAATTGAGCACCAGCGAGCGATAGACCAGATCGCTGGAGGAGAGGATCAGCGGCGCCTGGCTGCTCCAGTAGAACATGCGCCATCCGGCATTGTCCGCGCGCCATGCCGGTTCGCTCGGCTTTTCGGCATTGGCCGCCAGCCACTTGCGCATGATCGCCTCGGCGATCGGCGCGCCCTGTTCCCGCGTGACGACCATGGACAGGTCGCGCAGCCAGCGGAAGCTGTGAATATAGTCCTGAAAATCGGTCGGCACGTCCAGCGCCGCGAAATCCAGCGTGTCGAGCGGTAATTTGAGGCCGCGGAACAGGAAATAGCCTGCGCGGATCGCCTGACCCGCGCGGGCGTCGCCGGGAATGCTGTCGTCCGGTACTGCCAGCAGCTTGAGCGGAAACTTGCCCTTCAGCCGTACCGCATGCAGCGGCGTACCCCAGGTAAAGCGATAGAAACGATGCGCGATCCGTTCCGCGAGCGACAGGCCCTTGTCGTCCGACACGCGGATCAGCCGCCTGCCTTCCTCGATCTCCGCGCCGTCCGGCACGTCCGGATAGGACGCGCGCTCGGCGGACGGCTTGGCCCGGATGCGCGTCAGATCGTTCACCCCCCGCGCAGCCTCCGGATGTTGTCGGCGTAGGCATCCGGGCCTCCCCGGAATGTCGCCGTTCCCGCCACCAGAACATCCGCGCCCGCCGCAATGGCCAGCGGCGCAGTGCGGTCGTCGATCCCGCCGTCGACCTGCAGGCGGATGTCGCATCCGCTCTTGTCGATCATCTTGCGGCACGCCTCGATCTTGCGAAGCTGGTTCTCGATGAAGCTCTGCCCGCCGAAACCGGGATTGACGCTCATGATGAGGATGAGGTCGATATCGTCGATCAGATAATCGAGCATCTTGGCCGGGGTGCCGGGGTTCAGCACCACGCCCGCCATCTTGCCGAGCGACTTGATATGCTGGACGCTGCGATGGATATGCGGGCCTGCTTCCGGATGCACCGTCAATATATCCGCGCCCGCGTCCGCAAAGGCGTCGAGATAGGCGTCGACCGGCGAAATCATCAGATGCACGTCGAGCGGCTTGGCCGTATGCGGGCGCAGCGCCTTCACCACCATGGGGCCGATGGTGATGTTCGGCACGAAATGTCCGTCCATCACGTCGACATGCACCCAGTCGCATCCGGCCGCGTCGATAGCGCGCACTTCCTCCCCCAGCCGCGCGAAATCGGCTGAGAGGATGGATGGAGAAATCAGTATCGGGCGGCTGTCGGTCACGGTCATTAACCCATCGCCTTAGCTTCGCGCGCGGCGTGGGGCAACGCATCATTTGCCGCTTTTACAGGGAAGCGGCACTAACCCCTCAGACTGGCGCCAACAGGATCGCGTCCTGTCGTTCTCCGCGACCGGAAACGCTGCGCAAATGCCGCTTCATGCCGTGCAACCCGATCACGCCGTGCGGCCCGATCACCGGTACGGCCGTCAGGCGCATGGTGCGACGCACGGCGCCGACCGGGTCGATATCCACATCGACCGTAAAGCCGCGGCGATGGCGTATAGCATGCGCGCGCAACCGTTCCATAGCCACGCGCGAATCCGGCGCGTAAAGCGATACGGTATGTGCGCGGCGCACCTCGTCGTCCCGCGCCATTCCGAAAATGTCGTAGACGCCTGCCGTCCAGGTGAGACGTTCGGTGGCAAGGTCGCAATGCCACAGGCCGATCCCCTGAGCGGCCAGCGCATCGCCATCGGCCATCGACTCCATCTGTGCCATAAGGCCGGGAACGCGTTCATCCACCGCGCTCAAAGGCCAGCTATGGTTAAGTGGCAAAGGCTCGACGGGGCGCACGCGGTCTCCTTCCGATCAGTCATGACGAAGATAACATCATGACCGTTAAGGTTTATTGTCAAACCCGGCGCAGTGAGACGATAAAAAATCCGTCGGTGCCGCCGCTATCGGCCAATGTCTGCGGCAATGTGCGGACCCAGCCTTGTTCGGTTGGGGCAATGCCTTGAGGCAGATGTTCCTCAGCGGGCCGCTGGATCGCCCAGCCGGGCGTCGCGGCGAGGAACCTTTCGATCTGCGCCTCTCCCTCCGCCTGTTCCAGCGAGCATGTCGCGTAGACGAGCGTCCCGCCCGGCTTGACCCAGTTTGTCGCACGCGCCAGCAATTCCGCCTGCAGTTCCGCCAGTTCGGCGATCTGGCGCAGGCCGATACGGTGCAGCACGTCGGGATGGCGGCGATAGATGCCCGTGGCGCTGCATGGCGCATCGATCAGCACGGCGTCGGCGGGCGCGTCGGGTTTCCATTGCCGCACGTCAGCCGTCAATACCCGTGCCGAAAGGGCAACGCGATCGAGATTTTCTGAAAGACGCGCCAGCCGCTTCGCCGACTGGTCCAGCGCCGTCACGTTCCATCCGGCTGCGGCAAGCTGCATCGTCTTGCCGCCCGGTGCGGCGCACAGGTCCAGCACGGTGCGTCCCTCGCCCTGCCCAAGCAGGCGCGCGGGGATGGAGGCGGCGATGTCCTGCACCCACCAAGCGCCGTCATCGAAACCGGGCAGGCCGGTCACGCTCTCATGATCGGGCAGGCGGACATGGCCGGGCGCAAGCGATATGCCCGAAAGCCGTTCGGCCCATTGCGCGGTATCGGCGGGATCGCGCAGGCTGATGTCGATCGGCGGGCGCGTAGCCATGGCGCGCGCCGCATCGTCGGGCATGGAGTCGCCCCACTGCGCCGCCCAGCGCGCCGCCACTTCGGGCAGCATCGTCGGTATTTCGGGCAACGTCGCGCCGCCGCGCATCAGCGTGCCGAACACGCCATGCACCAGCTTGCGCGGACCGCCATCGACCAGCGGCAGCGCGGTGGCGATCGCCGCATGGGGCGGCGTCCCCAGCACCAGCGTCTGGACGAGCGCGATGCGCAGGACCATCCGCGCCTTGGCATCGTCGGGCAGCCGCTGGCGCGTCGCCCCGTCGATCAGCGCGTCGAGATCGGGCAGGCGGCGCAGCGCTTCGGCGGCGATGGCGTGGACCAGCGCCCGGTCGGCACGGTCGGTCAGCCCCTGGCTTGCGCCATGCAGTGCCACTTCCAGCGGATCGCCCCGCCGCAGCACGGCGTCGAGCAGGCGCAGGGCGGCACGGCGCGCGGGAAGGCCGGGCGCTTCGGGCGCGCGGGCGGGATATCGGGAAACGGGAGGTGTGGAAGCCATCGCGCTCCCCTAGCGCCATTTGCGCGCCGCGTCACCTTGGGCTGTTAGCGCCTGTGCGGGTTCAAGGCGCTGCTGCGACGCGGGGAAGTCTGCACAGGTTTCAACGCGGATGGCGTAGCACCTCCGCGGGTCGCAGGCGCATGCCCCATCTGCGCCGCCATGTCCTCCAGCGCGGCAATGCGGCTTTCGGTGGCGGGGTGGGTGGAGAACATTTCGCGCATATGCGTCGGCACGATGTAGAGTTGCGCGGCGGCGGGGTTGCGATAGCTGACCGGATTGGGAATCCGCACGGCCTGCCCCGCGATCTTTGAAAGGGCAGATGCGAGCGCACGGGGATTTCCGCTGATTTCCGCACCCGCGCGGTCGGCGCCATATTCTCGGGTGCGGCTGATCGCCATCTGCACGATCATCGCCGCAAAAGGCGCGACGATCACCGCCAGCAGCGTCGCTGCGATGTTGCTGTGGCCGTTGTTGTCGCCGCCACGAAAGAACAGGCCGAAATTGGCGAGCATCGAAATCGCGCCGGCGATCGTCGCGACCATCGTCATGATCAGGGTGTCGCGATTCTTCACATGGCCCAGTTCATGCGCCATCACCCCGGCCACCTCATCCCGGCTCAGCATCGCGAGCAGCCCGGTCGTCGCGGCGACGGCGGCATGTTCGGGGTCGCGCCCGGTGGCGAAGGCGTTGGGATGCGGCGAATCGACGATGTAGACGCGCGGCATCGGCAGGGTCGCGCGCTGTGCCAGTTCCTGCACCAGCTCATAGAATTGCGGTTCGCTCTGCGCATCGACTTCGCGTGCGTCGTGCATCGACAGGACGATGCGATCGGCGTTCCAGAAGGTGAACAGATTCATGCCCGCCGCGACCAACAACGCGATGACCGCCCCGCCGCTGCCGCCCAGCGTATAGCCCAGCGCCATGAACAGCGCCGTCATCGCTGCCAGCAGCATGATCGTCTTGAACCCGTTCACTTGTCTCGTGTTCCTCCCGGACCCACATACCGATCCTGAAAATGAATGTGGGATTGCGGTGACGCAGCGTCAATGTGAGGAGCCGACAATGGGTAAACGTCCCCAGCATGTGAAACCGCCGGCGCACTGGACGAAAAGTCCGCCGCCGCCGACACCCGATCCGATCGACAAGCCGCAGGTCTCGGAAGAGACGCTCAGTCCCGTCCGTTATGGCGACTGGGAGCGCAAAGGCATCGCGATCGATTTCTGATCCCGCGACTCGGTGCATCGCACAAAGATCCCACATCGCTGTTCATCCATTTTTTCGCACGTCTCGCGCCGTAGCGTGCATCATGCACGAGCAAGTTACCTGCAATCATGACGTCACATTGCCCGGTCTGGGCTAGGCTCGCCTCATGCCGCCGACGACAGAGCGGCGCGGGTCAGGAAAGAGACGACAGTGTTGATGAACATCATGCCGGCATTCGACAACCAAGACAGCCTCGAAGACGGTCTTTTGTGCGGAGTGGGAAAACTGATCTGCGCCTGGGGTGTGCTGGAACAGCGGCTGGAGCAGAAGATCGGACTATTGCGCGAGGCGGCGGGCGATATCCGTACGATAGGCTCGCGTACACGCCCCGGCATGGGCAAACTGCTGGCGGAATTGCGCGCAATGATTTCGATGCGCGACCGGCGCAATGCGACGGTACTGGCGGAAATCGCTGCGCTCGAACGCGACATCCAGCGGGTCGACCGTTTTCGCGGCCTCATCGTGTCGGGTTTTCAGGGACCGGAGGAGGGCGGCTTTAGCTGCCGCGATCAGAAGAACGCGCCGGTCCATGTGTCGTTCGCGCAGTTGCAGATGGAAATCGAGTCGCTCAATCGCATCGGTGAGCGGCTACTGGCGCTATAAACAAATTTATTCGGCGGGAATGCCCATGGGCGCGCGCACGCCTGCACGCCCGCGCCGCGCCAGTTCGGCCTTCAGATCCTCGGGCTTGGGCGCCACCAGAAAGCCGAAGCTGACCGTTCCTTCCTTGGTCTCGACCGCATGGTGCAGCCGGTGCGCCTGCACGATGCGCTTCATGTAGGGCGATCGCGGCACATAGCGGTGGTTCATCCGCCGGTGCACGATGATATCGTGGAAGCCGAGATAGATCATGCCATAGGCGGTGATGCCCGCGCCGATCGCGGTCGCCCAATGCCCCCAGCCGAACTGTACGCCACCCAGCAAAAGGACGATCGCCGGTGCGGCGAAGATCACGAAATAAGCGTCGTTCAGTTCCCAGTTGCCCGTTCGGGGACGATGGTGGCTCTTGTGGAGGAACCAGCCGAACCCGTGCATCACCCAGCGGTGCATGACATAGGCAAAGGCTTCCATCCCGGCGACGGTTGCCAGAAACAGCAGGAGCAGGGAAGGCAGGCTAGTAAACATCATGCCCATATAGCGAGGCATGGTGTATATCTGAACAGCCAAAATCGATTTTATGCGACATGGGACAATTTGTCCGCATGTCCGGGTTTGGACGTATCAACGGGAAGCGGCGGGGTTGCCCCCGCCGCTCCGTCATAACATCTGGCTTCTATTCCCGGGGGAAATAGCGGCCAATCAATGCTCCATCGAATGCTTGATGTCGCGCATTTCGTCATGGCCTTCCTTCACCGAGCCATAAGCGCTTTCGATGACGTCGCGGGTCGCCGGGGAAAGATTGCTGTCGCGCAGCGCATCCTCGAACTTCGCCTTGATGTGATCCTCGCCCGCTTCGACTTCGTTGATGATCGCCTTATCGTCCTGTCCGGTGACGGCGGATTTGAGGTTCAGGAAGACGCGGTGCGCGCCGGCCAGGATCGTGCCATCGTCTTCCGGATTACCGCCAAGGCGCGTTACTTCCTGCTGCAGGCGAGTGGCTACGTTGCGCCGTTCGGCTGCACGGCTGGTGAACAGCGTCGTAAAGCGGCTGTTTTCGCTGTCCTTCGCGGCTTCGGTATAGCCATCGGCGCTGTCGATCGTCGTGGCGATCAGGCTGTTGAGCGTCGAAATATCGTGGTTCGTATCGAACATGATGAGTCCTCTCGGGCAAATGGGGGCTGCCACGCACCGCAGATGCAGATGCGCAAGGAAGGGAACGACGCACGTCCGTAAAAGTCGCAGGCAAAATCGCGCTCTTGATCTCCATCAATATGATTTTCGCCACGGCGAGGACGATGTGCGACAAAACGCCATATGAGGCGTCGTTTCTAGGCATCCAAAGCTGCAATCCTGGCACCGACCGAAGTCAGAACGTCACCTGCACGCTGACGAGATCGGTATAATGCCCGGCAGGGGGGGCGCCCTGGGCGGGATTGATGCGCGCCTTGAAGGGGTAGCTTTGCCCCGGCACGGCTGCGCCCGTTCCCGGCGCGGCGCCGACGACGGGCGCGGCGGCATTCCATATGGTATGCCCATCGGCCCAGTAAATGTTATAATCCAGCGTGCCGCCGGTGCCGTTGCTCATCTTCCGCCATGGCATCGATGCGCCGGAATTGCCGTTGGTAACGCTGATGCTGAACGTGCTGTCCTTGGTGCAATCCACGGCAAAACTGCCGCTTTGTTCGGTGAACTGATCGACCAGTGCGACCGATCCGAAGCTGATCGGCTGCACGCTGATGCGGCAGTCGGCGCTGACGACCATCGTCACGGTGATCAGGGCCGTTCCCGTACCGTTTTCGCTCAGGATGCAGATGCCAAGGACATTGACGCCGTGGCAGACGGACCAGGCCCAGTCGATACGAATGGTATCGGTATAGGTGCCGGCCGATACATTGGCACCGGGCTGCGGCAGGATGTAGATGGACGGCGCGAAATTGCCCTGATCCAATATGCCCAGCAACGCCAGGGTCGATGCGCTCATATAGTTGACCGTGCCGTTGTTGGAAAAGGGCATCGTGCCGCCCGGATCGGCCGACACGCCATAGGCGATCACGTCGCTGCTGCCCGCGCGCTTCAGCTTGAACTGGTTCGCCGTGGTCATCGTTGCATTGGCGCTGTTGCTCGACACAAGCGTGATGATCGAGCCGGAACAGGTGAAGCCCGCGCCGATCTTCGTGCGCGCACCACCGCCTGTCTGGACGCTGTAGGAGGATTGCGTGCCCAGGCTGCCGCTGACGCTGCCGACCGTGCAGGCCGCCGACGCCATTCCCGGCATCAGCAGAAAGCCCATGACGAACAGGCAGATGCGGACAAGGCGCGCGATCACAGGCATGGCACTGCCGGCGGCGCGATCGCCTCTGTGGAAATCGTCGGCACGACAGCACGACAGCGCCCGCCATCGGCGCGCCGCACATCGAGAACGGCCCCGGATTGCGTATTTTCCAGATAGAGAAGGCCATCCCAGCCGACCACGACCGACCCTTGCTGCCCCTGCTGTTCGGCGATGCTGCCAACCGGCAGCGGGTGGTTCATGCCGTCCGTCAGCGTCAGGGCGATCGCGCTCTGTCTGGCGAGCGCGAACCGGACGACGGCCCCGCCGCCCGCACGAATGTTCACGCGCTTTTCGGAGACGGGCACCGAAATCGTCCGGTCAAGCGCCATCGGATCGATACTGTAGCGACCGGAATAATGCGACGTAACGCCGGACACGAAGGCGTATCCGCGTCGGTTGCTTATCCCAACACGCTGATTTTCATAGTAAACAGGGATGCCTTCGATTCCGTCGGTGGAAACGAGTGCAAAGGCGTCGCTGACCTGCGCGGTGGGCATCACCTGCCCGCCCAGCATGACCAGCGATCCGCTCGCGCTGGCCCAAAGCGCCGTATCGCCGCGCCCGCGCGATCCGCCCGCCGTTAATTGCACGACGGGCGTGCGCCAGATCATTTCGCCTTGCGCCAGCATGGACCCACGTCCTTCGCGCGCGACGCTGGCCGATACGCCGAGGCCGCCTTCGCTGGGAATGGCGCGGACGAAATCGGCCTGCATGCGGCTGGCGCCGGTCGATGCGCGCTGCACGCCCGCGGAAAGGCTGTTGCGACCGAAAGGCAGAAGGATGCGGAACTGCCCGCCCGCCCGTCCGCTGCGGACATCCACATCCGCGCTCGCGATCAGGCTTAGGCGCCCGAACAGCGTTGCCGTATAGGATGCCGTGGCGAGGCGGGTGCGCGGCGCATCGCGATACACGGCATCGATATAGCCGATACCGATCGATCCGGCGGAATCCAGCGATGCCGATGCGAAGGCGCGGGTGCTGCGTCGCGCACCGGATAGCAGGCCCAGATCGAAGGATGCAAGATCGCGATAGCCGCTGCTGCGTTCGACGCGCTGTACCGAAAGGCCGAAGCGTCGGCCCACATAGTCATATCCCACGGCGATTTGTCGCCCGGAAGCGCCATTGGGTTTATGACTGGCGCTCACCGAAAGATTGGCGGTGCCGAACACGCCGGGTGCTACGATCGCGCCGATCCCGGCCATCTGCACCTGGCGCGACATCTGGCCTTGCGCCTCCAGCGTCAGATGCCGTGTGATACCGATACGCGCGACGCCGCTGGCTGCCGCCATGCCATAGGAAAATGACCGAAGGCCATAATCGCGGCGTAACGCTCCAGCTTCCAGCGAAAAATCGACGAGACCGGGGCGCAGCATATCGTTAGAAACATAAAAGGGGATGCTGGCCGCTATCCGCCGCCCTACCGCATCGGTCGTCACGACGACGGCTTCGCCCGCGCCATTGATCGACGGGCGGGCATCGAGAAGGAAAGGGCCGGGCCTGACGCTGTCGGTGCGGGATCGCTGGCCGTTGATGAACAGATCGACGGCGGAAGGCACGCTGGCCTGCCCGGCGAATTGCGGCAACGGGGTGAGCACGAGGTCGGGGCGGATGCGGAAGTTGCGTCCTATCTGGATGCCGCCCATCCTTACCGCATTACCCCAACTGAGTGCCCCCGTCACCATATCGCCGACCGTGGCGGCCAGTGCGCGGCCTTCATCCTGTATCCGCACCCGCGTATCGTAGCGCAGATAGCCTGTCGTGCCGCCGGATGCGCGCACCGTGCCGGTGTTGCTCACCGTGCCGAAGCGCCCGAAGATGCGCTGTTCGCTCCACAGCGAGGCGGTTGTGCGACCACCGACCGTCTGGGCATAGAAATCATAGCTTATAAGCGCGCCGTTGCCGGAAATCGCGGGCGCACGTGCTTCCGACGTCTCGCCAAGCCTTTGCGTCGGGAGCAGGGACGGTGGCACCGTTACCGAAAGGCTCTGCTGCGCGACATCATAGGCGACTTTCGCGCCCGCCAAAGCGGTGATGTCCACCATATCTTCCGCCACGCCTTCCAGACGAAGCCCAGCGGCACGCAGATCACTGCGTTTGATACGAAAATGATCACCATTCTGCTCTACGAAAACCACGGGACCATCGCTGGTGCCGTTGACATCGACTTTGAGGAACAGCTGCGTTGCAGCGGATTCCAGGTCTGCAAAAGAGGATGTCTGAGCACGTATCGCTATAGGCATAGCCGCGACGCACAGGGCGAGCATGACTTGCAAAGGTGCGCAACAACAGCGCCGGAATTGATCTCTCCCCATGGTCCGCAAACACGCTTCAGGTGCCGGATGCCAGCAGGCGGTCCTGCCCGTTGATGCCAACGCGCACGGCGGCATCGGGGGCCGTATCGGAGGGCAAGGGGAGGCGCATCGTGGCGCCGGGCAGCACATAACCGACCAGGCCATCGCGCACGGACGTTTCATGACCACGCGTCACGAGCCGCAGATCGGTCAATCGCGCGTGGACCGCGCCGCTATTGTGAATGGCGACATGGCGTTCGCCGCCGTCGATCGTCATTGCCGCACTCAACGATGTGGCCGGGCTGACCGCACTCAGGGTCTCGCCCCGCACGAACAGCGGAATGGAATAACGCATCTGCACCGCCAGGTCGGCACGGCGCATATTCTCGTCGCCTTCCGCGGGGGGCTTGGGCAGCTCGTCGATCAGCAGGCGATAGGCGGCTTCGCTGCCCTTTGCAGGGCCGTGCAGCTTGATGATGCGGATCAGTTGCCGTGCGCCCGGCTCCACCTTCGCGACCGGCGGGCTGGCGATGACGTCGTTTTGCGGCTCATGCCGGTTTTCGCTGTCATTTTGCGCCCAGCGATAGGTGCGGACCTGCACCGTGACCGGTTCCGTCCCGCGATTTTCGATCCACAGCGGCGTTGCCTTGTCCTGCACGTCCATCGACGGATCGATGGGCCAGATTACCACGGACGACGCGGCGGATGCCGGCGATATCGCGGCGAGAGTGGCGCACAACAGGGTGAGCGGCAGCGTGAGGGGCAGTTTCATCGCGTTGTCCTTCGCAAAATCACCATGTCAGCGTGACATGAATCGTGTCCGTGTAAGTCCCGGCGCGCGCGTTCCCCGGAAGCGTGATGCGGGCGGTGATGGGCACCGTCTGGATTGTGCTGGCTACGGTAAAACCCAGCGACAGCGTGTTGCTGGTCCACGGGGTCGTACCGCCGTTGGCATACAGATCGTAAGCGACGGGCGTGCTGGACGCAGGTCCGGCCAGATGCCGCCGCCCCCCGATGGCATGTGCACCGGAATCAGCAGCGATGCTGAGCGTGATCCCCGGCGTGCATTCGATCCGAAGGCCGCTGCCGCTGGCACCGACGACGGCCGCGTCGAGCGTCGTCGTCGCCGTGCCGGGATGCGTACCGAAGTCAGCGTTTCCCACACTGCCGCTGCCCGTCGTCGCGATCCGGCAGCCAGGCACGACATCGGCAGACACCGCTACATCCCGCGTCAGTTCCGCACAGGCTGGCGACCACGCGGTCGACAACAGGCATGGCGCCAACATAATGGAGGCAAAACAACGTGCCATGGCTTGTCTCGATCAAGTGCATGTTACCACGCCAATGTGACCTGGACGGTGTCCGCGTAGGCCCCCGCAGGCAACACACCGCTATTCGTGGCGCGTGCGTAGAGCGGCACCGTGACGGCGGTTTGCCCCATGGTGCCCAGAGCGATGCTCTGGCCTACGGTCACTTCCTGTGAGCGCCCGGCATCGCTGTAGAGGCGGTATCCGATACGGTTGGCGCCCGACGCCATCCGCCGCACGCCGCTATCGTCGTTGAGACCGCTGCCGATCGTCAACGTGGGCGTCGTGCCGGGCGAACAGCGAATGGCAAGATCGCCGAGCGATCCGACCAGTTGCGCATCCGTCTGCGTGAAGGTGCCCGGTTCGTTCGGGAATGCGATGGTGCCGGCCGATCCGAATGAGGCGGTCGATGCTGTTCCGTTGACGAGACATGCCGACGTTATCGTCAACTGCACATTGATCGTTCCGCTGCTGCTGCCCGCCTGTGCTGGTGCTGCAATTCCCATGCTCGCTGTCGCTGCCAGAGCCGCGACGCCATGCTTCAAAAACATACGAATATTCATAAGGCTTTCCCCGCCGTTTGCCTGCCATGGAGTAAGCGCGTCATTCGGTTAAGAAAGTTTTCCAAAACGGAACAAAAGGGGTATATTTAGACCAATGTCTAAAGTCGACCGGCAATAAACATCGAAGATTCAGGTGTTTGATAGGCGTTCAATAGTGTCTTGCGTCAGTTTGACGGCGACTTCCAAGGCGTCCGCTTCGTCATATTCCACGGCGGACCAGGCCGTGCCGAGCGCCTCAAATCCCATCATGCCGCATAGACCGGCAGCATCATGGGCTATGGGTTTCGCCGGTGCGCCTTCCGCAATCTGCATCAATGCCCGGCGCAATGTGTCGATACAGCGTGCCAGCATAGCCGAAGCCCTGCGCCGCCCGACGATACGGATGAGCCGATAGTGCGGATTGTCGAGGGATCGAAATGCTTCATCCTCCAATGGCCCCGCCCATTCGGACATGGCCTCCAGGAGCCTGTCCTGCGCAAGCGGCATACGCAGCACGGCATTGCAACCCTGTCCCGCATCGTCCGGGTTCGATGTCAGCAGCACTATCGGCAGCGTAGCGCAGGATCCCGGCAAGTTTCGGATGGCGCGCACCGTTTTCGCGATGTCGCTCAGGCCCCGGCTGTCGATCAGCGCCATGGCGGGCACACTACCGGACATATCGGTCAGTAACTGCTCCGCATCCTTCCCATGACGGCACGACCATCGGAAATCGGCTATCCACAAGGCGATCTGTCGATAACAGGCCTCGTCCGCGCTGAGGAGATAGACGGTGTTAAGATCCATCATCTGCATAAGCCACCACCATGGATTATTTTGTCCATAGAAATCATGATCTTTCCTACTCGACAAGTGTCGATCAAGCGCGCATTCTTGCCCGCAATTCCGACACAACGCGCAGACGGTGAGTGGAATCGCTATGCAAGAGGGACGAATATTACTGGCGGACGACCATCCGTTGATCCGGGAAGGATTGCAGATGGCGATACGCATCCGCCATCCCGAATATACGGTCGATGCAGCGGACAGCATAGCGGTTGCCGAAGATCTGGCGCGGCGGCGCAAATCCTACAAGTTGCTGGTGCTCGATTATCGCTTGTCGGACAGCAGTGGTTTCAATGGGCTGTTCCGCATGCAGCATGCCCTGGACGATACGCCGATCGCCATATTGTCCGCTTACACCCAGCCGTCGATTATTGCGACGGCACGCGCGCTGGGCGTGGCGGGCTTTCTCTCCAAAACCCAGCCGCTGGAAGCGTTGGTGCGTGACATCGACTTGCTGCTTGCCGGTAAGACGGTTTTTCCCGACAGCATCGAAGTGCCCGCCGACATTGCCGATCTCAACGCGCGTCTGCAAACCTTGTCGCCGGCGCAGACGCGCGTGCTGTCCGCACTGGCCAGCGGCCATCTCAACAAGCAGATCGCGGCCGACCTCGACCTGACCGAAGCGACGGTCAAGGCGCATCTTACCTCCATTTTCCGCAAGCTGGGCGTGACCAACAGATTGCAGGCGATGCTGGCCATGCGCCCCCTGCTCGATCCGTTCTCAGAATCGTGATGATAACGCCGATGCCCCATCAGCGCGCGGCACCGAGGCTATGGCGCAACCTGGTTGTCGCGTCGCTCATCCCGTTGCTGCTGGCCGGTCTGACGCTGTGGTTTGCCAGTGAATATCGCCGGGCTGCGCAAACCAACGATGCAGTGTACCAGTCTTTCCGCCGACAACTCGCTATAGAATCCGTGTTTTCGGCTGTGCAGGATGCGGAAACCGGGCAGCGCGGTTATGTGATAACGGGCGATCCCGATTTTCTGGAACCCTACCGACATGCCAGCATCGCGCTGCCGAAGGATATCGCATCGCTGGAACGGCTGCTTGCCGACGATCCGGGCGGTTCGGCACAGTTGCCGAAACTGCGTCGCCTGATCGACCGGAAGTTTGCGGAAATGGAACGTGTTCTGGCTGCACGGAATGCGGCCGGGCGCGATGCTGCGGCGTCCATGGTCATGCAGGGACGCGGCAAGCAGATCATGGATGACTTTCGCGCGCATGTCGCGACCATGGTGCGCGATCAGAATGCGGTGCTTGCCCGCAATCTGGCATTCGAGGACAGGCGCAACACCATCATCCGCGCCGCCGCCTGGATCGTCGTGATCCTGTCCGCTATATTGGCGACGCTGGGTGCCGTCATCGTTCACAAGGCGCGGGCGGCCCGTTACCGTGCGCAGCAGCAGGTCGCCGAAGCGACGGCGCGGCAGACGGCCGTTTTTCGTCACAGTCTCGATGCCATCATATTGGTGAATCCCAGCGGCAGCATGGAAATGCTCAATCCCGCCGCCGAACGGCTGTTCGGCTATCCATCGCAGGAATTGCTGCGACGCGACCTGTCGCTGATCATCGATATCGCACCGGGCGAAGGGCCGTTTCTGGACAGGCTGGGTGTGACCGGCGACGTCATAGAAACACCGCTACGCACGCCACTGTTAGCCCGCTCCGCGGATGGCACGATGGTGCCAGTCGAAGTGGCGCTGGGGACGATGCCTCTGGACGACGGCATGCATGTCGTTGCGGCGTTTCGCGATATTTCCGAACGGGCCAGGGTGGAGAAGATGAAGGATCAGTTCCTTTCCACCATAAGCCATGAACTGCGCACGCCTTTGACGTCGATCGTCGGTTCTCTTGGCCTGCTGCGCGGCGGTGCGACTGAGGAACTGCCGTCCGACGCGCAGCGACTGGTGGTGATCGCCGAAAACAATGCCAACCGTCTGATCCGTCTGGTCAACGATTTGCTCGACGTGGAAAAGATGCAGACCGGCCTGATGACGTTCGATTTTGCGCAGGCGGATATGCGCGATATTGCACGCCGCAGTCTGGACGCTGTACGCGGCATGGCGACGACGCGCGCTATTCACCTCGATCTGACAGGCGATGATCGACCCATGGCTATTCATGGCGATACCGATCGCCTGATGCAGGTCGTCATCAACTTGTTGTCCAATGCGATCAGCTATTCACCGAAAGGCGGAACCGTTACCCTGGGCCTCGCCCTGCACTCCGGCCACGTGCATGTTGCCGTGACCGATCAGGGACCAGGCATCGACGCCGAACTTCGCGGGCGCCTGTTTACGCGCTTTGCCCAAAGCGCGCACCGGACCGGACCGACCCCCGGCACGGGTCTTGGCCTCGCCATTTCACGGGAGATCGTCCACAACCATGGCGGGCGGATATGGTGGGAACCGGCGCTGAATACGTCAACGGACACCGGCAGCATCTTCACGTTCACGGTGCCGCTGTGGAACGGCCTTGCCGGGCAGATCGACCATATTGGTGCGCCACGACTTCTCCTCTTTTGCGATACCCGTGAAGCGGAGACTATCAACGCCACTTTCTCGCGACGCGAGATGCAGGCCGACGTGGTGGCAGACCGCCATGCGGCGCTCGCTGCCTTGGCTGACCGCCATTACATCGCGCTTATCCTGGATGTGCAATTCGCCGGAGAGGATGCTTTGGCGACATTACAGGATATCCGCGCCGACCCGCGCCATCGTTCTCTGCCCGTCATCGCCATTGCAGGCGAAGTGCCGCCTTTACAGGCGGAGGAAACCGCAGCGCTCGATATCATCGACTGGATTCCCAAGCCGGTCGCGTCCTCGCGCCTCGATCATGCCGTCGGTGCAGCGGTCGAGCGTGCGGCAGTGGCCATGCCGCTGGTTCTGCACATCGACGACGATATCGATACGCTGGAAATCACGGCACGCGCGCTGGGCGGTCTGGCGCGCATCGCGAAAGCGAGCGACCTTTCCACCGCGCGCGGTTTTCTGGCCACGCATGACGTCGATCTGCTGATCGTGGACATCGCCCTGCCGGACGGTTCGGGGCTGGATATTCTGGCTGATCTCGATCGTACCGGGTCGGGAAGGATCATTCCGGTCATCGTTTATTCCGCGCAGGATACGGGCTCTGCTCCCGTCGCGCCTAATGTCGAAGCCGTGTTGCTCAAATCGAAACGTTCGCTTCCCAGTCTGGTCGAGACCGTCATGAGCATCATGCAACGGCGCACCGAGGAGCAGATGCCATGAACCAACGGCTGCGCATCCTGTACGTCGATGACGAGGAGGACATAAGAACGATCGTCGAGATGGCGCTGGGGCTGGATGTGGATATCGAGTTGCAGTCTCTATCGTCCGGTGCGGAAGCGCTGGCGCTCCTGGATGCCGCCGGGTTCGAACCCGATATGGCGTTGATCGACATGATGATGCCCGGCATGAGCGGCATCGAATTGCTTGGAGAGCTGCGCAGTCGACCCGCAACGATGGAACTGCCAATTTACTTCATCACGGCCAGCGCAAGGTCGTCGGATATTGCGCGCTACAGCGATCTGGGCGCAAACGGCATAATTACAAAGCCATTTGATCCAATGACCTTGGCTGCAGACATACGGAAACGGTTGAAGAAGGAAGGTATGTAATCATTTTGCGATCGGCATTGCAGACTTTCGGCCTTCGTGGCGAGGCTGTGCACATCCGATCTGCCGATAGAATGTCTCCACGCCATCACAGAGTTGTTAGAGATGGTGCGATCGCCACTGCGTCATTCCTAACGCCGTGACATGCAAAATAGAGTGAGCGATGCTGGGCCACCAGGCGGCACGAGGATAACGGGCACGTTTCGCCGGCTGCATACCATAAATCGGCCGGAAACAGCTGGGTGCCGCTCTACTTCGCTATTCGTCGCCAATGTCATGCTGGCGCTCCCGTGAAGAGCCTCTCCCATGGCGCGTCCTTCCATTGCGGGCTGAATAATGAACCAGCAAATGCCGGGACTAAATAGGGCAGGCTTAGCTGGTGACCGGATCGGCTTGATGCGTATTGGGAGTTGACGAGATAGTTGGACCATTCGTCTGGCGAGAAGCCGTCGAGGAGGGGACCGACGTGCTTTCATGTTGCATCGACGGATCGCTCCACGGCTTCGCGCAGGAGGGTTTTCAACTTGGACAACATCTGCTCGATCGGGTCGAGATCGGGGCTGTAGGGCGGCAGGAACAGGAGATGCGCGTCGGCTTTGCGGATCGCCTGGCGGACGGTCTTGCCTTTGTGGCTTCCCAGATTGTCGAGCACGATAGGAGCAGTGATCCGGTCGTGGCGGAGCGCTCCAACGATGCATCGCCAGACCAAACCCAAACCCAGCCGACTCCTCGCGGCACGTCGCTCCAGAGGACACACAATATACCTTGCCGCCGTGAAGATCTTGAGAATAGGGATGCGCCATCGCTGCTGGCCTCCTATCAACCAGCAGCTTGAATCACATTCCCACACCAAACGGAATCCGCAATCAGTCTCGTGCGGTCCATGCCCTAGTTGTCCGAAGCAGGAACTTCCGATAAGCGGAATACCCACAGCAGATTGCTTCCCGAAGGGTTCTTGACCTCTGGTGCAAGCGAATGCCAGCCAGTGTCCTGCGGATTGCCGCCACCGGTGGTCACCGCCACATATTGCAGGCCGTTGACGCTGTAGGTGATCGGCGAGCTGCTGGCCGTGCTTGCAAGGCGGTACTGCCACAGCACTTTGCCATTCTTCTGATCGAACGCCCGGAAATAGCGGTCCCCCGAACCGGCAAAGACCACACCGCCATCGGTCGTCAGCATCGAACTGGAGATTGGCGTGCGCTGCCTGCGCACCCAGACATTCTTGCCGGTGCGCATGTCAATCGCCTGAATCCTCCCGAAGTTGCCGTCTGTTTCTGGCATCGCCCTCGTCTGGAACGATTGGTCAATCCCACCCTCCGCCGTCGCTTCGGCATCGCGCTTAGTCCAGGTAAATGTGCCGCAGTTTTCGAACATCGGCACAAACATTACGTGGCTACGCGGATTGAAGGCGGTGGACATCCAGTTGCGGAAGCCCGACGATCCGGGGCAGATCAGCTTGGTGTCACCGGAAACGGGCTTGAGCGCAGGATTGTAGGTCTTGGCCCCCGTTTTCGGATCGATGTCGGTCACAATGTTCTGCAATCCGGCATCGCGCGAAAAGACATAGCTGCCATCTGTCCGGTCGATCGCATCGAAGAGCGCCATCTTGCCCGCGGTGACGACCAATTTGCGCATCCGCCCGTTCACCGGCATATCGACAAGCGATTGTTCGAACACCCAGTCCATGTCCCATACATCGCGGACCATGTGCTGGTAATGCCAGGCAAGCTTGCCCATATCGGGGTTAAGCGCGATTGTGGAAGCCGTGAACAGTCCGGCATTGCCAGGACCCGGTTCTTCGTCAGGCCGGATCAGCGTGGCGGTGTTGTAGGTATTGCCGACGCCGAAATAAATAAGGTTTGTCTCCGGGTCATAGCTCCCGCCGGTCCACTGCGATCCGCCAAAGCGCTGCTCACCGGGCACGCCATTCCAGCTTTCGCCACCCACTTGGCCTGGCTGTGCTACCGTGTTGAACCGCCACTTTTCCTCGCCGGTCTCGGAATCAAGCGCGAAGATGTAACAGCCGCCCTTCACTGTCAGCGAAAGGGTAATGCCCATCATCACCTTCCCTTTGACGACAACAGGCACGCCATTGAGTTGCACGCCTTTGCGGACGTCTTCGGGCGAGAGCACTTCATGGTCCCAACGCACATTACCTGTGCGCGCATCGAGTGCGACGACATGCCCATCAACCGTGGGCAGATAAAGAGTGTGGCCATAGATCGCCATACCCTTGGACCGTCCATTGCGTCCGCCCGCAAGATTATCGGGGAACTGGCGCGTGTATTGCCAGAGGAGATCGCCGTTCGTTGCATCGAGCGCCTGAACACTACCGCCACTGTGAATGAACAGCACACCATCATGTACCAGTGGCGTCGATTCATTCAGGCTCGGCGTCAGCGCCCAGCTCCACGCCAGCCCCAAGCGCGAGGCGTTGCGGGTGTCGATCTGCTTGAGCGGGCTGTGGCCCAGCCCATCATAGGCACGCCGCCACGCCAGCCAGTCCTCCTTGGGCGGGCTGCGCAACATGGCATCATCCACCTGCCGCAATTGCGCCATCCTGGCGTTGCGCTGCTCTGTCACCTGCTTGTAGGTCGCGTCTTCGTTCAGTGAGGCTCCGGCAAAGCGCGATCGACGCGCAACTTCGGGCGGAAGTGTTGGCGGCGCGGGCGTAGCAGCGCTGGCTCCGCCAAATTCGGCTGAACCGGCAGCTACACCATTTACCGAAAGCACATGGGCGGTCACCGCGGCATAATCGGCACGACTGAGCGAACCGGCATTGCCCGGCGGCATGTTGGTGCGGATGTAATCGAGCAAGTCCGCGCTCTGTGATCTTTGCCATTTGCCAACAAATTCGACGCCTTTGAGAGTTGGGCCGAATTGCCCGCCGCCCGCATCCGGTCCATGACAATTGGCGCAACTAACATCATAAACCGCTTTGCCGCGTGTGCCCTGCGCCGCAGTAAACGAAAGGCCCTGTTCCCGGAAACCGCCTTTCGGAGCTTGGGCAACTGCCGCGAACACGCTGGCAAGGCTGAAGCACAGCGCGATTGCTGCATACTTTGGGGTAATCATTCCGGCAGCCACTCCCGATCATGTGCGCGATGACGCGCTTACCTTTGCAAGCAGTCCGGTGTATCACTGCCTGGACTGTTCCGCGTCGACCTTCCCAAGTTAGCATAAGAATTAATCATTTAAAGGAGTATTACGTCAGCGCGGCCATGGAGCCAAGTGCCAGACCAGCGCGCGGCCGCACTGCAGCACCGTCACCCCATTGCCGCGTCATGCGATGCCATGTCGATCACGAAACGATATCGAACCTCAGCGCGCTCTAACCGCTTAAACACATCGTTGATCTGGTTCATCCGGGTCAATTCCACTTCAGGATGAATCTGGCTGCATGCGCAAAAGTGGAGCAACTCCTGCGTCTCGGCAATGCCGCCGATCAGCGGTCCGGAAAGGCACGCACCCGATTTGCGGATCGTCATTGCCGGGCACGGGTTGAAGCGCTCGCCCATCTCGCAGCCGTTCATGGCGCCGTCGTGCATTTGCTCAGCCCGGCCGGGGGTTGCTGTACCACTTCTGCCAAAAGTAGCGATAGTAAAAACTATCTGTTATCGGCCTTAGCACTACTTTGGCAGAAGTTTGATTACTGGGGTTTCCTGCAAGGAAAGTGCGTGATTCATAGTGCGCCAGCTTTGATGGAGGCAGGCGATGGAAGAGGATTGGCAGCGGGATCTCGAGCATTGGCTTGAGTCGTATTTGGAGAAGTTGGGTAACAAGACGCGGCGGCGGATGTGCCCGGCCTACATCGCCGGCTTGATTGGCCCCGGCGATCGCAAGAGCATCCAGCCCATCGCAGCCCGCGCAGACGCGCTCAGCTATGACCGGCTGCATCATTTCATTGGTGCCGGGATCTGGGATAGCGCGCCGCTGGAGGCGACGTTGTGGCGGCAAGCGGATGAGTTGGTCGGTGGCGACAAGGGCTGGCTGATCATCGACGACACAGCCCTTCCCAAGAAGGGCAAGGCCTCGGTCGGGGTCGCGCCCCAATATGCTACGGTACTGGGCAAGAACGCGAACTGCCAGACGCTCGTGTCGGTGACGTTGGCTTCGGGGGAGGTGCCGGTCATGCTGGGTTTGCGGCTATACCTGCCGGAAAGCTGGACCAGCGACACGGCCCGAATGGAGAGGGCTGGCGTGCCTAAAGATTTCCAAGCCTATCGCACGAAGCCCGACATCGCCATCGAGGAGATCGATCGGGTCATTGCTGCCGGTGTGCGCTTCGGCTGCGTCCTTGCCGACGCCGGCTATGGCTTGTCAGCGCCGTCCCGGTCATCTGCGCCGACAAGTGGTGCCCTGTCTAGCTGGGCAGACAGGTCGTACTGCCCTTCCGCCGAGTTATAGTCGATGCGAAGAACCAGTCGCGCGGTAGCGCGAGCCTGCTCGAAGGTCTCCGCGACCACCGCCGCGATCGCCTGATGATAATGGTCGATGGTCGGGCCGCCGAACAGCGTTGCGTAGTTGTCAGGCGACTTGCAGAGTTTTCCGGCGCTTTACCAAGTAACGACGGCGATCACGCCGGGTGCCCGCCCCGCATCGACCAGCCGCACCGACTTGATCCCGCACTTGGCGATCGCGCTTGGCACCACATACTCGTAGGCTGCCTTCGGCGCGGCCGCGTTCTGCTAATAGCATAGGTTGGGGTCCCGTTAGTCTTCAGAGGACCATCGATGCGATCGAGGGACTTGCCGACAACCTTTAGTTGATCAATCGGGATCGGTGGCGGGCGTGTCGAACTCCATGGCTCAGCCCCTCGCTTCGGACAGGATGGTCGCGATAGTGCGCTCCGCGAGCTTCAGCTTATACTCATTCTGGTCGGTCGGCACCGGATCGGTGAACAGCGCCTCCGCCACCGCCTTGGCGCCCTGCCCGACGGCGGCGTCGCCAGCCGGACTGCGCCAGGGCTTGGTCCCGATACCGCCGAGCGCTACCCTGCCGCTGCCGTCGGGTTGGATCACCGCCGCTACAGACACGAGCGCGAAAGCGTAGGAGGCGCGATCCCGCACCTTCCGGTAGAAATGCCTGCCCCCCGGCGGCGGCGGCAGGACCACCGCCGTGATCAGCTCGCCGGGCTTGAGTGCGAACTCTCTGACGGGGATGTTAGCGCCCGGCGTGAGGTGGAAGTCAGCAATAGGGATAGTCCGAGTGTTGCCGTCCGGCAGCATCGTCTCCACCGTTGCGTCGAGCACCCGCATCGCAACGGACATGTCGCTCGGGAAGGCGCAGATGCACGCTCCCTCGATGCCAAGCACGGCGTGGTTGCGGCTATAGCCGCCCATGGCCCCGCAGCCGGATCCAGGGTCGCGCTTATTGCATGGCATGTTGGTGTCGTAAAAGTAGACGCAGCGCGTCCGCTGC
This sequence comes from Sphingobium sp., assembly GCA_965279415.1. Lineage (GTDB taxonomy): Bacteria > Pseudomonadota > Alphaproteobacteria > Sphingomonadales > Sphingomonadaceae > Sphingobium. The sequence continues at coordinate 1,552,560 of OZ257238.1, forward strand.
AGCAGGTTGCCGCCGGTCGTGGCCATATTTCGTAGCTGGCCGGACGCACCAGCGACGATCGCTCGCGACAGAACGGCATAACCTTTCCTGACCGTCGGATGAGCCGCGAGATCGGTGTTGCGCACCAGCCCGCCGATGCGCAACCCACCGCCAGCGGTCGGCTCGATGCGATCCAGCCCGATGGCGGTGACGTCGATCAGGTGGGTCGGCGTCTCTATCTCGAGCTTCATGAGGTCAAGCAGGTTAGTGCCACCGGCTACGAACTTCGCGCCGGGGTGGCGGTCGGCCGCGGCAACAGCCTGCGCGGGCGTGGTCGCGCGCTCGTAGGTGAACGGCTTCATGCCCTCTGCTCCGCGACGTCGCGTATCGCCTCGTTGATGTTCGAATAGGCGCCGCAGCGACAGATGTTGCCGCTCATCCGCTCGGCGACCTCAGCCGGCGTGACCCGAGGTGGGGCAGACAGATCGGCGGTAACGTGGCTCGGGATGTCCGCCTCAATCTCTTTCAGCATCATGACCGCGGAGCAGATCTGGCCGGGTGTGCAGTACCCGCATTGATAGCCATCGCGCCTCACAAATGCAGCCTGCATAGGATGGAGCTTGGCGGGCGTGCCCAAACCCTCGATCGTCGTCACGGCCTTGCCCTCGCACATTACCGCGAGCGTCAGGCAGGAGTTGATCCGCCGCCCATCGACGATCACCGTACAGGCGCCGCACTGTCCCTGGTCGCAGCCCTTCTTGGTGCCGGTCATGTGCAGACGCTCGCGCAAGGCGTCGAGCAGAGTGGTGCGGTTGTCGAGTTGCACCGCATGGCGTTCGCCGTTGACTAGCAGCGAAACCGAGCTTGTCGCCAGCGGAGTGCTGGTTGGACGTGCTGCCTCTGCCACGGCTAGCGGAGCGGTCGATGCCACGACCGAAACAGCTCCTGCCCGCAGCAGGTCGCGCCGCGATACGTCCTTGTCTAAGCCCTTCACGAAGATCCTCTCAATGCGCCCTAGTTCATAAATACGGACCGCGTGTCGTGAAAGGGAGTTTGCGCGGACGGGTCGGGGGTGTCAAGCGCGCGACCCCAGATCGACCGAGCGCCCCCATTGAAAGCGAAAAGCTGACAGGCCAGCAGGAGCTTCGTCCGGCGAGAAACGGCGCTCGACGATGAGACAGCTTCGATCGCGATCAAGGAATCGCAGCGCGTGCCGTAGCGGCGATCGCGGATGAAAATTCGGGAATGAGACGGCCCCCCAAGCGCCACATCAAAGGGGCTGTCCGCCTCTTCTTGCACCAAGTCGAAGAGATGATTCGAATCCTTGGCATCGAACTCGAGCCAGTTGGCGAGCCCTTCCTTCAATCTCACCGTCTTGGCCCAGGATTCATCGAAACCGCCGTTCGACAGGCCATGGAGGCCGGGCCCGAGGGATGACCGGCGGAAGTGTGGCGCGTTCGATGTGAAGATCAGTTCCCTGCCGACGCGGCGATCAGGTTGAAGGCGTTGTACCGCGGCCCATCTCCTTCCCCATACCGTTGATCATCCAGTCGCAGCAGGCGTTCCACGAGCTTGCTGCGGGAGTGCAACTGCGCCGGAGGCCCACCGCTGCTCCTGACATTCATTACTACTTCGAACTTTCCCCGCTCCGAAATGCCAAGCCATGTCCCCAGCAGCCTCGTCCCGACCAGCCAGCAGCCCGTCGCCGCCGGGCCAGCGCGCGAGTGGAGCAGACTTTCGCTCGTGAAGCTCGTCTCGGTTGGGCCCGCACACAGAACACCCGGCTGTTGTAAAGCCGCATGTGCGCCAGCTTCACCGTCGTCGTGACCCCCGCGATCACAACGATCTCATGGCTCCAGTCGAACTGGTACGCCTCGCGGGGCGCGAAGCTCAGAGGCACGTACGCAGCCGCTGTCGCTACCCATCGCTCGCGGTGCCACGCCGCTGTATAGCGCCGGACCGCGTCGTAACCGCCCCGATAGCCGAGTCCCTAGAACTCCTCGAACACGCGGATCATCGTCAGGCGCTCGCGCCGCGCCTTGCGATCGTTCGTCTCCAGCACCAGCACCTCACACCAGCCTTCAAAGCGACGAGGCTAAACCGTATCCGTTCAGGGGGGGGTAATTTTACAGGCCGATTCACACTAGCACTACTTTGGCAGAAGTTTGATTACTGGGGTTTCCTGCAAGGGAAATGCGTGATTCATAGGGAGCCAGCTTTGATGGAGGCTGGCGATGGAAGAGGATTGGCAGCGGGATCTCGGGCATTGGCTTGAGCCGTATCTGCAGAAGTTGGGTAACAAGACGCGGCGTCGGATGTGCCCAGCTTACATCGCCGGCTTGATTGGCCCCGGCGATCGCAAGAGCATCCAGCCCATGGCGGCCCGCGCAGACGCGCTCAGCTATGACCGGCTGCATCATTTCATCGGCGCCGGGATTTGGGACAGCGCGCCGCTGGAGGCGACGTTGTGGCGGCAAGCGGATGAGTTGGTCGGTGGCGACAAGGGCTGGCTGATCATCGACGACACAGCCCTTCCCAAGAAGGGCAAGGCCTCGGTTGGGGTCGCGCCCCAATATGCTACGGTACTCGGCAAGAACGCGAACTGCCAAACGCTCGTGTCGGTGACGTTGGCTTCGGGGGAGGTGCCGGTCATGCTGGGTTTGCGACTATACCTGCCGGAAAGCTGGACCAGCGACACGGCCCGAATGGAGAGGGCCGGCGTGCCCGAAGATTTGCAATCCTATCGCACGAAGCCCGACATCGCCATCGAGGAGATCGACCGGGTCATTGCTGCCGGCGTGCGCTTCGGCTGCGTCCTTGCCGACGCCGGCTATGGCTTGTCAGCGCCGTTCCGGCAGGCGCTAAGTGCACGAGGCTTGCGCTGGGCCGTTGGTATTCCCCGGCACCAGAAGGTCTATCCTGCCGACGTGCAGTTGATCTTCCCGGTGGCAGGACGTGGGCGGCCACGGGTTCGGCATGTGCCCGACGTCAAATCCCGAGCAGCCCATGCCATGCTCGAAGATGCGAAATGGCGGCAGGTCAGTTGGCGCCGAGGGACCAAAGGCCGCCTGACGGCCCGCTTTGCCGCCATGCGTGTGCGTGTCGCCGATGGCGCGCCACAGCGGATCGGCGCTGCTGGCGCACAGCATATGCCAGGCGAAGAGGCTTGGCTGGTGGGTGAGCATCGCTCGAACGGCGAGCGAAAATACTATCTCTCCAACCTTCCCGCCGACATCGCGATCAAGGACGTCGCCGGCGCCATCAAGGCGCGCTGGATCTGCGAACAGGCGCACCAGCAGCTCAAGGAGGAACTCGGCCTCGACCATTTCGAAGGGCGATCCTGGACAGGGCTGCATCGCCACGTCCTCATGACAATGATGGCCTATGCCTTCCTGCAAATACGAAGGCTCGCGCAGGCGGGCCGGAAAAAAAAGAGTCTCCGGACCTCCGCCTCAGCCGAGCATGCCCGCCATCCGACAGGCCATCATTGACCGAATATCGCGACCTCCGCCAGACCAATGCCCTCACTGCGGTGAGAGCCTATCAGTCACGCATTCCAAACTTCTGCCAAAGTAGAGCTAAGCCAGCGGGCAGAATATCGCCGACCAGCCCTTCATATCGCGCGATTGGCACTTCGAGTTCGGGCAATCGCACGCCACCGGGGGCATTTCCATGCTCATCGCGTACAATTTTGACGCTGTGGCCATGGGTCAGTTCGATAAGCGGGATCGAAGATGGGGGACCATCACCATTAATCCAGCGATGGACTTGATGAAACGCTGCGTCTGCCGTTGGTCGCCATTCCATCTCGCTCATTGTCACCCGGCTCGGACGAATGTTCATGCCATCCCGAGCTTAAGTGGCGCGCTGTATCCGCCAGTTGGCACCGGGAGAATGGGATGCGCCGGCGACTTCCCAAAACCGAAAGAATGCGGAATCGGGTTGCCCGATCATATTATGGAATAGGGTCTCGCATTCCGAACTGACGACCATCACAGGTGTGTTGAGGTCATCCCGGTTGGGTGTAAAAGCCCTGCTCCGACTGTAGCCTCCCGTCCCGGGTACATGTGTAGCTTCGACAACACCGGGTAGACGAATGTCTAGGATGGTGTCGTCAATCTCTGCGCCCCAGCCGAAATCAAGCAGCGGCACAAAGGCATCGAACGCCATGGCCTGCTGCTGAATTGCGTTGATCTAAGTCCGTAATCGCCCGGCAGAATGCGAAACGCCTGTGCCGCGGGCCGCCCTTGACTGGTCCGGTAACGTTCGGCTGGGATGGTGGGGTACGCGAAACGGAAGGCAGAACAGCCGTTGTCGCAATCGTTCCAAGGGCCATAGCACCCAAGCCTTCGCGTCTCGGCATCGCCATGCCTGTTTCTCCCGACTACTGCACGCCATGATGTTTAGAGAAATTGCAATATATCATGCATGATTTAGTAAGCATGTAATAGATTGGCTGGCGCCTTTCGCAGCAATATGGGCGCCCTCATGCCTCGACCGTGGGTGCGCAGCGTCCCCTGCAGCGCTTGACTCGCCTCACGAAAATATATAATTTATCCCGTTGGCGTGACTGTAGACCCGATAGAAATGGAACACGATCACATGGACCCGATGGTTCGGCCGATTGGCCCTCGCGCTAATTTATCCGGTCTGATCTCGGCGATGGGTCGCCCGCAATTCTATTGTGACCTCACTGCCAATCTCGCGGACATTTGCCAACCTGATCACATTCATATCTTCGAAATCGATGCCGAGCAGCCGCGTGTTATCGCATCAATCAGTCGCGATGGCTCGGAAACGGCCGCCGGGATTGCCGAAATCTACAATAGACAGGGTTATATTCAGGGAGACCCCGAATTTCTCCAAGACAGTCTGTGCACATATTCGTGCCCAACACTGCGGGTTATGAATGTGGTCAATCCCCAATCTCTGATGATGGAAGCATATTACAACCTCACCCATATCAGCGAACGCGCCATCATTTGGGGTACGCTCGGCAGCAAGATTGTGGGGCTGAGCATTATACGTACTGAAGGGTTCACCAGCCTTAGTGACCAAGACACCATACGCCTCAACCATTTGACTGGCGTAGTATTCCCCCTCTTGGCACGGCATATCGAGCTTGAAGACCACGCCTTTCGACCCATAGCTGCCGTTGAGAACGTAGATTGGATCGAACGGACATTGGCACATCCGGATTTCGGTTTGCCGCATAGAGAGCAACAAGTTCTGGCTCGCTCAATCCATGGATCGCCGGCGAGCCGGATCGCGACCGAATTGGGTATCAGTGCTGAAACAGTCGTTTGTTATCGCAAGCGGGCATATCAGAAGCTTGGCATTTCCGATTCACGACAATTAATGCTGTGGTATCTGGAATTCAGCCAGCGAAACCAGGCCAAGAATTGATCCTGCCCAGACAGGATGATCGCAGCCAAAATCGAGGAACTGCCAGAAAGTTTCCGCATTGATTGCACGCTTTACTGCGCCTTCGATGTTGACGAGGCCAAAAAGACACTCCATTTATATATAATATTTTCCGAAGCATATGGCTTGAAGAGGACCTCGCCCGACCATCGCGATCGCGGTTAAGATTGAACACAACATTTCTGGGGCGACAGGTCAGTCCCGGTCCGAATGGAGAGTGACAAAATGAGCAGATTTCAGGGCCAGGCAGTGGTCGTGACCGGCGCAGGAAGTGGCATAGGCGCAGCATGCGTTGCCCGTCTTCTCGCCGAAGGCGCGAACATCGTCGCTGTGGATATCGACAAGGCGAACGCAGAGAAAGTTGCGGCAGAACTTGATGCAGGGGACCGAATTCTCGCGCTTGGCGCCGATGTTTCCGATAAGAATCAGGTGGATGCTGTCTTTGCCCGCTGCGTCGAAACCTTTGGCGCGCCGGACGGTGTGATAAACTCGGCCGGCATTCGCGGGGTCGGCACGGCTCAGGACACATCCTCTGATCTGTGGGAGCGCAACATCACAGTCAATCTGGGAGGAAGCTTCCATGTTTGCCAGAGCTTTGCTGCGGTCGCTGGCGACCATGGCGGAGCGATCGTGCTGATATCGTCGCTGGCTGGCATACAGGCGGTGAACAACCGGTTTGCCTATGTTTCGGCCAAGCATGGTGTGGTGGGCGTCACGCGCGCTGCCGCGCTTGATCTTGCCCCCCAGAAGATCCGAGTCAATTGCATCGCACCCGGCATGATCCGCACAGCCATGACCGAACCGATGTTCGCCGATCCGGCAAATATTCAACGGATCAGGGCATCGCATCCGATTGGCCGGGAAGGTCGACCGGAAGAAGTCGCCTCGGTGGCGCTGTTCCTGCTTTCTGACGACGCCAGCTTTATGACCGGTGCGATCCTGCCAGTCGACGGTGGCGCCACAGCCGGCCAATCATCGCACTGATCACACGGCGCAGTTGGCCCTCGGCCCGAACGCCGGACCTTGGCATTTTGCACAAATTCATTTGGCCGTGGTGCTGTCCTGGCGCATCACGGTCGCTAATCCTGCGCAACAATTCTGTGCAGCATCGTTCAGCCCGGCACTTAGAAAAATTTTCCTTTGCCCCCCGTCGGGGGAGCAGACCTTCGGTTCGGGGCTGCTTATCCTCCACCTGCTTGTGAAAAACAAAATGACAAGTGTTGGAGAGGATAGAGTCATGAAGAGGGATAGTTCCAACGGCGCGCGCAGGCTCCTGATCGCAGCGCTGTTTTCCACTGTCGCATTGCCAGCATGCCAAGCTGCTGCTCAGGAGCAGACTGACCAACGGATGGCGAGTGCTGATATTGTCGTTACCGCGCAGCGTCGTTCAGAATCACTGCAAGACGTTCCATTGGCGATAACTTCAATTTCCGTCGAGCGTGCCGCACAATTGAACCTGCGTGATCTGGGCAATCTGCAGCAAGTGACGCCGGGGCTGTCATTCTCGTCAGGCATCAATTACGTCCAGACTTACATCCGCGGCGTCGGCGAGAACTTTTCCAATCCGGGCGTGGAACAACCCGTCGCCACATATATTGATGGTGCCTATGTCGAACGCGGCTTTGGTTCGATCTATGATATTGTTGATCCGGCATCGATTCAGGTTCTGAAGGGTCCGCAAGGTACACTGTGGGGCCGCAATGCCACTGGAGGCGCGGTCCTCATCAACACCGCAGATCCCGAATCCGTATTTCGGGGTAAAGTGCTGACAGAGGTGGGCAATCTTGACCATCAGCTTGCCGAAGGCATGATCAACACACCGTTGAGCGATACAGTGGCAGCCCGTGTCGCGGTCCGCTATCGTCATGATGGCGGCTATGTCCGCAATCTTGTCGACGGGTTCAAATTCGGTGAGCGCGAAAATTGGACTGTCAGAGGCAAGCTGGTATTCAATCCGACGTCCGATTTCTCGGCAGTTGCGCAAGTGCAATATGATCATTCAAAGCGGGGCCCTGCGGCAAACGCCGGATTGACCAATGCCCCGCTCTGCGCGTTCTGCGGGTTTTCGGCTTATAGTTTTCCGCGTACAGACCGGTACACCACCGTCGGCAATGTCGTGAATGGCGGCGTTGGCGGGCTCGACAAGAGCACGTTCCTGAACCTCAAGATGAACTACGATCTTGGTAGCGTTAGTATTGGCAGCACCACAGCCTATCGCAAAACCGATAACTTCGAATCGGGCGATTTCGATTTTACCGAGATCGACGGGTTCAATCTGGCGCAGTTTTCGGGCGCAAAGACGTTCACTCAGGATTTTCAGCTTACCACCGATTTTGACGGCATCTTTAATGTCGTCAGTGGAGTGTCCTATCTAAAGGACACGTCCTATTACAAGTTGGCAGTGCCGACTGCGAACGGTTTTGCAAATCTGTCGTTTGTTGATCAATACGGTATCAAATCGGAATCCTATTCAGCATTTGCCGAAGGGACGCTTGAACCGGTCAGCGGACTGAAATTGACGGCCGGCGGACGATATAGCCATGACAAGCGTATTTACAGCAAAACCGGAGCGGATATCTCGTTCGACCGATTTACGCCACGCATAGTCGTCGCTTACGATGCCGGTCAGGTCAACGTTTATGCAAGCTATAACGCCGGTTACAAGGCTGGTGGATTCAGCGGTTCTGCTGCTGTATTCCGGCCGGAAACGATCAACAGTTATGAAGCGGGTATCAAGTTCGTTTCCAGTAATCGGCGGCTTCGTGCAAATATTGCCGTTTACAAGTACGATCTTAAGAATCTGCAAGTCACTGCAATTGACCAATCCAATGTTGGCAATATCGCCAATGTACTCAATGCAAATTCAACCGGAAAAGGCTTAGAATTTGATTTTGATTACGCACCGGTCGACCAGCTACAGGTGTTTGGCGGATTTTCACATATCGATGCCTACTATAAGAGCTACAAGGCAGCCGGGGTTCAGGTTCCTGTACGCAACGGTAACGGGCAAATCACGGGGTTTGCGGCCGGAACCGAAGATCTAACGGGCTTCCGCTTGCCTCATGCGCCACGTTACAGCGCATTTGTTGGTATCACGGTAAAGACGGAAATCAGCGCAGACTGGAAAGCGGATCTGACCGGTTTTGTTCGCCATTCGTCAGGCTTTGACTTCTATGCCGGTGGTGGCGGACCACTTCGACTGGATGCAAGTCCCGCAGTGACAACAGCGAAGCTGAACTTCCGCGTAATGCCAACCGACGAGCGTTACGAGATCGGCTTCTACGTCGATAACCTCACGAACGTGGCTTACCCGGATTTCCGTTTTTCAACGGCACCGTTCGGAAGCCAGGAGGTTGTTGCGCGTCCGCGTACATACGGTCTGAGGATAGGCGCCAACTTCTGATCGCCTTGCAGTAAGCAAATGACGCAGCGGTGATCAGAACCCGAATGGTTTCCAATCACCGCTGCCGGACCTCCAAGATACAGTTCGGGATTGAGGCTAGAGGAATGACAATCGCGATTTCAGGGCACCATTCTGGCCCATATGTTCTGGTTCACGGAGCATGGCTTTCAGGGGAAATGTATGCCGCCGTAACGCCGCATCTCGAAACCTGTGGCGTCAAAGTTTACACGCCGACGCTCGCTGGCAACCGACCGGGCGATTCAAAGCAACTCGGATTGGCCGATGCGATTGGCTCGCTGGTCGAATTCTTTGCCGAGAACCAAATTTCGGACGCCGTGCTGGTCGGTCATTCCTATGGTGGTATGGTCGTGACCGGCGCTGCCGACAGACTTCCCGCGGGAGCAATCCGGCGACTGGTTTACTACGATGCCTTCGTCCCATATGACGGAGAGAGCCTGATGGACCTCAATCCGCCCAGCTTCAATGCCATGTTTGAAGCGGTAAAAGAGGCCGATGGCGGAATGGATTTGGCATTCGACATCTGGCGGGATGTGCTCATGAACGATGCCGATCTGGAATTGGCGCGCGCCACTTTCCAAACCTTGAACCGTCAGCCCTATAACGTCATGCACGACAAGATCAGTCTCTCGCGCAATCCGCCCGAGTTTCCGTTCGGAAAGTCATACATCCATTGTCTTGACGATGCCAGCTATCCCCAGGGCTTGGGCGGTTACCACCCACGCTTTACCGAACGACTGGGCTTGTACCGGTATCTCTCCATGCCAGGCGGGCATCAGGTCTGTTATACAAATCCCGCCTTGCTGGCCCGAAAAATACTCGAAGCCGGGCGAGATTGAATTCCAAACGCCCGCATTGCCTGCAGATTCGAACATTGGGGCTTGGGGCAACCGGGCCGGCTCACCCATGCTTTGCTGCGCCTTGCAGCGCCGCACGTTCACACGCCGAAACACCGCCTCCGGCGCGGAAGCGCGGAGGCCGGCATCATATTCCGCCGAGAGCAATGCCCGATCGCGCAGACCCGGCAAATCCTCGGCCCAGCGCCCCAGTAACGCCCCCATATTCAGCCCGCATGGTGCATCACACTCGACGTTGCGCACCTCCTCCTTGAACCGCAGCAGCCGAGCCTGTTTCTCCGCGGTTCCAAGGCGGCGATGGATCGCCTGGAGTTCCAGCTTCACCAGCGACGCCTCCGTCTCCGCCAATTTTATCGCCACTTAATCGCTTGGCGAAAATGCGGTCCCTGGGTCATGCCGTCGCATCGCGCCAGCGCGTCAGCCCGGCTTCCAGATCGGCGATCAGGTCGGCGGGATCTTCCAGACCGATGGACAGCCGCACCGCGAGGCCCTCCGCCTGCCAGCGGGTCGCGCTGCGATAGCGGTGCGGATCGACCGGCAGGGCCAGGCTCTCGAAGCCGCCCCAGCTATAGCCGATCCCGAAATGCCTTAGGCCATCGATCAGGGCCGCGCGTGCCGCATCGGCCTGCGCGCCCGTGCCGCCCTTCAGAACGAAGGAGAACAGGCCGCTCGATCCGGCGAAGTCGCGCGCCCACAGCGCATGGCCGGGGCAATCGGGCAAGGCGGGATGCAGCACCTGCGCCACGTCCGGCTGCTCCGCCAGCCACTGCGCCACCGCCAGCGCACCTGCCTGATGCTGCGCCAGCCGCACGCCCAGCGTCCGCAGGCCGCGCGAAGCGAGCCAGGCGTCGTCGGGGCTGGTCATCTGTCCGAAAAGCTGCGCGCTGCTGCGCACCTGTTCCCATGTCGCGGCATTGGCCGTGACCGATCCCATCATCACGTCGCTGTGGCCGACGATATATTTGGTGCAGGCCAGGATACTGACGTCGACGCCATGGGCCAGCGGCTGGAAATAAAGCGGCGTCGCCCAGGTATTGTCGATCAGCGTCACGATCTCCTGTCCCTTGGCCCCGCGCGCCTTGGCCACCGCGACGATCGCGGGCACGTCCTGCACTTCGAACGTCAGGCTTCCGGGGCTTTCCATGAAGATCGCGCGGGTGCGGTCGGTACACAGACCGGCGATGTCTCCGCCGATCAGCGGATCGTAATAGACCGTCTCGACGCCGAAGGGCCGCAGCACTTTCTCGCAGAACGCCCGCGTCGGATCATAGGCGGCGTCGACCATCAGCAACTGGTCGCCCGGTCGCAGCACGCCCATCAGCGCGCAGGCGATCGCCGCCACGCCGGACGGGAACAGCGCCGTCGCCTCCGCCCCCGGTTCCAGCGACGTCAGCGCATCGGCCAGCGACCAGGCGGTGGGCGTCCCCTTGCGCCCGTAGAACAGCCGCTCATGCGTGTTGCTCAGCGCCGCGCGCAGATGCGCGACGTTATCGTAGAGCGTGGTAGAGGCGCGCCACACCGGCGGATTGACGATGGCGCCGGGCTGATCGGGCATGCGCGTCCATTCCGCGCGCCGCCCCGCCTGCGTCAGCTTCGTCAGCGGACGGCGGCTGTCCCCGTCTCCTCCGCTCATGCCGGGCCGATCGCCTTGGGCGTCGCGGGGTCGGCGCCCCATTCGCTCCAGCTCCCGTCGTAGAGTTTCACGTCGTCCTTGCCCAGCAGATGCGCGGCGAACAGCACGTCCGCCGCCGTCACGCCGCTGCCGCAACTGACGATCAGCGGCTTTTCCAGATCGATGCCTGCCTCATGGAACAGCCCGCGCAATTCATGCCCGCGCTTCCATGTGCCGTCGGCGCTGAACAGGCGGCTGTACGGCAGGCAGACCGATCCGGGGATATGGCCCGATGCCATGCCCGCGCGCGGCTCGGGATCCTCGCCGGTAAAGCGGCTCATCGACCGGGCGTCCACCACCTGCGCCGATTGCGTCGCGACATTGGCCAGCACGTCCGCCTTGGTGACGATCATGCCTTCGTCCTTCCACACGGTGAAGTGGCGATGCCGCGTCTTGGGCTTGCCGCTTTCCAGCGGTCGCTTTTCCGCCATCCACTTGCCCATGCCGCCATCGAGAATCGCGACGTTGTGCGCGCCGAACAAATGGAACATCCACCATGCGCGGGCGGATGTGCGCAGCGGGCTGTTGTCGTAGATGACGATGCGGCTGCCGTCGCCCAGGCCCAGAGCCGCCATGCGGCTGGCGAACTTTTCCGCGGGCGGCACCATGCCGGGGCGGGGATCGTTGCTGTCGATCAGCGCGGGGAGGTTGAGGAAGAACGCGCCGGGGATATGCCCGGCATCATATTCCGCCTGCGGATCGCGATCGCTGCCCGGCAGGAACAGAGTCGCATCGACCACGCGCAGGTCGCTCGCCCCCATTTCGCTTGCAAGCCATTGCGTCGAAACCAGCAGATCCATATGCCCCAATCCTCCGTCGTCTCGTTCCTTTAGGGCGCGGAAGCGAGACTGTCGAGAAAGGCCGACGCGCTGGTCCGCAAGGCCTGCTTGTCGTCCTCCGCCATCTTTTCCCAGGTGCGATAGGGCATGGCGAGGCGCGGATTGGCGCGCAGCCGGTCGGCATTGCGGTCGAGAAAATGCCAGTAGAGCGCGTTGAACGGGCAGGCGTCCGGCCCGGTGCGCGCCTTCACCGTGTACCGGCACGATCCGCAATAATCCGACATGCGGTCGATATAGGCCCCGCCCGAGCAATAGGGTTTCGACGCGATCACCCCGCCGTCGGCGAACTGGCTCATCCCCAGCGTGTTGGGCAATTCCACCCATTCATAGGCGTCCGCATAGACTTCGAGATACCAGCGATGCACCGCCGCCGGGTCCGCGCCGATCAGCAGCGCGAAATTGCCGGTGATCATCAGCCGCTGGATATGATGCGCATAGCCATGGTCGATCGTCTGGCCGATGGCCTGCGCCATGCAGTGCATGTCGGTCTCGCCCGTCCAGTAGAAGGCCGGGAGCGGGCGATGCGCGTCGAGATGGTTGCGGCTTGCGTAATCCGGCCCTTCGCGCCAGTAGATGCCGCGCACATATTCGCGCCAGCCGATGATCTGCCGGATGAAGCCTTCCGCACTGTTGAGCGGCACCGCACCCGCCCGATAGCGCGCCTCCACTTCGCGACACAGCGCCAGCGGATCGAGCAGGCCGATGTTGAGATAGGGCGAGAGCAGCGAATGCCAGAGGAACGGCTCGCCCGTCAGCATCGCATCCTGATAGTCGCCGAAGCGCGGCAGCGCACTATCCAGAAACGCCGTTTGCGCCTTCAGCGCATCCTGCCGCGTGGTGGCGAAGGCGAAGCTGTCGAGCCGCCCGATATGAGCGGGAAAGCGCGCCGCGACCAGCGCGAGGACATCCCGCGTGATCGCATCGGGGGCAAAGCGCGGCGGGCGGGGGATGAACAGATCGGCTTTGGCGGGCTTGCGGTTGTCCGCATCGTAATTCCACTGCCCGCCTTCGGGCTGATCCCCGTCCATCAGCAAGCCGGTGCGGCGGCGCATCTCGCGGTAGAAATATTCCATCCGCAACTGCTTCTTGCCCGCCGCCCAGGTGTCGAACAGCGCATGATCGGCGATGAAGCGCATGTCGGCGCGGATGTCGACGGGCAATGCGAAGCGCATCGCCCAGCTTTCCAGCATCGCCTGCACGCGCCATTCGCCCGCTTCGGTGACGACGATACGGGCGGGATTATGCCGTTCCACCGCGCGCGCGACTTCGCCGGTGAAGCTGCCGCTGTTGTCGGGATCGTCGAGCGTCACATAATCGACGGTCCATCCCGCATCGCGCAACGCCTGCGCATGATGCCGCATGGCGGAAAGGATGAAGGCGATCTTCGCCTTGTGATGGGCAACGTAGGTGGTCTCTTCCACCACTTCCATCATCAGCAGGATCGATCGCGCCGGATCAGCCCCTTCCAGCGCCGACAGGTCGAGACTGAGCTGGTCGCCCAGAACGGGAATCAGGGTGATGTCGCGGCTGGCCATGATCGGGCGATCGACCAGTCGCGGCGTCTGGTCAAGCGGCGACCAGCCCCTGCGCCGGGCGGCTGCCGATACTGCGGAACTGGCGTGGGCCGGTGTCCAGCCGGAACGGGGCCATGCGTGCGCCGGGCGGCGCGCTTTCCTGCCCGACGATGAAGGCGCCGCGCCCCATATCGTCGCCGTCGAGCGAGATCGCCTTGAACGCGACGAGCGGGATCAGCAGCGCCCGGCCCTGCACTTCGATCGGGTTCAGGCGATCGCCCGCGAGGTGCAAGTCCCCTTCCACGGTCACCGCACCGCCCGGTGCGATGCTGGCGATGCGATGCGCTTCGGGCGCGAAGGGATCGTCGTAGAAGGCCGCGAGCGCCTGCGGCTGGCGCGCATCGGCATTGGCGATGAAGGCGGCGACCGCCAGCCCCTCGATCGCCGCCCGGCCTTCGTTGCGCAATTCCAGCCGATAGCCGATCTGTGCCCCCGCCTGCGTCGTGCGTACCGAAAGCGCGGTGAAATGCAGCGATACCGGCGGGGCGGCGATGACAGGCTGCGGCGGCGGCGCGACGACGGGCGTCGGTTTGGGACGCGGCGGCGCGGCGGATTTGGGCGGACCGGGCGAAGTGGGCGTCGGCACGAACGGCACCGGCGCGGGGCGGGCGACGACTTCCGCTTCCACGGGACGCTTCCGTCGGCGCGTGAACAGATAGGCTAGCGCGCCTGTCAGCACTACGCCACCGATGATCCAGAGCCACCAGGGGAGCGGTTCTTCCGGCGTCGCAACGGCAGGGGCGGCTTGCCCGGACGGCGAAGTCGACGGCTCCGATGCGGGTGCCGCGACAACCGCCGGTGCATCGGTTCCCGTCGGTACGGACGGTGCTGGCGGTGGCGACGCGGCGGTATCCTCCGCCGCCGGCGATGGCGTGGGGTTCTGCGCGCGCACCAACGGCCGCGCGGCAGGACGCGTGATCGTCGGGTTGACCGTCGGCGCGACGGCGGGCGGCGGCGTGGAGGCCGTCACGGCGGGCGCGGTCGGCAACGCCACGGCGGGACGATTGTCGATTTCCGGCCCGGCGCGCTGCGGCGTCGTCCCACGGTTGGGATCGCGCGCGGGATCGAGGCGGAAGTCCTGCGCGGCGGGCGGCGCATCGCTGCCCTGCGCGCCGCCATCCTGCGCAAATGCCGGATGCGAACCGACAATCGCTGCGCCCGCCAGAAGTAATAACCGGAATGTCCCCATGATCTCGCTTTCAAGGCTGGCCTGCGCGTGAACTAGCCATGAATGCGTCCGACGCAAGGCCGGGGAATGACATCAGCCGTGCAATCGCGTAGGTGGGCGACCATGACACTGCCGCAGACACCCCTTTATCTTGGTCAGAACAGCGCCCTGCCCGCCACGCCGGAAGAGGCCGTTCTGGACTATGTACCCAATCCCCGCGCGGGCGCTCTCTATCTCGTGCGCTTCGCCGTGCCGGAGTTCACGTCGCTCTGCCCGGTGACGGGCCAGCCCGATTTCGCGCATCTCGTCATCGATTATGCGCCGGGCGAGACGATCGTCGAATCGAAGTCGCTCAAGCTCTTTCTCGGCAGCTTCCGCAATCATGCGGCCTTCCACGAGGATTGCACCGTCGGCATCGGCCAGCGGCTGTTCGACGAGATGAAGCCGCAATGGCTGCGCATCGGCGGATACTGGTATCCGCGCGGCGGCATTCCGATCGACGTGTTCTGGCAATCGGGCGAGCCGCCAAAGGGCCTCTGGCTCCCGTCGCAGGACGTGCCGGGCTATCGCGGCCGGGGCTGATTGCCCGCTGGCATTTTTCCGTCACTTACACTAATGTCAGTGCATGACCGCCGCCGTCCATCATCACAGCATCGCCGTTCGCCCTGAGGACATCGACTTCATGGGTCATGTCAACAATGCCCATTATCTCAAATGGGTACAGGAAGCGGTGGTCGCTCATTGGGAAAAGATCGCCCCGCCCAGCGCGGTCGCGGAGCATCTGTGGGTCGCGCTCAAGCATGAGATCACCTATCGCAAGCCCGCCTTCCTCAACGACCCGATCATCGCGACGGTGATCGTCGAAAAGGTGCAGGGCGCGCGCGCCTTCTACGAAACGCTCATCAAGCGCGGCGAGGACGTGCTGGCCGAAGTGAAGTCGAGCTGGTGCTGCCTCGATTCGGCCACCCTCCGCCCCGCTCGCATCGCACAGGACATCGCCGACCGGTTTCTGCCCAAGGGGTGAGTACACCTGATCCACTGCCTCACTTCGTCATGCTGAACTTGTTTCAGCATCCATTAGAGTGGCCTTGGCAATGACGCTCCATAGTTAGCGCCAATGGATTCTGACTTCCGTCAGGATGACGATGCCCGCGCCAGAGGATTACCTGATCCCCAGCGCCTTCACGATGTCGTCCCATGCCACCAGCTTGAAATTCTGCGCCGCCGCCGCGTTGTGCCCGTCCTGCGCGATGAACAGGCCGCTGGGATAATCGGGGCCGAAATCGCCGAGCATCAGGTCGATGCCGTCGGTCTCCTCGCTGCCGCCGATCGCGCCGTCGGCGATGCGGAAACGACCAACGAAACTATCGTCGGACAGGCGATAGAGCACATAGGCATTGTCGCCCTGGCTGGAGACGACGACATAGCCGTCCTTCTCGCCGATCGGCGCGATCGCCACGCCTTCGGCATCGGCGACGATGTTGCGGTTGTCGGCGGCGGCGATCTTCACCGGCACCGTCGATCCGGTCGCAGCGGCATCGAAGCGCCACAGGCCGACATCTTCCTCCGCCACGTAAAGGCGCCCGGTCCGCTCGTCGGCGGCGCAGCCTTCCGATTGCGTGCCCAGTTTCATGCTGCGCACGATCTTTCCGGTCGGCACCGCGTCCGAAGCGTCGATCTGCACCTGGTTGATCGTTCCGTCCTTCGCCACCATGAACGCATAGAGCGCAGTCGCGTCGCGATAGAAGCACACGCCATAGGCTTCGCCCGCGCCCGCCCCCACGGTGCCGATCGGCGTCAGCTTCGCCGTTGCCGGATCGAGGCGGAACAGCGCCAGCTTCGCATTGGCCAGATCGTTGCGATCGCTCGCCGCCACCAATATGCCCGGCGCGCCGTTGATCGTCACATTGTCGCGCAAGTCGACATTGTTGACGCGGCCCGCATCGCTGAAATCGCGCACCTTGCCGTCGAGGCCGTAGACATAGACGCCCGCCTTCTTGTCCGTCCCCACGATCAGACTGGCGGCGGGATTTGCGGCGTTGTGCCAGATCGCCGGGTCATCGGCGGCATCGGCGTTCGTGGTGCCGACGGGCGTCGTCTCGCCCCGCGCCGTCACGTTCACCGCAGGCGCCGCATTCGCGATGCGCACTGCGACCGGCACTTCGGCAGCCGTGCAGGCGGTGAGCGCCAGGCAGAGCGTCACGCCTGCGATCATCCCGCGATACTGGTCGCCATATGTCATTATTTCATTCCCCTGCGCTGGTCTGGCCCGCCCCGACTTTCCGGGCGGCGTGTGCGGGCAAAGCGTTTCAAAGCGATGACATATTCGTGACGTTTTGAATAGGAATTGGCGCGCTTCAGACACTTTCTGTAATATCATGGTCATCGTTCAGACGCCGATCTGTCAACGAAAGGCAATACCGCCCCCCTCGACACGATGACCGTCATCAGGGGGACTTCACATGACTATCCTTTCGCGCAGCACGCGCTTGCGTACATCTCTGGCGCTTGGCATCGCCACTGCCGCGCTTCTCGCCGGGCCGGCCTTCGCGCAGGATGCCGCCACGACACCCGTCCCTGCCGATGGCGAAACCCGCCGCGACGATCCTATAATCACTTCCAACGATATCGTCGTGCAGGCGGGCATCGGGTTCCGCAACCGCAGCGAGGACAGCGCGGAACCGACGCTGCAATATGGCACCGAATATTTCCAGCGGTTCGAGCCGCTGACCGCCGGTGATGCGCTGAAGCGCGTGCCCTCCGTCACATTCCTGTCGGACGTCATCGAAAGCGACGGTGCGCGCCTGCGCGGCCTGCCGCCCGGCTATACGCAGATTCTCATCAACGGCGAGCGCGTGCCCGGCTCCGCCGCCGACCGCAGCTTCTTCCTCGACCGCATCCCGGCGGAGCTGATCTCGCGCGTCGAGATCATCCGCTCCTCGTCCGCCCGCCGCACCGGCGACGCCATCGCAGGGTCGTTGAACATCGTGCTGCGCGACGGTTATCAGCTCGATGGCGGCTATGTGCGCGGTGGCGCGCTCTATTATGACGACAAGGAGTTCGAGCCGAGTCTCGGCTTCGTCTATGGCGGGCAGGTCGGTCCCGGCCGCCTGCTGCTGGGCGCGAATCTTCAGGGACGCCACAATCCGAAGATCAAGAAGAGCCTGCGCTATGGCGACTCGCCGGAAAACAATCCCGATTATACGACCGACGATTTCGACAATCGCGAGGACCAGACCGACACCCGCGACGGCAAGGATTACAGCTTCAACGGCACCTATGAAATCGACGGCGACACGACCGATTTCAAGCTGAACGGATTCTACGTCAAGACCGACCGCACAGAGACCGAACGATCCTTCGAATATGACGATCCCACCGCGATCACCGGCCCGGTGCCGACCGGCAATCTCCTGACCGACAATGCCAATGTCGCCGACATCGATCAGGAAAACTACAGCATCGACGGCAAGCTGAGCCAGGAATGGTCGCTGGGCGAAACTTCGGTCCGCGTCGGCTTCGCCAAGTTCGACGAAAACCGCGTCGAAACCGAATATGATCTCGATTTCGACCGGGCCACCCCCCGCTTCACGGGCGATCTCACCACCACCGACATCGTCGACAAGGAGTTTTCGGTCAAGCTGGAGCACAAGGCGCCGCTGGGAGAACAAGTCAATCTGGTGTTCGGCGGCTATCTCCAGAACAAGGATCGCGACACCGCCCTGCTGACCGATCGCAACCGCTTCAACGTCGCCAGCGCGCGCAACTGGGATCAGTTCACCCGCAACCCGACCGAACTGGCCACCACCCCCGATCCGCTCGAAGCGACACCCGGCGGCGTCAACACGATCGAGGAGGAACGTCGGGACATATTCGCGCTGCTGGAAGGCAAGGGCGGCGCGTTCTCCTGGGAAGTCGGTCTGCGCTACGAGCATACCGACCTGACCGTCACCGACGCCACCGTGGATGCGGCTGACGCGGTGCAGGAGAACAGCTATGGCAAGCTGCTCCCCTCCGCATCGTTCAAGTTCGACGTGACGCCGCAGGATCGCATCATCGGATCGGTCGCCCGCACCAACCGCCGCCCCGATTTCAACTTCCTCACCCCCGCGACGCTGGAGGAGGAAGTCGGCGACAGCGACCTGCTCGGCAATCCCGCGCTCGATCCCGAAACCGCCTGGGGCTTCGACCTAGGCTATGAACGGCGCATCGGCCGCGGCGGCATCTTCGGCGTCAACATCTTCTACCGCGACGTCAAGAACCTGATCGAGCTGACCAACACCGGGGCGGAAGGATCGGCGGGTGCGGGCACCTTCGTCTATCAGCCGCAGAATGTCGGCGACGGAAAGGTCTATGGCATCGAGTTCGACCTTTCGACCGATCTCGGATTCATCGGCCTGCCCAACACCGGCGTGTTCGGCAACTTCTCCTATCTGGACAGCGAAATCACCGATTTCCTGGGCAAGCGCCGGTTCAACGACCAGTCGAAATATGTCTACAACTTCGGCTTCATACAGGACATCCCCAGTGCGAAGGTCGCCTTCGGCGCGACCTATCGCAAGCAAGGTACGGCATTCGGACGTGTGCTGGCGGAGGAAGTGACGACAACCTACGGTGCGGACCTCGAAATCTTCCTTGAAAAGCGCGTGGGCAAGAGCTTCACGATCCGCGCGGTCGGCTCCAACCTGCTCAATGGCGCAAAGCGCGAAGCCTTCAACAAGTTCGCCAATCTGGCGGACCAGCAGGCGCGCGATTTCGACGAGTACGAGCTGGAAAGCGAAAAGGCCGGCCCCGTATTCCAGGTGATCGCCCGCTACGCTTTCTGAACCGACACACTACATCCCGTTCGTGTCGAGCGAAGTCGAGACGCCCAGGCGCCGTGCCTGGCTTATGTCCCTCGGCTTCGCTCGGGACGAACGGGGTGTGGGGATAGCTGGCGCCTACTTGAACAGACTGCCCAATATCCCGCGCACCAGTCTGCCCGCGATGCCGCCGCCGCTGGACTTGCGGGTCGTTCTGCCGAACACCGCCTTGCTCAGTTCGTTGGCGACCTGACGCCCCACGGTGGAGGCGGCGGAGCGGGTGGCGGACTGTACCGCCTTGCCCAGTACGGACGGTTTGGCCGCTTCGCGCGCGGCGGCGGCGTCCAGACGCGCCTGTTCCTTCAACTGCTGTTCGCGCGCCTTCGCCTCGACCTTGGCCTGCGCGGCGGCGGCCTTGTCGGATTCCGCCTGCGCCTTGCTCGCCTGTGCCGCCGCCGCAGCGGCGCTGCCGCGCGCCGCCAGTATCTCCTCGGCGGATTCGCGATCGACCGTCTCGTCATATTTGCCTGCGACCGGCGATATCGACTGGATGATCGCCCGCTCCTTCGCATCGAGCGGACCCAGGCGCGATCGCGGCGGCGCGATCAGCGTGCGCTGCACGATCGAAGGCGATCCGTCCTCCTGCAACACCGACACCAGCGCCTCGCCCGTCTTGAGTTCGGTGATCGCCGTCGCGATGTCGAGATCGGGGTTGACGCGGAACGTTTCCGCCGCCGCCTTGATCGCCTTCTGGTCGCGCGGCGTGAAGGCCCGCAGCGCGTGCTGCACCCGGTTGCCGAGCTGCCCGGCCACCGCTTCGGGTATGTCGATCGGGTTCTGCGTGATGAAATAGACGCCCACGCCCTTGGACCGGATCAGCCGCACGACCTGCTCGATCTTGTCGGTCAGCGCCTTGGGCGCGTCGTCGAACAGCAGATGCGCCTCGTCGAAGAAGAATACGAGCACCGGCTTTTCCGGGTCGCCGACTTCGAGCAGCGTCTCGAACAGTTCGGACAAGAGCCACAGCAGGAACGTCGAATAGAGCTTGGGGCTTTGCATCAGCTTGTCGGCGGCGAGCACGTTGATGTAACCGCGCCCCTTCTCGTCCACCGTCAGGAAATCGTGGATGTCGAGCGCGGGTTCGCCGAAGAAATGCGCGGCGCCCTGGCTGTCGAGTTGCAGCAACTGCCGCTGGATCGTGCCGACGCTTGCCTTCGTCACATTGCCGTATCGGGCGGACAGCATGTCGGCATTTTCCGCGCAATAAGCGAGCATCGCCTGCAGATCGCCCAGATCGAGCAGCAGCAGCCCTTCCTCGTCGGCATAGCGGAAGGCGATCGACAGCACGCCTTCCTGCGTCTCGTTGAGGTTCATCAGCCGCGCGAGCAGCAGTGGCCCCATCTCGCTGATCGTCGTGCGGATCGGATGGCCCTGTTGCCCGTACAGATCCCAGAAGATCGCCGGATTGTCGCTGTAGCTGTAATTCTCAAGGCCCACTTCGGCGGCGCGCGACACCAGCCTGTCGGCATTCTTGAACGTCGGCGATCCCGCCATGGCGATGCCCGCCAGATCGCCTTTCACGTCCGCCACGAACACCGGCACACCGGCGGCGGAAAAACCTTCGGCGATCCCCTGCAACGTCACCGTCTTGCCGGTGCCGGTCGCACCCGCGATCAGGCCGTGCCGGTTCGCGCGTTTCAGGTTGAGGAATTGCGGGATGCCCCCCGCGGCGTTCGGGGCCAGACCCAGAAAGATGCCGTCGCTCATACCGAAACTCCCCTAACACCTTCTCCCTTGAAGGGAGAAGGATACGTAGCTTTATGAGCGCAGCGAATTAGGCGGAGTTGGATGAGGGTGAGCGCGCCTTTGGCGCGCGCGGTTCCGATGGAACCGCATACCCCTCACCCAGCTACGCCCCGGACCTGATCCGGGGCTGCGCAACCCTCTCCCTCAAAGGGAGAGGGGAGAAGTCACTTGTCGCGCAGGCGGACGCCCACGAAGGTCGCGGGCTGGCCGCGGCGCAGCACCTGCAACAGCACCGCATTGCGTCCGGCCGCCGTCACCTGCGCGATGGCCGCTTTGAGGTCCGCCTCGCTCAGCGTCGGGCGGTTGTTGGCCGACAGGATGATGTCGCCGCGGCGCAGGCCCTTTGTGCCCGCGTCGGTGGACTGATCGACCGAGGTGATGACGATCCCGCGCGTTTCGGCGGGCACGCCAAGCTGCCGCGCGATGCCGGCGGTCAGCGGCGTCACGGCGACGCCAAGGCTCTGCTGCGCGGCGGCACCAGCATCGGGCTGGTTGCGCGGATTGGAGAAATCCTCGTCCTCGCCCTGCTGCGCGAAGCTGTTGAGCTGATCTTCGGGCGGACGCTGGCCGACCACCGCCGTCACCGTCATGCGCTGTCCATTGCGGAGCAGTTCGATCGGCACCTTGGAGTTGATCGGCAGATTGGCGACGATGAAAGAGAGCGTCTCGTCGGGCGTCACTTCGCGATTATTGACCTTCACGATGACGTCGCCCGGCTTGATCCCGGCCTTTTCGGCACCCTGACCCGGCTCGACGCCCTGGATGAACTCGCCCCTGTTCTTGGCGAGGCCCAGCGAATCGGCGATATCTTCGGACAGGGGCGTGATCTGCACGCCCAGATAGCCGCGCTTCACGCTCTGGCCCTTGCGCAGGGTATCGATGACGGGCACCGCCTGTTCGGAGGGGATGGCGAAGCCGATGCCGACATTGCCGCCCGAAGGCGACAGGATCTGGCTGTTGATGCCGATGACGTCGCCGTTCATGTTGAACATCGGGCCACCCGAATTGCCCTGATTAATCGACGCATCGCTCTGGATGAAGCGGTCGCTGCCGCCGCCGGTGTTGCGATGCACCGCCGATACGATGCCCGCCGTCACGGTGCCGCCCAGGCCGAAGGGATTGCCGATCGCGATCACCCAGTCGCCCACGCGGGATTTGGTGCTGTCGCCGAACTTCACGAAGGGCAGCGCCTTCTTCGGCTCGATCTTCAGCACGGCCAGGTCGCTCGCCACGTCACGGCCTACCAGCTTGGCGGTATATTCCTCGCGATCGGTGAGCGTCACGGTGATGCTGTCGATCGTCGCGCCTTCCGCGCCGGGGGCGACGACATGGTTGTTGGTGACGATGTAGCCGTCCGACGAGATCAGGAAACCCGATCCCAGCGATTGCGCCTGCCGCGTCTGCGGCGGGGTGCCGCCGGGCGCGCCGAACAGGTCGCCGAAGGGCGTACCGGCGAAGGGATTTTGCACCTGCACCCGCTGTTTGGTCGAAATGTTGACGACCGCCGGTTGCAGCTTTTCCACCATGTCGGCGAAGCTGACGGGCGCGCCGCGGGGGGCCGCGGCCTGCATGCCTTCATTCTGCGCCGTCTGGGCGCCGAGCGGCTGGTTCGAGGTGACGGCAATGGCCGTGCCGCCGAGCAGAAGGGCTGCGGTAATGGCGTAAGCGTAGCGCACTGATGATTGTCCTCTCATGACTTTCGGGAAAAGGTCGGGACCACAGGAATGCCTGCGATGCCTCGTCTTCCCTTAACCCACATTGAATGACGTGCGTTCCCGATGGGGGCGCCGGAAACGCACGGAAGGCTTATTTCCCGCGAAACTCGCGCAGGAAGTCATTGTCGGGCGACAGGATGACCGAAGTCTGCCCGGTCCGCGACGGATCGAAGGTGTAGCGATAGCTCTGCATGGCGCGGTAGAAATCGTAGAATACCGGATCCTTGCCGAAACTTTCGGCATAGACGCGCGCCGCGCTGGCGTCGGCTTCGGCGCGGATGATCTGCGCCTGCTTCGCGCCCTGCGCCTGGATGGTCAGCGCTTCCTGGTCGCGGGCCGTGCGCATCCGCTGCAAGGCGCTTTCGAGCGGCGCGCCGTCGGGCAGGTCCGCCCGCTTGATGCGCACGTCGACGATTTCCGCGCCATATTGCCGGGCGACGCGGTTGAGGCCCGCTTCGATATTCTGCATCACCTGCCCCCGCTCCGGGCTGAGCAGCGCGGCGAAGGGCCGCTTGCCCAGTTCGTTGCGCAGCGCAGAGCCGAGAATCGGGCGCAGCGCCTCGGACACGCGGTCCTCGCTGCCCGCCGAAATATACATGCGCAGCGGATCGACGATGCGATAGCGCGCAAAGGCGTCGACCTGAAGGCGAAGCTGATCGGTCGAAAGCACCTGCTGCCGCTCCATCTCGACAGAGAGCACGCGCTTGTCGATCCAGACGATCTGTTCGGCGAAGGGAATGCGCGCGATCACGCCCGCGCCGGTATAGCCGAACTGTTCATTGGGGCGGTAGCGATTGACGATCCGGACCGGCTCGCCGAAACGCACGATCACGCCCTGCCGGGTTTCCGGCACGATCGAAATGGTGCTGCCGAGCAGCAGCAGGAAGGCGATGGCGATCAGCGCGAAGGCGATCGGGTTGCGCAATATGCCGGGCATCACTGCACTCCCGTCGTCGCGGCGGGGGCCGCTGGCGGCGCGGCGGCGGCGCGGCGCTTGATTTCGGGAAGGGGCAGATAGGGCGTGACGTTGCCGGTCTCGACGATCGTCTTGTCCATATTGCCCAGAACCTTCTCCATCGTTTCATAATACATGCGGCGCCGCGTCACTTCGGGCGACAGCCTGTATTGTTCATATGTCTTGTCGAACTGCGCGGCCTCGCCCTGCGCCAGCGCCGTCTGCTGCTGCGCATAGGCGCGCGCCTGGTTGAGGCTGGTCTGCGCGGCCTGCTGCGCGGCGGAAACGCCCTTGAACGCGTCGTTGACGGCGGCGGGCGGATCGGCCTGCTTGATCGCGACGCCCTGCACGCGGATGCCCGAGCGGTAGCTGTCGAGGATTTCCTGCATCCGCTGTTCCACCTGCTGCTCGATGCCGGTGCGGCCCGCGCCCAGCGCATCGTCCAGATTGACGCTGGCGACGACGGACCGCATCGCGCTTTCGGCGACTTCGCGGATCGCGCTGTCGGGATCGGACAGCTGGAACATGTAAAGTTCCGGATTGCGGATGTTCCAGCGCACCGAATAAGCGAGGTCGATGATGTTCTGATCGCCGGTCAGCATCAGATTTTCCTGCTCGGCGCTGGTCGATCCGATGTCGATCGTGCGGATTTCCTCGACGTCCACGGTCGATACCGATTCGAGCGGCGCGGGCAGCGTGATGCTGATCCCCGGCGAAAGGGTTCGGCTGTACTTGCCCAGCATAAGCACGACGCCGCGCTCCTGCGGGCCGACCCGGTGGATGCAGGTCAGCGCCAGCCAGACGAGGACGACGAGTCCCAGCGCGATCGGCCAGATCGCCTTGCCATCGGGCCGCTGCGGCAGGCCGCCGAAGCCGCCACCATTGCCGCCGCCGCCGAAACTTTCACGGCCACGGCGCAGCAGTTCCTCGATCGCGCTGGGGCCGCTGCGGCCCTGCGGGCGATTGCCGCCGCCGCCCGGCTGCGTCCACGGATTGCGCGGGCCTTCGGGCTTGCCGCCGCTTCCATCCTCGCCGCCGCCCTTGTTGCCCCATGGCCCCTGCGCCATTGCGGCGATCCATTGCGGCATCCAGCCGTTCATTCTCTTCATGCATCATCTATAGGAACGCCGGAGCGGGAAAAACAGTGCCTTTGCGTCGATAATCCATTATGCGCGCCGATCATGAGCGATCCCGTGCCAGAACTTCCCGCCGACATCACCGAACGCCTGTCCCGCGCCAGCAAGGGACGCGCTGGCGCGCCGCGCCTGAAGGACGGCGTACTGACGCTGGTGCTCGACGTCACCGGCCTTTCGGACGACCAGCGCAGCGTGATGGAAGCGGCCATCCGCGCGGAAACCCGCGACGTGCCCGGCGTCACCCAAACGCGCATCGCCATGACGGCGGAAAAGAAGACGCTGCGGATCGTCGCGGTCGGTTCGGGCAAGGGCGGCGTCGGCAAATCGACGCTCTCGGCCAATCTCGCCGTGGCGCTGCACCGGCTGGGGCACAAGGTGGGCCTTGTCGATGCCGACATCTACGGCCCGTCGCAACCGCGCCTGATGGGCAGCGAAGGCGAAAAGCCGACGGCGGAAGGCAAGCATCTGATCCCGGTGATGAGCCGCTGGGGCGTACCGATGCTCTCCATGGGGCATCTGGTCGATCCGGGACAGGCGATCGCCTGGCGCGGGCCGATGGCGGGCAATGCGCTCGGCCAGTTGATCGACGCGCAGTGGGACGGCATCGACATCTTGATCGTCGACCTGCCGCCCGGCACCGGCGACGTGCAGCTTTCCATGATCTCCAAGCACAAGCCCGCCGGCGCGCTGATCGTCTCGACGCCGCAGGATCTGGCGCTGATCGACGCCACCCGCGCCGTCAGCCTTTTCGAGCAGGCGGACGTGCCGCTGATCGGTCTGGTCGAGAATATGGCAGGCTATATCTGCCCGCATTGCGGCGAGGCATCCGATCCCTTTGGCCAGGGCGGCGCGGAAGCGGCGGCGGCGCATATGGGCATGCCGTTTCTGGGACGCATCCCGCTCACCATCGGCATCCGCACCGCCTCCGACGCGGGCCTGCCCCCTGCGGGCGGGGACGAAGCGGAAGCCGCACCCTTTCTCGCCATTGCGCACCGGCTGGCCGACTGGCTCAAGACACCGCGATAGCCCCTGCCCTACAAGCCTCTGCCCTACTAGCCTCTGTCCTACAGGCGCCGCGCCGTGACAGGATGCCGCCCATGTCTGGCCCTTCGCTCCTGCCCCCTTGCCCGCGATTTCGGCGCGCGCACCTGCCGTTTCGGTATCGCAACAATGCATATTTTGCGTGCGAATTGCGTGTTTACCGTTACCTTTGTTACCTTTGTAGGACGCCTCCTGCGCGTTCCGGGCATCGAAAGGGGCGACGATGCCGGACATCGCCACCCCGTCTTTCGGCCCTATCCTCTGCTGCGCCGATCAGCCGTGATCATCGGTTCGACCGGCCTTCTGCGCCGCCTTGATGAAATCGAACACGCTCTTGTCGAAACCGGGGTCGGCCTGCCCCTCCCATTCGTCCATGCGTTCGTACATGGTCTGTACGCCCGCCATCATCTCTGGCGTGGCGACCGCCGTGAAAGGCGCGAGCAGCGCCGACCATTCGCTCAGAAAGGCCTGCGCTTCCTCGCTGGCGGAGTCGAGCGGCATCGCCGCCTTGATCCGCCCGCCAAGGTCCGCCCAGTCGGCGGCATAGCGGGCCTGATCGAAGTCGCCGGGCACTTTCTGCATCTGCTGTGCGAAGCTGTCCTTCTCTTCGGGCGTGAAATAGCGGTCGGTCACCGCGTCCCATTGTTGTCGTGTCATGGTCATGTCTCCTTGTCGGATCAGCGAGCAGAGTGTCGCGACATCGATAGGCTCGCTGCGATCGATGCGGGACTTTACGGTGCGCAGCACGGCCCGTGCCGCGGCGATCTCTTCGGCCTGCGCCGCCAGCACGTCGAGCTGCGCCGCGATCAGGGCGCCCAGATCGACGGCGCGTCCGCTCGACAGGCGCTGGATCTGCGCCAGCGTCAGGCCCGCACGCTTCAGCGTCAATATGCGATGAACGGCGGCCAGCTCGCCCGGCCCGTAGAGCCTGCGGCCCGAAGCGGAACGCAAGGGCCACAACAGGCCGCGCGCCTCGTAGAAGCGCAAGGCCCGCGACGAAATGCCGGTCAGGCGCGCGACATCCGCGATATCGAGCATGTCGGGCAAGAGCGATGAAAAGGGAGGCGAATCGGGCATGGCACTCTTATGCCGGTTGACGCTGCGTCAACTGCAAGCGGAAAAGGCGGCGCGATTGCAATGGTCCGCAACGCGCCCCATCTCGTTCCGGGTAAACATCCTCCCGAAGGACACCGCCATGCCCCTCACCAGCGATACCGCGATCGCCGCCCTGCTCGATGCCACCCGCACCATCGCGCTGGTCGGCGCGTCCGACCGGCCCGACCGGCCGAGCCATAATGTGATGCGCTTTCTTCAGGCGCACGGCTATCGCGTCATCCCGGTCAATCCGCAGCTTGCCGGACAGGTGCTGCATGGCGAAACAGTGGTCGCCGCTCTCTCCGACATCACCGGGCCGGTCGATCTGGTCGACATCTTCCGCAACGGCGCGGCGGCGGGCGCGGTGGTGGATGAGGCCATCGCGATCGGCGCGAAGGCCGTGTGGATGCAGCTCGGCGTCGTCAACGAAAATGCCGCCCAGCGGGCGGAAGCCGCCGGGTTGCAGGTCGTCATGGATCGCTGCCCCGCGATCGAGATACCCCGTCTCGGCCTTTCTCCCATAGTGTCCGGCGGATAGCGCCTTCCCACGCGCGGCATCGCCCTCTATCAGGCGGCATGGCGCGCAGGACACCGGTATCGAAAGGCACAATGCGCAGCGCGCCCGTCAGCCGACGCAGCCTGCTGATCGGCGGCGGCGCGGCGGCGGGGCTGCTGATCGCCTGGGGCGCATGGCCGCGCCATTATGCGCCCAATATCAACGTCGCGCCGGGCGAGACTTTGTTCAACGCCTTCCTCAAGATCGACCGCACCGGCCAGATCATCGTCATCGTGCCGCAACTCGAAATGGGGCAGGGCGTCACGACGCTGCTGCCGCAGATCCTGGCCGACGAACTCGGCGCGGACTGGCGCACCGTCGCGGTGCAGCCCGCCCCGGTCAGCCCGCTCTACGCCAACAGCCTGCTGGCGGGGCAGGAGATGGACGGCGACTGGATGCGTCTGCTCGGCGACGCCGGGAACTGGGCGAAGCGCGAATATGCGGAGCGATCCGCGCTGATGCTGACCGGCGGATCGACATCGCTGGCGATGTTCGAGGGCGCCTATCGCGATGCGGGCGCGGCGGCGCGGGTGCTGCTGTGCAAGGCGGCGGCGGCGCGCTGGGACATCGGCTGGGAAGCGTGCGACATCCAGGACGGCGTGGTCACCGACGGGCAACGCAGCCTGCGCATCGGCGAGCTGGCGGTCGAGGCGGCGGCATTCGCCCTGCCGGAGATATTGCCGCTGCGCCAAGGGACGGAGGGACGGCTGATCGGGCAGGATCTGCCGCGCATCGACTTGCCTTCGAAGGTCGACGGCTCGACCAATTTCGCCGCCGACGTCCGCCTGCCCGACATGGTCTATGCCTCCATCCGGCAAGGTCCGGTCGGCGAGGCGACCCTGATCTCCGTCAACGAAGCGGCGGCGGCGAAGGTGACGGGCTTCCTCAGGCTCATCCGGTCCGAACGCCGGGTCGCCGTCGTCGGCACCAACTGGTGGGCGGCGAACAAGGCGCTCGATGCCGCCGATCCCGTGTTCCGCGTCGATGGCCCCCTGCTCGACAGCGCCCGGATCGACGACGCGCTGGAGGCCGCCTTCGCCGGTGACGCCGGACGGCGGCTCTATCGGCAGGGCGAACTGCTGCCGGTGTTCGAAGGCGCGACGATCGTCGCCAGCGAATATCAGGTCGCGCCCGGCCTGCACCTGACCGCCGAAACGCCTGCCGCGACGGCCCGCGTCTCCCCCGACCGCGCCGAAGTCTGGATGGCGAGCCAGGCCCCCACCCTCGCCCGCGCCGCCATCGCCGATGCGCTGGGGATGCCCGACGCCTCCGTTACGCTCTATCCCATGCAGGCGGGCGGATCGTTCGGCAGCCGGATGGAGCATGACGTCGGCGTGCAAGCCGCACTGATCGCCCGCGACATGGGGCGCCCGGTGCAACTCATGTGGTCCCGGCTGGAGGACATCATCGCGGATCGTCCGCGTGCCCCCGCCCGTGCGCGCATGGCCGCGAAGCTGGGCCGCGGCGGACGGATCGACGGCTGGCTGGCCAAGGTCGCCGCACCCGCCGCACTCACCGAAACCTGGGCGCGGATCGCGGGCGGCGCCCTCCCGCACGACGCCATGCGCAAGGCGGCGACGGCGGCGGACCGTCGCGCCATATCGGGCATGGTGCCGCCTTATGCCATGGGCGCCTTCGCGATCGACCATTATCCCGCCGACATCGGCCTGCCGACGGGGCGCTGGCGATCCAATGCCGATCATTACGCGGCTTTCTTCACCGAATGCTTCATCGACGAACTGGCGCGGATCGCCGGACTCGAGCCTTTGTCCTTCCGCATCCAGATGCTGGGCGATCAGCCGCGCCTCGCCCATTGCCTGTCCACCGCCACGGCATTGGGCGGCTGGCAGGGCGGCATTCCAGGCAGCGGACAAGGGCTGGCGTGCCACGCGATGGGCGATTCCTACGCCGCCGTCATGGTCGAGGCGGCGCTGACCGGCGGCAAGCTGTCGGTCGGGCGGATCGTCGCGGCGGTCGATTGCGGTGAGCAGGTCAATCCCGATATCGCCCGGCAGCAGATCGAAGGGGGTCTGATATTCGGCCTCGCCTCCGCCATGGGCGCTTCCGCAACCTACGCCAAGGGGATGCCGACCCGCGCCATATTGGGCCGCATGGGCCTCCCGCGCCTTTCCGACGTGGGGGAAATCACCGTCGAACTGATCCGCAGCACCGCAGGGGCTGGCGGGATCGGCGAAGTCGCTGTACCGCCGGTTGCGCCGGCAATCGCCAATGCGCTGTTCACAGTTACCGGCCAGCGCCTTCGCACCTTGCCGCTTCTCGCCGGGAACTGATCCGATGTCGTCTGCGCCGCCCGATTTTCCTCCCTTGCCGGTCCCTGCCGATCATCCCCCCATCGTGCCGCCGCGCGTCGGCCTGCTGATCGTCAATCTGGGCACGCCGGACGGGCCCGATGTCCCTTCGGTCAAGCGCTATCTGCTGGAGTTCCTGTCCGACCGCCGCGTCGTGGAAATCCCGCCGATCGTCTGGCAACCTTTGCTCCGCGGCCTTATCCTCAACACCCGCCCCAAGCGGTCGGCAGCCGCCTATGCCAAGGTGTGGATGCCCGAAGGGTCGCCGCTGGCCGTCTATACGCGCCGCACCGCCGAGGCATTGCAAACGCATCTGGGCGGCGGCGTTCAGGTGGATTGGGCGATGCGCTACGGCAATCCCTCGATCGCCAGCCGGTTGCAGGCGATGAAGGACGCCGGGTGCGACCGCATCCTGATTGCGCCGCTCTATCCGCAATATAGCGGTGCGACGACGGCGACCGCCAATGACGCCGCCTTCGGCGCCATGGGCGAGATGCGCTGGCAACCCGCCGTCCGTACCTTGCCGCCCTATCATGACGACCCGGCCTATATCGATGCGCTCAAGGCTTCGATCATGCGCCATCTCGCCACGCTGGATTTCACGCCCGACCTTCTCGTCGCCAGCTTTCACGGCATGCCGGAGCGGACTCTGCACATGGGCGATCCTTATCATTGCCAGTGCCGCAAGACCGCGCGCCTGCTCAGCGAGGCGATGGGTCGCGACGTCGCCGTCACCTTCCAGTCGCGCTTCGGCCGGGCGAAATGGCTGGAGCCGGCGACCGACGCGACACTGGAAGCCCTGCCCGAAAAGGGCGTGCGGTCTATCGCCATCTTCACCCCCGGCTTTTCCGCCGATTGCCTCGAAACGCTGGAAGAAATCGCGATGGAGGGACGCGAGACATTTTTAGCGGCAGGAGGCCGGCATTTCGCCTATTTGCCCTGTCTTAATGCGGATGTGGAGGCTATCACTCTCTATACGCGGCTGTTCAGTCGCGAACTGGCCGGATGGTGCAACGTCACCGGCTGACATAATCTGATGCTTGGCTAGGAGAGGCATATGGGCAGAGTGGCAATCGTTACCGGCGGCAGCCGTGGCATCGGCGAAGCGATCAGCCTGGCGCTGAAGGACATGGGCATCACCGTCGCGGCGAATTATGCAGGCAATGATGAAAAGGCCAAGGCCTTTACCGACCGCACCGGCATCGCCGCATATAAATGGGATGTCGGCGATCACGAAGCCTGCCTTGCCGGATGCGCGCAGGTCGCAGCCGATCTCGGCCCGGTCGACATCGTCGTCAACAATGCCGGCATCACCCGCGATGGCGTGCTCCAGCGGATGAGCTTCGACGACTGGAACGACGTGATGCGCGTCAATCTGGGCGGTTGCTTCAATATGGCGAAGGCGACGTTCGCCGGCATGCGCGAGCGCGGCTGGGGCCGCATCGTCAACATCGGATCGATCAACGGTCAGGCCGGACAATATGGACAGGTCAACTATGCCGCCGCCAAGTCCGGCATTCACGGCTTTACCAAGGCGCTGGCGCAGGAAGGGGCGAAATATGGCGTTACCGTCAATGCGATCGCGCCGGGCTATATCGACACCGACATGGTCGCCGCCGTCCCGCCGCCGGTTCTGGAAAAGATCGTCGCCAAGATTCCCGTGGGGCGTCTGGGGCAAGCGCATGAAATCGCGCGCGGCGTCGCCTTTCTGTGCAGCGAGGATGCGGGCTTCGTCACCGGGTCCACGCTGTCGCTCAACGGCGGCCAGCATATGTATTGATCGCCCGCGCCTCGCCTGCATTCAGGTGGGCGAGGCGCCGTCGTTCGGGCGGTGCGGGCCATGACGCGCAGCCCCGTCATGGCCGGGCCGGTGAAGCGCAGCGTCACGATCGCCGGGCATCAGACATCCATCAGCCTTGAACCGCTTTTCTGGGATGCGTTGCGCGAATCCGCGCAGGCGCGGAACCTGCCGCTCAACGCTCTGATCGCGCAAATCGACGTGGAGCGGATCGCGGCGCAGGATCCCCCCAATCTCGCCAGCGCCATTCGGCTATGGCTTTTCGCCGATGCGATTTGCGACAAAGATGAAAATCACTCGCAATAGCGTTGACAGTGCGAATGACTCTCAATAACAGACCCCTACTAGCAAAGGGGTTTTCAATGTCAGTTATCGGAAAAAGTCGCGCTGCGGCGCCTGCATTCCTCGCCATGTCGTGCGTCAGCGCGAGCCTGTGTCCCGCCCTTGCACAGACATCGGTCGCGGCTTCTGACGTCGCGGCCAGCGCCGATCCTGCACAGCCGCAACGCAACGACATCGTCGTAACCGGCGCGACGTACGAAGATACCGCGATCAACCCGAAGGCGACGCAGCCCATCCTGGACACACCGCAGACGATCACGATCATCAGCGATCAGGTGATCCGCAAGCAGAACCTGCTGACGTTGCGCGACGTGCTGGCGACCGTGCCCGGCATCACCTTCGGCGCGGGCGAAGGCGGCGGCGGTTACGGCGACAGCATCAACCTGCGCGGCTATTCGGCGAACAACGACATCACGCAGGACGGCGTGCGCGACAGCGCGCAATACAGCCGCACCGATCCGTTCGACACGCAGCAGATCGAAGTCTATAATGGCGCCAACTCGGTCTATAACGGTTCCGGCTCGGTCGGCGGCACGATCAATATGGTCAGCAAGGTGCCGCAGGCGGACGATCTCACCATTCTGGAAGCGGGCGTCGGCACCGACGATTATTACCGCGCGACGGTGGACAGCAATGTGCGCGTGTCCGACCTAGCCGCCGTCCGTCTGAACGCCATGTATCATCGCAACGACGTGCCCGGCCGCGACGTGGAAACCTACGAACGCTGGGCGGTCGCACCGTCGATCACATTGGGCGTCGGTGGACCGACCACGCTGACCCTGAGCTATCTGCATCAGGAGGACACGAACACGCCCGCCTATGGCGTTCCCTATTTCAAAAACGAGATCAACGACGGCCCGCTGCCGGGCGTCAGCGACAGCGATTATTTCGGCATCGTCAATCTGGACGAGCAAAAGCAGAAGATCGACCGCGCGACCGCCATCTTCACGCACGAACTGAGCGACGGCATCTCATTGCGCAACCTCACGCGCTGGCAGCGGGTATCGCAATACAGCCAGACCAGCGCGCCGCAGGGCACCTTCTGTCTGGCGTCGGGCGTACAGCCGGTCACGGCGGCCAATCTGACGAGCCCGGCAGCTTGCGGCACGCTCGCGCCAGGCTTCTATCGTCCATCCGGTCCGCGCGGACTGGTGCGCGATCAGGTCAACGATCTGCTCTATAACCAGACCGACCTGCACGTAATATCCGGCGAAAAAGGCGGCGTCCGCAACACACTGGTGATCGGCGTGTCCTTCACCCAGGAGGATTATTTCCTGGAAAGCGGGCAGTTGCTGCGTAATCCGGGCGGTGCGGGCACCAATCCGACGCTACCGGACATCAGCCTCACCAACCCGAACACCGTCTGGACGGGGCCGATCAACTATGTCCGAACCGGCGACAGCTATGGCGATACGCGCAACAAGGCGATCTATGCCTTCGACACGCTGGAACTCGGCAAGATCGAATTGAACGCCGGCGTCCGTTACGAGAATGTGCGCAACATTTTCCGTGCGGACACCTATACCGCGCCTTCAACAGGCGCGGCACTGACGCAGTACACGCGGGGAATCGATCAACGCTCTAACGACGATCTCTTCTCCTACCGTTTCGGTGCCGTCTACAAGCCGACGGAGGATCTGTCGCTTTACGGCGCCTATGCCAACAGCAAGACGCCTTCGTCCGCATCGGTGCGCGCGGGTTGCACCAGCGGGTCCGGCGCGACGTTCAGCAATTTCTGCGATGTGGCACCGGAAACGGCGCGCAGCTATGAAATCGGAGTGAAAGCCGCGCTGCTTGGTGGAAAATTGCAAGCCACTGCGGCCCTCTTCCGCAACGAGCGCAGCAACTATCGCGTAGCCTCCAATGATCCGGTCAACCCAACGCTGCAAGTCGTCGATGGACGTTCGCGCGTGGATGGTCTCGCGCTGGGCATTACCGGCACGATCACACCGGAATGGACGATCTTCGCCAACTACACCTATCTCAAGAGCAAGGTGGTGCAGTCGGTGTCGGATTTCTGTCTCGCGACGCCAAGCACGGCCTGTCTGAACAGTGCCGCAAATCCGGACCCCGCGGCAGGCGACGACCTTATCCAGACACCGGAGCATTCCGGCAGCCTCTACACCAGCTATCGCCTGCCTTTCGGTCTGGAGATCGGCTATGGCCTTACTTATCAGGGCAGCTTCGCGCTGAACCAGAGCGTGCTGCTCAATCCGCGCCAGTTCCGGTCGGATGACTATCTCGTCCATCGCGCCTTCCTGTCCTATCCGATCCGCGAAGGGCTGACGGTGCAGCTCAACGTCCAGAACTTCACCGACGAGGATTACTACACCGGCATCCGCAACAACATCACGGCGGCGACGGGTGTCGTGAGCGGTGGCTGGGCGACGCCGGGTGAGGCGCGGTCGGCGCGTCTCAGCGTGTTCTACAGCTTCTGATATCCGGTTTTCCGTCGCGCCTCCTCCTCCACGCGCGACGGGGGATGCAGGCGGGCAAGGGAGACTCTCCTCCTTTCCCATTGCCCGCCTGTTCATTTATTGTTACAGATTCGCAATAGCAGTCAAAGGCAGTCCGTTCACCGCATGATAGTCGCCATTCCCGATGTTCTCGACACTGCGCAGGTGCAGGCCATGCGCGCGCTGATCGATGCTGGCGAATGGGTGGATGGCAATGCAACGTCGGGGCATCAGTCGGCGCTGGCCAAGCGCAACCTGCAATTGCCGGAGGACAGCGCGCAGGCGCGGCAGGCGGGCGCGACGATCCTCGATGCGCTAGGCCGCAACCCGCTGTTCATCGCCGCGGCCCTGCCCCGCAAGATCTATCCGCCGCTGTTCAACAGCTATGGCGTGGGCCACGCCTTCGGCACGCATGTCGACAATGCCATCCGCCTGCGCGCGGGCAGCGACTTTCGCGTCCGCAGCGACCTGTCGGCCACCCTGTTTCTGGAAGAACCCGATGCCTATGACGGTGGGGAACTGACGGTCGAGGGGCAATTCGGCGTCAGCGCGATCAAGCTGCCCGCCGGACATATGATCCTCTATCCTGCATCCTCGCTGCACCGGGTCGAACCGATCACGCGCGGACGGCGGGTAGCCAGCTTCTTCTGGATCGAGTCGATGGTGCGGGACGATGCCGCGCGCCAGACTCTGTTCGATCTGGACGGCAGCGTGCAGGCGCTGGCCGCCGATCGCGGCCATGACGACACGCAGGTCATTCGACTGACGGGCATCTATCACAATCTGCTGCGGCGATGGGCCGACAGCTAGGGGGACTATCGACGACATGAGCAAGATCGCGCTCCGCAATTTCTGGTTCCAGTTCCACAAATGGATCGGGCTGATCCTCGCCATCCTCATCATCCCGATCTGCATCACCGGATCGGCACTGGTATGGCATGACGCGCTGGACAAGGCGCTCAATCCACAGCGCTTCGCCTTCACGTCCAGCGAAGCGAAGCTGCCCCCGTCCGCCTATGCCGCCGCCGCGCAGGCGGCGCTCGCGCCGGGCGAACGCATCGTATCGCTGCGCTTTGCGCAGGACGAGCCGGTGATGATCGCCGCCGCCCAGCCGCGCAAGGAAGGCGCCAGGGGTCGGCCCGGTCGCACCGTCGTCTACATGGACCCCGGCACCGGCAAGGTGCTCGACAAGGCGGACGGCAACGCCGGTCTCGTCCGATTCATGCACGCCCTGCACGGCAGCCTGCTGATCCCCGGCGTCGGTCGGCAGATCGTGGGCTGGATCGGCGTCGCCATGCTGATTTCCAGCATCTCCGGCCTCTGGCTCTGGTGGCCGACGGTCGGAAGCTGGCTGAAAGGCTTGCGGTGGAAGCGGCATCGCAATTTCGACACCAACCTGCATCATCAGATGGGCTTCTGGATCGCGCTGCCGCTGTTCGCGCTGTCGCTGACCGGTGCGTGGATCAGCTTCCCGGCCTTCTTCGGCAAGATTTCCGGAGAAGCGCAGCAGGCGCGTCCCGGTCAGCCCGATCGCGTGGCCATGATGCGCGCAAAGCCGCTCGAAAAGCCGACCACGTCTCTCGATCAGGCCATCGCCGCCAGCAGTGCGCTGACGCCCGACACGGTGACATCGGTCAACTGGCCGACCGACCTGAAGGCCGAATGGAGCGTGTCGTTCAACGGCCGGACGGTCGCCGTCGATGATGCAACTGGCGCTGCGAAGCTGGATAAGCCGCGCGACACGACGGAAACGACCGCCCGCCTGATGCGGCGCATTCACGACGGCACCGGCATGGGCCTGGTCTGGCAGATCGTGATCTTCCTAGGTGGCATATTGCCTGCGATCTTGGCGATCACGGGCATCATCATGTGGTGGCGCGCGCGGAAATGGCGCCGCGACCTGGCCCGGCGGCAGAAGGCAAAAGCGAAGACCGCTATCGTCTGACGGTAAGGACTCTTGTCCGATAAAAGGGCGCATCCCGAACGTATCGGGATGCGCCCTTGTGGTATCAGGACTGTCGTATCAGGACCGGCCGAGCAGCCCGCGCGCCTGACCGGCGATTTCCGCCAGCATCGCGACATTGGGCGCCGCAACCGACTTCGCTCGCTTCACCAGCGCCCGGAACTGCGCGATGCGCGGCGCCTGCTGCTCCAGCCAGCCGTCTACATAAGCGGCGACATCGCCACCGCCCGACTGCGCCAGAAAATCCAGCCGCACCTGCTGCATGTCGCGCGCCACGCCGGAAATCAGGAGGCGCTCCCACGGATCGCTCGGCTCCATCCGCGCAGCGGCCGACTGCACCCAGTCGATGCCGACCGCCTCGCCCAGATGGGTGAAGGCCTGCGTGATCAGCACTTCATCCACATTCAGCGCCGATGACAGGCGTGCGAGGCCGACGGCCCCGTCCAGCTTGAACAGCGCGGCAGCGCGTAGCACCAGCGGTTCGGGCGCACCGAGGGCCGTCAGCGCTTCGGCGACGCCGCCACTGCGGCGGATAGCTTCGTGCGTCAGCAACTGGTCGACCTGCGCCGCCAGCGTACCCACGCCGGCCGAAAGAGCTTCGACCCCGGCCTGCGGCAGGGTGCCTGCGGGCAGACTGCGCAAGATGTCGGCGATCTGCGCACGCATGCCCGATGCAATATGACCGAACAGCGCAAGCCGCGCATCCTCCGCCATCGTCGCTGCATCGATATCCGCCCAAAGCTGACGCACGTCGAACAGCCGTTCGGCGATGACGAAGGCATTGGCGAGATCGGCGAGCGAACAGCCTTCCTCCTCCGCCAGTTCGAACGGGTGGATGAGGCCCAGGCGATTGACGATGCGGTTGGCCAGCTTCGTGGCGATGATCTCCCCGCGCAACTGATGCCCTGCAATCGCGTCGGCTTCCTTCGCCTGCATCTCCTGCGGGAAAGCCTTCGCCAGTTCCGTGCCCATGCTGGGGTCGGACGCGAGCGCGCCATGCTCGATCGCATCCTGAAGCGCCAGCTTGGCGGTCGACAGCAGCACGGCCAGTTCGGGCCGGGTCAGGCCCTTGCCGTCCTGGCCGCGACGCAGCAGTTGTTCGTTGGACGCCAGCCCCTCGACGGCGCGGTCGAGCCGCCCCGTGCTTTCGAACGTCTCGATCAGTCGGACATAGCTGGCCAGATCGGTCGCGCCGCCCCGTTCGGCGATCGAAAGGCCCAGCGCCTGCAGGCGGTTATCCTCCAGCACCAGCGCGGCGACATCGTCGGTCATCCGCACCAGCAGGGCATTGCGATCGTCGAGCGACAGCCGCCCGTCGATCATTTCCTTGTTGAGAGCGATCTTGATGTTCACTTCATTGTCGGAACAGTCGACGCCCGCCGAATTGTCGATGAAGTCGGTGTTGATGCGCCCGCCGCCCAAAGCGAAGCTGATGCGTCCTGCCTGCGTGATGCCGAGGTTCGCGCCTTCGCCGATCGCCTTGACGCGCAATTCCTCGGCATTGACGCGCAGACGGTCGTTCGCCGGATCGCCGACATCGCCATGGCCCTGCGCCGCCGCTTTCACATAGGTGCCGATGCCGCCGAACCACAGAAGGTCCGCCGGGCTGCGCAGGATCGCGGAAATGAGCACCGTCGGTTCCATCTCGCTTTCGGCCACGCCGAGCATCCCCTGTACCTGCGGCGACAGTGGAATGCTCTTCATAGAACGCGGAAAGACGCCCCCGCCCTGCGAAATCAGGGCCTTGTCGTAATCGTCCCAGCTCGACCGGGGAAGCGCGAACAGGCGCGCACGCTCTTCCCAGCTTTTCGCCGCGTCGGGCGTCGGATCGAGGAAGATGTGGCGATGGTCGAATGCCGCGACCAGATGGATCGCCTTGCTGAGCAGCATGCCGTTGCCGAACACGTCGCCCGACATGTCGCCGCAGCCGATGACCTGCACCGGTTCCGTCTGCACATCGGTGCCCATTTCGGCGAAATGCCGCTGGACCGAAAGCCACGCGCCGCGCGCGGTGATACCCATCGCCTTGTGATCGTAACCGTTCGAGCCGCCGCTGGCGAAGGCGTCGCCCAGCCAGAACTTGCGATCGAGCGCGATGCCGTTGGCCACGTCGGAGAAAGTCGCCGTGCCCTTGTCGGCGGCGACGACGAAATAGGGATCTTCGCCATCGCGGATGACGACGCCGGAAGGATGCTTCGCCTTGCCCGCCACCAGATTGTCCGTCACCGACAGCAGCGACCGGATGAAAATGCGATAGCTTTCGGTGCCTTCCGCCAGCCAGGCGTCGCGATCGGTCGCCGGGTTCGGCAACTGCTTGGGATAGAAGCCGCCCTTCGCACCTGTCGGCACGATGACGGCGTTCTTGACGCGCTGCGCCTTCATCAGTCCCAGGATTTCGGTACGGAAATCGTCGCGCCGGTCGGACCAGCGCAGCCCGCCGCGCGCCACCGGCCCCGCGCGCAGGTGGATGCCCTCCACCCGCGGCGAATAGACCCAGATTTCGCGCCAGGGCAGCGGTGCGGGGAGGCCGGGCACCTGCGCGCTGTCCAGCTTGAAGGCCAGCGCCTCCTTCGCGGCGGGGGCGTAGAAATTGGTGCGCAACGTCGCAACGATCACGGCGCGGAACAGCCGCAATATGCGATCCTCGTCGATCGCGGAGACTTTTTCGAGACCGGCATCGATGTCGGCCTGCGCCTGCTCCGCAAGCGCCGCGCTGTCGATGCGCAATGCCGGATCGTGCAGCGCCCCGAACAGCCGCACCAGCGCGCGGGCGATGTCCGCCTCGCACCGCAGCGTGTCGGCCACCGTCACCATGCTGTAGGCCATGCCCGTCTGCCGCAGGTAACGATAGAGTGCGCGAAAGAGAATGACCGCCTGCGGATCCAGTGCCGCCGTGACCACCAGTTCGTTGAGCCTGTCGTTTTCCGCCACACCCTGAAGCACGGTGGCGATCGCCGTCTGCACCACATCTGCCCGATCGAGCAACGGCTGCGCGTCGCCGCCGGGCAGTTCGAGCACGAAACGCTGGATGTGGCCCAGCGCGCCGCGATCGACCGGCGTGCTCATTTCCTCGATCGCGCGGAAGCCGAAGTTTTCAAGCGCCGGAACCGCTTCGGAAAGCGCCACCGGCTCGTTGCTGTACAGCTTGAGCCGCAGGCGCGCGGCGGCATCGTCCTCATTGCGATACAGGCGCACGCTGCGTGCCGTCGGGCCGGACAGGCGATGGAGATAGCCGATGTCTACGGCGGCCTCGACCGGCCCGGCACCGTTGCGATAATTGGGCGGAAAGCCGTTGGCATAGCGTTGCGCCAGTGCGGCGGCGCGACCCGCCTCCTCGCCATCGGCAAGCGCCGCCTCGACCGCGGGCAACCAGCCGCGTACCATGCGCTGCAATTCGCGGTCGAGCGCCTGCGCATCGGGCACAACGCCGCCGTCGCGCAGGTCAAGCGTGATCCGCAGCAAGGCAAGTCCGCCTTCCTCCAGTGCAATGGACCAGCTCAGAACGGCGCCCTTGGCGGCACTTGCCAGCATCTCCTGCACGGCAATACGGCGCGCGGTCGACAGCTCGTCGCGAGGCAGCCAGACGAAGGCATAGAGGTGGCGCGCCAATGCGCTCGTCGCCAGCGCCAGCTTGGGCCGCGGGCGATCGGCCAGCGACATGAAGGTCAGCGTCAGCCGTTCCAGCGTCTCCCGGTCGAAACCGATGAGGATGTCGTGGGGCAGCATGGTCAGTGCATGGACCAGTGCCTTGCCTGCATGGCCACGCGGATCGAAGCCGAACTTTTCCATCAGCGCCGTCAGGGCGGAACGCAGCACGGGCACCTTGTCGGGCGGCGCGGAGAGCCCCGCGCTGGTCCACATGCCGGCATGGATCGACAGGGCAGTGATGTCGCGCCCCTGCCGCACGGGCAGGATGACGACATCGACGAGGACGTTGCGATGCACGCGCGAGGCGCGGTTGGACTTGACGATGAGCGGGGCGCGCTTGCCCTCCTCGAACCAGACGAATGCCGCTTCGATCGTCGCGGGCGCCAGCAAATCGACGCCGGGCAACGCGCATATGCCAAGCTGGCTCGTCGCCTTGCCGTCGCGGGTACGGCGTTCATGGCCGGTCTGGGTCAGATGTCGCGCGAGGAACCAGCGGAGCAGTGCGGCACCTTCCTCCTCCTGCACCGTTTCGGCATCGTCGCGCAGTGCCTGCTGCATGGCGGGCCAGTCGTTCACGGCGGCGCGGACATGCGCCAGCACCTGCGTCAGGCTTTGCTCCAGCGCACGGCGCGCCTTGGCATCGGCGCGATCGGCCTCGATGTAGATCATCGATTCGCGACGGGCACCCGGCGTGTCGTGCGGCAGGATCGCACCCAGGACGCCATCACCATCGCGCGACACCGCCAGTACGGGATGAAGCAGGCGGTGAATGACGAGATTGGCTTCCGCCAGGCTGTTCGCGATCGAATCGACCAGGAACGGCATGTCGTCGTTGACGATCGCGATCCGCATGGTGCGCGGCACGGGCGCAGCCGTGTCGCCTTCGGTTGCCATGTCTCCGCCGGTGGTGTCTATGGCGATGGCTGGCGTGCCCGCCACGCGGGTGGCGGCGGTGGCGGAGAGGAAGGCGGCGGCATTGGCCAGCGCGCGATCGTCGAACCCCTCGCGCTCGCCAGGTAGCGCGCCTTGCGCCAGTGCGGCGCGCAGCGCCTCTTCTACAGCGGCTGATTTCGGCTGCGCAGCGTGCGTCATTCCCTCACCTCATATGTGGCCCATATGGTCCGGTTATCGGTCCTATATGCCCGCCTTGGGAAAGACGCTCAACCCAAATCTGGAAAGAATGTTTCGATTAGTTGAAACGAAATAACAAATCTCGCGTCAGCCCGCGTCCAGCATCACGCGATCGGCCAGCGGGCTGTCGCCCGGCAGTGCCGCCACGATCGACAGGCTGCCATCGGCCTCGCGCCGCCCGATCAGGACGGCAAGACCATCGCTGTCCGTAGCGATCAGGTTGACGGCGAGCGCAGGCGCCTCCCGCAGGTGCGCACGGGCGATCGTCCGGCGATCGGGCGCGGCCGGATGGTCCGCGCGGCGGCTCGCGCGGACATCGCGCACGAGGCCCTTGAGGCCGCCGGCATAGACTTCCAGATACCCCGCCAGCATTCCCGCTTCCAGCCCCTGGGCAAGGGCGTGATCCAGTGCCGTCGCATATTCGGTGATGCGCGTCTTGTCGTAATCCGCGCCGAAGATCAGCTTGGCGACCGCGGTCATCGGACTGCGCGCCTGCACCTTTATCCCGGCATCGGCCAGCATTTCGGCATAGTCGGCGGGCGCAGCCTGCGCCGCGAGCGCGAAATCATAAGCGAGACCAACGGCGCGATAGAGCGCACTGCGGCTGCGGGCGTCGCTGCGTCCGGCCTCGATCGCACAGTCGCGCGCGATCGCCAGCCAGTCGCCCAGCGATGCGTCCGCGCCCAGCGTGAACGTCTCGGTCAGTTCCAGTTCGGGCAGGAAATGGTCGTCGTGGCGGCTCGGCGTCGTACGGTCGCGGTGCACGACGGCATCGGCTTCGCGCGAGGGACCATCGGCCCACACCGGCGCGGCGGCAATCACGGCAGGCGCGCTGCGCAGCGCCTGATCGACTTCCTCGGCCAAGGCATCGGTCAGGTCGCGGCTGGCGATTTCCTTCCAGTTGATGACGCCATAGACGAAATCGATCGTATCGTCGTCGGATGAGAACGGCATCAATATGCCGCGATAGAGAATCTCCGCTCCACGCTGATTGACGAACTCTGCCTCGAATCCGATCGGAGCGGCATTGGCGATGATCTGGAGATAATGGTCTGTCAGGCGGGACAGCAGCGAACGATTCGGCACATCGCCGATCGTGTCGATCTGCCCGATGATTTCGCATTCACGCCGCAACTCGGTGCCCAGGTAGACGACCGCGGGATTTTCGATCCCGGCGGTAAAGTCGAGCAGGACGCTGTGCGGCCCGAAATCCTCGATCTGGTCGGGATTGAGATCCTCGATCGACGGCAGCATCCGGTCGCCCAGCAGCGACGCCCAGTAGTTGTAGGCGCGCACATGCATGCGCCGCTCGTTCGCACCGATGCCTTCGGGCGATTCGATGGCGTGATCTTCCCCAGCGTAGCCGCTGTCATCCTGGTCGTTGGCGGCATCATGCCCCCGAAGCGTATCCATGTCCGACATGTCCTGTTCAAGCCTGTTGACGGCGTTCCGACAGGATGTGCCACGCAGATGGTAAATATGTGGTAAACCATGCATTGCTGCTCTGCCATGCGGATATGGCGACGCTTCGCCAGTCGCGCGAACGCTTGCAACGCCCCCGCCGTCCTGATAAGCGCCCTCCCCAAGAGAGCATCCTTGCCGCTTTAGCTCAGTTGGTAGAGCACATCATTCGTAATGATGGGGTCACAGGTTCGAGTCCTGTAAGCGGCACCACAGCCTGTTAAGGGCTTGTTTTCTCCGAAAAATCGACAGACTACAGGCTTTCTGCCTCTCCGCGGCACATGGGGAAGGTACAAAGCTGGGAACGTCGCTCGTCGTGGAAAGCGCCGTTTTGTCTGGACGGTGATCGTCCGACCTGCCGTCAGCCATTCTCAAACCGATTGGATTGCTCTCAGGGGCGACTGGGTGGCTGTGTCCGGTAAGCGCGATTCCCGGACGGGCATGGACTGCGCGCGCCCGACGAGCGGGCATGGACCCGCTGGTCGATACGAAAATCAAGGTTGCTAAACGTCTTGCTCCCTATACCGGAGCAAGGCGGGCGGCGGGCGTTCAAAGCAATCGCAGGCAGGACAGAAAATAATCGATCTGCGCAGGCGCGGTGTAAATATGCGGTGAGATACGGAGGGCGTTCAATTGCACGAACTCCTCCGAATTGACCTTGATGCCGAACCGTTCGAACAACTGAGCGGCGACCACATCGGCGGAACGGTCGTCCCCGACATCGAAACTAACCAGAGCCGACGAACGGTCAGCATCCAGCGGCGTAAGGAGCCGCCCCCAGGGCATATCCTGCACCCCCACTTTGAGGCGGTTGGTCAGATAGCCCAGCCGTTCGCGTACGATATCGCTGCCGATCGTGTCGTGAAATTCCAGCGCTTCCAGAAACCCCATTTCGGACGGCAGGTTCTTGGGGCCATGATTGTCCAGCTTGCGCGCGGTCGCGGCCCAGCCGTCCTGCGTGCCGGGACCATAAGCCGGACCGGCCGTCGGCCAGACCCGATCGATGATCCTGCGGCTGAAATAGGCAAAGCCCGTGCCGGGACCGGCCAATATCCATTTATGGCTGGGCGCGACGAGATGATCGACATCCAAGGCGGAAAGGTCGATGGCGACGGCCCCAAATGCCTGCGCCGCATCGACCGACACCAGGAGGTCATGGCGCCGCGCAAGGTCGGACAAGGCCTTCACCGGCATCTGGAACCCGGTACGGTAATTGACCCAGTTGACGAAAAGAAGCCGGGTGCGCGGCGTGATGGCCGCCGCATAGGCATCCACGATCTCGTCGGTCGAACCCGGCTCCGTACCCAGATCGACGAACCGGAGTTTCACGCCATGACGCACCGTCAGCGCCAGGAACGACTGGAAGGCGGTGAAATGGTCGTGGCGATCGAGCAGAATCTCGTCGCCCTCCCGCCAGTCCAGGCCATGCGCCAGAAGGTTGATGCCCTCCGTGGTGCTGCGCGTCAGGACGATTTCATCGGCATCGGCATTGACGAACCGCGCGGTGCGCGCACGAACCTGCTCCAGCCGCGCGACCGCGCTGTCGTCGGCGGGATAGCTGGCCAAATGGCGTTGCCATCGTTTCTGCGTCTCCAGCACGAGGCGCGGCGGCGGGCAGTAGGTGCCGTTGTTCAGGAAGGTCAGGCCGCTGACCATGTCGAACTGGGACCGGACCTGGCTCCAATAGACTTCGTCCGGCCCGTCCGCGGGCGGCGCAAGCGCCTGCCGTTCGGTCACGAAGGCCCCGGCGTCGGTGTGGGCG
Organism: Sphingobium sp.; assembly: GCA_965279415.1. GTDB lineage: Bacteria > Pseudomonadota > Alphaproteobacteria > Sphingomonadales > Sphingomonadaceae > Sphingobium. The sequence goes on from OZ257238.1 coordinate 1,597,470, forward strand.
GCAAGCACATCGAACTTGATGATGCGCGGCAGGTCTGCGTGCGGGGGAATGGGATGAAGGCGGGGCAGGCTTGCAGATATCGTTGCCATGTCTGGATCTCTCCCGGTCATAAGGGGACGAAAAGTGACGATGTGATCATGTGCCACGCGATCGCGTCATACAGGCTGGAGGCGTCCGGCCACCCGGCGCCTGTGGGCAAATCCGATGGCAAGGAAGCAGGTCGCTGCGGCGGCGAAGAACAGGATGGATATCGCCAGCGCCAGATTATAGCTGCCCGTCATGTCGTAGCATTTGCCGAGCATGAACACGCCAAAGGCGCTGGCCGCGAACATGGCGATGAAGGCGAAACCGGAGATGGTGGAATAGCTGCGCAGTCCGAATTCCCGCGCGATGAGATAGGGGATGATGTCGCTTTCCCCGCCATTCTGAATACCGATGATTGCGATTGCGAGGCCCGTCGCGATGAAGTCGGGCTGTACGGTGCCGATGAACAGCAACAGCCCGCCCGCCGGTATCAGGGTCACGACGAAGGCGACGAGATAGGGCGGGAACCTGTCCAGCAAAAGCCCCGTTCCCAACCGGCCGATGACGACCGAAACGGAATAGACCGACAGGAATGCCGCCGCATGGGCGACGGTAAAGCCATTATCCAGCAGAAGGGGCGTTAGCTGACTTAGAAAGCCTTGCGCGGGGGTGGTGCACAGGAAAATGGCCGCCAGCATGAGCCAGAAGGCGGGCGTCCGCGCCGCGCCGCCAAGGGAAAGATGCCCGCTGCCATGTTCCGCCGGGCCATCGGCGCTGTCTCGGGGCGCTTCCCGGATCGTCGCCAGCAGGACAGGGATGCCGATGAAAGCGACGCCGACGGCCAGGGCGATGAAGCCCGCACGCCATCCATAGGCGGCCATGACCCCTTGCAGCAGCAGGGGCGCTACGATCGCCATCAACGGAACGCCACAGGCGCTGAGGCCCAGCGCCAGCCCCCGGCTCCTGAAGAACCAGCCGCTCAGGGCTTTGCTGAACAAGGGGCTCGAATTGCCCGGTGCCGCAGCGATCAGGCCGAATGTGAACAGCGTGAACATCAACAGGCTGCCGTCGAGGAAGGCAAAGCCCAGATAGGACAGGGCGCCCAGCACCGCGCAGGCGACGCCGAGCGGGCGAACGCCGAAGCGATCGATCGCGCGTCCGACCAGCGGCGCGGAAAGGCAGGCAAGATAGCCCAGGGCAGCCGCGCTGCTAATGTCGCCCCGGCTCCAGCCAAACTCGTTCTGCAGGCTCGGTATGAACAGGCTGGAAACATAGGTGTACAGAGCAACGCCGGTGCCATTGCCGACAATGCTACCGACGGCCACCGGCCAATGCCTGCGCCATTCCGATGCGGCGGAATCGTCCGTCGACTGGGTCAACGCCATTTCATGCTCCTGATCCTTGGTTTGATCCATAGGGCGACGCGCGCGGGCTGTTCGGGTCCGATCACCGGACGGCACGCGCGATCGCCGCCACGGCGCGATCGATATCGTGAAAGCCGTTGTGGATGTGCGGTGACACCCGCACGATCTGCGGCGCGTTCGGATCGGCGAAGCCGACATGCACAAGCGCATCCCGGCGGAGCACATCAACGATGTCCACCGCCGATCGGCCGGGAATGAGAAAGGTCGTCAGTGGGCCGCTGCTGTCCACACCACGCGAGGTCAACACGCGCAGACCGTCTATGTCGCCCAGACCGTCGCGAAGCCGGTCCGAGAGCGCATTCAGCCTGTCGGCTATCGCTGTGCGGCCAATGGCGTCCTGCACCGCAAGCGCGGTGGTAAAGCCCAGGAGGGAGGCGATATTCTTTTGCCCGGCATTCCGGTCATAACGGCGCGCGCTGTGTTCCAGTGCCGATGGCGCGTCGGCTTCGTAAAAGCCGCCCGTCGTCGGCAGGACATGGCGCTGCGCATCCTGACGGAAATAGGCAAAGCCCCCGCCATGACCGGCGGATATCCATTTATGCCCCGGGGCGGCGGCATAGTCGACGCCAAGCGCCGGGACGGCATAGTCGATCGCGCCGAAGGATTGCGAGGCGTCGAGAAAGCTCAGCACCGCGCGTGCGCGCGCAAAATCGGCAAGCGCCTTTACCGGCAGAATGCGACCGGTCCGGCGGTTGATATGGCTCAGGAAGAGCAGCCGGCTTTTCTCGCTGTATTTCTGTCCATAGCGCTCCACGATGGCGTCGTCGGAAACAGGCTGTTCGCCAAGTCCGACATTCACCAGCCGAACGCCATAGCGTTGCACCAGCGTCTCGAACGAGGCGCGGGCGGCGGGATGGTCGGCGGCGTCGTAGAGAATTTCATCACCCGGCTGCCACACCATACCGTGCAGGACGAGACTCAGTCCTTCGGTAGTGCTGCGCGTAAGGGCAATTTCATCGCTGGACGCGCCGACAAAGCGGGCGATCCGGTTGCGGGCAAGTTCCAACTCGGCAAGCCGCATCGGCGATGCCGGATTGGCTGCCAGCTGGTGCTGCCACCGTTCCTGAGTTTCCAAAACGATCGTCGACGGAGGACCATAGGCCGCATTGTCGAGATAGACGATGCCGCCCGCCACAAGATACTGGTGTCGCACACTGTCCCAAAAGTCTTCGGATCTGTCGATCGCAAGCGGCGGAATATCGCCCACTCCAGCAACGGGAGCCGCAAAAGCGGGCGCGGGATCACGAACAGCGGAAGGGGGAAAAGGAGACGTCATGTCTGACCTCATGTCCTGTTGGAAGGGCGTCGCCGCCGCGGATCAGAGGCTGAACGACAGGCGCAGATAGTAGCGCCCGCCATCCGCCTCATAGGGGCGATACAGGGGATATTTGGCACCGAAGGCTGCGAGTCCGACTTCGCGCGCGGGGTAGTTGCCGAGGAAATTTTCCACCCCAACCGTGCCCTTGAGCGTCGACGTAATCGCATAGGTCAGGCTGGCATCGAGGAATATCTCGCTCCCGAAGCGCTGGTTCTGCGCGACATTGTCGAAGAAGGGCTGCGTCCAGCCGCTATAATAGGTGCCGCGCAACAGCCCGGAGAGCGGGCCATGGGTTACGTCCAGGCTCGCGGACGCCTTGTGATGGGGAAGGCGGTCTTCCAGCGACTGGCGGATCAGCGGCGAGACGACGCCCGGCGCCGCGCCGATCACCTTGGTCTGGTTGTAGTTGTAGAGCAGCGTCAGCCCGACATCCGTGTCCTGGGCGACAGGGAATTGATAGGCCAGAATGGCGTCGACCCCCTGCGTTCGGGTCGTGAAACCGTTGACGTAAAAATTGAACGTATCAAGGCCCTGCGCCAGCGTGATGCCCGATGCGACAAGATCGGATCGCTCCTGCGGCGTAAGCGTGAAGTTGGCCGACAGACCCAGTCGGTCCTTGATGCGGATATTGTAATAATCGACCGAGAATGTCGCGCCGCGGGCTATGGCGAACGTGACGCCGCCGCTCAGATTGACCGATCGTTCGGGCTTGAGCGGCGTGCCGCCGCGCAGCAGGGCGACGGTATTGGTCGCCGGTATCGTACCTTGTGTCAGGATGGACCGGCCATCGGCGGCCGGACGCTGGCTGGTGTTGGTGAGGTTCGCCTGCCCCGGCGTGGGCGCACGGAACCCGGTGCTGACGGCGCCGCGAAAGGCGATGCCATGACCAATGTCATAGCGCGTGGCAAGTTTCCCGGTCCATGCCGATCCGGCATCGGAATAATCCTCGAAACGACCGGCGGCATCGATTTCCCAGGCTTCGCTGACCTGAGCATCCACATCGAGATAGGCTGCGACGCTATGCCGCCCGAACGTCCCCGCCTGGGTCGGATCGGTTCCGAAGAAGCCGTTAGATCCGCCCGGATAGCCGAAGGCGGCCCCCGGCCCCAAAGCGTAGGATGCTGCGTCGCCGATGCCCGACGAATATTCCTCGTTGCGATACTCGCCACCGAAGCCCACCGTCAGCGGAGACGCCAGACCGACGTCGGGACGATAGACCAGATCCAGATTGGCCCCATATTCCGACTGCGTCTTGCTGCCGGCGTCGAACCGTGTCGGCGAATCCGGCCCCAGCGACGCGTTGATGGTGTTGTCGATCTTGAAACGCAGGAAATTGCGCCCGTACCGACCGCTCAGATCCCAGGTCAGATCGTTCGACAGCGCACCCTTCAGCCCGGCGACGACATCCGCGTCCTTGCTGGTCATCCCGAAATGCGGCGCGAAGCCACCGGGATAAACCGAGCGCAGGGTATAATCTCCCCAGATCGGGAGCGGGTTGAAGTAGGCGCTCGTTTCCGGATTGCGCCAGATGAAATCGCTCTCCCCCTCGGCATAGCTATAGCTGCCGAACGAATAGAAGCTGGTCGAATCGTCGAGATCGAGCTTGAGATTGACGAAGCTGCGATAGTTTGTCTGCTCGGGCTGACCGAACCGTTCGACCGGATTGCGGATGTTCTGCCGATAGAAATCGGCGCTGCCGAAGCGCCCGCCATTATCGATCAGGCTCTGCGCGCTGGCCGCCTGGATGCTTCGCGACGTTCGGGCGCTGTCATTATATTCCAGGGAGATATTGACGGTGCCCCGGTCGGTGAAGGGAAGGCCGGCGTTGATCCCGGCTTGGTAATTCTCGCCATCGCCCGCATAATATTGCCCTGCCTGCGCATAGGCCCTCAGGCCCGGCCGATCATCGGGAATGAAATTGATGACGCCCGCAATCGCGTCGGACCCATATTGCGCAGACGCACCGTCGCGCAGCACTTCGACACGTTGCAGCGCGATCGAGGGAATCTGGGAAATGTCGGCGGCCTGAGCGCCCAACTGGGTCACATCGACGAACGCCGAACGGTGGCGCCGTTTGCCGTTGACGAGCACCAGCGTATGATCCGCCGACAGGTTGCGCAGCGTCGCGGTGCGGAAGAAGATATTGCCGTTCGCGATCGTATTGCGCTGGACGGCGAAGGACGGGACAAGCCGTGCGAGCTTGTCATTGAGATCGCCGGACGGCACCGATTCCAGCGCGCGGGAGGAGACGATGTCGATCGGTGCCAGGGAGTCGGCAGCCGTTCGGTCGGTGCGGCGCGTGCCGGTGACGACAATCGATTCCCCATCGGCCGAAGCAACTGCTCCCTCATCTGGAGACTGCGCCCAGGCGCTGGCCGATGCCATGCCCATCGATGCGACACCGACCAGCAGCCGGGCGACCATAACGCGCGAAAAACAGTCCTTCATATATCCCCCAAATGACAAACATCGCATGCAACCGGCTGATCCTGATGGCCGCGCCAGCGTTGCAAAATGGCATTATGGTCATAATGAATGGAGTGCGAACAATTACTACTATTCGAATAGACAATAAATCTTTGCTGTGACGCCGTTACAGTCGCGCGCGGCAGAAAGGGCTTGGGGCTGCCCTGCGCCTCGCTTATATTCGGCCTGAAACCGATGCTTTGCCCGTTGAAGCCGTTCAGAAGGAAACCGCCTTGCGCTATGCCAAGGAGCATAATGATGCGACCCGCGCGCGCATCATCGCAACCGCATCCCGATTGTTTCGCAGGGACGGGATCGCCGCGATCGGGGTTGCGCCGCTGATGAAGGCAGTCGGGCTGACCCACGGTACTTTCTATACCCACTTCCAGTCCAAGGACGACCTTGTCCGCGAAATGCTGGCGGATATCGGTCGCCGACGCCTAGAGGCCATCGGAGCGACCCTGGCCCAGCAAGATGGTATCGAGCAGTTTCTGCGCGCCTATCTGAGCGAACGGCATCGCGATACGGATGAAGGGGGCTGCCCCAATGCCAGCCTGTCGGCGGAGGTCGCACGATCGAGTGATGGCATTCGTGCAATCTACACCAATGGCTATTGCGATCTCGTCGAAATGCTGGCCGCGCGGCTGACGCATCTTCCGCAACCAGAACGCAGGAAAGCGGCGATGGCGATTTTCGCCATGATGGCCGGCAGCATCGAAACCGCTCGCGCCGTCAATGATCCGCAGGTATCACGCGACATATTGGACGGCGCGCTGGGCATGGCGCTCGCACTGGCCTGCCCTGCCCGAAACCAATCCGGCGATGCGATCGCGGCCCCTGCTGGCCCGGTCAGGGTCGAGCCGGTGGGGTGGTAGACGCCCGCCTGCGCCAGACCGCCCCGGAAAGCATCGCGAAAATGCAGGTTGCAGCATAGGCGCACAGACCAGCTACGACGGCTGCGGCCAGCGCCGCAAAACCAAAACCGTATAGGCTGGTGGCAGCCCATCCCATCCCCCCCGCAATGGCGAGGCGAAGCGTTACGCCGACACTGGGCCACAGTGCGTGGCCGGCGCCCTGCGCGGCGAAGCTGAGAATGAAGGCGATCGCCAGCAGGGCGTAGGACGGTCCCGTTATATGAAGATAGAGTGCACCCTCCGCCAGCACGGTCGGGTCGACCGTGAAGAGGCCCAGCCACAGTCGGGGCCAGACGGCCAAGAGCAGTCCGGGCACGCCCACCAGCACCAGCCCGATCATTGTCCCTGTCCAGGCGATATGTTTTGCCCGCTGGATGTTGTCCGCGCCGACATTCATGCCGACCATCGTGAGCACGGCCGACGCAATCCCGAACAGGATTGGGACCATGGTCGCGTCCAGACGCGACGCAATGCCATAAGCCGCCAGCGCATCGACGCCGAAGCGCGCCGCAAGGGCCGTCAATATCATCGACGCCAGACTGTTCTGCACCGCGTTGAGCGAACTGGGCAGGCCGACCTTGAAGATATCGGCGAATATGGGGATGCTGATGCGCTTGCCGATATACCCGGCGCGAGGATATGTGCGCGCGATATACCTTAACAACGCCACGGATGCGCCGACGTAATAGAGGGTGATCGACCAACCCGCACCGGCTATGCCCAGGGCAGGCACTGGCCCAAAACCGAAAATCAGCGCGGGTGACGCGGGAATGAGGAACATGGCCCCGGCCAGCGTGATCTTGGCCGGCAGAACCGCATTGCCAAGCCCCCGAAGCGCAGCGGCGAGCAGATTGGTTGTCCACATTGCGATCGCGCCAATAAATAAAGGCGTGGAGTAGCGGAGCGCCGCCGCCAGCGTTGCCCCCTCTCCGCCGAGCGATGCGTAGAGACGCGGGCCGCCCACGAGCATCACCGCGCTGAACAGGGCGCCCACCCCAATGGAAACAAGCAGCGCGTGAAAAAGAATCGCCTGGACATCGGCCTCGCGTCCCGCGCCGCGCGCCCGCGCGGTCGCGGAGGCAACTCCGCTCCCCAACCCGCCTGCCGACATGGTCGTCATGAGCATGTGAAAGGGAAATACAAGCGTCGCGCCGGCGAGGGCCTGCGTCCCCAGAAAGCTGATATAATAGGCTTCGGCGACGCCGATGATGACCTGCACGAGCATGACGAGCATCGTGGGAGCGGCCAGCCGCAAAAGCGGCCGCAGGACCGGACCTGCCAATAGCGACGACGCGGGCAAAGCCTCCGCCACATGGTCGAGCGGGTCCCCTGTCGCGTCTGCCAGGGATCGCGAATCAGATGCTGCGTCCATTTGCGGTTCCCTCTGCCAATCGTCCATCTCTTATTGCAGTATGATTATACTGTAATCTCTTTATTGCGATGGTATTCACAGGGGCCGGTCTTCAGGATCGGCGACAGGTGTTGGTGATTATGCTTGGGCCGGACCGGACCGATAGCCCCGCACCATGTTCACCCGCGAAAGCGCAGCGCCTCGACCAGCAAAGTAAAGGCAGCGGACGGCTGGCGGCGGCTGGGATAATAGAGGTGATGACCGGCGAAGGGGACGCACCAGTCTTCCAGCACTCGAACGAGTCGGCCGTCCGCCAGATGGTCGGCGACCGAGTCCTCCATGATGTACGCGAGCCCTAGGCCCGCCGTCGCGGCCTGCACGATCATCCTGGTATTGTTGCAGGTGAATTGCCCGTCGACCCGGACCTTAATCTCACGCCCGTCCTGCTCCAGTTCCCAGGCGTAAAGTCCTCCTGAACTGAGCATACGAAGATTGATGCAACGGTGCGCAGGCAAATCCTGTGGTGTATGTGGCGCCGGATTGCGCGCAAGATACTCCGGTGATCCCACAACCGCCATCCGCAGGTCTGGGCCGATGCGGGTTGCTATCATGTCTTTGGCGATGGCCTCACCCAATCGGACGCCTGCATCGAACCTGCCGGACACGATATCCACAAGTCCTGAATCGATACTGAGTTCGACGTGGATATCTGGGTAGGCCGGCAAAAAGCGCTCAAGCGCTGGCCAGAGTATCGTAGAGGCGGCATGCTCGGATGTCGTGATGCGGACCGTGCCTGCCGGCGTGTCCCTCAGGTCGCTCAGCGATGCAAGTTCGGCCCCTATAGTGTCCAGTGCCGGGACGAGCGTCGCCAGCAACCGCTCGCCAGCAATTGTCGGCGCGACACTTCTCGTCGTACGGGTCAGCAATCGGACACCCAGCCGCGTTTCCAACCGCCTCATGGTATGACTGAGCGCCGACTGGGATGTTCCGAGTCTGGCCGCCGCGCGGGTGAAGCTTTTCTCTTCCGCGACGGCCATGAAGGCATTGAGGTCCAGAAGATCTTCGCGATGCATTCATGAACAGTAGAGATAAGTTCATGCCACATCCAGCCTCTAATGGTCCCGGTTTCAGGCACCTATATTGCGGACTTGAAACGGAGATAGATCATGGACATCACGCGCAGCGGTTCTGTGGCTTCGGCCAGAGGTCCTGAAGGCTATTTCACAGGCACGGTGCATATCGACTGCCCCTTCTGCGGCAGCGGCAATCTGAGCGGCGCCACCGTCACCTTCGAGCCGGGCGCGCGGACCGCATGGCATACCCATCCGCTGGGCCAGACCCTGCTCGTAACCGCCGGTTTCGGCCTGGTCGGGCGCTGGGGCGGCCACGTCCAGGAAATCCGCCCCGGCGACACGGTGTGGATCGAGCCGGGTGAAAAGCACTGGCACGGCGCCGCACCCACGACCGCGATGACTCACATCGCTATTGCCGAAATGAAGGACGGCAAGGCAGTCGACTGGATGGAGAAGGTCAGCGACGCCGATTATGCCGCCGATCGGGAGGCGCCGTGATGGACAAGGATCAGACGCCCGCACAAAAGCTGTACGGAGAAGTCGCCCCCGCGCTCGCCGATCTTAGCGATCGCGTGCTCTTCGGCGAGGTCTGGGAGCGACCGGGCCTGTCCAAGCGCGACCGCAGCCTGATCACTGTCGCCAGCCTTGTATCTCTCTATCGCAGCAACGAACTGCCCGGTCATATCCGCCGCGCGCTCGACAATGGCGTGACGCGCGAGGAACTGTCCGAACTCATCACCCATCTCGCCTTCTACGCCGGCTGGCCCGTCGCCAACACAGCCATTCCGATCCTTCGCAAGGCGCTCGAAGACGTCGCCCCCTAACTCCCAGGACTATAGCATCATGAAAACCATCGGATACGCGGCAACGGCCGCAGACGCCCCCCTCGCCCCCTTCGACATCGAACGCCGCGCGCTGCGCGCCAATGACGTGGCGATCGAGATCCTGTACTGCGGGGTCTGCCATTCGGATCTGCACAACGCCCGCAACGATTGGGGCGGCACCGTCTATCCCGTCGTCCCGGGGCATGAGATCATCGGCCGCGTCACTCAGGTCGGGGCCGATGTAACCCGCCACGCGGTTGGCGATCATGTCGCCGTCGGTTGCCTTGTCGATAGCTGTCAGCATTGCGACCAGTGTCGGCACGACCATGAGCAATATTGCCGCGACGGCCGGACCGACACCTACAACGCGCCGGACCGCATCACGGGCGACATGAACTATGGCGGCTATTCGGGCCATGTGGTCGTGCGCGACGCCTTTGTCCTGAAGGTGCCGGCGGGATTGGACCTCGCAAAAGCCGGGCCGCTGCTGTGCGCAGGCATCACCACATATTCGCCGCTGCGCGCGGCCCAGGTCGGGCCGGGCAGCCGCGTCGGCGTTGTGGGCTTGGGCGGCCTTGGCCATATGGCGGTCAAGTTCGCAGCGGCGCTGGGCGCGGACGTCACCGTGCTGAGCCGCACCGTAGGCAAGGAAGCCGACGCCATTGCGCTGGGCGCTCACCGCGTCCTCATCTCCTCCGACGAGACGGCGATGGCACAGGCCGCGAACGGCTTCGACTTCATCATAGACACCATTCCCGTCGCCCATGACCTCAACCTCTATACTCCTCTGCTCGATATCGACGGTACGATGGTGCTGGTCGGCCAGGTCGGGCCTGTGCCGGAAATCAATACCGCGCCGCTCGTGCTCGGCAATCGCCGCATCGCCGGTTCGCTGATCGGCGGCATCGCAGAGACGCAGGAGATGCTCGACTTCTGCGCACGCAAGAACGTGCTGCCCGAAGTGGAAATGATCCGCATGGACGAAATCAACGATGCTTTCGACCGCATGGAACGGTCGGACGTGCGCTATCGCTTCGTCATCGACATGGCGTCACTCGATACCTCGGTGACCGGATAATGACGATATGCCGCGCTGTCATGCCCAACGTGGCGTATATATGAATGTCGAAGATAAGCTCATGCGCTTTGGTGCATGACACGATCGGACGCTGCGGCCGTTGTCGCGATGGACGTGATCCGGCCCTCAAGGTTGCGTCCATCTCACTCTGCTGGAAGGACAAGCCGTGAAGCCTACCCGATCGATCCTGGCCATGCTGATGACGGCTGGCAGCGCGGAAGCGCAGAAGCCCGCCTCGGTCGCTCCCCCAGCCATGCAGGCCGTCGCCCCCGGCCTGGCGACCTATACGGACGATGTGCTTTTCGGTGATGTCTGGCGTCGACCGGAACTGGCGCCCAGGGATCGCAGCCTCGTCACGCTTTCGGTCCTGATCGCGACAGGCAAGACGGCACAACTGGAAGGTCATCTTCGCCGGGGACTGGATAATGGCGTGCGCCCTGGCGAGATTTCCGGCCTCGTCACCCATCTCGCTTTCTATTCAGGGTGGCCCAGCGCGGTGTCGGTGCTCGAAGTGATCGAACGGGTGTTTCGGGCGCGAAAGATCGACCTCGCGACTTTGCGCACGAACGACGCTCCGCTGCCGCAACCCGCGGCAGAAGCGGCCCGCGCCGCGATGGTCGATGCCGACATCGCGCCCACGGCGCCCAAGCTTGCGGCGCTGACGAACACCGTGCTGTTCGACGATCTCTGGCGGCGTTCCGACCTTGGGCCGCGCGATCGCAGTCTTGTCACGATAGCGGCGCTGAGCGCGGGCGGCGATGCCGATCAGCTGGGGTTTCACATCCGGCGCGGCCTCGAAAACGGCCTGAGCCGTGAACAGATAGGTGAAGCGATCACGCATCTGGCTTTCTATGCCGGGTGGCCGAAATCGATGGCGGCGGTGTCGGTCGCCAAGACCGTGTTCGCGCAGGACGGACAAGGGGCGGCGATCGGAGAGAACGAGACCGGCAAGGCTCCGGCGATCACCATCGTCCCCGCCGGAAACAAGCCCGCTCGGGCGCCTGCAAGCCGGTTCACCGGCGCCGTGACTACCGACACCGCCTTCACCGGCACAGGCGGTTCGAGGCTGAGCGGCGCGCGCGTCACGTTTCAGCCGGGTGCGCGCAGCAACTGGCACAGCCATCCTCTGGGGCAACTGCTGATCGTCACCGCGGGACGAGGACTGGTGCAGGAGGAAGGCGGAATCCGACGCGAGATTCGCACAGGCGAGACCGTATGGACGGCACCCGGCGTCAAGCACTGGCATGGAGCCGCGCCGGGCAGCGCGATGAGCCACTTCGCTGTCAGCGAAACAGTCGAGGGTGCGAATGTCCTGTGGCTCGAACCGGTGACCGACGAGCAATATGGCCAGCGCACCACGCAATAGCGTGGGTGAAGCGCCGATGATTTATGAATGACGACCATAGCGTCATGCGGTTTTACACATGGAATTGAATGGACGTTCGTGCGTTATCGTGCGGAGTCAAATGCTGCACCATCTCTTCGAGCGGCATGACGTACCATGTCAGCGTCGCGCGACACTGTCCGCGCCATGTTTAAAAAAGGATCCGATATGCACTCCCCGATCGACTTAAGCATTTCGCGGCGGGGCATCCTGGTTGGCGGGGCTGCATCCGCGGCCCTGACCACAGTACCGCTGGCGGCGGCGGACGCGCAAGGCCTGCCCCAAGCGCAACCGGAGACCATGAAGGTTTCGCTGACCGTCAACGGCGCCCGTCGTGATCTGGAAGTCGATAATCGCACGACATTGCTGGATGCCCTGCGCGAACATCTTCGGCTTACGGGCACCAAGAAGGGTTGCGACCATGGTCAATGCGGCGCCTGCACGGTGATCGTCGGCGGTGAACGCATCAATTCCTGCCTCAGTCTCGCGGTGATGCATCAGGGCGACGAGATCACAACGATCGAGGGTCTGGGCAATCCGGAAAAGCTCCATCCGATGCAGGCCGCCTTCGTCAAGCATGACGGCTATCAGTGCGGCTATTGCACGCCGGGCCAGATCTGCTCGGCGGTTTCCGTCTTGGCCGAGATACGCGCGGGCGTGCCAAGCCACGCGACCGACGACCTCACCGTGGCGCCGCAGATCACCAACGCGGAAATGCGTGAGCGCATGAGCGGCAATATCTGTCGCTGCGGCGCCTATTCCAACATTCTTGAAGCGATGACCGCAGTCGCTGGCCAGAAGCAGGAGACCCGCGCATGAGGCCCTTTACCTATGTGCGTGCCAAGTCGCCCGCAGACGCCGCTGCGGCCGTCGTCGCAAAGCCAGGCGCTCGGTTCATTGCGGGCGGCACCAACCTGCTCGACTTGATGAAGCTGGAGATCGAAACGCCGGCGCATCTGGTCGATATCCAGGATCTGAAACTGGACCAGATCGAAAGGACGCAGGACGGCGGGCTTCGCATCGGCGCACTGGTCTCCAATACCAAGCTTGCCGCCCACCAGCAGGTCCGCCGCGATTATGGCGTGCTGTCGCGTGCTATCGTGGCCGGTGCAAGCGGCCAGCTGCGCAACAAGGCGACGACCGCCGGCAACCTGCTCCAGCGGACCCGATGCCCTTATTTCTACGACACCAATCAGGCCTGCAACAAGCGCAAGCCCGGCTCAGGCTGCGCGGCCCTTGGTGGCTATAGCCGTCAATTGGGCGTGATCGGGACGAGCGATGCGTGCATCGCCACCTATCCCGGCGACATGGCCGTCGCGATGCGGGTGCTCGATGCGACGGTGGAGACGATCAATGCGCAAGGGCAATCGCGTGCGATCCCGATCGCGGACTTCCATCGCTTGTGGGGTGATACGCCCCATATCGAAACGGCGCTGGCACCGGGCGAACTCATCACCGGCGTCACCCTGCCCCGCCCGATCGGCGGCACCCATATCTATCACAAGGTCCGCGACCGGGCCTCTTATGCCTTTGCGCTGGTGTCGGTCGCTGCCGTGATCCAGCCCGACGGCAGCGGTCGTGTCGCGATCGGTGGCATCGCCCCCAAGCCCTGGCGAGTGGACGCGGCCGACGCCGCCCTGCCTCAGGGCGCAAAAGCGGTTGCCTCGCGCCTGCTGGCGGGCGCCAGGCCAACCGACGACAACGCATTCAAGATTCCGCTGGTCGAGCGCACGCTTGGCGCGGTCATGGCGGACGCCCGCAACGCGAAGGTGGCAGCATGAAGTTCACGACGCCTGCGGGCACCAATCCCATCGACCAGTTGAAAGTCGTCGGCAAGCCGACGGACCGGATCGACGGCCCTTTGAAAACGACCGGCACCGCACCCTACGCCTATGAGCGACACGATGTCGCTGCACATCAGGCCTATGGCTTCATCGTTGGTTCTGCGATCGCGAAAGGGCGCATCAATGCCATGAACCTGAAGGACGCCAAGGCGGCACCCGGCGTCCTGGGCATCGTATCGACATTGGATCATCAGCCCTTGCCGCTGGGCATGATGAACACCGCCCATCTGTTCGGCGGCGCGGAGATCCAGCATTATCATCAGGCGATTGCGCTTGTCGTCGCCGAGACATTCGAGCAGGCGCGCGCCGCCGCGGCCCTGATCCGGGTCGATTACGCGCGCGCAGCAGGAAAGTTCGATCTCGAAGCCCTGGCTGCCCAGGCACCCCTCGTGCCAGGGAAAGGCGACGAACCGGCGGTCGATCGGGTCGGCGATTTTGACGGAGCCTTCGCTTCCGCTGCCGTCACGCTGGACCAGCACTATACAACGCCGGGCCACAGCCATGCGATGATGGAGCCGTTCGCGACGATCGCCGCCTGGAACGGCGAGAAGCTGACGGTGTGGACATCGAACCAAATGATCGCCTGGTCGAAGGCAAGCTTGGCAAAGACGCTCAGCCTCGCCCCGGAGAATGTCCGGGTGGATTCGCCCTATATCGGGGGCGGATTTGGGGGCAAGCTGTTCATTCGTGCTGATGCCGCGCTGGCGGCGCTTGGCGCCAAGGCGGTCGGAAGGCCGGTCAAGGTCGCAATGACCCGTCCGCTGATCGCCAACAACAGCACGCATCGCCCCGCCACGATCCAGCGCATCCGGATCGGCACGGACCGCAAAGGCAAGATCGTAGCGATCGCTCATGAAAGCACATCCGGCAATCTGCCGGACGGGAAGCCCGAAGTGGCGGTGCAGCAGACCAAGCTCCTCTACGCAGGGGCCAATCGCCTGTCGTCGATGAAACTGGCGGTCATGGACCTGCCGGAGGGCAATGCGATGCGCGCGCCCGGCGAAGCGCCCGGCCTGATGGCGCTGGAAATCGCGATGGACGAGATGGCCGAAAAGCTCGGCATGGACCCGATCGAGTTCAGGATCATCAACGACACCCAGGTCGACCCCGAAAAGCCGGAGCGCAAATTCTCGCAGCGCCAGCTTGTAAAATGCCTGCGCGACGGGGCCGAACGCTTCGGCTGGAATGCCCGCCAGGCAAAGCCCGCATCCGTCCGTGAAGGCCGCTGGCTGATCGGCATGGGCGTGGCGTCCGCGTTCCGGAATAATCAGCTCACCAAATCGGGCGCGCGCGTCCGGCTGGACGGCAAGGGGATCGTGACGGTCGAAACCGACATGACCGACATCGGCACCGGCAGCTACACGATCATCGCACAAACTGCGGCCGAGATGATGGGAATTGGCCTCGACAAGGTCGTGGTGAAGCTGGGCGATTCCGATTTCCCGGCATCGGCGGGATCGGGTGGCCAGTGGGGCGCGAATAACGCCACCGCCGGCGTATATGCCGCCTGCGTAAAGCTACGCGAACAGGTCGCGCAGAAGCTGGGCTTCACCGGCACCGACATCGCGTTCACGGACGGACAGGTCCAGTCCAGCAATCGCCGGGCGAAACTGGCCGATGCCGCGCGCGATGGCACGCTGACCGCCGAGGACGCGATCGAATATGGCGACCTGGACAAACAATATCAGCAGTCGACCTTTGCCGGCCACTTCGTGGAAGTAGCGGTCGATTCCTATACCGGGGAGGTTCGCATCCGCCGGATGCTGGCCGTTTGCGCCGCAGGGCGCATTCTCAATCCAAAGTCCGCGCGCAGCCAAGTGATCGGCGGCATGGTCATGGGAGCCGGCGCTGCGCTGATGGAGGAACTCGCGGTCGACAAACGCTTCGGATTCTTCGTCAATCACGACCTTGCCAGCTATGAAGTGCCTGTCCATGCGGACATCCCCCACCAGGAGGTGGTGTTCCTGGACGAAACCGATCCGATCTCCTCGCCGATGAAGGCCAAGGGTGTCGGTGAGCTGGGCATTTGCGGGGTTGCGGCGGCGGTCGCCAACGCCATCTACAATGCTACGGGTGTCCGCGTGCGGGATTACCCGATCACGCTGGAAAAGCATCTCGCACAGCTGCCCGAAATAGCATGAGCGGAGACAGGACCATGAACCCCAAGACGACTGCACTTCTGTTAATCGAATATCAGAATGATTTCGTGAAGGAGGGCGGCGTCCAGCATGAGGCGGTGAAGCCCGTGATGGCGAGCACCAATATGTTCGCGCACAGCCAGCATCTGCTTCGTGCCGCTCGTGAGGCGGGAGTCACCATCATGCACGTCCCTATCGCCTTTGCAGAGGGTTATCCCGAAATCCCGGCGGAACCATACGGCATTCTCGCCGGGATCGTCGGATCCAGCGCGTTCAGGAAAGGCAGTTGGGGCGCTGAGATCGTCGACGAGATGCAGCCGGTCGGTGACGATATCATTATCGAGGGCAAGCGCGGCCTCGACTGTTTCTTCAGCACCAATCTCGATTTTATCCTGCGCGCTCGCGGCATCACCGATGTCGCGATCGCGGGATTCCTCACCAATTGCTGCGTCGAATCGACGATGCGCTCGGCCTATGAGCGCGGCTATCGCGTGGTCACCCTGACCGATTGCACCGCGACTCTGAGCGAGGAGGAACAGCGCGTCGCGACGACCAGGGATTTCGCCATGTTCTCGCGCCCTCTGGCACACACCGCGTTCCTTGCCGAGCTGGCCTAGTCACGTCGAAGGGCGGAGCCTGTGCTCCGCCCTTCGTGCGGCTCATTTCGGGGCGAGTTCACCGTAGAACCAGGATGATGTCACGCCGCCGTCCATGAGAAAATCGCTGCCGGTGATGAAGGCGCCGTCCGGCCCCATCAGCAGCGCCCCGACCGTTCCGACCTCATCGGGCGTACCGGCACGCCCGGCCGGCGACAGCTTCAGCATGTTGCGATAGCCCTCTCCGCGCGGGCCGGTCAGTTCATCGTTGGCGAGCGGCGTCATGATGATGCCGGGGCTGATCGTATTGATGCGCGCGCCGCGCTTCGCCCATGCCACCGCCTGCGCCTTCACCCGCAGCGAATTGGCGCGCTTGGCGATCTGATAGGCGTTGAGCGGGTCGGTCACGACATCAGGCTGAAGCATCGGCAGTTCGAGCAAGTCCTCGACCGGAGTCGTCGCCAGGGCGGCATCCTGCTTCGGTGTCAGCGCCGGCAGCCGATGGCCGGACTGCGAAGCGATGACGACGCCCGATCCGCCCTGTGCAATGACCTTGCCAAACTCTTCGAGCAGCAGAGCGGTGCCATAAAGGTCGACCTGCAGGATCGCTTCAGGTGGCGCCTGCGAGGGCGAAACGCCGGCGGCATGGATCATGCCGAAAACGTCGCCCAGCCCGGTGGCCTTCTCGACCAGCGCATGAACGGACTCACGCGAAGACACGTCGACTGTGGTCGTGCTGACCTCGAACCCGGCGTCGCTCAGCAACTTGGCCGCCGAATCGGCCGCTTCCTGGCGCAAGTCGGCCAACAGTACATGCTTGCCCGCGCTTACCCGCCGGGCGATGGCCTGCCCGATCGAGCCTGCTCCGATAACAACAATGACTTTCGGCATCGCGCATTCCTTTCATGATGACGGCGACCAGATCGTCAGTCGCCGCAGGACCAGAATCCGCATCGTGCGGACTGTCTTTCAACTATGCTGATGTAGCCTCTCCAAGCCGAAAGATTAGAGGGCTGATCGGGCATGGGCCTATGCGCGACGTTCACCAATATGGGCGGCTGATCGTCGCCCTCAGGGCTTTTCACGCGCAATCTGCGGAACGTCGTCCAGATCGTCGCGCACGCGCTGCGGCTCCTGATCCAGTGGCATATTGGCGATATCGCGAACGGCATCCAGTGCGCCGGGCGCGTCGGCGTCGAGCGCCGCGAACAGCGCGTCCAGATCGACCTGCGCCGGCCCCGTCTCAGCGACCAGTTCGAACGTCTTTGCTTGCGCGGCTTCCGACGTCAGGCTTGCCACGAGCACTTGCGCGATCTGCGACCGTGCGATCACGCCGTCGCTGGAATCGCCGGCATGACGCGTGTCGCCCTGCAACAGCGTCAGCCTGTGCTGGTCGGCATCGTTATAGTCGAACCAGCCGGGCCGCACGATCGTATAGGGCCGCCCGCTGGCGCGCACGAGGCGTTCGCCGCGTCGTTTCCAGTCATGCGCCTCGGTCCGGCGGTTATAATCGCCGACCCGGTCGGTCACCCCGATCGCGGTCATCAGCGCGATCCGGGCAGGCCGGTCGCCCAGCGCGTTCAGGATGTTGCGGACGCCGCCATAATCCACACTCTCCGCGCCTGCCTTGCCGCCGCCGTCGGACCCCAGCGTCAGCACGACTGCGTCGACGCCCTTGACCGCATCCCTCAGTGTTTCAGGCCGGGTGACATCGCCCACGACCGCGGCGGCGCCTTCGGGAAGACGGCTCGCCTTGTCGGCGCTGCGGACGAGCGCACGGACGTCATGTCCTCGCCGAAGCGCCTCGGCGACGACGAGCCTGCCGATGCTTCCGGTGGCCCCGGCGACCAGCACGGTGAGGGGAGCAACTGCCATGAGGCATCCTTTCTTCTGAACAGATTAGGCGGTCGTCGCGCGATTGGCGGGGATCAGCAGCGTGCAGGCCAGGCTGCCGAGCGCACACAGGCCTATTACCCAGCCCATAGTCCACGGTGTCCCGTCGGCAAAGACGCCTACCAGCGCAGACCCGGCGATACCGCTGCCATATTGGATCGCGCCTACCAGCGCCGATACCGCGCCCGAACGGCCCGGAAACAGCGCCAGCGCGCCCGCGATGGAATTGGCGACGATGAAGCCGGTCGATCCCGCGAAAAGAAACAGCGGGACGACCAGCCCGATCAGGCCACCGAAACCGGTTCGCGCGTCCACGGCCAGGAAAAGTGCAGCAAGCGCGGCAAGGCCGGTCCCCCACCGCAGCATCCGGTCGCTGCCATGGCGGCGCACCGCCCGCGCATTGACCATGTTGGCCGCCATGATACCGACCACGCCGATCGCGAACAGCAGGCCGTACAGTCCCGCCGGTACATGATAATAGCTGATATAGGCAAAGGGCGTACCGGCGATGTAGGCGAACATGCCCGCATAGAAGAAGCCACCCGCCCCGGCATAGCCCAGCAGCCGGGGATCGCGCAGCAGCGTGGCGTAGCGCGCGAACGCCTGCCGCAGCGGTTCGCGATTGCGCCGATCCTCCGGTAGCGTCTCGGTCAGGGTGAACAGCACGCCGAGCGTCACGATACCGACCCCTACCAGCATCCAGAATATCCCGCGCCATCCCGCCATGCCCAGTATCTGCCCGCCGACAAGTGGACCGACCAGCGGCGCGATCGCCATCACGGTCATCAGCGTCGACATCATCTGCGCCGCCCGATCGCCCTGATACAGGTCGCGCACCATCGCCCGCGCCAGCACGACGCTGGCGCAGGCGCCGAGTGCCTGTACGATCCGCCAGCCGATCATCGCCGCGATGCTGCCCGCCATAGCGCAGCCGGCCGAACCGATGACGAACAGGACAAGCCCCAGCGCGATCGGCGGACGGCGGCCATAACGGTCGCCGATCGGACCCCAGACGAGCTGCCCCAGGCTGAACCCGATCAGATAGCCCGACACGGTGAATTCGACCGCGCCCGTACCGGCGCGGAGTGTCTCGCCCATGGCGGGCATCGCCGGCAGATAGACGTCGGTCGAGATGGAGGCGAAGCCCATCAGCGCGCTGAGAATAGCCAGCACCCGCCATCCGTGCGACGGGGTGTCGGTGGACAATGCGGTGGGATGCTTCACGGTAGCCACGCTGACGACCGACACCGCCGTCAAAGCTCCTGCGCAGTGGGACGGAACAGGATTTCGCTGATATCGACATCCTCCGGCTGGCTGATCGCGAAGGCGACCATGCGCGCGAAACTGTCCGCCGGGATCGCGGTGGATTCATAGAAATCCTTGATACCCGTCGCGACGTCCGCCTGCGTGACGCTCTGCGGCAGTTCGGACTGGACCGCGCCCGGCGAGATCACCGTGGTGCGCAGATTATAAGGCTTGACCTCCTGCCGCAGCCCTTCGGACAGCATCAACACCGCCGCCTTGGTCGCGGCATAGACCGCGCTGCCGGGACGCACCTTGTGCCCCGCCACCGACGACACGTTGATGATGTGGCCGCTCTTGCGCGCCTTCATGTGCGGCAGCGCGGCGGCGATACCATACAGAACGCCGCGCAGATTAACGTCGATCATACGGTTCCAGTCGTCGATCAGCCCGCGCTCCAGCGGCGAATGCGGCATCAGCCCGGCATTGTTGAGCAGCACGTCGATGCGGCCGTGCTTCGCAACGGCGGCATCAATCAGCGCCTTTACCTGCGCGGGGTCGGTGACGTCGGTCCGCACCACCGCACCGTCGCCAAGATCAAGCTCTCGCGCCAGGGCTTCGAGCCGGTCGAGCCGACGTGCGCCCAGCACCAGCTTGGCACCCTGCGCCGCGAGATGCCGCGCCGTCGCTTCGCCAAGGCCGCTGCTCGCGCCGGTGATGACTACGACTTTGCCGTCGATATTCTGTGTCATGTCAAATCTCGTCTGATAAAAGGATGAGGCTTTGCGACCCGCGCGCCGGGAGGGAGAGGGAGCGCGCGGGTCGCGGCCGGGCTGCCTCAGCGCCCGACAGTCGCCAGCAGGTTTTCAGGATAACGCTCGCCCTCAACGTCGATCGCCTTCAACGCATCGCCGATCCGGGTTAGATCAGCCGCAGTCAGGTCGAGATCGGCGGCGGCGATATTCTCCTCAAAACGGCTTAGTTTGGTGGTGCCGGGGATCGGCACGATGTAGGGGCGCTGCGCCAGCAGCCATGCCAGCGCGACCTGGGCAGGCGTCGCCTGCTTGTCGGCGGCGATCTGCTTGAGCAGGTCGATCAGCGACTGGTTCTTTTCCATCGCTTCGGGCGTGAAGCGCGGCAGGATCTTGCGGAAATCGCCTTCGCCCAGCTTCGTATCCTTGCTCATCGCGCCAGTCAGGAAGCCCTTGCCCAGCGGGCTGTAGGCGACGAGGCCAATGCCCAGCTCATCGCACGCCTCAAGGATGCCGTTGGTTTCCGGCCCCCGCGTCCAGAGCGAATATTCGTTCTGAAGCGCCGTCACCGGCTGCACGGCATGGGCACGCCGCAGCGTGGCCGCGCTCGGTTCCGACATGCCGAAATGCTTGACCTTGCCCTCGGCGATCAGATCCTTGACCGTGCCCGCGACATCCTCGATCGGGACAGCCGGATCGACGCGATGCTGATAGAACAGGTCGATCTGCTCGATACCCAGGCGCTTGAGCGAGCCGTCGGCAACCTTGCGGATCTGCTCGGGCGTGCTGTTCGGCCCGGCCATCTTGCCGTCCACGATATTGAAACCGAACTTGGTGGCGATCACGACTCGGTCGCGGAACGGTGCCAGAGCCTCACCGACGATTTCCTCATTGGTCCACGGACCATAGATTTCGGCGGTATCGAAGAAGGTCTCGCCGCGCTCGACCGTCTGGCGGATGAGGGTAATCGCCGCCTCTTTGCTGAGCGCCTCGCCATAGCTGAAATTCAGACCCATGCAGCCGAAGCCGATCGCCGAAACCTTCAGGCCGCTGTTTCCCAGTTCACGCTGTTGCACGCCATGTCTCCTTTGATAAAGCCCGCCTGCTTCCGGTAGTGGCTCAACAGATAAGAGGACCGTGCCGATGCGATTAGACCCTGCAACCGGCATGCGGCTATGCCGTGGATTCATCAATCCGGTGGCTTCACGTAAATTGGGGAATCAGACGTTGACGCCACGATTTTGCAAACACGCTGAAAAAGTTGAAAGCGCCACTCCCCTATGTCCTATTGATGATTGAAACGCGGTCAGGCAGTCCGGGGCACGTCGTGATCCACGCCGCTGAGATGACAGACCGTGACGGTGCATCGACGGTGCTGCGGGAAATATCCGGCACGTCCCGTGGCTGCTGCACCTATTCGCAAACGGCGGCTGTTCTGGCGACAAGCTCAGGATGCCTTTGAGGTGCTACACCGAAGAAGGGTTGTCGAACCTATGTTGGCATGGCTCAGCCGAAACCCACGCATCGCAAGATTCTGACAACGCATCGGTAATTATCGATCAGACACCAGGAGCCGTCACATCTCCGCCAAAACAGCCATCGCCTGCTTCAAATGCGGCGCGTCGATCATCTTGCCGTCCAGTTGCAGCGCGCCCGCCCCCGGATTGGCTTCGAACGCCGCCACTACGGCGCGGGCATGAGCAATGTCGGCTTCGCTGGGCGCGAAGGCGGTGTTGATGATGGGAACTTGGGCAGGGTGGATGGCCATCATGCCGGTGAAGCCGTCGCGGCGGCCGCGGGCGGCGTAGGCGGCGAGGGCGTCGAGATCCTTTATGTTGGGGAACACGGTTTCGATGGCAACGACCCCTGCGGCATGGGCGCCAAACAGGGTGAGGCTGCGCACCATGCGATAGGGGTCGGTATAGCTGCCATCGGCTTCCCGCGAGGTGGCGGCGCCGATGGCGGCGGGCAGATCCTCCGCCCCCCAGGTGAGGCCCGCCAGATGCCTAGATACTGCGCAATAGGTGCCGAGCGTGAAGACGGCGGCAGCCGTCTCGCAAGCGATGGGGAGTATGGGGATGGCCTGCTCTGCCATCATGGTCATCAAATGCTCGATGCTGTCTGCGCCCTCCGCCTTGGGCAGCATGATGCCGTCCGGGCCGGCGGAAAGCACGGCATCCAGGTCTGCTTGAGCCATGCCACTGTCGAGCGGATTGACGCGGACGAACGCAGTTATCGTGCGTGGTTCGGACAGCCATGCGGCGATGGCTTCGCGGGCGACTGCCTTGTTCGCGGCGGAAACCGAGTCCTCCAGATCGAGAATCACGGCGTCTGCGCCGCTGGCCGCCGCCTTGGCGAAGCGTTCCGGGCGGTCGCCGGGGACGAAGAGGAGCGAGCGGAGTCTCATGCGGCGGGCGCCTTCTTAAGCAAGGCCATGCGCAGGCACTGGCAAACGATCTCGTCGCGCTGGTTGATCAGGCGATGGGCAAAGGTGACTATGCCCGCGTCCGGGCGGGAGCGGCTTTCCTTCAACTCTGCGACTTCGCTTTCCGCGCGCATCGTATCGCCCAGAAATACCGGCTTGGGATGGACAAGCTTGTCGTAACCCAGATTGGCGACCAGCGTACCCAGCGTCGTGTCGCCCACCGACAGCCCGATCATCAGCGCGAAGGTGAAGGTGCCGTTGACGAGGATTTGCCCGAACTCCGATGCGCGGGCCGCCTCCGCATCGATATGCAGCGGCTGCGGATTATGCGTCATCGTGGAGAAGAGCAGGTTGTCGGTTCCCGTGACCGTGCGGCGGATGTCGTGGGTGATCGTGTCGCCGATGGCCCATTGATCGTAATAGCGTCCGGCCATGCTCGTCCTTGCCCCTATGTTGTGCGGGCGGCAGTAGCGGATGAATCGGTCGAAGGCCATATCGGTTCGGATCGGCTAAAAAGGGCGTGCATGCGGGGATGCAGGGTGCATCTGGCGCGAAAAAACGCGGACACAAGGATTGGCAGACACTCACCACGAGCCCATCAATCTTCAATTCTCAACAATCATATAATATCCATAAGCCCTTCAAATTAGATAGTTCATCGACCATCTTTATCCAGCACGTGGCGTTCCACAGCGTTGCATTCCGATTGGGGGAAAGAGCGACCGCTGAGCTGCGTTCGATAGCCGCAATCGTTTTCACCGCGGCCGCAGCGACGTTCCGGAGGTTAGCGGACGAATGGCCGTCGGGTAATACATCGTCATGGTCGCTTTCCAACGCGATGAGAGTTCGCAATCGCTGCGAACGCGCCCCTTATTTCCCAGCAATCGGAGGCGCGTAGCATAAGGTAGCCTTTAGATTGAACCGCCCGACCATCTCGGCCAGGATGATCTTGACCGAATCTTCCACGACCTTGCTGGCGGTGGAGATCGATCGAGATCGCTTGCGGACCAGATAGGCGGTCCTGCTCATTATCGGTTCGACGATAGGAATGAGGGCAAGGTTGCCATCGGCCACCTTGCTCATCACTGCCGCATGCGGAAGGATAGTGTATGCACTGGCTCGTTCGACCATCGAGATGATCTGTGGGAGCGAATCGATTTCCATGGCTACGTTCAGATGAATGTGTTCCGTGCGGCAAAACCGCTCCACGACCTTGCGTGCGCCATGCGATGCGCTTGGCAGCACCAGCGGCAGCTCCTGCAAGGCGAGGCCCGCGATCGATGGCTGCCCGGCGTCAGCGCTAACGATCATTGTCGGCCAGTTGTCGTGCGCGGCGACCAGGAACAATTGCTCTTCGAGCAAGGGCTGGAACAAGAGTCCGGCACTGTCGTTTGCCTCGTACGCACAGCCGATGTCCAGCTTGTCGGAATTGAGCCAGTCGATCACGTGGCCGGACAAGGCTTCGGCGATGTGCAGTTTGATGAGGGGCCGTTCGTTCTGAATGGTCTCGGCTAGAGGTACGCTGAGCAAAAGGCTGAGCGAAGGCGGAAAGGCGATCGATACTCGACCGCGCGCCTCACCGCCAAGCTGGCGAATGTCCGAGATGGCCAGCGCAGCGCTTTCGACAATTTCCCGACCGTGCCGTGCGAGGGCAAATCCTGCTTCGGTCAGATGCACCCCGCGAGGTCCACGCACGATAAGCTGCACTTCCAGCTTGCGTTCGAGCCGGGTAATGTTTTCCGATAGCGATGGTTGCGCCAGGCCGAGTATCGCAGCAGCCGACGAAATCGATCCATGCTCAGCCAGAGTGATGAAATAGCTCAGCTGCTTAAGATCAAGGGCTGGCACATCGTTAGGGTCCATATTCGAATCCTAAAGTCGAGGATTGGATAGACCTATAGGTCTATTCTCTTGGGGGGCGTGTCAAAGCATTTGCCTATATCATCGGCAGGGTCGTGCTCTGGCGCTTCAACCGGAATCCGGCCCGATGCACGGCTCCGTAGGCCGTAAAGATTGGTTTGGCACGTCAATTCCGGGGGTGATCGCGGGACGGGCACGCACAGCTTTGTGGACGATCGAGGCCAACGGCGGGGTTGATTTTCCGAATTCTGAATGCCATTCAGGAATTATGGATCGACACGGCGCGGCGTCGCCGCCGATGTTCGTGGAATATCATAAACTTCTGAGGATGGCATGACTGGCAACCGGATAGACAAGGCGTTGAACGAACTGGAAATCGGTATGCGCTTCAGTTCGGCAGGCCGAACGGTCACGGAATCCGACGTCGTCAATTTCTGCATGTTTACGGGCAACTGGTTGGAAATTCATGCCAATGCCCACTATTCGGCAAGCACGCGCTTTGGTCAGCGCGTTGTGCAGGGATCGCTCGTCTTTTCGCTCATTCCAGGACTGATCCAATTCGGCGCTTCGACGCAGGCGAATTATGGCGTCGATCAACTGCGCTTTGTCCACCCGGTGTTTATCGGTGATACCGTTTATGTGACGGCGGAACTGGTCCGCAAAAGGGAAAAGGATGACCGCAACGGCATCGGCACCTTCCTGATGAGCGTGTTCAATCAAAATGGCGTGCTGTGCCAGAAGAGCGAATTCAGCCTGTTGATGTTCCGTCGCCCAGAGGATGTTCCTTTGCCTGCCGCAGCGCCCGCAACGCAAGCGCTGGCTGAATGATGGCATCGCGTGGGCAGGGAAAGGGAACGGGCAGGACCGCGACATGACAGCACAATCATCCCAATCCAGACCGCTGGAAGGCGTTGTGATCGTCGAACTGGGCGACAGTGCTTCGGCGCCCTATGCCGGCTATATCCTGGCCAGCCTCGGCGCGACCGTGTGGAAGGTCGAGCGTCCCGATGTGGGCGACGCGTCGCGGTCGTGGGGGGCAGACCGGTGGAAGGGTAGCGGTTCGATCTTTCACGCACTGAATCGCGGAAAGAAATCGATCGCCCTGAACATCAAGGACAGCGGCGATCTGGCTGCGCTGAAGGATTTGATCGTCAACCGTGCGGACGTGTTCCTGCACAACCTGCGACCAGGAACGATCCACCGGTTCGGGCTGGACGAAGCATCGTTGATGAAGGCCAAGCCGTCCCTGATCCATTGTACCGTAGGGGCTTTCGGTTCCAAGGGCGCCATGAACACATTGCCTGGCTTCGATCCGCTGCTGCAGGCCTTTTCAGGCATCATGAGCCTGACGGGAGAAGCGGGGCAGGCCCCGGTACGCGCCGGGGTGTCGCTGGTCGATTTCGGGACGGGCCTGTGGGCAGCGTTCGGGATCATGACGTCGCTCTATGCGCGCAAGAACACCGCGCGCGGGCAGGTCGTGGAAAGTTCTCTGTTCGAGACCGCGCTCGGCTGGATGACTGCGGCCATTTCGACCTTCCAGGTTACACAGGAATGCCCTCAGCCGATGGGTTCGGGAATCGCCTTCATCGCGCCGTACAAGGCGTATCTGGCGCGTGACGGCTATCTCGTCATTGCCTGCGGCAACGACCGTCTTTTTGCCAAGCTGTGCGCGGTGTTCGGTACTGAGGCATGGCTAGAAGACGCACGCTTTGCCACCAATAGCAGCCGGGTGCAGAATCGTGATGCGATCGATCAGTTGGTTGGAGACCAGCTGGTGACCCGATCCCGCGCCGAATGGCGCGACCTGTTCGACGCGGCAGGAGTACCCTGCGCGCCCATCCAGACGACCGACGAAGTTGTCGCTCATCCTCAGACCGAAGCGCTAGGCATGCTGTCTGCCGCGCCCGACGATGAACTGCGACTGGTTGGGATACCGTTTTCGCTCGACGGAATTCGACCGGGCATCACGCATGGCGCCCCCTTGTTGGGCGCCGACAACGCGGAATTCCGGATGCTGGGCAAGCAGGCGTTCCCGCACTCAGAAACTTGATATCGAAATTTACATCAGGAGAATTTGCATGGCCAGCACCGGATACACGTCCCTTTATCAGTGGATTGACGGTCAGAAGCTTTCAGGCGACGGTCGCACGGTTAGCGATGTCATAAACCCGGCGACGGGCGGTGTGATCGGCGAGATGCCGCACGCCACGGCGGCGGATCTCGAAGCGGCGCTGGAATCGTCTGCGCGCGGTTTCAAGGTGTGGCGGGCGACGCAGGCCTGGGATCGGGCGGCGGTGCTGTACAAGGCGGCCGAAATCATGCGCGCGCGCACCGATGCGCTGGCTCTGGCGCTGACGATGGAAGTCGGCAAGCCGATCTGGGAAGCGGCATGGGAAGTGCAGTTTACTGCGGATTCGCTGGTGTGGCACGCCGAAGAAGCCAAGCGCATCTATGGCCGCACGATCGAATCGCGTTCGCCCCACGGGCGCGGCATTGTCTCGCGTGAGCCGATCGGCCCGGTTGCCGGCTTTGCACCCTGGAACCTTCCTGTCCTGCTCACCGCACGCAAGATCGCGGCGGCACTGGCGGCGGGTTGCTCGATGATCATGAAGCCGTCCGAAGAAACCCCAGGCACGGGCCTGATGGTTGCCGAGATCTTTGCCGATGCGGGGCTTCCGTCCGGCGTGCTCAACGTCGTGATCGGCGATCCGGAAGAAATTTCGCGCACGCTGATCGCGTCGGAAACGATCCGCAAGGTTTCGTTCACCGGCCCGACCCATGTGGGCAAGATGCTGGCTGGTCTTGCCGCGCAAAATGTCACGCCTGTGACGATGGAACTTGGCGGCCATGCCCCCGTCATCGTGTGCGATGATGCCGATATCGAAACGGCAGTGCAGATGGCCGTGCCGAACAAATATCTAAACGCGGGTGCGAGCTGCGTGTCGCCCAGCCGGTTCATCCTGCAGGACGGTATCTATGACAATTTCGTCGAGAAGTTCACGGCAGCGTCCAAGGCGCTGAAGGTTGGCGATCCGATGGCCGAAGGTACGCAGATGGGTCCGCTGGCCAACGCCCGTCGTCTCGATGCGATGGAACGCCATGTGAAGGATGCGGTCGCCAAGGGTGCGCGCGTCACCACCGGAGGCAATCGCATCGGCAACGAAGGCTTTTATTTCGAGCCGACCGTTCTTGCCGATGTCCCGGAAGATGCTCTGATCCTGAACGAGGAACCGTTTGGCCCGATTTCGGCGATGACGCGCTTTTCTGATCTCGACGATGCGATCGCCCGGGCCAACCGTCTGCCGTTCGGGCTTGGCGCCTATGCCTTCACCGGCTCTGCGGCCCAGGGCAACAAGCTGGCCGACGAGATCGAAAGCGGCATGGTCGGGATCAATACCTTTGCCATAGCGGCGGCCGAAACACCGTTCGGGGGCGTGAAGCAGAGCGGTTACGGTTCCGAAGGCGGCGCGGAATCGGTCAACTCCTATTTGGTTACCAAGTTCACCAACTATGCCTGATTGCATGAAGCGTTGCCGTCCGGTCTGGACCGGACGGCAACGCGTCGGCCGTCGCGGCGGGGAACGGGCCAGACGCTGAGAAAAAGACAAAAAACAAGAACGCCATGAGCGGGAGTGGGTGGGATGTCGGAGGTATTTGACTATATCGTGGTTGGCGGCGGCAGTTCGGGTTGCGTCGCGGCGGGCAGGCTGGTGAAGGAATTCGGCAAACGGGTGCTGCTGCTCGAAGCGGGTGCCGATGACAATCACCATCTGGTGAAGATGCCTGCCGGGTCGTTCAAGATGATGTTCGGTGGCGGCAACTTCGTCAAATTCCACCAGTCCGCACCACAACCGCACATGGGCGGGCGGTGCGTACCCATTCCGCAAGGCAGCATTCTGGGCGGCGGCAGTTCGGTCAATGTCATGGTCTACACGCGCGGATCACGCGCCGACTATGCCCGTTGGAACGACATCTGCGGCAGCACTGGACGCAACAGGGGTGGATGGGGCTGGGATGACATGCTCCCCCACTTCAAGCGGCAGGAAGGCAACCAGCGCTTCAGCAACGAGACGCACAACGACGATGGCCCACTTCTGGTGTCAGAGCAGCCGCACGTGGTAGAGGGCGCGCATTATTTCGTGCGCACCATGCAGCGACTGGGTGTGCCATTCTCTCCCGACTTCAACAGCGGTAACCTGACCGGTGTAGGCTACATGCAGGCCACCGTGCGCAATGGCGAACGCTGTAATGCGGCGCGCGCTTTTCTGTCCCCGGTTCGCGCCGACACGCGCCTGACGATTTCATTCCACTCGAAAGCGACGCGCATCCTGATCGAAAACGGTCGAGCGGTCGGGGTGGAATATCGCGACAAGACCGGATTGAAGCAAGCGCGGGCCACCGCCGAAGTGATCCTGACGACCGGTGCGTTCGTCACACCGAAGCTGCTGATGCTGTCGGGTATCGGCCCAGCAGACGAACTGCGCAAGCATGGCATCGCCATCGTCAGCGACCTGCCGGGAGTAGGCCGGAACCTTCAGGACCATATGAGCGCATTCCTGGTTGGCGCCACGAACGGACGCTATGGCTATCATCAGCAATCGAGCGGCTGGCGCATGGTCCGTAACGCGCTGCAATATGCGGCGTTCAAGAATGGGCCGGTGGCTTCGACGGGATCCGAAGCAGTCGCCTGGGTCAATATCGATGGTGACAGCGACGAACCCGATTTCCAGATGTACGCGCTGCAGTTGATGTGGCCTTCGCTGGTGGAAAAGGTCGACCACGGCATCACGCTTATGGCCAACCTGATGCAGCCCAAGTCGCGTGGATCAGTGACGTTGCGGTCTGCCGATCCCGATGATGATCCGGTGATCGATGTCAACTGGTTCAGCCATCCGGACGATGGTCGTCGCATGGTCAAGGCGTTCCACTTCCTGCGCAAGGTGATGAGCAGCCAACCGCTTGCGTC
Organism: Sphingobium sp.; assembly: GCA_965279415.1. Classification (GTDB taxonomy): domain Bacteria; phylum Pseudomonadota; class Alphaproteobacteria; order Sphingomonadales; family Sphingomonadaceae; genus Sphingobium. The sequence continues at coordinate 1,627,042 of OZ257238.1, forward strand.
GATCATAACGCGGGAAATGTCGCCGGGGCCGCAGGTGACTTCCGAAGAGGATTTACTGGAGTATATCCGCGCCACGACGATCAGCAACTATCACCCGTGCAGCACCGCGCGCATGGGTCGGGCGGATGACCCGATGGCGGTCCTGACCCCGGACCTCAAAGTCAAAGGTGTCGATGGCCTGCGCGTGATGGATGCTTCTGCATTCCCGCAAATCGTCAGCGCCAACACCAACGCCCCGACAATGGCGCTGGCCGACCGCGCCATCGATATCATGATGGGCCTGATAGAGGCCGAACCCGAAGACGCCATGGCAATGTAGACGCAGGCGGCGGCGGAGCGAATTCGCAGCGCGACAGGTGTTGCCGCCTTCCTTGCGCCATTGGGGCTGGCTATTATCCGGTGCCAAACAGCGATCTGCCGATGCGACGTGCAGTGTCCCTTAGGTCGATCGCAAGGGTTTCCATCGGGCTGCCTTCAATCTGGCCTTTGATCGCCGCGCTGCTCACACCGAAACGCGCCGTGCCGCTGCTGTCCACGATCAATGTGCCGCAGGTGTCGAATCCCGCAAAAATATGTCCGAAATCAAATGCATAAGCATTCTTCTTGGCGCGTTCGACATCATCTAAATATTCTGCGAACGTGAGAGGCGATTGCCACTTCAACGAGTCAAACCTTTCCTTCAATTCGGCTTCTGGCAAATCCTTGTGCGCGGCATAGCAACGACCGATAGCGCCGATATAGGCCGGAACGCGCGCGCCGGGCGACATGTCGACCCGCAACGTCTGTGTCGAGGAAACGCGATCGACCAGCACCACACGTTCGTTATCGGTGATCCGCCAAAGGCAGATAAGGCTGTTATGTTCGAGCGCCAGACGGCGCAATTCCGGCTGGATCAGATCGACCTGATCGACGCCGAGCAGAGGGATCGATAATTCCAGCAATCCCAGGCCGAGCGCATATGTCTTTTGCTTGAGATCGAACGAGACCAAGCCTTCGGTCGCCAGCGTCCGCAGGATATTGAAGCATGTGCTTGTGCTGATCCCGGATTCGCGGGCGATCGCAGCAACACCGCCCGGTTCGGGGCGATGCGCCAGCAAACGCAGGATCGTCACGGCATTGCCCACGGCCCCTACATAAGGAGAAGTTGTGTCCTGATCGCGCATTTTCCGTGCCATTCCCAATACTGAATGCAATTTATTAGGTGAAACCTTTTCTTCGTCAAGGGTCCGCCCGGTTGCCAAGGACGGTTAGCTGTGTCACATTCTTCATGCTGAATGCCATTCATATTATGGAATGGCGGTTATAGCGCACGCAGGGATTGGATCAGAGCAATTCGGTCTTGGCCTGAATATCGCGCATAGCCACATCCGGGAGAGTTTCATTGCGCGAGGCTGTTATTGTTTCCACTGCCCGAACGCCGATCGGGAAGGCGTTCCGTGGCGCTTTCAATGATACGCAGCCTCAGGAACTGATTGGCCATGCCTTACGCGAAGCCGTCCGCCGTGCCGGCATCGAGGGCGGTGCAGTCGAGGACTGCTTGGTGGGATGTGCGCTGCAGCAGGGTGGGCAGAGCTATAATATCGGGCGTCAGGCTGCGCTGCGTGCGGGGCTGCCGACCAGCGTAGCCGGCATGTCCATCGATCGCCAATGTGCCAGTGGCATGATGGCCATAGCCACTGCCGCCAAGCAGATCGTGAATGACGGGATGTCCGTGGCCGCGGCCGGTGGTGTCGACTCCGTCAGTCTGGTGCGAAACGACCATTATAATCGCTATCGAGCGCAGGATCCCTGGCTGGTCGAACATGTTCCAGCGACATATATCGCTATGATTGAAACCGCCGAAATCGTGGCGGAGCGTTACGGCATTAGTCGCGATTCCCAGGATGCCTACGCCCTGCAATCGCAGCAGCGCACTGCTGCCGCGCAGGCTCGGGGTGCGTTCGACGACGAAATAGTGCCGTTGCCGACCACGATGTTGAGGATCGACAAGGCGAGCGGGACAAAGTCTGCAGAACAGGTTTTGCTGGAGAAGGATGAGGGCAACCGCCCCTCCACCACTCTTGAAGATCTCGCCGCGTTAAAGCCGGTCCATGTCGACGGCCTGTTCATTAAGAGCGGTCGTCACATCACAGCGGGCAATTCGAGCCAGTTGTCCGACGGTGCATCGGCGAGCGTATTGATGGAACGGGCCGATGCGGAACGGCGCGGCCTGAACATATTGGGGACATATCGCGGCATGGCTGTGGCGGGGTGCGCGCCGGATGAAATGGGCGTTGGGCCCGTTCTGGCCATTCCTCGGTTGCTGGAGCGTACCGGCCTCCGGGTAGACGACATTGGCTTGTGGGAACTCAACGAAGCCTTTGCGGTGCAGGTCATCTATTGCCGCGATCAGATCGGGATACCGGATGAATTGCTCAATGTGAATGGCGGTGGGATTTCGATCGGCCATCCGTTCGGCATGTCCGGCGCCCGTATGGTGGGCCACGCCCTGATCGAAGGAAAGCGTCGCGGCGTCCGCTATGTCGTCTGTTCGATGTGCATCGGCGGCGGCCAGGGGGCAGCAGCCTTGTTCGAGGTAGGATGATCGCCCGCGACCGCTGAAAGGTGGCTTGACGGTACACGTTTTCTATATAATGAATGATATTCAACATTCAGAATTGTAGGTTGCAAAATGAATGTCGGCTCCTCGGGACTGCATCCATGGTCCTGACGAGCACAGGAGTAGCCAGCCGAGCCGTGCGGCAATCTTGAAAAGAATGCAGGATAACGATGACAAGAAAAATGAGGATAGGATCAGGATCAGCCTTTTGGGGTGACGCAATCGATCCGGCCCTAGAGCTTTTGGCTCAGGGCCAGCTCGATTATATGGCGTTTGATTTTCTGGCGGAATTGACGATGGCCTTGCTGCAGCGTCTGCGCAGCAGGAATCCGCAGGCAGGGTTCGTCCCCGACGTCGTGGAATATATGCGCCAGACCATGCCGCTTGCTCGGCAGCATGGTACCAAGCTGGTTTCCAATGGTGGCGGGGTCAACCCGTTGTCCGCAGGACACAGCATTGCGGCGGTCGCCAAGGAACTTGGCTTGAACGGGACCAAGATCGGCGTGATCGAGGGCGACGACATGCTCGACCGGATCGATGAACTGATCGCCGCAGGTGTGCCGCTCATCAACATGGATACCGGCGACGACAATTTCGCCGCCGTTCGGTCTCGCGTGGTCGCTGCAAACGTCTATACCGATGCCTCCGGCATCATTCAGGCGCTGAGCCAGAACGCCGATGTCGTAGTTGCGGGGCGGGTGTCGGACAACGCGTTGTACGTCGGTCCGGTAATGCACGAATTCGGGTGGACTTACGACAGTCCCTATGTTGACCGGGTCGCCGCGGCGATCACCGTTGGTCACGTGTTGGAATGCGCCGGTGCGTGCAGCGGCGGACTGCATTCACGCTTTGCCGAGTTGCCCAACATGGGCCGCATGGGCTTTCCCTATGCCGATTTCTACGAGGACGGCACTGCGGTCATCGGTAAGGTTGACGGTTCGGGCGGTCGGGTAAATCGACTGACGATTACCGAGCATCTGCTCTATGAAATCAACGATCCGCGTCGCTACACCATGCCGGACGGCATTGCCGACTTCACGTCGTTGAAACTGGAGGAAATGGCAAAGGACCGTGTTCGTATCACCGGCATGTCCGGCTTGGAACGTCCGGAAATGCTGAAGCTGGTCATCGGTTATGAAGATGGATGGATCGGCGAGGGCATGCTGTTCTTCCCGTGGCCCTATGCCTATGAGCGGGCCCAGAAAGCCAGGGAAACCCTGATCGAACGGTTCGAGCGGCTGGGCCTGAAATCCGACGAGATCCAGTTCGACTTCATCGGCGTGAATATGTTGCACGGCCCTGCCGCCGACAACGCCGATCATGTCGATCACAACGAGGTCGGGCTAAGGGTTGCGGTGCGTACCAGAACCAAGGACGAGGCGGATAAGGTCCGCCGCGCCTGTGCCCACATGTGGATCATGGGGCCAGGCGGCACGTCGTTCGGCACGCCTATAAAGCCGCGCCCGGTGGTGTCCCTGTGGCCCACTTTCATCCCACGTGATTTTGTCACGCAATCCGTCACGATGCTGGAGGCATGACCATGGCTGCCCTGCTTAAAGAAATTGCCCATGTTCGTTCCGGCGACAAGGGCGACACCGTCACTATCGGGGTGATTGCCAAGACCCCGGGTGACTATGAAGCCGTTCGCCGCTCGGTGACGCCTCAGGCTGTCAAGGCTCTGTTCGGAGACTGGGTCAAAGGTGACGTCGAAATATTCGAAGTGAGCAATCTCAACGCGATCAGCGTCTTCATGCGCAACGCCCTGGGCGGCGGGGCGACCCGGACATTGCGGTTGGATCAAACGGGAAAGTCGCTTGGCAATGCGATCTTGCGGCTTCCCGTGGTCGACGCCTGATCGTTTCGCCAGACGGCAAATTCAAAATTACGGAGCATGGACATGGATCCAAAACTTTCACCCAGCGATGCAGTTCTGGTCATCGGCGATCTCCAGGCGGGCATCGTCAATTATCCGCTTACGGTGCCCAAGGAAGAGCTGCTGCTGTCCGCTCGTCTGCTGGCCAAGCTGGCGGAGCTTTACGATATTCCCACGATCGCCATGACCATTCCCAAACGGGATGGCACCAATCCGACGATCATTCCGGAAATCACCGAAACGCGCACCAAATTCACGCATATTCAGCGTACCACGCCCGACTCGTTCGAGACGGCGCAGATTGCCGATGCGATCAAGGCAACTGGCCGAAAGACCATGATCATCTGCGGTGTGGCCACGGAGATCGTTGTTCAGTGGCTTGGTCTTTCGGGTCGGGCCAATGGTTATGACGTGCATCTGATCGTCGATGCCTGTGCGGGCCTTGGCGTAAGGTCCGAACAGGCCGCGTTGAGGCGGATGGAAGCAGCCGGCGTGACGATGTCCTCGCTCGTGTCGCTGGCCGGAGAGTTCAGCTTTGATTTCAGCAAGCCACAAGGTCGCGCAGCGATCAACCTTGTCTATGAAATGATGGGTGTATGAAGGCCGTATACGCTATCATTTCAAACGATCGGTAGCGTTGAGACCCCGCAAACGGGGGGCTGCCGGGGGTGTGGAGACGGAAGACATGGATGACAATCGGGTAGCGTTGATTGGGGAGGCCTTTCCTCGAAAGGAGGACGGGCGGCTGACGACCGGTGCGGGCAGCTATACCGCCGACAACAATCTGCCCGCGCAGGCGTATGCCAAGATCGTGCGTTCCCCTTACGCTCATGCTCATATTCTGGGTTTCGATCTGGAAGAGGCAAATGCCGTCCCTGGCGTACTCGCGATTTTTACGGGCGCGGATTTGGCTGCGGACAAGCTCGGCTCGATGCTCCACGATCATGCGCTGCTGGGGACCAAGGTTGTTCAGGCGCGAGGCCCCGACCTTGTCTTGGTGAACAGGGACGGTTCGCCGCTAAAGCTGCCTCCCCATCACCTGATGGGGATTGATCGAGCGCGCTACTGCGGTGAGCCGGTTGCAATGGTCATTGCAGAGACCGTCGAGGCGGCGCGTCAGGCGGCCGACCTCGTAGGTGTGGATTACGAGGAACTGCCGAGCGTCGTGTCGGTGGGTGACGCCAGCGAGTCCGATGCCGTGCAATTGTGGGAAGAATGCCCCGGCAATGTATCGGTCGATGCCGAAGTTGGCGACCCGGAACGGACCGAGCATGCCTTTGCGACGGCAGCGCATATCGCACGTATCGACACGCATATTGCGCGCATCACGGGCTCGCCTATGGAACCCCGCGCGGCTCTGGGCGATTACGACGCCGATACTGGGAAATATACGCTTTACGCGGGAACCAGCGGTGTCATCCGTCACCGGAACGAGCTAGCGCACATCCTGGGTGTTCCGGTCGGCGACATTCGGGTAATTTCCCGGGATGTCGGCGGCAGCTTTGGAACGCGTAATGCCTTTTACTCCGAGCAAGGGCTTGTCGTCTGGGCTGCGAAGAAGATTGGTCGTCCTGTAAAATGGACGAGCACGCGCAGCGAATGTTTCCTGTCCGACTACCAAGGTCGAGACCTGACCGTGCAGGCCGAATTGGCGCTGGACAAGGAAGGGCGGTTTCTGGGGTTGCGGGGTGTCAATACCAGCAATCTGGGGGGCTATGCCGCGTCGCATATCCCGTTGCGCAAGGGCGTCGGTCTGATGACCAGCGTTTACGACATTCCCGCCGCGCATTTCATTGCGCGTGGCGTGCTGACCAATACAGTGCCCACAACACCGGTCCGCAGCGCGGGTCGTCCCGAAGCCATGTTCGTGATCGAGCGGCTCATCGATATCGCCGCGCATGATTTCGGCTTTGATCGCATCGAAATTCGCCGGAAAAACATTATTCCGCCTGAAGCGCTGCCTTATCCGAACGCGCTGGGCCTGACGTATGACAATGGCGAATACGCCGCTGTAATGGATTCTGTCATGCAATTGGCCAAGTGGGAGGACTTTCCCCGCAGGCGGGCTGAATCACATAAGAACGGTAGAATCCGCGGCATCGGCATTGCCAATTACATTGAGATCACAAGTGGACCGCCCGTCGAGCGTGCCGAGATTACGGTGCTTCCGGAGGGGGTCGTCGAACTGGTCATCGGCACCGGTGCCAGCGGCCAGGGTCATGAAACCAGTTTTGCCCAACTGATTTCGGAGTGGTTGAACGTCCCGATAAAATCGATCCGGCTGGTCCAGGGCGATACGGACCGGGTTACCGTGGGTGGCGGCTCCGTCTCCGGTCGATCAATGCGATTTGGAGCCGTCGTCATCGGCAAAGCGGTCGATCAGATTATCAGCCGGGCACGCCGTTTGTCGGCGCTCCTGCTGGATGCGGCAGAGGAAGACATCCGGTTTGAGGCTGGCACGTTCTTCGCCAGTCCCGAGGGGCGTCGGTTCAATGTTTTCGACATTGCCCGCGAAACGCGGACGCTGGAGGATCTTCCCGCCGAACTGTTCGGCCCGCTGGCTGGCGTTTGTGAGGAGTTCTTCACGGCGGCCGGCTTTCCTTATGGTGCCCAGGTCTGTGAAGTCGAGATCAATCCGGACACCGGAGAAGTTGCGATCGTCAACGTTGCAGCGGTGGACGATGTCGGTCGCGCTGTGAACCCGCTGATTCTTCATGGCCAGACGCATGGCGGTATCGCGATGGGGCTGGGGCAGGCGTTCATGGAACAGATATATTTCGACGAAAGCAGCGGCCAGTTGCTGAGCGGATCATTCCAGGATTACGCCATGCCGCACGCGCACCAGATGCCTTTTTTCGCAACAGAGTTGAGCGAAGTTCCGTCGTTTAGCAACAAGCTCGGCATTCGTGCCGGCGGAGAAGGCGGAACGACGCCAGCACTTGCAGCAGCGGTGAACGCGGCGGTGGATGCGCTTGCCCCACTAGGGATCCGCCATCTCGACATGCCCCTGACGGCCGCAAAGATCTGGTCCGCTATTCAGGATGCGCAAGAACCCAACTCGGTTCGCGTTGCAGCCCTAGCCTGAGCATTTGCAATTCCCTCTAGGAAAATAACATGAACGTCCAACTTACAGTCAACGGCAAGTCAGTCGGCAGGGACGTATCGCCTTCCATGCTGCTCGTCGATTTCATCCGCGACGAATTGCGCCTCACGGGAACGCATATCGGATGCGACACGTCCCAGTGCGGATGCTGCCTGGTCCATATCGACGGTCGGGCGACGAAATCCTGCACGACTTTTGCCTGGCAGGCCGATGGTGCCGATATCGTGACGATCGAGGGCTTGGGCAGCCAGAACAATCTCCATCCCATGCAGCAGGCCTTCAACGAAAAACATGGGCTGCAGTGCGGATACTGCACCCCGGGCATGATCATGTCGGCCGTCGACATGGTCTACCGCCTTGGCCCGGTATCGGACCCCGATGTTATCCGGCATGAGATTGAGGGCAATATCTGCCGCTGCACCGGATATCACAACATTGTCCGCGCCATTCAGGCCGGTGCTGCGGCGATGCATCAGCAGAAGATTGACGATGTCGATGGTGAAGCGAAAGAGCGGGCAGGTGCCGGATCATGACGCCTTTTTCCGCCCATCGGCCGCGAACATTGGAAGAAGCGGTCAATATTCTTTCTGAAGACGACGATGCCAAGTTGCTCGCCGGCGGGCACTCGCTGGTGCCGGTTATGAAGCAGGGGTTGGCGCTGCCATCGGCGTTGGTGGATATCAGCGGGATCGATGAGCTGAAAGGTATTTCCGAGCGCGACGGAGCTTTGCGGATCGGCGCCATGACCCGGCATGAGGACGTGCACCTGTCTTCGCTAGTGCGCAGCATGATCCCCGCTGTCGCAGATCTGGCCGGGCAGATCGGTGACGCGCAAGTGCGGCGCCGGGGCACTTTGGGTGGCTCTTTGGCAACCAACGATCCGGGCGCGGACTATCCCTCGGCGGTGCTTGCGCTCGACGGTCGGATCGAAACCTCCCAGCGGGTTATTTCTGCCGCAGATTATTTTTGCGGGGTTTACACCACCGCGCTCGAAATGGACGAGATTGTCGTCGCGGCGGAATTTACACGGCCGGACTGGGCCTGTTATCGCAAGATGCGGCACCCGGCCTCGGGCCTGGCCATGGTCGGCGTGTTCGTCGCGCGACTGGGCGATCAGGTTCGCGTTGCGGTCACGGGAGCCGGTGACTCCGGTGTTTTCCGCGCTTTCGAATTCGAAGAGGCGCTGGGGGCTGATTTCCGGCCTGGAGCGCTGGATGCCATCACCGTTCCCGAGGACGAGATGGCCAACGATTTTCACGCCACCCCGGCCTATCGCGCCAATCTGGTCAAAGTGCTGACACGCCGCTGCGTCGAGCAGTTTGCACCAACCGCCCTCTAGAATTCACTCAGTCCGCAAGGATTTGGATCATGCGTTATATTTGCGTCGAAGAGCATTATGGCAGCCCCGGTTTTTTCGAGGGGCCGGGTCAGGCCTTCAAACAGCAGTTGCTCAATTCTGGATTGCAGGGTGACGTCGTCGTCCGCAACCTGTCCGGTGTCGATGCCGAACGCGTGGCGCAGATGGATGCGGCTGGAATCGACATGCAGTTGCTTTCGCTTAACAATCCCGGTGTCGAGCAATCCGAACCGGATCAGGCGATCGCGGTTGCGCGGGAATCGAATGCGTTTCTGGCCCAGCAGATTGCCGCCAACCCGACGCGCTTTGCTGGTTTGGCCACTGTACCGCTGCCCGCGCCGGAAGCTGCTGCCGAAGAGTTGAAGCTGCGCATGGGCCAGCCCGGCTTCAGGGGTGCCATCGTCAACGGACACAGCAAGGGCCGTTACCTCGACGACCCGTTTTTCGCTCCGTTTCTTCAGGCGGCCGCGGCGCTGGACGCACCGATCTATCTCCACCCGACTTTAAGCCCGGCGCCGGTCCTGGGGGCGCAATTCAGCGGCTTTACGCCTCAGGTGAATTTTCTGCTGGCCGGACCTGCATGGGGCTGGCACCTCGAAACCGGACTGCATGTCATCCGCATGATCTTGGGTGGCGTGTTCGACCGCTTCCCAAAGCTGCAGGTGGTCATCGGTCACATGGGGGAAGGATTGCCCTTCATGCTCCCGCGGCTGGACGCCTTCCTTACCCAGGCCGCGACCAAGCTCGACCGCCGGGTCAGCGACTACCTGCGCGAGAACGTCCACTACACCTTTGGCGGTTTCAACTATCCGGCGACGTTCCTGAACCTGCTGCTCGAAGTGGGGGCGGACCGCATAATGTTCTCGGTCGATTATCCCTATGGTTCGATGTCCGAAGGACGCGAATTCCTGGAAAATCTGGCAATCAGCCCTGCGGACAAGGCCAAGATCGCGCACGGCAACGCCGAACGGCTGTTCAAGCTTTAGGCCACCGGGTCAGTCCACGATCGATATCATCATGGCCGCCTACTGCGGCATAAACGACTTGAAGGAAGTTCGATGGCATTCATCATTGAGGGCGAAGAGCGGATAGAGGCACCGTTGCAGCTTGTCTGGCAGTCGCTGAACGACCCGGAAATCCTTCAGGCGTCCATTCCCGGCTGCCAGACGCTTGAGATGATGTCCGATACGCAGATGGCCGCGACAGTGGTGCTGAAGATCGGGCCGATCAAGGCGACCTTTACGGGCGAGGTAACCTTGTCGAACATCCAGGCACCGCACAGCTACACCATTTCCGGCGAAGGCAAGGGCGGGGTCGCAGGCTTTGCCAAGGGTGGCGCCGATGTGGCGTTGTCCGAGGATGACACCGGTGCAACGCTGCTCAAATACGAAGCCAAGGCCGATATCGGGGGCAAGATCGCGCAACTGGGCAGCCGGCTGATCTATTCCACCACCAAGAAGTTGACCGAGCAGTTCTTCTCGGAATTCAATCAGCAGGTCGCAGCGCGCAGTTCCGCCCAATAGCGTTCGGGAGGGTTTCCGCCAGGCCGGAGGCCCGTACGGGGATCGGTCCAGGGAGACGATATCATGGATCTTCAACTTGCAGGCCGTCGCTGCCTTGTGACCGGGGCAAGTGCCGGAATCGGCGCATCCGTTGTGGCCGTTCTTGCACGTGAGGGGGCGAAGGTAGTGGCAACGGCGCGCCGCGCTGACCTCCTCCAGAGCATAGCCGATGCGGTGGAGTCGGCTGGCCACGTCCGACCCGAAACCATTGTTGCCGACATGACGGATCGCGAAGACGTGACGCGGCTGGCCCATGCTGCCTCCGAAGGCGCCGGTCCGATCGAAATTCTGGTAAATTGCGCGGGTTATTCCATGCCCGTAGTCCCCGACGCGTCCGACGAAGTCTGGGACGATGCCTTCGATCTCAACTTCACGGCGGTTCGCAGGTTGTCCACCGCATTGCTTCCCGCCATGCAGCAGACCGGCTTCGGACGGATCATCAACATGACCAGCGTGATGGAACCGATGATCCTGAACGCCACGTCGTCGGCGAAGGCGGCCGTTCATATATGGGCCAAGGGGCTGTCCCGCGTGGTCGCCCGTGATGGCGTGACGATCAACTGCGTCGCGCCGGGGCGGATCGACAGCGAACAGGTCGACAATCGACTCTATACGACCAATGATGCGCGTAAGGCCTTTATCGAAAAGCATATTCCCATTGGCTATTTCGGAAAGCCGCAGGATGTCGGCAACCTGGTCGCTTTTCTGGCGTCTCCATTGGCATCCTATATCACCGGCACCATCATCGCGGTCGATGGTGGCATGAAATACGGGCTGTGATCCTCCGCGCAGCGTTTCCGTCCGGAAGAGAAAGGCACTCCCCATGGCCACCGCCCAGCGAACATTGACCACCGACGTCCTGATCGTCGGGGCCGGGACCGCCGGGATCGTGGCCGCCGTCTCGGCCGCGCGGGCAGGCCGCTCGGTAATCGTGATAGAAAAGAACAGCTATATCGGCGGGGAAGGACTGATCTCGGCCTGCACCGCCAATTTCGGCGGCGGGACCGATTATCAGACCGCAGCGGGTGTGATCGATACGCGCGAAGCCTTTTTCGAGGATATGCGCCGCTGGGATCCGCGGGCCGATGCTGCGGTGCTCAAGGCATTTTGCGACCATGGCGCGGAGACTTGCCATTTCCTGCGCGATCTGGGCGTCGAATGGACATTGGCACCGCACGCCTCGACCGCGGACATGGGCATGAACGTGGTACGATGCCATATGGTCGTGGGCAAAGGACCGGCGTTCTACGCTGCGCTGATTCCAGCGTTAACGGCTGAGGGTGGCGTTGTGCGGACCGTCACGCGCGGGCTGGAGTTGCTGCGCGATGATCGCGGGCGCGTTACCGGCCTGATCGCGCGCGACGCGGATGGACTGCTCCGTATCGAAGCTGCCGCGACGATGCTGAGCTGCGGCGGTTTTGAGGGCAACGTCGAACTGGTGACCCGCTACATCTCGCCCGATGCCAATTATGCGATGTTGCGCGGGCTTCCGACGAACAGCGGAGACGGCCTGCTTATGGGGCTGGACGTAGGCGCAGGCACTCGCGCCATGCACCGCATCCACGGCTATCTTCACCTGCCGCCAGAGCCGGTGGCGTACCCGCTGCATCCCTTTGCAATGGTGCCTGCAGATGGCAGCGCGGCGTTGCCCGATTATGTTCAGGAATTTCCATACGGCATCGTGGTCAATGGCGCCGGCGAAAGGTTCACCGATGAAACCAGGCCGCGCATCGGCGAAAATATCTGCAACGCTCTGGTACAGCAGCCGGGATCGGTCGGCTTTGCCATCATGGATGACCCGGTGTTCCAAGGCCGTTGGCAGGACTTGATTGCCGGGGCAAACCGCTTTTGGCAGGACGTAGGTCTAGGTACAGTGCGCGTTGCCTCTGCCGACACTCTGGAAAGCCTGGCCAAGCAACTCGATTTTAACCCGACTGCTTTTGCATCGATGGTCCGCGAATATAATCAGGCGGTCGACGACGGCACCACGCACCTGCTTAAGGTTCCCAAAGCGAACAAGGATCCGCTCGGTTATTACGTCACCCAGAACATCGATTATCTGCGCAGAATCGCAGAACCGCCGTTCCATGCCGTGAAAGTAATTGCGGGGTTCAGCCACACGTCCGGGGGGCTGACCATCGATGCCCGATGCCGCGTGCTGGATCGCGATGGCGCGGTCATCGAGGGGTTGTATTCAGGCGGCGATACCAGTGTGCTGTGGCACAGCAATTACGGCTCTGCCTATGCCCGTGCGCTGGTTACGGGATATCTTGCCGGGCGGAACATGGCCATGGCCTGAAGGGGCGGGAGAATGCTCTCCCCAGCCCCTTTCAGGGATCGCCATTCAGGCTGTATATCCGGCTTCGTTGGTCCATGCGTCCTTGGGCTGATTGTATAGTTTCCAGAATTCCTCGCCGATTTCGATGGCGGTGTTGGGCTGGACGTAACCACCCACGGTCAGCAATGCGAGGTGGATGCCCTTTTCGAGCAGTTCGGGTGCAATGGCGATTGTCATGGCGCGCAGCGCGGCCTTGCCCAGGCTGAGCGTAAGCAGGGCCGGGTTGGGGTTGAGGGCAAAGCTGCCCCCGGTGATGAGGATCGTGCCGGCGCCGCGCTCCGCCATGCGTGGTGCGATAGCCTGAACCGTGGCGAGCGCGCCGCCTACGTTGATGGCCAGATCGGAATTGATGGCGTCCGCCGGCTGGTCGTCCAGTCCTGCCAGACGCAGCGACGCAGCGTTATAATGGATCACGTCGATGGCGCCGTGATCGGCCTCTACCCCTGCGATCAGGGAGGCAATGCTGGCGGGATCGGAGGCATCAACCGTGCGACCCTGCGCCGTATAGCCCTTGGCCTTCAATTCCTCGGCCAGCCCTTCGACCTTTTCACCCGAACGCGAGGTCAGGATGACCTGAAAACCTCCTCTGGCGAAACGTTCGGCCGTAGAAACACCGATACCCGGACCACTGCCAATGCTCAAAAACGTCTTCATTCTCCATCTCCCTTACAATTTGAATGTGGAAATCTGTTCAAAATTTGCCGTTGCTGTTCTTGTGCTCGGCCACGGGCGGAATCTCGTGAACCACGTCCCAATGTTCGACGATCTTGCCACGCGCGATCCGGAACAGATCGAAAAATGCCGAGGAGTTGCCCGATGCGACACCCTCGCAAAGCGACAGCACGAAATTGCCTTCGCCAAGCACCATGTGAAGCCGTTCGTACCTTGCACCCGCCCCCTTTGCGCCAAGCAAGCCGAGATATTCCAGGAATGGAGCAACCCCATCGGCCAGATAGGGGTTGTGCTGGATCAACATGCCTTCATTGAAGAAGGATGATGCAGCATGTCCATCGCCTGCAATCACGGCATCTTCCAGAAAATGCCGAATCAATCCTTTGTTTTCGGCAGTCTTATCCAGATCAGCGATTGCAGTTTCGCCATCGACCATTGATCGTCCGCTGGGATTGCGATGCGCAGGAGTGATCTGGAGATTGTCCCAATGTTCGACGATCAGGCCATCTGTGTACCGGTGAATATCGATCGCCGTCTTGTGTCCGAACAGGTCGAACTCAGTGTGCAGGAACACCATGTCGCCATCCTGGAACGCCCGAACGGTATTGGCCTTGCCCTGTCCGGGCCGGATCGCATCGAACAACGCGAAAACCGGCTCAACCCCGTCCGCCAACGCTATATTGTGCTGAATATAATAGTCGTGATTGAGGTAAGAGCGGGGTGTGACGTCGCCGGTCTCGATGGACTTCAGTAGCGCGATGGAGCGGTGTCGATAGTCTGTCATGTTCACGCCTCAGATTTGCGGAAAAAGTTTAGCATCGGGGAGTGCATCAGTTTCCCAGAGGAGGCGCTTCGGGGATCGCCGAGAAGTGGTGTGAGCGAATTCTCCAGCGATCTTCCCTTACCAGCAGGAACGTCGTGCGCACTGGCATCCGCGTTTCGACGCCTCCGGCCAGAATGAAGCGGAAGGTCGCAAAGCCTTGTGCCAGCATCGCGCGCGCACCCAGCATGCGCGTTTCCTGTTCATGGAATTCAAGCCCACCGGAATGGATAATGCCGACATAGGAATCGAAATAGCCCCTGATCGCAGCCTGTCCGACGGAATGCTCCGGTCGCCCGCCCATCAGGAGCGCATCGGCCGTGTACAACGCGGTCAGCATCTGCGGATTCCAGTTGTGGGCCGCTTCGCTCCATTGGCTCTCGATCGATGCCAGGATGGCGGAAACATCTTGCGGGTCTGCCATTTCAAAGTCCTTCAGACTGAAATCTGGAAAGCGCTGTCGCGATCGAGGGCAGCGCGATGATCGGGATGGGCGATGGCCAGCAACGCTTCGCGACGTTGACGCAGGCTCAACCCGCGCAGATCGGCAACGCCATGTTCTGTCACGATCAGACCGACGTCCGAACGGGCCGTGCTGGTGGGACCCGACAGAGCGGTGACGATGCGGCTGACGCTGCCGACAGTGGACGGCAAGGCGATGATCGGCAGGCCGCCGCGTGAGGCCCCTGCGCCCCGCAGAAACGCTGCGGCACCGCCAATGGCACCCAGATAGCGTCCATTTGCTATCTCAGCATTGATCTGACCGGTCAAATCGACCTCGATGGCAGAATTGACAGCAACCAGCTTATCGATGGAAGCCAGGACGGCAGGGTCGTGCGTGTAGCTGGTCGGTCGCACCGCGAGCAGCGGGTTGTTGTCGGCCCATTGCATCAGCCGCGAACCACCCGACAGTAACCCGGTCACGGTGACTCCCGGATCGATCGTCTTGTGCGCGTTGGTCACCACGCCAGCCTCGACCAGATCGACGATCTCATCGCCAATCAGGCCGGAGTGGATGCCGAGATCACGGTGCCCCCCCAAAGCGCCCAGGACAGCAGAGGGCAGGTTGCCGATTCCGGCTTGGATTACCGAACCGTCTTCGATCAGGGCAGCGACATGCTTCGCAATCGCCAGTTCGGTTGGCCCGATGCGGATCGGCGCGGGTTCCAGCGGTGCGGCATCGCTATGTACGATATAATCGATCGCGTGGCGCGGCACATCCCGCCCGCTTCCTGTAGAGGGGGTCTGGCTGCTGACTTCCGCGATCACCAGGCTGGCAGATGGCAGAAGGTCGGCAATATAATCGCCGCTGGCGCCATAGCTGAAATGGTCGCGATCGCTGCCCGCCGCCAGGCTGATCAGGACGATCGGTCTCTGCGCTGCCAAAGTCGGGGCAAAGGCGGAATAATGAATTGGCACGATGTCGAGCAGATCGCCCAGCCTGCGGTTCTGCGCCGATCCGCAATAGCTGGAGAATGCAATCCTGTCGGTCTGGACGGGATCGGGGATGTTGCCGAATCCCATGCCGATAAAGGCACGGAACTGGCCGATCCGGGCGCGATTTGCGGTCAGCGCGGCGGTGAGGGACGTGGGTTCGGCGGAAGCCTGGCCCCAAACGACCAGATCGCCCGGGCGGATCAGTTCCGCCCAGTCGATCGCGTCCAGATTAACGTCCACACCGGCCCGTTTCACATCAAGCGCTTTCGAAGATGGCGGCCATGCCCTGACCGCCGCCGATGCACATCGTTTCCAGCCCGTACTTCACCCCGCGACGCCGCATTTCGTGCGTCAGGGTCGTCATCATGCGTACACCCGTCGCGCCGATCGGGTGCCCCAGCGATATGCCCGAACCGTTGACGTTCAGGATGCTGCGATCGTCCCAGCCCCAGCCCTTGAGCACGGCCAGAACCTGCACCGCGAACGCCTCGTTGATCTCGACCAGTCCCAGATCGTCGAAGCCAAGCCCGGTCTTTTCGAACAGCTTGGCGACGGCGGCCACCGGTCCGATGCCCATGCGCGAAGGTTCGCATCCCACGGCGGACCAGCCCTTGAGGAATGCGATCGGTTCAAGCCCCAAATCGGCCAGCCGGTCCTCCGCAACGATCAGGCAGGCGGCGGCGGCATCATTTTGCTGGGCCGCATTGCCTGCCGTGACGGTGCCGCCCTTCGCAACGGTGCGCAGTTTCGCCAACGTCTCGATCGAGGTGTCCGGCCTGATCCCTTCGTCCTTGGAAAAAAGGATCGGATCGCCGCGCTTCTGGGGCACGGGTACGGGCACGACCTCGTCCGCGAACCGCCCTTCCTCCCATGCCAGCGCCGCCCGTCGCTGGCTCTCTACGGCATAGGCGTCCGCCTCTTCGCGCGAGATAGCATAGTCACTGGCCAGATTTTCGGCCGTTTCGATCATGCTGGATATGACGCCGAACCGCTCGACGGGCTGGGAACGCTCCCGCCCCCGGTCGAGCCGGTCGTAGAACTGCGTCGTCCCGGCCCGCTTTCCCCAGCGCATGTCGGTCGTATAATATTCGATCCGGCTCATGCTTTCGACACCGCCGGCCAGCACGACATCGCATGCACCTGTCTGGACCATCATTGCCGCGGTAACGATCGACTGCAGCCCCCCACCGCAACGGCGGTCGATCTGCAGCCCCGGTATCTCGGTCGGCAGCCCTGCGGACAGGGCAATCCAGCGTCCGACGCACGGCGTTTCGCTGTTGGCATAGGATTGCGCGAAGCAGACATCCTCGATCAGATTCGGGTCGATACCGCTCTGCTCCAGCACGGCCTTGGTCACGATGCTGCCGAGCGTTTCGACCGGCACATCCCGCAACGCGCCACCGAATGCGCCGACGGGCGTGCGCAACGGGCTGACTATCGCGGCGCGGCGCATCAATAGCTTCTCGGCAGGCCAAGCACATGCTCGGCCAGGTGAGAGAGGATCAAGTTGGTGGAGATCGGGGCGACCTGGTAGAGGCGCGTTTCGCGCAGCTTGCGCTCGACATCATATTCCTCGGCAAAGCCGAAGCCGCCATGGGTCTGGACGCAGGCATTGCCCGCTTCCCACGACGCGTCCGCCGCGAGCATCTTGGCCATGTTGGCTTCGGCACCCATCGGCACGCCAGCCTCGTAGAGCCGGGCGGCCTCGCGTACCATCAGTTCGGCGGCGCGCATGTTCGCATAG
Organism: Sphingobium sp.; assembly: GCA_965279415.1. Taxonomy (GTDB): domain Bacteria; phylum Pseudomonadota; class Alphaproteobacteria; order Sphingomonadales; family Sphingomonadaceae; genus Sphingobium. Next base: position 1,644,547 of record OZ257238.1, read on the forward strand.
GCCTTGGCGATGGGGAAGGCGACACCCTGATTGGCACCTATCTTTCGACCGAACACCTGCCGCTCATTGGCATAGTTGACCGATGCCCGCGTGAACCATTTGGCGTCACCCACGCATTCGGCGGCGATCAGCACCCGTTCCGCGTTCATCCCTGCCAGAATATAGCGAAAGCCCTTGCCCTCCTCGCCCAGCAGATTGGCGGCGGGAATGCGCATGTTGTCGAAGAAGACCTCGGTCGTCGCATGGTTCATCATCGTGCGGATCGGGCGGATCGTCAGCGATTTGCCCACGACTTCGCGCATATCGACGATGAAGGTCGACAGACCCTCGGTCTTCTTGGTGGTTTCGTCCCGCGGCGTTGTGCGCGCCAGCAGCAGCATGAGATCGGAATGCTCGGCGCGGCTGGTCCAGATCTTCTGGCCGTTGACGACATAGTCGTCGCCCTCACGCCTGGCGAAGGTACGCAGGGCGGTCGTGTCGGTGCCGCTGGTCGGCTCCGTCACGCCAAAGGCTTGCAGGCGCAGTTCCCCGGTCGCGATCCGGGGCAGGTAAGTGCGCTTCTGCTCCTCCGATCCGTGGCGCAGGATCGTACCCATCGTGTACATCTGTGCATGGCAGGCACCGCCATTGCACCCTTCCGCCTGCACAGTCTCCAGAATGGCCGCCGCCGCCGACAGTCCCAAACCCGAACCGCCATATTCTTCCGGGATCAGGACGGAGAGATAGCCCGCCTGGGTCAGCGCATCGACGAAAGCTGTCGGATATTCGCGCTTTTCGTCCAGCTTGCGCCAATAATCTCCTGGAAAGTCGGCGCACAGACGGCGCACGCCTTCACGGATTTCGGCGAATTCATCGTTGTCGAGCGGGCTTAGGATCATCTCGGTTCCTGTCAGTTCTGAAGTTCAGGCGATCACACCGGATCCCAGGCGAAGATGTCCTGGCTTCGGTCGAGCGGGTAAAAGGATGGGGCAAGCGCAGGAAAGGCGTGGTCGCGCACGGTATCGGGAGACCAGCCGCCGTCGCGGTGCACGCTGCGGATGGGTCTGCTCTGGCCCATCAGGATGATTTCGTTGTTGCGCGCGGTAAATATCTGACCGGACACGCTTGCCCCTGCATCCGATGCCAGAAACACGGCAAGGGGTGCGTTCTTGTCCGGCGTCATCTGTTTCAGTGCATCGACCCGCGCGATCTCCTTTTCGTTGGTCGCTTTGATATTGCTGGTCATGCGGCCCCAGCCGAACGGCGCGATGCAGTTGGACCGCACATTGAACCGCTGCATGTCGAGGGCGATCGACTTCGACAAACCGACTACCCCCATCTTCGCGGCAGAGTAATTGGCCTGCCCGGTGTTGCCGATCAGGCCCGACGTGCTGGTCATGTGGACATAGGCACCGCTTTGCTGCGCCTTGAATATTTCGGCGGCTGCACGGCTGACGAAAAAGCTGCCGTTGAGGTGCACGCCAACGACAGACAGCCATTGGTCCGGCGTCATCTTGTGGAACATCACGTCCCGCAGGATACCGGCATTGTTGACCACGATGTCCAGCCGACCGAATGCGTCGATTGCCGTGGCGACGATGCGCTGCGCGCCCTCCCAGTCGGATACGCTGTCGGTGTTGATGGCGGCGCGACCGCCCATCGCCTCGATCTCGGCCTTGGCTTCCTCGGCGGGAGTGGCCGAACCGCCTTCGCCCGATAGCGACACGCCCACATCATTGATGACCACCGATGCGCCGGCCCTGGCCATGGCCAGGGCGATCGCTTTGCCTATGCCGCCACCGGCGCCGGTGACAATTGCGACTTTCCCACTCAACATTGCTTTTCTTCCTTGATGGACGTTCGGATCAGGGCAGCCTCAGGACGGATTTGGCGAGGATGTTGCGTTGTACTTCCGAAGCGCCGCCGTAAATCGTGGCACCGCGCGCCGCGAGGAACAGACCCATCGGGTTCAGGTCACGATTGCCATCGATCGGGTGCAGCATTCCCCCGTCCATGCCCGCCAGTTCCAACCCATATTCGGTGATCCGCTGGAACAGGTCGGTCTGGTTCAGCTTCAGGAACGACACTTCGGGGCCAAGCGTCTCTCCGCGCCGCAATTTGTCCGCTATCCGTTCGAACAGGCATTGGTGATCCCAAAGGTCCATGCGAAATCCGGAAAGCTTATCGCGATAGCTTTCGCTCTCTTCGACGCCATAATGTTCGGCCAGTCGCTGAAGGCGGGAGAGGGCGTTGGCCGCCTGACGTGGTGAACCCAGGAAGATCCGCTCGAACCCGAGCAGGTTCTTGGCCATCGTCCAGCCCTTGTTCACCTCCCCTATCAGGTTGCCGCGCGGTACGCGGACGTCGTCGAAGAAGACTTCGCTGAATTCGTCCTGAAGATCGATGTTGATGATCGGACGCACGGTGATGCCCGGCGTATTCATCGGGATCAGCAGGAAGCTGATCCCTTCCTGCTTTTTTGCGGTCTTGTCCGTGCGAACCAGCGCAAAGATCCAGTCCGCATCGCCGGCCAGCGTTGTCCAGATCTTCTGGCCGTTGACCACCCATTCGTTGCCGTCCAGCACGGCTTCGGTTCGCAGCGAAGCCAGATCCGATCCGGCACCCGGTTCGCTGTACCCCTGGCACCAGATGTCCTCGCCTGCCAGGATACGCGGCAGGAAGTAGGCTTTTTGCTCGTCCGATCCATAATTGATCAGCAGTGGACCAAGCAGCATGATTCCATGATCTGGCGTACGCGCCGCGCCGAATTGTTCGAATTCATCGACATAGATAAGCTGCTTGGCTGCGGACAGGCCCATGCCGCCATGTTCGCGTGGCCAAGCGGGGGCCAGCCAACCGGCTGCTGACAGGATCATGTACCATGCCTTGACTTCATCCCAGTGCAGGCGCTTGGGCGGATGACGGAGTACGTCGGGGTGATTTTCCCCCAGAAACTTGCGAACCAACATGCGGAAGTCGTCGTCGCTGAGCGCGTTGTAATCGTCGAAAGCATAAGCGGCATAGGACATGGTAATGTGCCCTCAGAGTGTCGGGAGAAGTTGAGCGAAGCGGCGGCTGTGGGCTGTCTGGCTTCCATATTGTGGGCCGGTAGCCATGGACTTGCGCAGGAACAGGCTGATGTCGTGCTCGTCGGTGTAACCGATGCCGCCATGAAGCTGGATCGCCTGACGCGTGACCAGTGCGCAGCTCGCCGTCGCCCGCGCCTTTGCGCGCGAAATGGCTGCATAGGCATCTGGGGTGGCGGGACTTTCCTCCCACCGCCACGCCGCGTCTTCAACGCTGGCGCGGGTCAGTTCCAGTTGCAGTCTCAGATCGACCGCGCGGTGTTGGAGTGCCTGAAAACTGCCTATGACCTTGCCGAACTGAACGCGGGTGTTGAGATAGTCGACGGTACGCTCAAGCGCGGCATCGATCATGCCGAGCAGATAGGCGCTGGTCGCCAGGCATGCTTCGGCCAGCGCGGGCGCCGGATCGACCGAGAATTCCGTCGCCGCAACGCCATCGAGCGTCACCGTTGCCACATGACCACCATCCTGTAACTCGACAGATTTCAGCGTGACACCAGGCGCGTTGGCAGCGACCAGCCAGGCGCGTGAGGGATCGATCACCAGAAACGCGTCGGCCCCCAGGGCCATTGGCACGTAAGCCTTCGATCCGCTGATCTTGCCGTCTACAAACCGAATATCTTTCAGCGGCTCGATCGCATCCCGGCCATTCTGCCATGCCGCTAGAATCAGCGACTTTCCGCTGAGCAGATCGGCCAGCGGTTCACCGTCCAGCAGCGAGGCGCACAGGGCGGCGTTGATCAACGGTTCGGGGGCGAGCGCGGCGCCAAGGCATTCGGCAAGGGCACAATAGGCTGTGAGGCCCAGCCCGACGCCGCCACGCGCTTCGTCGACCCGCAGCGCCGGCCATCCCATGTCGCACATGTCCTGCCAGACGGATCGATCGAAGCCGGCCTTGGTATAGCGCAGCGCCCTGATGCGGCCGAGGTCACGCTTGTCGGCAATGCCCGCCGCGCTTTCGCGGATCATTTCGATGGCCTCGGCAATTTCGGGTGAGCCGTTCACGAGGTAGCCTCCATGGTATTTTGCTTTGATGTGACAGTGAGCGAGAACGCGCCCTGGTCCGCCACGACGACATCGCGTTCCACGGCACGGACCTGAAACGTGCCATTGTGCCAGATTTCAGTTCTGATCGTTTCGCCAGGATAGACCGGGCTGCAGAACCGCATCGCCATCGAACTCAGTCGATGCGCCGCATAGTGCGTCCGTGCGCGGATCAGCGCATGGGTGACCACGCCCATGGTGCACAACCCATGCAGGATCGGTCGATCGAAACCCGCCCTTGCTGCAACTGCGGGATCGCTGTGCAAGGGGTTGAGGTCACCATTCAGGCGATAGAACAGTGCCTGGGTTACTGCAGTCGACAAATCGACGGTTTCGTCGGCCGGCATCGTGGGCACTGGAGCAGCGGCGGCGCGTGGCGGGACGTCGCCACCAAAGCCGCCACCGTTGCGCACGAACGTGGTGCGATTCAATCGCGCTACCAGCGTCCCGTTGTCATCGGTCAAGGCGGTTTCGGCATCGATCAACGCCGGCTTGCCCGCCCCCTTGTCCGTCAGACCCGTCACTCGCGTCTTGCTGCTGACCGTCATGCCCGCGCGCAGCGGCGCCATGATCTGATACCGTTGCGCGGCATGCAGAACAGCGGCCGGATCGACGCCGGAACGTGGATCGCCAAGCCAGAATCCCGGGTGTGCCAACACCATCACCATGGACGGAAGGATGGGCGGCCCAGCCAGCGGGTCGACGAACGGCAACTGGTCCAGGTCGCACGGGTCAGAGCCCAGCCCGACAGACAATGCATAGAACGCTGCATCGCGGGGGGTAACATAATGCGATACTTCGGGAATATCGAAGGCGAGCAACTTTTCCGGATCAACTGGCATGGCCAGCCTCCGTCGTTGCCGTGGCGATCATCGTGACATGCCCATCGGGGGATTCCGCCCACAATTCGTAGCTGCCATCCCGTTCGCCAGTCCTGCCGCACAGGTTCGCGCCACGGTCGCTTGCGATCAGCGGATGCTTGCCTCGGAAACTAAAGCCCGTAAGCCGCCGCCCTGTGTGCGCCAGCAATCGGTCTACCAGGCAGGTCGCAGTGAGTGGTCCATGGACGACCAGGCCCGGATAGCGCTCTGCCTGTTGCGCATATGGAAGGTCGTAATGGATGCGGTGCGCGTTGAACGTGAGCGCGGAATAGCGGAACAGCAGGGTAGGATCGAATAGTTGCACATCGCGCCACTCGGCCGGTGCAGGGTCCAGTACCGAAGGCAAGGGCATGGGGGCAGGATTGCCGACGCTCTCCCCTCGATAGACAATATCCTGATCTTCCTCGATGGCAACGCCCCGTTCGGTCGTCAGGCTGTGGCGCAACGCGACAAATACCAGCGGCCCTTGTGAGCCGGGCTTGGCAACCACATCACGGATTTCGGTAATCCGTGTAACGACGTCTCCGACCAATATCGGCTCGTAGAAGCGCAGTTTCCCGCCCGCCCACATCCGGCGTGGCAGCGGGATCGGCGGCATGAACCCACCGCGCTTGGGGTGGCCGTCCGTCCCCAGTTCAGACTGCCGGGCGGAAGGAGTGAAATAGGCCCAGTGCCAAAGCGGCGCAAGCGGTTGTCCGACTACGGGAGCCTCGTCATGGTCCAGCGTGGCCGCAATGCGCGTCGCCTGGGCGACATCGATCGGAATGGTTTGTTCCGCGCGTCGACCGATCCAGGCCTGCAGTTGATCCATATCGATATCGGACATCAGATGAACTCGTTTCCCGTTTCGATCATCTTGCCTCGCGACAGCCCCCTGCCCCGCTTTGCCGGCGACAATCCGGCGTTGCCCGAAAGGGCGAGGATAAGGCTGTCGGACCCACAACCTGCCGACCTGGCGATCGTGCGGTCTGAACTCCCAAACACGAACGACAGGGCTGCAAGCGCCCTTGCTGCGGCATCTTGCTTGCCGGCGACGGAGGCGATGGGTGTCCGGTCATTCATGGAAATATGCCCGATGAAAGGAATCAGATCCGGACGGCGACGAACCGTCCGGTGCCCCGCCTATTCGCACCGCTTTGAATGACTGCAAAGCCGCACCCATCGGCGGCCTGTGCATCGCATAGGGCTTTCCTATGTCCCAGTTTCCTGTGCTTTGCGCTTGCAATTCAGCATTCTGAACGGTATTCAGGATTTGCTTATTCCACATAAGCGCATCGACTCAAAATGAGCGAATATGATTTTTAGGGGAGGGAAGATGAGGAGGATTAATCCAGTTCTGGCTACGTCGGCGATCGCCATTGCGATTTGCTCAGGCAGCGCCAAAGCGCAGGACGTCAGCACCGGCACACCACCGAGCGCGACAGAAGTTTACTCCAACGACATCATCGTGACCGCCAACAAGCGTGAGCAGAAGCTCAATGACGTGGGCACCACGGTTGCGGTTGTGGGTGGGGCGGAATTGAAGTCGCGCCAGATCAACAACCTGCAGGATCTGGCTCAGTCCATTCCCAGCCTCAGTTACTCGCAGGCCGCCAGCGGTACGCCCGTCTACACGCTTCGCGGCGTTGGTTTTAACGATTCCTCGGTCGGCGCCTATCCGACCGTAAGCGTATACCTTGACGAAGCGCCGTTGCCGTTCAGCGCGTTCACGCGCCATTCGGCGTTCGATCTTGAGCGCGTCGAAGTTCTGAAAGGACCTCAGGGGACGCTGTTCGGCCAGAACTCGACTGGCGGTGCCATCAACTATGTTGCGGCGAAGCCGACCAGCACGTTGAAAGCTGGCGTCAACCTGACCTATGGCCGTTTCAACCAAGTGATTGGCGAGGCTTATGTCAGCGGGCCGCTTTCCGATACCTTGCGTGCGCGGGTCGCCGGGCGTGTTGAGTTGATGGATGGATGGCAGAAGAGCAATAGCCGTCCTGACGATCGCAATGGCAAACAGCGCAACTATATGGGGCGTATCCTCGTTGACTTCACGCCGACCGATACCGTTCGGTTTGCATTGAATGTCAACGGATGGAAGGATCGCAGCGAACCCATCGCGCTGCAATATTCCGGCTATGTCGCGCAGCAGCCAATTCAGGAAGCCGGTGTTCTGGCTACTCCATTTTCTCCTGAATCGCCGCGTGCGGCGGACTGGACTCTGGACCTTCCGCGCGCAAATATCCGGATGTTGCAGGGAAGTTTGCGTGGCGACATCGACCTCAGCGATACAGTCACATTCACGACCCTGACATCCTATATCGACTATGATCAGTTGCTGAACATCGACGGCGATGGCCTGGCCCGTTCCGTCCTCGATCTGAGCGACGACGATGCCAAATCCACGAGCTTTTTCCAGGAAGCAAGGCTCAGCAACGGCGCCAGTTCCAGTTCTCGGTGGGTGCTGGGTGCCAACTTCGAGAAGTCGAAAGTCGATCAAGCGACCAGCGTCGATTTTCGTAACTCAAGCTCGAACCCCACGCTTCAGGCATTTTTCGGATATCCGATCCGCGGCGCTCGCTATTCCTCCGCTCAGCGGATGCGTAGCTATGCTGCATTTGCCAACGCCGAATTTGATCTCGGCACGCATTTCACCGTCAAGGGTGGCGCGCGCTATACCAACAGCCGATCGCGGCAAACTGCCTGCAATACCAATCTGGGCAATTTCCCGAACGATACCGGTCCGTTCGTCTACGACATCCTGCTGGGAGGAGCGTTCGGAACGTTCAAGGCGGGCGACTGTTTCCTGATCAATAATCAGGGCCGGCAGATCGGCAATGTTCCGGCAGGGGCGCCGGGTGCCTTCACAGGCAGCCGGACGGAAGACAATGTTTCGTGGAAGGTGGGCCTGGATTACAAGCCGCAGCCGGGCATCCTGCTCTACGCCAACGTCGGGCGCGGTTACAAGGCTGGGGGTTTCCCCCACATCTCCGGGACGTACTACACGCCCTATCTGTTCGTACGGCAGGAATCGGTTCTGGCTTACGAAGCCGGTTTTAAGACAACCCTGCTCGACCGCACGCTGCAACTCAACGGCGCTGCGTTCTACTATGATTATAGTGACAAGCAGGTTCGTACGAAAGCGCGCGTGCCACCCTTCGGCATTCTCGACACCTTGCTGAACGTGCCGAAGTCGACGATCAAGGGCTTCGAACTTGAAGCGACCCTGCGTCCTACACGGGGCTTCACGGTCTCGACGGCATTCACCTACACCGATGCCAAGATCAAGAAGTTCATCGGTATCGATCTGGATGGCCGGGATGCAGACTTCAGCGGAACGCGCATTCCGTTCACCCCCAAATATCAGATTGCGGTCAATGCCGACTATGAATTCCCGGTCAGCGGTCAGTTGAGCGCCTTTGCCGGTGCGGGGATCAATTTGCGATCCGACACGATCAGCGTCGTGGGCGGCGATACCAACCCGATCGGAATTCTGCCGACTGGCCTTGGTGCGACACCCAAGGACAGGAAGCTTTACGGCATCGACGATTATACCCTGGTCGATGTCCGTGCGGGCATCAAGGGACCAGATGACAGCTGGCGCGTGACCCTGTTCGGTAAGAACATCTTCAATACATACTATTGGAATAACGCCGCTGGTGCGGTCCAGACAATTACCAGGACTCCCGGAACTCCGGCAACATATGGCGTTTCGTTCTCCTACAATTACTGATGATATTGATACCGCGCCTTAAAAGGCGCGGTATCAATATGGTATGATTGCAAACCTAATCTCGAATTCAATATAATAGGATCGGCAAGTTATGAACTGATCATAATAGCCCATTTATAGTGATTTATTATATTCTACCATGAATTAGGTTCATCCTGATGCCAAGGTGGAGGTTTTAGGACGTCCTTATGAGCAGCGACCCAAGGCAGCGAATTGAAGCAGGACCGATGGGGTCGATGCAAATCTGCGCCGTCCTTCTTTGTTTCATGCTGCTGGGCCTGGACGGTTTCGACATCATCTCAGTCAGCTTCGCCGCACCCGGGATCGCCAGGGAATGGGGAATTGATCGCGGTGCGCTGGGCATCGTGCTCTCGATGGAGCTGATCGGCATGGCTGTCGGCTCCATCATTCTGGGTTGGGCGGCCGATAGGGTGGGTCGCCGTCCGATCATCCTGCTTTGCCTGTGCACCATTGCAGCCGGCATGTTTGCAGCCGCTCTCGCACCGGACATCGATGTCCTGCTTGCGGCGCGATTTCTGACCGGGCTGGGCATCGGCGGCATGCTGGCCTGTCTCAACGCGATCGTCGCGGAATATTCCAACCGCCGCTTTCGCAACCTGGCCATCATGACGATGTCCGCCGGCTTTCCGATCGGTGCGACGATCGGTGGCGTGGTTGCGTCGCGCATGCTCCAGACAATGGACTGGCGCGCCGTGTTCCTGCTTGGCGCAGTGGCGACCGCCGCCCTCCTTCCATGCACATGGCTGCTCCTGCCCGAATCCGTCGCCAGTCTTGTGTCACGACGACCGCCCGGTGCGCTCGAAAAGATCAACGCGATCCTGACCCGGTTCGGCCACAGCACTGTCGAAGCCTTGCCCCCGGTTGCTGCGCAGGCGGCTGTGGGCGGCTATCGCAAGCTATTTGGTCCGGCATTGATACGGACGACGGTTCTGCTGACGATTGCCTATTTCGCGCAGACCGTGACATTCTACTACATCATTAAATGGATCCCCAAGCTGGTGGTCGATATGGGTTATCCGCCATCCGCGGCCGGGGGCGTCCTCGTCTGGGCTAATCTTGGCGGCGCTTGTGGTGCCGTCATGCTGGGTATCCTCAGCCGCAAATTCGACCTTCGCCGCCCGGCAGTGGTGGCGATGGCTGCCTCTTTCTTGCTCGTCAGCTACTTCGGCACAGGTCAGGCAACGCTGGCCGAATTATCGATGATATCGGCTGTGGCCGGCTTTTTCACCAATGCGGCAGTGGTCGGCATTTATGCTCTGCTGGCGCAATATTTTTCCGCCGACGTACGAGCGGGCGGCACTGGGATCGTGATCGGCTTCGGCCGTGGCGGTGCAGCCCTTGGCCCGATCGTGGCAGGCTATATGTTCGAAGCGCAACTCGGCCTGCAGGTCGTGTCGATCGTCATGGCCGCGGGTTCGGTCGTTGCGCTTTTCGCATTGCTCAGGCTGGGACCGGTTCCTGCGCTTCCGGCCTCGCCCGGTTCAACGGAGTGACGTTTGGCCGGCCAGGCCAAAGGACTTCCCGGAGCAGGCCAGCTCGATCGCTGACATCAGCAGCGCAAGCAATATGGCCGAGAGCAGGCAGACGCCCAGATATCGCAGCAGCAGCACGCCGCTGCCCTGCCCGTGGTACTTGCTGGCGTTGGATGCCATCGCGCCCTCATACCGCCAAGGTTGCTTGCAGTGATTTGCCGGGCATCGGCTAGCGACGTGCCGCGAGGAGTCGGCTGGGTTTGGGTTTGGTCTGGCGATGCATCGTTGGAGCGCTCCGCCACGACCGGATCACTGCTCCTATCGTGCTCGACAATCTGGGAAGCCACAAAGGCAAGACCGTCCGCCAGGCGATCCGCAAAGCCGACGCGCATCTCCTGTTCCTGCCGCCCTACAGCCCCGATCTCGACCCGATCGAGCAGATGTTGTCCAAGTTGAAAACCCTCCTGCGCGAAGCCGTGGAGCGATCCGTCGATGCAACATGAAAGCACGTCGGTCCCCTCCTCGACGGCTTCTCGCCAGACGAATGGTCCAACTATCTCGTCAACTCCCAATACGCATCAAGCCGATCCGGTCACCAGCTAAGTTACTATCTGGGGCCACTTTGTGCGGCTCCCGATGCTTCATTTTGAGTTGGTAAAGCGCGGCACCACACCAGCAACCTTGGTAGGCAAGCGATAGACCGTGGGACCGGCGGTTATGAACATCGTATTGAAGTCTTCGCCAAAGGCCAGATTGGTGGGCTTCACCGGCAACTGGATCCGGCCAAGCAACGCGCCTGCCGCTGTGAACACATGAACGCCGCCCGGCCCGGCAACCCACACGTTGCCCATCCGGTCCACTTTGAGGCCATCAGGGGTGCCCGGCCCTTTTCGATCGGCTTCGGAAAATGTGGCAAAGACCCGCGGAGCGCTAAGCTTGCCGTGTCGGCTGACCTGATAGGCGCGCACGAACATTTCGGGCGCACTGTTGGCCACGTACAGCGTTTTTCCATCGGGTGAGAAGGCAATGCCGTTGGGCACTTCGAGATCGGTGACCATCGCTTGCAGCTTGCCCTTGTAAAAACGATAAACCCCGTTGAAATCCTGTTCTTTCTCGGCCGGACGCGGGCTGCCAGGGAGGGGGCTGTAGCCCAGCACGCTATAGGCAGGATCGGTGAACCAAAGCGCGCCATCGGGCGCGACCACCAGATCGTTCGGGCTGTTAAGATGCTTGCCTTGATAATGTGACACGAAGCTGTGGCGCTGCATGTTATGGTCAAACAAGGCAATTTCCCGCAGGGCGCCGCTGCACACAAGTAATGTCCCGTTGCGCCAATTTGCCATGCCGACAGCGCCTTGCCGGATATTGCGCTGCGGATTGACCGGCCCGCCGGCCTCGCGCGCCATTATGCTGTTGTGCCCGTCCGCTGCGATCGCAAAAACGCTGCCGCTCGCCACGTCGGCAAACCACAGTTTTCCATCACGCCAGACAGGGCCTTCTCCAAGCACACCGGGGATCGTCACCAAAGCCTGGACTACGGCACCGGGTGCGATAAGCGCATCCAGACGTGGGTCAAGGCGGAATATCTGGATCGGGGCAGAGGAAGGAGCGATTGCAGAAGTCTGGGTCTGGGCCTGCGAACTGAGGGGGATTGCCCCGCCCAACAGGGCCAGCGCAACGCGGGAAAGCCCCTTCATGACAATGCTCCGATACGGGAATCAATAATAGTTGCCGCCTGTCGGGCCTTGGCTATGCCGGTGTAATACCCCAAGTGCAGGACCACTTCGGCAAGCTCTTTGCTGGACAGGCCATACTGGAGCGCGCGATCTAGCGCCAAAGAAAGCGCAGCCATATCGCCGGTGGCGATCATAACGGTAAGATTTGCGAGCGCACGATCTCGCGGGGCGAGGATCGGACGCACCCCGAGATCATCTTCGACGATCTGGCCGAGTTCGGCTTCCAGCAAGGCGGCGATGCTCCCCGCGTCAGCCAGTTCGCACGTGCGCGACAGATCGATGGGCGATCCAGTTGGCTGCTCAGGGCGTTCGGCAGAGATGCCGCGAGATGACAACACCTCACGCAGCACCTTCATTGCAGACATCGCGTTGGGCCACCCGCAGGTAAAAGCCAGGTGCGTTACCAGCTCAGGCAGTTCATCCGGCGTTACACCGTGGTCAAGCGCGCGGTTCAGGTGGCCCGTGAGCTGGGCATAGTGATTGCAGGCGATCAAAGCCGAGACGGTGACCACGCTCCGGTCACGGCGGCTCAGCGCAGTGCGGTTCCAGATACGATGGAACAGTATGTGATCCGAGTACCAGCCAAGCGCCGGGGCGGTATCGTGCACAATCTGCGGCGCAACGCGCGGAACGTCGTTTGGAGAAGATCCAGCATCGATCATGGGCGTTCACTCGTTCCTGAAACCGCAGCGAGGCCTGCCCGCGCGCAAACCTCGTCATTCTCGCGCGCACCACCGACAGCAATGGCTCCGACCAGCGCTCCCTTGCGATAAAGCGGCAAGGCACCGGGATAGAACAGAAAGCGGGGATCCTTGCCAAACTGTGCGGCAAAGACGGCATCGCTGGCCGCGCGTTCCTGCAAGGCACGGCTTGATGCGTGGAAGACCAGAACAGCTGCAATCTTGATCATCGAGGTTTCGATCCCGACGATTCTTGCGCGGTCGCTGGTCACGGTGGCGCGCAGCGAACCTTCGGCATCGACCACGCTGACCGTGGCAGGCTGGCCCAGTGCCTCGCAGCGATCAAGCGCCGCCTGTGTCATCCGCGCCACGTCGTCGCGCGTCATCCACTCGGCCTTGATCGGGCGCATATGGGGCAGTTGCGGTGCTGGTTGAGGCTGTGGCGCGGAGGGGGCCGACGGTTGGGTTGGTCGAGAGGCTTGTGCGCTAAGTTGCACAGAAGCGACCGCAAATACCACCAATGGTGCCTTTAACAGCACACGCATCTCTCTCTCTCCTGCCTTGGGCCAGTCAGTTCAGAACCAGCAGCCGTTCCTCGGTCATGTCCTTAATGGCATACTTCGGACCTTCCCGACCAATGCCGCTGTCCTTGACACCGCCATAGGGCATCTGGTCCGACCGCCAGCGCGATGTGGCATTTACAATCACGCCGCCGGTACGCACGCTCCGGAATGCCTTGAGCGCGAGATCAAGCGAGTTGGTGAATATGCCGCATTGCAGGCCATAAGGACTGGCGCTGATCGCATCGAAAACCGGTTCGATCGTATCGTAGGGCATCACGTTTATCGCCGGGCCGAATACTTCGTCGGTGACTATGTCCATCGCCTGCGTCGTGCTCGAAAGGAGCGTTGCTGCCAGTTGCGCGGCGTTGCGGACGCCGCCGCAATGGATCCGCGCCCCGGCCTCTTGCGCGCGCTGGATCATGGCTTCGACACGAGCCGCTGCCCTTGCATCGATCATCGTGCCTACTTCGGTTCCGGGAGCCAGTGGATCGCCAAAACGGATCGTGCGGACTTCGGCCTCGATCCGTTCGAGCAGTTCGTCATAGACGTCGCGCGCAGCGTAGACGTTCTGAACCGAAATACAGCTTTGCCCTGCAAGCAGGATGCCATTGCGCGCGCATGCCTTGGCCGCAGTGGCGACATCTGCGTCGGAATGCACGAAAGTCGGGCCAACGCCGCCCAGCTCGAGTGCCACGCGCTTCATTCCTGCAGCCTGGCGGATCAGCTTGCCGACCGGAATCGATCCGGTAAAGGTTACGAAATCGACGCGCGGATCCCTGATCATCGCCGGGCCGACCGCGTCGCCGAACACCGTGCCGACCGCGCCTTTCGGCACGCCTGCTTCCACAACGCCTTCGATGAACATGTGAAAGGACAGGGGTGCCTTGGGCGAGGGCTTGATCACGATGGCGTTGCCAGCGGCGAGTGCCGGACCGAGTTTGTGCGCCGCAAGATTGATCGGGGCGTTGAACGGCGTAATCGCGGCTACGACACCGACGGGGAAGCGCATGACTAGACCGATCTTGCCCGCGCCAATGGCCGAGGCATCCATCGGCACATGTTCGCCTTCGATGCGAACAGCCTCTTCGGCGCAGAGCCGCAGGGTATCCGCCGAGCGGGCAACTTCGGTGATGCAGTCGGTGATCGCCTTCCCGGTTTCACGCGCCATCACGCGCCCGATCGCCGCAGCGCGGACCTCGGTAATGTCGGCAATCCGGCGCAGCAGGGCGGCTCGTTCATAGCCCGGTATCTTCGCCATGGCCTGCGCGCCGCGCACCGCGGCATCGAGCGCCTCGTCAAGATCTCTGGGCGTGGAGGCAGGGGTGCAGCCAACCGGCGTGTTCCGCCATGGATCGATGATATCACTGGTTGCGTCCGCCTCACGCCAATTCCCATTGATCAGGGCACGGGCAATGACGGGAGCTTCCTGGTTATCAGTCATGGTGTCATTCTCTTCCGTGAAATCTCATGCTTTTGTCGCAGTTATCGCGGCGATGGCCTTACGCCTGTTCAGCACACGTTCGGCGATGCGTTTGTGCACGAGATCGATCATCCGGCCATCCAGCTTGGCAACACCTTTACCTTCGAGCGCGGCGACGACCTTGACGGCCCACTCCACCTGTTCCTGCTCAGGGGTAAGCACGCGGTTTATGACATCGACCTGCGCCGGATGTATGGCCGCCTTCGCGGCAAAGCCATCGCGCAGACCTTCCTGGGTTTCGGCCTCGAGTCCCTCATGATCGCGGAAGTCGGTCCAGACTGCATCGATGGCCACGATATGAAGAGCGCTGGCGGCATAGAGGCACTGCGAGCGTGCGGCCTGATAGGGGAAGGTATAGACCCCCTGATCGTTGCGGTTGGCACGCGCGCCGAGCGAGGCGGCGAGATCTTCGCTGCCCCACATCACGCCCCAAAGCCTTGCTGCCGGACGCTGGTGCAGCGCTGCCAGGTTTAGCGTCGATGCAGCCGTTTCGGTAACGATGCCGAGAATGCGGGTGGCCCCCGCAACAAGTCCTTCGCGCGCCTCAAGCGCGTCGAGGTAATGCGAGAGTTGCTCGATATCCCGCGCTGACGAGCACTTGGGCAGAACGATGCCCCATGGGGCGCCGCGCATAACTTGCGCCAAATCGTCCAGCGCCCAACGCGTGTCGAGTGCATTGATGCGCACGAACACGGGCAAGCGGCTGCAGGCCGAATCCGCCAGGGCTGCATACACCGAAGTACGTGCAGCAGGCTTGGCGTCGGGGGCGACCGAATCCTCAAGATCGAGGATCACTGCGTCTGCGGTCGATGATAGGGCCTTGTCGACAAGCTTCTGGTTGTCACCCGGAACAAAAAGCAGCGACCGGATTCCGGCGCCGTCCATTACATCAGTCCGAAGCTGAGGAATCCGTCCTCGGGGAAGCCGGTGTAGATACGCTTGCCCACCAGATCCTTGAGCGTCTCGGTTGCGCCGCCGCCAAGCGTGCCGTAGCGGGCGCCACGATAGAAGTGCGAAACGAGGTATTCATCGGTAAAGCCGTAGCCACCGTGAACCTGAAGAGCTTCGCTGGTGACGCGGATCGCCATTTCGTTGGTATACATCTTGGCGATGGCGGCAAGCTGCGGATCGGGAAACGGGTTGGCCGAAGCAGCAGCGCGGTAAAGCATGGAACGGCCGACTTCGATATCACGAAGCATCTCGGCCAGCTTCCACTGGATGCCCTGCATCGACCCGGTTGGCCGGCCGAAAATTTCGCGTCCGCGGGTGTACTTGACCGCCTCTTCGAAGGCACCTTCGGCGAGACCCAGCGAAACCGACGGGTTCATGCAGCGCTGTGTGTTGAAGGCAGTCATGAGCTTCTTCATACCATTGTCTTCGATGATCAGCATTTCGCGCGGCAATTCGCAATCATTGAACTGGATCTCAGCGAGGTTTTCGCCTCCCATCGTGTGATACAGAGCGGTCACTTCGAAGCCGGGCGTGTTGGGATCGACCAGAACGCAACCGATGCCTTCGCGGCCGAGACGGCCATCAACACGCGTGAACACGATGAAGCAATCGGCCTCATGCGCGCGGCTAATCAGTGTCTTGGTGCCGTTGAGGACGACCTCGTTACCCTTGATGACGGTGTTGGTCTTGTAATTGGGAACGTCGGTGCCGGCGTGTGGCTCGGTCATGCAGATGGCCAGCGTCACGTCACCCGTTACCACACCGGTGAGGAACTTTTCACGCAGAGCGGGTGGCGCGTAGTTGGCGATGATCCGGTTCTGCGCGCCCATTGCCGACATCGCCGCCATCGAGGTTGCATAGCAAACCTTGGCGATTTCTTCGAGCACGATGACGCAATCAAGGACCGGGAGACCAAGACCGCCGTATTCTTGGGGCACAGCCATGCCCAGCACGCCCAGTTCGGCCAAATCCTTGATGTTCTCGTGAGGATAGGTGCCATCCTGCCACTTGTGGACGCGCGGACGGAACTTCTCCTGAACAAGTTGTCGCACACTATCGACCATCGCCCGCTGATCAGCTGTCAGTTCGAAGTTCATGACAAATCCTCTAATTGATTTATCTTCGCCTATTGATCTCGTTGCCGGGAAAATGCAAGTGATCTGTTGATCGCCGTCAAGGGTCGGCACCTGCATCGAAGCGCGTACCTGACCGAGCGCGCGCGAACCCCGGCCGGGGGTGACGATGGCAATGTGCACGACTCCGGACACGTGCTGTCCGGCATGATGATTTGCTTGATGCTGCGGCTTAATAGCCGCAGATTGTAACTCTCAGCACTTTCTGCCCATCAGATGGTTTTTCGCACCTTGCGGCCAACGCCGTGCGAAATTCGCATCGGTTCGATATTCTGCGCCTTTGACCGCTTGTGCAACAGCAATTCGAGCTCACCCAGATGCTCGCTCATCAGATCCTGCGCCTTGTCAGGATCGCGCGAACGACAGGCTTTAACGATCTCGGCATGCGAGTGGGCAATGGCCAGACGATTGCGTTCGTTGAATTTGATATTCTCCCCTTCGCCGCTGGCCAGCGTGCGGATAGTGAGCCAGAATACTTCCAAAACCGGATTGCACGATGCCTTGGCAATAAGGTTGTGGAACGTACGGTTTTCTTCCTGCAGCATCGTGCCATCGTCGTTTGTCGCCGCTTCGAGCCGGGCGACGGATCTGTCCATCTCGTCGAACTGCTCTTCGGTGCCGTGCAATGCGGCGTCACGCACAAGTGCCGGCTCGATGGCCATGCGGGCACGCAGGATTTCGATCAGCGGAACGTCGTGAAGGCGCAGAAAGACCGAGAATGAATGCGCCAATACATCAATGCTCGGCTTGCCAACGATAATGCCACCTTTGGGGCCCGGGCGTAGCGAGAGCACACCTTGTGATTCGAGAATGCGAAGGGATTCGCGCAAGGTAGGGCGGCTTACGTCGTACTGCTCCAGCAGTTCGGTCTCGGTGCCGAAAGAACTGCCTGGCACCAAGTTCCTTTTGATGATCCGATCAAGCAGAAGCCTCGCGATCTGCTGGGCTTTGTTGATATAAATTGCGGGGCTCGCATCATCCATTATCGTCGTGGTCCGGTCAGCTGAAGTGTGGTGGGCGTCGTTCGGCAAAGGCTACAAGACCTTCCTTGTAGTCGTCCGAGGCTAGAACATCCACAATTGCTTGTCGCTCGATTTCAAGGCCCTGTTCAAGACTCCCGTCAAGCCCTGAATAGACCGAGCGCTTGAGGCGACCGGCGGTCACGCGTGAGCGGGTGGAAAAAAGACGCGCAAATTCGAGTGCGCGTTCGAAGAGGCGATCGGCAGGAACCGCTTCATTCACGAGGCCAATTTCTGCTGCGCGGATGCCGTTGACAGGCTCGCCGCTGTACATCATCTCAAACGCACGAGCGGTGCCGATCAGGCGGGGCAAACGTTGGGTCCCGCCAGCTCCTGGCATAGCGCCGATGCGTGCCTCGGTTAGGCCAATCTTCGCGTCCATAGCGGCAAAACGCATGTCGCAGGCGAGCGACAGTTCGCAACCGCCACCCATGGCGATTCCGTTGATGACCGCG
Source organism: Sphingobium sp. (assembly GCA_965279415.1). Lineage (GTDB taxonomy): Bacteria > Pseudomonadota > Alphaproteobacteria > Sphingomonadales > Sphingomonadaceae > Sphingobium. The sequence continues at coordinate 1,662,762 of OZ257238.1, forward strand.
ATGGTTGGCAAGGGCAGCGCGGCCATCTCGTTGGCCAGAGCATTGATGGCCCGGTTGTGGGCATACTTCTGCTCATCAGTCATCGTTTTGCGTTGCTTCAGGTCGGCACCTGAACAGAAGCCGGGCAGGGATGCCGTCAGCAGCATGACACGCGCACCAGCGTCCCAAAGACCGGCAACGGCCGCGCGCATGGCATCGACCAGTTCGACGCTGAGCGCGTTGTAGGCTTGGGGGCGATTCATCTGCAGTTCGTGGATGCCGCCTCCATGTTGCAGAAGTTGGAGTTGGGTGTGGTCAGTCATTGTTTGGTCCATCAGGCCAAATTCGCGGAGAAGGCTGTGTGCAAAAGGCCTTCGCGGAATTGCGGGGCAGCAATTGCGATCAGGGCCTTTGCGCGGGCGGCCAGATCAAGACCCCACAAGTCGGCGACGCCATGCTCTGTCACGACGAGATCGATATCGGATCGCGCGGTCGTGACAGGCTGTGCGCCAAGTTGCGGCACGATCTTTGAGTGTTTGCCATCAGGCGTGGTTGATGTGAGCGCCACTATAGAACGCCCGCCCGGCGAAAGCCGCGCACCGCGAACGAAATCGACCTGTCCCCCTACGGCTCCGAGATACCTTGTGCCTGCCATTTCGGCATTGACCTGACCCGACAGATCGATGGCAATAGCCGAATTGACCGTGTGGAAAGCATTGATGCCCAACATGGTGCGGGCCGCGTGCGTATAGTGCGCGCCCTTCATCCGAATGAGGTCATTACGGTGCGCCAGATCAAACAACCGCTTTGTGCCAAAAAGGCCGCCTGTAACGGAATGGCCTTCATCAACGCCCTTGTAGCGGTTTGTTATTACGCCAGCCTCGATCAGCGCCCCCGCTGCATCGGTTATGATCCCGCTGTGAAGACCAAGATGTTGGTGCGCTTCAAGCGCGCGCGCAACGGCAACCGGCATGCCGCCCACACCGAACTGGACAGTTGCACGGTCGGGTATCAGATTGACGACGCGTCGGGCCACAGCCTGTTCGATTTCGTTGGGCTCGGCATCGACGATGATCGGGTTTTCGCCATCAGCCAGAAGCAAGTGCGTGATCGATTCCCGCGCGATCAATGTATCGCCGCAGGTTTCGGGCATCCGTTCGTCCAGCTCAGCCACGACGATCCGCGCGGCACGTATCATCTCGTGCACGAAATCGACCATCACGCCGAGCGAGAAAATGTCAGGATTGTCAGTTGGCCTCACCCTCACTAGAGCGACGTCGACCGGAATGCGGCGAGATAGAATTAGCTGGGGAATTGCCGAAAGATGTACCGGTGTGATGTGCCCGTTCGAAAGCGCCGTTGCCTTGCGGGCACCGGATGCGCCGTTGAGACATAGGAAGTTGAATTTGGCAAGGTTCGGACTGTCAAACGCACGTGTGGTCACCATGCCCGCAACCAGTGTGACCGGCGCAATCTCGTCAGCCTGATTGAGCAAGCGCGCCGTGAGGCCGGTTGGCTCGCCCGTACCTTGCGGCCAAGCGACATGATTGCCCGGTTGCAGGATCGCTGCAAAATCGAAGGCGGAGCTGGGCTGAAGCTGAACCATTGGCTGTACCTTGAAACTGATCATCCCATCGAGAGACATCGGGACTAAATGATATATAAGAAATCACCATAGCCATTAGGAGGGTTGCGAATGCGGTCAAGCGTGATGCTGCTCTTTAACAATCGCCATTCGCCCGCATCTTGGCGACCTCGTCTTCGGAGAAGCCCAGTTCGTCGAGCAGACGCATTCTATCGGTGCCAAGCGAATGGCTAGGCTCGATTGCGCGTAACGGGCTGCCTTCATAGCGCATCGGGCTATGTGGAAGCACAACGCTTCCCAGCTCTGGATGGTCAATGCGCTGCAGGCTGCCGCGTGCATGCATGTTACGATCTTCCATCACTTCGCCCAGTTCGCGCACAGGAGCGCAAGGTACACCGGCATCAAGCAGCCGCTGCGACACTTCATCCTTCAGCAATCTGCGCGTCCATGATTCAATCAGGTCATCGACTTCGAGCATATGCTTTACCCGTAAGCTGCGGGTGACAAAGCGCTGGTCGTCCAGCAGGTCTGTGCGGCCCATAACCTCTAGTGCTGCGCGGAAGTGATGGTCGCCGGGGCAGTTGAGCACCACGTAGCCATCGGCGCACTGATAAACATTGTAGGGCGAAATACCAAGGCCACCATGACGATTGCCGGTGCGGGTTGGCCCCTTGCCACCCGACATGTGGTACATACCGATGTTAGAGGCCATTGATGCGTAGATCGCATCCTGCATGGCAACCTCTACCACACGGCCAAGGCCCGTCCGCTCACGTTCGAAGAGTGCTGTCACGATTGCGCCATAAAGATGCGTTCCGGCAGCAAAATCGCACACTGCAGGGCCGGATTTCACCGGTGGTTGATCGGGATAGCCAGTGATCGATATAACACCAGACATGGCTTGCATGACCAGATCCATTGCTGGGTAACTGCGGTAGGGGCCATCCTTGCCGTAACCGGAACTGGATGCATAGATCAGCTTGGGGTTGATCTTTTGCATCGCTGAAGCACCAACGCCCAGTCGGTCCATGACGTCCGGCGCAAAGTTTTCTACGAGTACGTCCGCTTTTGCGACAAGGCGTTCCAGAATGGTTCTTCCGGCCTGCGTCTTAAGGTTGAGCGTGAGCGATTCCTTGTTGGAATTGAGCATCGCAAAGGCCATGGCGGCCCCACCGGCGTCGCCGCGGCTGCGCAAGTGCTCCCCCCCGCGCGGTTCTACCTTGATGACGCGCGCCCCAGCCATCGCCATAAGGAACGTGGCGTAGGGGCCATTGTAAACGTGCGACAAGTCGATGATCGTCACACCATCCAGCGGCAATGTCCGATTGCTGTTTTCCAATGCTTCCTCCGCCCGCTTCGGCATTCCGAACTTAATTTCAATTAGATCATCTTGCTCAATTTGCAAGGCTCACGTTGACATACGAATCTAAATGATTAACCCTGATTTTAACGCAGGAACGTGGCTCAACCGCAGATAACCCCTAGGGCTCGGGGTAGCTGGTTGAGCTAAGAAGAACCGGCACGCAAGTTGAATTCAGGAGGGTGAGGGATGATTCAGCCAGCAGCGCAAGCGGGTTCCAGCGGTGCGACACGCCAACAGTTGAAGTCGATTTTTGGCGCGTCCACAGGCAATCTTGTGGAATATTTCGACTGGCTCTCGTTCTCGATTTTCACCCTGTATTTTGCGCACGTTTTCTTCCCGGATGATAACCAGACTGCGCAGTTGATGAATTCCGCCGCAATCTTTGCGGTCGGCCATATCTTCCGCCCGCTGGGTGCCATCTTCTTCGGTTGGTTCGCAGACCGCAAGGGGCGTCGCGCGGCTTTGTCTGCCTCGGTAATGCTGATGTGTGCTGGTTCGCTGCTAGTTGCTGTGAATCCGGGCTACAATGCAATCGGTATTGCAGCGCCCGCCCTGTTGGTTGTTGCACGTATCCTTCAAGGCCTCAGTGTAGGTGGCGAATACGGATCGAGCGCCGCCTATGTCATGGAAGTAGCGCCAGCAGCCCGGCGCGGCTTCTTTGTCAGCTTTATCTACACATCATTGTTGATCGGGCAGTTGCTTGCGATTCTGCTGCTGATCGTGCTGCAGTATGGCCTGCTCACGCCCGAGCAATTGCATGACTGGGGATGGCGCATTCCTTTTGTGATCGGCGCCTTGCTCGGTCTTTTTGCGCTCTATTTGCGCCGCGGCATCGACGAAAGCCCGGAATTCGAGGAGCAGGCCATGTCTGCGCAACGCGAAAACCCCTTGAAATTGCTTGCAAGCTACCCGCGCGAGATTGCGCTAGTGTTCGGCCTTACGATAGGCGGAGCACTCGCCGCCAACACTTTCAACCTCTATATCCCCAAATACCTTGTCAACACAGCCGGATTCTCGAAAGAGGATTCGACCCTCATGTCGGTTGTAATGATTTTCAGCTTTATGTTGATGCAGCCAGTGGTCGGGCATATTTCAGACAAAGTGGGGCGGCGCCCCGTGTTGATTGCCTTCGGCGTTCTCGGCACCCTGTTCACCGTACCACTGATGGGCGCTATCGGTCATTCCCGGTCGTTCGGCGAAGCTTATGTGCTCGTGCTCTGCGGCCTTGCGATCACGAGTGGCTACACAGCAACCAACGCTCTCGTGAAGGCCGAGCTGTTTCCGGTCTCATTGCGCGTAGCGGGCATTGGCGTGCCGTTTGCGATAGCCACCGCACTATTCGGCGGTACCGCCGAGTTTGTTGCGTTGCGATTTAAGGACGCCGGGTGGGAAGACGGCTACTTTTTCTACGTTTCGGGGTGCATTTTTATCTCCCTGATGGTCTTCATTTTCATGCGCGAAACCGCGCCAAAGCCAGCCGAGTTTCACGAAGACCAATCTAACGTTGACTTACAACGGTCCTGACAAGAAGTGGTATGTTCAGGGCTTTGTGATGGACATCGAAAACGCGATTGTCGTGTCGACTGTTGAAGGTTTGCCGTCGGTTCGTACAAGCGTACATATCGCTGATCCGCGCACCTTTGGGGGTCGCGCCGACTTCAAGTTCTGATGAAGGGTTTCCGGGAAGATCTTCGCCAGTACGTCCTCCCGGCTCATCTGATTGGATTAAGAACGCCCGCGATCGTGCGTAATGGCGGGCGTCTGCGAGTGCTGGGAGGGGTGTTTCATGTTGACCGGGTTAGTAAAGAAACAAGCTAAGGCAGTGCTGGTGGCTTCATGGGTGCTGGCGCTTTCGGCGAGTGAAGTATCTGCGCAAGAGCGCGACCCAGATGATGTGGCAAAACGCAATGAAGAACAGATGACCGATGACGAGCGCTTTTCGCTCGTCTGGGGCTACATGCCGGTTGCCTCGCGCCTTGGCCCTCCGCCCACGCCACCGCATGTTCGTCCCGCTGCGGGATACTATCCTCCGGTCGAACGCCTGGGGTTTCCCGGCCTCTATGAAACCGACGCTAGCCTTGGCGTAACCAATCCCAAGATGTCACGGACGGGAGATGTCGCAACTGCGCTGCCTTCCGGCCTTGCGCTTGCGGCAACTTTCTCACCAGAATTGGCGCGCGATGCCGGGGCACTTGTCGGCGCAGAGGCGCGGGCCAAAGGATTCAACGTATTGCTCGCGGGCGGGGTCAATCTCACGCGGGACTGGTTTGGCGGGCGCAACTTCGAGTATCTGGGTGAGGATCCCTTGCTTGCCGGAGTCATGGCTGGAGAGTACATCAGCGGGGTACAGTCGCAGAAGGTTGTCTCCACTGCGAAGCACTTTGTGCTCAACGCACAAGAAACTCTGCGCCATTCGATTGATGCGCGCATTTCCGAGAACGCGCTGCGCGAGTCCGATTTGCTGGCTTTCCAGATCGCCATTGAACGCGGGCAGCCCGGCGCGATCATGTGCGCCTATAACAAAATCAACGGCGATCACGGTTGTTCGAGCGACTGGCTGCTCAACAAGGTCCTGCGCAAGGACTGGGGCTTCAAAGGCTGGGTCATGTCGGATTGGGGCGCCACTCATGCCCCCGAGGACATTATTGCAGGCCTTGACCAGGAATCAGGTGCGCAGCTTGATGCGCAAGTGTGGTTTGATAAGCCGCTGAGGGCGGCGCTGGGCAAATCGGTGCCGCGCACTGCGCTCACACAATCGGTTAGGCGCATCCTTCGCTCGGTCTATGCGGTTGGTGCCGATGCCCCTCTGGCACAGTCACAGATTGATTATGCCGCCCATGCCGAACGAGCGCGAACGGTCGCTGCGGCAGGCATGGTGCTTCTGAAGAACGATGGCGTTCTGCCGCTCGGCAAGGACAAGAAGTCGATCCTCGTCGTCGGTCGCTATGCTGATCGTGGCGTATGGTCGGGCGGAGGGTCGAGCCAGGTCATTCCGGAAGGTGAACCCGCCGTCCGCATGCCCTTTGGCGGCAGTTCTTTCCTGCAAGTCAACGGTTTCCAAGTCATCATGCCGTCATCGCCGGTAAATGAACTGCGCCAGCAACTGCCCGATGCGCTGATCACGTTCGATACGGGTTATTCGCCCGAACTGACCGCAGCCTATGCGCGTCAGGTTGATGCGGTGGTTGTGCTGGCGAACCAGTGGCAGGTTGAAAGCATCGATAACCCCTCCTTTCATCTGCCTGAAGGGCAGGACCAGCTGATTACGCAGGTGGCCGCAGCCAATCCCAATACCGTGGTCGTGCTAGAAACCGGCAATCCCGTGGCCATGCCCTGGCTGAACCATGTTAAGGGCGTGGTGCAGGCATGGTATTCCGGCCAGAAGGGCGGCGCCGCCATTGCCGATGTCCTTACCGGTAAGGTCAATCCTTCCGGTCGACTTCCGATGACCTTCCCCAGTTCGCCCCAGCAGGCCCCCAGGCCACTGCCGATTGGCCTAGGACTGCCCGATAACGGTAAGTATCCAACGCAGGTGGCATACCGTGAGGGCGCCTACGTCGGCTATCGCTGGTATGTGGCGAAAGGGCACAAGCCGCTGTTCCCATTCGGCTACGGGTTGAGCTACACGAGCTTTGGTCACGGGGCTCCAAGCATCACGTCCAAGAGTAATGTTACGGTGTCGGTGCCAGTCATCAACCTTGGCACACGCGCCGGAGCCGATGTCGTTCAGGTCTACCTTATCGCCCGCGATGGCACGTCCATGCGCCGCCTTGTTGGTTTTCAGCGTGTTGAACTTCTGCCAGGCGCAATCGGACGCGCTGTCATACAGATGGATCCGCGCCTGCTTGCCGATTGGAGTGCTGAAGGCTGGACCTTACCAAAAGGCGAGTACAAGTTCGCCATTGGCCGTTCCGCCGATGAACTAGGCGCGCAATTCGTCGTGAAGTTGACCGGACGGAAGATCAAACCCTGATCACCTTGTTCGATTAATGACCTTGAGGCATAAGCCCATGCCACTTTATTGATCTAACCGATGGGCATCTCCGCGTTTAGAACGCTGCCCACATGACAGAATGCGGAAAGACCCCATGTGACGCGATGGCGTGGACGGCCCCCTGCACAAGCGTAGCTGAGCAACGATGGTAAGCGCCGACGGAACGTTGAGGTGGTGCCGCCTTCTTGGACAGTTTGGCGGCGAAGTTAAGCTAATCCCGGGTGTGATTATGCCCCCCATGATCTGAAGCGTCGATCTGCCCATAGGCCTCTGCCGGGGTTCGCCCTGCCAGTCCCGAGTGCGGTCGCTGCGTGTTGTAATAGGTGATCCAGCGGCCAAGGCCAGTGCGCAACTCCGATCCGGTCTCGAAGGCGTGCAGATAAACGCATTCATATTTGAGGGAGCGCCACAGGCGCTCGATGAAGACATTGTCCATCCAGCGCCCACGTCCGTCCATGCTGATCCGTACCTCGGCATTCCGCAGCACACTGGTGAAGGCGAAGCCGGTGAACTGGCTGCCCTGATCCGTGTTGAAGATTTCCGGCTTGCCGAAGCGCGACAGCGCTTCCTCCAATGCCGCGACACAGAAGCCGGCATCCATTGTGTTCGACAGCCGCCAGGCCAGCACCCTGCGCGTCGCCCAGTCCATGATCGCTACCAGATACAGGAAGCCATGACGCATTGGGATGTAGCTTATATCCGCACACCAGACTTGGTTCGGCCGATCGATCACCAGCTTGCGCAGCAGATAGGGATAGACCCGATGCTGAGGGTTCGGGTCGCTCGTCCGAGGCCGCTGGTAAATGGGCGATAGCCCCATCCTGCTCATCAGTCGCCGCACATGCCGACGCCCAACATCATGCCCGATACGGCGCAGATGGCGGGCCATCTGACGGCTGCCATACCAGGGCATGTCGAGGAACGCGGTATCGATCACCTGCATCAGCGCCAGCGTCTCCCCGGTCTCGGGCACAGGCGCATAATAGAAAGACGACCTGCTTATCGACAGCAGGCGGCACTGGGCAGAAATCGATAGATCGTCGTGAGAAGGATCGATCATCGATCGCCTCCGTGTCACGCTCATCGACCGGAGGCTTTGGCTAAAAAATCCCGCTCCACGACCAAGTGCCCGATCTTGGCATGCAGCTTATCCAGATCAGCCTCCGTGGCGGCTTTGGTCAGGTCCCCAGCCCCAGAGAACGTCGCAGACATGCCATCGACCGCTTGCCGCTTCCATGCCGCGATCATTGTGTGATGGATGCCATGCTTGGCCCCCAGCTCCGCCAGCGTCAGATCACCACGGATCGCCTCCAGCGCAACCTTCGCCTTGAACTCCGCCGAATACCGTTTTCTCGTCGTCTTCATCCCGTCCATTCCTCAGGTCGGGATTAGGCTCAGGACCTATTAAAATACTTGCGGAGAAGCAGACTGGGTGATTCAATGGCGGTGTGAGGAGGCGCTGCCATGAGTGATCTGATCTGGTTATCGCAGGCGCAGATGCGTCGGATCGAGCCTTATTTTCCCCTGTCTCATGGGGTTCCGCGGGTCGATGATCGCCGGATCATCAGCGGTATTATCTTCGTAATCAGGAACGGGCTGCGGTGGCGTGATGCGCCTGCCGAATACGGGCCGCCCAAGACGATCTACAACCGCTTTATCCGCTGGAGCAGGCTTGGCGTGTTCAACAAGATATTCGCAGGCCTCGCGGCGCAGGGCGGGAAGCCGGACCAGTTGATGATCGACGCGACCCATCTAAAGGCACATCGTACGGCGGCAAGCCTGCTCAAAAAGGGGCTGTTCCCCGACGTATCGGACGCACCAAAGGTGGCCTGAACTCGAAGCTCCATGCCGTATGCGATGGCAAGGGCAGGCCGCTGGTCATGCTGTTGAGCGAAGGTCAGATGAGCGACTACAAAGGCGCGGCCCTCATGATCGACGCCTTGCCCAAGGCCAAAGCCCTGCTCGGCGACAGAGGCTACGATGCCGACTGGTTCCGGGTAGCACTGGCAGATCGCAACATCACCGCCTGCATCCCGTCAAAGGTGAACCGCAAAATACAAATTCCGCACGACGTTACGCTCTATCGCCAGCGCCACAAGATCGAGATCATGTTCGGCAGGCTCAAGGATTGGCGACGCATCCACACCCGCTACGACCGCTGCGCGCACACCTTCATGTCAGCAATCTGCATCGCCGCCACCGTCATCTTCTGGATCAATCAATGAGTCCTGAGCCTAGCTTAACACCCTGTCCGAATTTCCGGCACCACCTCAAGCATCGACAGCGAGCAGTCAAACGAGCCTCGTATGAGCGGTCCCGGGGATGGCGGAGCGCTTTTACGGGTGGAGCGGCGTCGGACCTGGACTGACGAGGACAAACTGGCGATCTTGAAGGAGACGACGGTGCCGGGCGTTGTCATATCGGCCGTAGCGCGGCGGCGTGGGATACGGCCTGGCTGATCATCGACGACACAGCCCTTCCCAAGAAGGGCAAGGCCTCGGTTGGGGTCGCGCCCCAATATGCTACGGTACTCGGCAAGAACGCGAACTGCCAAACGCTCGTGTCGGTGACGTTGGCTTCGGGGGAGGTGCCGGTCATGCTGGGTTTGCGACTATACCTGCCGGAAAGCTGGACCAGCGACACGGCCCGAATGGAGAGGGCCGGCGTGCCCGAAGATTTGCAATCCTATCGCACGAAGCCCGACATCGCCATCGAGGAGATCGACCGGGTCATTGCTGCCGGCGTGCGCTTCGGCTGCGTCCTTGCCGACGCCGGCTATGGCTTGTCAGCGCCGTTCCGGCAGGCGCTAAGTGCACGAGGCTTGCGCTGGGCCGTTGGTATTCCCCGGCACCAGAAGGTCTATCCTGCCGACGTGCAGTTGATCTTCCCGGTGGCAGGACGTGGGCGGCCACGGGTTCGGCATGTGCCCGACGTCAAATCCCGAGCAGCCCATGCCATGCTCGAAGATGCGAAATGGCGGCAGGTCAGTTGGCGCCGAGGGACCAAAGGCCGCCTGACGGCCCGCTTTGCCGCCATGCGTGTGCGTGTCGCCGATGGCGCGCCACAGCGGATCGGCGCTGCTGGCGCACAGCATATGCCAGGCGAAGAGGCTTGGCTGGTGGGTGAGCATCGCTCGAACGGCGAGCGAAAATACTATCTCTCCAACCTTCCCGCCGACATCGCGATCAAGGACGTCGCCGGCGCCATCAAGGCGCGCTGGATCTGCGAACAGGCGCACCAGCAGCTCAAGGAGGAACTCGGCCTCGACCATTTCGAAGGGCGATCCTGGACAGGGCTGCATCGCCACGTCCTCATGACAATGATGGCCTATGCCTTCCTGCAAATACGAAGGCTCGCGCAGGCGGGCCGGAAAAAAAAGAGTCTCCGGACCTCCGCCTCAGCCGAGCATGCCCGCCATCCGACAGGCCATCATTGACCGAATATCGCGACCTCCGCCAGACCAATGCCCTCACTGCGGTGAGAGCCTATCAGTCACGCATTCCAAACTTCTGCCAAAGTAGAGCTAAGAGTCTGACGCGAATCGTCTATTGCGAATCGCAAGAGTTGAGTCTATCATTTAGATGATTAAGGTATCTGGATGTGCACGCATTGGACTAATGTTTAAACGGGTTATCTGATTCTAGGGCTGTCAAGCGCAACGCGCGGCGGCGATTTACAAAAAAGATTTTGGGGGAGTGAATATGAAAAAGAAGATTTCAAGCCTGGCCACTTTGCTGTTGTCGGCTTCATTTTGCGAGGCGCTGCTGCTCGGGTCACCAGCGCTCGCGCAGGAAACTGCTACCGATGGACCCGCCGCCGCCAGCGAAATCGCTAGCGAGGACATTGTTGTCACCGGGACAAGCATACGCGGCGCCGCGCCGGTCGGGTCCTCCCTCATCAGCCTTAGCTCCGATGACATTGAAGCCAGCACTGCAACAACAACCGATCAGATACTCAGAGAAATCCCGCAAATATTCAATTATGGTGTTACGGACTCTTCGCGTAGTCAGAGCGGCGGCGGCGGGAATCTCACCTACGGCAACTCGATTAACATTCGGGGCATCGCGCCCTATGCCACGCTCACTCTTATCAACGGGCGTCGCGCTATTTCGCAGGGCACCGTTGGCCTTAACGTGGATCCAAGCAATATCCCCGCTATCGCCCTAGAGCGGGTGGAAATCATCGCGGACGGTGCATCCGCAGTCTACGGGTCGGATGCTATTTCCGGCGTGGCCAATCTTATCTTGCGGCGACGGTATGATGGGCTCAGCGCCACAGCCGAGGCCGGCTTCGCCGATAACTATCGGACATTTACGATAAGCGGAATCTTTGGCACTTCGTGGTCCACCGGGCGCCTGACAATCGCTGGACAGCATTCCTATCGCACCGCGCTAAGCGGCCAGGACCGCAACTTCTATTCGATGGATCTGACGGGCTCCGGCGGTGGGGACTATCGGCAGACGCAATGTAACCCCGGGAACATTATTGTTGGCTCGACCTCCTACGCGATCCCGGCTGGTGGCGCGTCTCCGGGAAATCTCATTGCTGGAACGTCAAATCGGTGTGACACGCTCAAGTACACTGATCTGCTGCCAAGGCAGGAGATTAATAGCGCGACGGTAACATTGGATCAGGACTTCGGCGACAGCATTCATTTCTTTGCGGATGGAATTTATGCGCGGCGCGACGGCTTCCGTAAGGCGCAGGCGCCGATCCAGAACATTGTCGTTCCCTCCAGTAATGCGTTCTTCGTACAGCCTGCGGGATCGGTGCTTCCGCTGTGTGCAGCGAGCGTTGGGGCCCCGGTTGGTGCAACCTGCGAAACGGTTCAGTACAATTTTGCGGGCCTTCACGGCCCCACAGCAACGAACGCGATCCGTTCGGAAATGTTTCAGGGCACAGCCGGTGTTAATATTGATTTGACCAAAGGCCTGGGGCTCAATATCTACGGCACCTACGGCTTTGATCGCGAAGTTGTCGACCAAGTCGGCAATTCACTGAATCCGGGGAATTTGGCGCTTGCACTCGCCAGCAGCAATCGTGCTACGGCGTTCAACCCGTTTGGAACGTCGGTAAATGGACCCGCTGTTATCAACCCGATCTTCGATTTTCTTGCGTCCGGTCGCGCGAGGCAGCATTTCTTCGACGCAGGCGCCAAACTTGATGGGGGCTTGTTTGAAATGGCAGGCGGCACCGTAAGTTTCGCAATCGGCGGCGAGTATAACCGCTTCCAACTCTTCACGGGCTTTTTTCGTGGGCCTGCCGGCGCGCAAACGGCCACTCCGGTTGACCAGGCGCAGAGCGTAACCTCCGGTTATGCAGAGTTACTTATTCCGTTTTTCGGCTCAGGTAACGCGATCCCGGGGTTTCAGAGTCTGACGCTCGATATTGCCGGGCGGATCGATCGCTACAGTAGCGTTGGAACTACTACCAACCCCAAAATTGGCATCAACTGGGAGCCCTTCGATTCAGTGAAACTTCATGGGAGCTATGGAACCAGCTTCCGAGCTCCTGGAATTACCGAAATCTACGGAAGGTCGGGGAACTCATTGAACATCGCGAACTTCTTTGATCCGACGGCTAATGGTGGCGTCGGCGGAACAGTGCGAGGAGTAATCGTAACGGGGGACAATTTTTCGCTGAAGCCAGAAACGGCGCGCACCTGGTCATTCGGGATTGATTACAAGCCGACGTGGCTAACCGGAGCATTATTGACGCTAAACTACTTCGACCTTGTCTATCGTAACCAGATCGTCGGAAATTCGAGCAACACCAATATCCTGCGCCAAGAGAGCATTTATTCGTCAGTGATCACGCGCGGGGCTTCGGCGACCAGTGCTATTAATGCCTTGATCGCTCAAGGATACGAGGTACGCAGCGGTAGCCTGGCTGAAGCCCAGTCAAGCCCGGTGCTTGTCGATGGACGCAATGTGAACCTTGGCATCACGGTTACACGCGGGCTAGACTTTGGTATCTCGGTGCCTTGGGAAATTTCGTCGCTGGGGAAATTCCGGTTTAACTTGAACGGAATCTATTTCTTCACATTCAAGACGGCCGTGTCCGCGACTTCGCCGGTTCTCGAGCAGATCAACAACATCAATAATCCGTTACGCTTTCGCACGCGCGCGGCCCTACAGTTCAATAATGGGCCTTTGAATATGAATCTGTACATGAATTATCAGAATTCTTATAAAAACACGTTCACGACACCGATTACCCGCGTTAAAGCCAATACGACAGTCGATATTTCCACATCCTATGAATTGAACAGTCTATTCGGAGGTAAGCAGTCGGTCTCGCTTGGACTGGACGTTACGAATCTGTTCGACAAGAATCCTCCGTTTGTCGATCTAGGTGCGACAGCCAATGGCGGCGGTGGGTTCGATCCCAACAACGCTAGTGCGATCGGTCGCGTGGTGGCCGTGTCGCTACGTACGAAGTTCTGATCTGTCGGGGCAGCCAACAGATTGGGGCGTAGTGCCCATTGTCGTTGCCTGCGACGCAGCCGTGGCCGCGATTTGATACGGGTTTGGGCTCTGTCGTAGTAATGAAGGAACGCGCGGCGACACCCAAACACTCGCTCAGGCAACCGTCACCGAAGGCGGCTAGTTACTAGTGGAAAATACAGCCGACCTAAGGCGGCCGGATCGCCGTTGGAGGAAGATTTCCAAATCTCCTAAGTGGTTTGTTTTTCCTCAAGTTCGGAAGGATGTAATGTTCCTTTAAAAAATACTGTCAGGCTTGGAGCGCGGGGCTGGAACCGTACATGCCAAGCTCCGCAGTTTGTCGCGCCCTTATCGGAACATGGTGCAAGTAAGCCAAATGAACCCTTGAAAGGTTGACGTGCGATGAAGTTTGAAACCCCCGCCGGTTTCAATTCGATCGATGAAGGAAAATTCGTCGGTAAGCCGGTTCCACGCATCGACGGACCGATGAAGGTTACCGGTCGGGCTCCCTACGCATATGACAGGCATGATGCTGTGGCCAATCAAGCCTATGGTTTCATACTGGGCTCAGCGATTGCTAAGGGGGATGTTACCCGGATCGATCTGGCGGTTGCAAAGGGATATCCGGGCGTACTGGCCATCGTAACGACGCTTGATATGCCGCCGGTGGGTCGCGCAAGGCAGAACGTCGCTTGTTTGTTCGGCGGATCGAAAATCCAACATTATCATCAGGCGGTTGCTGTGGTGGTTGCAGAGACGTTCGAACAAGCAAGGGCCGCCGCCGGACAGATCCAAATCCACTACAAGCGCGAGGACGGTGCATTTGACCTAGCTGCCCAGCTGGCAGAATCGCAGGTGGCCGCCATTTCCGGCAGCAGAGGCGACGTCGATTCCAACATCAATCGCACGGGGGACTTCGAAAGTGCGTTCGCCGCTGCCGAAGTCACACTTGACGCAACTTACACCACCCAAGACCAAACACACGCCATGATGGAGCCCCACGCTACGATCGCGGCGTGGCAGGGAGACAAGCTTACTCTATGGACATCGCATCAGGTAATAAGCCGTGGTAGACGCGACATCGCCCAGACTCTTCGTATACCGGAAGAAAATGTAAGGCTTGAGTCGCCCTTTATCGGCGGGGGCTTTGGGGCAAAGCTGTTTGTTAGAGCGGACGCCGTGCTTGCCGCCTTGGGTTCCAAGGCCGTCGGGCGACCCGTTAGAGTTGCTCTAACCAGGTCGATCGTTCCGAACAACACCATCCATCGCGCCGCTTCCATTCAGCGCATCCGTTTGGGCACCACGAAAGAGGGAAAGATTACGGCGATTGCCCATGAGGGTATCTCAGGCAATCTGCCGGGCGGCGGACCGGAGATGGCTGTTCACCAGACACGTCTTCTATACTCTGGAGCCAACCGCTTAACCTCTATGCGCGTTGTGCGGCTCGACTTGCCCGAAGCTAACGCCATGCGTGCACCTGGCGAAGCGACCGGACACCTCGCTCTAGAGATTGCCATGGACGAAATGGCAGAAAAGCTTGGCATTGATCCCGTTCAGTTCCGCATCATCAATGATACAGAGCTAGACCCTGAGAATCCCGACCGTCCCTTTTCCTCGCGCCAGCTGGTAAAGTGCTTGCAGGTGGGTGCATCGCGGTTCGGCTGGGACAAGCGCGGCGGCAAGCCTGCTGAGCGGCGTGATGGCGACTGGATTCTCGGAATGGGCGTCGCCGCAGGCATTCGCAATAATCTGTTAATTAAATCGGCAGCGCGCGTCCGCCTCAACTCGGAAGGGTTTGTGACTGTCGAAATGGATATGACCGATATCGGCACCGGCACGTATACGATCGTCGCGCAGACGGCGGCCGAGATGATGGGGGTGGAAATGCATCAAGTCGAGGTCAGGCTCGGTGACTCCAGTTTCCCGGCCACGGTTGGCTCCGGCGGTCAGGGTGGTGCCAACAATTCCACTTCTGCGGTCTACGCTGCCTGCCTCAAACTGCGAGAGACGGTCGCTCTTCGCCTTGGGCTAGATCCTTCGAGCGCGCGATTCCGGAGAGGTCGCGTTTTCGCGGGGGAGCGAAGCATTAAGCTTGGCAATGCTGCAAAAGACCATGACCTTATTGTAGAGGATTTCATCGAATACGGTGATCTTGGCAAAAAGTTCCAGCAATCCACGTTTGCGGCGCATTTCGTCGAAGTCGGAGTGGACAGTTTTACCAAGGAAATCCGTTTGCGTCGCATGCTAGCTGTCTGTGCGGCGGGTCGCATTTTGAACCCTCAGCTGGCCCGAAGCCAAGTGATTGGTGCGATGACGATGGGCGTGGGTGCCGCACTCATGGAGGGCCTAGTAGTCGACACCCGTTTCGGCTGCTTCGTCAACCATGATCTGGCAAATTACGAAGTCCCGGTTCATGCCGATATTCCTCATCAAGAAGTGATCTTCCTGGACGAAGTCGATCCGTTTTCATCCCCAATGAAAGCCAAGGGCGTTGGTGAACTTGGTTTGTGTGGGGTGGGGGCCGCGGTGGCAAATGCGGTAGCGAATGCGACGGGTAAACGCTTGCGTCAGTATCCAATAACACTCGACAAATTGTTGTAACTACGAGCAGGATGTCCGCCTGCACACACGCCCTCACGAGACGTAGTCATGCACCCAAGGACCGCAGAAAATTGATCCAATCACACTTTCTTTCGAACGTGTTTGTCCGTCAATTACGGGCTTTCCTCATATTGCTCGGCATCAGTTTGATTGTGAATTCGTGCAATAATTATACTACCTTACCTAAAGGTTCGCAACCAGGTTGGGTAGATGACCACCGCATGCTGGAGGCCGCCGAACACCCAGAAAACTGGCTGCTCCATGGGGGCACGTTCAACGGCGAATATTATTCGTCGCTCAACCAGATCAATCAATCTACCGTAGCTAATCTAAGGCCGGCGTGGTCGGTTGATTTTGACACTGTTCGCGGACAGGAATCCGAGCCGCTCGTCGTCGATGGTGTAATGTACGTTACTTCGGCGTGGAGCAAAGTCTACGCGCTGGATGCGGCAACCGGTCGTCAATTGTGGTCCTTCGACCCTATGGTGTCTGGACAACAGGCAGCCAAAGCGTGCTGTGACGTCGTCAATCGCGGTGCTGCTGTATACCATGGCAAAGTGTTCGTTGGCACCCTAGACGGCCGGTTGATCGCGTTGAATGCGAGCACAGGTAAGCCGGTGTGGACCACGCAAACAACAGACCTTCATGGAAGTTTGACGATTACGGGTGCTCCCCGTGTGATTCGCAACAAGGTCATAATAGGGAACGGCGGAGCGGACCTTGGTGCGCGCGGCTATGTATCAGCTTATAATACTGAAACGGGCGAGCAAGTATGGCGGTTCTATTTAGTCCCAGGCAAAGCTGGGGTTAAGGACCGCGCAATATCCGACGAAGTAATGGAGCGCATGATGCGGCCCAGCTGGTTCGGTAGATATGCCGATTATGGCGGGGGCGGCACCGCATGGAACGCTATCTCATACGATCCAGAGTTGGACCGGCTGTACGTCGGAACGGGTAATGGTTCACCTTGGAACCCAAGGGAGCGGTCGGCCGACAAGGGCGACAATCTATTTCTCTGTTCTATTGTCGCGCTCGACCCGGATACAGGTCGATATATCTGGCATTACCAGCAGAACCCCCGAGAAGCGTGGGATTACAATTCCGCCATGCCGATGGTCCTTGCAGATCTGAACGTTGACGGTCGCCAGCATAAGGTTATCCTCCATGCTCCAAAGAACGGGCTATTTTACGTTATCGACCGGCAAACCGGCAAGCCGCTGTCAGCAAAGCCGTTCGTTCCTGTAACTTGGACGACCGGGTTGGCGCAAGACGGTCGCCCGGTCGAGGTGCCTGCAGCCCGATATCGCGACAGGCCGTTCTTGGTTAGGCCGGGCGCTGCCGGTGCGCATAACTGGCATCCAATGGCATTCAGCTCGCAGACAGGGCTCGTCTATCTCAACGCCACCGAGAACGGACTTTGGTACAGCATGCAAAAGAGGTTTTCGCCAAAGCCGTTCACGGTAAATACTGGCGTCGATCTCAAAAGCGGCGGCCCTTCTTCCGGTGCCTTGATAGCCTGGGACCCGGTGAAGCAAAAGGAGGTGTGGCGCGTGCCCCGATCAGGAGGTGGTGTCCTCGCGACGGGCGGTGGGTTGATCATCCAAGGCAGCGGTTCTGCGACCGGAGAACTCAGTGCATTCCGGGCGACAGACGGCAAGAAACTGTGGTCGTATCCAACGCCGAATGGTATCATCGCAGGTGCAATTACCTACAGCGTCAAACGCGTCCAATATATCGCCGTGGCCGCGGGCATAAGAGGCGGCGGTTCCGGAGGCGGCAGTCAGGCATGGATACCTCAACCTGGGCGCTTAATCGCATTTTCTTTGAATGGCAGCGCTAAACTACCTGCCGGGCCAGAAATGGCACCGCCACCCGTACAGTCAAACGAAACGTTCGCTGCAACGGCAATCGAGCTTGGTGGTCGCTCGTACCAAGAATATTGCAGCCGATGCCACGGTAATGATGCGCAATCATCTAACGTCATTCCCGATCTGCGGCGATCGGCGATCTCGTTGGACGCAACTGCTTGGAAGCAGGTCGTGTACGATGGCGCACTGACTGAACGCGGGATGATTGGATGGTCCAAGCTAATGAGTAAGCAGAGTGTCGAAAATATCCGGTCCTTCGTGGTGCAAAAGGCCCGTGAGCTCAAGGGCAGCGCGCGCGAGGACAAGGAGACACGAAACGGTAGCAACCTGCTTCAGCAGTAAGGGAAAGCCCATGGCATGCGGAGATATAACAATGGCGAACGTTGGACGAAATTGGCGTGGGATCGTCGATCTCCTTGCACAATGTCGATGCATCTATGTTGCGATAATTCTCATCCTTCGTGGCGGACCGGCTTGGGCATCAATTCCTTCAGACTGCCCGTATCGGGACGCGCCTTTCTCCACATCGTCGATCTGGATTGACCTGATGCTAAGTCCAGCCGCGCGCGCTGTCATTGAGGCTGCAGCGCCAAGACCGCTCGACAAGGTTCGCCCGGTATATGTGAATACGAAGGCTCCATCACTTGCGGCAATTGTAACCTTTCGCGAAATCTCCACGCGATTCATGCAACTGAGCAGTGAGCAATTAGCCCTTTTGGATCGCGATCTGCGCGCCCTCCCAGTTACAGCAGCCGATAGAGCCGCGCGCTGCGAGCGTTATGATAACGATGCAGTCAGCGTTGGCGTCCGTGGCTTGAGGAAACGCATTCTGGTCTTTGAAAAGGTCACTGGCTATCACGATGAACTCAGCATCCGCGCCGCGCGAGCTGCGCTTCTGTCGATCGCCGAGCACAACGGTTGGACCGTCATTGTTTCAGATAAAGGCGGCGTCATGCGGCCTCGGACGCTGCGCACTTTCGACGCGGTGGTATGGAATAACGTTAGTGGGGATGTGCTGACCTTGGCCCAGCGCGCTGCCTTTCAGAAATACGTCGAACAGGGCGGCGGCTATTTGGGCATCCATGGATCGGTCGGAGATCCGGTGATGTTTTGGGGGTGGTATGCGGATCGCTTGGTTGGCGCACGCTTCATGGGGCACCCATCGATGCCCCAATTCCAGAACGCGCGGCTCATCCTTGAGGCTCGGGATCATCCCGTTTCGCGCGCACTTCCCAAGGAATGGACGATGAAGGACGAATGGTATTCCTTCCGCAGCAATCCTCGTACCATCGGGGCGACGGTAATTCTGACACTGGATGAAGCTAGCTATGAACCCCACAATAGCACGAGCGGTGATCTGCGAACCGGCGACCATCCGATCGCTTGGACCAACTGCATTGGCAAGGGACGGATGTTCTATTCGGCGATTGGCCACCTGCCGGAATCATACAGTCAGCCGCAGCATCGCGCCCTTCTTGAGTCGGCACTTTGTTGGGTCATGTCAGCGCGTAACGATTGTGGCGTTCGTCGAGAAAACGCTGATGCACGGTACCTTGAGGCGGGAGGGCTGTCGCCTGCGGTAGTTGAGCAAAGCAATTTGAACCGCCGTACTTCTTCCATTGCAAAATAGTTAAAATGATATGACTAGATTGCCGTTCTATGGAATACATGTTAGCGACGGTATCGCTGTACAGATGGCGCAACGTTGCCGAAATAATGAACGACCGGGGGCAAGGATGCAGGAAAGGGTTGTAAGTGTCTCGAATTCCTCAATTTAGGATCGGTTCATTAATCATTGCGGCCTTTTTGAGCCTCACGACCGTGATCACTGCAAGTAGCAAAGTCGGCAACCAGCCGCTCCCGGTAACCGGCTATCTGTCGCCGGGCGAAAGTCGCTGGTTCGGTAAGCATATGGAGTTCGATGATTCCGAAGGCACTGTCGCCGTGGCCTACAACGGTGAGCCCTTTGATACAGCAACACACCCATTCTTTCAGAAAATGCCGAACGGTCGCGCCTGCGTTACCTGTCACCAGCCTGTGAATGCGATGTCTATATCAGTGGAAACATTGAAGAGGCGTTGGGTCGCCACTGCCGGCAAAGACCCTGTGTTCAACGCGAGCGACGGTGCCAATTGCCCGAATCTTCCACAGGCCGATCCCAAGTCGCATTCGCTGCTTCTGGAAAGAGGGCTTTTTCGAATCTCGCTTCCCTGGCCCCCAAAGCGACCGAACGCACAACCGATCGATCCCGAGTTTTCAATTGAGGTCGTGTCAGACCCTACCGGGTGCAACACGAGTCCGGTTTACGGCCTGCATTCAGCCAATCCGCGGATATCCGTCTTTCGTCGCCCACGAATGGCGGGAAACACCCGGTTCGTGGCGTCCCGCATACTGACTTACAATCCCAAGACAGGGGCTCCGTTGGACAAAGACCCCGCCACCGGCGAGCATTCCAGCATGACCCTAATGGCGGATGCGCGAGTGTTCTCGCTGCACGGGCAGGCGGCTGATGCTGCCGCCATACATATGGGAATGAGTGATAAAGGCATGACGCCTGCGCAACTGCGCGCAGTCTTGGATTTCGAGAGCAAGGTCCATGTTGCGCAGCAATCCTCCAAAGTCGGTTTGCGTTTTGAAGGGCGCGGTACGCCGAAGGCTTTGGGTGTGCGCGCCATGGCGCAAGGTGAGCCAGGCCTAAATGGCAATGATAGAGATAGCGGCGTATTCTTCATGTTCAACGAGTGGAAGAACGGTGGCCAAGGCGGCAAAGAGGCCGTCGCCGACTACAAGGCATCGGTGGCAAGAGGTTACGACGTTTTCTTCCTCAAGCCGATCTGGATCAGAGATACATTCGGTATCAATCACATCACATTGGGCAATCCATATAAGCAGACTTGCGCTTTCTGTCACAATACGCAGTTGACCGGACACGATGACGTTCCGGGCTGGATGGATCTGGGTACGAATAATTTTCCGTTTGCCAATTCTGCACCTGATCTCCCTCTGTTCAGGGTTACCTGCAAGGCAAGTGCCAGACCGCATCCGTTTCAGGGTCGCGAAATATATACGTATGACCCAGGCCGTGCGCTCATCAGCGGTCGATGCGTGGATGTTGGTGCCGTCGTGATGCAGCAGTTTAGGGGAATGGCAGCGAGAGCGCCGTATTTCGTGAACGGAACTGCCAAGTCAATCCGCGAGGTGGTCGATTATTACGATCGCCGTTACTACATCGGCTATACGGATCAAGAGAAAGAGGACTTGATCAACTTTCTCGGCTCTCTTTGATCATCGGTGGGTAACCATGAAAAATTTGGCGATGAACGTATTTTTTGGCATTTTTGGTGTCACTTTTGCTCAAACAGCAATAGGACAGACTGTGCCCATTGCGGCAGCATCGACGAATGATACGCCAAAGCGTTACAACGAATACAACAGTCCAGCGGGCGTCTATGTGCCAGGCGATCCGTTGCCGTTGAACAGGGACAACATGAAAGATGGTAAGCGGATCGCGTTCGTCGCCTGCCCCTATGTCCGTGACTCCGAACCCACACCACTGTGGTTGGCAGATTATGAGGGCGAAACCTACTTTCTTCGCGCGCAACAGAACACGTCAGTGCGGGTCGATCATCCCCAGCTAAAGCATAAAGTACTGGTTGAAGCAGTAATATCGAGCGAAGCGCGAATAAGCGGCGGTGTGGTGCTAAATCCCCTACTGCTTTCGGTCCTTCCCGAACTCGACCCTAACTGCGAGCGCATGTTGCCGGCAGACGGCTCACGAGTCGAATATGCCAAACGTCCGCCGGGACCCGGCGCTTCTGGCGCTACGCGACACGGGAATGCCGCACGCCGCACTGCAAATGCCGAACGCCTTTGGGCTGAAAGCTACACTCCGGATCCCATCGAGCGGGTGACGAAGGTATTTACCTTTCCCTTCACGTTCGACAATCCGATCTCGTTTGAGCCGCGTCAATATACACTTGTGCTAGAAGCGGTGAAATACGCGCGGGACGTCGAGGCATCCTCAGTCGAAATCGTAGGACATCGCGGCTCCGTACTTCTGTCGAGTGGCGCGGTTATGATCGAGCGGCTCGGGATCGCGGAAGAGCGCGCGGCGGGTATCAAAGCTATCTTTGAAGATCACCCATTTGCCCCGGGCATCGTAATAGCCCGCGGTGATCCTGACGTGCCCAAAGCAAACGGAGTAAGCGATTTCGAACAGCGTTACGTGTCCGTCACCGTCCGGCCTGGTGGCAGTAAGACCAAGGTCGATAAATGAGATGCATGGGACTTTAGGAGAATGCAAATGAACCTACGTCGAGCTAAATATCTCGTAGTGATCGTTGCCGCCCATGCAGCGGCTCCAACTTGGGCGTCGAGTGCCAATAAAATGCCGCCACAGCCGACATCCTCCAAAGTTGCGGCACCGGGCATAACGTCGGGTAGTGGGCCCTACAAAGCCATCATGCAGTCATTTCCGGGCCTTCCTGGACACACCGTATATGCACCCGAAGACCTTGCTGGACTGGGCGCACACAAGCTTCCGATTGTTGCATGGGGTAATGGCGCGTGTGCCAACGTAGGCAATCAATTTCGTTGGTTCCTTAGCGAAATTGCGTCCTATGGCTATATTGTCATTTCGATTGGCCCGATCGGCCCTCCTAGTGTCGAGTCCACCCCGATGGGCGAACCGGGCGCGCGAGAAAAGGCTCTTAACCTGACGCCGCATGCCTTGCCGCCTGCCCGTACACGCACCGCCCAACTCATCGAAGCAATCGACTGGGCGATTGCAGAAAACGAACGGCGTGGAAGTCCCGTGTTTCAGCGGATCGATGTGCGTAAGATCGCGGTGATGGGTCAATCGTGCGGTGGCGTACAAGCCATCGAAGCATCTGCGGATCCGCGGGTTGTCACTAGCGTAATATGGAACTCGGGACTTTTGCCACGTCCCGCCGCGATGGGCGGCGGCAAGTTGATGACGAAGGAAGATTTAAAGCGCATTCATGCGCCGATAGCCTTCATTAGCGGTGATCAGCAGGATATTGCATTCGAAAATGCAAACTCCGACTTCGAGCTGCTGCAGGACGTGCCCGCCGTCCGAGCGTGGGCGCACGATATGCCGCACACCGCTACCTACATCCAGCGTAATGGCGGCGAATTCGGAGGCATCGCCGTTGCTTGGCTCAATTGGCAGCTTAAGGGTGACGGCACGGCGCGTAAAATGTTCGTCGGTGCTGATTGCGGTCTTTGCGTCAATCCGCGCTGGGTCGTCAAGACGAAGAACTTGCGGTAGCATGTTCCATCGGCTCACGCCTTCACGTGACAAGATGACCGAGACTGCTCTGTCTCAAGACACTAGCCCTAGGCTCAGGACCTATTAAAATACTTGCGGAGAAGCAGACTGGGTGATTCAATGGCGGTGTGAGGAGGCGCTGCCATGAGTGATCTGATCTGGTTATCGCAGGCGCAGATGCGTCGGATCGAGCCTTATTTTCCCCTGTCTCATGGGGTTCCGCGGGTCGATGATCGCCGGATCATCAGCGGTATTATCTTCGTAATCAGGAACGGGCTGCGGTGGCGTGATGCGCCTGCCGAATACGGGCCGCCCAAGACGATCTACAACCGCTTTATCCGCTGGAGCAGGCTTGGCGTGTTCAACAAGATATTCGCAGGCCTCGCGGCGCAGGGCGGGAAGCCGGACCAGTTGATGATCGACGCGACCCATCTAAAGGCACATCGTACGGCGGCAAGCCTGCTCAAAAAGGGGCTGTTCCCCGACGTATCGGACGCACCAAAGGTGGCCTGAACTCGAAGCTCCATGCCGTATGCGATGGCAAGGGCAGGCCGCTGGTCATGCTGTTGAGCGAAGGTCAGATGAGCGACTACAAAGGCGCGGCCCTCATGATCGACGCCTTGCCCAAGGCCAAAGCCCTGCTCGGCGACAGAGGCTACGATGCCGACTGGTTCCGGGTAGCACTGGCAGATCGCAACATCACCGCCTGCATCCCGTCAAAGGTGAACCGCAAAATACAAATTCCGCACGACGTTACGCTCTATCGCCAGCGCCACAAGATCGAGATCATGTTCGGCAGGCTCAAGGATTGGCGACGCATCCACACCCGCTACGACCGCTGCGCGCACACCTTCATGTCAGCAATCTGCATCGCCGCCACCGTCATCTTCTGGATCAATCAATGAGTCCTGAGCCTAGCTCTACTTTGGCAGAAGTTTGGAATGCGTGACTGATAGGCTCTCACCGCAGTGAGGGCATTGGTCTGGCGGAGGTCGCGATATTCGGTCAATGATAGCCTGTCGGATGGCGGGCATGCTCGGCTGAGGCGGAGGTCCGGAGACTCTTTTTTTTCCGGCCCGCCTGACCTGACCCCCTGATTTTCCTCCAGATACGATTAGAGTTCGGCTTGACGGAAGGACGGACTGATGAAGCGGATACGGTTTACGGAAGAGCAGATTATCGGGGTTCTGCGGGAAGCTGAGGCAGGCGCGAAAACGGCTGATCTGGCCCGCAAGCATGGGGTGTCGGAGGCGACGCTGTACAACTGGAAGGCCAAGTACGGCGGCCTGGAAGTATCTGAGGCCAAGCGACTGCGGGCGCTGGAGGACGAGAACGGTTGGCTCAAGCGGCTGCTGGCCGATGCCATGCTGGACAACGCGGGTTTGAAGGACCTGCCGTCAAAAAAATGGTAACGCCTGCCGCCAGGCGGGAAGCGGTCGCGCATCTTCAGGCCCTGCTTGATGTCAGCGAGCGGCGGGCGTGCAGGGTCATTGCGGCGGATCGCACGAGCGTGCGCTATCGATCCCGGCGGGCAGAGGATGGCGATCTGCGCGAGAAGTTGCGCGTTCTGGCGCAGGACCGGCGGCGGTTTGGATACCGTCGGCTGCATATTCTGCTGCGCCGTGACGGGGTGGTGATCAACCACAAGAAGACCCAGCGGCTTTACCGCGAAGATGGCTTGGCGGTGCGGCGGCGCAAGGGCCGTAAACGGGCGGTGGGAGCGCGGATGCCACCACCGGTGGTGGCGCTGCCCAACCAGCGGTGGAGCCTCGACTTCGTGCATGACCAGCTCGTCACAGGCCGCCGGTTCCGGGTGCTCAACATCGTCGATGACGTCACGCGCGAATGCCTGGCGGCGGTGCCGGATACCTCGATCTCGGGCAAGCGGGTTGTCCGCGAGCTGACCAAACTGATCGCCCGGCGTGGCAAGCCGAGTATGATAGTCAGCGACAACGGCACCGAACTAACCTCCAATGCCGTGTTGGCCTAGTGCGGCGAGGCCAATATCGAGTGGCATTACACCATGCCAGGTAAGCCCACCCAAAACGCCTTCGTCGAACGCTTCAACGGGCGGATGCGCGACGAGTTGCTCAACGAGACGCTGTTCATGAGCATAGGCCCGTGCGCAACTCCTCAAGCGAGATGTCCTTGCGCGCTTCCCAGAGCGCGAGAATGTCCTCCCGCCGCGCCTCGACATGGCGCGATCGCATGTCGCTACCTTGGGGCTTTGGGACAATCTTGCCAGTGACGCGCCGCTGATCCTGCCAGCGGATCGCTGTCGAGGCCGCGAGCTGCCAATCACGTTTGCCTGGCGGCAGGAGGAGCAATTCGGTAGATGCGCGCGGCATTGTCGTGGAAAAGGGCTGCTTTTTCCGCTGCGGATGCGCCGCGTACGGCATATTTCAGCGCATTCCATGTCGGTACGAAGCCGCAGGAGCGCGCGTCAGGTGGATAATTGCTCTCCATCAGGCAGCGGTTCGTGCCAAATGCCTCGATCGATTGGTCAATGTAGGGACCCCATGCCGCCGCTGCATCGCGGTATGTCACCGGTCCACTGCGCTCGTTGAAGCCAAATCCCCAGAAGGGAAGCCCAAATCCACCGACTTTGCATACTATGTTTGGTCGCTTCGCCAAGTCTTTGATGTTCTTACGCCATTCGGCAAAAACCGCTCTCTGCCCAGCAGCGTCCATATCCATGGCCATGGCTGATCCGGCATGGTTCAGGATGAAGGTCAGATTGGGGAAAGCATCGATCAATTGTGCCATTTCAGGCATTTGCTGATGAAAGCCCGCAAGGTCAAAGGACAAACCCAATCGCGCAAGGTGTCCCAAGCCGATCCTAAAGCCGGGGTCTTTCATCAGCCCGCGCGGTGGCCTGTTGGTGATAAATCTGTAGGGCGCTTCAGTGGGGTATTCATTGGTCAATTGCCGAATGCCGCGCAGCCTGTCCGGTGCAAGCGCGATGGATTTTTCGAGGACGGGCAAAATCGCGTCGCCTGCGCGCAAGTCAGCATATGAGACGATGGCTGCGGCCACGCGGCATGGCCCAAAAACGCCGCTATCACCGATTGCGCCTATTCCGTTGGCAAATTCGACCTCGCCAAGGGTCCGTTCCAGCACCGGGCCGCCGATACGTTTGAACGCTTCGGTTTCAACATAGACAGAGGCTACGATGTTATGGCCACTCTTCACGTCTTCAAGATATTCATCAAGCAGATAGCGGATGGGCGGTCGGTTGAAGAGATGGTGGTGAGCATCGATTATGGGCAGATCAGGATCGAGGATTGGCTCATCGCGGCCTTCCGTCCTGCGCCAGATCGGCGGGGGTGCCGCACAGGCCGCAGCCGTTGAGGTCGCTGGCTTTGGCGCCGGGCCGCCTCCCGCAGGCTGGGCGGCGAGCGCAGCTCCGCCAAATCCTGAAAGGACTGCAACACCGCCAGCTTGCTTAAGTAGCGTTCTGCGTGAACTGCTTGCTGGATCGCGCTCGTTCATCGTTCATCTCCCGGCGTTTTGGTCGCGCACTTGTCGTGGCTTTGTTCAACTGCCCGCTATTCAATAGATAATATATTATGACTTGTCGAGCCGCTCGGCGCAGAGCGAACATATTGCTGAAAAGGCAAAAGTCCCGATACTTGGCGGAGGCACGCACCGCACCAGACAGGAAAAGTTCATCCTGCCTTGCCCGACGACCGGCAATCGGTGGACAAACTATATATAATCTCTTATTCTGCATCCGCAACCGGGCGATCAAGAGCCGGCGAAATCGAATGAAATTGCAAATAAGCCTGCGATGAGAGGAAATAGCCAGTGAAGTGCTTCCCGTCCCCAAAATTGCGCTTTGGATATGCGGCTCTGGCGTGCTTCGCGGCAAGTTCGGTCAATCCTGCGCGTGCGCAGGAGCAGCCCATGACGATCACCTTTGTCGGGCAATCGATGATCAGGGGCGATATCCGTGCCGACGCTCCCGAAGCTGTTCCGGCAATCTCTGCGTTGGTCAAGGGCGATGCGGCTTTCACCAATTTCGAGGCTGCAGTCTATGACGAGAGCAAAGGAGAGACGACCAGGAGTGGCCGGTTTGCTTCGCCACCTTCAGCAATGGAGGCTCTGCAATCATTTGGCTTCACGATGCTGTCGCTGGCCAACAATCATTCATTCGATGTGAAGGCGTCGGGGATTGAAAACACATTGGCCACAGCCGAACGTCTACGCATCGCGCATGCGGGGACAGGCAGGGAAATTGTTGCCGCCGAAAGTCCCGCCATCATTCAAACGCCGCATGGCAAGGTAGCATTGATTGCGATTGCATCGGGCCTGATCGGGGATGGCCGGGCCACATCAGATCGGTTGGGTGTCAACGAGCTGCGTGTCGAAAACGGCATTACCAACCCGCAAGATGTTTCGAGGATTCTGGCCCGCGTGCGCGAAGCCCGCAAGCTTGCCGATATTGTTGTCGTTTCAGAGCATAATCATCACTATCCCGGCGTCGAAAAGCCGGCTGACTTCACGCAGGTCCTTTTGTCCGAACTTCCCCAGCGGCTTGCCCCGCCAGACTGGCTGAAGGGATGGGCTCGGCAATTGGTTGATGCCGGGGCTGACGTTCTTGCATTCCACGGCCCGCCGATTCTGCACGGTGTTGAAGTCTATAAGGGGCGTCCGATCTTCTACAGCCTTGGCAATTTCATTTTCCAGGTTCCGCCGGAGTCGATTCACCTCGAAGAACCGATCATGTGGGAAAGCGCTGTCGCCTACGTCGATTTCAAGGGCGGGAAACCACAATCCGTTTGCTTTCAGCCGATTGCGATGAACAAGATCGGCAAGGGATTGCCAAATCCGCACGATCAGCATGATGTGAATTTGTATCACCGCACCAGAGGTTTGCCCAAAGCGGCCACAGGCAAGCAGGCGCAATATTTGCTTGAACGGCTGGCGGCAGAATCCAAGCGCTTCGGCACAAAGGTCGCCATTCATGGCGATACAGCTGAAATCCGGCTTTTAGGCGCAAAGTCGGGTTCGGCGGTGGCCGCATCATGCGGCGGAACAGGCGGGTGACTATTGCCGATCAATGTCAGTTCGGGCGCAGAGCCGCAATAAATGGCGGTCTGGCGCTGGGTTTGGGCGGGGCGTGGGGTGCCAACGCTCATGCCCGTACTTCCGCCGGCGCAACCAATGCCATTGTTGAGACGGTCAGCGGCAAGGTACGCGGGCGTTTGGCCAATGGCGTCCACGTTTTCAAGGGCATTCCTTACGCCGCATCAACCGCTGGCCAAGCGCGTTTTCTGCCGCCGCGGCCAGTGAGGCCGTGGGCGGGTATTCGCGATGCCTTGGCGTATGGGCCGATGGCACCGCAGGGCGTTGAAGATGTGCCGGCCGGTGCGATGGGAGGCGTGTCGGGAGCCAGCGAGGACTGCCTCGCGCTGAACGTTTTTACGCCAGATGCTTCATCGGCACGACGCAGACCGGTGATGGTCTGGCTTCATGGTGGCGGCTGGTGGGTCGGATCTGGCACCTCGGCTGTCGAGGATGCAAGCAAACTGTCAGCGTTTGGTGATGTTGTGGTCGTCACGATCACACACCGTCTCAACATGTTCGGGTATATCAAGCTGGAGGACGATGACCAGCGGTTTGCCGACTCCGGCAATGCGGGCGTGCTCGATATGGTTGCCGCTTTGCACTGGGTTCGAGACAATGCCGAAGCATTCGGCGGAGATCCGGGCAATGTAACGATATTCGGTTATTCGGGCGGCGGTTCGAAGGTGAGCACGTTGTTGACCGTGCCTGCGGCCCGTGGCCTGTTTCACAAGGCGATTGCGCAAAGTTGTAGCGGAAGTTTGCGCGCGATTGAACAGGACGAGGCCACCGGACTTACCCGCGACCTTGCCCGCAATCTTGGGGTGGCACGCGCGACGGGTGAGGCTTTGCAGCAAGTGCCAGTCGAACGGCTTGTCGCGGCAATGGCGGCAACCTCTGTCAGGTTTCGCCCAGTTCTGGATGGCCGCACGCTGCTTCGCCATCCGTTTGATCCCGATGCCCCGCCGCTGTCGCGGATGGTTCCGTTGATGACCGGCAACATGGCAACGGAAACGACCCGCCATCTTGCTGCTGATCCGCGCAACTTCGCCGTTACGATGGATCAAGTGCGCCGTCGGATGGAGACGTATCTTCCGACCGATGCTGCCGCAGTGGCGCGCGTGATCCAGACCTATGCGGCTGCAAATCCGGGGGCATCGCCAAGCGTAATTCTGACCGCCATCACCACGGATTTCCAGTTCATACGCAACACCCGTCGGCAGGCCGAACTTCAGGCCGCTGCAGGGCAGGCGCCAGTTTACTCCTACATTTTCGATTGGCGGTCAAAGGCCGAAGCGGGACACATCAAATCGCCACACGGAATGGATGTTGCCTTCATTTTCGGGACCATGGCGGCGGATTCGGGCCTGATCGGCGCACCTGTCGAGCTTGACCGGATGAGCGCAATCATGATGGCAAGCTGGACCGCATTCGCCCGCACAGGTAATCCGGGAACGCCACTGCTGCCGCATTGGCCGCAGTTCGATGCGGTCCATCGCCGCACCATGATGCTCGATCTTGAAAGCCATGTTGACGATGACCCCGGTGGCGTGGCGCGGGCTTCGCTAGATGGCCTGCCGTTCTATGACTATCGCATGCCGATTAGTTTTACCCATGATTAGAAGATGCGGCCAATCAACGGGTTCTGGTGGGCTGACGGACTGCGCTGAGCAGACTTGTAGTTCGAGAGGATGTGGATGTGACGGGTAGCGAAAATGCGGCGAGCACCAAGCCAATTCTGGCGCACGGGCGTGCGCCGCTGTTAGATCGGTCAACCGGGGCCAACACGTTGGAATCCGATGCGCGTCCTGCATCGCCACGTGCCAGCGCGGTTATAGCGACGTTGGTCGGCAACACGCTGGAATGGTTCGACTTTGCTGTTTATGCCTTTTTCGCGGTGGTTATCGCACGCACGTTTTTCCCGTCGGGAGATCCGGTTGTGGCGTTGATGAGCACTTTTGCGGCTTTCGGCGTAGGCTTTGGCGCAAGGCCATTGGGTGCGTGGTACTTTGGCCGGATGGGAGACGGGCAGGGGCGCAAGCTTGCCTTGCTGATCTCGATGCCGATGATGGGCGTTGGCACTTTGATCGTGGGAGCCACGCCGTCTTTTGCGTCGATCGGATTTGTTGCTCCTGTTCTTTTGGTCCTGGGGCGTTTGATGCAGGGGTTTGCAGCAGGCGGTGAAACCGGGAATGCGATGACGTTTCTGGCAGAGTGGGCTCCCGACAACCGCCGTGGGCTTTATGCCAGCCTGCAACAGGGTAGCGCCCTTCTGGGTACGCTATTGGGATCAGGCTGTGCAGCGCTGCTGACATCCGTCTTTGCCCAACCAGAACTGGACGCCTGGGGATGGAGGCTGCCGTTTCTGTTTGGTGGTCTGGTCGTGGCGCCACTCGGGCTGTTCTTGCGCCGCCATGTCAACGAATCGCCCGTGTTCGACGAGGCCGAGCATAAACCCGTCAAAACGCACCATGGCGGAGCATCGCAGCATTCGGCCTTTCGGATCGGCTTGAAGGTGCTCGCCCTTTCGGCGGCCTGGGTTTCGTCTTTCTATGTGTATCTGATCTATCTGCCGACATTCCTGACATCTCATGGCGGCATGTCGCCAGACCTTGCATTATGGGCCAACACGCTTGGTCTTGCCGCCATGATGTTCAGCATTCCGCTTTGGGGACTGCTGTCAGATTTTGTCGGTAGAAAGCCGCCATTGCTGTTGGGCGCTTTGGCGACCATCCTCGTCCCGTTTCCGTTGTTTCAATTTCTGGTTCCGGCTCCGTCCATCCTGGTGATCTGCCTGATCATGGTGGGCGCTGGCCTGCTGACCGGTCTGTTTGCAGGGATCATGCCGGCCAACATGTCCGAACATTTTCCAACCGAACTGCGCACGACCGGGGTGTCTGTCAGCTTTGGTCTGGCGACGGCGATATTCGGCGGATTCGCACCGTTCATCTGCACCGGTCTGATCAAGGCCATGGGGAATCCGACGGCGCCTTATCTGTACCTCGTGGCCGTTGGCGTTGTCTCGCTCGTCGCGTTGCTGTCGACGCAGGAAACAGCATTCAAGTCTTTGAGATAGAAAAATTCCATTGCAGTTCTTGAAGGAATTCTCGCGATGACCAGTCGTAAATCCCGCACCTGGTTGATTACCGGTGCAGACAAAGGCTTGGGTTTGTCCGTAGCGGAAGCAGCGCTTGCACTGGGCGACAATGTGATTGTCACGGTGTTGGCGCCCGATGGCAAACATGGTCTGTCAAAACACTATCCCGATCAGTTCCGCTCGTTTCATCTGGATGCGCGAGATCGGGGACGCTTCAAGGCGGTCGTGGCACAGGCAGAGGAATGCTTCGGTGGAATCGATGTGCTGGTAAACAATGCTGGATACGGTTTAGTTGCCGTGGCCGAAGAGACCATGCTCGAGCAATATCTGCCGTTGTTCGATGTGCATTTCTTCGGGCTGGCAGAAATGTGTCGTGCGGTTTTGCCCGGAATGCGGAAACGCAGGTCAGGCCATATCATCAATCTTTCGTCAGTGGCAGGATTTGGCGTCGGGCAAGGGTTTGCGTTCTATGGTGCAGCCAAGTTTGCGGTCGAAGGGTATTCCGAAGGACTGGCTGCAGAGGTCCGCGACTTTGGCATTCACGTCACCATCATCGAACCCGGCGGATTCCGCAGCGACTTTGCAGGTTCGTCGCTCGTCGCGGTAAAAAGCGCCATTCCGGATTACGCGACGGTTGCAGACTACATCAATGATTATTCCGCCGCCCGGCATGGCAAGCAGCCAAACGATCCCGCGCTGTTTGGCCCGGCGATATGCCGACTGGCAGACCTGGAAGTGCCACCCTTAAGATTGCCTTTGGGTACAGACGCGGTGGCTTATGTCAGGGATCAGGTTGCGCAAGTGCTGCGCGAATGCGCGCAGTGGGAGCATTTATCGGCGATGACCACGGTCCCACCATCCGCTGGGTAAGGGAACGCTGCCAGACTGAATACCCCCACTGGACACGGGGCCAGCCATAGCCAATCTATGGCTTGCGCAAACCGGTAAAGCTTTCGTTGCGACCATCCAGACGTTTGACCTGCAGAAATCCTGAAAGCTGATCGGCCACGATCTGGTTGTTAAGATCGGACATCGGAAAATGAGTGTTCCCACAAATTCCGATTGTAGGCAGATCAACTATCCGTGCATCGCCACCGTGACGATTGACGGTGGCGACGAATTGCTCGGCACGGATGTGCACCATGCGCCACAATTCCTTGCCGTATTCCTTGTTCGGCATATCTGAAAAGTTCTCGCCGAACACGATCATGATCGGAATCCTGGTCAGCTTTTCGAATTCAGCCATCGGCACCGTCTGCGGCGCCATGAAGCCGCCCAGCAGTTCGTTCTGTGTGGGGATTTCACCTGGAGCTTCAGATTCGGGGAAGGCGTAACCCCCCGGTTCATAGGCGACGACCGCTTTGACCAGATCGGGAGCTTTCATCGCGGTAGCCCAGCCATACTGGCCGCTATGCGAATGAGTCATCAGGATGGAAGGACCAGTGCGTTGCAACAGGCTTGCCATGGTTGCTGCCATCTGGCCTCGATATTCGGCGCTGGGGAACGGCTCCGGCCCGGTGTTGCCCGTCTGCTGGCGCAGGAACTGGTCAATGCTATTGGCATCCTGTGCAAATTGGACGCCGGGGAAAAAGACCGGTGCCGCGGGCGGTGCCCATTCGCCTAGCCTGAAGTTTGACCAAAGCGTGCTTTCGGTCGCGCCAGGATTATGCGCCCTTGGACCAACCACGACATTGGTCTTTCCGGCCCGGCCACGGCGAGGCTGATCAATGATGAAAACAGGCCATCCACGGCGAGCGAATATTTGCTGAAACCCGTCCCGGCCATCAGGCGTGGATTCCCATGTCTTTCCCGATTGGCCAGAACCGTGCCACATCACCAGCGGGTAATTGCGGGCCTTTTGCGGGATGAAGTATTGGGCATAGCCATGATCGCCGTGAAATGTCTCGCCATTGGCGGCCTGATCAACCGTTCCGCCGAACATCAGACTGCCCATATCGTTCAAAATGATAGGTCGATGTTTGCGCTTTGCGATATTTTTCAGTTGGGTGGCTTGGGCATCACGCGCCGCCGCGCTGCAGGTGGCTGCTGCCATTCCGTGACCGGGGGTAAGCGCCATGCCCAATGCAGTCACGCCGCACATGGCAAGTCTTGTAAAATTCAACGTCATGGCACTCTCTCTCCATTTTTATGGGGCTGATTTTTGCACAGCCCTGTTCGATTGGCGGAGGACTCCCGGAGGCTCCCTGGCTCATTCAATGAAGGGCAGCGCTGCCTTGCCCAAAGCAATGCCGGCAGGCCACCCTGCGTAGAAGGCGAGGTGAACGGCCATCCCGCGCAGTTCATCTGCGGTCACACCATTATCCACCGCGCGTTTTACGTGGATTGCCAGTTCTTCATCGCGGCCAAGCACCGCCAGGGCCGTGCATGTCACGAGGCTGCGATCACGTTGCGCCAGATCAGGGTTGGGCCAAACCTGGCCAAACAGGACTTCATTCCGCAGACGGCCCAGTTCAGGGATTGCATCATAAACGCGCAAACCGATTGGCCTGCTGGCGTCTGGTTCGGATTTTGGCTCAGTCATCACAAATGCTCCATCGGACGTATTGATTTTCAGGAATCTGGGCTCAGCGTTTGCGAGCCGAACATCGTTGCCATGCGGTCAGCGACAAGATCGCCAGGCACTGGTGCGGTGTGCAGGTAAAGCTGGTTGGCAAGAATTGCGTGGCACACCATTGCGCCTACCGGATCGACCGAGGGCATCGCAAACTTTGCGACGCGTTCGATCATCGGTGTCGCCACCGTTTCAAAAACCCTATCCTCGATGCCGCGGATGCGCACGGTGCTCTCTCCCAGATTTGTGGGTATCGGCCCAGGGCACAGGATCGTCACGCCAAAACCGAACGGCGCGATTTCACCCGCCATGGCTTCGGAAAGTGCGGAGACGGCAGATTTGCTGGCCGAATAGATGGTGTTGCCTTCCATAGGAACCATGGCGCCCAGCGAGGCGGTATTGACGATGTGTTTGCGGCCTTCCTGCCGCCGCATACGCGGTAGAAACGCATCCAGCCCGTGAAGCACGCCATAAAGGTTGATGCCGAGCATGAAGTCCCAGTCTTCCAGCCGGGCATCGAAAATGCTGCGAAAGGGGCGCCAGGATATGCCTGCGTTGTTGCAGAGAATGTCAACCGCGCCAAACTCGGCAAAAGCCGCGTCAGCCAGCGCCCCCACCTGTTCACGATTGGCAACATCGCATTGAACAGCAATTGCCCGTACGCCTTTTTCACGTGCTTCAGAGGCGACAGCATCAGCAGAAGTGGGCTGAATATCGGACACGACGACATTAGTCCCCGCAGAGGCGAGCGCCAGAACGATCGAGCGGCCAATCCCACTGCCGCCACCGGTGACAACCGCATTCTTGCCGACAAGCGTCTTCATTTCTATCCTCACTACAGCAGGGGTCTGGCTGACTTGGTTTGAACGCTTCGCTGCATCAGTCTTGCCAAGGTCGATCCGTCACCACCGTTTTGGCCTCCAGAAACGGCATAAGCCCCTCGACGCCGCCTTCGCGGCCAAGGCCCGATTGCTTGAAGCCACCAAAGGCGATGCCAAAATCAGTTCTCGACGCATTGTGCCCGACCGTCCCAGCGCGAATCTGGCGCGAGATGACCTTGAACCTGTCGAGATCGTTTGTGAAAATCGAGGAATTGAGGCCAAAGATCGTGTCATTGGCAACGGCGATCGCCTGGGCTTCATCGTCGACCGGGATCACGGCGATCACCGGGCCAAAGATTTCCTCCTGGCCGATGGTCGAGCGGTTATCGACATTGGCGAACAAGGTCGGTTCAACATAGAAGCCTTGATTGAGATGCGCCGGGCGTTTGCCGCCAAAGGCGATGCGTGCGCCCTCCGCCTCGCCTACGCGGATGTAATGCTCAACGGTATTGCGGTGGCGATCAGTGGACAGGGGGCCAACGTCGGTCGCCGGATCGAACGGGTCGCCTACTTTCAGGCTGGCAAAGGTCTCGGCCATGGCGTCTACCATCGCATCATGGCGCGCGCGTGGTACGATTACGCGGGTAAGACTGTGGCAAACCTGTCCGGTGAGATAGCCTACGCCACCGGCGATCACTTTGGCGGCTGTGGCTAGATCGTAATCATCCAGGATCAGTGCCGGTGACTTCCCGCCTAGTTCAAGCGTGACCCGGGCTATCCGTTCGGCGCAAACGGCGGCGATCTTGCGGCCTGCCCCGGTCGATCCGGTGAATGTTACCTTGTCGATCCGGGCATCGGCGACGAGCGCTTCGGATGCCGTGCGATCTGTCGCGATCACATTGACGACACCGGCAGGAAGGCCGACCTTTTCGCAAATCTCGGCAAATATATAGCCCGAACACGGTGCTTCGGGAGACATCTTGAGCACAAGCGTGCATCCGGCGATCAGCGCAGGCGCACATTTATAGGCCATCAAACCAGCGGGGCCGTTCCATGGCACGATTGCCGCAACAACCCCTACCGGTTCGCGGACAAGCTGTGCCTCCAGTCCGCCCGATGAACGATGGCGTTGCTCGAATGCAAAGGTTTCTGCGATGTCGGCATAAGTATTGAAGGCGCCTGCAAGCCACGAGCCGATCCGCGCTGAGGAGAGCTTGTAAAGAATGCCCGATTCGACTGACCATATCCGTGCGAATTCGTCGGCGCGCGCTTCGAATTCAGCAGCGATCGCGCGCAGATATTGCGCACGTTCGGCTGGACTGAGGCGTGGCCATGGCCCGCTGTCGAATGCGGTGCGTGCTGCAAGAATCGCGCGATCAACATCCGCTTCATGCGCTTCAGCGACCGTTGCGGCGACCTGTTCGGATGCGGAATCCACAACTTCGAAAAGATCATTCGTTGAAGGAGCGACCCACTGACCGTCGACGAAGATCTGCGCTGGATGGGCAAGCGGTATCGTACGATCGGGTAGGGACATTGAACTCTCCATGACATTCTTTTCCCGTGAATCATGTCGATCGGGGTAAAAATTCTGTTTTCCGATTGCGGGTCGATAACATGCACTATATATTATTTGAAGCAAATTGATCCAGCCCAAGCGTTGTAGAAATCGCAAGGGACGAAGCGGAAGGACGGGCATGGAAATGACCGAGCATTTCATTTGAGCCAAATTCTCGAACCCGATCGTCCTATCATCGATGCGCACCATCATTTATTTGTGCGACCGACGCGCCATTATCTCGCCGATGATTTTGCCAGTGATCTGGCCACCGGCCATCGCATCATCGGCACTATATTCGTCGAAGCGGGCGCGTATCATCGCCAAGATGGCCCTGAGTGGCTACGGCCAATTGGCGAAGTGGAATTTGCCAATGGCGTCGCAGCCATGGCGGCTGGCGGCTACTTCGGTGGGTGCCGTGTGGCTGCCGGAATTATTGGCCACGCAGATTTGCGGCTGGGTGACGATACGGCGCGTTTGCTTGATCGCTGCATCGCTGCGGTTCCGGACCGCTATCGTGGTGTTCGCCAATTGGTCGTTGATCACCCGGCCGATTCCGCGTTTCGCTACATGACTCATCGCCCACCGTCAGGGGTGCTTCAAAGTACGGCATTTCGTGAAGGATTTCGTCACCTTGCGCCGCGCGGACTTACCTTCGACATGGGTGTATATCACGTCCAGTTTACGGACCTGGCGAAAATTGCCGATGCGTTTCCAGATACCACGATCGTGATCGATCATATGGGAATGGTGATGGGCCTTGATCATGATGACGCTGGGCGTTCCGAACTGCGCAAAGCGTGGGCGGCCGGCCTGCATGAACTTGGGCGACGGCCCAATATCATGTGCAAGGTGGGTGGCTTGGGTATGCCCGTTTGGGGATTCGGGCTGGAGACACGGGCTGTAAAAGCAGCGTTGGAAGATTTTGTCGATCTGTGGCGGCCCTATATCGAAACCGCGATCTCCGCTTTCGGAGTGGATCGCTGCATGTTCGAGAGCAACTTTCCGATTGACGCGATTTCCTGTGATTACGCGATGGTCTGGAATGTTTTCAAGACCATCGCAGCGGGGTGTTCCGATCAGGAAAAACAGTGGCTGTTCCACGACACTGCCCTGCGCACCTACCGGCTGTCGGCGCCGTCTGATTTCCCTGCGGACAAAGGGTAATAGATCCGCGAATGGGCTTGCACTAAAATAATATATAATACATGGTGCTTCCGAAGCGATTTTGAAAGTTCAGTTAATGCGTCCGATGCGTTCCCTTCTGTTTGTTCCCGGCCACCGCCAGGGCTGGCCTGCCAAGGCACTGGCTTCGGGGGTTGATGGGATCATCCTTGATTTGGAAGATTCAGTTCCGCTGGCCAGCAAGGCTGAGGCGCGCGAGATCGTGGCTGAATCCATTCGCAGCCTGCGTGCGGCAAGCGAAAAAGTTGGAATCTATGTTCGCCTCAACGCGATGGAAACCGGCATGTCCGGTGACGATATCGAAAAGGTCGCCATTTCCGGTCTCGACGGATTTTTGCCCGCCAAGACCTATGGCCCTCGGGACATCGCTCACTTCGATGCCTTGATCAGCCATTACGAGCGCCGCAACGGCGTGCAGCCGGGTTCGCTGGAAATCATCATTCCCATGGAGACGGCGCAGGCTTATTCGCAATGTGAGGCCATGATCGCCGCAAGCCCTCGTGTGGCGACGTTGTTCGCCGGTACGGCCCGCGATGCCGACGTTTCGCGTTCTGTCGGTTTCGAATTTACATCGGAGGGCCATGAAACATTGTACCTGCGCAGCCGTGCAGTTTTAGCCGTGCGCGCTGCCGGTCTGGAATTTCCGCTGGTAGGCTTGTGGCAGGAGCCTGGCGACATCGAAGGTCTGCGCGCCTTTGCCATTCAGAACAGGCGGCTTGGCTATCGCGGGCAAGTGCTGATCCACCCATCACATGTCGCCACGGTCAACGAAGTCTATTCGCCATCTGCGCAGGACGTGGCGTTCTACGCAGGAATGATCGAAGCGTTCGAAGCCGCCGAGGCGCAAGGCATCGCGGCGATCAATTATGAAGGCCATCACATCGATTACGCGCACGTAAAAACGGCGCATCAGGTGCTTGAAATGCATCGTGTATTTGCCGCGAACGCGGGCTGAGGGGGATCCGATGGCAGGTCTGTATTATGAGCAGCTCGAACCCGGGCTGGTGGTCGAACATTCAATCCGCCGGACGGTGGCGGAATACGACAACACGCTGTTTTCGGCGATCACGCACAATCTTGCGCCGCTTCACCTTGATGAGGAGTATGCCAAGACAACGGTATGGGGACAGCGGCTGGTCAATTCCATGTTCACGCTCTCGCTGGTCTGCGGCATTGTCGTTGGTGAGACGACGCAAGGGACCACGATGGGGAACCTTGGCTTTGACGGCATCAAGTTCCCTAAACCCGTGTTCTTCGGCGATACGATTCGCGTGCGCACCGAAGTCGTGGAGCGGCGTGAATCCAAATCATATCCCAACGCCGGGATCGTTCTGTTCAGGCATATCGGGATCAACCAGCGCGATGAGATCGTGGTGGATTGCAATCGCACGGGACTGATGCTCAAGTTGCCTGTGGATGGTGAGGCCAAGGCCTGATCATGCTGAACAGGGCATCCTTCGGTGATGGGCCAAGCACGGTCTGGCGGCCTGATGCCGCAGCGATTGCGCGCAGCCGTCTGGCGCAGGCCATGCAGCGCTGGGGCTTTGCCGATCTTGCGCAGTTTCATGCTGCATCGGTTGAGCGTCCCGAATGGTTCTGGCCTGCTGCAGCACAGGATTTGGGCATACCGGTTGGCGGACAGATTGAAATGGTGCGCGATGAGGCTGGCGGTCGTGCTTTGCCGCGCTGGTTTACCGGCGCGACGCTGAATGTTGCCGAAGCATGCGTTGATCGTCACGCCGCCGACCCGATTCAGGCGCAGCGCGCGGCGGTGGTCTATGAAGGCGATTCCGGTCAGCGCAAGGAGCTGACCTTTGCAGAATTGAAGGATGAGGTTGATCGTTTTGCAGGTGCGCTGAAGCGTCTTGGCGTGGTTTCGGGTGATCGCGTGGCGCTGTTTATGCCGCCCTTGCCGCAAGCTGCGATGGTCGTACTGGGTGCCGCAAAGATTGGTGCCATCGTGGTGCCGGCCTTTTCTGGCTATGGTAGTGAATCGCTGGCAACGCGGCTGAATGCCGCGCAGGCCAAGGTGCTGGTGGTTGCAGATGGCACCACTCGGCGTGGCAAGCCTGTCGCAATGAAGGCGATTGCTGATGGTGCGGTAGCGCTTGCGCCTTCGGTCGAGCATGTAATCGTCCTGACCAACACGGGTGAGGATATCTCCCTATCGGCAGGCCGCGACCATCGCTGGGACGAATTGCGCCTCGGTGAACCCGATCTTGATCCACCGCTGCCGCTCGATGTCAATCACCCGCTGTTCATCATCTTCACCTCAGGCACCACTGGCGCGCCCAAGGGCATCGTCCATTCGCACCTCGGTTACCTGCTGAAATCTGGCATCGATTTTGGTTACGCCTTCGATCTGCAAGCGGACGATGTACTGGGCTGGATAACCGACATGGGCTGGATGCTCGGCCCGTTGATGATCATCGGCGGGCTGCAATTCGGCACGACCATCGTGATGATGGAAGGTCTGCCCGATTTTCCTGAAACCGAGCGGATGTGGCAAGTGGTGGAGCGCAATCGCGTTACCCTGCTGGGCATTGCGCCAACTGCCGCACGCGGGCTGCGCACCAAAATGGGCGATCATGCTCCGGCTGCTGATATTTCGAGCCTGCGAGCCTTTGCCTCTACCGGCGAGGCGTGGGATCACCCCACCTGGC
Source organism: Sphingobium sp. (assembly GCA_965279415.1). GTDB lineage: Bacteria > Pseudomonadota > Alphaproteobacteria > Sphingomonadales > Sphingomonadaceae > Sphingobium. The sequence goes on from OZ257238.1 coordinate 1,702,851, forward strand.
ACTGGCTATTTGAACAGATCGGTGGCGCCCGCTTGCCGATACTCAATTATTCAGGCGGCACCGAAACTGGTGGCGGAATCCTTTCATGCTACACCATTACGCCGCAAGCGCCTGCATCGTTCAGTGGCCCGTTGCCGGGCATGGACGTCGATGTTTTGGGCGGTGATGGTGCGCAGACGGGCGACATTGGTGAACTTGTCGTCCGAAACACATGGCCGGGAATGGCGCATGGTTTCTGGCAGGATAATACCCGCTATCTGGAAACCTATTGGAGCCGTTGGAACGATATCTGGGTCCACGGCGATCTGGCCAGCATCGATGCCGAAGGCTTTTGGCATATTCACGGACGCTCTGACGATACATTGAAAATTGGTGGACGCAGAGTCGGCCCGGCAGAGATCGAATCCGGGCTGGTTGGGCAGGCCGGGGTTGCCGAAGCAGCGGTTATCGGGGTGCCCGATGCTGTGCGTGGCCAGCGCGTAGTCGCCTTCGTCAAGCTGCGCGGTGATATCGCTCTGACCGAAGCGGGTTTGCTGGCATCGATCACTGCGGCACTTGGCAAGGGACTTGCCCCTTCTGCGATCCACATTGTTTCCGATCTGCCGAAAACGCGCAACGGCAAGATCATGCGCCGCGCCATCAGGGCGCGGTATCTGGGGGAAGCCGCGGGAGACATGTCCGCGCTTGATCCTGGTACGCCGCTCGAAATCATTCCTGTGCTTGCAGAAATCACTGCCAGCGAAAAATGCTAACTATTGGGCCAATGAGATGAAACTGGAAGATCCCGATCTCGAAATGATCCGCGAAAATGCGCGTCGGCTTGCCGACAACTTTGGGGATGATTATTGGTTTGAGGCGGACAAACACAAGCGATACCCGTGGGAATTCATCAAGGCTTTTGGTGAACAGGGCTGGTTGGGCGTGCTTATGCCTGAAGCCTATGGCGGCATGGGCCTGGGTATGACCGAAGCAGGTATCATCCTGCATGAAATCGGTGAATCCGGTGGCGGCCACAGTGGGGCTTCGGCCTTCCAATACTTCGTCTTTCCTCCGGGCCCGATCATTCATCACGGCAGCGAGGAGATGAAGCAGAAGTATCTGCCTTTGCTGGCCAAGGGCGAATTGATGATGTGCTTTGCAGTGACCGAACCCGATTGCGGTGTAGATACTTCGCGCATCAAGACGTTCGCAAAGCGCGAAAATGGCCGATGGCTGATCAATGGTCGCAAGGTCTGGATTTCCAACGCGCAAAATTCGGATCGTATGCTGATCTTGACACGCACGTCTCCACGCGACGATAAGCGGCCCTTCGACGGGATGACTTTGTTCTTCTGCGATCTTGATCGTTCGCGGGTTGAAATCACCCCGATCGACAAAGTGGGGCGCAATTGCATCGATTCAAACGAGCTGTTGATTGAGAACCTTGAAGCGTCCGATGACGATGTCGTCGGTGAAGTGGGGCAGGGCTTCAAATGTCTGATCGATGGTCTGAACCCTGAACGTATTGCGGTTGCATTTGCGCAGATCGGTACGGGACGCGCCGCTTTGGCCAAGGCTGTGCAGTATGCCAAGGATCGCATCGTCTTTGATCGGCCAATCGGGCAAAATCAGGCCATTGCGCATCCGCTCGCGGATTCATGGATTCGTCTTTCCGCTGCTGAAATGGTGACAATGAATGCCGCCCGATTGTTCGATGCGCGCAAATCATGCGGCGCGGAATCGAACGCAGCAAAGTTCCTTGCGACCGAAGCGGCGTTTCAGGCAGCAGACCGTGCGATGCAGACGCTGGGAGGCTATGCATATGCCAAGGAATATCATGTGGAGCGGTATTGGCGCGAAACACGGTTGCTGAAAATTGCTCCCGTCAGTCAGGAAATGGTGCTCAACTTTATTTCGACCAAGGTTCTTGATCTGCCCAAATCATATTGACTGGCGTCATCGCGTTGACTGGATGTTTGAAATGACTGTTATGCAAAGCCAGATGCTTGCCGGACAAGCCGCGATCGTTACCGGAGCGGCGCAAGGGATCGGGCTTGCCATCGCAAAAGCCCTCGTCGATCATGGTGCCAATGTCCTGCTGGCCGACGTGAACGCGGAACAAGCCGCCGAGGCTGCGCAAAGCCTTGGCGCAGGGGATCGTGCTGTGGCGCAGGCATGCAACGTCATGTCTGCCGCCGATCACGATGCGATGGTTGCTACCTGTCTCGAAAGCTTTGGTCGGCTCGACATCCTCGTCAACAATGCAGGGGTTACGCGCGACGCTTATCTCGCGAAGATGAGCGAAGACATGTTCGACGCCGTCATCGGCGTCAGCCTGAAAGGGGCTTGGCTTGGCACCCGCGCGGTTTCCTCGCTGTTTCGGGAAAACAAGCGCGGTAGCATCGTCAACGTATCGTCCTTGTCGGGTAAGATTGGTAATCCCGGGCAGACCAACTACAGTGCCGCAAAAGCAGGCATGATCGGGATGACGAAGGCCGCCGCCAAGGAGTTGGGGCCATCGGGCGTTCGCGTAAATGCGGTCATGCCCGGGTTGATCCGCAGCGCGATGACCCTTGGTATGAAGCCTGAGATATATGCGGCCAAGGAACGCGAAGTGCCCATGCAGCGTGCGGGTGAACCATCCGAAGTAGCCGGCGCTGTGGTGTTCCTGTGTTCTGACCTGGCCAGTTATGTAAACGGTGCGGTCATCGAAGTGACCGGAGGACGCGGAATATGATCGATGCAGTGATTTGTGAGCCACTGCGCACTCCGGTTGGTCGTTATGGCGGCGCGTTCAAGGATGTTGCTCCGGCAACATTGGCTGAAACTGTGCTGCGTGCGTTGGTCGATCGCACCGGGATCACGCCGAGCGACATCGACGATGTGATTTTCGGCCAGTGCTATCCGAACGGAGAAGCTCCAGCGATTGGCCGCGTTGCCGCACTCGATGCCGGATTGGGCGTGGGCGTGCCTGGCCTGCAGATCGACAGGCGGTGTGGATCGGGCCTTCAGGCTGTGCTTGATGCTGCCATGCGCGTTCAGACCGGTGTTGCCGATCTGGTTATCGCGGGCGGTGCCGAAAGCATGAGCCAGTCCGAACATTATGTCATGGGCGCGCGTTTTGGACTGAAGGGTGATCAGCAACCGCTCTGGGATCGCATCGCGCGTGGGCGCATCACATCTGGCGGACGGTTTCATCCGGTCGCGGGTGGGATGCTCGAAACGGCAGAAAACTTGCGCCGGGAGTTTTCGATCCCTCGTGATGCGCAAGACGAGCTGGCCTACAACTCTCACCGGCGCGCAATTGCCGCGCAGGAAGATGGCCGTTTTGCCGAAGAGATCGTGCCGGTCACGGTCAAGGGACGCAAGGGCACGATCGTAGTCGACCGCGACGAGCATCCGCGTGCGGATGTGACGATGGAATCGTTGGCAGGTTTGCGCCCCGTCCGCATCGGCATCGATGCTCAATCAACCGTCACAGCGGGCAATGCCAGCGGCCAGAACGATGGCGCTGCAGCCTGCATCGTTGCCAGCCGGGCCAAGGCTGAAGCGCTTGGCCTCAAGCCGCTGGGACGCCTCGTTGCTTGGGGTGTTGCGGGGGTAGAGCCAGAGCGGATGGGTTATGGACCGGTGCCCGCTGTGGCACGCGCGCTTGATCGGTGCGGACTGATGATGACCCAAATCGATCTCATCGAACTGAACGAGGCTTTTGCTGCGCAAGTGCTGGCCTGCACGCGGGGGTGGTCCCTTGGCGCAGATGACATGACACGGGTCAACGTCAACGGATCAGGTATCTCGCTTGGCCATCCTGTTGGTGCAACCGGCGTGCGCATCCTGACCACAATGTTGCGAGAAATGGAACGGCGTGGTGCGCGTTACGGGCTTGAAACGATGTGCATCGGCGGTGGACAGGGCCTGGCGGCAATTTTTGAACGGGTCTCCTGATCGCCATTTGAAGCGATCCAGATGGGAATTGATATGACTATTGTGCACGAGCCTGCATTACCGGATGCAGACACATCCCCTGTCCCCCTCGACCAGACTGGTTGCGCCCGCGCCGTCCTGGCAAGCCTCGAACTGGCTTTCAATGATGTCGTGCAAAAGGTGGCATCACTTTGCGCACCTGCTGGCAAACTTGAGGGCAGGCTGCTGGATGAACATCAATGGGTCAGCTATGAATTGGCGTTTGCCCATGCTGAACTGCTGGCTTCCCGAACATTGATCGATGCCGCCGCAGAATCGTCACCGCTTGATCTGGGGCTGGGGCTTGCATTTATCGCGGAAGCGGCGCGAACGGTTCTTACACGGCTTGAAGGCATATTTCTTGCCGTTGATCTTAGCCTTGCCCCGCTGGATGCGCTGGCGTGCAGCCCTGCGCTGATTGCCTTGCGCCGGGAATCGGGCGGGCCGAAGCAATTGGCTGCGCTGGGCCGCGCGGTCGCTGATGCCGGTGAAGAACTCGGCGATGTTGTGGTTGATGAACAGACCGCCATGGCGCGCGATGCGTTCCGCCGCTTTGCCGAGGACGTGGTAGCGCCGCTGGCTGAATCTATTCACCGCCAAGACCTGACGGTGCCTGAGAGCCTGCTTGGGCCGATGCGCGAGATGGGCGTTTTTGGGCTTTCCATACCTGAGCAGTTCGGCGGTTTTGCCCCGGCAGAGGGCGAAAACACCCCGATGATGATCGCGGTTACCGAGGCGTTGTCAGAGGCGTCGCTTGCGGCTGCCGGAAGCCTGATCACTCGGCCGGAAATTCTGGCGCGCGCTTTGATCGCGGGTGGCACAGATGCGCAAAAGCAGCACTGGTTGCCCCGCATTGCTGCAGGTGATCCGCTTTGCGCCATTTCGATTACCGAGCCCGATTATGGTTCGGACGCGGCCGCCCTGATGCTTCGCGGAACCAAGACCGAAGGTGGCTGGCTGCTGGATGGCGCCAAGACATGGTGCACGTTCGCGGGCAAGGCCGGGCTGCTCATGGTGGTAACCCGGACCAACCCGGATCGCTCCCTTGGGCACAAGGGTTTGAGTCTGCTGTTGGTGGAAAAGCCATCTTACGATGGTCACGAATTCACGTTCCGGCAGGAAAGCGGCGGATCATTGCGCGGAAGCGCGATACCGACTGTCGGCTATCGCGGGATGCATTCGTTCGACCTGACTTTCGAGAATTTCTTCGTGCCCGATGCCAATGTCATTGGTGAAGAAGCAGGCCTGGGGAAGGGTTTCTACCTGACCATGACAGGCATGACGGGCGGACGCATTCAAACCGCGGGGCGTGCGCTTGGCGTTATGCGCGCCGCGCTAAAGGCTGCCGTGCGCTATGCGCAGGAACGCAAAGTCTTTGGATCTCCATTGATCGAATTCCCGCTGACGGGCGTGAAGATCGCGCAGATGGCAGCGCGTTTCACAGCTTGTCGGCAATTGGCCTATTCCGTAGGACGCAAGCTTGATGAAGGACATGGCCGCATGGAAGCGAGCCTTGCCAAGTTGCTGGCCTGTCGATCTGCCGAACTTGTCACGCGCGAGGCGCTGCAGATTCATGGTGGCATGGGCTATGCGGAAGAAATGCCCGTCAGCCGCTATTGGATTGATGCGCGCGTCCTTTCAATCTTCGAAGGTGCGGAAGAAACGCTTGCGCTCAAGGTTGTGGCCCGTGGATTGTTGGAAACGGCTCTTGCCCGGTAAAGCTGTTTGAGCGTCGCCATGTTGAGTTGCCGGAACTTTTCGATGAGGATGTGAAGATGTCAGAACAAAGCCAAGAGGAAAGCACGATCCTCTATGAAGAGCAGGGGCCGATCGGGATCATAACGATCAACAGGCCCCATGACGGCAACATGTTCATGCCGCAAACGTGCGTGGAAATTCGCGACCGTATCGAGAAGATCCGTAATGAAACGCGCACCCGCGTCATCATCCTGACGGGAGCGGGCGATAAATTTTTCTGCATTGGCGGGCGCAAAACCGAGATACAAGATACCTACCTTTATCCCGGCGTTGTTCCCACGCTTGAAATGTATGAAGCGATCGATCGCGTGCAAAAGCCGGTTATCGCAGCGGTGAACGGGTTCGCAGTCGGCGGTGGCAACGTGCTGCAAATGGTGTGCGATCTGACCGTAGCCAAGCGCAGTGCGGTCTTCCGGCAGGTTGGTCCGATGATGGGGTCTTTCGATGCGGGCTACGGCACGTGGTATCTGGAAGATCTCATCGGCAAAAAGAAAGCCAAGGAGATGTGGTATCGCAACCCCAAGATACCTGCAGAAGAGGCCGCCAGGATCGGATTGATCAATCAGGTCTTTGACGATGCGACCTTCTGGGAAGATACCCTTGCCTATGCCAATGAAGTGGCAGAGCGGGGTAGCTATGCTTTGGCCGCGGTAAAGGGGTCGTTCAATGCCCGCCATCAGGGTGTTGTCGGGTTGAGCCGCGTCACGCACGATCTCATTCTTGCGCCCTATTACAAGTCCGGCGAATCCAAGGAACTGGGTGAATCCTTTGCAGAACGTCGCAAGCCTGATCCATCAAAATTCGGGCGTTGAACTGCGATCAGCCTGCTTTCATTTTAAGTTAAGAACCTCCGCTGTCGTAACAGGCAGCGGAGGTTTTCATTCGGCAGACTATCGCAAAATCAAGTGTTGAGTGAGTTCCGAGATGGACGCAGTGGGGGCCAGCGCATCGATGACATCATAAAGCGCAGCGGACTGGTCTGCACCGATGACGTCGACCGTCAGTTCATCATATTTCTTGCGCGCTTCTTCCCGCGTGAACGGATTGCCGGGGCTACCCTTGATCTTGTCGAGGAACAGATGCTCGGTCGAGCCGTCCTTGTAGGTGATGGTGGCATCAGCGACGAATGTGCGCGGATAACGATCGATCAGATCCTGATCGACGATCAACGTGATCTTGCGGGCGAATTGGATCGGCTCTGAATCCGGGCCCAGATCGAGTTTGCCATCAAGATATGCGCGATGCGCCAGATAGCCGTTGCCCTTACCGGTGGCCGCCAGCGCCATTTCGGTGGGTAGGGCATATTGCAGTTCTTCGATGGTGCGGGGCTGATAAATATGGGCGTTACGGTTGCCAACGATGGCATCCGTCATCGCCTGAATTTTCGAATCGATCTTTACCACATCTGCGGCACGCGGCGCGATTTGTTCCATCAGTTCGATATAGCCATGTGTAGCGGCGCAACAGCAATAGGGTTTGAATTTCATCAGCAATAACTGCAGCGGTGCATCAAGATCGAATGTCGCAGCAGCTTCGTCGCCCGTGTCCTGACCAACGAACATACGATAAAAGCCGCGGTCCCCGCTAAGGTAGCGCAGCGGTCCTGTGACGCCTGCCCGAGCAAGGTCAACGGATTCAATACCGTTGCGTACGGCGATGCCCGCATGGACGCGCTTGATCGAACCACCCGTCGACGCATATTCTGTAGTGCCGCTGGCGTGGCTGAGCGCGATGGCCAAGGCATGAAAAGTTTGCGTTACGTCTAGTTTGTGCAGCTTGGCAGCAACGGCAGCAGCACCGAAATTGGCGAGTACGGAATGCGGTTGCCAACCTGCGTTGAGCAGCGCAGGTGAACACAGATAGCCAATCCGCACGTAGACTTCGTATCCCGCGACCATTGCGACAACGACGTCTTCGAGGCTGGCTCCCAACTCTTCGCCTATGGCAATTGCGGTGGGAATGACGCAGCAGCCGGGATGGGCATTTCCGTTGAAGTCGTCGAATTCAAAGCCGTGGCCGTAGGTTGCATTAAGATAAGCGGCATCGGACGCACTGGCTTTGAAGGTTTCGCCAACAATCGTTGCCGCGCCCTCACGAGGATTGCGGAAATTGCGTACCTGCTGCGACCATGGCAATTGCGATGCACCAACCTGAATGCCGATCTGATCGATCATCAATTGTTTGACGTGCTCACGTGCGGTGGCATCGAGATTTTCGCTTGAAAAGCCGACGACGAATTCGGCAACTGCCTGTTCAAGGGAACGCGGGAGGTCGGTCATCTCATATCCTCTTTTGTGTTCGTCCGAAGCGCGGCAATATTGACGCAAGGCAGAATGCATTACTGCCGCGGGGCATCGTGGGGTTTATCGCATATGGTCAGACTTGCCTTGCAGCCAGGCCGCCATGACCCTAGTCTCTTCGTTAGAGTAATGCAGACCGAGCGCGCGGACGCTGCCCGACAAAGACGGTGAGGGCATTGCAGAACGCAATTGTCCAAGACGTGATTGTGCCTGTCATGCGCTCCTCATCCGCTCTTTGCACAACCATATCGCCGGTCGGGTCGCTTGACAAGATAATGTATAATACATTATTCGCTGCGGCGTTTTCGAGCCTTTTCAACGTTTCGGCCAAGGGGATGCATAATGAACAACAGGCCGCTCACGGGTATCAGAGTTCTCGATTTATCAGCATATATATCAGGGCCTTATTCGGCGTCTATCCTGGCGGCGCTTGGTGCAGAGGTGATCAAGGTTGAACCGCCCGAAGGAGACGCGTTTCGTATTGGCAAAGGCACCGGAAGCCCGTTCTTCACGCAATACAATGCTGGCAAGAAGAGCATCGTCATCAACCTCAAGGCGGCCGAGGGCGTGGAGCTGATCAAGGCTATGCTGCCAAAGTTCGACGTGCTGATCGAAAATATGCGGCCGGGTAAAATGGCGGGTTTGGGGCTAGGGCAGGAGGATTGCCGCAAGATCAATCCGGGCCTTGTTTACACGTCGATTTCAGGCTTTGGCAGCGGCGGTCCATGGATGAACCGACCGGCATATGACAGCATCGGTCAGGCTTTGGGCGGGTTCTACACTGTCATGAATGACGGCGGCGATACCCGGCTAACGGGAACGTGCGTGGCCGATCTGATTACCGCCATCAATGCCGCGATAGCTATTCTGGCTTCGTTGCTTGGGCGTGAACGGCGCCCGGATCACAGTGGCACCCATATCGAAACATCGGTGTTCGAAGCATTTTCTACGCTTACGATCGACGCCATTACCCAAGCGATGGATGCCGATCGCAATCCGATGCGCGAGACCCGCCATCCACAAGCGCAGAATTTCTGCCTGCGAACAGCGACTGATGATTATATTGTCATGCACCTGTCTTCATCGCAAAAGTTTTGGCGTGGTTTGATGAAAGCCATTGAGCGCGAAGAAATTGCCGACGATCCCTTGTTCTCCACATATGATGAACGGACCAAGCCGGAGCGTTTCGTAATGATCAAGGCGCTGTTGGAGGACGAGTTTGCAAAGCAACCGCGAGATGAGTGGGAGCGGCGGCTGATAGAGCAGGACGTGCCATTTGCGCCAGCTTTGACGATGCTTGAGGTGGTTTCGCACCCCCAGATGGAGTGGCAGGGCATGATTGGTGGAAAGGCAGCGGGGCACACGCTGGTCAATCCACCCTGGAAGTTTGATGGACATCGCCCGATGCGCACACCGCGCGTTCCAGAAATCGGCGAAGACACTGCCGATGTGCTGACCGAATTCGTCGACAGCGATCGACTGGCCGATCTTGTCGCGCGCGGTGTGGTTGGCGTGCGCAAGGAAGTGGTATGATGGGTTCGGAAAACCTGCTGCGCGAATTGCACGATCGTGTTCTGATTCAGGATGTTATGATGCGTTATGCGCGTGCGGTCGACCGTAACGATTGGGCGGCGCTGCGCGCGGCTTATCACGCCGATGCCTATGACGATCATGGTGAATTCAAGGGCAGTGTCGATGACCTGATCACCTATCTACAAAATCTGCTCGGTGGTTCGCCGGGTGGAATGCACATGCTAGGCAATTGCCTGATCGAATTCGTTGATGACGATAGTGCGCTGGTGGAAACCTATTTCGTCAGTCAGCGACTGCGCGAGGCCGGACCTGGAGACGCCGACTGCGGACCAGAGGATGCGATCTGCCGACTTGGCTGGGGTCGCTATGCGGATCGCTTTGAGCGTCGCGCCGGAGAGTGGCGCATCGCCCGGCGTCAGGTTGTCATGGATGCCATTTTTTCAGTGAAAGCCGAAGGTGGCGGTGTGCGGCGTGGCCGAACCGCGTGGGGCAGCCGTAATGCCAGCGATCCCTTGCTGCAGTTGCGGGCGCAACTGTTCGGAAGCAACGTCTGAACTTCGACTCACCCTAAAAATTCTGCTTCGAAGCGACAAGGTTGTTGTTGACGGGATAATCGATAATATATAATAGTAGAGCAACTCCCGAGCAGGGTGTTTCGGCTGAATGCCGGAATCGGCAACGATAAGCCGGAACATCCGTTAGATCGAATTGGGAGAGATCCGATGAACAGCCAGCGCGGTGTGCCGCCGCCACTTTCAAAGGTGGGAAAATACGAGGCTGTTCCGCAGGATACCGGTAAATCTTGGTATGTGCTTGGCTTGTTGACCTTTGCCTATGCGCTGGCGTTTGTTGATCGCCAGATGCTTAATCTGCTGGTCGATCCGATCAAGCAAACCCTGCAGATTTCCGACACGCAGTTCAGCCTTATCCAAGGGTCCGCGTTCGTTTTTTCTTACATGCTGATGGCGCCGGTTTTTGGGCGGTTGGTTGATATCACCAACCGGCGGAACATCCTGATTATAGGGATTGCCAGCTGGAGCCTGTTCACGGCGCTATGCGCCCATGCCGACACCTTCACGGAACTGTTTCTCGCCCGGTGTGGTGTGGGTATGAGCGAGGCTTGCGTATTCCCGGTCGCGCTGTCTTTGGTGGCTGATTATTTCTCTCCTTCTCGCGCGCCGCGTGCCTTGTCGATCTTTCTCCTTGGCGTGCAGTTGGGTGGTGGATTTTCGTTGTTTGCCAGCGGCTTTGTGATTGCATCGGCAGGGGGGTTGGCAATGCTGATTCCCGTTTTGGCCGATCTGGAGCCATGGCAGATTGCCTTCATCGTTGTGGGCCTGCCGGGATTGCTTTTTGCCGGTGTGCTATTTTCCATGAAAGAGCCTGCCCGCGCAAAGTCGCTGACGGTTGAGGCCGACGATCGCGAAAAATCATTGAGGGAAACACTATCGCTGATCTGGCAGCGGCGTGCGTTCTATGGCCGCATTTATCTGGGCGTTGGTTTCGTCGGGATGGTGCAGCTTGGCGTACCAGCATGGATGCCGGCATTTCTCATCCGTACACATGAAATGTCGCCGACGAATACCGGTTACAGGTTGGGTCTGATTTCGATGATCGTCGGCACGGTCGCCACGATGCTTGGTCCGTGGGTCGCAACGAAGATACAGGAACGCGGTTTCCGTGATGCGCACATCCGCTGCGCAGCCTTTTCAACTATTGGCATGTTCGCGCTGTGTACGATGCTCCCCTTGGCGTCATCGTCAACCGTCCTGTTGGTGGTCGCCGGCGTAATCTTCTTCAACAGTTTTCCGATCGGCCTGATGGCCTATACCTTGCAATCAGCCACGCCAACGATGGTGCGCGGCTTCGCGTCAGCGCTTTATACCTTCGTTGCGCAATTGCTTGGCTATGCCCTCGGACCCACGATCATTGCGTTGATAACGGACAAGGTTTTCCACGATCCTCGGATGGTGGGCTACTCGTTGCAGATCGTCACAAGTTGCGCATCGCTTCTGGCGGGCGCGATGTTTTTCACGGTCCTGCGCCACTATCGTGGCCTGATGGGCTTTACGGGGCCCGCACGCCAGCGTGTAGCCTTATGAAAACTCACCCGGAAAACTTATTCAACATCAAGGTTTGGATATTGCCATGACGATACGTGTCGGATTTGTCGGATTAGGCAGAATGGGGCGCGGGATGGCGCTTAATCTTGCCAAGGCGGGCGTCGATCTGACGGTTTATGACCAAAATCCGGACGCCATGGCAGGACTGGCAGAAGCTGGTGCCAAAGCCGCAAAGAATGTGGCCGCGCTGGTTCAAACTGTCGATGTCGTATTCACATCCTTGCCGGGCCCGGTTCAGGTTGAACAGGTTGTTCTCGGCCCGGGCGGAATTGCCGAAGCGATGGCGCCTGGGCTCGTTTTGTTTGAACTGTCAACAAGTTCGCTGGGCCTTGCAAGGAAGATCCATGCACTGTTCGTCGAGCGCGGCTGCGCCATGCTGGATGCACCTATCAGCGGCGGGCCTGCAGGCGCTGCATCTGGCGATTTGGCCCTGTGGATCGGCGGTGATCGGGCTATTTTCGACAAGCATTTCGCGCTGCTGACGATTGTCGGCAAGAAATCGGCCTATGTTGGCGCAATCGGCACGGGGATCATCACGAAACTGGCCCATAACCTGATGGGCTACATGTTGATGCAATCGATGGCCGAAGTGTTTACCATGGCGGTCAAGGCTGAAATGGACCCATTGGACCTGTGGCAAGCATTGCGGCTGGGCGCGGTTGGGAAGGGGTCGCCGCTGGATATGCTCACAAAGCAGTTCTTGCCCGGGGACTTTGAAAATCCGGCGTTTGCGCTGGAATTGGCGCACAAGGACGTAACGCTGGCGACGGCTCTGGGGCATGAACTGCGCGTTCCGATGCGCATCGCGGCGCTGACCATGCAGGAAATGACCGAAGCATTGGCGCGGGGCTGGAATGGCCATGACTCTCGCGCATTTCTGAAATTGCAGATCGAACGTGCAGGTGTGGAAATGAACGTCGATCCCGAACGGATTGCGCGTGCGGTGGCCGCCGCAGCTGCAGCCTGAATCGCACGGCTCGAAAAAGGAATTGATGATGACTGATCAACTTAAGGATGGTGCGGCCTTCAAGATGTTTGGCGATGTGGCACCCAAATTCGCACAGTTGAGCGATGAAGTGCTGTTCGGCGATGTGTGGGAGCGGCCCGGCTTGTCAAAACGTGATCGCAGTCTGATCACGTGCGCGATTCTTGTCGCCACCGGCAAGAGCGAGCAAATGAACAGCCACTTCCCGCGCGCATTGGGCAACGGCGTAACGCGCGACGAACTGATCGAAATGATTACCCACGCAGCATTTTACGGTGGATGGCCCAATTCTGTAACGGCAATCGGCAAGATCCGTGACGTTATCGACAAGGCGGCTTGAGAGATGCAAGTAGGGTATGTCGGGTTAGGCAACATGGGCGGCGCGTTGGCGCGGCGTCTGCAGCTCAGCCATCCGTTGATCGTGTTTGATCTTGATGCCGATGCGGTCAGCAGCATGGTCGAAGCCGGCGCGACAGCGGCTTCGAGCCTGAGCGCATTGGGCGAAAAGTGCGACATTGTCCTGCTGTGCTTGCCCACGTCGGATTTTGTGCGGCGCGTTCTCTTCGAAGGCGATGGTCTTGCGCAGGGCCTGCGACCGGGAACGATCGTGATCGATCAAAGCACGGGTGATCCGGTGGTCACGCGGCAATTGCAGGCACAATTGGCGCAAATCGGCGTCACGCTGGTCGATGCGCCGGTAAGTGGTGGTGCCTTGGGAGCCGAGGCCGGGACAATCTCGATCATGGTCGGCGCAACCGAGGAGGATTTCGCCAAAGTGCGCCCGGTTCTGGATGCGATAAGCTGCAATGTCGCCCGCGCCGGAAACGTTGGTGCGGGCCATGTGATCAAGCTGGTCAACAACATGATATCGGGCGCAGTGCGCGCCGTGACCATCGAAGGCGTGGCACTGGCAGCCAAGAATGGGATCGACCCCAGCGTCGCCTGCGACATTTTGTTGGCAGGCGGCGGGCGTTCGGCATTTCTGGAAAAGTTCATGGCGCCCCATGTTGTGCATGGACGTTTGTTCACAGGGTTCACGCTGGGGCTTATGCACAAGGATGTGCGGCTCGCCTGCGATCTGGGGGCAGCAACCGGCGTGCCGATGTTCATGGGGTCGCAAACACGCGAGTTCTACCAGATGTGCATCTCGCAGAACGGGGCGCAGGCCGAGGTGCACTCTGCCGCGCAAGTGATGGACGCTTTGGCGGGCACGCATGTTGTGCCACTGCAACCCGACAACGACTGAAGCCGTGGGCGAAAGCATTGCCACGGCGGATCGCACCTTGCGCGGCATCGTCTTGCGGGTGCTCTCCGTGATCTGCGTTTCGGTGATGATCGCACTGGTCAAACTGGCATCGCTACGTGGCGTTAACACGGCCGAAGTAATGTTCTACCGCAGTGTGTTGGCGGTGCCTGTGTTGTTGGTTTGGGCTGCCGCAGGGCCGGGAATGGCTGTACTCGCGACAAAGCGGCCCCTGGCACATGTCTGGCGCGGGATTATCAGCGTCTGTTCGATGTTCCTGACGTTTCAGTCACTTGCAATGTTGCCCCTGGCAGAAGCCACGACACTGATTTTCACCGCGCCATTGTTCGCAACGATCTTGTCGTGGCTGGTCCTGCGCGAAGCGGTCGGGTGGCACCAGCTTGGTGCCGTGGCGGTCGGTTTTTCAGGGGTGCTGGTGGTGTTGGGGCCAAATCATCTTGGTTCCGGCACCGCAATGATCGGCGTGTTCGTTGCACTGGGGGCGGCATTTGCACAAGCCGGAGTGGCCATCACGGTGCGGCAGCTGCAAAACAGCGAGCACGTGGCGGCGACGGTGTTCTGGTTGATGGTCTGCACGACCGCCATAGGCGCGATCCTTTTGCTGTTTTTCGGACGGATGCACGATTGGCATACGTTTGCCATCCTTGCAGGCGTGGCCGTGACCGGACTTGTTGCCCAATTGCTGATGACCGCATCGTTGGGGCTTGCGCCAGTTTCGGTCGTCATGCCGTTTGACTACATCCAGTTGGTCGGCGCCACGCTTTTTGGCTGGCTGTTGTTCGATATGGTGCCGCCGCAACAAGTCTATGCCGGTGCGGTACTTATTGTTGCCGCTGGTGCCTATACCGTGTTGCGCGAAAGACGGCGGGGAATTGTCGAGGCGACACTGCCGCTGGCTGACTGAGCGCAAACAATATATTGTATATTGATTGAGTGCAGTTGGTGCGCTAGGGCAGTGGCTTGCACGGTGGCTGATTCAATTGCGCCGCAGGAAGAGTGCGCAAAGCATTTGGGTTGCATTCCGCGCCCACGCTCTGGGATGGGGTTGGACGATGATTTCGCAGCAGACGCCCGCCATAGGAAACTTTTTTGAAGATTTCGCTGTCGGCCAGCGCTTTGCCCATGCCGCGCCGCGTACGCTCAGCGTTGGCGACAGCAGCTTGTATATTGCCTTAACCGGCGCGCGGCAGCCGCTTTTTTCATCAAACGTCCTGGCGGCCAAACTTGGCTACAGCGGTGCCCCTATGGATGACATGTTGGTGTTCAACGTGGCATTTGGGAAGACAGTTGCGGACATTTCTGCAAATGCGGTTGCCAATTTGGGTTATGCTGACGTGCGTTTCCTCGCGCCGGTTTATCCCGGCGATACGCTTGCCGCCTCCAGCGAAGTGATCGGTTTGCGGCCAACATCCGGCGGTGAAAATGGTGTGGTTTATGTCCGCTCGACGGCATGCAATCAGCACGAAGTGCCTGTACTTACCTGGATCCGCTGGGTTCTGGTGCGCAAGCGTGACTCTGCCTGCGCGGCGGGCGCTGGCGTTGTACCGCAAATGCCCGCACTGGTTGCTCCTGCCGATTTGCCTGTGCCCGCGCTGACGCTTGATCGGCATGCCCTGGCACGCGCAAGCGGTGGATCGCGCTGGTGGGACGATTACGCTGTTGGGGAACGCATTGATCATCCGGCCGGGATGACTTTGGATGAATGCGACCACACTTTTGCAACCCGGCTATATCAGAACAATGCGAAAGTGCATTTCGATGCTTTGTTGATGCAAGGCACAGCGCATGGTCGCCGTCTAGTCTATGGCGGGCACGTCATTTCGGTATGTCGCGCGCTGGCGTTCGATGGGCTTGAGAACGTGTTGACGACACTTGCGATAAACGCCGGATCCCACAGCGCGCCGACGTTCGCAGGTGATACGCTGTATTGCTTCACCGACGTTATCGAAAAACTTGCACTGCCAGATCGCAATGATTGTGGCGCTTTGCGATTGCGGCTGGTTGGAATCAAGAACCACCCTTCTGCAGGCTTTGCAGCGACAGTGGAGATGGATGGTCGAAGCCGGGCGCATCGCGATGTCGTGCTGGACCTGGATTACACTGTGCTGATCCCCCGCGCCGTGACGTTACATGATTGAATCCGCGCCAATTTTCATGGAGCCAAAATGACCAGCAAAGTTCACCCGTCCGAAGCGCTTTTCGATGGCGAAAAAGCATTCCCGACTATCCCCAGTTGTGAGCATTTTGCGGGCAGTGAAAAATTGATCCTGAAGGCATTTCAGTTTCAGGATCAGTTGGGCCCGATTTTCGACATCACTTGTGATTGCGAAGATGGCGCTGCCGCCGGGCAAGAACGGGATCATGCCGAAATGGTCGCCCGTGTCATTGCGTCACCCGAAAACAAGGCTGGACAGGCCGGGGTGCGAATTCACGATCCATCCCACCCGCACTGGCAAGCCGATGTGGATATTATTCTTGATGGATGCGGCGGCAAAGTTGCCTATTTCACGGTTCCCAAATCAACTTCGTTTGAGCAAGTCAGCGAAGTTCTGGCCTATATTCGCAAGGGGTGCACCGACCGCGGGATTACGCGCGAAATTCCCATTCATCTTCTGATCGAGACGCATGGTGCCTTGGCTGATGTTTGGAGAATTGCAGCCTTACCGTGGTTACAGGTGCTTGATTTTGGCCAGATGGATTTCGTCAGCGCCCATAACGGGGCAATTCCGGCATCAGCCATGCGCAGCCCCAATCAGTTCGAACACCGGCTGATCGTGCGGGCCAAGGCTGAGATTGTGGCTGCAGCATTGGCCAATGGGGTAATCCCCGCGCATAATGTTTGTCTCGATCTCAAAAATACCGATGTGGTTTTTTCCGACGCATCGCGCGCGCGGAACGAGTTTGGCTTCCTGCGGATGTGGAGCATCTATCCCGCCCAGATCGAACCGATCGTCAGGGCTATGCGCCCGGACTTTTCCGAAGTTGAAGATGGTGCCGCGATCCTTCTGGCCGCTCAGGCTGCCGATTGGGGGCCGATCCAGTACAAGGGCGAATTGCACGACCGCGCGACATATCGTTATTTCTGGAGCTGTCTCCAGCGTGCAGCCGTAACCGGCGTGCCAGTGCCGGACGAAGCTCGCGCAGCCTTTTGGGGCTGACGTTTTCCACGCAGAATTGAAACGTAGAGGATGAGGTCGTGAAACCTGTCGAAGATGTCGCCGTTCCACCCTTCGTTGCGCAATATCAGAAGGTTGAGAGCTATGCTGAAATCGAGGAAATCATGCGGTCGCGTGATTTCGTTCAAGGCGGCGCTCCCGAGCGGAGTCACTTTCTGGGTGGCACCCTGATTTTTGCCGAAGGCGAGGATCACGATCACCAGAAGCGAATGTTCCAAGGTCTGATGAGCCGGCAGGCTATGGCCTATTACGAACTGCACTTGTTGCAATCGGTTATCGACAAAGTGATCGATGACTTGCGCAGCAGCCGCGGTGCCGATGGACTGGTCCGTTCGGATGTCGTGACGCTCGTCCGCACCATGCTGCACCGTATCAGTGCCGCCGTGACCGGAGTGGACGGTGTTGACACCATTGAGCGCACCACGCGATTCCAGACCCTCGTCACCAAGCTGGGCGAAGCGACATCAGGCCAGTTCACGACGGGAGATAAGGACCAGATCAAGCGGCAGGGCGAGGAATCGTTGGCCAGTCTGATCGAGGAATATCTGCAGCCATCCCTTGATCGAAGGCTGGAATTGCTGCGCGCCTATCGCGGCGAAGAGATCGCCAAGGAAGATCTGCCGCGCGATCTGCTGATGACGATGTGCCTTAACGATGATCTTGAACGTCCCGATGACAGCGAGGGCATTCCCTATGTCTGGCGGCAAGCCACGTTGTTTCTTACGGCTGCCATCACCACTACGACGCACACGTTGCCGCATGCTTTCGTTCATATTTCTGAATGGTTTGACGAGCATCCCGAAGACCGGGAGAAGGCAACCGATCCCGAATTTCTGCGCATTGCCATCGCGGAATCGCTTCGACTGCATCAGACCTCACCGGTTAAGTTCCGCATTGCGGCCAAGGATGTGACCTTGTCGACCGGACGCAATGTGAAGGAGGGCGAAATGGTCGCCTTGTTCGCGCCGCCTGCCAATCTCGAACCTGCGATGTTTGGTGAGGATTCACGCTACTTCGATCCATATCGCGCTGCGCCCAAGGGCGCGACCAATTACGGCCTGACATTTGGCGTGGGTATTCACATGTGCCTGGGTCGCAATCTTGTGGTCGGCATGCGCGGCAAAAGTGCGGAAGAAGCCGGGACGTATGGCACCATGATCCGCATCGTGCGTACCCTGCATGAACTTGGCGCCGAGCTTGATCCGGAAAATCCGCCTCGCCGCTACACCTCAACCTATCACGATGCCTTCGAAGCGGTTCCGATCATTTTGCGTGGGCTTTGAACGCCAAAGCCATCATCTGCAATGCGGAGAGCAGGGGTGATTATGCCCCTGCTTGCTGTCTAGCTGAGGGATGAAGTAACATAGCGGACTTACCCGACTGCCCCGCACGCATTCGTCATCAGATCGTCCCGGTCTTTCCGAGCTGATCGATTTCGTCTTCGGAAAATCCGAAGCTCGCCAGCACTTCGTGATTATGCTGACCCAATGTCGGCGGTGGTGCAGAACAGGTTGCCGCCTTGTCCGAAAAGCTGACCGGCGGCGAAAATTGCAGCACGCCGTCCGAACCGGGAAAGGGCACCTTGGTGGTGAACGTTGCTGCAAGATCCAGTGATCCGCTCAGCACTTCGTCGGGCGACAGTACCGGGCTTGCGGCAAGGCTGACCGCTTCGAGTGCTGCAATGCATTCGTCACGCGTGCGGGTGGATGCCCATTGCTGCATTATTGCGCTCAATGGTTCGCCATTATGGCCTCTTAGCGCATCGTTGGCGTAGCGCGGATCGTCGATCAGTTCGGGCTGTTCCATCAAATCGGCCCAGCGTTTGAACATCTTCGGACCCTGAACCTGCATGATGAACCAGCCATCATTTGCCCTGAATATGTCCGATGGTCCGGCAATCGGGGCACGATTGCCCGTGGCTACACGGGGGTTCTGGCCAAAAGCATGTTCGATCAGGATCGGCGCAGTGACATTGAGTGCCGTGCCCACCAGGGACGCTTCAACATGCATCCCCTTGCCGGTGTTCAGCCGATTGATGATGGCGGCTAACGTGCCGTAGGCGCATGACAGAGCCGTTGAAAAATCTACATAGGCGGTGGCTGAACGATGTGGATGACCCGGTTCGCCCGTCAAAAACACCGCTCCGCTCACGGCTTGACCGACACCGTCGAAACCCACCGCATCCTTCATCGGGCCTTCAGAACCAAAAGCGCTGATCGTTGTCAGGATGATGTCTTCACGGATGGCCCGTACGGTTTCATAATCGAGACCGAAGTATCTGAGACCGCTGGGAGAGAGGTTGGCAATCACCACGTCGCATTGTGCGATCATCCGGCGCATCACTGCGCGTCCTTCGGCTGTGGTGTTTTCCAGTGTAAGCGATTTCTTGCCGCGGTTCGAATGGAGATAGAGTGCGCCCTCGCCGCTGTCCGTGGCAGGCATGATATAGCGGTCCTCAGCACCGCCGGGGCGCTCCACCCGGATCACTTCTGCTCCAAGGTCGGCAAGCAGCGCGCTACAAAAGGGACCAGCTATATAGCGGCCGAAATCGAGAACACGGATTCCGTCGAGGATGCCAGCCATAAAGATCATTGCTCCAGCGTTGCGTGGAAGGCTGCGGCAATATAACGGGTTGCTGCACGGCTTCACTCGTCATCAATGGAGTTTATCATATAGAATATATAATAACTGTCACGCGCAAATGAGATTGTTCAAGAGTCGATTGTTCGATCAGGCTGATTTGGGCAGTTTTGCCGACGCAGGCCGCGGCGGCTTGGTCGGATTTGCGGCCTTGGACCGGGCAGACGCCTTCGCCACTTTCTGCGCAGCAGGTTCACTGCCCTCCACCGGGGCTTCGTCCCACAAACCGCGCCGTTCGAGCATGTTGACCAGATGGAGGCCGCCTTCGTTGATGTGACGGAACATCAATGAGCCTGCGGCTTCAGGATCACGCAGGCGGATCGCACCCAAAATGATCGGGTGATATTCGATCGCAAGACTTAACTGCCCTTCGATGCTGGCGTAGAACCGGTTAGGGAGTTGGCGGGTGAGCGAACCCAGCATGGCGGCAAGGCGGGGTGATTCCGCGGCCTTATTGATGGCACGGTGGAATTCATGGCCGATTCTGTCAGTCAGCGGTTCGTCGTTGCGTTCAACCGCTGACTGGTAGTCCTTCTCCATATCCTTTAGCCGCTTGATTTCCGCGTCAGACATCCGTGTGGCGGCCCGTCTGGCAAGTTCTGACCCAATCGTTGCCTGAGCCCAGAATAAGTCGAGCACATCCTGCTTGCTGAAGCTGTTGACGACAAAACCGCGACGCGGAATTAGTCGGACAAGCGATTCATTCTGCAACAATAACAGACCCTCACGGACCGGCGTCATGCTGATGCCCAATGTCGTCGCGATCAGTTCGATGCGCAGAAATGTGCCCTGTCGAATTTGGCCCGATACGATCTGTTCACGCAAATGCATTGCAACTTTTTCGGAAAGTTGCAGGTGCCCGTCACGCTGCGCTTCCCAAGGAATAGGATCAAGGTTTGTCGTCAAACTCGGCTCCATAATACCTGATCCGTAGATCCTACATCATTGTTCGGGGCACACCCGACCTTTAGACCGTCGTCGCCATTCCTCCGTCAACCGGAATAACCGTCCCGGTCAGGAATGACCCGGCGCGCGAAGCCAGATAGATCGCGGCGCCGGCCATATCGGACATTTCACTCAACCGGCCAAGCGGCACACGCCCCGTGACTGAATCTTCGCCCTTGGTTGCAATATCCTTAGCCAGCATTTTGCTTGGAAACAATCCGGGGGCAAGGACATTGCAGGTGATATGCCGCGCAGCAAGTTTTCCGGCCAGATGTCGGCTCAACGTATGAACCGCGGCCTTCGAGCTGACATAGGCATAGGTTTCATGTTCGGGAATGCGCAGCGCGTTGACCGAACCGACATTGATGATCCGACCTGGATCAGAAACGGTTGAGTCCTGTTCAAGCAGCGGAATGAAGCCCTGAATCAGGAAGAAGATGGCCTTTACGTTGAGGTCGTAAACCTTGTCCCAACCATTTTCGGGATATTCGGCAAGCGGTGCCGCCCAAATTGCTCCGGCATTGTTAATCAGCACATCCAGGGATTGTTCGTGCGTCTGGAACCGTTCGATCAATGCCTTGCGTCCGCCTTGATCGGCGACGTTCCCGGGAAGTGCGACGCAGTGGCCAAATTGCCCGAGGCTTGCTGCCGCATCCTCACAGGCAGAGGCATCCCGCGAGCATATATAAACCCGTGCCCCGGAACGGACGAAACCTTCAGCAATGGCTAATCCGATCCCGCGGCTGCCTCCGGTGATCAGGACAGATTTTCCTGCCACGCCGAACAAATCACTTACGAAATTCAATTCCAGATCCTTCCGTTTTGGTCGGTAACGCGTGCCGATTGTTCATGCACCCGGCAAAACCCCACGTGCTAAATTTTCTCTGGCGATGATGGCCATCGCTCTCGGGTCCCAAAAAAGCCCCCGGGCAAACATCCAACCGAAATTGAAGCTGCTCCGGGGGTAGGGGTGGTTGAAACGTATATGCAATCTCTTGCTGTACCGGAGCGTAAGTCCCGATACCGCAGATTTTCCCGATTGGCCTCAGAACTGCGTACGCACCCCGACAGAAAACACCCGGCCCAGAGTATCGTAGATGGCGGGGTTTGTCGCGACCGCACCGGCCAAACCGCCGGCGGGACGGGGCAGAATCACAGGATCCTTATTGAACACGTTCTGCGCACTGATGAAGAATTCAGGCCTTTTGCCACCGATCATCGGACGAATAGTGAGCGTGGTATCCAGATAAAACGTTCCCGGAGCACGATTATTGTCCACGGTGCGAACGATTCCTGCTGGGAATACCGCAGGGCAATCGGTCAGACAACCGATCTGATTGTTGCCCCACACGCCAGCGCCGACGCCGCGGCCGGTCAGATTGATTGCGAAGGATTCCGAATCATAAGTTGCTGCGAGGCGATATTTGAATTTGGGCAGGTTGCCGATTGCCGGTGTCGACAAGTTGGCTCCCATATCGCCCAGATAATTGAGTTCAGGTGAAATACCGTCATTCGACACAGCTTTGAGATACCGCGTTGCAAAAGCACGAAGTGATATGTTGCCAGCCAGTATTGGGAATGTGTAGCTCGCTTCGAAATCGATGCCCTTGAACTCCTGACTTGCGAAGTTGAATGGCTGGACGTTGACACGGGTTATAGCGCCATTGGTGCGTTCAATTGCCGAGCAGAACAATGTGTTGCCCAGTGAGCACTGGTTGACGATAGTCTGAACAGGAACAGTGCCGATGGCGTCCTTGATCTTGATCTTGTACCAGTCAGCCGAGAAGCTGAAGCGGGGCAGGAAAGCGGGCTGGAGAACAATGCCGAGGCCGAGATTGTCGGCCTTTTCGGGCTTAAGATCAAGATTGCCGGTCGTGAATGAGATATTCTGCGGATAGGAAAGGGTTACGCCATTCACCGTTTCGTTGACCGAGGTTGTAATGAACAGGCCTTTGGTAAACAATTCGGACATTGATGGCGCGCGGATATCGCGTGATCGCGAGGCACGGAAGCGGACGCCTTCGACCGGTTCATAGCTCAAGCCGGTTTTCCACGTCGTAACATAACCCGATGTGCTGTACTGCGTCGCACGTGCGGCGCCATCGATGACGAGCGACCGGCCCAATGCCGAGTCCTTCAGCAATGGCAGCGATACTTCCACGAAGCCTTCGGTGACGTGATACTTGCCGTTTACGGGTATGAAATTGGTCGACCAGCCATGCAGTACGTCGGCCTGTCCGTTGGGTAGCGTCGTGGTGCCCTGTTGCGAGATTGCGTCAACTGTGCCCACCACGCGTTCCCGACGATGTTCGCCACCGATAGCAAACGAGACCGGGCCGGCGGGAAGGTTGAACAATTCACCGGCAAGATCGGCGGAAAATACGTCCTGCGTAAACTTCTGGTCGCGGGTTGGACGGCCATAGCTATAGGCGAGTGCCGCCGGATCGACTTGTCCATCATATCCGATCAAATTGAGCGGCACGCAGCCGTTGGTCGGGTCAGTCAACGTAGAGCGGCAAACAATCTGGTTGTTGGCGGGATTGACCACGGCGTCGATTGCCTTGTTGAAATGATCGACATTGTGGCTGCCTGGGATTTGTTCGTGAGCCTTGCTCTGACCGTGCTGGAAGTAAAAGTTCCAGTCGAAGGTTTTTTCGCCTAACGAAATATTGCCTTTTCCACCAAAAACGAACCGATCGAATTTGCGGTTGACGGCTCCGCCTAGGGCTTCTGCTTCGCTGACGGTGCCGAAATTTACCGAGGCAACGGTGTTGAGGAGCGCAAGCCGTGCAGGATCTCCCGCAAGTGCCTGACGCAAAAATGCATTGTCGGATTTCAGAACAAGCCCGCCGGTGCTGACGGGGGTGGCGCTGCCCTGCCAGATGCGGCTTGAGAAATTGCCATACACTTCGCTGTCGCTGTGTTGATACTGAACGAACAGATTGATCGTGTCCGTCACATCATAGTCAGCACGAGCAAAGATATTCAGGCGCTTGAAGAATGGATCAAGCCCGGACAGCGCGTTGATATCAGACTTCTGCCAATCCCCGCCAATCATGTAGAGGTTGGATGCGTCTACCTGACCATATTGGAAGGCATATGGCGTGCCCGCGTTGGTGAATGCCGTGCCTTTCAGGGGGCCGCTGGTGATAAGGCCGCCTGGGGTTGAACCGGCTGGACCTGCGAGCGTGGATCCGTTGAATGAACTGATCAGCTGCGGCACCGAAGGGTTGGTGACCCTGTTGTAGGCGGGATTGGTAATCAGCTGGGGTGAGCCATAGTTCCAATCGCGCTTAGGCGGCCGGCCATTAACAATGCGGTTATAGTCGCGGCCCACACCTTGGTTCCACTGATATTCGCCGCTGACTACAAAATGGCCGCGATCACCGGCGAAGGCTTTGCCGTAAGTCCCCGCAAACTTGTAATTCCTGTCGTCGCCATATGTTGTAATGCCGCCTTGCGCTTCAACCTTGAAGCCAGTGAAGCGCTTGTCGAGCACGAAATTGACAACGCCAGCGAGTGCGTCTGAACCGTACAGCGCCGATGCACCGCCCGTAACCACATCGACCCTCTGGATAAGCTGCGATGGAAACGACAGGACGTCGGTTTCACCGGTTTGGGTGACGGCGACGGACCGCTGCCCATCAAGCAACACAAGTGTGCGATTGGTCCCGATTGAGCGCAAGCTGGGCGACGAGATGCCGTTTGTTCCGTTACTTGCCTGCACGCCGCGCGAACGGAGCGACATTGAGCCGGAAATCGAAGGAATCGAGTTGAGGAAGTCATCGATCATCTTCGGTGCGGTTAGCTGAATTTCGGCAATCCCAACGATCTGTGTTGGCACCGGCGCGTCAAACCCGTTTGTACGCAGACGCGTGCCCGTTACGGTTATTGCTTCCGTTTCGGCGGGGGCTGCGCCACTTTCCTCAGCGGCTTGCTGCTCAGCCGAGGCGGCGTTGGCTGACTGAGCCATGGCGGGCGCGGCGGTCAATTGGGCAATGGCAATTGTTAATGAAGATGCGGTGATGGAAATCAAACGCTTCATGGCAGGCTCCTCCCGGGAGTTTTTTTATAAACGGCGGTTTGCCGCATTTTTTGTTGGCGAGACGTTGAAGAACCCACGAGGGACTGACGCGCCCGCGCGATAAGTCCTTTGGAATCTCCTCAAACATAATATATAATCTATCACCGCTGGCAAGGGCAATATTTAGAATTTCGACATGGTTAAAAATAGGGTATTTTCAGTCCGAACATCAGCACAACCGGCACCCGGTGCGGGTTGACGGTGGTCACTTGGAAACGCGATATCCCGACGTGCGTGGCGCATGGCCTTCGCGATTCTTGGTGCTATAGAATATTATATATGCATTAATTGGCTGACTTGTCCGATTGGCAAGTGCTCACCGAATGAGAGGCTGACTTGGGACGTGATCTTAGAGCACAGCTGCTCAACCTTCCTGCCGATCGACCGAAGTGGATTGGGCACTGATGCAGAATCTTCACCCCGTGGTCACCGGACCGATTGCTGGAGGACAGCGCGGCTATCCCATGTCGAGTTTCCCCGGCGATCTTGCTCCGTTCGGCTACTTGGAGGAAGAGTTCTTCGTTTGCGGCGTTGCCACGAGTTTTCGAAGCGACGGACCGTTTGACGCGCCGGGTGACGATGCCTGGCGGGCGGGATATTGGCAGGTTAAGCCACTTGCGCGCGGGGCCTACACAATCCGGATACTGGTTCAGAGGCCGGCAGATCCGGCGCATTTCAATGGCACGGTGCTGGTGGAATGGAGCAATGTGAGTCCGGGCAGCGAATTCCTGCTCATGCCCGATCCTGCAATCTATCGTGGCGCGATTCTGGTTGCCGCATCGGTGCAATCCGTCGGAATTTACGGCTTTCGCAGCGAAGAGCCCGAGCATCGTGAAGGGATGCGGCAATGGGATCCTGAACGATATGCAGCATTGAATCATCCAGGAGATTCATTCAGCTTCGATATCTTCTCGCAAGTGGGGCGTGCCCTGCGTGGAGCGCGCATGGGCGCTGATCCATTGGGTGGGCTGATTGCCGAAAAGGTGATCGCGATTGGCGGATCGCAATCGGCGATGCGAATTCGCACTCATATCAATGCGTTGCACCTGAAAGAGCAAGTGTTTGATGCTTATGTGAGCTTTCTGGACTACGGCAATTGTGTCGACTTGGGCGATGCTGTTTTCGAGCCTCACATCCGAACCCCGGCCTTCAAGGCGCGCGTGTTCCGCCATCCGGTGCGGATTCGCGATGACATTGGTGTGCCGGTTTGCGTGGTCAATTCGGAAAAGGAGGCACAACGCTGGCGCGATGGCGATCGCGGGTTCCTGCTTCAACCGGATACGGGGAAATTTCGGCTATGGGAAGTGGCAGGGGCTGCGCATCTGGCCGATTTGCCCGCAGACCGCGTTGCCTATGTCCGTGTTGCTCGTCGGGATGGTTTGCGCGGACCTCGCAAACGCTGGCCGGTGGTGCGCGCGTCTGATCGTCCAGGCAGCACGGTGAGTGTGCAACCCACGGTGTTGGCTGCTCTTGACCATCTTGCGCGGGCAATTGGCGGCGGGGCGATGCCGCCCGTTCAGCCGCGCCTTGAGTTCACGCCAGCAACAGGGCGCAAGGCATTGCCCGAGCCGAAGCGCGATACGCTCGGTATCGCCGTGGGTGGAATCCGGCTGCCGGAAACTGATGTACCTATCGCCATGAACACTGGGTTCAACGACGAACCCGGCCAAGCTGAAAACAGAGGACTTTCGCAACCGTTTTCGCATGATCTGTTGCGCGAGCTTTATCGGGATCACGCCGATTATGTCGCCAAGGTTGTGATCGCGGCAAAGGCTGCCCTCGCGAGGGGTGTCATTTTGCCGGATAGGGTGGAGGCTTATATTGCAGCGGCAAAGGCTGAAACGATTTTTGATCATGTAGGCTAAGCAGCTCAATCCCTTTCGGTCAGTTCGGCGGCGGTGACGATCCGTTGGGCAAACCAATCCACTGCCGGATGACGGCCAAATTCACGATGAGTGAGCATTTGCAGGTGCAATGCCATGTTGCCAAATTCGGCCCTTATTGTCTTTAATCCCAGCATCGGCGCATAGTACCGTGCCACAAGATTGGGCACGAGGCATATTGCGCCAGTGCTTGCCGCCATACACATTCCGGCGAAAGCATCGGGTGCCTGATACCGGATGTTGCGCCGCAATCCCGCTTCCGCCATTGCGCGATCCACCTCGGCACTGGCATTTTGCACCACAAGATCTAACCCGTGGCGTCGGCTGAAATTGCTTTCTTGTTCATATGGCAGGTTTTCGATCCTCAGGTCGATGTGGGGCAGGCTGGACAAAACATCAGGGGTTAACGCCTCATCGCAAACCGGGCTACGCGCGTCGATAACCCATACATAGGTATCGGACAGCAAATCTTGCGCAACGAACTGGGGCGGCGTTCCACGGAAATGACCGATCGCGACATCGAGCCGCCCACTGTCAAGGTCATCGACGGCACTGCTCTGCAATCGTTGCGTTATCATCCGCACGTGGGGAGCTTGCTGCGCCACGATTGTCGCAAGGCGTGGCACGACAGTCAACAGAAGTGAAGGCACGCAGGCCAGAGCAAATGTCTGCTCACTGGTTAGCGGATCGAAATGTGGCGGACTCAAAACATCGACGAGTTGTGGCAAAAGGGTCTGGAGTTGGCGTGCCATTCCGTGCGCGCGCGGTGTCGGCGTCATCGCACCGTGCTTTCGGGTGAACAGTTCATCGGCTACGATTTCGCGCAGGCGTCCAAGTGCGTGGCTTACCGCAGACGGGGTAAGATAGAGCCGCTCAGCCGTACGGGTAACGCTGCGCTCTTCATAAAGCACTTCGAACATCCGCAACAGATTTAGGTCAATCTTCTGCAAATCACTCTCTATGTGAACCAGATTCACTTTATGATGCTGCATTTGTCATTATGTTACCAGTACAGAAGCGCTTAAATTCGTCGCAAAGACATCCACGGGCCGCTTTTCTTGAGATCCCGATGGCGTGCCAGATCCCAAGAAGGAGAGGATGAAGCCCAATGGAAAAGATAACGGATAAGGTCAGCGCCATGATCCGGTTTGCAGAGCCTGGAAAAAGCGTCGTCTTTAACGCTGCTGATCGTGCCAAATCCCAAATGCCCTACGAGGAGCATGAAGTAGAAATCGGCGATATTCGTGGCTTTCCAAAGCCGTTGTCATTCGATGACAATGGCTTTCTATTTCTCCAGAACCAACCCACAAATCACGATTTCCACAATCCAGAAGCTGTTGAAGCAACCTATCTTCCTGAAATTGAGGCATTGGTGCGGCAGTTGACCGGAGCCGAAAAGACGATTTCGTTCGGCGTCATGGTCCGCACTGACCGGCCTGGGGCGCCCGATGGCAACAAGGTCGCGCAGTTCGCACATGTCGATTACGGTGCGCAGAGCGTGAGCGATTACACGCTGGATATCTTGGGGGCGGAACAGGCCGAATACTGGCTCAAGCGCCGCCATATGCTGATCAATTTCTGGCGTCCAATCAAGCCGGTTGAGCGCATGCCGCTGGCGCTAGCCGATGCTTCGACGATCAAACCAGAGCATTTTGTCGATATTGAAGTGCATGGCAGCTTGGGCGATCCCAACCGGCGGACGACATATGGCCTCAACCTCACTCATAAGCCGGATCAACGCTGGTGGTACGCATCCAGCATGCAACCGCACGAAATGTGGGCTTTCAAACTCTTCGACAGCGATGCGTCGAAGACGCAGTTGACCGCTCATACGGCATTTGTCGATCCGACAAGCCAACGGGATGCTCAGCCGCGTGAAAGCATCGAGGTGCGTACCATCTCGTTTATGCCGGAATAACGGGCTGTCGTGGGCGTGATCGGCAACGCATGGCCTCTGTGCGACGTTGCCGATCAAGAAATTGGGCGAAACTTGTCAGACTTCAAAGGGCAGGATCGTCCGTTCCCTTGCGTCGGAAACAGAAGGAATCCCGTGCCGCAATGGCACGGGATTCCTTCTGTGCGTTCGGCTGCCGGCAGCATCGTTAGACAATTGGTTGCGATCCGATAGGGGTTACCCCATCGGATCGCTATCGCTATCAGAACTTCAGCCCAGCGCGGACGCCGTACGTGCGTGGTGATTGAGTCTGGACTGCCGACCGGGTTCCGAATTCGACACGGGTTGCCGGCAGGCTGTTCTCGATATTCTGCACAAAAGCCTGAACGTAATACTGGTTGTCCGGCGCATTATAGGTGATGGTCGCGTCGGTCCGAGTAAAGCTCGGCTGGCGGTAATAGTTGCGTGCTGCAATCGAGAGAAAGAAGTATTCATCGCTTAAACGTGTCCGCACGCTGGCACGGATGTCGCCACCATTGCGGAGTGGTTGAGTATGCTCGAAGCCGGCGTTGAGTGTCCACTTGGGAGCCCTGCTGAGGGGCCGCCCACTAAAGTTGTAGATCGCATCCGGGCGAAAATCAGTGAAGTGGGCATCAAGATAATTGACACCAAAATCGAAGCGATCGTTTGGCGAGGGGCTTAGCGTACTTTCAAATTCGATGCCGCTGACCTTTGCCTTACCGCCGTTTGTCGTGGCTGCGCACGATGCGCCACCACCGCAATCGGCAATCAACTGGAACAACTGAATGTCGGTGTAGTCGTAGTGGAATGCGTTGAGACTGAACCTTACCCCCGGAGCGAGCCGCCCCTTCAAGCCACCTTCATAGGAAGTGAGCGTTTCGGGTCGGAAATACAGCCCACCGGGGGCCAACCGGCAACCCGGCGCAACTCCGATTTCACATCCATCGTTAAAGCCGCCTGCCTTGTATCCGGTTGCCACCGAACCGAACAGTAGCAGTGAGGCGTTGAGATCATAATCAAAGCCTGCGCGCCACGTCGTCTTCGAGAATTGGGCTTTGGCAATGTTCGTGGATGTTTGCGTGACCGTTCCCGTGCAATCGAAACGATCACACAGGAACGTGGCGCTGTCGGGCCGCTTCTTTGAATCGTTTGAATAGCGGATCCCGGCGGTAATGCGGAAGTTATCAGTGAGAGAGTAGGTTGCCTGCCCGAAGAAGGCATATGATCTGTTGACCAGCGACCGCGTGTCGAAAAATACCGTGTTGCCGATCTGAAGGCTGTTGGGGACGAGCAGCAGGCGCAGTTGCTGCTGAATGTCCTCATGGAAGAAATATCCACCAACTTGGGCCTTGAGCGGTCCAGTACCGTTCGTCGCAAAACGCAATTCATGCTGCTGCTGTTCGAACTTGCCCTTCCATTCCAGCCGATAGAAGCTTGCATCGATCGCGTTGATTTTCGGATCCGCCTCAAAGCGATCAAAATTCCGATACGATCCAACATAGGTCAAATCGACCGGACCCAGTTCTTGCGTCAGTTCTCCGCCAATTCCCCAAGTCTTGTTGTTACGGAACACGTCAACGGCCATTGGCGCGTTGACAGTAAGCTGCCGCTTGGTCGACTGGTTGCGGT
The DNA here is from genome assembly GCA_965279415.1 of Sphingobium sp. Classification (GTDB taxonomy): domain Bacteria; phylum Pseudomonadota; class Alphaproteobacteria; order Sphingomonadales; family Sphingomonadaceae; genus Sphingobium. The sequence goes on from OZ257238.1 coordinate 1,733,028, forward strand.
ACTGCGGGTCCACCCCGACTGTTGTTGGCGTATAGAACGTGTTCAGCGCGAGAATATCATAGGGGCGGCCACCAAAATCGGTATAGTCGCCGCGGATAATGACTTCGCCCGTTTCCCAACGGTATAGGCCTTGCAAGCGACCTGAAATGTTTTCCTTGAATGGGTCGATGTGTCCAGTGAAGTTGGGGCCGCGGATGAGGTAGTTGTCACGGCGATCGTAATTCACGGCAGCACGCAGCGCAAAATTTTCGCTGACGGGAACGTTAATTACGCCGGTTGCAAGAAAAGCGTTGTAGTTGCCGTAAGACACGTCGGCAGAACCGCCAAATTCGAATGTTGGCCGGTTGGTGACGATATGCACTAGGCCGGCAGTGGTATTGCGACCGAACAACGTGCCTTGCGGCCCACGCAACGCTTCAACGCGAGCGATGTCAAACAGCCCCACTTCAACAGCCTGCGGCCTGGCGATATAGACATTGTCGATGAGGAATGCTGCCGAAGGATCACCGCGTTCTGTAGCTTCTTCGTTGGTTACGCCGCGAATTGTGATCTGGAGGCCGCCATTGCTGCTTGCAAGCACGAGATTGGGGATCTGGTCCGCGAGCCCGGCGGTTGTGGTTACACCGGCGCGAGCTAGGGCATCACCCGAAATCGCGGTCAGGGCGAGGGGGGTTTTGGATGCCAGCGATTCAGTGCGGTTGGCAGTAACAACAATGTCAGAGTCCGTAATGACGTTCGCCTGAGGCCTGTTTGCCGACTCAGATGCCTGAGCGTCGGATTGCGCCGTAGCCACGTCGGTTGCGTCATTGGTTGCAGCTTGCGCGCTTCCTGCGAACGCACCAAGCGCGAGTGCTGCCGTTGATGCGAGCATCAGCTTCTTCATATCATCCTCCCCATGATTGCGCTCCGCCGTTCAGGCTGGAGCGACCGGCCAGTTTGCCGATCTGCGAATTTTCGTTATATTAAATATTATATTTTGTCGATGCACATATTTTGAGATTTCCAGGTAGCCGGAGAAGTTCAGCCATGCCCTCTCGGTCGCTGTAAAAGCGCGTTACGGTCTCGGCGACGTCCCGTCCGTCCCCGGTTTACTACGAACTGGCTGGCACCAGATACTGCTCGTCCACCACTTTTTCGAGCCATTCAACAGCGGAACCATTGAGTGCTTCTGCAATGGCGATATGGCTCATCGCAGTTTCCGTTGTCGCACCATGCCAATGTTTTTCTTCCGGTGGGGTCCACACAACATCGCCGGGCCGGATCACATGTTTTTGCTGGCCCCAACTCTGGACCCAGCCACATCCAGCGGTGACGATCAGGATTTGACCCAGGGGATGGGTGTGCCAATCGGTCCGCGCGCAAGGTTCAAAGGTGACCAGCCCGGTCATGACGTTTCCGGGTGGTTCCGAACTGAGCAGCGGATCGCGCCGAACCGTGCCGGTAAAGTTGGTGGGCGGAGCCAAAGAGGACGGCTGGGAACCGGCTCGTGCGATCTTCATGTACAACAACTCCTTGCACCCTACTGGCGTGGTAATTCGAGGCTGCGTCACGGCCACCTTAAAACACAGTGTTGCGACAAACAATATATAATGTAGGAGGTGTAGCGTTGAGATCGCTTTGCCGGGCTGCCGTAAGGCTTCATTGATGCGATTGCCGGACGGTGCCAAGCATAGCGCCGATCCGCATCGACCGGCCAGAAACGGAGGAAGGACGTCACTCTATGACAAAATTGGAAGGCAAGTGCGCTTTGGTGATGGGGGCTGGCAGCATCGGTCCGGGCTGGAGCAATGGCAAGGCAGTCGCCGTGCAGTTTGCGCGTGAGGGCGCCAAGGTCGTGTGTTTCGATATCAACAAGGACGCAGCGGAAGAAACGGCCGAGATTATCCGCGGTGAAGGTGGTGAAGCAATTGCGCTAAGTGGCGACGCAGCATGCGCGCAGGACGTACAGCGTGCTGTAGATACGAGCTTGTCGACTTTCGGCAAACTTGACGTTCTGCACAACAATGTTGGTATCGTTATCAATGGAGGCGTGGTTGACCTGCCTGAAGAGGATTGGGATCGCGTCTTCAATATCAACCTGAAGAGCTGTTTCCTGGCGATGAAATACGCCATCCCCGCGATGGTGCAAAATGGTGGCGGGGCCATCGTTAACGTATCGTCCATTTCGTCGATCCGGTTCCTTGGCACTCCCTACGCGTCATATTACACGTCGAAAGCGGCGATGAATCATCTGACGCGCGTTACCGCGGCAGAATTTGCGCCCAAGCAGGTGCGCGTCAACGCGATTTTGCCGGGGCTTATGGATACGCCGATGGCGGTTTTGTCTGCCCAGGTGAACCATGGCATCGCCAGCGACGAGATTGGCGCCGCATGGCAGAAAAAGGCCGAACGCATTCCTATGGGATGGATGGGCGATGCCTGGGATGTTGCCAAAGCGGCGGTTTTCCTCGCCAGCGACGATGCCCGGTTCATTACCGGGGTCTCTCTTGTCGTCGACGGCGGCCTTACGCTCAGGAGCTAGGCCCTTCGCGGTGCTGAACGGCGGCCCTGGTGGCAGCCTTCAAGAACGCCGCCTCTTATAAAATTCGAGTTTTTCAGGAGCTTCTGATCATGGATACCAACGCGTTGGCAAAAAAGGTCGAAGAACTGTGGGACCGAGAGGCGATACACCAGTGCATTCATCGCTATGCCCGTGGCGTTGACCGGTTTGACCGCGAATTGATCATGAGCGCCTTCCATCCTGATTGCCTTGACGAGCACGGAAAGTTTGTCGGCTCTGCGGATGAATTCGTGGATTGGGCGCTGGGCATGCACGGGGCTGCTCACCTTAGCCATCAGCATTGCCTCTTGAACCACTGGTGCGATCTTGATGGCGCCACGGCCCATGCAGAGACCTATTTCATGTTTGTATCGATGAATCGGGCGGGCAAACCCGTGACGATTGGCGGGGGGCGCTATGTCGACCGATTGGAAAAGCGGAACGACGAATGGCGCATAGCTGCGCGCGTTACGCTGCGCGATTGGTCGAACATGGATGAGATACCCGATATGGATGACCTGAGCAGTTTCACATCGACCCGCGCCTTGCTGTCCGATGTGGAACGGGCGTTCATGAACGCCGGTCGAAGGCCAGCGCGCGATCGGAGCGATCCATCATACGATCGCCCCTTGCAGGTCGATCCTGCACGGCGCGATGGCTATCGCGCGATGGTTGGACAGAGATGACGGAAGAAAAGACAATGCTCGCTTCGGTTTTTGACGAATTCGGGCCGCCCGAAGTCGTGCGAATAGCGTCGCTATCCGTACCGGTTGCAGAACCTGGCGAAGTGGTGGTGCGTGTCGTTGCCTCGACAATCAACCCGACCGATCTGATGATGCGCAGCGGCAAGCAGGCTGCGATGATGTCTCACATCTCGGCACCATATATGGCCGGCATGGAATTCAGCGGGCGCATTCATGTCGCAGGTGAGGGTGTTGATCTGCCTATCGGAACGCCGGTGATTGGCGTGGTCAATCCACGCAGGCAATCGAACGGTGGGGCTCATGCTCAATATATTGCTGTGCCGGCTTCATCGGTCGCCCAAGTTGATGAGACGGTGGACCTGATTGGTGCGGCAACCATTCCGATGAACGCCCTCACAGCGTGGCTGGCACTTGATATGGTAGCCCTTGAAGCTGGACAGTCACTGCTGGTGACGGGCGGAACCGGCATGTTGGGTGGCTCGGTTCTGCAATTGGCCCACAGTCGTGGAATTGTGACGGTTGCGGCGGGGCGGCAAGACGATTCCGAACTGCTGAAGGCTATGGGCACGAGTATCATCCTGCCCCGCGACGAAGACTTGGTGGATGCGGTTCACAAGGCTTTTCCTGGCGGCGTCGATGCCATGATCGATGGCGCGCTGATCGGTCAGCAGGCCAGCGCAGCGGTGCGTGATGGAGGCAGCGCGATTTCGCTGCGCAAATCCCATCCGATCGAAGATTCCCGTCTGAAGGTTGATTATGTTTCGGTTCTGGCCGGGATGGAAGACAACTCGATCATGCGCGGACTTGCAGCGTTGATCAATTCTGGCGATCTGGTGGCGCGCGTGGCCGAAGGAAAGCTATTTGATTTCAGAAGCGCAGTGGACGCTCACAAAGCGGCGGAACTTGGATCGCATCGCGGCAGGGTCATCCTCACGTTCGAGGACCGATAAACAAATTCCCCCGCTGCACGGCTGCCAAGGGGCGGCTGTGCAGCGGGGGACTGTGCGTCAAGCGATCACATGGAATCGCGCCGGGCTTCGCTTTCAAGCAGCGCGGTGTATGGTCGCTGGATCGTTACATACATCAGCGCGCTGATCGCCGCCGCAATGGCGGTGACGATTTGAAACGAATGATCGATCATCGTGGTATCGCGGAATACATAATCTGTCATGCCCGCCATCAGTGTCGGCGCGATCATATAGCCCACGAACTGTGCCGAGAAGGTTTGAAGCGACGCAGCCAGTCCCCGCATCCGGCCATGCGTTACGTTCTGCATGGATGCGATGACCGCACCTAGCGGAACAGCAGTCAGGAAGTAGAGGCAGCCCGCAAGCACCAGTGCGCCAACCTGATTGTGCATGAATGGCACGCAGAAGCAGGCCACAACGGCCAGCGACATGCTTATCCACGCCGTCCGCCAGGCGCCGTTAGGGTGGCCGCGCCGAATAAAGAATTGCGCTATGTTCGGGCCGACAATCGTTCCGACGGTGCCGATGACGATGGAGATGATCCCCAGTTTCAGGCCCGTTTCGGTGATCGACATGCCCTGAACGCGGATCAGTATGGAAGGATACCACAGCGCAAGGCCCAATTGGACGATCGCGGCGCAGGAAATCGCGCCATAAAAGCGCCCGTAAAATCCCCGGTCTCGCCAGAAACGCGCAAGACCTTCGCGCAAGCTGATATGTTCAAGCACGCCGGTCTCGGTCCCCCCGCGCCCGCGTTCAGGCTCTGGCACAAGGAACAGCGATGCTGCAAAGATCAGCCCGGGAAGCCCGACGACGATGAACGCCATCTGCCATTTCTCGAACGAGCGGAACAGCGGAATGGATTGCGAGAGATTTTCGGAGAAAGCGATCACTAGACCGCCAGCGATGAGCGAAAAGCCGCCGCCAAGCTGGGTTCCCAAAGTAAAGATGCTCATCGCCCGGGGCGTTCTCGCGCGCGAGAAGGAATCGGCAATCATCGACATTGCGACCGGGAAAATACATGCTTCGCCAAACCCCACGCCGACACGGGCCATGAACAATTCGGCATAAGTGGATGCGAATCCGCACAAGGCGGTGCAGATGCTCCAGGTGGAGACGCCGAAGATGAGAATTGAACGCCGTTTCTTGACATCGACAAGCCGACCGAAAAGCGGAGCAGCGGCAAGATAGGCGACGACGAATGCAGTTCCCTGAACAAAACTGAATTGCGTATCGGATATCTTCAGAGAAGTCTTTATCGGATCGACCACAAGACTTAGCAATTGGCGATCAACATAGGATAATGCGTAGGCAAATGTGAGCATTCCCAGCGTTTGCCACGCTATAACACCATCGAGTGTGCCAGATCGTCGCTGATTGCCAGTCTTGTTCATTGCCAAATTCCTCTCACACCGATTAATTTTATTGTCATTCAATTCATTATAAATTCTGATGGCTGGCCGATAAGTCATGCAAAGAAACGCGCCACGCAACGGCTGGCAGGAACTGGCGATCGCCAGTTCCCACATCCTCGACGAAACCCTCAGGGCAGAAGCACCAAAAACAAGCCCTAGCCTTCGCAGGCAATCAATATATAATGTATGATACTAGGGCAACTGCGAAAACGGGTTCGACCAGCCAGGCGCAGGTGCATGCATTAAGTAGCGTGTTGATAGGTGAACAGGATTGGCAAATGCCTTCCACCGGCAGTTCAGCCACTGCGATCCGCCGTCTCGAAAGAGGCGGATAGCGTCGTCGTGACGCGCAGTGTCGGCGACGTGCCGCTTTTCGCGCATACGCCTCTCGGGAAGGCGCTCCTCCATTTCAAGACCTATAACCTCGCCAGCCACCAGCGCGTGATGCTGCGGGGGATGCAGGAGGGCAAAGCGAACTGCACGAGCATGATGGTCGGCATGACCTCTGTCCGGCTCATGTCGGCGTGGCTGACGCGATGACCGACAGTCAGGCCGAAGCGGCAAAGCGCCTCGGACCATACCAAAGCTATGTCGGTATGCGGCAGGCGCTCGATCTGCTGACAGACGACGAGTAGAACCGTCTCAAAGGGAGACGGCATTGCATATTTTCATTGACGAGTCGGGCACGTTTACCGGGGTGGGCGCTGATGCGCCTGCCGTTTCGACCCTTGGCGCGCTAATTCTTGCCTCGCATCGCCTGCCCAAGCTCTTCCGTAAATATGAGCGCCTGCGAGTCAATTTTCCCAAAAACTCGAAAGGGGAGGTGAAAGGTAGCAAGCTCGACGAGGCACAAGTCGCTGCCGTGGTGGAATTACTGTGGAAGAACGGCGCGATATTCTGCGCATCAATGATCGACCTCGCGGGCCACACGGTCGAAGAAATTGCAGCGCATAGAGAGCGTCGGGGTGCCAGCTTGGCTGCTAACCTCACCGATGGACATACGCGGGAACTGCGCAGCGGCATTGCGGCTTTGCAGGATCGAATGGCCCGCTTTTCTAACCAATTGTATGTTCAGGGCGTTGTAACGATAGACCTGCTAAATCGGGTGATGCAGGACATGATCGTCTATCACTGCCAGCGGTTCCCAAAAGAGCTTGCCGAATTTCATTGGGTCATCGACGCGAAAGACTCCGCCGTTGTCACCGATTGGGAAGACTGGTGGTCAAAGACTCTGGTGATCTGGCTTCAGGCAATGTCCCTAGAACGGCCCGGCGCAATGCTGCCCGGCGGCGACTATCGGCATTTTCGGCGCTTCATCTTTGACGAGCTACCCGCTTATCTTCGCGACGTCGCGCCGCTCGGCGATCGAACTTACGGGGCGGGCGTCGACCTACAGTTGATGTATGGCGAGAGCTTCCGATTTTCGAGCGAGCCGGAGCCGGGCCTAGAGTTGGTCGATATCGTCACGAATGCTTTGCGACGCGCGCTCGTCGGCAATTTAGGCGAGTCTGGGTGGCTCCCGCTGCGCCGCCTTATGGTACACAGTAGCGATGTCTATGTGAGCCGGGTTGGCCTGATCGCCAACGATGATCGGAGTCTAGCGCTACCGTTGCGCCGGGTACTCAACAGGTTTCGGGAAGGAGGACGAATCATGTCAGCGCCTAACCTGTCATGGCCAGATGAGCCCGACGCGAAAGTCACTTGACAATAAATATTGGTCATTTAGTATGACCTTATGCAATATGACGATGAGAAATGATTTCTGCTGCACAATGTCGGGCCGCCCGAGCCATGTTGAACTGGAGTCAGGACGAGCTCGCGACCAATGCGCAAGTTGCGCGCGCAACGATCGCCGATTTCGAGCGGCGTGAGCGCGATCCAGTGCGGAACAACATGTTTTCGATCATTAGCGCGTTCGAGGCGCGTGGCGTGACATTCGTCGACGAGGGCGAGCTAGGGGCGGGCGTCCGGCTGAAGCAGCCAGAGTTAGAATATATTAACTCGGTTCGGATGCGCGGCGGTGACGTGATTATACCGATGAAGTTTCGGGGCAAGAAATTCTCGGCGGTCGTTCCCCACGAGGTTATCGATGACCTAGACCGCACCACCTATGGGACTGACGAGGATCGGGTCAAAGCGGTGACGGCGCATTTCCCTAAATATCTCCGCATCGCCGAACGTATCGTGCGGCGACCGGGCCATGAGCTCGGCGAGCAATTGATTCTCACGTCCAACGAAATGGAAGCATACAGACTTGAATGCGTCACGTGAAGTTGGCCGTTCCAATTCGACCTCAATCGCTCAAAATCGACCGCCATTATAATGTGGTTAAAATAGTGGGTCAGGCCAAAATCCATTCACCTAAGCACCTGAAAAACATTAGAAGTTCGGGCGCAATTGGCGGAGACGGAGGGATTCGAACCCTCGGTAAGGGATTTACCCCTACGACGGTTTAGCAAACCGTTGGTTTCAGCCACTCACCCACGTCTCCGCATGGCTCGAAAAGGCGTTTTGGCGCCTTCTGGCTATCGAGCGTCGGGCTATAGCGAGGGCGATCGGCCATGGCAACGGTATCGCGTAATTTTCCGTTGCCGGGCATGCCTCTCCGTATGCAGGCTTCGCCGTGCCCCGTGCCGGATTCGTTTCGGCGCGGAATCGACTCGGATCGCCGTTCGTTCATTGCCGTTTCATCTGGCCGCTTCGATAGGTGGGATGCGCAATTCATGCGGGTTACGGGGAGGCGGATATCATGCGCGGGTTTGGCATATCATCGATGCGGCGTCTGGCGCTCCTGTTCGGCGCGTTCGGCATTGCCTTTTCGCCCGTCGCGGCGGCGCAGATCCGCAACGTCGATCCGAATACGGCGATCGATGCCGACCTCGCCCCGCTGCCCGATACGCAGGGCACCAGCCCGTCGCCTCCGCCCAGCCGCACCCCCGATCCCGCGCCGGTCGATACAGGCGCGCCGCCCCCCGCCGTCATGACCGACAACGGCGTGCCGGAGACCGCCACGGGCGCGCCGGTCACGCCCGGTTCGCCCCCCGCCGCCCCGCTGCCCACCGCGTCCTATCAGAAGGACGACCTCATCGGTGCGGCCGAAGGCGTGTTCGGCAAGGGCGCCGCGGGCCTCGCCGGGATCATCGAGAAGGTGCTGAAGGACCAGGGCCAGCCCAACGCCTATATCGCCGGGCGCGAGGCGTCGGGCGCGTTCGTCGTGGGCGTGCGCTACGGCTCGGGCACGCTCAATCACAAGGTGGAGGGGACGCGCGACGTCTACTGGACCGGCCCGTCGATCGGCTTCGACGTCGGCGGCAACGCGGCCAACACCTTCGTCCTCGTCTACAATCTCTACGACACGCAGGATCTCTACCACCGCTTTCCGGCGGGGGAGGGGAGCGCCTATCTGGTCGGCGGCTTCACCGCCAGCTACCTGCGCTGGGGCAATGTCGTGCTGATCCCCATCCGCCTGGGCGTCGGTTACCGGCTGGGCATCAATGCGGGCTATATGAAGTTCACCGAAAAGCGGAACTGGCTGCCCTTCTGATCCGGGCAGGCGGGGCTATATCGCCAGCGCCAGTTGCGCCGGGGCAGTGGCCGCGTCATCCTGTCCCTCCGCTACCGGCGCGCCTCCGTCCCGTTCCAGATTGTGCAGCCCCAGCCCCAGCAGCCGCGCGCCCATGCGCAGCGGCAGCGCCTCGTCCAGCAGGGCGCGGCCGATCGCCATCAGCATCGCCGCGTCGCGCACCCCCGCCGCCACGGTCCGCGACCGGGTGATGATCGCGAAGTCGCCGAACTTGATCTTCAGCGTCACGGTCCGCCCGCGCATCCCCGACGCTTCGATGCGCGGCCACAGCCGCTCGCCGATCCGCGCCAGTTCCTCGTGCAGCATGGCGGGATCGGCGATGTCGGTGCCGAACGTATCCTCCACGCTGATCGATTTCGCCGCTTCCCGCGCGCGCACCGGGCGATCGTCCATCCCGCGCGCCGCCCCGTAATAATAGTCCGCCATGCTGCCGAAATGCGATCGCAGGAAAGGCAGGGTCTGCGCCGCCAGGTCCGCCCCGCTCGCGATGCCCAGCGCCTGCATCTTCCCCGCCGTCACCGGGCCGATGCCGTGGATGCGCCGCACCGGCATCGCCGCGATGAACGCCGCGCCCTGCTCGGGCCGCACCACGCACAGCCCGTCGGGCTTGTTCTGGTCGGAGGCGAGTTTCGCGATCAGCTTGTTGTAGGACACCCCGGCGGAGGCCGTCAGCCCCGTCTCCGCCCGTATCGCCGCGCGGATCTCCTGCGCGATTTGCGTGGCCGACGCGATGCCGGGATGGTTCACCGTCACGTCCAGATAGGCCTCGTCGAGCGAAAGCGGCTGGACGACATCGGTGTAGCGGGCGAAAATCTCGCGAATCTGGCGGGAGACGGCGCGATAGGCATCGAACCGCGGCATCGCGAAGATCAGGTCCGGGCACAGCCGCCGCGCCTTCGCGCCCGGCATGGCGGAGCGCACGCCGAACACCCGCGCCTCATAACTCGCCGCCGCCACCACGCCGCGCGTCCCCCCGCCGCCGACCGCCAGCGGCTTCCCCCGCAACGCGGGATGATCGCGCTGCTCCACGGACGCGAAAAAGGCATCCATGTCGATATGGATGATCTTGCGAAAAGGCGCGCCGCGCGAGTCCATAGGGACGGGTTATGGCATGGATGGGTGGGGAACAGAAGGGGTACCGGGTAGGTGCGGAATGCGGTCTAGTTGCGGACCTCGATAAGAGATAAATGCCGTCAGTAGTACTGCGGTTAATATGCCCGTCCACCTTGGACTTTCTACTCAATAGGGTGAAGGTATTACAGTATTGCGATGAAGTTATCGAGGTAGTTTCAATGCGTTGTTGGAGCGAGCGGCAAAGGCAGGGTGCTCCCCTTACGCGGAACCCAAAGCTGACTATGGGTCGAAAGTGACCTTACCCGATTGCCATACAGCCGCTCCGCCCATTCCCAGTCTGGGAACGCTTCTGGGGCGACTTTGTAGGCCATTAGTCTGCCCACTAGTGTTGCGATCCAGTCCGCCGCTTGAATGGTCTGATACAAATGGCTCTCCACTTCGAATGGAGGCTCGATCAGCGCTCGCGCAGGATTGGCGGGGCTGAACATCGTTTTTGCAGCGGTTTCGAGTAAACGAATGCGATCCGAGTGTTGGTCAAGTATCATCAGGAATTGGCTATTACGGCTAACGACGTAGTTGTCTAGATTTCGGATCGAATGAGCGAGGACAGTTGTGTAAAGACCGCTCGAATGACTTTTATCAGGAGGAAGATACTTCTCCCTTCCATACCAAAATATTCTGCCTTCTCGCTTGTAAAGTTCATTCAGGAAACGGGCTAAGCCTTCCCGGATATGAGCATACTTCCGAATATTGCTGGACGTAATTAGAGCGTTGCCTTTTTTCTCCCATGTGGCCGGGTGTTTTTTCACCTTGGCTAGATCGGCTGCAAGCATAGTGCTTTTCAGCTTCAGGAAAAACGTTGCGAAATTACGAGCTTCATGATGGGGGATCACATAACCTGCGAGCCCAAACACAGGGCTTTGATTGTAACTCCTATCGTTACGCGCCACATATGGCCCGCAATGGCCAAACTCGTCCAAAAAGGCGAGGTGCATAATCGCGTCATCCCCTAGAAACGCGGAAGCCCGCGCAAGTGAATGCACGGGCTCCGGAATTGGACACGGTTCGAATTGCTCCGTGGCCGAAACCTTACATAGAGAGCAACTCCTAAAGATTCAACTAAAACTTGAAGACCGTCATCTTACCGCCTGAAAAGCGTCCGCGATAAGGCTGATAGCGGAATGCCGAGGCTTACCCATAAGAAGGGCGGCCTTCACAAACTACTAAACGAATAGAGCAGCTTGCGGGACTGAAAATTGCCGTCATGCACGACCTAAACTGGCGTAAAGCCACCAACACCACCCCAAAACCCAGCGTTCCCGCCATTTTCAACGCCGCAACTTCCGCAACTTCACGCCTCTCCCGCACGCTCGCGCCCCCTATCCCCCCGCCTTTCCCCTGAGCGCCGCCAGCGCCGCGAATGGTCCCGCCTGGTCCTCGGTCAGGACGCCGCGGTCGCGCAGCCACTGGTCGGCGTTCGGGGCGCGGGGATAGGGTTCGACGGAGAGGGCCAGCGTCTGCGCCACCGCCTCGCCGATGTCGATCGTGCCGCCTTCGTAGAAATGCGTGTCGCATTCCTCCTCGGTCAGTTCGAACTCCTCGTCGGCGGCCGCCTCGCCTTCCCGCTCGAAGCGGATGGCGAAGGGCAGGTCGATCGCTTCGTCCACCGGTTCCGCCGTCGCGACGCAGGGCTGGGCGAGGGCGGCGCGCAACCGGCCCCGCGCCATCAGCGTGCCGTTTTCCTCGACCAGCGCATAGTCCGCCGCCAGCCGGTCGATCCGCACGAAGCCGAAGCGACGGGCGAGCGCCGCGCATTCCTCCGCGCTGGCGGTGATGCGCGCGCCCGCCGCATTGCTGACCGCCTGGTCGAGCTTCACGAGGCGGGAGAACTCAGGCGGCGGGGCGGGGACGGGTGTCGGTGCGGTCATCGCGGCAAGCGTCCCGCCAGCAGCGCCTGCGTCGGCGTATCGGCCAGCCCCGCCCATAAGGCGCGCAACGTCGCGGCGACATGATCGAGCGCCGCCGCATCGGGCGCGTCCCCGCGATACAGGTTGCGGACCAGCGCCCCATGAAGCGCGGTGTTCGGGTCGCCGCCTTCGGCCAGCCCCTCGCGATAGGCCGTCAGCCGCCCGCCCAGCGCGGCCATCATCTTGCCGATATGCTTGCCCACGATCATGTCGCCGATGCCGATCTGCCGCAATTGTCCGTCCATATCCTCGATGAAGATCTCGGTCAGCCACACGCTGCCCTGCCGCGCGTCGTCCTCCCCCTCCAGCCGCAGCAGTACCGCGCACAGGATCGCCGCGATCATGTCGAACCGGCCGTCCAGCGTATCGGGCACCGCCCCTTGCGCATACCAGTGCGGCTCGCGCCCGCGCGCGACGATGGCGGCATAGAGCGGGCGCAGCGCCGCGCGCGGATCGGCGCGATGGCGCAGCGAGGGGAACAGGCGGTCGAGCAGGGGCATGAGCGTATCTGGCCAGTCGTCTGGAGGATGAAACGGGGCGGAGGCGCGGCCAATGTCGCGCGTCCGCCGCTGCGGCCTTGTCTGCCGCCGCGCATTTCCATATTGATTGGCGGGGCGCGCAATGCAATGGCCAACATCCGGCTATTGCATTGCCGCCCCTTTTGCAGTTTCGCGGCATGGTGCCGTCACGAAGTGCCGTCAGGAGAAGTTCATGCGCGATACCCGCCCCGGCCCTTTTTCGTTCCTGGGCCGTGTTCCGCTGGCGATCGGCGCCGTGGCGCTGCTGTTCGGCGCGTCCGGCTGCACCCGCATCCGCACGCATCAGGGTTATCAGGTGGACAAGCTGCTCGTCGATTCGGTGCAGCCGGGCATCGACAACCGCGAATCGGTGGAGCTGACGCTGGGTCGCCCGACCTTCACGGCGCAGTTCGGTCAGCAGGACTGGTATTATGTCAGCCGTGAAATGCGGCAGCTCGCCTTCGCCTCGCCGCGTCCCGTCGAGCAGACGGTGCTGCGCGTGCGCTTCGATCCGGCGGGCAATGTCGTCGCGGTCGACCGCACCGGTCTCGATCAGGTCGCACGCATTTCGCCCAGCGGCGACAAGACGCCGACGCTCGGCCGCAACCGCAGCCTGTTCGACGAAATCTTCGGCAATATCGGCGCGGTGGGCGCGGGTGGCGCCGGCGGCAATGGTGGCCGCACCGGCCCGGGCCCGAACGGCAGCTAGGCCAGTCCCGCTACCCGAATACCTCGTTACCCGCATAAAGGACCGGCCTGTGTGATTACACCGGCCGGTCAGGGGGTGTCTTCGTCGTTCCGATCCCTGCCACGCGCTCGCCGATTGTGAAGAACGGCAGGCTGTGGTGCACGATCCAGCCGATGCTGGCCGCGTACAGCACCGTGCCGATGCCCACCGTGCCGCCCAGCATCCAGCCGGTCGCCAGCACGGCGATCTCGATCGCGGTGCGCACGATCTTCACCGGCCATCCGGTCCGCGCGCACAGCCCGGTCATCAGCCCGTCGCGCGGCCCCGATCCCAGGCCCGCGCCGATATAGGCGCCGGTCGCGATGCCGTTGAGGGCTATCCCCGCCATCATCATCGCCATGCGCGCGGCATATCCGTCCACATGCGGGAGCAACGATATGGACAGGTCCGCCACCGTGCCGATCGTCGCGATATTCAGGATGATGCCGATCCCCGGACGTTGCCGCAACGGTATCCACAGCAGGAGGACGATCAGGCCGACGAGGTTGACGGTCATCCCGAAGCTGAGACCCAGCAGCGGCGCGACGCCCTGATGCAGCACGTCCCACGGGTCCAGCCCCAGATCGGCGCGCACCAGCAACGCCATCGAGAATCCATACAGCGAGAGGCCGAGCATAAGCTGAACGAGGCGGCGGGTCATCATCATGGCCATGCCAATGATCTTCAATGGCATTGAAAACCATAGCCAGCTATGATCTATTGGCATCATGTCCGTACAATCGACGATAGGACCCGCGTCTCTGGTCCGCCATCTGGGCCAATGGCGCAGCGCGAACACCGGCGATCCGGCATGGCGGCAACTGGCGCGCGCGCTCAAGCTGCTGGTGATGGACGGGCGGGTGCCGCTGGGCGTGCGCGTACCGGGCGAGCGCGAACTGGCGCTGGCGCTCGGCATCAGTCGCACGACCGTCGCGGCTGCGTTCAATCAGCTGCGCGACGACGGCTATCTTCTCAGCCGTCAGGGATCGGGCACGGTCACGCGGGTGCCGGGCGGGGCCGCCGCGATCGTCGATGCTGCGGACGATGGCGATGGCGCCGATGTCATCAACTGGACGGCGGCGGCGCTGCCCGCGCCCGCCGGACTGTGGCAAGCCTATGAAGCGGCGCTGACGCAATTGCCCGCCTGGCTCTCCGGCCTGGGCTACGAGGCATCGGGCATCCCCCGCCTGCGCGCGGCGATCGCCGCCGATTACGTCCGTCGCGGCTGCCCAACCCGCCCCGACCAGATTTTCGTCACCAGCGGCGCGCAGCATGGTCTTATCCTGATGCTGCATCTGCTCGCGGGGCCGGGCGATCGCGTGGTGGTCGATCACCCGACCTATCACAATGCGCTGCTGGCCATCGCCCGCAACAATTGCCGCGCCGTCCCCGTGGGCCTGCCCGGCAGCGGCTGGGACATGGAGGCGTGGCACGCGGCCTTGCGGCAAACGGCGCCGCGCTTCGCCTATGTCATCGCCGATTATCACAATCCGACCGGTCGCCATATGGATGCCGCCACGCGGCAGGCGCTGGTGCAGACCGCGGCGCGCACCCGCACCCCACTGGTGATCGACGAGACCATGGCGGACATGGCGCTGGACGGCGACCTGTTCGGGCACGTCGGTGCAGGCGTGCCGCCCGTCGCGGCGTTCGAGGGGGAAGGCGAGGGCGGAACGGTTGTCAGCATCGGTTCGGCCAGCAAGCGGTTCTGGGGCGGCCTGCGCATCGGCTGGATCCGCGCCGACGTACAGACGATCGCCGCCCTGACCCGCCTGCGCAACAGCATCGACATGGCGACGCCGGTGGCCGAGCAACTCGTCGTCGCCAGCCTGCTCGACGGCAGCGCGCTGCTCGACGCCGGGCGTCTCGCCACGGTGCGCGACGCGCGCGACCGGCTCGTCACCCTGCTCGCCGATCGCCTGCCCGACTGGCGCGTGCCGGTGCCTGCGGGAGGCCTCAGCCTGTGGGCCGAAATGCCGCAGGCGCAGGCGTCCGCACTCGCCGCCATGGCGCAGGCGCACGGCCTGCGTATCGCGCCGGGGCCGCGCTTCGGCGTGGATGGCGCGTTCGAGCGGTTCGTGCGCCTGCCCTTCACTCTGCAACCCGCACAGATCGCGCCTGCCGTGGATCGCCTCGCCGCCGCCGCCGACCGGCTGCGCGCGCGCGTTCGCCCGATGGTCTCCGCACCGGTCTGGGGGCAGGAGGGCGAGCACGTCATCTGACGCCTCTTGCATGGTTCTCCCGCAAGTGTATTATGCAGGCAATACTCCAGGGAGACCCGCTCATGTCCCGCTTGCGCTTTTTACCCGCTCTGGTCCTGCCGATCGCGCTTCTCGCAGCCTGCGGCGGCAAGGGCGACGACAAGCCCGGCACCGACATCAGCATCAAGGATGACGACGGCACCGTCGTCGCCGCGTCCAGCGGCAAGGACGGGAAAATGCAGATCAACCTGCCCGGCATCTCGGCGAATATCGACTTGCCGAAGATCAATCTGAACGCCGACAATTTCGACATCGACGGGGTGGAACTCTATCCGGGGTCCACGATCCAGAGCTTCAATGTCGATACCGGCTCGGGCAAGGACAAGGATCGCGTGGCGATCGCCTTCACGTCGCCCGCCGCCCCCGCCTCGGTCCGCGACTATTTCGTCAATGCGATGAAGCAGAAGGGGTTGTCGGTCACCGCCAGCGGCAACAACATTTCCGGCACGCAGGAGGATGGTGACCCGTTCGAGATCGCCCTGAAACCCGGCGCGGGCAACAGTACGCAGGGGGCGATCACGTTGAAGGAGAAGTAGTCCGGAAGCGGTCGATCGCGGTTGATCGCACTGCGCCGCCCCACCCTCTTCGTCATGCCAGCGAAAGCTGGCATCTCACTTTCTTCTATGCGGCCCAAAAAGAAGCGGGACCCCAGCCTACGCTGGGGTGACGACTATTGGGGGATAAGAAAAGGGGCGCCACGGCCTCGCCGCAACGCCCCTAAACCTTGTCGTCGATACGGGATCAGCCCGCCTTTGCGGCCTTGTCCGCCCGATAGCGCTCGATCGCTTCCAGCGTGATCTGACGCGCGTCGTCCGCGCCGCCCCAGGTGCCGATGCGGACCCACTTGGTCTTTTCCAGATCCTTGTAGTGGGTGAAGAAATGCTCGATCTGCTCCATCACGATGCCGGGCAGGTCGTCCTTCTGATGCACGTCGGAATAATAAGGGAAGGTCTTGTTGTCGGGAACGCAGACGAGTTTCTCGTCGCCGCCCGCTTCATCCTCCAGGTTCAGCACGGCGATCGGTCGGGCGCGCACGACGCAGCCGGGCACGAACGGGGATCGGGCGATCACCAGCGCGTCGAGCGGATCGCCGTCGGGCGACAGCGTGTGCGGCACGAAGCCGTAATTCGCCGGATAGCGCATCGGCGTGTGCAGGATGCGATCGACGAACAGCGCGCCTGACTTCTTGTCGAACTCGTATTTCACCGGCTCGCCGCCGACCGGCACTTCGATGACGACGTTCAGGCTGTTCGGCGGATCGTCGCCGACGGAAATCAATTCGATATTCATGAATAACCCTTGTCTGGACGCTTCAAGATAGCAACGCCTAAGTTTTCGGTTTCAGCAGCCGATCGAGACTGCCTTCACCCTCTCCCGTCTTTTCGAGGCGCGGATAGCGCAAGCCGCCCGAATAATCGAGTTTAATAGTGCGGAAGTTCTTGTCCTGCCGCAGGATCAGTTCGACTGGCCGCTTGGCGTCCTTCGCGGCGGTCAGCGCCTCCTTGAATCCGTCGCCGGAAAACTCGCGCCCGTTGACCGCCAGCAGCTTCGCGCCAGTCGTCAGCCCCGCCTTGAACGCCGGGCTGTCCCAAACGACGCTCATAACCTCGCCGTCGTTCTTGACGATCAGGCCAACGCCGAAGCTCTGGTCTACGCCCTTCAAGTCTTTCTCCACCTGCTTGGTCGTCGCGCCCGGCTTGTCGCCGTAGACCAGGCGATATCCGCCCATCGTCAGGCCGCCCTTGGTCACTTCGCGCGTCGGCTGGTCCACCCGCGCCTTGAAGAAGCCGGCCCAGTCATAGGGGGCAAGGCCGTTCAATATGCCGATCACCTCTTCGCGGTCATAGGTCACCTGGCCCCAGTCGCCCGGCTTGATGCCGAAGAACGCCTTGGCGAAATCATCCAGACCCTTGGCCCCGCGCGTCTGCTGGCGCAGGATGGCGTCGGCCTCCAGCCAGATCATCAGCCCTTCGTTGTAGTAGTCCTCCGACCGCTGCCAGCTCGACCAGCCCTTGGGCCGCCGCGCGGACATGATGGGATCATGCGTGGTATCCTCCATCGCCCGCCATTCGCGCCCGCGCGTCGTGTCCAGCTTGGCGGCGATATGCGCATAGGCGTCGAGCGTCTGCTCCTTGGAATACAGGCCCGATCGCGCGCCCAGCACATAGCCCCAGAACTGCGTCTGCCCTTCATAGACCCACAGCAGATTGTCCTGCATCGGCGTCTTGAAATCGGGCGTCCACAGCTTTTCCGGGCGGCGGAACTTGCCGTCCCAGCTGTGCGTGAACTCGTGCGGCAACAGATTGCGTTCGCCCGGTCCGTCGTCCCACTTCGGGAAATATCCGGTGTCGACGCCGTTTTCCGAACTGCGGTGATGTTCGAGGCCGATCGACCCCATTTCGTCGGTGATCGCCAGCAGGAAATCATAATGGTCGAAATGCTTGGCGCCGAACAGGGCGACGCTTTCGTCCACCAGCTTCTTGTGGCGGGCCATCTGTTCGGGCGTATAGACCAGCTCGGCGGCGTTGTCGGCGACCATGTTGAGCGTCACGCCCTGGCCCAGATCGACGGCCTTGAAATATTCGCCCGCGAACACCGGCGAATCGACCAGCGCCTCGTAATCGATCGTCTCGTATGCGACGGTCGATCCGCTCTTGCGCCCGCGCAGCGCCGTCGCCGCCTGCCAGCCTTCGGGATAGGTGACGGTCGCCTTCACCGGAATCTGCCGCGTGTAATAGCCGACCGGATAGAGCGAGACGGCTTCCCATTGCAGGTTGAGCATTTTGTCGGTCACGACGACGCGCCCCTGATTGGCGGCGGTGGCGGACAGGAACTGGAACTGCGCTACCACGTTGCGCACGCCCTCGGGCACGTCGATGCGGAACGAATAGACGTCGAGCGGATCGCGCGTCCACGGCAGCACCTTGCCATTGGCGGTGAACACAAGGCCGGTCAATTTCTCGATCTGCCCGCGCGGCGCATGATTGCCCGGCAGCCAGGCGGGCATCGCCAGCGTCAGCGGCCCCGCCTGCGCCACGGGGATCGTTTCCTTCACGCGGAAGATGCGCTGCACCGTGTCGCTCGCGTCCACGTCCAGCGTGATCGTGCCGCCGGGATAGGGCACGTCCTGCGGCATCTGCGCGGCGGGCAGGGGCGCGGCGACCGGCTTCGACCGGATCGCCTCCTGCGCGAAGGACGGCGCGGTCATCAATGTGGACAGGAGCAGGGCGGCGGCAAGGCTGCGGCGCATGGGGAAAGTCTCCGGAAGGGAAGGGGAAAGACGAAATTGTTACAGCGATACATGGCGGGGGATTTGATGCTCGTCCAGCCCCGTTGCCACCTCTCTCGTCATTCCCGCGAAAGCGGGAACCCATCGTTCGTCATTGCGACTGGCTTGCAGGTGGCAGGATAGGTTCCCGCCTTCGCGGGAATGACCAACGTGAAGGCGGGCTGCGGGTGGCTCTCATCCCCGTTCCCTTCGCGCAAAAATGCCGCTACAGGCCCATCCCCATGGCGAAAATCGAAACACCCCGACCGATCCGTGGCACGCAGGACATGCTGGGCGAACAAGCGGACCGCTTCGCGCATGTCGTCGCGACGTTCGACCGGGTGCGTCGCCTCTACGGTTTCCAGCGGATCGAAGTCCCCGTGTTCGAAAGCACCGCCGTGTTTGCCCGCTCGCTCGGCGAAAGCACCGACGTGGTTTCCAAGGAAATGTACACGTTCGAGGATCGCGGCGGCGACAGCCTGACTCTGCGGCCGGAGTTCACCGCCGGCATCGCCCGCGCCTACATCACCGAAGGGTGGCAGCAATATGCCCCCTTGAAGGTCGCGACCCACGGGCCACTGTTCCGCTACGAGCGCCCGCAGAAAGGCCGCTTCCGCCAGTTCCATCAGCTCGACGCGGAGATCATCGGCGCGGCGGAGCCGGGCGCGGACGTCGAACTCCTTGTTTTCGCTGATCAATTGCTCAAGGAACTGGGCATCGCCGAGGGCGTGACGCTCACCCTCAACACGCTCGGCGACGCCGCCAGCCGCGACGCCTGGCGCGATGCGCTGATCCAACACTTCATGGCGCATAAGGGCGAACTTAGCGAAGATAGCCTCGCCCGCCTCGACCGCAATCCGCTCCGCATCCTCGACAGCAAGGACCCCCGCGACCGCCCCATCGCCGACAGCGCGCCGGACATCGACGCGTTCCTGACGGACGAGGCGAAGGCGTTCTTCGGGAAGGTAACGGATGGCCTGAACGCCGCCGGTGTCGCATGGGAACGCAACGCGCGGCTGGTGCGCGGCCTCGACTACTACCGCCACACGGCGTTCGAGTTCGTCACCGACCGGCTGGGTGCGCAGGGGACGGTATTGGGCGGCGGTCGCTACGACGGCCTGATCGAGAATATGGGCGGCCCGGTAACGCCTGCCGTAGGCTGGGCCGCGGGGATCGAACGGCTGGCGATGCTGATCGATGCGCCTGAAGTTGAAAAGCCGTTACTAACTGTCATTCCCGACGAGCCTGACGCAGAGGCAGGTGCCATAGCAATAACCAACGTCTTGCGTAGAGCTGGAATTGTTGCTGATATGGCTTTCCGTGGCAACACTAAGCGACGGTTTGAATTAGCTACCAAGCGTGGTTCGCAAGGTAGATTGGTTGTTACTAAGGCACCAGAAACGGGCTTGCTTAGTAGAAGAGGCTTGCACATTCGTATAAATGAAACGGGTAGCTTCAACCCTGCGGATGCCAGTTTGATTGACGTTGCTTTGCAAGCTCTTGGACAAGGATTCAAAGTTATACGTCATGAACGAGCAGAATCTGGCTACGCTGTCGATGCCGTTTTACAGCCGCTAAGCGATAAATGACCTCCATCTCCCCCGAACGCATTTCCCAGATCGAGCGGCTGCGCGACGAGGTGCAGGCGAATATGTCGCGTGCCGACTTGCCGCCCGAAGAGTTCGTGCGCCTGTCCAAGCATTATGCCGAGCTGGAGCCGGTCGCGCGCGCCGCGCATGAAGTGCGCCGCCTGCGGCAGGAGCTGATCGCACTGGAGACGATGGCGGGCGGGGACGATCCCGAAGGCGACCTTCTGATGCGCGAAATGGCGCAGGAGGAAATGGCGCTCCTCCGCAGCCAGCTTCCCGATGCCGAACGCGCGCTGGCGCTGCAACTGCTCCCCCGCGATTCCGCCGACGCCCGCCCCGCCATGCTCGAAATCCGCGCAGGCACCGGCGGCGACGAGGCGGCGCTGTTCGCAGGCGACCTGTTCCGCATGTACAGCAAATATGCCGAGGAACAGGGGTGGAAGGTCGAACTGATCTCCGCCAACGCCCCCGATGTCGGCGGGTTCAAGGAAGTCGTCGCTTCCGTCACCGGCACCGGCGTGTTCGCGCGACTGAAGTTCGAGAGCGGCGTCCACCGCGTCCAGCGCGTGCCGACCACCGAGAGCGGCGGGCGCATCCACACCTCCGCCGCGACCGTCGCCGTGCTGCCGGAGCCGGAGGATGTCGATATCCAGATCAACGAGGCGACCGACCTGCGCATCGACGTCTATCGTGCGTCCGGTTCGGGGGGGCAGCACGTCAACACCACCGACAGCGCGGTGCGGATCACCCATCTGCCCACCGGGCTGGTGGTGACGCAGCAGGACGAGAAATCGCAGCACAAGAACAAGGCCAAGGCGCTCAAGATCCTGCGCACCCGCCTCTACGAAGCCGAACGCGAGCGCACGCAAAGCGAGCAGGCGGGCGCGCGCAAGGCGATGGTGGGATCGGGCGACCGCTCCGAACGCATCCGCACCTATAATTTCCCGCAGGGCCGCGTGACCGATCACCGCATCAACCTGACGCTCCATCGCCTGCCGGAGATACTGGAAGGGCCGGGCCTCGACGAAGTGATCGCGGCGCTGATCGCGGAGGACGAGGCGGCACGGCTGGCGCAACTGGATGCGGCGGGGTGAGGGGAGCAACGCCCGCGCTCTACCACTCCGTCATTCCCGCGCAGGCGGGAACCCATCTCCCGACAAGCGAAGGGTGTGCGGATGGCATCATGGGTTCCCGCCTGCGCGGGAATGACGGTTGTGGGGGGCGCTAATGAACGCACCCGAAGCCCTCCGTCTCGCCACCACTCGCCTCGCCCCCGCCAGCGACACCCCCCGTCTCGACGCCGAACTGCTGCTCGCTCATGCACTCGGCATCGACCGCAGCGACCTGCTGCTGAAGCTGCGCGACCTTGCCGCCCCCGCAACCTTCGCTGCCCTCGTCGACCGCCGAGCCTCCGGCGAGCCGATCGCGCACATCACCGGCACGCGTGACTTCTGGACGCTCACCCTGCGCGTCACGCCCGATGTGCTGATCCCCCGGCCGGACAGCGAAACCCTTATCGAGGCCGCGATCGACCATTTCCGCGACAGGCCGCCCCCCGCCCGCATCCTCGATCTCGGCACCGGCTCCGGCGCGCTGCTGCTCGCCGCGCTGGACGAATGGCGCGGTGCGACCGGCCTCGGCGTCGATGCGTCGGACGCGGCGCTCACGATCGCGCAGGACAATGCCGTCCGCACCGGCATGGCCGATCGCGCCGCATTCCGCATCGGCGACTGGGGGGAGGGGATCGACGAACGCTTCGACCTCATCCTCGCCAATCCGCCCTATATTGCCACCGTCGCGATGCTGCCGCGCGACGTGCTGCATCACGAACCGCACCGGGCGCTGTTCGCCGGGGCGGACGGGCTGGACGATTACCGGCGCATCGCCCCGCAATTGCCCGGCCTGCTCGCGCCCGACGGCTTCGCCGCGATCGAGATCGGCTTCGACCAGGGGGAAAGCGCCGCCGCGCTGTTTCGCGCCGTCGGCCTCACCGTGACGGTGCGGCAGGACATCGCCGGACGCGACCGCTGCCTGCAAATCCGCCACCGACAGGCTTAATTGCAAAGCGGCAATGCGATTTTCCTTGGTTTCCCCTTTTCGACCGTTTAGGAGGTGGGGTCAGGGAAAGCCGTGGTCCATGAGGGACTGGCCGAACCCTGCTCCCAAAGTCATGATGGCGCTTAATCTATGCGCGCCGTCGGCAGGCTGGGGGTTCGGGCTTCCATCGCGGAACCGCCCGGCCCTGCGCAGCCATGCCCCGAACGACCGGAGCGGTGCAGTGAACGATTGCAGGCATGTCCAGGATATCGGTCTGACAATCGAGTGGAACAGGGGATCGAGCGTCTCCATGTGCAGGCGCTTCTAGGGATTACTTTGATACTAGGAATCACCATTGATTAACAATCGTCAGGCCGGTCGCCGCAATCGTGGCCGGAACAACAATAATAATGGCCGGTCCGGCGGACAGAACCGGGGCGGAAACGACAATGGCAACCGGATCGACAGTCGGGCGCGCGGCAACGCCGCCCAGTTGCTGGAAAAATACCGCAACATGGCGCGCGACGCGCAATTGTCCGGCGATCGGGTGAACGCGGAATATTATCTGCAATTCGCCGACCATTATTTCCGCGTCCTCGCCGACAATCGCGCCCGTCAGGAAGAAGCGCAGGGCATCCAGCGCGAGCGTCAGCCGCAGCGCCCCTGGGATCCCGAATCCGACGGCGACGATTTCGACGGCGCGGACGGCAATGCCGACTATGAAGATCGCGGCGCCTATGCCCCGCAGGGCAACGGCCAGCGCGAGAGTCGCGATAACGGGCGCGACAACAATCGGGACAATGGTCGCGACAATCGCGAACAGGGCCAGCGCGACGGCAACCGCGATAATCGTGATAACAACCGCGACAATAATCGCGATCGCGACCAGAACCGCCGCGATCGTCAGCCGCAGGGCCAGTATCAGCCGCAGGCGCAGGCCCAGCCTTATGCGCAGCCCCGCCGCGAAGAGACTGTCGACGAAGCACCCGTGCAGGCGGCCCCTATACAGCAGGCGCCTGTTCAGGCCGACGCTGCGGAACCACCCCGCCGGGGCCGTGGTCGCCCGCCACGCCCGCCGCGTGTCGAAATAAGCGAACCCGCCGAACGTTCGGACGATAGTGCCGAAACCGGCGATGTCGCCGTGAGCAGCGATGCGGAGCGGCCCCGTCGCGGCCTGCGTCAGCGTCGCCCGCGCGACGAGGCGGTCGAGAATGATGAGCCGGTCGGCCTCGACCTGGCCGTCCTGCCGCCCGCCATCGCGCGTGCGGACAACGACAGTGCAGGCGGCGAAGAGGCTGGCGCCGAAGCGCCGCGCAAGCGCCCGCGCGCCCGTCGTCCGGCGGCTACGGAAGCCGCCGAATAAGCGATCTACACTCGGGAACAGCAAGGGGCGGCACCGCAAGGCGCCGCCCCTTTTGCATGGCGGAAAGGGATTCCCTTCGACGGGATAATCGGCCACTGTCGCGTCAGAACGACAGGAGAGTTTCGATGCCGCGCCCTGCCCGCCACTTCACCGTCCGCCTCCTTCCCCTCGCGCTCGTCGCCATCTCTCCCGCTCAGGCGCAGACCGCGCCCCAGAAAAGCGCGCAGGGCGATGTCGCTGTCACTATCTACAATAACGATCTCGCGCTGGTGCAGGATGTTCGGCAGTTGCCGATCGGGCAGGGCATCGTGCGGCTGGAGTTTCCCGATGTCTCTGCGCGCATCCGCCCCGAGACCGTGTCCTTCGCCGCCGACGGCGCCAGCATCGTCGAACAGAATTTCGACTTCGATCTGCTCTCCCCGCAGAAGCTGATGGAAAAGGCGGTCGGGCAGACTCTCACCATCGTACGCACCAATCCTGCGACCGGCGCGGAGACGCGCGAAAGCGCTACGGTGCTGGCGGTCAACGGCGGCGTGGTGTTGCGCATCGGCGGGCGGATCGAAGTGCTGCGCGACGATGGCCTGCCTGTCCGCGTCATCTATGATTCGCTGCCGCCCAATCTGCGCGCGCGGCCAACCTTGTCCGTCACTGTGGACAGCAGCCGGGGCGGCACCCGTGCCGCCTCGCTGCGCTATCTGACGCCGGGTCTCGGCTGGAACGCCGATTATGTCGCGCTGTTCGATGCAGGGGCAGGGCGCATCGATGTGCAAGGCTGGATCACCCTCACCAACAACAGCGGCACCACCTACAACAACGCGCGCACCCTGCTCGTCGCGGGCAGCGTGAATCAGGGCGACGATAACGGCTATCGCCCGCGCAACCGCAATACGCTGCGCACCGCCGGCACCGAAACGGCGGGGCGGGAACAGCTTGGCGACTTTTATCTTTATCCGCTGGCTGCCCGCACCACCATCGCCGAACGGCAGACCAAACAGGTCAGCTTCCTCGACGTACAGGGCGTTCCCGCCAAGGCCGGCTATGCCTTCCGCAACGACTGGCTGGGGACATTCGAGGAACCGCAGAGCGCGCGCAGCGTCGTCACCTTCTCGACATCGGGCAAGGCCAATGGCAAAGATAGTGCGGGGCTGGGCGATGCGCTTCCCGCCGGCACCGTGCGCTTTTACATGAAGGATGCGTCCGGCGCGCCGCAGTTCGTGGGGGAAAGCCCCGTCGACCATACGCCGATGGGCAGCACGCTGGCGCTTTCCACCGGCGACGCCTTCGACATGAAGGTCCAGCCCGTCGTCGAAAAGCGCGAGCGTCTGTCCGACGTCCGCTGGCGCACGACGATGCGCTACGACCTGAGCAACGCGCGCGCCAAGCCTGCCGAAGTGGAACTGACGCAGGCGGGCCTCGATTTCTACCGCACCGACACCCGTATCGTCAGCGAAAGCCAGCCCAGCGAACGGGTGAACAGCAATGCCGCGCGCTGGGTGGTCAGCGTGCCCGCCAATGGCCGCACCACGCTCACCGCCATATTCGAAACGCGCTACTGACGGCCGCACCGGTGCGCGCCGCCCTTGCCCTGCTGATGCTCTGGCTGGCCGGTCCCGCGCTGGCGCAGACGGTGGTGACATCGACATCGCCCGAATCGGTGTCCGTCACCGTCTATCGCGATCCCGGTCGGGGCGAGGGCGGCATAGACGCCGATCGACCTTCCGGCTTCGCCCTCGTCACGGAAAAGCGCCGTATCGCCCTTCCACAGGGCGATGCCGTGATTCGATTCGAAGGGGTGATGGACGGCATGATCGCCGTCAGCGCCGTCGTCACCGGCCTGCCGGGCGGCGTCATCCAGAAGAACCGGGACGCAAAGCTGCTGTCCCCCGCCGCGCTGCTTGACGGAACGCTCGGCAATCGCGTCCACCTGCGCCGCACCAATCGCGTGACGGGCGAGGTGCGTGAACTGGATGCCATTATCCGTTCAGGCGCCGACAACGCCGTCGTGCTGCAAACGGCGGAGGGTTTCGAGGGGCTGCGCTGTTCCGGCCTGCCCGAAGGGCTGTCCTACGATGCCATTCCGTCCGGGCTGTCGGCCAGGCCTAAGCTGTCGGTCACGACCGCCAGTGCGCAAGGAGTCACGGCGGATGTCACGCTGACTTATCTCGCCACCGGTTTCGACTGGGCCGCGAACTACGTCGTCCGCGTCGCGCCCGATGGCAGGACGCTGGACCTGTTCGCCTGGCTGACCGTCGCGAACGGCAACAGCATCGGCCTGCCCGATGCGCAATTGCTGGCGGTCGCCGGGCGGCTCAATCGCGAATCGGATTATGAAGCGATCAACGGCCAGTCCGAAACGCCGTATCTGTCGCTGCGCTGCTGGCCGCTGCCGCGCTATGATATGTTCGCGGATGATGGTTATCCGCCGCCCCCGCCGCCTCCGCCTCCGTCACCTGCCCCGATGATGATGCGGGCCGAAGCCATGGAAGATATTGTAGTCTCCGCCTCCCGCATCGCCCGGCAGGAGGATCTGGGCGATCTCAAGCTCTATCGCGTGCCGATGCAGGTGGACGTCAATGCCAACGGGCAGAAACAGGTCGCCCTGCTGCAACGCGCAGCCGTGCCGTTCACGCTGGTCTATGCCGCGGATATCGTCGCCACGGATGATGACGAAACGCCGCGCCCCCTGAAACGCATGATTCGTATGCAGAACGAGACGAAGGCGGGTCTCGGCCTGCCTTTACCTTCCGGCGGCGTCGCCGTCTTCGCACCTACCGGCTCCGGCGAATCGCTGCTGCTCGCCGATAGCCGCCTGCGCGATCATGCGATCGGCGAGACTGTGAAAGTGGAAGCCGGTGAGAGTCGCCAGCATATGCTGACGATCGGCATGGCCCCCGAATCGACCGATGACCGGCCCGTGCGGCAGTTGACACTCAGCAATGCCAACGCCCGACCGGCGCAAGTGGAAATCCGCATCCGCACGGACGAGGACGACACGCTGACCACGAAAGGTGCAAGGCTCTCCCGCAAGGATGGGGCATGGCTCTGGACCGTGAATGTCCCCGCCAACGGCACCGCCCGACTGCGCTACACGATAAGCAGCGATCGTTGATCGTCAGGCAGGCGGAAGCGGGCGAGGGTGATGGTTCTCGTCCAACGCGACGAAAGTGAACAGGCCGCTGGTCACCGGAATCTGTATTTCGGTCGGTCCGCGCGTCGCGACGACATGAATGCGGATCGCCAGCGACGTGCGCCCACGCCGTTCGATGTGCGCATAGACGGAAATAACGTCATGCAACAATATGGGCGCGATGAACTCCATCGCCTCGATCGCGACGGTGGCGACCGCGCCGCCCGCCGCGCGATGGGCGATGATGCCGCCGGCGATATCCATCTGGCTCAGCACCCAGCCACCGAAGATATGGCCGTTGGCGTTGATGTCGCCGGGGCGCGGGACGGTCCGCAATATCGGATCGCGTCTCTCGGAAAGCGGCTCAGTCATCGATGTCGATCATCCCTTTCATGCGGTCCTCGACCTGTTCGTCATGGCCCGTTCCGCTCGACAGGAACAACAGGCCCATCAGGCCGGTGCCCAGCATGAAGGTGAAGAACACGCCGATCGCCGTCGCGATGATCATGTGCAGCGGCATCGGCCCTGTCCACTGCCACAGCGCCGCGATGGCCAGCACGACGCAGACCAGCGCGCCCAGCGCCATCCAGCCCATGATGCGGCGGTAGCGCGCCCATGCGGTCGCCGCGATTTCCGGATCATCCAGGGCTTTGCCTTGCTTCATCTCTTCCCTTTGGCCGCTGGACATGGGATCATCAAGTCCCCCAACCACAGAGCGACGCAAAAGCGCCGCGCGAAGGGAGAGAGCGATGACGATAGCGGCTATTCTCAAGACCAAGGGCGGCGACGTGCTGCAGGTATCCCCCGATGCGACGGTGCTCTCCGTCGTGGCGTTGCTGGCGGAAAAGCGAATCGGCTGCGTGCCCGTCGTCGATGAGGGTCAGGTGATCGGCATTTTTTCGGAGCGGGATGTCGTCCATCAACTGGGCGGCAGCGGCCCCGCGATGCTTGACGCGCTGGTGCGCGATGCGATGACGGCCCCTGCCGTCACCATCGAATCGGACATGCCGGTGATATCCGCGCTGTCGCTGATGACGCGGCGTCGCATCCGCCATCTGCCGGTGGTGGACGGCGGCACGATGGTCGGCTTTGTGTCGATCGGCGATCTCGTCAAATACCGGATCGACCGGATCGAGGCGGAGGCAGCCGCCCTGCGCGACTACATCCAGACCGCCTGACCGCCGTCAGGCGGTGACGTTGCGGCGGGCGACGAGGGTGACGAGTTCATCCATCGTCGCCCGCGCGAACAGGAAGAGGATCGCGGCGAAGCTCGCGCCCCCCGCGCCGATCAGCACCACGAGGCGGAGCACGGGGGAAAGATGCGGCAGCGCCCGGTCTACGCCGGCGACGATAAGGGCCATCGCCGCCGAAGCCAGCAATGCAGGCACCGATGCCGCAGCAAGATCGCTCGCCTTCAGCCCCATCGGCTTTCCGGCCAGACGCACCGTCACCAGCGTGAGTATCGGAAAGGCGAGCAGCCACGCCCAGGCAAGGCCGATCGCGCCGAACCGGATACCGACCAGAAAGGCGACGGGCATGATGACCGCACCCGCCATGGAGACGCGCGCGGTGATGCCGGGTCGCCCCAGCGCGTTGGAGACCGGCGCGAACATCACCTGCAGCGTCATGAACGGCATGGCGAGGGCGAGGACGGTGACGAACGGCGCCATCTCCAGCCATTTCTCGCCGAACAGCGTGGCGACCAGCGGCTCGGCGGTCACGGCCATGCCGAAATAGATCGGGCAGGAGACGAGCAGCAGCAACCGCACCGCCTTGCAGAAGGACGCGGCGATTCGCGCGGGATCCTTCTGCATCCGCGCATAGGCCGGAAAGGCGACGTCGTTGAGGGGAGGGATGAACTTGCTGACGAAGATCTGCGTCAGGAACAGGGCTTCGGCATAAAGACCCAATTGGTGGGGGGACAGCCAGCGCCCGGCAATGAAGATATCCGCCTGGCTCTGGACGATCCAGAAGAGCTGTGACCCCAGGAGCGACGCGCCGAACGCGACCATCGCGCCGGTGCCGCGAAAATCGAAACTCGGCACGGGCAGAAAGCGCGTGGCGATGCTGTAGCCGATGCCTTTCACCCAGAAGAGCGTGAGCGGTGCATAGACCAGCGTCCACACGCCCCATCCGGCCATCGCCCCTCCGATCGCCATCGCCGCCGCCGCCGCCGAAGCTACCAGATTGACCACGGCAGGGCGCCGGAAATCGAGCGACCGTCCCATAACCGCTTCGGGAATCGATATGAACGGCGTCGCCAGATAGATAAGCGCCTGCACCCGCAGCAGATCGGCGATCAGCGGCTGGTCGTAATAGTCGGCGGCGACGGGCGCGATGGCGAGCTGGATGAGGGCGAGCGCGCCGTTCAGCAACAGCATGATACCGAACGCCTGGCGCAGCTTGTGCGAATCGAGCGTTTCGGACTGGACGAGCGCGCTGACGAGGCCGTAGCCGTTGAGGAACGCCATGAAGTTCAGGATCACCTGCGTCATCGCGAACAGGCCGTAATCCGCCGGATCGAGCAGCCGGATGACCGCCAGCGTCGATGCCCAGCTTACCATCTGCGCCACGATCTGGCTGCCGGATCGCCAGAATAGGGCGCTGCGGATGCGTGCGGCAAAGCCTGCATCACTGGCGTCGGCGTCGTTCAAACTCATGTTTCCCCGGTGCTTCATAGGCATTATGCGCGCCCTGAATGGTGCGCTTCGGGTTCGCTTCTAACCGGCAGGTCCGAATTATTTCTGAAATAAAATTGCAAAAAGCGTTTGACGGGTCGGAACCTCCTCCATATATGCCCTCTCACCGGACAGGGCGCTGCCTACTGACAGCGCCTTCTACGGTCGCCAGCATAGTCGGACAGACTGTCCCCCGATAGCAATAGCGGGGAACACTAACTGTCCGCCTCTTATGTTGAGTGTTACGGTTCTTTGACATAGTTAGATTTGATGAAGGGACATGTGGGCGACGGCTCTGGTTCCTGGTGGTTTTATGGCGCCGGGTAATCAGTTAAAGCTAAGTCGTTCCTTGTAGCGTTTCATTGGGGTTTCGGCTTTGATGGGATGTTTGCATGTCTCAATTTACATATCCACAGTGAATGTTAAATTGTGCAGGAATGGCTCCATGAAATGAGCGGTTTGGATCGGGATTATTCCTCCTGGTTCAGATCGGACATCAAACTTGAGAGTTTGATCCTGGCTCAGAACGAACGCTGGCGGCATGCCTAACACATGCAAGTCGAACGAGACCTTCGGGTCTAGTGGCGCACGGGTGCGTAACGCGTGGGAATCTGCCCCTTGGTTCGGAATAACAGTTGGAAACGACTGCTAATACCGGATGACGACGTAAGTCCAAAGATTTATCGCCGAGGGATGAGCCCGCGTAGGATTAGCTAGTTGGTGTGGTAAAGGCGCACCAAGGCGACGATCCTTAGCTGGTCTGAGAGGATGATCAGCCACACTGGGACTGAGACACGGCCCAGACTCCTACGGGAGGCAGCAGTGGGGAATATTGGACAATGGGCGCAAGCCTGATCCAGCAATGCCGCGTGAGTGATGAAGGCCTTAGGGTTGTAAAGCTCTTTTACCCGGGATGATAATGACAGTACCGGGAGAATAAGCTCCGGCTAACTCCGTGCCAGCAGCCGCGGTAATACGGAGGGAGCTAGCGTTGTTCGGAATTACTGGGCGTAAAGCGCACGTAGGCGGTTATTTAAGTCAGAGGTGAAAGCCCAGTGCTCAACACTGGAACTGCCTTTGAGACTGGATAACTTGAATCCAGGAGAGGTGAGTGGAATTCCGAGTGTAGAGGTGAAATTCGTAGATATTCGGAAGAACACCAGTGGCGAAGGCGGCTCACTGGACTGGTATTGACGCTGAGGTGCGAAAGCGTGGGGAGCAAACAGGATTAGATACCCTGGTAGTCCACGCCGTAAACGATGATAACTAGCTGCTGGGGCACATGGTGCTTCGGTGGCGCAGCTAACGCATTAAGTTATCCGCCTGGGGAGTACGGTCGCAAGATTAAAACTCAAAGGAATTGACGGGGGCCTGCACAAGCGGTGGAGCATGTGGTTTAATTCGAAGCAACGCGCAGAACCTTACCAGCGTTTGACATCCTCATCGCGTTTTCCAGAGATGGATTACTTCAGTTCGGCTGGATGAGTGACAGGTGCTGCATGGCTGTCGTCAGCTCGTGTCGTGAGATGTTGGGTTAAGTCCCGCAACGAGCGCAACCCTCGCCTTTAGTTGCCAGCATTTGGTTGGGTACTCTAAAGGAACCGCCGGTGATAAGCCGGAGGAAGGTGGGGATGACGTCAAGTCCTCATGGCCCTTACACGCTGGGCTACACACGTGCTACAATGGCGACTACAGTGGGCAGCAACTCCGCGAGGGGAAGCTAATCTCCAAAAGTCGTCTCAGTTCGGATTGTTCTCTGCAACTCGAGAGCATGAAGGCGGAATCGCTAGTAATCGCGGATCAGCATGCCGCGGTGAATACGTTCCCAGGCCTTGTACACACCGCCCGTCACACCATGGGAGTTGGATTCACCCGAAGGCGTTGCGCTAACCCGTAAGGGAGGCAGGCGACCACGGTGGGTTTAGCGACTGGGGTGAAGTCGTAACAAGGTAGCCGTAGGGGAACCTGCGGCTGGATCACCTCCTTTCTAAGGATATCGGCGGAAAGCGCCGGATCGAAGGCTTCGGCCTTGAGCATCCGGAAGAGCTTCCTCCATTCCAAAGAACATATGCCGTCGTCCTCATGTCCCTTCATCACTAGAGATCAGCAGCGTTGCGCTGCTGAGAGTCTTGAGCTGGCTTGCGGTCCAAGCGGT
>OZ257238.1:1770000-3377500 GCA_965279415.1 Sphingobium sp.
GCGGATACGACTGATGATCGGGTCGAGCAGCACGGATGCCTGGCCGACCCAGCCTGCCAGCGTCGAGCGATCGATCTCGATGCCCTGCGCCGCCATTATCTCAGCCTGACGGTAGAGCGGCAGATGATGGTCGAACTTGGAGACAACGACGTGGGCCAGCGTGCCGAAGGTCGCCTTGCCCCGCGCTATCGCCTTTACGGGTGTGGGTGCCTGCACGATCTTCTCGCAGGAGCGGCAGCTATACTTGGGACGGATGGTCCGAACGACGCGCCACTGCACAGGCACGGCATCGAGCATCTCATCGCTATCCTGCCCCAGTGGCCGCAGCGCGCCGCCGCAGTCGGGACAGGTGCAGTTACCCTGCTCAGGCTCGATCCGCTGTTCCTCGCGCGGCAGATGGGCGGGCAGCGCGCGAACCGGCGATGGCCGATCGACGGTTGCCGGATCGCCTCGACGCGCGGCGGCGACAATGGCCTCACCCTCCAGTTCTTCGAGCGCCAGCTCAAGCTGGGCGATCTGGGTATCGAGCTTCTCGGACGACTTGCCGAACTGCATCCGCTTGAGGCGCGCGATCTGCACGCGCAGCGTGTCGATCAGGATGTCGCGAGCAGAAATATCGGCGCGGGCAGCCGCCAATGCGGCTTCGAGCTCGGCGATCCGAGCGTCTTTATCAGGGGTGGAAAGGCCTGCGTCCGACACCGCGATTATATAGCAGATCGGTGGTCGCGACGCTAATGAAAGCGCCAGATAATGGGCGTTTTACCCCGCCAACGAAGGGGTAAAAGTGCGTTCCGGTCGCCGCCAGTCGATGCCTTCCAACAGCATCGAAAGCTGGGCTGCGGTCATCACCACTGACCCGGCCTTGGTGGACGGCCACACGAAGCGGCCACGGTCCATCCGCTTGGAGAACAGGCACATGCCCTGGCCATCAAACCAGAGCAACTTCACCAGATCGCCGCGCTTGCCCCGAAAGGCAAACAGCGCACCGGAATGGGGGCTCTGCTCCAGAACCTGCTGCGTCATCACCGCCAGGCCGTCGAAGCCCTTACGCATGTCCGTCGCGCCGCAAGCCAGGAAGATCCGTGTAGAAGGCGGCAGCGGGATCATCGTGCCAGCGCGCCGATCACCCGCGACAGGGCATCGGCGTCGACCGTGGCATCCACGGTCACCTTGATGCCCGATGGCAGCTCGATCCCGATCAGACCGCTGACGGACGGACCGGGTAACGCTGGCGGCTCGCCGATCCGGACCTCGGCGAAGGCCGGCTCGGGCAGCTTGCGAACCCCGGCAAGCTCACCGGACATCGCCTGTCGCCGCCATGTGTAGATCGAGCCGCTGCCAACGTCGTGGCGTTCACAGGCCAAACGAATGCTGCCTTCTGGCCCGAATGCATCGCGCATTACCGCCAGCTTCTGTTCCACCGTCCAGCGCCGACGGCCCGACACCCGGCTGACGACCTCAATCCGACTACTCATACGATAACTCGTATGACTACTCGCCCGTTCGCTTGCTGAATCCTCTATGTCGTCAGACACCCGCCACCTCGCTCAAAGAGCGGCAATCATCCCGGTGAATAGGAACCGCGCAAGGCGGCCCTCAGGCCCCGCTTACTATTCCAACGCCGAAACGGATCGATGAAATCACAAAAAAGACAACCATGAATGTTTTTTATTGCCTTCTCAAAAGGACTGCGCCAGACCATTCTTATCGATGGCAGGCGGCCTGTAGCGGACAATATCGGCCGCCTGCAGCGTCGTTCAAGCTTTGAGAGTCTGTAGGGGAAACAGGATGATTCCGGGACGTCAGGCAGGAAAAACGATCCCGATGGGGGCAGCACGCGGCATTGGCAGTGAAATCGTTTCACATAAGAAAGCCATGCAGATCGGCGCCCGCTGAGCGTCCGACAGGAGAGACGATATGCAACGCAATCGCGAGGATCTGCTCGGCGCCTATCGCCGCATGGCCACGATCCGGCAGTTCGAGGATCGGCTGCACGAAGAGATAAAGACCGGCGAAATCGCGGGCTTCACGCATCTTTACGCGGGGCAGGAAGCGGCGGCTGTCGGCGTTTGCGATCATCTGACGATCGAGGACATGATCGTATCGACGCATCGCGGCCATGGGCATTGCATCGCCAAGGGATGCGACGTGAAGGGCATGATGCTGGAGATATTCGGTCGCGCGGGCGGGCTGTGCAAGGGCCGCGGCGGCTCCATGCACATCGCCGACCTGTCCGTGGGCATGCTGGGCGCGAACGGCATCGTCGGGGGTGGCGCGCCGCAGGCCGTGGGGGCGGCGCTGGCGGCCAGGCTCGACGGGCAGGGCAGGGTGGCCATCGCTTTTTCGGGCGACGGCGCCTGCAATCAGGGCACCACCTTCGAAGCGATGAACATGGCCGTCGTCACCAAGGCGCCGGCGATCTTCGTGTTCGAAAACAACCATTATTCCGAACATACCGGCGTCGATTATGCCGTCGGCACCAACAAGGATATCGCCAGCCGCGCCGAAGCCTTCGGCATGAAGGCATGGCGCGCCAACGGCTGCGATTATTTCGATACTTATGCGGCCATGCGCGAATTGCTGGAGCATGTGCGCGGCGGCGGCGGCCCGGCCGCGATCGAACTCGATACAGAGCGCTTCTTCGGCCATTTCGAAGGCGATCCGCAACGCTATCGCGGCAAGGGCGAACTGGACCGCATCCGGGAGGAGCGCGACTGCCTGAAGGCGTTCCGGGCAAGCGTGTCGGAAGCCGGACTGCTCGACCTCGCCGATCTCGATGCGATCGATGCGTCGGTGGCGCAGGAAATCGATATCGCCGTGGCGGAGGCGCGCGCCGCCCCGCCGCCCGATCCGGCGACCGTCGCCGAAGACGTCTATGTCGATTATGTTTGAGGAGCATCGCTCATGGCTGTGATGACCATTCGCGACGCGATCGTGACAACCCTGCATTCCGAAATGGAACGTGATTCCGATATCATCCTGCTGGGTGAGGATGTGGTCGGTGGCAACGGCACCGCCGGTGGTCCGGAGGCGATCGGCGGCATCTGGGGCACCAGCGGCGGCCTGTACGCCAAATTCGGTCCGAACCGGGTGATCGACACGCCGATTTCGGAAAGTGCGATCGTCGGCGCGGCCGCAGGCGCGGCACTGGCAGGCAAGCGCCCGATCGCGGAGCTGATGTTCGCGGATTTCGTCGGCGTCAGTCTGGACCAGTTGTGGAACCAGATGGCCAAGTTCCGTTATATGTTCGGTGGCAAGACGCGCTGCCCCGCCGTCGTCCGCCTGATCTATGGCGCGGGCATGCAGACGGCGGCGCAGCATAGCCAGTCGGTCTATGCCATGCTGACCGCGATGCCGGGGCTGAAGGTTGTGCTGCCCACGACGCCCGCCGACGCCAAGGGGCTGTTGACGGAGGCGTTGCGCGGCGACGATCCGGTCATGTTCTTCGAGCACAAGGCGCTGTACGGCGTGAAGGGCGAAGTGCCCGAGGGCGACCACCGACAGCGTTTCGGAGAGGCGCGCATGGTGCGGGAAGGCGGCGACGCCACGGTCGTCACCTGCGGACGCATGGTCAGTTTCGGTGAGAAGGCGGCGGACAAGTTGGCCGCCGACGGCATCGGCGTCGACCTCATCGACTTGCGCACCACCAGCCCGCTCGACGAGGAAGCGATCCTCGATTCGGTGGAGGCGACGGGGCGGCTGATCGTGGTCGATGAAAGTCCGCCGCGGTGCAGCCTGGCCGCCGACATCGCATCGATGGTCGCGGCGAAGGCGTTCACCAGCCTGAAGGCGCCACCTGCGATGATCACCGGTCCGCACAGCCCCATCCCGTTCGCGCGCGAACTGGAACGCGCATGGGTGCCGTCGCCACAGAAGATCGAGGATGCCGTCCGCCGCACCCTCGCCTTCCGCTGAAGGGGCGCGTCATGGTCGCACTGAAGCCGTTCACCATGCCCAAATGGGGCATCGAAATGAGCGAAGGCACGATCGCGGAATGGATGGTCGCGGAGAATGCCGCCTTCGCCAAGGGCACCGTGCTGACGCTCATCGAGACCGACAAGATCACCAATGAGGTGGAGGCGGAAGCCGACGGGCGCTTCGTCCGGATCATCGCACAGGCAGGCGAGACCTATCCGGTCGGTGCGCTGCTGGCGGTCCTGTCCGACGGCGGCGAGGCGAGCGCGGCGGAGATAGATGCCATCGTAGCCGGGTTCAGTGCGTCCAGCACCAGCTTTGGTCCGGATAGCGATGATGCTGCGCCCTCCACCGTGGCGCAACCGTCACCGGTTTCCGATACGCCTGCCGTGCCCGAAGGTCTCGCCATCAGCCCCGTGGCGCTGGCGCAGGCGATCGCCGGTGGCGTCGATCTCGCGTCGGTAAGCGGATCGGGCCGGGGCGGCAGGATCACGGCGCAGGATGTGGCGCAGGCCACCCGCACGTCGTCGGCTCCGGCGCTGGTCGGCGTCCTGCAGGTCAGCGAAGCGGGCACTATCTTCGCCACGCCGATGGCGCGCCGCTATGCGACGCTCTACGATGTTCCACTCGACGGGGTGACCGGGTCAGGCCCGCGCGGGCGCATCCGCAAGGATGACGTGCTGGCGGCGCGCCCGGCTCCGGCGCCATCCCCCGAACCTGCAACGGTGGCTCAGGTCGCGCCGCCGCCATCTCCTCCTCTGACTGCAAGCGGAGAAATCGAAATCCTGCCCATGTCCTCCATGCGGCGCACGATCGCGCGGCGCCTGACCGAGGCGAAGCAGACGATCCCGCATTTCTACGTGCGCCGCCGCGTGCGCGCCGATCGCCTGCTGGCCTTGCGCGCCGCCGTTCAGGGGCAGCGGCCCAGCGTGAACGACTATCTCATCAAGGCCTGCGCGCTGGCGCTGATGGAAGTGCCGCAGATCAATATCCAGGTGCACGGCAATGCGATCCACCGCTTCGCATCGGCGGACATCGCGGTGGCGGTCGCGACCGAGAAGGGGCTGGTGACGCCCATCGTCACCGCCGCGGACGATCGCAGCGTCGCGGATATCTCGGCAGCCATGGCGGCGCTGGCGCAGCGGGCGAAGGCGGGCAAGCTCAAGCCCGAGGAGTTCAGCGGAGGCAGTTTTTCGCTGTCCAATCTGGGGGGCTTCGGCGTCGAACAGTTCGACGCGATCATCAATCCGCCGCAGGGCGCCATTCTGGCGGTCGGCGCGGCCCGACCGGAACCGATCGATGACGACGGTGCGATCCGGATCGTGCCGGTTTTCCACCTGTCCCTCTCGTGCGACCATCGCGCGATCGATGGCGCGGATGGGGGACGGTTCATGGCCGCGCTTGCCCTGCTGATCGAAAAGCCCGAATTGCTGTGAGGATAGGACGGCGCGTCCGGCGCTCAGGGAGGATGAATTGAACTTTAGCTTGACCCCCGAACAGGAGGAACTGCGGTCCGTCGCACGGGATTTCGCCCGCGCCGAACTGCCTGCCATCGCCGCACAACTGGAGCGCGACAATGTGCCGCCCAGCCATGACCTCATCAAGCGTTATGCCGATATGGGCTTCCTCGGCATCAATGTGTCCGCCGATCTGGGGGGCCTTGGCCTTGGGAATATCGAGGCGCTGATCGTTCTGGAGGAGTTTGCGAAGATTTCCTCCGCCGTCGGCTTCCCGATCTTCGAATCGTCCGTCGGTCCGGTCCGCGCGATCGAGTATTTCGCCCCGGAAGCCTTGCGCAAGCGCATCGTCCCGGCGGTGTGCGCGGGGGATATGGTGGTCGCCGTCTCCATGTCCGAACCGGATGCGGGCAGCGCGCTCACCGATCTCAAGACACGGGGCGTGGTGAAGGGCGATACGCTCGTCATCAACGGGACCAAGCGCTGGTGTTCGGGCGGCGGCCATGCCGATGCCTATGTCGTCTACTGCCGCCTGTCCGACGATCCCGGCGCCAAGGCGATCGGCGCGGTGCTTGTCGAAAAGGACCGTCCGGGCCTCAGCTTCGGGCCGAACGAACAGTTGATGGGCTTTCGCGGCATCCCGTCCTCGGATCTCAATTTCGACGATTGCGAAGTGCCGGTCGGCAACATCATCGTGCCCGCCGGCGGCTTCCGCCAGTTGATGGAGGCTTTCGATCTGGAACGCTGCGGCAACGCCACCATGTCGCTGGGCCAGGCATCGGGCGCGCTGGAGGATGTGTCGGCCTATGTGCTGGAACGCAAGCAGTTCGGCAAGCCGATCGCGGATTTCCAGGCGGTGCAGCTCAAGCTCGCGGAAATGCACATGAAGTGCGAGGCGGCCCGGCTGCTGATCTGGCGCGCCGCGTCGCAGGCGCAGGATGGCCTGCCGTCCGTGCTCAACAGCTCGACGGGCAAATGCTTCGCCAACACCATCGCGCGCGAAGTCACCGGCGATGCGCTGCAACTGATGGGCGCCTATGGCTATTCCAAGGATTTTCCGATGGAACGCCGGCTGCGCGACAGCTGGGGCTGGGGCATTGCGGGCGGCGCGATCGACATTCAAAAAACCAACATCGCCAGCGCCATGCTGGGCCGCCGTTTCGATCAGCGACGCTGAAACCGGGTGCGGGCGGGTGCCGGGCGGTCAGCGCCCGGCACCCGCCCGCCCGGCGCGCGTATAGACCAGGTTGATGCTGGTGAAGGTGACGGCCTCGATCCCGCCCTGCACCACGACGGCATAGTTGGTCAGCGCCGTGCCGCGGTCGTCCCTGCTGGCGGACGGCGTCAGCGCGATGATTTCCGATGTGACGTGCAGGACATCGCCGGCCCGCACCGCCCGCTTCATCCGGACGTCGTCCCAGCCTATGCCGCAGACGAAATCGATGTCGGAATTGATCTCGTGGTCCAGTTGCCGCCACATCGCGAGCACATGGATGCCGCTCGCCACCACTTCGCCGAACACCGATTGTCGTGCCAGATCGGGGTCGGTGTGAAACCATTGCGGATCATAGGCGCGGGCGAAGGCCAGGATTTCCTCCTGCGTCACCGTCTTGTCGCGCGACCGGCGCCGTTCGCCGACCTGCAGGTCCTCGAAAGCGCGGTGGGGAAGGGCGGGGACGAAATCCGGGGACATAAAGGTTCCTGTACATGGCAGTCAGCGTGCCTTTAAGCCGAAGGCGCGCTTCGGTCGATCATCCGCGCCCCTGCGCCTGCTCATAGGCAATCCAGCTCGGCAGACTTTCGGGGAAATCGGCAGGCATCGGCGCGGCATAGGCATGGTTGCGGTCCGGCGTCCCCAATATGCCGGGATAGTGCTCGATCGGGACGTAATAGAGGAAGCTGATCGTGCGCGCGGCGAATTTCCAGCCGGCGTCCGTGTTGCGATAGCGGTCGGCATAGCGGAGCGCGGCGACCATCATCCTGTTCGCGCGCCACAGTTCGGCATGGCCGCTGACCCGGCCCGTCGCCTCGTGTTTCCCGCCGCCGATGAAATCGATCTGTATGTCGTGCATGAAGTGATGGCCGGGGCCGAGCACATCGAAGCGGCCGTCATATTGGGCCATGATCGCGTCCAGCCCGGTCGCGTTCATCACTCCGTCGGCGGAGTTCAGTACGGCATCGTCCGTGAACAGCGCACGGACGCCTGCGATGTCGCGGTCGTCGATCGTGAAGCAATAGCGCGCGACGAGCTGCCGGATCTGCGATTCCGCTTCCAGCCTGGCAATACGGTCATCCAGATCGCCCATTTGCACGCTCTCCATCGTGGCGTCCTTGGGGTGCGCCAGTGCTTTCCTTGTAGCCTGCGCATGGGACCGCGCCAGAAAAAACAATCAGGCTTGTTTTGAATTTCGATCGTACAGATAGCGATCGACGGGAGCAGCCTCAGGCGGATCGCAGCACGACATGCCCTGCAACTTTGCTAGCCAGCGCGCGCGCAGCGTCCGTCGTCTCGCCCGATGCCAGAGCGACGCCCATCCGCCGGTTGACCCGCGCCACGGGCTTCCCGAAAATCCGGACATCCACGTCGGCCTCTGCCGAACCCAGTGACAGCGCCTCCGCCAGACCATCGACCGTAAAGGCGTCGGCTTCCCGATCCGCCAGGATCACCGCCGAGGCCGTCGGCCGGTGCAGGCGGATATCGCCGATCGGCAGGCCCAGTATCGCGCGGATATGCAGATCGAACTCGGTCAGGTTCTGCGACATCAGCGTCACCATCCCGGTATCGTGCGGCCGCGGCGACAGTTCGGAGAAGATCACTTCGTCGGCGGTCACGAAAAACTCGATGCCGAACAGGCCATAGCCGCCCAGATTGTCCACCACCTTCGTCGCCATCGCTTGCGCATCCTTGAGGAAGGCGTCGGTCATCGGCGTCGGCTGCCAGCTTTCCTGATAATCGCCGCGCGCCTGCCGGTGGCCGATCGGCGGGCAGAACAGCACGCCCTGCCGCGTCCGCACCGTCAGCAGGGTGATTTCGTAATCGAAGGCGATGAATTCCTCGACGATCACCTTGCGCCGGTCGCCGCGCATGTTCGCCACGGCATAGTCCCATGCCGCCTCCAGCCCCGCGAGATCGTGCACGGTGCTCTGCCCCTTGCCCGACGACGACATCACCGGCTTCACCACGCAGGGGAAACCCGTGTGCGCGGCGCCCTCCAGCATCGCTTCCCAGCTTTCGGCATAAAGATAGCGCGCGGTGCGCAGGCCCAGTTCACCGGCCGCCAGATCGCGGATACGGTCGCGGTTCATCGTCATATATGCGGCGCGCGCCGACGGGACGACCGTGAACCCGTCGGCTTCCATCTCCTGCAGCACTTCGGTACGGATCGCCTCGACTTCCGGCACGATATAGTCGGGTTCGTGCTTCAGGATCGTGGCGCGCAGGGCGTCGGCGTCGAGCATGGAAAACACTTCGCGTTCGTCCGCCACCTGCATCGCCGGCGCATCGTCATAAGCGTCGCAGGCGATGACATGGCATCCCAGCCGTTTGGCCGAAATCGTGAACTCCTTGCCCAGTTCGCCCGAACCGAGCAGCAGCAGCTTTGCAATGGGGGCCATGAGGGATGCTCCGGAAGTGGCGTCGGGACTGCCGCGTTACACGGCTCGCCCGTCCGCCTCAACCACCGGCGGCAGCGACCAGTCGATCGGCGCGCGGCCATGCGCTTCCAGAAAGGCGTTGGCCTGCGAGAAGGGTCTGCTGCCCAGAAAGCCGTTATGCGCGGACAGCGGGGAGGGGTGCGCGGACTTTATCACCAGATGCCGCCCGCCGCGCGCGACATCGTCGACGAACGCCGCCTTGCGCTGCGCATAGGCGCCCCACAGCAGGAACACGACCGGATCGGGCTTCGCATTGACGAGCCGGATGACGGCATCTGTAAACTGTTCCCACCCCTTGCCCTGATGCGATGCGGCCTGCGCCTGCTCGACCGTCAGCACGCTGTTGAGCAGCAGCACGCCCTGTTTCGCCCAATGTTCCAGAAAGCCGTGGCGCGGCGGCGCGATGCCCATGTCGCTGTGCAGTTCCTTGAAGATGTTGACGAGCGAAGGCGGCGTGCGCACCCCCGGCAACACGCTGAAGGCGAGACCATGCGCCTGACCGGGGCCATGATAGGGGTCCTGTCCCAATATGACGACGCGCACGTCCTCCAGCGGCGTCAGGTCGAGCGCGCGGAAATACTGGCTGCCCTTGGGGAAAATGGCTTTGCCCGCGGCTTTTTCCGCCACGAGGAATGTGCGGAGCGCCTGCATGAAGGGCGCGTCGAACGTGGCGGCCAGCGGCTGTTTCCAGCTTTCATGCAATTTCACGTCCTGCGTCATATGCGTCTCCCGGTCACCCGCACTGTCCGCGCCTTGGGGGTGAGTCAATCCATAACGCCGCGATCAACCGTTTGTCGCAAGGCTCTTATCCTGGATCAGGATTCGCGATATCCTCGTTTCGGGAGAGGGCGGGGCATCATGCGAAACTTCCCGACATTTCGGGATTTCTGGCCATTCTATCTGCAGGAACATGCGCGTCCTGCGACGCGCGCGCTGCATTATGCCGGCACCAGCCTCACGCTGCTTCTTTTGCTGATCGCCCTGTTTTGCAACTGGCTATGGCCGCTCGCCTTGCTGCCCGTCGCGGGCTACGGATTCGCATGGATCGCGCACTGGTTCGTCGAGCATAACCGCCCCGCCACCTTCCGCTATCCGCTCTGGTCGCTGGCGGCGGACTGGGTAATGTGGTTCCGGTTCCTCACCGGACGCATCGGCCATGATCTCGCGCTGGCCGGGGTTCGTACCGACGGCAGCATCGATCCCGCCCTGCGTCTCTGAGCCGCCTTCGCACGCAATTGTCTTGACCCTCCCGCAAGCGGTGGGACAAGGGGCGCAATGCCACTGACCGCCACCTTCTCGGCTCTTCCCGATCCGCCGCATCTCGCCGCCCGCTGGCAGGCGCTGGAGGCGCGCGCCGCACCGGGCACAAGCATTTTTCAGGGCTGGACGTGGATGGAAAGCTGGCTGTCGACCAGCGGTGTCCGGCCCGAACTGCTGGCCGTCACGGCGGACGGCGCGGATGTCGCGCTGGCCCTCGTCGGTCGCGCGATGATGCCGCGGCTGCTGGGACCGGTCGCCACTCTTTCGCTCAACCAGGCGGGGATTGTTTCGCAGGATCGCGGCTTCATCGAATATAACGGCCTGCTGACCGCCGCCGATGCGCCGGAGCATGTCGCGGCCTGCGTCATGCAGGCGCTTCTCGCACGGAACGACTGGCGCGTTCTGCGCCTCGCCGGTGTCACGCCGGTATGCCCGCTGCGCGATCACGGCCGCTTCCGCCGTCGCATCCGGATCGATGAATCCCCGGCTTATTACATCGATCTTCAGGCGGTGCGTGCGGCGGGGGGCGATTATCTGTCGCTGCTCAGCACCAATACGCGCAGCCAGATCAAGCGGTCGGTCAAGGACTATGGCGCCGACGAGACCAGCATCGCGATCGCCACCGACGCTGCAACGGCGACGTACTGGCTGGCGGAGATGCAGGCGCTCAACGAAGGGCGCCATGCCGACAACGCCTGGGACGATCCACTGTTCAGGGACTTCGCAAGAGCGCTCGTCCTGCGCGGGCAGACGAACGGCGAAGTCGAGTTGCTGCGGATCACGCATGGCGACGTGCTGCTGGGCTATCTGCTCAACTTTCGCTATGGCGACCGGGCGATGAACTATCAGTCGGCGTTTGCTCCGCCGATCTCGCCGAAGGCGAAACCGGGGCTGATGTGCCATGCCGCCGCGGTCACGCGCTATGCCGATGCGGCCCTGTCGCTCTATTCGCTGCTGGCGGGCAAGGACCGCTACAAGCAGAGCCTCGCCACGGGGCGGGAGATGCTGGAATGGTGGA
The DNA here is from genome assembly GCA_965279415.1 of Sphingobium sp. Lineage (GTDB taxonomy): Bacteria > Pseudomonadota > Alphaproteobacteria > Sphingomonadales > Sphingomonadaceae > Sphingobium. The sequence continues at coordinate 1,781,305 of OZ257238.1, forward strand.
GCCTCGAACGCTTCGCACCCCGGCTCGAAGCCGAAGCGCTGCTGCGGAAACTCCTCAGGCGCCCAGCTTCCGAATGATGCGATAGAGCAGGCGGGCGACCGGCTGCGCTTCGGGCCGCTTGCCTACGCGCCATTGCGGCAGGCCGCGACGGCGCAGCATGGCGTTCAGGCTGTGCAGTTCGCCTTCGGCGATGCTCCGCCGCGATCGCCAGGTGATCGAGAAGCTGATCGAGACGACCGGGCCGTTCTCCACGAAATGCGGTGCCTTCACCGGCACATGAATGGCATCGCCCGCAAGCAGCGTCACCGCCTTGCCTTTGGCGCGAAAGGCGTCGTCCCAGCCCAGATTGCGATGCGCGCCCGCGTGGAAGGCTTCGCTCTGCTGCGCCGGCACGAGCGCTGTGTCGCCTGCGGGAAAGACCGTCATGGTCTTTTGCCCTTCGATCTGGAGCAGGATATTATGCTCCGGGTCCATGTGAAAGGGCGTCACGCTGTCGGGCGACGACAGGAAGATGAAGGCTTCGCGGTGCAGCATCGGTCCGGTCCGGCGATCGACGATCGGCACCAGTTCCGCCAGCGCGCCGTCGAGCATCGCGGCATAGGCGGGATCGCGCTCGACATTCTTCATGACCAGCCAGCTTCCGTTGCCGTTGATCGTGCGAACGGTCTCGCCCGGCGTCAGGCCGTTGGTCGGCACATCCTCGGGCCGGATGCCCAAGGGCAGCTTGCCCGGATTATACTCGACGCGGTCGGACGGCATCCGCTCGGCCAGTTGCGCCAGCGCCTCGCGCGAGAACAAAGGATGTCCCGCCAGTTCATGATGCAGCTTCGTCGCGGCATCGGGATAGGCCGCGCCGAAGGCCACGCGCGCCGACTCGGGAAAGGCGCGGGGCAGGGCGGCGTTGCAGGGGGTGATGGGATCATGCAGCGACATGGATCATCTGTCCTTCAGGCGGGCGGCGATGCCCTCTATGGCATTGGCGACGGCATAAGCGGCGGCGCGGCGCGTTCGTGCGAAGCCCCCGCCGCGCAGGGCGATGCGATATTGCACGATGCTGCGCCGTTCGCCCCACAGGCTGTCGATCATCGGATGGGCCGGCGCGGCGCAACTGTCCATCCAGGCGATGCCCGGATCGGCCTGCACCGCATGAAGATTGTCGATCTCGATCAGCACGCCGGGCGAGAAACGCCCCAGCGTCTCGTCGATGGCGATCTTGAACGAAAAAGCGCCGTCGCCGTGGCGGAAATTGGCCAGCATGGCGATCGCCTTGCCGTCGAGATCGAGGCGCAGAAACTGCAATCGTCCCGCCGCCATCGCCGCCGCCGTCGCCGCGCGGAAGAACGCGGCTTCCCGCGGCGCGCAGGACAGCGCCGTGCCTTCGCGGCCCTTCCACCCGGAAGCCTCCAGCGCGAGAAAGTCTCCGCACCAGCGCGGCAGGGCGGCGGTATCCGTCAGCACCCGGCTTTCGACATGCCCCATTTCGCCCAGACGCTTTTGCAGGCGGCGGATTTCCTTGCGCTTCTTGGCGCGGACATTGGCGTCCCAATAGGCGTCCGCCGACAGGTCGGAACGCAGCAGCGCCCGGTCGTAACGGCCTATCTCGCGAAAAGGGCGGCGCTGCATGGCACATACCGCCTCCAGCGCGGCGGCATTGGCGCCTGCCGCATCCAGGCCGCGCATATGCAGGAAACCCGGCGCCCGGTCCGCCCCGTCGAGCAGCGCCAGAAATGCCGCCCAGGCCGCCTGTTCCGCGCCTCGCGCGATCAGCGGCGCGCCGAAGAAGCAATGATCGTGCATCCAGTTGCCGACATTGGCGATCGGCAGGCGTCCGTGACTGCGCAGCACCGTCACAGGCATCAGGCCGATGAGCCGCGCGCCTTCGAACGCTTCGAGCATCCGCATGTCGGCATGCCCGCCCAGATGATCGATCGCCGCGCGCAGCATGTCGGGCGCATAGAAGGCATTGGGTTCCGCCGCGTCATCGGCCAGCGCGGCCCAGCGCGCGTCCTGCGCATCGCCGGACGCAGGGTGCAGCGAGTGCCCCTGTCCGGGTTTCAGGGCTGGATCGGGCGCCATATCCATGGTCCCGCGCCTAACGCGAAATGATTAGGGAATGGCTAAGGCTGCGGGGTTTCAGTCGCGCAAGGCGCAGGGCACGATGCTTTCGGGCCGCGGGCGGGCGCCGATCTTTCGAAAGCGCGCCAGATAGCCGCCGGCGCTGGGGCGCGCGATCACCTGTTCCAGCCGGTATCCGACGGCGGCGAACTCGCACGACAGCAGGCGCGGCGGCGTGCCATGCTGCTCCGTCGGCCGGTTGGCATCGACGACGATCACTTCGCCGTCCTTCTTCAGCGCCGGATGCAGGTTCCACAGAAAGGCATAAGGCTCGCTGATCTCGTGATACATATGCACCATCAGCACCCGGTCGAAACTGTTCGCGGGCAGCTTGGGATCATCGACCGTACCCAGTTTCAGGCTGACATTCTTCCAGTCCTCCCGCGTGATGCGGCGCCCGAGCGCATCGATCACTTCGGCGAGGATGTCCTGCGCCAGCACCCGCCCCTCCGGCCCGACGCGCTTCGCGAGACGCACGGTGTAATAGCCTTCGCCCGCGCCGATGTCCGCCACCGTCATGCCGGGGCGGATGCCCGCCAGGTCCATGATGTCCTCGGCCTCGTTCACCCGGTCGCGCGCTTCCTCGGTCGACCAGCGCGTCGATACGATCGGCGCGACGGGGCGGTCGGCCTTGGGAAAGGACTGCGCGGAGGCGGGGCGACCGGGATCGCCCGCCCCGCCGCATCCGGCAAGCAGCGCCGTGACGGCGAGCAGGCCGGAAAGGCGCATCAGTCGACATCCTCCACGACGACCTTCTCGCCCGTCACCTTCTGGCTGAGCGCGGCGGCCATATAGGGGTCGAGCGCACCGTCGAGCACGTCGTCGGGCGCGGTGGAGACCACGCCGGTGCGCAGGTCCTTCACCATCTGATAGGGCTGAAGGACGTAGGAGCGGATCTGGTGGCCCCAGCCGATGTCGGATTTGGAGGCATGTTCCGCGCTCGCCGCCGCTTCGCGCCGTTGCAGTTCGGCTTCGTACATCCGCGCCTTCAGCATGTTCATGGCTTCCGCCTTGTTCTTGTGCTGGCTGCGCTGGTTCTGGCACGCGACGATGATGCCCGTCGGGATATGGGTGATGCGCACCGCCGAATCGGTGGTGTTGATGTGCTGCCCGCCCGCACCCGACGCACGATAGGTGTCGATCTTGAGGTCGCTTTCGTTGACTTCGATGTCGATATTGTCGTCGATCACCGGATAGACCCAGACCGACGAAAAGCTCGTATGGCGACGGGCGGAACTGTCATAGGGGCTGATGCGGACGAGGCGATGCACGCCGCTTTCCGTCTTGGCATAGCCATAGGCGTTCTCGCCCTTGATGAGCAAGGTGGCGGACTTGATGCCCGCCTGTTCGCCGCCGTGATAATCGACGATCTCGACCTTGTATCCGCGTCGCTCGGCCCAGCGCACGTACATGCGCTGCAGCATTTCGGCCCAGTCCTGGCTTTCGGTGCCGCCCGCGCCCGCATGGATTTCCAGATAGGTGTCGTTGCCGTCGGCTTCCCCGGCGAGCAGCGCCTTCACCTTGTCCTGATCGGCGCGCTCGGCAAGCTCTTTCAGCGACCCGATCGCTTCGGCGATCATGCCCTCGTCGCCTTCCGCTTCCGCCATTTCCAGCAGTTCGGCGGTGTCGCTCTTCTCGCTGTCGATCGCGCGCGTCGCGGTGATCGCGCTGTCCAGCCGGGTCCGTTCGCGCATCACTTCCTGCGCTTTTCTCGGATCGTCCCACAGTGTCGGATCCTCGACGCGCGCGTTCAGCTCGTCCAGCCGCCGCAGCGCCCGGTCCCAGTCCAGAAAGCGCCGCAGAAGGTCGAGCGCGGCGTCGATACGATCAATATGTTGCTGCGCTTCGGCGCGCATGGTCAGTCTCCAGTTTCGTCATTTCGGCATGGTCAAGGGGTATGGGCATTCTGCTGCCCGTCAATATATGCCGCCTTGTTCCTGCATGAAGTCGTTGTCGTTCCGTGGCCGCCCCGCGGCCCCGGCGGCGCGGGCGGCGGCAACCTTGTCCTGCGCATCGACTTCCTCCTTACGGATCGTGCGGCGCGGTTCGGATTCGGGCTTGAACGCTTCCCATATCACGGCGGACTTGGGATCGTCGGTCGGCCATGCGCCATAGACGCGCTTGCCCGATCGCCGGTCGATCCGCACCATGCGGATGCCGTTGGGGGCGATGAACGGCGTCTTGGGCATCTTCGCCAATATGGGCGCCATCGCCTGTTTCCAGATCGGCGCGGCGATCCGCCCGCCCTGCGCATAGCCGCCCAGACTGCGCGGATTGTCGTACCCCAGATACACGCCCGCGACGAGGTCGGGCGATCCGCCGACGAACCACACGTTGGTCGGCCCGTTCGTCGTCCCCGTCTTGCCGAACAGGGGCCGGTCGAGATCGCGCAATATCGTCGCGGTGCCGCGCTCGATCACGCCTTCGGTGATGTGGACGATCTGATAGGCGGTCATCGGGTTCATTACCTGACGCCCCTCGGGCGTGAAGCGCGGCATCGCCTTGCCGTCCCAGTTGGGCATGTTGCATCCCGTGCAGGCGCGCCAGCGATCGGGCCAGATCACCTTGCCGCGCCGATCCTGCACATAATCGATCACCCTGGGGCTGAGTGCGCGGCCATGGTTCACCAGCATCGCATAGGCGTTGGTCATCTTCTCGACCGTGGTGTCGCCCGCACCCAGTGCGAAGGCGAGATAAGGCTGATAATCGCCGATCCCCATCGCCTTGATCGTCCGGACCACCCGGTCCATGCCCGTCTGCGATGCGGCACGCACGGTCATCAGGTTGCGCGACTGTTCCACGCCCCAGCGCATCGTCTGCGGTCCCGCGCTGCTGCCGGAGAAGTTGCGGAAGCATTTCTGTCCCAGCCTGCCGCCCTGATAGACGCAGAACGGCCCGTCGACGATGATCGAGGCGGGCGTCATCCCGCTGTCCAGCGCAGCGGCGTAGACGAAGGGCTTGATCGTGGAGCCGGGCTGCCGCTGCGCCTGCGTCGCGCGGTTGTAGGCGGAAAGCCGCGCGTCGAAGCCGCCTTGCATCGCATGGATGCGCCCGCTGCGCGTCTCCTCGATCACCATGCCACCCGACACTTCGGGTACGTTGCGCAAGGCCCAGGCGCTGCCGTTGCGGATCACGGGGATCAGGTCGCCGGGTTTCAGCGCATTGAATGCGGGTCCGCCCGTGCGGCGATAGGGCGTCTGCGCGGCGGCGGCGGGCAGCACGCCGGTCTCTCCGCCGGAAAAGCCGATCTGCGCGGCGCTGCTATCGCGGCTGATGACGGCGGCGATCCGCCAGCCTTCGTAATCAATGCCGACCGGGCTGTAGGCCATTTCGCGCTGCCAGCCCTTCTCGATGTCGATCTTGCCCACCGGCCCGGACCAGCCCTTGCCCGCATCATAGCGTTGCAGGCCGGAGCGCAGCGCCGCCGTCGCGAGTCTCTGCATCTCCGTGTCCATCGGGGTGCGGACCCACAGACCCCCGGCATAGACGCTGTTCGGGCCGTCCTGCGCCTTTTCGCCGAACTTCTGGATGAGGCGGCGGCGCACTTCCTCGATATAATAGCCGCCTGCGCTGCCATAGGGCGATCCGCGCTGCGCCACCGTGCCCAGCGGCGTCGCCACGGCGGCGCTGTACTGCGCGTCGTCGATGAAACCGTTGCGGCGCATTTCGCCCAGCGCCCAGTTGCGGCGGTCGAGGGCACGCACGCTGCCCGTCGGGCTTTCCGGGCGATAGTTGGATGGTCCCTTGGGCAGGATCGCGAGATAGGCCATTTCGGGCAAGGCGAGCTGCGCCACGTCCTTGTCGAAATAGGCGCGCGCCGCGGCCTGCACTCCATAGGCGTTTCGGCCCAGGAATATCTGGTTGAGATAGAGTTCGAGGATCTGCTGCTTCGTCAGCACATTTTCGATGCGCCACGCCAGGATCATTTCCTTCACCTTGCGCGTCGGCGAATATTCGTCGCCGATCAGCAGGTTCTTGGCGACCTGCTGGGTGATGGTCGATCCGCCCCGCGCCCGCTGTCCGGACCCTAGCTTGCTCACATAATCGAACACCGCCCCCGCAAAGCCGGGAAAGTCGACGCCGTGGTGCGAAAAGAACGTCTTGTCCTCCGCCGCCAGATAGGCCTTCACCAGCATCGGCGGATAATCGGCATATTGCAGTTGCACGCGCCGTTCGCGGGCATAGCTGTGGATCGGCTGGCCGTTGATGTCGCGCACGATGGTGGGCAGCGGCGGCTCATATTCGAGCAGCGTCGCCGCATCGGGCAGGCCGCGCGCGAAGATCAGCCAGAACAGGGCGATCGCGAGAAGAAGCGCCCCCAGCACATAACAACCAAGGCGATACCAGCGGCTCTCCCATCGATGGGCGACCCGTTCCCTGACGCGCGCCCACATACCGCCTGCATCCCTGCGCAGGCGATAGCGGAAATCGTCATTGTCCGGGGGGGTAGGGGCGGCCTCATCCATCGCACAGAGGCTTTAGGGTCCAAAGCGGGACAGGACAAGTGCGCCTGCGCCCGACCTGTACCGGCGGCGCAATGGGCTTTCGTTTCAGCGCGCCGCCAGCCTGCGCGCGAAATGCACTTCGATCGCCCTGGCGACGCCATTGGCGATCTTCGTGCGACCGGCGGGCGACGTCAGGAACGCGGCGTCCTGCGCATTGCTGATATAGCCGGTCTCGAACAGCACCGACGGCGTGTCGGGCGCCTTCAGCACGATCAGCGAGGCGAAGCGGTGTGCGGCGCTTCGGAACGGCACGAACGGTGCAGCCTCGCGCTGGAGCACGCGCGCGAAGTCGGACGACTGGCCCATCGTCTCGCGCCGGGTCAGGTCGATCAGGATGGAGGAAATGCTGTCGTCCTTGTCGCCCAGATTGACGCCGTTGATGATGTCCGCCTTGTTTTCCCGCGCCGCCAGCCGCGCCGCTTCCCGGTCGGACGCATTTTCGGAAAGGGTATAGATAGTTGCCCCGTTCGCCTCCCGATTGTCCGCGGCGTCGGCGTGGATGGAAATGAACAGGTCCGCGCTCATCCGCCGGGCGATGCCATAGCGTTCCTGGAGCACCAGGAACCGGTCGTCCTCCCGCGTCAGCGCCACGCGTACCCGCCCCCCGGCGATCAGCCGGTCTCGGATCGCCCTGGCGATGGCCAGCGTCACGTCCTTCTCCTTCGCGCGGTTCTGCGGATTGCTCGCGCCCGGATCATGGCCGCCATGCCCCGCATCGATCACCACCAGTGGCCGCGATCCGTCGCGCGGGCCGTCGACGCGGGGCAGGGCGATGCCGCTTGCGGCGGGGGGGATCGGCACGGTGATGCTGTGCATCCGGCGCGGCGGGCGCGCGGCCCATGCGATAGCGCCGCCGATGCCGGGTCGCGCGGTAGCCTCGACCGGCAGGCGCGCAGTCCCGGTGCTCAGGCCTGCGCTCGGGCCTGCGCTCAGGGCGACGCTAAGGGCGAGGGCGGCGATCATGCCGTGCTTCTGCCCGCAGCGATGGCGCAGCGTCCAGCCCAAATTGCGATGCACGCCTTTCCTCTTAACGCCTTGTTAACCACGTCCGGCGCAAAGGGGAGGGGAGAGGACGTCTTGCGTCCGTTACAAAAAGTTTGGGCGCGCCGTTGCCCGAACGACGCTTGGCTGCTACCCCTCTTGCGTTCCGCGAAGTCCGCATCTGTGCGGCAGACGCCCGGAGCATCTACGTATCGCCACCAATATTGAAGGCGATCCAACAGGTTGACGCTGCATGAGGCATTTTTCCCCGTTCCAGAACAGGCCCGACAAGGGCCTTGGAACGTGGGCGGCTCTCGCCCGGCCCGGACACTATACCGGCCCTGCCCCTGCAGCAGACACGCATGACCACCATCACAACCGGACGATGCCTTGGCACGCGTCAGACTGGCCGACGCCAGTCGTCGCGCGCAGGCCACGGTCGTCCCCCTTATTTGGCGTGGCCGCCCGGCCCCCGGCCGTTGGCCCCCACGCCCGGAGTATAATGAATGACACTGCGTATGATGATAGACGCGCGCCACCGGGAAGAAACCCGTGTCGCCGTCGTCAAGGGAAACCGGATCGAGGAATTTGATTTCGAGTCCGCCGAGCACAAGCAGCTCAAGGGCAATATCTATCTCGCCAAGGTCACACGGGTAGAACCATCGCTGCAGGCGGCGTTCGTCGATTACGGCGGCAACCGTCACGGCTTCCTGGCCTTTTCCGAAATCCACCCGGATTACTATCAGATCCCGAAGGAGGATCGCGAGGCCCTGCTGCGCGAGGAACGCGAGCATGCGGCCGAAGAAGCCGCGCTGCGCGCCGATGAGGACGACGAGGCGGCGCTGTCGGGCGATGTCGAGGATATCGATGTCCCGCACGACCACGATGAAGTGCATCATGACGACGAGGACGGCGAAGGCGCCGAGGGGGCCGACGAGGCTGGCGGTGAAAAGCCGCGTGCCAACAATCGTCGCAAGGGCGGCGGCGACGAGGCCGCCGACGAACTGCGCCGCAAGCGCATGGCCCTGCGCCGCCGCTACAAGATTCAGGACGTCATCCGCCGCCGTCAGGTGCTGCTGGTGCAGGTCGTCAAGGAGGAACGCGGCAACAAGGGTGCGGCGCTCACCACCTATCTCAGCCTCGCGGGCCGCTATTGCGTCCTGATGCCCAACACGTCGCACGGCGGCGGCATCAGCCGGAAGATCAGCAACGCTGCCGATCGCAAGCGTCTGAAGTCGATCATCGCGGAAATGAAGTTGCCTTCCACCATGGGCTGCATCGTGCGGACGGCGGGCCTTGCCCGCACCAAGCCGGAAATCCGCCGCGACTTCGACTATCTCGCCCGCCTGTGGGACGAGATTCGCGAGAACACGCTGAAAGCCGCCGCGCCTGCGCTGATCCACAACGACAGCGACCTCATCAAGCGGGCGATCCGCGATATCTACAACAAGGATATCGAGGAAGTCATCGTCGAGGGCGAGGAAGGCTATCGCGCGGCGAAGGACTTCATGAAGCTGCTGATGCCCAGCCACGCGCGCCGGGTGAAGCCTTATGCCGACACCACGTCGCTGTTCCAGCGATTCGGGATCGAGGATCAGCTGGCGGCGATGTACAACCCCGTCGTCCAGTTGAAATCGGGCGGTTATCTGGTCATCAATCCGACCGAGGCGCTGGTGTCGATCGACATCAACTCGGGCCGATCGACGCGCGAGCACGGGATCGAGCAGACCGCCGTGGCCACCAATCTGGAAGCCGCGCGGGAAATCGCGCGCCAGTTGCGCCTGCGCGACATGGCGGGCCTGGTCGTCATCGACTTCATCGACATGGAAGTGAACAGCAATGTTCGCAAGGTCGAGAAGGCGATGAAGGACGCGTTGAAGGACGATCGCGCCCGCATCCAGGTCGGTCGCATCTCCGGCTTCGGCCTGATGGAAATGAGCCGCCAGCGCCTGCGCACCGGCGTGCTCGAAGCCTCGACGCGCGAATGTCCGCATTGCGAAGGCACGGGGCTTGTCCGCACCGCATCGTCGGCGGGCCTGTCCGCACTGCGGATGCTGGAGGAAGAAGCGGCGCGTGGTCGCGGCACCTTCATCACGCTGCGCGCCAGCACCGAAGCGGCTTTCTACGTCCTCAACAACAAGCGCCGCGAACTCGACGAGATCGAGAATCGCTATGGCGTGTCGATCCAGATCCTACCCGACGGCGAAGTCGAGGGCGCACGGATGTCGGTGGACGTCGCCGGGCCGAAGCCCGATCGCGTCGTGACCTTCGCGCCGATCGTCGAGGATGAGGACGACGACTTCATCGAGGAAGAGGACGAGCTGGAAGAGGCCGAAGCCGAAGCCGACGAGTCCGAAGAACGTGCCCCGCGCCAGCCGCGTGAACCCCGCGAACCGCGCGCGGGCGAGGAAGGCGAGGGCGGTCGTCGCCGTCGCCGCCGTCGCCGCCGTCGCGGTGGTCGTCGCGACGAGGAAGGTGCCGAGGGCGAAGCCCGTTCCGAAGAGGACGGCGAAGCTGCCGAAGCCTCCGACGCTGCGGAGGACGAAGCCGACGCCGATCGGGGCGACGAAGCCCCCGCCGCGGAAGGCAGCGAGGAACAGGCCGAACAGCGCCGTCGCGGTCGTCGCGGTCGTCGGGGCGGTCGTCGCCGTCGCGGCGAAGCCGGTGAAGGCACAGAAGCTGGTACAGAAGGTCAGGCGCCTCAGGATGAGACGCTCGACGATACACCGGCCAATGCCGATGTCGCCGTCGCGCCGGATGCACCGGATGCGGCCCCCGTCTCCGATGAGGAGCCGGCGCCCAAGACTCGCCGCCGTCCCCGCGCCCGCAAGGTGGCCGTGGAGGCCGAAGGCGAGAGCATAGTGGCCGACGCCGAACCCGCAGCCTCCGCACCGGAGCCTGAAGTGACGGAAGAGGCGCCCAAGCCCAAGCGGACGCGCAAGAAGAAAGCCGACGCCGAAGCGGCGCCCGAGGCCCCCGCTGCCGAGGAAGCGCCTGGTGCTGAAACGAGCGAGGAACCGGCGCCCAAGCCCAAGCGCGCCCGCCGCAAGGCCGCGACGGCGTCCGCCGAACCTGCGGTCGAATCGGACGGCATCGACGCACCTGCATCCGCCGAACCCAAGGCCGAAGCGGCAGAGCCTGTCGCTGCAGACGCGGATGGCGCGGAAGAAGAAAGCGACGGATCGCCCCGGCGCGGCTGGTGGCAGCGCACCTTCGGCAACTGACCGGCGTTCGACCCGATCGAGAAAAAGGCCCCTCCCCTCCGGGACGGGGCCTTTTTCCTGTCTCCCGCCCGCGCATCCCGCCATTGAACCGCACAGCGACTTCGCCCATAGCAGCATCATGGCCTTGCCCCCCGCCATTCGCGTGCCGATCCGCCTGTTCGTCGCCCTGCTGCTGTCTTTCGCCCTGCTCGCGCGCCCGGCGATCGCGCAGCAGATATTGCGCGATGCGGAGACCGAGGCGCTGTTCAACGACATCTCCACGCCGATCGTGAACGCGGCGAAGATGGACCCGCGCAATGTGCAGGTGCTCCTCATCAACGACAAGGAAATCAACGCCTTCGTCGCGGGCGGGCAATATATCTGGATACACAGCGGCCTTCTCATCGCTGCCGACAACGTCAATCAGGTGCAGGGCGTGATCGCCCATGAACTGGGCCATATCGAAGGCGGCCACATCATCCGTTCCAGCGAAGGGATGAAAACCGCGACCGGCATCACCTTGCTCAGCCTCGTGCTCGGCGCGGCGGCGATCGCGGCGGGCGGCGGCGAAGCGGGCATGGGCATCATGGCCGCCGGACAGCAGGCGGCGATGGGCAAATATCTCGCTTTCTCCCGCAATCAGGAAAGCTCCGCCGATCTTGCCGGCGCGCGTTATCTGAGTGGTGCGGGCGTCAGTGGCCGGGGCAGCCTGGAGTTCTTCAAGAAGCTCCAGAACCAGGAATATCGCCTCGCCATCGCGCAGGACGACAGCTACGGGCGCACCCATCCGTTGTCGGGCGAACGCATCGCCGTGCTGACCGACGTGTATGAGAAAGATGCCGCCTGGACGAAGCCGGTCGATCCGGCGCTGGAAAAGAAGTTCGAGCGGGTGAAGGCGAAGCTCATGGGTTTCGTGTCGGACGCGGCCCAGACGTTGCGCGCCTATCCGGAACGCGACCAGTCGATCCCCGCGCACTACGCCCGCGCCTATGCCTGGCACAAGAGTGCCTATCCCGACAAGGCGCTCGCCGAAGTCGACGCCTTGCTCGCGGCCCAGCCCGACGACCCCTATTTCCTCGAACTCAAGGGGCAGGTGCTGCTGGAAAGCGGTCGCCCCGCCGAAGCGATCGCGCCCTTGCGGGAGGCGGTTGCGCGGTCGGACAACCAGCCGCTGATCGCCGCGCTGCTCGGCCACGCGCTGATCGCCAGCGAGGACAGCGCCAATTTCGACGAAGCCGAACGGGTGCTGCGCAATGCCGTGGCGCGCGATCGGGAAAATCCCTTCGCCTGGTATCAGCTCGGCGTCGTGTATCAGCAGCGCGGCGATATTCCCCGCGCGGCGCTGGCGACGGCGGAACGCTACGCGATGCAGGGGCAGGACGCGATGGCCCTGCGCAGTGCCGACGCGGCGATGCAGGGGCTGAAGGAAGGCACGACCGACTGGCTCCGCGCGCAGGATATCGCCATGGTCTCCCGCGCCGCGATCGAGGGTCAGGGGAAGAAAAGACGATGACCGATAAACCGGCCCGCTTCGGCGCGGCCATCCGGAATGGAAAGATACAGATGATGCTTGGCGGACTGGCCTTTGTTACCGGGGCCGTCGTGACGGCTTTCCTGACGCAGGGCGCCGCGCCCGCAGCGCAGGTTTCGACCACCGATCGCGCCGCGATCGAATCCATCGTGCGCGACTATATTCTGGAACATCCCGAAATCCTGCCGCAGGCGATGGAACGGCTTCAGGCCAAGCGCATGGGGTCGGTGATCGACCAGAACCGTCCGGCCATCGAAACGCCTTTCGCCGGCGCATGGGAAGGCGCGGCGAAGGGCGATGTCGTGCTGGTCGAGTTCTTCGATTACGCCTGCGGATACTGCCGCAAGACCCTGCCAGAACTGGCGCGGCTGCTGGCGGAGGACAAGGGGCTGAAGATCGTCTATCGCGAACTGCCCATCCTGTCCGAACAGAGCGCGGACGCGGCCAAGGTCTCGCTGCTCGCCGCCGAAAAGGGGCAGTATATGCGCTATCACAAGGCGCTGTATGACGCGGGCAAGGTGACGCGCGACAGCATCTTCGCCGCCGCCGCGCAGGTCGGCATCGACCGCAAGGCCGCCGAAGCCGCCATGGTGTCCGAGAAATACACCGCCGAAGTCGATCGCAACATCGCCCTTGCCCAGACGCTTCAGGCGACAGGCACGCCCACCTTCGTCATCGGCGATCAGGTGCTCAACGGGGCCGTCGGCTTCGACGCCCTCAAATCCGCCATCGCGGCGCAACGCGGCAAGTGACGCGGTTCGCCCTTGCGGCGCTGAGCGTTCTGGCATTGGGCAGTCTCGTCATGCCTGCTTGCGCCAAAGAACTGCGCGATCTCTGCCCCACCCGGCCCGGCCTCGGAACGCCACCCTGCATCGTCGATCAGGGGCATGTGCTCGCCGAAAGCGGCCTTGCCGACTGGACGCGGGAGAAGGACGCCACCACGCGAACGGACACCCTCCTCTACGGCGACCTGCTGCTGCGCTACGGGATCGACGCGCGCAGCGAAGTGCAGATCGGCTGGACCCCCTATGGCACCGTCCGCACCCGCGACGGCGCCGCGCGGATGGTCGATCGCAGCGGCGGCACCGGCGATGTGATGCTCGCCTTCAAGCACAGCCTCGCCGCGCCGGACGGGTCCGGGCTGTCGCTGGCGGTGCAGCCGTCCGTGTCGCTGCCCACGGGTGGATCGGCGATCGGCGCGGGTGACTGGTCGGCGGGGCTGATCGCGCCGTTCAGCATGGATATCGGCCATGGCATGTCGTTCCAGCTCTCTCCGGAAATCGACGCCGCCGTCGATGCCGACGGCAAGGGGCGCCACGTCGCCTATGGCAGCATCGCGGGGCTGGGGATCGACCTGTCGCAAACAGTGAATGCCGCTATCGAAATATCGGCGTTCCGCGACGACGATCCGGCAGGGCACGTGACGGAATGGCTGGCCGCCACTTCGCTGGCATGGATGGCGTCCGACCGGCTGCAACTGGATGCCGGGGGCGCTTTCGGCCTGAATGGCGACAGCCCGGACGCGCGCCTGTACGTCGGGGTGGCGCGCCGCTTCTGATCCTGTCCTACAGGGGATCGATCATGGCAGGGCATCGGCCATGACACCATGCTTCGCCCCCGTCGGAACCCGCGCTGGACGCCACGCAGAAATGGACATTTTGCGTGCGAAATACGTGTTTACCGTTACCTTTGTTACCTTAAGCGGGGTCGGTCGGTCAGGTCTCGGGCGTCGCGGCTGCCTGCCCCTTGAACCCCTGCGCCACCACATACCATTCGCTCGACCCCTTGCGGCTGGCGGGCGGCTTGGCATGTTTCACCGTAGTGAAATGCTTCTTGAGCACGATCAGCAGGTCGCGGTCCGTCCCGCCCGCGAACACCTTGGAAACGAACGTCCCTCCGGGCTTCAGCGTCTCGATCGCGAACCATGTGGCGGCCTCGACCAGCCCCATGGTGCGCAGATGGTCGGTCTGCGCATGGCCCACCGTGTTCGCCGCCATGTCCGACAGCACGAGGTCCGGCGCATCGCCCAGTGCCTCGCGCAGCAGGGCGTCGGCCTTCTCGTCCAGAAAATCCATCTGGAACAGGGTCACGCCTTCGATCTCGTCGGTGGGGAGCAGGTCGATGCCCACGACCTTCGCCTTGGGGGAAAGTTTGCGCACCACCTGCGCCCAGCCGCCCGGCGCCACGCCCAGATCGACGACATGCCGCGCTTGGCGAACGAAATGAAATTTCTCGTCCAGCTCGATCAGCTTGAACGCCGCGCGGCTGCGCCACCCCTGTGCCCGCGCCGCGTGGACATAGGGATCGTTCAGTTGCCGCTCCAGCCAGCGCGTCGATTGCGCGGTGCGTTTCTTCGCGGTCTTGACGCGGATATGCCCGACGCCCGTGCCTCTGGTCATGCCGACGCCCTTTGCTGCTGGATGCCGCCGCCGTCCCGGTCCATCAGGCCGCGCAATATGCCTTCGCGAATGCCGCGATCGGCCACGCCCAGCCGTTCGGCGGGCCAGATGTCGAGAATGCTTTCGAGGATCGCGCAGCCCGCCACCACCAGGTCGGCGCGCTCCGTACCGATGCAGGGGAGCAGCCGCCGGTCGGCGATTCCCATGCCCGCCAGTCGCCCCGATATGGCGCGCATGGAGGCGGAAGGGACGATCAGCCCGTCGATCGCCGCACGATCGTAGCGCGGCAATTCCAGATGCAGGCTCGCCAATGTCGTCACCGTGCCGGATGTGCCCAGCAACCGCACCGAACCGACCGGGGCGGGCAGGCGCGCGGCGAAGCTTGCGAAGGCGTCGCGCACCCGCCCGCGCATCCGCGCATAGGCGTCGGCGCGCGTCGCGGCATCCTCGCTGTCGATCGCTTCGGATTCGGTCAGCGACACGACGCCCCACGGCGCGCTCTGCCAGTCGAGGATGCGCGGCGCGGGGCCTTCGGTGTCGACCAGCACCAGCTCGGTCGATCCGCCGCCGATGTCGAAGATCAGCGCCGGGCCTTCGCCCGGTTCCAGCAGCGCGTGACAGCCCAGCACCGCCAGCCGCGCCTCTTCCTCGGCCGTGATGATGTCGAGGGCGATGCCCGTTTCGCGATAGACGCGATCGATGAAGGCGGGGCCGTTGATGGCCCGACGACAGGCTTCGGTCGCGACCGACCGCGCCAGCGTGACATGCCGCCGCCGCAGCTTGTCGGCGCAGATGGCGAGTGCGGCGATCGCCCGCTCGATGGCGGCATCGCTGATCCGCCCGCTCGCCGCCAGCCCCTCGCCCAGCCGCACGATGCGGGAAAAGGCATCGACGACGATGAAGCCGTCGGCGGACGGCTTGGCGATCAAAAGGCGACAGTTGTTGGTGCCAAGGTCTATCGCGGCATAGCTCTTGCGGCTCGGCCAGCGGCTGCCCGTGGAAGGACGCAGCGGTGAAGCCTGCGACGAAGGGATGCCTTCTGCCGCAACCGGCGCCGACGGGACGGGAAGATGCGAAGCCGCAGGGGCGCCATCGCCCCTCTGGCCGGGACTGGGCGTATGCTGCGGCGATGGGCGGCTGCGCTGCACCATGGCCGGTTACTCACTCTTATGTTTTCCGTGCGCCGCGACAGGCGCCGGTACTTGGGCTCAAGAGTAAGGGCAGACGCGCAAAAGCGCAAGTTGGCGTGCTGCGACGCGCACGGGGGGTGAGGGCCATTGACAGCGATAGGCCACCTGCTTATCTGCGCGTCTCCGGTCGCCGGGCGATATCGCCTGTCTGCGCCGCTCCGATGCCCCGTCGTCTAATGGTAAGACAGCGGATTCTGACTCCGCCAATCGAGGTTCGAATCCTCGCGGGGCATCCAGCTTTCCAAAGCCCGGCCTTACCAAAGCAGTTTCGATCGGCGCACGATACTCGCGCTGTCCGACGCGCGATCATCCGTCAGCCATCGCGCGCGCCGTCATCATCGCTTTCCGCCTCCGAACGTCGGACCTACGGCTGTTTCCGGTCCGGTTTGGATGGCCGGACGGGGAAGGCATTCGCCGCCCGTTGAATTACGCCGGCCCAGAAACGCTGGCCCTCGGCATCGCTGATATGATCCTGCCTTATTTCGAGTTCTGCGTAGAGCAGCCGCCGCGGAAAGGCGTGAAGGGGTATGGTGTAGTCGGTCGCGTCCATCCGATAGGGTGAATTGTCGCCGACGCAGAACGAACGATCGCTTTGTAAAGCCGACAGCATCGACTTGGCGAACGCCGTCCGCCCGGTCCAGTATAAGACGCCTGCATCCCACGGGCGGGCGAATCCATCCAGCACGGGCGTGAAACTGTGCAGCGCCAGGAGGATGGTATCGCGTCCTTCAGCCTGCCTGCGGTCTATTTCAGCACCGATCGCCTCATGATAGGGAAGATGAATGGCGCGAACCCGCGCCGCGCGGGCGGCATCCTCCATCCCCTCGTTACCCGCTATCGCGCTACCGTCCGACACGACCGGGATTGCATCTTCTCGGGCCGGATCGCGATTGCAGTCGATCACGAGGCGGGAATAAGGCTGATGGAGGAAAGGCGCGTCCAGCCGACGCGCCAGCTCCCTTCCCAGGCCGCGCACGCCGATGTCGACCGCGATGTGCCGCGTGCGATCGACCGCCGTCAGGCCCAGATCGCCCAGGGTCGCCGGGATGGTCGATCCGGCATGATCCCCGAGCAGAAGGAACGGCGAGCGCCCTTCCGCGTTATCGATTACGAATGGCGCCGGATCATCCGGACCCAGCAATGTCGCTGCCTCTCCGGTCATCGGGATCATCCTTTCATGCCGTTGCTGACGATCCATCACGTCACCACCTATCGTTACCAGCAGCCCGTGTCGCTTGGCGAGCATCGTATCATGATGCGGCCCAGAGAAGCCTTCGACCAGCGGCTGCTGTCTGCCCGGCTCGACATCGATCCCGAACCCAGCGAACTGCGCTGGCTGCATGATGTGTTCGGAAACTCCGTCGCCATCGCCTCGTTCGAAAAACGCGCGTCGCATCTGGTGGTCACCAGCGAAGCGACGCTGGAGCATGCACCGCTGGCACAGAAGCAGGTCGATGTCGAACCTTATGCCCGGCTGTTTCCCTTCACTTATTCTTCCGAGGACATGCCCGATCTGCTGCGCTCGATCGAGCGGCAATATCTGGATCAGGAACGGCTCGTCGACAATTGGGCGCGCGGCTTCGTCAGCAACGACGGCACGACCGGTACGGTGGACCTGTTGACGCGCATCGCGACGGGCATCCAGTCCGCCTTCACCTATGTCCCCCGGCATGAAAAAGGCACCCAGTCGCCGATCGAGACGCTGCGTAAACGGCAGGGCACCTGTCGCGATTTCGCGGTGCTGATGATCGAGGCGGTGCGCGCACTCGGCTTCGCCGCGCGCTTCGTGTCGGGCTATGTCTACAGCCCCTCTCGGCGCGAGGGCGTCGTCGGCGGCGGAAACACGCATGCCTGGGTCCGTATTTTCTTGCCGGGATCGGGCTGGGTCGATTTCGACCCTACCAACGGCATCATCGGCAATCGCGGCCTTATTCGCGTGGCGATCGCGCGCGATCCCTATCAGGCCCTGCCGCTGTCGGGCACCTGGTTCGGCCTGCCCGCCAGCTTCCTCGGTATGGACGTCGGCGTCGATGTCCAGCGCACCGATCCCGCCTTGTTCCCCACCACCGGCCATGGTGCCATCAACAGCCGCACTGGCGGCGCTTCAGGAAAGATACCCCCATGCTGATCCGCTGCGGCTACGACATTGAATTTTCCAGCGACAAGCCTACGGCGATGATGGCGCTTCTCAGCATCCATCCCTCGCGCCATCAGGATCTGCGCACGCCGCAGCGGCTGATCGCCAGTCCCGATATACCCCTCTATCATTTCGAGGACGGTTTCGGGAATGTCGCCACCCGGTTGACCATTCCGCAGGGCAACGTGTCACTATCCTGCGATTTCGTGATCGAGGACAGCGGCGAGCCGGATCGGCGCGCGCCGGACGGTCCGCAAATGCCGGTGGAGGAGCTGCCCGATGCGGTGATGCCGTTTCTGCTCGGCAGCCGCTACTGCGAGACGGACCGCCTGATGGATGTCGCCTGGGCCAATTTCGGCCATCTTGTCACCGCCCGCGACCGGGTCGATGCGATCGTCGATTTCGTCCACAATCACATCGAGTTCGGCTATCATCATGCCCGGCCCGACAAGACCGCCTGGAACGGCTATCAGGAGCGGCAGGGGGTATGTCGCGACTTCGCCCATCTCGCTATCACGCTTTGCCGCTGCATGAACATCCCGGCACGCTATTGCACCGGCTATCTGGGAGACATCGGCATACCGCCGGTGGACGCGCCGATGGACTTCAGCGCCTGGTTCGACGTCTATATAGGGGGCGACTGGTACACTTACGACGCCCGGCATAATCGGCCACGGATCGGCCGCATCCTGATGGCGCGCGGTCGTGACGCCACCGATGTCGCCTTGACGACAGCCTTCGGCACTGCAAATCTCGTGCGGTTCGAAGTCCATACCGACGAGGTGTCCTCTCTTGACTGAGCCGATCGCCAACGTCCTTCTGCAAGCTTGGGATGGACCGCTTGGCGCACCGCCTTTCGGGCAGTTTAGGGAGGACGATTTCCTTCCGGCGCTGAATAGCGCGATCGGCTGGCATGAGGCGGAGATCGCGGAGATCGCGGCGCAGGAAGAGCCCGCGACCTTCGACAACAGTATCGTGCCGCTGGAAAGTTCGGGAAAGGCGCTGGCGCGGGTGCGGCGGTTGTTCTGGACGCTGTCCTCGGCGCAGGGAACGCCCGGCATCCGCGCGATCGAAGCGGAAATGTCGGCCCGTCTGAGCGCGCATTCGGTTGCGATCAGTCATGATGCCGCGCTGGTAGCGCGCATCGTCGCAGTCCACGCCGCGCGTCGTGAAAGCGGGCTGACGCCGGAGCAGATCAGGCTTGTCGAAAGCATCCATGCCGGCTTCCTGCGCGGCGGCGCCGCACTCGCGCCCGCCGACAAGAAACGCTTCGCCGCCATCGATGCGCGACTATCCGCATTGTCGGTCCGGTTCGGGCAGAATGTGCTGGCGGCCACGGCGGCGTGGGTACTCGAACTGGACGCAGACGATCTGGCGGGATTGCCGCCCGCCATGTGCGAGGCGGCGGCTGGGCGCGCGGCGGCCAGGGGACAGGCGGGCCGTTATCATATCACGCTCGACCGCACCGATTACGAGAGCTTCCTGACCTTCTCGTCGCGCCGTGATCTGCGCGAGAGTCTTTGGCGCGCCTTCACCGACCGCTGCAACGGCGGCGCGCACGACAATTGGCCGATCATCACTGAAATGCTGGCGCTGCGCCGGGAGCGCGCGACGCTGCTGGGCTATGCCGACCATGCCCATTATGCGCTGGAGGATTCCATGGCGCACGATCCCGAGGCGGCGACCGAGCTGATGCGCCAGCTCTGGGAGCCGGGCAAGCGGCGTGCGGCGGAGGAAGCGGTGGAACTGCAGGCGCTGATCGATGCGGAGGGCGGCGGCTTTGCTCTCGCCGCATGGGACTGGCGTTTCTATGCGGAAAAAGTACGGCGCGCCCGCTATGCGCTGGACGGCGCGGCGGTTGCGGCGCATCTGCGGCTCGATGCGGTGCGGCAGGCGGCGTTCGACACCGCCGCGCGCCTCTATGGCATATCCTTCACCCGGCGCGCCGATATTGCCGGCTATCATCCCGACGTCTGGGCCTGGGAAGTCAGGGATCGGGACGGCGGAGCGGTGGGCCTGCTCTTCACCGACTATCTGGCGCGGCCGGAAAAACATGGCGGCGCTTGGATGGGCAGCCTGCGGGTGCAGGAAGCGATGGAAGGCGACGTGCGCCCGATCGTTTATCTGGTCGCCAATTTCGCGCCCGCGCCGCCGCCCGATCGCGGCGCCACCCGCCTGTCGATCGACGAGGCGCGCACGCTGTTTCATGAATTCGGTCATGCGCTGCACGGCCTGCTCTCCCGCGTCACCTATCCCAGCCAGTCGGGTACTGCGGTGGCGCGGGATTTCGTGGAGTTCCCGAGCAAGTTCATGGAAAACTGGATTGTCAGCCGCGAGGTTCTGTCCGGTTTCGGGGTGCCGGACGAAATGATCGCGGCGATCCGAAAGGCGGACGCCTATGGTCAGGGTTTTGCGACGATCGAACTGATCGGCTGCGCCCTGGTCGATCTCGCCGTCCATCGGCAGCACGCTGCGGAAGCGGATCCGCGCGCCTTTGTCGAGGCGGAACTTACCCGGCTGGGCATGCCGCCGGAAATCGGGATGCGTCACCGCTTCCCCTATTTCACGCACATCTTCGACGGGGGCTATTCCGCCGCTTATTACAGCTATGCGTGGTCCGAAGCGCTGGACGCCGATGCGTTCGAGGCATTCTGCGAAGCGGGCGATATTTTCGACCCGCAGCTAGCCGGGCGTTTCCGCGACGAAATCCTGGCGGTCGGCGACAGCCGGGATCCGATGGACTCGTTCCGTGCCTTTCTGGGCCGTGCGCCCAATGCGGAGGCCCTGATGCGGGCGCGGCACCTAGTGGATGCCTGACGGGACCTTGTTGCGAAGCTGCCGTGCCATGAAGATCGCTCCCGCCGCCACAATGAATATGCCCCCGGCAACCAGTTCCCGCCAGGCCAGGGTCGATAGCAGCCAGACGATGATCCCGGCGGCGGCGATGGGCACCAGCGGACCTCCCGGCGCGACGAACGGCTTTCCCGCCTGCGCCACGTTCTTGGCGCGGAGGCGCAGCACGCCAAGGCAGACGATGAGATAGAGGACGAGCGTTCCGGCAACGGTCAGCACGACGATCTGCTTGAAGGTGCCCGATATCGTGATAAGCACTACGGCCATCGCATAAAGGACGATCGCGACATGGGGCGTATGTCGGCTGGGGTGAATCCGTGCGACCCATCGTGGCAACTGCCCCGCCTGTGCCAGCGCAAAGGCGCTCCGCGGCGACGACAGCATGTCTGCTACCAGATAGCCGCCGACAGATACCGCGGTGGCCAGCATCATCAGGGTTGCACCGCGCGGACCGAACACGGCACCGGCGACCTGCGCCAGCGGCGTGGTCGATCCCGCCAGCGCATCGCCCAGGACGCCTTGCGCCGTGATCTGGAGCGCGATGTAGAATATGGCGACGCACCCGAGCGCCAAGGCGATCGCGCGGGGCATCGTGCGCGCCGGATCGCGGGTCTCCCCGCTCATGTTGAGGCCGGTTTCGATGCCCATGAAGGCCAGCACCAGAATCATCGTGCCCTCGCCTATCTTGCTGATCGGCGGCATGGCGGGCCAGCTAAGGTTCGCGGGCTGGATCGCGAATAGACCGAACAGGATGATCGCTGCCAGCGGCACGAGCTTCAGGATGCCCAGCGTGATCGTGAGCCGGGTGCCATCGCGGGTGCCGGCAATGTTGATCAGCGCCAACGTGCCGTAGATCGTCACCAGCAGCGCCATGCTCGCCCCGCTGTTCCCCAGCGTCGGCCAGATGCTGGCCAGCGTGTCGAGGAAGAAGCGCGCGACTGCGGCGGCCGATCCAATCGCATTGGCGAACAGCGACAGCGCCCCGGCTATGCCGCCGATCACCGGGCCGAACGCCGCGCTGGCATAGGCATAGAGACCGCCGCTGCTGCTCACCCGGCTGCCCGCTTCGGCGAAGCAGAGGCCGACGAGGCAGATCAGCACGGCGCAGACGAGATAGGCGATGATCGCGGCGGGGCCGAGCAAGCCCGCCACCAGCCCCGGCAAACTGAAGATACCGACCCCGACGATGCAGCTCAAGGCGGTGAAGGCGACGCCGGGGACACCGACTACTCGGTCGAGATGCGGCTCCGCAGACTGGAAGGCACCGGTCATTGGGCGCGGCTCTGCGCTGTGCGACGCGACGGCACGTCGCGCCACCCCCACCCCCACCAAAGTGCGGCAGCGGAAAGAAAGGTGGCGCCGATTGCAGGCGCTGCAATCGAGATGGCGCCGAAAGCGACGAAGGCTGCCTTCCACGCAGAAACGAAGCCGAGCGTTTCGAACAGGATCAACTGGGCGAGGTTGATGGCAGCCACGACCAGCCACGGCGCGCCGTCGCGGCGATGGCGGGACCACAACCACAGGGCGATCGCGATCGCCGTCAGTCCGCCGAGATGAATGCCCCAACGAAATGCACTGAAATCCGGCGGTCCCTGAATGGCCAGACCCGGCACATAGCGGGGATAGATCCGGCTGAGTACCGGGCCTATGAGAAGCAGCGGTGTCGCCAGCAGCCAGCCGGCATGCCGGGCAATGCGGCGTCGATCCTTGAGCGCCATCGTGGCGAGCGCCAGAAAGCCGAGCGAGGCGACGAGATCGTAGATGCCGAGCGACGGACCCCAGACATTGTAGAACGCATCCTGCCCGGAGCCGGTCGCGACCGCCATGCTGTGTTCGACGCCAACGCCCCCGATGAAGAACAGCGGCACCACAATGAAAATCGCGAGGCCCAGGCTGCGGTGCATCATGCGATGCCCCCCATCGATGGACCAACTCTGTGCCGCGATCAGCAGCATCCACAGAGTCGCGGTCACCGCATGGAAGTGCGACGATGCCTTCGCCTGGCCAAGCTGCGACAGATAACCGGGCCAGAAAGCCGGAACAGTCAGCGCGATGACAGCGAGACACCACAGCCAGGCATGGCGATAGGGCATTTTTCTTTCATTCTCTTGTTGCGTCGCAGCCACGGCGCTTTGACTTTGGCGGCAACCGACCGCATCGCCGATGTGCTCGGCGGGAACGCGCTCCACGGTTCAGTATCGCGTCCGCTGCGGAGCAGGACAAAGGCGCGTCATTGCTTCGCAGCGGGCCGTGCGACTTACTTCCGGATGGTATATTCCTGCAGCAGCATCGTGCCGCGCAGCTTGCGGAACTTCGCGCGGTCGCCCGATTCCGCGTCCATCTGCGCATCGGTCTTTTTCGACCAGGCCGCCCATTCCTTGTTGCGCGCCTCGCTTTGCGCCCCGTTCGGAATGTCGCGATAGGTCGACGTCAGATAGACCTGCGGCTCACCGTCGCGCGCATCGACGTTGATGTAGATCTTGTAGGCGCTGATCCAGCCTTTCGATTTGGCGAATTCCTGTTCCTTGGCCCATGCACCGGCCAGATGCTGGGCATAAGCGAGGCTGCCGCCGTCCTCAATGAAGATACCCGAGAGACTGGTGTAATCACCGGCGACGAGTGGAAATTCCTGTGCATGCACCGGCGTCGTCAATGTAATGGGTGCCGCCAGCAGCATCGCGGCGGCCAACATGATTTTCTTCGAGACTGTCATAATCTTGCTCCTGTCATTATGCCCGCTCAACATTGCTCGGGCTCCGCTTGTGGTTCGTAGAAGAGAGTGACGCGAACACGCACCGATGACGGGACCCGCGGCCGCGGCCCCAATCATGCGAAGCCGTAGAGGTCCAACCGCGCGCCGTCCGCGAATCCCATTGCGCGGTAGAGGGGGCGGCCCATGTCGCTGGCATGGAGCCAGAGGCGCTTGTGTCCCGCCACCTCCTGCACCGCAGCGATCGCGCGACGCATGGCCGCTTCGCCATAGCCCTTGCCATGATGGCGCGGACACGTTGCGACCATGGCGATGTAGATGCGCTCCCCAAGGACGTAGGCCTGCGCCGCCGTCACCGGCTGGCCGTCGATATAGCCCACGGCGCCGACCTGCGTTCCCGTCCAGTCCGGGATGCGCCCGGTGATCGCGAACAGTTCGTGCGGCATTCCGTAAGCGTCGGCGTTGACACGGCCCAGGTCGAGGGCCGTCGCCTCGTCGGACGTGAGCCGAAAGTCGAGCTTGGGGTCGGCGCGGCGCGGGGCGGCCAGCGCGTCGGTCGCCATCCCCGTCAGGCTCATGCTGAAAGCCACGCCTTGCGCGGTCAGCGCGTCGCTTGCCCCTTCGGGCAACCAGTCGGGCGACAAGAGCAGCATGGAGGCGTGCGGGCAGCCTTCGGCATAGCCGCGCGCCGTCGTCAGCGCCTGATGCAATGCCGCTGCGTTGTCCGTCGGCGCGTCGATCGTGATGATATTGAAAAACGGGCAGTTGGTCTGTGACAGCGTGACGGCCACCGGACCGACCTGTGCCACGACATGGCCGGGATAATGTGCGACCATGTAGCGCCAGGCATCGACGAAACAGCGTACGGTTTCGGCGGTTCCGAGATCGACGGTATCGATCGCACCGACACCGGCACCATGCGCCACGTACGCCACATCGTCCTTCGACATCGCCGGCTCCCCCCGTCGGCAGGCAAGGCTTCGCCGATGGCGGCGGAAGCATTTTCCTGCGCCTTCTGGGCTTCAACTCTGTCTGCGATTTCCCTTGCCGCTTGATGCCCGCAGAGGGACGAGACGGTCAACCGGAGGCACCGTCAAAAAAGCGTTATTTCGTGTCCGGAGCACGCATCCGGTCGGGCCAGCCATATTTATCCCAGGCTGCGGCGAAACCGATACTCTCGGCAAAGGCCATGAAGTCGGGATGCTCTACTGTGCGGCGGATAGGGTCCACCTCGGACCATAGACTCATCAGGCCGAAAAGGTTGGAAAGATTGGGCTGCTCGCGGTAGATTTTCATCACCAGTTCGGCATGGCCCATATAGATCGCCGGATAGGCGATGGAGATGTCATAGGGGTCGGGCATGACCTGGTGCAGTCCGTCGAGCATTTTGCAATAGGCCGCGCGCGCTTCGGGATCGCCGCCGCATACCCCCCTGGCGGCGAACAGGAAATAGGCGTCTCGGGCCGCATCGTCGATCTCCGGCATTCCGGGCGGTCGCATGATCATCGTGCCGAACAGCGAGCGGAGGTTGTAGTAGACTTCTACCGCGCGCTCATGCTCGCCATTGGCGGCATAGGCGATGGCGAGCAGACCGGGAGGGAAGCCGAGATCCGCCATACTCCGGCCAGCAGCGATGGCCCGGTCGCAATCGCCCAGGCAGAGATAAGCGGCACATAGCGTCGCATAGTTGCGGCCATGCACGGGATCGCCCTCTATCGCCGCTTCGATATAGGGCAGCGCCGCGCGGGCGCGCCCCAGGAAGAGGAGGAACGCCCCCAGCCGCACCGCGACATCGCTGTCGTTCGGTGCCAGCCGGTGCGCCTCGAACGCAAGGTCCAGCGCCGCCACCGCATTGTGCTGCGTGAACTCGTAAACCGCCAGCGTCACCCGTGCATAGCCTTGCGACGGATCGAGCGCGATCGCCCGGCGGGCGCAGTGCGCCATCGCCTCGCCGCGTTCCAGACGGTCCGGCGTGGGCGTGAAGGTTGCGGAATAGAGATGCGCCTCCGCCAGCGCGGCCCAGCATTCGGCGAACTCCGGGTCGATCTGAAGCGCCTGTTCCAGCCGATCGATCCCCTTGGCGATCACATCGTCGCCCACTGTCTTCATGAACAGGGCGCGACCCTGAAGGTAGAGCGCATAGGCATCGCGGTTCGTCGTCATGCGTCGCACGCGCGCGGGCGGTGCATCGACGCCGAGCGCGGCGCACAGTCCCGTAACGAAGTGATTGCCGATGATCTGACGCGATCCGATCGCGTCGGCGACCGTGCCGTCATAGCGTTCGGCCCAGATTTCCGTGCCCGAATGTCCGTCGATCAGGCGGACATTGACCCGAATGCCGTCGGCGAACCGATAGGCTTCGCCTTCGATCAGGTGCGAGGCGTCCAACGCGGCGGCCATTTCGGAGAGTGTCCGTCCGCTGGCCGCCACGCTCGCGACCGAAGTGCGGCCGATGACCGCCAGTGCGGGAACGCTGCCGAGCCGGAAAGTCAGCTCCTCGACCACGCCCTCGGCCAGGAACAGCGGTTCGCCGATCGCGTCATGCTGTTCGAACGGCAGCAGTGCGATACGGGGCTTGCGGTCGGCTGCCGACGCCTGCGCGCGCCTGCGCGCCCGCCATGCATCGCCAAGCTGCTTGTGCGCCGCAACGCTGCCCTCGCGTTCCAGCACCGCAAGCGCGCGATCGACGGCGATCTGTAACGTGCCGTCGACATGCTCGCGCTGGATGGCCAGCCATTCGTGAAAGGGTGCGCCGAGATCCATCTGGCCAAGAAGCGGGCGGTTGCCGATGTCTGCAAGCATGGCGCACGCATCTGGAACGCGGCCCTGCGCCAGTGCGTCTTCGACATCGGCCAGATCAGTCCGGATGCGGTGCGAATCGATCGTGATCCGGCCATGCGAGACATCGAGAATCGGGCCGGCCAGCGGCGTCAGCAGCTTGTCGAGGCCAAGTAGGCATTGACGCAGGCTCGCGCGTGCCTGCGCCCGGAACCGGCCGGGCCACAAAAGTTTGCTCACATAGTCGCGTTCGAGGGCTTCGCCCGGTGCGAGGCACAGCATCGCAAGCAGCGCGCGCGCCCGACGACTGGAAATGACGATCTCCGCGCCGTCGGATGTCGCCAGCATGAATGAACCGAACAGGGATGCTTTCAAGACACCGGTGGACTGCATCGAAATTGTGCCAGTCATCGAAGTCACGCGGCCTCCCCCCTATCTTGAGGGATAAGGGATTCTTCCGCTAATGCACAGGAAATCGACCGGACCGGCCCCTTATTGATGTGCTGCCGCAGAAAAGCGCACGGTCCGCAAGTTGCACCCCTTCGCTTGCGTCTGTTCGCGACATACCGTCGCGTTGCCAAACCCAGTCACATCGGGCTGCAGACAGCCGGGCGCCGTCGATCACCGCGTGTTCAGCCCCTTGGTCGTTTGAACAAGGCCACGGTCCCCCAGACCAGCGCGACGCCGCCCGCTATGATGCTGCCCACGATCAGCAGCGCCCAGCCGCCTGCCTCGATCAGCCCGGTGAGCAGATCGACGAGGATCAGCGTCAGGTGGATCATGGTTCAGCCCGGACGCGGCGTGGGGCCTGGAGGGTCAGGACGTTCCCGGCTCCGGAAGGCTTTGGGGCGCACCCAGTTCCTTGGCTTCCTGATATTTGAGTTCAAGGAAGCGGCTGTGCGTCGACAGGCTGTCCAGATTGCCCGACGCAAGCTGCTCGGTCATCCGGTCGATCTCGCTTTCGATCACCGACAACCCTTCGATCAGTTGCTTTTCCGGCACGCGACCGTTGCGCTCCTGCCGCCGCATCGGTTCCGGTATCGCCTGATAGCCGGTAACGAGTTCGGGCAAGTGGTCGGACAGCAGGCGGCGGACTTCCAGCGCGGCGGGTTCCTGCGGGTTCAGGCGCGCGAGTTGCGGCGCCAGCGTCTCCAGCTTCACGCCGATGCTGTCGACTAGTTGCACCGCCGGGGCGGGGAGCATCTTGCGCTGGTCGTCGAGCCAGATTTCGGTCTGGAGCGGCAGCGCCTTGATATCGGTTTCGGCCAGCTTTTCCGGCCGCACCCGTTCCTCTCCACCAGTCACGCCGAACAGCAGCACCGCGGCGAGGATGAGGCCCAGCACGATCATGATGCCGCTGGTGCCGAGCGGCAGGAACCAGCCGACCATCGCCGCACCGATCAGGATCGCAAGGATCGCGGCAAAGATGCGCTTGATCTTGCGCATCATCGCCGCATTGCGCCGCTGCCGCGTGCGCGCCGAAAGGCTGCGATAGCGCTCCGACGTGCGCGTCAGGACGGCGTCGGCGTCGGCGATGATCTGATCGGAACGGCTCATGGGGCAAGTCTCCCCTTGCCGTTCGCCCTGAGCGCAGTCGAAGGGCTCTGCCGAGCGCAAGCGAAGCATGCGTCGCTGCGCTCAGCAGGAGGCTTCGACAAGCTCAGCCCGAACGGGGTGGGGTGTGCCATAGCCTCTTACGCCTCGATCGCGCTCAGCAGCGGATTGGCGGCCTGACCACCGCTCGCCTGCGCCTGCGCCTGTCCCTCCGCGCGGGCGATATAGCCCTTGGACTTCTCGACTTCGCTCGACAGCGTGGTGACCGTCGTTTTCATCGATTCCAGCGCCTTCAGCTTGAACGCGTCGATATTGTCCATCGTGTCGTAGATATTCTGGAACGCACGTTGCAGCGTCTCGATCGGGATGGTGCTGGATGCCGCCTGCTCGTGGATTTGCGCGGTCTGCGTCTTGAGCAGTTCGCCCGTCGAATCGATCATGTTGGCGGTGGTGGTGTTGAGCGCGGTGATCTGCTCCAGCACCAGCTTCTGCCCCATCAGCGCCTGCGCCACCGTCACCGCCGTGCGCAACGCCGCGACGGTCGTGGTGCTGGCGCGATCGACGCCCTTCACCAGTTCGACATTGTTCTTCTTGACCAGATCGAGCGCGAGATAGCCCTGCACCGTCACCGCCATCTGCGTCAGCAGGTCCTGCGTGCGCTGGCGGACGTAGAACAGCGCGCTTTCGCGGATCGCCTTCGCCTTGGCCGGGTCGGTCGCGTCCAGTTCCAGCGCCTTGCTTTCCAGCCGCGCGTCCATGGTCTTGCTGATGTGGATCATCTGCTCCAGCTTGCCCATGGTCGCCCACATGTTCTGGCGTTCCACGTCGATCGCGGCATTGTCCTTGATCAGCACGTCCTTGCCGCTGGCGAGGCTGCCCAATATGCCGTTGATGTGGCTCTGCGCGCTCTTGTAGCCGTCGAAATAGTTGCGCATCTTGTTGCCGAACGGGATGAGGCCGAACAGCTTGCGCGGCGCGGTCAGGTTGCCGCGTTTGCCCGGATCGAGATCCTCGACCGTGCGGCGCAGTTCGGCGAGGTCGGCGCCCACCTGATTGTCCGAATCCATGGCGCGCACCGGGCGGTCGAGGAAGCGGTTGCTGTGCCCGGCGGCCTCGGCGATTTCCTTGCGCCCCATGTTGGTGAGCTGATCGACGCGCATGCCGAATTCGGGGCTGTTGGCGTCCTGCGCGACCAGATCGTCGACGAAGGCATCGACTTTCTCTTCCAGCTTCGACTTCTTTTCCGTGTCGATCGGCACCAGCCCGGCGGCGCGTTCGGGCGCGACGGGGGCGACCGGCTCCGGCGCGGTCAGCGTGATGGCGGGGTCGGCAGTCGTGGTTGCAGTGGAAGCCATGTCATCTCCTTATGGTGTCATATTAGTATAGAACACCTGCTCTGCAATAGCGCGCATCTCGCTATAGGGCGGCGCGGGGATTTAGCCAACTGCAACGCTATGCCGATGGGGGACAAGATCGCCGCAGTTGCGAAATGGGGAAGTTTCCGTTATGGGGCCGCGGAACCCGATACGGCACAGTGCCGACCGGACCCTATATCCCAAAGGCATCTCATGTCCCTGCGTAATATCGCCATCATCGCGCACGTCGATCATGGCAAGACCACCCTCGTCGATCAGCTTTTCCGTCAGTCCGGCACGTTCCGCGACAATCAGCGCGTGGAAGAGCGCGCGATGGACAGCAACGACCTGGAAAAGGAACGCGGGATCACCATTCTCGCCAAGCCGACGTCGATCGAGTGGGAAGGCACGCGCATCAACATCGTCGATACGCCGGGCCACGCCGATTTCGGCGGCGAGGTGGAACGCATCCTCTCCATGGTCGACGGCGTCATCCTGCTGGTCGACAGTTCGGAAGGCGCGATGCCGCAGACCAAGTTCGTGACCGGCAAGGCGCTGGCGCTGGGCCTGCGTCCGATCGTGGTCGTCAACAAGGTCGATCGCCCCGACGAGCGCATTCAGGAAGTGCTGGACGAAGTGTTCGACCTGTTCGTCAGCCTTGAAGCCAGCGACGAACAGCTCGATTTCCCCGTGCTCTACGCGTCGGGCCGCAATGGCTACGCCAGCGACGATCCGCAGGCGCGCTCCGGCACGCTGACGCCGATGTTCCAGAAGATCGTCGATCATGTGCCGCCGCCCTCGGCCGATCCCGACGGTCCGTTCAAGTTTCTGGTGACGCTGCTCGACCGCGACAATTTCCTCGGCCGCGTCCTTACCGGCCTGGTATTCTCCGGTTCGGTCAAGACCAACCAGGCGATCCACGCGCTCGACAACGACGGCAAGATCATCGAGACCGGTCGCGCGTCGAAGATCATGTCCTTCCGCGGTCTGGAACGCGTTCCCGTCGACGAAGCCAAGGCCGGCGACATCATTTCGCTGGCCGGTCTCACCGTCGCCACCGTGTCGAACACCATCTGCGATCCGGCCGTCACCGAACCGCTGCACGCGCAGCCGATCGATCCCCCGACGCTCTCGATGCGCTTTGCCGTCAATGATTCGCCGATGGCGGGCCGCGAAGGCACCAAGGTGACGAGCCGCATGATCCGCGACCGTCTGGCCCGCGAAGCCGAATCGAACGTCGCGATCAAGGTGACGGAAAGCGCCGACAAGGACAGCTTCGAAGTCGCCGGACGCGGTGAATTGCAATTGGGCGTGCTCATCGAAACGATGCGCCGCGAAGGCTTCGAACTCGGCATCAGCCGCCCGCGCGTGCTGTTCCGCGACGGCGAGAATGGTCTGGAAGAACCTTATGAAACCGTCGTTATCGACGTGGATGAAGAATATTCCGGCACCGTCGTCGACAAGATGGCCGTCCGCAAGGCGGAACTGACCGACATGCGCCCGTCGGGCGGCGGCAAGACCCGCATCACCTTCTCCGCGCCCTCGCGCGGCCTGATCGGCTATCATGGCGAATTCCTGTCCGACACGCGCGGCACCGGCATCATGAACCGCCTGTTCGAGAAATACGGGCCGCACAAAGGCAAGATCGAAGGCCGCAAGAACGGCGTGCTGATCTCCAACGGATCGGGCGAGGCGAATGCCTATGCTCTGGGGCCGCTCGAAGAACGTGGCATCCTGATGGTCGGCGTCGGCGAGGCGCTGTATGAAGGCATGATCATCGGCGAAAACGCCAAGCCCGACGATCTCGAAGTCAACCCGATGAAGAGCAAGGCGCTCACCAACTTCCGCGCCAGCGGCAAGGACGACGCCGTGCGCCTGACCCCGCCGAAGAAGCTGACGCTGGAACAGGCGATCGCCTATATCGACGACGATGAAATGGTCGAAGTGACGCCCAAGTCGATCCGCCTGCGCAAGCGCTGGCTTGATCCCAACGAGCGCAAGAAGCAGGCGCGCTCCAAGGCGGCTGCCTGATCCGACGTCAAAGGCCCGGTGGACGACACCGGGCCTTTTCGTTTCAGGCCTTTGCCCTCAGCGCCGTCTCAGCCTGGCTCATATAATCCCGCGTGATCGGCAGCGTGTGGCGGTTGCGGGCATATTGAAGCTGGAAATTGACCATCCCGCCGCTCTCGAACGCGGCGGTCGCGCCTGCCAGATAAAAACTCCACATGCGGAAGAAGCGCGCGTCGTACAGCGCCTCGATCTCCGCCTGCTTGTCCTGCACCCGCTTGTACCATTGCCGCAGCGTATGCGCGTAATGCAGGCGCAGCACTTCGACATCGGTCAGCATCAGCTTGTTGCGCTCGCTCGCCGTCACGATTTCGCTCAAGGACGGGCTGTAGCCGCCGGGGAAGATATATTTGCGCGTCCAGGCGTCGGTCGTACCGGGCTTGCCGACCCGGCCGATCGTGTGGAGCAGCATCACCCCGTCGGTCGTCAGCAGATTATGGCAGCAGCGGAAGAACTCGCGATAATGGGTGGGGCCGACATGCTCGAACATGCCGACCGACACGATCCGGTCGAACCGGCCCTGCACGTCGCGATAGTCGATCAGTTCGAAGCGCACCCGGTCGGCGACGCCCGCCGCCTGCGCCCGCGCCCGCGCGACCTTGAGCTGTTCCTCCGAAAGGGTGACGCCCAGTACGTCCACGTCGCACATCCGGTTCAGATACAGCGCCATCCCACCCCAGCCGCAGCCGATGTCGAGCACCTTCTGTCCCGGCGACAGGTGCAGCTTGGCGGCGATATGCGCCTTCTTGTCCGCCTGCGCCTGTTCCAGGCTGTTGGCCGGGTCCGTCCAGTAGGCGCAGCTATATTGCCGGTCCGCGTCCAGGAACAGGTCGTAGAGTCGGTCGGACAGGTCGTAATGATGCGCGACATTGGATTTTGAGCGCGCACGCTGGTTCAGGCGGTTGATCCGCCCGATCACTTCCGCCCCGATGCCCGCCAGCGCGCCCTTGCGCTTCAGCCCATAGTCGCCGCTTTCCCACGGGCGGTTGGCCCGCACGAACGTGATGAAATCGAGGATGTCGCCACCCTCGATCGCGATGCGCCCGTCCATATAGGCTTCACCGAGGCCGAGGCGCGGATCGCGCACGATATCGCCCGCCACTTTGGCATCGTGCAGCCGAAGCGTCAGGTCCGGCCAGTCCGGATCGCCATCGCCGAAGGATTGCATTGTGCCGTCGGGCGAGGCGACGGTCAGCCGCCCCTTACGGATCAGCTTGGGCAGAAGCCTGTTCAGTAACCACATGGGGACAGGGTAGGCGCGCGGGCCGGATGCGTCAAATCCCCGCATACCACTGATAACCCGCGACATCCTCCCAATAGCCGCCATGGCCGCCATGGATGTTCTCCAGACTGGCGACGGCTTCCACGCGCATCAGATATTTGGCGTGCTTGTACCCCAGATGCCGCTCCACCCGCAGCCGCAGCGGCGCACCATTGGCGACGAACAGCGGCTTGTCGTTGAGGGCGAAGGCAAGGATCGTCTGCGGGTGGAAGGCGTCGACCAGGTCGATACTTTCATAATAGGGCCGTGCGCCGCCGTTGGTGTCGGCGCAATGGAACACCAGATATCTGGCGTTGGTCTTGAGATCCGCGGCCTTCAATATCGTGGACAGCGGCACGCCGCGCCATTTGCCGATTGCGCTCCACCCCTCGACGCAATCGTGCCGGGTGATCTGCTCGCGATGCGGCAAGGCCCTGATCTGCGGCAGGGAAAGCGAAAGGTGACGGTTGACCAGCCCACTGATCTGCAGGCGCCAGTCGGCAAAACCGTTGGCGGAAACGGCGGCATATTCCGCCGTCCCCGGATTGCGCACGCCATTGGGCCGGAAATAGGGCGAGACCTGATCGGGGCGGAACTCCCGCGCCAGCGCATCACGGTTCGTCAGCGCGCGCTGCGTCCACAGGTGGACGTTGTCCGCGCTGAACAGCGCCTCGCGAAACGTCTCGTTCTTCGCCAACCGGTCGCATCCGGTCAGCAAGCCCCCTGCGGTGGCGGCGATCCCGGTCAGCAGGGACCGGCGCGTCATCCCGGTCATGGTCGCGCCTCCGTCCGGCCTCGGTCGTCGGGCAGGCGATACCAGCCCGTAATCATCGAACGGACTTCGTTGAACGGCCCGGCCAACACGACCATCAGGATATGGACGAGGAAGAAGGCGACCGTCGCAAAGGCCAGAATGAAATGGATCGACCGTGCCGACTGCCGCCCGCCGAACAGGTCGACCAGCCATGGCCACGCCGCGTTCATCCCCGGAGACATGGTCAGGCCGGTCAGGATGAGGCCGGGGATCAGCAGGAAGATCACGCCGACATAGCTCGCCTTTTGCAGGACATTGTACCGCAGCGCCGCCGCGCCGGTCGGGAAGCGCAGGCGGGCATGATCCTTGACGTCGGCCCACACGTGGCCGGGCGACAGTTCCTCCCGGCGAAAGGCGAGATCGCGGCTGATATGCCGGTTGACGAGACTCCAGACCATGTAAAGCAGGATCGCGAAGGCGAAGATCAGCGCGAAGCTCAGATGCCAGTGCCGCGACATGGCGAGGCTGTAGCTGCCGGGCAGGGTGATCCAGCCGGGGAAACGCTCCAGCTCCAGCCAGGGCGTGTCGAAATTGGCGCCATATTGACCCCAGTAGAGGCGCGGATGCGCATTGAAGATGCCAAGGCCGCTCATGAACAGGGTCGCGATGGCGATCGCATTGGTCCAGTGCCACAGCCGCGTCGACAGGCGATGCCGTTTCACCAGCGTACCACCTGCCGGGGCTTTCTCCGCTACATCCTGCTGCGACATGCTTACTGCCCCTGCTGTTTCATTCATGGCCGAAAGCTACGCCATCCGGACATAGATACGAAGAAAATGATGGTGCGGTTACGCAGCGGGGAAAGAAAAACAAAGCGTATCGGAAAGGATGGGGGAGAGCCTTGGGCGCGTCGGCTCGATCCCCCATGCCACAGCCTCGCCTTGCCGGTTTTACCGGCGGCACCGCTCCAAATTATGTTATTCGGCGCGACAGCAGCAGCATGCCAATAGAGGAATTCGAGACGAAAAAAAAGGGCCGATCCGAAGATCAGCCCGAAAAGTTTTAGGAGAGGATGCCTGAAAGGCACTTGCGGTATGTATGACTGCGGTCTCTGCTGCAAGTGCGAACAGTGATTTTACGGATGCAAAGATTGCAATCGAGCCATGGAGCCTGACTTTTTAACAGGGTAGCGGCATGATATCCGGCGATACCCAGGCCATTCTTGCTGCACTGCTCATCAAAAGCGCCGACGACCAGTATTCCAGCAGCCAGTCCTTCCGGCCGCACGGCCCGTTCATCAGAAGCGCATGAACGCCATGAAGCGGCATGGTGTCGGGCGCATCGCGCAACGCCGACCCCGCCGCACGGATGGACGCCTGCGTGATCGTCTCGTGATAGCCCGCCGTCGCGCTGTTCACGCCGCCGGTCGCGATATTGTAGCGGCGGATCATGTCGGGCATGTCGCGTTCCGCCGCCAGATCGGGACGGCAGCGCATCAGCCAGAGGCAGGCGGCGAAATGCCCGCCATGCGTCCATTGCGCCTTGGGCAGGGTCAGGTCCGCAAAGCCGACGCCGATCGCGACGATCGCGGCTTCGTCGGGATAGGTCTGAGGCGTCTCAGCCAAGCGCCGCCTGCTTTTCCTCCGCCAGCCGGTCGAGTTCGGCCCGGCTCTTCTTTTCCGATGCGGATTTGAGTTGGCCGCAGGCCGCCATGATGTCCCGCCCGCGCGGCGTGCGGATCGGCGCGGAAATCCCGGCGGCGAAGATCAGGTTGCTGAACGCCTTGATCCTTTCGGGCGACGAACATTCGTAGAAAGCGCCCGGCCACGGATTGAAGGGAATGAGGTTCACCTTCGCCGGCAGCTTGTAATGCTTGATGAGGCGAACGAGTTCGCGCGCATCCGCGTCGCTGTCGTTCTTGTCCTTCAGCATCACATATTCGAAGGTTATGCGGCGCGCATTGTTCGCCTTGGGATAATCGGCGCACGCCTGAAGCAATTCCTCGATCCCGTATTTGCGGTTGATCGGTACGATTTCGTCGCGCACCTCCTTGGTCACGCCATGCAGCGACACCGCCAGGTTGACGCCGATTTCCTCTGCCGCGCGCTTCATCATCGGCACTACGCCGCTGGTCGACAAGGTAATTCGCCGCTTCGACAAAGCCAGCCCGTCGCCGTCCATCACGACTTTCAGGGCGTCGCGCACATTTTCGAAATTATAGAGCGGCTCGCCCATGCCCATCATCACGATGTTGGTCAGCATCCGCCCGTCGGTGGTGTAGAGCGGGGCGTCGTCGTCCTCGTCCTCGTCCTCGGTGGTCGCGGCCATGTTGCCCTTGGGCCATTCGCCCAGCGCGTCGCGCGCCAGCATCACCTGCCCCACGATTTCGCCCGGCGTCAGATTGCGGACGAGGCGCATGGTGCCGGTGTAGCAGAAGCGGCAGTTGAGCGTGCAGCCCACCTGGCTGGACACGCACAGCGTTCCCCGGTCCGCATCCGGGATGAACACCATCTCGTAATCCTGCCCGTCGTCGGAGCGCAGCAGCCACTTGCGGGTGCCGTCGCTCGACACCTGCGCCTCGACCACTTGCGGACGCCCGATGACGAAGCGGTGCGCCATCCACAGCCGCATCGGCTTGGCAAGGTCGGTCATCATCGCAAAGTCCGTCTCGCCGCGATGATAGATCCAGTGGAACAGCTGCTTGGCGCGCAGCTTCGCCTGCTTGAGGTCAAGCTGCGATTCCATCAGCGCACCCTGTATCTGCGCCTTGTTCAGGCCAAGCAGATCGACGCGGCCATCGGCACGGGGTGTCACGGTGCGCGGAACCGGCACCGGATCGATATGTCCGGGTATTTGCATGAGCGCGCCTATAGAGGCGAATCGGTCTAAATGCCAGCGGTGCGGGCCTAGCGCCGCGAACAGCCCAGCGCCGCCGCGTCGATCGCCGTCGCGGCGCCGCGCAGGGCGTAGACATCGGCGAAGGCGCGGCCGCTTGCGTCCACCGTCTGCACGCTCATGCTGGTGGCCGATCGCATCGCGGCGATGATGCCGGCATCGACCTGCCGGTCGGGTGCCCAGGCGTCGGCGGTGCCCGCCGCCAGTGTGAAGCGCCGCTCCCCGATGCTCAGCGTCACGACGGCCTGCGGGCGACGCGCCTGGCTGAGGCGTATATGCAACTGATTGCGCACGTTGGATTTCGGCCAGGTGCCGACCGAGGCGAAGGACTGCCAGTCCGCCTGGCGTCCACGCCGCACGGGTTCGGCGATCGCGTAGCAGCGCGGCACGGACGGATCGACGAAGGCACCCCAGCTTTCGAAGATGCCGAGCGAATCGCGCCCCTGCGCCGGGGCAGTCCACACCGCCATCAGGGCGAGCATCAGGGGCATCCGGACATGGCGAAGGAGGAGGGCGGATCGCATCGTGCCAAGGCAAAGCCCAAGCGCCGCTTTTTTGCAAGCGCGACCGCTTGCCCCCCGTTGCATTGTTGTTCATGAAGGAGCTGTATCTTGCCCCACCACCCGGAATCGGGGCGGACTCCAGACAGGCAAGCAGAACAGAAGCGGGACCAGGGAATGAAGGCCACCATCGAACGCGCGACACTCCTCAAGAGCCTGGGCCATGTCCAGTCGGTTGTGGAGCGGCGCAACACCATTCCCATATTGTCCAACGTGCTGATCGAGGCGACGGCCGACGGCGCGATCAAGCTGATGGCGACAGACCTTGACCTGCAGATCGTCGAGATCATCCAGGCGCAGGTCGAAACGGCGGGCGCGACGACCATTTCCGCGCACACCCTGTTCGACATCGCCCGCAAGCTGCCCGAAGGCAGCCAGGTGTCGCTGCAGGCCGCCGACGGCAAGATGCTTATCCAGGCGGGCCGGGCGAAGTTCAACCTGTCGACCCTGCCGCGCGACGATTTCCCGGTGATCGCCGAAGGCGACTTGCCGACCAGCTTCGAGCTGCCCGCCGAAACCCTGAAGCAGATCATAGACAAGACGCGCTTTGCAATCTCGACCGAGGAAACGCGCTATTATCTGAACGGCATCTTCCTGCATGTGTCGGATGATCCGGCCCCGGTGCTGAAGGCGGCGGCGACAGACGGGCATCGCCTCGCCCGCGTCACCGTGGCGCGGCCGGACGGCGCGGAAGGGATGCCGGACATCATCGTACCGCGCAAATGCATCGGCGAATTGCGCAAGCTGCTCGATGAAGTGGACGGCAGCGTCGCGGTGTCGCTGTCGGCGGGCAAGATCCGCTTCGACATCGGCAATGCGATCCTGACCAGCAAGCTGATCGACGGCACCTTCCCCGATTACAGCCGCGTCATCCCGACCGGCAACGACAAGCTGCTCAAGATCGATCCGCGCGGTTTCGAGGAAGGCGTCGATCGCGTCGCAACCATCGCCACCGAAAAGACTCGCGCGGTCAAGATGTCGGTCGATCGCGACAAGATCACTCTGTCCGTCACCAGCCCCGAAAACGGCACCGCGGCAGAGGAAGTCTCCGCCGACTACGTGTCCGAAAGCATGGAGATCGGCTTCAACGCCCGCTATCTGCTCGACATATTGGGGCAGATCGACGGCGACGTGGTGGAACTGCACCTCGCCGACGCCGCCGCGCCGACGCTGATTCGTGAGAACGACAAGAGCGCGGCGCTGTATGTGCTGATGCCGATGCGGGTTTAACCGTCTGTTCTCCTGCGAAAGCAGGAGTCCAGAGCGGCAGGGCTTTCCCGTGCGACCCTGGATTCCTGCTTGCGAAGGAAAACCGGAATGGCCTCACCCCTTCCGCTCATCCTCCACCATGTCCGGCGCCAGATCCAGCCCCGCCATGCCACCCGCCGCCGTATGCGCGGGGGCATGGGGCGGCTCGACATAGTCCGCCTCCTCGACTTCCAGCATCCCTTCCCATTTGGTGACCACCGAGGTCGCGATGGCATTGCCGACGACATTGGTGGCGGTACGACCCATGTCGAGGAACTGGTCGATGGCGAGGATGAAGGCGACGCCCTCCACCGGCAAGTCGAACTGCGCCAGCGTCGCGGCGACGACCACCAGCGACGCGCGCGGCACCGCGGCGATCCCCTTGCTGGTGATCATCAGCACCAGCAGGATCGTGATCTGCGTCCCCATCGGCAAGTCGATGCCATAGGCCTGCGCGATGAACACGGTGGCGAACGCCGCGTACATCATCGACCCGTCGAGGTTGAAGCTGTAGCCCAGCGGCAGCACGAAGCTGGAAATGCGACGCGGCACGCCGAAGCGGTCGAGCTGCTCCAGCAGCTTGGGATAGGCCGCTTCGGACGAGGCGGTGGAATAGGCGATCAGCAGCGGCTCCCTAATGTAGCGGGCGAGGCGGAAGATGCGCTTGCCCAGCACGAGGAAGCCCGCAAAGCCCAGGATCAACCAGAGCGTCGCCAGCGCCAGATAGAACTCGCCGATCAACTGGCCGAAGGTGACGAGAACGCCCAGCCCCTGCACCGTCACGACGGACGCGATCGCACCGAACACCGCGAGCGGCGCGACTTTCATCACATAGCCGGTGATCTGGAGCATCAGCTCGACCAGCGCCTCGACCACCGCGACGATCGGCTTGCCCTTGTCGCCGATCGCGGTAAGCGCCACGCCGACGAACAGCGAGAATACGACGATCTGGAGAATGGCGTTGCTCGCCATCGCCTCGACCATGGACGTCGGGAAGATGTGCAGCACGAAGTCGCGGAAGTTAAGCGCCTTGGTATCCACGCCCGCATCCGCGCCGCTGCGGACGAGATCGAGTCCGACGCCCGGCTCGAAGAAATTGACGAAGACGAGGCCGAGGCTGAGCGAGATCAGGCTGGCGGTGACGAACCACAGCAATGCCCGTCCGCCGATCCGCCCCAGCGCCGCGCTGTCCCCCATATGCGCGATGCCCGACACGAGCGTCGCGAACACCAGAGGCGCGATAATCATCTTGATAAGATGCAGGAAGATGTCGGCGAGCAGATGGAAATATCCCGCGACATCCTTCGCCTGCGCCTTGTCCGCCCCGACCAGCTGGTTGGTGATGTACCCGACGACGACGCCCAGGATCATGGCGATGAGGATGATGGACGTAAGGCGCTTGGCCATGCTGGCTCCCGGATTATGGATAGGCGGGACGGACCCGATGCTGTTGCGTCCTTGCTATCAAGTCGAAGCGGATGCCGCAACGTGAGGTGGTGCAGGGTGTATCGGAAGGCCACGAAGTTGCGGAAGTTGCGCCGTTGAAACCCGCAGAAAAGCTGGGCTTTGGGAAATTGGGTGGTGGGTAGATGTGAAATGCGGGAGCGATGATTAGGGTGGATAGCGGAATGGCGGCTTTCGAGTCCCCATCAGCCTTTTGGAAGAATTGGCCTAAAACATTTTACCAAGCGATCAACGATTGGACGATATTCTTCAGTGAGCCGATCCGGAACAGACAGACGCATATAGAATACTCGGGTGCGCGATCTTTGCAGTAAATTATAGTGGGTTCGCCCACCAAAGACGATTTCGGCATAATCCCACGGAGCAAAAATAGAGCCACCTTTACTATTGAATACGAACCGCCCATCCGCATTCTCGACCTCATTGGTGAGGTCTTTGTTAGCGTAAGATAGCAGTTTATCCCGATTGTCTTCACGGCTCCAGAATTTCAGTTTGGCACCGTCATTTGATGCAAATTGAAGGCCGTCTGGCTTCTGTTTTGAAGGCACGGAGCTTAACCGCCCGGCGGGGTAGCAAACCGAAAAGCCCTCGGCGTCGTCTTTGTATTCAGTCCATTGTTCCGATGGTGCGGGAGGAGGGGCTGCCTGCCCAGCGAGGGCCAACGCAAATACGATGACGAACATTATTCCTCTCCCCGCCCGCGAATGTCTGCGTAGCCATAGAACCAAGATGGCGAGAATGGCAATTCTCGCTCGTCTGCCGCCATTCCCGAATCCCAGTCATGCCAGCGCAGGCTGGCATCTCACCGCCTTTCTTGCGAGGTAAAGAACAAGGGAGATCCCAGCTTTCGCTGGGATGACGGTTAAGGAGCGGACGTAGCCCAGCGTTCCTCAGTCCCCCATTTCCCCGCACTGCGCCCGGTGCAGCAGCCGCTGATCCGCCAGCACCAGCGCCATCATCGCTTCCACCACCGGCACGCCGCGGATGCCGACGCAGGGGTCGTGGCGGCCCTTGGTGATGATGTCGGCGGCGTCGCCTTCGCGCGTTACCGTGTCCACCGGAATCAGGATCGAGCTGGTCGGCTTGAACGCGACGCGCACCTTCACCGGCTGGCCGGTGGATATGCCGCCCGCGATGCCGCCTGCATGATTGGCCATGAACTGCGGCGCGCCGTCCGTGCCGGGGCGCATCGGATCGGCATTGTCCTCCCCGCGCAGGCGCGCGGCGGCGAAGCCGTCGCCGATCTCTACGCCCTTTACCGCATTGATGCTCATCATCGCGGCGGCCAGCTCTGCGTCGAGTTTGGCGTAGAGCGGCGCGCCCCAGCCCGCAGGCACGCCGATGGCGATGCACTCGACAACCGCGCCCAGCGACGATCCGTCGAGCCGCGCGCCGTCTACCAGCGCCTCCCAACGTTTCGCCGCCACCGGATCGGGGCAGAAGAAGGGATTGCGCTCGATCTCAGCCGGATCGAAGCGCGCCGGGTCGATCGCGTCGCCGCCGATTTCGCTGACATAGGCGAAGATGTCGACGTCGGGGATCACCAGCCGCGCCACCGCGCCCGCCGCCACGCGGCTCGCGGTTTCGCGCGCGCTCGACCGCCCGCCGCCGCGATAGTCGCGGAAGCCGTATTTCGCGTCATAGGCATAATCGGCATGGCCTGGGCGATAGGCCTTGGCCACGTCCGAATAATCCTTCGACCGCTGATCGACATTCTCGATCATCAGGGAAATCGGCGTGCCGGTCGTCTTTCCCTCGAACAGGCCGGAGAGAATGCGGACCTTGTCTGGTTCCTGCCGCTGGGTGGTGTATTTTGAGGTGCCGGGACGGCGCTTGTCGAGGAAAGGCTGGAGATTGACTTCAGCGTCGATCAGCAGCCCTGGAGGGCAACCGTCCACGACTGCGCCGATGGCGGGGCCATGGCTTTCCCCCCAGGTGGTGAAGCGAAACACGCGCCCGAATGTGTTGAAGCTCATGAATGCCCTCTCCCCTTCAGGGGAGAGGGTTGGGAGAGGGGGCTGTAGCCCGCT
Organism: Sphingobium sp.; assembly: GCA_965279415.1. Taxonomy (GTDB): domain Bacteria; phylum Pseudomonadota; class Alphaproteobacteria; order Sphingomonadales; family Sphingomonadaceae; genus Sphingobium. Next base: position 1,822,895 of record OZ257238.1, read on the forward strand.
GTAGCCAACCTTGGCATCTGTATGTCACCCCCCACTCCCCGGCCCTCTCCCCTGAAGGGGAGAGGGGGCAGGTTATTGTTCCAGCCCGATGTCCGGCGCGTCCTCGGCCTTCATGCCGATGACATTGTATCCGCCGTCGACATGGTGGATTTCGCCCGTTACGCCGCTGGCGAGGTCGCTCAGAAGATAGAGGCCCGCGCCGCCCACGTCGTCGATCGTGACGTTGCGGCGCAGGGGCGAATTATATTCGTTCCATTTCAGGATGTAGCGGAAATCGCCGATGCCGCTGGCTGCCAGCGTCTTGATCGGTCCGGCCGAAATCGCGTTCACGCGGATGTTTTCCGGTCCCATGTCCATGGCGAGATATTTGACGCTGGTTTCCAGCGCCGCCTTCGCCACGCCCATCACGTTGTAATGCGGGATCACCTTTTCCGCGCCGTAATAGCTCAGGGTCAGCAGCGATCCGCCCTCGGGCATCAGTTCGCGCGCGCGCTTCGCCACCGCGACGAAGCTGTAGGCGGAAATGTTCATCGTCATCAGGAAGTTGTCGAGGCTGGTGTCGTAGAATTTGCCGCGCAATTCGTTCTTGTCGGAAAAGCCGATGGCGTGGACGATGAAGTCCAGCGTGCCCCATTTCTCGCGGATCGTCTCGAACGCCGCGTCGATCGACGCCATGTCGGCCACGTCGCAGGGGACGATGAAATCCGAGCCGAGTTCCGCCGCCAGCGGCTTCACCCGCTTGAGCACCTGTTCCATCGGATAGGAGAAGGCGAGTTTCGCACCTTGCGCCGCAAGCGCCTTCGATATGCCCCAGGCGAGCGACTTTTCATTGGCGAGACCCATGATGAGGCCGCGTTTGCCCTTCATCAGGGTGCCTGTGATCGCGTCCGTCATATGTGGTCAGTCCTTAGATAATGGCGGCTCGGGGGCCGCTTCCGCATCGGGGAAGTCCGCCAGAGCCGCATTGAGTTCGGCGCCAATTACCACGCCAAGCCCGACGAGGAAGAAAAAAATGAGCGTGATCATGACGCCGGCCAGACTGCCGTAGGTCAGGTCGTAGCTCGACAGATGGGAAAGGGCGACCGGCAGGAGGATGAGCGTGCCGTACCACCAGCCCGCCGTCAGCACGGCGCCGGGCCATTTGGGAAAGCGGGAATCGCGATATTTGCTGGGGGTCAGCGACACGAACAGCGAATAGAGCGCCAGCGTCAGGATCGCCATCGGCACGATCTTGCTGGCGGTCACGATGCGGATGGTGTCGTCGGCGAAAGGCAGCACGCGCAACAGGAACTCCTCCGCGCCCTGCAGCGCGATCTGCATCGAAAAGGCGAACATAGCGGCGAAGATGCTGACGAAGATGATGCCGATCGAGCCGAGCCGGTACTGCCAGAATGCCCGCCCGCTCTTCGTGCCGTATGCGCGGCGCAATATGTCGCGGATCGTCTCTATCAGGCTGCCGACCGACCACAGGCCGACGAGGCCGCCAAGCCACAGCACGCCGCTGGAAAGACGTGCGTTGATGACCTGGTTGATCGGGTCGCGCAGCACGTCCGCCACGCCGGACGGCACGGTGAGGAGGAAGGCGTTGACCGTGGCGATGCCGTCGCTCGTCCGCCCGAAGATGCTGGTGATCGCCGCCGCGACGATGAAGAAGGGAAACAGCGTCAGCAGCGACATATAGGCAAGGTTGCCCGCGTGGATGAACCCGTCGGTATAGACGCCGACCGCGACGCGCTTGGTAACCTTGATGGCATTCGTGCCTGGTCTGAAACGGGCCAGGCGCGAGTGGCGCGCGACTTCCGGCTGATCGATCAGCCGCTGGCGGCGCGCTTCGGGGGATTCGGGGGAAACATCTCTCATGGCGGGACGATAACGTCCTCAGACGCCCAAATGTCCCCGCACGGATCGCGTGTCCTGCCACTGCGCCAGAAAATCGTTGAGCGCGGCGTCGTCCGCCGGCACGTCGATCTGCAGGGTGACGAGCTGGTCGCCGCGCGTGCCGCCCTTGCCGGTGAAGCCGCGATCCTTCAGGCGCAGCGTCTTGCCGGATGCGGAACCCGCGGGAATGCCCAGCATCACCGGCCCTTCGACCGTCGGCACCTTCACCTTGCTGCCTTTCACCGCTTCGTCGAGCGTGACGGGCAGGGTCAGGCGCACATTGTCGCCGTCGCGCGTGAAGAAGGGGTGGCTGCCGATCTCTATGGTGATGATCGCGTCGCCGGGTCCGCCGGGGCCGGGCTGGCCCTTGCCCGCCAGCCGCATCTGCGTGCCGGTCTCGACGCCTGCGGGCAATTTGACGTCGATCGTCTTGCCGTCCTGAAGCGTGATCCGCTGCGGCGCGCCGGTGGCGGCGTCGACGAAGCCGACGGCCAGCCGATAGGCGACGTTCGCGCCCTTGGCCGGGGGTGTGCCACGTCCGCGCCCGAAACCGCCGAAGCCGCCGCCGCCCGCGCCCGCACCGCGTGCGCCGCCGAACAGCCCTTCGAATATGTCGCCGAAATCGCCGCCCTGATTGAATTCGAACCCGGCCGCGCCCGCCGGTCCGCCGGGGCCGCCCGCGCGCCCGTGTCCGCTGTTGAAGCCGAACGGCATGGCCGGGTTGCCGTCTCCGTCGATCTCGCCGCGATCGAACTGCGCGCGCTTGTCCTTGTCGGTCAATATGTCATAGGCGCGCGTCACGTCCGAAAAGCGTTCGGCGGCCTTGGGGTTGTCGGCATTGCGATCGGGGTGAAGCGTCTTGGCCAGCGTGCGATAGGCTTTCTTGATCTCCGCCTCGCTCGCCCCGCGGGCGACGCCCAATGTGCTGTAGGGATCGGCCATATGCGTCTTGCTGTCTCGTCCTTGTGAAGTTGGAAGGTCGCTATCATGTGGAAAGCGACTTGTCGCGCTTCAAGCGCGACTGGACCGTAAAGCCGCGCTTCAAGCGCGTCTCGACACTGTGTCGCTTGCTTCCTACATAGTAGCCATGACCGATAGCGCCCTCCACGATCCCTTCGCCCTGTTCGACCTGTGGTATGGCGAGGCGCGGAGTACGGAGATCAACGACAGCAACGCCATGGCGCTGGCGACCGCCGATGCGGACGGGCGACCTTCGGTGCGCATGGTCCTGCTGAAGGGGCACGGGCCGGATGGTTTCATTTTCTACACCAATCTGGAGGGGCGCAAGGCAGGGGAGCTGATCGCCAATCCCAATGCCGCGCTGCTGTTCCACTGGAAATCGCTGCGGCGGCAGATCCGGATCGAGGGCGCGGTCGAGCGCGTCGACGATTCCACCGCCGACGCCTATTTCGCGACCCGCGCCCGCGATTCGCAGCTCGGCGCCTGGGCGTCGGAACAGTCGCGTCCCTTGCCCTCGCGCGATGTGTTCATGGATCGCTTCGCGCAGGTGCAGGCGCGTTACGAAGGCGGGGACGTGCCCCGCCCGCCGCACTGGTCGGGCTTCCGCGTGGTGCCGCGCACCATCGAATTCTGGCAGGACCGCGAACATCGCCTGCACGAACGGCGACGGTTCCTGCGCGATGGGGACGGGTGGAGCGAGGGATTGCTCTATCCATGATTGGGTAAGCAGCCGGAGCATTAAACCCCCGTTCGGCCCTTCGACAGGCTCAGGAGAGCTTGTCGAAGCCCTCCCCTGAACGCAGTGAAGGCACTTCGCTACGCTCAGTGGAACCCTTCGACAAGCTCAGGGCGAACGGAGTATATAGTTTCCAGTCTGACTTAACCGAAGGGCCACTACCTCCCGATCGGCCCTTTGCGGCGAAAGGCCTGCATGGCATGCCCGCCGTCACCACCATCGCAGGATCAGCACCACTATGCCCCACCTTTCTTTCGCGCAGGTCGATGCCTTCGCCGACCGCCCCTTCACCGGCAATCCGGCGGCAGTGATGCCGCTCGACGCCTGGCTGCCGGACGATGTGCTTCAGGCGATCGCCGCGGAGAACAACCTCGCCGAAACCGCCTTCACCGTGCCGGATACGACCGGCGCGGCGGACTATGAACTGCGCTGGTTCACGCCGCTGGTGGAAGTCGCGCTCTGCGGTCATGCCACGCTGGCGAGCGGTCATGTGCTGATCGGCGATCGCGACGCCGTGCGCTTCGCCACCCGCAAGGCGGGCGTTCTGGAGGTGCGGCGCGACGGCGCGGGCTATGCGCTCGATCTCCCCGCGTGGGAGATGCAGCCGAAAGCCTTGCCCGACATCGCGGCAGGCGTCGGCGGCGCGCCGGTGGAGACATACTGGCGCGAAGGCGGTTACAGCTTGCTCGTCTATGCGACTGCCGACGAGGTGCTGGGGCTGACCCCCGATTTCCACAGGCTGCGGGCCATCGACCCGGGCGACATCCTCTACATCGCCACTGCACCCGGCAAGGATACGGACGTGTTGAGCCGCGTGTTCGCCCCCGGCGCGGGGATCGACGAGGATCCGGTAACAGGCTCCGCCCATGCGCTGCTGACGCCCTATTGGACAAGGCGGCTGGCCCGCGACCGCTTCACCGCCTTCCAGGCGAGCGCGCGCGGCGGCCACCTCACCTGCCGTATCGAGCGCGATCGTGCGGTGCTGGGCGGGCAGTGCGTGACGGTGATCGAGGGGGTTTTTCGGGTTTAGGGGACGGGGTAAATTGGCGGTTGGGAACGACCACTTTACGCTGTTCCCCGGCCATTTTTCATAACTCGTTAGCTGCCGTAGAACCTATTCGACCTCGCTTAAGCGACTACCTGTTTTCGTAGGAGCTGTCCCGAAGGTGATGTCGCCTAATTGCTGCTTCCATATCTTGCTGTTGAACGGTTCCGCTTGTGCTGCGGTCATTCCATCAGGGGTTCTAAAAAGAACAAAGCCGGTTCCGTCATCCGCTTTTGCCAGCGAGCTTACTACCCAGCCTGCCTTTTGAATTTCTACCACCAATGCTTGCAGCACATCGATTTTTCCTCCCGCTATCAACGACCAAGGAGGGCTGATGACCTGATTGGGATCGGCTTCATTCCCAATGAAGCCAAGGTCTATGTTACCTCGGCGTTCTATCTCTGCGAGAACGCAATCCACCTTTTCATAAGGTGCATCGGGGGATGGTTGAAGCATCACGGAGCGCCCGGTTCCAACCTTCACCCAATCAATTGGCGTTTTGCATTTTCTGGAAATTTTGGAAGGTAGATTTTTGATACTGCTTTCAGGCTCTTGTGCACTCACCATTGTAGTGCCGAAAATGATTATCGCAGTAGCGAAGCCAATTCGCCAACCGATGTTCATATTTCTATAATCCATAATGCCCAGTCTGCTTTCCGGCATGATCGTGTCGACTGCCGAAATCCCGCAAGCCACCCTTAACGAATAAAAAGTCTATCGCCGCGTCGTTCGATCAATGCCGCGTCGCCGTTGTGTCGAATGTGGGACAACGCCAAACGCCGACATCGATCATCAGCATTTATTTGCTGCTCGACCCATCGTCGCCAATGCGGTGCACCCAGCGCAATCCGTTCAGCATCAAATATGCTGACGCGGTGCTGTTCGCGTAACTCCTTGATGTGAAGTATCCATCGATCTCGGTCAGCCATACCAGTTGCTTATCTGGTTCAACGTCAGCTTTCCAGAGCCAGAAAATTAGAAGCGGACAGTCCGCTATCCACCCACACCCTCACTGCAAAGTCGCCGCCCCATCTCCGTCGGTGCGACCAAAGAACTGCATGAGCTGGATAGTGCGCTCCGCGCGTTCCTTCAGCGACGTGGCTTCCAGCAGTACCTGTTTCGATGCGGGGTCGAAGGGGGCGATCTGGGCGATGCCGTTCACCAGCGACGCGTCGTCCAGCCGCGACACGGCGTCCCAGTCCACCATATAGCCTTGCGCGCGGGCGAAGCGTTGCGATTCCTGTTCCAGCGCGGCGCGCTCCACCGAGGCCAGTATGTCGTCGTCGCGATGGCCGTCGGATTCCACTTCGGCCTCGACCTGACGGAACGGCGTCGTCACGTCCAGTTCGCGCACGATCTTGAACCGGGCAAGGCCGGTCAGGATGATGTTGAAGCGGCCGTCCTCCAGCGCCTCGAACTCGCCGATATGGCCGACGCAGCCGATGGCGTAGAGCGGTGGTCGCGCGGGGTTCGCTTCTCGTCCTCCGGTCGTGCCCGCGCCGTCGCCGCGCGGCTGGATCATCCCGATCCGCCGGTCCCGCGCCATCGCATCGTGTATCAGCGCGCGATAGCGCGGTTCGAAGATGTGCAGCGGCAACTGCATCCCAGGAAACAGCAGCGCGCCCGTCAACGGGAACAGGGAGATACGCTGGGTGCCCATGTCAGCCGAACAGGATCGCGGACAGGCGCCGGCGCTGTGCGGAAACCCAGGGATCCTCAAGCCCGACGACCTCGAACACCTTGAGCAACTGTTGGCGCGCCGCGCCTTCGTTCCAGTCGCGGTCGCGCGCGATGATGTCGAGCAGCGCATCGGCGGCAGCATCGCGGTCGCCGTTCGCCATATGGCCGTTGGCCAGCGCGAAATGCGTCTCGTGATCGTCGGGATTGGCGGCGAGTTTCGCTTCGAGCCCGGAGAGATCCTCCACCGGCTGCACCGTCAGCGCCAGCGAGAGTGCCGCGCGGGCGCGCTCGACCGGCGGGGTCTTGCCGATGTCCTCGGGTAATGCGTCGAGCAGCGCCTGCGCCTGATCGGTCTCGCCCAGCGCCACCAGCGCGCGGACCTGCCCCGACAGCGCCTCGGCATTGTCCGGCACCATTTCGATGATTTGCGCGAAGATCGACAGCGCCCGCGCCGCATCGCCTTGCGCCAGCACGTCCTCCCCCATCGCGATCAGCGGCGCAATTTCCTGCGCCTGCGCCTTCTCGTCCGATTCGATGGGAAGCTGCGCCAGCAACTGGTCAAACATCTGGCGGAACTGGCCTTCCGTACGCGCCTGCGTCAGGTCCGCCACCGGCTGGCCCTGGAAAATGGCGTAGACGGTGGGGATCGACTGGACGCGGAATTGCGAGGCGATGAAGCCGTTATCGTCGACGTTGATCTTGACCAGCTTGACGCCCTTGGTCGCATATTCGGCGCACACCTTCTCGATCACCGGCGTCAGTTGCTTGCATGGGCCGCACCATTCGGCCCAGAAGTCGACGATCACCAGCGACGTGCGCGACGGGTCCACCACGTCGCGGCGGAAATCCTCCACCGCCTGTTTGTCCGCCTCGCTCATCCCCAGCGTCGCCAATGCTCTTCTCCCGCGTGATAGCCGATATGAAATCTCGCCCCTTATGTGGGGGATCGGCACGCCTGCGCAAGCCATGCCACCCGCTTTGCGGCCTTTCCCTTCCATGGCGGGGCTTTTTCGGGGGGATTCGGTAACATGCGAAAAACACGCTTGCCGCATCGCAAAACCGATGCTAGTTGCCGCGCCTCACCCGCCGGAAGGACTTGTTTCCCCGGCCGCCAGAGCGGGCGTAGCTCAGGGGTAGAGCACAACCTTGCCAAGGTTGGGGTCGAGGGTTCGAATCCCTTCGCCCGCTCCAGAAATCATCGTAAAATCAATGGTTTCTGCCACCGCCGCCGAGCGGCTCAGTCATATTTCAGGCGTTGGTGTCCACTTGGTGTCCACCGTTCAAACTGGTAGCCGCGCAGATATCGGGCCGGAATATATACCGTCTCACTCATGTTGCTGGACACCCTTTTTGTTCAGCGAGACCGGCAAAACCAATTGTTCACTAAGATCGATTCGGGTCCAGCCAGGCGCCTCCCTCCGGGATCGCCGCTCTATCTCCGCTTCGCTCCGACCGAACCCCTGCGGGTTTCGTCAGAGTCCTGTGACGATCGGCATGGCGGACAGCGTATCCACGCCTTTTCCGTAAATCCGCTTCTGCGGATTTGCGTATATCCGTATCCACGGAGACCGGGCCGAGGCGTTCGCTGATGCTCGGCCGTCCCGATCGCGTTATTGGTCGTTGCACTCCCGCGATGGGGTGGGCGTCGCTTCCCTTTAGGCCCGCCGCGCCGGGCCGCAACGCGCGTGCCGCGCTTACCTCCTCTGCGTTTCGGTCCTGCGGATGCTGCCCGGCTCTGCCGGCGGGCCAACGGCAAGCTCTTTCGCCGCCCACCCCATTCCGGGGTGCGTGTGGTTTTGAAGGAGACGTGTGATGAACGCTGTTACCCAGACCATAGCCGCCGAGCCTGTGTCCGGTGTCGAGATTTCCTTGCCGCTGGGCAAACTCAAGAAGTCGCCGCGCAATGCCCGCAAGGTGCCGCATGGCGAAGCCGCCATCGAGGCGCTCGCCGCCAGCATCCAGCACAAGGGGATGATCCAGAACCTCGTCGTCGAACCGGAGATCAAGGACGGGATGCCGACCGGCTCCTATTTCGTCACCGCAGGCGAAGGTCGCAGGCAGGCGCAGTTGCTCCGCGTGAAACGCAAGCAGATCAGGAAATCCGAGCCGATCCGCTGCTGGCTCGATACGCTGAACGATCCGGCCGAGGTCAGCCTTGACGAAAATGTCACCCGCACGGCCATGCACCCGGCAGACCAGTTCGAGCGGTTCGCCGAGCTTTCCCGTGACAAGGGCTGGGGCGCGGAAGAGATCGGCGCGCGATTTGGCGTGTCCGCCCATGTCGTGAAGCAGCGGTTGCGCCTTGGCGCTGTCAGCCCGAAGCTGTTGCAGGTCTATCGGGAGAATGGGCTTACGCTGGATCAGCTTATGGCCTTTGCGATCACCGAGGATCATGCCCGTCAGGAGCAGGTGTTCGAGAACCTGCACCACAATCGCGAACCTTGGATCATCCGGCGCGACATGACTGCGAACAATGTGCCCGGCGATGATCGGCGGGCTGTGTTCGTTGGCGCGGAGGCCTATGTCGAGGCGGGCGGGACCATCATCCGCGACCTGTTCAGCGAGGACCGGGGCGGGTTCTTCGAGGATGTGGGCTTGCTCGACATGCTGACCATCGAGAAGCTGCGCGAGGTGGCCGCGACCGTTCAGGCCGAGGGCTGGAAATGGGCCGAAGTGCATATCGACTATCCCCACGCCCATGGGATGCGGCGCTATTATCCTAGCCCCCTCGCGTTGTCCGAAGAGGATGAGGCCCAGCTTGAAGCGGCGTCGACCGAGTATGACGCGCTGGCCGAAGGCTATTCCTCCTATGAGGAAATGCCCGAAGAGTTGGCTGACCAGCTTACCATATTGGAGAGCGTGATCGAAGAGATATCGGACAAGCGCTCCGCCTATGACCCACAGATCGTCGCGCATGGCGGCCTGTTAGTGGTGCTGAACCATGACGGCGTTCCCCGGATTGAGCGCGGGTTCGTGCGCCCCGAGGATGAGGCGCTGGCCGAGCCGGTGCTGAACGGCGGTGATGATGCCGACACGGGCGGCAATGCCGATCCCGACACCATCGACAACGACGAGCAGGACGATGATCCCCAGACCGAAGAGGTCGAGGAAGAGGAACCGGGCAAGCCGATTTCTGACAGCCTCATCCGTGACCTGACCGCGCATCGGACCCTTGCCTTGCGGGTTGCCCTTGCTGACCGGCCCGACATGGCGCTTGTCACTGTGGTTCACACCCTGACGGCGCAGTTGTTCTACAGCTATGCCGAGGCCGGTTGCCTTGAAATCCGCCCGACCATGACGCCACTGGGCAGTCATGCGGACGGGATCGAGGATAGTTCGCTGGCCGCGACGTTCGCCGAGCGGCATGAGGCATGGGCCGAGCAGATGCCGCGTGATGTCTCCGACCTGTGGGCATTCATCATGGAGTTGGACGAGACGCGGTTGCTGGCGCTGCTGGCGCATTGCGCGTCTCGCACCGTCAACGCGCTGCGATTGCCGTGGGACCGCAAGCCCAAGGCGTTGCAGACCGCCGACAAGCTGGCGAGCGCGATCGATCTGGATATGGCGAAGGACTGGACACCGACAGTGGACAGCTATCTGGGCCGCGTCACCAAGGCGCATATCGCCGCCGCCGTGGCCGAAGGCGTGTCACAGGACGCCGCCGCCCGAATCGCGGACATGAAGAAGCCCGACATGGCGACCGCCGCCGAGCAGCTTCTGGCCGGGACCGGCTGGCTGCCCGCCGTCATCCGGACGCCGGGGATGGACACAACGGAGATGCAGCCTGTCGAGGCCGAGGATAGCGGGATCGTTGAGCAGCCGTCCGAAACGCGCTCGGAGAGCGCGCCCGACACCGAAGCGCGCGACGGCGACGCGGGTTATGCCATCGCCGCCGAATGAAAAACTGGCCGGGATCGCATTAGCGTAAGCGCCGACGGAACGCGGCCTTGTTGCCGGCACCGGAATAGGAAAGCTCGCAGCCTTTGCTGGGAGATACCGTCATACTCTCCGATGGAGCCGGCCAGTTCCGGGTCGGCGACAATCATGCCCTGTGCTGGGTTCATGCCGAGCGCCTGATCCACAAACTTCATTCCAGATCAAAGGCAGACCGCGAGGCCATCGAGTTGACCCGGACACTCGTCTGGTGGTTCTATGGCGACCTCAAGGTCTGGCAACGCGATCCCGACCCCAAACGGGCCAGGGCCCTGAGGGCACGCTTCACCCGCATCTTCACCAGGACCACCGGCCACGTCATGCTGGACCGCCTGCTCGCGCGTCTCCATCGCCAGAAGGCCGAGTTGCTGCGCGTACTCGATCGTCCAGAAATCCCGCTCCACACCAACGGTTCGGAAAACGACATCCGCGCCTTCGTCACCAAGCGGAAAATTTCTGGAGGCACTGTCAGCGAAGCCGGGCGCACCGCCCGCGACACAATGCTTGGTCTCATGAAGACATGCGCCAAGCTCGGCGTCTCGTTCTATCGATACCTTGGCGACAGGTTCGCCGTTCCCGGCGCCCACCAAATCGCCCGGATCCTCGACCTCGTCAGAGCCGCTCCAGCCTGACCGCCCGGGAATTTGCCCCGGTTACCTAGGGACAATGGGTAGGCCATTGATAAATGTATATATTCCTTACCGCTACTTTAGGGAAACCGGTACGGAAACCCTTATGCGTGCCATGGTCTGCCCGTTCAGGTCACAGTCGACGATAGCCAGACCAGCCACGAGGCGGCACGGCGTTGTCGTGACGAGGTTCGATTGCGTGACCAATTCCCGGCTACCCCGATCAAAGTTCGGGAGAGCCGGGACATGAACCGCACACAAATCAGATTGGCAATTGGACACGCGCGAGAAGCCCGCCATTAGGATGGTTGGATAGCGTTGCATTACCACCATGCGCTCGGGCAACACTTCTTACACTGGCAAGCCCAAGACCGATGCCGCCAGTTTCCCGGTTACGCGACCGCTCTGCGCGGAAAAAGGGATCGAATGCGCGTTCGATATCTTCAGCAACCATGCCCGGTCCCTCATCTGCCACGTCGATGAAGACGAAGTCGCTATCCTTCCTGAGCGAGACATCAGCCCCGTCAGCATATTTGACGGCGTTGCTGATCAGATTGTTGATTAAGGACTTGAGCGCCGATGGATCGCCTTCGATGGTGATGGACTCGCCATCAAGAAGGTGTACCGCGCACCCCCTGTCGGCAAAATCGTCGACCACGCTTTCGGTGAGCGCGCGTAAGTCAAGAATCTGGCGACGTGAGGGGCGCGTCATGTCGCGTACGAACGACATCACTGCGTCAATCATCTGCTCCATGTCGCGAATGTCGGATTCGCATTCCCTGTTCAGGGGTTCCGGCGTATTTTCCAAGCGGAGCGCAAGGCGCATGAGCGGTGTGCGCAAATCGTGGGCGATCGCCGCCATAAGGGTCGTGCGATCTTCTACATAGCGATTCAAGCGGCCCTGCATTTCATTGAATGCTGCAGCAGCCTCTCGGATTTCAGGCGGTCCGCTCAGTTCAAGTGGGGGCGCTTTGGGATTGCGGCCGAGACTGTGGGCGGCACTGGCAAACAGACCGATGGGGCGGGCAAGGCCACGGGCAAGCATCCATGCGACCGGTGCAACCACGATCATGGCCGTGATCAGCCATGCGAACCAGCGCAGCCGCCATGGCGCAAAACTGGAGGAGGCCAGTTCGACGGTGCGCCACTCGCCGTTACGTTTGGCTGAGACCGCGAACGGACCTATCAGTACGATTTCGCTGCCCGCCCCAAATGTCTGTGGCAGGCGATCGGCAAAACCGCTCCGTGGCAGACCTTTAGACAAGGGCAGAAAAGGGAGCCGTCCCGGCATCCGTATCATCAAGCGAACGCGAACGCTCGCGACCGGCAATGACAAGCGTTGGGCGATGAGGTCCCGAAGCACAGCCTCACGTCCGATCGCCTCGTCAGACGCATCGATCCCGCCCTTGCGGACGACCAGCTTTTCGTTCGGCGATGTGGTTCCCTGCAACACCGCAACGATATGATCTACTGTAGTAAAGGTCGGCTGAGGCGGAGGGGTGAGGAGGATAACGACAAAATTGAGCGCTTGGACCAGAAATACGGTTAGCAACATCAGGCAGAATATACGCAAGAACAACGGCCATCGATACGCACCCCGCTTGCGTTTCATCGACGCGAAACCTGTGGTGTGAACAGATAGCCTTCATTGCGAATGGTACGGATCAGTTCGTCACCTGACGGGCGTAGCTTGCGTCGGAGACGGCTGACCTGGACATCGATGGCGCGGTCGTGAGCGCTGGTATCGGAGCCACGTGCGGCCTCAAGCAAGGCGTCGCGCGCCAGTACGCGTCGCGGGCGCTCGACAAAGGCCCGCAGGACCGCGAACTCTCCGTCGGTAAGGTCGACAAGCACGCCTTGCGGATCGAGCAGTTCATGGGACGTAATGTCAATGCACCAGCCTGCGAACAGATAGGCCAGCTGGCTGACAGGTTCGATGCTATGATGATGCCGCAACGCCGCGCGTACGGTCGCCGCGATCTCGCGGGAGTTGCATGGCTTTGTGAGATAATGGCTCGCACCGATATCCAGACCGGCTATGCGGTCGTCCTCCTCGCCGAGCGCGCTCAGGAAAACGATAGGTGGACGTCCGGAACCGGCATGACGGCCGGCCGCGACAAGACCATTCTCGCCTGGCATCATAACGTCCAGGAGAATGAGGTCGATACATTGGGTGTCAAGCACGGCTTCCATCTCGCGCACGTTGCCTGCCGTTACGATCGCATAGCCCTGACGAGAAAGGCAACGCGATAAAAGCGCCCGGATGCTGCTGTCGTCGTCGACAACAAGCAGCGTCGGGGGCGTAATGTCGGGTGACAAAGCTCCATCCGGTATCTGCCGGGAAGCATTCAGCATTGCGCGCCTGCTGAACAAGGCGGATGGAGCGCGGCGGGGCCTCCCGGTCTACGTGGTCCGCCAGGACCACGGTCGGCGTTGTCAGGTTCCAGGTCTCGCAGTTCCATCATCGACAGTTCGCCATCGCCATCAGTATCAGCAGCATCGAAGCGGGCGCGCTCGAACACTAACAATTCATCCAGCGAAAGGCCGCGATCATAGTTGCTGTTCGCATTGGCAATGAGGTTCGCGCTCAACGGCTCGATCAAGAGGCGAAGCGCCTGATCAACCATATCGTTGTCCAGATCCGGCATAATGTTTTCGGGGATCGGGCCGCCGTTCAATATGATGGGTTGGGCTTCGTAGAGCGATGCAGAACCCATCTGCTGTTGCCAGGAGAGGAACTCGGGAAGTGAAAGCGCACCGTCGCGATTGCTGTCGATCCGCTGAAAACGTGCGCTGACAAGTGTATCGCGCCGTGCATTTATGGTCGCGCGTAGTTCTTCCAGCGTCACTACGCCGTCCTTGTCGCCGTCGGCGTTGCGGAACATGCCGGCGACGGGTTTGTCCAGCGCCGTGCGCTTGACTGGCTTCATCGGGCGGGGCGGGCCGCCCCGCCCGGGTCGGCCCCCCGGAGGTGGCCCTCCGCCAGGGCCTGCACCCTGCGCTCCACCTCGGCCCATGCCACCCCCCATACCGCCTTGCGCCAGCGCGCCGTTATGAGGCGTCGAAAGCAGCACAAATGCGCCGACAAAGCATAACATGCCTTTGGCGTTCGCATGGGCCAGATAACGTCGCGTTGCGATATTTTTCATAGTGCAGTCGTTCTCAAAGTGCGGGCAGCCAAGCCACGGCTATCAGGGAATATGGCACCCCGGCATTGCTGGCGGGGACGCGGTCGAAGCAGATACCCACTCATGCGGAGGCATTTCTACGGGAGTGCTCCATTCCATTAGGGCCAATCGCTCCTAAATCGATGATGCATTCCAGATCACACTTCAAAATCCGTGGCAAAGCAATGGATCGGGATATTTTGATTAGGCAATGTGTCTGGGATATTTCACGCAAAGCCCTTATTCCCCCCGCGCAAAAATCTTGAACGATATGGCTGGTTACCATGCGCCCATTCATGGTGGCTCTGTTGAGCCGCCCATAAATATGTCGTTCTTCGAACTAAAAATCTCCTGAAATATTTCAGACACGTCCAGTGGCGACTGTACGCCCTCGCAGACTTGGCGATCACGCCGGAGTCGGGGAAAGCAACATGCAGAAGATGTGTCATCAGCGAGTTTGCGAGCGGGCTGATATCGCTCAACGCCTTGCGATCGCTGAGGCTCCGGTACGCCTCTGACGTTTGTTCTGCACTCCCGCGCCAGCACCACCCGCTCTCAATCACGGCAACTGGGAAAGCTAGCCTTATGACATTATTATACACTTCTGCCAGCTGCTCCGCGCTGGTCCTGGCGCTCGCAGCCGCGCCGGTGTTGGCGGAAACCACGGTTTCAACCGAAACCAGCACCGCTCTAAAGACTTCGAGCGCGGGCAATATCACCATAGGGGCAGATGGCTCGGTTTCTGTCCCCAGCGGCAACGCGATCACGGTCGACAGCGATGCCACGGTCTCGATCGATGGTGAAATCGATGCCGGAAAAACGAACGGCGCGACGGCTATAAAGGTCGGTGCCGGAACCAATTCTACCATCGACATCGATGAGGAAGCTATACTTTACGTTCAGGAGGACTTCGTACCGGATGACGATGGTGGCACAATCACCACGGGCGCGGCATCTGCCAGCAACCGCTACGGCATTTATGTCGAAGGCGCGGCTTCTGGGACCATCCTCAATGACGGTAGCATCTATGTTGACGGCCAGAACTCCGGCGGCATCGTTCTGGACGGAAACTGGACCGGCGACGTTACACACAGCGGTGCAATTTCTGTGAAAGGCGATTACGCGGAAGGCATATCGACGCAGAGCGTAAACGGCGATCTTATGGTGTCGGGCTCGGTATCCGTAGTCGGCTACGGATCGAAAGCGATCAGTGTGGACGGCGATGTGACGGGAACGGTGACCATCCAGGGCACGGTGACGAAGGGGTATTCCTTCACCGACGACGATGGTTCAACGGTAACGCTCTCTCGCCAAGCATTGAGGACGGGCACGGCCGCTGTCAGCATAAACGGCAATGTCGAAGGCGGCGTATCCATTGCCGCCGCGCCGGTTGACCGGGACGACGACGACGATGATGAAGACAATGATGGCGTAGAAGACAGTGATGAAACGACGGGTGCCATAGTTACATATGGCAATGGCCCGGCGCTGCAGGTTGGCAGCGTAGACGACATCGTCATCGGCTCGGTTCTTGGCAATACCGGCGAATATTCCATCGTCATCGACGGTACGGTGTCGTCCAATTCCTTCTACAGCAACACCGATGCGTATGGACTGGTGATTGGCGGGCAGGGCGGAAATGTCAATTTGACCGATGGCATCGGCGTGTCTGGTACGCTGAGCGCAACGTCTTACGACCAGGCGGCGACGGCACTGCTGATCAACCAGGGCAGCACGGTAAGCACGCTTTACAACAGCGGCACCATTTCCGCCTCGCTGTCGTCGGGGGGTGATGGGTTTACAAACGCTATCAAGGACTTATCCGGTACGCTTACGTCGATCCAGAATACAGGGTACATCACGGCAAGCGGTACAAGCACCGACATTCGCAACGCGATTGACCTTTCCACCAATACCACCGGCGTTACCATCACCCAATATCTGAACGACGATGATGCCGACACCCGCGCGGAATATGTCGAGGACAATGAAGAGGACGATCCCACCGTCTATGCAAAGATCACCGGGGATATCCGCTTGGGCTCAGGCAGTGACACGCTCTCCGCTTCGACCGGGGAAATCGATGGCGATACCTTTTTCGGGGGTGGCGATGACAATTTGGCGCTTGCCGACGACGTCGTCTATACCGGCGATGTCTATTTCGGCACGGGCAGGGGCGTCGCGACGCTTTCGGGCACGTCGATCTTCTCCGGCACGATGGACTTTGCCAATATGGCCGGGACCGTCACGATCGGCGATACGGCCAAATATTCCGGCGATTTTTCCAATGCCGGCAATGTTGCTGTTACTGTCAACGGCGGCACGCTAATCCCCAGCGAGGCGACGACCGTGCGCTTCGGCAGCCTTCAGGTCGGCTCCGGTGGGTCGATCGGCGTCTACATCGACGGCGATCAAAGCTCGACCATCAACGTCGGCAGTGCAACCCTGGCCGACGGGGCAAGCATCACCGCCACAGTCGATAATTTGGCAACGGCCGAAAACACGTACACCGTCCTCACCTCAACCAATCTGGATGTTCAAGGGGAATTGGGCAACTCAGCTGATCTTCCCTTCATCTTCAAAAGTGCCGTTACGAGCGACGCCGAAAATGTTTACCTCACGATCTCGCGTAAGACCACGGTCGAACTGGGCCTGAAAAGCGGGCAAGCGGCGGCTTGGGATGCCACCTACATCACAGCGCAGAACGACATTAACATCACCAATAGCCTGCTCGAAGTGGCGGACTCTGAAACACTGAATGAGCAAGTCGGCTCGCTTCTCCCAGATCACGCTGGCGGCGTGTTCAGGGCCGTCTCGACCGCGGATCGCATCGTCGCCCGTCACATCGCCGACGACACGTCGTTCTTTGACATATCTGACGTCGGCGGCTGGCTGGAACCGGTCTTTTGGCGCGCCAGCAAGAAGGAAACCGATACTGCAGCATACAAGGCCAATGGCTGGGGCCTGTCGGCGGGCATCGAAAGGCGTACCGATCTTGGATATTTTGGCGTCTCCTATGCCTATTTGCCTAGCAAGGTGGAAAATAACGGTGGCACTGGAAAGCTGGATATCGGCCAGCACGATATGGGCGCCTTCTGGCGCCTCGCTAAGAAGTCGTTCGTTGCATGGGCGCGCATCGGCGCCTCGCGCATCTCCATCGATTCTACACGCACCTATACCGGCACCGTGGATGACACGGACTTCTCCTACACCGCCGATGGAAGTTGGAACGGCTGGCTGTTCTCGGGAATGCTGGGCGCTTCCTATCGGCTCGATCTGGCCGATCGCTTCAGCATAAAGCCCAAACTGGAACTGGAGCAGATGTGGCTGAAGGAAAACGGCTATGACGAAACCGCCGACAGCGCCGCAATCGCTCTGAGCGTCGCCAACCGCACAAGCAAATCACTGACCGCTACACCCAGCGTCACAGCGTCCTATTCGTTTGGCGAATTGTCGCGTGACTGGCATGCCCTGACCTTCCAGGTTGAAGCGGGTCGTCGGCAGGTGTTGAACAGCAATCAAGGCAGCACAACCGCTTATTTCAATGGCGAAGATGAATATGACGCTGGAACAAATTTCACCATCGCCGGCGATGATCTCAAAGGCGCCTGGATAGGTGAAGCAAGCGTGCTTGCAGGTGGATATGATTTTACATGGAAGCTGACCACCCGCGCAGAAAAGGCCAGTACAGGAACGGACTATTCCGCCCGGGCCTCGCTCAGCGTGGCATTCTAGCACTACTTTGGCAGAAGTTTGAAATGCGTGATTGATAGGCTCCCACCGCAGTGAGGGCATTGGTCTGGCGGAGGACGCGATATTCGGTCAATGATGGCTTGTCGGATGGCGGGCATGCTCGGCTGAGGCGGAGGTCCGGAGACTTTTTTTCCGGCCCGCCTGCGCGAGCCTTCGTGTTTGCAGGAAGGCATACCCTAGCGCAGTTAGGCCGTAGCCCACCAAGATTTGCCGGATTCGGTGCCTGTGTTCAATAATCAGGCGGTTTGCGCGATGCAAAAGTGGTCAACGAAACTGCGACTACGCCACTTCCTGTATTTCTACGCCAGTCTGCGACCCGCACAAAAGGCTATTGATTAACGGCGTTTCCTGTCTCTCTTGATTGTCCCCTGACGCTCGCGCGCACCGCGCTGGCCGTGACAGAGGACTCTGGATGGCTGTACATCCGTTCCGATCCGAAGCCAGCACCCGCAGCGGGCGCATGCTGCGTACGGCGCTGGGATCGTCGATCGCGGCCTGGCTGGAAGACCCCGCCGTCATCGAGGTGATGCTGAACCCGGATGGACGGCTCTGGGTCGATCGTCTGGGCGAAGGCATTTCCGATACCGGCGAGATACTCTCCATCTCGGATGGCGAACGCATCGTACGCCTGGTCGCGCACCATGTCGGCGTCGAGGTCCATGCCCGCTCCCCGCGCGTCTCGGCCGAACTGCCCGATACCGGCGAGCGGTTCGAGGGTCTTCTACAGCCCGTGGTCGCGGCCCCGACGTTCGCGATCCGCAAACCCGCCGTCGCGATCTTCACGCTGGAGGATTATGCGGACGCCGCGATCATGTCGCGATTGCAGGCGGCGGTGCTGCGCAAGGCAGTCACAAAGGATCAGCGAGGATCGCGAGTGCACGTCGTAGCGCTCTCGTGCCGCCTTCAGATGCTGGACGACTGTTTCCTTGCTGATACCCAGAATTCCGGCGATTTCGTCGGCGGTTTTGCCTCTGGTCGACCACAGTACGCATTCACACTGCCGGTCGGTAAGGACTGGTCGCCCCGGAGCTGGCCGTATGCCAACGATACGCCGCGCGGTAGTCAGGGCAAGTGCGCCAACCAGTTCAGTGACGGCAAGCATATGATGGGGCAACATTGTGCCTGGGCGCACGACGAAGGAACATGATCCGCTGGCCTCTCCCGGCAAGTGCCGGGGGACCGTGTATCCATCGTTGATGCCGTTATCCTGGCCAACCGACAGCATCCGTCGATCGGCTGGGGTCAGGGGGATGATCTCCCCAACATGCTGCCACGGGAACCCCGTAAAACTGTACTCCGCTCCGCGACGGATCGGATCGGCACGAGAGAGGTCGAAACCAATATAGACCTTTGCCCATTCGTCCGGATAATCGTGGACGAGCAGGGAACGACTTTTAGTGTGGCTGGGTCGATCATCGTAGGCCAGAGCAAAATGGTCATAGCCCATTCTGCGGGTAAGCCTGGGAAGAACAAGCTTCAGGTCATCCGGTGTCTGGGCTCCATTGAGGATGTCTGCAAATTCCTCGAAAAGTCTCAAACGCATCACTTCGAACATTCGACTGCAGGGGCGTTCCCAACCCGCTGATCATGCATATCGCCTTTGTTAGGCTCTCGAAGGCGGTACTCACCCGTCCCGAGGGCGTTTGATATGGCCGTCACTCGTGTAACGGTCGCCCAACGATTCATCATCTCCACTGACTGACGGCTAATGCTATCCCGACGTGGTTATCGCACCATCCACAGGCGACGAAAACGCAATCTTAACGTTTCATTCCGCGCTTAAGACCGACCAAAATCCATATCGGTGCCATAAAACGATTAAATACTGAGAATGCCAATGCGTGATCGCCCATCATGAAATCGAGCGAACGAACGGGGATCTGCCGCTCTGATGCCGCCGAACCAGACCGCCCGATTGAGAAACTGCGCGCGGATGAAGCTATTTGCCAAGACAGACGCACTGTTGCCGACTGTGCCGAACCACTGCCTTCGGGACGCACCGGTGGAGGATCGGCGACAGGAGTATCGCCTTCGGGATCATGCCAGGTGGGCGACGAGAAAGTCCACGAACACGCGCACGCGGGCCGGAACGCTTGCGCCGCCCACGAAAACGGCATGGATTATTTCTATGTCGCCAGGATTATAGTCTTCCAGCAGGGGCACCAGACGACCTGAAGCGATTTCCGCCGCGATGCTGAAGGCGCCGACGCGCGCGATCCCGACGCCGAGGGCCGCCAGTTGCCCTAGCGTCTCACCGTTGTTCGCTTCGATGTTGCCCCGCACCGCGAGCGCATAATCGCGACCGTCCCTGCGAAAGGGCCAGGTGGGTTCGGCGCGGCGAAAATTGAAATTGAGGCATTCATGGTCGTGCAGGTCTTCAGGAACGACCGGCGTGCCTCGCCGTGCCAGATAATCAGGGGAGGCGACGATCAGGCGGCGGCTTTCCCCCAGCTTGCGTGCGGTCAATGGGCTATCGACAAGCGGACCGAAGCGGATAGCGACGTCGGCCTGCCCGGCGGCCACGTCCACCAATTGATCGCTCAGGCTGATATCGACGAGAATATGGGGATAGGCGCGGGCGAAATCCCCGATCAGCGGCACGATACTGAGGCGACCATGCGCCTGCGCCGCATTGACCCGCAATCGGCCGCGCGGCGCGCCCTGATCGGCAATGCCCTGTTCGGCTTCGTCGAGGTCAGCCAGAATGCGCCGCGCTGCACCGAGATATGCCTGCCCCTCAGCCGTCAGAGCCAAGGCACGCGTGCTCCGTAGCAGGAGGCGAACGCCGAGGCGTTGTTCGATCCGGTCCACCGCGCGGCTGACGGCTGAGGGCGTCAGGCCCAGCAGGCGTCCCGCACCGGAGAAACTGCCTTGCGCCGCCACCGTCGCGAATATCTCCAGCGCGCGAGCGCGGTCTGCTTGGGGCACCATCTTTGCGTCCAAATCAAAAATCCCTTGCCTGGAGATGCCCTACACATGTTCGGCATACCAATCCATCTGTGCTCTGGAATATCATTCGAAAGGGCAGCAGATGGAATATCGACAACTCGGCGCGTCAGGATTACGCGTCCCGGCGCTGAGCTTTGGCGCAGGGACATTCGGCGGCGTCGGTCCGCTGTTCAGCGCATGGGGCAATAGCGACGCGCCGGACGCGCGGCGGCTGGTCGACATCTGTCTGGAGGCCGGGGTCAACCTGTTCGATACGGCGGATATCTATTCGGACGGTGCTTCGGAACAGGTGCTGAGCGCAGCGATCAAGGGGCGCCGCGACGCCGTCCTGATTTCCACCAAGACGGGCTTGCCCACGGGCGAGCAACCGAACGACAGGGGTGTGTCCCGTGCACGCCTGATCCGCGCGGTCGATGCTTCGCTCGAAAGGCTCGGCACCGACTATATCGACATCCTGCAACTGCACGCCTTCGATGCGTCAACGCCGGTGGAGGAGTTGCTCGCCACGCTCGACATGCTGGTTCGCGCGGGCAAGGTGCGCCATGTCGGCGTTTCCAACTATCCTGGCTGGCAGTTGATGAAGGCGCTCGCTACGGCCGATCGCCATGGCTGGCCACGTTTCGTCGCGCACCAGGTCTATTATTCGCTGGTCGGGCGCGCCTATGAGGCGGACCTGATGCCGCTGGCCGCCGATCAGGGTGTGGGCGCATTGGTTTGGAGCCCACTCGGGTGGGGGCGCCTGACCGGCAAGGTTCGACGCAGCAATCCGCTGCCGGAAGGTAGCCGCCTGCATGAAACCGCTGCTTTCGCGCCGCCAGTGGAGGATGAGCATCTCTATACGGTGGTTGACGCGCTGGATGCGATAGCGGCAGAAACGGGCAAGACGATGCCACAGGTCGCGCTGAACTGGCTGTTGCAGCGCCCGACCGTCTCGTCGGCGATCATCGGCGCGCGCAACGAAGAGCAGTTGCGCCAGAATCTCGGTGCAATCGGCTGGTCGTTGACGCCGGACCAGATCGCGATGCTGGATGCCGCCAGCTATCGCATGCCGCCTTATCCCCACGCGCCCTACCATCAGCAGGAGGGCTTTGCCCGCCTGAACCCGCCCCTGGTTTGAAACGGAAAGCCATTATCATGACGATTAATCCCCCTCTAACGGCATTGGCGGTTGGCGCCTTCGCCATCGGCGTTACCGAATTTGCGCCGATGGGTCTGTTGCCCGTGATCGCAGGCGATCTTGGCGTATCGATCCCGGCTGCTGGCCTGCTCATCAGCGCCTATGCTATCGGCGTCGTGCTGGGCGCGCCGCTCATGACGCTGACGACAGGCCGGGTGCCGCGTAGAACGCTATTGATTGGGCTGGCGGCCATCTTCACGCTTGGTAATCTGCTGGCGGCCATCTCCGATAGCTATGGGATGCTGCTGATTGCCCGGGTCATCACATCGCTCAACCATGGGGCCTTTTTCGGCGTCGGATCGATCGTCGCCGCTAGTCTGGTCCCCCCGGAACGAAGGGCCGGGGCGGTTGCCGCGATGTTCATGGGCCTGACCATCGCCAATGTCGTTGGCGTGCCATTGGCAACTTGGGCGGGCGAGCAGATGGGATGGCGCACTGCCTTCTGGGGCATTGCAGGCCTGGGGGTCGTCACGATGGCCGCGCTGCGACTGACATTACCAACAATCGCCGCACCGACTTCGGGTAATGCGCTTGCCGAGTTGCGTGTCCTGACGCGCGGTCCTGTATTGGCGGCTCTGGGCCTGACCGTCGCGGGTGCCAGCGCCATGTTCACCGTATTCACCTATATCACGCCGATCCTGCGCGATCAGACGCACGCGTCGCTAGGCTTCGTCACGGCGATGCTGGTGATCTATGGGATCGGGCTGACGGTCGGCAACTGGATCGGCGGCAAGTTCGCCGATCGCTCGGTAGATATGACGCTGATCGTCACCCTCGCCTCGCTCTCGGCGATCCTTGTGCTGTTCGCGCTGTTCATGTCGTTCGCCGTGCCAACGGCTATCCTGATCTTTCTGTGGGGCGTGGCAAGCTTTGCGCTGGTGCCGCCGCTTCAGGTCCGGGTTATGGCCGCAGCGTCGGACGCGCCCAATCTGGCGTCATCCATGAACATTGGCGCATTCAACCTGGGCAATGCCATAGGCGCGGCATTGGGGGGAGGCGTGATTGCAGCCGGCCTGGGTCTGCCCGCCGTGGCTCTGGCGGGCGCGGTTGCCTCTGCCATCGGGCTGGCTGCAGTGTTGCTGGCGTGCCGTGGGCAAAGTCAGAGCGCATGCGTTCCTTCTGCTTGAAGAGCATATCCGCCGCCGATCCTTGCCGGCCATTCATGGGCTTAATTTGCGCTCCCGCAAGCAGACATTCTTTCATGTCCAATGCCGCGCCATGCCGAGATATGACGCCCGATTTCAAAACGCCCGCCGACATCCTATTGGATGGGAGAACGTCCTCAGCTAGACAGCCAAAATGCGGGGGCTAGACATTGCGATTGCTGGCTGCGGGCCATGCGGACTGGCGGCGGCGCTGTTGCTTCATCGTGCCGGGCACCATGTCACGCTGTTCGAGCGGTTCGACACGCCCCGACCCATTGGTTCCGGCCTGATGCTCCAGCCCACAGGAATGGCCGTCCTTGCCAAATTGGAATTACTGGATGCGGTGCTGGCACGGGGTGCGCGCGTCGATCGGCTGTTCGGCAAGGCGGGCAACCGGGTCGTTCTCGATGTTCATTATGCCGCCCTGCACCGCAAAGGCATGTTCGGCATCGGAATTCATCGCGCCAGCCTGTTCGCGATCCTCCACGAAGCCGTCCTGCAATCGGGCATTGGCGTCCATACCGGGCGCACACTGATCGGGAGCGAGCCGACCCGCGCAAAGCGAGCGCTGCATTTTGCGGATGGTGAGACCAGCGGCCCCTATGATCTCGTGGTGGACGCACTGGGCACGCGCACGCCACTGGCGCCGCCCACTGGCCGGGAGCTGGCCTATGGCGCTCTATGGGCTAGCCTCGACTGGCCAAAGGATGCGGGCTTCGATCCCCATGCCCTCGCCCAACGCTATGAACGCGCCAGCATCATGGCAGGCGTGCTGCCCATCGGAACTCCGCCCGGCGCGACGATGCCCAAGGCCGCTTTCTTCTGGTCGCTTCGCGCGGACAGGCTGGACGACTGGCGTGAGGCCGAGCTGGTGAAGTGGAAGGTGCAGGTCGGCACACTATGGCCCGACTGCGCACCGCTACTCGACCAGATTCATGATCCAGACCAGTTGACCTTCGCGCGCTACGCCCATCGAACGCTTGCCGCACCAGCGGAACCAGCGCTGGTCCATATTGGCGATGCCTGGCACTCCGCCAGTCCTCAGCTTGGGCAGGGCGCCAACATGGCGTTGCTCGATGCCTGGGCTCTGGCCAAGGGTCTGGCGGATAAGGGCAGCGTCGATGAAGGGCTTCGGCACGGCATCAGGCTGCGCCGCCGCCATGTCCTGACCTACCAATGGCTCACGGCGCTGTTCACGCCGGTCTATCAATCGGACAGTCGCCTGCTGCCTTTGATCCGCGACCGTGTGGTCGGCCCACTATCCAAGCTGTGGCCCGCCACCACCATACAGGCCGCGATGGTGAGCGGACTGGTCGGCAATCCTCTGCCGCCGTTGGGGCTGGAGGGCGGTCTTCAGGTTGGAGCGCCCATGGCGAAGGCCGCATGAGCGCTGCCTCGAACGACAGTGACGGCCCGATCATCGTCTTCGACGCGATGTGCGTGCTATGCTCCGCCAATGCCGCCTTCGTACTACGAAACGACCGGCGCGGACGATTTCGCCTCGCCTCCATGCACGGTGACATCGGAGCCGCACTCTACCGCCAGTTCGGGATCGACCCGACCAACCCGGAAAGCTTGATCGTCGTGGAAGGCGACCGGGCTTTGCGTGACAGCGATGCAGTGCTGGCCATATGGGCGGGACTGGATCGTCCGTGGAACGGGCTGTCGGCATTTCGGATCGTACCGCGCTGGCTGCGCGATCCCGTTTATCGCTGGGTCGCGCGCCATCGTTACCGGCTGTTCGGCAGGCGATCGACCTGCTGGATACCGACGCCGGAACAGGCCCGCCGCATCCTGTGACGCGCATATTGCTCCTAGGCGGCTATGGGGGTTTCCGTTCGCAACTGCCAACCGAAATGGCCCGGCTACTGCCAACGACCCATTAAAGACACGCAACGGTCAACGTCGCTCGCTTGATAACGGTCTGTCCGCTTACGCGATCTGATGCAGAGCATTGGGTACGGCCACAAGGCAGTGCGCCAAAACCTCATCGACCCGTCAAGAGCTGATCCAGCGCCATGTTGTGCCAATGTCCATCTGATCGTTGACGCGATATGTCCGGGGAAAGAAGCCCTTGGCTGAGAGCTTGCCGGTTTCGATGCCGGTCAGAGCGCGATCAAGGTCGGCGAGATCCTTCATGGAGAGCCAAGGTGCAGCAAAGCCTTCATTTCGACGGCAACAATGCGCAGCCCAGAGCCGCGTATCCTGCGGAATATTGCGCAGCAAGCGAGCCGTTGTCCGGCGATAGCTTGCGCGATCGGCGCCCGGCAAAAAGGCATAAAGCATTGTCGGATAGATAAAATCTCCGGTGAACAGCCGCTTTGCGCTCGCATCGTAGAGAGACACGGACTGCGGCGTGTGGCCCGGCGTGGACAGGAAGCGCAGCGTCCGTCCACCCAGATCGATCATGCTGTCCGGCGTGATCCATTCCGCCACCGGAAAGGTGGGTGCCTCCAGCCCATCGAACATCCCCAAAAACTCATATCTACCAGGACGGAAACGTTGGTCATGAACGTCCGCGCGTGTCGATGCCAGGTCGATCAGGGCGACATGGTCGGACGAATGGATCCCTCCCGTATGATCGAAATGAAGATGGGAAGGGATGATCGTGACGGGTAACTTCGTCAGGGACGCGACGATGGGGCGAATATCGCGCGTGCCGGAGCCAGCATCAAAGAGCAGCGCGCGCTGACTTCCCACAATCAGATAGGAATAGTTGGCCTGGTAATAGAATGGCTCACCGATCGCATAGGAGCCTTGGCCAAGATCCTGAACAGAGAAATAATCGTCCGCCATTCGCCCTTGCGCGAGCGTGATCGGTCCCGTTGATACCACTGCTTCATCGTGCAGGAAGGGCCAGCTTTCCGCCAGAATATAGGGCGCCATCCGGGCGGCTGCGATCCCAAGCATAAGCAGCGCAACCAGCGCGATGAGCCCCTTGCGAACCATCGAAGTCAAATTCCCCCACAAGTAGCCCCGGTGCGATTGGCAGCGAATCGCCATGAGCAAATGATAGCGACGCCATCAGCGCCGACGTCATAAATCCGGTCAATGCCTTTCATGAACAGCGGCCATCTAGCGACATGACCGGCTTTGCGGGAGTTTCTGACTATCTGCGCGATCGAGAAGGTCGCCCGACATGAAAGGGTGAGAATGAAACGCTTCCGATGGATGCTCCCCGCGCTTGCCGCAAGCTGGGCTGGTGAGCCCGTGGCGGCGCAGGATTTGGAAAAGGCGGTCATCAGCGTTCCGGGCTTCGCCAATTTCGCGGAGATTGACCCAAGGGACGATAGTGTCTGGATCAATAACGAGAACCGCGTCGAGCACTGGTCTATCAAGGGAAAGCTTGGCGAGATCGTGATGGGCAAGCCGTGCGGCGCGATGTTCATCGTCGGCCCGTCCCTGTGGGCAGCCGATTGCAAGGACGGCACGCTTAACCGCATTGATACAGCGACGCTGAAGATCACCGCGAGCATTCACACGGGCCTTGCCAGTCCCGGCGAATTCAACGTCGCCTATGGCGCGGGATCGCTTTGGGTACCGAGCGACAATGCGGGCGTGATTAGCCGCGTAAATCCCGACACGCTAAAGGTGACCGCAAGGATCAAGGTCGATCCAGAGACATGGTATCTGGTGTACGGCTATGACGCGTTGTGGGCGGCTAGTGGCCCACATGCCAGCCTGCAGAAGATCGATCCCAAAAGCGACAGCGTCGTCCACCGGACCGTCACTGGCAAGGAGCCGGGATTTCTGGCCGCCGGCGAAGGCGCGGTGTGGGTTCAGGAGCAAGGTGACGGCACGGTCGCGCGCGTCGATCCGACGACCGGCGAAGTTAACGGCCGGGTCAAGATCGGCGAGAAGCTGAAATGGGGCGAAGTCACTGTCGGCGGCGGCAAGATCTGGCTGCGCACCACCGAAGACCAGATGTTCGTCGTCCTCGATCCTAAGACACTGGCGATCAAGGCGCGCATTGGCCCACAGATCGGCAGCGGCGCGCTGCGCTATGTCGATGCAGGACTGTGGACGACCGAGCATGATATCAAAATGATGACATGGTGGCCGCACCCTGAGAAGATCGGAAACTGATCTGCATCGAACCCGGTGCATTACGGATCGACACTCGACGGGTCAGGCCGATAGACTGCTTTGGTGAACGAGGCGGAATCACGCGAGCAAGGGTCTGACGCGGCGAGGCTGGTTGCGGAAGGCCTGTCGCTGCTGAGAGCGGGCAAGCTGGCCGACCTTCTGCGTTGGATTGCCCAATCCTTGCCCAACGGGCCGACCGATCCTCGCATTCTCGTCCAGAAAGCCTATGCGCTTGCGATGACCGGGCAAGTGGGGGACGCGCTCGCCGCCGCCGATCAAGCGATGCAGGCAATGCAAACGGAACTTTGGGCGCTCGACCTGCTCGGGAATGTCTACACGCTCTGTCACAAGCCTGATCGGGCCTATGCCGCTTTCGCGCGCGCGCAGCAGGTTGCACCGGACCGGCCGGACGTGTTGTTCAATCTGGCAACCGCTGCGGGTTTTATGGGGCTGACGGATGAGGCCGAACGCGCATATGACCGGATTCTTGCCGGGGCGCCCGACCATGCGGAAGCCTTTCACAATCGCTCGGCGCTGCGCCGCCAGACGGCCGACGACAATCATGTGAGCCAGCTCATCGCTGCGCTTGGGAAGGCTGCGGTCCCCTGGCAAAGCGAGGTGTATCTTCGTTATGCGCTGGCCAAGGAGATGGAGGATCTTGGCAAGGTCGATGGTGCGTTTGCCAATTTGGCGCGCGGTGCGGCGGTGCGGAGGAGCAATATGCGATATGCGGTTTCCGATGATATCGAGGCGATGAGGCAGATCGCCGCGGTTCACAACGCCGAATGGTGCGCCCCGACCCTTGCCGATGTCCAACCTAACGGGCCGATCTTCATTCTCGGAATGCCGCGATCCGGATCCACTTTGCTCGAACGCATGCTGGGGCGGCACACGCAGGTGCAATCGCTCGGGGAGCTGCCCTATTTCGGGCAAGCGCTGGTCGGTGCGTTCCGCGCAAAAATGGGCCGTATGCCTTTGAGCAAGGCGGAACTGATCGCGTCCAGCACCGGCCTTGATCCTTCAGTGGTCGGTGCTGCCTATCTGGCTGCGGTCGAACCGTTGCGCGATGAGCGTCCGCGCTTCATCGACAAGCTGCCGATCAATTTCCTCTACGCCGGCCTCATCGCCCGCGAATTTCCGAGCGCGACACTGCTGCACATCCGTCGGCGACCGCTCGACTTGTGCTTTGCGATCTTCAAAACGCTATTCCGCGACGCTTATCCTTTTTCCTACGACCAAACGGAACTCGGGGCCTATCATCAGGCCTACCAGTCGCTGATGGGTCATTGGCGCGAGGCGCTCGGCGCACGGCTGGTCGAAATTGACTATGAGCAGTTGGTCGTCGCGCCGCGTGAGACGCTCAATGGACTGCTACCGCACCTGTGTCTCAATTTCGAGGAAGCCTGTCTCAGTCCGGAGAAGGACGCCACGGCCGTGATGACGGCCAGCGCGGCGCAGGTCCGCCAGCCGATCCATGCCGCGTCGGTCGGTTCGGCGGAGCGCTTTCGCAGCCATCTAGAACCCTTGAGGGCCGCGCTAGGTGAGTAGACCTCGGGCATAGATCATTTTGATGCCCAGCATGAAGATTCAGTTCCTAGCGCGATGACGTCTAAATTGAGACGATATTGCATGCAGAAACACGTTCTTCCCCTAGTCGATATCTCAAGGCTCGATAGCGATCGGGTCGAGGATAGGCAGGCCGTGGCGCGCGATCTTGATCGAGCGTGCATCGAAGCGGGCTTCCTCTACATTCAGGGCGCGCAATTCGATCGAGCGCTGTTCGATCGTCTGGTCGTGCGGGCGAAGGCCTATTTCGCGCTCGACGACGCAACCAAGATGCACAGCTATATCGGCCTGTCGGAGAACCATAGCGGCTACGTGCCGGTGGGCGAAGAGCAGTTCGGCGTCGGCAGCTATGACTTAAAAGAAGCGTACGACGTCAACTACGACTGTGCGATTGCGGCCGAACGCCGACCGCTGGTGGGTCCGAACCTTTGGCCCGACATGCCCGGGTTCCGCGAGGATGTCCTCGCTTATTATCAGCACATCAAGGCGATCGGGCATCAACTCTTTCGCGCCTTCGCACTCGCGCTTGGCCTTGAGGAAACGCATTTTGACACGCACCTGCGGCATCCGCCTAGCCAGTTGCGCCTGATCCATTATCCCTACGACCATGACGCAGAAGATCGACCGGGCATCGGGTCACATACCGACTATGAATGCTTTACTCTCCTGTTTGCGACGGCACCAGGCCTTCAAGTCATCGGCAAGGATGGCGAATGGATCGATGTTCCACTGATCGAAAATACGATGATCATGAACATCAGCGATATGATGGAGATCATGTCGAACGGCCGCTACGTCGCGACCAAGCATCGCGTGAGGAAGGTCAAGGAAGAACGCTATTCGTTCCCGCTGTTCTTCTCCTGTGACTACGACCATGTGATCGCTCCCATCGGGTCGCATGAGGCGCCGCGATACCAGCCGCTCAAGGGCGGAGAGCATTTGTATAACCAGACGGCGCAGACCTTTGCCTATCTCAAGCGCCGCGTCGCGAGCGGCGATCTCGTGCTCAACAATGCCGTTCCACTCGATTCTTTCGGCCTTCAGGAAGCAGGAGTGCGCGCATGAACCTCGCTACGCTTCTTAAACGTTTGCCGCGCAAGAGCATCGACGGGCTGTCCTTCCCGCGCAACCTGCTCGGCACATTCCGGCGCAAGAGCATCTGTTTCTGCACCGGCGTCACCGACGAGACCACGATCGTCTATTGGGTTCAGTCGAAGAGCTTCAGTATCGACCTGCGGCTGTCGGATGCCTGCGCGACGCCCGTGTCGGAGCGTCAGGGCTGGGTCGGTGATACGCGGTGGGACGAGGCAACCCGTATGCTTTCGTGGAATATCGAGAAGAGCTACCAGCCGCGCAACCAATGGCCTGAGCCGGCTGAATTGAGCTTCATCGGCAACTGCGTGCTCGAGTTCGCGCCCTCGGGCGCCTATGTCGAGGACTGGCGGCAGAAGTCGTCGCGCGGGCCGTTTCTCGGACTGCGGCTTGTCAGCATGCTCAACGAAGTGACCGGGCAGGAATCACAGGTGGACGGCGGACTCGTCATCGCTGGAGAGCACGCCGCCTTCGCGCAGTCGCGTCTGCCCCATGTGGAAGACGCGTTGCAGCACATGACGAGCCTTGAGGAGGTGCTCGCGGCCGGCGCCGCGACCGAGGCGGAGATCGAGAGCTACGAAGTTTCGGTAGCGATCGGCGGCGAAGCCGTCACCTATAGTACGCAGTCCAGCCGGATCGGCGCGATGATCAGCGAAGGCGATTTCTCGATCCGGTCGGACGGCAAGGTCGCGCAGGAACGCCTCGTCGACGGTGAACTCTATGTGTTGCTGTACGATGTCGATGTGTTCGAACCCGAATTCGCCTTCGTCAACCAGACGCCTTCCACGTCAGAGGCGCTTGACTGGATGGAGCAGGAAAAGCGTCATCTGGCGCGGCATGCAGGTCCGGTCAGCTAAATGGTCAACGCAACAAAAGCGTGCCCTCGAAAATGTCGCCCATGTTGTTCGGAGCTTTTCTATGAACAATGAAACATTTCATGATCTTGCTGCATCGAGCGGCGCGCAATCTGTGCCGACGCATTTTGGGTCGGATGCAGCCTTTGCTGTTTCCGGCTCATCGGATCAGGGAAAGCACGTCGGGCCGATCAAGAAGACGATTTTCAAATACCTTCAGCCCGCGATGTTGCTCGGCATTCTGGCGTTCTGGTCCTTGGCGCCCAATTCGGTAACCGGGAACGCATGGGTCGGCGCGCTTGCAGGCACGGTCATCATGGTCACGATCATGATGCTGGAATGGGTCAACGAGAGGCACGCGCATTGGCGGCTGACCGTGCGCGAGTTCCTGGAAGGCGCATTCTACATCCTGTGCAACCGTTTCGTTTTCGGCGCAGTCGCTGCCGTCATTCTCTACGATCCGCTGAGCGCTTTCGTGAAGGGCAACGGCCTGACGACGGACATCACGACCGGTCTTCCGCTAGTGGTTCATGTCGCGATGCTGATATTCATGCACGAGTTCGTACAATACTGGCTCCACCGGATGCTGCACAGCAATGCGGCGCTCTGGGAGGTGCATGTGCCGCACCACTACATCACCCAGATGAACACTATGAATGCCGCGGTTGGAAACTGGATCGAGATCATCTTCCTGGGTCTGACGCTGGCCGTCTTCTTCGAAATGCCGAAGACCGCGCTGCTGTGCGCCGGCAATATCGGCGGCGCAGTGGCCTATTTCGCGCACTCCAATATCCGCTTCGATCCGCCGCGCTGGTATTCCTTCGTCTTCACAACGATCGAGCATCACAGCCTGCATCACTCGCTCGATTACGACGACACGCGTTGCAACTATGCCAATGAACTGATCCTCCTGGACCGGGTCTTCGGGACCTATCGCGACGGCGAGGCCGTCCATGTTGGTCAGGACAACCAGCGGAGGCTTTCAGTGTGGGAACAGACCATCTGGCCCTTCCTGCCGCTGGTGGCGAAGGCAAAGAGCAAGTGGGGTTAAGACGACTGAGATAACTTCGCGGTTCAGGTTCCAGCTCTGAGGATCGCAAAGTAGGGTGAAAAGGCAACGCGTCGTCGGCTGGGGGCGAAGGCAGGATCGCGCGCACCATGCGCGACGATCGACAGGACTTTGCGCGTGAGCGCTTCGGAATGCGATCATAAAAACTACAAAATCGACGAAGACGACAAAATAATCGTCACGAAAAATCAAGGGGTGACAGGAGAGGCAAACTAAGCATTTCAAAAGGGGGCATAATCATGACAAAGAACAAAAGGCATTTGATGGCGCGATCGAGCGCATTTGCTTTGCTTGCGTCCGTGGCGACGTTCTCTCCCTCACAGGTTCAAGCGCAGGCGCAGGGCGACAGTTCCGCCTCCGCCCCGCAGGAAGAAGATGCATCCAAGGGCTTCGGCAGTATCGTGATCACGGCCGCCCGCCGCAAAACAACAACGCTCTCCACGCCGATCAACATTTCTGCGATCGGCGGCGACGATCTCGCCAAGCGGGGCGTAGCAAATTTCCAGGATCTTGGCCGGGCTATCGCCGGTCTCGTTTACAACAGCGCCAGCATCCGCGACGGCGGCGCCAGCAGCTTCATCATCCATGGCCTTAACCTGGACGGCGTGAGCGCCGGTGGCGAAAGGCCGCTGGCTTCGGTTCCGCCGGTGTCGATCTATGTCGGCGAGACGCCGACCTTCATCAACCTGCACCTCGCCGACATCCAGCGCATCGAAGTGCTGCGCGGGCCACAGGCGACGCTCTACGGCAATGCTTCGATTGCCGGCACCTTGCGCGTGCTCTTCAATGAACCTGACCTCGACAAGTTCACGGCAGATGTGTCGGGCAATGTGGGTTGGACGAAGGCTGCAGAAGGCGCCAACTACACATGGGATGGTGCGATCAACGTGCCGCTGGCGTCGAACCTCGCTGTGCGCGTTGCCGGTGGATACACGTTTGCACACGGTTTTATCGACGCCCCCGCGCTATACACGCTCGACGACGCGGGCAAGCCGGTGCTTGCGGACCCCTCCGATCCCGTCACCAGTCTGCCCGTCCCGCGATCACGTAAGAACGTCAACGACAGCGAGCTCGGCTATATCCGCACGATGCTGAAATATGAGGACGGGCCGCTGCGGCTGCTCGCCACCTATCAGCATCAATATGAGCATTCGGACGGGCCGGATACTGACAGCTATCCGGGCGGTCCTGGACCTTCGTCATTCAACACCGCCGGCGGCGGCGATAGCTCCACCCCGGTGTTCCAGAACGACAATTTCGACAATGTTTTCCCGACGACGTTCGACGAATATGAAACGGGCGCGTTCATCCTGCAGCCGCTGACCCGCAAGGTCGATCTGGGATCACTGGAGGCGTCGTACGACTTTGGCTTCGCGACGCTGACCAGCGTTTCTTCGGCTTATGAAACGGACAGCATCGCCACCAACGACAGCACCGCTGGCTATCAAAAGACGCTCGGCTTCTTCTATTCAGGCTATCCGCGCATGCTGGTGCCAAGCGTCCGCGATTACAACGAAGATGCGATCATTCAGGAAGTGCGCCTCGTCTCCGCGTCTGACGCGCCGCTCACCTACAGCTTCGGCGCATTCTACATGAACCAGCACAGCGCACTCACCAGTACCGACTACAACATGGGCTATGACGATTATCTCGTGGCCCTCGGCGCCTTCCGCACCGGTACGGATGTCGGCTATATCTACGCTCGTGACATGCATTTCACCGATCTGGCTGCGTTCGGCGAGCTGACCTATCACTTCAACTCGGCTTTCCAGGTGACGGGCGGCGCGCGTGTATTCAAACAGAAGCTGAGCGTGACCGCGATCAACGCGTTGCCCATCTGCGGTTCATTCTGCTCGCAGGACGGCGTCGATCCGCTGGGCATAGCGTCAGTAAGCGACCAGCAGAAAAAGTCCAAGGCGCTGTTCAAGTTCAACACCTCCTATACCTTCGCCAACGGGATGCTCACTTATTTCACCTTCTCGCAGGGTGTGCGGCGCGGCGGCGCAAGCGGTATCCCGACTATCGGACCGTTCGCGGAGGATCCATCCTTCCAGTTCTATCGCCCGGACTCGGTCGACAACTATGAAGTCGGATTCAAAGGGCGGATCGGAAGGGCGTTCGAATTTTCGACTGCCGCCTATTGGGTCGATTGGAAAGACCCGCAGGTCAACGTCAGCACACCCAATGGCGGCTTCCCGGCGGGGGTCAACGGATCGACCGCTAAGTCGATCGGCGTAGATGTCGAGGCGCATATGGCACTGACAGAACAGCTCAGTGTGAATGCGACATATGGCTATAACGACTCCAAACTAACAGGACCTATCACAGTCGGTGGCAGAAGCTATGGCGGCGATGGGGCGAAGCTGCCTGGAACGCCGCATCATACGGCGAGCGTATCGACTAATTTCGACACACCGCTGTCCGGCGGACTAATGCTGAATGCGCAGGCGAACGTCAGCTACCGCAGCGGCATTTCCACCTCCCTGACCCCGCGCGCGAATGTCGATCTGCCCGGCTTTGCAATGGTGGGCGCGTCGATCGGCCTCAGCACGAACATCTGGCGTCTGAGCCTCTATGGCGACAATCTGGGGGACGTGCGCGGCGTGCTGTCAGCAGCAAGCCTGCAATCGACGGACATCCGCGGCACCAACTATCGCCTGTCGCGTCCCCGCACGTTCGGACTGCGTTTCTCCGTCAATTATCGCTGATTGTTGCACGGAACAGCTTATGGCTTCGCGGTCCTGACCGGATCGCGAAGCCTTTGCTTAAAAACGCGGCGTCGCGCGCAACCGGCGGATCATCTCGTCGAGGAAAAGCTGCGCAGCCGTGTCCCGCGACGGCGTGAGCCGCGCAAGCAGGTACATTTCGTAGGATGGGGCAGTGTCGTCCGCCAGAAGCGGCCATAGGCGACCTTGCCTGACCGCTTCGCCAGCGGCCATGACTGGTAGAAAACCGATGCCAATCCCGAGCATGATCAGCCGCATAGCTTCGTGGATATCCTCCGCAAGACCGTTGACGACCGTTCCAAGACGGTAGCGCTGCCGCAGCCGGGTTATCGTCTCTACTTCGTCTGCCCCCGTCAGGACGAAACCATATTCACGCAGGTCGCCGATTTTGGTGATTTTGTGACCGAAGAGTTGGTGGGATCGCGCGCAATAGAGCTGTTGGGTCTCTGCGAACAGGGGCTCGTAGGTGAGCGTGCTGCGGACGCCGCTGTCGTAACCGACGCCAAGTTCCGCCTCGCCGCGTTCCAGTGCGTCAAGTACGTCCCGCCATGGAGACACGCGGATTTCTATCCGGATCGAGGGATGCCGGCGGTGCAGGCTGGCGATCGCTTCATCGAATTCCGGAGAGATGATCGAAGACACGACCTGAATGCGCGCAAGCCCCTCGACCTGTTTCACTGCCTGGGCGATCTGGTGCGGCGCCATCCGAGCGGCCTCGAACATGTCCTCACACAGCAGGAACAACGCCCGGCCGGCGGCGGTCAATTCGATACCGTTGGCGCCGCGGCTGAGCAGGCGCGTGCCGGCGTGATCCTCCAGCCGTTTGAGCGCGGCGCTGATCGTTGGCTGTTGTCGGTTCAACCGGCGCGCTGCAGCGCCAATCCCGCCCGCCTTGACGATATCCACGAAAAGCCGCAGCAGGTTCCAATCCACCTGTGCGGCGAAGTTGGGATTGATGCGGATAGGGTCGCTCATGACCTGCCGGACGCGTGCGACTTACCCATCAAAGTCCGGTCGCCGCCATTTTCATGAAGGTCGGATCGAAGCGCAGCTTGATGTTGTTCTTGTCGCCCAGCACCTTGCCGCCCGGAAAGGCGATGCCGATCGTGTCGACCGAAGTCGCCGACGGGCCGAATAAGCCCTTGGAATAGCTGAACTGGCGAACGCGGTCGGTCACTGTGATCAGGTCCGGATTCTCCGCGTAGCTCGCGGCATCTTTTGCATTAACATAGAAGTAGGTCGTTTTGATCTGCTCCTCGAGGCTGCGGGCGGTCGTGCCTCCGCCCAGCGCCATTTGCTCGATCGCTATTTTCGACTGGGCGTCGCCCTTGGTGATAATCGCCAGCGTTTCATACCAGATGCCGGCCAGCGCCTTACCGAGATCGGGATTGGCATTCAGCGTGTCCGTGCTGACGTTCATGCAGTCCAGGATCTCGTTCGGGATCATGGAACTGTCGAAGACTTCAGTTGCGCCTGCCTCCTTACGGATCTGGGCAAGCTGCGGGTTCCAGGCGGCGACCGCGGTGACTTCGGGTGTCACGAAAGCTGAGATTATATCAGCATCGCCGGTGTTGACGGTCTTGACGTCCGTCAGCTTCAGTCCGTTCTTTTCCAGCGCCCGCGCAAGCAGGTAATGCGACACGGAGAGCTCGACGAGATTGATGCTGCGACCCGCAATGTCCTTCACGGATCGGCCGTTCTTCAGGACTATCCCGTCATTGCCGTTCGAGTAGTCGCCGATGATGATGACGCTGGTGTCGCGTCCGCCCGCTGCCGGGATGGTGAGCGCGTCCATCGTCGTCGCGAGCACGCCGTCCAGCTTGCCCGCGGTGTATTGGTTGATGGATTCGACATAGTCGTTGACTTGTATGAGGTTGATCTTGATCCCGTATTTCTTCGCCCATCTGTCTACGATCCCCGCCTTGCCTGCATAGTACCATGGCATGAAGCCAGTATAGATCGACCAGCCAATCTGGAACTCTGTCTTCCTACCATTGATACCGCCTGCGTTTTGCCCAGCTTGTCCACAAGCCTGCAACGCAACAGCCATCGAAAGAGCGCTTCCCAGTTTCAAAGCATTCCGTCGGTTCACGAGCCCTGACACCAGCATATTTCTCTTTCAGTTGTCCCTATATCCAAGCCTACAGGGCGTCGCTCATAACGCCAGACAAATACATATGATGGAACACATAGACTGAAATTATGCCCTGCTCATGCTCGCTTTTAAAAGGCTGGGACGCTTGTAATTCGCAAGCACGCATAGGTTGCGTATTGGCATAAAATTTTCGCCCCCAGTACTGGTTACTTCCACAAACGAAAGCGGGCCGCAGATGATGCTATCGACCCTTAGTGGCCGTTCAACGTCGATTTTTCTGTTCCTAGGTGCGGTCGGTCTGCTTTCCCATATTGGCTTTCTGAGACCATGCTGGAACCGGCCATCCGTTGGTCGCAACGCAGTCGAGCGCAGTCACTAAGCCTTGCAATCGCGTCGCGATCGTGTGTCGTCATGACTCGTCTCAGGTCTTCGTTCGTTCATCCGGTGTGACGAAGTCCTTCGGGGTATCAAGGGAGAGAATACTGGGCATCGTCGAGTCGGAAAGGCATGAACACCATCGACGCCCTCCGTAAGGAGGGAAGACGCCATTGTTGCAAGCCGTTCTGCCGTGCGACCGACGCAGCCCACCGTGGGAAGTATCCATATCTCATTACGGATACCCACTGAGCCGTCGGGCCGGTGAAGCCCAAGAAGCTGCGAGGCGATGGCACTGCTTCGCTGGTTTGCGGGGGACCGGCATAGGAATAGTCGTCGCCCAATCCCAATGTCGTCACGACATTTTGGGTATGTACATGCGCTCCAGGCGATATCGCCTCGACTGCCCGTCCGAAGGGAAAGCCGTATCGTTTTACCATGTCCCCCCGTGCGACATGGTGCAAAGCGACTTTGTGTCCGGCGAGAATATCGTCGAGGGTCGTGATGCGGACATCGTCAATCGAGACGGTGGCACAGCACGGTAAATGCGTCATCGCTATCGCGACACTATCGTTCCGATGGAAGCGCACTGCACGAAGCGGCGCGTCCATCGCTGGTTCAGCAGTACTAAACGGCATGGGGCAACGTTACCCGCTCAAGACGCGGTGAGAGCAGATGGACGGCGAGCAGAGCGGCGAGATAGGCCCCGGCGGCTACGGCGAACAGCGGGGCATAACTGCCCAAACCGTCCAGCACGAAGCCGGCATATTTCGCCATGACCATGCCGCCGATTGCTCCAACCGTTCCGCCGATGCCCACGACCGATCCCACCGCAGCGCGGGGAAAGAGGTCGGACGGGAGAGTGTACAGGTTGGCCGAAAACGCCTGATGCGCGGCCGTCGCTATGCCGATCACCAAAACCGCAACCCACAGATTGTCGAGCGACTGCGCAAAGAAGATAGGGAGGACGGCGATGGCGCAGATCAGCATGGTGATCTTTCGCGCCGCATTCACGCTGCGGCCAGCCTTTATCAAGCGACTGGACATCCACCCGCCAAAAATGCTGCCAAAATCGGAGAGGACGTAGATCGCCACCAGCGGCGGCCCGAAACTGACGAGGTCGAGGCCATAGCGCGAGCCCAGATAGCCCGGCAGCCAGAACAGGAAGAACCACCAGATCGGATCGATGCAGAACTTTCCGATAGCATAGGCCCAGGTTTCCCGAATGGTGAGCAGCATGCGCCAACTGATCGGCTGAACCGGATCGGCGGCGTCCTGCTCAATGTAATTCAGTTCGGCCTGCGTAACCTTCTTGTGGTTTGCGGGGCTGCGATAGAAGATCAGCCACGCGATCAGCCAGAGTACGCCGAAAATGCCGGTCACAATAAACGCCATCCGCCAGCCATAGGCAATGGTTATCCAAGGTACGAGCAGCGGTGTGACGATCGCCCCGACATTGGCGCCTGCGTTGAACAAACCGATGGCGAAAGCGCGCTCCTTTTGTGGAAACCATTCTGCCACAGCCTTGATACCGGCGGGAAAATTGCCCGACTCGCCGATCCCCAGACCGAACCGGGCAAAGGCGAATTGGGTGACGCTGTAGACTCCGCCATGGGCCACATGCGCGATCGTCCAGACCGTGACGGCGACTGCGTAGCCCATCCGCGCGCCGATCAGATCGACGACGCGACCGAAGCCGAGATATCCGATGGCATAGGCGGCCTGGAACCAGAAAACGATATTCGCGTAATCGGTTTCGGACCATTGCAGTTCTGAAGAAAGAGCCGGCTTCAAGACACCGATCATCTGGCGATCGACGTAGTTGATGGCCGTGGCGGCGAACAGCAGCGCCACTACCACCCATCGATAGCGCCCTATGCGTTCGTCGGGCTGTGGTAGTGACGCCATGACATGATCCTCTTTTCGCATTCATTTTTATCTGAGTTGACGAGCTAACGGGGTTTTTGCGCCTCTATCGTGCACGACACACTGCCCAGTGGCCCGAAATCAGCCTTTACCTTCTGCCCGACCTGGACAGGATGCACGCCGGTGACGGCACCGCTGGAAATCCAGGTGCCCGGTTCGACGGCAATACCTCGTCCGGCGAGGTTGTTGAGAAGAAACCGTGCGGCTCCGATGACGCCGTCCACAAATGCGTTGGCGTGTCCCTTGCCCGCGATCACGTCGTCGATCATAAGCGTGACGTCGATGTCGATGAAATCCACATTACGGAAATCGTCTATCGCTGGTCCGATCAGCAGCCCGTTGTTATTGCCGAAGTCCGAGACCGTCACCGCAGGCCCGTGATCGTTGATGCCGCTAAAGGGCGAACTGGCGATTTCGATACCGATATGGACGGCATCGATCAGTGCCGCCGCTTCGGCCAGCGTGAAGTCGGTCTTGCCCGGTTCGGGAACGGTACCGATCCGCAGCAGAAACTCGGCCTCCGCAGCACCAAAGCCTTGCGCGAAGATGCGTCCCGTGGCGTTGGGCGACGCCGGCGTCACCATATGCGCGAAGATCGGTCCGGATAAACGGTCAGCGCCATAGTCCGACGATATCGGAGGCATGATGCGGCCCACTTTCCAGCCAGCGATCGGCTCGACATATGCGGCTATAGCGAGATCTTGAATGGCGTAAGCATCAGCAAGAGTCGCGGGAAGCACGCCGGGATAGTCGTCAAAACCCTCCGCCGACTGCCGGGCGGCGAGAAACTTTTGGACGATATCGGCGTGATGCGATTGCGCGTGGCGGTCCGGGAGCGTCACTTAGACCCTTTCGATAGGTATTTTCTGTCTGGCGCACCCATGAAAGATGCCACGCAGCCTCTCTGTTGCAGCGATAAGAGAAACCGGTGTCAATTACAAGCAGGCAAGGATTATGGGTTAAGCTGGCACGTTGGAAACTCCACGCTATAAGGACGAAATGGCCAGACATTCGCAGGACGACCCGCACAATATTAAGCTGACGATCAACGACATCGCACGCATGGCGGGCGTATCGAAAAAGACCGTGAGTCGCGTCATAAACCGTTCCCCGCTGCTCAACCCGCAGACGCGGGAGAAGGTGGAACAGATCATCAGCGAAACCGGCTATGTCCCCAATCCGCAGGCGCGGGCGCTGGCGCTGGGCCGCAATTTCCTGATCGGTCTGATCTACGACAACCCCAATCAGCAGATGATATTGAGTATGCAGCGCGGCATCTTGGAAGCGTTGCACGGTACCGAGTTCGAACTGATAGTTCGTCCGGTCGATCGTGGATCAGCGCGCGTCGTCGACGATGTTCGCGGATTCATCACGCGCCAGCGGCTCTTCGGCGTCATCCTGTTGCCGCCGATATCGGAGAATGATGTGTTCGCGCGGCTATGTGACGAAGAGGGATGCCGCTATGTCCGCATGGGTTCCGCAGTGCTGGATGATCCCGAGCATATGGTGGTTTCCAATGATCGGGACGCCGTCGCCGAAGCGGTGCGGTATCTGATTGCGCAGGGGCACCGTCGGATCGGCTTGATTGCGGGGCCGCATGGATTTCGATCAGCCAAGGAACGCCGGGACGGGTTCGAGATGGCACTGACCGAGGCGGGAATCTCTCTGCCGCGCAGCCTTATCGCCGACGGGCAATACACTTTCGAATCAGGGGTGTCGGCCTGCGAAAGCCTGCTCGATCTTTCGCCTCGCCCCACCGCAATCTTCGCATCGAACGACGAGATGGCCGCTGGCGTCCTGTACGCAGCGCGGATGCGCGGTATCGAAGTTCCCGAGGGACTGTCCATCATCGGGTTCGACGATACCCCGCTTACGACGCGTGTGTGGCCACCGCTCACTACCGTACGCTGGCCCATCGTCGCCATGGGTCGCGCCGCGGCGCTCAAGCTGATTGGCACGGCGATCGGCGAAGGCAGCGAAGTAAACGAACCGTCAACGTTCACATCGACGTTGATCCGTCGCGCATCGGTTGCACCCGTTCCGATAGCCTGATAGGACCGCGGTCATTGGTGACACCGGTGTCTGGCAGCGTTGGCTCTGTGACGTTGACCCGACCGCAAAGGCTGAGGATCAACAGAATCATGTACGACAAGACTTTCTACGCAACGCATCCCGATATGATGGAATGCGTGAGTAACGAGGAACTGCGCGATCGCTATCTGATCGGAGGCCTGTTTCGCGAGGGCGAATGCGTTCTGAATTACACGCACGCGGACCGTTTCGTAATCGGCGGCGTCGCGGTCGGGGACGCGCCGGTGAAGCTTCCAGCGCAAACGGAACCGGCATCTGCGGCAGGACATCCCTTCCTCGAACGGCGCGAACTGGCGATCGTAAATGTCAGCGCCATCGAAGGTACGGTGACCGTCGATGGTGAAGTGTTCACATTGGGCAACAAAGATTGCCTGTACGTGACGATGGGAGCCGCCGACGTGACATTTGCCGGTGCGGGCGCGCGGTTTTATCTGGCGTCGTGTCCGGCGCACAAGGCTTTTACGACGCGTAAATTGTCCATTGCAGACGCCAATGCGCTGGAACGCGGCAGCCTGGAAGAATCGAACGAGCGCACGATCTTTCAGCTCGTCATTCCCGGCATCTGCGACAGCGCGCAGCTCGTCATGGGCCTGACCGTCCTTAAGCCGGGTAGCGTATGGAACACCATGCCCCCGCACATTCATGAGCGCCGCAGCGAGATTTACTTCTACTTTGAACTGGATGGCCCTGCCGATCGCGTGTTCCATTATATGGGTGAAGGCGACGCGATGCGGCACATAGTGATGGCGAACGAAGAAGCC
Organism: Sphingobium sp.; assembly: GCA_965279415.1. GTDB lineage: Bacteria > Pseudomonadota > Alphaproteobacteria > Sphingomonadales > Sphingomonadaceae > Sphingobium. Next base: position 1,864,588 of record OZ257238.1, read on the forward strand.
GTGATTTCGCCGCCCTGGTCGATCCATATGGGCTCCGGCACGAAAGCCTATGCCTTCATCTGGGCGATGGCCGGGGAAAATCAGGATTATACGGACATGACCGTCCTCGACATATGCCAACTGGCGTGAGGGTGACCGACGTGCGCACACCGTTCGATCTTTCGGGTAAAGTGGCGGTCGTCACAGGGGCGAACACCGGTATTGGCCAGGCAATCGCCGTCGCTCTGGCCGCCGCAGGGGCAGATGTTGCCTGCGTCGGACGCACGCCCGCGCAGGAGACAGCCGCACGGATCGAAGCATTGGGGCAACGCAGCACGTTGATCACGGCCGATCTTTCGTCGATCGAACCCGTCGCCCGCGTTGTACGGAAAACGGTCGAAACGCTGGGCGGCCTCGATATCCTTATCAACAATGCCGGCATCATTCGCCGCGCTGACAGCGTGGATTTCACCGAAGAGGATTGGGATGCCGTCATCGACACCAATCTGAAGTCGGTGTTTTTCCTGTGTCAGGCGGCGGGTCGCCATATGATTGCGCAGGGTGCGGGCAAGATCATCAACATCGCCTCTATGCTGACCTTTCAGGGCGGGATCCGGGTGCCGAGCTACACGGCATCCAAAAGCGGTGTCGGCGGCCTGACGAAGCTGCTCGCCAACGAATGGTCGGCAAAGGGCATCAATGTGAACGCCATCGCCCCGGGTTATATCGCGACCAACAACACGACTGCGTTGCAGGCCGACGAAACCCGCAATCGGCAGATCGTCGACCGAATCCCGGCCGGCCGGTGGGGCAAGGCATCGGACCTTGGCGGCGCAGCGGTGTTCCTCTCATCTTCCGCGTCGGACTATATCCACGGTCATGTATTGGCAGTGGATGGCGGTTGGCTGGCGCGTTAGGTCGTCGGGAGAGGGTGATGGCGGTGTTTGCGTTTTTCGGGGAGTTGCTGGCACGGCTGTCGCCCCCGGGTCGTGCGCTGCTGCGGACCAGCGGCACACTGGACATCTGCATCGGCGGGGCGGAAGCGAACGTCGCGATCGGCCTGGCCAATCTGGGTCATGCGACCCGGATGATCAGCCGCGTTAGCGACAATCCACTTGGGGCGATGGCGATCGGCACGCTGCGGCGCGAAGGCGTCGATTGCACGCATGTCGTCATCGCGCCGGGCCGCATGGGCCTGTATTTCCTGACGCCCGGGGCGAGCCTGCGCGCGTCCGAAGTGGTGTATGATCGCGCCGACAGCTGCTTTGCGCGCGCCGGTGCCAAGGACTTCGATTGGGGCGTTGCGCTGGATGGCGTCACGCATCTGCACTTGTCGGGCATCACGCCTGCGCTGGGCAAGCGTTCCGCCGATGCGGCGCTGGCAGCGGCCCGTGCGGCGCAGGCCATGGGGATCACGCTGATCTTTGATGGCAATTACCGCGCCCGTCTGTGGGAAACATGGGACAGCGATCCCCGCGCGATCCTGAACGAACTGATCGGCATGACGGACATCCTGTTCGGCAATCACCGCGACATATCCCTGCTGCTTGGGCGCGAATTATCCGGCGATGGCCCGGAACGGCGGCGCGAGGCAGCGCAGGCAGCCTTCGATAACTTCCCTAACCTCACGCTAATCGCCTCCACAGCACGCCACGTCGTGGATGCCGACAGCCACCGCATCGCCGCGCGCGTCGACAGCCGCAGCGCAGCGGCGCAGACGCCCGAAGTGCTGGTGTCCGGTATCGTCGATCGCATCGGCGGCGGCGACGCCTTTGCCGCTGGCGTGCTGCATGGGCTGATCCGGCACGACGGCGACATCGACGCTGCGGCCCACAACGGCCTTGCCCTCACCGCGCTGAAGCATTCGCTCCCCGGGGACGCCAGCCTGTTTGACCAACGCGATATCGACGCATTCCTCGCCGGCGAAATCGATGTCCGACGCTGATAGAAGGGCGGTCGTCGCTGGTGGACTGGCGTTGATTGCGGGACTGTCTGCACCCGCATGGGGCCGCCAGGGCAACGGGTTCGTGCAGACTTTGGCTGGCATAGTTAAAGGCACACACGAAGGCAGAGTGTATGTTTTCCGTGGCCTGCGCTACGGCGAAGACACTGCGCGGAGCCGCTTTGCTCCCCCTACCCCGGTACGCCCCTGGTTCGGCGTGATCGACGCGGCCGATTATGCGGCATCCTGCCCGCAGCGCGCCAGGCAGGACGCAATGAGTGAGGACTGCCTTTTCCTGAGTATCTGGACGCCGGAGATCGACCAGCGGGCCAAAAAGCCTGTGATGGTGTACATCCATGGTGGAGCCTATTCGAACGGCAGCGTTGTCGATCCGCAGAATGACGGCGCGCGTCTGGCGGCGCATGGCGATGTCGTGGTGGTGACCGTCAACCACCGGCTGAATGCCTTCGGCTATCTCTATCTGGCGCGCAAGGACACGCGCTTTGCCGACAGCGGCAATGCCGGACAGTTGGACCTGATCCTAGCCTTATGCTGGGTGCGGGACAATATTGCGGCGTTCGGCGGAGACCCGAACAACGTCCTGGTTTTCGGCCAGTCTGGTGGCGGTGCGAAGATCGCCACGCTGATGGCGACACCTGCTGCAAAGGGGCTGTTCCATCGCGCGATCACGATGAGCGGGCAGCAGGTGACAGCATCTGGCCCGATCAACGCGACGCGGCGGGCGGACGCGTATCTTCGAAAACTGGGGATCTACGATGGTGACTGGAACAGGTTGCTGACGATGCCTTGGCAAGCACTTATCGAGGGGCTGTCGGCGGAAGATCCCATATTGGGCGGCGGCGTCTATTTCGGTCCGGTGCTGGACATGCGCAGTTTAACCCGACACCCTTTCTGGCCCGACGCGCCTTCGCAATCCCATGCGATACCCATGATGCTGGGCAATACGCGAGACGAAACGCGCTCTTTTATAGATCTCAAGGGACCACGGATCGCGACGCTGGACTGGAGCAACCTGGCCGAGCGTATGGCCCCGGAACTGCGAATGGACCTGTCGCCGGAGTGGATCGTCGCGCAGTACAGGGCGCAGTTTCCCGACTGGAGCCCGGAGCGGATTTTCTACGCCGCAACGACGGCGGGTCGCAGTTGGCCGGGGCAAGTGATCGAGGCCGAGGCGCGCGCGATCTGGGGGCGCCACCTGGGTCTATCAGGTCGATTTCCAGTCGCGTACCAAACCGGAAAGAGGCGCACCGCACACGATCGACATTCCCTTGAGCTTCGGCACGCTGGCGGCCGAAGGGTCGATAACAGGCACCGGCCCGGACGCGCAGGCGGCCTCGCGCGCGATGATGGATGCGTTCGTCGGCTTTGCCCGCGAAGGCGCAGCGGCGTGGCCGCAATATGCCCTCAACAATCGGGCGACAATGATCTTCGACGTGCAGAGCCGGGTACAGAATGACCCGCGTGGATGGGAACGCGAACTGTTTGCGCGTGTCCCCTACATTCAGCCAGGAATCTGACCCTCAGGGCGTGGTTTGGGGACTGACGGGATAGCTGATGATGAGGGCCAGCGGCACAGTGCCGACTTGGCGGATCCCCACCTGCGCGCCAGTGTAGAGATATGCAGCGATGCCCGGGCCGATGCGCCGCACCGCCCCGTCCGATTCAACCTCACCTTCGCCTGACAGCACATAGTAGACTTCGTCATGCGCGATCGGATGCACCCCGATCGCCGCGCCGGCATGCAGGATCCTCTTTCGGAACTCCATAGTGCGGGGCTGGGGCACGGCGTCGCTGATGCGATAGGCCGTACTCATTCCGATGTCGCCATGCGGTGGCGGTTCCTGTCGCAAGACGCTGTTTTCGTCGATGACGGCCATGGGTGGCGCAGCGAGCGCGATCGCCAGGATCATGCTCATAGCCGTGGTTCCTGCCGCATCATCTTGTCACGATCCGAAAGATACTCGGCGATTTCCGCCTTCTGGCCCGGATAGCGGCCGGATTTCGGCTCCATCGTGTCGAGATTCCATTCCGCTTCGACGAACGGCGCGCGGGTCGGGGCGAACTTGGGATAGCCGCCGACAACCTTTTCATCGTCGATGATTGTACCACGACCCTCCGCCACGAAGAACAGCACGCGCAGATCATCGGCATCGCGATCCCACGGACGTGCGCCTGCTTTGGCCAGCACATGCGTTTCCACATCGCGCGCGGGGAGCACGTCGAGGCCCTGCCACCAGACAGGTGCAGATTTGGTCTCGATCAGCTTTGCTTGCGTTTCGCCATATCGCCCGAACATCGGCAGCGGCTTTCCGAACTTGTCGACAGCCAGATTATCCCTGCCGTAATATTCGAGATCGCCGTCACCGCCCAACATGAGAAAGGGCAAATCTGGTGCCGTCGATACACCGCCACGCATGACATTGCCGACTGCCGAGAGCTTCCCGTTCTGATAGGGATAGCCGCCCCATTCCAGCGCCATGAGATTATAATGCACGGCCCGCTGACCGGGATTGTAGAGGATGTTATTAACGAGCGACGCATGGACGCCGCCTTTCAGCAGCGGGTTGCGCTCGACATTATGCGCATAGACATTGCGATAGATCAGGATGCCTGTCGCGTTGTCGTGGATCAGCGTTCCCTTGCTGTGTTCGCCCTTGGGATGACTGGCATTGGCCAATCCTTCTGCGGCGATGTTGTAGGAAAAGGTGATGTCGTGCGACGTATTGGCGCGCCATTCGTCCGGCGTCTTCCCCGTAAAGCGGGGACCGGAGGCGGACATATTTTCGTCGATTCCCCATGTGAAGGTACAATGATCCACGATGATGTCGTGACCAGCGACAGTTGACAGCGCGTCGGCTTCCCAGCCGCTCAGCAACGCCTGGCCGTCCACACCCGTGCGAACGCGGATGTGGCGCATTATCACGTCATGCGTGGCTATATCGAGGCCGGTTCGAATAAGGGTAATGCCCGGCGAAGGCGCGGTCTGCCCGGCAACCGTGAGAAACGGCTCGGTAATGCGCACGCCCTTGCGGCCCATGTCGATCACGCCGCCGACCTCGAAGACGACAATGCGCGGACCCTTGGCTTCCAGCGCGGCCTTGAAGCTCCCCGGTCCATCGGCCGCGAGCGTGGTGACTTTTATGATCCGGCCTCCGCGACCGCCGGGCGTCTTTGCGGCCCATCCTACTGCGCCTGGAAATGCGAGTTTTTTCAAGGCTTTTGTAGGAGAGGAGGAATTGCCTTTCGGAGCGGCGATCGCCACGCCGGAGAACGCGCTTAGGCCAGCAATCAGAGTCGCCTGCATAACGAACGGCGCTAACCTTGCCCCGAATCTGCCTGACCGAACGATCCTCATTATTCGTCTCTCCTCTCGCAAAACCATTCTTGACATCCCAAGCGTCTCGCCGCAAGTTTCTTGTGACACCGGTGTCCAAACATCTGCTTCATTTGCTACCGCGGCGCGCCAGAACTGCGGAGCAAGAGATAAAATCGCAGAAACAATGGGCAATCAAAGCCGGTTACAATAGAGAGGGATGTCTTCATGAACGGAATATTCGCCCAGCCGACTCGCAAGTCCGCCTGCAATTGGCTGGTTGCGGCTTCGGTTGTCGCCATTGCTGTCGGTTCGACTTCGGCCCTCGCGCAGGATAATGCGGCAAATCCAACGGCTCAGGATGTGGCTGATACAAGCGCGGCAGATGAAACGGAGATCATTGTCACCGGTTTCCGCCAGTCATTGGGCGCTGCGATCAATCTGAAGCGTGAATCCGTCGGGTCGGTAGATGCGATCGTTGCGGAAGACATCGCCAAGTTTCCCGATCAAAACCTGGCAGAGTCGCTGCAGCGCATCCCCGGCATCTCGATCCAGCGCGATGGCGGCGAAGGCCGCGCGATTACCGTTCGCGGCCTGGGCGCGCAATTTACGCGCGTTCGGTTGAACGGCCTGGAAACGGTCGCAACGTCGTCAGATGGTGCCAGCGCCAACCGGGACCGTTCTTTCGACTTCAACGTATTCGCATCCGAACTGTTCAGCTCATTGGTTGTGCACAAAACCGCCGAAGCATCGCTGGATGAAGGATCGCTGGGCGCAGTAGTCGATCTCAACACGGGCAATCCGCTCGCGGGTAAGACCGGCTTTACGCTCGTCGGTTCGGCAATCGGCAGCTACAACGATCTCAGTAAGAAATGGGGACCGCGCGGTGCGGCCCTCCTCTCTTGGAAATCCCCCGACGGCACTTTGGGTGTCGCGATCTCTGCTACCTATTCCAAGTACAAGACACTGGAGTTGGGTAACAACACGGTGCGCTGGGCGCAATCGCGTTTCGACAGCGCGAACGGCACACGCTGTTTCACCACGCCGAACACCGGCGGCACCTACATTCCCAGCGCAGGGTGCAACGAAGTGGCGCTGGCCTTCCATCCCCGCATTCCGCGTTATGGCGTGATCGGTCACGACCGTGAGCGACTGGGCCTGACGGGGAGCGTGCAATGGGCACCGAGCGACAGCACCAAGATATCGATCGACGGCCTGTTTTCGCGCTTCAACGAAATCCGTACTGAGAAATATGCCGAAGTCCTGTTTCGCAGCCTCGAGCGGCCCGTCGATGTCAGCAATTACACGATCGACGGCAACAACAACCTAATTTCCGGCACTTTCAACGACGTGCCTGTGCGCACCGAAAACTACTATCGCGATTCCACCACGAAGTTTTATCAGCTGGGCGCAACCTGGGATCAGGACGTGACGGACACTTTCCGGTTTACGGCGCTGGGCGGCTTTTCCAAATCGGACGCGAGCATCCCGATCGAAAGCACATTCGTGTATGACGACCGCGATGCGCAGGGATACAGCTATGACTATACCAATATGGAGCGGCCGCGGCTGACCTTCGGCACCGACGTAACGAACCCCGCCAATTTCCAGCTGTCCGAAATCCGTGATCGCCCGTCGTCTACGATTAACAAGTTCCGCACCGCGCAATTGCGGACCGAATGGGATGTGTTCGAAGGATTCACGGTCAAGGCCGGTGGCATGTATCGGCGCTTCAGCTTCGACACGGCAGGCTTCCAGCGCGACACGGTGGTGTGCGGCAATGGCGGCGTCGATCGCGTGCTGGGCACGCTCAATTGTTCGCCCTCTTCGGCTTTCGGTCCGTCCGCCGTGTACGGCTTTGCCGGAACGTCGGCCCTTTCCGAGCTGGTCAGTCTGGGCAAGGCAGGGCAGCCTGCCGGCACGACCACGAGTTGGGTCGTGCCCGGTCGTCAGGCCGCAGCCGATTTCACCAAGCTTTATGATCGTGCCGCCGCGGTCGATCCGGGCAATACGCGCAGCGTGACCGAAGAGGTGACAGGCGGCTATCTGCAATTCGATGCCAAGGGCGAACTTCTCGGTCTGGAATATGCAGCTAACGCCGGTATGCGCTATGCGAAGACGGATCAGAGTTCGACGGGCCTCAACAACGGCCTGCCCGTGACGGTGAACCGGTCCTACGACGACTGGCTGCCCGCCATGAATATCGCCCTGTTCCCGCATCGCGATGTCGTGATCCGCGGATCGGTCGCAAAAGTCATAACGCGTCCGTCGCTCGGCAACCTAACGCCAGGTGGTTCGGTCGACGGGTTCAATTATCGCGTGACATTCGGCAATCCGCAGTTGCAGCCGTTCCGCGCAACATCCTTCGACCTCGCCTTCGAATATTATTTCGCGCCGCAGTCCATCTTCTCGGTGGCGCTGTTCAAGAAGGATATCGCCAGCTTCCCCGTGGGACAGACGATCAGCGGGACGTTCGCATCGACCGGCTTGCCGTTGAATGTGATCCCGCCCAGTTCGCCTGCGGCCGCCAACCCCGAAGGACAGATCTGGACGATCAACACAACGGTTAATGGCACGGGCGCAAGCCTGAAGGGCATGGAAGTGTCGCTACAAGCGCCCTTCACTTTCCTACCCGGCTTCCTGTCGCGCTTTGGCGGCATCGTGAACGCGACGTTCGTGCAGTCCGACGCGGATTACACCGTATCCGGCCCGGCGATCGTTCCGAATGGTGCACTCGTTTCGGCGACCCGCACCTCGACGCTCTTCGGATTGTCGAAGCGGTCATACAACGGCACGCTCTATTATGAAGACAGCAAGTTCAGCGCACGTGTCTCGGCCAGCTATCGCAGTGGATATATCGATGCCAATTCCGGCACCGGCAACGTGTTCGAAGGATACAACTCCACCGTCAACGTCGATGCGTCGGTACGCTACAAGCTGACCGACTGGGTCGAAGTGTCGGTGGAAGGCGTCAACCTGACGGATGAATATCGCAGCCGCTACACGGATGTCGATGCGAACCGCAATTACGAATATAATCACTTTGGCCGCACAATATTGGTCGGTGCACGGTTCAAGATGTAACGGATTTCGTAATGATATCAACGCTTCCGGCAGTTCACTGATCTCCCCCTTGGCTGGCCATCGTCTGCACACGATGGTCAGCCATTTTTTTGGATAGTCTTACGATATGGCACTGATGGATCGCCGGACTCTGATGGCCGCTGGCTTTGGTGCAGCCTTGTTGGAAGGGACGCGGGTTATCGGTCAGACAGCCGCGCCCGGTGCGGGAAGCTTTGCCCCTGCCCTCCCCCAGCCGAGCGAGACGATCGACCTGTGGCCGAAGGGTGCGCCAGGTGCGCCTGCTCTTCTTCCGGTCGAACAAGTAAAGGAGCGCAGCACTGACACGGCGGTGAACGACCGTGCCTTCCTGAACACCGCCAAGCCTCGCATGGCCGTGTTTCGCCCGCTGCGGCCAAATGGCGCGGTGTTGCTGATTATGCCGGGTGGCGGATACAGCTGGGTGGTGATCGACAAGGAAGGCTATGAACTTGCCTCGCTTTTTGCCGATCGGGGAATCACTGTCTTCGTTCTCTTCTACCGCCTGCCGCATCAGGGATGGGCGGCGGGGCCGGACGTGGCGCTTTCGGATGCGCAGCGGGCCATGCGGCTGATCCGCGCACGGGCCGGGACCTATGCCGTCGATCCCCACAGGGTAAGCGCCATGGGCTTTTCGGCCGGCGGGCATCTGTGCGCGGACCTGTCCACGCGCTTCGACGCCAAAACCTATGCGGCGGTGGACAAGGCGGATCTCCTGTCGGCGCGGCCGTTCCTGTCGGCCCCTATCTATCCGGTGGTCTCCATGACGCTCCCCCATGCGCACGCGGGATCGAGACGCAACCTGCTGGGCGATGCGCCGACGCGGGAGATGGAAGCGGCGCATTCGCCCGATGGCAATGTGCCGGACAATGCTCCGCCTACGTTTCTCGTCCATGCCGAGGATGACGATGTGGTGCCGGTCGAAAACAGCCTGATGCTGCGCGCTGCGCTGCGCGCGAAAGGCATTCCCGTCGAAACGCATCTCTTCACGCATGGCGGCCATGGCTTTGGCATACGGCGGGCGATGGGGAAGCCGGTAGCGGTGTGGCCCGACCTGTTTTCAGCCTGGGCACGGACGCAGGGACTTTTCGGGTCGTGAGTCTGTCGCGACGCGAAGCCTTGGTTGCTGCAAGCCTTTGCAGTGCCGTTCTGGCTGTTCCGGCGCGAGCGGCGGCTCCTCAGACCGCACCGTCATGGCGACGCGGAAAGGATAACCAACGCATCGCCGATTTGGGCGACGGCCGCTTCCTCAATCCATTGATGGCGGGCGACCACCCCGATCCCACGATCCTGAAGGATGGTGCGGATTACTACATGACGTTCTCCACCTTCGACGCTTATCCTGGCCTGCTGATCTGGCATTCGCACGATCTGGTGAACTGGCAACCCGTCGGGCCAGCGTTGACGAAACACATCGGATCGGTCTGGGCACCCGAACTGTGCAAGCATGACGGGCGCTTCTTCCTGTATATCCCGACCAAGAACCCGACGACCAGCTGGGTGATATGGGCTGATCGGATCGAAGGGCCGTGGAGCGACCCGATCGACCTGAACCTCCCGCTGCACATAGACCCAGGCCATGCGGTCGGCGAAGATGGCTCCCGCTGGCTGTTCCTCTCCGGCGGGGACCGGATAAGGCTGCGCGACGATGGGCTGGCGACCTTTGGGCAAGTCGAGCATGTCTACGACCCGTGGCGGTATCCCGACGCATGGGATGTCGAGGGTTTCTCGCCCGAAGGCCCGAAAATCACGCGTCGGGGCGACTGGTTCTATCTGGTGACGGCTGTGGGCGGAACGGCAGGCCCGCCGACCGGGCATATGGTGATCGCTGCCCGATCGCGTTCCATCCATGGTCCTTGGGAGCATCATCCGGATAATCCGCTGGTCCGCACGGCCAGCAGTGCGGAAAAATGGTGGTCGCGCGGCCATGCGACGTTGGTCGAAGCACCCGACGGGAGCTGGTGGTCCGTCTATCACGGTTACGAGAATGGATACTGGACGCTGGGGCGGCAGACGCTGCTCGATCCAGTGGAATGGACATCCGACGGCTGGTTCCGCATGACCGGCGGCGACTTGGCGCAGCCGATCGCGACGCCACGCGGCGGGCAAGCGGTGCCCCATGGCATGGCGCTGTCGGACAATTTTGAGGCGCTGGCGCTTGGCACCCGCTGGAACTTCTTCAAACCGCGGCCTGAAGAGAAGCAGCGTTTGCGGGTGGCGAACAATGCGCTGCATGTGACCGCTGCCGGGTCTTCCCCCCGCGACGGAGCACCGTTGCTCTTGGTGGCGGGCGATCAACGCTATCGTTTCGAATGTCGGATCGACATTCCGCCGGGCGGTGTCGCAGGGCTGCTGCTTTTTTATGACGAACAACTCTATTGCGGGTTGGGCTTCGACGACAAATGCTTCGTTACGCACCAATATGGGCTGGAGCGGGGGCGACCGGCCAATCCTTATGGTCGATCGCTGCGGATGCGCGTGACCAACGATCGGCATATCGTGTCCTATCATCTTAGCGGCGACGATGGCGCAACCTGGAAGCTGTTCGATCGGGGCATGGAAGTATCCGGCTATCATCGTAATGTTCGCGGCGGGTTCCTAATGCTTCGCCCCGGCCTTTATGCTGCGGGCGAAGGCGAAACGCGGTTCAGCGATTTTCGTTATATCGCGCTTTGACGACGCGCTCTTTCAACTGGTTTGTATCGCGCGACTGCCGAGGCTTCATCCGGATCCCTTTTTGACCGCGCATGAGGTGTGGGGCACTATGCGACGGCTGTTCGATCTTCATCAAGACTGGCCGACTGCCAGGTCTCGCCCGATGGGGCTCATGCTCAGAGATGCCTCTTTGAATGCGTGGCCGCTTTCGGGAATAGTAAGGTCATCTGCGCAAGACTGACCATGCGGCGTAATGCTGGCATGCCGCTCACGCCACAATGTCCGGTTTGCCCAATCCGCGCCTCGAAGCGGACCGTCGCGTAGGTCCCAGTTCCAGCCGAAAAGCTATCGGTCCGTAAATGCTATGCGTGCCGGTTGAATGCTTATCTGCATGCTTCAGGCCGCCAAGCTTACTTCCGAAGACCGCTAGCGTGAAACGAGACTATGTAAAGCAACCTAGGATCTGGCATCTACCGCTTTGCGACGAGCGCGCGAAATGGGTTTTAGCGCAGGCGTATCTTGCCTGAGCGCGTCCCCAAGAGCATGCAGATGAAGTGCGGGGCGCTTGGGCAGCCTGACGACAAGTTCCAGTTCGCCGCCGACCGCCTGCACATAGCTGCGTAGTGTCGACAGATACATGTCCGCCTGCTTTTCAATCTTCGATACAGAAGGCTGCTTGATCTTCAGACTGGTGGCGATATCGGCCTGTGCCTTGCCCGCGATCAGCCGCAACTCGCGAAGTCCTTCGACTTCCTGGCGCAGATCCTGATAGCGAACCTCGATGGCCTCCTGCCGCTCCGGGGGGAGGGCGGCGATGATGTCCTTGACGTTCCTGCCCATGTCACTTGCCCTTCCTGTTGGCTTTGAGCCGTTCCACATGCGCGGAAAACCGCTGATCCGCTTTGGCGATAAGCTGCTTGTAAAAGCGCTTTTCGCTGCCGCCAGACTTATCACCCGCGACCAGTATGATGGCCTGGCGCTCCGGGTCAAACGCGAAGGCGGCTCGCCATTCGCCGTCTCCACCCTCGAAACGCAACTCCTTCATATTGGAATGCTTTGATCCCTTGAGCGTATCAGCGTGCGGCCGTCCAAGCTGCGGACCAAACTCGATCAGCAATTTGGTGACTGCCAGCAAAGCGTCCTGCACATCGTCGGCAAAACCTTCAAACTCGTCGTCAAACGCATCATCAAACTCTACATTCCAAGACATGGATATATAGCCTTTAAGCTATGTTGTCAATGTGCAGTCGAAGTCTCGCGCGGTGCACGACGACGTGGTGCGGACTTGGTTTTTCCGGCGAGGGCATCTGCGATCTTGCGCCCCACCCGATTGGCAGCCTTGCGTGACGGGTCATGTTGCACATGGGCATAGATCATCGTCGAGCGCATGTTCGCATGACCAAGAATCGCCCCTGTGAGAGCAAGCGCCTCGCCGGTCGATGTCGCCGTAGCGCCCATCGTGTGACGCAATGTATGCGGAGTCACACCTGGCAAGCCTGCTTTCTTGACGATTTTTGGCCAGATCGTTTTGGTGCCCTGAAAATGCCTGTCACCATGGTCTGCGGGAAAGACGTACTCAGAATCGGCTTGCCGCTCGATCCCCCTGAGAAGAAGGAGGGCGGCATCTGCAAGGGGGCGCATGGATTTGCCGGTCTTGGTGTCGTCCAGAATCAGCAGCCCATGGTCGAAATCGACCTCTGCCCAGCGTAGTTCGGCGATTTCCTGACGGCGGCAACCCGTCAATGCCCAAAGGCGCGCAATGTTGAGTGCCTTTGGGTTCACGCCTTCCGCTTGAAGCGCGTCGCATGCCGCGCCAAGCAGGGTGACTTCTTCCAGCGTCAGGAACCGCGTTCGACGATTGTCTGTTTTCGCAACCACCGCTTTTTCGCATGGATTGGTCGCAACAATGCCGTGACGACATGCAAAGCTGAACACCGCCGACAGATCCCTGAACACCTTGCGCGCGGCACCGTCGCCACCACGCACGATCACGCGCTTTCGCGGTGCAACCTTCTCGTCTCGCGCCGTCTTGCCCGTCGCGACATCCCGGAAAAACCGTTCGATGTCGGGGATCCCGACTTGCGTGACCCGTTTGTGTCCAAGCAGCGGCACGACATGATGACGCAATCGCGCGATCGTATACTGCTTGGTCAACGGCTTCATGGCTACGCCCTGCCGCTTCCCGCGCTGGATGAAACAGCCCTCTTCCTCATAGAGGTCGATGAGTGCGCTCACCTTCATCTCCATGCGCTTGATCCGCCGTTCGTCGGCGGGGTCATCACCCACGGTGGCGGCGGCCAAAAGCTGCTTCGCTTTCCTTCTCGCCTCATCGACCGTTAAGATTCCAAACCTGCCCACAGTCATAAAGCGGCGGGGGGCGTTTCGTCCGCCATCGTCTGCGCGATAGCGGACGATGAAGGTCTTGCGTCCTGTACTCTCTACACGAAGTCCAAAGCCGGACAGATCACGATCCCATATATCGTATCGAGCATCGCGCGCCTCGGCAGAATCGATAACGGTCTTCGTCAGTTTGATCGTCGATGCTCTTCCCACACTATCCTCCCATATCCGACCCCAACCTTTTCAAATTGGTGTCCACCTGGTGTCCACCGTAAGGAGAAATTGGGGGTAGTCGCTCGGATATCTATAGCGTAATGATCCGGAAATTATGACCCTAAAATCAATGATATAAATCGCATTGTGGCGTAGATCAGCGTGGTATAGAAAAGGGTATAGCGCAACTTTGCCAAGGTTGGGGTCGAGGGTTCGAATCCCTTCGCCCGCTCCAGTTTTATCAGATAAATCATTGTGATAGTCGCCCTTTGGGGCGGTGAGTTTTTGCGTGATCTTTGGTGTCGCCACCATGTCGCCACGCGGCTAGCGATTTCTCAATATTCCTTAGGCGGACCGCCGATACGCCAAGCGCCTTTCAACGCCCGTCATCCGACAGCGCCAATTACATAAATCCAAACTGACCCCAAACATTTGAGCAATCTGCGCTGGGCTTCTTCCAGCGCCTCGATGGAGCAACAATGCCGCCTCGGGCAAAAGCAGAGCAGCTCCAAGCCAATCAGCCTCATCCTCTTGATCGTCCGAATAGTCGGATAGCAAGACCAATCCGCTCCCAGACGCTACAGCGCTGGCTGGCGCATGGTCGAGCATAATATGGGCCAGTTCGTGCATAAGTGTTGCGCATTGCCGTGCGCGACTATGGCTAGGATTTAGAACGATCAGCTTTATGTTGCGCTCGGCCAAGGTCATACCCGACCAAGAATCCGGATCATTAACCATCAGCTGTGCGGAGTGATCGGGTGCTAGGTCGAGTTTATCGGCTCCGAGCACTAGCACTTCGCGATGAACTGCCAACGCCCAAGGATCGAGGACATCTACCTTCGATAACCCGAGCTCGGCGCGGATCGAAGCCGCAATCCGTTCCGATTCGGCTTTAAAGCCTCGACGCATTTACCGCTGCTGGAGCGCTTGAAGATGAGCATCGAGCGCGCCTTGAGCAGCTAAGATTAACGCTCCGAGTGAGGTCGCCGTATCTGTCGAAACCGTCTTTTTCTTCCGAAAATGAACTACAGCGGGACGCTCTTGCGCAGCTCTGGTTTGAACCCCTAAGAACTGGGCAGGATCAATCTCTAGCCACCGACAGATTTTTGCAAAGGTGGCAAGGTCCGGCAAATTCCCATTTTCTACGCGTGATAATGTGGCCGGACTTACATTGGCCTCCAGTGCCGCTGCACGAATCCCTCGCCCTTCCCGCTTTCTGCTAATTAAGCGACCCAATTCTTCTATTGGAAGGCGACCCTGATCCTCGATGGGAAGCGCCATAAATTCTCCGCGCGCTGACGGGTTGACTCATCCGCCGCTGACGTTCATAGTGTTTCACATGTAAGACAAGTCGTCTCATGACTGAAACTGCCTTATCTGTAGGACGGGGAATCACTTCCGGGGGGCTGAGTCAAGCCTTTCGGTGGGATTCTAAGACGAAAGGTACGATTATGGCTGGTAAGAATCAGTATGTGGTCCGCAGAGGGGAAGGTTGGGGCGTGCGTGGTGAGGGCAACAGTCGCCTCACCGCTGCATGCGATACCCAGCGCGAAGCCATTCAGAGGGGGCGAGAGATCGCGCTCAAGGCTCGGAACTGCGTATCCAAGGTCAGGATGCGAGATTTCGTGAGGCATGGTCCTACGGACGCGATCCGTTTCCGCCGAAGGGATGATCTGGATAGGCCGCGCCGAATGGCGCGGCCTTTTTCACATGGAGAGTTAAGTTATGCAGATTGATGGAGCTTTGGTGCGAGAGCAGGGTGTTACCTTTGCTGTGGTCGCAGTCAAAAAGCATGTGGTCGATAACCGCGCACAAGCGTTGTCGGCAGCCAGAAGCTTTGCCCCCGTGTTTTCAAGTGTTCCCATTGTTTTGATGAGCCAAGACAACTTCGGGCAAGCAACCTTTTTTGGACGAACGGACATAGTCCGGTTCCTCTCGCGCATCTCGCCAAACAGACTGCCGTGGAAACGATACACCATTTGAAGGATAAGATGATGGCTGAC
Organism: Sphingobium sp.; assembly: GCA_965279415.1. Classification (GTDB taxonomy): domain Bacteria; phylum Pseudomonadota; class Alphaproteobacteria; order Sphingomonadales; family Sphingomonadaceae; genus Sphingobium. Next base: position 1,880,153 of record OZ257238.1, read on the forward strand.
GCTCAGGTCAAGTGCATTAACAAAGTCGATAGAAACAGTAGACACGAGGGTATCACCCATCTTGGTGGCGAAGGGTGGAAATGGACGCGATCTCAGGTGATCGCGTCTATCGAAGCCAAAACCAACACCTTCTTCACTTTTGCAGGTGGCAAGCGGGCGGATATTGGCGTCGTTGACGGGCCTCACGGGAAATACTTGCGGACTTATGCCGATGGGCAATGGAACGACAATCTCCTCGCCCTCCCGGAATGTGCGTGATTGCCAACCTTTAGACTTGGAAAGTAAATGTACAAACCGCGCAAAATCCATCCGCCTCGCCCACCCAAACCCATCGACCGAATACAGAACCTGAAAACCATCCGACCCATCGGCAAAACCAAATGGGTGCGGGCTCACTGGCGTTACGACTATGAGCGTCGGCAATGGGAATGGGTTTTGGGGCACTGGGCGAAATAAAGTGCGGTTGAACAGCCCTGTCGTGACGGGGTCATTTATAGCGCCCACCCGCACATCGGGACAGGGACCCCTATTTTTATAGCCTGCAAATCGCCTACTTGCGGGCTTTTGGCGACATCGCTTCTATCATACGAAGCGTCATCTCGATCTGATCGTCCTCCATTGACCGAATCCGATCGGCGAGTGCCGTGGTGAGACTTAGGCGGTGGGGCGACATGGTAGCTGCCTCGCTGCCATCATCGAAGAACTCTTTCACGGGCACTTCCAACGCGACCGACAGGCGTTCTAATGTCTCAAAGCTGGGCAGGCTCTTGCCCCGTTCCAACTGCGAAATGGCGAACACGGTTCGGTCAACGCGCTGCGCTAGCTGTTCTTGAGTCAGCCGCCGGAGTTTCCGGATTGTCTTTATTCTGCTGGCAACGCGATCCTTGAGGTCCATTCCCGGAACTTGCCCGCTACCGCCCCGTCGCGGTATCAAGCGCCAAGCTGACTGATTTCGATTTACCAGTAGTATGATACTAGCATCTCCCTTTGGGTTGGCCTTGGATTGGAGATGTAAGCTATGTTTCGGGCTGAGAGCGTAGTTCCGCTGTCTCTGTTTGACGATATTGATCGCCTCGCGGCCGATCATTTGCAAATCGCCAGCATCAAGCACCGATCCGCGATTCAGAGGCTGAGTGCGTCTCCGCCATTAACCTTCGATGGGGTGAGCTTCGTGCGCGAGCTGTTTGAAATGGTGGCCGATAATTGGCTCCGATGCGTCGATGCGCTGGCCGGGTTGCCATCGCGAGAGAATTGGCGATGGTTCGATCCCAAGTGCAACCATGCTGCCCATAATTCGAGTCCAGAGGTGACGCTGGAGCGTGCCATAGTGAGCGCGGCGAGGTCACTGGGTCGGGATGACTGGTCGAATCAGGTTCCCATCGCATCGGGGATGATTGCAGGAGGCGGCGACCGGCGACGGGCGATTGATCTGGTCCACCGGCGCGGACCCGACGCTTTCGACTTCGTGGAGTTGAAGGTAGGAAGCGACAATCCGCTCTATGCGGCGGTAGAAATCCTCAAATATGGCTTTGTCTGGTTGCTAAGCCGGGAGCATCGCGCGCGTCTTGGCTATGGCGGCAAGCCGCTTGTCGAAACCTCGGATGTGCGGCTGTCGGTCCTCGCGCCGCTTCCATATTATCAAGGGCTGGCTCTCGACTGGTTGGAGGCGGGGCTATCGCGGGGCGTCGAGGCGTTGGGGATGGAAAGGCAGGGCGTTCGTCTCTCCTTTGTCTTTGAGGCCTTTCCCGTGTCGTTCGTGTGGCCTGATCCCGACCCGCTGGTTGCACTGTCGGCGTTAGATCGCCGGGTTAGGGCGTAAGAGCGATATGCGCTTTCGGATACATCGCGGCGCGACTGTCATCGGCGGGAACTGCATTGAGGTGCAGTCGGGCGGGAAATCGCTGCTATTGGACTTGGGCTTGCCATTGGAAGCGGGGAAGCCCGATGAAAGCTTGTTGCCTCCGGTCGAGGGCTTGGTGACGGGGGACAATCCCGACCTGCTCGGCGTTCTCATCAGCCACCCTCATTCCGATCATTATGGGCTGCTCGAAGTGGTTCATCCTTCGGTGCCCGTTTACATAGGTGACGGTGCGCGGAAGTTGCTGGAAGTCGCCTCCGCTTTCACCACAGGCAGGAAACTCGCGCAGCCGGTCACCACCTATCGCAATCGCGGTGTGTTCGATGTCGGGCCGTTTCGGATCACGCCCTATCTGATGGATCATTCGGCCTTCGACGCCTATGCGTTGCTGGTCGAAGCGGATGGGCAACGGCTGCTCTACAGCGGCGATTTCCGCGCACATGGCCGGAAGGCATGGGCATTTGATGCCTTTCTGGCCGATCCGCCCACTTCCGTAGATGTTTTGCTGATGGAAGGAACGGTGCTGGGGCGCGAGGACACACCGGCTCCGCTGACCGAGGATCAGATAGAGGCGAACATCGCCGCATCCATTGCCGAAACTAGCGGAATCGTCCTAACTTGCTTCTCGGCACAGAACATTGACCGCCTCGTCACTTTCTATCGCGCCACGCTGCGCGCAGGTAGGCAGTTCATTGCGGACGCCTACACTGCGAACATTTTGGACGCCCTCGGCAAGCCGTCCTTGCCCAGCGCATTATCGCCGTCCTCACGGATGAAAGTGTATCTGCCAAAGAGGCAGAAGGTGCGTATCGCGAGAAGCAAGCGGTTCGATCTTGTCGAACCCTATCGGCGGCATCGCATCTTCGCTTCGGAGATAGGGGCGACCGGCTATCAATGGGTGATGATGTTTCGGTCGTCTATGATCGAGGATGCGGAAGCCATCCACGAATTGGCTGGGGGGAAAGTCATCTGGTCGCTCTGGCCGGGCTATTTGGATCGGGAGAAGCCCGATTTAAGGGCGTGGGCCGATGCTCAGGGCATGAGCTTTGAAATCCATCATACCTCCGGTCATGCCCATGTTTCCGATCTGCGCCGATTTGTGGATGGAGTGGGGGCGAGCAGGCTCGTCCCCATCCATACCATGCAACCTCATCGCTATTCTGAGCTATTTCCTAATGTCAGGCCTTCACCTGATGGAGAATGGTCCGAGATTTGACAAAAGGTATGTGTGAGTATGCCTTCACTGGCTCGATTTCTGTTCTGTATCTTTGCTGATCGCTATCACTATCCTGGGGAGCAAATTGAACCATTGCCCTAGGTAATAAGCTGTCATCCAAGCAGGTCATGCGTTCGCCGCGCGCCTTGTGAAAGCCGACGCATGAAAAGCTCGCCTCACAATCGGGACCGGGCGCGCAATATGCGGCGATGCCGGGCATCGCTCCCACACCTGCATACTGACGACAGGACTCAAACCGAATGGCGATTCCATGGTGGCGATGGCGGCTCCATTCCTCCGGGCGGCGCTATCGCAAACTTGGCCATCCGTTGGGCAAGCAAACCGCGTAATCTGAACGGCTATAAGGCAAGAGAAGGCATCGAGCGGTGTATTTCATTCCCTCTCGGCTTTCATCCCATTGCATTTCATCAACTTGATCCTCTGTAACGCCATGAAGCCCAAGCGATCGAAAATCATTTCATCTGAGTATTTTCGTGAGAGCGTGAAGCGGCGCTGAGGTAGGATCATAGTTTGGAATTGGCCTATTTCACCGTTTTTGGAGGCGCGCGGATGCGCCATTTTCAACCCTCTGTAGCTTGTGACGCCGTTGGAGTACGCGGGGTATTCGACCAAGACGAGAATCGGAATGACCAAAAAGCCTTTAAAGACAGAGCTTCATCACTGGTGGCCACGAACTCTTGCCGAACATTGGGCGGACGATGACGGAATGGTCGCGGTCATTCGACCTAATGGCGATGTGCGACGCGCTCCGCCGGGAGCGTTTGGCGCGATTACCAACGCCCATCACATGAAGATGGGCGGCCCTTGGGATTCGACCTTCGAACCCATCTTTAATCAGGCAGATGGCGAGATGGCCGACTGCATCCGTTGGCTTTCGACGCTCGAAGCACCGTGGATGTCACAGGATCGACCGATGGTAGAGCGTATCGCGGCGCAGTCTCTGCCAACGGATCGCCAGTGCCAATTAGCGCGCGTTACCGCCTCTTTACTGGCCCGAACACCCCGCGCTCGTCATATCATAGGGTTGACGACCGAGCATTATCGCGGCGAGTTTGGGCTTTCTGATCCGAAGCCGGACAAGACGCTTATCGCACTTAACCAACGGGGCCTTTACGACGCATACCGGAAATACATGGAGGGCAGCGGCAGGTGGGCCATTCTATATAGTGATGAAAAAGAGTTCGTCGCCGGTGATGGCTTCTTCCATAATTTTTCCGCATCGCAGGATGGCTTAAATTCCGGCAGGAAGCTTCTCATTCCTATTCTTCCGACCATTGCCGTTGTTTATTTGCGGCCCATGTCTCATCCGAGCGAGCCTCGGCTTGTCACCTTGCGGCTAGGTTACAGTGAGGTAAAGGCGATCAATGACATCACGCAGGTATATGCCAGTGATTTTCTGTTCTATCGTTCGCAGCCTCCTGAGCTGACCGAAGCATTTACAGTCGGATCGCATAGGGAGTTCAAATATCATGGGCATGAATGGATGGACGGTGTTTTCGACGATCTATCTCAATACTGCCTGTGGGGTGGAGGCGGGGCTGCCGTTATAGGATCGAAGCGGCCCTACACAGAATCTATTCACGGGAATCGCTGGCTCGACTCGTTTGTGAAGGGCTGATCGCCCGAGGTAATGCTTCCGAGAATCAAACCTTATCACCACAGCCTTGGTTAACGGATGAGTACCTGTAGCCCCGCGCGATGTCCCTTGCCTGAGAGATCGACATGCCTGATGGCTTGCCAACGGTGTGCTTGCGAAGCCGCCTGCCGCCAGTGGAACAGCTATATGCGACAAAACTCACATGGCCTGAGGGGCGCACTCTTACGCCAAATCTAGGAACCTCACTGTCCCAAACCGTGTATTCGGATGCTCTCGGTTCTAGATTCTGAATGGATTGGTCCGTGAGAAGCGGCCGTATCGCAATCTCTGGCTCTATCCATGTCGATCCGGGCGCAAATAGCAAATCTTCTGGATCACAATAGCCAGCGTCGATGGAAACCGTGCGCTCATGGAAAACGGGCGGTTGATCGCGGAAGGCGCGTTTGGCGTAGGAGTGTGGATGGCCCTGTTTCCGCAATACCCAATAGGGATCGTTCTTGAAGCGCGGGTCGCGATCTGATTCCGGCGGGCGGCGCAATCGCCGCTTCAGTTGTTCGTCGGTCGGATTTTTGCGCGCTTTCACTTATGCCTCCTTCACATACGACATGTGCCGATGGGTCGCCCCACCGGCACACAAGTTGGGATTTCCCGTCAGTCGCGGAAAATGTTGGCGGACTCCGCTTCCAGAAACTTGGCGAGTTGGCCAATCGTCGCCGTGGTGTAGATCGACGGTCCACACATGGCATAGACGATGGCCCCGTCCCGACCATTGGCGCGAGCGCCTGCGATCTGGCTTCGGCGGACCAAGGCACCACCACCGGTTGCGGCGGGGATGAGGATGAAGCCTTCGGTTTCTGCGGTCTGTTCCATGATGTTCTCCGTGGTCGTGCTAGCGGGAGAACGATTTCTCCCAACCATGCAAAACCAGACCCTCAGAGGGTGTCAACTATCTGTTTTAATTAGATGAACTGTTCGTCGTATTTGGTACGCGCAGCGTCCATATGCGTTTGCATCTCCGCTTCTTGGTCGAGAAGGCGCGTGATCTCGTCGAAACCCGGATGCCCGGTGATGAAGAGATCGTCTTCCAATTCGCAGTCCGGTTGGAGAGGGTTATCGATGTACGCGCCCTTTTCCGTGGAGGTGGAATCAAACAAGGCAGTGGTGCGCTGTGCCACCCACGATTCGAGGTCGCTCAGCGGGTACATGCAGAGCTTCCCAACCTTGAAGTATCGTGGCCCGCCACCGCGCGTCGCCATCGTCGCCAAGCTGGCGGCTGTGGTTCGCAGTCCATGCGCTTGAAGAAGCCGTGCGGCTTCGGGTCGGCGGAATGTACGACCGTTGGTCATGTCAGTCTCCTAATCAGACAGCACCGTCGCCATCTGAAGGTAAATACAGCGCGATCCGAAAATCGGCCAAAGCTCCCCTATGTGTGGTCTTCAACAGGCGCGGGATTTGCGACCGCTGTTTGCATGGCGATGGCGATTTTCTGCCCGACAGCTTCAACTGCGCGGGCCGCCGTGCCGTCGATGACGTGGGCATAGGTCGCTAGCGTTGTGCGTGGGCCTTTGTGACCCATAATCGCAGCGACGGACACGGCATCCACGCCGTCAGCCAGGGCGAATGTCGCCATCGCGTGCCGCGCGTGGTAGCGGACCCTTCCCGGCAGCTTGGCCTTCGTGCGCGCCTGATTCCATATCTTCTTCGCTCCGGTGAAATGACCATCGCCACGGGTGGCGGGAAAGACATAGGGCGATGTGCTGCGAGTGACCGCTGACAATATGTCCACGGCAGCTTGGGAAAGGGGGCGAACCGAATAGCCCGTTTTGCTCTCCGCCAAGCGGAGACACTGGTGATCGGTATCGACCTCTGCCCATCTGAGGCCTTCAATCTCGCTGGGTCGCGCGCCGGTCAACAGGATCAACCGGAGGATGGCGATACCAGCAGGATTGCATCCCTCCGCTTCCAACTCGGTCAACGCCTGAGCGATCTGGGTAAATTCCGATGCGGTTAGAAAGTCGTGCCGCTTCCCTGCGCGCGGCTTTCGCGCATGTGTGACCGGGTTGGTCGGGATCAGACGCTTTTCGACGGCATAGTTGAAGATGATTGAAAGATCACTCGCCACCTTGAGGGCTGCACCTTCGCCGCCCCTGACCTTCAAGCGCCCGCGCTTTTTCCCGGACAGTCCATCTTTGGCCGTCTCGCCACGCGCGATACGACGGATCATGCCGTTTATGTCGTCCACAGTCACATCGCTGACCCGCTTCATTCCCAAGAGCGGCACGACATGATGACGGAGCCGTGCAATCATGTAGGTGCGGGTGCGTTCCTTCATGGGGCGACCCGTGCGCTTGCCAGCCGGAGCGTCAATCTCCCATTGGTCGATAAACTCGGCCAGTTTTTGCTCACGCCGTTTGGTCTGTCGGTCTGACAGCGGGTCGGTGCCGTGGCGGACATCGGCCAATCGGTCACGCGCAATCGCGCGGGCCTGATCTGGTGTGAGTTCACCGACACGACCCAAGGTCATCCGCTTTTTGGCGACATTGCGCCCGCCGCCATCAGGACGATATTCAACGATGTAGGATTTGACCCCGCTGGGCAGGACTTGAACGCCGAAGCCCTTCAATTCGGTGTCGTAATGGCGATACGGCTTGGTGGACGCCTTGAGGCCATCAATATGGCGTTTGGTGAGTTTCTCCGTGGCCAAGTCGTCGCGTCCAAATCACCACCATGTCGCCACGCCGGTGTAATTAATGGTTATATTGAGATAGCCACCCTCATAGTGAAGCTAGCTAAATATAACCATTAATTGCTCATAAAATCAAATAGTTAGGTCGCAATTTTGCAAGCGTCGGTCGTTCACCGTAAGTCACGGTTGGAAACGATACTGCCTTTGCCAAGGTTGGGGTCGAGGGTTCGAATCCCTTCGCCCGCTCCAGTTTTCCTAGATCACGACATGATATCATGCCGGGCAGGCACATAAGCGTCGTTGCGGCGTTGTCCTGCGACCACGGCAACAGGTGGCATCGACACGGTCTTTTGCTCTATGTCCTGGCAGCGATGGCGTTGGCTGTGCCTGTGGGCTATGCGGACTCGATACTGCTATGTCGTTCGCCGGGACGCTGGCCGCTGACAAGAGATGAAGGATACGTGATTTGAGTTGTTCGGCTGTCGCATGCTTCATGGTTATGACTGGTGTGCCGCTGTCTGCGGGAGCGTCCTTTGCCGAAGCGCCTCCGCTTCTGGCTTATGCGGCGCTTGGCGAGCAGGCCGTTCGGCCCCAGCCGCAGCCCCAGCCCCAGCCGCCAGTGCAGACACCGCCGGTGACGGACGCGACGCCTGCCGCTCCTGCGCCTCCTCCTCCTGTCGTGCCGACCCTGCCGGGCACCATCGTGCCGTCCGCCGCGCCGGCAACCGACGATTCGTCTCAGGATGCGATCGTCGTCAGCGGTCAGGCGCAGGCTACGCCCGGCGATCCGCTCGAAAAGGTCAACGCCCAGAGTTTCGACGTCACGCAGAAAGTCGATGAGGCGTTCGTCGGCCCGGTGGCGCTGGCCTATCGCGATGCGGTGCCGCGCCCGCTGCGCAGAGGGCTGCGCAATTTCCTGCGCAACCTGCGGGAGCCGGTGGTATTCATCAATTATCTGTTGCAGATCAAGCCGGGCAAGGCGGCGGAAACCGTCGGTCGCTTCGCCATCAACAGCACGCTCGGCGTCGCGGGCCTGTTCGATGCGGCGAAGAAGCGCCCCTTCAATCTGCCCTACCGGCCCAACGGGTTCGCCAACAGCATGGGCTACTACGGCATAAAGCAGGGACCGTTCCTTTATCTCCCGCTGCTGGGATCGACCACGCTGCGCGATCTGATCGGCAACACGCTCGATCGCCTCGTCCTGCCGCTGGGCGTCGGCAAGCCGTTCAACAATCCTTACGTCACGGTGCCGATCGTGACGCTCAGCGTGCTGGACGAGCGCGCCGAATTCGACGACGAGATCCAGGCGCTGCGCAAGAGCAACGCGGATCCCTATGCGACGATGCGCGACTATTATCTCAAGGCGCGCGCGGCGGAGATCGAAGCGCTGCATGGCCGGGTGACGCCGGGCATGAAGCCGTTCACGGTTGCACCGATCCCGCCGGTGCCAGCCCCCGATGCGGCGGATGCAGCGGACGCCCCGGATGCTTCCGAAACTCCCGATACGCGCGACGAAGCGACGGTCAGCCCAGCGCCTCCGCCAGAAAATCCGCCATCGCCTTGACACTGCGGCGGTCGGCGTCGGGCTGATAGGCGAGGCCGCGTTCGGGCATCCTGGCGTCATGGTCGGTAAAGGCATGGCCGGTGCGGCCATAGGCATGAAGCTGCCAGTCGCATCCCGCCGCCGTCAGTTCCCGTGCCAGCGCCACGGTCGCATCGGGCGGCGCGATGGGATCGTCCCATCCATGACAGATCAGCAGTTTCGCGCGAATCGCCGCATTGGGGAAAGGCGGCGGATCATAGACGCCGTGGAAGCTGACGCCGCCTCTGATGTCCGCGCCGCACCGCGCCAGATCGAGTACGCATTTGCCCCCGAAACAATATCCGATCGCCGCAATACGCGTAGCATCCACGGCATCCAGGTCGCGCAGCACTTCCAGCGATCGCAACAGGCGACCCTTCAGCAGCGTGCGGTCGGCGTTCAGTTCCGCCATATAGCGACCCATGTCCGGATCGGTGCGCGTCGTGCGCTTCCCCTGGCCATAGACGTCCGCGACCAGCACCGCATAGCCCAGCGCCGCGACCTGCTCCGCCTTCGCGAAATCGGCCTCCTTGGCGCCCAGCACATTGGGGATCAGCAGGATGCCGGGCAGCGGGCCGGGGGCGCTGTCGTCGGCGACGGCCATGGCTTCGAACGTCCCGCCGGGGCCTTCGTGCAGGATGACTTCGCGTGTGATGACCATGGCCGATTCTCCCGATGTGCCGCATTGCATGGCGCGGTTTTGACGTTAAGGAAAGCCGTCTGATTGCTCTACCGGAGACCGCCATGCCCACGCTCGTTCTCATCCGCCACGGCCAGTCCGCCTGGAATCTGGAAAACCGCTTCACCGGCTGGTGGGATGTCGACGTGACCGAAAAAGGCGCGGGCGAGGCGCGCGCCGCGGGACAGTTGATGAAGGACAAGGGGCTGGATTTCGACCAGTGCTTCACCTCGCTCCAGACCCGCGCGATCAAGACGCTCCATCTCGCGCTGGAGGAAATGGGGCGGCTGTGGCTACCGGTCGAGAAGGACTGGCGCCTCAACGAGCGGCATTATGGCGGCCTGACCGGTCTCGACAAGGCGGAGACGGCGGCGCGCCACGGCGATGAACAGGTGCATGTGTGGCGTCGCAGCTTCGACATTCCGCCCCCGCCGATGGATGCCGACAGCCCGTTCGACATGTCGCAGGACCGCCGTTACGCCGGCATAGCCATTCCCGCGACGGAGAGCCTGAAGGACACCATCGCCCGCGTGCTGCCCTATTGGGAGGCCCGCATCGCGCCGGAGCTGAAGGGCGGCAAGCGCATCCTCATCTCCGCCCACGGCAATTCGCTGCGCGCGCTGGTCAAGCATCTTTCGGGCATATCCGACGAAGAGATCGCCAGTCTCGAAATCCCGACCGGCCAGCCGATCGTCTACGAACTGGACGGCGATCTGAAAGCACTCGATCGATACTATCTGTCGGAGCGGTAGGTCATTTTATCATCCGTTCGCCCTGAGCGAAGTCGAAGGGTTCTGCCGAGCGATAGCGAGGTGTCCTTCGCCTGCGGCTCAGGAAAAGGCTTCGACTTCGCTCAGCCCGAACGGATTGAGGGCGGCGCTGCAAGCATCACACATTGCGATAAACCGCCTCTCCCGCTAAGGCCCTGTCCTTGCGGTGCGGTGAGGCGCAGCGACGGGGAGCAGGCATGGCGGGTGAGGTACAGGTCGGCATCATCATGGGCAGCCGGTCCGATTGGGACACGATGCGCCATGCCGCCGAAACGCTCGATGCGCTGGGCGTCACGCATGAATGCAAGGTCGTTTCCGCCCATCGCACGCCCGACCGCCTCTACGATTATGCGAAATCCGCTGCGGGACGCGGACTGAAAGTCATCATCGCGGGCGCGGGCGGTGCGGCGCATCTGCCCGGCATGACCGCAGCGATGACGCGCCTGCCGGTGCTGGGGGTGCCCGTCGAATCGAAGGCGCTTTCGGGCATGGACAGCCTGTTGTCGATCGTCCAGATGCCCGGCGGCATTCCGGTCGGCACGCTGGCGATCGGCAAGCCCGGCGCGATCAACGCCGCCCTGCTCGCCACCGCGATGCTTGCCACCACCGACGATGCGCTGGCGGAGCGGCTGGAGGCGTGGCGCGAAAATCAGACCGCCAATGTCGCGGAGACACCCGAATGACGGCGATCCCGCCGGGGTCCGTCATCGGCATATTGGGCGGCGGGCAATTGGGGCGGATGATCGCGATCGCCGCCGCGCAGCTCGGCTATCGCACCCATATCTACGCGCCCGAAGCGAGCGGCCCTGCGGCGGACGTTTCCCCGCGCTGGACGCAGGCGGCCTATACGGACGCCGATGCGCTCGCCCGCTTCGCCGACAGCGTCGATGTCGTCACTTACGAGTTCGAGAATATCGACACCGCCGCGGTCGATGTTCTCTCCACCCACGGCCTCGTCCGCCCCGGCTGCAAGGCGCTGCGGGTGGCGCAGGACAGGCTCGCGGAGAAACGCTTCGTCGATACGCTGGGCGGCATCACCGCGCCCTTCATGGCGGTCGACAGTCTCGACGATCTGGACAATGCGATCGACCGCATCGGCTGCCCGGCGATCCTCAAGACCAACCGCATGGGCTACGACGGCAAGGGGCAGGCGCGGATCATGGTGCCCGGCGACAGCATCGGCGCGTGGAACGCGATCGGTCGCGCGCCCGCCATTCTCGAAGGTTTCGTGACGTTCGATCAGGAGTTTTCCGTTATCGCGGTGCGCGGCGCGGAGGGCGACATCCGCTTCTGGGACAGCCCGGCCAATGTCCATGTCGACGGCATCCTCGCCACCTCCACGGTGCCCGCAGGTCCGCTGATCGAAGGGCAGGGGGAGGCGGCGCGCGCACTCACCCGGCAATTGCTCGACGCCCTCGACTATGTCGGCGTGCTGGCGGTCGAGTTCTTCGCCTCGGCGGACGGCCCGGTGTTCAATGAAATGGCGCCGCGCGTCCATAACAGCGGCCACTGGACGATTGAAGGGGCTATCACCAGCCAGTTCGAAAATCACGTCCGCGCCATCTGCGGCCTGCCGCTTGGGGACACCGGCCTTGCCGCCCGCCGGGTGGAGATGCGCAACCTGATTGCCGAAGAGGCCGATCAATGGCCCGATATTCTTTCCGACCCTTCCAATCACCTGCATCTTTATGGCAAGGGCGAGGCAAGGCCGGGCCGCAAGATGGGGCATGTGACCCGGCTCGTCATCTGAAACCGTGATACTGTGGGGAAGGGAGCGACCATGATGCCGACGACCCATCCCGAAATCGTGCTGATCCTGGCGCGCGCCGACAACGGCGTCATCGGGCGCGACGGGGCGCTGCCCTGGCATCTCCCCGCCGATCTGCGCCGCTTCAAGACGCTGACGCAGGGCCGCCCGATGATCATGGGCCGCAAGACGTTCGACAGCCTGCCCGGCCTGCTCGACGGTCGCCGCCATATCGTCCTGACGCGCGACCTTGGATGGGCGGAGGACGGCGCGGAAGTGGCGCATGACGTGGACGGCGCGATCCGCCTCGCCAATGCGCCGGTCATCTCCATCATCGGCGGCGCGGAAATATACCGCCTGTTCCTGCCCGTCGCGGACCGGATCGAGATGACGCAGGTGCATGTCGATGCCATCGGTGACACGATGATCGACGCACCCGACCCCGCGCTCTGGCAGGAAGTCGCGCGGGAGGATCACGGCGCGGATAATGGCCGACCGGCCTATAGTTTCGTGACGTTGCGCCGCACTCAATAAGCCCCTCCCCTTCAGGGGAGGGGGAAGGGGTGGGGGCTGTCCGTGCGGCCAATTGGCTTCGCCAGCGATTGCAGAAGTGCAATCGCCCCCACCCCAACCCCTCCCCTAAAGGAGAGGGGCTTACTCACCCCCCAAAAATCCACCAATTGCCTCCACCGCCCCATCCCCCTATAGCCCGGCCCATGCAGCGGCTGGGAAGCGGCGCGGCGGTTCCGGCGGATTTGCGCGGGGCGATCGTCGCGCTGGGCAATTTTGACGGATTTCATCTGGGGCATCAGGCCGTGATCGGCCGCGCCGTGGCGTGGGCGCGCGCCGAAGGGCGTCCGGCGATCGTCGCGACCTTCGATCCCCACCCCATGCGCCTGTTCCGCCCCGATGCGCCGCCTTTCCGCCTGACGACGCTCGACCAGCGCGAGGCCCTGTTCGCGCAGGCCGGGGCCGACGCCATGCTGGTGTTCCGCTTCGACGCCGCGCTCGCCGCGCTCGGCCCGGAGGATTTCGTGCGAACGATGCTCTACGACACGCTCGCCCCGGCGGGCGTGGTGACGGGGGAGGACTTCACCTTCGCCAAGGGCAAGGCCGGGAACATCGCCCGCCTCGCCGAAATCGGCGCGCCGCTCGGCATCCGGGCGGAGGCGGTGGGCGCCGTCGCGACCGACGATGGCACGCCCGTCTCCTCCAGCCGCATCCGCGCCGCGCTGCAATCGGGCGATTGCGCCACGGCCACCCGCCTGCTCACCCGACCGTTCGCGATCGAGGGCATCGTGCAGCATGGCGACAAGCTGGGCCGCACCATCGGCTATCCCACCGCCAATATCGACATGGGCAGCTATCTGCGCCCCACTTACGGCATCTATGCGGTGCGCGGGTTACTGGCAGATGGCCGCGTACTGGACGGCGCCGCCAATCTCGGCATCCGCCCGACCTTCGATCCGCCGAAGGAACTGCTGGAGCCGCATTTCTTCGACTTTTCCGAAAGCCTCTACGACCAGCGGATCGAAGTCCAGCTTGTCGAGCGCCTGCGCCCCGAAGCCAAGTTCGACAGCCTCGACGCCCTCGTCGCGCAGATGGACGCCGACTGCGCCCGCGCCCGGCACATCCTCGACGCCCAAAAACTTGCAGGCGGGCCGCACGTCGCCTAAGCACCGCGCACGCTTTTCTCACCCGTTCGGGCTGAGCCTGTCGAAGCCCTCCACCGAGCGGAGCGAAGTGCCTTCGCCGCGCTCAGGCTGGCCCTTCGACTGCGCTCAGGGCGAACGGATATGTTGATTGACCGGATTCCCATGACCGACCAGCCCACCGCACCTAGCCAAGAAGCCCAGGACTACAAGTCCACCGTATTCCTGCCGCAGACCGACTTCCCCATGAAGGCCGGCCTCGCGCAGAAGGAACCGGCGATCGCCGCGCGCTGGGACGCGATGGACCTCTACGGACAGCTCCGCGAGCGCCGGAAGGGCCGCGAACGCTTCATCCTCCACGACGGCCCGCCCTACGCCAATGGCGATATCCATATGGGCCATGCGATGAACAAGGTCTTGAAGGACATCATCGTCCGCAGCCAGTCGCTGCTGGGCAAGGATGCGCCCTATGTCCCCGGCTGGGATTGCCACGGCCTGCCGATCGAATGGAAGATCGAGGAGGAATATCGCAAGAAGAAGCTGAACAAGGACGAGGTTCCACCACAGGAATTTCGCGCCCAGTGCCGCGCCTATGCCGACAAATGGGTCGCCGTGCAGAAGGAGCAGTTCAAGCGTCTGGGCGTGATGGGCGACTGGAACGATCCCTACCTCACTATGAAGTTCGAGGCGGAAGCCACGATCGTCGGCGAAATCCTGAAGTTCGCGGAGTCGGGTCAGCTCTATCGCGGGGCCAAGCCGGTGATGTGGTCCCCGGTCGAAAAGACCGCGCTGGCCGAAGCCGAAGTCGAATATGAGGAGGTGACGAGCACCCAGATCGACGTGGGCTTCGAGATCGTCGACGCGCCCAACGCGCCGGAACTGGTCGGCGCCCATGCCGTGATCTGGACGACGACCCCGTGGACGATCCCCGTCAATCAGGCGATCGCTTATGGGGAGGAGATTGAGTATGTTTGTGGCTGGTTTCGCGGGGAAGAGGCTGCCCACCTTCCAGAACAACTGCAAGGCCGAAAATTCCTCATCGCTAAGGAACTGGTCAGTCAATTTCTGAATCGAGTTTTGCAGGGCAACAGTGAACTGCCGCGATTGCAATTTGAGACACAGCCTACATTCAAAGGCGCCCAACTCGCCGGAGCCACCGCCCTGCACCCGATGGCACGCCGCTTCTCTTCTCCCCTCCCCTTCAGGGGAGGGGCCGGGGGTGGGGGCAGTCCGGATAGTGCAGGCCCTGCTGACATCCCCCACCCCAACCCCTCCCCTGAAGGGGAGGGGCTAGCAAAACCCAATTTCTTTACCAAGCCCCGCCCGTTCCTCCCCGCAGACCACGTCACCACCGATGCAGGCACCGGCCTCGTTCACATGGCCCCCGACCATGGCGAGGAGGATTTTCTCGTCTGCAAGGCGCATGGCATAGACCCCGTGTTCGCGGTGAATGCGGAAGGGAAATATCGCGACGACTGGTTGTGGCTGGGCGGCCAGGGGTCCGTCATCAACATGAAGTTCGTCGGCAAGGACGGGCCGATCTGCACCGACCTGCGCGAGGCTGGCGCGCTGCTGGCGGCGTCGGACGACTTCAGGCACAGCTATCCGCACTCGTGGCGCTCGAAAGCGCGCATCATCTACCGCTGCACCCCGCAATGGTTCATTCCGATGGACCGGTCCCAAATCTCCCTCTCCCCTTCAGGGGAGAGGGTCGGGGAGAGGGGGCTGTCCGTCGATGCGGGCACAGCGCCTGCCGCGCTTACATCCCCCTCTCCCGGCCTCTCCCCTGAAGGGGAGAGGAGCAGTAATGGCGCGACATTGAGAGAAATCGCCCTCGACGCCATCGCCCACACCCGCTGGGTGCCTGCGCGGTCCACCAACCGCATCCGCACTATGGTCGAAGGCCGCCCCGACTGGGTGATTTCCCGCCAGCGCGCCTGGGGCGTGCCGATCGCGCTCTATGTGCATCGCCAGAGCGGCGAATATCTGAACGACCCGGCGGTCAACGCCCGCATCATAGACGCCTTCGAAAAAGGCGGCGCGGACGCGTGGTTCGGCGCGGATCATGCCAGCCTGCTCGGTTCCGACTATCAAGCCGACGACTATGAGGTGGTGAACGACATTCTCGACGTGTGGTTCGACAGCGGCTCGACCCACAGCTTCGTGGTCGAGGCGCGCTATGGCAAGGGCGTGCGTGCCGACCTCTATCTCGAAGGGTCGGACCAGCATCGCGGCTGGTTCCAGTCGTCCCTGCTGGAAAGCAGCGGCACGCGCGGCTGCGCGCCGTACAAGGCCGTCCTCACCCACGGCTTCGCGCTCGACGGGCAGGGGCGCAAGATGTCCAAGTCGCTCGGCAACGTCGTCGATCCCTTGAAGATCATGAGCGAAAGCGGCGCGGACATATTGCGCGTCTGGGTCGCCTCCACCGACTATTTCGACGATGTGAAGATCGGCAAGGAAGTGCTGGCCGGCGCGTCCGACGCATATCGGAAATTACGCAATACTTTCAGATACTTGCTTGGCGCGCTGTCGGATTTCACCGATGCCGAGCGGGTGCCGGTGAGCGAGATGCCGGAGCTGGAACGCTACATGCTCCACCGCCTAGCGACGCTGGACGCGGAATTGCTTTCCATCGTCGATAAGGGCGATGATAGGGAAGTTATGAACGGCAACCCCAACTGGCTGGAGTTCAGCCGCTACACGCGCGCGCTGTTCGACTTCGCCAATGCGGACCTCTCGGCCTTCTTCTTCGACATCCGCAAGGACTGCCTCTATTGCGACGCGCCGTCAGACCCGAAACGCCGCGCCTATCGCACCGTCCTCGACACCCTGTTCCACGCCCTGATCCGTTACGCCGCGCCGATCATCCCCTTCACCGCGGAAGAAGTATGGCAGAGCCGCTTTCCGGACGAGGCGGAGAGCGTGCATTTCCTGGAATGGCCGGATTTCGCGCAGCTTCTCGGTCGTCATTCCCGCGAAGGCGGGAACCCATCTCGCAACACGGACGAAGGCACCGCGCCGAAGATGGATCCCCGCCTTCGCGGGGATGACGGTGGGTGGTTGCTGGATGAAGCGCTCAACGACAAATGGCAGATTCTTCTGTCCTACAGAAATGCGATCAACGAAAAGATCGAACCGCTCCGCCGCGAGAAGATCATTCGGTCCAGCCTCGAAGCGAAGGTCGCCATGGGCGTGGTGCCCGAAGCCGCCGGAATAGACTTTGCGGAAATCTGCATTGTGGCGGAAGTGGACATGAAGGACGGACGGGACGACATCATCGTGCATCCTTCGGACGATCACAAATGCGGTCGCTGCTGGCGCCTGCTGCCCGAAGTGACCGAGGACGGCGCGCTGTGCGATCGTTGCGATACGGTGCTGAACGGATGACCACACTCTACCGTCATCCTGAACTTGTTTCAGGATCCATCGTGCCCCACAGGACTGCCGCGCGTGTTGAGAAATGGATGCTGAAACAAGTTCAGCATGACGACAGAATAGAAGGCTAAGAAAGTCCGCAAATGTCCGATACGTCAGTCCGCAACTATCGCCCCTTCGGCATCCTCGCCGCCGCGCTCGTCCTGATCCTCGATCAGGCGATCAAATATATGGTCACGGTGCCGCTCGCGCTCAAATCGCGGGCGGATGTCGGGATCGAGATCGTGCCGTTCTTCCGCCTGCGCTGGCTGGAGAACCGGGGCGTGTCGATGGGTTTCTTCCATGCCGACAACGAAACCGCCCGCTGGTTGCTGGTCGGCATGACCGCGCTGATCGCGCTGTTCGTCGCGATCTGGATGTGGCGGGAAAAGGCGCGCGACGATGTGATCGCGCTGGGCCTCGTCCTTGGCGGCGCGCTGGGCAACATCATCGACCGGATGCGTTTCGGCTATGTCGTCGATTATGCCGATCTGCATATCGGCGAATGGCGGCCCTTCCTGATTTTCAACCTGGCCGACGCGGCGATCACCATCGGCGTGCTGATCCTGCTTGCGCGGGCGTTGCTGCTGCGCGAGAAGAGCGCAAACACGGAGTCACTGGATAATGCGTAATATTTTGCTCTCGGGCGGCCTGCTGGCCGGTGTCATGCTGCTGTCGGGTTGCGGATCGACCGGCCTGTTCAACCGAGAGCGGCCCGACGAGTTCGCCGTGTCGCGTCAGGCGCCGCTGGTGATCCCGCCCGATTTCGCGCTGGTGCCGCCTGCGCCGGGTGCCGCCCCCGCCGCCAGCGCCGACGCCTCGCGTCAGGCGATAGAAGCGATGTTCGGCGGTCCCTCCGCCCGCAGCGCCAGCGAGACGGCGGCGCTGGGCAGCGCAGGGCGCAACAGCGCTGATCCGGGGATCCGCTCCGCCGTCGGCGATCCCGACACGGCGGTGGTGGACAAGGGCGCGACCACGCGCGACATCATCGCCGCGCCCGAAGGCGACGGGCAGAATGCGCGCGCCGCGACCTCGGATGCCGCGCCCCCCCCGCCGCCGCCTTCCAACTGAGGCGCGTAAAGCGGGCGAAAAACGCCGGCACCGCGTAACGGGATTGCAAGGAATGTCAGGGCAATAGCATTGCCATGCCTATTTCCCGCGCTCTGCTCAATCGCCCATCCAAAATGCGCACGGCATCGCTGATGATGTCGCTGGGCCTGTCGGAAAGTCGCCACGATGCGCCGCCGCTTTGGATCAGCACGGCGATCCAGTCGATCGGGCGGCTGTGGCCGGTGATGATTCTGGGGCGGGTGATCGCGACGTTCGCCGGAGGCCTGTTCCCGTCCGTCGCCCTGCTGCTGAGTGCGCCCGTGCTCGGCGCGCTGGCGCTGGTGCTGGTCAGCGATGCACTTCTGTGCGGCGCATACAGGCTCTCGCGCTTCTGCGGCTTGCGCCCGCATATTCAGATGCGGCTGGCGCTCGGCACGATGATCCTGTCGGGCGCTGGGTTCAGCCTGCTGCTGATATTGCTCAGCGGCCCCGCGCCGGACGATGCGCGTCACGTCTCCGCCGCCGCCGCCGGTGCGGCGATGCTCGCCATCTGCATCTGCGGTGGCCGGCGCGTGCTGGGGCTGGGCTATATCGCCGGCACCGGAGCGCTGATCGCCGCAAGCCAGGGCGGGCTGATGCTCTGGGGCATATTGGCGATGCTGATACTGGCGATCGGCGCGATCACCCTGTGGCAGGCAAGCGCCGACCAGCAGCGATTGCAGGCACGCCACGCACGGGATTATCGCGGTCGCCGGGCCGAAGGGCTGGTGCGCGATCACGAAATGTCCGGACGTGGCTGGTTCTGGGAAACCGACCGCGGCGGCAAGATCAGCTATATTTCCGAAACGCTGGCGCGCAGCCTCGGCACCACGTCGGAGGCGCTGATCGGCAAACCGCTGGTCGATCTGGTCGGCAAGGGCGAGTGGCAGCAGGGCGACGGCGAACGGACGCTGGGCTTTCACCTTTCGGCCCGCACCGCCTTCACCGACATTCCGGTGCATGTGAAGCGCGCCGATGAAGAACGGGCATGGGCCATTTCGGGTCAGCCGATCGTCGACGACTATGGCCAGTTCCAGGGGTTTCGCGGCAGCGGCGCGGACCTGACCGAGATGCGGCGCAGCCAGGCGGAAGTGACGCGCCTTGCCCAATATGATTCGCTGACCGGCCTCGCCAACCGCGTGCAGATGCTGCGCACGCTCGAACAGGCGGTGCTGGGTAATCGCGGCCTGCCGGGCGACTGCGCGCTGTTCATGATCGATCTCGACCGGTTCAAGAGCGTCAACGATACGCTGGGCCATCCGGCGGGCGACCAGTTGCTGCGCAACGTCAGCCAGCGGCTGCAACGGGTGGTCGGGGAGCGGGGCCGCGTCGGGCGACTGGGCGGCGACGAGTTCAAGGTCGTGCTGCCCGGTGCGACCGACCGGCGGATGCTGGCGACGCTGGCCGATGCGGTCATCGAATCGCTCACCCAGCCCTATTCGATCGACGGAAATCAGGTGGTGATCGGCGCGTCGGTCGGCATCGCCCTGTGCCCGGCCGACGGCGTCACGCCCGATGCGCTGATCCGCAATGCGGATCTTGCGCTCTACAAGGCGAAGGGCGACGGGCGCGGCGTGCATCGTTTCTACGCGGCGGACATGCATGCGGATGCCGAGGACCGGCGGCAGCTTGAGCATGACCTGCGTCAGGCGCTGGCGTCCGAAGGGCTATATCTCGTCTATCAGCCGGTGGTGAGCGCGGCGCAGGAGCGGATTTCCGGGTTCGAGGCGCTGCTGCGCTGGAACCATCCGGTGCGCGGGGCGATTTCGCCTGCCGACTTCATTCCTATCGCGGAGGACGCGGGCCTCATCTTCCAGATCGGCGAATGGGTGCTGCGCACCGCCTGTCGCGACGCCGCCATCTGGCCGGAGGATATCAAGGTCGCGGTCAACGTCTCCCCGATCCAGTTCGCCAACCCGGCCTTTCCCGGCATCGTCATCAGCGCACTGGCGAGTTCCGGGCTGGCGGCGCAGCGGCTGGAACTGGAAATCACCGAAAGCGTGTTCCTGAACGACGATGCGGACAGCGACGCGATGTTCGCGCGGCTGAAGCAGATCGGCGTGCGGCTGGCACTCGACGATTTCGGCACGGGCTATTCCTCGCTCGGCTATCTGAAGAAGGCGCCGTTCGACAAGATCAAGATCGACCAGAGCTTCGTGCGCGGCGCGGCGATCGCGGGCAGCCGCAACAGCGCGATCATCAAGTCGATCGTCAGCCTGGCGGAAGCGCTGTCGATGGACACGACGGCGGAGGGCGTCGAAACCCACGACGAACTGACGCTGGTGCGCAGTCTGGGGTGCAGCCATATTCAGGGCTACATCTACGGCAAGGCGCAGGATGCGCTTGCCACGATGGAAATGCTGCGCGCGGTCGGCACGCACGCCGAAGCCGACGGCTACAAATCCAGCCGGCCGGTGCGCAAGTCGATGTTCCGGTCGATCGCGGTGCTGCACGACGGCCATCGCTATACGGCGCGCATCCGCAATATCTCCTCTACCGGCGCGCTGATCGAGGGATTGTGGAACGTGCCGGACGGCACCTGCTTCCGCGTCGAGCTGGCCGACGGCTATGTTCTGGAAGCGCTGTGCCGCTGGTCGGTGGAGGACAGGATGGGCGTCGAGTTCCTGGTCCAGGCGGATCTGCAACGGATGCGTGCCCTCACCCCGCAGCGCGCGCTGGCGTCATGATCGCGTGCGGGCCGTTGCGGCGGGCCGTGTGACAGCCGTCACTGCGGGCTGGATGCCGCCGCGCTAACTGCCTATACAGCCTGAAGATGCCGGGCCGAACCGGGGGCTGGGGAACCACATATGCCTGCTCGCAAGACTCTATCCGCCATAGCCTTACCGGGCGTCATCGCCCTGTCGCTGCCGGACCCCGCCGTCGCGCAATTCGGTCTGTTCAAGGATGTCGCGCGCGGCGCGCAGGACAATAGCAGCAGCAGCGACAGCAAGTGCAAGACCGAAGGCGGCAAGAAGGGCAAGAACATGCTGGGCAGCGTTCTGGGCGGCATCGCCGGACGCACCGCCAGCCGCGCCGGGATCGGCAGCTATGTGCCCGTTGCGCAGTTCAGCGATACGCTGTCCGAAGCCATCGCCTGTCGCCTCGACCCGCAGGAACAGGAACAGGCGGCGACCGCGACCAGCCAGGCGCTCGAACAGGCGGAGCGATCCGGCAAGCCGAGCGAAGCGGTCGCGTGGGAAAGCGGCACCCGCGCCAATGTATCGGGCACGTCCACGGTCGATTCCTCGACGAAGCTGGCCGACGGCAGCAAGTGCATGATGGTAACGGATGTCGTGATCGTGGAAGGCGAGGAAACCCGCGTGCAGAAGCGCATGTGCCGCGGCCCCGGCCAGCCGCGCTATGTGCTGCAGGCCTGAGGCATGGCATTGCGGAGTTTCGGCGCGCTGATCGCGGGGCTGCTGCTGACCGCTGCCGGCGATCCGGCCATGGACCCCAAAAATCCCACATGTCCGCTCAGTCCAGACTGGTCGGCGAACAAGACGATGCAGCTTACCGTCCGCAACCAAAGCGGCACGAAGGTGCTGCTGGCGGAAGGGGCGATCGACAACGGGCTGATGCCGCGCCTGTTTCAGGTGCTCCAGAAGAATCCGGACATCGGCGAGATATGGTTTCGGTCCCCCGGCGGCGTCGCGACCGTCGGCAACGAGGCGGGGCGGCTGATCCGCAAGAATTATCCCAATGTCGTGACGCGCATCCCGAAGGGATGGGCCTGTTTCTCCGCCTGCAACTTCATGTTCATGGGCGGGACGGTGCGGATCGTGGAGCCGGGCGGCCTCTACATGGTGCATATGTTCACGCATGTCGCCGACCGGGCGGCGGTGAAGGAAGAGATACAGGAAGATGCCGACGGCGCCGTCGACATGATCGGCGACATCGAGCAGAGTTCCGCCCTGCTCGCCAGCGACGACAATGATTTCTTGATCCGCATGGGCGTATCGCGCAAGCTGCTGACCGAAGTCATGTACCGGCAGAAGGCAATCGCGGGATCGGGCGACGACCAATCGACGCGCCGCTGCCTGACGCAGGACGAGCTGTTCAAATATAACGTCGCCAACGCCAGCGACTAAAGGCTTGTCGACGCTGGAAATGATCGCGGTGGCGCTGGGCCTCGCCAATATCCTGCTGCTGGTGCGGCGCAGCGTGTGGAATTATCCCTTCGCGATCGCGATGGTCAGCCTCTACGCGCTGATCTTCTTTGAGGCGAAGCTGTATAGCGACGTCCTCCTGCAAGGCTTCTTCCTGATCCTCAATGTCTATGGCTGGTGGCATTGGCACCGCACCGGCGAAGGCCGCGAGGTGCCGGTGCGCTGGCTTTCGGCGCAGGGGCGGATGATCGCGATCGGGCTGGCAATGGCCGCAAGTCTGGGCTGGGGCAGTCTGATGGCGCGCTATACCGATGCCGCCGCGCCGCACTGGGATGCCGGCGTCGCGATGCTGAGCGTCGTCGCGCAGGTCCTGCTCGCCAAGCGCTTCATCGAAAACTGGATCGGCTGGATCATCGTCGATCTGCTGGCGATCGGCCTCTACTGGAGCCGTGGCCTGCAGCTTACCGCCGGGCTTTACGGCGTGTTCCTGATCCTCTCGATCATCGGCCTGCGGCAATGGATGCGCGCACGCCATGCGTGACCCCATGCGTGATATCGTGCTGCACGGGCCGGAAAGCACCGGGAAGTCGACGCTCGCCGCGCGGCTGGCGGCGCATTTCGGCACCGTCTGGGTGCCCGAATATGGCCGTACCTATTGCGAGGTCCATGGCACCGACCTGACGCCTGCCGATCTGGTGGCGATCATGCACGGCCATGTGGGGCAGCGGCAGGCGATGGCCGCGCAGGCGCACGGCCTCCTCATTCAGGACACCGATCCGCTGATGACGGCGGCGTGGAGCAGGATGCTGTTCGGGCGGCGGGATCGGGCGCTCGACGCCTTTGCCGATGTGGGGGATCTCTACCTGCTGATGGACATCGATCTGCCCTGGGTGGGGGACGAGGTGCGGATGTTCCCCGACCTGGCGGACCAGCGACGCTTCTTCGAGCTTTGCCGCGACGAACTGGAGCGGCGCGGCGTGCCGTGGGTGCTGATCGGCGGCGACGGGGATCAGCGTTTCGCCGCCGCGCTCAAGGCAATTACGGGCGCCTGCTGACAGCGGCCCGGCTTGCTGCTATCGGCGCTGCATGACTGAACTCAGCCGCATCCGCAACTTCTCCATCATCGCCCATATCGACCATGGCAAATCCACCCTCGCCGACCGGCTGATCCAGCGGTGCGGAGGGCTGACCGACCGTGAGATGTCGGCGCAAGTCCTTGATAACATGGACATAGAGAAAGAGCGCGGCATCACCATCAAGGCGCAGACCGTGCGCCTCGACTACACTGCGTCGGACGGGCTGCTCTACGAGTTGAACCTGATGGACACGCCGGGCCATGTCGACTTCGCCTATGAAGTGTCGCGCAGCCTTGCGGCCTGCGAAGGCGCGCTGCTGGTGGTCGACGCCGCGCAGGGGGTGGAGGCGCAGACTCTCGCCAACGTCTATCAGTCGATCGAGCACGACCATGAGATCGTGCCCGTCATCAACAAGATCGACTTGCCCGCCGCCGAGCCGGAGAAGGTGAAGGCGGAGATCGAGGAAGTCATCGGTCTCGATGCGTCCGAAGCGGTGCTGGCCAGCGCGAAGGCGGGGATCGGCATCGACGAGATTCTCGAAGCGATCGTGAAGAAGATACCGCCACCCAAGGGCGACCGCGATGCCCCGCTGGAGGCGATGCTGGTCGACAGCTGGTACGACCCCTATCTGGGCGTCGTCATCCTCGTCCGCGTCGTCAATGGCGTCATCAGGAAGGGCCAGCATATCAAGTTCATGGTCGGCGGCACCGATCATCTGATCGATCGCGTCGGCTGCATGCGGCCGAAGATCGAGACGCTGCCGGAAATCGCGGCTGGCGAGATCGGCTTCATCACCGCGCAGATCAAGGATATCAGCCAGACGCGCGTCGGCGACACGATCACTACGGTCAAGAACCCGGCCAAGACGCCGCTTCCGGGCTTCAAGGAAGTGCAGCCGGTGGTGTTCTGCGGCCTCTTCCCGGTCGATGCGGCGGATTTCGACAAATTGCGCGACAGCATCAGCAAGCTTCGCCTGAACGACGCGTCCTTCAGTTTCGAGATGGAAAGCAGTGCGGCGCTCGGCTTCGGCTTCCGCTGCGGGTTCCTCGGCCTCCTCCATCTGGAAATCATCCAGGAGCGGCTGACCCGCGAATATGATCTCGACCTCATCACCACTGCGCCGTCGGTGGTGTACAAGATTCAGCTGACGCACGGGAACGGCGAGATCGAGCTGCACAATCCCGCCGACATGCCCGATCCGACCAAGATCGCGGGTATCGAGGAGCCTTGGATCGAGGCCGTCATCTACTGCCCCGACGAATATCTCGGCTCCATCCTGAAACTGTGTCAGGACCGGCGCGGCATCCAGAAGAACCTCACTTATGTCGGCGGTCGCGCGCAGGTGACTTACGAACTGCCGCTCAACGAAGTGGTGTTCGACTTCTACGATCGCCTGAAATCGATCAGCCGCGGCTATGCCAGCTTCGACTATCACCAGATCGGCTATCGCGAGGGCGATCTCGTCAAGATGAGCATCATGGTCAATGCCGAGCCGGTCGATGCGCTCAGCATGATCGTGCATCGCGGTACGGCGGAGACGCGCGGGCGCGGCATGTGCGAGCGGCTGAAGGACCTGATCCCCCGCCATCTGTTCAAGATCCCCATTCAAGCGGCGATCGGCGGCAAGGTGATCGCGCGCGAGACGATCGCGGCGATGCGCAAGGACGTGACGGCGAAATGCTATGGCGGCGACATCAGCCGCAAGAAGAAGCTGCTCGACAAGCAGAAGGAAGGCAAGAAGCGGATGCGCGAATATGGCAGCGTGCAAATCCCCCAGGAAGCCTTCATCGCCGCACTGCGGATGGGGGATGAGGGGTGAGTGCGGTAAAGTGCATCAGCCTCTTTTCCGGCGGTGGTGGCCTTGATGTTGGAGCGGAGCAGGCGGGGGCAAAGATCATACTTTGTGTTGAGAATGATCGGGATTCGGCTGAAACGCTGCGGCTGAATAGCAAAGGTAGTAGTAGTAAGCTAATTGCCGAAGTCAGCATAACTGACGTTTCATTCCACGATTATCGTGATCAAGGCCCGATGATTGTTATTGGCGGGCCACCTTGTCAGCCATTTTCCAAAAACGGCTATTGGGTCAAAAACGAGAACCGCCTGATTGAGCGCGATCCCCGGAACATGCTTTCGGAATTTCTGCGCGCTGTCGCGGAATCCCAGCCGCATGGCTTTCTTTTCGAAAATGTTGATAGCTTGCTTCATCCTACTAACAAGCAGGCGCTCGAGGGCTTCCTCGCTACCGCAGAGGCGCTCGGCTACCAATGCACATTATACCGCGCCAACTCCGCTGATTTTGGCGTTCCTCAGAAGCGCAAAC
Organism: Sphingobium sp.; assembly: GCA_965279415.1. GTDB lineage: Bacteria > Pseudomonadota > Alphaproteobacteria > Sphingomonadales > Sphingomonadaceae > Sphingobium. Next base: position 1,905,966 of record OZ257238.1, read on the forward strand.
GTGTGTTTGTGTTTGGTGTGAGAGCGGGGGGTAAAGCAGTGCCTCCGCCTTTGCCTACCCATTCCGCGCATTCAGCAGAAGATGGACTGAAGCCCCATGAGGGTGTTGGCCGATTCATTGCTGGTTTTGATGCACCACGCTTTTTTGAACCGAACGAACTCGCCAACGAGGGAACCTATTATCGGGAACTGGTCGCGGTACCCCCAGGCAGCAACTATATTGCGTTGTCGCGACTAGATAATTACGATGGAAGGACATTTCGCAGCGGGGGGCGCTTCTGGAATTTTCTGCACAAGCTGCATCCAGACTTGCCGTCAATAACAATTGCTGCACAACCCGGTCCTTGGGTTGGCCCTTTTCATTGGAATAATCGCCGATTGCGGGTTCCTGAAATTGCGGCAATACAAACCTTTCCAAGTGACTACCGGTTTCACGGCACGCGTCGATCAGTACATAAGCAGATCGGTAATGCAGTTCCATGCTTGCTAGGAAAAGCTATGGTAGGACATTTGCTGGAGAACATCTAATGGCGATCAGCACAAGCAGCTTGCTATATTTCCTAACAGATTCGCTCGCGGCTTATTCTGATGATTTTAGAATCATAAATCGTCAAAATCCTATCGAGTTCGTGTTCAATGCAATAAATTACAGTGTTCATATTTCTTCAATACACGATTCCGGTAATACACGGAAAAACGATGATGAAGAAAGAATCCAAATTCGAAAGTCCGTGATCGATCTTCAGCATTCCAGAGGCGCCGCAGGAACCGTGCCGCTGTTTCTTGGATTTTTCAGTGATGGCAAAGTTTTTAGCGCTTGGGAGCCAGATCATGTTTTTGCACAGAATCCGGCCAAAGGTGGATCGGTTTACGCCCGCTTTTCACATGAAAATATAGCCAGGAACGAGGGGGCGGCCATTCGTGTCTCACGAAGCAAAAACTTGAGTCGCGAGGTGGCAACATTATCATTCCGAACAGAGGCTTTGGGTTTCTACTTAGAAAACTGGGGAATATTGCATAGGCTTCGAGATCAAGGCCGCGCCCAAGCGCTTCTTCTATCGGCGGGGCGAGTTATCGAAACTGAAACAAAATCTGGCACTATGGAAGAGGCCATACAGCTTGGGCAAGAAAGAGCATTGGTCACTGTGACACGAACAGCTTTTTCGAGAGATCCAAAATTTCGAGATGCGGTTTTGCGCGCATATGGTGGCCGATGCTGCGTATGTGATCGCCAATTAGGCCTCGTCCAAGCAGCTCACATTGTTCCCCATAGCCATCCAGATTGTCAAAATATGATTACAAATGGTTTAGCTCTCTGTGTCGAACACCACCGCCTTTACGATGATGCTTTGCTACTCCCAACATCTGCAGGCCGTTTTCACCTTAATGCCAATAGGGTTGAACATTTACAGAACATAGGGCAAGATTCCGGTTTAGATGCGATCCAGAAGCTAGCTACGGGTCAATACAGGGTGCCAGAGCATGTTCCAAGCCGTCCGAGCGACGCCTTTCTCGAACGCGGTGTCCGCATACGATTGGGAACCGACGCTTGATCGACTGATCGCGGAGACGGAAGCCAGTGAATTTGAATTGGCAACTCACGGGAGCGTTGATGTCGCCACTCAGAGGCGGGATAGCGGTTCCTACTATACACCAGCGGATGTCGCCGACCATCTCTGGGACCAGTTTGCTCGTTTTCATGCGATCGACAGCAAGGACGACCTGCGTACGCTTGTCGCGCGAACCCATTTTGTCGAGCCATCGGCCGGTTCCGGTATTTTTGTATTCACTTTGATCCGCAAGGCATTGGCAGGCGGATTGCAGCCTTCAGAAATTGCTGGTTTGCGCTTCACGGTGATCGACATCAATTTTGCGGCGTTGCAGTTTGTAAGCAGAAAACTACGGGAACTGGAATCGGAACTGGGCATCGATTTATCGGGCATCGGGCTGGTTCAACGCGATTTCATTGAATGGTCCCAGTGCATTCGTTTCGAGAATGTAGCTTTCGTCGGTAACCCTCCATTTGTTGCCAATCCGAAAGGAAGCCGATGGCGCAATCTTTACGCCGATTTTTTGGAAGCGATGCTGCGCTACCCCGCTGAACGGAAATCGATATCCCTTATATTGCCGCTTTCGGTATGTTTTAGTCGGGATTATTCCGATCTGCGCAATATGATCGACATCGCAGGGATGGGTGTCAGCGCGTCCAGCTATGACAATATCCCGGACTCCCTGTTCAAGGCGGGCAAACCCGAAAGTACCAACAGCAATCGCGCCAACAGCCAGCGTTGCACTATTCTCAACCTTGGTGGCTCCGATCCACATCGTCGCGAAGCAGCGCCATTGCAGCGGTGGGCAACGAGGCAAAGGTCTTTGATTTTGAAATCAGAGCCGGACTATCGCTGCTATCGAGAGTATGATTTTGATGGACAGATACCACGTCCCGTTTCCGGTTGGGTGATGGATTATCTGACAGAAAAGCAGGGCGTAATTCCCGCACGGGCGCTGATGAGCCGGGTCGGTCGGTCGGGTTTCGCTGTTGCAGGGGTCGCAAGAAATTTTATCGGTATCCGCGATACGCAAGACGATAAAAGTGGGATTGTGTCGATCAAGGCTGAAAATGAAGAGTCGCTTTTTGTACTTCTTCAAATATTTGGTTCATCATTATTCTATGACTATTGGCGATCGATTGGGGACGGTTTTCATATCACGTCTGATTTGATCGAGAGATTTCCAATAACACCTAACATGTATGCCAAGTGCATCAAGAATTTGGACCGTGCGCGCTTGATTTGGAGCGAGCGAGCGCAAGTGAGGAAATCCAAGTTGAACGCGGGCAAAATTATACACTCTTATGATTTCCGGGAAAAGTTCGATTACCTGATTTGATCATCTGATCGATCGCGTCGGCTGCATGCGGCCGAAGATCGAGACGCTGCCGGAAATCGCGGCTGGCGAGATCGGCTTCATCACCGCGCAGATCAAGGATATCAGCCAGACGCGCGTCGGCGACACGATCACTACGGTCAAGAACCCGGCCAAGACGCCGCTTCCGGGCTTCAAGGAAGTGCAGCCGGTGGTGTTCTGCGGCCTCTTCCCGGTCGATGCGGCGGATTTCGACAAATTGCGCGACAGCATCAGCAAGCTTCGCCTGAACGACGCGTCCTTCAGTTTCGAGATGGAAAGCAGTGCGGCGCTTGGCTTCGGCTTCCGCTGCGGGTTCCTGGGCCTTCTGCATCTGGAAATCATCCAGGAGCGGCTGACCCGCGAATATGATCTCGACCTCATCACCACTGCGCCGTCGGTGGTGTACAAGATTCAGCTGACGCACGGGAACGGCGAGATCGAGCTGCACAATCCCGCCGACATGCCCGATCCCACCAAGATTGCGGGTATCGAGGAGCCTTGGATCGAGGCCGTCATCTACTGCCCCGACGAATATCTCGGCTCCATCCTGAAACTGTGTCAGGACCGGCGCGGCATCCAGAAGAACCTCACTTATGTCGGCGGTCGCGCGCAGGTGACCTATGAACTGCCGCTCAACGAAGTGGTGTTCGACTTCTACGATCGCCTGAAATCGATCAGCCGCGGCTATGCCAGCTTCGACTATCACCAGATCGGCTATCGCGAAGGCGACCTCGTCAAGATGAGCATCATGGTCAATGCCGAGCCGGTCGATGCGCTCAGCATGATCGTGCATCGCGGCACGGCGGAGACGCGCGGGCGCGGCATGTGCGAGCGGCTGAAGGACCTGATCCCCCGCCACCTGTTCAAGATACCGATCCAGGCGGCGATCGGCGGCAAGGTGATCGCGCGCGAGACGATCGCGGCGATGCGCAAGGACGTGACCGCGAAATGCTATGGCGGCGACATCAGCCGCAAGAAGAAGCTGCTCGACAAGCAGAAGGAAGGCAAGAAGCGGATGCGCGAATATGGCAGCGTCCAGATTCCGCAGGAAGCCTTCATCGCCGCGCTGCGCATGGGGGAGGAGGGGTAGCGCATCGGCCATTGTGCCATGCCGTCCGCCTCGCTAGGCTGCTTTGCATGTCGTCGATGCCCTTGCTCACACGTCCCGGGTTCGTCCTGCGGCATGTCGTCCTGATCCTGTCGGGCGTGCTTGCCTTCGTCACCCCCTCTCATGCCGCGCCCGCGCGGCGATTCGATCCGGCGGCGTTCTTTGCCGGGCGGACGGTGGGCGACGCGCAGATCAAGATCATCATGCGTCGCGCGCACGGGATGCAGGTGCAAAGCACGGGCAAGGTCGAGGCGGACGGAACGCTGTCCGTCAGCCAGGTGGTGGCCGAGGAAGGCAAGCCGGTGAAGAAACGCGCCTGGCGCATCCGCGAAGTGAAGCCGGGTCACTATACGGGCACGCTGAGCGATGCCGTGGGGCCGGTGACGGGGACGCTGGAAAACGACGTGCTGCGCCTGCGCTTCGCCATCAAGGGCGGCATGAAGGCGGAGAACGTCCTGCGCCTGCGCCCCGATGGCCAGTCGGTGCATAATGTGATGACGGTGCGCAAGTTCGGCATCACCGTCGCGACGCTGGAAGAGACGATCCGCCGCGTCGGCGACTGATCGCACGCTATTCCTTGACGGACCGTAGCGGCACCACCGCGCGCTGGCCTTCGATGTCGCCGGTCCACACGCTCATGCGATAGACGGCGGCGAGGCGCGGGGCGGTGAGCACATCCTGCGGCGGGCCATCGGCGGCGAGGCGCCCTTCGTTCAGCAGCAGCACATGATCGCAGAAACGCGCCGCCATCGACAGGTCGTGCAGCACGGCGACGACGAGCGCTCCCTCCGCCGCCTGCCGGTGCAGCAGTTCCATCACGTCCATCTGATGCCCCGGATCGAGCGAGCCCAGCGGTTCATCGACGATCAGGGCAGGGGCCTCCACCGCCAGCGCGCGGGCGAGGAGGGCACGGGCGCGCTCGCCACCCGAAAGCTGCGTCGCATCGCGCGCGCGCAGATGCGTGATGTCGGCGCGGGCCAGCGCGCGGTCGATCGCCGCCTGATCCCCGATGCCGATGCCGGAGAAAGGCGCGAGATGCGGCAGGCGGCCCAGCGCCACCAGCCGCTCGACCGCCAGCGGCCAGTGCAAGGTCTGCCCCTGCGGCAGATAGGCGATGCGGCGGGCGATGGCGGCGGGGGTCAGCGTCGCGACCGGCTGCCCGTCGATCAGGATGCGCCCTGCGCTCGCGGGCAACAGGCCCAGCATCGCGCGCACCAGCGTGGACTTGCCCGCGCCGTTGGGACCGATCACGCCGACCAGCGATCCGGGTGCCAGCGTGGCGGTGATGCCGTGCAGGACGCTGCGTCCGCCGATGGCGACGTCGAGGGCTTCGACCGAGAGGCTCACCATAGCCGCCGCTCCCGCAAGAGATGGACGAGGAAGATCGGCACGCCGAGGAAGGCGGTGACGACGCCGAGGCGCAGCTCGCTGCTCGCCGGGATCAGCCGCACGGCGACGTCGGCGAACATGAGGAGCGCGGCGCCGCCGAGGGCGGAAGGAAGCAGGATCGCGCCGGGGCTGCGATCGGTCAGCGGGCGGACGAGATGCGGAACGATCAGGCCGACGAAGCCGATCGATCCCGACACCGCGACTGCGCCGCCGACGCCGATCCCGACGCCCAGCAACAGGCGCGCGCGCATCCTTGGCAGGCTGACGCCCAGCGACCGTGCGGCATCCTCGCCCAGCGTCAGCGCATCGAGCGCACGACCGTTCCACAGCAGCAGCGCGAGGCCGACGGCGATGCAGGGCAGGGCGATGCGGACATGCTCGAACGAGCGATCCTCCAGCGATCCCAGCAGCCAGCTCGTGATTTCCATCGCCGCGAAGGGGTTGGGCGACAGATTGAGCGCGAGGCTGATGCCTGCGCCTGCCAGCGTCGAGATCGCGATGCCGGTGAGGATCAGCGTCAGCGGGCTTTCGCTGCGCCCGGCGAAGGCGAACAGAGCGGCGAGCGCGATCAGCGTCGCCCCGATCGCGCTGGCGGGGAGCAGGACGGGATGCAGTGTCGCCAGCCCGAAATAGAGCGCGATCACCGCCCCCAGCGCCGCGGCGCTGGACGCGCCGAGCACCGAGGGTTCGGCCAGCGGATTGCGCAGATAGCCTTGCAACGCCGCGCCCGCCGCGCCCAGCATCGCGCCGACCGACAGGCCGAGCAGCGCGCGTGGCAGGCGCAGGTCGAAGATTATGGTGCGCGCGACGGGATCGTCCGCGCCAGTCAGCGCCGCGATCAGGCGCGCGGGCGGCAGGGGCGCGGTGCCGACGAGCAGCGACAGAAGCGCCGCGACGATGCAGAGGAGTGCGAGGCTGGTGAGGAGGAGGGGGCGGGTCATGGGATATGATGCGCCTCTATACACCATATTTCCCCCCGTTTGCCCTGAGCGAAGTCGAAGGGCCAGCCTGAACGAAGTGAAGGCGCTTCACTCCGTTCAGCAGAAGGCTTCGACAGGCTCAGCCCGAACGGAGTTGGGGAGGTGTGACTTGTCACACGCGATCCTTCCCGCCAATACGCCCTCATGAAGCGCCTCATCCTCGCCCTGCCGCTGCTGGCCCTCACCGCCGCGTCCGCGCCGCCGCCCCGGCGGATCGTGTCGCTAAACCTGTGCGCGGACCAGTTGTTGCTGGCGCTGGCGGACCGGGAACAGATCGCCGCGCTGACGCCGCTGGCGCGCGACACGGCGATGTCGGCGGAGGCCACGCGCGCGAAAAGCTGGCCGGTCGCCAAAGGCGGCGCGGAAAATCTGCTGGTGCTGAAGCCCGATCTCGTCATCACCAGCCCCTATTACCGGATCGCGCCGCAGGCCGGCGGCGGATACCGGATGCTGTCGCTGCCCGAAGCGAATACTTATGCGGACATCCGCCGCCAAGTGATGCAGGTCGCGCAGGCGATCGGCCATCCCGAACGCGGCACTGCGCTGGTGCGGCGGATGGATGCGGATATGGCGGCGATCCCGAAGCTGTCGCGCCCGCCGGTCGCCGCCTACTGGCAGCGGCGCGGATACATGACCGGCACGGGTACGCTGGTCGACGACCTGATGCAGCGCGTGGGGCTGCGCAATCTGGCGGGCGTACTGGGCAAGCCGGTGCTCTCGCGCCTGAGCGTCGAGGAAATGGTGGTGGCGCGGCCCGATTATCTGATCGTGGAGTCGGCCACCGATGTAGTGCAGGACAAGGGGACGGAGATGCTCCATCATCCCGCGCTGAAGGCCATGCCGCGCCTGCGGCTGCCCGAAGCGTGGACGGTGTGCGGCGGCCCCGCCTATGTCCGCGCGGCGCAGAGCCTCGCCGCGCAACTCCGCCCCCGCCGGAACGGCGGAAGCGGAGCAAAGGCGCAGTAGCCGTCAAAGGCTGATCTTCACGCCTGCATAGGCGGCTTCGCCTGCGGAAACGGCGCTGAAGATTTCCTCGTACCGTTCGCCCAGCGCATTTTCGACGCGACCGAATATGCTGATGCGCGGGGTGACGGCATAGCTGGCCGACAGGTTCACCAGCACATAGTCCTTGAGCGTCACCGTCAGCGGAATGAAGCTGGGATCGGTATAGGCAAGGTCCGTCTGCCGCCCGTTGTAGCGCGCGGTGAAGGTGGCGGAGAAGCGCTCGTCGGTGCTGAACAGCGTCGCGTTCAGGCTGGCGATATGCTTCGGGCGACGCACTTCGACCGTGCCGTTCTCGCGCGCCTTGAGGTAGGTATAGGCCGCGTCCACCTGGATCTGCGGGATCGGGCGCGCAGCGAGCGACACTTCCACGCCCTGCTGTTTCGATTGCGTCGTGCGGTTGCCCGGCGTCGCGACGAAGGTCGGCGCGGGGTAGGTGGTGAAGATTTCGTCCTCCAGCCGGTTGTCGAACCAGGTGACGCCGAAGGTCGCCTTCTCGTCCCCGAACGTCTGCGCGACGCCCGCTTCCCAGCCCTTGGACTTTTCCGGCTTCAGGTCGGGATTGCCGATGTAGCGCCCGTCGGAATAGCCGTAGAGTTCGAAATAGCCGGGGTTCTTGACGCCGGTGCCGTAGGCGCCATGCACCCGCGTACCGGTGGCGAGCGCATAGCTGCCCTGCACGCGCCAGGTGGTGACGTCGGCGAAGCGGTTGTTCTCGTCCCGCCGCACCGATGCGCCCAGCGCCAGCGCGTCGTTGATCGTCACGTCATATTGCGCGACGAGGCCCAGATTGTCCGTCCGCCGCTTGCCGGTGAAGGCGAAGGGCGAGGGGCTGATCGTCTGGAACTGCTCCCGCTCCACGTCGACCGCGCCGGTCAGGCGATGGGCGATGGCGTCGGTGCCGAAGCGGATCGTGCTTTCCAGCGACCCTTTGTACCGCTGCCCCTTGTTGCCGAAATCGAGCGTGCCGGACTGAAAGCCCTTGCGCGTGGTATCGGCGAACTGGCCCGACAGCGCCGTCGTCCAGCGTCCGTCCATCGCCGTGATGTCGGCGCGAATCAGGCCGTAGAAGGCGCTGTTGCGGAAATCGGTGCCGGGGCTGTCGACGATCCGGCCGAACAGCGGGCTGGTCGAATCATTCTCGCTGTTGTTGGTGTCGGCTTCGGTCAGACTGTAGCGGCCGACCGCGGTGAACTTCAGCGCATCGGACGCCGTGAACACCAGCTTGGCCGAGGCACCCACGCTGTCCGACCCGATGTCGCGCACGCCACCCCGCGCGGTCGGCGTGCCGTCCGTATGGTTCCACGAGGACGCCAGCGCATAATCGAGCGCGCCCGATACGCCTGCGATCCGCCCGGCGCCGTTGAACGTGCCGAAGGAGCCGCCCTCGGCGCGCAGGCGTATGCCCGGCGCTTCGCTGCCCGTCGCGGTGATATACTGGATCACCCCGCCGATGGCGTCGGAACCGTAAAGCGAGGATTGCTGGCCGCGCAGCACTTCGATGCGGGCGGCATCGTCGGCGATCAGCGTCGCGAAATCATATTCGCCCTGATAGGGATCGGACACTTCTATGCCGTCGATCAGCATGAGGACATGGTTCGCCTCGCTGCCGCGGATGCGCACCTGCGTCAGGCCGCCGACACCGCCGGTGCGGTTGACGGCAAGGCCGGGCACGTCGCGGAGGATGTCGGAGACGACGCGCGTCTGCCGCTGTTCGAGTCGCGCGCCGTCCAGCACGGTGACGGACGCGCCGAGCAGGCCGGTGGACACTTCGTCGCCGGAGCGCGAGGCGGTGACGACGATGCGGTCGCCCCCTTCGGAATAGGCGTCTGAGTCGGCGATCGGCTCCTGCGCGAAGGCAGGGGTGGTGACGGCAAGCACCAGCGCGGACGCAAGGGTAATCTTCATGGCAATATCTGTCCCGCGGCGTCGCATGAGCGACTGGCCGGGGCGTCCGCGCGAACGGTCGACGCACGCGCGGGAATGGACGCCGCAGCACCCCCGAGCACACACCGATGCGGCCCCAGCCGCTTCGTTCGTCGCTCAGACGGAAACTACCGTGCCCCGACCAATCCCTGAGTCAAAGCAAGAGCGACCGGTGCGCTGGCAGGTCTCCTGGCTCACGGGTCATCGCTTGATGCACACCTTCCCAGCGCCTTGCGGCCCCAGTGGCTGCCCCTTCCCGAGACGGGAAAAGGCGCGTGCATCGCGCTCTCCGCTTACAGTTGCAGGGACAGCCGTGGATTTGGCGGGTAAACCGCCGCACCACATTCCCTTTCAAGCCCTTTCGGGCACCGGCGCGATCACGCCGCTGCATTTTCATGCAACGACGGGCAGGTCATTACGCAAGTGCAGTGGAAAGGCAATCCCTATCCGTCACCCCAGCGCAGGCTGGGGACTCGTGCGGCAGCATTGTGACCTGGCCCCCTGAGACCCCATCGTAACTCTGGGGTGACGGCAAAGGCTAATGATCCGAAGCCCCGTGCGCGCCGACGCCCGTTTCCGAACGGATGCGCTGCGCATCATATCCTGCCTTGTCGATCGCCGCGCGCGGTCCGGTGTCGAGGATCGAGATCATCCAGATCGCGATGAACCCGGCAGGTACGGAAAAGATCGCGGGCGAGGAATAAGGGAAAGGCGCGTCCGCCAGCCCCAGCACCTTCTCCCAGATCGCGGGCGACAGCACCGTCAGCACGAATGCGGTCAGCAGCCCGATCGCCCCGCCCCAGGCCGCGCCGCGCGTGGTGCAGCCCTTCCACAGCAGCGAGAGGATCAGCACCGGGAAATTGCCCGATGCGGCCAGCGCGAAGGCGAGGCTGACCATGAACGCCACATTCTGCTTCTCGAACGCGATGCCCAGCAGCACCGCGACGGTGCCGAGCGCCAGCGTGGTGCGGCGGGAGACCTTCAGTTCCTGTGCCGACGTCGCCTGCCCCTTGCGGATGACGGTGGCGTACAGATCATGGCTGACCGCCGACGCGCCCGACAAGGTGAGGCCCGCCACCACCGCCAATATGGTCGCGAACGCCACGGCGGAAATGAACCCCAGGAACAGGTCGCCGCCGATCGCATGGGCAAGGTGCATCGCCGCCATGTTGCCGCCGCCGCGCAACGCGCCGTCGGCATCCAGATATGCGGGGTTGGTCGCCACCAGCACGATCGCGCCGAAGCCGATGATGAAGATGAGGATGTAGAAATAGCCGATCCACGTGGTCGCCCACAGCACCGACTTGCGGGCTTCCTTCGCATCGGGAACGGTGAAGAAGCGCATCAGGATGTGCGGCAGCCCGGCGGTGCCGAAGATGAGGGCGAGGCCCAGCGACATGCCCGATATCGGATCCTTGATGAACCCGCCCGGCCCCATGATCGCGCGGCCTTTCGCCGCCGCGTCGGCGGCATCGGCGCCGCTGGCGGCGGCTAGGTCGGTCTTGACCTGCACGGCGCGGGCGAACAGCGCTTCGGGCGAGAAACCGAACTGCGCGAGGACCGACACCGCCATGAACGTCGCGCCGGACAGCAGCATGACAGCCTTGATGATCTGCACCCAGGTCGTCGCGCGCATCCCGCCGAACAGGACGTAGAGCATCATCAGCACGCCGACGATCACGACGGCGTGGCTGTAGGGCAGACCGAAGAGCAGCTTGATGAGCTGCCCCGCGCCGACCATCTGCGCGATCAGGTAGAAGGATACGACCAGCAGCGTGCTGCCCGCCGCGAAACTGCGCACCGGCGGCTGGGCGAAGCGATAGGAAGCGACATCTGCGAAGGTATATTTGCCGAGGTTGCGCAGCCGCTCCGCCATCAGGAACAGCAGGATCGGCCAGCCGACGAGAAAGCCGGTGGAGTAGATGAGGCCATCATAGCCATCGACGAAGATTTGTGCCGATATGCCGAGGAAGGATGCGGCGGACATATAGTCGCCCGCCATGGCAAGGCCGTTCTGGAAGCCGGTGATGCCGCCGCCCGCCGTGTAGAAATCGCTGGCGGTGCGGGTGCGCGCGGCGGCGGCCTTGGTGATCCACAATGTCAGCAGCACGAACAGGCCGAACATGCCGATCGCGACCCAGTTGGTCGGCTGCTGCTCCGTCGATCCGGTCAGCGCATCGGCCAGCGCCGGGGCAGGCGCGACGAGCAGCGCGGCGGCGGCGAGGCGGGTGGGGAACGGAGGCGTGGTCATGCGCGCGCCGCCGCGATGATCCGTGCCATTTCGCGGTCATAAACGGTGTTGCTGCGCCAGACGTAAAGCCCCGTCAGCGCGATCGCGAACAGGATCAGGCCCATGCCGATCGGTACGCCGATGGAGGTGACGCCGGTGCCTATGGGCGATGCCATCCACGCCTTCTGGAACGCCATCAACAGCGTGAAGGCCGTGAACGCACCCAGAATGACGACGGCCAGCAGCCAACCGAGCCGCGAGCGCCTGCGCACCAGCGCATGATATTGCGGGTCGGCGTTCAGCCTTGCAATAACGTCCTCGTCCATGTCGTTCCCTTGGCCAGCATCCCGTGCTTTCCCTGCGATAGACCATCTGCGGACGTAGGGGGCAAGCCTTGCCGTGGATATCGACAGGCGCGCGCATCGCGGCTATGGCGCGCGATATGCAGGGAACGGGGACCATCGCCACGCGCAGCCGGACGGCCATGATGCTGGCCCTGCTGCTGTGCGCCCTCTTCACCCGCACGCTCGTGCCTGCCGGCTGGATGCCTGCGATTACGGGTGAAGGCTATACGATCACGCTGTGCACCGGGGCGGGGGCGATGTCCGTCTGGGTCGACGGCGAGGGGCAGGTCCACAAGCAGAAGCCGTCGAACACCGACCGCACGGACCAGCCCTGCGCCTTTGCCGGGTTCCTGAACGCCGTAACCCTCCCCGACATGATCGGCCCCCCGCTGCCGTTCGTCGCCTATGTCGCCGCGCGGGTCGTCCTGCCGGTCACGACTCTTGCAATCGGCCGGGGCCTCGCCGCACCGCCGCCGCCGCCCACGGGACCACCCGCCACCCTCTGACACAGCCTGCCCTGCGCGCGTCGCCGGGCCTTTTCTGTTTCCAGAGGATTTTTTGCATTATGACACCCATTTTCCGCGCCCTTGCCGGCGCGTCGCTGCTCGCGCTCGCCAATCCTGCCTTCGCCGCCGACGAAGCTGACGACAACCGCTCCATCATCGTTACCGGCCAGAAGGCCATCGAGGAAGCGCAGGCGCAGGCCGCGCGCACGCCGGGCGGCACCGATGTCGTCGCGGCGGAGGAATATCAGGACAAGGCCGCCGTCTCGCTGCGCGATGCGCTGGCCTTTTCGCCCGGCGTCTATACCCAGCCGCGCTTCGGGCAGGAAGTGCGCCTTTCGATCCGCGGATCGGGCCTCTCGCGCGGCTTCCACATGCGCGGGCTGACGCTGTTGCAGGATGGCATCCCGATCAACCTCGCCGACAACAACGGGGACTTTCAGGAGCTCGACCCGACGATCTTCCAGCATCTCGAAGTCTATCGCGGTGCCAATGCGCTGCGGCTGGGCAGCAGCACGCTGGGCGGCGCGATCAACGGGGTGACGCCGACCGGGCGGACCGCGCCGGGCATCACGCTGCGCGTCGATGGCGGCAGCTTCGGCACGGTACGCGGGGTGGCGACGGCGGGCTATGCCGACGGCAATGCCGACGTCTGGGTGGCGGTGGCGGGCGACAGCTCCGGCGGCGACCGCGACCATGCCGACCGCAAGGCGCTGCGCTTCAACGGCAATGTCGGCCTGCGCCTGACCGATGGAATCGAGACGCGCTTTTATGCCAGCGCGCAGACGATCGATCAGGATCTGCCCGGTGCGATCAACCTCGCCACGGTGCTGACCTCGCCCAAAACCGGCAACTTCGTGAACGATCAGGAACGCGACATAAAGTCGCTGCGGCTGCAGAACCGCACCCGCTTTCTGATCGGTGAGCAAGGCACGCTGGATGTCGGCGTTTTCATCAACCAGAAGTCGCTGTTCCACCCGATCTTTCAGGTCGTCGACCAGGATTCGACCGATTATGGCATCTATGGCCGTTACGAGCAGGACTGGGACCGGGTCGGCCTGACGCTGGGCGGGACGAGCCGCTGGGGCCGGGTCAACGCGCTGCAATATCGCAACCTGAACGGTGACAGCGTCGGTGCGCCGCTGGCCAATGCCCTTCAGAAGGCGCGGACGACCGACCTCTATGGTGAGCTGCGCGTGGCGCCGGTGGAGAAGCTGTGGCTGATCGCGGGCGGCGTCTATGTCGACGGGCGTCGCGCCGTCGATAACCGCATCACGCCGCGCGCAAGCGATGCGCAGGACTTCTCGGAGTTCTCGCCCAAGTTCGGGTTGCTGTTCGAGCCGACCGAAGCGATCCAGTTCTATGCCAATTACAGCCGCTCCGCCGAACTGCCCGGTTTCAGCGAACTGGCCGCGGCGCAGCCCGATCCCGGCTTCGTGCCGCTGAAGGCGCAGACGGCGTGGACGGCGGAAATCGGGACGCGCGGAGCATGGGGCATCGCCCACTGGGACGTCAGCCTCTATCGCGCCGACCTGAAGAACGAACTGCTCCAGTTTTCGGTGATCCCCGGCGTCATCCCTGCGGCGACGTTCAATGCGGACCGGACGCGGCATCAGGGGATCGAGGCGGGGCTGGACCTGACGCTGACCCCCTGGGCGACGCTGCGCCAGGTCTACACGCTCTCGGACTTCACGTTCCGTAACGATCCGATCTACGGCGACAATCGCCTGCCGGTGATAGCGACGCATCTCTATCGTGCCGAACTGAAGCTGGGGACCGAGGCGCTTTCCATCACCCCCAATCTCGAATGGGTGCCGCGCGCCGCCTTTGCCGACTATTTCAATACGGTGCGGCCAGACGGCTATGTGCTGCTCGGCCTGACCGCCCATGCGGAACTGCGCAAGGGTGTTACCGTCTTTGCCGACGCGCGCAACCTGACCGGCAAGAAGGCGGTAGGCGACATCTCCGCCGTGGTGCGGGTGACGAGTCCGGATCAGGCGATCTATTACCCGGTCGAACGCCGCGCCTTCTCGCTCGGCGTCCGCGCGGCTTTCTGACTTCTCCCCCCGTCATCCCGGCGAAGGCCGGGATGACGGGCTAAACTGTACTCTCATGCCAGGGCGTAAGATATGGCCAGAACATCAATGGACATCACATCCTTCTACCGCATCGTGTGGCGCTGGCATTTCTACGCCGGGCTGATCGTCCTGCCGGTGCTGCTGTGGCTCGCCACCACCGGTGCGCTCTATCTCTACAAGCCTGAGATCGAGCGGAACTGGTACGGTGCCTGGTCGGAACGCAGCCTGCCGGGGGAAGCGGCATCGCTGGAAACGATCCGGCGCAATGTCGAAATCCAGACCAAGGGAAAGGTAACGCGCATCGAACGCGCCGCCGATCCCGACGCAAGCTGGCGCGTGGGCGTGGAGATGCCGGACGGCGGCAAGCGCACCGCCTTCGTCGATCCGGTCGTCGGGCTGGTGCTCGGCACCGTGTCGGGCGGCGGGATCATGGAAACGGTGAAGCAATTGCATAGCCTCGCCATCACCGGTCCGGTCGGCAACACGCTGGTGGAGATCGTGGCGGGCTGGGCCATCCTGCTCTGCGTCACCGGCTTCATCCTGTGGTGGCCGCGCGGCACGAACAAGGCGCTGGCGCTGCGCGGATCACCCCGGCACCGCCGTTTCTGGCGCGATTTTCACGGATCGACGGGCGCACTGGTCGGCGGCGTGCTGCTGTTTCTGGCGGTTACCGGGATGCCGTGGTCTGGCGTCTGGGGCGGATGGCTGCGCGACGGCGTGAACGCCGCGGGGCTGGGCAGGCCCGCCGCGCCCGGACCCGCCGCCAGCGAGCACGCCGATCACGAAACGCGCGAGACCCTCCCCTGGTCGATGCGCGACGGCACCATGCCTGCCGCCCATCACGCCCATGCGATCAGCGCGGACCGTGCGGCGCAGATTGCGGAGGGCAAGGGGATGACGGGGGCGTTGGCGCTATCCTTCCCCAAGGCCCCGGGTGCGCCCTGGGTGGCGAGCGCCCCGGCCAGTCGCGTGCAGGACGGCCATGTGCTGTTTATCGATCCGTCCGACGGCGCGGTGTTGCAGGAGGTGCGCTACGGCGATGTCGGCGCGGGCGCACGGGCGATCGAATGGGGCATCTACACGCATCAGGGGCAGCAATATGGGGAAGTCAATCGCCTCGTCATGCTGGCGGGCTGTATCGGCGTGTGGCTGCTGGCCCTCTCCGCACCCGTGCTGTGGTGGAAGCGCCGCAAGGACGGTCGCCTGTCCGCACCGCCGCGCGCGATGCCGGAGGGGCGGATGCGCAGCGTGACGGCGGCGATGCTGGCGATCGGTGCGCTGTTCCCGCTGACCGGCGCGACGATGCTGGCGGCGCTGGGCGGCGAATGGCTCTGGCGGCGGCGGGCAGCCTAGCTCTCGAAGCCGTGCATCCGGCGGCTCCACTGGAGGGCGATGACGCCGCCCTTGGCGGGCTGGATCAGCGCGGCGGCCAGCACCAGCGCGATGCCGGGCCACAGGATCATCAGCACGATCATCGGAATGCCCCGGCCCATCGTCTCCGCCATGATCGGCACGAGGATATGGCCGAGCAGGATGATGACGACGTAGGAGGGGAAATCGTCCGCCTGATGCCGGTCCCACGCCGTACCGCAATGGGGGCAGGCGGTCGTCGGTTTCAGGAACCGGGCGAACATCTTTCCCTCGCCGCACGCCGGGCAGCGGTTGCGGACGGCGCGTAAAAGCGCGGGAAAGAAAGGACGGTCGGCAGAAGGCGGGGCGTTCGGCATGGTGAAGAGATAAGAGGCGAGGGTGTCAGGCGCAATGACGCTATTCCTCCCCTGGCAGGGGAGGGGGACCGCCGCGAAGCGGTGGTGGAGGGGTGTTCCGCTTTCGAGAGGGTGACACCCCTCCGTCTGGCTACGCCAGCCACCTCCCCTGCAAGGGGAGGATTTTATAGTCCACCCTTTCCACGGCGCCTGATCCTTGGCAGAAGGCGCGCTTCATGCATTTGCCCGATCCGCCCGATCCCTTCATCCTGTTCGACGATGCGCGCGCACACAATCCGGCGCCCGCGCGGCTCTATCGCGATCCGGTGGAGATCATCGTCGCGCGGGACTATGCGCAGGTGCAGCCCGCGCTCGACCGGATCGGCGAGGCGGGGGAGCGGGGCCTGCATGCGGCCGGCTATATCGGTTACGACGCCGCCTTCGCGCTGGAGGCGCGGCTGGCGTCGCTGCAACCGCCCCGGCTTGCGGACGACATGCCGCTTTTGTGGTTCGGCCTGTTCGACGGCTATCGCAATGTCGATGCGCAGGACGTCCCCGCCATGCTGCCGATACCCGGCAATGCCGGTACGGGATCGGCAGCACCGCTGATCGACCCGGAAATCTATAGTGCGCGCTTCGCCGCCGTGCAGGAGGCTATCCACTCGGGCGACGTGTATCAGGCGAACCTGACCTTCCCCTGCGACGTGCCGCTGCACGGCGATCCGCGCGCCATCTACGCCGCGCTGCGCCCGCATGCGAAGGCAGGCTATGGCGGCATCGTGCATATGGGGGAGGACTGGCTGCTGTCCTTTTCGCCCGAGCTGTTCTTCACGCTGGTGCGCGGACAACTGACGGCCCGACCGATGAAGGGGACGGCGCTGCGGCAGGCCGATCCCGAGGCCGACGAGGCTGCGGCGGCACAGTTGCGCGACGATCCCAAGCAGCGGGCGGAAAACCTGATGATCGTCGATCTCCTGCGCAACGACCTGTCCCGCGTGTCGCAGGCGGGGAGCGTCACCGTGCCGCAACTCTTCCACGTCGAAAGCTATCCGACCGTGCACCAGATGACGTCCACGGTGCGCGCGCGCCTTCTGCCGGGGTTGTCGGCGGTCGACGTATTGCGCACCATCTTCCCCTGCGGATCGATCACCGGCGCGCCCAAGGTGCGGGCGATGGAAGTGATCGCCGCCGTCGAGCGAACGTCGCGCGGCGCCTATACCGGCGCGATCGGACGCATCGATGCGGACGGGAACGCCGCCTTCAATGTTGCCATCCGCACCATTTCGGTCAAGAAAGACGCTTCAATCGGGCGGATCGGCCTGGGGTCCGGCGTGGTGGTGGACAGCATTTGCGACGCGGAATGGCGCGAATGTCTGGACAAGGCGCGCTTTCTGGACACCGGAACGCCACAGACGGGAACGGCATGAACGGGGTGCAGGCGATCGAAGCGGAACGGCAACAGGACAATGCCGCCTATGACCTGATGGAGACCATGGCCTTCGACCCGCTCGAAGGGGTGCGGTTGCTCGATCTGCATATGGACCGGCTGGCGGGCAGTGCGGCGGCGCTGGGTTTCGCGTTCGACCGCCATGGCGCGCGCAACGAATTGCAGGCCGCGACATTCCGCCTGCGTGTGGCGAGCCGCATCCGCATGCTGGTGTCGCGGCGCGGATCGGTCGCGATCGAAGTGCGCCCGCATCGTACCTGGCCCGATGCGATCATGCGCGTCTCCGTGGTGCGCTGTCCCGCGCCCGCCGACGACTTTCGCCTGCGGCACAAGACGACCGACCGGTCTATCTATCGCGCGGCGCTGAAGGCCGGTGGCACCTATGAAGTGCTGATGACCGATGCGTCGGGTTTCCTGACCGAAGGCTGCTTCTCCTCGATATTCGTCGAGCGCGGCGACCGGTTGGTCACGCCGCCGCTGTCGCGCGGCCTTCTGCCCGGCATATTGCGGCAGAGCCTGATCGAGCAGGGCCATGCGGTGGAAGGCGACATCCGGCCCTATGATCTGGAAAGCGGCTTCTACATCGGCAACGCTTCGCGCGGGATGGTCGCGGCGCAGAAGGTGCCGGTGGGCGGCTAAGGTCCGATCCTGCGGTAAAGCTCCCTCGGCAACACCCCCTCGGTAACATCCGCCCCGTGTTCCTGCGAAGGCAGGAACCCAGTAATCTCGACATGCGCAGACGTTGCGCTCTTACTGGATTCCTGCCTTCGCAGGAATACGGGGCATTGGAGGCGCTGCTCACGCAATCATTTCCCCGCCAAAGCCGGTTGCCCGTCACGACATTGCGCAGTAAGGGACCGACCGTTCGCGTGATCCGCGATCGCGCACCCTTTTCACGAAAGATTCTTTCCCATGACTCGCACAAGCGCCGCCCTTGGCCGCATTCAGCCCAGTGCAACCCTTGCCATGAGCGCGCGTGTGAATGCCCTGAAGGCGGCGGGGGTCGACGTGATCGGGCTGTCGGCGGGCGAGCCGGATTTCGATACGCCCGACTTCATCAAGGAGGCGGCGATCGCCGCGATCCGCGCCGGCCAGACCAAATATACCGATGTCGACGGCACGCCGGCGGTGAAGGACGCCGTGGCGCTGAAGTTCAGGCGCGACAACGGCCTCGTCTACGAACGCAACCAGATCAGCGTCAATTCGGGTGGCAAGCACACCCTGTTCAACGCGCTCGTCGCGACGGTGGACGTGGGCGACGAAGTCATCATCCCCGCCCCTTACTGGGTCAGCTATCCCGATATCGTGAACTATGCGGGCGGCACCCCGGTCATCATCGAAGGACCGGCGGCGCAGGGGTACAAGATCACGGCGGAGCAGCTCGACGCCGCGATCACGCCGAAAACGCGTTGGGTGATGCTGAACTCGCCGTCCAATCCCTCCGGCGCGGCCTATACGGCGGACGAACTCAGGGCGCTGGGCGAAGTGCTGCTCCGCCATCCGCATGTGCTGGTGATGACGGACGACATGTACGAGCATGTCTGGTACGCCGCGACGCCTTTCGCCACGATCGCGCAGGTGTGCCCCGATCTTTACGACCGCACGTTGACGGTGAACGGCTGTTCCAAGGCGTTCTCGATGACCGGCTGGCGTATCGGTTTCGCCGGTGGCCCGGCGTGGATCATCAAGGCGATGAGCAAATTGCAATCGCAGTCGACCTCCAACCCCTGCTCGATCTCGCAGGCCGCCGCCGTCGCGGCGCTGACCGGCGATCAGGATTTCCTTGAGGATCGCAACGCCGCATTCAAGCTTCGCCGCGATATGGTCGTCTCGATGCTGAACGACGCGCCGGGTCTCAACTGCCCGGTGCCCGAAGGCGCGTTCTACGTCTATCCCGACGCATCGGGCGTGATCGGCAAGACCACGCCGAAGGGCGTGAAGATCGCGACGGACGAGGATCTGATCGCCTATTTCCTGGACGAAGCGAAAGTCGCGGCGGTGCATGGCGGCGCCTTCGGTCTCAGCCCGGCCTTCCGCATTTCCTATGCGACGTCGGAAGAGGTGCTGAAAAAGGCGTGCACCCGCATCCAGGAAGCCTGCGCCGCCTTGCGCTGAGCTTCCCTGCTACGTTCCCCGGCGAAGGCCGGGGTGCAGCGCGTCAGAGAACTGTACCGCATTGCTCTGGCCCCGGCCTTCGCCGGGCAATGATATGGCGAAAAGAAACGGTCGGTTTCGTTTCGGCACCTTGTTTGTCTGCAAGCATCCGCTATATCAGTTTCCATAAGCAACTTTGTTTGATGTATCTGATCGTAGAAAATGGCCCGTCCGTCGGGTCGGTGTGACGACGATCACCACATTCATGCATGGGCAATGCAACTTTTCCTAACCAGTCTCCGTAGCTGGATGTGAAGCAAGACAGAAAGGTGCGCGACATGGTCGCCTTCTTCAAATCGGGCCTGTTCGTCAGGTTCATGGGTGGTTTCCTTCTGGGTCTGGTCGGCGTGATGACGCTGAACCCGGCCGAGGCACATCCCCGCCCCGACGATCTGTCTGCTGCCCATGTCCAGCAGGAGCGGAGTTATGACATCCTATAAGGCACTGGTCGCCGCCACGATCCTCGGCGGCGGGATGATGGGCGCGGTGTGGCATTACGCCCCCGGCGCCTTGCCCGATGTCCTCGTTCCTGCGGCGATCGCCGGGGAGCGCACCGTGCTTGCGCCTCCTCCGCGCGTCGACGCGCCCGCTACGCCCGGTTTGCAGACTGCGGTGTTCGCGGGCGGATGCTATTGGGGTGTCGAAGGGGTGTTCAGCCATGTGAAGGGTGTGCGCCGCGTCGAATCGGGTTTCGCCGGTGGCCCTGCGCGCCTGAAAGTCACCTACGACAGCGTAAGCGGCGGCGATACCGGCTATGCCGAGGCGGTCCGCGTGGTCTACGATCCGCGGCAGGTGAGCTACGGCACGCTGATGCGTATCTTCTTCTCGGTCGTCGCCGATCCGACGACGCTCAATTATCAGGGGCCGGACCACGGCACCCAATATCGCAGCGCGCTATACCCGACCAATGCGGGACAGGCGAAGGCCGCGCAGGCCTATCTCGCACAACTGGGTCAGGCGAAGCTGTGGAACGGCAGGATCGTGACGCGCGTGGAGCGTTTCGACGGGTTTCAGCACGCCGAATCCTATCATCAGGATTTCATGCGCAAGAACCCGCGCCACCCGTACATCCTGCGCTGGGATGTGCCAAAGCTGGCGGCGTTCCGTCAGGCCTTTCCGCAGAATTACAGCGCCGACTGGGCGAGCTGAGCTATACGCCGCGTCGGCCCGTGAACAACTGATACAGGCCGACGATCACGGCGAGCACCAGCAGGATGTGGATGATCCCGCCCGCGATGTGAAAGGCGAAGCCCAAGGCCCACAGGATCAGCAGGATGAGTGCGATCGTCCAGATCATGTCGATGTTCCTTCGATTCCGTCGGCGATGATCGCATCCGGTTGTATCGAAAACACTTGCGCAACATGATCGTTCCGGCGGCGATACGTGGATGTGTTTATCGATGCTGTTCCCTTGCGAAAGCCGGGATCCAGATCAACGAAGTGCAGTCTGTGCGACCCTGGACCCCGGCTTTCGCCGGGGAACAGTGACGTTACTTCGGCGAAAGCACCATCAGCATCTGACGGCCTTCCATGCGCGGATAGGCTTCGACCTTGGCGGTTTCGGCGACGTTTTCCGCCACGCGCTGCAGCAGGGCCATGCCGAGTTGCTGATGCGACAATTCGCGGCCGCGGAAGCGCAGGGTGATCTTCACCTTGTCGCCTTCCTCGATGAAGCTGTGGACCTTCTTCATCTTCGTATCATAATCATGATCGTCGATGTTCGGACGCATCTTGATCTCCTTGATCTCCTGCGTCTTCTGGGTCTTGCGGGCGATGTTCGCCTTTTTCTGCGCTTCGTATTTATACTTGCCGATATCGAGGAACTTGCAGACCGGCGGATCGGCATTGGGGGAGACTTCGACCAGGTCCAGGCCCACTTCGGCGGCCTGCTCGATCGCTTCCTGCGTAAACATCACGCCCAGATTTTCGCCCTCGTCATCGATCACGCGCACCTTGGGCACTGTGATGAACTCGTTGTAGCGGGGGCCGGATTTCGGCATCGGCGCCAAGGGGCGGCGCATCATCGGGGGACGTATAGCAGACTCTCCTGTAGTCGTTGAACGAATGGCTCATAGCGCCTTTTGACGAAACCGAAAAGGCCGCATGTCCTTCGGCAAACGAAGGACAGCGGCCTGTTGCCTCGGCGCCTCACTGCATATCGGGCGGCGTCGCCTCTTTTGCAAGGGCGGCGACCACCGCGTCGAGCGACAGCACGGCCTGCGCCTGTTCGCCCAGCGTGCGCAGGGCGACGGTGCCTTCCTCCGCCTCGCGCTTGCCGACGACCAGCAGCTTGGGCACCTTGGCGAGGCTGTGTTCGCGCACCTTGTAGTTGATCTTCTCGTTGCGCAGGTCGAGTTCGGCGCGGATGCCCGCCGCGCGCAGCCGCTCCACCACATCGCGCGCATAGTCGTCCGCGTCCGACACGATCGTCGCGACCACCGCCTGCACCGGGGCGAGCCACATCGGGAACCGCCCGGCGTGATGCTCGATCAGGATGCCGATGAACCGCTCGAACGTACCGAGGATCGCGCGGTGCAGCATGATCGGGCGATGCCGCTCGCCATCCTCGCCCACATAGCTTGCGTCGAGCCGTTCGGGCAGCACCGTATCGGTCTGGATCGTACCGCACTGCCACGTCCGTCCGATCGCGTCGGTCAGGTGAAACTCCAGCTTGGGGGCGTAAAAGGCGCCTTCGCCTTCCAGCTCCTCCCAGCCATATTCGGGGGTGGCGCGTCCCGACTGCGCCACGGCGTCGCGCAGCGACTGTTCGGACCAGTCCCACATTTCGTCCGAACCGAAGCGTTTTTCCGGGCGCAGCGCCAGCTTGATCGCATAATGATCGAAGCCCAGATCCTTGTAGATGCCGTCGAGCAGATCGCAGAACGCCTTCACTTCATCGACAAGCTGGTCGGCGCGGCAGAAGATGTGCGCGTCGTCCTGGGTGAACTGGCGCACGCGCATGATGCCGTGCAGCGCGCCATGCGCCTCGTTGCGGTGGCAGCAGCCGAACTCCGCGAGGCGCAGCGGCAGATCGCGATAGCTCTTGATCCCCTGACGGAAGATCAGGACATGCGCGGGGCAGTTCATGGGCTTGAGCGCCATCATGTCCGCCTCGCCCGACAGCACCGGGCCGTCGTCCTCGGTATTGGGCACTTCGTCGGGCACCACGAACATGTTCTCGCGATATTTGCCCCAGTGGCCCGACTGCTCCCACTGGCGCGCGTCCATCAGTTGCGGCGTCTTGACTTCGCGATAGCTAGCCGCGTCCAGCTTGCGGCGCATATAGGCTTCGAGCGCCCGCCACACGATATAGCCCTTGGGATGCCAGAACACGGACCCCTGCGCTTCGGGCTGGAGGTGGAACAGGTCCATTTCCTGCGCGATCTTGCGGTGGTCGCGCTTGCCCGCTTCCTCCAGACGTAGCAGATGCGCGTCGAGCTGCTTCTTGTTCAGCCAGCCGGTGCCGTAGATGCGGCTGAGCATCGCGTTCTTCTGATCCCCGCGCCAGTAGGCGCCCGACACGCGCGTCAGCTTGAAAGCCTGCGGATCGACTTTCCCCGTGGAGGCGAGATGTGGCCCGCGGCACATGTCGTACCAGGAGTCTGCCTGGTTTTCTGGTCCCGAATGATAGACCGTCAGCGGTTCGTCACTTGGCAACTCGGCCGCCCATTCCGCCTTGAACGTCTCGCCCGCCGCCAACCACTGCGCAATTAGCGTTTCGCGATCGACTTCCTTGCGGATCAGAGGCTTGTCGGCGGCTATGATGCGACGCATCTCAGCTTCTATCGCGGGCAGGTCCTCGTCCGTGAACGGACGATCCTTCCCATCAATTTTTGGCGGCGCGAAGTCGTAATAGAAGCCGTCGTCGGTGGATGGGCCGAAGGTGATCTGCGTGCCCGGAAACACCGTCTGCACCGCTTCCGCGAGGATATGCGCATAATCGTGCCGCACCAGTTCCAGCGCGTCGGCTTCGTCGCGCGCGGTGATGAGGGCGAGCTGCGCGTCATGTTCCAGCGGGCGCATGATATCGCGCACTTCGCCGTCCACCTTCGCCGCGATCGCCGCCTTGGCGAGGCCCGGCCCGATCGCCGCCGCGATCTCCGCCGGGGTCGTGCCGGGCGCGACTTCGCGCACGGAACCGTCGGGCAGGCTGATCTTGAGCAACTGGGACATGGGAAGGGCAACGCCTTTATTTTCGGGATTTTTGGACGATTTGCATGTGTCCAGCAGGGGCGGGGAAGTCAAGGGGCCGATCACGCAACGGCTTGACAGGATGCGGCGGCGCGGCTTGGTTGGCGGTGGGGACTATCGGGGGGATTTTACTTGGATAACGAACAGCATAGCGCCTTCCTCTTTCACGGAAGCTGGCGGGATTTCGCGCCGATCGCCTTTACCAACCTGCTGCTGACGATCGTGACGCTGGGCATCTACCGCTTCTGGGCGACCGCGCGGGAGCGGCGCTATCTGTGGGCGCAGACGCAGTTCATCGACGACCGGCTGGAATGGACCGGCACGGGGAAGGAACTGTTCATCGGCTTCCTGCTCGTGCTGGCGATCTTCGGCATTCCCTTCCTCTTCCTGCAATTCGGGGCGCAGGCGCTGGTGTTTCAGGGCTATCCGGGGGTCGCCGCGATCCTCGGCCTGCTGGCGTTCCTGACGATCTTCTACCTCGCGGGGATCGCCCGCTACCGCGCGCTGCGCTATCGGCTCAGCCGCACCTACTGGCACGGCATTCGCGGCGGCAGCGACGATCAGGGCTGGGGATACGGGCTGTCCTATATGTGGAAGACCTTCGTCAGCTACTTGCCCTTCGGCCTGCTCATCCCGTGGGCGATGATGTCGCTGTGGAACCAGCGGTGGAACGCGATGAGCTTCGGGCCTTACGGCTTTGCTGCGAACGGAAGCGCCAGCGCGACATTCAAGCGATTCCTGCTCTTCTATCTGTCGCCGATCCTGTTCGTGCTGATGGTGGTCGCCATCGCCAGCGTAACCGGCATGGGCATGGGCGGAGTGTTCGTGCGATCCGGCCTGCCGCCCGTGCTGCAGATCATCGCCTTCTTCGTCATCGTGCTGGGCGTCTATGTGCTGCTGGGCATGATCGCACTGGCTTATTATGCCGCCTTCCTGCGCGAGGCGATCGGCAAGCTGACGCTGGGAGAACTGTCCTTCACGTTCGAGGCGGGCACGGACGAATGGCTCAAACTGATCTTCGGCGACATCGCGCTGGTGCTCTGCACGCTCGGCATCGGCTATATCTTCCTCTCCTATCGCCACTGGGCCTTCTTCATTCGCCATATGGAGGCGGGCGGAGAGATCGACTTCAACCAGCTTACCCAGTCGACCACGCGCACGCCGGGGCAGGGCGAGGGGCTGCTCGACGCCTTCGACGTCGGCGCGATCTGACGTGGCCGAGGACGCAAACGATGCGGCGGGGCCATGGCATTATGACGGGCGCAACGCCTGCCGCTGGCATCCGCGAGTCGTGCTGGCGGCGGACGGTTTCCGCCTGATCGGGGACGACTGGGAAAGCGGCCCATATGCGTGGAGCGACCTGATCGCGCTCGACGGCACCGGTGGGCGCTCGGTCTACGGGCTGAAAGGCGAAAGCGGCTGGCGGCTGGGCTTCGACGGTCCGCCGCCGCCCGATTTCGCTGCGCATCTGCCGCTCCATGGGCGCTATGGCCGCTGGATCGACCGCATCGGCCTGCCCCGCGCGGTGGCGGCCTTCGCGGTCGTCGCCGCAGCGGTCGTCTATGTCGGGCTGGAAGCCCCCGGCTGGATCGCCCCGCTCGTGCCGCGCGCATGGGAGGACCGGCTGGGCGATGCGATGGTCGGCGATTTCGGCGGGCGTTTCTGCCGGTCGCCCGAAGGCATGAAGGCGCTCGATGCGCTGATCGCGAAGATGGATCCCAAAGCCGACGCCCGCGCCATAGAGATCGCCAATGTGCCGATGGTCAACGCCGTCGCGCTGCCCGGCGGGCGCATCATCCTGTTCGATGGCCTGATCCAGAAAGCCGCGTCCGCCGATGAAGTCGCGGGCGTGCTGGGTCACGAACTCGGCCATGTCCGCCATCGCGACACGCTGGCCGGGCTGATGCGGCAACTGGGGCTGAGCGTCGTGCTGGGCGGCTTTTCCGGCGATGTGGGTGGTTACGTCAACGGCCTGTTGTCCCTGAGCTATGGCCGCAATGCGGAGGCGCGGGCTGATGCCGCCTCGATCGCCGCGATGCAGGCCGCCGCTATCTCGCCCGCCGACACCGCCGGTTTCTTCGGCCGCATGGCAAAGGGGGAGGAGGCCGGCGGCGGTCGCACCGCGCAGGCAATGACATGGCTGTCCTCGCACCCGTTGTCCGAATCGCGCCGCGCCGTGTTCGCGAACAGCGTGACGAAGGGACAGCGTTACACGCCCGCGCTCACCGATGCGCAGTGGCAGGCGTTGCGCGGCATGTGCCGGAGCGATCCGACCGTGAAATCCGGATGGGGCTGGGAGGATGGATTGTAATGGCCCGCACATTTCGGGGCTGACGCGGGTAAAATCCTCCCCTTGCAGGGGAGGGGGACCGCCGCGAAGCGGTGGTGGAGGGGTGTCCCCCTTTCGAAAGGGTAACACCCCTCCGTCAGGCTTCGCCTGCCACCTCCCCTGCAAGGGGAGGATGACATATCGTTACGCCGCCTGCGCGCCCAGTTCTCCGGTCAGCACCCAATGTTCCGCATCGGCGGCATTGTCGAACATCATCGCCTGATCGCGCACCAGTATCCGGCGTACCTGCATCCGCGACAGCGAGCCACCGGTGATGATGGCGATCCGCTTCGATTTCAGCGGCGCGTCGGTAATGAGCGACTGGAAGGCGCCGACCACTTCCTGCGCCTGAAGCGTGCATTGCGTGGTGTCGGCCAGCAGCAGATGCTCGCCGGACCGGCAGCCCATGCCTGCCGACGCCATCTGGACCGCCTGCCCGAACTGCGCCACCGTGGCCGGATCGAAGAAGCCCCGGAGCGTGGCGCGGATCAGCTTGTGTGCCGGGTCGGTGGTGATATCGAACATCTCAAAGCCCTCCTCCACGCCGTGCGTAGGGAAAGGCCTTTGACATTCGGTTAATATGAGGATTTCTGCGGTTTTCAACGCCGCAACTTCCGCAACTTCATAGGCAGGACGAACATGACTCACCCCGCCACCTTCGCCAGACCGGACGGACTGCGCCTCGCCTGTCGCCATAGCGCCGGGCATGGCCCCACGATCGTCTTTCTGCCGGGCTATATGTCCGACATGGAAGGCGGCAAGGCGCTGGCGCTTGATGGCTGGGCACGGGTGCAGGGGCGGGCGATGCTGCGGCTCGATTATTCCGGCAACGGCGCGAGCGAGGGCGATTTCGCGGACGGGACGCTGGATGTCTGGCGCGACGACGTGCTGCTGCTGATCGACGCGCTGGTGGAGGGGCCGGTGGTTCTGGTCGGCTCCTCGATGGGGGGCTGGCTGGCGCTGCTGGTGGCGCTGGCCCGGCCGGAGCGGGTGGCCGGGATCGTGGGCATCGCCGCCGCGCCGGATTTCACCGACTGGGGCTTCACTGCCGAGCAGAAGGACCAGTTGCGGAAAGAAGGGCGTATCGTCGAGCCGACGCCTTATGGCGACGCGCCCTACATCACCACGCGCGCCTTCTGGGAATCGGGACAGGCGAACCGGTTGCTCACCGGCCCGATTCCGCTCGATTGTCCGGTGCGGCTGTTGCAGGGGCAGTGCGATCCCGACGTGCCCTGGTCGATCGCGCTGGACATCGCCGCGGCGCTGCGTTCATCGAACGTCCAGACGCTGCTGGTTAAGGACGGCGATCATCGCCTGTCGCGCGATGCCGACATCGCCTTGCTGATCCGGGTCGTCTCCGACCTGCTGGAGCCTTCATGATTTTACTGCTGATGCTGGCCCTGCAGGGCGCTTCCCCCGAAACCGACGCGGTGATGGCGCGATCGCGGCGCGAGGCCGCCGCCGCGCGGCAGGCGACGCGCGAGTCTGCCGCGCCGCAAGCCGTCCTGCCGCTCGCGCCCGAAACGGCGACCAGATTGCAGGCATGCCTCGACAGCGCGACCGCCGATCCCGATGCGGGCATCCGCGCCGCCAACGACTGGCGGATGGCGGGCGGCAGCTTCCATGCGCGGCAATGCCTGGGCTTCGCCTATGCGAAGGCAGACCGCTGGGCGCCCGCGACCGTCGCGTTCGCGCAGGCCGCCGAGGAAGCCGAGCGTGCCGGAGACGTGTCGAGCAGCGCAAGGCTGTGGGCGCAGGCCGGCAATGCGGCGCTGGCCAGCGGAGAGGCGGCGAAGGCGCGCAATCATTTCGATGCGGCGCTGGCGCGCGGCATGGCGGACGGCCTCGCCAAGGGGGAAGCCTATCTCGATCGCGCCCGCGCGCGCGTCGCGCTCGATGATCTTCCCGGCGCGCGGCAGGATCTCGACAGCGCGCTCGATCTCGCGCCGCGCGATCCGCTGGCGTGGCTGCTGTCCGCCACGCTCGCCCGCCGCACCGGCGAAATGACGCTCGCGCAATCGCATATCGCCCGCGCCGTGCAGATGGCGCCCGACGATGCCTCGGTCGCGCTGGAGGAAGGCAATATCGCCATATTGACCGATCATGCCGATGTCGCCCGTTCCGCCTGGCAACGCGCGGTGCGGCTTTCGGGCCAGAGCACGGCGGGCAAGGCGGCCGCGGAAAGTCTCGCCCGGCTCGACGCAAAACCTTGAATTGTCAGCAATGTTACCGGGGTCATACGGTAACGGGTTGCCGGTTATCACTTCGCGGCGGCTTGCGCCTGGCACTATGCGCAATGCCGTCATGTTCCTCTCCCCCACCTCTTTCATGCAGGAAGCGCCGCGTGCCGGTTGCTCCGTGCGGCGGCATGCCTATCTAGAGACCGATCCCTTTCCGGCCGAAGGACATGCCATGCCCAAATATCTCCACACGATGATCCGCGTGACCGACATCGACGCCACGGTCCGCTTCTTCAACCTGCTAGGGCTGGAGGAGCAGAAGCGGATGGAGAGCGAGGCGGGGCGCTTTACGCTGGTGTTCCTCGCCGCGCCGGGCGACGAGAGCGCGCAGGTCGAACTGACCTACAACTGGGACCCGCAGGACTATGACGGTGGCCGCAATTTCGGGCATCTGGCCTATCGGGTCGAGAATATCTACGACACCTGCCAGCGGCTGATGGACGCCGGCGTCAC
Organism: Sphingobium sp.; assembly: GCA_965279415.1. Classification (GTDB taxonomy): domain Bacteria; phylum Pseudomonadota; class Alphaproteobacteria; order Sphingomonadales; family Sphingomonadaceae; genus Sphingobium. The sequence goes on from OZ257238.1 coordinate 1,934,952, forward strand.
GATCAACCGTCCCCCGCGCGACGGGCACATGGCCTTCGTGCGCACGCCGGACAATATCTCGATCGAACTGCTGCAGGACGGGCATCTGCCGCCCGCCGAACCCTGGGCGTCGATGCCGAACACCGGGACTTGGTAACAACCGGCTTGTGGGTCTGGCGTTAACGTCCCCGTTCGTGTCGAGCGAAGTCGAGACACCTTGCACCCAGTCCGGTCCCTCGACTTCGCTCGGGATGAACGGAAATGAGTATATGCAGAAGGTGAAGCTATCATCTCCTAGTCGAGATAGAACTCCACCGTGGTGACGACCCGCACCTTCTTATAGGGCGTGTCGCCTCCGCCGCCGGACTGGTCGCCGTCGCGCGCGTCGATCGAGAAATAGCCTTGCGTGGCGCTCTTGATGCGGCCCACGGCGGTGCCGCTGTCCTTGGCGAACTGTTCGGCGGACTTGCGCGCGTCGCGCGTCGCTTCCGCCACCATTTCGGGCTTGATGTCGTTGAGGCGGGTGAAGCTGTACACCATGCCCGATCCTTCCTGCAGCACGACGCCGCGCCGAACGAGATCGAACTGCCCGGCGACCGCCTTTTGCGCGCGGGCGATGTCGGTGGTGCGCAACTGCATCCGCTGGTTGACGGTGATCGTGTTGACGCCATTGTTGTAGTACTGGCTGACGTTGGTGCTGCTGGGTTTCAGTTCGCCCGCCTTGAAGCCCATGCCCCGGAAATAATCCTGCAACGCCTTGCCGTTGGCGTCGATCTCGCCCCGCACCGTGGGCAGGTCGAATCCGGTCGCGGAATAGCTGATCGTCCAGGTGGCGAGGTCCGCCGTCACGTCCTTTTCGGCAAGGCCGCGCACGGTGACGGCGCGGTCCGCCGCCTTCGCCCGCGTCAGTCCGTCGCCCAGCAGATAGCCGCCGGCAACGAGGCCCAGGCTCAGGATCGCCGCGCTGCCGATCAGAATCGCGTTGGTTTTTTCCGTCCAGCCCGTCATTAGTCTCTCCTGCCCTGTCTATAGTGCATGACATGAGTGGCAGCGTGTAGGTGAACCGTTGCTTAAGAGCGACGAATGGAGTGTTTAAGAATATGTCGCTCGAAGTGATCCGCATCCCGGTGCTGAACGACAATTACGTCTGGCTGCTGCACGATGCGGCCAGCGGCGAGACGGTCGTAGTCGATCCCGCTGTGGCCGATCCGGTGCTGGCGGCGGCGGCGGCGCGTGGATGGACGATCGGGCAAATCTGGAACACACACTGGCATGGCGATCATATCGGCGGCAATGCGGCGATCAAGGCGGCGACCGGCTGCAGCGTGACCGGCCCGGCGGCGGAAGCGGACAAGATCGATACGCTCGACCGGGGCGTGGGGGAGGGCGATAGCGTCCGCATCGGCGCGCATGTCGCGCAGGTGCTGGCCGTGCCTGCGCATACCGCGGGGCATATCGCCTATCATCTGGCGGAGGAGCGCATATTGTTCATCGGCGACACGCTGTTCGCCATGGGTTGCGGGCGGCTGTTCGAGGGGACGGCGGCGCAGATGTTCGGCAACATGCAGCGGCTGGCGACCTTGCCCGACGACACCATCGTCTATTGCGCGCATGAATATACGCAGAGCAACGGTCGCTTCGCGCTGGTCGCCGACCCCGACAACGCCGCGATCGCGGCGCGGATGGCCGACGTCGATTCGGCGCGCGCGCGGGGCGAAGCGACGGTGCCGACGACGATCGGGCAGGAGCGCGCGACCAACGTCTTTATGCGCGCGCGCGACGCCGATCATCTTGCGCAACTGCGCGCGGCAAAGGATGCGTTTTAGGATTTACGCTGCCGTATTCCTGCGAAGGCAGGAATCCAGTAATCTCATCATCGCCGACGTTGCACTCTTACTGGGTTCCTGCCTGCGCAGGAACACGTTATGCTTTGTAGAGCCCGTCCAGCCTCTCCCCGTAACGCGCCCGTATCACATGGCGGCGGATCTTCATCGATGGCGTCAATGCTTCGTTCTCCACGGTGAAAGCTTCGTCGGCGAAGATGAACCGCCGAACCCGTTCCGTCACCGACAGGTCGGCGTTCACCCGGTCGACCGCCGCACGCACCGCGCCGATGAAGGCGGCATTGTCCCGCAATTCGGCAAGATCGGCGGCGACGTCCTGCGCCGTCGCCCAGTCGCGCATCCATTCCGCGTCGGGCACGATCACGCCGACCAGATAGGGCCGCTTGTCGCCCGAGACCATCACCTGCCCTATCTCGGGCTGGAGCGTCAGCATCCCCTCGATCTTCTGCGGTGCGACATTGTCGCCCTTGTCGTTGACGATCAGGTCCTTCTTGCGATCGGTGATCTTGATGCGTCCCCGCGCGTCGATCTCGCCGATGTCGCCGGTGTGCAGCCAGCCGTCGACCAGCACCCGTTCGCTTTCCGCCGGATTGCGCCAATATCCGTGCATCACGAGTTCGCCGCGCACCAGCAGTTCGCCGTCCTGTGCGATCTTCACTTCCACGCCGTCGAGCGGCGGGCCGACGGTGTCCATGGCGATGCCCGCGCGGGGGCGGTTGCAACTGATGATCGGTCCCGCCTCGGTCTGGCCATAGCCTTGCAGCATGGTGATGCCGAGCGCGTGGAAGAAGATGCCGACATCGGGGTTGAGCGGTGCGCCGCCCGACACCATCGCCTTGATCCGCCCGCCGAACTTGCGCTGCACCTTGGGCCGGATCGTGCGATCGACCAGCATCCGCACCGGTGCGTCGAGCAGGCTGCCACGGCCCTTCATGTCCTTTTCGCCGACGCGCAGCGCCTGATTCAGAAGGAACACCGGCACCTTGCCCTGCTTCTCGATCGCCTTGAGCACGCGGGCGCGCAGCACTTCGAACAGGCGGGGCACGACGACCATGATCGTAGGGCGGACTTCCTCGATATTCCCGGCCAGCTTCTCCAGACTTTCGGCATAGAAAATCTGCGCGCCCGCGATGATCGGCAGAAACTGCCCGCCGCTATGCTCATAGGCGTGGCTGAGCGGCAGAAACGAGAGGAACACTTCGTCGCCCACGCCGAAATCCTCGGCCAGCAACTGACAGGCGCCCTCGACATTGCACAGGATGGCGCCGTGATGCTGCATCACCCCGCGCGGCGCGCCACCCGTACCGCTGGTGTAGATGATGCACGCCAGATCCTCGCGCGTCGCGGTCTGCGCGGCGGCGCAGGTCGCCACGTCGGCGGGGTGTGCGGCGATCAGTGCGTGCCACTGCGCGCAATGGATGCTGTCCCCCTGCATCCCGCGCAACGGCTCCATGCCGATCACGAGCCGCGCCTGCGACCGCAATACGGCGGGCATAAGATCCTTGGCCAGCTTGGCGGTGGACACGATCACCGCCGCCGCGCCGCTGTCCGTCAGGATGTGCGCGTGGTCGCGCGTGGTGTTGGTGGTGTAGGTCGGCACGGTGACGCAGCCCGCCGCCATGATCGCCAGATCGGCGATGCAGAACTCCGGCCGGTTCTCGCTGACCAGCATCACCCGCTCGCCCGGACGCAGCCCCTGCGCCTTCAACGCGGCGGCGAGCGACGCGACCTGCTGCGCGACTTCGTTCCAGCTCAGCGCCTGCCATGCCCCGTCCCGCTTGCGCGACAGGAAGGGCGCATCGCCTTTCTTACGCGCGCGCGTGAAGAACATGCTGACGAGACTGGGGAAGCGTTCGGGGGCAGACTGGGGGGCGGGCATCGGATCTCCTGCGGCTTATACGCCCTTCATCGCGAAGAGTTGCCGTGCAGGCGACCTATAATGCGGCCTTTGCGTAACGGCTAGGGCGGCGTGAGCGTTGCCGTGCTCCCGCGAAAGCAGGAGCCTAGGGCGTCAGCCAAGAAGGTTAGTGAAGAGGCGCTCTGGGTTCCTGCTTTCGCAGGAACACGGCAGCTTGTTACTCCGTCCGCGATTCGCCCGGGCTGCGCGGATCGGCGGCGCCGACCCAGTGATCGCCTTCCAGCGCGGCGGCATTGGCCTTGAGGCCCAGCTTCGCCACCGTCACCTTATGGCCAAGCCCCTCCATCGCGCCTTTCATCGGCGTAAGGCTGGTGCCTTCTTCCAGCACGATCCCGTCCCTGTTGAAATAGACGAGGCCGAGGCCGATCGCGTCCTGCGCCGACAGGCCCCAGTCGAGCCGCGCGATCAGCGCCTTGGCCACCTGCATGATGATCGTCTTGCCGCCTGCGGCGCCGACCGCGAACACCGGTTTGCCGCGCGCGTCATACACGATCGTGGGCGCCATGGAGGAAAGGGGGCGCTTGCCCGCCTCGACCCGGTTGGCGACGGGTGCGCCGTCCTTTTCCGGGGCGAAAGTGAAGTCGGTCAGCTCGTTGTTGAGCACATAGCCGTTGGCGATGAGCTGGCTGCCGAAGCTGCTTTCCACCGTCGACGTCATCGTGGCGATGTCGCCGCCGCGATCGACGGCGATGAAATGGGTGGTCCCGGCCACTTCCGACGAGAGCGCGGCGGTGCGCGGCTTCGCGCCCGGCGGGGTTCCCGCCGCATAGGCCGGCAAACTCTTGTCCGTGGATATCAGGCGCGACCGTGCTTTCACATAGGCCGGATCGATCAGCCCGGCGACCGGCACGTCGACGAAATCGCGGTCGCCCAGATATTTCTCGCGGTCGGCATAGGCCAGTTGCATCGCCTCGGCGATCACATGCCACGCGACGGGACTGTCCTTGCCCAGCGCCTTCATGTCGAAGCGTTCGACCATGCCCAGTATCTGGAGGACGGTGGTCGCGCCGGAAGAGGGCGGCCCCATGCCGCAGATGGTGTAGCTGCGATAGGGACCGCAGACCGGCGCGCGTTCCTTCGCCTCGTACCCGACCAGATCGGCGGTCGTGAGCGGCACCGGGTTCTTCGGCGCCTTGCCGACCGCGGCGCTGATCGCTTGCGCATTGGCGCCGGTATAGAAAGCGTCGGGACCGCGCGCGGCGATGTCCTTCAGGATCGCGGCCAGCGCGGGATTGCGGATGTGCGTGCCGACCGGAACCGGTGCGCCGTCCTTCCAGTAAAGTTTCTGCGCTTCCGGGAAGTCGGCCCAGATTTTCTGTACGCCGCTCAGCGAATTGAACAGGCGCGGCGTGACCTCGTAGCCATCCTCCGCCAGGCGGATGGCCGGGCCGAAGATGTCGGCCCAGGGCAGCTTGCCCCATTTGGCGTGCGCTTTTTTCATCAGGGCGATATTGCCCGGTACACCGACCGAATAGCCGCCCGGCCATGCCTCTATGAACGGCAGGGGCTTTCCGTCGGCACCGACGAAGCGCGTCGGCGTCGCGGCGGCAGGCGCTGTCTCCCGCCCGTCGATCGTGTCGATCAGGCCTGTTTTCGCGTCGTGATGGATCAGGAAGCCGCCGCCGCCGATGCCGCTCGATTGCGGCTCCACAACGGTGAGCGCCAGCATCATCGCCATCGCCGCATCGGTGGCGCTGCCGCCCTTGCGCAGGATTTCGAGGCCCGCATCGCTCGCGCGCGGATCGGCGGACGTCACCACCCCCTGCGCCAACGCCGGAACCGGCAGGAGAAGGAGGGCGAAGGCGATGAGGATGCGCTGGATCATGCCGGGCAGACTATCGGTTGCGTCTTGTGCGGCAAGTCTTTTGTTGCAGCCGCGAACTAGCCGTCGACGCCGACGGCCTGCGCCACATTGGCGAAGCCGTCACGGGCCAGCAGGCGTTTCAGCCCGGCATGGATGCGGCGGGGCAGAAACGGCCCCTCATAGACCAGCGCGCTGTAAACCTGCACCAGCGATGCGCCTGCGCGGATGCGGGCATAGGCCTGTTCCGCCGTCGCGATGCCGCCCGCGCCGATCAGCGGCAGCCCCGCACCGGCGGCGCTGCGGAAATCGCGCAGCCGTTGCAGCGACAGGTCGTGGAGCGGTGCGCCCGACAGGCCGCCGGTCTCGCCGGCATGGGCCGAACGCAGGGCCGGGCGGCTGATCGTGGTATTGGAAACGATCAGCGCGTCGATCCCGTGCGTCAGGCTGGCCTCGGCAATGTCGGCGATGTCGGCGCTTTCCAGATCCGGCGCGACCTTGAGGAAGATCGGCGGACCGTCCGGCCCGCGCGCATCCATTACGGCGGCGAGCAGCGCATCGAGTGCACCCTTGTCCTGCAACGCGCGCAGACCAGGCGTATTGGGGGAGGAAATATTGACGGTCAGATAGTCGGCCAGCGGCGCCATCGCCCGCACGCCGGTGGCGTAATCGGCGATTCGATCGCGCGCATCCTTGTTCGCGCCGATGTTGATCCCGACCATGCCACCACCGCGTTTGCGGCGTGACAGCCGTGCGATCGCCGCCGCCTGTCCGCCGTTGTTGAAGCCCATGCGATTGATGACGGCGCGATCTTCGACCAGCCGGAACAGGCGTGGCTGCGGATTGCCCGCCTGGGGCAGCGGCGTCAGCGTCCCGAGTTCCGCGAAGCCGAAGCCCAGGGCGTGCATCTTGTGCGCGACCAGGCCATCCTTGTCGAAGCCCGCCGCCAGCCCCACCGGCGCCGGAAAGTCCAGCCCTGCGACTCGAACGGTGAGCATGGGGTCGGCGGGGGCTGTCTGGCGCGTGGGCATGAGCCTCAGCACTGCCAGAGTGAGCGTGTGCGCCCGTTCGGGGTCGAGGCGGAAAAAAAGCGGGCTGAGTGCGGCGTAGGGCATAGGACGGCTATGCCAGCGGGATCGATTGCGGTCAAAGCAATGGCTTAGCGAGAGGAACAACTGTTGCTTTGACGCAACATAGTGACTCTTCGCTGTGCCAATTTTGATTTTCAGGCCCTCATAATGTCGAATCCGTACAATAAAATTGCAACTCTCCTGTCCTAGAGACGCGCTGCGACCCGAAGGGCTTTTGGTCTTGTACCGAGAGACCTTTTCCTGGACCCGGACGGACAACCGTCCGGGTCTTTTTTTATTTGCCGCTACGGCGGAAACGGCAAAGCTGCGTCTTGATGACGCCATTGCCGATCATAAAACTATTGCGTCCTGCCCTGCCGCGCGTCATGAGGCACGGGGGGGTATCAAAAGCATGACAGGCGGTTCAAGTCGTTTCATTATCGTTATGAAACAAGGTGGTTACGCGCAATTTGTCACTCCGGGTGGATCGGACTGATCCCATGGCGTCGCATGTCCGGCCACCGATCGCGATCCCTGGCGAGGGACAGGCGGCAGTTCAGCCAGCGGCAGTGCCCGTCGATCTCCACTATTTCGCCCCGCCCGAACCGCTGCGCAATTATTTCGGCGCGCTGTATCGCTTCACGACCCGATTGCCGCAATATCATGACGTGACCCGCGCGGATGCGGGACAGTTGCGGCTCATGCTGACCGGTGAAGGCCATTACCGGTTTCACGACGGACACTGCATGGTGACGCCGCAGGTGTGCCTGCTTGGTCCGACGATGGGATCGACCGGATTTCAATTGGATACGCCCGCCGATGTGTGGGGCATATCCCTGCTGCCGCTCGGCTGGGTCGCGCTCGATGGCGGCGATGTCAGCCGGATGGCGGACCGGCTGTACGACATGACGCAGGAACATGGCGACGACTATGCCAGGCTGTTGCGGGAACTGCGGCACTTCGCAACGGATACGGCGGCCTCGATAACGCTTATCTGGACATTCCTGTCCGCGCGTCTGCGCCCTGTGTCGCCATCGATGATGGCCTTCGTCGCGGCGGTGGACGCATGGCTCGCCAATGAAGGGTCGCCGCGCGTCAGCGATCTGGTCGCGGCGACGGGGCTTTCCGACCGGCAGGTCGCGCGCCTCACCAACCGGCTCTACGGCGGCCCGCCCAAGCTGCTGGCCCGCAAATATCGCGCGCTGCGCTGCGCCGTGAAGATCGCGATCGACCATACGCCCTGGCAGGATCTGTGCGACGCCGCGACCTTCTACGATCAGTCGCATTTCATTCGCGAGATCAAGCATTTCGTGGGGCTGACCCCGCACCAGTTGATGACCGACCCGACCGAAGTCGCCCGGCTGACCTTGCAGCGCCGCGACATGGGCATCGCCACGGCGGAAATAAACCGGATCAGTTGACGCCAGTACGAAGCATCAGCGTGCGGATTCCTGCGGATGCAGGAATCCGGTAATCTCATCATAAGCAGACGTTGTGCGATTACTGGGTTCCTGCCTCCGCAGGAACACCGCGGCACGACAGGCGGTGCGATACCTGTCCGTTCAGACTTGATTTCCGCGGCTTTCAGGCCCAGATGACAATCGGAACAAATCAGTCCGAATTGGGATTCGCCATGCGGCTATCCAGCCTCGCCGACTATGCCATTGTCGTCATGTCCGCCGCCGCCCGCGCGGATGGCGACCTGCGCCTGTCCGCGACGGACATCGCCTTGCGGACGGGCGTGCCGCTGCCCACCGCGCAGAAGCTGCTGGGGCGGCTGGCGATTGCGGGCCTGCTCGAATCCGCGCGCGGCACCGGCGGCGGCTTCGCACTGGCCCGTTCGGCGGACAGCATCAGCCTGGCCGATATCGTGGAGGCGGTCGAAGGCCCGATCGCCATGACCGCCTGCGTCGAGGAAGGCGAGACACGCCACGATTGTGCGCTGGAAACCACTTGCCGCGTCCGCCCGCACTGGGGCGCCGTCAACGGCGCGATCCGCGGTGCGCTGGCGGGCGTGTCGCTGAACAGTCTTTCGAGAGAAGTCACCCACGCCCCGTTCGTGTCGAGTGAAGTCGAGACACGTTCGCGCCAAGCCCCGTCCCTCGACTTCGCTCGGGACGAACGGATTGAATTATGACTGACACCGAAACCACCGTCCGCAACGCCGAAGCACAGGAGGCCGTCGATCGCGCCTCCACCTACGAGTTCGGCTGGGCCAGCGACATCGAGCAGGACTTCGCGCCGAAGGGACTGAACGAGGATACCGTCCGCTTCATCAGCGCCAAGAAGAACGAGCCGCAGTGGATGCTCGACTGGCGGCTGAAGGCCTTTGCGCTGTGGAAAACGATGACGCCGCCCGACTGGGCCAAGCTCAACGTGCCGCCGATCGACTATCAGGACGCCTATTATTACGCCGCGCCCAAGCCGCGCGCGGAAATCGACTCGCTCGATCAGGTCGATCCCGAAATCCTGCGCACCTACGAGAAACTCGGCATCCCGATCGCGGAGCAGGAAATGCTCGCTGGGGTGAAGGGCAGCCGCAAGATCGCCGTCGACGCCGTGTTCGACAGCGTCAGCGTCGCCACCACCTTCCGCAAGGAACTGGAGGAGGCGGGCGTCATCTTCCGCTCGATCAGCGAGGCGGTGCGCGAATATCCCGATCTCGTCCGGCAGTGGCTCGGCAAGATCGTGCCGATGCGCGACAATTACTTCGCGACGCTCAATTGCGCGGTCTTTTCCGATGGCACTTTCGTCTACATTCCCGAGGGCGTGCGTTGCCCGATGGAACTCAGCACCTATTTCCGCATCAACGCGGAGAATACCGGCCAGTTCGAGCGGACGCTCATCGTCGCGGAAAAGGGCAGCTACGTCAGCTATCTGGAAGGCTGCACCGCGCCGATGCGCGACGAAAACCAGTTGCACGCCGCCGTGGTCGAGCTCGTCGCGATGGACGATGCGGAGATCAAATATTCGACCGTCCAGAACTGGTATCCCGGCGACGCGGACGGCAAGGGTGGCATCTACAATTTCGTGACCAAGCGCGGCCTGTGCCAGGGGAAGAACAGCAAGATCAGCTGGACGCAGGTGGAAACCGGCTCCGCGATCACCTGGAAATATCCCAGCTGCGTGCTGGCGGGGGAAAACAGCGTCGGCGAGTTCTATTCCGTCGCGCTTACCAACAACATGCAGCAGGCCGATACCGGCACCAAGATGATCCATCTGGGCAAGGGCAGCCGCTCCACGATCGTCAGCAAGGGGATCAGCGCGGGCCGGTCGAACAACACCTATCGCGGCCTCGTGCGCGTGGCCGCGACGGCGGAGGGCGTCCGCAACTTCACGCAATGCGACAGCCTGCTTTTGGGCGACCAGTGCGGCGCGCATACCGTGCCCTATATCGAAGTGAAGAACCCCAGCGCGCAGATCGAGCATGAAGCGACGACGAGCAAGATCAGCGACGACCAGCTCTTCTACGCCATGCAGCGCGGCCTCGACACCGAAAGCGCCGTATCGCTGATCGTCAACGGCTTCGCGAAGGAAGTGCTGCAGCAACTGCCCATGGAGTTCGCGGTCGAAGCGCAGAAGCTGTTGGGGATTTCGCTTGAGGGGTCGGTGGGGTGACGCAAGGCCCCACCCCAACCCCTCCCCTGAAGGGGAGGGGCTTGAGCGCACGCGATGAAGCGCGCCGCCTCAACTCCCCTCCCCTTCAGGGGAGGGGCCGGGGGTGGGGGCTGTCCGTCTGCCATCTGGAAACCCTCAGCAACCACGCGCATTCCATGCGCCGCAACCCGACCGAACCCGAAAAGCGCCTATGGCGCGCACTCTCCGGCGCGAAACTCGGCTGCCACAAGTTCCGCCGCCAGTCCGTGATCGGTGGCGCGATCGTCGATTTCCTGTGCCCGCAAAAGGCGCTGATCGTCGAAATCGACGGCGACACACATGATGCCGCGTTGGACGCCTTGCGCGACAAGGCGCTGCATCAACGCGGCTACCGCGTAGTGCGCTTCACCAACTTCGAAGTCATGACCAATCTTGAAGGCGTCCTCGAACGGCTGCTCATTGTTCTCGACGCCACGCCCGACCGCTGGAACATCCCCCACCCCAACCCCTCCCCTGAAGGGGAGGGGCTTGCAGAAGGCGGAACACAGAAGCTGCCGGGGATTTCACTTGAGGGGTCGGTGGGGTGAAGGCCGCCGCTGTAATTCTCACTCTCATGCTCACAGGCTGCGCTACGTCCGCATGGGAGCAGCGTCGCACTGTTGCGGTGCAAGCCTTATCTGAGAACTGGAAAAGGTGCATTGAAGCTGAGGCTTGGCAATGGCTAGATGATCGGAACGAGAATGCGCCCGCTGAGGTGAAACAGATGCGCAGCAGCCTCAGCAATGGACAAATATTTGTTCATTTGCTCGACAAATGCCGTGAGCATCTGGTCAGTAAAGACATGGAGACATGGGAATCCTTATACGACTCCGAGGTCAGGCAGTTCATCCTCCAGGCTGAAAAACTCTACCGACACATCAGCGACCAAATTCAGCTGCAGCGCGAGATGGAATCGATTTAAATGCTCCAAATAAATAACCTCACCAACGCCATCGACGGCAAGGCCATCCTCAAGGGCCTCTCGCTCACCCTGAACGCAGGGGAAATCCATGCGATCATGGGGCCGAACGGGGCGGGGAAGTCCACGCTGGCCTATACGCTCGGCGGGCGGCCCGGATACGACGTCACCGGCGGCACCGCGACGTTCGAGGGTGCGGACCTGTTCGCGATGGACCCGCATGAGCGCGCTGCGGCAGGCCTGTTCCTCGGCTTCCAGTATCCGGTCGAAATCCCCGGCGTCTCCAACCTTCAATTCCTGCGCGAGAGCCTCAACAGCCAGCGCCGCGCGCGCGGGGAAAAAGACCTTACCGGCGGCGAGTTCATCAAGCTCGCCAAGGAAAAGGCGGCCCTGCTCGGTCTCGACATGGAAATGCTCAAGCGCCCCGTGAACGTCGGCTTTTCGGGCGGCGAGAAGAAGCGGAACGAAATGGTGCAGATGGGCATCCTCGATCCCAAACTCGCGATCCTCGACGAGACCGATAGCGGCCTCGATATCGACGCGCTCAAGGTCGTCGGCGCGGGCATCAACGCGATTATGCGCAAGCCCGATCGCGCGGTGCTGCTCATCACCCATTATCAGCGCCTGCTCGACTATGTGCGGCCCGATTTCGTCCACGTCCTCGCGGGCGGTCGCATCGTGAAGTCCGGGGGGCCGGACCTTGCGCTGGAACTGGAGCGCGAAGGCTATTCGGAAGTGCTGGCGGCGTGAGGGATACAACCGCCCATTTTCTTCGTCACCCTGAACTTGTTTCAGGGTCCATTAGCTCTGGCTTATGGGCGTCATTGCACCGTCAGAGCCAATGGATGCTGAAACAAGTTCAGCATGACGGGGTAAATGTATGATGGGGACTGCCACCCTTCCCACCCGCCGCGACGAAGCGTGGCGCTACAGCGATCTCGACGCCGTCAAAAACGTCTGGCCGATTGCCCAACCCGTGCGCATCAGCGTGGCGGCAGGCGAAACCGCGCATCATCACCTGCTGCAGAACTCCGCCGATGGCGCGACCGCGATCCACGATTACGTCGTCGACATCGCCGATGGCGCGGCCTGCCATTTCCACATCCTCAACATCGGCGGCGCGTTCGGTCGCGTGACGCTGAACGTGACATTGGGCGAAGGCGCGCATTTCGAACTGGGCGGCGCGATCATCGGTGGCGGGCATCAGACGCTGGAGATCGTGACGACGCTCACCCATGCCCTGCCTAACGCGACCAGCAGCCAGGTGATCCGCTCGATCCTCGCGGGTCATGCCACCGGCAGCTACCTCGGCAAGATCGCCGTGGCGCGCGGCGCGCAAAAGACCGACGCGGCGCAATCGGTGAAGGCCATGCTACTGACACGCACCGCGACCGCCAACGCCAAGCCGGAACTGGAAATCTACGCCGACGACGTGAAATGCGCGCATGGCGCCACGGTCGGCGAACTCGACAAGGCCGCGCTTTTCTACATGGCCAGCCGCGGGATGGACCCGGCAACCGCGCGCACGCTGCTGCTGCAATCCTTCATCGCCGGGGTGTTCGATACGGTGGCGGACGAGGCCGTGCGCGCGCAGATGGAAACGGCGGCGCTGGCGAAGCTGGAGGCGCTGGTATGAGCGACGTGGTGTCAACAAAGCCCCTCCCCTTCAGGGGAGGGGTTGGGGTGGGGAATGTAAGCGATGCAGACGCTACATTCGCCTCCACGGACAGCCCCCACCCCAACCCCTCCCCTGAAGGGGAGGGGCTTAAGAGCCACCGCGCAGACTTCCCCGGCATCGGCGACTGGCATTATCTCGACACCGCCGCCACCGCGCAGAAGCCGCAGCAAGTCATCGACGCCATCGCCCGCGCCTATGGCGAGGATTACGCGACCGTCCATCGCGGCGTCTATGCGCGTTCGGCCAATATGACGCTCGCTTATGAGGCGGCGCGGCGGAAAGTCGCGGCGTTCCTGGGCGCGGCGTCGGACAGCGAGATCGTGTTCGTGCGCGGCGCGACCGAGGGGATCAACCTCGTCGCGCAAAGCTGGGGTGGGGCGACCCTCAAATCCGGTGATCGCATCTTGCTGTCGATGCTGGAACATCACAGCAATATCGTGCCGTGGCAGTTGATCGCCGAAAAGACCGGCGCGCAGATCGACGTCATTCCGCTGACCGCCGATGGCCGGATCGACCTGCACGCCATGTCGGCGATGATAACCCCGGCGCATAAGATCGTCGCGCTCGCCCATGTCTCCAACGTGCTCGGCAGCGTGCTGGACGCGCGCCGCGCCGCCGACATCGCGCACAGCGTCGGCGCGAAGCTGCTGCTCGACGGATGCCAGGCGGTGCCGCGCCTCGCCGTCGATGTGCAGGCGCTCGATTGCGATTTCTACGTCATGTCCGCGCACAAACTCTACGGCCCGACCGGCATCGGCGCGCTGTGGGCGCGGCAGGAGATACTCGACGCGATGCCGCCGTGGCAGGGTGGCGGATCGATGATCGACAAGGTGACGTTCGAGCGGACGACCTACGCCCCCGCGCCGACCCGGTTCGAGGCGGGGACGCCGCATATCGTCGGCGTCGTCGGCCTCGCCGCCGCGATCGATTATGTGCAGGCGATCGGGCTGGACGCGATCCACGCGCATGAAACCGCGCTTGTGGCGCAGGCGCGCGCCGCGTTGCAGGGCCTCAATTCGGTGCGCGTATTCGGGCCGGAGGACAGCGCGGGCATCCTCAGCTTTGAAGTGGAGGGGGTGCATCCGCACGATGTCGGCACCATATTGGATGAGGAAGGCGTGGCTATCCGCGCCGGGCATCACTGCGCGCAGCCGCTGATGCGGCATCTGGGCGTCGAGGCGACGGCGCGTGCCAGCTTCGGCCTCTACAACGACGAAAGCGATGTCGCGGCGCTGGTGCGCGGCATCGAACGGGTAAGGAAGATCTTCGCCAATGTCTGAAAATACATATAGCGAAAGCAAGTTTGCAGTCGAGGAAGTCGCGGCGGTGGAAGCGCCGCCCAAGGCACGCGTCGAGGATGCCACGACGGAGACCGGCTCCGGTGAGCGCCAGCGCGACTATCTCGACGGCTTCCTGAACGCAGCGCCTGCCGCACTCGCCGTCGGGGAGCCGGGCACCAGCCTGTACGACGGCATCATCGAGGCGCTGAAGGATATCTTCGATCCCGAAATCCCGGTGAACATCTACGACCTGGGCCTGATCTACGGCGTAGAGGTGAGCGATGACGGCCATGCGGTCGTGTCGATGACGCTGACGACGCCGCACTGCCCCGTCGCCGAGACCATGCCCGCCGAAGTCGAACTGCGCGTCGGCGCGGTGCCGGGCGTCGGCGATGTCGAAGTGAACCTGGTCTGGGATCCGCCATGGGACCCCGCGAAGATGAGCGACGAGGCGAAGCTCGAACTGGGGATGCTGTAGCTATTATCCCCCTCCCGCTTGCGGGAGGGGTTAGGGGAGGGAATGTGGGATAGACCCCGACATGCCCTCCCCCGACCCCTCCCTGAAGGGAGGGGAGATGGAGAAGAATATGACTGATAGTGAAACCAAGACTCGCCTCCGCCCCGCCGCCGTCATCCTGACGCCGAGCGCGGAGCAGCGCATCGCCGACCTGATGGCGAAGGCGCCGGAAGATGCGATCGGCGTCAAGCTGTCGACGCCGCGCCGGGGCTGTTCGGGCCTTGCCTATTCGGTCGATTACGTGAGCGAGGAAGCGAAGTTCGACGAGAGGATCGAAACGCCCGGGGGCACCTTCTACATCGACGGCGGATCGGTGCTCTATCTGATCGGATCGACGATGGACTGGGTGGAGGATGATTTCACCGCCGGTTTCGTGTTCGCCAATCCCAACGCCAAGGGTAGCTGCGGCTGCGGCGAGAGCTTCACGATCTGACGGGGGGCCTCCCGTCTCACGGCAATAGCTGCCCTATCGCCCCCTATGGCATTTTGATGGATGGCATGGGGCGACAGAGACGCTCTTATTGCGTAGAGGCATCGCGAAATCACACAAACGGCCTATTGCCGGAAAGTTACGGAAGAACGGACATGACCACGATCGACGTCGCTGCGGCTGAGGCTTTTGCGGAGAGCAAGGGACTGTTCCTGCAGACGGTGACATGGGTGCATCACTGGACGCCGGGGCTGTTCAGCTTCCGCGTCGATCGCCCGCAAAGCCTGCGCTTCGATTCCGGCGAGTTCGTGATGATCGGCCTGCCCACCGACGACGGAAAGGCCGTCATGCGCGCCTATTCCATCGTCAGCCCAAGCTGGGAGGACCATCTGGAGTTCTTCTCCGTCAAGGTTGCCGACGGCGCCCTGACGTCGCGGCTCCAGTATCTGGAAGTCGGCGACAAGGTGCTGGTCGGTCGCAAGCCCACGGGCACGCTGGTGATCGACGCGCTGACGCCGGGCAAGCATCTGGTGATGATCGGCACCGGCACGGGCCTTGCGCCGTTCCTGTCGGTCCTGCGCGATCCCGCCACGCATGACCGGTTCGAGAATGTCATCATCACCCATACCGTGCGGCAGAAGGAAGAACTGGCCTACAGCCAGTTCCTGCAGGAGGAGATTCGCAACGACGAGATTTTCGGCGAATTGCTGCGCGACCGCTTTACCTATTACCCGACCGTGACGCAGGGCGAGTTCCATACGCGGGGTCGCATTACCGACCGTATCCGCGAAGGCCTGTTCCGCAGCGATATCGGGCTGACCACGGCCGACCGCCCCGATACACGCTGGATGATCTGCGGATCGGTGGCGTTCAACAAGGACATGATCGACATATTGGAAGGCTGGGGCATGACCGAAGGCACCCGCAGCAATCCGGGCCAGTTCGTGGTGGAACGCGCGTTCGTGGGCTGAACGGGCTGACTGCGGCTAAATCAGGATCACATCTCCCCCGTTCGTCCAAAGCGCAGTGGATGGACATGCAGCACGCGCTGCGCGAGGTGTTTCGACTGCGCTCGACACGAACGGAGTGGGGTGATGTTTCAACGTAAAGTCGTCACGGCCTAACGCCCCATCCCATTACGGCACGATCGTCGTGAAGAGATAGACCGCGAAGATCACCAGATGCACCGCGCCCTGAAGCACGGTCGTCCGCCCGGTGCCGAGCGAGAGCGTGGCGACGACCAGCGTCAGGAAAAGCAGCACGGTGCTTTTCATGTCGAGACCGAGTGATATCGGCAGATCGACCATGATGGACAGCGCGGCGACTGCCGGGATCGTGAGGCCGATCGTCGCGAGCGCGGAACCCAGGCCGAGGTTGAGGCTGGTCTGTAACCGGTTGGCGAGGGTCGCGCGCACCGCCGCCACGCTTTCGGGCAGCAGGACGAGCGCGGCGATGATGACGCCGACGATCGCGCGCGGCGCCCCGGCGGCGGCGACCGCAGCCTCGATCGGAGTGCTGAGCGTCTTGGCGAGCAGCACCACGGCGCCAAGACAGGCGAGCAGCAGCACCGCCGAAATCACCGTTGCCCGCATCGTGGGCGGATCGGCATGGATGTCCGTGTCGGCGGCGAGCGTCTTGTCGGGCAGGAAATAGTCGCGATGGCGCACCGTCTGCACCGCGACGAACGTTGCGTAGAGCAGGAAGGACACGACTGCGACGAAGCCCAGCTGCGATACCGAATAGACCGGTCCGGCTTCGCTGACCGTGAAATTGGGCAGGACGAGGGTGAGGACCGTCAGCGCGCAGAGCGTGGCGAGCGAGGCGCTGACGCCGGTCTGCTGGAAAATCTGTTCCTTGTGCCGGATGGCGCCGACGAAGATGCACAGGCCCACCAGACCGTTGACGATGATCATGACGGCGGCGAACACCGTGTCGCGGGCCAGCGTGGCGGAGCCTTCGCCCGCCGCCGACATGAGCGTGATGATGAGGCCCAGTTCGATGACGGTGACGGCGATCGCCAGCAGGAACGTGCCGAACGGCTCGCCCACGCGATGCGCGACCAGTTCGGCATGATGCACGGCGGCCAGCACGGTGCCGATCAGCACGGCGGCGAGCAGCAGGTTGGGCAAGGCGACGGCGGCACCCGCCGCGATCAGCAGCCATCCGGCGACAGGCGCGACCCATGTCCAGCTATCGATAAACTTGCGCATGGCACTATTCTAGCGGGAAGGGGATCATGCGCAACGGTCAATCCACGGATTTCTGCGGTTTTCAACGCCGCAACTTCCGCAACTTCGTAACTTTGCGCACCCCGCACTTCGGCAAAGGCGTTGATCCGCCGTCCTCAGCCGCAGCGCGCCGATGTCACCTTCATCGCCTCGTCGTAGCGCACCGTCAGGCGATCGGGGCGGAAGTCCATCGTCATCGCACTGCCCGGCGCGCCCCAGCGCAGCGTGCGCGCGCCCGATGTCTTGAGCATTTCCGCCCCAAGCGCCGCCGTCACGGTCTGCCCGACGAAACGGTCGAGGCCTTCGTCGCGGCACGAGCCTTCCCCGGCAACCGGTGCTGGGACAGAGGGGCCATCCATCGGCGCGCAGGCGACCAGCCCCAGTCCAAAAGGCAGCACCGCCAGCAGTCTGCCTGTACCCTTCCGTCGCATATTCCGTCCTTCGCATTGGTTATCGGATGCGCGTCAATCCTGCGTCTTTATGAACCGACTGATGGCGTCGCGCCATTTTTCCGGCTGATCGAATTGCGCCATATGACCCGCATCGGCGATTTCCGCATAGCTGCCATGGCGCAACATCGGCAACATGGCCCGCGTTTCGGTGGGCGTCATGATGTCATATTGGCCGATGAGCAACAGTGTCGGCACAATAATCTTCCGCATCAGCGGCTCATCGTCGAATCCCTTCAATATGCCGTCGAAGCCCATCAGGAGGTCGTTGCCGGTCATCGCCTGCGCCAACGCGTCGCCGCGATCCGGCGGCGTTCCTACCATATAGGGCATGGCAATGTCCTTCACGCTCGTGCGGAACAGATGCTTGCGCATGAACGCCATGGTCGCCTTGCCATAAGCGGGGTCGTCCGGCTTTCCGGCCTTCTGATGGTCCAGAATGATTTTCCCCATGTCGTCCGGTAACGCGGGCAGCAGGCTGCGGACGCTGCGCAGCGCACGGGCGGCGGACAGGGGCGTGCCTTGCAGGATCAGGCTTTTCAATCCCTCTGGCTGCGTCGCGGCATAACGATTGGCGATGATGCCGCCCCAGCTATGGCCGACGATATGCAGCTTCTCGAGATTGAGCGCGCTGCGTATCGCTCCGATTTCCGATGCGAAGCGGTCCACGGTCCAGTTGGCCTTGTCGCCCGGCGCGTCGGACTGACCGCTGTCGAGCTGATCGTACAGGATGACGGCGCGGTCCTGCGCGAGCGGTAAAGCAGGAAAGAATTGCCATAGCGCGCCGCCGGGGCCGCCATGCACGAACAGGATCGGCGATCGCGCGGCTTTCAGGTCTCCGTTGACACGGACATAGATGCTTCCGCCCTGCACGGGCACATGCAGTTCACGGGTGGCCGCAGGAACGCCCGGCAGGTTCGCGGCGCGCGCGACCGCGGCAAAGGCTGCCGTCCCAAGCGCACCCTGAACAACCGCCCGTCTCGTCAGCATGATCGCCGTTCCTTCGCGTGGACCGCTGGCGCTGGTCTTGTCGCTTTACTCCACCGCCGCCGTGCGCGTCATCTTGAGCCGTCCGTTCTTCACCGCGAACGCCAGCCGCCCTTCGACCAGATCGACGGCGTCACGCCCGAACTGTTCGTAGCGCCAGCCCTCCAGAATCGAGAGGCCCTCGCGCTCTCCCGCCGCCAGTGCGTCCAGATCGTCGGTGCGCGCCAGCAGGCGGGAGGCGACGTTGATGTCGCGCGACCGTATCTTGAGCAGCAGTTTGAGGAGGTCGGCGACCAGCGCACCGTCCTTGCCCAGGCCCGGCTTCTTCGGATCGCGCTCGGGCATTTCCTCGCGGTCCAGCGGCTTGGCATTGGCCAGCGCCTGCATCATCCGCGTGCCGATGTCGTTGTTTTTCCAGCCCGCCGAAAGCCCGCGCACCTTGACCAGATCGTCCTGACTGCGCGGCGGGTGGCTGGCGATGTCGGCCAGCGTCTCGTCCTTGACGATGCGGCCGCGCGGCAGGTTCTTGTCCTGCGCCTCGATCTCGCGCCATGCGGCCAGCGCCTTCAGGCGACCCAGAACGTCCGCCTTGCGGCTGGCGATGCGGACGCGCTTCCACGCTTCGGACGGCTCGTTGACATAGTTGGAGGGATCGCTGATCCGTTCCATTTCCTGATCGAGCCAGCCGCCGCGGCCTGTTTTCTTCAGGTCCGCCAGCATCATCGGGAAAATCTGGATGAGGTACGTCACGTCGCCGATCGCGTAGTCGATCTGCCGCTTGTCCAGCGGGCGGCGCGCCCAGTCCGTGAAGCGCGCGCCCTTGTCGAGCGTGATGCCCAGCCACGCATCGACCAGATTGCCGTATCCGATCTGCTCGCCCAGCCCCAGCGCCATCGCCGCAATCTGCGTATCGAACATCGGCTGCGGCGTCTTGCCGGTCAGGTTGTGGATGATCTCCAGATCCTGCCCGCCGGCGTGAAAGACCTTGAGCACATCATGGTTGTCGACCATCAGGTCCAGCAGCGGCGTCATGTCCATCCCCGGCGCCTTCGGGTCGATCGCGGCGGCTTCATGTTCGTCCGCCACCTGCACCAGGCACAGATCGGGCCAATAGCTGTTCTCGCGCATGAACTCGGTATCGACGGCGATATAGGGGGATTTGGCGATGCGCTGGCAAAAGTCGGCGAGGGTCTTGCTGTCGCTGATCAGCGGATGGATTTGCATATGGACTTCGATCTTATTATGGGCAGGCCCGCTCCCTGGCGGGCTGGTCGGTATCGACAATATCGGCCATAGCCCCGATCCATGGGTTTGTCATTTGCCTAAAATCTTGGAAGAAACCATAGCCATGCACGTTTACCGGACACATACTTGCGCCGCCCTTCGCGAAAGCGACGTCGGCCGCACCGTCCGCCTGTCCGGCTGGGTGCATCGCAAGCGCGATCATGGCGGCGTGCTGTTCGTCGATTTGCGCGACCATTACGGCCTGACGCAGATCGTGGCGAAGGCGGACAGCGATCCGCTGCGCGTGCTGGAGGGGCTGCGCGTCGAATCGGTGGTGACGATCGACGGCACGGTGGTGGCGCGCGGCGCGGAGGCGACCAACGCGAACCTCGCCACCGGTGCGATCGAAGTGGTGGCGGACAGCGTGACGGTACAATCCGCCGCGCAGGAACTGCCGCTGCCGGTCGCGGGCGAACAGGATTATCCGGAGGATATCCGCCTGCGCTACCGTTTCCTCGACCTGCGGCGCGAGACGCTGCACGCCAACATCGTCACCCGCACGAAGATCATATCGGACATGCGCCGCCGCATGGAAGGCGCAGGGTTCACCGAATATTCGACGCCGATCCTGACTGCGTCCAGCCCGGAAGGCGCGCGGGACTTCCTCGTGCCCAGCCGTATCCACGCGGGCAAGTTCTATGCCCTGCCGCAGGCGCCGCAGCAGTACAAGCAGCTGCTGATGGTCGCCGGGTTCGACCGTTATTTCCAGATCGCGCCCTGCTTCCGCGACGAGGATCCCCGTGCCGACCGCCTGCCCGGCGAGTTCTACCAGCTCGACCTCGAAATGAGCTTCGTCACGCAGGAAGATGTGTGGAACACGATGGAGCCGGTGATCGCCCAGGTGTTCGAACAGTTCGCCGACGGCAAGCCGGTGACGCCCGCAGGCAGCTTCCCGCGCATCCCCCATGCCGAAGCGATGCTGAAATATGGCAGCGACAAGCCCGATCTGCGCAACCCGATTATCATCACCGACGTGACCGGGCATTTCCACGGGAGCGGCTTCGGCATTTTCGCGTCGCTGGTCGAAAGCGGCAGCGTGATTCGCGCGATCCCCGCACCGGGTGCCGGTGCGGGGAGCCGCAAGTTCTTCGACGACATGAACAACTGGGCGCGCAGCGAAGGCTATTCGGGGCTGGGCTACATCAACATCAAGGATGGCGTCCCCGGCGGTCCGATCGCCAAGAATCATGGTGAGGAAGCAACGGCCAAACTGATCGCGGCGCTCGGCCTTGGACCCAATGACGGCGTGTTTTTCGCGGCGGGCAAGGAATCGCAGGCGGCAAAGCTGGCGGGGCTGGCGCGTATCCGCATCGGTGAGCAGCTCGACCTGATCGACAAGGACCGGTTCGACCTATGCTGGATCGTGGACTTCCCGTTCTACGAATATGACGAGGACGAGAAGAAGCTCGATTTCGCGCACAACCCCTTCTCGATGCCGCAGGGCGGGCTGGACGCGCTGAACGGGCAGGATCCGCTGACGATCAAGGCCTATCAGTACGATATGGTGTGCAACGGCTATGAGATCGCGTCGGGATCGATCCGCAACCAGCATCCCGACCTGATGGTCAAGGCGTTCGAGCTGGTCGGCCTCAGCAAGGCGGATGTGGAGGAACGCTTCGGCGGCCTCTACCGTGCGTTCCAATATGGCGCGCCGCCGCATGGCGGGATGGCGGCGGGCGTCGATCGCATCGTCATGCTGCTGGTCGGTGCGCAGAACCTGCGCGAGGTGACGCTGTTCCCGATGAACCAGCGCGCCGAGGATCTGCTGATGGGCGCCCCCAGCCCGGCGGCGCTCAAGCAGTTGCGCGAACTGCATATCCGCGTGCTGGAAGCGCCGACTAAGGCGTAAGTCCGTCAAGAGTTGGTTCGCGCAGAGACGCGGGGACGCAGAGGGGAAATGTCCGCGTCTCTGCGCGAACAAAATCAATCCATTCCGAACCAGACGATTAGCGATGACTGTGAAACTGTGCTACACAGTCATCCATGAAGAACGTCACCATATCGCTCGATGACGAAACTCATCGTCTCGCCCGCATCCGCGCGGCGGAACGGGGAACGTCGTTGTCGGCACTGGTGAAGGACTATCTGAACGGGCTGGCCCGGGAAGACCAACCGCAGGAGGTGCGTGACATGCAGACAAGCTATAACGCACCCCCGCATAACCGGGCGCCTGCCCAGCCACAGGCCGATGGCCCGCCGTGGCTCGTCGACGGGCAATGGGTTTACACGCGGGATGGCAAACCGCGGCAACCCGGTGCCATGCGGGGGATGATAAAGATGGCGGACGACTGGGACGAATGGCCCGAAGGCTTTCTCGACGCCATGTTGGGCGAGGAAACGGAAGCTGCGAAAAACTGGTATAAATGAAGCTTCTGCTCGATACCAATGTGCTGATATGGTGGCTGGAGGATAATCCGCGACTTGGTGGCAAGGTCCGGCATATGCTGGCCAATCCGGCGAATATCGTCTTGGCTTCGACCGTCTCTCTTTGGGAAATCACTGTCAAATGGCGAGTCGGTAAAATGCATCTGCCAGGATCGGCCTTTGCCGCCCGGCTGGACGAACAGAATGTCGCGCTAATTGGTGTAGAGACGATCCATATCAAAGCGCTTGAGGAACTGCCCCTGCATCATGGTGATCCGTTCGACCATCTGCTACTGGCGCAGGCGATGGGTGAAGGCGCAACTATCGTCACCAGCGATCGCATGATGACTCAGTATGACGTTCCATGCATAAGCCTTAATTGATGACCATCGATCTCAAAAACCATGAATCCGGCGCGAAATACAAAGGCGATTACGACGCATCCATCACCGCCCTTCAGGAGCGGCTGGCCAAGGTGCAGGTCGCCCATATCGTGCACAAGCGGCGAAGCGTCATCCTGTTCGAGGGATGGGATGCCGCGGGCAAGGGCGGGATCATCCAGCGGCTGACCGCCGAATGGGATCCGCGCTATTTTCAGGTCTGGCCGATCGCCGCGCCGAGCGAGGAGGAACTGGCGCGCCATTATCTCTGGCGCTTCTGGTCGCGGCTTCCCGCCAGCGGCAATATCGCGATCTTCGACAGGAGCTGGTATGGTCGGGTGCTGGTCGAGCGGGTCGAGGGCTATTGCAGCAAGGCAGACTGGAAGCGCGCCTACAAGGAAATCAACGATTTCGAGGCGCAGCAGATCGACGCGGGCACGAACATCGTCAAGCTGTTCATCCACATCACGCAGGAAACGCAGGACAAGCAGCTTGCCGAGCGGCTGGATACGCCTTGGAAGCGCTGGAAAACCGGTGCGGACGATTATCGCAACCGCGGCAAGCGCGACGCCTATCTCGACGCCATGCACGCGATGTTCGCCAGGACCGATACGAAGCATGCGCCATGGACGGTAATCGACAACAACCACCGAAAGGCCGGGCGCATCGCGGCGCTGACGCATATTGCCGAAACCCTTGAGGCGCTGGTGCCGATGGATATGCCGGAAGCCGATCCGGAGGTCGTGGCGCTGGCGAAAGCGGCGTTCGGGTATAAAGCGAAGGGGTAAGGAGCAAGAAATTGCCCTGTTGTCATTCCCGCGATGGCGGCAACCCATTTCCCGTCAATACCACTACTGAGCGGTTGGCGAGATAGGTTCCCGCCTTCGCGGACATAAGGATATCCGTAGCTATTCTACCACGCCGTCGGGTTCTGGATAGCCGATCGCCATAACCTCATATTCCCGTTCTCCGGAAGGCAGGGCCACGCGCCGCACGTCGCCCACCATCGCGCCGCGCAGCGCGCGGGCAAGCGGGGCGCCCCAGCCGATGCGACTGTTGTCGGCGTCGGCTTCATCGTTGCCCACGATCGTCACGGTACGGTGATGGTCGTCCTCGTCCGCGATCGTCACCGTCGCGCCGAAGAATATGCGGCTCTTGTCGGGTTGATGCGCAGGATCTACGATCTTCGCGTCCTTCATCTTCTTCGACAGGCGACGCAATTGCCCGTCGATTTCCCGCATCCGCTTGCGGCCATAGAGATAGTCGCCATTCTCCGATCGGTCACCGTTCCCGGCTGCCCAGCTTACGACCTCGACGATGCGGGGACGCTCCACGCCCAGCAACTGGTCATATTCCGCGCGCAACGCGGCGAAGCCCGCCGGGGTGATGTAATTGGGTGTCGGGTTCATGCTACGTCGATAGCGCGATGCAGCCTGCGCGTCAGCCCGGCACATTTTTCCCAAGATAACGGCTGAGCGGTGCATTGCTGCCCCGGAAGCGCGCAGTCGCAGGGCTGATCGCGTCATACACCACCGCATTTTCCAGCACGCGCTGCACATAATTGCGCGTCTCGAAAATCGGAATCTGCTCGATCCAGCGCAGCATGTCGGACCCGGCGAGGCGCGGGTCGCCATTGGCGGCGATCCACTTGTTCACATTGCCCGGTCCGGCATTGTAGGCCGCCACGGCCAGCGGATAGCTGCCGCCGTAATAGTTCAGCATCTGCTGGAAATAGGTGCTGCCGAGCTGGATATTATAGCCCGGATCGCTGGTAAGGGCGGACATGTTGTATCCAAGGCCGATCTTCCCGGCGGTTTCCCGCGCGGTGCCCGGCATCAACTGCATCAGGCCGCGCGCGCCCGCATGGCTGATGGCGGCGCGATCGAACTGGCTTTCCTGACGGGCGATCGCGTGAATCATCGTCCAGTTCGCCTGATGGCCGGAGGGTACGGGAACGCTTGGGAAGCTGCCTTTGCCGTAACTCGATACGCCATCGACCACCGACCGCCGGCCCACCATCACGCCCAGATCGGGACGCCCGATCGCCTGCGCAAGCTCGGTCGAAAGTGCATGGGTCGGCGCGTCGTTGGCGCTGGCGGCGATCGCGCGCAGGAACTTGCTCTGGTCCTCCCAATAGCCCATCTGCCCCAGCGCCTTCGCGGCGCGCACGACGCTGCGGGCGGAGAATGCGGCACGCTGTTCGGGCGTCAGGCTGACGGCGACGACCGGTGGCGGCGCGGGGATGGGGCGGCCCAGCCGTTCGAGCGCCAACTGACCGTAGAACTGGTCTGGATAGGCGGCGGCCTGCGTGAAAAAGCCATTGGCGGTGGCCGCGTCGTTGCCGGCCAGCGCCGCGCGCCCGGCCCAGTAATAGCCCTTCGACATCGTCTGCGGCGATCGCGCGGCATTGGCGTAGCGCTCGAACATCGCCTGCGCATCGCGCGGACGGGCGAGATTGTAGAACGCCGTCGTGCCCGCCAGCCAGGCGAGGCTGGTATAATCGTCGCGTTCGCCGATGCTTTTGTCGCGGACGGCGGTGCCGGCGGGATAGGCGTCGTCCAGCTTGCTGGCTATCGCGTAGGCGAAGCTCCACTGGCTGTCGTTGGCTGCGGCGCGCGCGTTGGTCAGCAGCGCCTCGAACCACTCCTCGGGATTGCCCGGCTGGGTTGAAAGAGCGGGCCGGTTGGCGAGCAGCGTGCGCGCGGCGATGCTGTTGCCGCTGTCGCGCAGCCACATCGCCTTGTCGGCGAGGAAGCCGGGGTCGGACGCGCAATAGGGCTCGGCGGCCTGCATCAGCGTCGCGGCGGTCGGCGCCTTGCGCTGGAAC
The DNA here is from genome assembly GCA_965279415.1 of Sphingobium sp. Taxonomy (GTDB): domain Bacteria; phylum Pseudomonadota; class Alphaproteobacteria; order Sphingomonadales; family Sphingomonadaceae; genus Sphingobium. Next base: position 1,960,543 of record OZ257238.1, read on the forward strand.
GCGATGCGGGCGGTGAATACCGGGCGGCGCGCGGACGAAACATAGGGCAGCACCCGTTCCGCCCCGGCACTGGCGCGCGCGAACAGCAGCACGTCCGCGCGCCGGTCGTGATCTGCGGTCGTAAGGCTGGTTCCGAAGAGCGACAGGATGCGCGCCTCATCCTCCGGCGCGAGCGCGCCGGTGATCCAGGCGTTGCGCGCGGCGACTTTCGCCTCGCCCATGCGTCCCAGCGCGGAGAGGGCGATGGCGTTGCGGGCGTGGCCGGTGGCAGTGCGGGCGGGGAAACGCGCGAAGAAGGCGACGACCTGCGCCGGATCATAGGAGATCGGGCTGATCGACGTTTCCGCCAGCCGCCGCATCCGGTCCTCCCCCGGCCAGTCGGGATAGCTGGTGATGAAGCTGGCATAAGCGGAAAAGCCAAGGCCGTCGCTTTGCTGCAGGCGGCGCCATTCGCCGATCGCGCCGGTGATCTGGCTGTCCTGCGCCACGCCGACCCGCGCCTGCGCCGCGTTCCACCCGGTCGATCCGGGCAGCGGCTGCACCATGGCGGGATTTTCGATAGCTGACTGCACGGACTGGGGCAGGATCGACTGTGCCTCGGGCTGGGCACCGGCCACGGCGGTGGTGGACAGGAGCACGACAAGGCCAACCTTGAACAGGCGTTCGGGGACCAGAGACGTTGACGTGACCATGCTGGACATTATGGGGACAGGTTCCTTATCAGGCGCTGAACGGTGCCGGTTAAGCCATGACTAGCATATCATGCCCGTTAAGTCCGGCGCTTTGAAGGAGATAATGCATGTTCTCCGGTTCGATACCGGCCCTGGTGACGCCTTTTCGGGATGGAGCGATCGACGAGGCGGCATTTCGCGCCTTCGTTGACTGGCAGATTGCCGAGGGCAGCGCGGCGCTCGTCCCCTGCGGCACGACCGGCGAAAGCGCGACCATGACGGTCGAGGAGCATAATCGCGTCGTCGCCATCTGCGTCGATCAGGCCGCAGGGCGCGTGCCGGTGATCGCGGGATGCGGATCGAACGACACGAAGATCGCGCTCGACCACATGTATGCCGCGCAGGGCGCAGGCGCCAGCGCCGCTCTGGTGGTCGCGCCTTATTACAACAAGCCCAATCAGGAAGGCGTCTATCGCCACTTCGCCTATCTGGCGGAACGCTGCGCCTTGCCGATCATCCTCTACAACGTGCCCAGCCGCACGATCACCGACATCGGCGTGCCGGTGATGTTCCGCCTGGCGGAGGAGTTTCAGTCGATCGTCGGGGTGAAGGACGCCACCGGAAATCTGGGGCGCGTCACCGCACAGCGTTTGGCCTGCGGGGCGGACTTCTGCCAGTTGTCGGGCAACGACGAGACGGCACTGGGTTTCATGGCGATGGGGGGTGTGGGCTGCATATCCGTGACCGCCAACGTCGCACCGCGCCAGTGCGCCGATTTTCAGGCGGCCTGCGCGTCGGGCGACTGGAAGGCGGCACTGGCGCTTCAGGACCGGCTTTATCCGCTGCATGACGCGCTGTTCAGCGATTCTTCACCCGGGCCGGTCAAATATGCTTTGTCGCGCGTGCGACCGGACATGCCCACGGACGTCCGCCTGCCGATCACCTGGCCCTCGGAATCGAGTCGGGCGGCGGTGGACCGGGCGCTGGAGATTGCGGGACTGGTTTGAGGCTTATCAAGCCCCATATCACCTGTTCGCCTTTCGACATGGTTCAGCCCGAACGGTTTTTGACTTAGAATTGGATTAAATGGCCCGTCCCCGCCCCGAAACCTTCGACAAGAAGAAGATCGTCGCCGAGAACCGGCGTGCGCGTTTCGAGTTCTTCATCGAGGACGTGTTCGAGGCGGGCATCGCCCTGCAAGGCACCGAAGTGAAGGCGCTGCGCGGCGGCGAGGGATCGATCGCGGAAAGCTATGCCGAAGTGAAGGGCAATCAGATATTCCTCGTGAACAGCAACATCCCCGAATACAGCCACGGCAATCGCGAGAATCATGAGCCGAAGCGGCCCCGCAAGCTGCTGCTGCACGAGCGCGAGATCACCAAGATGCACACCGCCGTCGAACGGCAGGGGATGACGATCGTACCGCTGATGGTCTATTTCAACAGCAAGGGCCGTGCGAAGGTCGAGCTTGCGATCGCCAAGGGCAAGAAGCTGCACGACAAGCGCGAGGTGATCAAGGATCGCGACTGGAAGCGGGATGCCGCACGCATCATGAAGGATCGCAACGGATCATGAGCCGCCTGACGCGATGGTGGCACGCCAATGCCCCGACCCGCGAGTCGCTGGAGCATAACCGCTTCCTCGCGCCGGTCGCCCATCGCGTGCTGGAACCTTCGCTCTGGCGATTTACCCGGCGGTCGGTGCCGCGCGGGGTAGCGCTCGGTCTGCTGGTCGGCATCTTCCTGCTGATCCCCGGCATCCAGATCGCAGGTGCGGCGCTGCTCGCCCTTCCCGTGCGCGCCAACATCCCTGTCGCGGCGGCGATGACCTTCCTCAGCAACCCGGCGACGACGCCCTTCATATTGTGGGCGTCTGTCTATATCGGCAATTTCTTGCTGGGGCGGACGGCGGATGCCTCCGGCTTCATGACGCTGGTGCACAATCATGCGGGCGTGCAGCAATGGATGGCCTGGCTGTTTTCCGAAGCGGCCCCGGCGATGCTGTTCGGTCTCGCCATCATATCGGTCGTGACAGCGGCGGTCGGCTACCTGATCGCCATCGGCTTCTGGCGCATCCGCATGGGCCGCAAATGGCAGGCGCGCAAATTGAGGATTTGCCTCGAAAAGAAATCCAGCCCAAATAATGAGACGGCCACGATCTGAGGGTTGCTGGCTCTTCTTAGGAGGGCGAGATGAAACTTATCTTCGTGGCTATTCTATCGCTGGGCCTGATATCATGCGATGGGCAGCAAATTCTTGCAAAGAAATGTAAAAAAGGAAAATCCTGTGGTCTGGTTTGCATTCCGCAGGATCGCGAATGTCATAAGGATTAAGTTCTAGATGGCAGCGCAAGGCACCCCGTCCCAGAAAAGCGAGATCATCGCCATGGCCGCGCCGAAGCCGGTGCGCGCGCTGGTGCCGATGCTGGGCGTGGCGGCGCTGGGCTGTGCCGCTCTGGTCTATCTGGCGGTCGATCAATGGGCACTGGCGGCGGGTTTCGCCGCAACGCTGATCGCCATCGCGACGCTGGGATACTGGTTCGTACAGCTAGCGCCTAGGCCCGTGCTCGATATCGATGCCGTACCCGACTGGACGGTGGCGCGCGCCGCGGCGGACGCTTCCAGCATGGCGATCGCCGTCACCGATCGCAGCGGACGGCTGGTGTGCGCCAGCGATCTGTTCGGCGAATGGTTTCCCGGTTTCCCGACGCCCCCCGGCCTTCCCCTCGATTCGAGCGATGCCGACCGGCTGACGGCGGCGGGGCGGGCGGCATGGTCCGACAGCGAGGGACGCGCGGCGGGCATCGGGCGCGGGGCACTGCGTCTCGACGCCGACGTCAAGCGGACGGGCCGGTCGGAGGATTATCTGCTCTGGCGCTTCACGCCCGTCAAACAGGCCAGCGTGCTGGACGATTTCAACCGGATGCTGAGCGGCGAGGCGGGGCGGCAACTGACCGATGCGGGCATCATGGCCGTCATCATCGGCGGCGAAGGCCGTATCCGTGTCGCCAATGGCGCCTTCCTGCTGCGCGCGGCGGGGCGGATCGACGCCAACATCACCGGGCGCGACTTCGCCAGCTATCTGCGCATCGACGACAAGGGCCGGGTGTTCTTCGCGCGCGAAGAACGCAGCGCCTTGCCGATCCGCCTGCTGCAGGTGCCGTTGCGCCGCAACGAAGCCGAAGGGCCGATGCTCATCCTGATGCTGGACGAGCAGGGCGGCAGCATGGATGGCACGTCGGCGCTGTCCTACATCGAAACTCTGTTGTCGCTGCTGCCCTTCGGCCTCGCCATGGCGGATCGCGACGGGCGGGTGCTGTTCCTCAACAACGCCTTTTCCCGCGCCGTCGGCCTCAAGCCCGGTGAGAAGCCGAGCTACCCCGGCGATCTCGTGGTCCGCGAGGATCAGGCCGCGGTGGCAGACTCCGTCCGCCGCTTCGCCGTGGGGCCGCAGATGTCGGGCGACATCGCCGTGCGGATGCGCGTGCAGCCCGATGAGCCGGTAGCGCTCAGCCTGGCGGGCGTGCGCGGGTTGGGCGAGGCGGCGGTGCTGCTCAGCCTCAAGGACAACAGCGAGGAATCCAAGCTCAAGCGGCAGGTGGCCCAGGCGACCAAGATGCAGGCGATCGGCCAGCTCGCCGGCGGCGTCGCGCATGATTTCAACAATATCCTGACGGCGATCATCGGCCATTGCGACCTGATGCTGATGCGCCATACGCCGGGTGACAGCGATTATGACGACATCCAGCAGATCAAGTCGAACAGCAATCGTGCGGCGGGGCTGACGCGGCAGTTGCTCGCCTTCTCCCGCCAGCAGACCTTGCGCCCGCAGGTGCTGCAACTGCCCGATATCGTCGCGGACGTCTCCAACCTGCTCAATCGCCTTCTAGGCGAGAATGTGAAGCTGGTGGTGAGCCATGGCCGCAATCTGGGCGCGGTGCGCGCCGATCCGGGGCAGCTTGAGCAGGTGATCGTCAACCTCGCCGTCAACGCCCGCGACGCGATGCCGCAGGGCGGCACCGTCAACATCCAGACCTATGCCGTACCCGCCGCGCGCGTGCGGGAGATGCGGCACGAGATATTGCCGGTCAGCGACTATACCGCGTTGCGCGTGTCCGACACCGGCCTCGGCATCGCGCCTGACCTGCTCGCCAAGATTTTCGAGCCGTTCTTCACGACCAAGGATGTGGGCAAGGGGACGGGGCTGGGCCTTTCCACCGTCTATGGCATCGTCAAGCAGTCGGGCGGGTTCATCTTCGCCGAATCGGAGCCGGGGCAGGGCGCGAGCTTCGTCATCTACCTTCCGGTCTATGCCGCGGTCGGCAAGGCGCCCGAGCCGGAGAAGCCGCGCCTGCCCGATCGCCGCAGCGAGATATGGGGCACCGGCACGATCCTGCTGGTGGAAGACGAGGACATGGTCCGCACCGTGGCGGAAAGGGCGCTGGTGCGGCAGGGCTATACCGTCGTCACCGCCTCCGACGGCGAGCAGGGGCTGGAAATGCTGGCCAAGGCGGCGGCGCAGGCGCAGACGATCGACTTGCTGATTTCCGACGTCGTCATGCCCAATATGGACGGGCCGACGATGGTCGCGCACGCCCGGCGCACCCATCCGAGCCTGCCCGTTCTCTTCATGTCGGGCTATGCCGAGGAGCAATTGCGCAACTCGATCGCGATCGCCAACGTCAATTTCCTCCCCAAGCCTTTCTCCGTCAGTCAGTTGGCGGAAGCGGCGCGCGATACGCTGATCGCCTATGCGCCGCCCGCGCCTGCGGAAAACCTTGCTTCAGATTAGGGCGAATAGACTAGGCAAGCGCATTGCCATGCGATAGCGCTGCGTATCCTTACGCCCCCGAAACGCGCCTTTGGGCCGTCTATTTTGAGCACCGATCGTCATGACTGAAGGCAAATCCATCTTGGTCGTCGAGGATGAGGCGATGATCGGCATGATGCTGGAGGATTTTCTCGAAACGCTGGGATACCGCGTTCACGGCGTTGCCTCCATGGTGGACGAGGCGTGCGACATGGTGCGTCGGGGCGGGTTCGACGCCGCGATTCTCGACTGCAACCTGCAGGGGGAGAAAAGCTGGCCGGTGGCGCAGGCGCTCGTGGACGCGCAGGTGCCGTTCCTCTTCGCGACCGGCGGCAGTTCGGACGATGTGCCGACCGCCTTCGAGGATCGACCCACGCTGGCGAAGCCCTTCACCATCGGCGCGGTGGAACGTGCGCTGGAGCGCATATTGCGCACCGGCGATACCCCCGAACCGGGGATGTAGCGGAAATTACGTTCCCCTCTTGTTCCTAAAGAACAAATGCGATACATGGGTGTCAGGCGTCGGGATCGACGCAGCTTTCCCGTCCGGTTTTGATCGGGCTGCTTGACAGGGGACCATGTGATGACGGCAATGCTCAAATTGATCGATTCCGACAAAAAGACGGGGACCATGGATAAAACGGGACTGGACAGACAGAAGGCGCTGGACGCTGCCCTCGCGCAGATCGACCGCGCATTCGGCAAGGGATCGGCCATGCGGCTGGGTTCCAAGGAAACGATGCAGGTCGAAGCGATTTCGACGGGCAGCCTCGGCCTCGACATCGCGCTTGGCGTCGGCGGATTGCCGCGCGGCCGCGTGATCGAAATCTACGGCCCGGAAAGCTCGGGCAAGACGACGCTGGCGCTGCATGTCATCGCCGAAGCGCAGAAGGGCGGCGGCACAGCCGCCTTCGTGGACGCCGAACATGCGCTCGATCCGGTCTATGCCCGCAAGCTGGGCGTCAACATCGACGAACTGATCGTGTCGCAGCCCGACACGGGCGAGCAGGCGCTGGAGATCGTCGATACGCTGGTGCGCTCCAACGCCATCGACGTGCTGGTGGTCGATTCGGTCGCGGCGCTGGTGCCGCGCGCGGAAATCGAAGGGGAAATGGGCGACAGCCATGTCGGACTTCAGGCGCGCCTGATGTCGCAATCGCTGCGCAAGCTGACCGGTTCCATCAGCCGATCGCGCTGCATGGTGATCTTCATCAACCAGCTTCGCATGAAGATCGGCGTGATGTACGGCAATCCTGAAACCACGACCGGCGGCAATGCGCTGAAATTCTATGCGTCCGTCCGCCTCGACATTCGCCGCACCGGCCAGATCAAGGATCGCGACGACATCGTCGGCAATGCGACTCGCGTGAAGGTGGTGAAGAACAAGGTGGCGCCGCCCTTCAAGCAGGTCGAGTTCGACATCATGTACGGCGAAGGGATTTCCAAGATCGGCGAGATTCTCGATCTTGGCGTGAAGGCCGGGATCGTCGAAAAGTCCGGCGCCTGGTTCTCCTACGACTCGGTCCGCATCGGCCAGGGGCGTGAGAACTCCAAGACCTTCCTCAAGGAAAATCCCGAACTCACCGACAAGCTGGAAAAGGCCATCCGCGCCAAGACCGAAAAGGTCGCGGAAGGCATGATGACCGGTCCCGAACCCGACGAAGCGGAGGACGAAGGCTAAGGCTGCGTCCCACGCGCCGGGCCGGTACAGCCGGGCGCAGGACGTGGTAAAGGCCCCGCCTGCCGTTTCATGATCCGAAAGGGCCTGCCGCGCGTCGTCGTCGGCAGGCCCTTTATCGTTGCGGGCTGAAATGGCGGTCCATCCCAGCATATCTTTTACATCAGGGCATGTCGACAGGGAGCGGCATTCAGAATTGTTCAGGCTCTTCGATAGCCTGCAATGCACGCGTGCCACGGCGAACGCCGGGGTCCAGTTCAGAGAGTTTCTGGAATCGGGCATTCCTGACCGGTGATCCGCGAACGTGATTTTACGTCCCTGCACGCGTCGTCGTGCTTGCCCTGCGCGGCTGCCCCGCCTAGTCAGCCGCCATGCGTGCGGATCTCGCTCATATCGATTGCTGGATCTTCGATCTGGACAATACGCTGTACCCGGCGAAGGCGGACCTGTTCGGCCTCATCGACATCAAGATGGGCGAATATATCCAGACGCTGCTCGGCTGCGACCCGGTGGAGGCGCGGCGGGTGCAAAAGGCCTATTTCCTCGAACATGGCACCACGCTCGCCGGGCTGATGCGCGACCATGGCACCGATCCGCATGATTTCCTGGACTATGTCCACGATATTTCGCTCGACCGGATCGTAGCGGATCACGCACTGATCGATCATATCGCGGCCTTGCCGGGGCGGCGGCTGATCTTCACCAATGGCGACGCGGCCTATGCGCGGCGGGTGCTGGAGCGGCTGGGCCTCGCCGACGCGTTCGAACTGATCCACGACATCCACGCCTGCGCCTATGTGCCCAAGCCCGATCCGTCGGGCTATGCGGCATTGTGCGCAGCCCACGCGATCGATCCGGCGCGCGCGATCTTTTTCGAGGACATGGCCCGCAACCTGCGCCCCGCCAAGGCGCTGGGCATGATGACGGTGTGGGTCAACAACGGTTCCGAGGCGGGCAATGTGGATGCCCATGCCGATTTTATCGATTATGAAACCGACGACCTGACGCCGTTTCTGGCAACACTCTATGGGGAATGAGATGAGCGACGCGCTGATTGCAACGATTGATGCCGCCTGGGATGACCGCGGGGCGATCGGCCTTTCCACAACCGGCGCGGTGCGTGATGCCGTCGTCGCGGCGCTGGCGCTGATCGATTCGGGCGCGGCGCGCGTGGCGGAGCCGGTGGACGGCGGCTGGCACGTCAACCAGTGGCTCAAGAAAGCGGTGCTGCTCTCCTTCCGCCTCAACGATAATATGCTGATCCCCGGCGGTCCGGGCGGCAGCTTCTGGTGGGACAAGGTGCCCAGCAAGTTCGCCGGATGGGACGAAGCGGCGTTTCGCGCCGCCGGCTTCCGCGCCGTTCCGGGCGCCATCGTCCGTGCCGGGGCTTATGTCGCGAAGAATGTCGTGCTGATGCCCAGCTTCGTCAACATCGGCGCGTTCGTCGATGAGGGCACGATGGTCGATACCTGGGTGACGGTGGGAAGTTGCGCGCAGATCGGCAAGAATGTGCATCTGTCGGGCGGCGTCGGGATCGGCGGCGTGCTGGAACCGTTGCAGGCCGATCCCGTCATCATCGAGGACGACTGCTTCATCGGTGCCCGGTCCGAAGTGGTCGAGGGCGTGCGGATCGGCAAGGGATCGGTCCTGTCGATGGGCGTGTTCATCACAAAGACGACGAAGATCGTCGACCGGGGCACCGGCGAAATCTTCATGGGCGAAGTGCCGCCCTATTCGGTGGTCGTGCCCGGATCGCTGCCCGGAAAGCCGCTGCCCGACGGCACGCCCGGTCCCAATCTGGCCTGTGCGGTCATCGTCAAGCGGGTTGATGCGCAGACCCGCTCCAAGACGGCGATCAACGAACTGTTGCGCGACTGAGGCGCCTCAGCCGAACACGCCGCGCGCACGCAGATAGGCTTCGGTGCGACTGGCAAGCTGCGGCGTCAGGACGATGCGGCGCAACACCATCTGCGGCGGCGTGTCGGCGTTCACACGAACGGCGCGCGTCGCGGCTGCCCAGCTATCGCGGGCGGACGCACGATCGCCTGCCGCGGCATAGGCGACGGCCATGGTGAGGTCGTAGCCCGGCCGACGATAGCCTTCGCCAACCGGCAGGCTGCGGGCGAAGCGCAAGGCGGCGGCCCCTTCGCCACGCTTGCCCATGCTGACCAGCAGCGGCATGGCGGTGATCGCTGGCAGAGCGCTGTCGAGCATCCATGCGCGTTCCAGCGGCTTGGCATAATCCGGGTCGCCGCACTGGAACAGGAACAGCCCGGTCTGCGCATGGGCGTAGCTGTTGTACGGATTGCGATCGAGCGCACGCATGGCGCTGGCCCGGCCGAGATCGCACATCTCGTTGGCATAGGCGGCAACCGCCATCGCCATCGCCGCCTCGGCGGAATAGGGGTCGGCATCGACTGCGCGGCGCGCCAGCAACAGGGCATCCCGCCGCGCCGCGTCGGCCTGCGCCGGATCTTTCATGCCATCACGCAGGCGCAGGACGATCTCCGCGGCCAGCGCGGGGCTGTAGCCCGGATCGCGCGCCAGCGTCTCGCGCAGGCAACGCCGCACCGGCGCGGTCAGGTCGCTGCGGTTGGCGGCATAATAATCGGCGTAGCGCATCATGCAGGGAAATCCGGGCGTGAAGTTGCCCTTCAGTTCGCGCCGTTCGCGCGCGGCGATGATGCCCAAAGGCGACATGAGTGCAGCCAGGCTGGGACTTAGCACCTGCCGAATCGACGCGCCTTTCTCCAGTTCCAGCCGCTGGGACCATAGCTGCGTCCCGTCGGCGACATGCCATAAACTGAGGTACAGCAGCTTGCGCTCGTCGCCCACGAGCGTGCCGGTCAGGCGATAACGGCTACGCCCAGAGATGTCCTCGGTCTTGCCGTCGCCATTGCCGGTTGCCGCACGAACGTCGAGCGCCCAGCTACGGTGCAGGGCATCCCCCAGGATCCGGTCTATCCGGCGGGCCAGCGCGGGATCGGCATCCTCGACCGGCGTCACCGCCACAAGGTCGATCATCGGCGAGGGCGCAAGCCGGTCAGGTCGAGAGGCAGGGATTGTCGCCTTCGCGGTTTGGGTCGCACGAGGCTGCGCCGCACGTATCGCGGGGCGGACCGCCATCCATATGCTGCCGGCCAGAACAACGATCAGCAATGCTGAGAGCGCGATCATCATGGGAAGTCGATATCGAGAAACGGCATCGACCAAAGGCGCAACAGGTATAGTGTCTTGCGGCGGCTGATCCGTACCCACAGCCTGCGCCGTCCAGAATACGCGATAGCCGCCGCTCGGTATGTCCAGTCTGATGCCGTCGACGCCCGGGCCATGGTCTGCGTAGAATTGCGCGATCATGCGGCGCAGACGACCGACCTGCACCCGCGGATAGCTGTCGGCCTGCGGATCGAAATCGCTGTCCCGCCCCAGGCCATCGACCGCGACGCCATAGGCTTTCAGCCCATCGCCGCGCCCGGCCAGCGTTTCGGCGACCAGGAAATGGAGCAGCCTGCGCATGACGGGCGCTCGCAGGAAGGCCGTGCTTGCACTGATGCGGTCGGCTTCGTCCCTCTGGCGCGCTGCCTCCGTCATGCCATCGACTGACATCTCTTCCGACAGGCTATCTTTCGCCACCCTGCTCTATCCCGAACATGCGGTCCTGCAACGTCGGGCAGTGACCATGTTCCGACCATACACGGCTGGCGGCGGCTGTTCCAGCCCATAGCGTCACGGCATATATGCGACCATGTTACCGTGACATGCGCGGTTGACACTTGCGATCAATCGCACAGGCGAGGCAATTCGATACGCAGATAGCGTGTCATGCGAAGCAACGCGCATAATCCTGTGCGGTGCGTCAATCACGGTCGGTCCCCCCACATACCGACATGACGCCCGTTACTGGTGGCGACTGCGATCGCTAATCGTCCGAACCCCACACGGACCTTTAGACCGATCGCGGCGTGCCGCCCGGACCGAACATGGAGGAACCCCACCCTCCCCATGTTCGGTCCGGGCCACTTTTCAGGGATCGACTGTCGGCCGCGGGTTGCGCGGACACACGCGCATGTTGGCTTATCGCGCCCCTGCCTCTACATGGGGTGCGATGCCGCCAGACAATCCCGCCACCCTCGTTCGCATGGCCGACGCGCCGCCCGCATGGGCAACGCTGCGACGCTTCTTCGTTTATCTGTGGCCCGCCGACTCCGCTGCGTTGCGGATGCGCGTGGCGCTGGCGATGCTGCTGGTGGTCGCGGCGAAGGCGACTGCCTTTTCGATGCCCTTCGCGTACAAGGCGGCGATCGACCGGATGGCACCCGGCCTGGAACCGGCGGCGCATCTCGCCATCGCGCTGGTCGGCGCCTATGCGCTGGCCCGCTTCGTGTCGGTGGTGTTCGACAATATCCGCAATGTCGTGTTCGAGCGTGTGGGGCAGGAAGCGACCCGGCGGCTGGCCGAGCATGTGTTCGGGCACCTCCATCGGCTGTCGCTGCGCTTTCACCTCGACCGCAAGACCGGCGCCGTCACCAAGATCGTCGAACGGGGCACCAAGAGCATCGACACGATGCTGTATTTCCTCCTCTTCAACATCGCGCCTACGGTTCTGGAACTGGCGGCGGTCTGCATCTATTTCCAGATCAAGTTCGGCTTCGGCATGGTGGCCGCAACCCTCGTGATGGTCGGCCTCTACATCTGGTTCACCCGCACCGTCACCGAATGGCGCAACCAGTTGCGGCGGGACATGGTGGATCTGGATACCGGCGCAGTCGCTCATGCCGTCGACAGTCTGCTCAATTTCGAGACGGTGAAGTATTTCGGGGCGGAAGCACGCGAGGCGGAGCGGTACGGCACGGCAATGCGGCGCTATGCGGCGGCGGCGGTGAAGTCCGAAAACAGCCTCGCCTGGCTCAATATCGGCCAGTCGCTCATCACCAACCTCATGATGGCGGGTGCCATGGCCTATACCGTGTGGGGGTGGAGCAGGGGCACGTTCAGCACCGGCGACGTGGTGCTGGTGAACGGTCTGCTGACGCAGCTTTTCCGCCCGCTCGACATGCTGGGCATGGTGTATCGCACGATCCGTCAGGGGCTGATCGACATGGAAGCGATGTTCGCTCTGGTCGATACGCCGCAGGAAATCCGCGATGTGCCCGACGCGCCGGACCTGCACGTCGCGCAGGGGGAAGTGCGGTTCGAGAATGTGCGTTTCGGCTACGACCCGGAGCGGGAGATACTGCATGGCCTCAGCTTCACGATCCCTGCCGGCAAAACGCTGGCGATCGTCGGCCCGTCCGGTGCGGGCAAATCCACGATCGCGCGGTTGCTCTTCCGTTTCTACGATATCCAGTCCGGCCGCATCCTGATCGACGGTCAGGACATCGCCTGCGTGAAACAGGACAGCCTGCGTGCTGCGATCGGCATCGTGCCGCAGGATATGGTGCTGTTCAACGATACAGTCGGCTACAATATCGGCTATGGCCATGCGGGTGCGAGCCAGGCGGATATCGAGGCCGGGGCGCGGGGCGCGTCGATCCATGATTTCATCCTGTCGCTGCCCGACGGCTATGCCACGCGCGTCGGGGAACGCGGCCTCAAACTGTCCGGCGGTGAAAAGCAGCGCGTCGCGATCGCGCGGACGCTGGTAAAGAATCCGCCTATTCTGGTGCTCGACGAAGCAACGAGTGCGCTCGACAGCCGGACGGAGGAAGCCATTCAGGGCGTGCTGGGCGAAATCGCGCGGCGTCGCACGACGATCATCGTCGCCCATCGCCTGTCGACCGTGGTCGAGGCGGATGAGATACTGGTGCTGGATGCAGGACAGGTTTCCGAACGCGGCACGCATCAGCAGTTGCTGCGCATGGGCGGCCTCTACGCCTCCATGTGGGCACGACAGGCGCAGGAGCGGGAGACGGGGGACGCTGAAACGGGAGAAGCGGTCGAGGCGTAGGATTGCCATTCAAAACCGTTCGCCCTGAGCTTGTCGAAGGGTCAGGCCGAGCCGCAGGCGAAGCCCCTTCACGGCGTTCATTGGAGGGCTTCGACAAGCTCAGCCCGAACGGTTTTTGTAACCGTCAACCCTTCCCCTAGACCCTCATGGTCGCTAAGCCCGCGCCAATGCCTCGCGATCCGCGCCAGCTTCTCCACGACATCTTCGGCTTTCCCGCCTTTCGCGGCGTGCAGGAGCAGGTCGTCGCGCGCGTCATGGCGGGGGAACGGACGCTGGCGATTATGCCCACAGGGGCAGGCAAATCGCTCTGCTATCAGCTTCCCGCCGTCGCCTTCGAAGGATGCTGCGTCGTCGTCTCGCCGTTGATCGCACTGATGCACGATCAACTGCGTGCGGCGCAGGCGGTCGGCATCCGCGCCGCCAGCCTGACGAGCGTTGACGCCGACTGGCGCGAGACGCAGGAGCGGTATCGCAGCGGCGATCTCGACCTGCTCTACGTCGCACCGGAACGGGCAAGCGGCGAAGCTTTCCGTTCGCTCCTGCGCTCCGCTCCGCCGGCCTTGTTCGCGATCGACGAGGCGCATTGCGTGTCCGAATGGGGCCATGATTTCCGTCCCGATTACCGCCTGCTCCGCCCACTGCTCGACGCGTTCCCCGACGTCCCGCGCCTCGCGCTGACCGCGACGGCGGATGCGCACACGCGTGAGGATATCCTCAAGCAGCTCGGCATCCCCGCCGGGGGCATGATCATCTCCGGCTTCGACAGGCCCAACATCCGCTATGCCGTGCATCCGCGCGATGGCCTGAGCGCGCAGATCGCAGACCTGCTGGCGATCCAGAAGGGGCCGGGCATCATCTATGCGCAGACGCGGGCGGCGACCGAGAAGATGGCGGCCAGCCTGTCCGCCAAGGGCAAGCGCGACGTGCGCGCCTATCATGCCGGGCTGGACCCGGCGGTGCGCAGCGCCAATCAGGCCGCCTTCATCGCCAGCGAGGATATGGTGATGGTGGCGACGGTCGCCTTCGGCATGGGCATCGACAAGCCCGACGTGCGCTTCGTCGCGCATGCTGGCCTGCCCAAGTCGATCGAAGGCTATTATCAGGAATCGGGCCGCGCCGGGCGCGACGGCGAACCGGCGGAGGCGCATCTGTTCTGGGGCGCGGAGGATTTCGCCCGCGCCCGCCAGCGCATCTTCGAGTTGGAGGAGACACGGCAGAGCGGGGAGCGCACGCGCATCTCGGCGCTCGGTGCGCTGGTCGAGACGGGGGGGTGCCGCCGCGCGGTTCTGCTGCGCCATTTCGGCGAGAATCCGCCAGCGACCTGCGGCAATTGCGACAATTGCCTTGTCCCGCCCGCCAGCATCGACGCGACGGAGACCGCGCGCAAGTTCCTCTCCGCCGTCTATCGCACCGGGCAGAGTTTCGGCGTGCAGCATATCGAAGCGGTGCTGACCGGCGCGGCGAACGACAAGGTGCGGCAGCGCGGGCATGACAAGCTGTCCGTCTCCGGCATCGTATCGGGCGAGGAAGTGGCACTTCTCCGCCCCGTCTCGCGCGCGCTGCTGATCCGCGATGCGCTGGCGACGAACGAACATGGCGGACTGATGCTCGGCGCCAATGCGCGCCCCATTTTGCGCGGGGAAGAGACGGTTCCGCTGGTCCTGCCGCCCAAACGGATGCGGCGGCGTAGTGCGCGGGACGGGAGTGGCGCGAACCCGAGCGATGATCCGCTGTTCGACGCATTGCGCGCCTGCCGCCGCGAACTGGCGCAAGAAGCAGGGGTGCCGCCCTATGTCGTCTTCCACGATTCGACCTTGCGCGAAATGGCGCAATATCGTCCCGATAGCCTGTCGGCGCTCGGCACGATCAGCGGCGTGGGGACGCGCAAGCTGGAGGCCTATGGCGACGCTTTCCTGATCGTGCTGCGCCGCTTCGCTTGAAAGAAACGCGCCTTTTGGGCATGGGCTGACGCAGTTTTCAAGGAAAGGACGCCGCCCATGTTCCGCAAAGTCACCGACAGCCTGTATGTCGCCCCGCAGATCGACGTGGCCGACGTGGCGCAGGCGCATGCGATGGGCGTGACGATGATCGTCAACAACCGCCCCGAAGGCGAGGAGCCGGGCCAGCCGACCGGCGCGCAGATCGAGGCGGCGGCGCAGGCCGCGGGCATCGCCTATGTCGCCGTGCCCGTGACGCACGCGGGTTTCTCCCCCTGGCAACTCGACCAGATGGGTGCAGCGCTGGACGAGGCGGGCGATGGAAAGGTGCTGGCCTATTGCCGTTCCGGCACACGCAGCACGCTGCTCTGGGCGCTGACCCGCGCGCGGGCGGGCGACGATGCGGACACGCTTTTCGCGCAGGCGGCGGATGCGGGTTACGACCTCTCGCCGATCCGCCAGATCATGGATGCGGTGAAGGGCGGATAGCCGCCTAAAGCACATCGCCGAACATCAGCCAGACGAGGGCGAACCAGGCGAACAGGCCGACGACGCCCATCATCACGACGAAGTGTTCGCGTATCCAGCGTATCAGACTGGGCCGATCGGGATCGTGCGGATCATCCATGCCGGCGGATCAGTCGCGATCCGGCGCGCCGAGCGGGAAATAGCCGCGATAGGGGCGGGCTTCCTCCACGGCGCGGGCGAAGGAGGGGCGGGCCAGCAGTTGCGCGCGGTAATCGCGTAGCCTGGGGAAAGCGGTGTCGATCGGGTGTATCCAGTCGGCGTAGAACAACGACGGCGCGGCGGCGCAATCGGCAAGCGTGAAATCCGCGCCCGCCGCCCATGTCCGCCCGATCAGGCGCTGCTCCAGCCAGGCATAAGCGGTGTCGAGCGCCGTGCAGGCCTTCGCCATCGCTTCCTCGCTGCGATCGCTTTGCGGCCGCAGCGCCTCGATCACCGGGCCTTGCATCGGCGTCATCACATAATTGTCGAAGAACCTGTCCATGAACCGCGTTTCCAGTGCCATCTCGAGATCGTCGGGCAGCAGGCGGACTGACCCGGCGTGATGCTGGTCGAGATGTTCGATGATGATGCTGGTTTCGGCGATCGTCCTGTCCCCATCCACCAGCACGGGAAAGCGTCCGATCGGCCACAACGCCGCCAGTTCCTCGCCCGCGCCCGGTTCCTCCAGATGGCGGTAGGTAAAGGCGATCTCTTTCTCCCACAGGGCGATCAGCACCTTCTGGCAGTAGGAGGAGAAGGGATGCGCGTAGAGCGTCAGCGTCATCGTGGCATTCCTCTCGTCACGGCTTCTGGCCGCCGACCCACGCGGTCAATATATCGAAGGCCGCTGCGACATCCTCCGGCTGGAAGCGGCAATGGCCGCTGCCCTTGGGCGGCAGTTGGCGGACCTTGTCCGCATGGCCCGTGCGTGCTGCCAGAGCGCCGTAGACTGGCGCGAACACCACGGGGACTTCGCCGTCATATTCATTGGCGATCGCGACGACCGGCACCAAAGGCCGTCCGGTCAGATCGGCGTGGCTGCGCAGATAGGCCGCTGCCCTGGGATCGGCGGCATAGCGGCGTGCGGCCCGATTGAAGGCCGCATCGTCCCCGAAGCCGGTGTAGCGCACCGAACGATTGTCGAGCGGAAATCCCCTGGCGCGCCCCGTCATTTCCCGCAACGCCGTGTAGTAGAGCCAGATGGCGTCGGGAAGCCCTTCGACGCGCGTACCACTTTTCCTCGCCAGAATATCGGCTTTTTCAGGATTGCTTTCCAGCGCCTTGGCGATCCTGTCTACGTCCGCATCGCTGAACATTGCGGGGGATGCGGGATCATCAAGACCCGTCGGGCCAAGCGGCAGCACGCCGGGAAACAGCGTATCGAAGCCGACGAGCGTTTCCAGAATATGATCGAACATCATCGGTGCGGGCACGTTGGCCCCGCAATAGGTCAGGGCGCCATTGAGCCGGATCATGCGCCGCTCGGCCAGGGCCAGCGTCACATGCCCGCCGAAGGACCCGCCGACCGCATAAATGCGCCGCGGCTTGCCATAGTGTTTCGCGAAGAATCGCTGCAATCGCGCGGTATCGCCCATCGCCTCGTCGACGGCCCAGCCTTGGGCGGAATAGCCGCTCTGCGCGATGGCGAAGCCCTTTGCCAGCAGGGCGCTGGCCAGTTTCGACAAGGGCATCGGGTCGGGGCGGCTGTCGCCCGGCGCTTCATAGCCGTGCAGCATCAGGATGAGGTCGCCATTCCATTCAGCCGGAATGTCGATCCGGTAGCGGGCCTGATCGATCGTGCCCGTGGCGCTCACCGGCGTCGGCGCCGTGCGTGCGGCAGCAGGTGGCGCGAACAGCATGATCGCCGCGATGGCGATCGATCCTTGAACGATGATCTTCATGGCGCCTTGGCCCCCCGTTTCGCGTCAGCTTATCCTGCCCGTAGCCATGCGCAAGTCGGCTGGCGTGATTTCACGCCCTACCGTCCGTGCACCGAATCACGCAAAAAAAGGACCGATGCTTGCGCACCGGCCCGAGTGTGTTCGCAGGAGGAACATCGTGTGGCGGGCGGGTCGTTCGTTGCAACCCGCCCTGCCGAAGTCTTAGTAGTTGTAGGCGCGTTCGCCGTGGCTGGAGAGGTCGAGACCTTCCTGCTCGGCATCGACCGAGGGACGAAGCCCGATGGTCTTGTCGATGACGAAGAAGATGATCGCACTGCCCACGCCCGAGAAAACCAGCGTGAAGAGAACGGCCTTGATCTGCGTCACGACCTGCGTCGCGATCGAGTAGCTGGCGGCGTCGAAGCCTGCCGGGAACACAGTGTAGTCGAATACGCCCTGTCCACCCAGCGCCGGCGAAGCGACGATGCCCGTGGCGATGGCGCCGACGATACCGCCGATGCAATGTACCCCGAACACGTCCAGGCTGTCGTCATAGCCCAGCTTGCCCTTGATGGACGCCACGAAGAGGTAGCAGACCGGCGACACCACGAAGCCGAGGACGATCGACGTCATCGGTGCGCCCAGTCCGGCGGCAGGCGTGATGGCGACGAGGCCGGCGACTGCACCCGTGACGGCACCCAGCAGGGACGGCTTGCCGTGGTGGAACTGTTCGACCAGTGCCCAGCTGACCGCCGCCGCGCAGGTGGCGACCATGGTGTTGATGAAGGCGACACCGGTGACGGCGTTGGCTTCAAGGTTGGAACCGGCGTTGAAGCCGAACCAGCCGACCCACAGCAGGCTGGCGCCGATCATCGTCATGACCAGCGAATGCGGCGGCATCGGTTCCTTGGGATAGCCCACGCGCTTGCCGATGATGATGCAGCCGACGAGGCCCGCGATACCGGCATTGATGTGCACGACGGTGCCGCCCGCGAAGTCCAGTGCGCCCCAGCCCCAGAGCAGACCGGCGTCGGTCGGCGCGTCAGCCAGGAAGTCGGGTCCGGCCCAGTACCACACCATGTGCGCCATCGGGAAATAGATGACCGTGAGCCACACCACGACGAACACGATCAGCGCCGAGAACTTCACCCGTTCGGCGAAGGCCCCGACGATCAGCGCAGGCGTGATCATGGCGAACGTCATCTGGAACACCACGAACACGAATTCGGGCAGATAGATGTTGTTGCTGAACGTCGCGCCGAAGGTGGAACTGGAGACATTCATGAGGAATGCCTTGTCCAGACCGCCGACGATGGCGGGGAACGGCGTACTGGTCGATGTGAAGGCCATCGAATAGCCCCAGCAGACCCAGACCAGGCCCGCGACGGACACGATCATGAAGACCTGCATCAGGACGGACAGCATGTTCTTGCTGCGGACCAGACCGCCATAAAACAGGGCAAGGCCCGGTATCGACATCATCAGCACCAGCGCCGCAGAGATGAGCATCCATGCAACGTCGCCCTTGTCGACCATGCCGGCCATCTGTTCGGCGGTCGGCGCCTTGATCGGACCGGCCCATGCCGGTGCAGCGGTGATCAGGGAAGCGGCAATCGCCCCCATCGCGCCGCAAAGTTTCTTGGAAACAGTCATCATTCCCCCTTCCTTACAGCGCGGTTTCGCCGGTCTCGCCGGTGCGGATACGCACGGCCTGACCCACATCGAGAACGAAAATCTTGCCATCGCCGATCGCACCGCTGTTTGCGGCCTGTTGCGTGGCTTCGACAACGCGAGGCGCGAGGTCGTCGTCGCAGACGACCTCGATCTTGATCTTCGGAACCATGTTGGTCGAATATTCCGCGCCGCGATAGATTTCGGTCTGGCCTTTCTGGCGGCCAAAGCCCTTCACTTCGCTGACCGTCATGCCCGCGATGCCCAGCGCGGAAAGCGCCTCCCTAACATCGTCGAGCTTGAACGGCTTGATGATAGCCATGACAAGTTTCATGTCGCCCCCTTATTCTGGTGTGCGACATAAAGGTCAGCAAGAGCCGTGCCAGTTTCTTAAACAAGCGTTAACGGGAGGTTGGCGCGCGACGGCCCGAGTCGCTTCGCTGAAAAATTGTGCAGTGCGAAATTCCTGCCTCATTTTTGGGCAGGGACAGGGTTGGAAACACCGGTGAAGGCGCAGGCGCGCCTCGATTTTCCTGAAAAAGGCGACCCTCAGGCGGCGGTGCCCCCTACGGTCAGCCCTTCCATCAGCAATGTCGGCTGGCCGACGCCCGCAGGCACGCTCTGGCCGCCCTTGCCGCACATGCCGATGCCTTCGTCCAGCGCCATGTCGTTGCCGATGCCCATCACCCTGGTCAGTGCGGTCGGGCCGTCGCCGATCAGGGTCGCGCCCTTGATCGGATCGCCGATCTTCCCGTTCACGACGCGATAGGCCTCGGTGCAACTGAATACGAACTTCCCCGATACGATGTCGACCTGCCCGCCGCCGAAGCTCTTGGCGAAGATGCCGTTCTTGACGCGGCCCAGCAGTTCGGCAGGATCGTCGCTGCCGCCGCGCATGAAGGTGTTCGTCATACGCGGCATCGGCGCATGGGCATAGCTTTCGCGGCGGCCATTGCCGGTGGGCGCGACACCCATCAGGCGGGCATTCAGCCGATCCTGCATGTAGCCGTGCAATATGCCGTCCTCGATCAGGACGTTTTCCTGCGTCGGCGTGCCTTCGTCGTCGATGCTGAGCGATCCGCGGCGGTCGGCGATGCTGCCGTCGTCCACGACGGTGACGCCCGGCGCGGCGACGCGCTGCCCCACGCGTCCGGAGAAGGCCGATGTGCCCTTGCGGTTGAAATCGCCTTCCAGCCCGTGGCCGATCGCTTCGTGCAGGACGATGCCGGGCCAGCCGGGGCCGAGCAGCACGGTCATCTCGCCCGCAGGCGCCGCGACCGAGGACAGGTTGACGCGCGCCTGCGCCAGCGCCTCGTCGATCGCGCGGTTCCAGATCGCCGGGTCCATGACCTGATCGTAGAGATAGCGCCCGCCCATGCCGAACACGCCCGATTCGCGACGACCATTTTCTTCAAGGATGATCGAGACGTTGAGGCGGACGAGCGGGCGGATGTCGGTCGCGACGAAGCCGTCGGCGCGCACCACTTCGATTACCGACCAGCTGCCCGCCAGGCTGACCGACACCTGCGCGACGCGCGGATCGCGGGCGCGGGCGGCGGCGTCGATCTCCGCGCAGAGCGCGACCTTTTCGGCGAAGGGCACGATCTCCATCGGATTGGCGTCGGTATAGAGGTGGCGGTTGGTCCGCTGCGGCGGGGCTGCGGGTGCTGCGGCCGCCGGATCCAGCAGCGTCAGCGTCTCCGCCGCGCGGCGAATCGCCGCTTCGCTGATGTCGTTGGCATGGGCAAAGCCGGTCATCTCGCCCGACACGCCCCGCAGGCCGAATCCTGCGTCGGTCGAATAATCCGCGGTTTTCAGCCGACCGTCGTCGAAGCCGAAACTCTCCGACGCGCGGTATTGCAGATAGAGTTCGCCGTCGTCGCATTGGCCCAGCGCCTGCGCGGTCAGGCGGCGCGCGCCATCGGGATCGAGCAGGCCGTCGCGATAGAGAAAGCCGCGGGCATCGGTGAAGCGAGAGATCATGTCGGTCATGAGAGGGATATAGGGCGGAGCATTGCCCGCACCAACCCAAAATCCGCTTAAGACTGCAACCGGTCCACTTCCCTCAACCCGTTCGGTTCGAGCCTGTCGAGAACACTGTAGCGGACAGGGTTCTCGACAGGCTCGAACCGAACGGGGTCGTTATGGTTCCAGTGCGGCTTACAGACTCGCGCCCGACGCGATATCGGGCAATGCGCCCTGATCCGCACCGTCCGCCGGACCACCGATCAGCACGAAGCGCTTGTCGCAATAGCCGCAATCGACATAGCCCTTCTCGTCGATCTCCAGAAAGACGCGCGGATGGCCGAGGGCGGCGGGAATATCGCCCGATCCGTCGCAGGACACGCGGGGCTTGGCTGTGCGGAGGATTTCAGGTGGCTGGATCATGCCATGGCCTCTATCATCGCCCGTGGTGCGCCGCAATATAGCGCTTGCTCGACCTTCCCGATCAGCCGCGCTAAGAGCGTGTCCCATGACCACCGCATCCGAACCCGCAATCGTCATCGACAACCTGACAAAGGTCTACAAAACGCGTGACGGGGTGGGCAAGCTGGCGCTCGACCATGTGTCGTTCGATGTGCCGCGCGGCCAGATCTTCGGGCTGCTGGGGCCGAACGGTGCGGGCAAGTCGACGCTCATCAACATCCTGTCGGGCATGGTCAAAAAGACCAGCGGTTCGGCACGCATCTGGGGCTTCGATACCGACGCCAATCCCCGCAATGCGAAGAACTCGATCGGCATCGTGCCGCAGGAAATCGTGTTCGATCCCTTCTTCACCCCGTTCGAGACGCTGGAGAATCAGGCCGGTTTCTACGGCGTGCCGAAAGGCGACCGGAAAACCATGGAACTGCTGCGCGCCGTCCATCTGGAGGACAAGGCGAACGCGTATGCCCGCACCTTGTCCGGCGGCATGAAGCGTCGACTGCTGGTGGCCAAGGCAATGGTGCACAGCCCGCCTATCCTGGTGCTGGACGAGCCGACCGCAGGCGTGGACATCCAGTTGCGGCAGCAACTCTGGGCCTATGTAAAGCAGTTGAACGATCGGGGCGTCACCATCGTGCTGACGACACATTATCTGGAGGAAGCCGAGCAATTGTGCGACCGGATCGCCATCATCAACCACGGTCGCCTGATCGCCGACAAGCCGACGCGCGAACTGGTCGGCATGGCGACCGAGAAGGTGGTGCAGGTGACCGTGGATCGCGATCTGGCCGAAGCACCGGTGCACCCGCGCTTCGAGAAAGTGGAACTGACCGCCGGACGCGTGCTCAGCATCACCTACGCCAAGGACAAGGCGAATGCGGGCGACGTGCTGAGCGCGGTGCAATCCATGGGGTTGCAGATCGTGGACGTGGTGACGCGCGACCCCGATCTGGAGGACGTGTTCCTGAACCTGACGGCGGCGGCCTGAAGCCTTTGCACTTTTTCTCCGTTCGGGCTGAGCTTGTCGAAGCCCTCGCCTGAGCGTAGTCGAAGGCAGAACAACCTCTCTGCGTTCGATATGGCCCTTCGACAGGCTCAGGGCGAACGGCATAAAGACAACGCCAGGAAGACGATGCCCACTCATCATTATGACGTCATCATCATCGGCTCCGGTGCGGCGGGGCTGACTGCCGCTATCACGCTGGCACAGGACAAGCGCGTGCTGGTGCTCGCCAAGGGCGCGCTGGATGGCGGATCGACCAACTGGGCGCAGGGCGGCATCGCGGCGGTGCTGGACGGCGGCGACAGCTTTGCCGAGCATGTCGAGGACACGATGGTCGCGGGTGCGGGCCTCAACAACCGCGAGACGGTGGAGTTCGTGGTCGCGAATGCGCCCGCTGCGATCGAACGGCTGGCCGAGCTGGGCGTGCCGTTCAATGCTGGCGAAGGGTTCGGCGAACGCTGGCACCTGACGCAGGAGGGCGGGCACAGCCATCGCCGGATCGTGCATGTCGATGACGCCACCGGCGCGGCGGTGCAGCGGGCGCTGGTGAAGGCGGCGCAGGCCAATCCCAACATCACGCTGATGGCGGACATGGTGGCCATCGACCTCATCACGTCGCGCCATGGCGAACGCTATTCGGGCGACGGACATGTGTGGGGCGTCTATGCCTTCAACAAGACGACCAAGCATGTCGATGCGCTGCTGGGCAAGGCGACGATCCTTGCGACAGGCGGGGCGGGGCGCACCTATCTGTTCTCGACCGCACCGCGTGGCGCGACGGGCGACGGGATCGCTATGGCCTGGCGCGCGGGATGCCGGGTATCGAACATGGAAATGAACCAGTTCCACCCGACCTGCCTCTATAATCTGGAGGTGAAGAACTTCCTGATTACCGAGGCGATGCGCGGCGAAGGCGGCAAGCTGAAGCTGCCGCCGGGCGTGCCGGGCGGCGGCAAGCGGTTCATGGACCGGCACGATCCGCGCGGCGAAATGGCACCGCGCGACGTGGTGGCGCGCGCGATCGATCACGAGATCAAGCGGCTGGGCCTCGATTACGTCCACCTCGACATCAGCCACAAGCCGGAAGCGTTCATCAAGGAGCATTTCCCGACCATCTACGCGCGGCTGCTCGATCTCGACATCGACATCACCAAGGAACCGATCCCTGTCGTCCCGGCGCAGCATTATACGTGCGGTGGTGTGGTGATCGATCTGGACGGGCGCACCGACCTGCCGGGGCTGTATGCGGCGGGCGAAGTCACCGAAAGCGGGCTGCACGGCGCCAACCGCCTCGCCTCCAACTCGCTGCTCGAATGCTTCGTGTTCGGCGAGGCGGCGGCGAAGCATATCCTTGCCCATTGGGACACCCTGCCGGATGCGCCGCCGATCCGTGCTTGGGACGAAAGTCGCGTCACCGATTCGGACGAGGAAGTGATCGTCCAGCACAACTGGCGCGAAATCCGGCGGTTCATGTGGGACTATGTCGGCATCGTGCGGACGACCAAGCGGCTGGAACGCGCCAAGCACCGCATCGACCTGCTCGCACAGGAAGTGGACGACTATTACGGCAATTTCCGGGTGACGCCCGACCTTATCGAACTGCGCAACCTGCTCGAAGTCGCGCGCCTGATCGTGCGATCCGCGCTGCACCGCAAGGAAAGCCGGGGGCTGCACTACATCCTCGATTACCCGGAGACGCTGCCCGAGGCGATGGATACGGTCCTGGTGCCTTAAAGGCCAGAAGGAAGATTTTATTCCGTTCGCCCTGAGCGAAGTCGAAGGGCCATGCAGAGCCGCAGGCGAAGCATACTTCGCTTCGCTCAGTAAAGGGCTTCGACTTCGCTCAGCCCGAACGGATAACAAACTAATCCCTCAAGAACGTCCGCAATGTAGCCGCAAACCGCGCGGGCTGGTCCGCCATGATGACATGGCCGCTGGGGCCGATCGGCGTCAGCAGCGCGCCTTTCGCGGGGGCATAGGCCGCACGATAGCGCGCGACCTGCGCCTGTCGCTGTTGCGCATCGCTGGCCGTGGCATAGACGACCTGCAACGGTGCACGCAGCGATTTGAGACGCGGGCCAAGGTCGGTCTGCGCCAGTTCGCGCAGGGCTGTCGCGATCACGTCCGGATCGCTGCCTTTCGCGCCCGGCTGCTGTCGCACGATGTCGGCGAACAATTGCCGCCCCGCCTTCGTGCCCGTGAAATAGCTGCTGAGCTGCTCCGCAAGATAGCCCATGCCGCTGGCCGTGCCGCCAACCATGCCAGCGCCGTCGGGCAGCATGTCGACCACCATCACCCGCCCGATCGCGGGGGCAGGGCGCATCGCCAGCAGCATCGCCAGCGTGCCACCCATCGAATGGCCGACGATCGCGGGACGGACCAGCTTCGCCTGCGTGATGTAAGCGGCGATGTCAGCGACGAGCGGTGCGATCAGCGGCCTGCTCCTGTTGAGGTCCGGCGGCAATCCGGCAAAACCGTGCACCTGAACGAGGTGATAGCGATAGCCGGGCACCGCCGCGATCGTGCCTGCCCACACGCCGGGGCCGCTGGCAAGGCCGGGGATCAGCAGCACGTCCGGCCCTTGCCCACGCACCGTCACGCTGATGCGGCGCGAGGCGAAGGGCGCGGATTGTGCCGATCCAGCAACGCCAAGGGCCAGCATCACGCCGACGCCCGTCATCCAGTCGCGGCGATTGATAGGGGGAAACGTCATCGCGTGCTTATGGGATTGTGGGCCTGAACCAGCCATGAGCGGCGTCTCAAACCAGCCCCAACCGTGCAAGCTCACCCAGCATCGCGGGCGGCAGGCGGTCCGCCCCGTCGCTTTCCGCGCCCAGATCGGCGGGTGCGTCCTTGTCCTCCAGATAGCGCCAGCCCTGATGCGCGCGCTTGGGCCGACCCTGCACCGCGATCAGGCGGGGTTCGAGGCGAATCCAGTGGCGGCCCTCCGGTGTCGGCTCGAAACCGATGATCGGGCTGCGGCCGACGATCATGTGGCTGTGTATCCAGTAGAGCGATCCGCCCGTCATCTCCGCGACGCGCTTGGGCAGATAGCGCGTGGTCAGCCGCGCCTCGCCCAACGCTGCATGGGATTCGAGCCAGGCGCGCAGCGTATCGGGGCTTTCGCTGCTGAAGGCGATCTTGGTCATGTGAAGCGGCATGGAATGCAGATGGCGCAGCGGGGTGCGCCGATCAAGGGCGGCTACATGCCCGCAAGCGTCGCCAGCCCCAGAAAGGCGAAGAACCCCATCGAATCGGTAATCATCGTGACGAAGATCGAGGAAGCGACCGCCGGGTCAGCACCCATACGTTCGAGCGTCAGCGGCACGGCGACGCCGGCCAGGCCCGCCGTCACGATGTTGGTCAGCATCGCCGCGGCGATCACAGCGCCAAGCTGCGCATTGCCGAATACGAGACCGACGCCGCAGCCGATGACGGCGGCGACCGTCGCGCCGTTCAGCACCGCGACGCGGATTTCGCGGATAATGGTGCGGCGGGTGTTCGATGCGGTGATCTGGTTGGTGGCGAGGGCGCGCACCGTGACGGCCATCGTCTGGCTGCCCGCATTGCCGCCTACGCCCGCGACGATCGGCATCAGCGTGGCGAGCGCCACCATCCGCTCGATCGTACCCTCGAAGATGCCGATGATCGTGGAAGCCACCAGCGCGGTGACGAGGTTGGTGAGCAGCCAGCGGACGCGCGCCTTGTAACTGTCGATCACCGGTTCGTTGATGTCGCCGTCGCCTGCACCCGACAGGCGCAAGATGTCCTCGCCCGCTTCCTCCTGCACGATGTGCAGTATGTCGTCGACGGTGATCATGCCGACCAGCCGCCCGCTGGTGTCGACCACGGCGGCGGAGATGAGCGCATATTTCTGGAAGCGCAGCGCGACTTCCTCCTGATCCATGTCCACAGGAATCAGCGTCTGTTCGCGCTTCATCAGGTCGGCCATCGGGATGCTGCGCGGGCAGGTGAGAATCCAGCTGAGCTGGCATGTGCCGATCGGCTTGTGCCCCGGATCGACGACGAAGATTTCCCAGAAGTCGCTGGTCAGGTCGCCATGATCGCGCAGATAGTCGATCACTTGCCCGACCGTCATATGTTCGGGCACCGCGACCAGATCGCGCTGCATCAGGCGCCCTGCGGATTCCTCGGGATAGGAGAGCGCGCTCTGGATGGCGGCGCGGTCCTCCGGGTCCATCGCGTCGAGAACGGCCTGCTGATCGGCCTCCTCCATGTCCTCGATGATCGCGACGGCGTCGTCGGTGTCCAGCTCACGGGCGAATTCGGCGACCTGTTCGGGCCGCAACGCGTCGATCAGGTCGTCGCGGACATAATCGTTGAGTTCGGACAGCACTTCGGCGCCGACCAGATCGCCCAGCGCCGCCGCCAGATCGGCGCGACGGTCCGACGGCGTGAGTTCGAGCAGGTCGGCGATGTCGGCGGGGTGCAGCGGCGAAACGAGATCGCGCGCCGTTTCCGCGTCGTCCGCCTCGACGGCATCCAGAACGGCCCTGACGAAGGCCGGTTTCAGCCGATCGTCCTCGTCATGCTGCGATTCAGCCGGTTCGATGATCTCCATCGAACTTTCCGGGCTGGGCGAGTCGATTGCGCCAGGGTCGCTCATCGCCGCCTCCATCATTGCCGGTTTCGTTCGCCATGGGCAGTCTTTCGCTGATGCACAATGGAATTGCAAGGATCGCGACACGCGCCGACGCCCTTCCATCCTGCGTGCAACGCCTTATATGGGCCGAAATTATTTCATCGCGAAAAGGATGCGACCATGGCCGACGAAACCCTTACTCTCACGCTCGACAGCGGCGACGTCGTCATCAAGCTGCGTCCCGATCTGGCCCCCGGCCATGTCGAGCGGATCACGACGCTGGCGAAGGAAGGCTTTTACGACGGGGTGGTGTTCCATCGCGTTATCCCCGGCTTCATGGCGCAGGGCGGCGATCCGACCGGCACCGGCATGGGCGGATCGAAGCTGCCCGACATCAAGGCAGAGTTCAGCCGCGAAAAGCATATCCGGGGCGTCTGCTCGATGGCGCGCTCTTCCAACCCCAACAGCGCGAACAGCCAGTTCTTCATCTGCTTTGACGACGCCACGTTCCTGGACGGCCAGTACACCGTGTGGGGCGAAGTGACCGAAGGCATGGAGCATGTCGATGCCCTGCCCAAGGGCGAGCCGCCGCGTACGCCCGGCAAGATCGTTAAGGCAGTGGTGGCCTAAGCATAATAATGTTCCCCGGCGGATGCCGGGTCCAGAGTCTCACGGGAATGTGCTTTGTTGCTCTGGACCCCGGCCTTCGCCGGGCAACAGTGATAGCCGATATGGTTGTTATGGCAGCTGTTGCTTCGTGGTCTGGTCCGGTTGCGGCCAGACTCCGATGCGTTCGATATGCCAGCGGCGCTGCTCCGCCGTCGATCCGGGTACGTCGTTCACCCGGCGCAGCACGACCGACCGCAAGGCGTAATAGGGTTTCCCGCTCGCCTTTATCCGCGCATAGATTTGCACCGGAACCGTCACGTAAAGCGATCCCGCCGCGCCTTCCGGCGCGCCCGGTGCGCCGATATTCGCGTGGATTTCGCTCAGTGGCGCAAAGCGTCCGGCGAATATCTCCGGATCCTCGTCGCCCTGTACGGTGCCATCGCGCCAGATGTCCTGCGCATCGGTAAAGCGGCCTTCCTCCAGCAATCCGTAATAGCCCTGCACCAGTTGCGCGGCCCCCTGCGCACTGGCCGGATCGATCGTTCCCTCGACCGCCGGTGTCGCTTCGAGCGGCAGTCCGCCGGGCGTGCCGGGGGCTGGCGGTTTGAGCGGTTCCAGCACGGACAGGGCCTGCGCCTCGACCTGCGCCTGCACATTGGCGACGTTGCTGCCGTTCACCACTTCATCGAGCGTAGCACGCTCCTTGTGATTGCATCCGGCAAGACCAAGGACCAGCAGCAGCGTCGCAGAACGCGAAAACGTCACGCGCATTATTCCGGCTGGGTACGGGGACGCGGATCGGCGCCGCGCGGAGTGGGCTGGCGGACCGATGGGGCGGGGCGGGCAGGCTGCGGACGCGCCGCCTCGTCCCTGCGGAAACCCTGTCCGGCCTGAGGCGCGGGGCGGTTTTCGGGGCGCCCCTGCCTATACTGATCCGGTCGGGGCTGAACGGGACGGACCTGATCGCCCGACCTGTTCCGCCAGTTGCGTCCCTGAGCTTCTCGGCCCTGACCTTCGCGCACCTGACCTTCTCGACCGCGCCATTCGCGCCCCGGCGTCGCATCGGGCGCACGGCCGGGCTGGCGATCATAATTCCGGCGATCATCCCCCGGCCGCCCGTCGAAGCCACGTCCGTCGCCGGGGCGACCATCCCGGTCCGGTCGGCGATCCCTGCCACGCCAGCGGTCGTCATCGCGTCGACCGTCGTTGCCGCGATATTGCTGACGGCGCGCTTCCCAATAGCTGCGCTGGCGATCGTTCCAGCGATAGCGCCTGCCACCCCGGTCGAACACGTAATAGCCGTTTCCGGGATAATAATAGTCGTTGTACCAGCCGCCGAAATTGCCTGCCGGGCCGTAATAGTCGTCGCCATAGCCGCTGGCATAGCCTGTGCCGACCGACATGCCGCCATAGCCATAGCCGTCATCATAGGCGCATGCGCCAAGACCCAGCATCGGCAGACATGCCAGGACAATTGGTTTGGTGAGACGGAAAGCCACAGGCTCTCTCCTTCATGCGAATGTTATGCCTGTATACGTAACGCACAGCGGTTGAATTGGTTGTGAACGGATTATGTCCGGTTTCCTTTCAGCTGCACGACAGGCTGTTCATCCCCGATGCAGAAACCGTTGCCTGTGGGCAACAAGGATGGCCAAAGGTCGGTTTTGCGTCATTTTTGAGACGAACGGCGCAACAATTGCTGCAATCGCACATTGATCCCCTGCCAGACGGGAGCGCGCGCAGACGCCTCCCGCAGTGCCCGCCGGGTCCACACCGCGCGGTCATCATCCGATAATTGCATAAAGGTAATCCTCATGAAGACACTGCTTCTCGCGGCAGTTGCTGCTGCGTCTCTCGTTCCCGTCGCCGCGCAGGCGCAGGACACATCGGAACGTCGCATCGAACCCTATGTCGGCGTCCTCGGCGGCGTCCACGACTTCGACAGCGAAGGCAACAAGGCAGGCATTCCCCCGGTCGGCTATGATGGCCGCCTCGTTCAGGGTGTCGCGGGCGTCAACATCAACGTCGCAGGTCCGCTCGTCGTCGGCGTCGAAGGTAACGCGGCCAAGGGCGTTTCGGGCGATATCGACTGGGAATATGGCGTTGCAGGTCGTGTCGGCCTGAAGGCCGGCAAGGACAGCATGTTCTTCGGCAAGGTCGGTTACCAGTGGGTGAACTTCGACGCGCTGGGCAAGAACAGCCCGGATTATGACGGCATGCTGTATGGCGCAGGTCTTGAGCTGTCGCCTGTCGACCTCGGCCTTTCCAGCGCGGAACGCAGCAATGTGCGCCTGCGCCTTCAGGCCGATACCTTCGGTCACTTCAACTCGATCCGCCCGATGGCCGGTCTGGTGATCAAGTACTAAGACACCGCAGTTCCGGGCCGCAGCGATGCGGTCCGGGGTCCGGGGCGGCTTGACTGCGGCCGTCCCGGATTTTCTGTGTGCAAAGCCACTTTATCCGCTGTTGCGCAGCGCCGTCGCGATCGCATTGATCGACAACTCGATGCCTTCCTTGATCCGCGGATCGTCCTCACCCGCACGGTGGCGCTTGAGCAGTTCGACCTGCAACAGGTTCAATGGCTCGATATAGGGCAGACGCAGCCGGATCGACGTTTCGAGCGTCGGATTCTTCTCCAGCAACCGCGATTGCCCGGTCAGCGAAAGCAGACCCTCATGCGTCCGGGCCCACCCGTCGGCGATGCGCGTGAAGATGGCGTCCGCCGCGCCCTGATCCTGCACCAGCGGCAGATAGCGGCGCGCGATGCCGAGGTCGGACTTCGCCAGCACCATTTCCAGATTGGCCATCGCCGACCGAAAGAACGGCCATGCGGTCGCCATGTCGGTGAGCAGCGCCTTGTCCTCGAACTCCGACAGCGCATGGCCGACGCCGTACCAGCCCGGCAGCATTACGCGTGCCTGCGCCCAGCTGAACACCCAGGGGATGGCGCGCAGATCCTCGATCCGCGTGCTCTTCGTCCGGCTCGCCGGGCGCGATCCGATCTTGAGACCGGCGATCTCCTGAATGGGGGTCATCTCCCGGAAGAACTCCTTGAACCCCTCCGTCCCGTACACCAGGTCGCGATAGGCGGTGAACGCGCCGTGCGAAATCCGGTCCATCGCCGTGGCGAAGCGTGCCGCATCGCGATCCGACAGGGCTTCGGGTTCCAGACTGGCGAGCAGGGTCGCGCTCGTCATCGCTTCCAGATTGACGGCGGCGACGTCGCGGGTGCCGAACTTCGCGGCGATGATCTCGCCCTGCTCGGTCACGCGGATGCGCCCCTGCACCGTGCCGGGGGGTTGCGCACGGATCGCCGCGAAGGCGCTGCCGCCCCCGCGCCCGACCGCGCCGCCGCGCCCATGGAAAAGCTGGATCGCGGTGCCGGCCTGCGCGAAAACCGGCTCCAGCGCCTTGCTCGCCTGATGCAGTCCCCAGGTGGAGGTGAGGTAGCCGCCGTCCTTGTTGCTGTCGGAATAGCCGATCATGACTTCCTGATGGCCGCGCGCCTTCACCACCGCGCCGATTTCCGGCAGGCCGAAATAGGCGGCCATCACCTTCGGCGCGGCCTCGAGGTCGGCGATCGTCTCGAACAGCGGCACCGCCATGATCGCGGCCTGCGGCGCGCCGCCATCGGCCCCGATGCGCCACAGCCCGGCTTCCTTCAGGATGATGTTGACCTCCAGCAGATCGGATACGCTCTCCGCCTTGCTGATGATGTAATGGGTTATGCACTGCGGACCGTAGGTCAGATGCGCCTGTGCCGCGGCGTGGACGATGGCGAGTTCCGACGTCGTTTCCTCGCCATAGACGGCGAAGCGCGATCCGAGCGGGCGATTGGTCGACAGTTCCCGCCGCAGCAGCGCGATGCGCGCATATTCGTCCAGACCGATATAATCCGCCTCCACCCCCGCCTGTTTCAGCAGTTCGGCGACGACGCGCTCATGCACGTCGCTGTTCTGGCGCATGTCCAGCGTCGCGAGGTGGAAGCCGAACGTCTCTACCGCGCGGATCAGCCGCCCCAGCGCGCCGCCGGTCGCCAGCGCGCCGTCGCCCTTGCTGGCGAGGCCCTGCGCGACGATGACGAGATCGCGGCGAAGCGCGCCCGGATCGGTATAGGGATCGGCGGGCAAGGTGGAGGGACGGGGTGCCTGTCTGCCCGTCAGCGCCAGATGCGTGGCGCACAGCCGGGCATAGATGCCTGCGATCGCCCGGCGATAGGGTTCGTCCTTGCGGCTCGGCGCATTGTCGCCGCTGCGCTCGGCCAGATCCAGCACCGCCTGCGGCACCTGCGCCAGTTCGGTGGACACCGACAGTTCGGCCCCCAGTGCATGGACGGCATCGAGATAATGGACGATCGCCGCTTCGCACCCACGGGCGAGGGCGAAGCGCAACTGGTCCGCCTGCACATTGGGATTGCCGTCGCGATCGCCGCCGATCCAGCTTCCCACGCGCAGGAAGCTGGGCGGACGTGCGCCGAGCACCCGCTCCCACTTCGCGTAGAGCGCGGGCAGCACCGGCAGGAAACTGTCGCGGAAATAGGCCAGAACATTCTCGATCTCGTCCTGTACGTACAGGCGCTCGCGCCGCAACGGGCGCGTCTGCCACAGCAAGGCGATCTGACGGGCGATCGCTTCCTCGATCTTCTCGCCATTGTCCGTTTCGGCCCGCCCGCCATCCATCAGCAGCATGAGGTCGGCGATGCGGTTCTTGTGGTCGATCATGCTCTTGCGCCGCACCTCGGTGGGGTGCGCGGTCAGCACGGGCACGATCAGCGCGCGGTCCAGCAGGGCCAGCACCGCCTCCTTCGCGATTCCGTGGGTTTCGAGCGCGGCAACGGCGGAAGCGACATCGGCGCCCGGCTCTGCGGTCACGCCCTGGCGGTCCTCGGCCAGATTGGCGAGCATGGAAAACAGCATGAACCCGCGCACGAACGCCAGCGTATCGTCGAGGCTAAGCGCGTCCAGCCCGGTATCGACCAGATCGGCGCCCGCCACGCCGCGCGCGCGATCGACCGAGGCGGAGCGGATATATTCGGTCTGGCGGTAGAGTTTCTCTCCACCATAGGCCCGGATCACGTCGCCCAGCAGGCGCCCCAGAAAGCGGATATCGGGATTCTGCGTGATGGGAGGAAAGCTGGCCATGTCCCGATGCTGCATTGCAACAGAGATCGGGTCAAGGGCCAGCGCTCAACTTGCCGCCGGCGCTCGATTTTTAGGGCAAGAGTCTGTCTAAGGCGGCGTGGACAAATTCAGCCGGTCGGCAAACGACGCCGAAGCAGTCGTTGTGGACTACCTTTTCTGTCGGTAAAACCAAGCATTGGCTTCGCCGGGCTATTGGAAGCAAGAGAATTTAGGGGGGATTCGATGATACTAGTCGCGCTGACTGCAGCTGCTCTGGCGCCTGTGCCGAGCGAGATAGTCGCTGATGAGCTGTTGCGAGTTCAGGTTTTTGCCGAGAACGGACTGCCTAAAGAGCGGGCTGTTAGCCCCGGCCGGCCATTCTTCTTTCAGCAAGTGACGTTCGATGGATTTCTTGAATTCACTGATCGGGAAGTGGAGAAAGCCGCGCGCCGTCAGTACGACATGGACATGAGCGATTTTTTCGCCCTGACTGAGTGGGTCGGCGTTTCGGCAAAAGATGGAAGTCTTAAGCATCGCGGCTGGCTTTATTGCGTAAGGCGATCCCGCTTCGGCACCGAGAAGTGCTTCAGGGACAGCGACTCTGACGGCAATTTTGACCAGCTAACTACTTATGACCCAGATGTTCCCACCCGATTTCTAAGTTTCCAGCCGATCGACAAAATCTTCTACCGCTACGTTCCACGCGAAAGAAAGCCAATCTCAAGTGGGACGTATAGGCAGCCTGACGTCTCGTTGACTTATGAAGTAATCGACGGAACGTTGAAGTTTGGGGCTTACGCATATACTGGACTATCTTCGGCAGCCGATCTTGGCACGCTTGCGGTACTTGACATAAAGTCTCTTCCAGCCACAGTAATCTTGGCAGGCGCGCGTGTCAGGGTGAACAGCTGGGACGGGAAAAAGGCGAACTTGGTGGTTGAAACGCCGATGAGCACATCTGCGCTTCGCTTCATCGCGCCTGACAATCGACCATTGTTCGGTGGCATCCGGCGTGGATGGCGGTTTGAATTCGTGGACGCACCGCTACCAAGGCGATGACGTATAGAGTTCGAGCGCCTGCTTTCACTGGATCAACTCTGTAAGCAGATTGTCCGAATTTCAACAATCTCGGCTACTGCAGCGACGTGGAGTTTTCTACCCAGTCTAGGCGGCCTTGAGCGTATCGATCAGCCTTGCAAACTCGGCCTGAAGCGTTTCGGCGCGTTCCCGAACCACTGACCCGCTGTGCCGTGTGCGCCGCGCCGCAATGGCGACGTCGGCCAGCGATCGCCCGATCGCCTCGACGGCTTCGTCTGCGGCATGGGCGTGCAGCGCCACGCCATGCGATGTGCGCTGGATGTCCGTCGCCGCCGCCAGTTGCTGTTGCACCGCCGCAGACGCCGCGCCGATCGATTCGGCAAGCTGGCCCAGCGTGCGGTCCACCGATCCGACCAGATCGCAGGTTGCCGCCGCCGCGCTCTCCACGCCTGCGACGCGGTGATGAATGTCGCGCGTCGTCTGCGCGGTCTGGTTGGCCAGCGCCTTCACTTCGTTGGCGACCACCACGAATCCGCGCCCTGCCTCGCCCGCGCGCGCGGCCTCGATCGTGGCGTTGAGAGCCAGCAGGTTGGTCTGCCCTGTGATTTCCGCGATCAGATTGGCGGCATCGTTGATGGAGCCGACATGGTGCAGCAGATTGTCGTTGGCGTCGCGCGCGCTGGCGGACTGGCGGCTGGCGCTGTCGGCCGCGTCGCGTATCTCCACGGTCGCGCGGCTGATGTCGCTGATCGACCGGGTAAGTTCGTCGATCGTGCTGGCGATCGCGCGCGCGGCATCGGTGGTTTCGCGCGACCGGTCGACCACGATCGTCGCCTGTTGCTGCTGCGTATCGATGCTGCCCAGCGTCTGGTCGGCGTTGCGCTCCAGATCGGTCGCGGTTTCCAGCAGTTGCGCCACGAGGCTCGTCATCGAGTGTTCGAGAGCGGCGGCCACCTGACGGCTTTGCGCCCGCAGTTCCTGTTCGTGCCGGTGCTGTTCGATCGCTTGGCGCTGTGCGCTTTCGGCCACTTCGCGGCGGGCATGTTCCGCATCGGCCAGCGCGGAAGTTGCCGCCAGCGCCGCATGATTGGCATCCGCCGCCGATTGCCGCGCGGCGGCGCTTTCGCTGCGCAAGGCCCGGTGCGCGCGATAAAGTTGCCGCACCAGAAACGCCGATAGCGCGGCGCACAGAATGAGAGCGATCATGACGAACGGGAGAATCTGGCCAAGGGCCGACCAGCCGGCATGTACCCGCCGCCATTCTACACGCCCCAGAAAGGTGCCATGCGGCCCCGCGATATCGACATGCTGCCAGTTTTCGATGTCCCCGCCGCGCGACCAGCGGATAGACTGCAGCCCGTAATTCTCGCCGACATGGGCGATGACGGGTTCGGCCAGTTCCTCCACAAGGACGAGATAGCGCGCGGGCGTCGCCCGGCTGATCGGCTGCGTTTCCCATGGCACGATCGCCATGGCGGCGACGACCGAGGGCCGCCCCTCGAAGCGCGCGAATTGCGCCACGCCGCGCGTCCTTTCCATCGCCTGACCGACGGTACGCGGCAAATTGGGAAGCAGGTGACGCACGGCTTCGGGCGCTGCCGTGCGCAGGTCGGGCGGGATGCGCGATCCGGTAAAGCCCTTGCCCCGGCTGGCGAACAGGGTGCGGCCCTTATCATCGATCACATAGCTGTGGAGATCGGTGTAGAGGAGGTTGCTGTCGACCCATTTCTTGTCGAAGCGCCCGTACACCGCGCGATAGGCATCGTCCCACCGGGCGGCGGCGGATACCGAATCGAGCGTCGCGTCCTGTTCCCGCTTGACCGCGCCGAGGACCATGCGTTCCATGTAGAGTGCCGAATTGCTGTCCATCTGCTGCGTCAGCAACACTATCAGCAAGCCCGCACTCGACAGCAGCAGGGCGATGAGGGCGATCAGCGGCACCATCGTGCGCGCCAGCGGATGGGAAAGCCGCCAGTCCAGCCGCCTGATGGCCTGCATCCGGCGCAATATTCGAGGCCAATATGATAGGATGCGCGTCATATCCGCATATGCTTAATGTGGATCAGTTGAGAAAAGATGAGCGACGGCGCCATGGAGAGAGCACGCCCCCTTGCCTGTCCGCCTCGCTCTGGGCCATGGCGGGCGGGTGACAGCGGGAATCGAAATCGGAACGGACAGCGCAGGC
This sequence comes from Sphingobium sp., assembly GCA_965279415.1. Lineage (GTDB taxonomy): Bacteria > Pseudomonadota > Alphaproteobacteria > Sphingomonadales > Sphingomonadaceae > Sphingobium. Next base: position 1,996,624 of record OZ257238.1, read on the forward strand.
CATGCCGTGCGCCTCGACATCGAGGAACTGCTGGCGACGCGCCTGCTGGTGCAGGGCAATAGCGGATCGGGCAAATCGCATCTGCTGCGCCGCCTGCTGGAGGAAAGCGCCCGGCTGGTGCAGCAGGTGGTGATCGATCCGGAAGGCGATTTCGTCACGCTGGCCGATCGCTTCGATCATGTCGCCATCGATGCGGGCGCCTATAACGAGCGGGAACTGGCGGCGCTCGGCGCGCGCATCCGCGAACATCGGGCATCGGTGGTGCTGAACCTCGAAAGCCTGGAAGTTGATGCGCAGATGAAGGCGGCGGCGATCTTCCTCAACGCCCTGTTCGATGCGCCGCGCGACCACTGGTATCCGGTGCTGGTGGTGGTGGACGAGGCGCAGATGTTCGCGCCCGCCGCCGCCGGAGACGTGTCCGAAGACGCGCGGCGCGTCTCGCTGGCGGCGATGACCAACCTCATGTGTCGCGGGCGCAAGCGCGGCCTCGCAGGCGTGATCGCGACGCAGCGGCTGGCGAAACTCGCCAAGAATGTCGCGGCGGAGGCAAGCAACTTCCTGATGGGGCGCACCTTCCTCGACATCGACATGGCGCGCGCCGCCGACCTGCTGGGCATGGAACGGCGGCAGGCGGAGCAGATCCGCGATCTGGAGCGCGGGCGCTTTCTGGCGCTCGGCCCCGCGATCTGTCGCCGCCCGGTCGCGGTGAAGATCGGCCCGGTGCAGACGAGTACGCGGACGGGCACGCACAGCCTGTTGCCCTTGCCGACGGCGCAGGACGGCGAGGCGGTGCAGGCGATGCTGTTCGCCGAGATGGAGGCCGATGCGCCGCCGCCGCGAACCGAACCGAAGCCGCGCGCCGTCGCGGCGGAAGAGCTGATCCGCAGCTTCGCCGGGCCGGACCTGTCGGTGCCCGCCGCGCTTCGCGCAGAGGATGCGTCGCCCGACGCGGTGTCCACCGATGCCGCCGTCATCGCCGTGCTGGAAGAGATGATCGCCGATCCGGGCAGCGCTTTCCAGTCCGCGGCGGTGCTGTATCAGGACTTTACGGTGCGCTGCCGGATGCACCGGCTGTCGCGCGTGCCGCTGGATCTGCCCGCCTTTCGCCGCCGCTTCGCGATGGCGCGGGCGGGGATGCTCGATGCGACCGATCCGCGCTGGGAAGGGGCGTTGCGCGTCGGCGATCGCCTGCCGGACGATATGCTCGCGCCGTTCCTCATGATCGCCCATGCCGCTTTGATCGGTGGTCCCTGTCCGGACGATGCGGCATTGGCCCATGCCTACGGCACCCGTTCGCCCGGACGGGTGCGGCGGCTGATCGACTATATGGAGAAGCAGGGCGTCATCGTGGCGCGCACCGATTTCGGCGGGCGGCGCTCGATCGGCGTGCCGGAACTGGGGCAGAGTACGGCGGCTGCGGAGGGGTGAGAGTATATCCTTCTCCCTTCAAGGGAGAAGGATAGGTAGTCTTGGCGAGGAACGAGCCTAGTCGAAGTTGGATGAGGGTGAGCGAGCCTTTGGCTCGCGCGGTTCCCATGGAACCGCATACCCCTCACCCAGCTACGCCCCGGACCTGATCCGGGGCTGCGCAACCCTCTCCCTCAAGGGGAGAGGGGCTCTTACTTACACGGATAGCGCTTTTTCATCATTGCGTAGAAGGCGTCCTTCACGCTGATGCGGCTGCGCTGTGCGGCGGGGATGCGGTTGAATTCCGCCATAACCTCGTCGCTGCCGACCGATCCCTTTCCCTTTGGCGGGGGGCAGCTATGCGCGGGCCTTCCGGCTTTCTGCGCCGCATCTATGTCGGCGCGATAGGAGGAGGAGACGGTTTTCATTTCGCCCCGCAGCAGGCCGACGTCGGACGACATCATCGCCATCATGCCCTTGGCCTTCAGCCCCTCCGCCTTGGCCAGGAACGCCTCGACGGTCATGGCCTGCGCGGACGATAACGTCGCGGCGAGGATACAGGCGGTTGCAAGCAGTCTGCGCATGAAGGGCTTTCGATAAAGAAAGGGCGGCGTTTACAGGCCTTGTTCCCCGGCGCAGGCCGGGGTCCAGAGTAATGCAGACAGCACTTTGTTGCCCTGGACCCCGGCTTTCGCCGGGGAACAACTATAGACAGCGGCTAGGAAGCCTTACGCGCCCTGCGGTGCCGGATCGCCGAACGGGCCCTTGCGGCGTCGCGTCTTGGGGATCGCGGTGCCTGCAGCGGGGATCGAGGAGGGCTTGATCGTGGTGCCGTCCTCGCGAGTGATCTCGCCCTTGTCGAGCAGCGTCTTGATCTCGTCGCCGCTCAGCGTCTCATATTCGAGCATCGCGTTGGCGAGCAGGTGCAACTGGTCCCCATGCGTGGAGAGCAGTTCCTTGGCCCGGTTGTAGCCTTGCTCCACCAGCGATCGGATTTCCTTGTCGATCAGCTTGGCCGTCTCGTCCGACATGTGGACTCGCGCGCTCTGCGAATAGCCGAGGAAGGTTTCGCCCTGCTGCTCCTCATATTGCAGAGGCCCCAGCTTTTCGGACATGCCCCATTGCGTCACCATGTCGCGCGCCAGCTTGGTCGCATACTGGATGTCGCTCGATGCGCCGGACGATACCTTGTCGTGGCCGAAAATCACTTCCTCCGCCACGCGACCACCCATGGCGACGGCCATGTTGGCGTGCATCTTGTCACGGTGATAGCTGTAGCTGTCCCGCTCCGGCAGACGCATCACCATGCCCAGCGCACGACCGCGCGGGATGATCGTCGCCTTGTGGATGGGGTCGGACGCAGGCTCGTGGACCGAGACGATTGCATGGCCGGCCTCATGATAGGCAGTCATCTTCTTCTCGTCGTCGGTCATGACCATGGAGCGGCGTTCCGCGCCCATCATCACCTTGTCCTTGGCCGATTCGAACTCGTCCATCGCGACCAGACGCTTGCCGCGCCGCGCCGCCATCAGCGCCGCTTCGTTGACGAGATTGGCGAGGTCCGCACCGGAGAAGCCGGGCGTGCCGCGTGCGATGACGCGCGGTTCGACGTCGGGCGCCAGCGGCACCTTCTTCATGTGGACGGCCAGAATCTTCTCGCGGCCTTCTATGTCGGGACGGGGGACAACGACCTGACGGTCGAAGCGGCCCGGACGCAGCAGCGCGGGATCGAGCACGTCGGGGCGGTTGGTGGCCGCGACGATGATGATGCCTTCGTTCGCTTCGAACCCGTCCATTTCGACCAGCAACTGGTTGAGCGTCTGTTCGCGCTCGTCATTGCCGTTGCCCAGGCCCGCGCCGCGATGGCGGCCCACGGCGTCGATTTCGTCGATGAAGACGATGCACGGCGCGTTCTTCTTGGCCTGCTCGAACATGTCGCGCACGCGGCTGGCGCCGACGCCCACGAACATCTCGACGAAATCGGAACCCGAAATGGTGAAGAACGGCACGCCCGCCTCGCCGGCGATCGCGCGGGCGAGCAGCGTCTTGCCGGTGCCGGGAGAGCCGACGAGCAGCGCGCCCTTGGGAATCTTGCCGCCAAGCCGGGCAAACTTGGTCGGGTCCTTCAGGAACTCGACGATTTCCTCCAGCTCCTCCCGCGCTTCGTCGATGCCCGCCACGTCCTGAAACGTCACGCGGCCATGCTTTTCGGTGAGCAGCTTGGCCTTCGACTTGCCGAAGCCCATCGCGCCGCCCGCGCCGCCGCCCTTCTGCATCTGGCGCAGCACGAAGAAGGCGATGCCCAGGATCAGGATGAACGGCAGCGACTGATAGAGCATGATCTGCCAGAAGCTGGGACCTTCCTCGGCCTGGCCGCTATACTTCACGCCATAATCGTCGAGCAGGGCGGGCAGGCCCGGATCGGTGACGGGCGTGGTGGAGAATCGCTGGTCGTTGGTGAGGGTGCCGGTGATCCGGTCGGGCGCGACGGCCACTTCCTTGACCTGACCGTCCTGCACCTTCTGCCGGAACTCGGAATAGGCGATGTCTGTGCCCGCCCCTGCGCCGCGCGGACTGTCGAAGATCGACACGAACAACAGGAGCGCGACGATCACGCCCGCCCAAATCATCGCGCTCTTGATCCAGGGGTTGCCCTGCGGTTCCTTGTCGTCGTTCATGCTGTCTCGCTTTCACTGCTCAAGATAGGGCGTGGAGGCCAAATGGCAATATGTCCCCGCGCCTATCTGCGCCTGATGATCGCGACGATAGGACGATCCGATTATGGAAGCATGAACGGCGGTCGAATCCAACGAAGTTGCATAAGTTGCGGCGTTGAAACCCGCAGATTTCCTCAGGTTTTGGTTTTTCGTGTTGGAGCGGCGGCAAGCGTCCACGACTCGCCGCCATGGAGCATCCAGTCCCCCAGCATCGTTTTTTCACCCGCATTGAGGCGAACCAGCGCGGCGTCGAGCGCTTCGCCGCGCGGCGGCTTGCCCTGCGGGTCGGCGTGCGACAGCATATTCAGCAGCAGGCGGCGCTGTATCTCGCGGGGGAAAGTGGTCTGCTGGAGTGTAATTCGTTTCGTATCCGCAATGATATGGTCCGCAGCGATCCGGGTGACGAGCCACGCCAGCGCCTCTTCCGCTTCCGCCAATGCCCCGGCGCTGCGACTGGCGGCGATCGGGTCGAGCCAGTCGGCGGTGGCGAGATGGCGGCGGAGGGCGGCGCGATCGAAACGCGGATCGACGTTGCTCGGATCGTCGGCGAAGAGCAGGCGCTGTTCCTGCGCCAGCGCGATCAGCTCCGCCTTGCGCCAGCCGAGCAGCGGGCGGACGATGCTGCCGCTGCGGGCTCGCACCCCCGCCAGCCCGGACACGCCGGAGCCGCGGTTGAGCCGCATCAGCAGCGTTTCGAGCTGGTCGTCGGCATGATGCGCGGTGAGGATGACGGCGAGGCCGCGCTCCGCTCGCCATTGCTCCAGCAGGGCATAGCGCGCCGACCGGGCGGCGGACTGGATATTGCCGGTGATCGGCTGGGCGGGACGCAGGATGGCATGGGGAATGCCGTTGTCGGCGCACCATGTCGCGACCATCGCGGCTTCACCGGCGGCTTCCGCGCGCAGGCCGTGATCGACCGTGGCGGCTTCGACGGCGCCGGGGAGGGTATTGTGGGCCAGCCACAGCAAAGCCATGCTGTCCGGTCCGCCCGACACCGCGACGCCGATCCGTGCGGGCAGGGGGATCAGGCGGGCGAGGTCGGCATGGAAGCGGTCGAGAGCGGTCATCTTTACGGCCATGCTTCGTTCCCCGGCGAAAGCCGGGGTCCAGAGTCCCACAGAACCGCAATCCGTGGCCCTGGACCCCGGCTTTCGCCAGGGAACAGGTCGCTCACAACATCACGCACATTTGCCGCGTTCGCGACCCTTGGTCATCATCGCCTTCAGCGTGGCGCTCAGGGTTGCACCATAGACCTGTTCCAGCTCGCCATAGACCTTGCAGGCGTCGGCGGGTTTCTTGAGCTGGATCAGCGCCTCGCCGAGCCAGGTCAGGCTGTCGGCGGCGCGATCGCCCTTGGGGCGCTTCTGATAATTTTCGTAGAAGGCGACCGAGGCGAGCGCAGGTTTGCCGTCGTCCAGATAGGCGCGGCCCAGCAGGTTGGCGGTGCGGCTGGCGATCGACGAGGTGCCGAACTTGTCGAGCGTCGCCTTCAGCTGCGTCTGCGCTTCGGGGTAGAATTTCGCATCCCACAGGCGATAGCCGTAGGTATAGGCATCCATCGCGAAATCGCCGGTGTCTGGCAATTCGATCGCGGCGACGGCGGCCTTGCGGGCGGCGGTTGCGGCGGGGGTCGCGACCGGTGTCGTCGCGGCGGGCTTTGCGGTCGTCGGCTTTGCCGTCGTGCCTTGCGTTGGCGCTACCGCCGGGGGTTCGCTGGCCGGGGTCAGCTTCGCATCGGTATCCGCCTTGTACTTGGTAAAGGCGTCCTCAAGCTGCTTCAGTTTGAAGCTGTTCTGCTCGACCTGACCCGTCAGGCTGGCAAGCTGCCCTTCGAGCGCGTCGACCCGTGCGATCAGGTCGGACACCGGCGTCGATGCCGGTGTTCCGGTCGTCACCACAGGGGCGGGCGCGCGGGTGATGTCCGGCTCGATCGGGGTGCCGCCGGGGAACACCTTGCGCTGCACTGCCTTCATTTCCTTTTCGAGGCGATCGACGCGGACCTGCACCGTAGGGGTGTCGGATTGCGCCAAGGCGGGCGCCGTCAGGGCAAAAAGCACCGGCACGAGCGCGCTGGACAGAAGGGTGCTGGACAGGAAGGGGGAACGCATGGTTTTCCTCTCGGCAATGAACGTGCCGTCAACCATAAGGGCTTTGTGACGGGGGTAAAGCGGCTCTGCGATTATAGCGATGCAGCCTATTTTCTGTTCCCCTGCGCAAGCAGGGGGCCAGGGCCACGAGCGATGGCGTTTCGGTCCCTGGACCCCCGCTTTCGCGGGGGAACGGCATGTGCTTGTCCGGCAGATATGGTGCCAAACAGTCTTCTACTCCGCAGTAACATTGCCCGCTGCGGCGGGCGGTGTCGCGGCGGCGGGTGCAGGTGCGGGCGTGGTCGTCGCATCCGCCGCAGGCCGCGCGAGCAAGGCGGCGGCGCTTATCGGCAGATCGGCGACGGTGCGCTCCGCCGGACCGAGCGTCGGCACGGGGCGTCCGCCGACCGTCACGGCCAGCGCATTGGGGCGTCCGGTCAGGATCATGGGGTTGTTCGCATTGGCGGGCACGGTGAACGTCTCGCCCTTCGTCATCTGCTTTTCCAGCAGACGTTCGCCTGTAGCGTCGTAGATGCGCAGCCATACGGCATCGGTGGCCGTCAGCACGACCGGTCCCTGCGTCGGCGGCGCTGCCGGGCGGGCCGCCGGCGTCGATGCGCGGGGCGAAGTGGCCGCTTCGTCGGCAGGCTGGACGATCTGGTCGTCGGTCGGCGGCGTATACATCTGCGTCCGCCAGACGGTGTAGCCGCCGATCAGCGCGAGAGCGAGGACCAGCGCGGTCCACGCCAGATAACGCGGCGGCACGCGCGCGGGATCGGTCGGCTCGAACATCTCATAGCGTGGCGCATTGATGACGTCGGCCTCGACCAGTTCGCGGCGCACGGCGGCGGCGATCGCAATTTCGTCCGCGCCGATCGCACGCGCATAGGCGCGGGCGAAACCGATGGCATAGGGTACGCCCGGCAGCGCGGCGTAATCATGGTCCTCGATCAACTGAAGCTGGCGCGTGGGAATACGGGTGCGGGTGGCCACCTCCTGAAGCGACAGGTTCTGCGCTTCGCGTGCCCGGCGCAACATATCGCCGGGCCGATCCATATCCAGCGACCCTTGTTCCATTTCGTCCATCGGTTCCGTCATGCCCCTCTGTCGGGGGCCGCACATGCGACCTTGCGACCGACTTGTCTCATTCCGGCGCGTCCTGTGTCAACGCCGGTGCAAGGAAAAGCCCGCCTTTTTCAAGTCGTCGTCAGCTAAGGTCGATCCGTCGCTTTTGTGCCCACTCCACCAGCGCGTCGCGTGCGTTCGCGGTCCCGTCGGACAGCAATTTCGTCACCTCCTCCCGCAATGGCGCCAACTCGACAGATCGGATCATCGCCTTGACCGGACCGATCGAGGCGGGCGTGATCGACAGGCGGCGGATGCCGAGGCCGAGCAGCGCCATCGCCTCCAGCGTGCGCCCGCCCATTTCGCCGCACACGCCGAGCGGCACCTTGTGCGCGTCGCAGGCGATGACGATGCGCGAGAGGAAACGCAGGATGGCGATGCTGAGCCAGTCGTAGCGTTCGGCGAGCTTGGGATGCGCGCGATCGGCGGCGAACAGGAACTGCGTCAGATCGTTCGTGCCGATCGACAGGAAGTCGAGGCGGGGCAGCAACAGGTCGAGCACTTCGGCAAGTGCCGGCACCTCCAGCATCGCGCCGTACCGCACGACTTTGGGCACCGCCTTGCGTTGCTTGACCAGCCAGGCGCGCTGCTTCTCGATCAGCGCCTTTGCCTCGTCGAACTCCCAGGGTTCGGAAATCAGCGGGAACATGACGTAGAGCGTCTTGCCCGCCGCCGCTTCCAGCAGCGCCCGCGCCTGCGCCTTCATCAGGCCGTCGCGGTCGAGCGCGAGGCGCAGCGCGCGCCAGCCCATCGCCGGATTTTCTTCGGTATCCTCGTCGTGCCGCATATAGGGCAGCGCCTTGTCGCCGCCGATGTCGACGGTGCGGAAGATGACGGGGCGTTCGCCCGCAGCGTCCAGCACATCCTTGTAGAGCCGCTGCTGGCGCTCGCGCTGCGGCATGGTGGCGGACACGAGAAACTGGAACTCGGTGCGGAACAGGCCGATGCCGTCCGCGCCGGTGACGTCGAGCGCGGACACGTCGTCGCGCAGGCCCGCATTGACCATCAGCTCGATCCGCTCGCCATCCTTCGTCACGGGCGGCAGGTCGCGCGCGGCGGCGAAGGCGGCGCGGCGCTTCTGCGTCAGGTTGAGCTTGTTGTCGAAGGCTTCGTCCATGTCCGGGCTGGGGCGCACGAACACCCGGTTCTCGATCACGTCGAGCAGGATGAGGTCGCCTTCGTTCACCCGATGCCGGATGTCGCGCACGCGGCCCAGCACCGGCACGCCCATCGCCCGCGCGACGATGATGACGTGCGCGGTCAGCGATCCTTCCTCCAGGATCACGCCCTTCAGGCGACGACGGTCATATTCCAGCAGTTCGGCGGGGCCAAGGTTGCGGGCGATCAGGATCGCATCCTGCCGCAAACCAAGCTGCGCCGCCGTGCCCAACTGACCCGACACGATGCGCAGCAGACGATTCGCGAGATCCTCCAGATCGTGCATCCGGTCCTGCAACAAAGGGTCCTGGATCTGCCGCATCCGCATCCGGGTGCGTTGCTGCACGCGCTCGATCGCGGCTTCGGCGGTCAGGCCGCTGTCGATCGCCTCGTTGATGCGCCGCGCCCAGCCTTCGTCGTAAGCGAACATCTTGTAGGTATCGAGCACTTCCTGATGCTCGCCATCTACGCCGAATTCCGATGCGCCGGCCATCCGGTCGATCTGTTCGCGCATCTTGGTGAAGGCGGAATAGACGCGCTGCCGCTCCGCCTCGGTGTCCTCCGCGACGGTATGCTCGATGTGGATGCGCGGCTGGTGAAACACCGCATGGCCGCGCGCCATGCCCATCACCAGTTGCAGGCCGGTCAGCACGTTCGCGCCCGTGCCGGTCACGCGATCGTCGGTGCGGCTGTCGTCGACCAGCCCGGCATTGGCGATCAGTTCGGAAAGGACCATCGCCACCGTCTGCAACGCTTCGATCTCGATTTCCTCATAGCGGCGCGGATCGACATGCTGCACGCACAATACGCCGACCGAACGCTCTTTTCGGACGATCGGAACACCCGCGAAGCTGTGGAACAGCTCCTCCCCGGTTTCCGGCAGATAGGCGAAGTCGGGATGCGCGGCGGCTTCGTCCAGATTGAGCGTCTCGACATTGCTGGCGATCGTGCCGACCAGACCCTGCCCCATGGCGAGCTTGGCAACGTGCACCGCCTCCTGCTTCAGCCCGCGCGTGGCGTAGAGTTCGAGCAAACCTTCGCGCAGCAGATAGATGGAACAGACTTCGCTCGACAGTTCCTCGCCGATGATCTCCACGACCTTGTTCAGCTTCTGCTGCGCAGCATGGCGCGACGCCATCAGCTCATGAAGGCGGCTCAGTATCTTGCGGGCGGCGGTGGCGGGCGCGGACATCATCGTCAATCGCTAACAGAAACCGTCGCGCGCATCCAACAGGGAGTTTCATGTCGAAATATTGCGTCCGGCGATTGATGCCGATGGCGGATCGTGAGACGCTGCTCGTTCAGGCTGATGAGGTGAAGTGAATCCATAGCAGGGGGCGGCACGACATGGGCAGCACGGTAATCGACGCGGCAGCGCGAGGCGACCTTATAGACCGCGGTTATTCCCGCCGCCAGATCGGGCAGGTGGCGGCATTACTGGGCGCGGCGGCGACCATTACGTCCTTCCGCCCCGTCTTTGCGCAGAGCCAGGCCGCCCGTGCGGTCGCAGGCGCGGTGCAGATCGGCGCGAACGAATGCTGGACCGGTCCTTTCCCCGTCGCCGCCGAAGCCGCCGCCAAGGTGGTGGCGCAGGGCAACCGCTACGATCCGGGCGATCTGCGCGGGGCTTTCCTCAAGACCGTGGCGCAGGTCGAAAGCGTATCGGAGGATCGCATCCTCCCTTGGCCCGGTTCGGGCGATCCGCTGGTGCGTTCGGTCATCGCCTTCTGCTCGCCCGAAAAGGGGCTGGTGACACCCGATCCGACCTTCGAATCCGCATGGCGCGCCGCCGCATGGCTGAAGGCACCGGTGTCGAAGGTCGCGATGCAGCCGGGCAAGGGCGCGGACGTGAAGGCGATGCTGGCCGCCAATCCTAGTGCGGGCCTCTATTACATCGTGTCGCCCAACAACCCGACCGGCACCGTCACGCCGCTCGCCGATCTGGAATGGCTCGCCGCGAACAAGCCTGCCGATTCGGTGCTGCTGATCGACGAGGCTTATCTCCACTTCTCCGAAGCGCCGAGCGCCATGGCGCTGGCCAGTTCGCGCAAGGACGTGATCGTCATGCGCACCTTCTCCAAGATGTTCGGGATGGCGGGGATGCGCCTGGGCCTCACCTTCGCGGATCCCGCTCTGCACAAGCAGATGATGCGCTACGACGGGTTCCAGGTCACGGGGACGCTGCCGGTCACGGCGCTGGCCTGCGGCACGGCGGCCTATACCGCCTTCGACGCGATCAAGGCGCGCCGCGCGGAAATGATCGCGGTGCGCGAGGAGACGCTGGCGCATCTCAAGAAGCGCGGCGTCCCCTATCAGGCGGGCAGCGAAGCCAATATGTTCATGATGGACTGGGGCAAGCCCGCCAAGGAGATGCAGGCCAGGATGCTGGCGCAGATGGTGCAGATCGGGCGGTCGTGGGAAATATGGCCGACCGTATCGCGCGTGACCGTGGGATCGGCGGAGGACATGGCGAAGTTCAAGATCGCGCTGGACAAGGTGCTGATGGCTTAGGTCAGCGCTGTAGCTAGACGTGTTCCCCGGCGAAGGCCGGGGTCCAGTCCCGCCGTCCGAACTGGACCCCGGCCTTCGCCGGGGAACAGCAATAGTAACTTTACGCCGCGCGCTTTTCCAGCGCCGCTCCGGCCTCATCCATCAGCGTGGCAATGATCTGCGCGACGGGTTCCTCGGCTGTCACCATGCCGACCGACTGGCCCGCCATCAGGCTGCCGCCTTCCACGTCGCCATCGATCACGGCGCGGCGCAGCGCACCGGCCCAATAATGCTCAATCTGCAACTGCGCTTCGCCCATGTCCACCGCGCCGCTGTCGAGCAGGGCGGCGACTTCGCGTTGCTTGGCGGTGAAGGCTTCGGTGCCTGCGTTCTTGAGCGCGCGGACGGGGATGACGGGGAGGCGCGGGTCGATCTGGACGCTGGCGATGGCGTCGCGGGCGGACGCGCGGAAGAACGCCTTCTTGAAATTGGCGTGGGCGACGCTTTCGGTGGCGCAGGCGAAGCGGGTGCCCAGTTGCACGCCTGCCGCGCCCATTTCCAGATAGGCGGCGATGGCCTCGCCCCGGCCGATGCCGCCCGCGACGAACACGGGCAACTGCTGCGCCATTTCGGGGAGTATTTCCTGCGCCAGCACGCTGGTCGCGACCGGGCCGATATGGCCGCCGGCTTCCATGCCCTCCACGATCAGCGCATCGACGCCCGATTTCGTCAGCTTCTTCGCCAGCGACAGCGCAGGCGCGAAGCAGAGCAGCTTGGCGCCCTTCTGCTTGATCGCGTCGATGCTGCCCTTGGGCGGCAGGCCGCCGGCGAGGACGATGTGACTGACATCATGTTTCGCGCAGACGTCGATCAGGTCGAACAGTTGCGGGTGCATGGTGATGAGGTTGACGCCGAAGGGCTTGTCCGTCAGCGTCTTCGTCGCGGCGATTTCCGCGTCCAGCAGTTCGGGCGTCATCGCCCCGCAGGCGATGATGCCGAACGCGCCCGCATTGGATATGGCGGAGACGAGGTTGCGCTCGCTCACCCAGCTCATCGCGCCGCACAGGATGGCGCTTTCGCAGCCCAGAAAGGCGCTGCCGCGCGCCATGAGGGTGGTGAGTGCTGGGTTGGTCATGCGTCCGTCCGATCAAAGCCCTTCCCCTTCAGGGGAGGGGTTGGGGTGGGGGCAGTCTGGCATCTGCGATAGTGCGAAAGACCGCTTACATGCCCCTCCCCCGACCCCTCCCCTGAAGGGGAGGGGAGATGGTGTCAACCCACCGGCGCGTCGGCATCCAGTCCGTAGGCGGTGTGCAGGACGCGGACGGCGAGTTCGGTCTCGTCCTCGTCGATCAGCACGCTGACCTTGATTTCGCTGGTCGAGATCGCCTCGATATTGATGCCGCGATCGGCGAGGGTACGGAACATCGTGGCGGCGACCCCGGCATGGCTGCGCATCCCGACGCCGACGACGCTGATCTTCGCCACTTCGCTGTCGGTGATGATGCGATAGAAACCGATCGACTCCTTCAGGGATTCCAGCAGGTCCACGCTGCGCGCCAGATCGGCGCGGGGCACGGTGAAGGTGACGTCGGTCTCTTCCTTGTCCTTGCTGTCGTTCTGGATGATCATGTCGACGTTGATGCTGGCTTCGGCGAGCGGGCTGAAGATGCTGGCGACCGCACCGGGCTTGTCGGGCACGCGCGTCAGGATGATCTTCGCTTCGTTCTTGTCGTGGGCGATGCCGGTGATGAGCTGACGTTCCATCTTGCTGTCCTCCAATTCTTGTTCGCTGACGATCAGCGTGCCGGGCAGGTCGTCCTGCGTGGGATCGTCGAAGGAGGAGAGCACCTGAACGCGCACCCCTTCCTTCATCGCCAGGCCGACCGATCGGGTCTGCAACACCTTCGCGCCGACCGAGGCCAGCTCCAGCATTTCCTCGTATGTCACCATGTCGAGCTTGCGCGCGCGGGCGACGATGCGCGGGTCGGTGGTGTAGACGCCGTCGACGTCGGTGTAGATGTCGCAGCGATCGGCCTTCAGCGCGGCGGCGACGGCGACGGCGGACGTGTCCGATCCGCCGCGGCCCAGAGTGGAAATGCGGCCATCGTCCATCATCCCCTGAAAACCGGGGATCACCGCGACCTGGCCCGCGGACATGGCGGCGATCAGCGCGCCGGTCTCTATGTCGGAAATGCGCGCCTTGGCATGGGCCTCGATCGTGCGGATCGGCAATTGCCAGCCGAGCCAGCTTCGCGCGTCCACGCCCATGGCCTTGAGCGTCATGGCCAGAAGCCCGCTCGTCACCTGCTCGCCCGATGCGACGACGACGTCGTACTCCGCCGGATCGTAGAGCGCGCTGGCTTCGCGGCAGAAGCCGACGAGCCGATCCGTCTCCCCCGCCATCGCCGAAACCACGACCGCGACTTCATTACCCTGCGACACGACATGCTTCACGCGCGCCGCCACGTTGCGAATTCGCTCCATCCCCGCCATGGAGGTGCCGCCGAATTTCATCACGATGCGCGCCATATTTGCTGTCAGCCTTGCCTGTGGGTAAGAATATGTCGGAACACGGGTCCGCGAGGGGTGCAAAAGCGGGCCTCCCTTAGTAAGTTGGAACAGATATGGCAAGCAATGCAGCGCCTCCCATGGCCCAGACTCACCCCACGACGATCAGCCCGGCGGAGGCCGCGCATTTCGGCACGATGGCCGCCGACTGGTGGAACCCGAAAGGCAGCAGCGCGATGCTGCACCGGCTGAACCCGGTGCGCCTGTCCTACATCCGCCGCGCAGTGGATGCGCACTGGGGCAGCGACGCGAAGGCGATGCGGCCGCTGGCGGGGAAACGCGCGCTGGACGTGGGCTGCGGCGCGGGGCTGCTGTGCGAACCGCTGGCGCGCATGGGTGCGCAGGTGACGGGCATCGACGCCGCGCCCGAGAATATCGCGGCGGCGCAGGCCCATGCGGCGGGGCAGGGGCTGTCGATCGACTATCGCGCGGTCGGCGTGGAGGCGCTGGGCGAAGGCGGCTTCGATCTGGTGACGAGCATGGAAGTGATCGAGCATGTGACCGACCCCGCGCTGTTCCTGCGCGGGCTGGCCGACGCGCTGGCGCCCGACGGGCTGCTGGTGCTCTCGACCCCCAACCGCACACCCTTGTCGCGGCTGGCGATGATTACGCTGGGCGAAGGTCTGGGCCAGATCCCGCGCGGCACGCACGACTGGGGCAAGTTCCTGACGCCGGAGGAGATCGCGCCGATGCTTGTTGCGGCCGGGCTGGAAGTGACGGGGTGGAGCGGCCTGACGCTGGACCCGGCGAAGGGGTTCGTGCTGTCGGGAAAGATGGGGCTGAATTATTTGCTGACGGCAAAAAGAAAAGTCGAAGATTTATCGTTTTGATCGCCGCTTGCCGCGATACATGAAGATGAATGTTATTATACTGGCGGAGACGATAGGCATCCATCGGCCACTGGAGATGGCCTTACCCAAGGCTAAAACGCATCCGAAAATAATGAAGGCTAAAATAACATAACCAGTGATTTTGGTCCGTCGAGGATTCGCGACGAACCATGATGCTAAATCAACAACGAATGTCTTAGCTTTCATAACCTTAGGTTACGTAACAAAAGCTAATGCTACGTTGATTTTTATCCATTCGTCATCCCGGACTTGATCCGGGATCCATCCCGCCAACCGCACTCGGTCCGCAATGACGAGACATGGATCTCCGCCTTCGCGGGGATGACGGGGGTTGGCTATGGGCAATACTTGCGCCCACCGTTCGCCCTGAGCGTGTCGAAGGGTTCTGCTGAGCGTTGGCGAAGCACCTTCCCCCGGCTCAAGTCCGGGGTCAGGACAGCCCTTCGACAGGCTCAGGGCGAACGGATTTATTTATCTCACCGCTTCAATACCCCCGCGCCGCATCCCCATCCAGCCAGTGCGAGCACCCCAGCGCCGCGCCGTCATCCGCATCGGACAGCGCCGCGACCGTGCGCCATCCGTCCGCCCGCAACGCCTTCGCGCGTGCCGCATCATGCCCCAAAGGCAGGAACAGCCGCCTGACCGGCATCGCGCCGAAGCCTGCGTCGATCAGCGGGTCGGGGTAGAGGGAGAAGCCGATGGCGGGTTCCTCGCTGCCGTCGCTGCGCAGGATGGCGTAGCTGCCGCCGCGGCCTATTTCGCCGACGAAGCCTTCGGCGAAGATCGAGAAGCCGAACCAGCTTTGATATTCGAAACCGTGGCGTTCGGTGGGATCGAGCGTCAGGGTGATGTCCCAGCCGACCGGTTTTGCGATGGCGCGCAGCGCGGCGATGCGGCTGGCGAGTTGCCCTTGCCCGGTGGCGGCGTCGATCGCCTCCAGCCGATCCATCGCGGCGTGGAAGGGACCGGCGGCCTCGATCAGCGGCAGATAGGCGGCGGGGTCATCGCCCAGCGCCACCAATGCACCGGCGTCCTTGGCGTCCAGTTCGCTGCGGACGGCTTCGCGCTCGGCGTCACCCAGCGGCATCGGCCCGGCGGCGAGCGTGTCGATCAGGTCGGGCAGCGTGAAGTCGATGGTGATGCCGGTGACGCCCGCGGCCTGCAACGCCTCGATCGCGACGTTCACGATCTCGACGGCGGCGGCGACGCTGTCGGTGCCGATCAGCTCCGCGCCGACCTGCAACTGCTCGCGTTCCGGGCGCAACTGGTTGGCGCGGAGTTTCAGTACCGGACCGCCATAGGAGAGGCGCAGCGGACGCGCGGCGGCGGCGAGGCGGGTGGCGGCGATGCGACCGACCTGCGCCGTCATGTCCGGGCGAATGGCGAGCGTGCGTTGCGAGAGCGGATCGACGGCCCGGAGCAAGTCCTGCGCGCGGGCGGACTTGAGGCGCTGGGTCAGCGTTTCCTCGAACTCCGCGATCGGGGGCATCACGCGGGCGTAGCCATGTGCCGCCACCGTATCCAGCACGCTGCGCGCCAGATGCGCGGAGGCTTCCGCGGCGGGTGGCAGGCGGTCGGACAGCCCTTCGGGGAGCAGGCCGGTGATGGCGTTTGGCGTGGTCATGCGTGGGCTTCTAGCGGATTTTCGGGCGGAGGCCATAGCCAGTCGCATATCCTCACCCGTTCGGGCTGAGCTTGTCGAAGCCCCCTCCTGAACATAGTGAAGGTGCTTCGCTTGCGCTCAGCAAAGCCCTTCGACAAGCTCAGGGCGAACGGAGTAAGGTATCTGCGGCAGGCCGGGGTGGGAAAGCATGTTTCCCACCCCACTGGATCACCCGAACCGCAGCAGCTTCACCGTCTTGACGCCATCCAGCTTGCAGATGTCCCACAGCAGCGGTTCCGTCACCGTGCCGTCGACGGAGAGCAGCAGGACCGCTTCGCCGCCCTGATTGCGGCGACCGAGGTGGAAGGTGCCGATGTTGACGTCCGCCGCGCCTAGCGTCGTGCCGATGCGGCCGATGAAGCCGGGTGCGTCCTGGTTGACGATGTAGAGCATGTTGCCCGCCAGATCGGCTTCCACCTTGATGCCGAACAGTTCGACGAGGCGCGGCTGTTCCGGCCCGAAGAGCGTGCCCGCGATCGAGCGTTCGCCGTTCGGCGTCTGCACGGTGACGCGCACCAAAGTCTGGTAGGCGCCTTCGCGGTCGTGCCGCACTTCGCGTACGTCGAGACCGCGTTCCTTGGCGAGATAGGGCGCGTTGACCATGTTCACCGTGTCGGAATAGGCGCGCATCAGGCCCGCCAGCACCGCCGCGGTGATCGGCTTCTGATTGAGTTCGGCGGCATGGCCCTCCACTTCGATGGCGATGCCCTGCACCTTGTCGCCTTCGAGCTGACCCAGCAGGCTGCCGAGCTTTTCGGCCAGCGCCATATAGGGCTTGAGCTTCGGCGCTTCCTCCGCCGACAGGCTGGGCATGTTGAGCGCGTTGGTGACGCCGCCTTCCAGCAGATAGTCGGAAAGCTGTTCCGCCACCTGAAGCGCGACGTTCACCTGCGCCTCGTCGGTCGATGCGCCCAGATGCGGGGTGGAGACGAAGTTGGGCGTGCCGAACAGCGGGTTGGCCTTGGCCGGTTCCTCGGCAAACACGTCGAGCGCCGCACCGGCGATATGCCCGCTTTCGAGGCCCTCCTTGAGGGCAGCCTCGTCGATCAGGCCGCCGCGCGCGCAATTGATGATGCGCACGCCGGGCTTGGTTTTCGCGAGGTTCTCGCGGCTGAGGATATTGCGGGTCTGGTCGGTCAGAGGCGTGTGCAGCGTGATGAAGTCCGCCTTGGCCAGCAGTTCGTCCAGCGTCACTTTCTCCACGCCGATCTCGATCGCGCGTTCGGGCGTCAGGAACGGATCGAAGGCGGCGACCTTCATCTTGAGGCCCAGCGCGCGGCTGGCGACGATCGAGCCGATATTGCCCGCGCCGATCAGGCCCAGCGTCTTGCCGGTGACTTCGACGCCCATGAAGCGGTTCTTCTCCCACTTGCCTGCCTGCGTCGAGGCGTCGGCTTCGGGCAACTGGCGGGCGAGGGCGAACATCAAGGCGATGGCATGTTCCGCCGTGGTGATCGAGTTGCCGAACGGCGTGTTCATCACGACGACGCCCTTGGCCGACGCATAGGGGATGTCGACATTGTCGACGCCGATCCCTGCGCGACCGATGACCTTGAGGTTGGTGGCGGCGTCGAGGATCGCCTTCGTCACCTTGGTGGAGGAGCGGATGGCGAGACCGTCATACTGGCCGATGATCGCGATCAGTTCTTCGGGCGTCTTGCCGGTGATTTCGTCGACTTCGACGCCGCGATCGCGGAAGATCTGGGCGGCGCGGGGGTCCATTTTGTCGGAAATGAGAACTTTGGGCATGATGGGTGTCCTTGTCTCCCTCTCCCCTTTAGGGGAGAGGGTCGGGGAGAGGGGGATTACGGTGGAGATGTCGGGAAAAGCAGGCGATTACCGCCCCCTCTTCCGGCCTCTCCCCTGAAGGGGAGAGGAGATTTAAGCGGCAGCCTTGGTCTGGGCATAGGCCCAGTCGAGCCATGGCCCGAGCGCCTCGATGTCGGCGGTGTCGACGGTCGCGCCGCACCAGATGCGCAGGCCGGCGGGGGCATCGCGGTATCCGGCGATGTCGAACGCCGCGCCTTCCTTTTCGAGGAGACCCGCGAAGCTCTTGATGAACGCTTCGTCGGCCCCTTCGACGGTGAGGCACACGCTGGTTCTGGATCGCGACGCGGGATCGGCGGCAAGATGACCGAGCCAGTCGCGGTCGGCCACGATCTTGTCCAGCGCCGCCGCATTGGCGTCGCTGCGGGCGATCAGGCCAGCCGCCCCGCCGATCGACTTGCCCCATTCCAGCGCGAAGATCGCATCCTCGACCGCCAGCATGGAGGGGGTGTTGATCGTCTCGCCCTTGAACACGCCTTCGGCTAGCTTGCCCTTGGAGACGAGGCGGAACACTTTCGGCAACGGCCACGCGGGGGTGTAGCTTTCGAGCCGTTCGACCGCGCGCGGGCCGAGGATGAGGACGCCATGCCCGCCTTCGCCGCCCAGCACCTTCTGCCAGGAGAAGGTGGCGACGTCGATCTTCGTCCAGTCGATCGGATAGGCGAACACCGCGCTGGTCGCGTCGGCGAAAGTCAGCCCTTCGCGGTCGTCGGGAATCCAGTCGGCATTGGGCACGCGCACGCCCGATGTGGTGCCGTTCCAGGTGAACAGGACATCGGTCGAGAAGTCGACGGCGGAGAGATCGGGCAGATGGCCGTAATCGGCGCGCACGACGATCGGATCGATCTTCAACTGCTTGACCGCATCCGTCACCCAGCCTTCGCCGAAACTTTCCCATGCCATCGCCGTGACGGGCCGTGCGCCGAGCATCGTCCACATCGCCATTTCGAAGGCGCCGGTGTCCGACCCCGGCACGATGCCGATGCGGTGCGTGTCGGGCAGGTTCAGCAATTCGCGCATCAGATCGATGGCATATTGCAGACGCGTCTTGCCGATCTTCGACCGGTGTGAGCGGCCAAGCGATTCGACGCCAAGTTTTTCGGGAGTCCAGCCGGGCGGTTTCGCGCAGGGGCCGGAGGAAAAATAGGGACGCACAGGCTTAGTAGCCGGGCGGGCAATCAAGTCAGTCATGTAGTCTCTCCTTACAGAGAGCACGCGCGGCGTTGGGACCGCGTGGCCCGTCGGTCGCCCTATAGATGCGCGGGGATTAGTCAAGCGCCATCGCCGACCGGAGTCCCCCGCGCGACCAGCCGAAGCCCTTGCGCGTTGCTTCGGGTTCAGCATCTGCTGCTATAAGGGCGACATGGGCGGCACATGGTACGGAGGCGCGATTTCGGGGCGCTGGGCAGGCGTGGTTGCCCTGTGCGCGATGCTCGCGGCCTGCGGCGGAACGCCCGAGCCGCGCCGCAGCGTTCGGCCCGTGCGCGCGCCCGCAGCGGTCACCGCGCAGTCGCCCGAAATCCGGCAGTGTGTCGCGAAACTGCGATCGCAAGGCGTGCGGCTGGAGGCACTGCCCGATCGCCGCTACAGCCCCGGATGCACGGCGCTGGGATCGGTCAAGCTGCTCGACTTCGGCGTACCGACCACGAATCTCACCACCATGACATGCCCGCTGGCCGAAAAGTTCGTCGGCTGGGCGCGCTATGGCGTGCAGCCTGCCGCGCGATTGTTTCTGGGCGCCGAGCTGGTGCGGATCGAGACGTTCGGCACATACGCCTGTCGTCCGATCGCCGGATCGGGGCGCTTGTCCGAACATGCCGGCAGCAATGCGGTGGACGTTGCCGCCTTCGTGCTGGCGGACGGGCGACGCGTCTCGGTGAAGGACGGGTGGAATGGCGACAGCCGCGAAAAGCAGTTCCTGCGGATTATCCGGCAAAGCGCGTGCCGGCGTTTCCGCACCGTCCTCAGCCCCGATTACAATGCCGCGCATCACGATCATCTGCATTTCGATCTGGGCGGACGGGGCGGCTATTGCCGCTGAAACCGGCGCGCGGCCTTGGCAAGCGCGTGCCCCTTGGCTAATGGCGCTCGATGACAAAGAAAGAGTTAGAAGAGCGCAAGTTCCGCCCTGCCAAGCAGGAAGCGAAGGACGCCGCCAAGAACCTGCATACCCCGCAAACGACCAGCGCCGCCTATAAGCTGGCGTTTCAGGACAAAGATTTTCTGCTGCGCGAGGATCTGCGCCCGGTGCGGTTCCAGCTGGAATTGCTCAAGCCCGAATTGCTGATGAACGAAGCGAAGATCGAATCGATCTTCGTGTTCTACGGTTCCGCGCGCATCCCCGACCCGGAAAAGGCGGAGGCGCGGCTTGCGCAGGCGACCACCGACGCGGAACGGCGGATCGCGCAGAGCCTGGTCGACAAATCGCGATATTATACCGAGGCCCGCCGTCTCGCGAACATCGCCGCACGCTATCCCGTCGGCGAGGACGGCCAGCAGAACTTCGTCGTCTGTTCGGGCGGCGGCCCCTCGATCATGGAAGCGGCCAATCGCGGCGCGGCGGATGTCGGCGCGCCGTCGATCGGCATGAACATCGTGCTGCCGCACGAGCAGGCGCCCAATATCTACGTGACGCCGGAATTGTCCTTCCAGTTCCACTATTTCGCGCTGCGCAAGATGCACTTCCTGTTGCGCGCGCGGGCGCTGGCGGTGTTCCCCGGCGGGTTCGGCACGTTCGACGAGATGTTCGAGCTGCTGACCCTGATCCAGACCGGCAAGATGAAGCCGATTCCGGTGCTGCTGTTCGGCCGGACATTCTGGGAAAAGGTCGTCAATTTCGAAGCGCTGGCCGACGAAGGCGTGATCGCGCATCGCGATCTCGACCTCATCACCTGGGTCGAGACGGCGGAAGATGCGTGGAAGGCCGTCTGCGCCTTCTACAAGGACGATAATCTGATGGGGTGCGATTGATATTCCTCCCCTTGAAGGGGAGGTGGCAGGCGTAGCCTGACGGAGGGGTGTCACCCTATCGATAAGGGGATACCCCTCCACCACGCCTGCGGCGCGGTCCCCCTCCCCTTGCAGGGGAGGATTATACAGTCCTTATTCCGCTGCGTTTGCCGCCGGTTCCGTGGCATTGGCGGCAGGTGCGGCTGCGTTGCCGGCGGCTTCGGCCGGGGCCGCATCGGCGGCGGGCAGCGGCAGGTTGGAACCCTGCGCGTTGAGATAGGCGATCACGTTCGCGCGATCGACGCCGTTGCCGAGGCCGGCGAAGGTCATCTTGGTGCCGTCGGCATAGGCGCGCGGGCTTTTCAGCCAGGCGTCCAGCGCCTCGAACGTCCAGTTGCCGGGGACGCTCTTGAGTGCATCGGAATAGGCGAAGTTCGCCAGATGGCCATGGGGCTTGCCCACGACGCCGTAGAGGTTCGGGCCGATGCCGTTCGCGCCACCCTGCGTTACCGTGTGGCATGCGGCGCACTTGCCGAACACCTTTTCACCCGCCGCAACGTCGGCGGTCGCCAGCAACGTGGCGATGCCGGGGCCGGCATCGGCGGCGCCGCCGCCTTCGGCTTCAACGCCCTCGATCGCATAACCCATCTTTTCGGGGCGTTCGGCATGGAAAATCTTGCCGCTGACGATCGTGCCACCGAGCGCGATGATACCTGCGAACAGTGCCCAACCGGCCATGGTATTGAAACGATCGTCCATGCGTAAGATATCCTCCGAACTGATCTGCCTGCGCCAGAAAAGCTTTGCGCAACCCTTTGGGCGCGCCATATGCGGCCCGCCATAATGACGCAAGTGCGAACGCGCAAGCGCCGCTTGCGTCTGCGTGCGTCAGGCCCTAAGCGCCAACGCGCCTATGGACGCTTATCCCCTTCCCGCGCAGCGCCTCGTCGCCGAAATGGCGGAAAAAGCCGCGCGCGACCCCGCCCGCGCCGTCGCCTATCAGGGCGCGCCGGGCGCCAATTCGCATCTCGCCGCGCTCGGCTACGCGCCGGACTGTATTCCGCTGCCCTGCTTCGCATTCGAGGATGCTATCGACGCCGTGCGCGAGGGGCGCGCCGACCGGGCGATCATCCCGATCGAAAACTCGCTGCACGGGCGGGTGGCCGACATGCATTTCCTGCTGCCCGAATCGGGGCTGCACATCGTCGACGAATATTTCCTGCGCATCCGCCACTGCCTCATGGCGACGAGCGACGCGCCGGTGACGAGCGCGATCAGCCATCCGCAGGCGCTGGGCCAGTGCCGCCATTATCTGCGCGCGCAGAATATCCAGCCGATCAGCTATGCCGATACGGCGGGCGCCGCCGCTCTGGTCGCGGAGCGGCAGGAGGAAGGCGCAGCGGCCATCGCGCCCTATCTCGCCGCGGAAACCTACGGACTTCGGCTGATCGCGGAGAATATCGAGGACAGCGACGACAATATGACGCGCTTCGTCGTGCTGGCGCGCGAGCCGCAAATGCCCGACGGGCAAGGCCCGGTGATGACGACATTCCTGTTCGAGGTGCGCAACGTCGCCGCCTCGCTCTACAAGGCGCTGGGCGGCTTTGCGACCAACGGCGTCAACATCACCAAGCTGGAAAGCTATCAGCGCGGCGCCAGCTTCGCGATGACGGAGTTCTTTGCCGATATCGAGGGTATGCCCGGCAACCCCGCCATCGATAGGGCGCTGGAGGAATTGAAGTTCCACACCAAATGGGTGCGCGTGCTGGGAAGTTACCGGCAGGGACGGCCGCGGACGTAGAGGCGCAGGAAAGACAAGAGAGATGCCAGTGTTCGCTGGCATGACGGGTGAGGGTTAATGCGCCGCGCCCCAGCTTGGTCCGATCCCGATCTCCACGCCCAGCGGTACGGACAGTTTCACCATGGGTTCCGCCGCGCCTTCCATCACGGTGCGGATGACGGCGCTCGCCGCATCCACGTCGCCTTCCGGCAATTCGAACACCAGTTCGTCATGCACCTGCAGCAGCATCTTCACCCGATCCAGCCCCGCCGCCTCCAGTGCCGGTCCCATGCGCACCATCGCGCGTTTGATGATGTCGGCGCTCGTCCCCTGGATCGGCGCGTTGATCGCGGCGCGTTCGGCGCCCTGCCTCTCGTGCTGGAGCGACGCCCTGATCCGCGGGAACCAGGTTTTCCGGCCGAACAAAGTTTCGGTATAGCCCTGCGCGCGCGCCTTCTCTATCGTCTCGTTGATGTAGACGCTGATGCCGGGGAAGCGTTCGTAATAGCGGCTGATCATGTCCTGCGCCTCGTCCGCGCTGATTTCCAGCCGGGCGGCGAGACCCCAGCGGCTTATGCCGTAGAGGATCGCGAAGTTGATCGTCTTGGCGCGTCCGCGCGTGTCGCGATTGACCACGCCGAACAGCTCCTGCGCCGTGCGGTTGTGGATGTCCTCGCCTGCTTCGAAGGCTTCGCGCAGGGCGGGCACGTCCGCCATATGCGCGGCGAGACGCAGTTCGATCTGGCTGTAGTCGGCGGCCAGGATGACGTTGCCCGGCTCCGCGATGAAGGCATGGCGGATCTGCCGCCCCGTCTCCGTGCGGATCGGGATGTTCTGAAGGTTCGGGTCTGTGGAGGAGAGCCGCCCGGTCTGCGCGCCGGTCAGCGAATAGCTGGTATGGACGCGGCCCGTCACCGGGTTGATCTGCGCCTGCAGCGCATCGGTATAGGTCGACTTGAGTTTCGACAATTGCCGCCAGTCGAGTACCTTGCCGGAAATCTCCGATCCTTCGGCCTTCAGCTTTTCGAGGATGGTGACATCGGTGGAATAGGCGCCGGACTTGCCCTTCTTGCCGCCTTTCAGGCCCAGCTTCTCGAACAGGATCGCGCCTAGCTGCTGCGTGCTGCCGATCGCGAAGGGCTGGCCCGCGAGCGCATGGATTTCGGTTTCCAGCGCGGCGATGCCGTCGGCGAACTCGCCCGACAGGCGCGAGAGATGCTCGCGATCGACCTTGATCCCCGTGCGTTCCATGGTCGCGATCACCGGCACCAGCGGACGGTCGACCAGCTCGTAGACGCGCGTCGCTCCTTCCTGATGCAGGCGCGGCTTGAAGATATTCCACAGGCGCAGGGTGACGTCGGCATCCTCGGCGGCATAGGCGGTCGCCTTGTCGAGCGGCACTTCGGCGAAGCTGATCTGCGACTTGCCGCTGCCCACCACATCCTTGAAGGCAATGCAGGCGTGATCGAGATGGACGCGCGCCGCCTCGTCCATGCCGTGCCCGGCGAGGCTCTTGCCCGCGTCGAGATCGAAGCTCATCACGATCGTGTCGTCGAACGGCGCGATGGTGAGGCCGTGGCGGGCCAGCACGGTCATGTCATATTTGAGGTTCTGGCCGACCTTCAGCACACTGTCGTCCGCCAGCAGCGGCTTCAGTTTCGCGATCACCGTGTCGAGCGGCAGTTGCTCCGGTTTTTCCGCGAACATGTCCGTCCCGCCATGGCCGAGGGGAATGTAGCAGGCGGCATTGGGTCCGGTGGCGAGGCTGATGCCGACCAGCTTCGCGCTCACGCTGTCGAGGCTGTCGGTTTCGGTGTCGATAGCGATGATGCCTTCGCCATGCGCCGCGGCGATCCAGCGGTCGAGCGCGTCGGCCGTGACCACCGTTTCATAGGCGCTGCGGTCGATCGGGGCGACGGGCGCGGCGACCGGCGTGGACGGTGCCTCGCTTTGGGTCGCGGATGCCGGTGCCGTCCTGGCCGCGCCGCCGCCAAGCCGGTTGAGCAGCGCCTTGAACCCCTGACATTCCAGAAACGCGCGCAGCGGCTCTTCCGGTATGCCTTTCAGCGTCAGATCGTCCAGCGGTTCGGGCAGCGGCATGTCGCTCTTGAGTTCGACCAGACGGCGCGAGAGCCGCGCCATCTCGCTATGCTCGATCAGATTGTCGCGCATCTTCGACGGCTTCATGGCCGGCGCGGCGGCCAGCACGCTTTCCAGATCGCCATATTCGATGATGAGCTTCGAGGCGGTTTTCGGGCCGATGCCGGGGACGCCGGGAACATTGTCCACGCTGTCGCCCATCAGCGCCAGAACGTCGCCCAGCTGTTCGGGCAGGACGCCGAACTTGCCCATCACATAATCCGGGCCGCGCCGCTCGTTCTTCATCGTGTCGTACATGTCGACGCCGGGCTGGATGAGCTGCATCAGATCCTTGTCGGACGACACGATCGTGACATGCCATCCCGCCGCGATCGCGGCTTTGGTATAGGTGGCGATGATGTCGTCCGCCTCGAACCCCGCTTCCTCGATGCAGGGGAGGGAGAAGGCGCGGGTCGCGTCGCGGATCATCGGGAATTGCGGGATGAGGTCCTCGGGCGCGGGCGGGCGGTTCGCCTTGTACTGATCGTACATGTCGTTGCGGAAGGTGTGCGACCCCTTGTCGAGGATCACCGCCATATGCGTCGGGCCTTCGGCGGCACCCAGCTCCGCCGCCAGCTTCCACAGCATCGACGTATAGCCATAGACGGCACCCACGGGCTGCCCCTGCGGATTGGTGAGCGGCGGAAGCTGATGATAGGCGCGGAAGATGTAGCCGCTGCCATCGACGAGATAGAGGTGATTCTGGGACATGGGGAGGGGATAGCGGATGGGGGCCTACGTGCCAAACCTTCTCCCTTGAAGGGAGATACTCCATAAAGACTCCCCTCCCTTTCAAGGGAGGGGCAGGGGTGGGTGCGATTGCGCAGCAATCGCTGGCGAAGCCAGTGTGCGCTACTTGCATCCCCCACCCCAACCCCTCCCCTGAAGGGGAGGGGCTTTAGGTCCTCACCGCCTGTCGTGGTTCTCCGCCACGGCGCGGGCGACCGATTGCATCAGTTCCCACCTTTTGGGGATCGGTTCCGTCGTGCTGCCGATGAACACCGCGACGGCATAACTCGTGCCGTCCGGCGCCGTCATGATGCCGATGTCGTTGAAGCCGGTGGAGCGCGGCGGCAGATCCTGCCCGGTGCCCGTCTTGTGGACGTAGCTCCAGCCCGCGGGCACCCCGCCCTTGATCCGCTGCGGCCCGGTCTTGGCCTGACCCATGGTCGAGAGCAGCAGTTGCGTGGAGGCGGGCGAAAGCATCTCACCGCGTTTCAGCTTGGCGAGCGCCATGACGACCGAACCGGGCGCGGCGCCGTCGGGCGGATTGGCGAGATAGGCGTCGAGCGCCTTTTCCCGCACGCTACGCGGCAGGTTCGCGCGCGCGGTGTAGAAATTGCGCCCCTGCGAATAGCTCGGGTTCCAGCTCAGCCCGGCGGTCGCGCTTTGCAGCAGGCGTTCGCCGGGGCCGAAGCGGATGTTGCTTATGAAACGTCGGGCCAGAAAGCCGCGCACTGCCTCCGGTCCCCCCGCGCGGCGCAGCAGCACGTCGTTGGCGGTGTTGTCGCTTTGCGTCATCGCCCGGTTCATCAGGCTGGACAGCGTGGTCGTATAGCCGTCCGTACCGATCAGGCTGGCGAGCGGCTGGTGAAACAGCGTCATGTCCTCGCGCCGCACGGTCACGCTGTCGGTCAGCGACAGCTTCCTGCGGTCGGCGGCGTCGAGCAGCGTCATCGCCACCCACAGCTTCGACACGCTTTGCTGCGGAAACAGGCTGGTGCCGTTCCAGGCGACGGTCCAGTCGGCATCGACGCGGCGCACGGCGATGCCGACATTGCCTTTGAAGTTGCGGCCTAGCGACTGGATGATGCTGGTAAGGGCGGGCGAAGGCGTGTTGCGCGGATCGTAATCGGGAATGCGCGCTGGCGGATTGGCGACGGGACGAGCAGCGGGCGTCGCGGTGCGCGGCACGATCGCAGCCGTGCGCGGGGCAGGCGGTTGCGCACTGCTGACGCAGGCGCCCAGCGCCGTCATCATAATGCACAGGGTCACGCGCCGCCGTGCGCGTGCCCGGCGGTCCACAGGACCAGTGCGCCGGATCGTCATCTGCACCTAAAACACTCTTTTGCCCGCATTTTCACCCATCGCGATTGTCGTGGCCGCACGCCGGGAAAGGCAAGGCCGATGCGGTGAATGATTCCATAGCTGCGATGTAAGGAAGGTTAACGGCGTGTAGCGTCCTTGTCAGGCAGCGGATCGGCGGCGATCATCGCCGCTTCGCGCGCCTGCGCGCCCGCGATCAGGCCGGGGATCAGCGCGGCCTCGGGCAGGTTGCGCCAGTATTTCTTCGGCATTTCGGACAGCATGGCGCCGACTTTCAATCGCGCGGGATTGAAGATCGCGCTGTAATAGCCTTTCCACAGATCCTCGACCGGATCGCCGTCTGGCGCGTCGCTGCGCTGCGCGCCCGGACCCTCGCGCAGCGTGCCGTCCATCCAGTGCAGGCAGACCTGCGGCGTCAGGATTGACCAGCGCATATTGGGAAAGCGGCGCACGAAGAACCCTGCATTGGCGCGCACGATATGATGGTCCGGCTCGAACCAGGCGACGAAATGCTGGGCATCGTCCAGCGCATTGCCGATTTCGCGGAACCGCACGAAAGCGCGCATCTTGTGGATGTCGCGCCGGACCGCCTGCGCCAGTGCCTCGATCCTGCGCACCAGCGGGTCCGCCTTGTCGCTCAGGATCGGCGGCGTTTTGCGCGCCCGCAGCAGGAGCATGTACAGCAGGGTGAACCGCGCCGGATCGCTGTGCAGCAGCGCCGTCCTGGCGAGATCGATGAAGGCGCGGGATATGGCGAACGGGGGATGGGCGGCTTGATTCTGCGCGCCATCCTCCTGATCCCCATCGCCGAAAAGATCGGGGCTGCTCCCGGCGACGGACCAGCCGATCCGGTCCGGCGACACATCCGCCAATGCGAAACGGCGCGCGGCGGTGCGCCAGCCGTCGAAATCATCGGGCGCGTCCAGCGTTACGCTGAACATGCGGCATTCTTGCCAGCGGTAGCGGGTGCAGCGTTCAGCCGAAGAGCGTGCGGGAGATCATCGCGACAGGCACCCACAGGAAAGGCGCGCCGATGCTGGCGATCCACAGAATGACGCGATCTTCGCGGAACAGGCGGTTCAGCGTATCCTGCGGCAGGGCCGATGCGGAGAAAGCGACCCAGCGCGCCTCCAGCCCGCGCGCGGCCATCGCAAAGCCGCCCACCGCGAAGAATATCCCAAGATGCATGAGCAGCGAACCGCCCAGCCTGGCGACTACGCCGATCTGAAGCACGGCGAACACCACGAGTGCGGCGGCCAGATGGCTGCTCATGCGCCGCGCATAATCGATATCTCGACGATCGTCCGATCGCATTGCGAAGATGGAAGCCACCGCAAACCCCCTTGCCGGTTGAACCAGAGCGAAGAGTTTCACGGGCGCCCCCACAAATCAACCGGAAATTGCCGAAAATACGCATCAGGCGGCAAACAGATCGAGCTGGCGCGGCTTCGGCATGACGAGGGCGGACACATCCGCACTATCCGCCAGCAGAACGGGACGCCAGTCGGACGTGATGAGAAAGGGCCGCATCTTTGCCACCGAAGCGGTCAGGCGCGCCACATCCTCCAGCCGCAGGGTCCGCCAGCGGCGGCTGTGCAAAATGGCGTTGACCGCCTTTACGCCCAGCCCCGGCACGCGCAGCAGCATCGCGCGCGGCGCGCGGTTCACATCGACGGGGAAATTGTCGCGATGCTTGAGCGCCCAGGCGAGCTTGGGGTCGATGTCGAGCGGCAGATTGCCGGTCGCGCTGTCGGCGGCATTGCCGACGTCCCGCGCCGAAAAGCCGTAGAAGCGCATCAGCCAGTCCGACTGGTACAGGCGATGTTCGCGGATCAGCGGCGGGCGCGAGAGCGGCAGTACGGCACTGGCCGCCGGTATCGGGGAAAAGGCGCTGTAATAGACGCGGCGCAGGCCGAAGCGGCCATAAAGGTTGCTGGCCCGGTCGATGATCGTCCGGTCGTTTGCGGCGTCGGCCCCCACGATCATCTGCGTCGACTGGCCCCCCGGCGCGAAACGCGGGGCGGACTTGTAGCGTTTGCGGGCGTCGGCGCTGTCGACCATATCGCTCTGCATCCGGCCCATCGCCCCTTCGATCCGCGCGCCGTCCTTTTCCGGGGCGAGGCGGGCAAGACCGGCCTGCGTCGGCAGCTCGACGTTGATGGATATGCGGTCGGCATGCAGCCCCGCCTGCCGGATCAGTTCGGGGTCGGCGTCGGGGATCGTCTTGAGATGGATGTAGCCGCGAAAGCCATGCTCCTCGCGCAGGCTGCGCGCCACCGCCACCACGCGTTCCATCGTATAGTCGGGCGACCGGATGATGCCGGACGAGAGGAACAGCCCTTCGATATAGTTGCGGCGGTAGAAGGACAGCGTGAGGTCGACCACTTCCTCCACCGTGAACCGCGCGCGACGCACATTGCTGCTCTTGCGGTTGATGCAGTAGTGGCAGTCGAATACGCAACTGTTGGTCAGCAATATCTTGAGCAGCGATATGCAGCGGCCGTCGGGAGCGTAGGCGTGGCAGATACCCATGCCTTCGGTCGATCCTATGCCGCCTTTCGTGCCGCGCGTGCTGTGCCGCCTGGTGGTGCCGGACGACGCGCAGGACGCATCATATTTGGCGGCGTCCGCCAGTATTTCGAGTTTCTGTCGCGTATCGAGCCATGCCATATGTTCCTTTTATGTTCTAATTCTGGCGCTGTCGAGGCCTTTCAGGAAAAGAGCCAGTGGCCCAGCATCCGGTCGAACGGGAAGGTGAAGAAACCCGCGATCAGCAAAGCGCCGAGCACCATCGCGCGCACCGCCCGACGATGTCGGACGATGTTGTGGCTGCGCGCGAACATCACGATGCGCGGCACCTGAAACAGCGTCCATGCCGAAAGAATGTGGATGATGCTGAAGCCGCCATGGTTGGCGCCGCGGATGGCGAAACTGATGAGCGCGGTCAGGCCCATGGCGACCACCCAGACATAGCCAAGCTGGCGATGGCGCCGATCCCCGCGCCGTCGCAGCAGCATCACGGGCGTGAGCGCCAGCGCGATGCCGATCGTGAGGAGATGGAGCCACACCATCGCCGGTACGCGGCTCCAGTCCGCATGTCCCTTGGCCAGCGCGATGAGGACGGTGCCCAGCAATACAAGCGCGCCTGTGGCAAGCGCGGTCTCGAAACGATCGGCGTCCTGTCCCTGTGGTAAGGCTGATGCCTTCGTCATGTCGTATCTTTCCCCTGCAAGTCGCCATAGTGCGTTGCTTGCGGGGTGCAGGCAATATGCCTCAGCTCTGATCGGCGTAGGCGATCTGCAATATGCCCCAGTGGCGGCCGCGAATATGGATCGAGCCGATGACCTGCTTGAGCAGCATCACGCCGCCGCCGCTGACCGGGCGACGATAGGCCTTGATGCAGAAGGGCTGAAGCGTCTTGACCTGCTCGCGGGTATCGGGCTGCTCGAATATCTGGCCCGCACGGGCATATTCGGCATTCCACAGCGGATCATCGGGGCGCGGCGAGAGCGATCGCTCCGGCATGGCGACGCCGCCCCAGCTATTGCGGTCGGTGCAGGTCATCCCGAAGAAGCCGGGCAGGGCGCGCGCGCGTTCCTGGAAGGGGCGTGCGGCGGCGGTCACGAACGGCTGGATCGGATGCGTATAGAGTTTCGGGTCGCTGTTCGCGACGAGAGAGTAATCTTCACTGAAGGCGACCGTTTCGCTGATACGGCCTTCGTCGAGATCGCGCTCAAGCTGCGCCGCGATGGCTTCGGCAGCCGTCAGGGCAAAGCGGATATACGGCGAATCGGCGATTTCCACGCCGCTTTCGGCGAGATATTGCAGAAGGATGTTCGTGTCGTCGCTGACCGTGGTGACCCGATGCGACAACCGTTGCAAACCATGTGCGTTGTCGCTGGAGTTCGCGGCCAGCGCGCCCAGCCCCGCATGGATCTGGTCCACCGATCCGACCATCGATTCGATCCGGTTGGCGACGGCGTCGCTATTGTCCGACAGTCCGCGCATCAGCGTGGCGAGCCTTGTCACCAGCGCCTCGATATCGCGGGTGCCCTTGTGCGCCGATTTCGCCTTCTCGACGCCGTCGCCGATGCGGTCGAGCATCCCGTCGGCTTCCCCGGTCAGGGCGCGGATCGACACTTCGATCGTCTTGGTGGCGGCGGCGGTTTCCTGCGCCAGTTTCTTCACTTCGCTGGCCACGACGGCAAAGCCGCGCCCGGCATCGCCCGCGCGTGCCGCCTCGATCGTGGCGTTGAGCGCCAGCAGATTGGTCTGGCTGGCGATGCCGCTAATGATGTTGGTGACATGCGCCACCGTCGCCAGGGCTTCGGTAAATCCGCCAAGGCTGTCGTGGATGCGGCTGACTTGCCCGATCATGTCGACGACGTTGACGGTTGCTTCGGTCAACTGACGGCTGGAATCGTCGATCACCGCCGTGGCGGCGCGCGCCTTGTGCTGCGCGTCGTTCGCGGCGTCGGACACGTCCTGACCGTCCTGCGCCAGACGCACCGCTTCGCTTCCGATCGATTCGATGGTGTTTGCCTGCGCGGTCACGCGATCGGCGAGTTCGGAAATATCCGCCTGCAGATCGAGCGTGCGGATTCCCAGATCGCCCGACAGCCTCGCGGCTTTCTTGATCGTCTTGTCAATCTCTGTGGTCAGTGCGGCATGTTGCATCCCGCCTTGCGTAAGTGCTTATGGTTAAAAAATTATAATCGATGCGAGATACTATGTTTCACCCTAATGTTTCGGCACTTCAGCGGGCGCGCAACATGCCGTCACGACCGGTTCCGGCCGACCCATGGTCCAGTTCGCCTTCATCCGCACTTTCGGGTTCGGCGCACACCATATCTCGCCACTGTCGCTGATCGCTGTTACCCAGATCAGATTATGCTCCTGCCCGTAATCGATGACGCCGAACGCATAGCCATCCCCCTTGTCCTGCACGACGACGGGGATAGGCGGTTCGAGACGCGTGAATGTCATGAAAGGCTCCCTCAATGAAGGCGGACAACTTTCCGTC
This sequence comes from Sphingobium sp., assembly GCA_965279415.1. Classification (GTDB taxonomy): domain Bacteria; phylum Pseudomonadota; class Alphaproteobacteria; order Sphingomonadales; family Sphingomonadaceae; genus Sphingobium. The sequence goes on from OZ257238.1 coordinate 2,028,454, forward strand.
CGGGAGGCTGGTTCCAGCGGTGCGGGCGGCAATCATGCTGCTCTGGATCAGTATGTCCTGTGCCGTCGGTCGGGCGGAGGGGATCGACCCGCCATCGTCATCGGTATGGGTCAGTTTTGACAAGCGCGGCGATCGGGCCTCCGGTGCGCATGGCCTCGCCGATCGCGAAAGCGGACGCCGGGTCCGGCCCGGTGATCCGGTTCGCATCGCGTCCATATCGAAGCTGGCGGTGGCGATGGGGGTGATGCGGCTGGTCGAGCGCGGATTGCTCGATCTCGATCGCGACGTGTCCGTCACCTTGGGCTGGCGCCTGCGCAACCCGGCCTATCCCGATGCACCGATCACCTTGCGGCAATTGCTGTCGCACACGGCGGGCGTGCGCGACGGCATCGACTATGCCCTGCCGCTCGACGCGCGGCTTGACGTGGCGATGCAGGACGGGAAGGCATGGGATGACGGCCATCCGCCCGGTGCCTATTTCACCTATTCCAACCTCAATTTCCCTGTGGTCGCCGCGGTGATGGAAGCGGCCACGGGCGAACGGTTCGATCGGATCATGCAGCGCGAAGTGTTCGGTCCGTTGCGCATGGACGCCTGCTTCAACTGGACGACCTGTTCCCCGCGCGCGATCCGCAATGCCGTCATACTCTATCGCCCGGACAGCAGCGTGGCCCGCGACGACCTGCGCGGGGTGATGCCGACGTGCCCAGTCGTGCCTGCGCGAGGCGGTGGCTGCGACTTGGCGCGCTATCCGCTGGGGCGTCAGGGCGCGGCGTTCAGCCCGCAAGGCGGCATGCGGATCAGCGCGCGCGGGCTGGCGCGGCTTGGCCGCGTTCTGGCGGGCCGGGATTTGGGTTTCCTGACGGCGCAAAGCCTTGCCCAGATGACGCGGCCGCAATGGCGCTACGACGGGCGCAATGGCGACACGGAAAGCGGCCTGAACTGCGCTTACGGGCTGGCGGTTCACATTCTCGCGCTGCCCGGACGCCCCGCCGAGTGCCGCGACGATCCCTTCGGCGACGGTCGCATGCGGATCGGCCATAGCGGCGAAGCCTATGGCCTGCGATCGGGCCTGTGGGTCGATCCGGCAACGGGCAAGGGCGTCGCCTATTTCGTGACGGCGCTGCCCGACGACGCGCCAAAGGGACGATCGGCGTTCACGGTAGCGGAAGAGGACATGATCGCGACGGCGTTACGGCGTTGATTCCTCATGCTCCCTCCAGCAGCTTCTCCCGCGCTATCTTTTCCCGCCAGACCAGCGGGGCGAGGTGGTGGACGCTTTGTCCTTCCGCATCGACCGCTACCGTCACCGGCATGTCCTGCACCTCGAACTCGTAGATCGCTTCCATGCCCAGGTCGTGAAACCCGACGACCTTCGATCCCTTGATCGCCTTCGCGACCAGATAGGCCGCGCCGCCGACTGCCATCAGATAGGCGCTCTTGTGGTCGCGGATCGCCTCGATCGCCATCGGGCCGCGCTCCGCCTTGCCGACCATGGCGAGCAGACCCTGTTCCAACATCATCCGCGTGAATTTGTCCATGCGGGTCGCGGTGGTGGGGCCGGCGGGGCCGACGATTTCCTCCCCGACCGGATCGACCGGGCCGACATAATAGATGACGCGCCCGGCGAACTCGACGGGCAGCGGTTCGCCCGCCTCAAGCATCGCCTTGATCCGCGCATGGGCCGCGTCGCGCCCGGTCAGCATCTTGCCGTTCAGGAGCAGGCGGTCGCCATGCTTCCAGCTTTGCACGACGTACGGCGTCAGCGTGTCGAGGTCCACGCGGATCGCCGCCTTGTCCGGCGTCCAGTTGACGTCGGGCCATTCGGACAACCTGGGCTGTTCCAGATAGGCCGGGCCGCTGCCATCCAGCGTGAAATGCGCGTGGCGGGTGGCGGCGCAATTGGGGATCATCGCCACCGGCTTGCCCGCCGCGTGGCAGGGTGCGTCCATGATCTTGACGTCGAGGATGGTCGAAAGACCGCCCAGCCCCTGCGCGCCGATGCCGAGCGCGTTCACCTTGTCGAAAATCTCGATGCGCAGCGCCTCGATGTCGTTCTGCGGCCCGCGCGCCTTCAACAGTCCCATGTCGATCGGGTCCATCAGGGCCTTCTTGGCCAGCAGCACGCAATGTTCCGCCGTGCCGCCGATGCCGATGCCCAGCATGCCCGGTGGGCACCAGCCCGCGCCCATCTGCGGGATCATCTCCAGCACCCAGTCGACGATCGAATCGCTGGGGTTCATCATCTTGAACTTGGACTTGTTTTCGGACCCGCCGCCCTTTGCCGCGACATCGACCGTTACTTTCGATCCCGGCACCATCTCGACATGCAGGACGCAGGGGGTGTTGTCCTTGGTATTGCGTCGGGTGAAGGCGGGATCGGCGAGGACCGAGGCACGCAGCTTGTTTTCCGGGTGCAGATAGGCACGGCGGACGCCTTCGTCGACGATCTCCTGCAAGGATTTCGACGTGTCGTCGAGACGGCAGTCCATCCCCCATTTGACGAACACGTTGACGATGCCGGTATCCTGACAGATCGGGCGATGCCCCTCCGCGCACATGCGGCTGTTGGTCAGGATCTGCGCGATCGCATCCTTGGCCGCCGGGGACTGCTCGGCGTCATAGGCGTGTCCCAGTGCGCGGATATAATCCATCGGGTGATAGTAGCTAATGAACTGAAGCGCATCGGCCACGCTTTCTATAAGGTCGGCCCGGGTGATGGTCACGGTCATGGCGCTGGCTCCCCGCTCTGCTGCACGTTTGCGCCCGGCTATAGCGCGACTGTCGATGCTGTCCATAGCATCAGGCCATAGCTGCCGGGGCGGCGTGAAGGGGCATGGACAAAATCATGGCGCTGCGGCACTATGGGAGTGGCCATACCGAAGGTTCGATCATGAAAACCCTGACGCAACATCTCGCCAATTATGCCGGTTATCACAGGGATCCGCGCAACATCGTGACGCATCTGGTGGGCGTACCGATGATTGTAGTCGCGCTGGAGATATTGCTGTCGCGTCCGGCGTTCCTGGTGGCGGGGTTGCCGCTCAATCCGGCTATCTTCTTGTCGACCATCGCCGCGCTGTTCTATCTGCGGCTCGACCTGCGTTTCGGGCTGGCGATGACGGCATTCTATGCGCTCGCCTGCTGGGCGGGCTATCTGGTCGCGGCCCTGGCGTCGCCTGTATGGCTGACCACAGGCATCGGCCTGTTCGTCGTCGGATGGATCATCCAGTTTCTCGGCCATCATTACGAAGGCCGCAAGCCCGCTTTTCTGGACGATATCGCCGGACTGATCATCGGCCCGCTGTTCATCGTCGCCGAAGCGGCGTTCTTCCTCGGCCTGCGTCGGGATCTGCACCGCGATATCGAGGCGATCGCAGGGCCGACACGGCGCCGTACGACGGCCCCGGCGTAACGTCGGCATCTGCGTTCAGACGAACAACAACCGGTCGTCATCGGCGACGGACTGCATAAAGCTGACGGAACCGCTCATCACGATTGCTGAATCCAGCGCCGCGCTGTCCATCCCCACCAGCGCCAACCCGCTCTGGCAGACGATCAGACGCACGCCAAGCGCCAGCGCATCGTCGATAAGCTGCGCCAGCGACGGCAAGCCCGCCGCCTGATGCGTCGCATCGTGCGGGGCGGTTATGTCGGCGCAGAGAAGGGCCACGGCATCCATCTGAAAGAATATCTCGGCATCCATCCCCAGCGCCGCCTGCGCCGCCGCCATGGCCAGCGCCCCGCGCAACCGTTCGGCATCATCCGTCAATATGACGATTTTCAGGCGACGCATGGCGCCAGCGCGCAGGCGGGGCAGGCGGGATCCTTGGGCACCGTCAGCGTCCGAAAGCGCAGCGAAAGCAAATCCGCGATCAGCAGCTTGCCCGCGCTGTCGTCACCGAAGGGTACGATCGCGCGTATGGCTTCCAGCGCGGCCAGGCTGCCCATCACGCCCGTCAGCGCGCCGATCACGCCCTGATCGGCGCAGCTTGTCTCCGCGCGGTCGGGATCGTCGCCCACCAGACAACGATAGCAGGGCTTGTCCGCTTCCCAGCCGCGATAGACGGCGATCTGCCCCTCGAACGATCCGACCGCCGCCGAGACCAGCGGAATGCGCAGCGCGCGCGCCGCATCTGCCACGGCCAGCCGGGTGGCGAAACTGTCGCTGCCGTCGATGATGACGTCGGCGTCGCGCAACATGACGGTGGCGTTTTCGGCATCCAGCCGCCGCACGATCGGGATGATCCGTACATCAGGGTTGAGTCTTGCGACGGAGGTCACCGCCACTTCCGCCTTGGGCAGGCCGATGTCGGCGCTGCCGAACAGCACCTGCCGCTGGAGGTTGGACAGCGCCACGGCATCGTCGTCGATCACCCGCAAGGTGCCGACGCCCGCAGCCGCCAGATACTGGATCGCCGGACTGCCGATGCCGCCCGCACCGATCAGCGCGACATGCGCGGAGAGCAAGCGGGCCTGCCCCGCGCCGCCGATTTCCTTCAGAACGATGTGGCGGGCGTAGCGGTCGAGCTGGGCGTCGGTCAGTCCGACCAAAGGAAGCGCACCTGCGACCGATACCATTGTGGTTCGGCGCCGTCATGTCTGGGGAAGGAATTGCGCAACGTCCCCATGATGCGTCCACTCACGAACTTCTCGACTTCGGGACATTGCACGTTGACCGGCGCGAGGCGGACCAGTTTCCCGTCGTTTGCAACCAGAAACAGCACGTCGAGTTCGAGCAGATCGCCGCCCTCATAGGGTTTGGCACCCGAGCAATTGCCCCGGCGATAGGCGCGCTTCGCTTCCTCGGACCAGCGCGGCGATATCCGCCGCCCCTGCCACTTTTCGATCACCGGCACATCGGTCAGCGTGGTGGGAATGGTCGTGCTCGCAGCGAGCATCAGCGAAAGCAGCATGGTCATCGGCTCAATCCTCCCGTCGATCCAAATCCCCCCGACCCACGCGCCGTCTCGTCCAGTTCGTCGACTTCGGCCAAGCGCGCCTGTTGAACGGGCGCTGCGACGATCTGCGCGATCCGGTCCCCGCGGCGTATCGGGAAAGGGGTATTGCCATGGTTTATCATGATGATTTTCAACTCGCCACGATAATCGCTGTCGATCGTGCCGGGCGTGTTGGGCACCGTCACGCCATGTTTCAGCGCGAGACCGGATCGCGGGCGTACCTGCACCTCATAGCCGACAGGTATGGCCATGGCGAAGCCGGTGGCCACCGCGTGACGTGCGCCGGGGGCAAGGTCCAGATCCTCGGCGGCCATCACGTCCATGCCCGCCGCGCCCGCCGTGGCATAGGCAGGCACCGGCAGTCCTTCGCCATGGGGCAGGCGTTTCAGGCGGATTTCAATGGGTGGCAAGAGCGTCAACGATTTTTCCTATCAGGCGACTGGCGACGGCGTCCTTGGGCAGGCTATCCCATGTCTCGACGCCCTGCGCGGTCACGATATGCACGCTGTTCGCGTCGCCGCCCATCACGTCGCCCGACACGTCATTGGCGACGATCCAGTCGGCGCCCTTGCGCGCCAGCTTCGCCTGCGCATGGGCCTCGACTGCCTCGGTCTCCGCGGCGAAGCCGATCAGCAGGGTGGGGCGTTGCGGATGCCTGCCAAGGGTCGCCAATATGTCGGGATTTTCGACGAGCGCGAGCGGCACGGGCGCCTCGCCGGATTTCTTGATCTTTTGCGGTGCGGCATCATCGGTGCGCCAGTCCGCCACGGCGGCGACCATGAAGGCGACGTCCGCCGGCAACGCGGCTTCGACTGCCGCCTGCATCTCCCGCGCGGTCTGCACGTCGATGCGTGTCACGCCGCGCGGCGTGGGCAAGGTGACGGGGCCGCTCACCAGCGTCACCCGCGCCCCGGCATCGGCGGCGGCGCGGGCGATAGCGAAGCCCTGCTTGCCCGAGGAACGATTGGCGATGTAGCGCACCGGATCGATCGGCTCGTGCGTCGGCCCGGCGGTGACGAGCACATGCCGTCCGCTGAGCGGGCCGGGGCCGGATGTGGTATCGCTGTCCGATCCCGGCACAGGCAGCTTGACCGCCTGCGCCAGCATCTCTCGGATGTGCGCGGCCATCACTTCGGGTTCAGGCAGGCGCCCCTTGCCCCATTCGCCGCAGGCCATGCCGCCGCTGTCGGGTTCCATGATCGTGATGCCGTCGGCGCGCAATTGCGCAAGGTTGCGTTGCGTCGCAGGGTGATGCCACATCCGCACGTTCATAGCGGGGACCGCCAGCACCGGCGTATCGGTGGCGAGCAGGATCGTCGTCGCCAGATCGTCGGCGATGCCCGCCGCCATCTTCGCCAATATGTTCGCCGTGGCCGGGCAGATGACGATCAGGTCGGCTTCCCGGCTGAGCTGGATATGCCCGATCTCGCTTTCCTCCTTCAGGTCGAACATATTGCCATAGACCTGATCGCCGGTCAGCACGCCCAGCGACAGCGGGGTCACGAACGCCTTCGCGCTTTCCGTCATCACCGCGCGGACGGCGATGTCCGCGCGTCGCAGCAGCCGGATCAGTTCCAGAGCCTTGTAGGCGGCGATTCCGCCAGAGACGATGAGGAGAATGCGTTTGGGGGTCATGCGCAAATCGTTTCATGAAGGGCTGCCCTGACCAACGCCCGGTCGTTGTCATCGGCAAGCCGCCCACTGTGGCCGACTACTCTTGTCGCGGCAAATGTGGAAAATCGCATTCGTATTTTCGAGGGATGCGACAGTCCGGCCTCATGCAAATCGGTAATCGGGCAATCCCCCGGCCATTGTGAATGTTTCGCAGATGTAATCATGGCGACCAAGATGTTGCCGGTGCGATATATGAAATCCCTGTCGCAGATTATCAGGGCGGGGCGACGTTTGGTTATATTGCGATCGCTGAACGGGAAATTGACGATACAGATATCAAAACGGTCAAAGATCACGAAAGGCCTCGTCGTCCTCCGGACTGGCCCATTCCGTCATTTGCGACATGGTAAAGCGGAACCAGGCCTCTTCTTCCGGATCGGGCTTTTCGACCTTCGTCAGCACCGCCTGTCCGTCCTCGATGGCAAAAACCACATGGTCGCCAGCCTTCAGCCCCAATGCCGCCCGGACATCGCGCGGAATGGTGACCTGATGCTTGACCGTAAGTTTGCCCGCTTTCATATGGTATTACGTAATACGTAATACTTTTCCGGTCAAGAAATCAGCCGTTCGGCAAGTGCCATTACGGCGGCGCCCGCGACCCCGGCAAACATCGCCACCAAGGCATATTTCCAGCCCGATCCCATGCCGATCAGCTTTATTTCCGTGAGCGGCGGTGGCGGCGGGGCGGCGCCCTTCGCGGGATAATGTTCCTCGATCCGGCGGACGAGATCGGGCAGCCGCTGCAACGTGCGCCAATTCTCGATCAGCGTGTCGGCGGCCTTCGCTTCGGGGCCAAGTTCGGTGCGCAGCCATTCCTTCACATAGGGGCCGCTCGTCTCCCACATGTTGATGGAGGGATCGAGCGCGGTGGCGACGCCTTCCACCATCACCATCGTCTTTTGCAGCAGCAACAGATGCGGCTGCGTCTGCATGTCGAAATCGCGGGTGATCGCGAACAGCCCGTCGAGCATGCCGCCGACCGACAGTTCGCTGACCGGCTTGCCGCGCATCGGTTCGCCTACCGCGCGCAGGGCCGTCGCGAACTCGGCGACGTTATGATGCGCGGGGACATATTGCGCCTCGAAATGAATCTCCGCGACGCGGCGGTAGTTGCCGGTGATGAGACCGTAGAGAATCTCCGCCAGCCACATCCTCGCGCGGCGGTCGATGCGCCCCATGATGCCGAAGTCTATCGCGACGATATCGCCATTGGCGCGCACGAACAGGTTTCCCTGGTGCATGTCGGCATGGAAGAAGCCCTCTGCGATCGCCTGCCGCAGGAAGGCGTTGACGAGACGAGCGGCGATCGCCTTCACGTCATGGCCCGCCGCGATGATGGCGTCGCGATCGGCGATCTTGATGCCGTCGATCCATTCCATCGTCATCACCCGGCCCGATGTCCGGTCCCAGTCGATCGTCGGCACCGTATAGCCCGGCTCGGCCTGCATAGCCTCGGCCAGTTCGGAGGAGGATGCGGCTTCGCGGCGTAGGTCCAGTTCGCGCGCGGTCCAGCGTTTCAGGTTCGCGATGACGAGGCGCGGGCGCAGGCGGGCGACTTCGCCGCCAAGCTGTTCCAGATGCGCGGCGGCCCATTCGTAGGTCTGGATGTCGCGGTTGAACTGCTCCATCACGCCGGGGCGCAGCACCTTCACGGCGACGTCGCGCCCTTCGATCGTCGTGGCGCGGTGGACCTGCGCGATCGAGGCGGCGCCTACGGGCTTCTCGTCGAACGTCGCATAGAGCGACTCCAGCGGTCGCCCGAAGCTCTGCTCGATCTGCTTGCGGATGCTCTCGAACGGTACAGGCGGCAGGGCGTCCTGCAAGCGGAGCAGATCGCGAGCCGCGTCCTCGCCGACCAGATCGGGTCGCGTCGCCAGCGTCTGGCCCAGCTTGATCGCCGCCGGGCCAATCGACTCGAAGGCTTCGGCATAACGCGGCTGCTTCGGCACGCGCGCGCCGAAACGCGCGATCCGCGCCAGCCGCCGCACAGATGCAGGCGTCATCGGGTCGCGCTCGATCCCGCGCAGCGCGCCGTGGCGCGCCAGCGTCCGGCCCCATTTCAGGAGCCGCCAGAGATGCGTGGCGTGGGAAGTCATGGCTTAAAAAGCCCCTCCCTTCAGGGAGGGGTTGGGGGAGGGGATGTCAGGACACAGGATCGGACAGGCCCTCCCCCGACCCCTCCCGCAAGCGGGAGGGGAGAATCGCCGGCGCATCCTCACGCTTTCCAGCCGCTGTGGATCGCGACCAGCCCGCCCAGTATCGGTTCGACCTTCGTCTGCGTGAAGCCCGCTGCGCGAATCATCCCCTCGAACCTGGGCATGTCGGGAAAGCGGCGGATCGATTCGATCAGATAGCGATAGCTTTCCTCGTCATTGGCGAGCAGCTTGCCCAGCTTCGGCACCAGATGATGCGAATAGGCGTCGTAGATATCCGAGAAGCCGGGCCAGACCGTCGTCGAAAACTCAAGACAGAAGAACCGCCCGCCGAATCGCAGCACGCGATGCGCCTCGGCCAGGGCCTGGTCGATATGGGTGACGTTGCGGATGCCGAACGCGATCGTATAGGCGTCGAACTGCCGGTCGGGAAAGTCCAGCACTTCGGCATTCTGCTCGGACCAGGCAAGGCCGGTCAGCCCCTTCTTCTCCGCGCGCTCCATGCCGACGGCCAGCATCTCCGGGTTAATGTCCGCTACCGTCACCTGCGCACCCCGCGCGTGCAGACGAAAGGCGATGTCGCCCGTACCGCCCGCCATGTCGAGGATCGCCTCGCCCGTCTGCGGCTTCACGCGGCGAACGAACTGATCCTTCCAAAGTCGGTGGGCGCCGGCCGACATCGCGTCGTTCATCAGGTCATATTTGCCCGCGACATTGGAAAAGACGCCTTTGACCATGCCGGTCTTTTGCGTGGCATCGACATCGCGATAGCCGAAAGAGACAGTTTCGTTCATGAGCCTCGCTCTAGCCAGAGTTTGGCGCGGGTTCCAGCAGAAGGTGGAAACGCGACGGACAGCGCATAAATTGGTGTTCCATGCCCGAATTACCAGAAGTCGAAACGACCGTTGCCGGTCTCGCCCAGGTGCTCGATGGCCAGCGTCTGACGCTGGTGGAGCCGCGCCGGGCCGACCTACGCTGGCCGATCCCCGTCGATCTGCGCCAGCGGCTGACGGGATCGACCGTCACCGCGCTGTGGCGACGCGCCAAATATGGCCTGATCGGCACCGATCGGGGCGACACGCTGATCTTTCATCTGGGCATGTCGGGTCGCTGGCGCGTCGATCCCGAAGCGATCCTGACGCACGATCATCTGCTGCTCGAAACGGCGTCGGGGCATCGCCTCGCGCTCAACGATCCGCGTCGCTTCGGTTCGCTCGATCTTGTCCGCACCGACGCGTGGGAGGGGTTCGCGCCGTTCACGCGGATGGGACCGGAGCCGCTGGGGCCGGATTTCACGCCCGCCTATTTGAAAGTAGTGCTCGCAGGGCGGACCAGCCCGATCAAGGCGGCACTGCTCGATCAGCGAATCGTTGCGGGTCTGGGCAATATCTACGTGTGCGAGGCGCTGAACATCGCGCGCATTGCGCCGGGCACGCTGAGCGGGCGGATCAGCGCCCCGCGCCTCGCCCGGCTCGTCGAAGCGATTCGCGCCGTGCTGACGTCCGCCATCGCGGCAGGTGGATCGACGCTGCGCGATTATGCGCGCCCCGACGGGGAACTGGGCTATTTCTCCAAGCAATGGCGCGTCTATGGGCGGGCAGGGGAAACGTGCCCCTGCGGCGGAATCGTGGCGCGCCGGGTGGATGGCGGGCGCTCGACTTTCCATTGCCCCAGTTGCCAGCGCTGACCCGCACCGTGGACCGGCGACCGCTGCAAAACTGCCCGGCAATGGTTGACGCATCGGCGCTATCACGGTAAGGCGCGCTCCTTCACGGGCTGTCGGACCGATTCCGCATGGCCCTTTTCTTTTGAATAATCGGTTCGAGGACAGGCATGGCAAATACGCCACAGGCAAAGAAGCGCATTCGCCGTAACGCGGCACGGGCACTCATCAACGGCAACCGCGTCGGTCGCATCCGTACGCTGGTGAAGAAGGTCGAGGCAGCCGTGGCCGCCGGCGACAAGGATGCTGCGGCTACCGCGCTCCAGACTGTTCAGCCCGAACTGGCGCGCGGCGTAGCGCGCGGCGTGCTCCACAAGAACACGGCGGCCCGCAAGTTCAGCCGCCTGACGAAGAGCGTTACGGCACTCGGCTGATTCTCTCGCCCGTTCGGCCATCCGGCCAGCAAAAACCCGCCCGGTCATTCCCGGCGGGTTTTTTGTTGTTCCCGCTAAGTTCCGATTGGCTTCGTCTCCCTTGAAACCCTGTGCAGCGCAGCATCGTGCAGGCAGATCTGCCGGCCTTTCACGGAAGAGCGCAATGTCATGGGAATGTCATTTTCCTGTAACCTAGGACTTCTGCCGATTCGAGCATGAAGCGATCGATAACCATCAGAATTACGCAATAAAATCATATACTTATTATTTAATCCAGCAATTGCGCGGGCTTTGGTGAGTCAACGCCTTTATTTCATTTTTTTGACCCGCTGCGCTCTTGATCGACTCGTCGCACGCTGTCTAAGTCTTGTCTCTCGGTTGCGATCCGACTCGGTATCGTAATCCTTGCAGTGTTTGTCGGAGGACGAAAACGGACAATCGGGGGCGATTGTCCGGATGAGTTTTCATGCGCCGCAAAATGGGGCGGTACGCAGCGCATCGGGCGTGGCGGAATAAAGGGCGGTGGTAGGGGCTGGATGACGATCAAGGTAGAACGACAATCGGGCATCGCGGCAGGCTGCGAACAGGCGCCTGGCGCTGTCGACGGGAGTGCTGGCGACCAGAGCGGTACGAGTTCCACGCATCTAGAACCTTTATGGTCGCAACTGCGCGCCGGGCTGCGCAGCGATGTCGGCGCCCGCATGTTCGATCAGTGGATCAAGCCTGCGCGGCTGGGCGCCTATTGCGCGATGACCGAGACGCTCGACATCCTCGTCGCCTCCGAGTTTTCCGCCAATTTCGTTTCCGCGCAGTTCGGCGATCGCCTGCGCCTCGCCTGGCGCAGCGCAAATGCCGGGGTGCGCGAAATCCGGATCGTTCGCGCCCCTGAATCCTCCGCGCTGCGCATTCTTTCGGCGCAGGCGGATTCGGCGCCTGTGCCTGCCCCTGCCCCCCCCCGCAACAGCGGTGGGTTCCAGCCAAGGCATGACTTTGCCGGGTTCATCATCGGGGAGAGCAACCAGCTTGCCTGTTCCGCGGCGATGGCGATGGCCGCGCCGGAGAAGCCGCGCTTCAGCCCGCTGTTTCTCCACGGCGGAACGGGGCAGGGCAAGACGCATCTGCTCCATGCGATCGCCGCCGCTTATCTCGCCCATTCGCCCGATGCCGCCGTCGTCTACATGTCGGCCGAACGGTTCATGATGGAGTTCGTCAATGCCATGCGCGCCAATGAGACGATGGCGTTCAAGGCGCGGCTGCGTGCCGCGCGTCTGCTGCTGATCGACGACATCCAGTTCATCGCCGGCAAGGGCGCGACGCAGGAGGAGTTTCTCCATACGCTCAACGAACTGGTGGAAAGCGGCGCGCGTATCGCGATCAGTGCCGATCGCCCGCCGCAGCAGCTCGACGCGATAGACCCGCGCATACTTTCGCGACTGGCAGGCGGTCTGGTGGCGGATATCCAGCCTGCCAGCATCGACCTGCGTCTCGCCATATTGGAGGCCAAGCGTGCGGTGGCGGGCGATCCGCCGGTGCCCGACGCCGTGATAGACTTCCTCGCCCGCTCGATCCGCAGCAACATCCGCGAACTGGAAGGCGCCTTCAACAAGCTGCTGGCCTACGGGCAGCTGACCGGACGGACGGTGGACCTGGAGTTCGCGCAAGCGATGCTGGCCGACACCGTGCGCGCCAACGCCCGTCGCATAACCGTCGACGACATCCAGAAGGCATGCGCCGCCCATTACCGGATCGATCCTTCGGAAATGCGGTCCAAGCGGCGCGCGCGGGCGATCGCCCGGCCCCGGCAGGTGGCGATGTATCTGGCGAAGAAGATGACGCCGCGATCCCTTCCGGAAATCGGGCGCATCTTCGGTGGACGCGATCATTCGACCGTGATCCATGCCGTCCGCACGATAGAGGCGATGCGCGAATCCAATCCGGATATCGATGCCGACGTGCGGGCCTTGCTGCGCCAGCTCGAAGGTTAGATCGCGACGACTCGGCCATCGGCTTTGGCGGGAGCGAACGTACCGTCCAGCAGGCTGTCGCGCAGCTTCGGCCAGCCCGCCAATGCCCAGTCGAGGGGATATTCCTCGCTCACGATCTGCTCGCCTGTCGGTGAACCGGAGATATTGACGTCGCGCGGCGTCATGTAGGAACGATCCGCGATGGCATAAAATACGCGGGCGCGGGGCCGTGCCCGTCGACCGGTGACGGGCAGGGTCACGGCAAGCTGGTTCGACCGCAGCCGTACCAGCATCCCCGGCGGGAACAGCCCGATGCTGCGCAGGAAATGGAACAGCAGGTCGGGATCGAAATGGCCGGTCTGCGCCCGCATCGTCAGGATGGTGTCGATCGGGCTGAACGCCGCCTTGTAGCATCGCTGCGACGTCATCGCGTCGTACACGTCGCAGATGGCGCCCATGCGTGCGTGGAGGCTGAGCTGATCGCCGGTCAGGCCGAGCGGATAGCCGGTGCCGTCCATCTTCTCGTGATGGTTGAGGCACACGTCGAGCGCGACATCGGGGATCGCGACACCCTTTAACAGCATCGCATGTCCGCGCGTCGTATGGTCGCGCATCTGGCCAAATTCTTCGGCGGTCAGCGACCCCGGTTTGTTGAGGATCGACTCTGGCACCGCCATCTTGCCGACATCGTGCAACAACCCCGCGATACCGGCTTCGCGCACCTCCTTGTCGTCCAGGCCGAGTTCGCGGGCCAGATTGACCATCAGCGCACAGACCGCGACCGAATGCAGATAGGTATACTCGTCCTTGGTCTTGAGCCGGGTGATGCCCAGGAACATGGCGGCATTGCGCGACAGTGCGCTCGATATCTCGTCGACCACGCGCAGCACGTCGGCAGAGCGGATCGCCTGACCCAGCCGTGCGCCGTCGAGCACCGATTTCATGACGTTCTTGGCCATGCGCACCGTGTGGCGGGCGGCGGTGCGGTCCTCGGTCTCCGTGTCGGGGCGGATCGGCCACCAGGTCATGCTTTCACGCCGCGCGTCCCGCACCCGTTCCGCCGCGCTGGCCGCAGGGGGCATAGCATGTGCGGAGCGCTCTCCCATGGCGGCGGCTGGCTTCGCGGCCAGCGCCTTGCCCTTGGATTCGTCTATCCACACGGCGGTCACACCGCTGTCGCGTATCTTGGCGAGATCGGCCGGCTTTGCGATCACGAATCGCGCGCGCCAGAACGGGTGCGACAGCCAGTCGCCCTCGAACTTACGGACATACATGCCCAGTTGCAGTTGCTGCGGGTCTATACGCCTGAGCATGCGAACGCCGGATTCCTGCCATTGATGACGGCCAAGCGTGGCAGACAAGCCCTTAAATCTTCGATAACGGAAGGCAGCTTCGGTTCGTGTTCGTAACAAAAAACCCGGCGATCCTTTCGGGATCGCCGGGCCATGTTCAGGTGTGCTTGGGAGCCATCACCTGTATATCCTAACGCTCTACTTCGGTTCTGGTGCCACGGTGATCTTCACATTTTCACCGTTGCGGCCCGGAAAGTCCGTGAACATGGCATCGATGAGATTGGGCACCACATAGGTCAGCCGGTTGCTGAGCGATTGCGCGGTGGCCGTGCCTTCGAACAGCCGCTTGCCGCTGCCCGTTTCCTCGATCTTCAGCTCCAGCTTGCTGGTGTATACCGTATAGCTGCTTACATCGTTGAATCCGGGACCGAACAGGAACGGATCGTAGAAACCATAGCCGAACCGGCGCGGGCCATAGAAGCCGGCATAGCCGCCGCGGCCCCAGCCGCCCCAGCCACCGCCCCAACCGCCGCCCCAGCCGCCGGTGCTGCGAATCTTCTCGCGGCCCGGATCGACGTCGTAGCGCATGCGGACGATCAGATTGGCGCTCGCCGGATCGGCGGCGGGGACATAGCCAAGCTGCGCCATGCGGCTGCTCGCCAGGCTGGCATATTGCGCGAACTCCAGACCGCCCGCCAGGCGCGGATCGTCGGCCACGACAGCAAAGCTCTGGCCCTGCGGCGCCGGCAACTGCTGGAAACGGGCGACGTCGGCATTGAACTTGGTGGCGCAGCCGGACAGCGCGACCAGCGCCAGTGCGGGGGCTGCGAAAAGGCCGATCCTACGATATTTCGACATGCTATGTGTCCTGCATCTGGCCGGAATCCGGCGCTTTTACCCTAAGATAAGCATCCCATGGCAAAGCGCAACTGAACGGCGATTGAACGTCTTTGGGAAACGCCTCATCGCGGCACAAAGTTGCAGACCCGTTTCAGCCGTTCAGCGCATCAACCCCAGCGCGTCATAGGCCCCGCGCAAGGTCGGTTCCGCCGCCGCGCTGGCCTTTTGCGCGCCTTTCACCAATATGGCGTCGAGCGCCGCGTCGTCGTTCTTCAGCGCCTCGAACCGCTGGCGGATCGGCCGCAGCGTTTCGACGAGCACGTCCGCCAGCGCAGGCTTGAACGCGCCGAAGCCTTGACCTGCGAATCGGGCGCACACGGCGTCGGCACTTTCGCCGGTCATCGCCGCGAAGATGCCGACGAGGTTCTTCGCTTCGGGACGGTCCGCCAGATCCGCAAAACTTTCCGGCAGCACATCCGCGTCGCTTTTCGCCTTGCGCACCTTGCCGAGGATCGTGTCGTCGTCGTCGGTCAGGTTGATGCGGCTCATGTCCGACGGATCGGATTTCGACATCTTGGCCGATCCGTCTCGCAGCGACATGATGCGCGCGGTTTCCTTCGGGATTATCGGATCGGGCAAGGTGAACAGGTCGACGCCCATATCGGTGTTGAACTTGATCGCGATGTCGCGCGTCAGCTCCAGATGCTGCTTCTGGTCCTCGCCCACCGGCACGTGCGTCGCCTGATAGAGCAGCACGTCGGCGGCCTGCAGTACCGGATAGACGAACAGGCCGACCGATGCGCCTTCGCGATTCTTGCCCGCCTTGTCCTTGAACTGCGTCATGCGGTTCAGCCAGCCGATCCGCGCGGTGCCGTTGAGCAACCAGCACAATTCGGCATGAGCGGGCACCCGCGCCTGATTGAACAGCACGCTGCGATCCGGGTCGATCCCCGCCGCGATCAGCGCCGCCGCCATTTCGCGGACATTCTTCAGCCGCTGGGCGCGCTCCTCGTGCACGGTGATGGCGTGCATGTCGGCCAGGAAGAAGAAGCACTGGCTGTCGGCGTCCATTTCGTCCTGCATCTTCACCCAGTTGCGGATCGCGCCGAGATAGTTGCCAAGGTGCAGATTGCCGGTGGGCTGGATGCCGGAAAGAACGCGCATGTTACTGTCTCAATTCGTCTTGGCTGATCGCGTGAACAGCGACCGGAGTTCGGAAAGCGCATAGGTGCGAAGGACCAGCGCCGCCACGCCATAGACCAGCCCGCCGATGCCGCACAACACCGCAAGGGCGATCACCCGTTCCGTTGGGCCTTTGGCCATATGCGGGTCCAGCAACGGATTGAGGAACCACAGGGCGATGCCCATGCAGGCGCTGGCGCCGAAGATGCGGATCGCCTTCGCCTTGAACCGCGCGTCCATCCGCAACTGGTCGCGCCGGTGCAGCAGCCCGTAGAGGACCAGCACATTCACCCAGGCGGCGATGGCGGTGGAGACGGCCACGCCCACATGGCCGAGCGGCCAGATGAGGATGAGATTGCCGACGAGGTTGAACAGCATGGAGAACACGGCGACGCGCACCGGCGTTTTCGTGTCCTGTCGCGCATAGAAGCCGGGCGTCAGCACCTTGATGAGCACATAGGCGGGGACGCCGAGTGCGAAGGCGGAAAGGGCGCCCGCCGTGCCGATCGTATCGGCGGCGGTGAACGCGCCGTGCTGGAGCAGCCCCCGGATCAGTGGCACGGCGGAAACGCACAATGCGACGGCAGCGGGCAGGGCGAGGAACAGCGCCAGTTCCAGTGCGCGATTCTGGGTGTGGGACGCGGCGGTTTCGTTGCCCGATCCGATCTGGCGCGACAGGGCAGGCAAGATCGCGGTGCCGACGCCGATCCCGATCAGGCCCAGCGGCAACTGGTTCAGCCGGTCGGCATAATAAAGGAAGCTGACGGCCCCTTGCGGCAGGAAGCGCGCGGCGAGCGATGTCGAGATCAGCAGGTTGAACTGGATCGCGCCCGCACCAAGTGCGGCGGGACCAATTAGCACGAGCAGGCGCTTCACCTGCGGCGACAGGCGTGGGCGGCGCAATTTCAGCACGACGCCCGCGCGCTTGCACGACCACATCAGCCACAGTAGTTGCAGCGCGCCGGAAATGGTGACGGCGACGGCCTGCGTATAGGCGGTCTCCACCGGCGTCGCGCCGCGAAAGAAGATCACCGCGCCGATCATGCAGAGGTTGAGCAGTACCGGCGCGGCGGCGTTCACCCAGAAACGGTCGAGCGAATTGAGGATGCCGCCCAGCAGGGAGACGATGCTGATGAGCGCGAGATAAGGGAAGGTGATGCGCGTGAGGTTGACCGCGAGGTCGAACTTCTCCGGCCCGCCGTCGGGAAATCCGCCGGTCATCGCCCAGACGACAGGCGCGGCGGCCAGCATCATCACGATCGTAAAGCCGACGACCACCGGCAACAATATCGAGAGGACCGCGCCCGCGAAGTCGACGGCAGCGGCGAGGCCGGGCGGCGTGCCATGGCCGTCGGTTTTGCGGTCGGCATTCTGCGCCATCTCGCGGTTGAACATCGGCACGAACACCGCCGCGAAGGCCCCTTCGGCGAACAGCGCACGGAACAGGTTGGGCAGACGCCAGGCGATCAAAAAGGCGTCGGACGCCAGCCCCGCGCCCAGATAACGCGCCACCAGCATATCGCGGACCATGCCGAGAATGCGGCTGACGAGCGTCAGCCCGCCGATGGTGCCGGTGGCTCTCAAGAGGCCCATATGTTTCGCTTAGGCCACTAGCCCGTTCGCCCCGAGCGTAGTCGAAGGGCCAGCCTGAGCGACGCGAAGGCATTTTGTCCTCGCTTCGCTCGGACGAAGGCTTCGACAAGCTCAGCCCGAACGGGGGTTACCATCATGCTGTCTTACGCATTGCCTACGGGCGCTTCGTTGATCTGCGCATTGGCCTGAGCCTGTTGCAGGTAGAGTGCATTGAAGTCGATCGGATCGAGCAGCAGCGGCGGGAAGCCGCCGTCGCGCACCGCATCGGCCAGCACCCGGCGGGCGAAGGGGAAGATGAGGCGCGGCGCTTCGGCCAGCATGAACGGCTGAATCTGGTCCTCCGGCACGTTGCGCACGCCGAACAGGCCCGCATAGACCAGCTCGACGGCAAAGGCGGTCCCGTTGTCCGTCACGGCCTTCACGTCGATCTTCAGCGCCACTTCATGCACGTCCTCGGCCACCTGATCGGCGCCGATGTTGAACTGCACGTCGATGGCGGGCTGTTCCTGCCACTGGAACACCGCCGGGGCGTTCGGGTTCTCGAACGACATGTCCTTCACATATTGGGTGATAAGCCCGATCTGCGGCATCGTGTCGGCGCCATTGGCCATTGCGTCGTAGGTATCGGCCTGATCTGCCATAGCTTTCGTCCTCGTCGTCCCTGTTATGCCCGTCGGCGGAGGCCTTGCGCCTCCGCCGAAACCGTGATGGCGGCGCTTAGCAGGGGGCCGTACGCAGGGCAATGCCCGCCGATATGGGGCCGGTGCCGCCGCATATCCCGCCATATCGTGTCGGAAAGCCGCCGATCGCCATTTGAATCTGCGGCAGAAATGCCTATGTTGGCTGTCAACCATGCCCCGATATGATGCGGGCGCCGCTTGAAAAGGGTGAAAACCACCGTGTACGCCATTGTCATCCTCGCGCTGGTCGCCGGTTTTCTGGCCCTGCGGCTCTATTCGGTGCTCGGCAAGCGCACCGGCCATGAGCAGCAGCCCGCGCCTATGCAGGCCGAGGATCGCGCCAAGGTTGCGGTGCTCCAGCCGCGCACCGCGCCGGACGGAACGCCGGAACCCGCCCGCCTCGCCGAAGGACTGCTGACGCCGGGTGCCGAAAACAGCGTGCGCGCCCTGATCGCCGCCGATCGCCGTTTCGACGTGCCGCAGTTCGTCGACGGCGCGAAATCCGCTTATCGCATGGTCCTCGAAGCCTTCTGGCGCGGCGATCGCGAGGAACTGGCCTATCTGTGCGACGCCGACGTGCTCGCCAGTTTCGAGGAAGCGATCGCGGCGCGCGAAGCGGCAGGCGAAAGCCTGGAAAACCGTCTGGTGCGCATCGACAAGGCCGTCATCACCGACGCCGTGCTGAGCGGACGGATTGCGCATGTGACGATGCGCTTCGATGCAGATATCGCTGCGATCACGCGGGACAAGGACGGTAACGTCATCGCCGGTTCGATGACCGACGCCGTGGCTACGCATGACGTATGGACGTTCAGCCGCGACCTGCGTAGTGCCGATCCCAACTGGAAACTGACCGAAACCGACGAGGACGCGTGATTCCGATGCGGGTGGGCGTCACGCTGCTGCTGGCGGCGGCGGTCTCCGCTTGTGCGGGCGGAGTGATCCCGCCGGGGAGTGCAGGCGGATCGCGGCCTGTTTCGAGAGACAGCGCCGCCCCCCCCAAGCCCGCCGTTCCGCGCCCGCCGCTTCCGCCACCGCCTGCTCCCGTCGTCGTGGGGGACAATGCCCTTGGTCTGGGGATGGTCGCGGGGCCGCCGATCGACGACCTGCTGGCATCGGGCGAACGCGCGCGGCTGGCCTTGCAGGCGTTCCGCATATCCTGCCGCTCGCTTCTGCGCCGCACCGACCAGAGCGGCCTGACGCGCGGATCGGACTGGCAGCAGCCGTGCAGCGCCGCATCGAGCTGGCCGGAAAGCAGCGCGACGGCGTTCTTTTCCCGCTATTTCGAGACCGCGCAGGTCGGCGACGGCAAGGCCTTCGCCACCGGCTATTTCGAGCCGGAAATTCTCGGATCGCGTAGCCGTCAACCGGGCTACGAGGTGCCGATCTATGCCCGTCCCGCCGACCTGATCGATGTCGATCTGGGCCAGTTCAGCGACGCACTGAAAGGCAAGACGATCCGGGGGAAGGTCGATGGAAACACGTTCGTCCCCTATGATCCGCGCGACCGGATCGTCGGAGGCTCCCTCGCCGGCCGCGCGCGCGAAATCGCCTGGGCGGCCGATCCGGTCGAGTTCTTCTTCCTTCAGGTGCAGGGTAGCGGTCGTCTGCGCCTGCCCGACGGCGGCGTCATGCGCATCGGTTACGACGGGCAGAATGGCCGCGACTATACTGGCATCGGCAAGCTGATGAAGGATCGCGGCCTCATCCAGGCCGGATCGATGCAGGATATCATGCAGTATCTGCGCGCCAATCCGGTCGAAGGCGCGGCCATTATGAACGAGAACCGGAGCTTCGTGTTCTTCAAGGAGGTGACGGGCGCCGGGCCGCTTGGCGCGCTGGGCCTGCCGGTGACGACGGAGGCCACCGTCGCCGCCGATCCGCGTTATGTGCCGCTGGGCGCGCCGGTGCTGCTCTCGCTCGACCGGGCGGAACCGAACGGCATCTGGATCGCGCAGGATACCGGCGGCGCGATCAAGGGCCCCAACCGTTTCGACACCTTCTGGGGTGCGGGCGACCGGGCGCGGGCGATCGCCGGGGGCATGGCGGCGCGCGGCAGCGCGTTGCTGCTCCTGCCGATCGGCACGGTGGCGCGGCTCTCGTCCACGCCGCCCGCGCCCTGACCGCAGGCGATGGCGGGACGTCGCCTTTCCGCCGAGGAGCGCGCTTTATGGGCCAGGCTGGCACAGTCCGTCCGGCCCTACCGCGCCATATCCGCTCCCGCCCGCCCCGAAGCGCCGCCGTCGCCGCCCTTGCCGGCCCCGCAATCGTTAACGCGCGCGCCGATATTGCCCGCGCTGCCGCAGCCCGCGCGCCGCCCTGCCGCCGTGCTCGACAATGGCTGGGAAAAGCAGATCAAGCGCGGCGCGCTGGTGCCCGACATGGCGATCGACCTGCATGGACACAGCCTGTCGGCGGCGCATACTCGCCTCGATCAGGCGCTTGCCGCCGCGCGGATGCACGACGTGCGGGTACTGCTGGTCGTGACCGGAAAGCCCCGTGCCGCAAGGGAAATGGGGGCGGGCGGACAGCGCGGCGCGATCCGTGCGGAGATTAGCCGCTGGCTCGATTCCAGCCCGCATGCCGACGCCATCGCCAGCGTCCGCACCGCCCATCCGCGCCATGGCGGCGACGGCGCGCTCTACATTATATTGCGGCGCAAAAAATAATCGCTGCGCTTTCGGCGGCGGTGAGATTTTCTTAACCAATGCGATTCATAACCGCACCATTCCGCAGTGTATGCGGACCATCCAGCAGCCAATGCAAGGGAGCCGGTGCAGACTGTCACGTTCAAAAGTCGCGCGGTCGCCGCAGCGGTCAGCACCGCCGCCATCGCCGTCATCGTGGTGCTGGCGATAGCGACGGCGGCATGGGGCAGCGCGCGCGACATGGCCTATGCGCTGGTCGTCGCCCTGTTGTGCGGCATCACAAGCTGGGCGGCGGCGCAACGCGCCATGACCGGCATCGGCAAGTCCATCAGTAGCGCGACGGCACGGCTGGTATCGGCGGCGCATGGCGATCTCCAGACGCCGGTGCTGCCGGTGGTACGGCGCGAGCTGCCCGATCTGGCGATCGCGATGGACAGCCTGTTCAGCCAGGTGCGCGCCAATCTGGACAATGTGCATCTGCTCGCCATGTTCGATCCGGTTACGGGCCTGCCCAATCGCATGAGCTTCTGCCGACAGGTCGATCGCCTGCTGGCGGAGCGTCAGTCGCCGGGACCTGCGGCCTTGTTCTTCCTCGATCTCGACGGGTTCAAGGTGGTCAACGACACGCTGGGCCATGCCGCCGGAGACCAGTTGCTCGCGCGCATCGCGGGTCGCCTGCGCGAAGTCGTGATGACCCAGGTTCAGGCCGGAGCTGGCGACGCCGTGATCGGAAGGCTGGCGGGCGACGAGTTCACGCTGTTCTTCCCCGACATTCCCCATCGCGCCGCGGCGGAACGGATCGCGCGCGCCATACAGTTCGCGCTTGGCGAACGCTTCGACCTCGGCGGGCAGCAGATCGCGCTGGGGGCGTCGATCGGCATCGCCTATCATCCCGATCACGGCGCCACTCTGGCCGATCTGCTGCGCGCCGCCGACATCGCCATGTATCATGCCAAGAGCAACGGGCGCGGTCGGGCGGAGATGTTCACGGCGGAACTGGCGCGCAAGGCGGCGGGCAAGGAGGCCCTGGAGCGCGACTTGCGCGCGGGGCTGGAACGCGGCGAGTTCCTCCTCCAGTTCCAGCCGCAGATCGATGTGGGCCGGAATCGCGCCATCGTGGCCGAAGCCTTGCTCCGCTGGGTGCATCCCGAACGCGACATGCTGTTCCCCGCGACCTTCGTTCAGGTGGCGGAAGAAAGCGGCATGATCGTCGAACTGGGCGACTGGATCATGGATCAGGTGTGCGAGACGGCGGCGCGCTGGGCGCGGCAGGGCCTGGACCAGCGGGTCGCGATCAACATTTCCGCGCGGGAGCTGTCACAGGCCGATTTCTTCCTGCGCCTGCGCCGGGCGATGACGCGCCACGGCACGCCGCCCGAAGCGATCGAGCTGGAGATCACCGAATCGCTGGCGATGGACATGGATGCGCGGCTGCGCGACCAGCTTCAGGCGCTGCGCGAAAGCGGCATCCGCATCGCCATCGACGATTTCGGCACCGGATATTCCAATCTGGCGCGGTTGCGCGACCTGCCCGTCGACCGGGTGAAGATCGACAGCAGTCTGGTGCGCAACATCGAGACATCTGCCGAAGCGCGCACCATCTGCTCCGCCGTCGTCGCACTGATACAGGGGCTGGGCCTCGACGTGGTCATCGAAGGCGTGGAAACCGAAGGACAGGTCGCGATATTGCGGGTGATCGGCTGCACCGTGTTTCAGGGCTATCATCTGGCGCATCCCACGCACGAACCCGACTATGTCGCCCGCTTCGGCCAGACGCCTTATTCCGTGCTGGAAGCCTGAAGCACGCGCTTGAGTATGTCGGCGTAGATCGTCGTCAGCACGTCCAGATCGGCGACCGCCACCGCTTCATCCAGCTTGTGCATCGTCGCGTTGCAAAGCCCGAACTCGACCACCGGGCAGAGCCGCGAGAGGAAGCGCGCGTCTGACGTGCCGCCGGTCGTCGACAGTTCCGGCCTTATGCCGGTCGCCGCTTCAATCGCATCGCCGATCAGCGTGGAAAAGGCCCCCGGTGGCGTCAGGAACGGCTCGCCGCTGATCTTCGCTTCCAGCGCGCCGCCTTCGCCGTGGACGATCGCCTCGATCCGTTCGACAAGGCCGGCGCCGCTGTGCCGATCGTTGAAGCGGATCGAAAGACGCGCCGTCGCGCGCGCCGGAATGACGTTTGTGGCCGGATTGCCGACGGTGATGTCGGTGATCTCGATATTGCTCGGCTGGAACCAGTCCGTCCCTTGATCGAGGTCGATCGCCTCGATCGCGGCAAGAACGCGGATCAGCCGGGGGATCGGATTGTCGGCCAGATGCGGATAGGCGACATGGCCCTGGCTGCCCTCCACCGTGATCCACATGTTGACCGACCCCCGCCGCCCGATCTTGACCATGTCGCCCAGGCGATCAACCGATGTCGGTTCACCGACGAGGCACAGGTCCGGCACCACCCCGCGTTCCGCCATGCGTGCCATCAGCGCCACTGTGCCATGCACCGCCGGACCTTCCTCGTCGCCCGTGATGAGCAGGCTGATCGTGCCGGGCAGGGCGCTTTGCCGCGCCGCCGCCGCGACGAAGCAGGCGATCGATCCCTTCATGTCCACTGCGCCACGCCCGTGGAGCAGGTCGCCGCGCACTTGGGGGGCGAAGGGGTCGCTGGCCCAGCCGGTGCCCGGCGGCACCACGTCCAGATGTCCGGCGAAGGCGAAATGCGGCCCCGGTCCGTTCGTGCGCACCGCCAGCAGATTCTCGACCGGCCCGTCCGGCGCATCGCCTTCGACGAAGCGCTCGACGGTGAAGCCCAGCGGCGCCAGCATCGCCTCCAGCGCATCAAACACAGTGCCGGTCGCGGGTGTGATCGACGGACAGGCGATCAGCCGTTCGGCAAGGTCCAGTGGGTGACAAGTGGCGCTGGTTTCGCTCATGCCCGTGCGTTAGCGAAGGAACCGGGCGTTGACCAGCCAGCCCTTGACGAGATGGAGCGCCAATATGCCGAAGATCGACCTTTCCGCCATCGAACAGACCAACCGCACCGGTTATCCACCCGAATATGCGGGGGAGGTGGCAGGGCGCTGGTATCGTCGCCTCGCGCCGGTGACGGGCCTCACGGATTTCGGCGTCAGCCATGTGGTGTTGAAGCCCGGTGCATGGTCCTCCCAGCGGCACTGGCATGAGGGGGAGGACGAACTGGTCGTGATGCTGGCGGGCGAGGCGTTGCTGGTGGACGACACCGGCCGCACGCCTATGCGCCGCGGCGACATTGCGGCCTTCGCGAAGAACTACGGGAACGGCCATCACCTGATCAACGAAAGCGACGCCGACTGCATATTCGTGGCCATCGGTCGCCCGGCGGCAGGCGCCTGTCATTACCCCGATATCGACATGCATATCTTCGACGATGGACAGGGTTTCAAAAGAAAGGACGGATCGGGATTTTGAGGGGGAGCAAGAATTGCCTTGCGGAGAACGGTAAAATCTGTAATTTCTGTTTTTACAGAAAGGATCGACATGAG
The DNA here is from genome assembly GCA_965279415.1 of Sphingobium sp. Lineage (GTDB taxonomy): Bacteria > Pseudomonadota > Alphaproteobacteria > Sphingomonadales > Sphingomonadaceae > Sphingobium. Next base: position 2,053,056 of record OZ257238.1, read on the forward strand.
TCTGATGGATTTGCCTGATGCCAAAGCCTTCATCCTCCATTGGGGGGAAATGGGTACGCAGTGGGGCGTCAACCGGTCCGTGTCGCAGATCCACGCGCTGCTCTACCTCAGCCAACGGCCGCTTTCTGCTGATGATATCGTGGAACAGCTTGGTCTGGCGCGGTCCAACGTGTCCACCGGGCTGAAGGAGCTTCAGAGCTACAATATCGTCCGCCGGGTGCATATCGAAGGCGACCGGCGCGATCATTTCACCGCCGAGACCGACCTGTGGGACATGCTCCTGCGGATCGCGGAAGAGCGCAAGCGGCGCGAGATCGATCCGACGATCGCCCTGTTGCGGGAACTGGCGGAACGTATCGCCAAGGACAGCGCCGCACCGGCGCATGTACGGGAGCGGATCACCCGCATGCACGAGTTCATGAACACGCTGGGCAACTGGTACGATCAGGTGCGCAAGCTGCCCAAGCCCACGCTCGTCACGCTTATGAAACTGGGCGGAAAGATCGCCCGCTTCGTATCGCCCAGAGGGGCTGTCCCCAAAGACTGAGAAGGGAAGAAGGCCATGTCTCACCCGCCATAGCCACGACTTAGATTTTCTTAAATTACAGAAATTACGGAATGAAAAGGACAAGATCATGGTTGAAACTGCCTATGCGCTTTATCTGGCTATCACGATCGGCATCACGATCTGGGTGGCGCGCACATTGTCGAAGAATGGCGAGGTTTTCCTTATCCAGTGCTTCGGCCACGACAGCCAGCTTGCACGGTCGACCAACCATCTGCTGGTCGTCGGCTTCTACCTCGTGAATATCGGCTTCATCACCCTGACGCTGAGCCTTGGCGCCGAACCGCATACCGTGCCGGATGCTATCCGCTTCCTAAGCGGCAAAGTGGGACTCGCCGTCATCGTGCTGGGCGCCATGCACTTCTTCAACATGGGGGCGATCGCGCATTTCGGGCGAAAGGTGAACGGCTGGCTGACCGACAAGCAGAATGCCGTCGTCGCCGCATGATGATCCCCACCGGCGCGGATGCCGAACACATTCCGCGCCGGTTACTACCGGAGTAAGGGACATGACATATTCGGGTTCGGTGATGCCGGGCATCTGCGTCGCCGCCGTCGTAGCTGGGCCGACGCTCGCCATCACGACGATGCTCGCTTCGCTCTATCTGCAACTGCCCGCGGCCATTCCCGTGACCGGCGAAGCGGCAGGCGTCTTTCTTCTCGCGCTGATACCTGCGACCATTCTGGGGGCGTTCGTCGCGCTCCCCGTCAACGCAATGGGCGCGCTGCTGATGCAGTCTCTGGCTGAACATCTGCCGTTCGCGCGGTCATCTGTCGCATGGGCCATCGCCGGTGCGATGAAAGGCGCGGGCGTCGCCTGGCTGTTCAGCGGAGAGCGGTACGATCGGGAACTGGCCTTCGGTCTCGTCGTGACGGCGGCCCTGTGCGGATGGCTATGCAGCCGCTGGGTCAGATGGACGCCGCAGGATTGAAGCGCGGTTTCTGCCTTGTCCCTACGCCCGGCACCGGCACGCATATCTTCGATGATGGTAAGACGTTCAGACGAAAGGATGGATCGGATTTTCGCCCTACTGCCACGCCTTAAGCGTCACGCCGATCATACGCGGGTCGCTGGGCGTGCCGAGGATCAGTCCGGAATTGCCCGCCTGCGTCGTGAGGTTCTGGATATAGTTCTCGTCGAACAGGTTGCGGGCGAAGATGGAGATTTCCCATCCCGCCCTGGCGCGCCAGCCGATGCTGGCGTTGGTCACATTATACCCTTTGATGAAGGTGAAGCGCGACAGGCTGGGATCGCCATAATAGCCGCTGCGGAAACTCGAATCGGCGTGGACCAGTACATGCCCGGCGCCCAGAGGCAGGGCATAGTCCGCGCCCAGCGTTTCGGACCAGCGCGGCAGGCCCGACAGACGCTGGCCGGTCAGGTCGCAGGCCGCCGTCGCCGCCGTCTGCCTTTCCAGGGGGCATGGCCCGGCCGGATAGTCGCTATATTCGCCATGCTCATAGGCCAGCGACGCGCGCAGCGACAAGCCGCGCGAGACCTGCGCCGTGGCGTCCGCCTCGATGCCCTTTACCGTCACCTCCGGGATATTGGAGAGATAACCGCGCAGCGCCACCGTCTGGCTGCTGTCCACGATCGTCGCCTGAAAATCCTTCACCTGCGTGTAGAAGGCGGCGAGGTTGAGGACCACCCGCCGGTCGAACATCTGCGACTTGATGCCCGCTTCATAGGTCGTGTTCCGCTCGGGCCGCACTACGGCGGTGGAAAGGGCCGGCTGGTTCTGCGCATTCAATGGCAGGCCCGACATGTTGATGCCGCCCGACTTGAAGCCGCGGGCGAAGCTGGCATAGGCAAGCAGGCCCTCGCCCGCCTGCCATGCGATATTGGCGCGGCCCGAGAAGCTGCCATCCTTGTCCGCCGCGCTGTAGCTTTGCCCGCGCAGGATCGACAGCTTGGCGTTGGTGAGCGCCGTGCTGCTCGTCGTCAGCCCGCCGAAGGTGAACGTGTCGTAGCTTCCCGCCTTGTCCTCGTACGTATAGCGCAAGCCCCCGGTCAGTGTGAGGCCCGAGAGGATCCGCCAGTTCACTTCGCCGAACGCGGCGTAGCTGTCGGTCGTGAAAACCGTGCGGCCATCGGTGCCGTAACCGTCGAGCAGATTGTCCGGCACCGGGGTGTTGTTCGCGCCCGTGGTCGGCCCGATCAGCCAATAGGCGGCGAGCGGACCATAGATGCTGATCGGGCGACCGCTGATCTTCTGCCGGAAATAATATAGCCCGGCCACATAGCTCAGCGCCCGGTCGCCATTGGAAGCGAGGCGCAGTTCCTGACTATACTGGTCCTGCCGCGAGGGAATGTGCTGAATGAGCTGGATCGGCAGGCCGGTATAGTCGCGGTCGTTGGCGGCATCCCAGTTCCAGAACCGCCACGCGCTGACCGACGTGAACGTCGCGGTGCCGAGGTTCCAGTCGACCGTGGCCGATATGCCGCCTTCGTTTGTATCGACGCTCAGAGGGGCATCGATGTCGGTAAGCCGGTCGTAGGGGTTTGTACTGGGCGGGGCATAGTTCCGTCCGGCGGCCAGCGCGGGATACTGGCGTGCAGGGGCACGCAGGCTCTGGCCGACGCGCAGATAGACTTGCGTGCAGCAATTGCTTTCGAAATTGGCGTAATCGGCGATCAGGCGGATCTGCACCGCGTCGGACGGCCGGATGAGGAGCTGCCCGCGCACCGCTTCATTGCCGATGCCGTTATGATCCCGTTCGGTTACGGCATTGCGGATCACGCCGTCCCGGCGCGTGACGAGGCCCGACACCCGATAGGCCACGGCGTCGCCCAGCAACGGCCCGGTCGCCGATACTTTCGCCTGCAGAAAATCATAGTCGCCGTAGGATAATTCCTCGCTCGCTTCGGGCGTGAACTGTGGCTGTCGGGTGGTGATGTGGATGGCGCCAGCGGTCGTATTCTTGCCGAACACCGTCCCCTGCGGCCCGCGCAGTATCTCGATCTGGTCGATGTCGCTGAAATCGAAGGCGGCGGTCGCGGGGCGGGCGTGATAGACCTGATCGACGTAAAAGCCGACGCCCGGCTCCAGCCCGTCGTTCGCCTGACTGACGGCGACGACGCTGCTGCCCAGACCGCGAATGGTGAAGGCGGTGTTCCGGGGATTGGCCGAACTGTAATTGAGGCTCGGCACGAGCAGGGTCAGTTGCGCGGTGTTCACCGTATAGGATTGGTCGAGGAGCGCGCCACCGACGACCGACAGCGCGGCAGGCACGCTCTGCGCGTCCTCGCTCCGGCGCCGTGCCGTGACGGTGATGATCCGGCTTTCATCGGCGATGACGGGCGGGGCTTCGGGCGTTTCGGCGCGGACGGCAAGCGGACATAGGGAGATTGCCGACATGGTTGCCAGCCAGACGCTTCGCCGCGATTGCATGATATGTTCCCCAAGGCCCGAATTCGAATCTCTATATCTTATCGTATACAGAGGTGAGAAAGGCATTCAAGAATGAAGTTTCCGCTTCGGTTTTCTAGTCGGCTTTGGCGGGTAAGGGGTGGTCGCGAAGCACCGCCAGAAGGTCGCGATAGGCGTCGCCTTGCGCAATGGCGCCCATGTCCGCTTCCAGACGGCGATAGGCGGAAAGCACGCGGTGGCCGCATTCCGTGACGCGCGCACCACGCTCGCGCCCGCCGCCGGAAAGCGTTTCGACAAGCCGTTCCGCGAAGCATCGGTTCATTTCATCGACCAGCAGCCAGGTGCGGCGATAGCTCATCCCCAGCGCCCGGCCGGCGCCGGAAATCGATCCTTCGCGATCGATAGCGTCGAGCAGGTCGGCCTTGCCCGGCCCCAGCGCATAGCCGTCGCCGCAGACCAGTTGCAGCTTCAGCTTGAGGGGGCCAAGGCGCATCGCCTCACCCTTCCCCCGGCACCGGCACCAGCTTGCCGGGGTTCATGATGCCCTTGGGATCGAAGGCCGCCTTGATCGCGCGCAGGGCGGCGAGATGCGCGGGGCTGGAGAGGCGGGCGAGTTCGGTGCGCTTCATCTGGCCGATGCCATGTTCGGCGGAGATCGATCCGCCCGATGCCACCACCGCATCATGGACGAAGGCGTTGATCGCCTGACCCTGTGCCGCGATCCAGGCCGGGCCGTCGCTCGTGCCCTTGGGCGCACGGACGTGAAAATGGACGTTGCCGTCGCCCAGATGGCCGAAGGAGGACGCCGTTGTGCCCGGAAAGGCGCTTTCCGCCGCCGCAGCCGCGTCGATCATGAATGCGGGCATCCGCGCCACCGGCACGCTGACGTCATATTGCAGCGCCGGACCCTGCGCGCGCTCCGCCTCCGACAGCGATTCGCGGATGCGCCAGAAGGCTTCGGCCTGCGCATCGTTGGCGGCGATGGCGGCGTCCTGCGCCAGACCCGCTTCCAGCCCCTCCGCCAATGCGGCTTCGAGACGCTCCGCCGCGGACGGCACAGCCAGATCGGGCAGGTCGATTTCGACCAGCACGTGCCACGGCGTGCGCGTTTCGATCGGGCAGCGGGTGGCGGGGATGTGCGAAAGGACATGGCCAAGGCCATCGTCGGCGATCACCTCGAATCCCTCGACGATGCCGCCCAGCCGCGCTTCGAGCAGGCGGAGCAGGGCGAGCGCGTGTTCGGGTGTTTCGACGCCGATCCAGCCGACGGCACGATCCGCGATCGCCGGAACGAGGCGCAGCGATGCGGCGGTGACGATGCCGATCGTCCCTTCCGCCCCGATCAGCAACTGCTTGATGTCGTAGCCGCGATTGTCCTTCTTCAATGCCGCCAGCCCGTCATAGACGCTGCCGTCGGGCAGCACCGCCTCGATCCCCTCGACCAGCGCGCGCATCGTGCCGTGGCGCAGCACCTGCGTACCGCCTGCGTTGGTGGAAACGAGACCGCCGATCGTCGCCGATCCCTTCGCGCCCAGGCTGAGCGGGAAGCGCCGTCCGATCGCGGTTGCGGCGTCGTGCAGGACGGACAGGATCACGCCCGCCTCGCACACCGCCAGATTGTCCTCCGCCGAGATGCTGCGAATCGCATTCATCCGCCGGAGCGAGAGAATGAGCGCACTGCCGTCGATGGGCGGCGTCGCTCCGCCGACCATCGACGTGTTGCCCCCCTGCGGCACCAGCGCAATGCCGGTTTCCGCCGCCAGCGCAACGCACGCCGCAACCTCCGCCGTGGACGCCGGGGACAGCAGCGCCACTGCCGTGCCATGATAGCGCCCGCGCCAGTCGGTCAGCCACGGGGCGATATCGTCCGCGTCGTCGGTATAGCCTTTGGGGCCGAGCAGGGCGGCGAAACGGGCGAGGCTGTCGGTCGGGATCATGGGCGCCTTATGCCCTGCAATTCATCGGTTGTTCAACCGTGCTTGCTTAGGGCATGAAGCCCATAAGGGGTTTGCCGTTGTTTCAATCCGCCATGGCCTTGTTGCTGGCACCGATGGGTGTGTCCTTCGCGGATGCGCCTGTGGAGCTGGCGCAACTGACGATAGAGCGTCGCGTCATCATCCGCGTGCCGCTCGTCGCACAGCCGCGCGCGGGCCGTCCTGCGCCGCCGCCGCCCTCTCCGGAGGACTGGGACGAGAAAAAGGGGCCGCGCTGCATCGCCATCCGGTCGATCCGCTCGGCGGCGCTGGGTGCGCGCAACAGCGTCGACCTCATTCTCGCCAACAGCCAGCGCTATCGCGCGCGGTTCGGCAAGCAATGCCGCGCGGCGGACTTCTACGCCGGCTTCTACATCGAGCCGACCGACGACGGGTCGCTGTGCGCCGGACGCGACGACATTCAGGCGCGCAGCGGCATGGCCTGCGAAGTCGACAGCTTCCGGCGGCTGGTGCCCGAACGCTGATATACAGGACCATTGCGGCCCGGTATTTCTTGACAATCCGCCGTTATTTCCGCAAGGGCGGCGCATATTTGCCACGGGGCATCGCATTGGCGATTGCTCCCTTTATTCCGGACACATGAATGCATTTTGCCGATCTCGGCCTATCCGATGAATTGTTGAGGGCGGTCACAGAGGCCGGCTACGACACGCCGACGCCTATTCAGGCGCAGGCCATTCCCTCCGTGTTGATGATGAAGGACATCATCGGCATCGCCCAGACGGGCACGGGCAAGACCGCCAGCTTCGTGCTGCCGATGATCGACATTCTCGCCCACGGTCGCAGCCGCGCGCGTATGCCGCGCAGCCTGATTCTGGAACCGACGCGTGAACTCGCCGCGCAGGTCGCCGAGAACTTCGAGAAATACGGGAAATATCACAAGCTCTCGATGGCGCTCCTGATCGGTGGCGTGTCGATGGGCGATCAGCTTGCGGCGCTCGAAAAGGGCGTGGACGTGCTGATCGCGACGCCGGGCCGCCTGATGGACCTGTTCGGGCGCGGCAAGATCATGCTCAACGGCTGTTCGCTGCTCGTCATCGACGAAGCGGACCGGATGCTCGACATGGGTTTCATCCCCGACATCGAGGAAATCTGCACGAAGCTGCCCGCGCAACGCCAGACATTGCTGTTTTCCGCCACCATGCCGCCGGTCATCAAGAAGCTGGCCGACAAGTTCCTTTCCAATCCCAAGTCGATCGAAGTGGCGCGGCCCGCATCGGCCAGCATCAACATCACGCAATGGCTGGTGAAGGTCGACAGCCGCAAGAAGCGCGACATGATCAGCCATATGCTGACCGCCGAGGACGTGACCAACGCGATCATCTTCTGCAACCGCAAGACGACCGTGCGCGACCTCAACAAGACGCTGCAGCGCAGCGGCGTTCGGTCGAGCGAAATCCACGGCGACATGGATCAGGGATCGCGCATCGCCGAACTGGACCGGTTCAAGCGCGGCGACGTGAACGTGCTGGTCGCCTCCGACGTTGCCGCGCGCGGTCTGGACATCAAGGGCGTGAGCCATGTGTTCAATTTCGACGCGCCCTGGCACCCCGACGATTACGTCCACCGCATAGGCCGCACCGGTCGTGCGGGGGCGAGCGGTGTCGCCTACACGTTCGTGACGCCGGAAGATGCCGAGGCGCTGGACAATATCCAGAAGCTGATCGGCACCAAGATTCCCGTGTTCGGCGCTCAGGCCGCAGCATCGGATGCGCCCGATGCGCAGCCTGCCGAGGGCGATACGAAAGCGGCGCCGGCCAAGCGCAAGCGTCCGCCCCGCAAGGCAAAGACGGCTGCACCCGAAACGGCGACGGACGATGCGAAGGCCGCGACGGCGGCTGCGCCCGTTCAAGATCCGGTCGTGGACAAGCGGCCCGAACCGGCCCGATCCGCGCCCGTGCGTCCCGAACCCGTCCGTTCGGCGCCGCCGCAGCGTCGCCGCAATGCGCAGGACGACGATGGCCCGGATGACGGCTGGAACGGTCCGATGCCGAGTTTCCTGGCGTTCGGGTTCAACAGCGACGCGGCCTGAACCGCGCCGCGCCGCTGCTTTCCTTTACCGCGTCAGATCTTCACCAGCATCTTGCCGGTGTTCGCGCCGCTGAACAGGCCCAGGAAGGCGTCCGGCGTCTTTTCGAGACCTTCGAAAACCGTGTGCTTGGGCGTCACCTGTCCGGATAGCATCATCGTGCCCATATCCGCCTGAAACGCGGGCAGGTCGGCCAGATGGTCCGAATAGAGGAAACCGGCGATGCGGACGCGATTGATTATGATCATGCGCGAGAAACTGAGCGACAATGGCTCGCTGTCGTTATAGCCGCCGATCATCCCGCAGATCGCAAAGCGCGCGTCTTTCGCGCTACAGGCCAGCGCCGCATCCAGATGATCGCCACCGACATTGTCGAAATACACGTCGATGCGTCCGCCAATGTCGCGGGTCGCCTGCCGCAACTGGTCGAGCACCGGTCCGGCGCGATAATCGATCACCGCGTCGGCGCCCAGCGCCTTGACCCAGGCGCATTTCTCCGCGCCGCCCGCCGATCCGACGACGGTCATGCCTTTCGCCCTGGCGATCTGCACCACGATGGAGCCGACCGCACCGGCCGCGGCGGACACGAACACGCGATCTCCGGCTTTGGCCTCTGCGATCTTGAGCAGGCCGATCCATGCCGTCGCGCCGGTCAGCCCCATGGCATGCAGGAAGGATTCGAGGGGCAGGTCGCTCTCCGGCAGCTTGACGGGGGTCAGCGCCGCATCGACGATCGCCTCGTCGCGCCAGCCGCCCATGTGCAGCACCCGGTCGCCCGCGGCAAAGCCGGGATTGCGGCTTTCGATCACTTCGCCCACGGCGCCGCCTGTCATCGGCGCGTCTATGGCGAACGGCTCGACATAGCTTTTCCCCTCGTTCATCCGCCCGCGCATGTAGGGATCTACGGACAGCCAGCGATTGCGGACGCGGATCTCGCCCTCCGCCAGCGTTCGATCCGGCACGTCGCGCAACGCGAAATCGTCATGGGTGGGCAAGCCTTGCGGGCGGGATATCAGGCACCATGCGCGGGCCATCCGTGTTCTCCTCGTATCTGCTTTGGGGGAATGATGCAGCCAATGCGATGTGTGCCAAATGGTTGCGGCACGCAACCGCGCATTGCGACGGGGCGTGCGCCAAAAGACCGTTGCATGGGGCAGGAGCCTCGCCTATAGGCGGGCGCCTTGGGGCCGTAGCTCAGTTGGGAGAGCGCGTCGTTCGCAATGACGAGGTCAGCGGTTCGATCCCGCTCGGCTCCACCAGATTGCATAATAGTATTGAGGCGCGACCGTATCGACCGGTTCCGCTGTTGCGTCGCGCCTAACGTGCGGTGGTGCGGCGGAAAAGCGCCAGCGGGCGCACCGTAAAGCGAAACTGGAATCCCTTGTCCTGAAGCTCGTCACTGGCATTGCTGCGCCGGAATGTCAGCGCTTCGCCATAGGACATCTGGGCAAAGAAGGCGGGATGCGGCGTCCATGCAAGGCTCGCACCGATGCTTGCCAGCTTGCGTACCGGCGGGCGACCGCGATCGACATCGCCGACATAGGCACCGTCCGCGAATCCCGTCAAAGTGAACGCGCCCCAATCGCTGCTCTTCGCGCGCGCGGCAGAACCGGACAGCGAAAAGGGCTGGCTGAGTTCCACGGTGCCGATCACCCCGCGATCCGCCAGGGTGAAGTTCTCGCGATATCCGCGCACGCTGGCCTCGCCGCCCACCGACAGTCGCTCGGCGGCATAGAGAATGCTGTTCGTCGTCTGTCCGGTAAGCCGTACATGCAGTTCCAGCCCGTTGTCATTGAGTCGCCGGGCATAATTGGCCTGCGCCAGGATCGCCGCGAAATGGCGCAGCGGCGTGGCTACGCCGGGAATGTCCGATCGCGTGCCGCCCATTCCGAGCGACATGGTCAGCGACACGCTGATCACTTCATTGACGTTGCGGTGCAGATAGTCGGTGACGAAGCGCACCACGTCGTAACGGCTAAGCCCGTTTACAGAGCCTGCACTGAAGGAAAAAGGCTGCCCGAAAAGCTTGTCGCGGGTTTCCCGATGCGCGACCAGCAGACCCGTCGTCAGCACGCGGCTAGGGGACCATTTCCCCGGCGTCGCCGTCGGCAACAGCGGATCGTCGATCACCCGAAGCGAAAGCCCGCCTTCGACGTTCCAGTCGCGCGAGGAAATATCGAGCGGCGCAAGCAGCGGATCGACCACGGCGGCATCGTTGATTCCGCCGCGCAGGCTGAAACTCACCTTCGGAGTCAAGGGCGCGCTGTAGCTGGCCAGCCCGTCATTCACCCCCCGCGTCCTGCCGATTTCGCCGCTGACGAGATCGCCCGACGTCAGTACGTGCCGCAGCGAACCACCCACCGCACTGCGCAGGCCGCCGACCGACGGCGACCGGCTGTTGGCCAGCGTCAGGTAGACATCGGACCAATATTGCGGATCGACGGTGAGGAGCAGGCGCGCTTCACCGGGTGCTTCCCCCGGCTGGAGATCGGCATTGACTGCCGACAACGCAGGGTCGCTCGCGAGGCGGCGAAAGTCCCGCTCCAGCGCGGCGGCATTGAGCGGCGTGCGTTGCGCGGCCTTCATGCGGTCGTGGACATAGCCCGGCCCCATGCCCTGCGAACCATGGCGGCCCCATTGCACGGTCAATCGGTCGCCAACCGTACCATAGACCAGCCGCAGCTTGAGGGGATCGCCCCATGCGAGGGCGGGCTGACCGGCGATCAGCACGCCTGAATTGATATAGCCGTTGGCGATGAAGGCGCGGTTGATCTCCTGCACGAGCGCCACCAGCCGCGCATAGCTGGTCGTGGTCCCCATCAGTCCGTTCTCGAAGAACTGGCGGCGGACCCAGGCGGCGTTCATCGACTCGCCGGGTATAAGCGAGATGCGCAGCGTATCGCCGGCGGTCGTCAGCGGCACCCAGTCGAGTCTGGCAGGCGCATGACCGGGGCGGTCCTCCGTAACCAGCACGTCGCCCAGATACAGGTCGCCATTGACCGTCGCCGCAGGTGCCGATGCGGACGGCGGAACCGTTGCGGGCAGGATGGGAGGCGTCTCCGTCGCGAAATCGGGACGCACGGCGGGCACGGCATTGGGGCCTGTTCGCTGACGCGGCGCATCGGACGGTGCGGGCTGCTGCGCCGAAGCGAGCACCGGAAAGGCGGAGGCGATCAGCAGTGCGCCATGGCGAACGAGCTTCACAGGCAGCCTGCCTGCGGCAAAACCGCCAGCGCAAGATCGAGCGCTCCCGGCGGAGGCGGGCGTTCCACTACAGGGACATAGGGTCCCACATTGCGCAGGCTGAGCTGGCTTATCTCTCCGCTCGCGCGCGCCTGCGGACACTGGCCGCGCAGCACGCGCGACGTATCGACCAGCGACAGATCGACATTCGCCGTGCCGCTCGACGCATCGTTCACTTGCGTCAGCAGCGTAAGCGATCCCGCGACCGACAAGGTGTTCAGACGATCGCCGGACCGGATGAATACGTTCGACGTGATCTGCACCCGCGCGCCGCCTGCGTCGCCCAGTGCAAGAATGCGCGCGCCGTCCGAAATGATCGCGAAAGGCTGGGCGATGGTGATGACGCCGCCGGTTTGCGGCCCGGACGAGGTGGTGATCGTCACCGGATTGATGCGCCCGGTCAGGAATACCATGCCCGATGCCGGGCCTACGCCACTGGTGCCATTTGCGTCGGGCAGCGAGAAAATGATCTCGCCCGCCGCACCGGCAATCGAGTTCGTGGTGATGGTGGCGCCTTCGCTCAACCGCAGCAGCGCGCTGTTGATGCGCACGCTGCCCGCCGCGCCCGATGTTCCACCGGCGGGGACGGACGCCGCGCTGTTGGTGCTGTCGATCGCCGATCCGGGGTCGGATATGTCGACCAGTGGCGCGCTTAGTACGATGGACCCGGCGGCGGAGGGGTTGGCGGAAGATGTCGCGATGCGCGCGCCACCGCGCAGCGTGATCTGGTCGGCCGTCAACGCCACCGCGCCGGATGCACCGTCGATCGTGCCGGTGGCGTCGCTTGTAATCAGCCCGCCCGTCATGCTGACCGTATCGGCGATAAGGGCGATATTGCCGGCGTCGCCCGTTCCGGAACTGGCGCTGCTGATCGTGCCGCCGCTGATGTTCAGCGCATCGGCAGTAACGATCACCCGCCCGCCATTGCCCGTGCCGCTGCTGCTCGACGCGATGCCCGCCGTCGCGCCGCTCACCGTCACGCTTTTTGCATCGATCTCGATCGTTCCGGCATTGCCGCTTCCCGAGCTGAGCGAACTGACCTTGCCGCCGGTCCGCAGGGTCAGGCTGTCCGTTTCCACCCGCGCGCGGCCCGCATCGCCGGGACCGATCGTGCTGGCGGCGATCGCGCCGTTATTCTCGATCATCACGCTGTCTGCAGTGACCGTCAGTGCACCGGCACTGCCGGTGGCCGATCGTTCGGTGGAGGACAATATGGCCGTTCCATTGCCGGTGATGGCGATCTGCCGGGCGTTGACGCGTACTTCGCCGGAATTGCCCGCGCCTTTGGTCGCCCCGGTAATCGTCGCGCCCGAGGCCAGGCTTAACGAGCCTGCGTTGATTTCCACCAGCCCGCCATTGCCCGTCGCCGTGGCCGAGACCTGCGAGGCGATCTTGCCGAAATTGCGCAATGTCAGAGTGTCCGCCGTCACGCGTACCGTACCCGCCACGCCGCCGCCGAACGTGCTGCCTTCGACTCCGGTATTGAGGCCGTCGATCGTGAAATCCCGCGCGACAACGGTGATGTCCCCCGACGCACCACCGCCGAATGTCGCCGCGTTCAACCGGCTGCGCGCCTTCAATGCCAGCGTATCGGCGGTCAGGACGATGTTGCCACCCCTTGCGTTGCCGGTCGAGTCGGCGGTGGCAGAAACAAAGGTCGCCTCGTCGAAGCTGGCGGCGCGCGCCGCGATCGTGATCGACCCGGCATCGCCTGTTCCGAAAGCATTGGCGGCGATGCGGGCTTCATTCGTGGCGGTGATGGTATCGGCGGTGATCTGTACGGCGCCCCCCTTTCCGCCGGCGTTGGTGTTTGCAGCGATGATGCCGCCATCGAGCAGCAACGCGTTGGTGGTCACCGTCAAAAGGCCACCCTGGCCGCTTGTCTGCGTGGCCGTGCTCAGCACGGCTCCGTTCGTCATCTTCAGTGTATTGGCGGTGACCGAGACATTGCCAGCATTGCCGGTTCCGCTGCGGCTGACGGAGGAAATACTTCCTTCGGTCATCGTCACGACGTCCCCATCCAGGGATATGTTGCCTGCCGATCCGCTGGCGCTGTTTCGGCTGTCGGCGCTGATGATACCGAAGTTTATGTTGGTCGTCGGCGCATCGATGACGATCGACCCGCCCTGGCCTGCACCATTGGTGCGGGTGAAGAGTTGCGCGTCGCGAAGGATGTCGAGGGTCGCCACGTCGATATGGATGTCGCCACCGCCCAGTGCCGTGGTACTGATCGCACCGATCAGCACGCCGCCATTCATGCGGAGCCGGTTTGCGCGGATGTCTATCAATCCGCCCGCTTGCGTACTGCGGTCGCGACCGAAGATCGTGCCGCTTACGACGTTGACGAAATCGGCACCCAGACGAATGTCGCCGCCCAGTACGTTGATCGTCGATGCGCCGATCGCCATCGTGCCGTTCATCGGCCCGCTCCCCAGAGGGTCGGCGAGATCGAGGCGATAGGGCGATGTGCCGATCGCGAAAACGTCGAGGCCACCGCTGGTGAAGGTGGCGCCGTTGATGAGGATGCTCGTTCCCGACAGGCCGAGCGTGACGCGCGAAGGCGTCAGTCCGCCATCCGAATCCCTGACCTGAACGGCCCCTTCCGTCCCCAGAAAGCCGAAGCTGGCAGGTGGCGCCATCGACAATGTCGAGCCGTTGGGGGTGGAGATGGCGAAAGTCGCGCCATCGGCCATGCGAATGTCGGAAGCGGAGGAAAAATGCGCCGCGGCCGGAACATTGACGGTTGCCGTCGCCGTGAACGTGATCCCGCGCGGATTGAGGAAGAAGAAGCTCGCATTGGGAAAGGCCATGCTGTCGATCGTGCCGCCGATCATCGACACCCGGTCGCCCGTCACGCGATTGACGATATTCTTTATGCTTGCCCGGTCGCCGCCCGTCCATGTCCACCGCGCCGTATCCGCCGACCCGAGCGAGAAGGTGTTGAAGCTGTGGAACAGGTTCGGACCAGAAGCGGTGCCGCCGTCGATCGTCAGTGTCGATCCGCTGCGCACCACGGTGGTCCCCAGCGACAAGGTTCCGGTGCTCGGCGTAACGGACGTGGTTTGCGCCTGCGCCTGTTCCGTCAAGGCCAGCAAGGCGCATAATGCGACGCCGGTGAAAAGACCACGGATCATCGCCACGCCCCCAGCAATACGAACGCCGCCCAGATATAGGGATCGGCATTGTCGCCGCCTGCCTGTATCATCGCAAGTTGCGCTTCCCGCAACGCTTCCGACTTGGATTGCCCGGCGCGATATCCATTGTAGAACTTTTGCATCAACGACACCGTTCCCGTGTCGTTGATTTCCCACAGCGAGGCGATGGCGCTGCTGGCACCCGCCTGCACCGCAGCCCCCGCCAGGCCCATCGCCGCCTCGTCGTCCCCCACCGCCGTTTCGCAGGCACTCAGGATCAGCAGGTCGAGTTCTTCCCCGCGCGTGAGATTGCGACCGATCAGCCCGCGCAGTGCCGACAGCGGGATCGTTTCGCCATCCGCGACGATGAAGGCGCGGTCGGACCGCCCGTTGAAGCTGGCGTGGGTGGCGAGATGCAGGATGTCGACATGATTGGCGGCCAGCGCAGAGGCAAGGTCCGTACTGCGGAAATTGACGATCAGCCGGTTGCGCTTCGCCTCGCCGCCTTGCGCGATGGCGGTGCGCGCTTCCTCTTCGGTGCCTTCCAGCTTCTCGAAATAGCCCGAAGGCAAATCGACCGCGCGTTGCAGCGCGGCCGCGACGACGGCGGGAACCGCCGTGCCCCGATCGCGGCCGGGTTGCGAATAGGCGAGACTGGGGATGATGGAGAGGCGCGTCCGCTGCACCAGATATTGCCCCGACGCATCGCGCAACGCGCCGAAGGGCAGGCTGCGTAGCGCGCCGTCCGGCACGATGACGAGCGTCGAATCCTTGTCCAGCTTGCCTTCGACCGGCGTGATGAGCAAGTCGTAGAGCGTGCGCGAGGCGGCTTCCCATCGATTGTCGCCGATATTGATCGACACGATCATGTCGCGGACGAGGCGCGCCACGCTGTCGCGATTTTCCTTGCCCGGTGCGGCGATCCGCTTGTAGGCGATGCCGCCGGGCGCGGACGCATCGGCGCCGGACGCGTAAAGCAATTCCACCCGATCGGGCAGAAGCACGGGATAGAGCAGGATTTCGTTGGGCCGCAGTGCGCTCAGCTTTACCGGTTCGCGCGAGGGGATGCATTCGTTGCCGAACACGCTCTGCAATTCGGCCTGCCGCGATGCCTCGACGATTTCCTGCGCACGACCGATCCGCTGCGCCTCGTTCAGCGCATTGCCGCCCAGCAGTTCGGCCTGCACCGCGCTTTCGAAGATGGGGCGCATCCGCGTCGCGAAAATCGGCTCCTGGGTTACCGGGTCTAGCTTTGGCAACAGCGGGCGGACCGACTCCAGCGCGCGATAGGCGGCCAGTGCGTGCTCGGTCCCGTGCTCCGGGTCGGCATCGCCGAGCAGGAGATACCACTCGTACAGGCGCAATCCGACGGGTCTCTGGCTCTCGTGAAAGATCGCGCGGTTCGCCGCAGCGCGTGCGGCCGGCATGTCCTTGCGCGCCAGCGCCAGCCGCGCCTTGCTCGCTTCGGCGAACGCCATGATGCCGGGATCGCCTTCCTGTCCTTCGATCATTGCCGGTATGGCCTGCGCGATACCCGGCGCGGACAGTTCTCCGGCGTCGATCAATATCCACAGGATACGCCCGGCAATCTCGGCCCGCTGTGCGCCCGCAGGCATTTTCAGCACGGTGCTGAGTGCGAGGCGTGCCTGCTTGCGGGCGATGTCCAGATACAGATCGGCATTGGGATCATCCGATTTCGTTCGCCCCAGCGCGAGTGCGGCCAGCCGGTAGCGGGCCAGCGCGGACACGCCGTAATCGCCGATCAATGCGCCGGTCGAGGCGGCACATTCGAGTGCGGCGGTCGAGATCGCCCGGTTGCTCAGCCTTTGCGATTCCGGGCCGCTCATCATCTCGCAATTGCTGCCGAGCATCGTCGCCGGCTCCATCTGTCCACCTTCCTGCTGCGCGCTGCGGCTGCGCTTGCGTCCGGTACCGCGCGAACCTGCACTGGCGGGGTCACCCAGCCAGACCAGGCCCAGTCGATAGGTGGCGGTGACGACCGTAGCCCTGTCGGCGCTGGCCGTGGCATAACGATAGGCCGAAAGCAGGTAATTCTGAGCCTGCATCTGGCTGCCCTCTACGCCCGTACGCATGACTTCGCCCGCGGTAACGCAGTATTCGGCGAGTATCTGCTGCCCAGGCTGCGTACCAGCCTCCCCTAGCGCGGGATTGAGCGCGGACTGGACCTGGGCGGGCTGGAGAGGTTGCCGGAGTGAGGTACGCAGGCGTTGCGTCGCCTCGACCAGCGTATCGGGGGCTGGATAGGATTTGGGTGCGGCTATCGTTGCGCTATCGCAAAGACTGTCCGCTACCGTCAGGGCATGGGCAGGTGTTGCCGCCGCAACGGCTGCGACCCCGCACAAAACAGGCAGGATTACACCGCAACGTGCCTCGAAAAGCCCCCTTACCCCCACATTGCCCCCCAGCAATTTCCGGCTGCTATGCCGTCCGGCGGACCCTATGAATATGGCGGAAAGAGTCAACTTTTCATTTGGAATGTTTCTTTACGAAGTGCCTGTCCGCGCGATGTCGCCCTGTTGGTCTCGTCAACAGTCGCCTGCCTTTTGCTTGAAGTCGTTCCGTACGCCCCCCATTTTGCTTCACAGCAATATCCGCGGGACTATTCCGTTTCGCGCCGGGGCCAGGCATCATCATATATGTCGCAAGATGACGAGAGTTTCCGACGCGCGCGGCCCGTGCCGAGCGGCCGCATCGCCCGTTTCGGTGCGTTCGGCAGGCTGGCCGGGGGCGTGGCGGGCAATGTGCTGGCGCAGGGCGCGCGAAAGCTGGCGTCGGGCGAGCGTCCGCAACTGCGCGATCTCCTCCTCACCCCCGGCAATGCGAAGCGCCTGACCGACCAGCTTTCCAATCTGCGCGGCGCGGCGATGAAGCTGGGGCAGATGATCTCCATGGATGCCGGCGACATGCTGCCCGCTGAACTCACGGACATCATGGCGCGCCTGCGCGACCGCGCCTATCATATGCCGCCTGCACAGTTGAACAGCGTGCTCGTCGGTGCGTGGGGTCCGCAATGGCGGCAAGGCTTCGCGCATTTCGAGGCGCATCCGGTCGCCGCCGCGTCCATAGGGCAGGTGCATCGCGCCACCCGCAAGGACGGCAGCCTGCTGGCGGTGAAGGTGCAATATCCCGGTGTGCGGGAAAGCATCGACGCCGATGTGGACAATGTCGCGACGCTGCTGCGCCTCTCGGGACTATTGCCGCGCGACATCGACATCGCGCCGTTGCTGAAGGAAGCCAAGCGGCAACTGCACGAGGAAGCCGATTATCTCCGCGAGGCGGCGCAGATGACGCGCTACGCCGATCTGCTGGGCGACAATCCGCACTTCATCGTGCCGGTGGCCGACATGGCGCTGACGACCGGGCATGTGCTGGCGATGGACTTCATCGATTCCGCACCTATCGAGCGTCTGGAAAGCGCCCCGCAGGAAGATCGCGACAGGGCGATGACGCAGCTCATCGGCCTCGTGCTGCGGGAACTGTTCGACTTCGGCTTCATGCAGACCGATCCCAATTTCGCCAATTTCCGCTATCAGCCGGAGAGCGGACGGCTGGTGCTGCTCGATTTCGGTGCGGCACGGGCCGTCGATCCGGCGGCGGCGGATGGCTATCGGCGGCTGGTGCGCGCGGGGATGGAGGGGGATCGCGACGCCGTGCGGCAGGCGTCGTTGGACGTCGGGTTCCTGAAACCGGCCATCCTCGAACGGCACGGACCGCTGATCGACCGGATGATCGACGTGATCCTGCACGAAACGCGCAAGACCGGGCTGTTCGACTTCGGCGATCGCGCGTTCGTCGGCGTGCTGCGCGAACAGGGGATGGCAGTGGCCGCCGATCGTGAAGCCTGGCACATACCGCCTGCGGAAACCTTGTTCCTCCAGCGCAAGATCAGCGGCACCGCCTTGCTCGCTGCGCGGCTGAAGGCGCGCGTGGACGTGCGGGCACTGGCCGAACCGTTCGTGTAGTTCAGGATAGACGCGACGTCTTTTGGCGGCTTCCCTCATGACGGGTTGGCGCATAAGGCTTTCGTAATGACAGATACGCCCGCCAGCCCCCCCTCCCGCGATGCCGCGACCCTTATTGTTCTGCGCGAACCGGTGGACGCTGCGGCAGGCGGCGCCACGACGCCCGAGATACTGATGGTGCAGCGCGCGCAGACGATGGTATTCGCAGCGGGTGCACTGGTGTTTCCCGGCGGGGCGGTCGATGCGGACGATCATCGGCTGGCCGTGCAATGGCACGGTGGCCTGCCGGTCGAGGAAGCCGCAGCGCGGATAGGTGCGATTCGGGAAACGCTGGAGGAAGCGGGCCTTGCGCCGGGTCTGGTCGGTGCGACGCCCGCGCTGCTGGACGATATGCGGGGGCACCTGCAAGGTGGCGAGCCTTTTTCCGGACTGGTGCATGATGCCGGGCTGTCGCTCGATCTCGATGCGCTGACGCCCTTCGCGCGCTGGCATCCGCTTGCCGGGGAAAAGGTGCGGCGCATCTTCGACGCACGCTTCTATATCGCGCGGCATGACCCGGCGGCCGGCATGGCGAGCGTCGATGCGACGGAGCATATCGATCTGTTCTGGGCCAGCGCGCGCGATGTACTCGATCGCTGCGGGCCGGGGGGCAACCACATGCTGTTTCCCACGCGCCGCAATCTGGAGCGGCTGGCACAATTCGCGTCGATCGCGGAAATCGAGGATCACGCCCGCGCCGTGCCGGTGGAGAAGATCATT
Organism: Sphingobium sp.; assembly: GCA_965279415.1. Taxonomy (GTDB): domain Bacteria; phylum Pseudomonadota; class Alphaproteobacteria; order Sphingomonadales; family Sphingomonadaceae; genus Sphingobium. The sequence continues at coordinate 2,072,134 of OZ257238.1, forward strand.
CCCTGGGTCGAAGAGCGGGCGGATGGCGCCTATCTCTGCATCCCCGATCATCTGGGTTATCCCGTTACCGTGGAACGGCTCGAAAGCGCGATGCGGACCTGATCATGGGGCGCTTCTATCGTTTTGCGCGCGTGCTGGTCTGGCTCGCGCTGGCGGGCGCGGCGGCGTTGTCGCTCTATGCCTTTTCGCGCGCCCGGCCGCAGGACATGCCATGGACATCGCTCGATCTGGCGCAGCCCGTGGGCCTGTTCACAGGGCGCAAGCTGGCGGCGCTGACGCAGGATTTTGCGGTGTGCCGTGCGGCGCTGGACAAGGCGGGAATTGGCTACGCCGCCGTCGGTCCGCGCGGGGAGGGGGCGTGCGCGCATGCGGACTCCATGCGGCTGCGCCAGACTCCGGGCGCGATCCGCCTTTCGCCGGGCGATGTCGCGCCGTCCTGCCCGGTCGTCGCGGCGCTCAAATTATGGGAATGGCATGTCGTGCAACCGGCGGCGGAGCGGATATACGGTCAGGGCGTGCGACAGATCGATACGCTGGGCAGCTTCAACTGTCGCCGCATGTATGGCCGCAGCGAAGGGCGGTACAGCGAACATGCGACCGCCGATGCGATCGACATATCCGCCTTCGTCCTGGAGGATGGACGCCGGGTCCGCGTGCTGGGCGACTGGAGAGGTACAGGCCGCGACGCGGCGTTTTTGCGGTCCGTGCGCGACGGCGCGTGCGACCTGTACGCGACGGTCCTGTCCCCCGACTACAACGCCGCCCACGCCGACCATTTCCACCTCGATCAGGCGGAACGGGGCGCCATGGGCGGGCGTGTCTGCCGCTGACTGCGGTGTTCCTGCGAAAGCAGGAACACCGCAGTGATACAAGGTGAGCGCATTACGAGATGACTGGATTCCTGCCTTCGCAGGAATACGGTGCCTTCACGCTGCAGGCGTCAGTTTCAGCAAGCGCCCCTGCGACCCGTCGTCGCCGTCCTCCAGAACCCACAGCGCACCGTCCGGTCCCTGTTCGACTTCGCGGATGCGCGCGCCCATGTCCCACTGGTCGGCCTTCGTGGCGTTCGTGCCGTCGATCTTCACGCGGACCAGCGACTGGCTGGAAAGCCCGCCGATGAACAGCGATCCCTTCCATGCGGGGAACATCGCGCCGTCGTAGAATATCAGACCGCCGGGCGAGATCACCGGGTTCCACCAGACCTTGGGCGCCTCGAACCCGTCGCCGGCCTTGTGATCGGGAATGTCGCGACCGTCATAATGATCGCCGTTGGACGCCTTGGGATAGCCGTAGTTGAGGCCGGGCGTAATGAGGTTCACTTCGTCGCCGCCCTTCGGCCCCATTTCCTGTTCCCACAATTGCCCCTTGTCGTCGAAGGCGATGCCGAGCAGGTTGCGATGCCCATAGGACCAGACCGCCGGGTGAAAGCCCTTCGCGGCCAGCGGATTGCCCGCTGCAGGGGTGCCGTCCCGGTTGAGGCGCAGCACTTTGCCCAATGTGGCCTTGGGGTCCTGCGCCGGATCGAACTTCTGCCGCTCGCCGTTGGTGAAGAACAGATATTTGCCATCGGGCGAGAACGCGATGCGGCCCGAATAATGGCCGTTGCCCTCGACATAGGGCGTCGCGCGGAAGATGATCTTCACATTGCCCAGCGCTGCCTTGCCGTCCGCCGCCTGCGCGAAACTGCCGGTGGCCAGCGCCACGCCCTTGCCGCCCGGCCCGGTTTCGGAGAAGCTGAAATAGACGGTCTTGTCGCTGGCGAAATCGGGGGAGAGGACCACGTCCATCAACCCGCCCTGTCCGGCGCTGTCGACCTTCGGAATGCCCGCCACGGGAATCTTCGTGCCGTTGCCCGGATCGAACAGCAGCAGCTCGCCGGTCTTTTCCGTTATCAGCATCCGCCCGTCGGGCAGGAACGTCATCGCCCAGGGCGCATCGAAATCCCCGATCGTCGCCGTCCTGAAGGGCTTGGGCGTTTCCTGGCTGCTGGCCGCCTCACCCCCGGCGCAGGCGAGCAGGGCGAAGGGCAGGGCGAAAGCGAGGGGGGATCGGCGCATGAAAATATCCTCTTGAATGCGATAATTGCGATAACGCTACAGCCGCAAATGCCTGTGCGCAAATAAGGTTGCCTTGGCTGTCGCTTGTGCCTATAGCGCCTCTCGCTTCCTTACATCGTCACACATGCAAGGGTCGGCCCCGACGGGACCGGCGGCAACAAGCCTTCATGATTTTCACGCGGAGTATAAATGGCGGATATCGCTGCCCTGACACAGATGATCGCGCCGGAGGTGGAGGCCCTCGGCTTCGATCTCGTGCGCGTCAAGCTGTTCGGATCGGGCGACGATCGCACGCTCCAGATCATGGCAGAAAACCGCAAGACCCGCCAACTGGTGATCGAGGATTGCGCCGCCATATCGCGCCGCCTGTCGGACCTGCTGGACGAGACCGACCCGATCGAGGAAGCCTATCGCCTCGAAGTCAGCTCGCCCGGCATCGACCGCCCGCTGACCCGCCCGCACGACTATGACGACTGGAAGGGCCATGAAACCCGCATCACCGTCGAGGAAGCCGTGGAGGGGCGCAAGACGCTCAAGGGCATTCTCAACGGAATAGACGGCGACACCGTCCATCTGGTCGACGCGAAGGTCGGCCGGGTCGAGATCGCCCTCGCCAATATCACCGGCGCAAAGCTGGTGCTGACCGACGCACTCATTTCTGCTACCATGCCGCTGTCCTCCGAGGGCGCGGACGAGATCGAAACGGAAGGATAAGTTTCAGCCATGGCCAACGCCATTTCCGCCAACAAGGCCGAACTGATCGCGATCGCCAACTCGGTCGCTTCGGAAAAGATGATCGACAAGGCGATCGTCATCGAAGCGATGGAGGACGCGATCCAGCGCGCGGCGCGCGCGCGCTACGGCGCGGAAAACGACATCCGGGCGAAGCTCGATCCCGACAGCGGCGACCTGCGCCTGTGGCGCGTCGTCGAAGTGGTCGAGACGGTCGAGGATTATTTCAAGCAGGTCGATCTGAAGGCCGGGCAGAAGCTGCAGCCGGGCGCCGTCGTCGGCGACTTCATCGTCGATCCGCTGCCCGCGATCGACCTAGGCCGCATCGACGCGCAGTCCGCCAAGCAGGTGATCTTCCAGAAGGTCCGCGACGCGGAGCGTGAGCGCCAGCATGAGGAGTTCAAGGACCGCGTGGGCGAAATCATCACCGGCGTCGTCAAGTCGGTCGAGTTCGGCCATGTCGTCGTCAATCTGGGCCGGGCGGAAGGCGTCATCCGCCGCGACCAGCAGATCCCGCGCGAAGTCGTCCGCGTCGGCGATCGCATCCGCTCGATCATCCTCAACGTCCGCCGCGAAAATCGCGGGCCGCAGATTTTCCTGTCCCGCGCGCATCCCGACTTCATGAAGAAGCTGTTCGCGCAGGAAGTGCCCGAAATCTACGACGGCATCATCGAGATCAAGGCCGCCGCGCGCGATCCGGGCAGCCGCGCGAAGATCGGCGTCATCAGCCGCGACAGCAGCATCGATCCCGTCGGCGCCTGCGTCGGCATGAAGGGCAGCCGCGTGCAGGCCGTCGTGCAGGAAATGCAGGGTGAAAAGATCGACATCATCCCCTGGTCGGAAGACACCGCGACCTTCGTGGTCAACGCGCTTCAGCCCGCCACCGTCAGCCGCGTCGTCATCGACGAGGATGAAAGCCGCATCGAAGTCGTCGTGCCCGACGATCAGTTGTCGCTCGCCATCGGTCGTCGCGGCCAGAATGTCCGTCTCGCCAGCCAGCTTACCGGCTCCGCGATCGACATCATGACCGAGGCGGACGCCAGCGAGAAGCGCCAGAAGGAATTCGTGCAGCGGTCCGAACTGTTCCAGAACGAACTGGACGTCGACGAAACGCTCTCGCAGCTTCTGGTCGCCGAAGGCTTCGGCGAACTGGAAGAAGTCGCCTATGTCGCGATCGACGAACTGGCGAGCATCGAGGGCTTCGACGACGAACTGGCCGAAGAACTGCAGAGCCGCGCGCTCGAAGCGCTGGAACGCCGCGAAGCGGCGGCGCGCGAGGAACGCCGCGGCATGGGCGTCGAGGACGCACTGGCCGAAATACCGCACCTCACCGAAGCGATGCTGGTCACGCTGGGCAAGGCGGGCATCAAGACGCTGGATGATCTCGCCGATCTGGCCACCGACGAACTCATCGCCAAGAAGCGCGTCGATGCGCGCCGCCGCGGCAAGGAAAGCGTCGAGGACAAGGGCGGCATCCTGTCCGAATATGGCCTGAGCGACGAGCAGGGCAATGAGATCATCATGGCCGCCCGTGCGCACTGGTTCGAGGACGAAACCACCGATGTCGGGGAGGACGCTGTTGCGGAAACTCCCCAATGACACGCTAGAGCATAGTTTCCCCTCCCGCTTGCGGGAGGGGTCAGGGGAGGGGATGTCACGAACGACATCGACTCTCCGACATGCCCTCCCCCAACCCCTCCCACATGTGGGAGGGGAGTCTCATGACTGAACGTCGCTGCATCCTGTCGGGTGATCGCGCCGATCCCGAGGGTCTCGTGCGCCTCGCGCTCGGGCCGGACGGTCAGGTCGCCGTGGACCCCCGCGCCAAGGCGCCGGGTCGCGGCGCGTGGATCGGCGTGCCGCGCACGGAACTGGAAAAGGCACTCGCCAAGGGTAAGCTCAAGGGCGCGCTCGTTCGCGCGTTCAAGACGAGCGACATCGCGATTCCCGACGATCTGCCCGAACGGATCGACGCGGCGTTGCGCGATGCGCTGCTCGACCGGCTGGGGCTGGAAGCGAAGGCGTCCATGCTGCTCACCGGATCGGCGAAGATCGAGGATGCGGCGCGACGCGGACAGGTGACGCAACTCTATCATGCCGCCGATGCGCGCCCCGATGGCAGCCGCAAACTCGATCAGGCCTGGCGCGTGGGCGAGGAAGCGGAGGGCAGCGACAAGGCGGGCATCGTCTTGCCGGTGGGCCGCGACGCACTATCTAAGGCTATGGGACGCGAGAATGTCGTCCACATCGCCATAACCGACCAGAAGGCAGCCGCCCGTCTGGGTGCGGCCCTTGGGCGCTGGCAAAGCTATCTCGGATGCGCTAATGCGGCGCCTTCGCGTGCGGACCCCCCTTCCGAAGGGGGAGTCGCCGCCGCTTTGGGCGTTCCGGCCGATCAGAATCAGGAATTGGCCTGCGAACCGGACGGTTCGCGCGCCCAGATGACGCAAGTGAAGGGTTAAGTTCAGTCAATGAGTGACAGCAAGGAAGACAAGCCGACTCTGGGCCGCAAGCCGCTTGGCATCAAGCGCACGGTCGAGTCCGGCCAGGTGCAGCAGAGTTTCAGCCACGGCCGCAAGAATACGGTCGTCGTTGAAGTGAAGCGGCGCCGCCTTATTGGCAAACCGGGCGAGGCCGCCGTCGCCACGCCCGAACCCGAAGTCGCGCCCGCCCCGGTTGCGCAGGCCGCCCGTCCGGCGCCTGCCGCGCCGCCGCCTCCGCCGCGTCCCAACCCCGGCAACAGCCTGATGTCGCGTCAGGAATTGCAGGCCAAGCTGCTGCGCGAAGCCGAAGAAGCGCGCATGCAGGCGCAGGAGGATGCGCGTCGCCGCGAGGAAGCCGCGCGCCAGGCCGCTATCGAGGAAGAAAAGCGCAAGGCCGCGCAACCCGCCGATGCTCCGGAAGAAGCCAAGGCACCGGTTGCCGCACCGACGACCCCGCAGGCATCCGCCGCACCCGTTGCGGAAACCGTGCAGGCAAGTCCATCCGATGCGCCCGCCGCCGAAGAACCGCGCAGCGAAAGCAGCGGCGTTGCCGCGCCGCCGCCGCCGCGTCGCTTCACCCCCGTCACGCCCGTAAAGCGTCCCGAACCGGCCAAGCCCGACCGGGCGAAGCGCGGCGTCGATGACCGCCGCCAGTCCGGCAAGCTGACCGTCACCAAGGCGCTGGCCGATGACGACAGCGCCCGCGCGCGCAGCCTTGCCGCATTGAAGCGCGCCCGCGAAAAGGAACGCCGCGCGCATGGCGGCGGCCGTCAGCAGGTGCGTGAAAAGCAGAGCCGCGACGTCGTCGTTCCGGAAAGCATCACGATCCAGGAACTCGCCAACCGCATGGCCGAAAAGGGCGCGGATCTGGTGAAGTCGCTGTTCAAGATGGGCACGCCCGTCACGATCAACGAAGTGATCGATCAGGATACCGCCGAACTGCTGGTCGAAGAATTCGGCCACCGCATCCAGCGCGTGTCGGATTCCGACGTGGAACTGGGCATCGAAGGCGAAACCGACGCCCCCGAAACGCTGCAGCCGCGTGCGCCCGTCGTCACGATCATGGGGCATGTCGATCACGGCAAGACGTCGCTGCTCGACGCGCTGCGCGGCACCAATGTGGTGTCGGGCGAAAGCGGCGGCATTACCCAGCATATCGGCGCCTATCAGGTAAAGACCAAGGGCGGCGACATCATCACCTTCCTCGACACGCCGGGCCATGAAGCGTTCAGCGAAATGCGCGCACGCGGCGCAAACGTCACCGATATCGTCATCCTCGTGGTGGCGGCGGATGACGGGCTGATGCCGCAGACGGTCGAGGCCATCAACCATACCAAGGCCGCCGGCGTGCCGATGATCGTGGCGATCAACAAGATCGACAAGCCCGAAGCCAATGCCCAGAAGGTGCGCGAGCGTCTGCTGAGCGAGGAAGTGGTGGTCGAGGACATGGGCGGCGACGTTCAGGATGTTCAGGTCTCCGCGCTCAAGGGCACGGGCCTCGATGAACTGATCGAAAAGGTGCTGCTGCAGGCCGAACTGCTCGAACTGGGCGCCAACCCCGACCGCCCGGCCGAAGGCAATGTGATCGAGGCGAAGCTCGACAAGGGTCGTGGTCCGGTCGCGACCGTGCTGGTGCGCAAGGGCACGCTCAAGGTCGGCGACACCTTCGTCGTCGGCGCGGAAAGCGGCAAGGTGCGCGCGATGGTCAACGACAAGGGCCAGAATGTGAAGGTCGCCGGTCCCTCGACGCCCGTCGAAGTGCTCGGCCTTTCCGGCGTGCCGATGGCGGGCGACCAGCTTTCCGTCGTGGAGAACGAAGCGCGCGCCCGCGAAGTCGCGGCCTATCGCGCCGAACAAAAGACGCGCGTGCGGACAACCTCCGCACCGACCAGCTTCGAACATATGTTCTCCGCACTCAACACGACCGTCATCGAATATCCGGTGGTGGTGAAGGGCGACGTGCAGGGATCGGTCGAAGCGATCGTCAGCGCGCTCACCCGCGCTTCGACCGACGAGATCAAGGTCCGCGTGCTGCAGAGCGGCGTCGGCGCGATCACGGAAAGCGACGTCACGCTGGCCGCCGCCAGCCGCGCGCCGCTGATCGGTTTCAACGTGCGCCCCAATGCGAAGGCACGGGCGCTGGCCGAGCGGGACAAGGTATCGCTGCGCTACTATGACGTGATCTACGACCTCATCGAGGAAGTGAAGAACGAAATGGCGGGCCAGCTTGCGCCCGAACGCATCGAAACCATCGTCGGTCGTGCCGAAGTGCTCCAGGTGTTTCCTGCGGGCAAGAAGGACAAGGCCGCCGGCCTGCTCGTGCTCGACGGCGTCATCCGCAAGGGCCTCAACGCCCGCCTCACGCGCGACGACGTCATCGTGTCCAAGACGACCATCGCTTCGCTCCGCCGCTTCAAGGACGACGTGTCCGAAGTGCGTGCAGGGATGGAGTGCGGCGCGGTGCTCAGCGAGACCAACGACATCAAGCCGGGCGATACGCTCGAACTGTTCGAAGTCGAGGAACGCGCACGGACTTTGTGACCAATCTTCCCTCTCCCCTTCAGGGGAGAGGGTCAGGGAGAGGGGCCTGACGGCTCTCTGTCGGGCGGGGGTTTGCAGCAACTGCGTCCCCCTCTCCCCGGCCCTCTCCCCTGAAGGGGAGAGGGAGATTTATGCCGAACACCCCATCCGAAGGCCCTTCCGTCCGCGTCCTGCGCGTGGGCGAGCAGGTGCGCCATATCCTCTCGGAGATCCTTACGCGTGGCGACGTGCATGACGATGTGCTGGCGAAGCACGTCGTCAGCGTCACCGAAGTGCGCATGTCGCCCGATCTGCGCCACGCCACGGCGTTCATCAAGCCGTTGCTGGGCAAGGAAGAGGAAGCGGTACTCAAGGCGCTGCGCACCAACACCGCCTACCTCCAGCGCGAGGTGGCGAGCCGCATGAAGCTCAAATATGCCGCGAAGATCAAGTTCCTCGCCGACGACAGCTTCGACGAGGGCAGTCACATCGACAAGCTGCTCCGCGCACCGAAGGTCGCCCAGGATCTGGCGAAGGGCGAGGACGATTGACGGAAGCGCCGGTAAGATGTATCTTACCGGCATGAACGCCAAGACTACATTGTCGGCCAAGGGACAGGTCGTTATCCCCAAAGATATACGGGATGAACTCGGTTTTGCCGTCGGCCAGTCGTTTGACGTCGTGCGGATGGGAAATGGTGTTCTCATCCGGCCCACGCACACTAAATCGGGCCGCACATTCGACGAAATTCTGGCGGAAATTCACAGTCTCTATCGTCACAAAGGGCCACCTGTTTCTATCGAGGAAATGAAACAGACGATCGATGAGGAATGGGCCAAGAGTGGCGCGCGAGGCGATTGGTGAAAGCCATCGATGCGAACGTCATTGCGCGCATGCTGATCGGCGACGATCAGGAACAGGCCCGTAAAGCTGAGGCGATTGTGCGCGAAGGCGTGTTCGTGCCGATTACTGTGTTGCTGGAAACGGCATGGCTCCTGCGATCGCGTTACCGGATGTCGCGTATGGAAACGGCTACAGCCCTGAAGACCTTCGTTGATTTGCCCGAAGTTCTGGTCGCCGATCCAGGTGGCGTGGCGTGGGCGCTGGATCGTTTTGCGATAGCGGGCGATCTTGCCGACCTCATCCATCTGGTGGATTCCAACATGACGGAGGCTTTCGTGACCTTCGACCGGGCACTGGCAGTTCAGGCTGGACCAGACACGCCTGTTACAGTCGAAACAGTGTAAGGCGGATAATTGGCCAAGCTCTACTTCTATTATTCCTCGATGAATGCGGGGAAGTCGACGACCCTGCTCCAGTCCAGCTTCAATTATCGGGAGCGGGGGATGGCGACGATGTTGTGGACCGCCGCGCTCGACGACCGTTATGGCGCGGGGCAGATCACGTCGCGGATCGGGCTGGAGGCGGACGCGCATGTCTTTGATCCCGACACCGACATGCACCAAGCAATCCTTGCGGAACATGCGCGCGGCCCGATCGCCTGCGTCCTTATCGACGAGGCGCAGTTCCTGACGGCTGCGCAGGTTCTGGAACTCGCGCGCATCTGCGACGAAAATGATATTCCGGTGCTCTGCTACGGCCTGCGTACCGATTTCCGCGGTGCGCTGTTCGAGGGGAGCGCGCATCTGCTGGGCCTCGCGGATTCGCTGCACGAAATCAAGGCGGTGTGCGAATGCGGGCGCAAGGCGACGATGAACCTGCGCATCGATGGCGCGGGACGGGCGGTGCGCGACGGCGCGCAGACGCAGATCGGCGGCAACGACAGCTACATCGCGCTGTGCCGTCGGCATTTCATGGCGCGGCTGCGGGACAGCGCGGCGTGATCGACATGAATGCGCTGATTGCACCGATACCCGCAGGTGACATCGTGATGACGCAACTGGCGGACGCCGATCGCGAGGATTTGCGCGCCATTTGCCCGGTGGATGACACAGTATGGGAGATTTATCCGATCCGGCTTGCAGGCGTCGACTTCGATGTCGCGTTCGACGGCATCGTCGGCAATCCGGGCCGCTATCCGTTCGCGATCCGGTTGGATAACGCGCTCGTCGGCATTTCCGGCTATCTCAACGTCGAACAGGCGAGCGGCGTCGCGGAGATCGGCGGCACATATATGACGCCGTCGGTGCGCGGCACGGGTCTCAACGGTCGCATCAAGCCGCTGCTGCTCGATCGCGCCTTCGCCAGCGGCGTGCAACGCGTCGAGTTTCGCGTAGACGCGCGCAACGGGCGTTCGCTGCGGGCCGTAGAAAAACTCGGTGCGGTGCGTGAAGGCGTGCTGCGTCGGCATCGCCGCACCTGGACGGGACATCTTCGCGACACCGTGATGCTGTCGATCCTGGATGAGGAATGGGCGGCGCGATGCTCCACGGCTGGCTGATCCTCGACAAGCCGCGCGGTCTGGGATCGACGCAGGCGGTATCCGCCGTCAAGCGCGCGCTGCGCGAAGCGGGCGAACCCAAGACGAAAGTCGGTCACGGCGGCACGCTCGATCCGCTGGCGGAAGGCGTGCTGCCGATCGCCCTGGGCGAAGCGACGAAGCTCGCCGGGCGGATGCTCGACAGCGACAAGATCTACGACTTCACCGTAGGCTTCGGCGTCGAGACCGATACGCTCGACATGGAAGGGGCGGCGATCGCGCATAGCGACGTGCGGCCGACGCTGGCGCAGGTCGAGGCAGTGCTGTCTCGGTTCACCGGCCCGATCGACCAAGCGCCGCCGGCTTACTCGGCGATCCTGATTGATGGCCAGCGTGCTTATGATCGCGCGCGTGCCGGGGAAACGGTGGACATGAAGCGGCGGGCGGTGACGGTGCATAAGCTTGTTTCATCCCCCACCCCAACCCCTCCCCTGAAGGGGAGGGGCTTATTGCTCCCCTCCCCTTCAGGGGAGGGGTTGGGGGTGGGGGATGAAGGGGTAGAAAGCATAACCCTCACCGCCCATGTCTCCAAGGGCACTTACATCCGGTCTCTCGCCCGCGATATCGCCCATGCGCTCGGTACGGTCGGGCATGTCACCTATTTGCGACGCACGAAGGCCGGGCCGTTCAGGGCGGATGCCGCGATTTCGCTGGACAAACTGGGCGAGGCTGCTAAGGCCCGCTCCATCGCGCAGCATTTGCTGCCGTTGACAGCGGGGCTGGACGACATCCCGGCTCTGGCTGTCACCCCCGATCAGGCCGCTGCCCTCCAACAGGGCCGAACGCTGACCGGCATAGCCGTACCCCCCGGCCTTCATCTCGCGCTCCTTGGGACGATCCCCGTCGCGCTGGTCGAGGCCGGAGACGATATCGTCAAGGTGGTCCGCGGTTTTAACCTGATGTCGAAGGAAGAAAACGCATGACGATTACCGCCGAGCGCAAGGAAGTGCTCATCAAGGAATATGCCCGCGCCGAAGGCGACACGGGTTCCCCCGAAGTCCAGGTTTCGATCCTGACCGAGCGGATTACGAACCTGACCGAACATTTCAAGTCGCACCACAAGGATAATCACAGCCGTCGTGGCCTGCTGATGCTGGTCAACAAGCGTCGCAGCCTGCTGGATTATCTCAAGAAGAAGGATCAGGCACGCTATACCGACCTGATCGGAAAGCTTGGGCTGCGCAAGTAATCCCATCGTTCGGCCCGCTTCGGCGGGCCGTTTACGTATTGGGTCATCTCCGCTCAGGCGGGGATCGAACGAACAAGGGGCTTTCTGTTCCGCCCCGGGCTTCGGCTTTCGCCGGAGAACGAATGGAACATCGGGCCGCTTCGCAATAAGGTGAAGCGCCCACGGGGCAAGGAAAACGCCCCACACCACTGCGCGCGGGATGTGCGCGCAAACAGGCCCCGCCATGCAATAGGGCATCGCGGGCGAAGGAAATGAAATATGTTCGACGTAAAGAAAGTGGAAATCGAGCTGGGCGGCAAGACCCTCACGCTCGAAACGGGTCGTATTGCGCGTCAGGCTGACGGCGCGGTGCTGGCCACCTATGGCGAAACCGTGGTGCTGTGCGCCGTGACCGCCGCCAAGTCCGTGAAGGAAGGGCAGGACTTCTTCCCGCTCACCGTTCACTATCAGGAAAAATTCTCGGCCGCAGGGCGTATCCCCGGTGGCTTCTTCAAGCGCGAACGCGGTGCGACCGAAAAGGAAACGCTGACCAGCCGCCTGATCGACCGTCCGGTCCGTCCGCTGTTTCCCGAAGGTTTCTACAACGAAATCAACGTGATTTGCCAGGTGCTCTCGTTCGATGGCGAAAGCGAGCCGGATATCGTCGCGATGATCGCGGCGTCGGCGGCGCTCACCATCTCCGGCGTGCCCTTCATGGGCCCGATCGGCGCGGCGCGCGTCGGCTATGCCGATGGCGCCTATACGCTGAACCCGTCGATGGACGAAGTGAAGGCCGGCGAACTCGATCTGGTCGTCGCCGCCACGCATGACGCGGTGATGATGGTCGAATCCGAAGCCAAGGAACTGTCCGAGGACGTGATGCTCGGTGCCGTCGGCTTCGCCCATGACGCCTGCCGGAAGATCGTCGGCGCGATCATCAAGCTTGCTGAAAAGGCCGCCAAGGATCCCTGGGAAATGGCCGCGCAGGCCGACCTGTCGGCCGCCAAGCAGAAGCTGCGCGACCTGATCGGTGCGGACATCGCCGCCGCCTACAAGATCACGGACAAGTCGGCCCGTTCCGGCGCGCTGAACGACGCCCGTGCGAAGGCGAAGGCGGCGTTCGCCGACGCCACGCCGCAGGACCAGATGGCCGCGCAGAAGCTGATGAAGAAGCTGGAAGCGGAAATCGTTCGCGGTGCCATCCTGAAGGACGGCACCCGTATCGATGGCCGCACCACCACGCAGATTCGTCCGATCGAAGCGATCGTCGGCTTCCTGCCCCGCACGCACGGTTCCGCGCTGTTCACGCGCGGCGAAACGCAGTCGATCTGCACCACCACGCTGGGCACCAAGGACAGCGAGCAGATGATCGACGGCCTCACCGGGCTGTCCTACGAAAACTTCATGCTGCACTATAACTTCCCGCCCTATTCGGTCGGTGAAGTCGGTCGCTTCGGCGCGCCGGGCCGTCGTGAAGTCGGCCATGGCAAGCTGGCATGGCGTGCGCTGCACCCCGTGCTCCCGAGCAAGGACGAGTTCCCCTATACGATCCGCGTCCTCTCCGACATCACCGAATCCAACGGCTCCTCGTCGATGGCGACGGTGTGCGGCGGTTCGCTGTCGATGATGGACGCCGGTGTTCCCCTGAAGCGCCCCGTCTCCGGCATCGCCATGGGCCTGATCTTGGAAGGCAAGGACTTCGCCGTCCTGTCCGACATCCTGGGTGACGAAGATCATCTGGGCGACATGGACTTCAAGGTCGCCGGCACGTCCGCAGGCATCACCACGATGCAGATGGACATCAAGATTGCCGGCATCACCGAAGAGATCATGCGCAAGGCGCTGGATCAGGCCAAGGAAGGCCGCACCCATATTCTCGGCGAAATGGCCAAGGCTCTGGACAGCACCCGCACCGAACTCTCCGCCCATGCCCCGCGCATCGAAACGTTGCAGATCGACAAGTCGAAAATCCGCGAAGTCATCGGCACCGGCGGCAAGGTGATCCGCGAGATCGTCGCGGAAACCGGCGCGAAGGTCGACATCGACGACGAAGGCCTGATCAAGATCAGCTCGTCCGACGTCAACCAGATCGAGGCGGCCCGCAAGTGGATCCTCGGCATCACGCAGGAAGCGGAAGTCGGCAAGATCTACGACGGCAAGGTCGTCAACATGGTCGATTTCGGTGCGTTCGTGAACTTCATGGGCGGCAAGGACGGTCTCGTCCACGTCTCCGAAATCCGTGCGGAGCGCGTCGAGAAGGTGTCGGACGTTCTGAAGGAAGGCCAGGAAGTAAAGGTCAAGGTTCTCGAAATCGATCCGCGCGGCAAGGTGCGCCTGTCGATGCGTGTCGTCGATCAGGAAACCGGCGCCGAACTGGAAGACACCCGCCCGCCCCGTGAAGCCCGCGAACCGCGCGGTGATCGTGGCGACCGGGGAGATCGTGGTGATCGCGGCCCGCGTCGTGACGGCGGTGGCGGTGATCGCAACCGTCGCGATCGTGGCGGTCGTGATGGCGGTCGTGGTCCCCGCGCGGAAGGCGGATCGGCCAAGGACGAAGGCGAACCGGGTGGTCTGCCCGATTTCCTGACGCAGGATTGATCGACGCGTCCCTGCGCCGGGTGTGAATCCGGCGCATCGAGGGCACGGAAACAGGAAGGCCGCCCGGCATGTTCGGGCGGCCTTTCTTCGTTTCGGCGCGAAAACGGTGCAAACGAGACCATTGTATTGATCGAAGTTAGTGCGCGGGCGTAACGATCTGATATAGGGAAGTTCGCCTGCAAGGGCTTGGGCCAAGCCCCAGAGAGGCATATGCGGCGGATGAATGCGCGTTTTATCGAGCGGTTGCCGCTCGTCGGGGTCCATCCCGTACTGGCCTATCTGGCCACGGCGGGTCTGTGCCTCTTCGCGCTTGCGTTGCGCTTCGTCGCCGATACCGTACTGGGCAGCGGTTATCCCTATGTCAGCTTCTTTCCCGCAGTCGTGGTGTCAGCCTTCTTCTTCGGTCTCGGCCCGGCGATTCTGGCAGGCGCGCTTTGCTGGCTCATGGCCTGGTATTATTTCGTCGCGCCGCAGCATGGCTATCAAATCAACGCAAACGTTGCCGTCGCTTTCGCGTTCTACGTCATCGTCGTGGTGATCGACATCGCGCTCATCCACTGGATGCAGCGTGCCAACACGAAGCTGGCGCAGGAGCGCGCGCGGGGCGCTGCGCTGGCGGAGCATCGCGAGATGCTGTTCCGCGAATTGCAGCATCGCGTCTCCAACAATCTTCAGGTCGCCGCCGCGCTGATGACGCTCCAGCGCCGCAACATCGATCATCCCGGCGCGCGCAAGGCGATCGACGAGGCTTCGCACAGGCTGTCCCTGATCGGCAAGATCAGCCGTGCACTCTACGACCCCAACGGCCAACGCCTGTCGGTGCGCTCCTTCGTGGAGACGCTGGCCGGCGATATACTGGAAGCGAACGGCCGCACCGACGTGCGCATCGACATGGCGATCGCCGAAGATGCGGCGATGGATCCCGATGCCGCGATTCCCTTCGCCCTCATCATGGCCGAAGCCATCGCCAATGCGCTGGAACATGGGTTCGCCGATGGCCGGGGCGGGTGCATCCGCATCACGATCACGGGGCATGATGGCCTGACGCTCGATATCGTCGATGACGGCTGCGGCCTGCCCGAAGACTTCGCGCTTGAAAACAGCAGCAGCCTTGGCCTGCGCATCGCCGCCACGCTGGCGCAGCAGCTCGGCGGGACCTTCGCGCTGAGCAATGCGGAAACCGGCGGCGTGCGCGCGTATCTCGCCATTCCCGCCATGGCGTGACGCCGCTGCGCCGATCGGTACAATCTGTCGCTTGGCGCGGCGATGTTGCTGGGCTATGACCCGACGCCTATGCATAAACATTCGATAAAGTTCGCGCTGGCCATTGCCGCCGTTGCCACGCTCGGCGCCTGCTCCACGGGCAAGAACAAGGCCGATACGCTCTACGTCGCGCGCGACGTGTCGACGCTGTACAATGCCGGCAAATACCGGCTCGACCGCGGCCAGTTCAAGCTGGCGGCGGCGCTGTTCGATGAAGTCGAACGGCAGCATCCCTATTCGCCCTGGGCGCGCCGGGCGCAGTTGATGGCGGCGTTCAGCTATTATATGAACACCGACTACAACGAGGCGATCCAGGGCGCGCAGCGGTTCCTGTCGATCCATCCGGGCAACAAGGATGCGCCCTACGCTTATTATCTGATCTCGCTGTGCTATTACGAGCAGATCGCTGACGTCACCCGCGACCAGAAGATCACGCAGCAGGCACTCGATTCGCTGGGCGAGCTGATCCGCCGCTATCCCGGCAGCCGATACGCCGCCGACGCGCGGTTGAAGGTCGATCTGGTCAACGACCACTTGGCAGGCAAGGAAATGGAGCTCGGCCGTTTCTACCAGCGGCGCGGCCAGTGGCTAGCCGCCACGTTGCGCTTCCGCACGGTCGTCGACCGCTACCAGACGACGACGCATGCGCCCGAAGCCCTCGAACGCCTCGTCGAAAGCTATCTCTCACTCGGCCTGCCCGAAGAAGCGAAAAAGACCGCCGCGGTGCTGGGCGCCAACTATCCCGGCTCCGAATGGTATGAGCGGTCCTACAAGCTCATTCAGGAGCATCCGCCCAAGGCTTGATCGGGACATGTTCCCCTTTTGTGTCGGAAGGGGTAATGACGGGACGTGCTGACTCACCTTTCCATTCGCAATGTCGTGCTGATCGAGGCGCTGGACCTGTCCTTCGGCCCCGGCCTCGGTGTGCTGACGGGGGAAACGGGCGCCGGCAAATCGATCCTGCTCGATTCGCTGGGACTTGCGCTGGGCGCGCGCGCGGACACGGGTCTCGTCCGGCAGGGGGAAGCGCAGGCGAGCGTCACCGCGACGTTCGAGGAGCCGGACACCGATCATGCCGTGCGGACCGCGCTTGCCGACAATGATCTGGCGCTGGAACAGGGCGAACCGCTCATCATCCGCCGCACGCTGAAAGCCGATGGCGGCAGCCGCGCCTTCATCAACGATCAGCCCTGTTCCGCCGCGCTGCTGCGTGAAGTCGGCGCGCTGCTGGTCGAGATTCACGGACAGCATGACGATCGCGGCCTGCTCAATCCACGCGGACACCGGGCGTTGCTCGATTCCTTCGGGCGCTGCGACACCGCAGCGGTCGCTAAAGCACACGCAGCTTGGCGCACAGCGGAGGCGGCATTGGCGGCGGCGCGAGAGACGGTCGTCACCGCCGCGCGCGACCGTGAGTATCTCGATCATGCCGTCGCCGAACTCGCCGCCTTCGCGCCCGAACCGGGGGAAGAGGCGCATCTGGCCGGGGAACGCGCGACCATGCAGAAAGGCGCGCGGCTGACCGAGGATCTGGCCGCCGTCACGACCTTCCTGGACGGCTCCGAAGGCGGCCTTGCCCAGTTGCGGCAGGCCGCAAGGCGGCTCGACCGTATCGCGGAGGATCATCCCTTGCTCGCCGAAGCGCTCGCCGCGCTCGACCGCGCAGTGATCGAGGCGAGCGAGGCGGAGGATCATCTCGCCCGCGCTAATGAGGCACTGAGCTTCGATCCCGCCCGGCTCGACGGCATGGAAACCCGCCTGTTCGAACTGCGCGCGCTGGCCCGCAAGCATCAGGTGCAGCCCGATGACCTCGCGGCATTGCAGGCGGAGATGACTACACGTCTCCAGATGATCGACGCGGGCGAGGAAGGACTGGCCGCGCTGGAAGCCGACCTTGCGATCAAGACGGCTGTTTATTCGCAGGCCGCGCAGGCGCTGACCGCCCAGCGCATCGCCGCCGCCGCGCGGCTTGATGCCGCCGTCGCGGCGGAACTTGCCCCGCTCAAGCTGGATGCGGCCCGTTTCCGCACCGCCATCGCGCCGCTCGATGAATCCCATTGGGGGCCACAGGGCGCAGATCGCATCGAGTTCGAGATTTCCACCAACCCCGGCGCGCCCTTCGCGCCGCTGGTGAAGATCGCATCGGGTGGGGAACTTTCCCGCTTCATTCTCGCGCTGAAAGTCGCGCTGGCGCAGGAAGGCGGCGCGGACACGATGATCTTCGACGAGATCGACAGGGGCGTCGGCGGCGCCGTGGCCAGCGCGATCGGCGACCGCCTCGCCCGCCTTGCGCAGGGGAGTCAGCTCCTTGTCGTTACCCACAGCCCGCAAGTCGCCGCGCGCGGCGCAACCCATATGCTGATCGCCAAATCCAGCGAAGGCACCGTAACCCGCACCGGAGTCCGCCCGCTGGACGAAACCGAACGGCGGGAGGAAATCGCGCGGATGCTGTCCGGCGCGGAGATCACAGTAGAAGCCCGCGCGCAGGCGGGACGGTTGCTGGAGGGTGTGTGATGCCGTCCGTATGTTACATGACCGAACCCGAAGCCGCCAATCGCCTCATGCGGCTGGCGAAGCTGATCGCCTACCACAATGCGCGCTACCATGCCGAGGATGCGCCGGAAATCAGCGACGCGGACTATGACGCGCTGGTGCGGGAGAACAACGCGCTGGAGGCGGCGTTCCCGCATCTGATCCGCGCGGACAGCCCCAACCGTCAGGTCGGCGCGTCGGTCGAGGCGTCGCCGCTGGCCAAGGTGGCGCATGAAAAGCGGATGATGAGCCTCGACAATGCCTTTGCCGATGGCGAGGTGGCGGAGTTCGTGGCGCGGGTGCGGCGCTATCTGGCGCTCGATCCCGATGCGCCGGTGGCGATGACGGCGGAGGACAAGATCGACGGGCTGTCGCTCTCGATCCGCTATGAAGGACGTGCGCTCAAACAGGCGGCGACGCGCGGCGACGGGCAGGTGGGGGAGGATGTCACCGCCAACGTCCGCCACATATCTGACATTCCGGATACGCTACCCGACGACGCGCCCGACATTTTCGAGGTCCGCGGCGAAGTCTATATGGCGAAGGCCGATTTCGTCGCCCTCAATGCGCGATTGATGGAACAGGCGCAGGCTGCCGCCGAGGCCAAGGGCGAACTGTTCGATCCCGAAACCGTTCGCCAGTTCGCCAATCCGCGCAACGCCGCCGCCGGATCGCTGCGGCAGAAGGACGCCAGCGTCACCGCGTCGCGCCCGCTCCGCTTCCTGGCGCATGGCTGGGGTGCCAATTCCGCGCTGCCAGCCGACACCCAGACGGGCGTGATGCAGGCGATCGGTCGCTGGGGTTTTCCCTTGTCGGCGCATCTCAGGCGGTTCGAGGATGTCTCCGCGCTGCTCGCCCATTACCGCGCGATTGAGGCGTTGCGCGCGGACTTGCCCTACGACATCGACGGCGTCGTCTACAAGGTCGACCGGCTGGACTGGCAGGAGCGGCTGGGCTTCGTCGCTAAGGCCCCGCGCTGGGCGATCGCGCACAAGTTCCCCGCCGAACGCGCGCAGACGGACCTGATCGCCATCGACATTCAGGTCGGTCGCACCGGCAAGCTGACGCCGGTCGGGCGACTGACCCCGGTGACGGTCGGCGGCGTCGTCGTCTCCAACGTCACGCTGCACAATCGCGACG
Source organism: Sphingobium sp. (assembly GCA_965279415.1). Classification (GTDB taxonomy): domain Bacteria; phylum Pseudomonadota; class Alphaproteobacteria; order Sphingomonadales; family Sphingomonadaceae; genus Sphingobium. The sequence continues at coordinate 2,091,067 of OZ257238.1, forward strand.
AGATCGCGCGGCTGGGCGTGCGCCCCGGCGACCGGGTGGTGGTGCAGCGCGCAGGCGACGTCATCCCGCAAGTGGTGGAGAATCTGACGCGGGAGGAACCGCGCGACCCTTATGTATTTCCCGATCATTGCCCCGCCTGCGGTTCCGAAGCGGTGGCGGCGGAGGGCGAAGTCGATGTGCGCTGCACCGGCGGGCTGATCTGCCCGGCGCAGCGGATCGAGCGGTTGCGGCATTTCGTGTCGCGCGTCGCGCTCGACATCGACGGGCTGGGCGAAAAGACGATCCGGGAGTTCTTCGATCTGGGCTGGCTGGAAAGCCCCGCCGACATCTTCCGGCTGAAAGCGCATCGCGCGGACTTGCTGGGCCGGGAGGGGTGGAAGGAAAAGTCGGTCGACAATCTCCTCGCCGCGATCGAGGCGCGACGGCAGCCCGATGCCGCGCGGCTGTTGTTCGCGCTCGGCATCCGCCATATCGGGGCGGTGACGGCGCGCGATCTGATGAAGGCGTTCGGTACGCTGCCTGCTCTGCGCGCGGCAGCGGAGCGGGCGCGGGCCGGAGATGCCGACGCGCTGGCCAACCTCACCGGCATCGACGGCGTGGGTCCGGCGGTGGTCGAGGCACTAGGGGATTTCTTCCACGAGGCACATAATGTGGCGGTGTGGGATGACCTTCTCTCCGAAGTCTCCCCCCCGCCTTATGTCGTCGAAACCCGTGCCAGCAGCGTGACCGGCAAGACCATCGTGTTCACCGGCAAGCTGGAAACGATGAGCCGCGACGAGGCCAAGGCGCAGGCGGAGGCGCTGGGCGCGAAGGCGGCGGGATCGGTGAGCGCCAAGACCGACCTGATCGTGGCGGGGCCGGGCGCGGGATCGAAGCTGAAGAAAGCCGCCGAACTGGGCATCGAAGTGATCGACGAGACCCAATGGGCGGAGATCGTGCGGGGAACTTAATCCTCCCCTGCAAGGGGAGGGGGACCGCGCCGAAGGCGTGGTGGAGGGGTGTCCCCCTCTCGACCGGGTGACACCCCTCCGTCGGGCTTCGCCCGCCACCTCCCCTGCAAGGGGAGGATCAGATAAACCAGCGCATCACGCTCCAGCTGAGCGGCGTCCATAGCCCGACTCTTATCCCGACGGTTCTCAAACGATCGCCGGTCCATTCGTTGCAGGTGCGCAAGGCGCTGTAGCGACCGTGGGCGGGGTAGAACACATCGCCCGGACCATAGCCGGGGATCGCCGCGCCGCCTGCGAAATCGGCGTCGATCGCGCGGACGAGTGCGCGATACTGGTCCGTGCTGACTACGACCGGGCGCAGGTCCGGCCCATTCCACAGGTGCTGCAGGTGATCGACGTGCATCAGCGTATTGTCGTTGCCGATCGCGGCGCGCAGCACGAACTTGGGATCGACCTCCGCCCAGGTCGGCGTGTTGAGGAAGAAGTCTCGATCGCCCCAGCCGATCAGCACCCATGGCCCCGCACGGCGCGGATCGGGCAGGTCGCTGGCCGGGGCACGCCCGCGCCAGTCGTGCAGCGCGTTTACGGTCGGCATGACGATGCCGGTATGAACGCCGTTGGTGTTGACGTAGATGGTGACGCCCCGTTCCGACGGTTTCGCACCGGCATTGGCCGGGATCACGCTGCCGCCGATGATGGCGAGGCCAAACAGCAGCGGCAACAGGAGCAATCCGGCCAGCCCCATCAATATCCGGCGCAAGAGGGGATGGCGAAGCCGACGCATGTGACGACGCTAGACGGTGCACATCGCCGCCGCAATGGCGAGGCGATTGTTGCATTGCGGCATCGTCACACAATGCCTTCAATCCGTCATCGCCCTGTCATCGCTGCGCCACCGCAACGTCATGTCGCACGCGCAAAGCAGCCGCCACGACCGATGCGTCGTCTTTTGTGGGGAGTTTCTTGCCGTGCGTCATTCAACCCTTGCCTTGCTGGCGTCCGTCGCCGCCGTTTCGCTGTTCCCGACGCTTGCCGCCGCGCAGGATGTCGCACCTGCCGCCGATGCGCCCGCGGACAATGCAGGCGAAGAGATCGTCGTCTACGGCTTCGGCGAAACCCGACAGGTGCAGACGGTCAGCGATAGCGACATCGCACTGCTCACGCCGGGCACTTCGCCGCTGAAGGCCATATCCAAGCTGCCGGGCGTCAATTTCCAGTCCGCCGACGCCTTCGGCGCCTATGAATGGTCGACGCGCATTTCGCTGCGCGGCTTCAACCAGAACCAGCTGGGATTCACGCTGGACGGGGTGCCGCTGGGCGACATGAGCTATGGCAATTATAACGGCCTGCACATCAGCCGTGCGATCATCTCGGAAAATCTGGGCACCGTCACGGTCAGCCAGGGCGCGGGCAATCTCGCCACCGCGTCGACCAGCAATCTGGGCGGCACGCTCGTATTCGCCTCGCGCGATCCTTCGGAAAAGACCGACATCGTGGCGTCGGGCACTTATGGCAGCGACGATACCTATCGCGGCTTCGTAAGGGTCGACAGCGGCGATCTGGGCGGCGTGCGCGGTTATCTCAGCTACGCCTATCTCAACGCGGGCAAATGGCGCGGCGAGGGCGAACAGCGCCAGCATCAGGTGAATGCGAAGGTCGTGGCCGATGTCGGCGACGGCAAGATCAGCGCCTTCCTGAATTATTCGGACCGCGCCGAAAACGACTATCAGGACATGTCGGCGGGCATGATCGCGCGGCTGGGCAACCGCTGGGACAATTTCGCGCCCGACTGGCAGACCGCCTATCGCGTAGCCGCGGTCGCCGCGAATCAGGCCACCCGCGCAGGATCGGCCACCGCGGCGTTGCCTTATCCGACGTTCGGCCTGACGTTTCCTTCGCCGGTGCAGACGATCGACGACGCTTATTATGACGCAGCCGGCATCCGCCGCGACTGGATCGGCGGCGTTACCTTCGAAACGCCGGTCACCGATAACGTCCATGCCAAGCTGCAAGGCTATTATCACAACAACAAGGGGCAGGGGCTGTGGTGGACGCCCTATGTCGCCAGCCCGACCGGCGCGCCGATCTCGGTCCGCACGACCGAATATAATATCGACCGTATGGGCGCGATCGGCAGCATCACCTGGGAAACCGACGTGAACCGGCTGGAAATCGGCGGCTGGTATGAAGGCAACGACTTCCGTCAGGCCCGCCGCTTCTATGCGCTGGACAACACGCTGGCCGGATCGTCGCGCAACAGCCTGAAGTTTCAGGAAAACCCCTTCTTCACGCAGTGGGATGTCGAGTTCAGCACGGAAACGACGCAATATTATGTGATGGATACGCTGGATCTGGGCCAGCTTACCCTGTCGGGCGGGTGGAAGGGCCTGCGCGTTCTAAACCGCGCCAATCCGCGCATCGCGGGCGGCCTCGCCTCCGGCAGCATCCAGTCGAAGGACTGGTTCCTGCCGCAGGTCGGCGCGCTCCTGAAGCTGGGCGACAGTGCGGAACTCTTCGCCAATTATACGCAGAACATGCGCGCTTTCGTATCGGCGGCGACAGCCGGTCCGTTCTCCACGACGCAGGCGGGCTTCAATGCGCTGCTCACCACCAGCCGCCTGAAGCCCGAAACGTCCAAGACCTATGAAGTCGGCGGTCGCGTCCGCGCCGGAGCTTTCCAGGGATCGGTCGCCGCCTATTATGTCGATTTCAGCAACCGCTTGCTGGGCGTCACCACCGGCGCGGGCATCGTCGGTAATCCGGTGATCCTGCAGAATGTCGGCAAGGTCCGCTCGAAGGGCGCCGAAATATCGGGCACCTATTCCATGGGCGGCGGGTTCAGCGCGACGGCATCCTATTCGTATAACGACTCGACCTATCGCAACAATGTCGTGAACACCGCCGGCACCGTGCTGGCTGCGATCAAGGGCAGGACCGTGGTCGACAGCCCCAAGCATATCGCGTCGGGCGAACTGGCCTATACCGGCGACGTCCTCTTCGGTCGCATCGGCGCGAACTACATGTCGAAGCGCTACTATACCTACACCAACGACCAGTCGGTCGGCAGCCGCGTTCTGGTGGATGCCAGCATCGGCGTGAAGGTGCCCGAGGGTCACGGCTTCCTCACCGGCTTCGCGATCGAGGCATCGGCGACCAACCTGCTCGACAAGGATTATGTGTCGACCATCGGTTCCAACGGCTTCGGCAACAGCGGCGACAACCAGACGTTGCTGATCGGCGCGCCGCAGCAGTTCTTCGTCACGGTGCGCCGGGGGTTCTGAGGGCGGTCAGTCACTCTAATCTGTTCCCCGGCGGAAGCCGGGGTCCAGGGCCACACAATGCAACGCGTGGCGCTCTGGACCCCGGCCTGTGCCGGGGAACTTTATTTAGAGCCAGCATCGGCTCTACCAGCTCCCGTATCCCGGCGCCTCGCCGTTGCGGTCGCGTGCCCAGCGGCGCGGGCGGCGCCAGCCGATCGCGGGGCGCTTGCGCAGGCGTAACGTCGGCCATTGGCCGCTGTCGATCCGGTCGGCCAGCCGCATCCCCTGCACGCGATAGGCGGCGATGACGCGATCCGCCTGACTGTCGAGCAAACCTGCGAGGATCAGCGTTCCGCCGTCCTCCAGCACGCCGGTCAGCGACGGCGCGAGTTCGATCAGCGGCCCGGCGAGAATGTTGGCGATCACCAGATCATAAGGCCCGCGCGTGACGATGCCCGGATGATCGACGCCGGCCGCCGTGAACAGTGTCAGCCGGCCGGGCGACAGGCCGATCGGCACGGCGTTCTTCTCCGCATTTTCCGCCGTCACTTCGACCGACATCGGGTCGATGTCCGACGCGGTGCAATAGGCGCGCGGCCACAGGTGCATCGCGGCGAAGGCGAGCAGGCCGGTGCCGGTGCCGATGTCGGCGATATTGCCGAAGCGATGGCCCAGTCGCCGCGTGCGATCGAGCATCGCGAGGCAACCCGCGGTCGTTTCATGCTGCCCGGTGCCGAAGGCGAGGCCCGCGCCTATCAGGAAATCCTTGTGGCCCGCAGGCACTGCATCGGCTTCGCTGTTGCGTATGAAGAAACGACCCGCCGTCACGGGCTCCAGCCCCTGCTGGCTAATCGTTACCCAGTCCTCGGCGGGCAGCTTCTCCAGCACCGGCTTGCGCCCGCGCGCGCTCGGCACCAGCGTCTGCACCAGCTTGACGAGCGCGGCATTGGGGCGTCCCTCGAAATAGGCGTCGAGTTGCCATGCCTCGTCATCGTCCGGGCTGGCTTCGCTGGTCATCAGCACCGGCGGGCTGTCGAGCAGGGCGAAAGCGGCGATGTCGCCTTCCAGCGCCTCGGCCTCCGCACGGGTGCAGGGGAGGGTCAGCTTCCAGCTGTCCCTGGGACTATCGGACATAGCTGGCTCCGTTCGCGTCGAGGATCGCACCGGTCATCGAGGGCGGCGCATCGATGGCGAGGAACTTCACGATCGCGGCGATCTCTTCGGGGTCGGCGACCTTGCCCAGCGGGATGTCGGCGAGCAGCCTGTCTCCGCCCCGGCTCGCAAGATAGTCCTCCGCCATGCCCGTCATCGTGAAGCCGGGGCAGACGGCGAAGGCGTAGATGCCCTGCGCGGCATAGGCGCGGGCGATCGTCTTTGTCATCGCCACCATGCCGCCCTTGGATGCCGCATAATGCCAGTGCGCGGGGCTGTCGCCGCGATGCGCGGCGCGGCTGGCGACGTTGACGATGCGCCCGCCCGATCCGCGCTGCTGCCAGTGCAGCACGGCCTTGCGGCAGAGCAGGGCGGAGGCTTCGAGGTTGACGGTCATCGTCCGCTGCCATCCGGCGAGCCACTCGGCATCGTCGCTGTCGAGCGGCGTCGCCTCGAAGATACCGGCATTGTTGACGAGGATGTCGATACGTCCGTCCAGTGCCTCGATCGCCTTGTCCCACAGCAGGTCGGCGCCGCCGGGCGCGCCCAGATCCGCGTCGCGGCTGCTCGCGGCGAACAGACGAATTCCGTCGGACGTCAGGATGTGCGCGCAGGCCGCGCCGATGCCCCGGCTCGCGCCGGTCAGGAGAATGTTGCACGTCATGTCCGCCGGGTAGCGGACCCGGCGCATGGAGGGAAGTGTTCAGGTGGTCGGCGCGTTCAGGCGACCTTGCGTCCGAACTCGGCGGAGGCGTCGCGCAGCGAGGCGAGCTTGCCTTCCACGCTCATGAAGCCGCGTTCGAGCTGGTCGATTTCGGATGCGACCACTTCGGTATCTTGGCGGATGGCGGAAATGGTGGCGGACATCGAATCGGCCGCCAGCGCGGTTTCATCGACGGCGGCGGTGATCATCGTCACCGTCTGTGCCTGCGCGTCCATGGCGCTGCGGATGCGATCAGCGGAAACCTGCACTTCGTCCACGGTCTCGCGGATGCGCTGGTTGGTCTCGACCGACTGGCGCGTCGATGCCTGGATCGCGCCGATCTTCGTGGCGATGTCGTCGGTCGCGCGCGCGGTCTGGTTGGCGAGGCTTTTGACTTCCTGCGCCACCACGGCAAATCCGCGCCCGGCGTCGCCTGCGCGGGCGGCCTCGATCGTCGCGTTGAGGGCAAGCAGGTTGGTCTGTCCGGCGATGTCGCGGATGAGGCCAAGGATGGATTCGATCGATTGCGCATGTTCGGACAAGGTGGCGGACATGCTGACCGCATCGCCCGCTTCGGCATAAGCGCGCTTGGCAACTTCGGCGGCGCCTTCCACTTCGGCGCGGGCGTCCTCGATCGCGCGGATCAGGCCGGCGGATGTCTGCGCCGCTTCGCGCATGGCCAGCGCCGACTGTTCGGCGGCGGCGGCGACTTCGGACGCCTTGCCCAGCATGCCGCGGGTCGCGGCGGAGGCATCCTTCGCCTGTTCGCGCAGGCCGTCGCCCAGCCGCGATGCGCCGTCGATCTCCGCGACGATGCGCTGTTCGAACAGGGCGGCGTTGTGGTGCCGCTGCTCCTCTTCCTCCCGCGCGATGTCGAGCGCGAGTACGGAGCATACCAGTTCCGCCTCCACCATCGACAACCGCATCATCGCCTGATGCAGTTCGAGGCCCCGTGCCGGATCCTTGGCATGGGCTTCGGTGATGCCCGTGTGGATATGTTCGTTGGCCGCGGACATGGCGACCAGAACGGTACGCACGGAAATGCCATGCTTGCGTGCGGCGCGAACGCAGCCGCGCGCGGATTCGGCCCAGTACTCGCCGCCGAGATTGGAGAGTTTCTCGTGGATGTAGCGGCTCGTTTCCCGACGGAGCGTCGCCTGCGCATCGGGTGCAAGCACGTTGCACAGATGCGTACGGTTCACATAGGCGTCGAAAAAGGCTTGCGCGGCGCCTTCGCCCCTGTCGGGAAGCGCGGCATAGATTGTGGCGGCGTCGCCGACCAGCGTGCCTTTCGGGTCGAACTCCCCAAGTCGTTCCTGCATAGTGACATCGGCCTTTATCTGCACCGTCATGAAAATCGTGCCTTTCGCAATCCTCGCCGACCTTTGTAGTCTTGCCTGTCTTCATAGGAGAGCTTGGTTAACCATCTCTTATCCGCACCCCGAAAAACCGTCCGTCCGCCCGGCAAAATATGCCGATCAGACTGATCGCCAATATTCGGGTCGGGGATGACTGCTGCATTTGCACAGTAAGCAGGTGCGCGCTAAAGGGGCTGGGAATCACGCAGTTCCAGGGGAGTGCAGACCGCATGGCGCGACCGCAAGCAAGGCCACTTTCACCGCATCTGAGCATATGGAAATGGGGTCCGCACATGGCCCTGTCTATCCTCCATCGCGTGACCGGCAGCGGCCTTGCGATCGTCGGTGCGCTGGGCCTTGTGTGGTGGCTGACGGCGGCGGCATCCGGCCCGGCTTATTATGCATTCTTCCTGAAGCAGGCGTCGTCCTGGTACGGCTATGTCGTGCTGATCGGCATCACCTGGGCGTTCTTCCAGCATCTGTTTTCGGGTCTGCGGCATTTCGTGCTCGATATCGGCGCAGGCTATGAACTCAAGACGAACAAGAGCTGGTCCTTGCTGATCCCGGTCGCGGCGATCTTCACGACGGCGGCCATCTGGCTCAGCATATTGACGGGGAAGCTGTAATGGGCAACGGAACAGGCATCGGTCGCGTTCGCGGCCTGGGCAGCGCAAAGTCCGGCACGCATCACTGGATCAACCAGCGGATCACCGCCGTCGGCAACCTGCTGCTGGTCTTGTGGCTGATCTTCAGCCTGCTGCAACTTCAGTCGCTCGATTATCTGGCGGTGACGGCGTGGCTCGCCAAAAGCTGGGTCGCGGTGCCGATGATGCTCATGCTCGTCAGCATCTTCTATCACCTGCGCCTCGGCCTGCAGGTCGTGGTCGAGGATTATGTGCATGAGGAAGGCACCAAGTTCGCGACCCTCCTCCTTCTCAATTTCTACGCCATCGGCGGCGCCGCGCTCGGCATTTTCGCCATCGCCAAGATAGCCTTCACCGGAGCAGCTTCCTGATGTCCACCGAAGCCTACAAGATCATCGATCACACTTATGATGCCGTCGTCGTCGGCGCGGGCGGCTCCGGCCTGCGCGCCACCATGGGTATCGCCGAAAGCGGCCTGAAAACCGCCTGCATCACCAAGGTGTTCCCGACGCGCAGCCATACCGTCGCGGCGCAGGGCGGCATCGCCGCCAGCCTGGGCAACAACTCGCCCGATCACTGGACCTGGCACATGTACGACACCGTCAAGGGGTCCGACTGGCTGGGCGATCAGGACGCGATCGAATATATGGTGCGCGAGGCGCCTGCCGCCGTGTACGAGCTGGAACATGCCGGCGTGCCGTTCAGCCGCAACGAAGATGGCACCATCTATCAGCGGCCCTTCGGCGGGCACATGCAGAACATGGGCGCTGGCCCGCCGGTTCAGCGCACCGCCGCCGCCGCCGACCGCACCGGCCATGCGATGCTGCACGCGCTCTATCAACAGAGCCTGAAGTACGACGCCGATTTCTACGTCGAATATTTCGCCATCGACCTCATCATGGAAAATGGGGCCAATGGTCCCGAATGCCGCGGCGTCATCGCCATCTGCATGGAGGATGGTTCCATCCACCGCTTCCGCGCGCATAGCGTCGTGCTGGCGACGGGCGGCTATGGCCGCTGCTATTTCTCCGCGACGTCGGCGCACACCTGCACCGGCGACGGCGGCGGCATGGTGCTGCGTGCGGGCCTGCCCTTGCAGGACATGGAGTTCGTGCAGTTCCATCCGACCGGCATCTACGGCGCGGGCGTCCTGATCACCGAAGGCGCGCGTGGCGAAGGCGGTTATCTGACCAACAGCGCGGGCGAGCGGTTCATGGAACGCTATGCGCCGTCCGCCAAGGATCTGGCCTCGCGCGACGTGGTGTCGCGGTCGATGGCGCTGGAAATTCGCGAAGGTCGCGGCGTCGGCAAGGAATCCGACCATATCTTCCTGCACCTTGACCATATCGATCCCAAGATCCTGGCCGAACGCCTGCCCGGCATCACGGAAACCGGCAAGGTGTTCGCCAATGTCGATCTGACGCGGCAGCCGTTGCCGGTGGTGCCGACCGTGCATTACAATATGGGCGGCATTCCCTGTAACTATCATGGCGAAGTCGTGACGCTGAAGGACGGCAACCCCGATGCGGTCGTGCCGGGCCTGTTCGCGGTGGGCGAAGCGGCTTGCGTATCCGTGCATGGCGCGAACCGCCTCGGCTCTAACTCGCTGATTGATCTCGTGGTGTTCGGTCGCGCGACCGGCCACCGCATTTCGGACATCATCAAGCCGGGCAGCGCGCACAAGGCCCTGCCCAAGGACAGCGCCGACATGGCGCTCGCCCGTCTCGACCATTTCCGCAATGCGAAGGGCAGCACGCCGACCGCGAAGATCCGCCTGGAAATGCAGCGCACCATGCAGAAGCACGCCGCCGTGTTTCGCGACGACGCGCTGATGAGCGAAGGCGTGGCGAAGCTTCAGAACGTCTACAAGAGCATCGAGGACGTGCAGGTCTCCGACCGTTCGCTGATCTGGAACACCGATCTCATCGAGACGCTGGAACTGGACAATCTGATCAGTCAGGCAAGCTGCACGATCCAGAGCGCATTGAACCGCAAGGAAAGCCGCGGCGCCCACATGCACGAGGATTTCCCCAACCGCGACGACGCCAACTGGATGAAGCACACGATCTCGTGGTTCGACGGCTGGGGCGGCAAGGGCGGCACCGTAACGCTCGATACGCGCCCGGTGCACGAATACACGCTGAGCGACGAGATCGAGTACATCAAGCCGAAGGCGCGTGTGTATTGAGGAGAGATATAGTTGGGAAGCGGTCTTCTTTCTCCTCCCCTTATGAAAGATAGGGGGCGGTGATCTATCTTATTTACTACCGCAAAAACATCTGGCCAAGCACATGCAGCAGCGCATCCAGCGTGGCGGCATCCAGTTTTCCCATGCGCTTGACCAGCCGTGTCTTGTCCAGCGTCCGCATCTGGTCGGGTAATATCAGTCCTGCCTTACCCTTGAACTGCAGGGGAATACGGAAAGCTGCGGGGCGGCTGCCGGTGGTCATTGGCGCGACGATCGCGGTGCGCAGATGATCGTTCATTTCATCGGGTGAGACAATCACGCAAGGGCGTGTTTTCTGGATTTCGCTGCCCACCGTCGGATCGAGTGCGGCAAGCCATATCTCACCGAGTTTCACCACGTCAGATCGGCATCATCGGCATTGCTGAAACCTTGCCAGGTATCGCTTTCGTGGTCGGCATGCCCTCCCACATCGGCGGCGGACTCCGCCCATCCCGCACGAATGCTATCGGCCAGAGGCGTGATAATCAGCTTCCCGTCCTGCACCCGCACATCCATCTTTGCGCCAGTGGAGGCACCGATTTCCTTCAGGATCGACTGGGGCAGGATCATTCCTGTGGAATTACCCATTTTGCGAAGTGCAGTTTGCATGATGCGTCTCCCTCTGTACGCTGTAGCACAGAAATAAAGTTATAACAATGTTACAACTTCATGATGTCGCTATGGCCTCGTTCACCAGCCGTCCCATCAGCGCCGCCAGCCGCGCCACGCCGTCCGCATCCACGCGCAGGCCCAGCTTCGTCCGTCGCCACAGAACATCGTCCGTCGTCCGCGCCCATTCGCGCCGTACCAGATAGCGCACTTCCGCTTCGCTCAGGCCGCCGCCGAAATCTTCGCCCAGTGCGGCGCGGTCCTGCGCGTCGCCCAGCCAGTCGAAGGCGCAGGTGCCGTAGGTGGACATGACTCGCGTCACCTCGTCCGCCGACAAAAACGGATAGGTTCGCGCGATCCGGTCCGCCAATGCCCCGCGATCCACCAGCGCGAAGTCGCCGCCCGGCAACGCCGCGCCTGCCGTCCAGCCTGCACCTTTCAATACCGGCATAAGCGGCGTCAGCATCTCCACCGCTTCCTCGGCCAGTCGGCGATAGGTGGTGATCTTGCCGCCGAAGATCGACAGCAGCGGCGGTGCATCACCTTCGCCCCTGTTCAGCTTGAGCACATAATCGCGCGTCGCTTCCTGCGCGGCGCTCGCGCCGTCGTCCACGAGCGGGCGCACGCCGCTGTAGGTCCAGATCACATCCTCCGGCGTGATCGGGTTGGCGAAATATTCGCTGGCCGCCGCGCAGAGATAGGCGATTTCCTCCTCGCTTGCCTTGGCGGGCACATCGGGGCTGTCATGCTCGCGGTCTGTGGTGCCGATCAGCGTCATGTCGCGCTCATAGGGGATGGCGAAGATGATGCGACCGTCGGCATTCTGGAAGATGTAGCTGCGGTCGTGATTGAACAGGCGGCGCGTCACGATATGGCTGCCGCGTACGAGGCGGATATCGGCGGGGCGGGGGGTGTGGCTGCGGTCGATCATCCGCACGACCCATGGCCCGCCGGCGTTGACGATCGCGCGCGCCTGAAAACTCTTCTCCGTGCCGTCCGCCGCACGGGTGTCGATGCGCCACAGATCGCCTTCGCGCGTAGCACCGGTCACTTCGCAGCGCGTGCGGATTTCCGCGCCACGCGCCGCCGCATCGCGCGCGTTGAGGACAACGAGGCGGGCGTCATCCACCCAGCAGTCCGAATATTCGAATGCATGGGCATAGCCGGGCTTAAGCGGCGCACCCGCCGGATCGTTTCGCAAGTCGATGCTGCGCGTGGGCGGCAGCAGCTTGCGCCCGCCGATATGGTCGTAGAGGAACAGGCCCAGCCGCAGCAGCCAGCGCGGGCGCAATCCAGGATGATGCGGCAGTACGAAGCGCATCGGCCAGGCGATGTGCGGCGCGATGCCCAGCAGACGCTCCCGCTCCATCAGCGATTCGCGCACCAGCCGGAACTCGTAATGCTCCAGATAGCGCAGCCCGCCGTGGATCAGCTTCGTCGAGGCCGACGATGTTCCCGACGCCAGATCGTCCTTCTCCAGCAACAGCACCGATGCACCGCGCCCTGCGGCGTCGCGCGCGATACCCGTGCCGTTGATCCCGCCACCGATGACGCAGATGTCGTAGATCATGCGGCCCTCACAGAATCAGCGCCGCGCCTAGAGACAGGGCGAAGGCCATCAGCGTGGCGGCGATGACGGGCGCGAAGCTGCGCCAGCCCTGCGTCAGCAGCATCGCCATCTGCGATTTCATCGCGGTCGCCGTCACCGATACGAGCAGAAGCGCCTTGGACAGCGTATGCGATGCGTCGATCATTTGCGGGGGCAGCGGCATAGCGGTGTTCACCGCGACCAGCGCCAGAAAGCCCAGCACGAACCAGGGGATCGGAATCCGGCTCTTCGTTCCTTCCGCCGCCATGCCGCGCTGGCGCAGCACCAGCGCCACGATCGCCAGCACCGGCGCCAGCAGGGTCACGCGCGTCAGCTTCACGATCGTCGCGACTTCGCCTGCGGGGCGGGAGAAGGAGAAGCCGCCGCCGATCGCCTGCGCGACGTCGTGAATCGACGCGCCGATCAGGAACCCGGCCTGCCGGTCGTCGAGGCCCAGAAACTCCGCGATCGGGGGATAGAAGGACATGGCGAGCGCGCTCGCAACCGATATGCCGACGAGGACGATCGTGAAGCGCGCCTGATCGATCCGCTTTTCGCCGATCAGGCTCCACAGCGCCAGCGCCGCCGATGCGCCGCAGATCGCCGTCGCGCCGCCTGCGAGCAGGCCGAAGAGTACGTCCTGCCTGAATAGCCTTGCCACCAGCACGCCGGTCAGCATCACCGCCGCCATGATGCCGATCAGCGCGGCGAAGGCCGGCAAGCCCAGCGAGCCGATCTGCCCGAAGGTGATCTGCGCGCCGACCAGCACGATGCCGATGCGCAGCAGCATGTGCGAGGCGAAGGTGAGGCCGGGCGCGAGTTTCGGTTCCGCGCTTACGAAGCTCAATGACAGGCCGATGAGCAGCCCCATCAGGATGATCGGCGCGCCGTAATGATCGCTGAGCCAGGCGGCAGCGAGCGAAGCGACAACCGCCATGGCGAGGCCTGGCACGCGCTCCTGCCAGCGCCGTTTGGGCTGGGGCGTTTCGAGGAGCAGATCGCCGTAGAGATCGGCAGCCATGACACGGTTTCTGTCTTGCGTTGTCATATCGGCTGTGCCTATATCGCTTTATGGTCGCCCGCAACCTAAAAGCGATGCGGATAGAGCCGGATTCAGGAGAGTCGATGTGACCCAGTTGCCCCTCTCGGCGCAAGAAAAGAGTTTCCTGAATGCACAGGGCGGACCGGCGGAAACCGGCAAGTCGCTGCGCTATGGTCTCATCGCGCTGATCTTCTTCGCGACGGCGCTCAATTATGTCGACCGGCAGGTGCTGGCGCTGCTCAAGCCCATGCTGGAGGCTCAGTTCGGCTGGTCCGATCAGGACTTCGCGCATCTGGGTTCCTCGTTCCAGATTTCCGCCGCGCTGGCGCTGCTCGGCGTCGGCTGGTTCGTCGATCGCTTCGGCGTGCGCTTCGCCTATGGGGCGGCGGTCGCGGTGTGGAGCCTTGCGGGCATGGGCCACGCGATCGCGATGACCGTGCAGCAGTTCGTCGCCGCGCGGGTAACCCTGGCGGTCGCGGAATCGGTCAACACGCCCGCCGCGATCAAGGCGGCGGCGACCTATCTGCCGTTGCGCGAACGCTCGCTCGGCATCGGCCTTATCAATACCGCACCCAATATCGGCGCGATCATCACCCCATTGCTGATTCCGCCCTTCGCGCTGGCTTTCGGCTGGCAGGCCGCGTTTCTCGTTACCGGGGGGCTGGGATTCCTCTGGCTGATCTTCTGGATCATCGGCACGCGCAAGCTCAATCCGGTCACAACCACGGCCAAGAGCGCCAGCCCCATCAAGGGCGTGCGCTGGGGCGAATTGCTGTCCGACCGGAGAAGCTGGGCCGTCATCGGCGCGAAGGCGTTCACCGATCTGGTCTGGTGGTTCATGCTGTTCTGGATGCCCGACTTCTTCGCCCGGCAATTCGGCATGACGCAGGGGAACCTCGGCTATCCCATCGCGCTCATCTATGTCCTCGCGGCGATCGGCGCGATCAGCAGCGGCGCATTGTTCCCGATCCTGCTTTCGCGCGGTTTCAGCATCGATCGCGCGCGCAAGCTGTCGATGTTTCTCTTCGCGCTCATGATCCTTCCCGCGCCGCTCGCCATGTATGCGGGCAATCCGTGGACGGCCGCGCTGCTGATCGGCATGGCCCTGTTCGCGCATCAGGGATTTTCGACCAACATCTTCGGCATGACGGCGGATATCGTGCCCACCGCGCGCGTCGCCAGCGTCATCGCCATGGGCGCCGTCGCGGGCAATCTTTCGGGTACGGCGATGATCGAGTTCGCAGGCTGGTCTCTGACGTCGGGGGTCGGATACTGGCCGATGTTCGCGATCTGCGCCGTCGCATATCTGGTGGCGCTGGCATGGATTCACCTGATGGTTCCGAAGCTGGAGCCGGTGACCGCCTGACCCCTTTATGGAACTTTTACGCCCGTTGATGCGTCCAGTCCTTCAGCAGCCACGCTTGGCCGTTTTTTTCTGGGAGGAATATCATGGGCATCATCATTCTTATCATCGTCGGCGGCATATTGGGCTGGCTCGCCAGCATGGTCATGCGGACCGATGGTCAGCAGGGCATTTTCCTGAACATCGTGGTCGGCATCGTCGGCGCCGTGATCGCCGGGTTCGTCGTCTCGCCGCTGCTCGGCATCGCGCCGATCACCACCGGCAACTACAGCATCGCTTCGCTGCTGGTGTCGTTCGTCGGCGCCGTGATCCTGCTGGCGATCGTCAATCTGGTGCGTCGCGGTTCGGTCCGTTAATTCGAACCAGCCTGTTCGCGAGGGAAAAGGGCGGCTTCATGCCGCCCTTTTTCATGTCAGCACATTCGAAACCGCAATGCCCGTCAGGATGGCGCAGGCGCCGGCGGACATCCCGCACAGCATGTAGCCGATGTGCCGTAGCATCGGCGGATGCGGCCTGCGCGCAACATGATTGCTGCGCAGGGAGGACAGCACGAAGCTGGTCAGCATGCCATAGGTCAACGCGGCGAACTCGATCACGGGCGGCTCCGTAGTGGTGGTTTCCTCACCCCATATACGAAGATGGTTAACGGCGGCTCACCATGACATTCGCGGATGCGGCAGAATGCACCGAAACTCCGGCGAGGCGCGGAACTTTTCGACGCGCATAAAAAAGGGCTGACGGTCCGTGCAGAGACCGCCAGCCCGGTATTGCCGGAAGTGCGTGATAGCGTCGCGCCCCCGGCAATATCGTAAGCCGCTTATCTTTCGCTGCCGAAGTTGACCTTGGCGGTGATGCCGAAATAGCGATCGGCCTCGCGCGGTATGATGTAGCGGTAGGAGCCGCCCGGCCCGCCGGACACGATCGACGAGGCGAAGCTCTGGTCGAGAAGGTTCTTCACCTGCGCCCGGATGCTCCAGCCATTGTCGGCATCCACTAGACCCGCGCTCACGTCGACGATGCCATAGCCCTTCACGGTGGTCGCCGCGCGCACGGCGGCATTGGGGCTGAGTTCGTAGAGTTGGCTCGACTGATAGCTGCCCTGCGCGCCCAGCTCGATATTGGCGAAACCGCCCGTTTCGATCGTATAGGTCGCGCCCAGCGATCCCTTCCACTTCGGCGCATTGGCGAGGCGCGTGCCGTTGGGCACCCGCTGCGCTTCGGTCGCGCCCGGCGGCAGGCGGAACTGGTCGACCTTGGCATCGGTATAGGCGATCCCGCCGCTGACGTTGAACGCGCGGCTCGGCTGCCACAGCAGGTCCGCTTCCACGCCGCGCGTCGATACGGTGCCGGCGTTGGTCAGCCGCGTGACGACCACGCCCGCCACCAGATCGGGGTTGTTCGCCTGGTAATTCTTATACTTGGCGTAGAAGCCGGTGAGGTTGAGGATCAGCGTGTTGTCGAGGAACTTGTTCTTGAGGCCGACTTCATAGGCATCGACCGTTTCGGGGTCGATCACCCCTGCGCCACTGGTGTTGAGGTTGAAGAACAGGTTGTAGGCCGGACCCTTGTAGCCGCGCGTGTAGCTGGCATAGCCCATCGTGCCGTCGGTGATGTCGTACTGCAGCGCGGCCTTGCCTGACCAGTTGTCGTTCACCTTCTTGAGGTTGACCGGCTGGCCGTTGGAAACGCCTGCGACCGGGCTGCCGTTGTTGTAGACGCCCGCATCGAAATTGCCGTTGACGCCCGGCCCGGCCAGTCGCGTGACGCGCAGGATGTTGCCGTCGAGCTGATCCGCCGTGTAGCGCAACCCGCCGATCGCCCGGAAGCGGTCGGAGATGTTGAAGGTCAACTGGCCGAAGGCGGCCATGTTGGTGAACACCGAACCGTAATCGGTCGATCCGAACGGATTGGTGAAGGTCGAGACGCCCGCTGCGGTGCTGCACGGGACCAGACCCGGCGCGACGGCGGGCAGAGTGGACGCGGTGCAGGCGATCACGTCGCGGCTGAACACGCGCTGCGACTCGGCGCGCGAGTAATAGAGACCCGCAACATATTCGAGGAAGCCGCCCGCCGGGGACGCGAGGCGCAGTTCCTGGCTGAACGTCTTGGACGATTGCGGGCCGACGTCGTGCAACTGGTTGAGGCCGACATAGGGACGGTCGAGCCAGTCGCCGTCGCGGATTTCGGTGTTGTCCCAGTTGCGATAGGCGGTGATCGACGTGATGATCTGGTCGCCCAGTTCCGCGTCGATCTGCATGGAGACGCCCCAGGCTTCTTCCTTCGTCGCGGTCAGCAGGTTCTGGTTGATGCGGCGCGTCTCGTCGCCCGAGATGTTGGTGCCGGACAGGGCGGTCGCGGCGGCGTTGCTCGGCGTCGTGCCGATGATTTCGGCACAGCAATCGTCGTTCGCCTTGCGCCAGTCGCCGCGCAGGATGACCGTGACGGAGTCGGACAGGTCGGCCTCGATGACGCCGCGCACGCCGTAATGCTTGTATCCGTTCACCTTGCGGTCGAGCGCGATGTTGCGGATGTTGCCGTCATATTCGCTGTAGAAACCCGTGAAGCGCGAGCGGACATTCTCGCCCAGCGGAATGTTGATCGTCGCGCGGGCGCGATATTCCTCGGAATCGAAATAGCTCGCTTCGATCGTACCGCCGAACGTATCTTGCGGCGCTTTGGAAACCATGCTGACGACACCGGCGGAGGCATTCTTGCCGAACAGGGTGCCCTGCGGCCCGCGCAGCACTTCGACGCGTTCGATGTCGACCAAATCGCCGAAGCCTTCGCCGGCACGGCTCAGCACCACGCCGTCGATGACCGCCGCGACCGAAGGTTCGGCGGCGATGGAGAAGTTGATCGTGCCGACGCCGCGCAGGAACAGCGCCTGGTTCAGGCTGGTGCCCGACTTGCGGAAATTGAGCGAGGGAACGAGATATTGCGCGTTCTCAAGGTTCACGCCACCTTGCGCCGCGATCGCGTCGCCGCTGATGACGGAGACCGAAAGCGGCACGTTCTGCAGGTTTTCCTCGCGCTTCTGCGCGGTCACGACGATGTCGATGCCCGTAGACTCTTCGGCGGCCTGTGGCGCTGGTGCAGCGGCATCCTGCGCCAGCGCGGGCTGGGCAAGGGCGGTCAGGCTGACGCCTGCCATCGTTGTCAGAAAAATGGAGCGAAAATGCAGGGCGCAGGTGCGGCTAATCATGGGATCCTCCCGTTTTGCGTAGATTATGCTCTTAACCCGCCGTTCTCATGCGGGTTTGGAGCGTTAATAAGGGCGTCGAAGCGATATTGTCAATCTTGAACAGGGGAGCAGACTATGGCATTGTCCATCGCTGTCATAAATATGTGACACCCGGATTATGCCGCTTGCGGCTGCGACCGGGATGTCCGTCGAGAGAGGTTCCATGGCGATGACCGCGCCGATCCTTCGCCGCACAGAAGATGGCTTCGCGCTCTGGCTGGGTGACCGCCTGCTGGCGACGCACAGCGTCGATGCACCTATGGTCGCGATCGGTCGTGGCACGGCGGATGTCGAGATGTTTCGCGGCAATTTTCGTCTTTCCGACGAGGTGCAGGCAAGGACGCCGCTTTCCCATGCGCATGTCGTCGAAACGCGGGGCGCGGGTGCGCCGGTGCGGATCGACCTTGCGGAACGGGAAGGGGCGCCGGTGGCGTTGTCTCTGGTGGTCCAGTCCGACGCCCTCCTGCTAGAATCGCATGACAGCGCCGTCAATCGCTGCTGGATAAGTTTTTCTACTGATCCACTAGAGAAAATCTTTGGGCTGGGCGAGCAGATGTCCTATCTCGATCTGCGCGGTCGGCTGTTTCCGGTGTGGACGTCCGAACCCGGCGTCGGGCGCGACAAGACGAGCGCCTTTACGCAGGCGATGGACGAAGCGGGCAATGCCGGTGGCGACTACTGGACCACCAACTATCCGCAACCCACGATCCTGTCGGCGCGCGGCTATGCGCTGCATGTCGATACCCGCGCCTATTGCGCCTTCGATTTCACGGCGACCGATCATTTCACGATCGAATGTTGGGACATTCCCGACAGAATCGAACTGTTCTCCGCGCCGTCGATGGCCGATCTGGTTTCTGCCCTTTCCACGCGCTTCGGGCGCCAGCCTTTGCTGCCGGACTGGGCGATCACCGGCACGATCGTCGGCCTGAAGCAGGGGCAGGACAGTTTCGCGCGGCTGGAGCGGATGATCGACGCGGGCGTGCCCGTTGCCGGCCTGTGGTGCGAGGACTGGGTGGGCCTGCGCATCACCAGCTTCGGCAAGCGTCTCTTCTGGGACTGGCAGTGGAACCGCGAACGCTATCCCGATCTCGACCGGCGCATCGCGGCGCTGGCGGCAAGGGGTGTACGGTTTCTGGGCTATGTGAACCCCTATCTGGCGATCGACGGCGCGCTCTATCGGGAGGCGCTGGCGGCACGCTATCTCGCGCTCCGTCAGGATGCCGATGCGCCTTATCATGTCGATTTCGGCGAGTTCGACGCCGCCATCGTCGACTTCACCAATCCGGACGCCGCCGAATGGTTCGCCGACAGGGTGATCGGGCGGGAAATGCTGGATTTCGGTATCATGGGCTGGATGGCCGATTTCGGCGAATATCTGCCCACCGATGTCCGCCTGTTCGACGGAATGGACCCGATGCTGGCGCACAACGCCTGGCCGACGCTCTGGGCGAAGGTGAATGCCCGTGCCTTGGAACTGCGCGGCAAGACGGGCGATGCGCTATTCTTCATGCGTGCAGGCGGCACCGACGTGGGGCGCTATTGCCCGCTGCTGTGGGCGGGGGACCAGTCCGTCGATTTCTCGCGCCACGACGGCATCGGCACGGCCGTCACCGCCGCGCTGTCGGCGGGGTTGGTCGGCAACGCCTACAGCCATAGCGACATAGGCGGCTATACCAGCCTGATGGGCAATGTCCGCACCGCCGAACTGCTGATGCGGTGGAGCGACCTTGCGGCGTTCACCCCCGTCATGCGGACGCACGAAGGCAATCGCCCGGACGAGAACCTGCAAGTCGATTCGACACCCGAATTGCTCGCGCACTTCGCCGCGATGAGCCAGTTGCACGCCGACCTCGCGCCCTACACTCGCGCCCTGTGCGAAGAGGCCCGCGACACCGGACTGCCCTTGCAACGCGCGCTGTTCCTGCATCATGAAGAGGACATGGACAGCGACACTCTGCAAACCCACTATCTTTATGGCCGCGACCTGCTTGTCGCACCCGTCATAGAGGCCGACGCCACCCGATGGTCCTGCCATCTGCCGCAGGGCACGGAGTGGGTGCATCTGTGGTCCGGCGCGCGTCATGCTCCCGGCAGTGTCATCGTGGATGCGCCGATCGGTCGTACGCCCGCCTTCTATCGCGCCGACAGCCCTCGCGGCGCCTTCTTCGCGGAGATCGGCGCGCGCCATACCGCCCGGCTGGAAGCGATCGGCCTGTGAACGAGAAGCCGATGAACGAACGCGCCACCATCCGCGACGTGGCCGAAGCCGCAGGCGTATCCGTCAAGACCGTCTCGCGTGTCCTCAACAAGGAACGTTACGTGCGGGAGGATACCCGCGCGAAGGTGGAGGAGGCGGTCCGCGCGCTGCGCTTTAGCCCGAGCATCGCCGCACGCTCGCTGGCCGGGCGCAAGTCGGGGCAGATCGCATTGCTCTACGACAATCACTCGCCCTATTATATCCACCAGATCCAGGAAGGCGTGTGGGAGGCCTGCCGCGAGGCGGGCGTCCGCCTGCTCGCCCAGCCGGTTGATGTCGCCTCCCCCGATGTGGCGCGCGAAGTCGGCGGGCTGATCGACGAGACGCATGTCGACGGCATCATATTGTCCTCCCCCGTTACCGATTGCGCGGCGGTGCTGGAGGAACTGGAGCGCCGGGCGATCCCCTTCGTCCGCATCTCGCCCGGCACCAATCACGCGATCACCTCCTCGGTGTTCATCGACGATGTGCAGGCGGCGGACGACATGACCTCCTACCTCATTAACAACGGGCATCGCCGCATCGGCTTCATCATCGGCCACTCCAATCACATGGCGAGCAACGAGCGCCTGTTCGGCTATCGCCGCGCGTTGGACCGGGCGGGGATCGAGTATGAACCCCGCATCGTCTTTCCCGGCGCGTTCGATTTCGCGAGCGGCGTGAAGGCGGCGGAGGCGCTGCTCGCCATGCCGGATCCGCCGAGCGCCATCTTCGCCAGCAACGACGACATGGCCGCCGGCGTCCTTGCCGTTGCGCACAAGCGGGGGATCGTCGTGCCCGATCAGCTTTCGGTCGCGGGCTTCGACGATACCGTGCTGGCGCAGGTCGTCTATCCGCCGCTCACCACCATCCGTCAGCCGACGCGCACGCTGGGGCAGACCGGCACACGCCTGCTGTTCAGCATGGGGCCGAGGGCGGAACATCGCCGCCTGCCGCATGAGCTGATCGAGCGGCAATCCACGCGTTCCATTCCCTTTCCCCGTTCCTGAAGGATCGACATTCGCCCATGACCAGTTCCGCTTTCCTCCCCGCGCCTTCCAGTTCCCGCCCTCTTGGCCAGTCCGGCCTGACCGTCAGTGGTCTTTCATGGGGCATGTGGCGCTTCAAGGGTGACGATGTCGCAGCTGCCCGTGCGCTGGTGGACGCCGCGCTCGAATCGGGCATCACCCTGTTCGATACGGCGGACATCTACGGCCCGGACAATGGCGAAGGCTTCGGCGCGTCCGAACGGCTGCTGGGCCGGGTGTTCGCCGCCGACAGGGGCCTGCGCGACCGGATCGTGCTGGCGACCAAGGGCGGCATCGTCATCGGCACGCCCTATGACAGCAGCGCCGAGTATCTGACCTTCGCCATCGACGCTTCGCTCTCCCGCCTGGGCGTCGATCATGTCGACCTGTGGCAGATACATCGTCCCGATATCCTGACCCATCCGCAGGAAATGGCGCGGACGCTGGAGGACGCGCACAAGGCCGGCAAGATCGCCGCCGTTGGCGTGTCCAATTTCACGATCGCGCAGATCGAGGCGCTGGCGCACTATCTGACGATCCCGATCGCCACTACCCAGCCGGAGTTTTCACCGCTTACGCTGACACCGATCGTCTCGGGCGAACTGGATCGGGCGATGCGGATGGACATGGCGGTCATGGCCTGGTCGCCGCTGGGCGGCGGACGCATCGCCGATCCGCACAGCGAGCGGGAACGCGCCGTCGTCGCTGCGCTGCGCCATGTGGCGCAGCGCTATGGCGTCTCCGTTACCGCCGCCGCCTTCAGCTGGATCATGGCGCATCCCGCCCGCCCCATACCGATCGTCGGATCGCAGACGCCCGCGCGCATCCGCGAATCCGCCGACGCCTACAAGGTCAGATGGACCCGTGCCGACTGGTACGCCGTCTTGACCGCATCGAGAGAGGAACCCCTGCCATGAGTGATGCCGCCTCCACGTCCTGCGAAGTAAGTTGGTTTTCGGCGCTGTGCGACGACGACTACGAGTTTCTGGGGCAGCCCGATCCGAAGCTGGCGTCGAGCTGGGAGCATTGCCGCGACATCGTGATGCAGGCCGACAGCGGCGGTTTCGACAACATATTGCTGCCGTCGGGCTATCAGCTGGGGATCGACACCACCATCTTTGCAGGCGCCATCGCGCCGCTGGTGAAGCAGATACGCCTGCTGATGGCGGTGCGCATCGGCGAGGACTGGCCGCCGCAGCTGGCCCGCCGCATCGCCACGCTCGACCGGATTCTGGGCGGGCGTCTGACCGTCAACATCATTTCGTCGGACTTGCCGGGCGACAAGCTCGACAGCAACCCGCGCTATGCCCGCACGCTCGAAGTGATGCAGATAGTGAAGGCGATGCTCAACGGCGAGCATCTGAACCATCAGGGCGAGTTCTACCAGCTAGACCTCGATCCGCCCAAGGTCACGACCGTGTCCGGCAAATGCCCGCCGCTCTATTTCGGCGGTCTCAGCCCCGCCGCCCGCGATGCCGCGGCGCAGGGCTGCGACGTGTACCTGATGTGGCCGGACGTGATGGCGAACGTGCGGGAGATCATCGGCGACATGACCGCGCGTGCCGCAAGCTATGGCCGCACGCTCAAATTCGGTTATCGCGCGCACGTCATCGTGCGGGAGACCGAGGCGGAAGCCCGCACCGCCGCCACGCGGCTCCTTTCCAAGCTGGACGACGACACCGGCGCCGCGATCCGCGCCAAATCGCTCGACAGCCAGTCGGTCGGCGTCACCCGTCAGGCGGAACTGCGCGCGTCGGCGGGCGAGGAAGGCTATGTCGAGGATAATCTGTGGACCGGCGTGGGCCGGGCGCGTTCGGGCTGCGGCGCGGCGATCGTCGGCGATCCCGATCAGGTGCTGGCCAAGCTGCGCGCCTATCAGGCGGAGGGAATCGAAGCCTTCATCCTGTCCGGCTATCCCCACGCGGCGGAATGCGACCTGTTCGCGCGCCATGTGCTGCCGAAGCTGAAGCACGGGCCGCTGGTGATCGGGTAACTTTCAACCCCGTTCGGCACTCCAACCCCGTTCGGTTCGAGCTTGTCGAGAACTGTTCTCGACAAGCTCGAACCGAGCGGGGTTGAGAGGGACGGTCCAGAGGAGAGGATAAACAAGCATGACCCAATCCATCCTCGTCATCGACGAAGGCACCACCTCCACCCGGGCGATGCTGTTCGCGCCGGACGGGGCATGTCTCGCCACCGCGCAGCGCCCGCTGACGCAGCATTATCCGCAGGCTGGGCGGGTCGAGCATGACGCCAACGAAATCTGGGCGCTCACGCTGGAATGCGCGCGCGCGATGGTGGCGCACGCAGGCGGGGCGGACCGCATCGCCTGCATCGGCATCACCAACCAGCGCGAGACGGTCGTGTTCTGGGATCGCCGCACCGGGGAGGCCGTCGCCCCCGCGATCGTCTGGCAGGACCGGCGCACCGCGGAAACCTGTCACGACCTGATCGCGGCGGGGCATGAACCTATGGTGCAGGATCGCACCGGCCTGCTGCTCGATCCCTATTTCTCCGGCAGCAAGATGGGCTGGGCGCTCGCCAACTGGCCGCAGCTTGCCGAACTGGGTGATCATCTCGCGGTCGGCACCGTCGAAAGCTATCTCGTCTATCGCCTGACCGGCGGCCTCCACATCACCGACGCCACCAACGCCTCGCGCACCGCGCTGATGGCGATCGAAAAGGGCGGCTGGGACGAGGATCTGCGCGACCTGTTCGGGGTGCCTGCGCGCCTGTTGCCCGAAATCACCGATTGCGCCGGGCGCTTCGGCACGACGCAGGCGGACCTGTTCGGCGCGCCGATCGCGATCACCGGCCTTGCGGGCGACCAGCAGGCCGCGTCCATCGGGCAGGGATGCCTCGTCCCCGGCCAGACCAAGGCGACCTACGGCACCGGTGCGTTCATCCTGACCAACACCGGAACGCAGATGCCCCGGTCGCGGCATCGCCTCCTCTCCACCATCGCCGTGCAGATCGACGGACGGCGCAGCTTCGCGCTCGAAGGATCGGTGTTCGTCGCGGGCAGCGTCGTCAAATGGCTGCGCGATTCGCTCGGCATCATCGACAGTGCGGATCAGACGGCGGCGCTCGCCGCCTCCGTTCCCGACAATGGGGGCGTCAGCTTCGTGCCTGCGCTTTCCGGCCTCGGCGCGCCTTACTGGCGGCCCGATGCGCGCGGGGCGATCACGGGGTTGAGCTTCTCCACGGGCCGCGCGCATATCGTCCGCGCCGCGCTGGAGGCGGTGACGCACCAGTCGCTCGACCTGAAAGCAACCTTCGCCGCCGACGGCGCCGTCTGGGCCGACCTGCGGATCGACGGCGGCATGGTGAGCAACGACTGGCTGGCGCAGGATCTGGCCGACATGCTGGACCTGACGGTCGAACGGCCGCAGTTCATCGAGACGACGGCGCTGGGCGCGGCGATGCTGGCGGGCGTCGGTGCGGGGCTGTTCACGGACCTCGAATCGGCCTGCGCGATGCGCGGCGCCACGCAGGCCTTCACGCCGGTGGCTAACCCCGCCGCCGCGTCCCGAGTCCGCGCCTGGGAAGTCGCCGTCGCCGCCGTGCTGGAGGCAGCCGGCGGGCGGGGGTGACGCGTTCATTTTCCTCCCCCGTTGGGGGAGGGCAGCGAGACTTGGCAGCTTGCTGCCTAGTCGCAGTGGGAGAGGGGATGGGACGTTGCAATAGGGCGGAACCCCTCTCCAAGTTCCGCTAGGCAGCAAACTGCCAATCTCCACTATCCTCTCCCACTGGAGAGGCAATAAAAGCCACCCCCAACATCTTGCGCCGCATAACCGCGTCAACCGCTATTTATTTTCTTCGACCAATGTCGCTCTTGCCTTTTCGGAAGCCTAGGCAAGTCCGCGCGTCGCGCCGGTAAGGCGTGAGAATCCCGCGACGAAACGAATCTGGCGCGCGACGAACCGAGTCCCTAAAATGTCATTTACCCTCTTGCGGTCCGGCACGGCTGTGGCACTATCCCTTGTGTAAGGGACAACGGGGGTTACCCTATAGATTGTGGTTGCGTTCGCCGGGGCGATTCGGCGGGTGAGAGGCTTTTCGCCTCTTTCGGTCGCATAAGACCGGCTTCCGCTGTCCCTGTTCGATGCGAATTGTGGTAGGATGGACGCTTGTCCTTTCTGCCCTTGACCGAATCGAACGGAACGTGAACATTCAGGGGCTAGGACGTATATGGACTTTCGCGACAGTCAGGAAACAGGTGCAGGTGACGTGGCAACGATAATGGAAGATCTGGTGCAGGCCGCCGCAGCGAGCGCCGCCGTGGCCGCGCCCAAGGCCGACACGCCCCAAACCGGCGCGCCGAAGGCGGATGCGCCGATGTCCTCGCACAGCGTTCAGGCGCGGCGCTTCCCCGTCGCGACCGATGCGTCGCGCGACGCGCTGCTGACCGAGTTCGGCAAGGATACGCTGCGCGACCGTTACCTGCTGCCCGGCGAAAGCTATCAGGATCTGTTCGCCCGCGTCGCCGCCGCCTATGCCGACGATGCCGATCATGCCCAGCGCGTCTATGACTATATCTCGAAGCTGTGGTTCATGCCCGCGACGCCCGTGCTGTCCAACGGCGGCACCGGTCGCGGTCTGCCCATCTCCTGCTATCTCAACAGCGTCGACGACAGCCTCGAAGGCATCGTCAATACGTGGAACGAGAATGTCTGGCTCGCCTCGCGCGGCGGCGGCATCGGCACCTATTGGGGCAATGTGCGCGGCATCGGGGAGCCTGTGGGTCTCAACGGCAAGACCAGCGGCATCATTCCCTTCGTCCGCGTGATGGATTCGCTCACCCTCGCGATCAGCCAAGGATCGCTGCGGCGCGGATCGGCCGCCTGCTATCTCGACGTCAGCCACCCGGAGATCGAGGAGTTCCTCGAAATCCGCAAGGCATCGGGCGATTTCAACCGCAAGGCGCTGAACCTGCACCACGGCGTTCTCCTGACCGACGCCTTCATGGAGGCGGTGCGCGACGGGACCGAGTTCCACCTGCGCAGCCCGAAGGACCAGTCGATCCGCGCCACCGTGGACGCGCGGGCGCTGTTCCAGAAGCTCGTCGAGACGCGCCTCGCCACCGGCGAACCGTACATCATCTTCGCCGATCAGGTGAACCGCTCGATGCCCAAGCATCACCGCGATCTGGGCCTCAAGGTCTCGACGTCGAACCTCTGCTCGGAAATCACGCTGCCGACCGGGCGCGATCATCTGGGCAATGATCGCACGGCGGTCTGCTGCCTCTCGTCCATGAACCTGGAAACCTGGGACGAATGGAACGGCGACAAGCAGTTCGTGGAGGACGTGATGCGCTTCCTCGACAATGTGCTTCAGGATTATATCGACCGCGCCCCGCCCGAAATGGCGCGCGCCAAGTACAGCGCCAGCCGCGAACGCTCGGTGGGTCTCGGCGTCATGGGCTATCACAGCTTCCTTCAGGCGCGGATGATCCCGTTCGAAAGCGCGATGGCGAAAAGCTGGAATCTCAAGATCTTCAAGCACATCAATGCGCAGGTCAACGAAGCCTCCATGATGCTGGCGCAGGAGCGCGGGCCGTGCCCCGACGCCGCCGACATGGGCGTGATGGAGCGATTTTCCTGCAAGATGGCGATCGCGCCGACCGCCTCGATCAGCATCATCTGCGGCGGCACCTCGGCCTGCATCGAACCGATCCCGGCAAACATCTACACGCACAAGACGCTGTCGGGCAGCTTCTCGATCAAGAATCCCTATCTGGAAAAGCTGCTGCGGGACAAGAGCAAGGATTCGACCAACGTCTGGAACTCGATCCTGGAAAATGGTGGGTCGATCCAGCATCTCGACTTCCTGAGCCAGGACGAGAAGGATGTGTTCAAGACCAGCTTCGAAATCGACCAGCGCTGGCTGCTCGAACTCGCCGCCGACCGCACGCCTTATATCGATCAGGCGCAGTCGCTGAACCTGTTCATCCCGGCGGACGTCGAGAAATGGGACCTGCTGATGCTCCATTTCCGCGCCTGGGAACTGGGCATCAAGTCGCTCTATTATCTCCGCTCCAAATCGGTGCAGCGCGCCGGCTTCGCGGGCGGCGTGGAGGCCGACAACACGATCGACCTCAAACAGATCGAGCTGAGCGCCGAAACGACGGACTACGACGAATGTCTGGCATGCCAGTAAAGGCAATGCCCTCTCCCGGCGGGAGAGGGAAGGAGCCGCGCGCACTATTGCACGTCACCCCGGCGAAGGCCGGGGTCCCGCTTCCTTAAGGTCAAGCGAGATGCCGGCCTCCGCTGGCATGACGGAACGAAACTAAAGGACCAAGCCCATGTCTCTTCTCAAAGCCTCCAAGCAGTACAAGCCCTTCGAATATCCCTGGGCGTTCGATTTCTGGAAGCGTCAGCAGCAGATCCACTGGATGCCGGAGGAAGTGCCGCTCGGTGAGGATTGCCGCGACTGGGCGCAGAAGCTGTCCGATCACGAGCGCAACCTGCTCACGCAGATTTTCCGCTTCTTCACCCAGGCCGATGTCGAGGTGCAGGATTGCTATCACGACAAATATGGCCGCGTGTTCAAGCCGACCGAAGTCAAGATGATGCTGACCGCGTTCAGCAATATGGAGACGATCCATATCGCCGCCTACAGCCATCTGCTCGATACCATCGGCATGCCCGAAAGCGAATATGGCGCGTTCCTCGAATATCAGGAAATGCGCGACAAGCATGATTACATGCAGCAGTTCGGCGTCGACAGCGACGAGGACATCGCCCGCACCCTCGCCATGTTCGGCGGTTTCACCGAAGGGCTGCAACTCTTCGCCAGCTTCGCGATGCTGATGAACTTCCCCCGCTTCAACAAGATGAAGGGCATGGGGCAGATCGTCACCTGGTCGATCCGCGACGAGACGCTGCATTGCGAGGGCATCGTCAAGATGTTCCACACCTTCGTCGCGGAGCGCGGCTGCCTGACCAAGGCGGTGAAGGAGGACATCATCGACTGCTGCCAGAAGACCGTGCGGCTGGAGGATGCCTTCATCGACCTCGCCTTCGAAATGGGTCCGGTGCCCGGCATGACGGCGAAGGAAATCAAGCGCTACATCCGCTTCATCGCCGACTGGCGCCTGGGCCAACTGGGTTTCCAGCCGATCTACATGATCGAGGATCACCCGTTGCCGTGGCTTGCCCCGTTGCTGAACGGCGTGGAGCACGCCAACTTCTTCGAAACCCGCGCGACGGAATATTCGAAGGGCGCGACCCGCGGCAACTGGAACGAAGTCTGGAACAGCTTCGACCGCCGCATGAAGATCAACGCCATCAACACCGTGGAAGCCAATGACGAAGGCGACGACATGTTCAAGGCAGCGGGGATCGCGGCGGAGTAGGTTGCGTTAAGTTCCTAGTCGAGTAGAACGATTAGAGAACAGCCTTCGTTGAAGGGATAGGACATGAGTACAAAGGATTACTGGACAACGCGTCATCCTGAAGGCTGGCAGGTAAAGAGAGAAGGTGGTCATCGAGCAACCTCAGTTCATTCGGCTCAAGCAAGTGCTTGGGCAGAAACAAGAGCGCGTGCGAAAGAAACTGGAGGTGAAGCTTATCTTCAGAACCAGCACGGCCAAATCCGAGAAAGAAACACGTTCGGCCATGATCCAAAACGATTAAAAGGTTAATCGGCTAAGAAGATTATGAACAACATAGATCGGCAAGGAGCAGTTCCGCCATATGACGCCAGATCTGTTGCTAATCTGGTGCTTGAAATGGCTGAGCAACGTAAAACTGAACTTACTCAACTGCAGTTGTATAAGATTATATATTTTGCGCATGGATGGTATCTGGCGACCGAAGGAAAGAAATTAGTCCGACAGGATTTTCAGGCTTGGAGTTACGGTCCAGTAATACGCGTTGTTCGAGATGCATTTAAAGAGTTTGGTAAGTTCCCGATCAAAGGTAGAGCAGAAAAACTTGATATATACACTGGTGAATTAGTACCAGTTGATGTTGTTGAAGATGTTAAAGCTAAGAATTTTGTTCAGAAAGTATTTGAATTTTATCATGTCTACGATGGCTGGAAACTATCAAACATGACGCATGAAAAAGGATCCCCTTGGGATACAATTTGGAATTCTGATAAGCCTATTGGTAATCTGGGTCTTACAATAGATGAAAACCTCATATTGCAGCACTTTCAAAGTTTACCGAAACGATTTATCATGAATTAACGGAGGTTGGCGTGGCTAGCATAAGAAGTTTAGATATTCTTGACGTCGCAAGATCATTTGGTCAGATGCCGTTCAGTGCTACACCACGCAGTATTGCCGACTGGCTTAAGCAGGAATACGCCTCTAAACGAGGTGGCGGTTTTAACTACGATCCTGCCATCAATACCACCTATGACGCATTTCGTGGTCTCCATACGCTGGAAAGCGCCGTTGATTTTTGCAGCAACAACGGCAATCCAAAAGGGAGAGCACAAAACGCAAGCGCAATGAAGGCGCTCATGCCTTATGCCTTGGAGCATCCTTCAATTTGCCATAGAATTGGACTTACAGCGGTAGCTATCGGTCGTTTTGACGGCAAAACAGTTTACGCTAAAATCAAAACACCGCTTCTCAGAGTAGAGGGTTCGAAGGCTTTCGTAGTTATGCCGGGCTTTCGTATGTCATACCAGCCCAAAGAAATAGAAATCGATTTCGCTTGTTCGGTTGCATTAGAAACACTTGCTGGGGGTGATTATTCCGAAGCTGATTTCGAGTACCTCTACGCTGGTCCTGGTCCAGGAAAAGGTCGAATGTTTCAGGCAATTCATGGAAGTGAGCGGTTCCGCTTTAGCATAGATAACATCAACAGACTGTTAGATGTGTTTGTGCAAGGAGTAGCCATAGCTTACAAAGAAGGTTTCGATGTCAAGCAGCCTAACTTGAGAGGTTATAAAATCATTGATCCGTATGAACCTAGCTTTATCTAAGCGCCGGCTTATGAGAGACTGTAGGTTCATTATTTGGAATGTGGAGCAATCGGGCGACTTCCCCCTGTCCTACACGCCGCCGCCCGCGCTACACCGCCCCCACTTTCCCTCGGCAATATCGGTGGTGCCCCTGTCAGCCTGTAGCGAAACGCCCTGATCGACCGTCCCCGCTGCGCCCTCGCCCTTTCGGTCGGAGGATGCGCCGTCGGCGGGGCCGCAGCGATACGCGTCTTTCCGGCCTTGCAAGGCGGAGGGGCGGCGTCGGGTAGTTTCGCGCAACAGGCTATGGACAGCCGCACCGGATCGGCGCTTCCGGTGGAAAGGCGATATCCGGCCCGTGCAACGGCGGCGCGGCTGGCCGGTCCAATGATGAACAAGTGCCCGCGCGCACGGCGCAATCCCGATTTCCGCACTACTCCCGCCTGTATCTCCCACAAGGAAAACAGCCCCGACCGGGGGGTGACGTAGCGTGAACTTCGTGAACTTCCGCGCCCGACAGCCCGACCGGAGGCTGTCGTCAGCGCCCCGCTAAATCCGCCTGCCCCAGCGCCGCCCTCGCAATCAGGATCGCGCCGAGCGGCCCGGCATCGTTGCCAAGGGCGGCAGGCACGATCAGGCATTCCATGTCCGTCGCCGCATGATCCATCAGATAGCCTGCCAGCGCGTCGGCGCAATGCGTCCGCGCGCGGGCCAGCAGGCCCTGCTGGCCAAGGCCCACGCCGCCGCCGATGACGATGCGCTGGGGGGAGAGCGTCAGGATGAGGATCGCCAGCATTTCGCCGATGTCCGCCGCGACATCGGCCCACAGGGGATGATCGGCGGGCAGGTCCGCTGGGTCGCCGCCCGCGCGCGCCGCCAGCGCCGGGCCGCTCACCAGCCCTTCGACGCAATCGCGGTGGAAGGGGCAGATACCACCGAAGCTGTCGCCCGCAACCCGGCGGATGCGCAGATGCCCGGCCTCCGGGTGGATGCGGCCATGCACCGGCTTGCCGTCTACCACCACGCCGATCCCGACGCCCGTGCCGATGGTGATGTAGATATGCACCGCGCACCCTTGCGCCGCGCCCCAGCGTCCTTCGGCAAGGCCCGCGCCCGCCACGTCGGTGTCGATGCCTGTCGGCAGGCCGGGCAGCAGCGCCCTGAAATGGCCCAGCACATCGGCATTGGTCCAGCCCGGCTTGGGCGTCCGGCCGATATGGCCGAAGGCGGGATCATGGGGGTCGAGATGCAGCGGCCCGAAACTGGCGATGCCGATCGCGGCGATCGGCGCGCGGCTGTGCCATTCCAGCAGCTTTTCCCCCATAGCCGACAGTGTTTGCGCGGGCGTGGTGGTGGGCCAGCGCGCCTGGTCGATGATCTGCCGGTCGCGGGCGAGCGTGACGATCGCCTTCGTCCCCCCCAGTTCGACGCCGACCAGCAGAGGCGCGTCGTCGCTCATGCCGGTATGCCGCCGAAATACGCGCGCGCAACGGCGGGATCGGCGGGGAGAGTGTCGAGGTCGGGCATGTCGATGAAGGATAGCACCGAAAGATCGTCCCGTACCAGCCAGCCATAGGCCCGATACGCGGCCGTTTCCGTGCTGGTGCCGCCTTCCACGATCGCGGCGATTGCCTCGCGGGTCGATCTTTCCGTTGTCATGCCGCCCATCCGCATAGCCAAAAGATTAGGCCCGGCGATGCTTGCGCGATCGACCGGGCCTCTCGGTGCGGAAAAGGCGGCTCAGGCCGGGCGCGAATAGTTCTGCAAGAGGCAGGACCGTGCAGAGTCCCGTCATGCAGTCGCGTTCGAAGCCATCATCGCTTCTCGTCACGCCGATATTAAAAAAACGGCAGGATAGCGACAGCTTCGGCGACCATGGCACGCTTCCGAACCGTCCGTTTTCCTGACTTGCCGAAGATATATCAGAAGCCGCTACGGCCTTGCAAGCACTATTTGCAATCGTTTGCACACCACGACGCACTGCAGCCTGATATGTATATGGCCGCGTCCTGCGCGCTACGGTGTAATGATCCGGAATATGGACCGACAATCGATTGTTCCGATATGGTTGCTCCCCTCGTCGCTTTCATGCAAAAGTCATGCAAGGTGTTGAAACAAGGCAGCCGGGTGGCTGTGGGGGAAGGCGGGATGGGGACGATCCGGAACATATCCGATCTTGCCGCGCTTGCGGGTGTTTCCGCAGGCACCGTATCGCGTGCGCTGGCCGATTCTCCGCTCATCAGCATCAGGACGCGCGA
Organism: Sphingobium sp.; assembly: GCA_965279415.1. Taxonomy (GTDB): domain Bacteria; phylum Pseudomonadota; class Alphaproteobacteria; order Sphingomonadales; family Sphingomonadaceae; genus Sphingobium. Next base: position 2,123,651 of record OZ257238.1, read on the forward strand.
GCGGATACAGGCGATCGCGCGCGAGCACGACTTTCGCCCCAACGCCATCGCGCGCAATCTGCGCACGCAGCGCACCGGCGCCATCGGAGTGGTGATCCCGCTGGGGCATGAGACCGGGCAGCATGTTTCCGATCCCTTCTTCATGACGATGCTGGGATTGCTGGCCGACAGCCTGACCGAGCGGGGATACGACTTGCTGCTTTCGCGCATCATCCCGTCCGATCCGCAATGGCTTTCGCGCATGGCGGATTCCGGGCGCGTAGATGGCCTCATCATCATCGGCCAGTCGGATCAGGCGACGACGCTGGACGCGGTGGCAAAGCGATACCGCCCGCTGGTTGCCTGGGGCGGCCATGTCGAGGGGCAGGTGCATTGCTCGGTCGGTTCCGACAACCGGCTGGGCGGGGAAATCGCGACCACGCATCTGATCGCGCGCGGCGCGCGACGCATCGCTTTCTTCGGCGATCCCAAGGCCCGCGAGATCGCCCAGCGGCTGGAAGGATGCCGTGCCGCGATGGCCGCCGCGGGCCTGTCCGAAGCGCTGCAGATATTCCCCACCCATCTGGTCGCCGACACGAGCCATGCCGACATCGCGCGTTTCCTGAGCGAACAGGGGGATGGCGGCAAGGTGGACGGCATCGTCGCGGCGTCCGACGTGATTGCGTCCAGTGCGTTGCGGGCGATGGCTTCGCTCGGCCTGCATGCGCCAGACGATATCCGCGTGATCGGTTATGACGACCTGCCGATCGCCCGGCAGTCCTTGCCGCGGCTTTCCACCATCCGGCAGGAACTGACGTCCGGGGCGCAGACGCTGGTCGACCTGCTGTTCCGGCGGATCGGCGGAGAGGATTGTACATCCGTCGTGATGCCGCCCCGGCTCGTCATGCGCAATTCGACCTGACGGGGACATGGACCCCATGATCGACAGCGCGATCGCGACACTGGGCGACCTGATGGGTGCCCACGGCCCGGCGGCTGCGGCCAGGGCGGCTACGTTCGCGCCCGGCGACTACAGCATCCATTTTTTCATCCAGCTGGCCGTGATCATACTGCTGTGCCGCCTTGTCGGCTGGCTCGGCAAGCGACTGCTCGCACAGCCGCAGGTGGTGGGGGAGATGATCGCGGGCGTCATCCTTGGCCCCTCGCTGCTCGGCATCGCCTTTCCGGAGTTTCAGGCCGCGCTGTTTCCGAAGGAGACGCGCAACGTCCTTTACGTCGGTGCGCAACTGGGGGTGGGGCTGTATATGTTCCTCGTCGGCACCACCTTGCAGCTCGATCATTTCGCGGCGAAGGCGCGCAGCGCCGTTGCGGTCTCCTTCGCCGGGATTGTCGCGCCGTTCCTGATCGCGGTCGCGTTGGCGCCGATGCTGCTGACGGTGCCGGGGCTGTTCGCGCCGGGCATATCGACGGCCAATGCGACGCTGTTCCTGGGCGCGTGCATCGCGTTGACGGCCTTTCCCATGCTGGCACGGATCATCAACGAACGGGGTCTCGGCAATTCCGCGCTCGGCACGCTGTCGCTGACGGCGGGCGCGTTCGACGATGCGGTGTCGTGGTGCATCCTCGCGATCGTGTTGGCGACGTTCGGCGGCGGGCCGGGGGTGGCGATCGTGGCGATCGGCGGCGCGCTGCTCTACGCGCTGTTCATCGTGACGCTGGGCCGCCGCCTGCTCGCGCCGCTGGGACGGATGGTCGAGCGGGAAGGATCGATGAGCATGACCGTGCTGGCGATCGCCATCGGCCTGTTCTGCCTGTCCGCCTTCCTGATGGATGCGATCGGCATTCACGCGATCTTCGGGGGGTTCATCCTTGGCACAGCGATGCCGCGCGGCCTGTTCGCGCGGCAGCTGAAGGAAAAGGTGGAGCCGCTGGCTGTCGTGCTGCTGCTGCCGATGTTCTTCACCTATTCGGGGTTGAACACGCAATTGAGCCTCGTCAACAGCGCGCCGTTGCTGCTGATCGCGCTGGGCATATTGATCGCGTCGATCTTGGCGAAGGGCATCGCCTGCTATGCCGCCGCGCGGCTTTCGGGAGAGGACAATCGTACCGCGCTGGGCATCGGCGCGCTGATGAACGCGCGGGGCCTGATGGAACTCATCATCATCAACATCGGCCTGCAGAAGGGGATCATCGGGCCGACCCTGTTTTCGATGCTGGTGCTGATGGCGATCGTGACGACGACGATGGCCAGCCCGCTGTTCGAGCTGGTTTATGGCCGCCATGCCCGCGCGAACGGAGAACTGGGGAAGCTGTAAGCGGGCGGCACTGGACGCGCGGGCCTTGCCCCCCTATCTCGCAGCGATGCGGCGCAGGGACGGATCGAGCATGGACGGGACGATCGACCGGCGGACGCTGCTGCGCGGCGCGGCGGGCGGCGGCGCGGCTCTGGCTCTGGCGGGATGGATGCCGGCCTGGGCGCAGCCTGTCAGCGCGGGTCTGGTCCGCCATCTTCCTCATGTGTCGGGCGCCGACATCCGCCTGACGATCGACCATGTCATGCGCACGATCGACGGCAGGACGAGCCATGGCATCGGCATCAACGGCACCGCGCCCGGTCCGCTTATCCGCCTGCGCGAGGGACAGACCGTTCGCCTGCATGTCGAAAACCGGCTGGAGGAGGACAGTTCGATCCACTGGCACGGCCTGCTGCTGCCGTTCCATATGGACGGCGTGCCGGGCATCAGCTTTCCCGGCATCGCGCCGCGCTCCACCTTCACTTACGAGTTTCCGGTGCGGCAGGCCGGCACCTACTGGTATCACAGCCATTCGGGCTTGCAGGAGCAGATGGGGCATTACGGCCCGATGGTGATCGACCCGGCGGGTGCCGATCCGGTGGCGTTCGACCGCGAACATGTGATCCTGCTCTCCGATCACAGCCCGATGCACCCGCACATGATCTTCAAAAAGCTCAAGCAGATGGGCGGCTATTTCAATTATCAGAAGCAGACGCTGGCCGACCAGTTGCGCGGCGAAGGGCAGAGCGCGGCGGATCGTGCGGCCTGGGGTGCGATGCGGATGGACCCCGCCGATGTCGCCGACGTGACGGGATCGACCTATACCTATCTCGTCAACGGCCATGGTCCGCGCGACGGCTGGACCGCGCTGTTCAGTCCGGGCGAGCGGGTCCGGCTGCGGATCGTAAACGCTTCGGCGATGACGACGTTCAACGTGCGGATACCGGGGCTGAAGGTCACGATCGTTGCAGCCGACGGCTTGCCGGTGCGGCCGGTGCCGGTGGACGAGTTCCAGATCGCCGTCGCCGAAACCTACGACGCGATCGTCGAACCGACGGATGATCGCGCCTATGCGCTGGTCGCCGAAAGCGTCGACCGTTCGGGCATGGCGGTTGCGACGCTCAGCCCGCGCGCGGGGATGATCGCCCCGGTCCCGCCGCTGCGTCCCCGTCCGCTCGCGACCATGAAGGACATGGGCATGGGGGATATGGCGATGGGGGGCATGGATCATGGCCCGCCGGTCGCGGCGCCCGTCAACGCGCCCGCTTGTCCGCCGGAACATGCGGCGATGGGCCACTGCACGCCGGTGGCCACGACGCCGCTTCCCGCCACGCCTGCGCCCGTCGATCACGCCGCCATGGGCCACGGCTCCGGCGGCATGAAGCACGGCATGCGGGATTTCTCCAACGCCCCCGCCAGCGTCGCAAAGACCCCCACGGTCCAGACCATATCCCCCATGCCCGTCGATCGCACGGGTGAGCCGGGGCAGGGTCTGGGCGACGTCGGCCATCGCGTGCTCGTCTATCGCGACCTGATGGCGCTGGAGCGCAACCCCGACGTCCGCGCGCCGGAACGGCAGCTGGAACTGCATCTGACCGGCAATATGGAACGCTATATGTGGGCGTTCGACGGGCGCAAGTTTTCGGAGATCAGCAAGCCCATTCCGTTTCTGGAAGGCGAGCGGGTGCGCGTTCGCCTCATCAACGACACGATGATGGCGCATCCCATCCACCTGCACGGCCATTATTTCGAGCTTGTCACCGGCCATGGCGACCATGCCCCGCGCAAGCATACCGTAAACGTCCAGCCGGGCGGCACCGTGACGTTCGACCTGACCGCCGATGCTCCGGGCGACTGGGCGTTCCACTGCCACATGCTCTATCACATGCATGCGGGCATGATGCAGGTGGTGAGCGTGCGTCCGCGCGGGGAGGCGGCATGATCGGCGCGCCGGTGGCCGTCATGCTGCTCGCCATGGCGATGCCGCAGGATCATGGCGCGCATCAGGCCCCGGCACCGGACTGCCCGCCCGAACATGCCGCCATGGGCCATTGCACCCCCGCACCCGTCCCGCCCGCCGATCCTGCGGCAAGCGGCACCGCGCTCCCCGCCGGCAACGCCACCGCGCCGGTGATCGAACGCGCCGACTATGCCGATCGCATCTGGGGCACGGCGGCGATGGCGCCCGTGCGGTCCGCCATCCGCCGCGAACATGGCGGCATGGCCTTCAGCCAGATCATGGTCGACATCGCCGAACTCCAGATCCGCGATGGCCGGGAAGGCTATCGCTGGGAAGGCGAAGGCTGGTTCGGCGGCGACATCGACCGGCTGGTCGTCAAGACCGAAGGCGAAGGCAATCTCGGCGAAAGCGTGGAGCATGCGGAGGCGCAGGCGCTCTACAGCCGGGCGATCGACCCCTATTTCAACGTGCAGGCCGGGGTGCGGCAGGATTTCGAACCTGCCGGACGGACCTATGCCGCGATCGGTATCGAAGGTCTCGCGCCTTACTGGTTCGAGGTCGAGGCGCATGGCTTCCTCTCCACGCGCGGCGACCTGCTGGGCAGAGTGTCGGCCAGCTACGATCAGCGGATCACGCAGCGGCTGATCCTGCAACCGCGTGTCGAAGTGAACCTCGCTGCGCAGGATGTGCGCGTCGGCGGCATCGGCGCGGGCCTGTCCGACGCCGAAGTCGACCTGCGCCTGCGCTATGAAATCCGGCGCGAGTTTGCGCCTTATGTCGGCATTTCCCACAGCGCACGCATCGGCCGCACCGCCGACTTCGCCCGTGCGCGGGGGGAGGACGCATCCTCCACCAGCGTCGTCATCGGTATCCGCGCCTGGTTCTAGCCGCCCGGTCCCGGCCTGTGCTAACGCGGGGGCAAGGAGACCCCCCATGACCATCATCGTGCATCATCTCGAAAACAGCCGATCGCAGCGGATCCTCTGGCTGCTGGAGGAACTGGGCATGGCCTATGCGGTGAAACGCTATGCCCGCAATCCCAAAACGATGATGGCCCCGCCCGAACTGAAGGCCGTCCACCCGCTCGGCAAGTCGCCGGTGATCGAGGATGCCATTGAGCATGGGGGCATCGTCGTGGCGGAGACCGGCGCGATCGTGGAATATCTGGTGGAGAAGGCAGGCGGGCAACTGGGTGCGCCCGCCGATGCGGAGAGCGCGCGGCGCCATCGCCATTTCCTCCATTATGCCGAAGGGTCGATGATGCCGCCGCTGCTCGCGCTGCTGGTGGTCGGCAAGCTGGGGCCGCTCGGCTGGCCCGCGCGCAAGCCGGTGCAGGGGATGATGGACACGCATCTCGACTGGCTGGAAAGTGAACTTGCCACCCGCCCGCATTTCGCGGGGCAGGATTTCACCGCCGCCGACATCATGATGAGCTTTCCGCTCGAAGCGTCCCGCGCCCGCGCCGGGCTGGACGCATCGCGCCCGCACCTGACCGACTGGCTCGCGCGGATGCACGCGCGCCCCGCCTATCAGGCCGCACTGAAGGAAGGCGGCCCCTATGCCTTCGCCTGATCGTCGTGCCCATCTGAAAGCCGCCGCCTTCGGTGCGGGTGCGCTCGCACTGGGCCTGCCGCACGCCCTGTTCGCGCAGGACAAGGACGCCATTGCCGACCTCACGTCGCTTACCAAAGGCATCGCGCCCATCTCCGCCGCCGAGCGCGCTGCCCGCCTTGCCCGCGCGCAGAAGCTGATGCGGGAGAACGCCATCGGCGCGATCCTGATCGAGCCGGGCGCCAGCCTCGTCTACTTCACCGGCGTGCAGTGGTGGCGCAGCGAGCGGCTGACCGCCGCCGTCATCCCGGCGGAAGGCGCGCCGATCATCGTCACGCCCTTTTTCGAAAAGCCTTCGGTCGCCGAATCGCTGGCCATCCCCGCCGACATCCGCGTGTGGCAGGAGCATGAAAGCCCCCTCGCGCTGGTCGCCGCCTTCCTCGATCCCGAGCGCGGCCTTGGCAAGGGCCGGATCGGGATCGAGGAGACCGCGCGCTTCTTCGCGTTCGACGGCCTGCGCGCCGCCTTGCCCGGCGCCACGCTGGTCAGCGCCAATCCGGTCGTGCGCGGATGCCGGATGCGCAAGACGCCCGCCGAAATCGCGCTGATGCAGGCAGCGTCGGACGTGACGCTCGCGGCCTATCGCTGGACGCTGCCGCGCATCCGCACCGGCATGACGCCGGCGGACATCGGCGCGCTGATGACGCGCGCCACCCGCGCGCTGGGCGGCGAGGCAGAGTTCTCGCTCGTCCTGATCGGCGAGGCGGCGGCCTATCCCCATGGCAGCGGCAAGCCGCAGGTGGTGACGCCCGGCGCGATCGTCCTGATGGATTGCGGCTGCACGGTGCAAGGCTATCAGTCCGACATCTCCCGCACCTTCGTCCACAATGCGGCCCCTACCGCGGAGCAGCGCCGCGTGTGGGACGCAGTGGCGAAGGGGCAGCAGATCGCCTTCGCCGCCGCAAAGATCGGCATGCCCGCGGGCGCGGTGGACGATGCGGTGCGCGCCTATTATGCGACACTGGGCTATGGCCCGGACTATGCGCTGCCCGGCCTGTCGCACCGCACCGGCCACGGCATCGGCATGGAAGGGCACGAGCCGGTCAACCTGGTGCGCGGCGAGGCGACGCGGCTGGCCGAGGGCATGTGCTTTTCCAACGAGCCGGGGCTGTACCTGCCCGGGCGGTTCGGCGTGCGGCTGGAGGATTGCTTCCACATGACCGCGACCGGGGCGAAATGGTTTTCGGTGCCGCCGAAGGACATCGAGGCGCCGCTGGGCTAGGGGCTACGCGGGGGCATCGGTGCCGGAATCAGGTGTCGGGCCGGAGCCGGCGGGGGGGGCCGCAACGGGGCGCGGGCGGCGCGGAAGTTCACCCTACGTCACGCCCACCTGTGCCATTGCGGAGTCGGCCGAGGCGTTCTGGCGCGACGCTGCTCTGACCGATCAGCCCAGGCATCCGTTCCCCGGCGAGAGCCGCGGTCCAGAGCGGCACGCGCATCCCCCTTGAGAAGCCCGTCGCGACCCTCTAAGTCCCGTCGCATGACATCGACAAACGACATCCGCCGGGGCTTCCTCGATTATTTTGCGCAGGCCGGGCATACGCCGGTCGCGTCCGCGCCGCTGGTGCCGCATAACGATCCGACGCTCATGTTCGTCAATGCGGGCATGGTGCCGTTCAAGAATGTCTTTACCGGCCTGGAAAAGCGGCCTTATTCCACTGCCACCTCTTCGCAGAAATGCGTGCGGGCGGGGGGGAAGCATAACGATCTTGACAATGTGGGGTACACTGCGCGGCACCATACTTTCTTTGAAATGCTGGGCAATTTCAGCTTCGGCGATTATTTCAAGGAACAGGCGATCCTGCACGCCTGGACGCTGCTGACGAAGATATGGGGCCTGCCGCCCGAAAAGCTGACGGCGACGGTCTATCACACCGACGATCAGGCGTTCGATCTGTGGCGGAAGATCGCGGGCCTGCCCGAAGAGCGCATCATCCGCATCGCGACCAAGGACAATTTCTGGGCGATGGGATCGGACGGGCCATGCGGGCCATGTTCCGAGATTTTCTACGACCATGGCGACCACATCTGGGGCGGGCCGCCGGGATCGCCGGAGGAGGACGGCGACCGCTTCGTCGAAATCTGGAACCTCGTCTTCATGCAGCATCTGCAGGAAGCGGACGTGATCGTGGGCGACTTGCCCAAGCCCAGCATCGACACCGGCATGGGGCTGGAACGCATTGCCGCGGTGATGCAGGGCGTCCACGACAATTACGATACGGACACGTTCCGGACGCTGATCGCGGAGAGCGGCGCGATTTCCCGCACCGCGACCGACGGCCCGCACAAGGCGAGCCATCGGGTGATCGCGGACCATCTGCGCTCCGCCGGGTTCCTGATCGCGGACGGCGTGCTGCCCGCGAACGAGGGGCGCGGCTATGTGCTGCGGCGGATCATGCGGCGGGCGATGCGCCACGCGCACATCATCGGTGCGAAAGACCCGCTGATGCACCGTCTGGTCGGCAGCCTGGTGAGCGAAATGGGCGCGGCCTATCCCGAACTGGTGCGCGCGCAGCCGCTGATCGAGGAAACGCTGCTGCGCGAGGAAACGCGCTTTCGCAAGACGCTGGAAAACGGCCTGCGCCTGCTGGACGACGCGACGGCGGGGATGGGCGAAGGCGATACGCTACCCGGCGAGACGGCGTTCCGGCTCTACGACACTTATGGTTTCCCTTACGACCTGACCGAGGATGCGCTGCGATCGCAGGGGCTGGCCGTCGATCGCGCGGGCTTCGACGCGGCGATGGCGGAGCAGAAGGCGGCGGCGCGCGCGGCGTGGAAGGGATCGGGCGACAAGGCCTCCGACGACATCTGGTACGACATCGCCGACAGCGAAGGCGGGACGGAGTTCACCGGCTATCTCTCGACCCAGGGCGAGGGGCAGATCGTGGCGATCGTCCGCGACGGGGCGAAGGTGGACAGCGCGCAGGCAGGCGAGAGCGTCGTGCTGCTGACCAACCAGACGCCTTTCTATGGCGAGAGCGGCGGGCAGAATGGCGACGCGGGGACGATCACGGGCGGCAACGGCCTGATCGCCGTGGTGGACGACACGTCCAAGCCGCTCGGACGCTTGCACGCGCACCGGGCGCGGATAGAGGCGGGCAGCGTGAAGCTGGGCGACACCGTGGCCCTGTCGGTCGATGCCGAGCGGCGCGATCGCATCCGCGCGAACCACAGCGCGACGCATCTGCTGCACGCGGCGCTGCGCAAGACGCTGGGCGGGCATGTGACGCAGAAGGGCAGCATGGTGGCGGAGGATCGCCTGCGCTTCGACTTCTCGCATCCCGAGGCGCTGACACCCGCGCAGATCGCGACGATCGAGGCGGACGTGAACGCGCAGGTGCGCCACAATGCCGAAGTGACGACGCGCCTCATGTCCCCCGACGATGCCGTCGCGGCGGGCGCGATGGCGCTGTTCGGCGAGAAATATGGCGACGAAGTGCGCGTGCTCTCGATGGGGAAAGGCGATGATGCCTTCTTCTCGGTCGAGCTGTGCGGCGGCACCCATGTGCGCGCGACGGGCGACATCGCCCTGTTCAAGATCATCTCCGAAAGCGCGGTGTCGAGCGGCATCCGCCGGATCGAGGCGCTGACGGGTGAGGCCGCGCGCCTGTGGCTTATCGACCGCGACGAACGCCTGCGGCAGGCGGCGGCGACCTTGCGCACCGCGCCCGACGACGTGCCCGCGCGCATCGCCGCGCTGGTGGAGCAGAGCCGGAAGCTGGAGCGCGAACTGGCGGACGCGAAGAAGGCGCTGGCGCTGGGCGGGGGAGGCAATGCAGAAACTGCCGCTGAAATCGTAAACAACGTCCCATTCGTTCATCGAGTAATACCCGGTCTCGACCCCAAGGCCCTGAAGGGACTGGTTGACGAAGAGAAGAAAAAGCATGGGTCAGGCGTGTTCACCTATGTCACGACACAGGATGGACGTGCCTCTATTGTCGTGGGCGTATCTGACGATCTGAAAACTGCTAACAGTGCCGTCGATCTGGTCCGCGTCGGTGTCGCGGCTCTTGGCGGACAAGGTGGGGGCGGTCGCCCGGATATGGCACAGGGTGGCGGACCTGACGGTGACAAAGCGCAGTACGCGATAGACGCTGTCAAAGCGGCGATTGTATCTGTGCCTGCCTGATTTTTCAGTATTTCGCAAAGTGTTAACAATCGCAGTCTAACTCCGTCGATGGCCCATGTGATGATGGTGCCAGGTATCGGAGCAGGAGAGAGATATGCGTGCGGTGATGTTTTGCGGCGCTATCCTGTTGATGATGGCACAGGCGAACGCGCAGCCGACCGCGGTTTCGACAGCGCAGCCTTCGTCACCTCCGCTGTTGCGTGCCGAGCGTTCTGCCATAAGGACTCCGCCTCCGGTTTTTTCTTCCATGCCAGAGTCGGATGTCCCGGTGCGACCGATGCAGGTCACGATGCGGCTGGGGCAAAGAACCCTCTGGAACGGCGTATTGAATGTCGGCGGACGCACGCCTGCACGCGTCACATTGTCCGAAGCTGTGGAAGAAGGCGTGAAATGTGAGTCGCTGCGGGGCTATGGCGCGTCCCAGAACCGGCAGATCGAAATATCCCTTTCGACATTTCGCAATCCGCGTCAGGACAACTCGTTCGCGATCTACACCCTCAACGCCCGCTATGTCCGTCCACCGGAAGAAAGCGCGCAATGCGATGGAAGCCGGACAGTGGGGATGGAACAGCGGTTCGTCTGGGACCGGAACGACACGCTCACCTTTTCCGGTGACGGCGGCCTCAGCGTGACGATCAGCAGGCCGTAAGCCCGCTCACACATCCTCCGCCCGCAATTTCCGCAGCTTGGGCGCCTTCTCCAGATCCGCCGCCTGCTTGATCCCTTCGCGCAGGTCCTCGCGCATCTGGTGGATCGAGGCGATAACCGGGCCCATGGCGACGCCCAGATCGACCAGCGCCGTCTCCGCCAGTTGGAGCGAACTTTCCAGCGTTTCGGGCACCGCGTCGCTCGCGCCCGCCTTGTAGAGTTCGGCGGCGTGATCGGTGTCGCGGGCGCGGGCGATGATGGGGAGGTCGGGCACCCAGCCGCGCACCGTGCGCGTCACCCGGATCGACAGCACGGGATCGTCCATCGTCAGGATGAGCGCGCGGGCATGGCCGAGGCGCAGCTTGTCGAGCATTTCGGGGCGGGAGACGTCGCCGAACAGGATCGGATAGCCGTTGCGCCGGGCGGCGGCGACGACATCGGCGTCGGATTCCACGGCGATGAACGGCTGATTGTGGGATTTCAGCAAGTCGCACACCATATGCCCCACGCGACCGAAGCCGATGACGACCGCCGCCGGTTGCGTTCCATCCTCCCCCATCGGCGCAGGCTCTTCCGATCCCGCCATTTCCAGACGCCGGGCGACGTCATGGCCGATCCGCGCGAGCAGCGGCGTGATGGTGAGGCCGATGGCGGTCACGATCTGCCAGAAGGCGGCGGTGGACGGCAGGATAAGCTGCGCGGCGGAGGCGGCGGTCAGCACGATGAGCGTGGTTTCCGAAGGGCTGGCCATCAGCACGCCGGCCTCCAGCGCGACGCCGCGGCTTGCGCCTGCGACCCGCAGCAGCACACTCGTCACGATCGTCTTGACGACGACCACGCCCATCACCGCCGTCAGCAGCACCGTCCAGTTCGCGGCGATGACGCGCAGGTCGAGGCTCATCCCCACGGTGATGAGGAACACGCCGAGCGCCAGCCCCTTGAACGGCGCGGTCATCACTTCGACTTCGCCGTGATATTCGGTTTCCGCGATCAATATGCCCGCCATCAGCGCGCCGACGATGGGCGACAGCCCGACGAGGCTGGTGACGAGGCTGGACACGATCACCACCAGCAGGCTGGCGGCGAGGAACACTTCGGGGCTTTTCGTGCGCGCGGCCTGACTGAAGATATGCGGCAGGGTGAACCGGCCGAGTACGAGCATGATGGCGATGGTGACGCCGCCCTTCACCAGCGTATCGACCAGCCCTTCCCATCCCGCGTCGGTGGCGGTCGGCGCGAGGGCGCCCAGCAGGAAGATGATGGGGACGAGGGCCAGATCCTCGAACAGCAGCATGGAAAAGGCCGCGCGGCCCACGGCGGACTGCGTGCCGACCATCGGCAGCACCAGCGCGGTGGAGGAGAGGGCAAGCGCAAGGCCGAGGCCGACGGCGCCGCCGATGCCCTGCCCGATCAGATACAGCGCGACGCCGATCAGCGCGGCGCTGATGAGCAGTTCCGCCGCGCCGACGCCGAACACCTGCGTGCGCATCGCCCACAATCGCCTGAAGCTGAGTTCGAGGCCGATGGAGAACAGCAGCAGGATGATGCCCAGTTCCGCAAAGGGCGCGATCGCCTCCGCATCGGAAATGGTGATGTAGTAGAGCCAGGGATATTGCCCGACCAGCGATCCCAGCCCCGCCGGTCCCACCAGCAGCCCCACGAGGATGAAGCCGATGACTGGGCTGATGCGGAACCGCGCGAAGCCCGGAATGACGACGCCCGCCGCGCCGAGAATGACGAGCGCGTCGCTGAAACCGGTGTGATCGAGTTCTCCTGCCATGCATTCTCTTATGCACGGGAAGGCGGGTTTGTCAGCGCCTTAATGCCGCAATGCAGCGCGGATTATTCGCTTATCGGGAGCATTCAGCCGCCGCCGGGCGAATTATGCCCGCCCGCAGGCACCGGTCCGCCGCTGGGGGCATGGCCGCGATTGCCGGCATTGCTGTCCCAGTCGATATGATAGAGGTCGAACCGGCGGTCGCGCAGGTTGCGCACGGTGCCTTCCGCCCGCGCCCAACTGAGGTCGGCCAGGTTCACGTCGGCGATCGTCAGCGTCTCGACATTCTCGCTGGCTTCCGCCGCGATGCCGTCCCGCGCGAAGGGCAGGTCGCAGGGCGTCAGGATGCAGCTTTGCGCATATTGGATGTCCATATTGTCGACGTTCGGCAGATTGCCGACATTGCCCGACATGATGACGTAGCACTGGTTCTCGATCGCGCGCGCCTGACAGCAATAGCGCACGCGCATATATCCCGAACGACTGTCGGTGCAGAAGGGGACGAAGATCATGCGCGCGCCCTGATCGACCAGGCGGCGGGCCAGTTCGGGAAACTCGCTGTCGTAGCAGATGAGGACGCCGATCGGGCCACAGTCGGTCTGGATCACATCGAGCGCATCGCCGCCCCGGATATTCCACCAGAAGGCTTCGTTGGGGGTCGGGTGAATCTTTTCCTGCGCATGGACGGAGCCGTCGCGCAGGGCGACATAGGCGACGTTCTGGATGTCGCCGTCGTCGGTGCGGGTGGGGTGCGATCCGCCGATGATGTTGATGTTGTATTCCAGCGCCATACGCGCCAGTTCCTTCGTCAGGCGCGGCGTATAGGTGGTCAGCCGGTCGATCGCCTCGACCGGCGAGAGCTTGCGCGTCTCGTAGGACAGCAGCGGCAGCGTGAACAGTTCGGGAAAGATAATGAAGTCGGAGCGGTAATCCGCCGCGACGTCGACGAAATATTCGATGTTGCGGATGAACGCTTCGAAATCTTCGACCGCGCGCGCCTGCAACTGGCAGGTGGCGAGGCGCACGCTTTCGACGCCGCGCGGCACCCGCATCTCGGGCGCCTCGTCGGGATCGACATAGGGGTTGCGCCAGACGAGATGCGCGGCATTGCCCGCCGACATCTTGTCCTCCGGCAGATAGTTGGGGAGTACGCCGATCGGCTCGAACTGGTTCTTGAGCTGGAAACTGATGACCGGATCGCGCAGCTTGCCGGCGATCACCCCGTCCAGATAGTCCTGCGGCGTGCCGATGCGACGCTTGGCGCGCGCATATCCGGGCATGCGCCCCGCGATGACGATGCCGTGCAGGTCGAGCTGTTCGGCCAGTTCCTTGCGCTCGTCGTACAGCCGCTGGCCGATGCGCAGGCCGCGCTGTCTGGGATCGACCGCCATTTCATAGCCGTAGAGCCATTCGCCCGCCGCGCTGTGCCGCGTGCCGAAGCCGTTGGCGGTGATCTCTTCCCAGTCGTGCGGGGAAAAAGCCATCGCCTTGCTGACGCGCATCGTCGCGCAATAGCCCACGACCTTCGCATCGTAGAGCGCGACGAAGCAGCCTTCGGGGAAGTTGTTGATCTGCCCCCGCAACGTCGCCTGCGCATAGCCGGGCATGCCGGTATAGACCCGCTCGATAAGCCGCTGGATCGCCCGCACGTCGGACGGCAGCGCATTGCGAATTTCGAGGCGTTTGCGGGCGGCGGTGGTCATCCGGCTTCCTTCATCGGTGTATAACATCCGTCATTCCCGCGAAGGCGGGAATCCATCTGTCACCATGCACGAAGGCACAGGGCCGGAGATGGATCCCCGCTTTCGCGGGGATGACGAGAAAAGACAGGATGACGAAAGAAAAGGACTGGTTTGGTTGGAAACCCGCCCCTTACTTCCAGCCCGCCATTTCGCTTTCCAGGTTGACGCGGATCGCCTCGAAGAACTGCTCGGTCGTCATCCACGCCTGATCGGGACCGATCAGCAGCGCCAGGTCCTTGGTCATCTTGCCGCTTTCGACGGTTTCGATGCACACGCGCTCCAGCGTTTCGGCGAAACGCACCACGTCGGGCGTATCGTCGAACTTGCCGCGGAACGAGAGGCCCTGCGTCCAGGCGAAGATCGACGCGATCGGATTGGTCGAGGTCGCCTTGCCCTGTTCGTGCATGCGATAGTGGCGCGTGACGGTGCCGTGCGCGGCTTCGGCTTCCACCGTCTTGCCGTCGGGCGACATCAGGACCGAGGTCATGAGGCCGAGCGAGCCGAAGCCCTGCGCCACGGTGTCCGACTGCACGTCGCCGTCGTAATTCTTGCACGCCCACACGAACTTGCCGCTCCACTTGAGCGCGGAGGCGACCATGTCGTCGATCAGGCGATGTTCGTAGACGATGCCCGCTTCCTTGAACTTGTCGGCGAAATCGGCGTCGAACACTTCCTGGAACAGATCCTTGAAGCGGCCGTCATAGGCCTTGAGGATCGTGTTCTTGGTCGACAGATACAGCGGCCACTTGCGGTCGAGCGCATAGTTCATGCTCGCCTTGGCGAAATCGCGGATCGAATCGTCCAGGTTGTACATGCCCATGGCGACGCCCGCGCTGGGGAACTGGAACACTTCCTCGTCGATCTTGTCGCCATTGTCGCCTTCCCAGACGAGGCGCAGCTTGCCGGGGCCGGGGACCAGGAAATCGGTCGCCTTGTACTGATCGCCGAAGGCATGGCGGCCCACGACGATCGGGTCGGTCCAGCCCGGCACCAGGCGCGGCACGTTGCGGATGACGATCGGTTCGCGGAACACGACGCCGCCCAGGATGTTGCGGATCGTGCCGTTGGGCGATTTCCACATCTTCTTGAGGCCGAACTCCTCGACGCGCTGCTCGTCCGGGGTGATCGTGGCGCACTTCACGCCGACGCCGTACTGCTGGATCGCCTTGGCGCTGTCGACGGTGATCTGGTCGTTGGTCTCGTCGCGCTTCTGCACGGACAGGTCGTAATATTTGAGGTCGATGTCGAGATAGGGCTTGATCAGGCGCTCGCGAATCCATTCCCAGATGATGCGGGTCATTTCGTCGCCGTCGATTTCGACCACCGGGTTCTTCACTTGGATCTTCGCCATGCGGGTGCTTCGCTTTCTTTGCCTGGGGAATGGAAACTGGCACCGCGTCTAGGGAAAGCGGGGGAAATGTTCAACCGCCGCAGGTTGATTTTGCCGCTTTGCAACATCGGTTGGACACAGGGGGCCGGTCGGGCGTTGTCAGTGGGTCGCTCACTGCCTAAGACGAGGCCATGGAAAACAACGCATTCACGACTGCCACAGGCGGCGACATCAAATGGCGCTTCCCCGCCGTGCATCCCGAAGGCCGCAAGTTCGGCGTCATCGCCGCCGCGATCACCGGCCTGTCCTTCCTGATGGGGTGGGAGTTTCTGGGCTGGCTGCTGGTGCTGGTGACGATCTGGGTGCTGGCCTTCTTCCGCGATCCGGTGCGCTCCACGCCGCAGGACGACAGCCTGCTGATCGCGCCCGCCGACGGCCTCATCACCCTGATCCAGACGGTGACGCCGCCGCGCGAGATGGCCGGACCGGACGGGCTGGGCGATGCGCCGATGGTGCGCGTGTCGATGTTCATGAGCGTGTTCGACGTCCATATCAACCGCACGCCGATCGGCGGGACGATCAGGAACGTCGTCTACATCTCCGGCAAGTTTCTGAATGCCGATCTCGACAAGGCGAGCGAGGACAATGAGCGGCAACACATATTGGTCGAGCGTGCCGACGGCCTGCGAATCGGCTTCACGCAGATCGCGGGGCTGGTCGCGCGACGGATCGTGCCGTTCGTGAAGCCGGGCGACATCGTGGCGGCGGGCCAGCGCATCGGCCTCATCCGTTTCGGCAGCCGGGTGGACATCTACCTTCCCGCCGGCACGACGCCGCGTGTCGTGCTGGGCCAGCGTACGGTGGCGGGTGAGACGGTGATCGCGAAGCTGGGCGAAACGCAGGCGGTGACGGGCGTCCTTCAGTGAGGCAGCGCAGGCGCGTCATCCCGCGCGGGCTGCGCCGGGGCATCACGCTGCGGATGCTCGCGCCCAATGCGGTGACGGCGATGGCCCTGTGCTTCGGCCTGACCGGCGTGCGCTACGGCATTGCGATGGACTGGGAACGGGCCGTCGCCTGCATCGTGCTGGCGGGCGTGCTCGACGGGCTGGACGGACGGATCGCGCGTCTGCTGCGCGGGGAAAGCCGGTTCGGCGCCGAACTCGATTCGCTCTCGGACGTGATCGCCTTCGGCGTGGCGCCGACGCTGATCCTCTATCTCTGGTCGTTGCAGGCGATGCCCAAGGTCGGCTGGATATTTGCGCTGGCCCATGCCCTGTCCTGCGCGCTGCGTCTGGCGCGGTTCAACGCGAATATCGACGCGGACGTTCAGCCGCACAAGTCGGCGGGTTTCCTGACGGGGGTGCCGGCACCGGCGGGCGCGGGACTGACTTTCGTGCCGATGTATCTCTGGTTCGTGACCGGCATCGACATATTCCGGGAATGGTATGTGGTCGCGCCGTGGACGGCGTTCATCGCCTTCCTGATGATTTCCAACGTCGCGACCTTCAGCTGGTCCTCCTTGCGGCTGCGCAAGACGATCCGGATGGAAGCCATATTGGTGGCCGGGCTGCTGGCCGCGCTGCTGATGACGGTGCCCTGGCATACGCTGCTGGCGATCAGCCTGCTTTACGTGGCGCTGATTCCGTTCGGGATCATGAGCTATGCCAAGGTGTTGCGGGCGAAGCCGGTCGGGTGAAGTCACCGTCATCCCGACGAAAGTCAGGATCTATTGCTACTCGCGGTGCGGCGCCTTCGACAGGTTGCTGCTAATGGATGCTGACTTTCGTCAGCATGACGATTGTAGGGAATGGCTGTAGGAAATCGCGCTTTTACGCCGCCAGCGCCGTCCGCAGCGGACCTGGCCGGGTGGCGCAGGCAGGCTGCGCGCGGCGGCGGGTGATATTCACATGATAGACGCGGACCGTCTGCGGCATCGGCTCGACCAGCAAGGCGGCGACCATCTTGTCGCGATAGTGCGTGAGCATCCAAACGATCACGCCGATCGCCAGTGCGAAGCCGGAAGCGAATACAAATGCGGCAATGGTTGCAAACATCGCTGTAACCCTTCATCTTGCCGCGTGCACGGCTTGTCGAACCCAGGACTGCAAATCGCCTGAAAACGCGATTTGTTCCGTATGTTCACTTTATGTTCCAATCCGTTGTTGCTGTCAACCCTTGCAATCGGATTTCAGCGCCGGTAAGGGGCGCGCTCCAATCCACATGGGAATCGCACATCCCGGTGCCGGACAGCGTCTTTGAGACGGCTTGAAGGTCACTGATTCCCAGAGGTTCAACCGGCAAGGAGAACTATTATGGCGGCACCTGTCGTCACCATGCAGCAATTGATCGAAGCCGGCGCGCATTTCGGCCATCAGACGCATCGCTGGAACCCGCGCATGAAGCCGTACATCTTCGGCGAGCGCAATGGCATCCACATCCTCGACCTTTCGCAGAGCGTTCCGCTGTTCGCCCGCGCGCTCGACTTCGTGTCGGCCACGGTCGCGGCAGGCGGCAAGGTGCTGTTCGTCGGCACCAAGCGTCAGGCGCAGGATCCGATTGCGGACGCCGCGCGCAAGTCCGGCCAGCACTTCGTCAACCACCGCTGGCTGGGCGGCATGCTCACCAACTGGAAGACGATTTCCGGCTCGATCAAGCGTCTCAAGACTCTTGAGGAAAAGCTGTCGGGCGACACCCACGGCCTGACCAAGAAGGAAGTGCTCCAGATGACGCGCGAGCGCGACAAGCTGGAAATGTCGCTGGGCGGCATCCGCGACATGAACGGCATCCCTGACGTCATGTTCGTGATCGACGCGAACAAGGAAGAACTGGCGATCAAGGAAGCCAACACGCTGGGTATCCCGGTCGTCGCGATCCTCGATTCGAACGTGTCGCCGGACGGAATCGCCTTCCCGGTTCCCGCGAACGACGACGCCAGCCGCGCCATCCGCCTTTATTGCGACGCGATCGCCGCTGCCGCCACCAAGGGCAACCGTGGTGCGGTGCAGGCGTCGGGCGTTGACCTCGGCGCGATGGACGAACCGCTTCCCGAAGAAGTGGCCGTCGAAGTCGCTCCGGCTGAAGCTGCTGCGGAAGAGACTGTCGCTACGGAGGCTTGAGGCTGCTTGGAGTATATCCCAATTCCGTTCGCCCTGAGCTTGTCGAAGGGCTAGCCTGAACGCAGTGAAGGCACTTCGCTACGTTCAGTATGAGGCTTCGACTTCGCTCAGCCCGAACGGAATTGGAGTTGTCATACTCCAAATTGAAAACTTCGCAGGGTAGGGCGCGTTCTTCCGATACGGGATCGCGCCCTCCCGCACATCTGACATACAAGACAAAAGGACATCAGCATGGCCGATATTACTGCCGCCACTGTCAAGGAACTGCGCGACCGTTCGGGCGCGGGCATGATGGATTGCAAGAAGGCGCTGACCGAAACCGGCGGCGACATCGAAGCGGCCACCGACTGGCTGCGCGCCAAGGGTCTGGCCGCCGCACAGAAGAAGTCGAGCCGCACTGCGGCCGAAGGCCTCGTCGGCGTCGTCGTTTCGGGCGCGAAGGGCGTTGCCGTCGAAGTGAACAGCGAAACCGATTTCGTCGCGAAGAACGACCAGTTCCAGGATTTCGTCCGCACCGTCGCGCAGATCGCGCTCGACACGCAGACCGCCGACGCGGAAACGCTGGGCAATGCGGCTTATCCGTCGGGGGGCACCGTTTCCGAAAAGCTGGTCGCCAACATCGCGACGATCGGCGAGAACCAGACGCTGCGCCGCGTGGCGCATGCTTCGGTCGATCAGGGCGTGGTCGTGTCCTACGTCCACAATGCCGCCGCACCGGGCCTGGGCAAGATCGGCGTGCTGGTCGCGCTGGAAGGCGATGCACCTGCCGACGTTCTGGAGCCGCTGGGCAAGCAGATCGCGATGCACATCGCCGCTGCCTTCCCGCTGGCGCTGTCCGCCGAGGACATCGACCCGGCCCTGCTGGAGCGCGAACGCGCCATCGCAGCCGAAAAGGCCACCGAGGAAGCCGCGCAGAAGGGCAAGGAAATCCCCGCCGACATCCTGGCCAAGCGTCTCGACGGCGCCGTCGCCAAGTTCGCCAAGGAACAGGCACTGCTCAGCCAGTTGTTCGTGATGGACAACAAGACGCCCATCGCCGACGTGGTGGCCAAGGCTGCCAAGGATGCGGGCAAGTCGATCACGCTCAAGAGCTACGTCCGCTTCCAGCTGGGCGAAGGCATCGAGAAGGAAGTGAGCGACTTCGCCGCGGAAGTCGCGGCGGCTGCAGGGGTTTAAGCGGCTCCAGCAACCTAATCACCGTTCGTTTCGAGCAGCTTCGAGCGAAGTCGAGAAGCGTCCGTCGAGAAATTGCACCAAGGGGCTGTTCTCGACAGGCTCGAACCGAACGGGTTATGGATAGTCGTCACGCACCAAAAGAAATTAGGATGATTTTCCTTCTTCGTCCCTTGCGCGATAGAGGATTTTCAAGCCTTCACATCATGGCGCGCGCCCCCTAAGGTGCGCGCCATTTCCATGATCAGACAGGATTCTCGCCCCGCATGACTCGGCCAGCCTTCAAGCGCATCCTGCTCAAGCTTTCCGGCGAAGTGCTGATGGGATCGGGCCAGTTCGGCATCGATCCCGAAACCGTCGATCGCGTGGCTGGCGAGATCGCCGCCGCGAAGGATGCCGGGTTCGAACTGTGCGTCGTCGTCGGCGGCGGGAACATCTTCCGTGGTCTGGCGGGCGCGGCGCAGGGCTTCGACCGTACCAGCGCCGACTATATGGGCATGCTGGCGACCGTCATGAATGCGATCGCGGTGCAGAACGCGCTGGAAAAGATCGGCTGCGACACGCGCGTCCAGTCCGCCATTCCGATGGCCTCGGTGTGCGAACCCTATATCCGGCGAAAGGCCGTGCGGCATATGGAGAAGGGCCGCATAGTCATCTTCGCGGCGGGCACCGGCAATCCCTTTTTCACGACCGACACCACCGCCGCCCTGCGCGCCGCCGAAATGAATTGCGACGCGCTGTTCAAGGGCACCAGCGTCGACGGCGTGTACAATGCCGACCCCAAGAAAGTCGCGGACGCGA
Source organism: Sphingobium sp. (assembly GCA_965279415.1). Classification (GTDB taxonomy): domain Bacteria; phylum Pseudomonadota; class Alphaproteobacteria; order Sphingomonadales; family Sphingomonadaceae; genus Sphingobium. Next base: position 2,144,175 of record OZ257238.1, read on the forward strand.
CCCGCTACGAGACGGTGACGTTCGACCGCGTGCTGAACGATCATCTGAAAGTCATGGACGCCAGCGCGATCGCGCTGTGCCGCGAGAACAATATTCCGATCGTCGTGTTCAACATCCGCGAGACGGGCAACCTTGCCAAGGTGCTCGCCGGTGATGGCACCGCCACGATCGTGCAAGCCTGAGGAGAATTGAGCATGGCGCAGTATAACAAGGCCGATCTGGAACGCCGCATGGCGGGCGCCACCGAATCGCTGAAAGGCGATCTGAACGGCCTGCGCACGGGCCGCGCCAGCACTGCGCTGCTCGATCCGGTGACGGTGGAAGTCTACGGATCGCACATGCCGCTCAATCAGGTGGCCACCGTTTCCGCGCCTGAACCGCGCATGCTGTCGGTGCAGGTGTGGGACAAGAGCAACGTGACGCCGGTGGAAAAGGCGATCCGGTCGGCGGGGCTGGGCCTCAACCCGATCACCGACGGCACCACGCTGCGCCTGCCGATCCCCGACCTGACCGAGGAACGCCGCAAGGAACTGGCGAAACTCGCCAGCAAATATGCGGAAAACGCGCGTATCGCCGTGCGCAACGTGCGCCGCGACGGGATGGACAGCCTCAAGACCGACGAGAAGAAGGGCGAAATAAGCGAGGACGAGCGCAAGCGTCTGGAAACCGAAGTGCAGAAGATGACCGATGCGACCATCGCGGACATCGACGCGGCGGCAACCGCCAAGGAAAAAGAAATCCTTGGCCAATAAGCCGCAAAACGGCACATAGTTCAACCGTGGCAACCCAGGCATCCACCAGCGCAGCAAGCGACCTTTCCCATGGCAGCGTTTCTGTGTGCGGGGCGCGGCATGTCGCGATCATCATGGATGGCAACGGACGCTGGGCGAAGAAGCGGCTGCTGCCGCGCTTCGCCGGGCACAAGGCAGGCGTGGAGGCGGTGCGGCGCACCGCCCGCGCGGCGCGCGAGATGGGGCTGGAATGCCTGACGCTCTATGCCTTCTCGTCCGAAAACTGGAAACGGCCGGCGGCGGAGATCGCCGACCTGATGGGCCTGCTGCGCCGCTTCATAGAGGCGGACATCGACGAGATGGTGGCGGACGACGTGCGCCTGCGCGTCATCGGCAATTATCGCGCGCTGGAACCGGCGCTGGTCACGCTGATCGACGATGCGCTCGCGCGGACGGCGGGCAATAATGGCCCGATGCTGGCGATCGCGCTCAATTACGGATCGCAGGACGAAATGGTGCGCGCGGTGCGGCGGATCGCGGCGCAGGCGGCGGCGGGCGCCATTGCCCCCCACGCGATCGAAGCCGCGCATGTCGATGCGGCGCTCGACACCGCAGACCTGCCGCCGCTCGATCTGATGATCCGGACCTCCGGCGAACATCGCCTGTCCAATTTCCTGCTGTGGCAGGCGGCCTATGCCGAACTGTATTTTACCGACACGCTGTGGCCCGATTTCGACGGGGCCTCGCTGCGTCAGGCGCTCGATGCGTTCAGGGGACGCGATCGGCGCTATGGTGGCCTTTGATCCGTGCCGCCGTTCGTTTCGGATGATACGCGCATGACGGCCAGCCGCCCCAGCGACCTCAGGACGCGCGCCGTCGTCGGCGTCGCGCTGATCTGCATCGCCGTGGCCGCATTGCTGATGGGGCATATTCTCTTCTGGATGCTCGCTTCGGTCGCGGGCGTGCTGATGCAGGGCGAATGGGCTGGTCTGATCGGTGTGGACGCGAAGGCGCGCAGGCTTTCGATGTTCGCGATCAGCGTGCCGCTCGCCATCTTGGCGCCTGATCCGCTGGCGGCGGGGCCGTCCTTCCTTGCGGTCGGCCTGCTGCTGGGCGCGGCGCTGTTCGTGGTGGCGATCACCCGTTCGACCCGGCTGGCGCTCGGCATCCTCTATGTCGGCGTGCCGGTGCTGGCGTTGCTGTTTCTCCGCGCGCAACCGGGCGGACTGCTGCTCGCCTTCTGGGCGCTGGGGCTGGTCTGGGCGACGGACATCGGCGCCTATTTCGCGGGCCGGTCGATCGGCGGGCCGAAACTCGCGCCCACGATCAGCCCGTCGAAAACCTGGGCGGGATTGATCGGCGGCGTGATCGCCGCGCTGGCGTTCGGCTTTGCGCTTCATCATTTCGCGGGACTGCCCCCGCGCCTCGCCGCCGCGTGCGGGATACTGGCGGTGGCGGCGCAGGCGGGCGATCTGTTCGAGAGCGCGATGAAGCGGCGCGCGGGCGTGAAGGACAGCGGCACGCTGCTGCCCGGCCATGGCGGCGTGCTGGACCGGCTGGACGGCGTGGTGACGGCGGCCCCGCTCGCCGCGCTGCTGGTCGCGCTGCCGGGACTGTTGTAACCGCCGAATATGAAGCACGGGTGATGACGAGACGTATTTCCATCTTCGGCGCGACCGGATCGGTCGGCACATCCACGCTCGATCTGGTCGGTCGCGACGCCGATGCGTGGCAGGTCGTGGCGCTCACCGCGCACAGCGACGTCGACGCACTCGCCGCCGTCGCAAAGGCGCATCGCGCCGAAGTGGCGGTGATCGGGCGCGAGGAACGCCATGCCGATCTCAAGGCGGCGCTGGCAGGCACCGGCATCCGCGCCGAAGCCGGGCCGCAGGCGCTGGTCGACGTCGCGCGGCTGGACGTCGACTGGACGATGGCGGCGATCGTCGGCACCGCCGGGCTGGAGCCGACGCTGGCGGCGCTGGAACGCGGGCACAGCGTCGCGCTGGCCAACAAGGAATCGCTCGTCTCGGCAGGCGCGCTGATGATGCAGGCGGTGCGTTCCTCCGGCGCAACGCTGCTGCCGGTAGACAGCGAACATAACGCCATCTTCCAGTGCCTCGCTGGTGGCCGGATGGAGGATGTGCGGCGCATCACGCTCACCGCCAGCGGCGGTCCCTTCCGCAGCTACACCCGCGAACAGATGGCCGCAGTCACCCCCGCGCAGGCGGTGAAGCATCCCAACTGGTCGATGGGCGCGAAGATCAGCATCGACAGCGCGACGATGATGAACAAGGGGCTGGAACTGATCGAGGCGGATCACCTGTTCCCGGTCGGTCTCGACAATATCGACATCCTCGTCCATCCTCAGTCGGTCATTCATTCGATGGTCGAATATCGCGACTGCTCCACGCTGGCGCAGCTCGGCAGCCCGGACATGCGGATCCCCATCGCCCATGCGCTTGCCTGGCCCCGGCGGATCGCCACGCCCTGCCGTCCGCTCGATCTGGTCGCCATCGGTCGTCTCGATTTCGAGGCGCCCGATCCGACACGCTTTCCCGGCCTGCGCCTCGCGCGCGAGGCGGCACGCGCCGGTGGAGGCCATCCCGCGACGCTCAACGCCGCCAATGAAGTCGCCGTCGCGGCGTTTCTGGCGGGGCGGATCGGCTTCCTCGACATCGCCGCGATTGTGGAAGAGGTGCTGGCAGGCTATAGCGCGCCGGTGCCCCGCTCCATCGCGGACATACTGGAGGCGGATGGCGATGCCCGCAGGGCGGCCTCCCGCATCGTGGAAAGAGTGCAAGTTTGATCGAAAGTCCCGGCCTGCTGCTGACCGTCGTCGCATTCCTCGCCATCATCGGCCCGCTCGTGTTCGTGCACGAGTTCGGCCATTATATCGTCGGCCGCTGGTGCGGAGTGAAGGCGGAGGCGTTCTCGATCGGCTTCGGCAAGGAACTATTCGCCTGGGTCGACAGGCGCGGCACCCGCTGGCGCGTCGCCATGCTGCCGCTGGGCGGCTACGTCAGGTTCAAGGGCGACATGAACGCCGCGAGTCAGGCCGACCCGGCATGGCTCGAAATGTCCGCGCAGGACCGGGCGGAGAGCTTCCCCGCCAAGCCGTTGTGGCAGCGCGCGGCGATCGTGTTTGCCGGTCCCGCGATCAACTTTCTCGCCGCCGTGCTGCTGCTCGGCGGCCTTGCCTATGTGCAGGGCGATCCCGAAGCGCCGCCGGTGGTGGGGACGATAGCGGCAGGGTCCGCCGCGCAGTCGGCAGGGTTGAAGCCGGGCGACCGGATCGTGAGCATCATGGGCCGCGAGATCGACAGCTTCACCGATATTTCCTCGATCGTCACGCTGCGCCCCAACGAACTGCTCCCCTATGAGATCGATCGCAACGGCCAGCGCATCGAACTGTCGATCGCGGCAGGCACCCGGATAGAGAAGGACCGCTTCGGCAACGTCTTTCGTCTGGGCCAGCTCGGCGTCGGTTCCGCGCCTTTGGTGTTCCGCCCCGTCAGCCTGATCGAGGCGCCGGTGGTCGGCGCGCGCAAGGTGGCCCAACTCTTCACGTCCGCCCTGGACGGGCTGGGCCAGATCGTCACGGGGCGGCGCTCGCTCACCGAACTGGGCGGGCCGCTCAAGATCGCCGACGTCTCCGGACAGGCGGCGAATATGGGCTGGGCGAGCTTCTTCTTCCTGATGGCCTTCATCTCGATTAACTTGGGGTTCATCAACTTGTTGCCAATCCCGATGCTGGATGGTGGCCATCTGCTGTTTTATGCAATCGAGGGGATAAAGGGGCGTCCGGTCAGCCCGCAGGTGCAGGAAATGGCCTATCGGTCGGGCCTGATGGTGCTGCTGACGCTGATGGTGTTCGTGACATTCAACGATTTGTCGTCTTTCGGGCTGTGGCGCAGCCTCTCCGGCTTGATCGGCTGACGCGCTTCGGGCAGGGAAGCGCACCGGTACGTCGGGAAACATTGTGTAACATGCCGCGTGCGGCGCATGTCGTTGGCCGGTGGCCGGGACCAGACAGTAATCAAGGGTGATCGGGTGACAGCGAGCAGGAACAGCAATTTCATGGCGCCGGTGCAAAAGCGCGTGGCTCTGGCCGTGCTGCTGACGGGAACGATGCTGGCCGGGTTGCCGATGGCCCATGCGCAGTCGTCCGGCGCGCCTATGCCGCCGCCGCCGCTGCCCACCGCCGCGACGCCGCCCGCAGCGCAGGTTCCCGCCCCGGTCAAGGCGATCACCATCACCGGGCAGCAGCGTCTGGAATCGGACACGATCCTTTCCTACACAAAGCTGCGCATCGGCCAGAACTACACCCGCGAAAGCCTCGACCAGGCGCTGCGCGACCTGTTCGAGACCGAATTGTTCGCCGACGTTCAGATTCGCGACGACAACGGCAGCCTGACGATCGAGGTGAAAGAAAATCCGGTCATCAACCGCATCGTGCTGGAAGGCAACAAGCGGTTGAAGGAGGACAAGATCCGCCCCGAGATCAAGCTCGCGCCGCGCCAGATCTATACCCGGTCGAAGGTCCGCGCGGACGTTGCCCGCATCATCGAACTCTATCGCCGTCAGGGCCGCTTCGCCGCCACCGTCGAACCGAAGATGGTGCAGCTTGACCAGAACCGCGTCGACATCGTGTTCGAAGTCAGCGAAGGACCGAAGTCCAAGGTCCGCCAGATCAACATCATCGGCAACGAGAAGTTCAAGGACAGCCGCCTGCAGGGCGAGATGGCGACGAAGGCCGCGCGCTGGTTCCGCCTGTTCTCCTCGGGCACCAGCTACGATCCCGATCGTCTCGCCTACGACCAGCAGAAGCTGCGCCAGTTCTACCTGACGCAGGGCTATGCCGATTTCCGCGTGATTTCCGCCGTGGCGGAACTGACGCCCGACAAGCAGGACTTCATCATCACTTATGTGGTGGAGGAAGGCGATCGCTACAAGTTCGGCGACGTGAAGGTCGAAAGCGACATTCGCGACTTGTCCGGCGATTCGCTGACGAAGCTGCTGCCGATGAAGAAGGGCGACTGGTACAACGCCAAGCAGGTCGAGGACACGGTCGACAACCTGAACGAAACGGCGGGCCTGTTCGGCTACGCCTTCGCCGACGTGTCGCCGGACTTCAACCGCAGCAAGCCGGACCTGACGATGGGGATCACCTTCCGCATCGGCAACGCGCCGCGCGTCTATGTCGAGCGCGTCGACATCAACGGCAACACGCTGACGCAGGACAAGGTGATCCGCCGCGAGTTCCGTCTGGCCGAAGGCGACGCCTTCAACAGCTTCGCGGTCAAGCGGTCGAAGGATCGCATCAACTCGCTCGGCTTCTTCCAGGAAAAGCTCGATATCGAGCAGAAGCCGGGTTCCACGCCCGACCGCATCATCTTGGAAACCAATGTCGAGGAAAAATCGACCGGCGAACTGTCGCTCTCGGCGGGCTTCTCCAGCCTCGAACGCTTCATTCTGGCGGGGTCGATCACGCAGCGCAATTTCCGCGGCAAGGGCCAGGAACTGCGCACCAGCGTCAACTATTCGGTCTATTCCAAGTCGGTCGAAGTCGGCTTTACCGAACCCTATCTGCTCGACAAGAACATCGCGGTCGGCGGCGACATCTTCCGCCGTGATCTCAACAGCTTCCAGTTCGGTCTGAACAACGATCGCAACACGACCTACGAGCAGACGACCACGGGCTTCCAGTTGCGTGCGGGCGTGCCGCTCAACGAATATATGTCGCTCGCGCTGCGCTATGGCCTGAGCTACGACGATGTGACGCTCGATCGCGACACCTATTTCTCCGACACGAACGGCGATGGCACGATCGAGTGCGATCCCATCCTCGCGGGCCGTTACCTGTGTGACGCGATCGGCAAGCGCACCACGTCGTCGATCGGCTTCTCGCTGCTGTTCGACAATCGCGACAACCGCATCCGCCCGACGCGCGGCCAGAGCTTCGCGATCAGCCAGGATCTCGCCGGCCTCGGCGGCAGCGTGAAATATCTCAAAACGCGCCTCAACGCGACCAAGCACTTCAATCTCGGCAGCGGCTTCATCACCAGCTTCTATGCCGAAGGCGGCTTCATCCAGTCGCTGGAAAATGCGCGGTTCGATTCGGCGGGCAATTCCGTGGAACGCGTCCGCCTGACCGACCGCTGGTTCCTGGGCGAGCCGCAGATGCGCGGCTTCGACATTCGTGGCGTCGGTCCGCGCGTGCTGCGCTATTATCTCCAGCCGTCGGTGAATGACGACGGCACGGCGGTTATCGGGCCGGACGGCAATCCCGTCTATGTCCGCCCGACCGGTCGCCGCAACCTGACCGACGACGCGCTGGGTGGCCGCATCTATTATATGGCGCGCGGCGAAATCGAAATTCCGCTGGGGTCCGGCGCGCGCGAACTCGGCCTGCGGCCTTCGGTCTATGTCGATGTCGGCGCCGTCGCGGGGATCAAGAACCCGATACTGGTTGGCAACAACGGCAAGTTCCCCGGCTACTGCATCGAATCGCCTGCAACAGGCAACACGACCGGAACGGCGCGCCGCGTGAACGCCAATGCGCCCGGCGCCTGTCCGACGGCATCAACGGGCTTTACTACGGCCTTCCAGGAAGGCTCCGCCTTCGAGGAAGTCTATACCGGCGACACGCTCAAGCCGCGCCTTTCGGTGGGCTTCGGTGTCAACTGGAACTCACCCTTCGGCCCGTTCCGTATCGACATCGCCCGTGCGTTGCTCAAGGAACCAGGGGACGACGACAAACTCATCACTTTCAACGTAGGGACTCAATTCTGATGAAGACGATTTTCAAAGCCGCCGTGCTGGCACTTGCGCCGATGACGGCGATGGCGCTGGCCGCCGCGCCTGCCGCCGCCCAGTCCAAGACGGGCATCGCGATCGCCGACCTGGAACGCGCGGTCGGCACCAGCACCGCCTACACCACGGCGCGCACGCAGATGAACACGACGTACAAGGCGCAGATCGACGCCGTGACCGCGCGTCGCACCGCAATCGAAGCCGATCTCAAGACGAAGGGCGAAGCGCTCCAGACGGCGATCAACGCCGCCGGTGGCAAGCCGACCCCGGCGCTGGAAACCCAGTATCAGCAGTATCAGGCGCAGACCCAGACCTATCAGCAGGAACTGCAGCGCCTGAGCCAGCCGCTGACTCTCGCCAATGCCTATGTCGAGGAGCAGATCACGGCCAAGCTGTCGGACGCGCTGAAGGCCGCGATGACCAAGACGAAGGTCGATCTGGTGCTCAAGCCGGAAGCGACCTTCTCCTATCAGCCGACGGTGGACATCACCGCCGCTGTGGTGACCGAACTGAACGCGCTCGTCCCAAGCGTCGGCATCACGCCGCCCGCAGGCTGGCAGCCCGGTGGCCAGCGTCAGGCCGGACAGCCCGCAGCCGCACCGGCCAACCCGAACCAGAAGCCGACGACGCGCTGATCGGCTGACGCAGCATGAACGACGGCACCGAAGTACCCGCTGAACCGGCGGCAGAGACGCAGCTTGGCCCCCTGGACATCCGGGGGGTCATGGCGTCGCTGCCGCACCGGTTCCCGATGCTGCTGATCGATCGCGTGGTCTCCATGGTCGCGGGCAAGAGCATCCACGCGGTGAAGGCGGTGACGATCAACGAACCGTTCTTCGCCGGGCACTTCCCCGAACGGCCGATCATGCCCGGCGTGCTGATCGTCGAGGCGATCGCGCAGGCCGCGGGCGTACTCGCGGTCCAGTCGCTCGGTCTCGCCGGCTCCGGCAAGCTCGTCTACTTCATGGGCATCGACGGGGCGAAGTTCCGCGCGCCGGTGGAGCCGGGCTGCCTGCTCGACATCCATGTCGAGTTCACCACGCTGCGCGGCGCGATCTGCAAGTTTACCGGCAAGGCGATGTCGAACGGCAAACTGATGGCGGAGGCCCACTGCACCGCCATGATCGCCGACCCGCCGAAGTGATGATATCCCTCTCCCCTTGAGGGAGAGGGCCGCGGAGACTTAGGCTCGAAGAGCCTTAGTCGTAGCTGGGTGAGGGGTATGCGGTTCCGCAGGAACCGCGCGGACCGGAGGTCCGCTCACCCTCATCCAACTTCGCCTAACCAGCAAGCTGGCAAGGCTACATATCCTTCTCCGTCAAGGGAGAAGGCTTGATCTTTTTCTCCACGCACGCTAACCGCGCGCCTTCGCTAGAGTTTCACGTATCCAAAAGGCCGGTCGGAACCGGCCGCCACCGGAGCAATACCCATGAAAGCCGACACGCATCCCGAATATCACTTCATCACCGTCCAGATGACCGACGGCACCACCTATCGCACCCGCTCCACCTGGGGCAAGGAAGGCGATACGCTGGCGCTGGACATCGACCCCAAGTCGCATCCGGCCTGGACCGGTGGCAGCCGCCAGATCGACCAGGGCGGCCAGGTCGCACGCTTCAACAAGCGTTTCGGCGGTCTGACGCTGAAGAAGTAAGGATCGGCAATCCGGTTCACGAAAAGGGCGCCTGCGGGCGCCCTTTTTTGTGCGCGCCTGCCGTGGCTTGGGATGCCGTCGCTTCGGAACGCCAGCATGACCCGCGCGTACAGGCACGCCATCGCCGAAGCGGCATCGCCTATTGTGGCGGCGGTCGGTTTTCCGTGGGGGCGGGCTGCGTAGGGCCGATGCGCACGCCCGGACCGGGGCCGGGGACGGGCACCGGCGGGCCGTCGGGATTGTCGTCGCCATTGCCTTCCAGCCCCAGATTGAGACCATTGGGACCGATGCCGATGCTGACATTGCCTATGTCCGTCGCGACGCTGACGTTGGCGATCGCGTTCACGATGTCCGCGGCGTTGTCCGGTTCTTCCACGATGGCATCGGGTTCGTCGATGGCGCGCGCCATGAAGTCGCGCCACACCCGTGCAGGCACGCCGCCACCCGCGAATCCGGGGAGCGGGCTGTTGTCGTCATTCCCCACCCAGACGGCGGTGACGAGGCCACCCGCATAGCCCACGAAGATCGCGTCGCGATTGTCCTGCGTCGTGCCGGTCTTGCCGAAGGTGCTGGTGCGCAGCGCCGCCGCGCTGCCGGTGCCGCGATTGGCGGCGGAGGAGAGCAGGTCGCGGATCATCTCCAGCTCGCTGCTCCGGAACGACTTCTGCCGGTCGATGATCGCCGCGACCCAGCTACGCTCTTCGGGCGGCAGGCCGTGGGCCTCTACAGGATAGGCCCCGGCGGCGACGGCGGCATAGGCCTGCGTCAGCTCGACCAGATTGACTTCGGACGTGCCGAGCGCGGTGCTCAGATTCTCCGCGATCGGGCTGGTGATGCCCAGATCGCGCGCGACCTTGATGACGTTGCGGATGCCGACCTGCTGCGCCAGCCGCACCGCCGCGACGTTGCTCGACACGGCGAACGCCTGCCGCAGGGAAATGCGCCCGCGATAGCGTCCGTCATGGTTAGCGGGGCGATAGTCGCCTTCGGTGATCGGCGTGTCGTCGATCATATCCTCCGGCGTCATGCCCGCGCGGAAGGCGGCGAGATAGACGAACAGCTTGAAGGTGGAGCCGGGCTGCCGCTTCGCCTGCACCGCGCGGTTGAAGCTGCTGTCCTTGTAATTCTTGCCGCCGACCATGGCGACGACGGTGCCGTCGGGCTGCATCGCGACGATCGCGATCTGCGCCTTGCCCAGCGGCGCGCGGCGCACAGCGCCTTCGGCCTGCTTCTGCAAACGGCTGTCGAGCGTGGTGACGATTTCCTGCGCGCCATAGACCGCGCCCGCCCTGTCCCGCGCCTCGGGCAGCACCCAGTCGGCGAAATAGGTGCCGCTTACCGATTCGGGCGCATTCTGCACGTCGAGCCGCGCGGGGCGCAGTGCGTTCTTGGCGTCCTGCGTGATATAGCCCGCGTCGACCATCGCCTGTTCCACCAGTTCGGCACGTTCGCGCGCGCCTTCCAGATTGGATGTAGGCGCAAGCCGCGAAGGCGCCTTGAGCAACCCGGCCAGCATCGCCGCCTGCGGGATCGTCAACCGGTCCGGCCGCCGGTTGAAATAATGATGCGCCGCCGCGCGCAGGCCATAGACGTTGTCGCCGAAATAGACGTTGGACAGATAGCGTTCGAGGATCTGGTCCTTGGTCAGCCAGGCTTCCAGCCAGAAGGCGATCAGCGCCTCGCGCAGTTTGCGGCTGGCGGTGCGGTCGCTGTTCAGGAACACGCCCTTGGCCAGTTGCTGGGTGATCGTGCTGCCGCCCTGCGAGGAACCGTCGGACCACAGGTTATGCCAGAAGGCGCGGGCGATGCCCCTGGGATCGATGCCCCAGTGCGAATAGAAACGCCGGTCCTCGATCGCCATGAACGCCTGCGGCACATGGGCGGGCAGTTCGGCTATGGCGACCGGCTTGTCGATGATCGCGCCGCGCCGCGCGATTACTTCGCCGTCCGCCGATTTGAGCGTGATGCTGGGCGGGGCGATCGGTTGCAGCGATCGGGAAAGCGGCGCGGTGATCGCGAGCCAGGCGACCAGCGCCATGAAGATCGCCAGCATCCCGGCGAGGATCCAGCCGAGGATGCGCAGCTTCTTGCGGTACGGCGTGCGCCCGCCGAAACTGTCGGGCGGGCCTGCGCCGAACTGCGCTGAGGGCGGCGGCGCGGGGGCGGCGGGGATCGGGTCTGGAAAGGCGTTCATGGGCAGCGCTGATACTGTATTATGAATGTCATACAGTCAAGGGTCCGAACCATAAGCATGCCGCGACGCGATAGCGCTTTCGCGTGGGATTATCCATGGCTTATGTTCGATGCCGTTCCCCGGCGCAGGCGGTGGTCCAGAGCAACGAAGTGCAGCCCTGTAAGACTCAGGACCCCGGCCTTCGCCGCGGAACAGCAGGCGTAAAAATACATCCCGCTTGCCCGCGTGCCTCTCCATCCTATCTTGGCAAAATGGAAAAGGACCGCACCGGACGCCCGCTGACACCCGAAGAACGGGCGCTGGCGACGCGTATCTTCGGCGACGCGATCGCGCTGGACGGGGTGCGGCTCTACCGGCGCAAATGGTTTCCCTTCCAGCCGCGCGGCGTCACCATGGCCCCGCGCGGGCATATCCATTTCCATCCGCAGGGTGACAGCTATTGCGACTGCTTCGCCGGCAGCAACCTTGGGCTGCAAGGCCATCTGATCCATGAACTGACGCATGTCTGGCAGCATCAGCGCGGCATCAACCTCGTGCTGCGGCGACACCCCTTCTGCCGCTACAGCTACACGATCAAGCCGGGCTGGACACTGGATCGATACGGGCTGGAGCAGCAGGCCGAAATCGTGCGCCACGTTTTTCTGCTGCGGCATGGCGTGACGGTGCCCGGCGCCCCGCCGCGCGAGACGCTGGAGAGCATATTGCCGTTCGGGACTTAGGGCCATCGGGTCACTAATAGCCCGTTCGCCCTGAGCGAAGTCGAAGGGCACTCCTGAACGAAGTGAAGGGGCTTCGCCTGCGGCTCAGCCTAGCCCTTCGACAGGCTCAGGGCGAACGGCTTTTGGGGCGCAGAATTGTATTAAACCCAACCTCAATCCCCGGTTGACCGCAGCCCCGCAAAGCGCCGATCATGGTGCGATGACCGATCCCGCATCCCCGCCCGCCCCCACGCAGCGTAACCGCCTGTTCGCGATCTTCGGCGGGTCGGCGGGCAATCTGGTCGAATGGTACGACTGGTACGTCTATTCCGCCTTCGCCCTCTATTTCGCGCCGATCTTCTTTCCCAAGGGGGATCAGACCGCGCAGTTGCTGAACACCGCCGCGGTGTTCGCCGTCGGCTTCCTGATGCGACCGATCGGCGCGTGGATCATGGGGGTTTATGCCGACCGGCACGGGCGCAAGGCGGGGCTGACGCTGTCGATCGGGCTGATGTGCGCCGGATCGCTGCTGATCGCCGTCGCGCCGGGCTATGCGCAGATCGGCTACTGGTCGCCCGCCCTCCTGATCCTCGCGCGGCTGATGCAGGGCCTCAGCGTCGGCGGCGAATATGGCGCGAGCGCCACCTATCTTTCCGAAATGGCGAGCAGCAAGCATCGCGGCTTCTTCTCCAGCTTTCAATATGTGACGCTCATCATGGGGCAGTTGCTGGCGCTCGCCGTGCTGATCGCGTTGCAGGCGGGAATGAGCGAGGCGGCGCTGGAGGCGTGGGGCTGGCGCATTCCCTTCTTCATCGGCGGGGCGCTGGCGGTGAGCGTGCTCTATCTGCGGCGGCGGCTGATGGAGACGCAATCCTTTGCCGCCGCGAAGGCGCATGACGGCCCGAAATCCAGCATGTTCGCGCTGTTCCGCTATTATCCGGGGCAGGCGGCGCTGGTGATCGCGCTGACCGCGGGCGGCACGCTCGCCTTCTACGCCTATTCCACCTACATGCAGAAATTCCTGGTCAACACGTCGGGTTTCAGCCGGGAAACCGCGACGACGATCATGGCCTGCGCGCTGTTCGTCTATATGCTGTTGCAGCCGGTGGTCGGCGCGCTGTCCGACCGGATCGGGCGGCGGCCGATCATGATCGGCTTCGGCGTGCTAGGCCTCGCGGCGACGGTGTGGATATTCCGGTCGCTCGAAAGCGTGGACGATCCCGTGACCGCCTTCTTCCTCGTCCTCTTCGCGCTGGCGATCGTCAGCGGTTATACCGCGATCAACGCCGTGGTGAAGGCGGAACTGTTCCCCGCCCATATCCGCGCGCTGGGCGTCGCGCTGCCCTATGCGATCGCCAATGCGCTGTTCGGCGGAACGGCGGAATATGTGGCCTTCTATCTCAAGGACATCGGGATGGAGCCGGTGTTCTACTGGTATGTGACCGGCATGATCGGCGTATCGCTGATCGCCTATCTCACGATGCGCGATACGAAGCGGCACAGCCTGATCGACAGGGATCTGGATTGACCCTTAGTATTGCCGTGCAAGATGAGAGTAGTCATCCCAAACTTCGTCATGCTGAACTTGTTTCAGCATCCATCCCGCCTCCGGGTCCGTCGGTCGAGGAGGCGAAATGGACCCTGAAACAAGTTCAGGGTGACGAAATAATGGGTTCACGATCCCATCATCTCCTCCACCCATTCCGGCACGAGCTGGCTCGCCGCGCCGATCCGCGTTTCATGGAAATAGATGCTGCCCGCCGACGGATCGAGGTTCAGCTCCAGCGTTCGCGCACCGACATGCCGCGCCGTCTGCACGAAACCGGCGGCGGGATAGACCGCGCCGGACGTGCCGATCGACACGAACAGGTCCGCCTCGCGCAGGGCCGCGTCGATCCGCTCCATCTCGTAGGGCATCTCGCCGAAGAATACGATGTCGGGCCTAAGGCTGGGCGCCTCGCAAAAGGGGCAGTGCGTGCCGGGCGGCAGCGCCTCATGCCACGGCTTTGCCGCACCGCACGCCGCGCAGAGCGCCGACTTGAGTTCCCCGTGCATGTGGAGCAGCCGCGTCGCCCCGGCGCGCTCGTGCAAATCATCGACGTTCTGCGTGACGATCAGCAGGTCGCCCGGCCAGCCATGGTCCAGCGCGGCCAGCGCATCATGCGCGGGATTGGGTGCGACCTCCGCCAGCTTCGCCCGCCGTTCGTCGTAGAACCGATGCACCGTCGCCGGATCGCGCGCCAGCGCCTGCGGCGTGCAGACGTCCTCCACCCGATGCCCCTCCCACAGCCCGTCCGGCCCGCGAAAGGTCGCCAGCCCGCTCTCGGCGGAGATTCCCGCGCCGGTAAGGATGACAATGTTGCGAATGTCTGGCATCCGCGCATCGAAGCAGGATAGCGGCAGGGGCGCAACAGCGATGACGGCGATCGGCATTTTCGGTGCGGCAGGACGGATGGGACAGGCGATCGCGGTGGCGGCAGGCGAGGCGGGCGTCGCCATCGCGGGCGGCGTCGATTGCGAAGGGCGTGAGGGCGACATTGCGCCGGGCATCGCCATCGGCAGCGATCCGGCGGCGCTGACAAAGGCAAGCGACGTGCTGATCGACTTTTCCTCTCCCGATGCGCTGGCCGCCAATCTGGAGACCTGCGTCGCTGTGGGGCGTCCGGTCGTGATCGGCACCACCGGGCTGGAGGCGGCGCATCACGCGCTGATCGACGCGGCGGCGCAGCATGTCGCGGTGCTCCAGACCGGCAATACGTCGCTGGGCGTCAACCTGCTCGCCGCGCTGGTGGAGGATGCCGCGCGGCGGCTGGGCGACGACTGGGACATAGAGATCGTCGAGATGCACCACCGGCACAAGGTCGATGCCCCCTCCGGCACCGCGCTGCTGCTGGGCGAGGCGGCGGCGAAGGGGCGAGGCGTGGCGCTGTCGCAGGCGAAGGTCAGCGGACGGGACGGGATCACCGGCGCGCGGGCGGAGGGCAGCATCGGCTTCGCCGCATTGCGCGGCGGTTCGGTGTCGGGCGATCATCAGGTGATCTTCGCGACCGAAGGCGAGCGCATCGAGCTTGGCCATCGCGCCGAAAGCCGCGCCATCTTCGCGCGCGGGGCGATTCGCGCGGCGCTTTGGCTCATAGACCAGCCTGCGGGGCGCTACGACATGAAGAGCGTATTGGGCCTCTGATCCGGCGATGAAGAAGGCCGACATCTTCGCGTTCTATGCGCGGCTGGCGGACGCCAATCCCGCGCCGAAGACCGAGCTTGCCTATGGCAACGACTATCAGCTGCTGGTCGCCGTGACGCTCTCCGCACAGTCGACCGATGTCGGCGTGAACAAGGCGACCCGGCTGCTCTTCCAGCACGTGACGACGCCCGCGCAGATGGTCGCGCTGGGCGAGGAGGGGCTGAAGCGGCACATAAAGACGATCGGGCTGTTCAATGCCAAGGCGAAGAACGTCATCGCCCTGTCGGAGATACTGGTGCGCGATTACGGTGGGCAGGTGCCGCAGGACCGCGAGCTGCTGACCACGCTCCCCGGCGTCGGTCGCAAGACCGCCAATGTGGTGATGAACACGGCCTTCGGCGCGGAAACCTTCGCCGTCGATACGCATATCTTCCGCGTCGGCAACCGCACGGGCCTTGCGCCGGGCAAGACCGTGCTGGCGGTCGAGGCGAAGCTGGAGGCGCAGACGCCCGCGCCTTTCCGCCGCGACGCGCATCACTGGCTGATCCTGCACGGCCGCTACATCTGCAAGGCGCGCAGGCCCGAATGCTGGCGTTGCCCCGTGGCGGACCTGTGCCGCTTCAAGCCCAAGACGCCTGCGCCCTTTGCCAAAGCACCCTGACGCCGCGCGCGCATTTTGCCGCTGGCGCAGACCGGACGGCTTTGCTAAGCGACCCCACGGCGCACCGCGCGCACCCGTAGCTCAGCTGGATAGAGCGCTGCCCTCCGAAGGCAGAGGCCACAGGTTCGAATCCTGTCGGGTGCACCAATTTTCCCACGCGTTTCAAACGGCCGCGATGTCCGATCTGACTGGAACATCTGCGGAAGCGTCGCCCGATGTTGCAGGGCTTCCGTGAAGGCCCGCATAGCGGCCGCCTTTGGCAAGCAGGTCGGCATGGGCGCCGATTTCGGCAACGCGCCCATTTTCGATGACGGCGATTCTGTCGGCCGACCGGATGGTTTCCAGACGATGCGCGATCACGATCGCGGTGCGGCCTTCGCACAGGCGCTGGAACGCCTTCTGGATCCGCCGCTCGGTGCTGACGTCGATAGCGGACGTCGCCTCGTCCAGCACGAGCACGGAGGGATCGGCGAGATAGGCGCGCACCAGGCAGACGAGCTGGCGCTGGCCATGGCTCAGCTGGCTACCCAGCGGTCCCACATGCGTGGCGTAGCCGTGGGGAAGCGCCGCAAGGACATCATGCGCGCCGATACGCTCTGCCGCCGCGATCAGTTCGGCATCGTTCGCATCGGGGCGTGCAAGCCGCAGATTGTCGAGGACGGTGCCGCTGAACAGCACATTGTCCTGCAGAACGACGCCGATGTGCCGCCTCAGGCTGCGCTCGGGAAGAGTCCGGATATCCTGTCCGTCGAGGAGGATTGCGCCGTCGTCGACATCGTAGAACCGGGTCAGAAGCTGCACCAGCGTACTCTTGCCATGGCCGGTCGGCCCGACGATGGCCAGCAATTCGCCCGACGCGATCGTGAGGTTCAGGCCGCGGATGACGGGTTGATCCGGGCGGTAGCCGAAATGCACGTTGCGGAACGCGATCCTGCCTTCGACGCTCGGCAACGGCTTCGCATCAGGATGATCGGTGATGTCCGTTTGCGTATCCAGCAGCAGAAAGATGCGCTGCGCACAGGCCGTGCCGTTGGCGAAGCGTTCGAACAGGTCGCTGAATTCCTGAAGCGGTGCGAGGAAAAGGAAGACGTAGAACAGGCTCTGCGCCAGTTCGCCCAGCGTCAGCGTCCCAAGCGCGATGCCGCGCCCGCCGATGACGAGCGTCAGCGCCAGGCCGGCCGTCGTCAGCAGCCCGGTAAAGGGCGCGAACCAGCCCGATCTGGCGGAACCCCGGATCAGCGATGTGTTGAAGTCCTCAAGCAGGCCGCTGTATCTGGCGAGGTTTTCGCGATCCCTTCCGGACTGCTTGATGAGTCGTATGCCGGCGACCGTTTCAACCAGATGCGCGGTGAAACGGCTGCGGTTTTCGGCCACCCTGGCCCAGCTGCGCTGCGCCACGCGCTTGAACAGCAAAGTGGCGAGAATCAGGACCGGCACGACCGCCGCCAGTCCTGCAAGCAGCATCGGCGCGATCAGCCACAGCAGAAGGCCCGCGAGGCAGAGGCGCAGGATGGCCGACAGCAATTCGGGCGGCCCCTGTATCAGCAGAGGTTCCAGAGTATCGACATCGCGATCGGCCCGCGCGATGATCCGTCCCGCCTTCGTCCGGTCGAAATAGCCGACGCTGAGCGTCTGGACATGCACGAACACCTGCGTTCGCAGATCGTTGAGGACGCGGACCGCGGCGATGCCGGCGCAATATTGGGATAGTCCGCCCAACAGGAAGCGCACGGCCCAGGTCGTAGCGAGGCCAAGGCAGGCCCAGCCGAGGAGGGACGTATCCACGCCGTCGCCCGTGTTGCGCAATCCGCGATCGATGACGAGACCTATGAGCAGCGGTCGCGCGAAGATCGCCAGCACCTGTACGATCTCGATGCCGATGACCGCCGCGATCTGGCGGCGCACCGGCGCCAGAAGCGGCAGCAGGCGCCGGTATATATTCTGGTTCAGCCTGGCCGAGGAATATTTCTCTTCCAGTTCGATATCGGAAAGGGCGCTGTCGCCGCGAAACGCGTTCATCGGCTAAAGCCCCATCAACGCACGATAGGGCGCATTATCGCGCGCAACCTGTTCGTGCGTCCCCGCGGCAACGATCCTTCCGCCGACCAGCATGACGACGCGGTCGGCGATGAGGACGCTGGACAGGCGGCTGGCGACGATCAGCATCGTGAGCGGCGCGGCGCGGTCCGCGCGCATGGAGCGGATCGTGTCGATCGCCCGCCGTTCGGTCTGTGCGTCGAGCGCGCTCGTCGCGTCGTCGAGAATCAGAAGGTCGGCATCGGCGAGCAAGGCGCGTGCAAGGCAGACACGCTGGCGCTGCCCGCCCGACAAGGTCGCACCGCGATCCCCGACCCGGGTCTGCAACCCCTCGCCAAGGCGCGCCAGCAGTTCGCCGGCCGCTGCCTTGTCCAGCGCGTCGATCAGCGCCGCATCGTCGGCGTCGGGCGCGCAGAGCCGCAAATTGGCGGCAAGCGTATCGGAAAAGAGGAAACTTTCCTGCGGAAGCACATGCACCCGGCGGCGCAGACCGCGCAGATCGGCATCGCGGACATCGATCCAGCCGCTTTCGTCGGACCCGATTTCGACCCGGCCTTCGTCTGCTTCGACAAGGCGCGGGAGGAGTGCCGTTAATAGGCTCTTGCCCGATCCGGTCGTGCCGACCAGCGCCACCATCTCCCCCGGTCGCACCTCCAGATCGAGATCGTGCAGGACGGTCGCGCCGTCCCCCAGCGGGGAAGCGGAAACATTGCGCAGGCGAAAGCCCAACCCGCCGACGGGCAGCACGGCGCGGCCCGACAGGATCACGGGTTCCGCATCCAGCACTTCCCAGATGCGCGCGGCGGATGCGCGGGCATCGGCGATCACCTGCAACAGCCTGCCGATTCCTTCGATCCGCAGAACCAGCGTGTTGATGACCAGCATCGCCGCCACCAGCGCGCCAAGGCCCAATGCACCATGCGCCACCATCCATGCGCCCAGACCCAGCACCCAGGCGTGGGAGAGCGCGATGATCGTTTGCGGCAACGGCACACGGCGGGAAGCGTGGCGGATCGCGGCGAGCGCTTCGGCACGGAACAGGTCGACATGCAGTTTGAAACGTGCCGCCCTCGTATCGCCCAAAGAGAAGGCCTTGATGACGCGGACGCCGTTGACGCCTTCCGACAGGTCCTGCGTGACCGCATCATAGGCGTCGCCGATGCGCCGGTCGAGTGCGACGAGCGTATCGGCTTCACGCCAGAGCAGGGCGATCCCTGTGATCAGCAGCAGGAAGGGAACGATCGCAAGCCAGGGGGAATAGAGACACAGCAGGCCAAGCGAAATGGCGACGATCAGGCCCGTCTCGAAGATTTGCCGCCAGAAGTTTATCAGCGCGTCGCGCACCTTGTCGGCATCGCGGGTCATGCGCGTCACCATTTCGCCGACGCCATGGCGCCAGTGATAGGCCAGATCGAGCCGCTGGATCTGGGTGAGGATGCGCTCGCGCAGGATGGTGAGCAGCCTCTGCCCGATGGACAGGGAGAGCAGCCCCGCCCCATATTGTACGATCGCGCGTGCGAGCGAGAGGCCGACGAGCAGCAGCAGCCAGTGCCATGCGGGGCCGTAATCGAGCGTTCCGTCCGTACGCAGCGGCACCAGCCGGCCCTGCTGCGCATCCTGCACCGCATGGCCGACCATCACCTGCTGCCCCACCAGCGCGAGATTGACTGCCGCGAGGAGGAGGGCGGTCAGGGCGAAGCGCCACGGCATGTCGCCATAGATGGCGAGGCAGCGCAGCAAGGGGCTGCGCCGCATCAATCCCTTCGCCACCCCGCTTTCGTCCCCCATATGCCCCCCCCGCCGCTTGCGTCAGACGGCAAGGGCGAGAGTTTGCGCGGCTTCCAGCGGACGCGGATCTACCCAGCTGCGCACGTCGAAGCTCTGCGGGATGAAGTTCCAGCGGTGCAGGAAGTCGGTGAAATCCTGAATGGCGACGATCGACTGTTCGGCAAGGTCGGTCTTGAGCTTCTTCTGCGCGTCCTCGCCATAAGCGATGCTCACCCAATATTCGCTGCTGTTGGTTTCCCGGGCGAGATAGCGGCGGATTTCGGAAGGGTGCGATTGCGCCCAGGCTTCGGCGCGCAATACCTGCTCGACGATGGTGACGGCGGCGTCGAAATGATTGTCGAGCAGATGGCCATCCACCGCCAGCGTGCGCGGTGTCCCATTATTGGCGCGTACCAGCGGATCGGGATGGATGCCGGTGTCGATGACGGTGGTAAGCCCGAACTGGTGCGCGATCTGCGCGCCATGGGCACCCTTCAGGAATATGGCATCGACTTCGCCGCGCAGCAACGCGATCAGTTCCAGATTGTTCGCGCGTGCCCGGCTCGTGCTGCGGCCGTTCCAGGCGAGCGTGCCGCCGACCGTCTGCGCCTGTCCGTCGCTGTAATGGGTTTCGATATCCTGATCGACGATGTCCACATCGGAAACCTCCAGACCTTCGAGGCGAAGCGCGTTCTCAAGCCCGCGAATGGCCTGCGCGCGGGTGAAATCGATCTCGACCGTCTTCCAGTTGGGCAGGCCGAAGCGCCGCCCCTTCAGATCGCGGACGGAGGTAATGCCGGATTCGGGACTGGAAAGGATCAACTGCGTCTCGTCGGCCCAGGACAGGCCGATGACGCGCGTGTCGCGCCCGCGCGCCCGCGCACTGATCGCCGGAATGTTGCCGCCATGGCGTACGCTGTTCTGCACGGTATGCGAGAAGTGCGATTCCCGTTTGGAAAAATCGCTGGATTCCAGCAGCGAGTTCAGCGTTGTTCCCTGCGCCTGAAAGGCTTGCTCCAGCCAGCCTTGCTGTATCGCGATGCCAAGGCCGGTCGGCACGGGGCAGCGCGTGTACCAGAGTGTGTCGAGTTTCTGACTCATGGAGATACTCCTTCGGGCAATGGTCAATTGGCGGTTTCGAGGATCGGCGCATCCGCATGGATGGTCCGCGCATTGGGATTGGCGGGGCGGGGCAGGTTCAGGTGCTCCCGCAGGGTGGTGCCCTCATACTCCGTCCGGAACAGCCCGCGCCGCTGAAGCTCAGGTACGACCTGAGACACGAAATCCTCCAGCGAGCTTGGGAGAAGCGGGGGAATGAGGTTGAACCCGTCGGCGGCGTCGCGCTCGAACCAGTCCTGTATCTGATCGGCGATATCGACGGGCGTTCCCAGTACGACGCGATGTCCGCGCACGGCGTTGAAGCGCAGGAACAACTGACGGATACTGAGGTTCTCCCGCCGGGCGAGCGCGGTAAGCTGACGCCAGCGGCCCTTGCCGTTTTCCGGTTCGGGCAGGTCGGGCAGCGGCCCGTCGAGCGGATAGGCGCTGACGTCGTGCCCCATGAGGTTGAGTTCGCCGCCGAAATCGACCTTCTCCTCCAGCGCGCCGAACTTGTCCTGCGCCTCCTGAAGGCTGGTGCCGATGGTGAAGGACAGGCCCGGCATGACCTTGAGCGTATCGGGATCGCGGCCATGGGCGGCGACGCGGCTCTTCACATCCTTGTAGAAGGTCTGCGCATCCTCGATGAATTGCGCGGCGGCGTAGATCATTTCGGCATGGCGCGCGGCGAAGTCGCGCCCGACTTCCGAATTGCCGGCCTGCGCGAACACCGGATAGCCCTGGATGGGGCGCGGCATGTCGAGCACCGAGTCGATATGATAATAAGGTCCGCGATAGTGGACGGGGTGGACGGCATCCGCGTTCAGGTAGATACCGCTCTCCTTGTCGGCGCCCTCGAAAGCGTCGTCCTCCCAGCTGTCCCACAGCGCCTTGGCCAGCGCAACGAAATCGTCCGCGCGCGCATAGCGTTCCGCGTGGCTGGCAGGCTGCTCGATGCCGAAGCTCTTGGCGGCGCCATCGGCCAGCGACGACACGATGTTCCAGCCTGCGCGCCCGCCGCTGATGTGATCGAGCGATGCGAAACGACGGGCAAGCGCATAAGGCTGCTCGAAGTTGGTGTTCACCGTCGCGACCAGGCCGATATGGCTGGTGATGCTGGCCAGGGCGGCGATCGCCGTCAGCGGCTCAAAGTCCAGAAACGCGTGGCGGCGCGCTATGCCCTTGGTGCTGTCGCCGCTTTGCCCCACGAAATCGGCGAAGAAGGCCGCATCGAGCTTGCCCCGCTCGGCGGTGCGGACGAGATCGGCCCAATAGCGGAAATCGGGTTTTCCGGTGCTCGCGGTTCCCGGCTGACGCCAAGCGCCCGGATGGTGACCATGCCGGGTCAGAAATACGGCCAGCGCAAGCTGACGCTTCTTGTCACTCATGGAGACTGCTCCGTTTGTCGTGCAGGGGCCGGCACCCATTGTCGGGTGCCGCGCGCCCGGTCATTCCGCAGCTTCGACGGCGGGTTGGGGAAGATGGATGGTGCCGTCATCGTCGACGCGCGCGTCGGGCGGCACCAGCTTGCCCATCTTCCATTGCTGTTCGAGCACGCCCGGACCGAAGGGCTTCGATCCGCCCAGCGCCGCCGCGAGGATCTGGAACTGCGCGCCTTCCTCCAGCAGCACGATCGTATTCGTCAGATCGCGCAGGCCCTTCCAGCTCCATATCGTCGCGCCGCCATTCGCTTCGACGATGCCGGGCACTTCGCGGTCCTGCTCTATCGACTCCAGGATGAAGTCCGGCTCGGGCTGGCGACGATTGATATAGACGGGCAACTGGGCGGTGAAGCGGAAGCGGCGATTGGGCACGTAGAGCAACGGCAGTTCCGAATGCGCCTGCGAATAGGCACCCAGATGCGGCGTATGGACATGGCTGATCGCCCTGAAGTCCGGATATTTCTTGAAGATCTTGAGGTAACGCGCCGCGCCGCCGGGCGCATTGCCCCAATAGAGCGTTCCGTCGAAGCCGATGACCGCAGTGATCGCCTGATCGGGATCGTCCTCCCACGGGCCGGCATAGTTCAGCGTGATGATCTTGTCTTCGTCCGGGATACGAACGGCGAAGAACAGGGTGCCGCTGGCGGAAATCGTATGCGTTTCGCGCAACAGGCGGAAGGCACGGCGGGCGTCCTTCTCCGTCTGCAGCACAAAGCCGATCGTATCCTTCGAAAGTCCGTTGGTGTCAGACATGATCTTTCCTTTCAGGCTGGAATGGCAACGGGTTGGGGACGCTGCGCGTTGAGGGCGCGGGCCGCTTCGAGAGGACGGGGATCGATCCAGTCCCGAAGATCGAAATCGGCATCGAGGAAGCCGTGCGTGAACAGGAACTTCTTCTGCAGGTCGAACAGCGCCAGCCGTTCCGCATCCAGCGTGGGATGCAGGCCTTCGTGCAGGCGACCATAAGCGCGATCTACGGCTTCCGCGCTGCCTTCCGTCTCATATTCCAGTATGTCGCGCAGCCGGTCGGGCTGCTCCGCCACCCAGTCGGCGGCGCGCAACGTCACGGCGAGGAAGCGGACGAGCAGATCGAAATGATCGTCGATCAGGCTCTGGTGCACCGTGATCGGACGGGGTGTCCCGTTGTTCACGCGGAAACGGGGGTCGGGCAGGGCGTCAAGATCGATGGCGACGACCAGCCCCGCCGCGCGCGCCTGATCCAGGGCGGCAGCTCCCTTGACGTAGATCGCATCGACGCTGCCCTCGACCAGTGCCTCGATCGGCCACAGTCGACCGACGCCGCTGCGCTGGCCCTGTCCCCGCGGCAGTAGGTCGCGACCGCTGCCGCCGATGTTGCGCAGACGATCGGGCGTCTCGATCAGATCGACATCGTCGAACGTCAGCCCCGCCGACGCCAGCACGCCCTTGTATCCCGCAAGCGACATGCCGCGCGCGATGCTCGTGCCGCGCACATGACTTGGGATATCGTTATGACTCCAGCCCGGCAGCGCCAGGCGTTTGCCTTTCAGGTCGGCTGCGCTGCGGACCTCCGCATCGGGGCGCGTCAGGATGAGCTGGCTTTCCTCGATCCACGTCAGACCGACCAGTTTCGTCGGCTCCCCCTGCGCCCGCGCGGCGATGGCGAGCATGTTGCCGCCCTCGCGTATCAGCGTAGGCAGACGATGATCGTAATGATGACGGCCCAGTTCCGATCCGGATTCCTGCAAGGTGCGCAGAGCGATGCCATCGGCCTCGAACGTCTCGGTCAGCCATCCCAGCTTGTAGGCGATGCCGGTCGCCGTAGGGACGGGGCAGCGCGTGAACCAGATTTCGTCCGGGGTGGAGGGCGCCGGAACAGGGGGGCTTGGCCGAGAGGACATTGCGGGCTTTTCTCCGGAGCGTGATAGCGCCTCAGAGGATCGCAAGAGCCATGCCAATCGCGCAAAGCCTGTAAATGCTGGCTTGCCGCAAGGTCGTCGAAACGGGGATGCGGGATATTGCGCAGCCGCGCTGCTGCAAAATCACCGATGACGCAGCGTGTCAGATCAGGCCAAGATTTTTCAGATGGGTGCGCACCACGTTGCGCGTCACGCCAAGCGCCTCGGCCGTCTTGATCTGGTTCTCGGCATTCTGGCGAAAAGCCTGCGTGACAGTGTATCCCACCAGGCGATCGAGAAGATTGTCATGCCCGCCCTTGAGCAATCGATCGACGAACGGGCGCGCGGCGTCCTCCAGCGAAGCGCCGTCCGTACCGGTCTCGGCAAATTCCGGCAGATCACCCAGACCAAGATGCATCGGCTGAATACGTCCGTCCTCACAGATCAGCGTACCCCTGTGGATCGCATTCTCCAGTTCGCGAATGTTGCCGGGCCAGCTGTAATGAAACAGCGCCTCCTCCGCCGATGCCGTGAGTTCGAGGCGACTGGCGTTGAGGCGTGCGCCATAGACTTCGAGGAAATGGCGGGCGAGCGGCAAAATGTCGGCACGCCGGTCCCGCAGCGGCAGAAGCGGGAGAGAGACGACCTGCAGGCGATAGAACAGGTCCGAACGGAAGCGGCCCTCCTGCACGGCCTGGTGCAGTTCGACATTCGTCGCGGCGATCACCCGGACATTGAGCGGCACCGCCTTGCGCGATCCCAGGCGGACGACTTCCCGTTCCTGGAGGACGCGCAGCAGCTTTACCTGAAGCGGGAGCGACAGGTCGCCCAGCTCGTCGAGAAAGAGCGTGCCGCCGTCTGCCGCCTCGAACCATCCGGGGCGGGCGATATTGGCGCCGGTGAATGCGCCTTTCTCATAGCCGAAAAGCTCCCCCTCGATCAGCGATTCGGAGAAGGCGCCGCAATTGACGGCGACGAAGGCGGCATCGGCGCGGTCGCTGAGGCTGTGCACATAGCGCGCCACCAGTTCCTTGCCGGTTCCGGTTTCGCCCGTGATGAGCACATTGGCGTCGCTTGGCGCGATCCGTTCGATCAGCGGGATCAGCGCGCGCGAGCGGGGATCGTTGAAAATCAGGGCACGGGCGCGCGGACCGACGGCATGACGCTCTTCGCAATCATAGGCAAGCAACGGTCGTCCGTAGCCGATGCTGGCCGACTTCAGGCCAGCCGGCGACCGGCTTTCTGTTCTGGCTTGCGAGATGATCGTCATACCTCCTCCGTCACGGCGGGAGGATAGCAGATTATTGTCTTTCGTTTTAGTAGAAATTAAATCGGTCTGGCTAGCTAAGCTATCAGTTCATCCTTCTCAGACCGTCGCAGTCGCCTTCCGGCGGGCAAGAACGGCACGAAGCGGCTTTGCGCATATCCAGTCCTCGACATCGACGGGCGACTCCAGAAATCCATGGAGCCAGAGGAAGTGCGCCTGGATCTTCAGCATTTCGACACGCTCCTCGCACAGGTCGGGGTGCAGGGCGCGATGGAAGTTGTTGCGGTACGCCGCATCGACGGCATCGACATTGGCCAGTGTCTCCTGCGCGATGATCGTCCTGAGTTCGACAGGGTTGTTCGCGGCCCAGTCGGCGGCGCGCAGGCTCTGCTCCAGAAAGCGTTCCACCATTTCCGGGTGATGGTCGATCATGTGCTGGTGCACGATGATGGGGCGCGGCGTCCCGTTGTTCACGCGGGCAAGACGGCTGGGGAATGCGTCCAGGTCGATGCCCACTTCGAGGTGCAGGCGCGCTGCGGCTTGCGCGGCGGCGGCACCTTTCACATAGACTGCATCGACGCGCCCTGCGGCCAGCCATTCCAGGCCCAGCCAGAGCCGCCGCATGCCTTCCGGGCTGGCGCGCTCGACGGGCGGAGAGGGAATTTCCACCAGTTCGACGTCGTCCAGGCTCAGGCCACCCAGGGCCAGCGCGCTCTTGATGCCATGGAGCGCCATCCCGCGTGAAATGCTTTCGCCGCGTGTCCGCGCATAGGCGGGAAGCGCAAAGCGCAGCCCCCGCAAATCCGACGGTTCCAGCACCTTTGCATCCGCGCGGACCATGATCGTCTGATGCTCGTCGATCCACGTCAGGCCGATGACGCGGGTCGGTGCGCCCAGGGCACGCGCGGCGAGCGCCTGTATGTTACCCCCCTCGCGGAACAAATGCTGCGCCTGCATCTCCGGATCATGGGCAACCAGGTTCAGCCCCTGCTCCCGCACACGTTTCACATCTATGCCATCCACGGCAAATGCGTCGGCCATCCAGCCCTTGGCGCAGGCGACGCCCGATGCTGCGGGAACGGGGCAGCGGGCCACCCACACCGCATCGATGGAGCGGGCCGGTTCCGCTGGAAAAACGCTACTCGGCATCCTCTTCCTCCAGATACCCGACTCGCCACATCCCAGGATGACGGCGTTCAGGCGACACCATACCGGTGCGTGTTTCGCAAGGCTTGTGCCAACAGCGGAAACCCTCCGGTTCGGGGCGGAAATACTTTGCTTTTTGGAAGTTTGCCCCGGATTCCGCTTCATTCGGTGCAGCGAACGCGACGGCGGTGTCTCAAAATCAGCAGCGCCGAAGGCCACACCGGCGGCAATCGCCTTTGATCCCTGCGTTCTGACGATTGGCACATCTTGTGCATTGCAGGGATGGAGACCCCTAACTTTCGGTTCGGCAACAGGGAGCCAGTCCACCGTGGCCCATCGCATCATAGTCCGACATCTGGTCAATATACGCGCCATGCTGCGCGTGCTGCTTACCGCGTCCCTGACGCTGGCGCTCGCCGCCTGCGGGAGCGGTGGCGGCGGTTCCGCCGGGGATGTGCCGGTAAAGACCGTCACGATCGCGTCGATCGCCTTTCCCTATAAGGGCAAGCAGGTATTCAACGGCCTCAACGGGACCGTCATCCAGCAAGGCTGGCTGAAGGAGCAGCTTGCCAAAAAGGGCGTCGAACTCGTCTTTACGCCGGTCTCCACCGCCGTTGGCGGGCCACTGATAAACGAAGGCTTCTCCGGCAAACGCATAGATTTCGCATCCTATGGCGACTTTCCGGCCGCCATCGCGGTTGCAGGCGGCGTTCCACTGAAGGTCGTTGCGCCGATAGGGCAGGGGCAGGACGTGTATCTCGTCGTCCGCAAGGGACTGGCCGCCCGCAGCATCGCCGACCTCAAGGGCAAGCGCATCGCGCTGCACCGGGGCCGTCCCTGGGAACTGCCCTTCTCCAAGCTGATCGACAGCAAGGGGCTGAAACTCGACGACTTCAAGATCGTGAACATCAACCCGTCCGCAACGCCCGCCGCGCTGGAATCGGGCAGCGTCGATGCGGCCGTGCTTCTGTCCGATGGATTGCTGGTGCAGCAGAAGGGCATAGCGCGCGTCCTCTGGTCGACGAAGGAAGCCCCCGCGGACTGGAAAATGCGCGCCGAACTCTTTGGGCGGGCCGATTTCGTGGAGGCGCATGCCGACCTCACCCAGATCGTCGTCGAAGCATTCATCCGGGCAGCGGCCTGGTCGTCTGACGAAGCGAACAAGGCGCAAGTGATCCGCAATGCCGCGCGTGGCGCCATGCCGCCGGAGATCGTGGAACAGGATTATGCCAATTCCGGGATTCCTTGGAAGGAACGCTTTTCGCCGATCTTCAGCCCGGCGGTTCGGACGCATTATCATTCCGTCGCCGATTATGCGCTGCAACGCGGTCTCATCCGAACGAAGGTGGATGCCGATGCGCTGCTCGATGACCGGTTCGTCAAACAGGCGCTCAAGGATCTGAAACTTGAGGATTACTGGGCGCGAAGTCAGGCGGGCAAGTCCTGATGTCCGGCCATGCGATCCGTGGGCATGCGCCGGGCACATGGGCCGGAGGCTGGACTGGGCCGCGCCTGCCCGCGGGCGCGATCATCGTCCTGATCGCCTTGCTGGGGGTGTGGCAACTGGCCTGCGTGACGGGCCTGTTTCCGCCCCAGATACTGGTGCCGCCCAGTGGCGTCGCCCGTGCGCTCGCGGACATGGCGGCGTCCGGCGAATTGCAGCGCCATGTCGGCGACAGCCTGCACCGGCTGGTGATCGGCTTCGTCATCGGCGCGCTGGCGGGCATGGCGTTCGGCGCCACGATGGCGCTGTCGCGTCTGACCGAAGCGGCATTGCAGCCGCTGTTCCTCACCCTGTGGCAGGTGCCGGTCATCGCATTCGTGCCCGTCATGGTCATGTTCCTGGGGATAGACGAACCCTTCAAGCTTGCGGTCGTCGCGATCGCCGCCTTCTTCCCCATGGCGCTGGCGACGTTCGACGGCATCCGGGGGGTGCCGCGCAACTGGTTCGACGTGGCGAAGGTCTATCGCCTCAACGTCGCGCAGCTCATCCGTCGCATCCTGCTGCCCGCGACCGTACCTGCCGTCCTTACCGGATTGCGGGTGTCGCTCACCCGCGCCTGGGTCGTGCTGATCGCGGCTGAATTGCTGGCTGCGGACAGCGGTATCGGCCAGATGATGGAAATGGGGCGTCAGCTTTTCCAGATCGACGTCGTGCTGGCCGGTGTGGTGGTAAGCGGCCTGATCGGCTTCCTGCTCGATCGCGGCGCACGGTGGATCGAAAGCCGCGCGTCGCGCTGGAGGGCGGCATGACGCACTGGCTTTCCCGTTTTCCGGTCCGCGTGGCGGTAGGTCTGGTCGTTCCGACGCTTCTTGTGCTCTGGTGGCAGTGGCAAAGCCAGGGCCCGGCTTCGAACTTTGCTCCCCCCGCTGCAGTGGGAATCGCCTTGTCGGAGATGCTGCGCAGCGGCGATCTGCTGCGCGATACGCTGGCGACGCTGCAACGCGCCTTCACCGGGCTGGCGATCGGCACCCCGCTGGGTGTGGCGGTCGGCATCGCCATGGGCATCTGGAAACCGCTCGACCGCGTTCTGGGGCCATTGCTCCATGCGCTCCGGCAAGTGCCGATGATCGGCTGGCTGCCGCTGATCGGGCTGTGGTTCGGCGTCGGGGAAGGCACCGAACTGATCGTCATCAGCATGTCGGCCTTCTTCCCGTCCATGCTCAACAGCCATGCCGGCGTCGCGCAGGTCGAACAGCGGTATCTCGACGTGGGCGGCATATTGCGGTTCAGCACGATTCAGCAAATCCGCTACATCCTTCTGCCCGCGGCCATGCCGCTGGTGCTGACCGGCATAACGCAGGCACTCGCCTTCGCCTGGATTTCCACCATCGGCACCGAATTGCTGACCGGTGCGGGTGCCGGCCTCGGCGTCGCGATGAGCCAGGCGCAGATTCAGCAGCGGCTCGACGTGATGCTGGTGGTGATCGGCGCTACGGCTGCCCTGGGTTTCATCATCAACCATCTTTTCCGCAGCGTGCGCCGGTCGGCATTGCGCTGGCAACCCACCGTCCAATGACCAGGAGATTTGGTGTGAACGCGCATTTCCATGCCCGTAGCGACGAGACGACTGTTCCGGCGAGCCGGGGCGCCCTGACCGTTCGCGATCTCGACAAGAGCTTCCAGATCGGTGGCCAGCCCCGGCTGATTCTCGATAACATCAACCTGGATGTCCGGCCGGGCGAGTTCGTCAGCATCGTCGGCGCGTCCGGTTGCGGCAAATCCACGCTGCTCCGCCTCATCGTCGGCCTCGATACCGATTACAGCGGGGAACTGCGGCTGGACGGGGAACGGATCGCCACGACGAGCCTCGATCGCGGAATCGTGTTTCAGGACCATCGCCTGTTCCCCTGGATGACGCTGGAGCAGAATATCGAGCTGGCCTTGCTCAACACCGATACGCCCAAAGCGCGGCGGGCGCAGATCGTCGCCGATCATATCGCGCTGGTGAACCTGAAGGGCTTCGAGAAAGCCTATCCCCATCAGTTGTCGGGGGGCATGGCGCAACGCGCCGCCATTGCCCGCGCGCTCGTCACGGAGCCGCGCCTGCTGCTTCTGGATGAGCCTCTGGGCGCGCTCGATGCCCTGACCCGCGTGCATGTGCAGAATGAATTGCAGCGCATCTGGCTGACGCATCGCTCGACGATGGTGATGGTGACGCATGATGTGGAAGAGGCGCTGTATCTGGGCGACCGGGTGATCGTCATGTCGCCCAATCCCGGGCGCATCCGCCGTATCGTCGACGTCGATCTGCCGCATCCGCGCGACAGGCGCTCGCCATTGCTGCACCGGCTGAAGGATGAAATCCTGGCCGAGCTGACATCGGGCGCCGATGCGCAGAACGTGGCCGACAATCTCGTGCATCTGCCGAGCCGGGAGGGACGCTGATGCCCCGTTCGCCCGATCATCCGGTGGAGCCGGTATTCGTCGACCGCTGGTCGCCGCGCAGCTTTACGGGGGAACCGGTTCCGGACGCCGTTCTCCAGAGCGCCTTCGAGGCGGCGCGCTGGGCGCCTTCGGCCCTCAATGCGCAACCTTGGCGGTTTCTCGTCGTACGGCCCGGCGATGACCGCTGGGAAACTTTCCTCGGCCTGCTCGTCCCGCGAAACCGGCAGTGGGCGGCGCAGGCTTCCGCGCTCATCCTGATCCTGTCGGCGCGCCGGACCGATCGCCGCGGCGAAACGGTGGATAATGTGTCGCACAGCTTCGATACCGGCGCCGCATGGACCAATTTCGCGCATCAGGCACTGCTGCTGGGGTGGCATACGCACGGCATCGGCGGTTTCGATAGGGACGCCGCCCGTGCGCAGCTCGCCATTCCCGACGATTTCGCGATCGAGGCGATTATCGCGCTCGGGCGCAAGGGTGATCTTTCGAACCTCGATGCGGAGTTTCACGCAGCCGAGCAGCCGAACGGTCGTCGGCCGCTGGATGAAACGGTTTTTGCCGGTGCGCTCGACGTGCCGGCCTTCGCCGGGAGGAGAGACGCGGCATGACCTTGAATATCCACTGGCTTCTCGATCCCGCAGCGGACCCGCAGCGATCCGAACCCGGTGCGCAGCGCAGCCTGCCGGCGCTGGTGCATGATCGCCGGGCGGAAAGTCGCAATCGCTTCGATTATTTCGTGCAGATCGCGCAGGCGGCGGCACAGACCGGCTTCGACGGCCTCTTCGTGCGGCACCGGACGGAAGCCGACGAAAGCCGCATCATCGCCGCGGTGGTGGCTCGCGCCGTATCGCGGCTGCGGGTGATCCCGGAATTTCCCGCATCGGTCGGATCGGCTGTCTATGCGGCCAAGCAGGCGTCCAGCTTTCAGCGATCCGCGCAGGGACGATTGGGCTGGGCGATCGCGCCGGACGCCGATCAGGCCACGCGCGAAAGCGAAGCGGACTTCGTGCCTCAGGACGATCTGGGTCAGCGTCTCGACGAGTTTCTGACGGTCGCGCGCGGCGTGCACGAGCAGCGTCCCTTCAGCTTCAAGGGCACCTATTTCGAGGTGGAGAACGGCGGCTTCGAAGCGCCGCTGACGCGCCATCCTTTCCCGCGCCTGTTTCTGCAAGGCGAGGATGAGGCCGCATTGCAGCGTTCGGCGCGCCATGCCGATGTCCATGTGTTTCAGGCTGCACCCGTCGAAGAGTTGACGCAGCGCATCGCGCAACTGACGGCGCTGGCGGAGAAGCAGGGGAGGAAGGTTGCTGCCGGGCTTATCCAGCCGTTGTTCCTCCGCGAAACGCAGAAGGATGCCGATCGGGATGCCCGTTCGCGCGATCTTGCGCCCGGGACGATCGTTGCCGGATATGATGAGGCAGCCGACAGGATCGCAGACTATGTGCGCGCGGGGGTGCGCGAACTGGTGGTCGCAGCAACGCCTTTGCTGGAGGAAGCCTATCGCACGGGCCAGCATCTGTTGCCGCGTCTGCGCACGCGCATCGACGTGGCGCGTCAGGCCGCCTGAAGGAGGAGAACAGCATGTCCATCGATTTCTTCTGGCGGTTGCCGACGCACGGATGCCACAACAGCCTGCAGACCAGCGGTTACGAGCGCGGCGACTGGTCACCGCTTGCACATGGCAATATCGCGCCCGGTCTCGACAGGGATGGTGCCCAGGACGGCTTTGCCTATATCGATCATCTGGCCGAAATCGCGAAGGCCGCGGAGAGCGTCGGTTTTCAAGGCGGCCTGATCCCGTCCTTTCCCAATACCGACGATCCCTGGGTGATCTCGCCGCTGCTGGCGAGGGAAACCCGAAGTTTCCGTTTCATGATCGCGTTTCAGCCCGGCTTCGGCAATCCGGTGCACAGCGCGCGTGCGGCCGCGAGCCTGCAACGGGCAACCGGCGGACGGGGCCTTTTCAACATCATCACCGGCGGCGGCGGCCCGGCGCAACTGTGGTGGGGCGACAGCTTCACCCATGACGACCGCTATGGCCGCACGAGCGAGTGGCTCGACGTGTTCCGGGGCGTTTGGGAAAGTGCCGATTTTTCCTATGACGGTCGTTTCTATCAGGTGCGTGGCGGCGGACTGCCGCCGTTGTTGCGCCAAGAGGCGTTTCCCGAACTGTGGTTCTCCGGATCGTCCGACGCCGCCTTGCAGGTGTCGGCGCGTCACGCGGATTATTATCTTTCCTGGCTGGAGCCTTTCGACCAGCTCACGGACAAGTTCGCACGGGTCAAGGACCGCACGGCGGCGCTGGGCAGGGAACAGAAATGTGCGGTGCGCGTCGATCTGGTCGCCCGCGCGACGGAAGAGGAGGCATGGCGCGACATCCGCACCGGCTTTGAGAATGTCAGCGAGGAAACACGCCGGCGCTGGCGTGGTCAGCCGACGGATTCGGTGGGGGCCGCGCGGCAGGCTTCGCTGAAGCCGACCGAGGCACGGCGGTACGAAGATCTGATCGTCGCACCCAATTTGTGGGGCGGGTTCAACTTGCTCCGCGGTGGCCCGGCGCTTGGCATCGTCGGCAGTTACGAGCAGTGCGCGGCGCGGCTGGACGATCTGATCGCACGGGGTGCCGACGGGTTCATCCTGGCGGGAACGCCGCATCTTGAGGAAGCCTATCGAGTCGGCGAGGAGGTGCTGCCGCTGCTCGGTCGGCAGGCTGAGGGTCTGTTGCAGGCCGCCGAATAAGTTTGGCGGTTTCGTCACGGGACGATGCGAAAAGGGGCGCCGGAATTTCTTCCCGGCGCCCCTTCTTTTTGAGGTACGCGCGGAGCCGGGCGATCGATCCCGGCTCCGCTGCCTGGTCTCAGAAGCGAAACAGCACGGCTACGCCGGCCGTCAGCGGATCGGCCCATGCAACCGTGTCGCCCGTCACGCCCTGGGCCGCGTTGGCGGCGGGCAGGGAGTGATTGAGATACCGCACGTCGAACAGATTGTTGATGAAGCCGGTCACGCTCAGCGCATCGTTCTTCGTGGTGTAGGTCGCGCGGATATTGGTCACCGTATAGGGTTTCTGCGTAAGCAGCGAACGGTTCACCACATCCTGCGGCGTCACATAATAGAATTGCAGCGCCTGATATCGCGCATCCGCCGCCAGTTCGAGCTTGCCCAGATCGGCAAGAGCGAAACTGTACGACGCGCCGCCGTTCAGCGTGATCCGGGGCGAGCGGACAAAACGCGCCCCCGCCAGATTGGCGCCGCCGTTCAGCACCTGGAACCGCGTATATTCGGTATCGAGCAGACCCAGCGCCCCGTTCAGCTTCAGCCCTTCCGTCGGAGCGACGGTCAGCTCGAACTCGGCGCCATCGACTTTCGCCTTTGCCGCGTTTTGCAGATAGGAGACGGTTGCGCCCCCCACGGCACCCGGATTGGGGCCGACGACGTTCACCTGCACATCCTTGTAATCATAATGGAATGCGGTGGCGTTGAAGGTGAGCAGTCCGTCGAACCAGCTCGATTTATAGCCGATTTCATAGGCATCGAGCTTTTCCGGGCGTACCGCGACCAGGGCGATGGGCAAGGTCGCCGCCGTATTGAACCCACCGGATTTCACGCCATGGGAGAACTTTGCGTAAAGCAGATTGTTCGGGGCCACCGTCCAGGATGGCGTAATGTCGTAGGTGAAGGCATCCCACGTCCGCTTGAGCGATCCGCCAAAGGTGCCGGCGCCGCCATAAGTCCCGGTATAGCTGTTCCACCACTGCGCCAGATTGCTCCAGCCTGTCGCGGCGGCGTTGGGCGATGCCCTTCGGTCGAAATCGAGTTCCTTCGTTTCACGGGTCCAGCGTCCGCCCAGGGTCAGCTTGACGCTGTCGGTAAAGGCGAAGGTTCCGCTGCCGAACACGGCGCCGCTCTCGGCGTCGTGCTTGTAGACCGTGTCGCTGAAGGCCGCCGTCGCCGTCGCACCGGCCTGTGCGGGCACCGATCCCTGCGGCAAGGTGGCGGAAAAGGCCCGTGATCGGATATTCTCGTTGAAATAGAACAGGCCGACGATCCAGCTAAGCCGCTGATCCTGCGCGGAGGACAGCCGCAGTTCCTGCGTCCATTGGCTGGAACGGGCCTGGGCATAGCTGCGCGAGATTTCGAGCGGGGTATAGTCGGTGTCGCCCGCACTGCGCGTCTGATATCGCTCATAGCCCGTGATCGAGGTCAGCGTCGGACCGCCCAGATCCCAGTCCAGATGGAGAGATCCTCCGAACTGCTTGTTGCGACTGAACTCGGGAGCGTTCGTCGATATGTCGTTGATGTCCCGCGATGGCGCATAGCCGTTGCGGACGACGCCGTTCGCGGCATAGCTGGCCGTGGTCCAGTAGCTTCCGTCCGTGTCGTAGTCGCGATAGTGGACGCTGAGCAGCGCCTCCAGAGTGTCGGTCGGCTTGGCGAGCAACTGGCCGCGAAACACGATGTCCTTGATCGCGTTCGACTTGTCACCGGTAAAGAGATTGGTGAAGCGCCCGCCGCGATCATCGAAGCGGAACGACGCGCGCGCCGCCAGCTTGTCGTCGATCAGGGTGGTGCCGATGCCGCCTTCGGCGATCTTGTTGTCGAAGCTGCCATATTCCAGCTTCACATAATTCTCGTCCTGGCCATTGAGCGAAGGGCGCTTGGAAATGACGTTGATGGCGCCGCCCGTCGTGTTCTTGCCCCAGAGCGTCCCTTGCGGACCGCGCAGCACTTCGACGCGCTCCAGGTCGAACAGCGGAATGCCGGTTGCGCTGGCGTTGCTGATATAGACATCGTCGAGATAGAAGCCGACCGGATTGGCGAGGTCGAGCTGTTGCTGCCCGGCACCGACGCCGCGTATCCACCAGCGCGGGCGACCATGCTGCTGTGTCCCGGCGGAGGCGTTGGGAACCAGGTTGAGCACTTCGTTCGCCGATCGGCCAAGCCCGCCGATCGCGAACAGTGACTTGTCGAGGGCCGTCACGGCGACCGGCACGTCCTGAAGCCGTTCTTCGCGGCGCTGGGCGGTGACGACGATGCCGCCGCCGGCATCCGCATCGGCTTCGACATTTTCAGCGGGTGCGACCGCCGAAGGCGTTTCTTCGGCGGCGCTGACGGGTGCGTAGGCGGCGGCAAGAAGGGCGATCGTGCTTGCGCCGATGGCAGCGATGGATCGCAAGGGTCGTGTATTCGTGGACAAGGAGATTCCCCCATAAGCTGAAATTGGCGCATGTCGTGCGAGTGTCGTGACGCTACGCCAGCAAGACCCATGCCATATGTCTATCTTTTTGATTGATAATGATAAAATAGGACGGCGCTTTGGCGTGCTGCTGGAAATCGCGCATTCTCTCGACCCATTGTGATTGCTGTGCAGCAGCCGGAACGATGTTGCGGTTCCGGAACGGGCATATTCTCAATTCACGCAGACGCAGACCGCATCCGATGTCTGTCGCACCGTCCCGCCTGAACTCGCGCCATCATGTTCCCTGACCACACAGCGCCATGCCCTTCACCGAGGAGACTGAAGACAGCAAATTTGACGCCGTTGTCGGGCGACGGTGAGGATCAAGCATTTGACATTTCGCCCGATGCGATACCTCGCGCGCAATCGACCGCGATCTTGCGACGGCACTGGTTCGGCTCCCACCGGCAGACAGACGTAAAGGGCCGACCCCTCCGCCGCATTGGCCGGGTGACGGAACTTCATGGCCGAAGCTGACGGCGGACAAGGAAAAGCATCGCCGAACGGAGACAGGTTGCCGTTGGACTGACGGCACTGCTATGCCCTTTACCTGACGCCCGATCTGGTGTGCAATCGGCTGCCCCAGCAGGCGGTAATCCCGACAAAGGTCTTTCCATGCCGATCCCGGCCATCACGCTACGCCAGCTTCATTATTTCTGCGAGCTTGCGGCCACCGGCAATTTCCGCCGGGCGGCCGAGCGTGCCGGTGTGACGCAGCCGTCGCTGTCCGCCCAGATTCAGGTGCTCGAAGCGCAACTGGGTCAGACGCTCGTGGAGCGCGGCACGACAACCGCCATGCTGACGCCGGTCGGGCGGGAAATTCTTCGCCATGCCCAGGCGATCCTGTCTGACGTCGGCGCCCTGGGGGACATCGCCCGTTCCGATCCCGACGGTCTGACCGGCACGATCCGCCTTGGTGCCTCGCCAACGCTCGGGCCATATCTGCTGCCGCAAGTGGTGGCCCGCCTGCACAGGGATCATCCGGACCTGCGTCTGCATGTGCGGGAAGGTCTGCCTGACGAATTGATGCGCGATCTGACGGTGGGTACGCATGACGTGGTCCTCGCGCAGCTTCCGATCATCGGCGATCCATTTGTCGTTTTATCTCTCTTTCATGAGCCATTGTTGCTGGCGATGGCATTGGATGATCCCTTGGCGATCCATGGGGAAATTGCACCGCATATGCTGACGGGGCGAGGCTTGCTGACGGTATCGCCGCAATATCGATTGAGCGGCCAGATTCAGGCGCTCGCCGACCGGGTGGGCGCGCTGGTCCTGCGGGATTACGAAGGCACCAGCCTCGATGCCGTCCGGCAGATGGCGGGTATGGGCATGGGAATAGCCTTGCTTCCGGCGCTCTATGCCCGTTCGGAAATCCGCGATCACGACGATGTGACGGTGCGTCCCCTTGTTGCGGAAGTGGTTGAGCGCGAGGTGGGCCTGATCTGGCGGCGAAGCGCGGGTCGGGCAAATGCCTACAGGCGGCTGGCCGATATCATCGTTTCCATAGCGGCAGACAAGTGATAGTCTTGTCCTATCGATTTTGATGATAATATCTATTTGATCCGATTGAACTGTCTGCGGTAAAAAAAACGCCTTCCCGCCGAAGTGCGTTTTTGGATCCTACGGATATGACACATACCGCAGACGTAAGACTGCGCGACTTCTGGACATGGTCTGGTCCGATACTGGGGCCGGACGGCGCTTTTTTCCGGCTCACGCTGATATACGGGGTCGGTATCGGCCTGCTTTCGCTGGCAACGCCGATATCCGTGCAGATGCTGATCAACTCGGTCGCCAATACGGCGCTTCCCGCGCCTCTGTTCACGCTGGCGGCGGTTCTTCTGGTGCTGCTGCTCATCTCCGCGCTGCTCGGCGCTTTTCGCACGCATCTCATGGAACTGTTCCGTCGTCGCTTTCTGGCCCGGATGGTGGCGGAAATCACGTTGCGCGCGGTCTATGCCCAGAATCCGTTCTTTCATGACGAGCGGCGCGGCGACCTGTTCAATCGCTTTTTCGAAGTCATGACCGCACAGAAAGCGATCCCCTCGCTCTTGATCGGTGGGTTCACGATCATCCTGCAGGCGAGCGTCGGCTTTGCCGTCACGGCATTTTACCACCCGTTCTTCCTGGCGTTCAATCTGGTGTTCATTTTCGCCGTCTGGGCGATCTGGCGCATATGGTCGCGCGGTGCGATGCGGACCGCCATCGCCCTCAGCCATCGCAAATTCGAAACGGCGCATTGGCTGGAAAGCGTCGGCGGATCGAACGGATTCTACAAATCCAGTCGTCATCTCGACTTCGCCATGGATCGATCGGAAGACGCCACGGCCGCCTATGTCGCTGCGCATGCCGCCCATTTCCGCTATGCCTTCCCGCAGAGCGTTGCCCTGCTCGTGCTGTACGCCGTCGCCAGCGCGGGCCTGCTCGCTCTGGGAGGCTGGCTCGTCATTCGGGGGCAGTTATCGATCGGCCAACTGGTCGCGGCGGAACTGATCCTTTCGAGCATTTTCTACGGCGCCGCGCAGCTTGGTCCTTATCTCGACGGCTTCTACGATCTCGTCGCGGGCGTCGAGGAACTGGCGCTGATCCTCGCGATACCACAGGAACAGGTGCCTGAGCGCAAGCGGGAAGCCGCGCGCCCGAAGGATGGCGCGCTGGCCCTTCATGCCGTCCGCGCGCCGACGATGGGCGGCGAAGCCCATATGGATATCGTCATCCCCGGTGGCGCGCGGCTAATGGCCGCCGCCGATCCCGGCATGGACCGCCTTCTCTCGACGCTGCTGAAGCGCCACGTCAAACCGACAAACGGCATCCTGTCGGTCGGGGGCGCCGATATCACTTCTCTCGATATGTATCAGCTTCGCAGCGACGTGATCGTGCTCGATCGTCCCACGATCGTGGAAAGCTCGATACGCGATTACCTGTCGCTGGCCTGCGCGGACAATGACGCCGTGGCCGTGATGGATGCGCTGCGTGTCGTCGGACTCGATATGCGGATCGCCACTTTGCCCGAAGGGATGGATACCCGGCTGTCCTCGACGGGCTGGCCACTGGCGCTGGTCGAGATGATGCAACTGAAGCTGGCAAGCGCGATCCTGGCCCAGCCTCGTATCCTGGTGCTGTCCGCGCTCTACGACATGGTGCCTGTCGCGCGGCTTCGTGCCGCACTGGATGCCCTACGCGGGAAGCCGGTGACGATCCTCTATTTTTCCAGCCGCCCGCATGATCTCGATCTGGACGGCTGGCTCTGGCTGGGGCGCACGGAACAGCACCTGACAAACGATCGTGCCACGTTCGACATGTTGCGCGCTGCTGCAGGACGGGAGGCGGACAATGCCCTTTCGCGCTGATCACCTGCCGCATTTCAGGACTCTGGCCAGCATCCGCACGCCGCGCGTGACGCGCGTTCTGGGGTGGATGCTGGCTCTGGGCATCGTGGGCAGCATCGCCTTTCTGGCGTTCGTGCCCTGGGTGCAGACGGCCCCGGGATCCGGCATGGTGATTGCGCTGGACCCCCGCGATCGGGTGCAGAACATCACCGCGCTCGTACCCGGCCGGATCGAGCAATGGTATGTGACCGATGGCAGCATCGTGAAGCGGGGCGACCCGATCGCGCGCATCAGCGACAATGATCCGAACCTGCTCGACCGGCTGCGTGCGGAACGTGCGCAGGCGGACGCCGAAATTGCCGCCGCGCAACAGGCTATTCGCGTCGCGCAGATGGACGTGTCGCGCATGGCCTCCCTGTACCGGGAAGGCCTGTCGCCGCGCCGCGACTATGAACTCGCCCAGATCAAGGTCAGCGATTACGAGGCGAAGGTGGCGCAGGCGCGGGCGGAGCGGACCCGTATCGACGTCAGCCTCAATCGCCAGTCGGTGCAGATGATCCGCGCGCCGCGCGATGGCCGCATCCTGCAAATCCAGGGTGGCGACAATGCCACGATGGTGAGCGCGGGCGACATCGTCGCGACCTTTGCGCCGGAACAGTCGCAACGCGTGGTCGAACTGTACGTCGACGGGCGCGACGTGCCCCTGATCCGTCCGGGGCGGCGGGTCCGGCTGGAGTTCGAAGGATGGCCTGCCATCCAGTTCAGCGGCTGGCCATCGGTCGCGCAGGGCATGTTCGACGGGAAAGTCCGTGCGATCGACGTGTCGGCTTCGCCCAATGGCCTGTTCCGGGTGCTTGTCGAGGCGGCGCCGGATCGTCCCGGCTGGCCGAAGGAACCCTATGTCCGGCTGGGCGCGAAGGTGCGCGGCTGGGTGTTGATGGATACGGTGAGCGTCGGCTTCGAACTCTGGCGCCAGCTCAACGACTTCCCCCTGCAATTCCAGCGGCCCGGCGACATGGCCGAAGCCGGCGCGATGAATGCGACCGATGCGAAATAGCTTCGCTCTGGCCATGAGCGCGATCGCCGTCATGTTCGCCGTGCCGGGGATGGCGCAGGATATCGCACCCTTGCCGAAGCAGGCGGACGGCGTCGCGCAATCCGCCACGTTGCGTCTCGCTGATGTTCTGGCCTCTTCCCGGCAGCATGCGCCGCAGGTGCTCGAAGCCCTCGCGCGCGTGCGCGGTGCGCAAGGGAAGCGACTGTCCGCCGAAGGCGCATTCGACACGGTCTTTTCTGCCGATGCCGATGGCCGCCTGTCGGGCTATTATGATGGCCGGTCGATCGAGACCAAGGTGATGCGGCCGATCGAGCAACTGGGCGGCAATGTCTATGGCGGCTATCGCGTCTCCGGCGGCCGTTTCCCCATCTACGAGGACAAGAGCTACACCAACCAGCTTGGCGAGGTGAAGGCGGGGGTCGTGCTGGCCTTGCTGCGCGATCGCGCCATCGACGATCGCCGCTTCAACAGGACACAGGCGGAAGCCGATATCGCGCTGGCGGACGCGGACCGGCTGTTCATCGCGATCGGCGTGCAGCGCCGCGCCGTGGAAGCGTACAGCCAATGGGTGGCTGCGGGCCGCCGACTGGCCATCGTGCGTGACCTGCTCCTGCTGGCGCAGGACCGGCAGAAGGGGCTGGAGCGGCAAGTGTCGCTCGGACTGCGACCGCGCATCATCCTGACGGAAAACCAGCAGAATATCCTGCGACGGCAGACGCTGGTGGTGCAGGCGGAACAGGGGCTGGCAAGCGCCGCCAACAGCCTTTCGCTCTATTGGCGTGACGGCGATGGGCAACCGCTGGTCCCATCCCCGTCGCAACTTCCGGCGGACTTGCCTTCGCCCCTGCCGGTGACCGTCGATCCCAGGTCCGCGGTCTCGGCCCGCCCCGACCTGCGCACCATCGATCTGCGTATGCAGGTTGCGCGCGAGAGGCTTCAGCTTGACCGCAACGCGCTTCTCCCCCGCCTCGATTTCAACGCCGAGGCATCGCGCGACTTTGGCGACGTGGGGTTCGGCGGCGTGTCGAGAGAAGGCACCGACACCCGCATCGGCCTGACCTTCACGGTGCCGTTGCAGCGCCGCACCGCGCAAGGCCGCATTATCCAGACGCAAGCGGAAATCGATGCCGCCACGCGACGGGGGCAGGCCCTTCGGGAGCAGATCGTCGCGGAGATCGACACCATCGCCGTGGCCGTCGATGCGACCGCGCGGCTCGCGACACTGGCGGACGACGAACAGGCACGCGCCCAGGACATGGCGAGAGCGGAACGGCGCCGGTTTGAAATGGGGGCCAGCGACTTCTTCCTGGTCAACCTGCGCGAGGAATCGGCGGCGGATGCCGAATTGCGAAAACTGGATGCCGCCTATCGCCGGCTCATCGCGCATGCGGATCTGGCGGCAGCCAGCGCCGATACGAACGCGCTTGGATTATCGCCCGACTAGCCGTTGGTCCGCACGCAGGAAGGCGAATCCATTCGCCGTGAGGAACGCGATGGCTCGATGGCCGCCCCGCTGATTGTCGCCCCTGCCAAGCATACTTGGTACTCCTGCGGCGCTCTCCGGGCGACATTGTTTTATGGAATATCAGGATGTTGGGTGTAGAAAAAACATCGGCATCGTAGCGACAATATAAAAAGCAAACATGATTGTCTTTTTGCTCTTTCAATAAACGAACATCTATGTTCTTTTATGGATATCGCAGCACAAGCAGCGATCACCATTCCGAGTCGCAACACAAGCGACAGGGATTTGAGAGGGAGGATGCTATGGGTGGATTCCGCCAACGCTCTAACTACGCCTTCGGGGCAGCAATAGGCCTGCTGTTTTCCGGAACCAGCACAAT
The DNA here is from genome assembly GCA_965279415.1 of Sphingobium sp. GTDB lineage: Bacteria > Pseudomonadota > Alphaproteobacteria > Sphingomonadales > Sphingomonadaceae > Sphingobium. Next base: position 2,186,102 of record OZ257238.1, read on the forward strand.
CGCCATGGCCCAGACGGGCACCGCGCCTGTCGCAGCGGATGCCGCCGCGCCTGCACCGCAGGATCGCGCGCAGGTGTCGGGGCTGGAAGATATCGTCGTCACGGCGCGCCGCGTGTCGGAATCGCTTCAGGATACGCCGATCGCGGTGACGGCCTTTTCGGCGCAGGCGATCGATCGCAAGTTCGCGACCGACATCCGCGCGCTGGCCGGGGACGTTCCCAATGTGGTCATCACCAACGTGCCGGGCTTCAACGCGGCGTCCATCGGCATTCGCGGGCAATCGACCGGCGACATCATCCTCACGTTCGAGCCTGCCATCGGCGTCGTCATCGACGACTTCGTGCTGGCGCATGTGCAGACGCAATTGTTCGACCTGTTCGACATAGAGCGCATCGAAGTGCTGCGCGGGCCGCAGGGCACTTTGTTCGGCAAGAATACCGTCGGCGGCGTCGTCAACGTCATCACGAAGCGTCCCGAACGGACCTTCGGCGGCGAAGTGCGCGTGGGCTATTCCAGCTTCGATACCAAGGATGTGAAGGCATCGCTGAACGTGCCGCTCACCGACAATCTCTTCTTCCGCGTCGCGGGGTCCTTTCAGGAAGGGGACGGCTATTATCGCCTTTCGAAGAACAACGACGTCGATGGCGTCCAGGGCCTGCCGGGCACCGGCAAGCGTCGCAGCGGCAGCCGCTATTTCAGCGGCCGCGCCAAGCTGCTGTGGGAACCGACGCCCGATACCAACCTGATGCTGACCTATGAAATGCTGCGCGATCGCGGCGATTCTCCGCCCAGCGTGAACGAGACGCCCGCAGGCTTCCTGTTCGACGTCGTCGGCTTCCCCGGCATCCAGACCACGGGCAAAAGCCCCTTCCAGACCGGCACGACCCTGTGCGCGGGCGATGCGAACAATGTCGGCAACGCCACCACGCCGACCTGCCCCGGCACGCTGAACGGCCATCGCATCGACGTCGATGGGCTGTATCTGCGCGGCGAACACAAGATCGACGACGTCGGTACGATCACCATGGTGGGCGGATACCGCCGCGTGAAATCGATCCTGCCGTCGGACTATACCGGCGAAAACGCCTTCCTCTTCGTGTCGACCCGCGACGACGTGCGGGAGCAATACAGCCTCGAGACGCGCTTCAGCTCGGACTTTTCGGATAAGCTGAAGATGACGGTCGGCGCCATGTACTGGGGCCAGACACTGGACGCGAGCGCGACCTCGCTGCTGGGCTTCCTGCGCTTTCTGGGCGATCCGACCGCGTTGACCGATCCGAACCAGTCGACCGCGAACTACAAGGTGGACAGCTATGCCGTGTTCGGAGAAGCCGAATACAAGCTGATGGATGCCTTCTCGCTGTTCCTGGGCGGACGCTACACCAAGGAGGAGAAGAGCTTCTCGGTCCGTCCGCAGGTCCGCCGCTCGACGATCGCCACGGGCTTCTGGCCGGAATATTCCGACAGCGCGAAGTTCTCCAAGCCGACGTTCCGCGCAGGTTATCGCTGGGAAATCGCCGACGGAATCAACAACTACTTCACCTACAGCCAGGGCTACAAATCGGGCGGCTACAACGAACAGGCGATGTCGGCCACGTCGGCCCTGCCGTTCCGCGAGGAAACCGCCGACAGCTTCGAACTGGGCCTCAAGACGGAAACGCCCGATCGTCGCCTGCGCTTCAACGCGGCTGCGTTCTACGTGAAGTATAACGATCTCCAGCGCGATGCCGTGGTGCCCTTCATCGATCCCATCACCGGCCTTCCCGGTCAGGAAACCCGCACGACCAACGCCGGCAAGGCGGAAGTCTACGGGCTCGAACTGGAACTGAGCGCGGTGCCGGTCGACGGCCTCACTCTGGGGGCGTCGATGGGTTATCAGAAGGCCAAATATCTGGAGTTCTTCACGGATATCGACGGCAACGGCACCAATGAGGACGCTTCGTTCCTCAAGCTGCGCAACGTGCCGAAGATCACGGCCAACGTCACCGCCAATTACGAGTTTCCGCCCGCGCCATGGGGGCAGATAAGCCTGAACGCGGACGCCAACTACCAGTCCGAATATGAATCGGTCACGCTCAACGCGCCCTTCACGCAGGGGCAGGCGAGGACATTGGTGGGCGCCAGCATCCACTGGGCCGATCCGTCCGAAAAATACCGCGTGTCGGTCTACGGGCGCAACCTGCTCGACAAGGTCTATCGCGTGTCCGCCAATTCCGTCGCGGGCCTGTTCAACTTCACCAACTACGCGCCGCCGCGATCCTTCGGTGTCGAGTTCGCGGCGAAGTTCTGAGCTGTGCGATGAACGCCATACGTCCCCTCCTGATCGTGACTATTGCTCGATGCGATCGGGAAACACCTGCCGGGTCGGTTCGACCGACCCGGCTATTTTTTCAGACGATGGGGCCGTCCGATATCCTTGGGGACGAGATCGAAGGCGAAGCTGATCCTGTCCTCCATCCCTTCGAAGGGGAGGGTCGCGTGCCACAGCCAGGACGGAAACAGGATCATCCGCCCCGCGCGCGGTTCATAGCTGTGAAGCGTGCCCCCGCCGCCCAGGCTTTCGGGCAGGGCGCCGATTGCAAACCAGCCCTGCTGCCCGACGGTGGTTTCTGCCGGAAGGGCGGGATAATAGACGCCCGACAGCCAGTTGGGCGCGTGGATATGCGGCTCCACCGCGCCGCCCGGCGTCAATATCGTGCCCCACAGGGTCAGCGTCCAGTCGTCGGGCGCGGCCTGCACGAAGGGATGCGGATCGATCGCGAGGCCCGTCATGTAATCACGCAAGGCCCGCGTCGCGATGTGCGCCAGTGCCTTGAGGGCAGGCGTTTGGGCCACCCCCAGATCGTCGCTCTGCCGCCCCTTGCGCGTCACGAGACCCTCCGGCTCGAACGTCAGCGAGGGGTGCGCGCGCAACTCCTCCGCCAGCACGCCGTTGAACGCCGCCACGCCGTCGAAGCCCGGTGCGGACGCGATGTCGATCACGCGTACGAACTGCTCCAGCCGCATCAGGTCTTGCAGCTCCGCCGTGCGGCCCAGCCGGTCGAGCGCCGCGCATTTGAGCGCCAGCGGGGTGGTGACGGTCGGCAATGCCGCGATCAGCCGGTCGGTCAACCCGACGGCTTCCTCATGTCGGCCGGCGCGGATCAGCGCGCGCGTCAGGTTGACGCCGACCGGATGGTTGAGCGGCCCGGTCACCAGTACGGTGGCATAGACATCGATCGCGGCATCCAGCGCCCCGCGCGCCTCCAGCAGGCTGCCAAGCTGGTTCGCCGCACGCGGATGGCCCGGCAGGCGTTTCACCATATCGCTGGCGAGCGTCTCGGCGGCGTCGGCTTTGCCGTCGGCCATCAGCGCATCGACCAGATTGAGCGCCGCCTCGACATGATCGGGCCGGATCGCGAGCGCCCGGCGATAGGCAACGATCGCCTCGCCCTGCCGTCCCGTCCGGGCCAGCGCGACGCCCAGATTGTTCCACGCCTCCAGATGCTGCGGATTGGCGGCGATCGCCCGGCGCAGCGGCTGCTCCGCCGCTTGCGGGCGATCGGCCGCGATCAGGCAGGACCCCAGATTGGCGAGCGTCACCGCCGATCCGGGGCGCAGGACGAGCGATCGTTCCAGCGCGGCGATGGCGGCATCGAACTGCCCGGCGCGTTTCAGGGCGATGGCATGATTGCCGAGACGGGCGGGATTGTGCGGATCGCCGGCGCGCGCGCGGGCGAAGGCGTCCAGCGCCGTCGCGTCGTCGCCGGTGCGCTGCGCCACCAGACCCAGCAGCGTCAGGGCGTCGGGATCGTCGTCGCGTGTGGCGAGCAGCGCATCGATCAGCGGGCGCGCCGCCGCGGGATCCGGCCCCTGCGCCAGCCTTGCCGCTTCATCCAGCAAACCCGAAGTCATCGATCGAAAGGCCCCAGCGAATGATTGGCGTACTCATGCATGTCCGCACGAAGCCGGAAAAGTCAAACAGCTTCGCGGCGCTCGTCGCGCAACTCCAGAAGGACGTGCGCGCCAATGAGCCGGACACGCTCGTCTTTCAGGTGATGCGCAGCCAGGACGATCCGGCACTGTTCGTGTTCACCGAACTGTTCGCGAGCGAAGCCGCGCGCGCCGCCCATGCCGACATGCCCTATCACAAGGCGATGTCGGCGGCAGGCTGGGCCTGCGTCGAGGGTGATCCGGATATCCGCCTGTTCACGCCCCTAACCGACCATGACATTGCCGACCATGACATTGAAGGAGACGCACGATGATCGCTTCGCTCGAAGGACGGGTGGCGCTCGTCACCGGCTGCACCGGCGGCATCGGATCGGAAATCTCGCGCACGCTGGCCGAAGTGGGCGCGACGGTCGTCGGCGCCGACATTCCGGCGGACGGGTCCGCCTGGGCGCAGAACGTGCCGAACGGGCAATATCATGCTCTCGACGTGACGCAGGAAGCGGACTGGCAGCGTGTGGTCGCCGCGATCGAGGCGGAACATGGCGCGCTGGACATACTGGTGCATGTCGCGGGCATCGTCGTCGTCGAGAAGCTGCAGAACACCACGATCGAGCAATGGCGCAAGCAGATGGCGGTCAACGTGGACGGGCCTTTCCTCGGCACGAAGGTCGCCGCCGACCTTATGCAGCGGACCGGTGCGCAGCGCCCGTTCGGCAGCTCGATCATCATCATCTCCTCGGTCGCGGGCCTGATCGGATCGCCGCTGCATACCGGCTATTGCGCGTCGAAGGGGGCGGTGCGGCTGTTTTCGAAGGCCTGCGCGATGGAGTTTTCGGCGCTGGGCTACAAGATCCGCGTCAACACGGTGCACCCCAGCGGCGTCAACACGACGATGGTGGACCACATCCTGCAACGCTTCGTCGACAACGGTTTCGCCAAGTCGGTGGAGGAAGCCGCCGCGGGGCTGGCGCCCGCCCATCCCATCGGACGCATGGCCGATCCGATCGACATCGCCAAGACCGTGCGATTCCTCGCCTCCGACGAGTCGGGTTACATGCACGGCTCCGAACTGGTGGTCGACGGCGGATATACCGCGCAATGACGGGCTTTGCCGGACAGGTCGCGCTCGTCACGGGCGGCACGTCGGGCATCGGCGAAGCGGTCGTGCGCGCGTTCGCGGCGGAAGGCGCGAAGGTCGCCATCCTCTCCAACGCGCCGCAGACCGATCTGGATGCGGCGATCGCGAGCGGCACCGTCGCCGCCGCGCAGCATGTCGATATCGCCGATGCCGATGCGGTGGCCCGGGCGGTGGCGACGCTGGCCGACGCCATCGGCGCGCCGGACATCCTCGTCAACAACGCCGCCATCTGGCAACCCAATCCGGTGCCGGAAAGCCCGATCGCCTTGTTCGACCGGCATATCGACGTCAATCTGAAAGGCAGCTTCTACGTCACGCAGGCGGTGCTGCCGGCCATGATCGCGCGCGGCGAGGGGCGGATCATATTCGTCAGCTCGGTGAGCGGCGTCGCGGGGCGGGCGGGCGACAGCGCCTATTCCGCGTCGAAGGCCGGGGTCGCCATGCTGGCGCGCACGCTGGCCGCCGAACAGGGACCGAAGGGCATCCGCATCAACTGCGTGTGCCCCGGTGCGGTGGCGACGCCGCTGACGGCGGGCCTGCGCACGGCGGAAGGCGAAGCGGCGATCGCCGCGCTGATGGAGAACCATCCCAGCCCGCGCCGCCAGTTCTTCATGGACCCCGCGCAGATCGCGGACCTTATTCTCTATCTCGCCAGCCCCCGGTCGAGCGCGATCCACGGCGCCGTCATCGCGGCGGACGAGGGCCTTACTGCAACCATGTAATATTTTGGAGGAGACGGAAGATGACAGCAGAGCATGATGCCGGAAAGACCGGCGACCTGATCGTCAACATCGCCGACGCCCGCGCGCACGAACTGGGACAGGGGACGACCATCCGCCTGCTGCGCTACAGCGAGGAGACCGGCGATTGGGTGCTGTGGGTGGAGATGCAGCCGGGTGCGACCTTCGCCCCGCACTGGCATCTGGGCCATGGCCAGTATTTCGTGACCAAGGGCGAACTGATCTACGACGTCGGCTCCGCACCCGCCGGAACCTATGGCTATGAGCCGATCGGATCGCGCCACAGCGAGGCGCGCTGCGAGCAGGTCACCGAATATCTGTTCATGGGGCATGGCGCGGTCGCGTTCACCGATGCCGGGGGCGAAGTGCGCTTCATCCTGAACCACGAGTTCCTGCGCGATCTGGCCAAGGGTGCGCTGGTCGCCGACATTTCGAACGAGGGTGCCGACGAATCCCTCGCGGCGGCCTGAGCCATGGCCAACGCCCGCGTCGCGCGCCTGCGCGCCATGCTCGCCGCTGAGGGGCTGGACGCCGTGGTGCTGAGCCATCCGCACGATGTGCGCTATGCTACCGGCTATCATTCGGTGCTCGAACGCTGGACGCAGATGGAGCCGTTCGCCGCGGCGATCGTGTTCGCCGATCCGGCGAAACCCGCCATCCTCGTCATTCCCGAAGCCAATCTGGGTATCGTTGCCGTGCTGAACCGGGACGGCCCGGAATGTACGTTCGACGAGATCCGCACGTTCGACATGCTCAATTTCTGCGAAGTCAGCCGCTATGTCGATCCCGACCGGCCCGGCAGCCGCCTCGCCGACGACGCGATGGCGATCGCGGGCGCTATCAGGGGGACATGCCAGAGCGACATAGCCGCGGCGGTGACGGCGGCGATCGTCGATCACGGCCTGACCGGGCGGACCATCGGCTTCGACGAGCATCGCCTGTCCGCAGCCGCCATGCCGCGCGCGCCGCACGTCCATCGCGATGCGCTCGACCTGATGATGCGGGTGCGCGTCGTCAAGACGCCGGACGAACTCGCCCGCTATCGCACCGTCGGCAGGATGGCCGATCGCGTCATCGCCCATGCCGGGTCGCTGCTCCATGCCGGGGTCGACTGGAACGACGTGCAGGCGGGCATTTGCGATTTCATGGTCCGCAACCGGGTCATTCCCGTCGATGAAGGCGCGATGCTGTTCGGCGGCAGCTACGACGGCGACGATTTCATTCCCGACCTGTTCCGTACCGCCGGGAACCGCGCTTTGCGCGATGGCGATATCGTGATTCTGGAAACGCAGGGCGTGCTCGACGGCTTCTGGATCGACATCAACCGCACCGCCGTGATCGGCAAGCCGACGCTGGACTATCAGCGGCTGCACGACATCCTCCGAGATGGCTTCCTCAAGATGGTCGACATGCTGCGCCCCGGCGTATCGACCAACAGCCTGCCTGCGATCGGCTACGAGCATCTCAAGGCGCACGGCGTCGCCGCGCCCGAAAAGCTGCTGGTCGTCGCGCATGGCATCGGCCTGATGCCGCTCGAAATTCCGCTGCCCTATCCCGCCGCAGGGCTGGCCGGGGTGAAGCAGGGTTTCGTGATGGAGGAAGGGATGCTCATCAGCCTCGACAGCCTGTTCTTCGGCGCGAAGCTCGGCCCGTGCCACATGGAAAATGTCTATGCGATCACGGCGCAAGGGCCGGAACCGATGTACGCCGCGCCGCTCGAACTGATCGTCGCGGGCAAGGCCCGCGCCGCCGCCGAACCCGCCTTCGCCTGACCGCCGCCGTCCCGCATCCCCCAGAAGGAACCGCCATGACCGACCGACCCAATGACCGCAGCCTGGAAAAATATCGCAGGATGCTGCGTATCCGCCATTTCGAGGACAAGGCCGAAGCCATCCACGCCGCCGGGGAAATCCCCGGCGCGCTGCACACCTATGCCGGGCAGGAAGCGTCCGGCGTCGGCGCCTGCATCGCGCTGCGCAACGACGATTACATGGTCGGCACGCACCGCAGCCACGGCCATCCCATAGCCAAGGGCGCGAAGCTGCGCCCGCTGATGGCCGAACTGCTGGGCAAGGTAACGGGCATCTGCAAGGGCAAGGGCGGGTCGATGCACCTGTCCGACTTTTCCGTGGGCAGCCTTGGCGAAACCAGCATCGTCGGCTCGGGCATTCCCGTCGCCGCGGGGGCTGCGCTGGGATCGAAGCTGCAGGGGAACGACCGGGTTGCCCTGTGCTTCTTCGGCGACGGCGCGACCAACGAAGGCGCGTTCCACGAAGGCATGAACCTCGCCGCCGTGTGGAAGCTGCCCGCCATCTTCGTGTGCGAGAATAACGGCTATGCCGTCTCCACCCCCGCCTCCGCCGCGGTGCCGGTGAAGGACATCGCCGAGCGGGCGAAGGCCTATGCCATGCCCGCGATCGTCGTGGACGGGCAGGATGTCGATGCCGTCGAGGCGGCGGTGACGGAGGCGGTGGAGCGCGCCCGCACGGGCGGCGGGCCGACGCTGGTGGAAACCAAGACCTATCGTTACGCCGATCACGCCGTCAACATGGGCCGCATCCTGCTCGATCGCGGGGCGGAGGTGGACGAGTGGCGCAAGCGCGATCCGCTGACGCTCTATCGCGCGCGGCTGCTGGAAGCCGGGGTTACCGCCGCCATCCTCGACGCGATGGAACAGGAAGTCGCGGACGAAGTGGCCGACGCCCTGCAATTCGCGCGCGACAGCGCCTATCCCGAACAGGCCGACGCCTTCGACGACGTGTTCGTCGATCGCCTGCCGATCCCCGATTATCTGACCGCGTGAAGGCGAGGACCGCAATATGACCAAGGCAACCTATCTCGAAGCGATCCGTCAGGCCCAGCATGAGGAAATGACGCGCGATCCGCGCGTGTTCATCATGGGGGAGGACATCATCTGCAACGTGTTCGGCACCACCACCGGCTTCGTCGACGCCTTCGGGGTCGAGCGGGTGCGCGATACGCCGATCTCCGAAAACGGGTTCATCGGCGCTGCCGCGGGGGCGAGCATGGTGGGTATGCGGCCGATCGTCGATGCGACCATCGCGTCCTTCCTCTACCCCGCGATGGACCAGATCATGAGCATCATCGCCAAGTCCCGCTATATCTACGGCGGGCAGGCGCGCCTGCCGCTCGTGATCCGCACCTGCCTGTTCTACGGCAATTCCAACGCGGCGCAGCACAGCGACCGGCCCTATTCGATGTTCATGAACGTGCCCGGCCTCAAGATCATGGTGCCGTCCAACGCCTACGACATGAAGGGGATGTTGAAGGCCGCGATCCGCGACGACGATCCGGTCCTGTGCTTCGAGGACAGCACCTGCTGGACCAGCAAGTCCGACATGCCCGACGATCCCGATTTCCTGATTCCGCTGGGCAAGGGCGACATCAAGCGCGAAGGCACCGACATTTCGGTGATCGCCGTCGCCGGGGCCGTGCCGCTGGCGCTCAAGGCGGCGGAGGTGCTGGCGAAGGAAGGCATTTCGATCGAAGTGGTGGACCCGCGCAGTCTGGTGCCGCTCGACAAGGCGCTGATCCTGAAATCGGTGCGCAAGACGGGCCGTGCGATCACCGTCGATCCCGCGCACCAGACATGCAGCGCGGCGAGCGAGATATCGGCGTTGATCGTCGAGCAGGCGTTCGACGCCTTGCGCGGTCCGGTGCTGCGGGTCGCGACCGCCGACACGCATCTGCCTTTCTCTCCCGCGATCGAAAAGGCGCTCTACCCTACGGTCGACCGGATCGTCGCTGCCGCCCGCACGCTGGTCGGCACCGCCCGGCCCGCCGTGCCCGCCGTGCCCGCATAAAGGATTCGCCGTCATGGCCAATATGAAAGTGCTGCTCCCGCAATTCGGGATGGGAATGCAGGACGCGGAAATCGTCCGGTGGCTCAAGGCCGTGGGCGAGCATGTCGAGGCGGGGGAGCCGCTGGTCGAGGTGGAGGCGGCCAAGACGACGGTCGAAGTGCCGTCGCCCGGATCCGGCACTCTCACCGAAATCCTCGTCGGCGAAGGCGAATCCGCCGACGTGCGTGCCCATATCGCGACGATTGCGCTCTGATATGGCGCAGGGGGTCGTACGCAAGCGTCGCGGGGTCGCCCTCGGCCTGTTGCTGGTGGTCGCCTGCGCGGGGGCGGCGGCCTGGTGGCGGGTCGCGCATCCGCCCCTGCCGCCGCTGTTCATCCCCACCCGCCTGCCCGTCGCGACGCCATGGGACCAGTGGGGCGCGACGGCGGCGGGCACCCGCTATACGCAGGCGGCGCAGATCGTGCCGGGCAATGTCGGACATCTGAAGGTCGCATGGCGCTATTCGACGGGAGAGCTTTCGCGCCGTCCCGAGGCGATGCTGGCGAACAGCACCAGCGAAACGACGCCGATCCTCGCCGCCGGGTCGCTCGTCACTTGCACGCCCTTTTCGCGCGTGATCGCGCTCGATCCGGCGACGGGGCGCGAGAAATGGACGTTCGATCCGAAGATCGACCCGCGCTTCAAGCTGCCCGACCAATATATCTGCCGCGGCATATCGCAATGGACTGCGCCCGATGCGCCGCCCGACATGCCCTGCGCGCAGCGTATCATCCTCGCCACGGTGGACATGCGCCTGATCGCGCTGGATGCGCGCAACGGCCAGTTGTGCAGCGGTTTCGGCGACAAGGGGACGGTGCGGATCGATCCGGGCAAGCTGCATCATCCCGGCGAGGTCAAGCTGGCGGCTCCGGCGGCGATCGCGGCGGGCAGCATCGTCATCGGCACGTCGGTGCTGGACAATGTGCGCGCCAATGCCCCGCGCGGCATCATCCGCGCCTATGACGTGCGCAGCGGCAAGGCGCTGTGGACGTTCGACCCGATACCGCAGACCGGCGGCAGCGACCGCGACTGGATGGGGGACAGCCGATCCAGAACGGGCGCCGCCAATGTCTGGTCCGTCATTTCCGCCGACACGCAGCGCGGGCTGGTGTTCCTGCCGACGTCCAGCGCATCGCCCGATTATTACGGCGGCCTGCGCCCCGGCAACAACCGCCACGCCAACAGCGTCGTCGCGCTGGATGCGCGGACGGGCAAACTGGTGTGGGCGCGGCAACTGATCCATCACGACATCTGGGATTACGACACGCCCGCGCAGCCCACGCTGATCGACATCCGGCGCGGCGGGCAGACGATCCCGGCGCTCGTCCAGCCGACCAAGCAAGGCTATGTGTTCATCCTCGATCGCAGGACCGGCGCGCCGCTGTTCCCGATCGACGAAGTGCCGGTGCCGCAGGGGGCGATGCCCGGCGAATGGCTGTCGCCTACGCAGCCGCGCCCGCGCCTGCCCAAGCCGATCGTGCCGCAATCGGTCAAGCCGGACGAAGCATGGGGCTTTACACCATGGGATCGCGGCAAATGTCGCGACCTGATCGCGCGCTATCGCAGCGAAGGGCTGTTCACGCCGATCACGGAGCGCGGCACGATCACCTATCCCGCCGCTTCGGGGGGCGCGAACTGGGGGGCGGGGGCGATCGACCCGGTCCGCCAGATCTACTACATCAATTCCAGCCGGGTCGCGTCCGTCATCCGCCTGCGCAAGCGCGCGCCGGGTGCAGGCGGGTCGGTCAAGCTGTCGGCGACCGAGGATGTGTCGCCGATGGCCGGGACGCCCTATGAAGTGAAGCGCGAATGGCTGCTCTCGCCGCTGGGCGCGCCGTGCACCAAGCCGCCATGGGGCGGGCTGACGGCGATCGACCTGCGCACGGGACGGACGTTATGGGACGTGCCGCTGGGCACCATCAACGACAAGGTCGCGGTGCCGCTGCCGTTCGATCTCGCGCTCGGCACACCCAATATCGGTGGGCCGATCGCAACGAAGGGCGGCGTCCTGTTCATCGCCGCGACGATGGACGGCTATCTGCGGGCGATCGACATGGCGTCCGGCAAGGAACTGTGGCGCGACGACCTGCCCGGCGGCAGCCAGACCACGCCGATGAGCTATATGGCGGGCGGGCGGCAATATGTGGTCATCGTGTCGGGCCAGCATATGTGGTTCCAGACCAAGCGGTCGGACCAGATCGTCGCCTATGCCTTGCCGATGAAATGATCGCCGTCGTCCCGCTCCGCACGATTGGTGGAGGCCTGCGCGCCTATCGCGCTTAGGCCGAGCCGCGCCTGCTTCTCCGCCAGCATCCCGATATAGGTGCTGCGGACGGAACCGGTCAGTACCAGCGCGGCGGTTTTCAGGAAGTTGGCGTGCAGTTCGATGCGGCACTGATCGCCGTCTACGGCGCCGACGGCCCAGCGATGATAGACGAGGAACTCGGTCGCCACGAACTCCTGCGCGATCCGCTCAAGATCGAGATCGTCGCGGGTGTGGCCCTGCCGGATTTCGCGGTCCATCCAGTTGCGAAAGCGGTTGTAGGCGACCGACCGCAATTCGCGGATCGCATCGACGCGCGGTTCCATCGAGAAATAGAAACCGATGACGACGCGCGCATATTCGGCGTCGCGGTGCATTTCCGACACCATCCAGTCCAGTTCATCGAACACGACGTCGATGGTATAGTCCCGCTGGCGGCGCGCGATGGACGCGCGCACTTCGCGCAGGCGATCCGAAACGGTCGCGAGGATCACGCCTTCCTTGTCGTCGAACAGCCGGTAGAGGGTTCTGGGCGCGACTTCGGCCTCCCGGCTCAGACGCTCTATGGTCAGCGCCTGCGTGCCGCCTTCGCCCAATATGCGATGCGCGCAGTCGATGATGCGCTGGCGTCGCAGGGTCATGGTCGCACTGGTATATTTGCGGCGGCGTTTGGGGGACGTGTCCTCGTTCGCGCGCGGGACCGGCGGTGTTTCGCTCATGGCGTGATATTCGGAGTTCTGTCCCATGGGCGTCATAGTCGTACCCCGCACATAACGGGCATTCAACCTTCAAAACCATGGCGCGGGAGGGAGAAGTCGTCGGGCCAAAGAGCGGTTCTCGCTGCCAAACAAAGCCTTTCTTGGTCGTCCTGCGTTATTCTCTATTTGAAAAGTAGATAATCAAACGCAAAGATGGCGATCGAAAGAGGTCGAGATGACGACATATTGGGATACGGACAGGATCGTGGCGCAACTGGGGGCCGTGCGGTCGGCATGGCGATCGGCGCAGCGGCATCATATGGAATATGGGGCGGTCGGTTTCCCGTCGCGGCCCAAGCTGGCGAAGATCACCGATGCGCTGTGCGGCGCGCTGTTCCCGCTGCGGCTGGGACCGGATTTCGTGCGGGCCCATAACGAGGACGTGTTCGTGGCAGAGACGCTGGAAACCGTCCTCAGCCGCCTGTACGGCCAGATACGGATCGAACTGGCCTATTCGCGCGATGGGGCGACGCCGGAGGATGTCGATGCGGAAGCGGGTCAGATCATCGGGCGGTTCGCCGCCGAACTGCCGGTGCTGCGCGGCCTGCTCGACACCGATGTCGAGGCGGCGTTCGCGGCCGATCCGGCGGCGCGCAGCGTGGACGAGATCCTGATCTGCTACCCAAGCATGCAGGCGATCATCCATCATCGCCTGGCGCACCATCTCTATCGCCTGGGCGTGCCGGTGGTGGCGCGGATCATATCGGAAGTGGCGCACAGCCGCACCGGCATCGACATTCATCCCGGCGCGGCGATCGGCCAGAGTTTCTTCATCGACCATGGCAACGGCGTGGTGATCGGCGAGACGGCGATCATCGGCGATCGGGTACGGCTGTATCAGGGCGTGACCCTGGGCGCGCGGTCGATCCCCTATACCGAGCAGGGCGTGATCGAGCGGGGGGTGCCGCGCCACCCGATCATCGAGGACGATGTGGTGATCTATGCCGGGGCGACGGTGCTCGGGCGGATCATCGTGGGCCGGGGATCTGTGATCGCGGGCAATGTATGGCTGACCAGGAGCGTGCCTGCCACCAGCCACGTGCAGCAGGCCAACACGGTGCACGACGTGCGGGAGCGCGCGACGGTCAGCGCGCCGCACAGGCTGGGGGAGACGGTATGACGACAGGCTTCCGGTCCCATGCCTTTGGAAAACTAGGGCTTCAGGTCGCGCTCGGCATGGCGGGCGGCCTTGCCCTCGGGCTGGTCGCGCGGCAGATCGGCACGGTCGGGGAGAATGCCGACCCCAATATTCTGACGCAGATCCTCGGCATCCTGGGCACCACATTCGTGCAGTTGCTCAAGCTGATCGTGCCGCCGCTGGTGGTGACGGCGATCATCGCGAGCATCGCCAACATCCGCGCGCTCGCCAATCCGGGGCGGCTTGTGGGGCAGACGTTGCTGTGGTTCGCGATCACGGCGGGGCTGTCGGTCGCGATCGGGCTGGCGCTCGGCCTGCTGCTCCAGCCGGGGCTGCACAGCGGCGTGACGGCGGAGGTGGCCGCCGCGCCCAAATCGGTCGGCGGCTGGCTCGATTTCCTGAAAGGCCTGGTGCCGGGCAATGCCCTTGGGCTGACGGCCAGCACGAAGATTGCGGACGACGGGGCGACGACGAGCCTGTCGTTCAACGTGCTGCAACTGGTGGTGCTGGCGATCCTGATCGGCGCGGCGGCGGTGCGGTCGGGGGACAAGGCGGAGCCGTTCCTGACGTGGAACGCGGCGTTCCTGGCGATCGTGCGGACGCTGCTGCGCTGGATCATCCGCCTGACGCCGATCGGCACGGTCGGCCTGTTCGGCACGGCCGTGGCGACCTATGGGTGGAGCGCGCTCGCCAGCCTCGGATGGTTCGCCGCGGCGGTCTACATCGGTCTCGGCCTCGTCCTGTTCGGCCTCTATCCCGCGCTGCTGGCGATCAACGGGCTGGATCCGCGCCGCTTCTTCCGAAAGGCGTGGCCTGCTATCCAGTTGGGGTTCGTCACCCGATCGTCGATCGGGACGCTGCCCGTCACCGAACTGGTGACCGAGCGGATGGGCGTGAAGCGGGAATATGCCGCATTCGTGGCCCCGCTGGCCGCGACGACCAAGATGGACGGCTGCGCCTCCATCTATCCGGCCATCGCCGCCCTGTTCATCGCGCAATTCTACGGCTTGCCGCTGGGCGTGAGCGACTATGTGCTGATCGCCTTCGTTTCCGTGCTGGGATCGTCCGCCACCGCCGGGCTGACCGGTGCGGTGGTGATGCTGACGCTTACGCTGACGACGCTGGGCCTGCCGCTGGAGGGCGTGGGGCTGCTGCTGGCGATCGATCCCATTCTCGACATGGGGCGAACGGCGACGAACGTCGCCGGGCAGGTGCTGGTCGGCACGATCGTCGCGAAACGTGAGGGCCTTCTGGACGAAGGCCGTTACGCGGCGGACGATGCGCCGACCACCGTGGCGCTATAGCGACAAGTCGAAACACAACAGCCGGGCCAGCCGATCGGCGCGCGCGACGGCGGCGCTGCTGTGGATGTCCGGTTCCTGCCGCTGATCACCCGCCTGCGGCAAGGCCTGCGCGATGAGGCTGTCGAGGATCGCCGCGCCTTCGCTCCAGCGACCGAGATCGGAAAGGCCGCTGGCCGAACCGATCGCGCCGCCGTCCACGCATTCGCTGCCCCAGAAGCGGGCGAGCGCCTGCGCCCCTGCATAGTCCATGCGCGGATCGTTGCGGCTGGCGACGACCGTGGACGCGAACGGCAGCAGCGCCTTGGGCGTGGGGCCGAAGCCGACGAGGCGCAGATCGTCGCTCGCCACATCGACATTGGGCGGCGCGACCAACAGGGCACCGGCGACCGGATTGCCATAAGCGGGCTTTTCGAAACTCGCCCACCAAGCGACGGCGTGGCAGGCAAGGCCGCGCGCGACCAAGATGACGGGGCGATCCGCCTGCTTCACGGCATGGTCGATCGCGGTGATCCAGCTGTTGCGATGCGGGCGATCCCACACGCCGAGATGGACGCGCTGGCATTCTGCCCGCTCCTCCTCCCAGCGACTGAGCCAGTGCCCCGAATCGGGCTGCTCCATGCCGGCCAGCGTCAGGATCACAAAGGGCGTATCGTGCGACGGTGAGAGGGACATGGGCATTCTCCTATCCAGCAGAATCGATAGTCCGAATGTATTTCTATTCCTGTGATAGACAATTGGCTGGCGCTGAATCGTGCGGGATTCGCGCCCAATCATCCGGCAGGACGATCCTGCCTTTCCGCAGGGGCTTCGTGCCGGAAACGACTGTCGTTGTTGATGACGGCGCTGCCGAAGATCGCGGCTGCGGCCTGCAGGGTCGAGGCCGATGGCGTGGCGGGGGGAAAAAGCGGGCGACGCTGGGGGATAGCCATGAAGAATCCTTATCCGCGCCTGAACGTCCGGGGGCGGCGCGATTGCGAGGGGGGAGACGATTCCTGGCGTGGACGCCCCGGCACCTTCGGCGACATGAGATCCGGTGCCACAGGCATCCCGGTCAAAGCCGCAGGTCTTGTAGCGATACCGTCGTGGGAAGCATGGACCAGTCGCTACCACGGTGTACATATCTACTTAAGCAGTAGACAAATCGGCGTCAACGCAAGTTACACTTGGCGCGGCACAATAAATACGAGGGCAATGAAGCGAAGGGCCGGAAGCGGCACCGCTGTGCGATGCTGTTTCCGGCCCTTCCCTATCCAAAAAAATCCGGGGCTTGGATCAGGCCAGCGCGGCCTTCAACCTGTCGACCAGATCGGTCTTTTCCCAGGGGAAGAAGTCGCCTTCGGCCGAACGGCCGAAATGGCCGTAGGCGGCGGTCTTTTGATAGATCGGCTTGTTGAGGCCCAGATGGGTGCGGATGCCCTTGGGCGTCAGGCGCACGAGCGTGGGGAGCACCGCCTCGATCGCCGATTCGCTGACCGTGCCGGTGCCGTGGGTATCGACGTAGAGCGAGAGCGGTTCGGCGACGCCGATGGCGTAGCTGAGCTGGATCGTGCAGCGACGGGCGAGACCGGCGGCGACGATGTTCTTGGCAAGGTAGCGGCTGATATAGGCGGCCGAACGGTCGACCTTCGTCGGATCCTTGCCGCTGAACGCGCCGCCGCCATGGGGCGATGCGCCGCCATAGGTGTCGACGATGATCTTGCGGCCCGTCAGCCCTGCGTCGCCGTCCGGCCCGCCGATTTCGAACAGGCCGGTCGGGTTGACATAGATGGCTTCGTCGCCCGGCAGCCAGCCTTCGGGGAGGACATCGGCCATCACGCCCTTGACGTAGGCGCGCAGCTTGGCGCGGCTTTCGTCATTGTCCATGCCTGCGGCATGCTGGGTCGAGACGACCAGCGCGGTGGCGCGGACCGGCTTTTCGTTCACATATTCGAGCGTCACCTGGCTCTTGGCGTCCGGCTCCAGGAAATCGACCACATTGTTGTGGCGATCATGGGCAAGCCGCTCCAGAATCTTGTGGCTGTAGTAGAGCGTGGCGGGCATGAGATCGGGCGTCTCGTCCGAGGCATAGCCGAACATGATGCCCTGATCGCCGGCGCCTTCGTCCTTGTTGCCGCTTTCGTCGACGCCCTGCGCGATGTGGGCGGACTGGCCGTGGAGGTTGTTTTCGAAGCGGAAGGTCTGCCAGTGGAAGCCGTCCTGCTCGTACCCGATGCGCTTTACGGTCGCGCGGACGGTCGCCTCGATCTCTTCCTGCGCGCCGGGCGCCCATGCGCCGTTTTCATAAACGCCCTTGCAGCGGATTTCGCCCGCCAGCACGACGAGCTGAGTCGTGGTCAGCGTTTCGCAGGCGATGCGGGCTTCGGGATCCTTCGACAGGAAGAGGTCGACGATCGCGTCGCTGATCTGGTCCGCGACCTTGTCCGGATGGCCTTCGCTGACGCTTTCGGACGTGAAGAGAAACTGGCTGCGCATGATGCTCCTGTCACAATGGCGATATAAACAAAACTTTATATAGCGCCTTTAGTGGCGGTTGCGGCGCGTGGCAACCGCCAAGGCGACGAGCGCCAGCGCCAGCGCCAGCGCGGCCCAGTTTCCGACGCGGGAAAAGAGCGTCCTGCCGCCCGGCGGGGGCAGCAGCGTATCGATATAGCCTGCCTGATGATGCGGCAGGCTGTCGACGATGCGCCCCTGCGCGTCGACCACGGCGGAAATGCCGGTGGGGGTGGAGCGGATGACGGGGATCGCTTCCTCGATCGCGCGGAGCCGCGCCTGCGCCAGATGCTGCGGCGGACCCCAGCTTCCGAACCAGGCGTCGTTGGAGGGGTTGAAGAGGAAGTCGGGCCGGTTGGCCTGATCCACGACATGACCGGAGAAGATGATCTCGTAGCAGATCTGCACCCCCATCCTGAGCGGCGGGCGGCTTTCCCCGCCCGCCGGCAGCGGCAGGGAGCGGGGGCCGGGGCCGGGCCAGAAGTCCACGTCGCCGGGGACGAGGCGGGAAAGGCCCAGGGGTTTGAGCAACTGCCGCATCGGCAGATATTCGCCATAAGGGACCAGATGCGCCTTGTCGTAGCGGCCGAGCAGGCGGGCGCGGGCATCGACGACCCACAGGCTGTTGTTGGCGCCGGAGAGGGTGCGGCTGGTATAGCCGCTGTCCGCCGTGTCGCGGAAATAGACTTTCTCTCCGCCGGTCAGCAGCAGGTCGTCCGGCCCGAGCAGGGCGGCGAGGCGGGCGCGCCATTCCGGCTCCATATCGAGCCAGGCGGGAATCGCCGCTTCGGGCCAGAAGATCAGGCGGCTGCGCGCTTGCTTGCGGCCGGTGAGGGACGCGAGCTTGCCGAAATTGGTCGCCTCCATCGCCGGGCTGTATTTGACGTCCTGCCCGATATTCGGCTGCACGACGCGGATCGTTGGGGCCGTCCTCACCGGGGGCGGGAGGATGGTGAAATAGCTCCAGATGAGGCCGATCGCCGCCGCGCCCGCGAGCGGAAGCGCCATCGCCAGCGCCGATCCGATGCGGCGACCCAGCGCAAGCTGGACCGCGCCCGCCGCGACGATTACCAGCCCTGACAGGCCGTAAGTGCCGACCAATGTCGCGCTGTGCGCCAGCGAGGTCGTCAGCCAGACGACGCCCAGCGGGTTCCAGGCGAAGCCGGTGAACAGGGTGGCGCGGAGATATTCGGTCGCGATCCAGCTTGCGCCCAGCAATAGCGAGAGCGCGGCGCTGACGCGGGGGACGCGGCCATGCACGCGGCGGGGCGGGGGCAGGCGGCGCGCGCCTTCCCAGGCGATCAGCGTGGCGAGGGCGGGATAGACCGCGAGATAGAGCGCGAGGAGGACGACCGCGCCATAGCCGAACCAGTGCGGCATCGCCTCCTGATAGGTGAAGGCATGGGCGATCCAGTTCAGCCCTGCGGTGAAATGCCCCACGCCGAAAACCCAGCCGAGCATGAAGGCGCTCCGCCGATCCTGCGATGCCTGAAGCAGCAGGATGAGCAGGGTGAAGCAGGCGATCGTCACCGGCCAGAGCGACAAGGGAGCGAAGCCGGTGGCGGAGGCGAGACCGGCGAGCAGGGCCGCGACCCTGGGATGCGCGGCGATCATGGGGGGCAGGGGCACGGGGAGCAGGGGATGACGCTGTGACACGGATGCTGCTATTGCGCGCTTTGGTGACAGTTTCAATGACGGAGCGACTTCTATGACTGAGGAACGGGCCATGCCCTCGACCGCCATCCGGCCCTTTCATCTGGCCTTTCCGGTGCATTGCCTGGCGGCGGCGCGCGGCTTCTACGGCGGGGTGATGGGATGCGCGGAGGGGCGCAGTTCCGACCAGTGGATCGATTTCAACCTGTTCGGGCATCAGATCGTGGCGCATCTGTCGCCCGCTGCGGCGGCGGGTGTGGCGATGCACAATCCGGTCGACGGGCACGACGTGCCGGTGCCGCATTTCGGCGTGGTGCTGGAACGGGCGGACTGGGATGCGCTGGCGGCGCGGCTGACGGCGGCGGGGGTGCGTTTCGGGATCGCACCGCATGTGCGCTTTGCCGGGCAGGCGGGGGAGCAGGCGACGATGTTCTTTCACGATCCGAGCGGCAATGCGCTGGAGTTCAAGAGCTTTGCGGATGATGCGATGATATTTGCGGTGTGAGGTCATACCCTTCTCCCTTGAAGGGAGAAGGATATGAAGGCCCTTCGACTGCCCGCCTGCGGCAGGCGCTCAGGACAGGCTTGCCAGCTTGCTGGTTAGCCGCAGTGGGATGAGGGTGAGCGGACCTCTGGTCCGCGCGCTCGCCGTGCGAGCGCATACCCCTCACCCAGCTACGCCCCGGACTTGATCCGGGGCTGCGCAACCCTCTCCCTCAGGGGGAGAGGGGCTTTGATGCCACCACCGCCGCCTTGCTGCACTTGTCCGTCTTTCCCCCGCCGCTGGTCAGCATCGAGGCGGCGATGAAGCCGCCGACGATGAGGACGAGGAACAAAGCGGAGAGCCAGGCGAGATATTTTTCGATGAAGGCCTTGATCGGTCGCCCGAACTTCCAGAACAAAAAGCCGACGATCATGAACTGGAAGGCGCGGCTGGCGATGCTGGCCCACAGGAAGGTGAACAGCGGCAGCCCGACGAAGCCCGCAGTGATCGTGATGAGCTTGAAGGGGATGGGTGTCGCGCCCTTTATCAGGATGATCTGCGCGCCATATTCGCGCAGATAGCATTGCGCGGTCGGGAAGCTTTCGCGCAAGCCCAGCGTGTCGAGGATCGCGGTGCCGAACGCCGCGAAGAAGAAGTGGCCGATCGCATAGCCCAATAGCCCGCCGAGCACCGAGGCGAGGGTGCAGATGAAGCCGTAGCGCAGCGCCCTTTCCGGCCGGGCGAGGCACATGAGGCCGAGCAGCGGGTGCGGCGGAATGGGGAAGAAACTCGATTCCATGAAGGATATGGCGAACAGCCACCGTTCGGCATGGCGATGCGCGGCCTTGGCCAGCGTCCATTGATAGAGACGGTTGAGCATGTCGCGGCGGCGTAGCGCGAAGCCGACGCATAGGCCAGTGCAGAAAATCGTTGTGGCATGAAACTTGTCCGATAGGATGCACCCCTGTCCGAATACGACATCCGACAACGGGACTCGCGGGAGAGACATCGATGATCCTTTACGGGCTGCGGCCCTCGCCCTTCGTGCGCAAGGTGCTGCTGTTCGCCGCGGAGAAGGGGATCGCGCTGGACCTGAAACCCGCAGGGATGGGGCGCGGTGACGAACTATTTGAAAAGGCGTCCCCTTTCGGCAAGATGCCGGGCTTTGCCGACGAGGATTTCACGATCTGCGACAGCAGCGCGATCGTGCATTATCTCGACGCGAAATATCGCGACCCCGCACTGATCCCTGCCGAACCGCGCGCGCGGGCGCGGACGATCTGGTATGACGAGTTTGCCGACACCATCCTGTTCGGGACGGGGCGCAAGCTGTTCTGGAACCGCATCGTCGCGCCCAAGGTCATGAAGATCGACGGCGACGCGGCGCAGGCCGATGCCGCCGAGCGCGACGAATTGCCGGGGCTTTTCACCTATCTGGAGAGCATGATCCCCGACAGCGGATTTCTGGTCGAGGACCGGCTGACGCTGGCGGACATCGCGGTGGCCTCGCCCTTCATCAACCTCGCTTATTGCTGTCCGCCGCTCGACAGGGCGGCCTATCCGCGCATCTGCAAGTGGCTGTCGGAACTGAAGAAACGGCCCGCCTTCGCTGCGGTGCTGGCGGCGGAGAAGCCGATGATCGACGGGATGGCGGATCGGCCGGAGCTGGTGGTGTAGCGGGTGATCGTGAGGTCCATGGCAGGCATAGCCTTTACCCGCATCGCTTTCGTTCCCCTGCGAAAGCAGGGGGCCAAGGGCGACAAGTGACGGCGCCTAAGTCCCTGGACCCCTGCTTTCGCAGTGGAACGGGCAATCGATCCCGGTGATGTTATTTTAACCCATAAGGAGAAGAAGCGATGTTCAGTCATGTGATGCTGGGGGCGGAGGATTTGGCGGCGTCCAAGGCGTTCTACGACGCCACCCTGGGCGCGATCGGCGTGGCGCCGGGGAACAAGGATCCGGAGAAGGACCGGATATTCTACATGACGGAGACGGGCATCTTCATCATCAGCAAGCCGATCAACGGGGAGTCGGCGACCTGCGCCAATGGCGGCACGCTGGGCTTTGCAATGGCATCGCCCGAACAGGCCGACGCCTGGCACGCGGCGGGCATCGCGAACGGCGGCACGACCTGCGAGGACCCGCCGGGCGTGCGCGAAAGCCCGCTGGGGAAACTGTATCTGGCCTATCTGCGCGATCCGGCGGGGAACAAGCTGTGCGCGCTGCACCGGATGGGGTGAGGGCTAAGAGCCGAGGCGATTCCACCAAATTACAAAAAGAAAAAGAGGCATCGGTTTTCCGATGCCTCTTTCAAATTTAGTCGGTCGGTACCCGATCTCCAGTAATTTCGTCCTTACGACGTGGCCACTGGCGGCGCTGCCCGATCCTGCGTATTCTTGCGAATACGCTTCATATTTAGAGACCCCAAGGTGTAAATGCGGTCTATGTGAAATTAGAAATAGGGAATTATGCGGCAAAAGTCAAGTTGCGCTCAGGCGGCTCATCAAGGTTAGCCCTTTTATAGAATGAGGATCATATGACTGCAAGATGTTAGCCGCTGTGATCATGCTGGTGCCAGATCCCAGAATATCGTCAATAAGCAGTATTTTTCTGTCAGTCAGACCTTGGGCAGAAGCGTTGGCGCGTATCGGGGTAAAATAGGGGCGAAGTCGCTTATTCACCTTCTTCATCTCAAAAAAATCGTCCGCTTTGCTGGATTGCAGGCTATTGAGCTGCGACTTGTATTGGCCGCGCAACCGCTTTTCAACCGCCGCCACCGCAGGTGCCGCCACCAGGACTTCGGTAAAGGTCATTTTGTCAAAGCACGGCACGATCGGACAATCTTCTCGAAATCTGGCTGCGCGCTTAGCAAAAATTTCGACCACTTTCGACGATGACGGAATTGGCACGACGACATCATAATCGATCATAGGAAGGACTTTGGCCAAGATGATACTGGCGCATCGATATATCGAGCAGAAATCCGCATAAGGAAGAGTATAGCCTCGTTTTCCCTTGAGAGCGTAGATCAAAGGATTGCCATCGCTGGTGTCCGTAGCAACGGACTGGCGACGAAATATGCTTGTGACGTCAATATTGTCCAGTCGGACGAGGGGTGGCGATCGTGCAATGTCTGTTACTACCCGCTGCTGATGCCCGGGGTTGTAAGTCACTATTTTCAGAGAGCTTACGTCGATACCCACCGCTCAAAGATCATTCGATATATGTCGCATGTGCTTTTCCTATCCGCTGTGATGTGGCCGTCAAGTCAACAGCCTGACGGGGATAATCATTGAATGCATATTATAGGCGATTATGCACTTTACAAACCCATCTGAATGAGGCATAAGAGACGTATCAACGGAGCGTTTCACCATGTCGGTTCTTTCTTCCCCTCATTTCCACGACGAAGCTAAGGCTTTCGCGTTTCTGGAAAGCGTCATCTGGTCCAATGGGGTTATCTGCCCCCATTGTGGCGTGGTTGGCGGTCGGGTTTATGACCTGTCGGACGTGCGCGGCTCCAAGAGCGTAAAGAACCCCGAAGGCGCTATCCGCCACGGCCTGAAAAAGTGTGGTGAGTGCCGCAAGCAATTCACGGTCAAGGTTGGCACTGTGTTCGAACATGCGCGTATGCCGCTGCACAAGATGCTACAGGCCGTCCATCTTATCGCGTCCAGCAAGAAGGGCATCAGCGCCCATCAGCTAAGCCGTGTTCTGGAAGTCCAGTATAAGAGCGCGTGGTTCCTTGCCCATCGTATCCGCGAAGCCATGCGTTCGGGCGATCTGGCTGTGCCTTACGGCTCTGGCGGCGCCCCGGTTGAGGTTGATGAAACCTATTTCACGAACAAGAAGGGCGCTGTGAAGCGTCGCGGCGGTTCGCACAAAATGGCTGTGCTAGCTCTTGTCGATCGCGCCACCGGCACAATGCGCAGCTTCGCCTTCGACCGCGTGAACGCCGATAACGTGCATCCTGTAATCCGCGCCAACATCAGCAAGGAAGCCCGCTTGATGACCGATGAAGCCCGCCTTTACTGGCGCATTGGCCGCGAGTTTGCGGAACATGGCACTACGCTTCACGCTGGCCACCAGTATGTCGATTACAGCGACCGCACCATCCACACGAACACCGTTGAAGGCGCGTTCTCGATCTTCAAGCGTGGCATGAAGGGCGTGTATCAGCACTGTGGTGAGCAGCACTTGCACCGTTATCTGGCGGAATTTGAGTTCCGTTATAACACGCGCGCCAAGAACGGCTTTGATGACCGCGAACGCGCGCGCGAGGCGGTAAAAGGTATTGTTGGCAAGCGCTTGACGTATAACCCAGCTAACTAAGAAACGCTTGAAATTATAGCATGAATCCCCTATATGAGGATGCGCCGGGGACGCGTCGGATTGCGTCAGGGGGAAACCCCGCCCGGCGGCTTATTTCCAACCTCTAGTTGGGAATTTCACCAAGCCCCAGCCTTCAATTTTGCCCGATGGGCTCCTCCGGAACGAGGGGCCGAGTAGGTCAGCGAATTTGCTGTCCGGATTTGGAAGTCCGCGAGTGTTATAGGCGCGTCCTATTGCTCCCGCGATGAGGTCGGCGAATTGGATGCCAACGCTGTGGTGCGAAGGGGTAAGCAGCAAAGACTCGATGTAATTTTCGTAGTTGCTTACAAAAGGCGAAGCGCCGTCCACGTAGCGGTCATGCTGTTTCCGGAGAGCGTCATCTTGTTTCGTGCCCCGATGGTCTGCGATTACCATCCCAAGCTGCTTGGTACCCACTACACGACTGAGGTCTTGCAAGTGATATTGGAAGCGTTCGGAAATCGTCTTGTAGGTGTAGTGATAGAGATCGGTCGCATCCTTGACGTAATCCGTTTCGTAGGCGGCGCTCACGCTCGTCACGCATCCAATGATTTTGATACTTTTCCGACGCGTTATGATGGCGCACATCTCTGAGCGGAATGTGTCTCGCGCTGCTTGGTCGAGGTGCTTCACGCTGTTATCGGCATCGTCATTGGCGGCTCCGAAGTATCTCCACTTCACCTCGCCAGTTACATTGAATTCCGGCTTTGCCTTTAGGGCCTTAAATTCAGAGGTGACGCCGTGCCATTGATCCTCGTGCATCACCAGGCCAGCCATGATAAAGTATGGCTTTGGGTTAGCTGCTGTGGGCTTGGGCGGCGTCCCGCTCTCGTCAATGAAGTAGAGGTGCATTTAGCATGATGGACTCCGAAAAAAGTCAGAGTCAACTCGACAAGTTCAAGGAAGCCGCGCGCGACCTAGAGACGGACGACGACCCCGAACGCTTCAAGGAAAGGCTTGGGAAGCTGGTGAAGCATAAACCGGTGGAGAAGCCGGAGTGACTGGCGACTGTCGAAACTGCGGCCATGCGATTGGCTACCATCATGCCGGTACCGAAGCTGAGATGCTTTGCACCGTTAAAGGCTGCACTTGCCTTGGATATGATGAAGAGGCACCCCCTAGAGCCGATCGTTATACGCCAGCGGAGAACTCTTGAGGTATCCTGATACCTGTGGTATCTAGATACCCGTGCGATTGTCTGAAATCACTTGGCGGCGCTTGCTAGCGTTCGTGCCGACATACGGGCTTCAAGCCGCGATTGGTTCGCGACCGGGCGTAATATCAGAGTTCGTCCAATCGGGTGTCGAGCGAACCTATTCCGTTACTGGCGTGTGCTGGGTGACGATTAACGAGGACTAACACTGATAACGGTCGCGGATATGATCGTTATAGTATCGGCCTTTAGACCCAGCGTTGCAAAGACCCTGCCAGACATGAACTGGAACGCGGCAAAAATCGTAGCTGTGACCTTCGGGAAGCCAAAGGGTAAGGCGCATGGTTTGATCGTTATACTCGCCACGCTTAATCGCGCTGGAATTGAAATGCGGCACGCTCATTCCCCCGACTCGTTACGGGGTCATCATATCACAGGGTTTGTAAAAGACATAATCGCCATATTATAACCAGATAGGCAAAAATATGTTGACATCGTGACGCTGATCCGGCACATAGGTCGATATTGGAATTAGTGAGTCGCCGCCGCTGGGTGTGCACGCAACAGGGTCGGTCCGGGAGGGTCGGCCCTTTTGCTTGTGCGCCCTGTTTCGCGTGGCGGCGGGAATGCGGGGAGGCGGTATGGCGAAGGGGGGACGGGCTGCGGCGCGGGTGCGGCGGGATGGCGAGCGGGCCGTTTATGCAGGGGCGGCTTTCGCGGAGGCGCTTTCGGGCGAGAGCGGGGCCGGGGAAAGGCTGTCCGGGGAAAGGCTGTCCGGGGAGAGGCTGTCCGGGAAGATGCTGTCCGGGAAGATGCTGTCCGGCGAGATGGTGCTGCAATCCTGCGCGCGGGGGAAAGGCGTGACGCGGCGGCAGTTGCGCAGGGTGCGCAAGGACGGGTGGACCGATGCGCGGCGGGCGCTGTTCCTGCAGGTGCTGGCGGCGACGTGCAATGTGCGCGAGGCGTGCCGGGCGGCGGGGCTGCATTTTTCCGGCGCATACGACCTGCGCCGACGCGATCCGGCCTTTGCCGATGCGTGGGCGGACGCGATCGAGCAGAGCTACAGCGAACTGGAAATGCGGTTGCTGCGCGATTGCCTGAACGGGGCGGCGCGGGTGGAAGAGATCCGCGAAGGGCATGGGCCGATGGCGCGTGTGAAATCCACAAAGACGGTGACGGCGGTGCCGCACGCGATCGCGCTGCGCCTGTTGCAGGCGCACCGGGCGACGGCGGAGGCGCGGCGGGCGCAGGTGCAGGCGGCACGCCATGCACGGCCCGACGATCCCGATGTGGTGGCGCGGATGAAGGCGGAGATGGACGCGATGGTCGAGCGCAACCGCGCCGCCCGCGCGCTGATGGCGGCGGAGGCGGCTGGGGCGGAGTCGGGACGGGCGCGATGACGGGCGTGACGGATCGGCAGGACGTTACGGATCGGCAGCACGGGGCGGATGTCGCGCAGGTCGCGCATCTGCTGGAGCGCGACAAGGCGGAACGCGATGCGCTGCTCGACCGGATCGGCCCGGCGGGCGCGCTGGCGCTGGCGGCGGACTGGACGCGGCAGGCGCGGCCCGCGCAGATCGCGCCGGACGGCGACTGGCGCATCTGGATGCTGATGGCGGGGCGCGGTTTCGGCAAGACGCGCGCCGGGGCGGAATGGGTGCGCGGCATCGCGGAAGGCGACGGGCGGGCGCGCATCGCCCTGATCGGCGCCAGCCCGGCGGAGGCGCGCAGCGTGATGGTGGAAGGCGAAAGCGGGCTGCTGTCGATCGCGCCCGACTGGAACCGGCCGATGTGGCATCCGGCGCTGCGGCGGCTGGAATGGCGATCGGGGGCGGTGGCGCAGGTTTATGGTGCGTCGGACCCGGAGGCGCTGCGCGGGCCGCAGTTCAGCCACGCCTGGGCCGACGAGATCGGCAAATGGCCGCTGGGAATGGCGGCGTGGAGCAATCTGGAGCTGGCGTTGCGGCTGGGCGCGCATCCGCGCGTGGTGGCGACGACGACGCCGCGCCCGGTGCCGCTGGTGCGGGCGATTTTGGGGCGTGTCGGCGCGGACGCGGTGCTGACGCGCGGGGCGACGAGGGAGAATGGCGCGAACCTGCCGGTCGCCTATCTGCAGAGCGTGACGGCGCAGTTCGGCGGCACGCGGCTGGGGCGGCAGGAACTGGACGGGGAGATGATCGAGGATATCGAAGGCGCCTTGTGGACGCGCGACCTGATCGAGCGGTGCCGGGTGCGGCATGTGCCGGGCGGGGATGCGGAGGCGCTGGCCCCGGTGCTGACGCGGGTGGTGGTGGCGGTCGATCCGCCGGCGGGCGCGGGAGATGGCGATGCGTGCGGCATCATCGTGGCGGGCACGGGCGGCGACGGGCGCGCCTATGTGATCGCAGACGCGAGCGTGGCGGGCCTGCGCCCCGAAGGCTGGGCGCGGGCGGTGGTGCACGCGGCGCACGCCCACGGCGCGGACCGGGTGGTGGCGGAGGCGAACAACGGCGGCGCGATGATCGAAAGCGTGCTGCGCGCGGTGGACGCGGACCTGCCGATCCGGCTGGTCCATGCCTCGCGCGGCAAGGTGGCGCGGGCGGAACCGGTGGCGGCCCTGTACGAAGCCGGGCGCGTGGCGCATCGCGGGGCTTTTCCGGCGCTGGAGGACCAGATGTGCGGGATGCTGGTGGGTGGCGTCTATGCCGGGCCGGGGCGATCGCCGGACCGCGCGGACGCGCTGGTGTGGGCGATTAGCTGGCTGCTGCTGGGGAAGGGCGGGGGCGTGGTGCGGGTTAGGGAGGTGTGATTCGTAAATCAGTGCGTGCCGTTCGTTCATTAACAACCGGAGACCCGACGGTCGTTAATGAATTAGACGAAGCAAGTCAATCTTGATATATAACAATCTGTGAAACTGCTTCTTAACTGAAGCATTTTAGATGTTCTTTTCAACCAAGGAGGCAACAATGGCAGCTCTTAGCAAGCCCTTCGGCTTTTTGCGCAGCGGTAACAAATCCGACCGCGCGACAGCCGCTGCCTTTAAGGTTGGTGAAAAGGTGTATCAGCGTAAGGGGGGGGCCTCAACCTCACTTAAAAATGCGGTACGTCTTTATCGCGAGAGCCAAAAGCCGGAGTAAAAATTGACGCACCAAAGGGAGGTGCCGTCAGTAAATTTCTGGCCGTTGTCGAATAAAAGAGACACCACGAAATTTTGCTGCGGTGAAAAGTCAGTTAATGATTTTTTTCTTAACGACGCTTGGAAATTTCACAACCGAACATCGCACCGCGTTACCTGTGCTTCACTAAAGGATGGAAAAGCCGTTGCTGGCTTCTATTCCCTTGCTAGCGTCACAGAGGAAATCCGAAAATTACCTGGAAATTACGCCCGCTTCGGCCAAAGTGGTGAGTTTCCATGCCTACAGCTAGCCTGGATTGGCGTACAGCGTTCACTGCAGAAAGCTAATATCGGTATTGCCATGCTGGGCCGAATTGTAGAGACATTCGCAAATGTCGGTATGCAGATCGGTTTGCCTCATTTAATTGTTGTGCCAATCAACGAAGACGTAAAACGCTTCTACAAAAAAATGGATTTTGAAGAGTATGACGGAGGGAAGAGAATGTTCTTGTCTCTCCAAATTGCACATGATGCCACAAGATAGAGTTAAACAGTCAACTACTCGCCCACGTGCTCCATTGATTTCGATCATCAGTTTTGCGCGACGTTGGTTTTTGTATTTATGGGCGGAACGCCTCTCCAAGCTGCGGTAGCCAGCGAGATGGCAACCTTCGCTATCCTCTCCGTCCGGAGAGGATATGGGGGGGGGTGGGCGCTGCTGTTCTCCTCTCCGGTGGGAGAGGATAGTGGAGGTTAGCCGCAGGCTTACCGGAACTCGGAGAGGGGATCAGCCGCCGGAGATGATGAGCAGGGTGCGGCGGATTTCTTCGACGACGCCTTCGGTGTTGCCCAGCACGTCGTGGTTCCAGAAGCGCAGGACGGTGTAGCCCCGGCTTTGCAGGATGGCGGTGCGGTTCGCGTCCTGATCGGCGTCGATCGCGTGCTGGCCGCCGTCTATCTCGATGACGAGTTTCGCGCGGGCGCGGAGATAGTCGGTGATATAGTCGCCGACTGGGGACTGGCGGCGGAAGTGGTGGCCGTCGAGGCGGTTGGCGCGGAGGTGGAGCCAGAGGGCTTTTTCGGCCTCGGTGGGGTTGCGGCGGAGGGATTTTGCTTGGGTGGTTTTGGTGTTCATACGGGGGAACGCCTCTCCAACTTCGCCTAGGTGCTGCGCACCAAGGCTTCGTATCCTCTCCGTCCGGAGAGGAGGGGTTTTATCCCCCCGGAAAGGGCGGGAACGCCAGCGGGGCTATCGTCGCGCCCGGTGATCCCTGTGTCGCGAGGGTGTAGAGCCATGCGCCGAGCGGGCTGAAGGTGAGGAGGTCTATGCCGATCTGCATGACGACGATCGTGCCGAGGCCCCACCACCAGGCGGGATGGACGCGTCCTTCGCGGCGCAGGTCTCGGACTATGCCGGCGATCGGGAACAGGATGACGACGGCGAACACCGCCCAGCCGGCATAGGGGATGAGGAGCGGCATGGGGATCAGGCGGCCTATGCCCGGCCCCAGCAGGATGGACATGCCGCAGAACATCAGGCGGCGGTGCCATTGCGTCTTGCGGCGCAGGCGGATCGCGGCGGCGGCGAGGCCGGCGAACACGAGCAGCGTCAGCGGGTCCATGATCAGGAAATAGAGCGGCTGGAAGAAGAAGGGCACCGCGCCGCGCCGGACCATCGCCACCGTGACGATCAGCCCCAGGGCCAGCATCGCGGGGATCCAGACGACCGACAGCCAGCCCAGCCTTTTGTGCAGGGTGATGTTGCCGGTGCCGACGAGCAGGTTCTGCGCCAGATAGAGCACCGCCCAGCCGAAGAACAGCAGGGCGTGGGCGTGGACATGGAGCGGCGCGGCAAAGGTGGAGCGGCCCATCGCGACCTGCACGGAGAAGCCCGCGATCAGCAGGACCATCATCAGCGCGGCGCTGATCGGCCAGAAGGTTTCGCGTGCCGATGCGGCCGGACGCGGTTGTGCCAGTGTTGCCATATGCTCCCCCCACGGGACATGTCGTGCAGGGAGGATATAGCAGAGTTGTGGCCGGGTGAATGGCTTTTTTGCGGGCGGGGTTTGGGCGGCGTTGCGGGTGGCGGAACGCCTCTCCAAGCTGCGGTAGCCAGCGGGCTGGCAACCTTCGCTATCCTCTCCGTCCGGAGAGGAAGTGGGGCGCTGCTTTTCTCCCCTTCAGGGGGGGCATGTAGAGGATCTTTCCCAGCCGTCGCACATGTCGGACAGCCCCCACCCCAACCCCTCCCCTGAAGGGGAGGGGCTTTAGGTCGCATATCGTGATGCTTTTCTCCTCTCCGGTGGGAGAGGATAGTGGAGGTTAGCCGCAGGCTTACCGGAACTTGGAGAGGGGATCAGCGACCGGAGATGAACGCAGGGTTTTTGCTGGTTTCATCGGGCCGAACGCCTCTCCAACTGAGCCTAGGTGCTGCGCACCAAGGCTTCGTATCCTCTCCGTCCGGAGAGGAGAATAGGATAACAGGAGCACACATCATGAAATGGTTCGGCTTCAAGGCCGCGCAGGCTTCTGCGCGGCCTTTTTTCGCGCGGCCTTTTGGCGGGGGATGGGGCGGGGGTGCCGTCGTGCCGCTGGGGGACTGGCCCGCGTCCTACGAGGCGCAGGTGCGCGCCGGGGTGATCGGCAATCCGGTCGCGCAGCGGGCGGTGCGGCTGGTGTGCGAGAGCGTAGGCAGCGTGGAAGTGCTGGCGGGCGGCGGCGGCGATGATGCGGCGGCGCAGGCGGCGGCGCAGGCCGCCGCGCTTGCGCTGGTCGACCGGCGCTCGGGCGGGCAGCGGCTGATCGAGACGCTGGCGATGCACCTTTTGCTGCACGGCAACGGCTATGTGCAGATCGCCTGCGATGCGGAAGGGATGCCGACCGAGCTGTTCGCGCTGCGCCCCGAGCGGGTGAGCGTGGAGGCGGATGCGCGCGGCTGGCCGATGGCGTACCGATACCGTGTGGGCGAGCATGCGACGCGGCTGTGGTCCGAAGATGCGGCGGGGCGCACGGCGATCATCCACCTGAAAAGCGCGCATCCGCTGGACGATCATTACGGCCTGGGCTGTGCGGGCGCGGCGGCGGGCGCGGTGGCGATCCACAATGCGGCGACGACATGGAACAAGGCGCTGCTGGACAATGCGGCGCGGCCATCGGGCGCGCTGGTGCATGATCCGGGGGCGGACGGCGTGCCGCTGTCGCCCGACCAGTTCGACCGGCTGAAGGCGGAGCTGGAAAGCGCGTTTCAGGGGGCGGGCAATGCCGGGCGGCCCATGCTGCTGGAAGGGGGCCTCCGATGGCAGTCGATGAGCCTGACCCCGGCGGACATGGATTTCGTGGGGCTGAAGAGCGCGGCGGCGCGGGAGATCGCGCTCGCCTTCGGCGTGCCGCCGATGCTGATCGGCCTGCCGGGCGACAACGCCTATGCCAATTATCGCGAGGCGAACAAGGCGCTGTGGCGGCAAAGCGTGCTGCCGATGGCGGGGATGATTTTGGGCGGGATCGCGCAGGGATTGTCGGGCTGGTGGCCGGGGCTGGCGCTGCGCGTGGATCAGGACGCGCTGCCCGCGCTGGCGGACGAGCGGTCGGCGCTTTGGGAGCGGGTGGCGGGCGCGGATTTCCTGAGCGGGGAGGAGAAAAGGGCGATGCTGGGGATCGGGGTGGGGAATGCCGGAGCAACGCCCGTGATGTCGTCATCCTGACGGATGGTGGGGTTATGCGCAGTCGGACGATCATCCTCTCCTGTGGGAGAGGATAGGGGAGGTTAGCCGTCAGGCTTACCGGACCTTGGAGAGGGATTGCGCGCTATCGATAGGGCACAGCCCCTCTCCCGCTGCGACTAGGCAGCACGCTGCCAAGTCTCGCTGCCCTCCCCCAAGGGGGGAGGAGATTTTTAGGAGCGGTTTCATGAACGATACGGACATGCTGGCGCGGCTGGTGAGCCAGGCGGAAGCGGATGGCGGCGATCTGGTGATGATCCGCGCGCTGGTTGAGGAGGCGTCGGAGCTGGGCGCGGGGCGGGCGCTGGAGCGGCTGGGCCTCGCCGATCGCGGCGCGGAAAAGGATGTGGCGGAGCTGCGCGAACTGCTGCGCGCGTGGCGCGACGCGAAGAAAACCGCGCGGGCGGCGGCGATCGGCTGGGCGGTGCGGGGGTGCCTGGCGCTGGTGCTGATCGGGATCGCGGTGAAGCTGGGGCTGTTTGCTATGGTGAAGGGGTAGCCTGTATCGATATTTAGCCCACGACGGCCTGCAAATGGCACCTTTCTGCGCTTCCAGTGCTCACGTGCCTTAAGCACGCTGCGCGCCGGTTCTCAAAAGGCACCATTTTCGGCACGCCCTGACCTAAATCTCGACACAGGCTGCGCAAGGAAGGAGGCGGGGATGCAGGAGGAGATGCGGTTTGCGGGATATGCGGCGGTGTTCGATGCTATGGATCGGGGCGGCGACGTGGTGCGGCGGGGGGCGTTCGGCGCGCTGAAGGGGCGGCAGGTGCCGCTCTTGTGGCAGCACCGGCCCGACGCGCCTTTGGGCTATGTCGAGACGCTGGCCGAGGACGCGCGCGGCCTGCGCGTGGTGGCGCGGGTGAGCGGACGGACGGCGGCGGGGCGCGCGGCGATGGCGATGCTGCGGGAAGGGGCGCTGGGCGGGGGCGCGATGGGCGGGCTGTCGTTCGGATATCGGGTGCGCGAGGCGAAGGGGGAGCGGCCGCGGGAATTGCTGGCGCTCGATCTGGTGGAGGTTAGTTTGGTGCGGGCGCCGATGCAGCCGCTAGCCAGGGTGGTGGCGGTGGAGGGGTGAGGGGATCAACTCATCGCATGCGCTAAAACTGCCGGTGTGTTAGTTTGAAATTATGACTCGCGCTGGGGTGTATGCTCTGCAATCATAACGGCAATAGTCGGGAGACAAACGGGGAAACGACATGCCTTACGGACGAATTCGCGAACGCGAGCTAGTTATTCCAGCTCTACGCGCCGCTGCTGTCTCGCCTGGTGGCGAGATAACAATGACAAACCTTATTGAAACGCTCACGGATGAGTTTCAGCCATCTGGTGAAGACACAGCAATAATTGAGGGTAGGGCAGACAGTAAGTTTAGTCAAAAAGTGCGCAATCTTGTTTCACACAGAAGTACGAGCACAAGCATGTTCACAAAAGGTTATGCCACGTATCAAGCAGACAACGAGTCTATTAGAATAACTGCCTTGGGACGAGCATTTCTCGATCAAGTCCCAGAAGAATAACGAGCCTTATAGCCCGGTTCGAACCACTTTAGTTCAGTCCCGCTAGATGCGTTCTTGTCCCACACAAACCATGCATAGGCAGTTGTGCCGCTGCCTTGCTGCACCGCTCCTGCTGGATAAAAGGTGATGCGCTCACTAAAAACCCAGACGCGTGAAGGCGGCGTATCAGTAAAGATAGAGCGCTTGCGGTTGGCGCCTTCAAGAAAGGCCAAGCGCAGTAAAAGTGCGAATTTCTGCTCGGTAGCTCGCAGTCCAGCGCGGACAAAACCCTCGGCTGCATTATAAGGCGGGTTCGTTACGACATTCTGTGTCCGACGCGAGTCAGTCAGAAAGTCAACGCCAGCGTCTCCGTATCCGCGATCATAGAGATCAGAACTTATGATCGTCTCTCCGGTTTGTGCTAAAACCTCCGACATCGCGCCGTTTCCACATGCGCTTTCCCAAATCTCGCCTTCGAACTTTTCGTTGTCGATAAGTGCATAAGTTGCCCATGCCGGGGTGGGGAAGAAGTCGGCGCCGTTTAGATCGGCAAACCGCTTCATCGTCGGCTTAAACCCGCCGTTAAGGTTGTATGTTGCGTCCATTTGTAAAATATAGCAGAATCAGTATGTTAAGCAATATGTGCTAAGTGACTCGAAAGATTCGACAAAGTTTTTGGAGGTAAGTCTTCGTCTCGTTCCTCACAGCAGCGGGGGGGGGGCGGCTCCTTAGTACAACGGGCTGGTCTTTGCCCCCACGATAAAATATACCGATGCCGCACCAGCATATGGAAACAGACGTGTCTGAAACGATCGAGTTGAAAGTGCATTTTGCGCAGGATGCCGAGACGGGGCGGTGGTATATTGCCGCGTCGGACATTCCGGGTCTGCGGGTGGAAGCCGACAGCGCGCAGGCGCTGATCCAGAAGGTCGGAGAAGTTGCAGGCGATCTGGTGGAGTTGAACTCTGCGGAGATACTGGCGGCCTTTGCCAAGACGCGGCTGCCGTCCGCCAAGCCTTTGTCGTTGCGCCCGCCGGTCAGCATATTGCCGGTGTTCGACAGTCCTATGGCGATCGCAGCGGCCTGAGCCGTGGGCGCAGGATATGGGCGCAGGATATGGGCGGCAGATCGAGCGGTTGCTGATCGATGCCGGATGCACTCTTATCCGCCGTGGCAAGGGCGATCATGAAATCTGGTTCAGCCCGATAACGCAGCGCAGCTTCGTGTTCGATCGCGGGGTGCAGGTGCGGCACACCGCCAATGGCATATTGAAGGATGCGGGGTTGCCCAAGGCGTTTTAACACGGGGTTTCATTGGGACAGCCCATCGCCTCTCCAACTGCGACTAGGCGCTGGCGCGCCAAGTCTTCGTATCCTCCCCCACTGGGGAGGGGGTATAGTGATAGCGGGCAAAAATCGCTTTGATGACCACAGGGACGAGGTTGTGTGAAAATGAGTAGGAGAGCGGAAAGTCAGGTTTTGTGGCTATTCTTCGGACACAAGACCGACATCATTGGCATCAAGCGCACTGGCAAATTTTACTAAGCGAACACGATATTGGTCCTGATCCATCTTAGTCAGTTCGAGTGATTGGCCTGTTGTCGGTATTTTCAACAATAAAGCATTCCCATCGGCTTCAAGTGCAACGGGGGCGTCACTTCCTCCCCACTGATTGTGATGTGCCAGCAGACTGAATTGCTTATCCCGACGAATGCCGGTTATCGCCTTGGTCGTTTGCTTCAAATTCCCAGCCGTATAATCGAGTTCGGAGGCAGCAACGCTCCCGCTAATTTGTCCATTTTCGCCTTCAACAATTTGTAACTGGATCAGCGTGGTTGCGTCGCCGCCTACATATGATCCTGTGTAATCTGTTTTCGGCACCGTGCAGGCCGATAAAGTCGAACATGCCGCCATCTGCAAAATATGTTTGAACATACCACTTCCTCGGCGTTTCGAGCATCACACTAATACGTAAATCAATAATATGATGGATATAGGCAGTGGTTTAATGACCGCTTAATTGGCGCTCTACGATCATGCGTGGGCGTGATCTTGTCGGTAAAAATGTGCGGCGCATTCGCGTCGCGCAAAATGTGTCGCAAGAACGCCTAGCTTTCGATGCTGGCGTGGATCGGTCCTATCTTGGTGGATTGGAACGAGGTGAGGAAAATCCCACGATAGATTTGCTTGAACGATTGGCAGCGACATTGACCGTCCACCTTCAAGAACTTTTTATTGAGTTTCCAGATGACGATGCTTCGTCGGGACTCCCGCGAGGTCGCAAGAAGGGCGGGCGTCCCGCGTGACTGTTACGCGACTATTACCGCAATCATTCTCGCCAGTTGAGGTGAAAGTCTGCAAACGCCATCGGAACGAATGACAAAATCTGCGCCGTGGAAAGTCCGGCTGGCAATGAACGCCAAAATGATCGCGTCGATTTTCGGGCGTTCCGGCTCGATCATGTCAAAAACGAATACTGGCTTACCCCTAAACTCATGGTGCATGATACCAACCGTGGGGTCAAAGCCATCGGCTACCGTCTGTATCTGCATCTGTGCCAGCTTCACAGTATAGGCGTAATTGAGCATCGCATTGATGGGATGCGCGGCCATCTTGTTCTTCGCCCTAACACCACTGGCTATTGAACTGCGGGAACGAAACTGCTGCCATTCGTCCGGTATGGGGTGCTTGTCCAATCCCTTCCATCGCAGGGACATACCCCGCCATGCCGCGAAATAGGCAACGGCGCATTCCCCTTCGATCCCTCGAACGGTCTTGATGTCCGGCATTACTTCACGAAGGCGCTCTATGCTATCTCGCGCCTTGGCAATGGCCAGTTCGCGCAATCGCGAAGAGGCGATGTGCGTTTCCAGCGTTTCGATACTGTTCTGTAATTTGCGTCTTATGAGGTCGACAGAGAAGGCGATGCGCTTTCCTTCATCGGCGCGGGTACCATATTGCCAGCCGATCTTGTCCCGGTCCCCGATAAAGCCGCTGCCACTTGCAACGGTCGCTACATCGCCAGTCCAGCTTATGCGGGCCAAGGCGACATTCTGTTCCGCCAGCCATGACAGCACATCGAACGACAAGGTGCCGCTCCCGTCGAGCAACAGGATGCGCGGCGGCAAGGCAAGATCGCCCCGAAAATAGCGATGCACGGTTTGTGTCTGCGGATGATGCGTAAACCCGTCACGAATAACGAGTGCGCCCTTTTCGATCCGCATCGAAACGCCATTGCCGCACAGGATCAAAGGGGTTGAATTGCGTTCACGGCGTTTCCGTTTGGCGGGCAATTTCGCCAATTCGGAAATCCAGTTTTCCGACCGGATGGCCCATTCTTCAAAATTACTATCTAAGTTGAAATTGCTATCTTTGAACATGAGATAACATAGCAAATCTGTTGTGTTACCGCCATATTATAGAGAGTTAATAGACTGATTTCGTAACATACTCAGCGCCACAACATAGGCAGAAGTAGCCCAATGTCCGGAAGAAATTTGAGGGTATATTTTTGTCAATTGTTGTTGAATGATATCGAAAGTGTGGGCCTCTTCATTTAATTCCACTGGTAGCTCTAGAACCTTTGGAATTGAAAAATTCAGGATCGTTGGCATGGTGATAAACAGCCAATGCGAAGTTTTCTCTCGCGCTTCTAACAATTCTGCGTCGGTAGCATTGGAAAGGTGAATTTCTCCCGCCACGCCATGCTCATCGGGGTCTGCAAACAATTTCTGGATTGCTGCGACTACGCTGGGTGTGATCATGGTGGACGCTAAGGGACGTGTCGCTTCTGGAAATATGCCAGATTGCAAAAGAATTTCTGGCAATGCGCCTATGTCGCCACTGCCCGAATGTGCCAGCCCCAAGAAGCTGATAAGCAGGTCCGGCCAGTTAGCTGCCCGGTCTTTAACGAACATAATGTCCAGTTGGCCGCTTTGATGAATTAGCGCTTTTTTCTTTGCAGCAGACAGGTTTGCGACCGCTGCAAAATCGGTCGAAGATGTCATCGATTTGAACAGGGATCGGCGTGATCGACTAAACTCTGAGAGCAAAGCCTGTCGCACTCGCTTTATGTCATCATGTCCCCATTCAAGGAAAGCCTGAGAGATTACGGCTGTTTCGCGGATTACATTCCATTGGCGGACCGAAGCCAAACGCTTCGCCCGATAAAGTGCGATAGCATCACGTTCCCATATAGGGCCGCTTCCAACGCGTTGTCCCTTGGGAATGGACTTCGGCAATACCCCCCACGAAACCCACTGCCTTATGACATTAGCCGTGACGGCTTGCCGTCCCTCCAGCCTCAACTCGCTGTTTAGCTGCGCAGCTAGTTCATCGTTCGTCATCGCCATCCATCTTTTCTGCACAGATGCGTCTCGTTTGAGAAGAATGGAATCGAGGCAACATGACATCAACCATCCAACACCAACATGGATTTGGATGGATGGCGAGAAAACGAGACCATAAGGCAGAGTATCAGCGCCGCTTAGCTAACGCGGAAAAGCGCGGCCTAAGCCGTTCACAGGCTCGCGGCCATGCCAAGGCAGGGGAAAAGCCTGTTGGCAAACCTTCGACAAAGGACATGGGCAAGTTTGAAGCTGCCCTAAAAATCTACCGTCAGTCCGGCAATCGGGGTGCTGCGGCCAACGCCGTCGGTATTGCGCCGGAACGGTTCAGCCGGTTGCTGGCTGATACTGTCCAAGTGTCCGGGCGCGGCAAATCGCTCAAAATTATCGACAACCGCCCTCGCGAAATGGCCGTCATCACCGATGGCGAAATGCGCCGGATCATCCTGCGCGATTACAATCAGGCTTCTCTGAATGGTGAGCATCTCAATGCCGCCAAAGCCTTTCTGTCATCCAATGATGGCGAGGTGCTGCACCCCTTTGCAGGCCGATCAGTCGTGGACGCCAAAGGCGAAGCGCACCCCCTCGAAACCGACCCCAACATTTTACACCGCATTGCCGGGTCAGACGATCCGGCATTCCTCGAAATCTATCGCATTGTTCAATGAAGGAGAAGTAACATGACTAATTTAGACTTGAAGAAAGAGGCTCGCAGGCAGCGCCGATTGGAGCGCCTTTGCACCAATAATCCCATCTGTTGGGCCTGTGGGGAACCTGACGACCGTTGCCTCGAAGAACATCATCTCGCTGATTATGGGCGAGACGAAGGCACGGGCATCACTTGCCGTAACTGCCACTGCAAGTTGAGCGACGATCAGAAGGATCATCCGCGCTTCGATCCCGCTGCCGACCCTATGCTGGATCGTATCGGCCATTACCTTTTGGGTTTGGCTGACTTCCTGCGCCTGATTGTCGAAAAGCTGACGGCCTTTGGCCATAGTCTGATCGAACGCGCCGCGCTTGCCAGCAAGGGAGAGTTGGCATGACACATATCCCACCGATCACCGATCATCTGGCCGTTGCGATCCGGGCCTATACCGGACCACAGTTCACGGTCATTGCTGATCCAAAGGACAGCAAACCCAAGTCGAGAAGGGCGATTGCGCCAGCGTCAGACTGGACGCTGGTTTTCGATACCGAGACGACAGCCGATGCTGCGCAAGCCTTGCGGTTCGGCACTTATCAGTTCCACAATAAAGATGCCCTGGAAGAAGCTGGCATATTCTATGATCCCGAAGGCATTACCGCGACGGAACTGGAATGCCTGACAGCCTATGCCGACACCCATGGTCTATGTCTGCGAACGCGGCAAAGTTTCGTGGACGATGTATTTTTTGCCCGTGCCTATCAGCTTCGGGCAACGATAATCGGCTTTAACCTGCCCTTCGACATATCGCGCCTAGCCGTCAGTCATGGGACGGCCCGAACGCCGATTGCGGATGAGACAGGCACCATGCGCGGCGGCTTTACGTTCAAGCTGTCGGAACAGAAAATCTATCCCAACATTCGCGTCAAACATATGTCGCGGCGGGCGGCGCTGATTTCCTTCGCCGCCACGATGGGACAGCGTGACAGTCGCGGGCAACGCAACCGGGGCTTCAAAAGTCCGGTTCGGCGCGGCCATTTCATCGACGTTAAGACATTGGCCGGGGCGCTCTTTGCACGCAGTTTCTCACTGGCCAGCCTGTGTCGCTTTCTCAATGTCGAGCATCCCAAGCTGGACTTTGAGGATTTCGCAGTGCCGATCAGCGATGACATGATCCGCTATGCCGTTGCGGACGTGCAGGCGACATGGGAATGCTACCGCGCAGCGATGGCGCGTTTCGATCAGCTTGGTTTGCGCGAAGCCAAGCCCGAAAAAATCTACAGCGAAGCCAGTATCGGCAAAGCCTATATCAAAGCGATGGGCATTCAGCCTTGGCGCACCATGCAACCAGATTTTCCTCGCGATGTGCTAGCCAAGATCATGGGTAGCTATTTTGGCGGACGTTCCGAAGTCCGCATTCGTCGAGAAATGCGGCAAGTCATGCTGTGCGATTTCCTGTCCATGTATCCGACCGTGTGCACATTGATGGGGCTTTGGCGCTTCGTCATTGCAACCGGCATGACGTGGCGGGATTCAACCGATGAAACCCGCTCATTTCTGGACAGCATCGACTTGGCGACACTGCAATCGCAGGATGTCTGGCAACATTTGACGACGCTTGTTCGGGTGCAGCCGGATGGGGACATCTTCCCCGTTCGTGCCGACTATGCGGAAAAGGGACAGAACACGATTGGCGCAAATGTCCTGACATCGGAAACGCCATTATGGTTCACGCTGGCAGACTGCATTGCGTCCAAATTGCTGACGGGCAAAGTGCCGCAAGTCATCGAAGCGATCAGCTTTGCGCCGGGGCCGATACAGCCCAATCTTGAAGTCATCAATATCAGTGGTAATCCGGCCTATCGTGTCGATCCAAACGAAACCGATTTCTTCAAGCGCGTCATCGAACTGCGCCAGACGATCAAACAGATGCGCGATGCTGCTGATCCACAAGAACGTGATGTGCTGGACATTGAACAGAACGCCCTCAAAATTGCGGCCAATGCGACCAGCTACGGCATGTGGATGGAAGTGAATGTCGATGTCCGGCCCACGCCATCCTCCGTGACGGTGCATAGTTCTACTTGTGATCCGTTCAGTTTTCAGACCGACAAGCGCGAAAATCCCGGCACCTATTTTCATCCCTTGCTGGCGACGTTGATAACCGGCGCTGCCCGGTTGATGCTGGCGATCACCGAACGGCTTGTGACCGACGCGGGACTAGACTGGACCTTTTGCGATACGGATAGCATGGCGATGGCCAAGCCCGACGCGATGGCATCAAACGAGTTTGCCGACAAAGCTAACGCTGTCGTTACATGGTT
Organism: Sphingobium sp.; assembly: GCA_965279415.1. GTDB lineage: Bacteria > Pseudomonadota > Alphaproteobacteria > Sphingomonadales > Sphingomonadaceae > Sphingobium. The sequence goes on from OZ257238.1 coordinate 2,226,997, forward strand.
TGCGGCGCTCAACCCTTACGCCTTCGATGCGTCGATCCTGAAAATCGAGGATGTGAACTATGCCCTCGCATCGAACGACCCTGAACCGCTTTACTGTTGGGCCATTTCCTCTAAGCGATATGCGCTGTTCAATCTGGACCGCAACGGTCAACCCATCATGCGCAAGGTATCTGCGCATGGCTTGGGGCATTATCTGCCACCCTATGACGATGACGACGCGCCACCGGATTTTCCAGTGCCTGACAAGTCGGTCCTGAAAGACGGCACGTTACGCTGGCATTGCGACCTGTGGCATCAAATCATCACCGCTGCGATAGCGGGGCATCCCGATCAGGTGACGCGTAACTATCATCCAGCGATGAGCCAACCGGCGCGCAGCCGCTATGCCGCAACGTCGCCGGACCTGTTGCGCTGGTTCAAATCCTATAATGCCAACCGCAATTATCGCGATCAGGTAAAGCCCTTCGGCTTCATGCTGGCGTTTAGCGAACAGCCCGATTATGCGGCGGAAAGCATGATCGGATCGGCAAAGAAGGGGCGACCAAAGAAGGCTACACCGAACAAGCCGATTGCGCCGTTCGAGAGGGAAGCACTGAAAGCCGCTACAATGGCGTTTGATCGGATAACAGGGAAACCCGTTCCAGCTTCGAGTCTGCGCACTTATGCGGATGCTCTTTTCCAATATCATATCTCGCCAGAAACGAAATTTCTGAATGGCGATTATCTGGATACCGGCATAACGCTGCGGCGGCATGTGTATCTGGCGAACGTCCATCACATCGGGAAGGAGGCGCATGATTGGGAGCGCCATGCCATGCTTGGCACAAGTGCCGATGGCGAAATAAGCTATGGCAACCGAACCAATGTTATCGAGGCAGTGTCAGCACTGATCGCGGAATTTGGCCATGCGCAAACCGCAAAAGCGTTTGGGGTGTCATCACGGCAATTAGCGGTGGCAGTGCGTGATGCACCTGAAACCGGCAAAAGCCGTGTTGTGGATAGCCTAACTGTAAGGCTTCCCAAGGCAGCCAACAAATTGAGGAATTCAGCCGCATTGAAACGAAAGGAAATGCAACGACTTCGGGCATTGATCGATCAATTCGGATTACGCGAGGTGGGCAGGCAGTTGGCAATCAATCCTTCAAATTTACGACGTTATCTAAGAAGTAGAGTATAGCTTAATAAAGAACGTATTATTTATATAGTGTTCAATTCACAATCTATTCATTATTAGCTCCAAAATCTGGCTGTTTTTCGGATTTTTTCTTGCTGATCACATTGCCGATCAGTTCATGCAATGGCGATCCATGAGTTTGACGCTCAATATGGCGTAACGGTTCTTCTGACAATCGATCCAAAGCCATCGCAAAAAGGCGCTTCCCCTGCTCAGGATCGATGTTGACAGCCTCTCGACGGTAACCTTCGTAAGCCTTCGCGACAGAAGCTTTAAAATCGTAATCTTCAGCAAGCCTAAAGCGTTGACCAATTTGCTTGGTCAGGAGCCAACCAAACCAAATTGGCCCCGCGACACTGGCTACAGTCAGCCAAACGTTAACCCAAAGAAGCGACAATGAAACATTTGGCTTCTCCATAATGACATGAAGCCAACTTATCCGACCCGATGTTATGTAGGCTCCAATAGAAAGAGTTATGGCAAGAGCCAAAAATAGTCCCCAAGTAGATCTTGATAAACGCTGCGCTTTATCTCCAAATGCTTTTCCAAGACCTTGTGTAGTAGCTGCACTGTATGCTGCATCCAGATTTTTCATTTGTTGGTCAGCATTTATTCTTAATGTGTTTAATGCTTCAAGTTGAGTTTCTGCACTTAATCTCGCATCATTAATCTGTTGCGCAGATTGCGTAAGATCATCAATTGCAATTTTATAATCAGCTCTTGCATCGGACAATTCTGCAAGACTTGTAGGCAATTCTTTAGCGGCCTTGTAAGCTGAGTTTATTTCTAATATTTGTTCTTTAAGTTGTTCACTATCTTTGGTAAGACGTTCTAATCCTTTTTGGGTTTGGCGTAGCCTTCTAAGTTGAGAGGTAGGCAAAAGACTTTCTGCCTCTGGACTCCCCCAATCAATTTCAGTTTTCATGTATTTTGAAAGTAATTCAATTAGTCGGTCTATTAGCGAGCGAGCGGTCAAGTATACGTGAAAGGCGTTGCCTCCAGGAAGCTGGGGAAGGGAATGGGCCTGAAAATAAGCAATGCGGGAAGGAAATTGCGTCAGTGCTTGCGCATCCGCCTCGCTAACTTCTTTTATCGGCAGGTCATTAATCAATCGTATTGGGGTACGGATGTAATCTGCGAATTCTGTTCTATTAATTGCAGGCAGATTCCACCCCCACGTTTCCATAAATGATTGATCATTTGGAATAATGTTAAAAAGCTGTGTCGCCAAAGCATCAAGTGCTGTCGAAATTTGGCCCATGATTGTTGTTGCGTCAGCCATTAGACTACCCCCCCCTAAATCCTTGTGCTAGCGTAATGTTTTAGGATGATAAGGCAATAAGACTTACGGGTTCAAAGTCCTGCTGACTTATCAAAAAAGTCGGTGGATTGGTTACCGTATTGCTAAACAAGACAATTTTACCAGCTATAAAGGCAAGCCCTTTGCGACACGAATGCGATGAACGTCACCCGCTCGGCTGTAGTCATAGAGACGCTTTTTCGGGACAATCACTATACCCCCCCCCACTGGGGAGGAGATTTGCGGTGACTGGCCGCTAGGGCGCCCCACCCCTCACCCAACTGCGCCCCGGATCAGGTCCGGGGCTTCGTATCCTCGAAGGGAGTCACTTGCCTCCCTTCGACCCCTCAAGGGGCGAGGGTTTTTTTGAGTTTCGCAGCGGTCCCTTCGGGGCCGCTTTTTTTGTGCCTTTTGAAGATCACCAAAGAGGAGAAGCCTATGTTGGAAGTGAAAGCCGATGCGCTGGAGGGCGTGTTCGACGCGGTTCTTCAGAGCGAGAAGATCGCGGCGCTGGAAGCGGATGTCGCTGCCTTGCGCCATCAGGTGACGGCGCGGGGGGTGGCGGCGCAGCGGCCGGCGCTGGACGGTGTGAAGGGGATCGCGGAGGAGAACCCCGCCCGCACCGCGTTCGTCGAGCGGTATCTGCGGCGGGGGCAGGAAGCGGGGCTGGAGCTGAAGAGCCTGTCGGGCGCTTCGGGGCCGGTGGGCGGCTATGCGGTGCCGCGCGAGATCGATGCGTCGATCGACGGGGTGCTTAAGGCCGCATCGCCGATCCGGTCCATCGCCAATGTCGTGCGGACGGGCACGGCGGGCTATCGCAAGCTGGTGGCGACGGGCGGCATCGCGTCCGGATGGGCGGCGGAGACCGGGGCGCGGGCGGAAACGGCGACGCCGAACTTCGCCGAGATCGCGCCGCCATCGGGCGAGCTGTTCGCCAATCCGGCCGCGAGCCAGGCGATGCTGGACGATGCGGCGTTCGACGTCGAAGGCTGGCTGGCGCAGGAAATCGGGCGCGAGTTCGCGGCGGCGGAAGGCGCGGCGTTCGTGACCGGCAACGGCACCAACCGGCCCAAGGGCTTCCTGACCTACACCACCACCGCCGAGGCGGACGGGGTGCGCGCGTTCGGATCGCTGCAATATGTGGCGAGCGGGGCGGCGGGCGCCTTTGCCAGCGGCGCGGGGGCGGACAGGCTGATCGACCTGGTGCAGGCGCTGCGTACTCCCTATCGGCAGGGCGCGAGCTTCGTGATGAACAGCAAGACGCTGGCGACGATCCGCAAGCTCAAGACGGCGGACGGCGCGTTCCTGTGGCAGCCGGGGCTGAACGGCGGCGCGCCCGCGACGCTGCTGGGCTATCCGGTGGTGGAGGCTGAGGACATGCCGGATATCGCCGCCGACAGCCTGTCGATCGCGTTCGGCAATTTCGCGACCGGCTATGTGATCGCGGAGCGCAGCGAGACGAGCATCCTGCGCGATCCGTACAGCAACAAGCCGTTCGTGCACTTCTACGCCGTCAAGCGGATCGGCGGCGCGGTGGCGAACAGCGAGGCGATCAAGCTGATGAAGTTCGCGGTGTCGTAGACACCTGGGAACTGACTTCTCAACCGTTCGGGCTGAGCCTGTCGAAGCCTTCTACTGACCCCGGACTTGATCCGGGGGAAGTGCCTTCACTGCGTTCAGGCTGGCCCTTCGACAGGCTCAGGGCGAACGGTTGGGGTTATTTCTTATGGGCGCGTGATCCTCCCTGAAAGGGGGGGATGGAGGTTTGATCCTCTGCCTACCGTCATGCTGACGAAAGTGAGCATCCATTGGCTGATAGGGTGCGATGACGCCCCTGTGCGTGCGCTGAATGGATCCTGACTTTCGTCAGGATGACGGGGGCGGGCGCAGCACGGGCGGAGGGGTGTTCCCGTTGCGATGGCGCGACACCCCTCCACCACCCGCTTTGCGGGCGGTCCCCCTCCCCTTCCAGGGGAGGATTTTTTATGAGGGAAGGACAGGCCGATGGGACTGGCGGTGATCGAGGAGGCGGGGCTGGCGGTGCCGGTGGCCGACCTCAAGGCCTATCTGCGGATCGACAGCGGGGGCGAGGATGCGCTGCTGGAGCGGCTGATCCGTGCGGCGAGCGATCTGTGCGAGCAGTTCATCGGGCAGTGGCTGATCGTGCGGGCGGCCGAGGATGTGATGCCGGTGAAGGCCGGGGAATGGCAGCGGCTGGAGGCGCGACCGGTGGCGAGCATCACCAGCGTCATGGGCGTGCCGGCGGAGGGAGCGGAGTTTGCGCTGCCCGTCGGGTCTTACGCGATCGACATCGACCGGCATGGCGACGGCTGGGTGCGGGTGACGGAACCGGGAGCCGCGGGGCGCGTGCGCGTGCGCTATCGCGCGGGGATCGCGGCGGAGGCGTCGGCGATACCGGAGGGGCTGAAGCACGGGATCGTGCGGATGGCGGCGGAAATGCACGGGCTGCGCGAAGGCGACGCCGCGACGCCGCCGGCCGCGGTGACGGCGCTGTGGCGGCCCTGGCGGCGGATGCGGCTGTCTTGAGGGCGATTCTGGAGCGCGGGCAGGCGATCGGGGAGCGGGCGGCGGATCGGCTGCGCGACCGGGTGGCGGCGGAGGCGCGGGACGTGCCGGGCGTCACGGTTTCGACCGAGGGCGACGCTATCGTGATCGAAGGCCGCGCGCTGCTCGACCGCTGGGTGGAGGAGGCGCGGTTGCGCTATGTCGGGAGGACGGGCGGATGAGTGCGGAAATGGCCCCTGAAATGGCGGTGCGCGCAGCGGCGCTGGTGGCGTTGCGCGGGGATGTGGCGCTGGGCGCGCTGCTGAACAGCGTGTTCGACGGGCCGCCGGGCAAGGCGAGCGCGCCCTATGCGATCCTCGGCGAGTGCATCGGCGCCGACTGGGGCACGAAGGACGCGCCGGGCCGCGAGGTGCGCCTGACGCTGACCGTGCAGGACAAGGGCGAGACGGGCGCGGCGCTGGCGGAGATGCTGGCGCTGGCCGACGCGGCGATTGCGCGGATCGCGGTGCCGGGCTGGCAGGTGGCGACCGTGGGGCTGCTGCGATCGCGGATCGTGCGGGCGCGGGAAGAGGGGTGGCGGGCGACGGTGGATTATCGGGTGCGGGTGTTGGGGTGAGGGGGGTGTGTTCTTTCGCTGACAGCCCCTCACACCCCGTTCGGTTCGAGCTTGTCGAGAACGGCGGTCATGCGGCGGGTTCTCGACCTTTCGGTTCTCGACTTCGCTCGAACCGGCTCGAACCGAACGGATGTAGGAAGGCGCTTGGCTGCGGCTGCTGCGATCGCGGATCGTGCGGGCGCGGGAAGAAGGCTGGCGCGCACGGTGGATTACCGGGTGCGAGTGTTGGGGTGAGGGGGGGTGTATTATTCCTCGGCTCGTTCCCTTCGACTGCGCCTCGGCGCGAATACGACCTTGCTGTATTCGGGTTCGGGAAGGTGGCGATAATGCCATTTTCTCCACCGGATTCTGCAAACCATGGCTATGAAACAGAAAGACCCCAAAGCCAGAAGCGAATAGCCTAACATGCCTTGCAAAAAGGCAAACGGCTGTTCGCTTTGCAGGACTATGCCACCTTTCTTTCCCGCTGAAATGTGGCCTGTGGCTATGGCATTGGCGATACGCTCGACCGAAAAATACAAGATGGTCCCGAACAGGGGGATGCCGAAGATCACATCTGCCCAAGTGCCGGTCTTTTTTTGCCGAGCCTCAGTTTTCCGGAGATAATATCCGGCCAGAGTTCTGGCGTCGAATTTGGAGGTGTCGGCGTCTTGGCGTTCGTCAGTCATTCCTACGGGCTAATGCAGCAGCGGTTAACACGCCGTATATGCTAACAAACATATGGAATTACTGCCACATTTCCGTTCGGTTCGAGCCTGTCGAGAACGGCTATGCTATTGGAGTTCGCGCGGAGGCGCGGAGGGGGTGTGCCTGGGACGAATATCTCTGCGTCTCCGCGTCTCTGCGCGAACCAATGCTGATAAGGCTGATTCCGGTCCTACATGCGGTTGGGGATAGGCCGTGCCCGAAAGACTATGGTGCCGAAACTCCAGCAACTTGCGATCGAGAGTAGTAGCCATATCAGGATGAACCAAGGTTCGGCGCCATCGGGAACTTGCCCGGATGTGTTGTCCAGTATGTCGCAAGCCGAGGCGTTTGCGAACCAGTGTCCTGTTGTCAGTCGTGTGGTGAAAATGGCTTGCCATGCCAGGAGGGGCGTCGTGGGCAGCAACAGGATGGCCGTCAGAGCGGGCCGTTTGCTTTGGGTCAGGAACAGGGCGGCGACCGCATGGAGGGCGAGCGAAAGCACGCCGCCCCAGAGCTGACCGGCATCTCCTTGCGTGCAGGTGCCGATGGTAAGTCCAAGCACTGCGTTTGTGGCGGCCAGATAAAAGAGAATAATGCCAGCGATGGTCATGGCTGTCGGTAACATTTTGCTTTCTTGCCGTCACCTTTCGTCCGTTCGGGCTGAGTGAAGTCGAAGCCTTAAACTGAACGGAGCGAAGGGGCTTCGCTGCGCTCAGCGTGGCCCTTCGACTTCGCTCAGGGCGAACGGACGGGAGGGTGCGCGGAGACGCGGAGGGGGGGGTGTGTCTGGGGCGATGTCTCTGCGGCTCCGCGGCTCGGCGTGAATGGCAAGGGTTCTCGACATTTCGGTTCTCGGCTTCGCTCGAACCGGCTCGAACCGAACGGAGGGGGGAAGGTGCTTGGCTGCGGCTTCGCGTGATCGCAACTTAATTTCTTCTCCGGTGGGAGAGGATAGTGGAGGTTAGCCGGAGGCTTACCGGAGCCTGGAGAGGGATTGGGACGGTGCGATAGGGCGCATTCCCTCTCCAACTACGGCTAGGGCCATGCGGCCCAAGCCTTCGTATCCTCTCCCACTGGAGAGGAGGGAGTGTGGCTTCAGATGGTACATCCCCCACCCCAACCCCTCCCCCTTCGACTGCCCGCCTGCGGCAGGCGCTCAGGACAGGCCTGAAGGAGAGGGGCTTTTGGTGTCGCCCCTTACGCGCCCGGCGGGGCGGCGTTGCTCTGATAGTCCTCATATTCGCTGGTGAACTTGTCGAGATATTCGGCGATCTGGTCGTCGGCGTCGGCGGCGGAGTCCTTGGCGCTCATGCCGTCCACCTTGTCGGCGGCGAGGATGGCGGTGCGGAAGGTGGCTTCCTGTTCGGCGCATTTGGCTTTCAGCGCGCCCTTATATTCGCCCGTGTCCATCTTCCGCTCCAGCGCGTCCTGCATGAAGCGGGAGAGGCAGGCGGAATAGTCCTGCCGGGCCTTGCCCATGGCGTCTCCGGGCGTTCCGGCCAGCATGAGCATCAGTGCGGATGTGAAAGCGATCATGTTCAGTTCCTCTACCCTGCGAAACCCTGAATGTCCGGCCTGTTGCGGGCCTGTGACCAATCATGAACGGAGACATGCGATATGGCCGTGGAAAAAGGAAGTGCCTTTCTGTTGAAGGTGAGCGATGGCGCGACGCCGGTGGGCTATCAGACCGTGGCGGGGCTGCGCACGACACAAATGTCGGTGAGCGGCGAGGCGGTGAACATCACCAGCAAGGACAGCGCGGGATGGCGCGAATTGCTGTCCGGCGCGGGGGTGCGCGCGGTGAGCGTATCGGCGGCGGGGATCTTCACCGGATCGGCGGCGGAAGTGCGCATCCGCAACCATGCGCTGTCGGGGACGATCGACGATTTCGAGCTGAGCTTCGAGAGCGGCGAGCGGATGCGCGGGCGGTTCCTGATCACGCGGCTGGACTATGCCGGGGATTATAATGGCGAACGCAATTATACCGTGAGCCTGGAGAGCAGCGGGCCGGTGGTGAACCTGTGAGCGGGGCGGCTGGTGGTGCGGCGCGGGTGACGAACGGTGCGCGGGGTGCCTCGACTTCGCTCGGCACGAACGGGTTGGGGTTGAGCGGGATGGCGGGCAGTGCGCCTAATCCTGCGCGGGGCGAGGCGGGGCTGGTGATCGGGGGCGAGACGCTGGTGGTGCGGCCGAGTTTCGCGGCGCTGGTGGCGGCGGAGGCGGAGCTGGGGCCGCTGTTCGCGCTGGTCGAGCGGGCGGCGGCGGGGGAACTGGCGCTGTCCGAGATGGCGGCGCTGTTCTGGCATTGCCTCGCCGCGCGACCCGAGGGGATGACGCGCGCGGCGTTCGGCGAGGCGCTGGTGCAGGGCGGCGTGGCGCAGGCGATGCCGGTGCTGCGGACCGTGTTGCGGCAGGTGCTGGCGGGGGCGGGCTAGAGGGATCGGGTTCGCGCGGAGGGGCGGAGGGGGTGATGCTTGGGACAATGTCTCCGCGTCTCTGCGCGCAATCGTTCTCCTGCGAAAGCAGGAGTCCAGAGGACCGGGTTTCGACCAAGCGACTCTGGGTTCCTGCCTTCGCAGGAACACGGCGGGGAATGGAGCGAACCTATGACGTATTTTGCGGACAGCGCCCACCCCAACCCTTCAAACGAGTCACGTGCCTCGTTTGAACCTGAAGGGGAGGAGATTTGGGCATGACCTTCACCGAAACCGCCGTCCGCCTGTCGGGCGTGACCGCGCTGGTGCTGGGGTGGGTGCCGGACGTGTTCTGGGGCGCGACGCCCGATGAGGTGGGGGCGATACTGGCGGCGGCGGGTGGCGGGCAGGCGGACGCGGCGCCGCCCGACGGCGCGACGATCGCGCGGATGATGGAGATGTATCCCGATGGATGAGGAAGTCGAACGGCTGGTCGTGAGCGTGCGGGCCGATGTGCAGGGCTTTGCCCGCGATGTGGAGACGATGCGCAGCGGGCTGGAAGGGCCGCTGGCGGCGGGTGCCGAGCGGGCGGGGCGGGCGATCGAGAGCGGCCTGCTGCGCGCGGTGAAAACCGGGGCGTTCGGGTTCGAGGACTTGCGGCGGATCGCCGTCAGCGTGCTGGACGAGATCGCGCGGTCGGCGCTGCGCAGCGGGATCGGGGCAATCGGCGGCGGCTCCGGTGGTGGTGGCGGATTGCTGGGGCTGGCGGGGAGTCTCGTCGGCGGGCTGCTGGGCCTGCCGGGGCGGGCGACGGGCGGGCCGGTGGTCGGCGGGCGCGGCTATATCGTGGGCGAGCGCGGGCCGGAACTGTTCGTGCCGGGATCGAGCGGACAGGTGGTGCCGGGCGGCGGCGCTGCCGGCGGGGTGCGCGAGGTGCGGGTGGTGGTGAACGTCAACGGCGCGGGCGGCGATGCGCCCCGCGCGCTGGCAAGGAGCGCGCGGCAGGTGGCGCGGGCGGTGCGGGGGGCGGTGGGGGAGTAGGGCGGTGCGTCGTTGCTGCGTCGCATTCCCTCTCCAACTACGACCAGGCAGCACGCTGCCAAGTCTTCGTATCCTCTCCCACTGGAGAGGATGAAGTGAGGGCAGATCCTCTCCTGTGGGAGAGGATAGGGGAGGTTAGCCGAAGGCCTACCGGACCTTGGAGAGGGATTGCGCGCTATCGATAGGGCGCAGCCCCTCTCCCGCTGCGCCCCGGATCACGTCCGGGGCTCGCTGCCCTCCCCCAATGGGGGGAGGAGGATTTGCGGGGCGCTATTTCTCCCCTGTCAGGGGAGGAATGGGAGGGCCTTGTTCTTCAGTTCGTCATTCCCGCGCAGGCGGGAACCCATCTCGCCAACCGCGAACCAGTCACCATGACGAACCATGGGTCCCCGCCTGCGCGGGGATGACGATTGGAGTGGTGGGAAGGATTTACAGGGGAAATCATCATGGATCACTGGTTGGCGGATGCTCGGGCGGGGCAGGAGGTCGCGTATCTCAAGCGGTTTGCGGCGCCCTGTTGGACGGTCAATTTTCCGCGGCCGATGATGGCGAGTGTCGTGACCACGGCGGCGGATTCGCTGCGGGTGGATGCGGTGTTCTGCGGATCGGGGGATCTGGCGGGGCTGATCTGGGACGCGGAGGACCGGTGGGATCATCCGTTGCTGTCTTACGCCACGGACCGGGATTTCCGGAGCTGCGTGCTGCGGTTCCGGTGGCGGAGCGGGGGGATAGTGCCGCTCGACGCCATCAACGGCCCGACGCTGACGATCGAGGGGCGCGACGCGGCGGGGAACCCGCGGAGCTGGTATGTGCGGCTGTGGAATTATGCCGACGGGACGCCGGAGGATGCGGCGATCAGCCTCGATTTCGCGGCGCTGGACGGCGGCTTCCTGCTGCCGGGCGAGGCCGATCCGGTGTGGGCGGGGGATGTGGACCGGATGTTCCTCTCGCTGGTGCCGCCGGGGTATGTCGCGGGTGGCACGCCCGTCCCCTTCGCCGCGCCGGTCGCGGGCTGGGCGGAGATGACGGGCATCGTCTGCTACGGAGCGGGATCGGTGCTGACGGTGGGGGACGTTATGCTGCCCGAACATGGGATCGGCATCGCGACGGGCTATGACGACTGTTTCAACCAGACGCCGGAGCGGTTGCTGCGGTCGATCCTCGCGCTCGGCTATCGCGGGGACGTGCTGCATTATGTGGGGATGAGCCATTATTTCGCGCTGGCGCGGAGCGGGGCGGGGTGGATCGCGAGCGGTGCGGGCGACGTACTGAACGCGCCGTGCGCGGCGTGGCACCGCGACTTTGCGGAACGGGCGGAGGCGCTGGGCTTCGGCATCATCTGGTCGCTGTCCTACGAACTGTTCGACGCGCATTGTCCGGAAGCGTGGAAGCAGCGGGCGGAGAACGGCGATCCGGCGCTGACCGGATGGGTGCCGCCGTCCACCCTGCTGTCGCCCGCCAATGCGGCGGCGATGGGATATTTGCAGGATGTGGCGCGGGCGTTCGTGGCGATTGCGGTGGACGCGGGGTTGCCTGTGAAGTTTCAGGTGGGCGAGCCGTGGTGGTGGGTGATGCCCGCCGACGGGCGGATATGCCTGTACGACGATGCGGCGCGGGCGCGGTTCGGGGCGGCTTTGGTGTCTATCGCCGACGTGCGGGGGAGCAAGAGCGCGGCGCAGCGGGCGCTGCTCGATCTGGCGGGCGGGGTGCTGGCGGAATCGACGGCGGCGTTGTGCGCGGCGGTGAAGGCGGTGGCACCCGGCGCGGTGACGCATTTGCTCGCCTATCTGCCGACGATCCTAGACCCGGAAGCGCCCGAAGCGAAGCGCGCGAACATGCCGGTCGGCTGGGCGCGCCCGGCGTTCGACGTGCTGCAACTGGAGGATTACGACTGGGTGACGGAAGGGCGCGTGGCGCTGACCGCGCAGGGGATCGCGGAGGCGACGGCGCGGCTGGGCTATCCGGTGGCGGAGCAGCATTATCTTTCGGGCTTCGTGCTGCTGGCCCAGGATGCGGCGGCGCAGTGGCCGCGGATCGTGGCGGCGGCGGAAGCGTCGCACGATCGGGGGACGGCGCGGACCTTCCTGTGGGCCTTGCCGCAAGTGGCGCGCGATGGCGTCACCTTATTCACGCTGGACGAGGAGAGCGATGTGCAGGCGTTCGACGATGTGATCTTTCCGCTGGCGCTGGGGCGCGAGGCGAGCGTGTCGCCGACATTTTCCACGCAGACGGTTGAGAGCCTTTCGGGGCATGAGCGGCGGAGCAGCGACTGGGCGGATGCGCGGATGCGCTTCGATGTCGGGCCGGGGGTGCGATCGGAGAGCGACGTCGCCGAACTGATCAGCTTTTTCCGGGCGCGGCGCGGGGCGGCGCGCGGGTTCCGCTTCACCGATCCGTTCGACGACCGGTCCTGCGCGATGGACGGCACGCCGGGGCCGCTCGACCAGTTTCTGGGGACGGGCGACGGGGCGGCGAGCGCGTTCCAGTTGTGCAAATATTACGGGACGGGTGGGGAAGCGCAACAGCGGGTCATTACCCGGCCGGTGGCGGGGAGCATCCGCGTGGCGGTGGACGGGATCGAGCGGACGAGCGGGTGGACCCATGCGGGGCTGGGGGTGATCGCGTTCGATGTCGCGCCCGTGGCGGGCGCGGCGATCACCGCAGGGTTCCGCTTCGACGTGCCGGTGCGCTTCGCCGAGGATGTGCTGGAGGTGAGCCGCGCGACCTTCGCGGCGGGCGAGGTGCCGTCCGTGCCGCTGGTGGAGCTACGCGCATGAGCGTGGCGGAGACTTTGGGGCAGGAGCTGACGTGTCTTGCCTTCTGCTGGCGGCTGGAGCGGCGCGACGGGGTGACGATCGGCCTGACGAGCCACGACCGCGATCTGGCGGTCCGCGGTCTGCGCTATCGCGCGGCGCCGGGGCTGGCGCCCTCGGCGATCCGGCAGGGGACGGAGCTGGAGCCGGAGAGCATGGACCTGCGCGGGGCCTTGTCCAGCGATGCGATCACCGCGCGCGATCTGGAGGCGGGGCGCTGGGACGGGGCGGCGGTGACGCTGATGCTGACGGAATGGACCGATCCGGGGGCGCTGTGGCTGGTGCTGGCGCGCGGGACGCTGGGCGTCGTGGAGCGGACGGGGGCGGCGTTCACCGCGGAACTGATCGGCGCGGCGGCGGTGCTGGGCGGGCCGGTCGCGCCCGAGACGACGCCCGATTGCCGCGCGATGCTGGGCGACCGGGCGTGCCGGGTGGACCTGGCGCAGTGGCGGCGGGTGGCGGTGGTAAGCGGGGTTGCGGATGCGGTGGTGACGATCGTGGGCGGGATCGGTGCGGGGGACGATTACGCGTTCGGCACCTTGCGCTGGCTGGGCGGGGCGAATGTCGGGATGACGCAGGCGATCGTTGCCGGGGATGGCGCAGGTGGTTCGGGGGCGGCGGGGGTGACGCTGGCCGATCCGCCGGCCTTTGCAGTGGCGGCGGGGACGCGGGTGCTGCTGACGCAGGGGTGCGACCGGCGGCTGGAGACATGCGCGGGGCGCTTTGCCAATGCGGTCAATTTTCGCGGGGAGCCGTGGTTGCCGGGGAACGACCTGCTGACGCGCTATCCGGGGGCGTGATCGCGGTGCGCGTGGTGAGGGCGTGCCTTGGGCACTGTCTCCGCGTCTGCGCGGCCATTGTTGTTCTCCTGCGAAGGCAGGAGTCCAGTGTCGCTTGGTCAAAACCCGGCGACTCTGGGTTTCTGCCTTCGCAGGAACACAGGGTGCTTTGGGAGGTGGGGTTATGGAGCGGGCGGATCGCATTGTCGCTGCGGCGCGGGGGATGGTGGGGGTGCCGTTCCGGCTGCACGGGCGCTGCGGAGAGACGGGGCTGGATTGCGTGGGGCTGGTCGCCTGTGCGCTGGGCGCGGCGGGGCATGATGCTCTGGCACCGACGGATTATGGATTGCGGGGCGGCGACGGGGTGCGCTTTGCCGGGTGGTTGCGCGCGGCGGGGCTGCGGCGGGTACGGATACTGAAGCCGGGCGACGTACTGCTGGTGCGGGCGGGCGTGGCGCAGTTTCACCTGATGCTGCGGGTGCCGGGCGGGTTCGTCCATGCTCATGCCGGGTTGCGGCGGGTGGTCGAGATGCCGGGGGATGCGCCGTGGCCGGTGATCGGGGTCTGGCGCTGGGGGCGGTAGAGGACGCGCAGGCGGAACCCCTCTCCAAGTTCCGGTAGGCCGCATGCGGCCAACCTTCACTGTCCTCTCCCTCTGGAGAGGAGAATCCGAAAGGAACGGATATGGCGACGATCGTGCTGGGGGCGGTGGGGACGGTGCTGGGCGGGCCGCTGGGCGGGGCGATCGGGGCGCTGGCGGGGCGGGCGTTCGATCAGGCGGTGCTGCTGAAGCCCAAGGGGCGGCAGGGGCCGCGCATCGCCGAATTGCAGGTGCAGACATCGACTTACGGTACGCAGGTGCCGCGCGTGTACGGCACGATGCGGGTGGCGGGCACGGTGATCTGGGCCACCGACCTGCGCGAGACGAAATCCAAGAGCGGCGGCGGCAAGGGACAGCCGAGCGTCACCACGTTCAGCTATGCGGTGAGTTTCGCCGTGGCCGTGTCGGCGCGCCGGGTGCTGCGGATCGGGCGGATATGGGCGGACGGCAATCTGCTGCGCGGGGTGGCGGGCGATTTCAAGACGGAGATGGCTGCGTTCCGCCTGCATGACGGCGGGGCGGACCAGGCGGTCGATCCGCTGATCGCGGCGGCGGAAGGGACCGGCACGACGCCCGCGCATCGCGGCATGGCCTATGCGCTGTTCGAGGATCTGCAGTTGGCCGATTACGGCAACCGGATACCGTCGCTGACGTTCGAGGTGGTGGCCGACGAGGGGCCGGTGCCGGCGGGCGCGATCGTGGCGGACCTGACCGGAGGCGTGGTCTCCGGAGCGGGCGAGGCTGTGGACGGCTATGCGGCGAGCGGGGACGATGCGGCGGCGGCGATCGACCCGCTGGTGCGCGCGCAGGGGCTGGTGCTGATCGAGGATGCGGACGGATTGCGGCTGGTGCGGCCTGAGGCGGCGACCGCGCCGGTGACGCAGGCGAGTCTCGCGGCGCGGATCAACGGGGCGGCGGAGGAGGCGCGCAAGGCGGCGCGCGATCCGGTGGAGGACGTGCCGCTGCGCCTCGGCCTGCGCCATTACGAAGCGGCGCGGGACTATCAGGCGGGGGTGCAGACGGCGGTGCGGCCCGGCGTGGGGCGCGCGACGCGGACGATAGACTTGCCGGCCGCGATCGGGGCGGACGCGGCCAAGGGGCTGGCGCAGATACGGCTGGCGGAAGCGTGGCGCGGGCGCGGGCAACTGGACCTGCTGTGCGGATGGGCGGGGCTGGTGCATCGACCGGGCAGCATCGTGACGGTCGAAGGTGAAACCGGCCAGTGGCGCGTGGTGGCGCGGGAATGGGCGGAGATGGGGGTGCGGATCAGCCTGCGCGGATGGCCGGGGGCAGACCCGGTTCCTGTCGTGGAGGCGAGCGGCGGGCGGGTGTTGCGCCAGCCCGATGCGCCGCACGGGAGCACGCGGCTGATGATCGTGGAACTGCCGGTGACCGGCGACAGCGCGCCCGATGCGCCGGTGGTGATGCTGGCGGCGGCGGGGGAGAGCGACGGGTGGCGGCGCGCGGCGCTGTTCACGGTCGATCCGGGAAGCGGCACGGCGACGCCGATCGGGCGGACCGCCCCTGCCGCCGTGATGGGGCATGTGGTGACGCCGCCGGGTGCGGGGTCCGCCAGTCTGTTCGATCTGGAGAATGCAATCGACGTGGCGGTGCCGACCGGGGGCGAGGGGCTGATCGGGGTGGACGACGCGGCGCTGCTGCGCGGGGCCAATCTGTGCGTGGTGGGGGAAGAACTGATCCAGTTCGGATCGGTGCTGCCGCTGGGCGACGGCCTGTATCGGCTGACGCGCCTGCTGCGCGGGCGGCGGGGGACGGAATGGGCGATTGCGGGGCATGGGGCTGGCGAAGCGTTCTTGCTGCTCGACGCCGACCGGCTGGTCGCGGTGCCCGGCGATGCCGTGGCGCGGGGTGCCCTGTGCCGGGCCATGGCGATCGGCATCGGCGATGCGGTGCCGGTCGAGGCGGAGCGGGTGGTGCGGGGCGACGCGATGCTGCCGCTTGCGCCGGTGCATCTGCGCGCGGAGGCGGACGGCACGGGGGACATGCAGGTGACGTGGGTGCGGCGCAGCCGGACGGGCTGGGGCTGGGCCGACGGCGTGGATGCGCCGCTGGGCGAGGAGCGCGAAAGCTGGGTGATCGCGGTGTTGGCAGGCGATGTCGTGCTGCGGACCGTGGAGTCCGAGGGCGCTTCGTGGACCTATGGCGCGGCGGATCATGCGGCGGATGTCGCGGCGGCGGGCGGCACGGCGCTGGCTTTGCGGGTGCAGCAGCGCGGGACGCATGGGCTGGGCCGCGCCGGGGTGCTGGGGCTTTGAGCATTGGCGGCACTTCCCTTCGGATCGGCAATTACGCCGTTCCCCTGCGGAAGCAGGGGGCCAGGGATCGGAATGCTGTCGCCTGAGGCCCTGGACCCCTGCTTCCGCAGGGGAACGCATAAACGCTCGAACGGGATGATGAGATTGAACCTTCGAAGGAGACGGAATGATGGCGAACGAGAGTGCGCGGCTGGCGCTGCCGCTGTTGCAGGCGGGGCAGGCGCAGAAGGAGATCACGCACAACGAAGCGCTGACGCGCCTCGACATGCTGTTGCAGGCGTTGGTGGAGAGCGCCGATCTCGCGACGCCCCCGGCAAGCCCCGCGCCGGGCCAGTGCTGGATCGTGGCGGCGTCGCCCGGCGGGGCCTGGGCGGGGCGTGCGGGGACGATCGCGGGGTGGACCGATGGTGGCTGGCGGTTCGTTGCGCCGGTCGAGGGGATGGCGGTGCAGGTGCGCGACCGGGGGCATGACGTGACGTGGGACGGGAGCGCGTGGCGCGACGGTGCGGTGCGGAGCGACGGCTTCTATCAGGGCGGCGTGCGGATCGTCGGCGGGCGCGGCGCGGCAATCGCGGACCCTGCTGGCGGCACCGTGATCGACGGCGAGGCGCGGGCGACCATCGGCGCGATTCTGGCCATGCTGCGCCTGCACGGAATGATCGCCTGAACCTTGACCTGGAGCGCGGCTTTACGGCACCGTTCCACTACCCCAACAAAAAAAACAGAATTGCGAAATGGCGTAATAAACGCAGTAAATCCAAGGCTATCCCTGCGAGACTTTACATGCGATACTGCGGCATTTAGGCAACAGTTCCGCGATTTGCGCACTTGCCATGAAACTTTCCACAAGCTAGACGGTTTCCGCAGTCCTTCGTGACCAATTTGAAAGGGGAATATTATGCGGAAGCTTGCCCTCGCAGCAGCGCTCGCTACCACGGCCTTGGCGACACCCGCCATGGCGCGTGATGATTCGTGGTACATCGGCGCCGACGCCGGTGCCATGATCGTGGAAGACACCGACCTGACGATCGTCAACCCGGTTGCCACCGCCAACTACAACACCGGTTATGACGTCGACGGCGTCATCGGTTACGATTTCGGCGGTTTCCGCCTTGAATCGGAAGTCGCGTTCAAGCGCGCCTACACCGACGTGGTCAGCTACACCAACGGTGTGCAGAGCACGCGCGGCAATGTCCGTTCGCTCAGCTTCATGGTCAACGGCCTGCTCGACTTCGGCGACGATGACGGCATTCAGGGCTTCGTTGGCGGCGGTGTCGGCGTTGCCCGCACCTACCTCTACACGCTGACCACCGATGATTCGGACACCGGTTTCGCATGGCAGGCCATCGCCGGCGTGCGCTTCCCGCTGACCGACCGTCTGGACGCGTCGCTCAAGTATCGCTTCTACAACCACCCCGACATGGGTCTGGTTACCAGCAACCGTCCCGATCCGCGCTTCAATGCGGCCGGTTCGGACGTCGATGCACGCCTGCGCACGCACAGCGTTCTCGTTGGCCTGAGCTACAACTTCGGCGAACCGGCAGCACCGCCGTCGCCCCCGCCGCCGCCGCCCCCGCCCCCGCCCCCGCCGCCTCCCCCGCCGCCGCCTCCGCCGGCAGTGGAATGCACGCCTGGGCCGTACATCGTGTTCTTCGAATGGGATAAGTCCAACATCACGCCTGATGCCGCGACCATCCTCGACAACGCGATCTCGGCCTACAGCAACTGCGGTTCGGCTCAGGTCATGCTGGCCGGTCACGCTGACAAGTCGGGCGCGCCCGCTTACAACGTCGGCCTGTCGCAGCGCCGCAACGACTCGGTCAAGGCCTACCTCACGTCCAAGGGTATTCCTGACGGCGTGATCTCGACCGAAGCCTTCGGTGAGAGCAAGCCCCGCGTCGAAACCGCCGACGGCGTTCGCGAACTGCAGAACCGTCGCGTGGAAATCACCTACGGTCCGGGTTCGGGCATGTAAGTCTTGCTATCGGCCTTTCGAGGCTGATGCAGAAGAAGGGGCTGGTCGAAAGACCGGCCCCTTTCTTTTTGTGGGGTGGGTCTTGGGGACTGCGTCCTTGCGAGGTCGATTGGGTGTTTTGAGTATCGCTGAATGTCGCAATCCTCTCCTTGCAGGCGAGGGGGACCGCCCACGGAGTGGGTGGTGGAGGGGTATTCCCGTCGCGATACGGAGACACCCCTCCGTCTGGCTACGCCATCCACCTCCCCTTGCAGGGGAGGATCGTCGATATGCCGGGAAGATTGTGGTTCGCGCGGAGGCGCGGAGGGTTGGTGCCTGAGGCAGCTTCTCCGTGTCTCTCCGGCTCTGCGCGGGATTATTCTCCTGCGAAGGCGGGAGTCCAAGGTTGCCTAGTCAGAACCCGGCGACACTGGGTTCCTGCCTGCGCAGGAACACGGTGTGCGTCTGGGCGTGATGATTGTGGTTCGCACGGACATTTTCTCTCCCCCCTTGGACGGGGAGGATCGTCGGTATCGTGACTCTTATGTCGGGAAGATTGTGGTTCGCGCGGGACGCGGAGACGCGGACGGTTAGTGGCTGAGGCAGCCTTCCGCGTCTCTCCGGCTCTGCGCGGGATTGTGTTCTCCTGCGAAGGCAGGAGTCCAGGGTTGTCTGGTCAGAACCCCGGCGACACTGGGTTCCCTTCGACGGGCTCAGGACGCAGCCTGCCTTCGCAGGAACACGGGGTGCTGTGGGGCGTGATTCTGGTTGGCGTGGAGATTTCCCGATCCTCCCCGTGAAGGGGAGGGTGAACATCCGCAGGATGGTGGAGGGGTATCCCCGTTTCGACAGGGTGACACCCCTCCGTCAGGCTTCGCCTGCCACCTCCCCTGTCAGCGGAGGATTTTCTGCTTTCCGTTCATTGCTGGCATGACAGGACGCTTTCGCGTGGTCATCCACCCCGATCAGCCCGGCCGATGCCCCTTGCGCCATTTGGTGAAGAGGTGGCGGGCGAGCATGAGGGGGGGCATGCGCAGCAGGTGGGAGCGGATGTAGAAGATCTGGCGGAGGGCCTTGCGCGTTTCGCGGCCCCAGGCGTCGCGGGCGAGCAGGCGGGCGATGAACAGGCGGTCATGCCAGCGCAGTCTGTAATCAACCGTGATCGGTTCGCTAAAGGTCTTTACCGGCGTTCCGTAGAGATGATGGGCCAGACGTAGCGCGCGCCATACCGGCACCGTCAGGCCATGATGCGCCGCTTCCTCGAACAGGCTTAGGGTGAAATCCTGCTGCGCCGCGCCGAAGGCGCTGCACAGGCAGTGGATGTCCCACAGGTTGCGCAGGCCGCCCGACAGGTCGCCATCGGCGAAGAGATGCGCGGCGGAATGGCAGACCATATGTTCGGGCGACAGGACGCGCAGGCCGCCGGGCAGCGCGACGCTCTCTGCGATCATCGCGCCTATGTCGGGTTTGGGCCGTGCGGTGAGCGGCAGGATATTGTGATGCACGTCGATCATCCGGTCGCGGTCGCGGTGGATGAGGGGGGGGAGTTCGTGCATCCAGCGGCGGTAATAGGCCTCGTCATAGGGATCGGGCTTCACCCATTCCCAGCCTGCCGCGAGCAGCGCCGCCTCCACGGCATCGAGCGCATCGCGGGGCACGAGGATGTCGAGATCGCCGATGAAGCGGCCCTGCGCCGGAGAGAGTCCGGCGGCGGCATAGGCGGTGCCCTTGAGCAGGATCACCGGCACATCGAGAGGCGCGAGGGCGGCGGCGGCGCGGTCTGCCTCCCACAGGGCGGCGCGGGCTTCGCGTGCGGCGTCGAAGCGGGCGTCGGCGAGGATCGCCAGGACAGCGGGTGGCACGGCGATGGCTTCGAGGCGGAAGGCAAGCGTGCCGATCAGCCGCTCGGCGCGGGCGGCGGCGATGAGGGCGTTCCACTGAGCGCCGGAGAGCGTCGCGACGGAGGCGGGATCGCGCAGGGCGGCGACGAGCAGGGCGGCGCTCATGGCAGCGCGCGCCACAGTTCGTCGACCAGCGCCAGCGCGGTGTCGCCGTCGGGAAAGTCTATCGCCTGCGCGGGGACGGTCCGCACGAAGCGGCTGAGGCTGTCGAAGCCGGGTTCGCCGAGCGCCGTGTAGTTGGTGGAGGCCTGCGTCAGGCGCATGAAGGTTTCACCCGGATCGACGGGGCGGATGTCTGTCGCGTGGCCGTAGCGCGGGAAGAGCAGTAGCGCCGGGGTTGCCGGGCGATCCATCGCCGCGATGGCATCGTCGCAGGGGCGGAGGTGGCGGATGTCGCCTTTTGCCGTGGCGGCGAGGCGTGGGCCGAAGCGGGCGGCGTCCGTCACCTGCGCCTCCATCGCGGCGATCGCGCCGTTCTTGAGCGAGACGAGACGGGGAAAGGCGTGGACGGCGCCGGTCTCGGGATCGAGCAGCGCGAACTCGTCGCCCATCAGCCGCCAGCCGCGCTCCCCCAGCATCGCCGCCAGCGTCGATTTGCCGGAACCGGATTCGCCGGTCATCAGCAGCGCGCGGCCATTTTTCTCGACGCAGGACGCGTGGAGGAGCAGATGCCGCCGCCAGCCGAGCGCCATTTGCAGGTTCATCCCCATTTCCGCCGCCAGCAGCCCGTGCGCGAGCGCCATCGGCGCGGCATCGGCGAGGCTGTGATCGCCGGTGATGTGGATCGACGGGCGGATGAGGCGGCGCCAGGGTCTTGTCGGTTCGAGGCGGACGGTGAAGTCGGCGATACCGTCGGGCGGCGGGGGGTAGCCCCGGTAGAGCGCCGCGAGGTGCGCGATCGGCTGCGGCCAGGCGGAGCCGATGCGGAAGCTGGCGGGGCCGATGCGCAGGGCTATGCTGTGCCTCATGCGCGGCGGACGAGGCCGAGCGCGGCCATTTCCGCGAGGTGCGTTTCGATCGCGGCGCGGGCGTCGGCGGGGTCGCCGAGGTCGTAATGGGTGGCGAGATGGTCGTGGATGGTTTCTATGCCGTGCTCCTGGGGAAGCAGGGGTGCGGGGGATTGGGCCGGGCCGTGGGTGTATGGCGGCTCTGGATTCCCGCTTTCGCGGGAAAACGGGATGGGGTGTTCGCGCAAACTCTCCAGCGCCGCCAGTATCTCCGGCACCGGGGTGGCGACCATGTGCGTCTGCCCCGAGGGGCGGTGATAGACGAGCGTGATGTCGGCGAGGGGGCGGACGATCAGATCGGCGGCCGGGATGGCGCGGTAGCGGGGAAGGCTGGTCATCGTGACCCGACCTTATACCGGCCCGGTTAACAAAGCGCGTGTCCGCGCGTCAGCGCGGCATCTGCAGCGATGCGTAGCAGGTGAAGCCGCTTTGCCCGGATTGCAGGCGGCGGATGTAATTGAGATAGGCCTGGCTCTGTTCGTAGCTGGCGCCGGGCAAGGTGCGGCCCCGCAGCGCGGCCTTCACTTCCTCGCCGGTGAAGGGGCGGCGCGATCCGGGGAAGGCGCCTTTCGTGCCGGCGGGCACCAGCGTGCCGTTGGGCGAGACGAAATTGCCCGATTTGCCCGGGTCCGGCACGGGGATCTGGCAGTTGAGGACCGAGGCGGCGGTCTGGGCCAGCGCGGGGCGGATCGAGACGATCGCGGAGGCCGCGACCGCGCCGCCGATCAGCAATTGCCGCCGCGACGGGACGGGGGTGCCGCCCTGTTCGGGGCCCTCGCCCGGCTGGCCGTCGGTTTCTTGCACGCTCATAACGAATATCCATCGCAGCAATTGCCCGAATAATCTAGGCCGGTAACCATGAATCGCACCAGCCCGCTCCAGAACATCGTCGCCGTCCTCGTGATCCTCGCGGGGGCGGCGGGCACCTTTCTGTTCGGCGGATATTGGGAAAATGTCGTGATCGCCGGGGTGGCGGGCCTGCTGGCGTTGTTCATCCTGGCCGATCGCGCACCGCCGGCGACCGCCGCGACGATCGACCAGCCCGCGCCGGGTGAAGCCACCGACATGCTCGACCATCCCGATTTTGCCGCCGTGCTGGAGGGAATTTCCGAACCGATGCTGATCGCCGCGCGGGGCAAGGTGGTGCGGGCGAACCGGGCCGCGCTGCGCCTGCTGGGCAGCCATATCGTGGGGGAGGATGCGCGCATCGCGATCCGCCACCCCGCCGCCGCCGAGCGCCTGTCCAGCCCCGGCCCGATGGCAGAGCCGGTGTCGATCAATCTGGTGGGGCTGGGCACGCGCGAACAAAGGTGGGAAATGCGGATCGCCTCTCTCCCCACGCCCGGCCACGACGGGATCAGCGGGGACGAGAACCGGCGGATCGTCCACCTGATGGACCGCACGGGCAGCTATGCCGCGGAGAAGATGCGCGTCGATTTCGTCGCCAATGCCAGCCACGAACTGCGCACGCCGCTGGCCGCGATCCTGGGCTTCATCGAGACGCTGGCCGATCCGGTCGCGGCGGAGGACAAGGAGACGCGCGCGCGGTTCCTGAAGATCATGGACGGCGAGGCGCGGCGGATGCAGCGGCTGGTCGACGACCTCATGTCCCTCTCCCGCATCGAGGCGGAGAAATATCGCACGCCGGACGCGGCGGTGGACCTGCGCGAACTCGCCGCCGAAGTGGTGGCGGTGTTCCGCGACAGCCACGCCGGGCGGGGGCAGGACGTGGTGGCGCAGATCGACGGCGACGTGCCGCCGGTGCAGGGCGACCGCGCGCAGCTATCGCAGGTGCTGCACAATCTGGTCGGCAATTCGGTGAAATATGCGCGGCCCGGCACGCCGATCACCGTCAGCCTGACGGGCGGCGCGACGGGCATGGTGCGCCTGTCGGTAGCGGACGAAGGCGAAGGCATCGGCCCGGACCATCTGCCGCGCCTGACCGAGCGTTTCTATCGCGTGGATTCCGGCCGTAGCCGGGCGATGGGCGGCACGGGCCTGGGCCTCGCCATCGTTAAGCATATCGTGGAGCGGCACCGCGGGCGGCTGGATATCGCCAGCATCGTGGGGAAGGGAACGACGATCACGATCTTGCTGCCGGTGGCGGAGTGAGGGGGGCAGAACTGAAACCCGCCCTCCTTCTGTCGTGAGTACGAATTTTTTGGGGTAGCTGGAATAATCCGGCTGGCCTAGATTTCCGCTGATGAACATGCAGACGACCGAGGGTCTACGAGCGCTGACCGAGAAGGAGAAACAGGCCCTTCGCCTTATGGTCCGCGGTCATGATGCGAAATCGATCGCACGCAGTCTCGACCTGTCGGTGCATACGATCAACGAGCGACTCCGCGATGCGCGGCGCAAGATGGCGGTGTCGAGCAGCCGGGAGGCTGCACGTCTGCTGCTGGAAACCGAAGGTGGTGGACCGGAATCGTCGAACCCCGATTTGTTTGTGGACGCGCAAATCGGGGGAGACCCTTTGACTGTTCGGACGGATGAGGGAAACGCGCCGGTCCGCGGCGTGAGGTGGCTGTATCGCCATCCTCGGATCATCATCGGAGTTGCTCTCATGTCATTTGTTTTCGCTTTGCTGGCGTTCACCGCCTTGCCGGATGCGCCTTCCGCCGTTTCGTCAGCACCGGCAATCGCGCAGGATGCCCCAAATCCAGAAGTTGTGGATGCGGCACGTCAATGGCTGATTCTCGTAGATCAAGGACGCTGGGACGAAAGTTACCAAGCGACGGGTACGGCTTTCCGCAAGCTGAATACGGCTCAGGTCTGGGGCACTGTTTCTGAAAAAGTGCGTGTACCACTTGGCGCGGTAATTTCCCGCACGTTCGTCAGTCAGGAAAATCTGCCCGCGCCGCCCGCCGGTTACGAAGTGGTGAAGTTCCGCACACGCTTTGCCAACAAGGCCGAGACAATTGAGACTGTCTCGCTCGATCGCGAGGATGGCAAATGGCGGGTGGTCGGGATAACCGTCGGCTGAAAGAGCCGACGCTCAACTTTTCCCTTACAGCCCCCTCTCCCCGGCCCTCTCCCCTGAAGGGGAGAGGGGGTTTGGAGCAGCAAAAAGGCCCGGCGGAGTGATCCGCCGGGCCTTCCCGGTTTCGTTCGCCTTTCGGGCTGCGATCAGTCGCGGTTGCCGATTATGCTGAGCAGAAACTGAAACATGTTGATGAAATCGAGATATAGCGACAGGGCACCCATCACTACTGTCTTTCCCACCATGTCAGTACCGGCGACATAAGCATACATCGATTTGATGCGCTGCGTGTCATATGCGGTCAATCCGGCAAAGATCAGCACTCCAATTGAGCTAATTGCGAGACCCATGGTGCCCGATTTGAATATGAAAGCATTGAGTAGCATCGCGATAAGCAGGCCAAATACGCCCATAATCAGGAACGAACCCCAGCCAGACAAATCTTTCTTCGTAGTGTAGCCCCACAGGCTAAGTCCCGCGAAGGCACCAGCCGCTGCAAAAAAAGCCTGGGCAATCGCAGTCTGAGTGTAAACCATGAAAAGTGTGGACATTGACAAGCCCATAACGCCAGCGAATGCCCAAAAACATGCTTGCAAGGCGGACGTAGACAGCTTGTTAATTCCGAAGTTCATAACCATTACGAAGCCCAGCGGCGCAAGCGTTACAACCCAACCAAGCCCGCTAAGACCTCGACCAGTTGCATTTATCAAATACTCACGTGCGTAAGGCGCGAACAGCAGCGCGACGAGGCCCGTCAGCAGCACACCGCTCGCCATGTAATTGTAAACGGACAGCATATAGGACCGCAGCCCCGCGTCGAACGCAGCGCCGCGCGTCTCCGCGCCTGCGCCGAAGCCCGTGCGAAAGCCGGTGTCCGGCGTCCGGGGGTCAGACCAGTTAGCCATGGTAATCGTCTCCTTTGCGGCGGCGCCTAGTGTGCCGCCATACCCCTATAATATCGTGCACCTACGCGCATATTCAAGGAAAACCGGGCGGGGTGCGCGGAATTAACCTTCAAAATGTTCCAGAAATGTTCCAGCAATATTTGCGGTGGCGATGCCGAGCGGGTTTGATGGGTGTTGGAATAGTTGCCGTTCCCCGACCCTTCGACTGCCTGCAAGGCAGGCGCTCAGGATAAACTTCGGCCGCAGGCTGAAAGCCGGGGTCCAGCGCGTCAAGGACTGCCCTGTGCAGCCCTGGATCCCGGCTTTCGCCGGGGAACGGTGAGAGAATGCGGCGGGGAAGCGTGACACATGTGCGACGGCTGGCCGTTATCCCCTCGCCAGCACGCCGCAGGCGATGCGGCCACCGGCGTTGCCCGCCGGATCGCTGACGTTGTCGTCCGCCTTCGCATGGACGACGACCGCCGCGCCGTCGGCATCGAACAGCGGGCTGGCGCCGTCGGCTATCATGCCGCCCGCGATGCTGTAGGTGAGCGTGCCGGTGCCGTCCGCGCCGACGGTCATGTTGGGCATGTCGCCCATGTGATGGCCGTTGGGATTGTCCATCCCGTGCTGTTTGCCCATCGGGTTCCAGTGGCCGCCCGCGCTGGTGAAGTCCGGCGCGGTGCAGGTGCCGGTGGTGTGGACGTGGACGGCGTGGACGCCGGGCGTCAGGCCCGTCGCCGAGACGCTGACGGTCAGACCCGCGGTCGTCTGTTCGATCCGTGCGGTGCCGTGCGACGCGCCATCCGCGCCGAGCAGGGTCGCGCTCGCCGAAGGGGCGGTGGGGCTCTGGCCCATCGTCGTACAGGCGGGCAGGGTGGTGATGGCGACGAAGGCGGCGGCGAGAGCGAAGTTGGGGCGAGTCATGATGAGTCTCCTGTCGAGGATGCCATGGCGGTATAGCGCACTATTAGCCCTTGCAAACGCGGGACGCGCGGGGGAGTTGCACTTTGGGGCTATGTCATCGGACAGATTGGAATCCGGTCCCCTGCGAAAGCAGGGGGCCAAGGAGCGAAAGGGTATCGGTTGCGACCCTGGACCCCTGCTTTCGCAGGGGAACGGCATGACATATACGCGCGTATATAATGAGTTTTCCACTTTGGGCTTGTGCCGGGGGTCGCTTTGCCAAAGAATGCTGTCATGTTTCTCGACGAGCATGGATATTTCACCGGCCCGCCACCTGCCGAGCCACCGCGCCCCGCCTTTCGCCATGAAGCGGTGGTGAGCCGGATCGTGCTTGCGGTGATGCTGGCGCTGTTGCTGCTGCCTGTGTCGGCGGAGGGGCTGGCGGCGCTGGTGCGTTACGTCTTGCGCTGAGCGAAGGCGGCGACGCGGGCGGCGAACTCTTCGCGGGTGAAGGCGTCGCGGAAGAGCGCCAGGGTTTCGGCGTCGTCGTCGCTCTGGCCGTTCAGGATCTTGCGGACGATCGCCTTGGTCGCGCGGACGGAATGCTGCGCATTGGCGGCGATGGTCTGCGCGAGCGTGGTGGCGCGGGCGCGGGGGTCGTCGGTCAATTCCTCGATCAGGCCGATACGCAGGGCTTCGTCCGCGGCGATCAGCGCACCGCTGAACAGCAGCCGCTTCGCCTGCCCCGGCCCGACCAGATCGACCAGCAGCTTCGTATCGAACAGGCTGTAGACGATGCCGAGCTTTGCAGGAGTGATGCCGAGGCGGGCGGCGGGGGCGGCGATGCGGATGTCGCAGGCCATGGCGAGGCCGCAGCCGCCGCCGATGCAATCGCCGTCGATCGCCGCGATCACCGGCTTGGGCGCGTGGGCGAGGGCGCTGTGGGCGGCGCGGATCGCGCCCTGATTGGCGATGCGCCAGTCCTCGCTTGTGCTGCTTTCCGCAAACTCGCCGATGTCAGCCCCGGCGCAGAAGAGGCCGGGTGTGGCGGAGGCGAGGATGAGGACGGCGATGTTCTCGTCCGCCATCGCCCGATCGACCAGCGCGGGGAGCGCGGCCCACATCGTCTGCGTCATCGCGTTGCGCTTGTCCGGGCGGTCGATCAGCAGGGTGGCGACCGGGCCGTCGGTTTCGAGGCGCAGGGTCATGCGGGCCAGCGTTCGAGCAAGGGTACGAGACCGTCGAAATGGTCGATCACGGCGTCGGCCTCCAGTTCCTCCACCGGTCCTTCGAGAAAGCCGAAGCTGACGGCGATGCTGGCGATGCCCGCGTTGCGCGCGCCGGCGATGTCGTTGATCGTGTCGCCGACGAAGGCTGCTCTGCCGCTGCCGCTGCGGTCTATCATCGCACGGATGGGCGCAGGATCGGGCTTGGCGATGCCCACCGTGTCGCCGCCGATGATCGCGGCGAACCGATCGGCGAGGCCCAGTTGCTGCATGAGGGGGATGGCGAACCGTTCCGCCTTGTTGGTGCAGATGGCGAGGCGGATGCCGCGCGCCGCGAGCGCATCGAGCGCGGCGACGCAGCCGGGATAGGGGATGCTGTGGATGGCCAGATATGCCTGATAGTAGTCGAGCAGGACGGGCAGGCGCTCTTCGACCAGTTCGGGCGTGCAATCGCCCGACGCCGTCAGCGCGCGTTCCAGCATCACCCGTGCGCCCTTGCCGACGAAGGGGCGGATCGCTTCGGCGGGATAGGCGGGGCGGCCGATGGCGGTGATCGCATGATTGACCGCCGCCGCCAGATCGCCGCTGGTGTCGATCAGCGTTCCGTCCAGATCGAAGCCGATGATATCGAAAGGAATGTTTGCCATAGGCCGCGCCATGCCCGCTGCGCTGTGGTCAATGCAAGCCAAACATGGCAGAGGATGTGCCACACATAACGCAGGATATCCCCCGATCGTGACACGCCCCGTCGCCGCCATCATCCTTGCCGCCGGGCAGGGGACGCGCATGAAATCCAAGCTGCACAAGGTACTGCATCCGATCGCGGGGCGACCGATGCTGCTGCATCTGATCGCCAGTCTGGCGGAATTGGGGCCGGAGCGGCAGGTGGTCGTGGTGGGCGCGGGGCGGGAGCAGGTCGAGGCGGCGGTTGCGGGTCACGACGTGACGATCGCGGTGCAGGCGGAGCAGCTGGGCACCGGCCACGCGGTCGCGCAGGCGCATGATGCGCTGGCCGGGTTCGTGGGCGATGTGCTGATCCTGTACGGCGACGTGCCTTTGGTGAGCGCGGCGACGATGAAGGCGCTGCTCGACCGACTCAATCGCGGCGATGATCCGCGCGCGGTGGTGCTGGGGTTCAGGCCGGAGGATCTCGCCGCCTATGGCCGCATCATGGCGGACGGGCAGGGGATCATCGAGAAGATGGTCGAATATAAGGACGCAAGCGAGGCGGAGCGCGCGGTGACCCTATGCAACAGCGGGCTGATGGCGGTGCGCTCCACCGACCTGTTCGTGCTGCTCGACCAGATCGGCAACGACAATGCCGCGGGGGAATATTATCTGCCCGATATCGTGATGCTGCCGGGGCAGAAAAGCGCGGTAGTGGAGACCGATCCGCTGGAAGTGGCGGGCGTGAACAGCCGCGCGGAACTGGCGGGCGTGGAAGCGGCGTGGCAGGCGCAGCGGCGGCTGGCGGCGATGCGCGACGGCGTGACTTTGGTGGCGCCGGAGACGGTGTTCTTTTCGCACGACACGGCGCTGGCGCGCGACGTGACGGTCGCGCCGCATGTCGTGTTCGGCCCCGGCGTGCGCGTGGAGGAGGATGTCGTCATCCACGCCTTTTCGCATCTCGAAGGCGCGGTGGTGCGGCGCGGGGCGGAGATCGGCCCCTATGCGCGGCTGCGGCCCGGCGCGGATATCGGGGTGAAGGCAAAGGTCGGCAATTTCGTGGAGATCAAGAAAGCGACCCTGGGCGAAGGCGCGAAGGCCAATCACCTGTCCTATATCGGCGACGCCAGCGTGGGCGCAGGCGCGAACATCGGCGCGGGCACGATCACCTGCAATTATGACGGGTTCCTCAAATATCGCACGGAGATCGGCGCGGGCGCGTTCATCGGATCGAACAGCGCGCTGGTGGCGCCGGTGACGATCGGTGACGGCGCGATCGTGGGGGCGGGATCGGTCGTGACGCGCGACGTGGAGGCGGATGCGCTGGCGCTGGCGCGGGGCAAGCAGGAGGCGCTGCCGGGCTGGGCGAAGCGGTTTCGGGCGAAGATGGCGGAGCGGAAGGCGGGGCGTTCTTGACATGATATCATTATACGATATCAACCTTGTATGACACGTATACTCGCTGATCTCCCTGACGAAGATATCCAGTGGCTGGACCAGCTTGCTGCCGAGCGCGGGAAGTCGCGCGCGGCGTTGCTGCGTGAAGCGGTGCATGGATATCGCGCCGAAGCGCAAATGGCCGAGACGAAAAAATGGCTCGACATCGGTTTTGGTGCTTGGAAGCATCGCACGGACATAGGTGATTCAGTGGAATGGCAACGCCGTGAGCGTGCATCATCTACCCGGCCTTGGGACGATGATTATGAAGAGACCAGGGCAGAGTTTCCCGATCTATTCGATGCAGAGGATGATCGTCAGCGCCAGATTTACCTTGATATGGTTGCAGGAAAATATCGCGATCCGAAGAAATCTGCTTCCCGGTGAGCGGGTTCAGCTTCGATAGCAATATTATCATTGATGCGCTGGCGGGATTTCCCCCGGCTCGTGAAGAAATTGATCGTGCAACTGATGCAGGTGCGCGGGCATGGATCAGTCGCATGGTCTGGATCGAAGTGATGTCGAAAGGCGAAGGCGACGGATTGTGGCGTGCCGAAACGCTGCTGTCCGGGTTCGGTGTTGACGAAGTAGATGCCGAAGTCGGCAGGCGCGCAGCGGCGTTGCGGCGTGAGCGCGTTCGATTCAAGGCCATGGACGCCATCATTCTGGCTACCGCACAATTGCATGGCCGCGTATTGGTCACCCGCAATACAAAAGATTTTCCGGTCGAGATGCCGGGCATCCGCGTTCCCTATCTACTCTGAAAGGCTCTCCAGAAGCATGTGCGGCATTATTGGTATCGTGGGGGCGCAGGACGTTGCCGACCGGCTGGTCGATGGGCTGAAGCGGCTGGAATATCGCGGTTACGACAGCGCGGGCGTCGCGACGATCCACGATGGCGCGATCGAGCGGCGGCGGGCCGAGGGGAAGCTGGTCAATCTGGTGCGTGAACTGCGCGACGAGCCTTTGCCCGGCACGACGGGCATCGCGCATACCCGCTGGGCCACGCATGGCGCGCCGACGACGACCAACGCGCATCCGCATGCGACCAGCGAAGTGGCGCTGGTGCACAACGGCATCATCGAGAATTTCAAGCCGCTGCGCGATGAGCTGATCGCGCGTGGGCGGCATTTCGACAGCGAGACCGATACCGAAGTCGTCGCGCATCTGGTGAGCGAGAAGGTGGAGCAGGGTCTGTCGCCGCGCGACGCGGTGGCGCAGGTGCTGCCGCGGCTGCACGGCGCGTTCGCGCTGGCGATTCTGTTTCGCAGCCATCCCGATTTGCTGATCGGGGCGCGGCTGGGATCGCCTCTGGTCGTCGGCTATGGGGACGGGGAAACTTATCTGGGGTCCGATGCGCTGGCGCTGGCGCCGCTGACGCAGCGGATCGCCTATCTGGAGGAAGGCGACTGGGTCGTCATCACCCGCGACGGATCGGAGATCTTCGACAGGGACAATCGACCGGTCGAGCGGCCCGTGACGATATCGGGCGTGTCCGGCGCGCTGATCGACAAGGGCAATTACCGCCATTTCATGCTCAAGGAAATCTATGAGCAGCCGGTGGTCGTGGCGCAGACGCTGCGGTCCTATCTGCGGCGGATGGAGAACCAGGTGGCGTTGCCCGACATGGATTTCGATCTGGGTGGGGTGAAGCGCATCACCATCGTGGCGTGCGGCACCAGCTTCTACGCGGGGCTGGTCGCGAAATACTGGTTCGAGAAGTTCGCGCGCATCCCCGTCGACATCGATGTGGCGAGCGAGTTCCGCTATCGCGATCCGGTGCTCGAAAAGGGTGGCCTCGCGCTGTTCATCAGCCAGTCGGGCGAGACCGCCGATACGCTCGCGGCGCTGCGCCATGCCAGGGCGGCGGGGCAGATCATCGCGGTGGTGGTGAACGTGCCGACCAGCAGCATGGCGCGCGAGGCGGACCTGCTGCTGCCTACCCATGCCGGGCCGGAAATCGGCGTGGCCTCGACCAAGGCATTTACCTGTCAGCTGGCGGTGCTGGCGGCGCTGGCGGCCAATCTGGCGCGGGCGGCGGGACGGCTGACCCCGGAGGAGGAAGCCGAGATCGTCTGGCACCTATCCGAAGCACCTGCCGCGATGAACGAGGCGCTGGGCCATGATGCGGAAATCGAAGCGATGGCGCATCTGATCGCGCCCGCGCGCGACGTTTTGTATCTGGGGCGCGGACCGGATTATCCGATGGCGCTGGAAGGGGCGCTGAAGCTCAAGGAAATCAGCTATATTCATGCCGAAGGCTATGCCGCTGGCGAGATGAAGCACGGGCCGATCGCGCTGATCGACGATGCCGTGCCGGTGATCGTGATCGCGCCCTCCGGCCCGCTGTTCGACAAGACAGTGAGCAACATGCAGGAAGTGCAGGCGCGCGGCGGCAAGGTGGTGCTGATTTCCGATGCGGACGGCATCGCGCAGGCGGGCGACAACTGCATGGCGACGATCGAGATGCCCAAGGTGCATCCGCTGATTGCGCCGCTGGTCTATGCGGTGCCGGTGCAGCTGCTGGCCTATCATGTCGCGGTGCTGAAGGGCACGGATGTCGATCAGCCGCGCAATCTGGCGAAGTCGGTGACGGTGGAATAGGCGGCAGGCCGGGAGCGCCGTCGCATACACCGTACCCCGTTGCTCTGGACCCCGACTTTCGCCGGGGAACGATGCTGTATGTCGGCGCATCGTAGCCTGCTGTTAACGCTTGTCGTGGCGGGCGTCCCTTTGCGGTACAGCGGAAATGAGGGTCTGGATTTTTGCGGCGGGCAGGATATGCGGGGCTTCAGGAGTCCCGCTGGCCATGAATATAGTTAATAAAATCAAATATATCCGGCCGCGAAGCTGGGTGCGTTTCGGCCTTTTCGTGGCGCTGGTCGGTACGGCGGTGGCCGCGACCAACATGCCGAGCGGGGCGCGGCAGCGCAACGCGGCGGCGCCCGTCGATCAGGGCAAGCCGATCGTGGTGGCGGTGGCGAAGATACCGGCGGCCAAGCCCGTCGCGGCGCCCGCCGACGATCCCTTTACCGTCAAGCGGGTGCTGAAGATCGACGGGCCGTTCGAGCATGGCGATTATGTGTGGGACGACAAGGGCGTGCCCGCCGGGCCGCTGGTCATCACCGTGGACCTCAAGGCGCAGACGCTGTCGGTGTTCCGTGGCGGCTACGAGATCGGTGCGGCGGTGATCGTCTATGGGGCGACCGACAAGGAATCGCCGGTCGGCACTTTCCCGATTTCGGAGAAGGACGCCGATCATGTGTCCAACCTCTACGACGCGCCGATGCCCTATATGCTGCGGCTGACGAACGACGGCGTGGCCATCCACGGCAGCGACGTCAAATGGGGCAATGCGACCCATGGCTGCATCGGCGTGCCGACAGCGTTCGCCAAGCTGCTGTTCGCACAGGCGAAGCTGGGCGACCGGGTGATCATCACCGACGGCAAGATGCTGGATGTCGGGGCGGCGGCGGTGGCGGGTTAGCGGTTTCTAATTCCTCCCCTGGAAGGGGAGGGGGACCATCCGCAGGATGGTGGAGGGGTGTCCCGCTATCGACAGGGTGACACCCCTCCGTCAGGCTTCGCCTGCCACCTCCCCTGCAAGGGGAGGAATGAAGCGAGTCAGAGCTTTTCGGTCAGTTCCGGGACGATCTTGAAGAGGTCGCCGACCAAGCCGATGTCGGCCACCTGGAAGATCGGGGCGTCCTCGTCCTTGTTGATGGCGATGATCGTCTTTGAGTCCTTCATGCCCGCGAGGTGCTGGATCGCGCCGGAAATGCCGACCGCGACATAGACTTCCGGGGCGACGATCTTGCCGGTCTGGCCGACCTGATAGTCGTTAGGCACATAGCCTGCATCGACCGCCGCGCGCGATGCGCCCACCGCCGCGCCAAGCTTGTCGGCCAGCGGATAGATCACTTCCTCGAACGTGGGACCGTCCTTCAGGGCGCGGCCACCCGACACGATGATCTTCGCGCTGGTGAGTTCGGGGCGTTCGAGCTTGGCGATTTCCGCGCCGACGAAGCTCGACGTACCCGCGTCTCCGGTCGCCGCGACCGCCTCGATCGTGCCGCTGCCGCCTTCGGTCGCCGCCTTCTCGAACGCGGTGCCGCGCACGGTGATGACTTTCTTCGCGTCCTTCGACTTGACGGTGGCGATCGCATTGCCGGCATAAGTGGGCCGCGTGAACGTGTCCTCGCTCTCGACCGACAGGATGTCGCTGATCTGCATGACGTCGAGCAGGGCGGCGACGCGCGGGGCGATGTTCTTGCCGTGGCTGGTGGCGGGCGCGAGGAACGCGTCGTGATGACCCATCAGGTCCACGATCAGCGGTGCGACATTTTCGGCCAGCGCGTGCGCATAGGCCGCATCGTCGGCGACGTGCACCTTGCCGACGCCGGCGATCTTCGCGGCTTCGGCGGCGACGCCGGCGACATCATGGCCCGCGACGATCAGGTGCACTTCACCCAGCTTCGATGCGGCGGTGACGACGGCGAGCGTCGCATCCTTCAGATGGCCGTTCTCATGTTCGACCCAGACCAGCGTCTTCATGCTGCCACTCCCATTGCCTTGAGCTTCGCCACCAGTTCATCGACATCGGCGACCTTGATCCCCGCCGATCTTTTGGGCGGTTCGACGACTTTCAATGTTTCGAGGCGCGGCGCGATGTCCACGCCGTAATCGGCAGGCGTTTTCTGCGCGAGCGGCTTGCTCTTCGCCTTCATGATGTTGGGCAGCGAGGCGTAGCGCGGTTCATTGAGGCGCAGGTCGGTGGTGATGATCGCGGGGAGCGAGAGCTTCACCGTTTCGAGACCGCCGTCGACTTCGCGGGTGACCGACACGCTGTCGCCTTCGACATCGACCTTGGACGCGAACGTGCCCTGCGGACGACCGAGCAATGCCGCGAGCATCTGACCGGTCTGGTTGCTGTCGTCGTCGATCGCCTGCTTGCCCAGAATGATGAGGCCGGGCTGTTCTTCCTCGACGACCTTGGCGAGCAGCTTGGCGACGCCCAGCGGCTCGACCTCGTCGTCGGTCTGGATCAGGATAGCGCGGTCGGCGCCCATGGCGAGCGCGGTACGCAGCGTTTCCTGCGCCTTGGCGACGCCGATCGAAATGGCGACGATTTCGGTGGCCGCGCCCTTTTCGCGCAGGCGAATGGCTTCCTCCACCGCGATCTCGTCGAACGGGTTCATCGACATCTTGACGTTGGCGAGGTCAACGCCCGTGCCGTCCGCCTTCACGCGGGGTTTCACATTATAGTCAATCACCCGCTTGACGGGCACCAGTATCTTCATCTCATCAGCCTCCAGCTATGCCTCTTCCCGGGGAGTTATCGGCACCAGATGGGCGTTTCACCCATTCAAAGCAAGGGTATCGCATCGGTCGGGCGATGCCGTAGCGCCGCCCGGCCCCGATACCCCAATCACGCAGCCTGCTTCACCTGCGCCACGATCTTGCGCGCGGCATCGCCCAGATCGTCCGCCGACACGATCGGCAGGCCCGATCCTGCCAGGATGTCCTTGCCCTGCTGCACGTTCGTGCCTTCCAGACGGACGACGAGCGGGACCGAAAGGTTCACTTCCTTCGCCGCAGCGACGATGCCGTCCGCGATGATGTCGCAGCGCATGATGCCGCCGAAGATGTTGACGAGAATGCCCTTCACCGCCGGATCGGACAAAATGATCTTGAACGCCGCCGTCACCTTTTCCTTGGTCGCGCCGCCGCCCACGTCGAGGAAGTTGGCGGGGAACATGCCATTCAGCTTGATGATGTCCATCGTCGCCATGGCGAGGCCCGCGCCGTTCACCATGCAGCCGATGTCGCCATCCAGCTTGATGTAGGCGAGATCGTACTTGCTCGCTTCGAGTTCGGCGGGATCTTCCTCCGTCTCGTCGCGCAGTTCCATCAGATCCTTGTGGCGGAAGAGGGCATTGCCGTCGAAGCCGACCTTGGCATCGAGCACCAGCAGATTGCCCTGCTCGGTCTGCGCCAGCGGGTTGATTTCGATCTGCGCGGCGTCGGTCGCGAGGAACGCGTCGTAGAGCGACTGCGCAACCTTTGACGCCTGCTTGGCGAGATCGCCGGTCAGGCCCAGCGCGGCCGCGACGGTGCGGCCATGGTGCGGCATGAAGCCGGTGGCGGGATCGACCGAGAAGGTGTGGATCTTTTCGGGCGTCGAATGTGCGACTTCCTCGATATCCATGCCGCCTTCGGTCGATACGACGAACGCCACTTCGCTGCTGGTGCGATCGACCAGAAGGGCGAGGTAGAATTCCTTCGCGATGTCGGCGCCATCGGTGATGTAGAGGCGGTTGACCTGCTTGCCGGCGTCGCCGGTCTGGATCGTCACCAGCGTGTTGCCCAGCATGTCGGTCGCCGCCGCGCGCACTTCGTCCAGAGACTTGGCGAGGCGGACGCCGCCCTTCGCATCGGGGCCGAGTTCCTTGAACTTGCCCTTGCCGCGACCGCCCGCATGAATCTGTGCCTTCACGACGTAGAGCGGGCCGGGCAGCTTGCCTGCTGCGGCGACGGCGTCCTCGACGGTCATCGCGGCATAGCCTGCGGCGATCGGGGCACCATATTTCGCCAGCAGTTCCTTGGCCTGATACTCATGGATGTTCATGTGCGCCGCCTCTTTCATGCAGGATAGGGAAGGGAATGACGGCCCCTAAAGCACAGCGGCGGCGGCAATGCCAGCGCGACTTCGCAAACGGACTTTGCAAAATTGCAAAGTGCTGTGCAGTCTATCCGTCGAGCGCGCAGACGAGCGCGGACTTGCTGGTCACGGCAAGCATTTCGGGATCCTTCAGCGCACGGACACGGAACAGGAATTGGTCGACCGATACGGTGCGGAAATCTGTCCTGCCGACTTTAGAGAGCGACTGGAGCCGGCGCAACTGCACGAGGCTGAGGCGATCGACCATCCGGTCCGCCATGCAGGCGGCCATGCGCGGGGAAATGCCCGCTTCGACAAGGCCCGCCTCGACGCGGTTCTGCGGGGTCGCGCAGGCGGCGAGGGTGGCCAGAGCGAGGAGGGCGATCGGTGCGGCAATCTTCATGAGGCAATCCATCGGACAGGCTGACTGAACCTGCGATTTACCCGCATGGTAAAGCGGCGCATAGGGCGTGGCGAGGGAGTGACCCATGGATCGATTTTTCGCGGCCTTTTCGCACCGCACAGCCAGTTTCGCCGGGCAGCCTGCGGCGTTCATCATCGCCCTGTCGATCGTGCTGATCTGGGTGGTCACCGGGCCGCTGTTTCAATGGTCGGACACCTGGCAACTCGTCATCAACACCGGCACGACGATCGTGACATTCCTGATGGTGTTCCTGATCCAGAACGCGCAGAATCGCGATGCCTCCGCGATGCAGGCCAAGCTGGACGAACTGCTGCGCGCGGTGGACAGCGCACGCAACCAGTTCATCGGCATCGAGCATCTGACCGAGGCGGAACTGGAAGCGATCAAGCTCGAACTTGAGCGGCTGGGCGAGGACAGTACGGGCCGTCATCTGCCGATAGAACCTATAGAAAGGCTTATCGAGCGGCGGTGAGGTGGAGGGGGGAGCGTGCCTTAATGCACCGACGCTTCATTGGCATCCCGATAGGCCGAAACGCGCGCGCTGTATGCGCGGGCGAGATTTTCATGCACGGCACGGATCAAGGGGTTTTTCGCGTACGCGGCGCGCAGCAGGGATATTTGCTGGCGATGCAGAAGATAATTCAAATCCATCATGACATCATTCCCTCTCCAAATATATGGAACCGGTTTTGACGCGTTTCGGAGTCGCGATTCTATCGTTGCTGGAATGTGAGCATAGCGGACACGACGGACGGTGTCCCGTCCGTCGGTCGCATCACCCCTTCAGTCGGTCGTGAAAGCGGGCTGCCGGGGCGTCAGAGCAGGCGCGTGGTCGCCGATGCGGCTTCGCGGGTGGCGCGTTCGACGGCGACGCGCTCGGCACGGTCGGCCATTTCGGTCCAGGCGACCATCGAGCGGATGCAGCGTTCGCGGACATTGTCCAGCGTCGTAGCATCGGCATCGGCCTGCGCCTTTGCGGCCTGGGTGCGGCAGAAATCGGAATGCGACATGGCGGTGTTCCCGGTAGAAAGAGAGTGCGAACAGGCCAATAGGCTAGGCAGGCCAGAGAGCGCAGACAGCAAGTGCCGCGGCGGACCGGGGCGTTTCCGCCACCCTGTCCGCCGCGTGCATCGGTAGCTGTCAGGCCGCTTGCAGGTTCACTGCCGCAGGCTTGCCACGACGATCGGGTTCCAGATCGTAGGTGACGCGCTGGTTCTGCGTCAGGGTGTGCATGCCCGCTGCTTCAACCGCAGTGATGTGGACGAAAGCGTCGTTGCCGCCTTCTTCCGGGGCGATGAAGCCATAGCCCTTGTCTGCGTTGAAGAATTTTACGGTGCCGATAGGCATAGGTCGTTCCTTTAAGGTCGTCTGTCACGCGCCGATATTATGGGCGCATGTCGATAAGGGGCCGGATAGTCGAATATGACAGCGCGTTGTCCGGCTCCGGCCAACACGTCGAAATCAGGGCCGGTGACAAGGTCCGCCCGGCATAAAGCCGAGGCAAGCCATCGTCGGTGGCGGAAAACTGGCAAGAAGTCTTTGCAAAAAGACGCCTTACTCCGGCTGGCAAGCGGGAGCGCATCTGGTCTCTCGGCCGCATGAACGCTTGCGTTCGGTATCACGCGATCAACAGGGCCTAGCATTATCCCGCGCGATTGTCGCCCTTATTCGGCGACGATCGGGACAGGCGGACCCTAGTGCCGGTCGAACGGCAGCGGACGGCGGGCCATGTAGAGGCCCGAGCGGGTGACGGCGCCGGTCAAAACCTGATCCTTCATCCGCTTGCGCAGGCTGTCGGCGCCATCCATGCTGAGCAGGACGACGCGGGTGCCGCCGGATTCCAGCGGCTCGATGCTCGAAATGCGGATCGCGTGCTTGGCGCACAGGGTGGTGACGGCGGCGGGCGCGGCGGACAGGTTGATGGCGCGGCTCATGCAGTAATTCCTTCGGCAGGTCAGAGGGGGAGACGTTTACGGCCTCCCACCGCGGCATGCTCGGTCAATGCTGGCGCGCGATGGCACCGCCCTAGCAGGCTTGCGCCGGAAAGTCGCGTTGTTTCGGGCCTGGGTCGATTCTGCTATGATCCGGGTATGGGGAAGGGAGCATGATCATGAGCGATATCGTCGTCGGCGGGATGGCTTTGGTGGGTTTGCTGGTGATCGTGGTGGCGGCACGGGGTGCGGGTCGGCGGCAAGGCGAGCGGCGTCAGGGTGACGATAGCTCCATAGCTGTGATGGCCGGCGATGGCGGATCGTGTGGCGACAGCGGCGGTGGCGACTGCGGTGGTGGCGATGGTGGGGGAGGCGGCGACTGAGATGCGCCCATATCATGTGGGCAGTCCACAGGGCCATACTGAGCCGCGGGCGAGGCGACTGCACTGCGTTCAGCCGTGCCCTTCGACACGCTCAGGGCGAACGGATCTTATATGGCGCGTGATGTTCTAACCCTTTGACGTGACGCCCTCATCTGTCTTAGCCTGTTGACAATCCGGTGCGCTGTTCTGTCGCACCCGCTCAACAGGGACGGCTTTTCATGACCAGGCTTTTCATCGCCTTGCTCGCCACCACGGCGACGGCGGCTTTCGCGCAATCTCCATCGGCTACGCCCGCCAAGCCCGACGACAAGCCCAAATGGGATGTCGCGGCCAGCCACGGACCGTCGCGCGACGTGCCGATCGACGTGCGCAACGGCACCTGGCTTTCGCTCGACGTGTCGCCGGACGGGCGGACCATCGCGTTCGATCTCCTCGGCGACCTCTACGTCATGCCGATCGGCGGCGGCGAGGCGACGGCGATCACCAGCGGCGCGGCATGGGACATGCAGCCGCGATTCTCGCCGGAGGGCCGCTCCATCTCCTTTACCTCGGATCGGGGCGGCGGCGACAATATCTGGATCGTCGACGCGAACGGCGCCAATCCCCGGCAAGTGACGAAGGAAGATTTCCGCCTGCTCAATCAGGCGGACTGGACGCCGGACGGCGACTATATCGTCGCCCGCAAGCATTTCACGTCGGGCCGCTCTTTGGGCGCGGGCGAAATGTGGCTCTATCACAAGTCCGGCGGGGCGGGCGTGCAGCTTACCAAGAAGCGTACCGACCAGAAGGACACCAACGAACCGGCCTTCTCTCCCGACGGCCGCTACCTCTATTATTCGGACGATGTGACGCCGGGCG
The DNA here is from genome assembly GCA_965279415.1 of Sphingobium sp. Classification (GTDB taxonomy): domain Bacteria; phylum Pseudomonadota; class Alphaproteobacteria; order Sphingomonadales; family Sphingomonadaceae; genus Sphingobium. The sequence goes on from OZ257238.1 coordinate 2,266,445, forward strand.
AGCAGTTCGAGTACAGCAAGGACGTGAACGGCGAAATCTACGCCATCCAGCGGCTCGATCGCGACACGGGGAAGATCGAGAAATATGTCGGCGGTCCCGGCGGGTCGATCCGCCCGACGCCCTCGCCCGACGGCAAGAGCCTCGCCTTCATCCGGCGCGACCGGTACAAGACGGTGCTCTATGTGCTCGACATCGCGAGCGGGCGCGAGACGCCGGTCACCGACATTCTCGACCGCGACATGCAGGAAACCTGGGCGGTGCAGGGCGTCTATCCGGGCATGGAATGGACGCCGGACAACAAGTCGGTCGTTTTCTGGGCGAAGGGCGGCATCAAGCGCGTCGACGTGGCGAGCAAGGCGGTCAGCGACATTCCCTTCCACGTCACCGGCACGCGGCGCGTGACCGATGCGGTGCGGCATCAGGTCGATGTCGCGCCGGACCAGTTCGACGTGAAGATGATCCGCTTCGCCCATGTCTCGCCCCGTGGGGACAAGGTGGTGTTCGAGGCGCTGGGGCATCTGTGGCTGCGCGACGTGGCGGGCGGCACGGCGAAACGCCTGACCAGCCAGAGCGACCATTTCGAGCTGTATCCGAGCTGGTCGCGCGACGGGAAGCAGATCGCCTATGTAAGCTGGTCCGACGACAAGCAGGGTGCGGTGCGCGTGATCTCCGCCGGCGGCGGCACCGGCAGGGCGGTGACGCAGGTCGCGGGCAATTATCTGGAGCCGGTCTTTTCCCCCGACGGCAGGACGATCGCCTTCACTAAGGTGGAGGACGGCTATCTGACGTCTCCGGTCAACGGGCGGGAGCCGGGCATCTACGTCGTGCCGGCGGCGGGCGGCGCGATGAAGAAGCTGACCGACGGCGGCGGGCAGCCGCAGTTCGGCGCGTCGAGCGACCGCGTGTTCTTCGCCGCGCGCGACGGCAAGAACCGGGCGCTCAAGTCCATCGGCCTCGACAGGACCGAGGAGCGCACGCATCTGCAAGGCGAAAACGCCGCCGAGTTCGCGATTTCGCCGGACGAGAAATGGGTGGCGTGGACGGAGCGGTTCCAGGGACGGGTGATGCCCTTCACGCGCACCGGCAAGCCGATCGACATATCCGCCGACATGAAGGCGCTGCCGGTGTTTCAGGTGACGAAGGACGCAGGCGACTGGCTGCACTGGTCGGGCGACAGCGCGAAACTGTGGTGGTCGCTGGGTCCGCAGCTTTACGGTCGCGCGACGAAGGACGACTTCACCTTCGTCCCCGGCGCGCCGGAGAAACTGCCGCCGGTCGCGGAGCAGGGGATCGACCTGTCCTTCGCCCAAAAATATGATGCGCCTTCGGGCCGCGTCGCTTTCACCGGCGCGCGGATCGTCACGATGAAGGGGGGCAGCGAAGTCATCGAGAACGGCACGATACTGCTGAACGGCAACCGGATCGAGGCGGTCGGCGCGGATGTCGCCATTCCCGCAGGCACCAAGGTGATCGACGCCACCGGCAAGACGATCATCCCCGGCATCATCGACGGGCACTGGCACGGCAGCATGGGGGCGGACGAGATCATCCCGCAGCAAAGCTGGGTCAATTATGCGGGCCTCGGCTTCGGCGTGACGACGATCCACGATCCGTCGAACGACACGAGCGAGATCTTCGCCGCGTCCGAAATGGCGAAGGCGGGGCAGATCGTCGGCCCGCGCATCTTCTCCACCGGCACGATCCTCTACGGCGCGACGACGCCGTTTACCGCGAAGATCGACAGCCTGGACGATGCGCTGGGGCATCTGCGCCGAATGAAGGCGGCGGGCGCATGGTCGGTCAAGAGCTACAACCAGCCGCGCCGCGAACAGCGCCAGCAGATCATCGAGGCGGCGCGGCAACTCGACATGAGCGTGGTGCCCGAAGGCGGTTCGCTGTTCGAGATGGACATGAGCTTCATCGCGGACGGGCATACGACCATCGAACATTCGCTGCCGGTCGCGCAGGTCTATGACGATGTGCTCCAGTATTGGAAGGGGTCCGGCACGGCGTACAATCCCACGCTGATCGTCGCCTATGGCGGGCCGTTCGGGGAGAATTACTGGTATCAGCATACGCAGGTGTGGAAGGACCCGATCCTGTCGAAATGGGTGCCACGCCGCATCCTCGACGCGCGCGCGCGGCGCCCGGTTATGGTGCCGGACGAGGAGAACAACGTGCTGGAGATCGCCAAGACCGCCAAGCGGATCGGCGATATCGGCATTCCGGTGACGATCGGCGCGCATGGCCAGCGCGAAGGGCTGGGCGCGCACTGGGACATATGGATGTTCGCGCTGGGCGGGATGACGCCCCTTCAGGCGCTGGCGACCGCGACGGTCAATCCGGCGAAGGCCTATGGCATGGAGAAGGACCTAGGCACGCTGGAGCCTGGCAAACTCGCCGATCTGGTCGTTCTGGACGCCAATCCGCTGGAGAATATCCGCAACACCACCGCGATCCGCTACACGGTGGCGAACGGCCGGGTGTACGATAGCAATCTGGACGAAGTGGGCACCCGGCAGAAGCCGCGCAAGCCCTTCTGGTTCGAGCAGCCGGGCAATGGCGGCTGGACCGAGCGGACCAGCGCGGAAGCCGTGGGGCATGTGGATTGAGGGTATAGGGCTGTTCCCCGGCGCAGGCCGGGGTCCAGTTCAGGCGCGGGGACTGGACCCCGGCCTGCGCCGGGTAAAGGCATCCGCCCGACATTCCTTACTCTTCACCCTGAACTCGTTTAGCTTCGCTGGCCTTCGGCTCAGGGTCCATTGGCTCTGACCTATGGGCGTCATTTCAGCGCCTGAGCTAATGGATGCTGAAATAAGTTCAGCATGACGAAGTGAAGATATCGTAGTTTGACGGGCGTTACAGCCCCCTCTCCCCGGCCCTCTCCCCCTTCGACTGCCTGCCAAGGCAGGCGCTCAGGACAGGCCTGAAGGGGAGAGGGAGTAAGGACCGCTACCTCACTTCTTCGCCAGCCACGCCGCGATGTCGGGCGAGACGCGGGCGCGGGTTTCGTGGCGGGCCTTGATCGCGGCGATGGCGCGATCGACGACCTTGCGCGATTCCGGCGTCAGATATTGCGTGGCATAGGCGTCGAGCTTGGTCGCCATGGCGAGATCCGCCGAACTGCCGCCCAGCCGCGCCAGCGCCTGCGAGCGGGCGGAGACGTCGATCATCGCTTCGTACTTCGCGCGATTGGCGAGGACGAAATCGACGGCCATCATGCTGTGGTCATAGCCCACCGCCGCGATGATCGCCGCGCTCGTCGTCTTGCCCGGTTCGTCGGTCATGGCGAGATCGAGCGCCTGCTTCGCCAGTTTGTCGTCCTTCGCTTCGCCGAGCAGGCCGAAGAGCTGGCTCTTTTCCAGCGCGGTCGGCGCGGCATTGGCGAGGGCGCGCAGCTTGTCCCACGTCGCCTGATCGGCATTGGCCGCGACGATGCCCAGCCAGACATTCTTGAGCGGCCCGTCGAGCGCGGCGGGGTTGGTGGCGAGCGCCGCGAAACGCCTGTCGGCTTCGGCGACGACCGCCTTGTCGCCCATCGCACCCAGCGTATCGACGAGGTTCTGGCGCAGCAGCGGCACCTGCGGCCCTTCGCCGGGCTTGGCATCATAACCGATGGCGGTCAGGATCGGCGTGAGCTTGGCCGACGCGTAAGCCGACACCTTCGCCTCCATCTCCGGCTTGCCCTCGAACATGTAATAGGCCGATTGCAGATAGCCGGGCAGCGCGCCCAGAACGGCGGGGCTGGCGTCGGCGGGGACGGCGGCGATCATGTCGAGCGGGCGGCTGATCGGCTGATAGCCCGCGATGCCCAGCGTCCAGTTGTCCGCGAGCAGGCCGAGCTGGTCGATGGCGGGCAATTTGGTGAAGTTGCCGGTCAGCGCGGTCACATTGTCCGCGGGATAGAGCGTGCGGTAATAGCCCGCCTGCCCCGCATTGACGACATAGGCGCCGCAGCCCGGCAGGCTGATCGTGCCGCTGCCGTTCAGGATCATGCGCTGCGTCTCTCCGCCGATGGTCTGCGCGATGATGGGCACATGCCAGCGCAGCGGCGTCTTGTCCTTCGCGTCGCGGCTGAACTCGCCCTGCTTGAGGCTGAGGGTGGTCATGCCGCCCTTGCACTGCGCGCTTTCGACTGTGACGAGCGGGATGCCCGGCTGGCTGGTGAAATCATGCGCGATCGTGACAAGGCCCTTGGCGCCCGCGCCTTCGACCGCGCGCCACAGATCGTCGGTCAGGGTGTTGCCGTAAGCGTGTGTCTTCATATAGCTGCGGATGCCGGTGCGCCACACGTCCTCGCCCGCGAACGCCTCCAGCATGGTGATGACGGCTTCGCCCTTTTGATAGGTGATGGTGTCGAACGCCTGGTTCACCTGATCGACGGTCGTGATCTTCTGCACCACCGGATGCGTCGTGACGAAGGCGTCGAGGCCCATCGCCGCTTCCTTCCCGCCCACGCGCGTCAGCAGCATTTCCCACTGGGGCTTGAGCTTGTCGGTCACTTTGGTCGCCATCCAGCTTGCGAAGCCTTCGTTCAGCCACAGATCGTCCCACCAGGCCATGGTGACGAGATCGCCGAACCACTGGTGCGCCATTTCATGCGCGACGGTTTCGTAGATGCGGCGAGTCGTCGCTTCCGACGTGAACTTGGGATCGACGAGCAGCGCGCGTTCGAAGGTGAAGATCGCGCCCCAGTTTTCCATGGCGGAGAAGAACTGGCTCTGGCCCGGCCCAGCGACGTTGTCGAGCTTAGGCAGCGGATAGGGGACGCCGAAATAGTCGTTGTAATAAGGCAGGATTTCCGCCGCGCCATCGAGCGCCAGTTGCGCTTTGCCGGTGTTGCCCTTGCCGGTGATGACGCCGATTTCGGTCGCGCCCGACATCTTGGTCGCGCGATCGAGTTCGCCCAGGCCGAAGAACAGCAGATAGGACGACATTTTGGGACTGGTGCCGAACGTCACCTGCGCGGTGCCGTTGCCCAGATCCTTACGCGCCTTGACCGGCATGTTGCCGACGGCAAGCTGATCGGCGGGCACGATGGCGGTCAGATCGAACGTGGCCTTGTAGCTCGGCTCGTCCCAGCTCGGCACGAAGCGGCGGGCGTCGGGCGCCTCGAACTGGGTGAAGAGCGCGCGCTTGTCCGCCCCTGCATCATTCTTGTAGTCGAGCGCGAACAGGCCGTTCGCCTGCGTGTTGATGATCCCGGCATAGTCGATGAACAGGCTGTAGCGGCCCGGCGTCAGGGCTTTGGGAAAGCGCAGCGTCGCGGTCTGCGCGGCGGCGTCGATGGTGGCAGTGCCGGGCGTCGCCGCCATCTTGCCGCGCGCGACCGATACCCTGCCGAAGGTCAGGTCGGCGGCGTTGAGCGTGATGCTGTCCGTAGGCTTCGTCACCATGATCTCGATCGTCACCTTGCCGGTGAAGGACAGCTTCTGTGCGTCGGGGGTGACGGTGATCGCATAATGGGTGGGGATGACGCCGCGCGGAAGCTGCGTCGTCACATTTTCGGCGGGGCCGCCTGTGGCGGGGGGGGGTGCGGGGGCAGGGGTGCTCTGGGCCAGCGCCAGCGGCGCGGCGCCCAAACAGAGGGCAAGCGTGACGGATTTGAGCGCGGTGGAGGACAGCGACATGGGGGAAAGACTCCGTAAATGCAAAAAAGGGCGTCGCAGCGCCCCCGATGGCATCGGTTTGCCACTTTGCGTCATGGCGTCAAGTGCGGAATGAGATAGTATCTCTATAGAAGTTCAATCAATGTCCCAGATGAGTCGAAATTAGAAAAACCGGCGTTCGAAAAGCTAGTAGAAAATACTGAAGCAGCGTTCATTACTTATAAAATAAAATCCGTCGCGGTCAGCGGAATATAGCTGCTTACACTAATAGAAAAATCGGCAAGGCCATCCCCATTAATATCACCTTCGATATAATAGCCAACAGTAATATTTGCAAATATGTCGGGTCTTTGTATCAACTCCCCTGCCTTGTTTGTGAATGATGTACCTCCCAGTATAAAATCTTGATTCCCGCTTTTTAGACTACTTGCATCGATTGCAGAAAGATCGATTTTGTCCTGATCGCTAGATGAAAAATCAGTAATGACATCACGTCCGGTAGACAAGCTGTCTCTTGCTGTTAAATATATGAAATAATCCGCTGATGCACCACCATTCAGATTATCTGCGCCAAGGCCACCCGTTAGCCGATCGCTGCCTGCATTGCCCCACAACTGATTGTTTGCACTTGATCCTGTCAGAATGTCATTGAAAGCAGATGCATTTATACTTTCAAAGCTTTTAATCGTATCTACCCCGGCACCGACTGTGTTCTGTGCTACAGCGATTGCAAGGCTGACTCGTACCCCGGACGATGCGTTTTCGTAGGAAACCGTATCTGTACCAAGGCCACCATTCAGCAAATTGTCTCCGGAATTGCCTTCAATCCTGTCATCAGCCGAAGAGCCTGTTACATTTTCAAAATTGAGATAAGTGTCGTTGCCGTTGGAGAAGGTGTTTTGTGGCCCTGAAATGGCAAGGCTGATCGTCGCACTTCCGCCATTCCGCGCAAAACTCAGCGTATCGATTCCCGCGCCACCGTCGAGAACGTTGTCGCTGCTGCTACCTTCAATAGTATCGTTGAATGCCGTACCTACAAGATTTTCGATAAACAATAGCTTGTCATAACCCTGCGTTCCAAGATTTTGACTGGAAAATGAAGCAAGATTGATAGTAAGCCCAGTATCAGCTGCAGAGTAATCGACAGTATCCGTACCATCTCCGCCATTAAGAATATCGTTACCTGCGCCCCCTGTAAGGCGATCATCGCCTATCCATCCACTTAGGCTGTTATTACCGGCGTTTCCAATCAAAATATCGTTATAATAAGAACCTTCAACATTTTCGATATTGAGAATACTGTCGTTGCTTTGACCATTACTGTCGCTGGTGTTGCCTGTAATGAGATTTACCCGCACCGCATAGCCGGTGTCGGCATAGGAAAGCGTGTCGATGCCATCCCCGCCGTCCACGTAGTTTTCTCCGCCAATTATATAGAGCAGGTCATTACCGGCATCTCCTGCGATAATGTTATTTCCTGATCCTGCGAAGAGGGTGTCATTTCCGGTGCCGCCACGAAGAATGTCATCGTCCTGGCCCCCAGACAGAATATCATTGCCGACGCCGCCGATAATCGTGTCATTACCGCCTTCCCCATAAAGCGCATCGTTACCACCCGCGCCATCGATCAGGTCCTTGCCTGAACCGGCAAAGACAGTGTCGTTGCCAGCCAGCGCTTTCAACGTGTCATCATAGGCACTGCCGGTCAGAGTATCTGCAGCGTTGGTGCCAGTATAGGTCTGACCCAAACCATTAGGCGAAAATCCGTCCGAGAAATTGGCGATGGTGAAGTCGCTGGCCCACGTGTTCTGCATGAACAGCGCGTCGACATACTGGTTTCCCGAACCCGTTCGGTCGATCTGAAAAACAGTGTTACTTCCAATCTGTTTTAGCCGAAAATAGCCGCTTTCAAAAGGGTTTGACGTGCGATTCCAGCCGATGAGGAAGTCATTATACTGCATCATGGGTATCGCTATGCGATCGCCCCCGCTCCCCGCTTTGAAATCTGTGACCGTATCGGCGACACCGCTCAGTGCCAGAAAATCGCTTCCGGGCAATGGGGCGTTGCTCTGGGACAGCGCGTACTCGTCACTTCCTGCGCCTCCCGTCAGGCTGGAAACATCGCGGTCCATGCTTACGCTGAAAAACCTATCATCTCCGTCACCTCCGAAATAACGGCCCGTGCCAGCGCTGATCCGATCGCTGCCTTCGCCGCCATGTACCTCATCATCGCCCCCTCCTCCGTAGAGAAGATCGTTTCCTGCGCCACCGAATATGCGATCTGAAAAGGTCGTGCCGATGAGTTCCGCTTCACCCGAGGTGTAGATGGTAGAAATACCGACGAGCGAAACGGTACGCAGATCAATGGTATTGGCATAAGATGCTATGGTAAGGGTAACGCCCGTATATCCATTGGCGCTTATTTCCTCGATATCCTTTAGCTGGCCTATTCCGATCGAAATATTGTTTTCGGTCGCAAGGATCACATCGCGCCCGGGCCCGCCGTAAAACTGATCCACGCCATCACCTGCACCGATGAGAAAGATGTCATTGCCTGCATCGCCATACAGGCTGTCGTCGCCCGTGCCGCCAACGAGGGTGTCCACACCGGCTTTGCCGATCAGACTATCGTTGCCGCCCAGTCCTTCCAGACGGCTGCCTTGTGGCAGAGCGACCAGATAGTCATTTTCCGATGTGCCGGTAATTACAGTCATGCGATAGTGCCCCCAACTCGCATCGTGCCTAATTCAGATATTGTTCTGATAAAAGCCGTTTATAAGCGGCTTTCGCATTTTCTGGACCGCCAGTTTCCCTTTCTCAATATTGACTTGAACGGGCTTTAAGAGACCGTGGCCCTGCCAATCAATCACGGAACATTCCTTAATGACCCACAGCATTTCCCGCCGCAGCCTTATCGGCACCCTTGCTGCAGGCTCCGGCCTGATTGCCGCGCCGGGCATCCTGCGTGCGCAGCAGCTTTTCGCCGCCTATCCTTTCCGGCTGGGCGTGGCGGCGGGCGATCCGGCGGCGGACGGCTTCGTGATCTGGACGCGGCTTTGCCCCGATCCGCAGGACAGTCATGGCGGGATGCCGATGCTGCCGGTGGACGTCGACTGGGAAGTGGCGAGCGACGCGGCGATGAAATCGATCGTCGCCAAGGGGACGGCCAAGGCGCGGCCGGAGCTGGCGCACAGCGTCCATGTCGAGGTGGCGGGGCTGCAACCCGCGCGGCCATACTGGTATCGGTTCCGCATCGGCGGCGAACGGTCGATGCGGGGCAAGGCGACGACTCTGCCTGCGCCGGGCGCGTCCGTCGATGCGGTGCGCTTTGCCGTGGCGGGGTGCCAGAATTACGAGGACGGCTGGTATACCGCCTATCGCCATCTCGCCAATGACGATCCGGCGTTCGTCTTTCATTATGGCGACTATATCTACGAAGGGCGCAGTTCACCGGTGCCCTTCGGCTATGACGGCCTGCCGCGCCCGTTCGTTCGCGCGCATGAGGGGCAGTTGCTCTATAGCATCGAGGATTACCGGAGGCGCTATACGCAGATAAAGATGGACCCCGATCTTCAGGCCGCGCATGCCGCCGCCGCGTGGTTCGTGACGCCCGACGATCATGAGGTGGAGAACAACTGGGTAGGCCTGATCGATCGCGACGACAATCCTGCCGAAATCTTCGCGCTACGCCGCGCGGCGGCGTTTCAGGCCTATTACGAGCATATGCCGCTGCGCCAGTCGTCCTTCCCGATGGCCGGGGGGATGCAAATCCATCGCCGGGCACTGTATGGCAATCTGCTCGACCTGCACCTGCTCGATACGCGGCAGTTCCGCTCCGACCAGCCGTGCGACGACGGGTTCAAGACCGTCTGCCCCGGTGTCTCCGATCCCAGGGCGCAGGTGCTGGGCGAAGCGCAGGAAGCGTGGCTCGATCGCAACCTGAAGCAGAAGGCCGCGCGCTGGAACGCGATCGCGCAGCAGATCATGGTGATGCCGCTCGACCGGCGGACGGGCGACGAGGCGGAGCCGATCCGCAACATGGATAGCTGGGCCGCTTACGATGCCCCGCGCGAACGGTTGCTGGCGCGGGTGAAGGGGCTGAACAACGTCGTCGTGCTGACCGGCGACGAGCATCAGAACTTCGCCGGCGAGTTGCGGCAGAGGCAAGGCACCGAGGATGCCGTGGCGGTCGAGTTCGTCAGCACGTCCATATCCTCCGGCGGCGACGGGGCGGACAAGCGGGCGAACACCGACCGGATCATCGCGCGCAATCCCTTCCTCAAATATACCGGCGACCGGCGCGGCTATCTTCTGTGCGACGTCACCCCTGCGACATGGCAGAGCCGGTGCCGGGTGGTGCCGATGGTGACCGAGAAAGGCGCGCCGGTATCGACCGCGGCGACGATCACCGTGGAACATGGCCGACCGGCGCTGAATATCGGCTGATCGCGCGGAAGGCTTTGGACTGTTGCCTTGGAGCGGCGAGGCCAATAGACGCATCGGAAAGGAGATAGCCCGATGAAATCCGTGACCCTTACTTTTACCGAAGACGAAGCCGAAATTCTGGTCGATGCGCTGGAAACCGATCTGGAAGGCTATGCCGATTCGGCCAAGGATGCGCGCGCCAACGGCAACCGCGCCGATGTCGCCACCTTCACCGAAGCCGCCGCGCGCATCGGCGCGGTCCGCGATCGCATCCGCGCCGCCATCGACGCCTGATGACGGGATTGTTCTCGCTCGCGGGAAAGACGGCGGTCGTCACCGGTTCCTCGCGCGGGATCGGCAAGGCGATTGCGGAGGCCTTTGCCGCGCAGGGCGCGAACGTCGTCATATCCTCGCGCAACCAGGGCGCCTGCGATGCCGTCGCCGCCGCGATCAACGCGGGCGATGGGGGCCGCGCGGTAGCGATCGCCGCGAGCATATCGTCCAGGGATGATCTGGAACATCTGGTCGCCGGGGCGGAAGCGGCGTTCGGCGGGATCGACATCCTCGTCTGCAATGCCGCCGCCAATCCCTATTACGGGCCGATGGCGGGGATCAGCGACGCGCAGTTCGAGAAGATATTGCGCAACAATGTGATGGCCAATCACTGGCTGATCCAGATGATCTCACCCGGCATGGTCGCGCGGCGCGATGGCGCGATTATCATCGTGTCGTCGATCGGCGGCTATCGCGCGTCGCCCGTGATCGGTGCGTATAATGTCTCCAAGGCGGCGGATTTCCAGCTTGCGCGCAATTACGCGGCGGAACTGGGCCACGCCAATGTACGCGTGAACTGCATCGCACCGGGCCTCGTCCGCACGGATTTCGCCCGCGCGCTGTGGGAGGACGAGGCGAACCTGACAGAAGCGCTGCGCGGCACGCCGCTCAGGCGCATCGGCGAACCGGAGGACATCGCAGGCGCCGCGGTTTTCCTGGCCGCACCCGCCGGGCGCTATGTCACCGGACAGTCCATCATCGTGGATGGCGGCGCGACGGCGACGATCGGGGGAATATAGGGCCGGGCGCGCGGACCTTATCCGCCACGCACGAAAAAGGCCCGGCTGCCTCGCACAGCCGGGCCTTCATGTCGGGGACCGGGAAAGGGCCGGTCCCCGTAGATGCGGCTCAGGCCCCCATTAGCCGCTGTAGTACATGTCGAACTCGACCGGCGACGGGGACATTTCCCAGCGCGCCACTTCCGGCCACTTCAGTTCGATATAGGCGTCGATCTGATCCTTGGTGAACACGCCGCCCTTGAGCAGGAAGTCCTGATCCTTTTCCAGGCTTTCCAGCGCCTCACGCAGCGATCCGCACACGGTCGGCACCTTGGCCAGTTCGACCGGCGGCAAGTCGTACAGGTTCTTGTCCATCGCCTCGCCGGGGTGGATCTTGTTCTCGATCCCGTCGATGCCCGCCATCAGCAGCGCCGATGTCGACAGATAGGAGTTGGCGAGCGGATCGGGGAAGCGGAACTCGACGCGCTTCGCCTTCGTGCCTGCCCCATAAGGGATGCGGCACGATGCCGAACGGTTGCGCGCGGAATAGGCGAGGAGCACCGGCGCTTCGTAACCCGGCACCAGACGCTTGTAGCTGTTGGTGGTCGGGTTGGTGAAGGCGTTCAGCGCCTTGGCATGCTTGATGACGCCGCCGATGAAGAACAGGCAGTTGTCCGAGAGGCCGGCATAGCCATCGCCCGCGAAGGTGTTCTTGCCCTTCTTCCAGATCGAGATGTGCGTGTGCATCCCCGATCCGTTGTCTTCCTTGATCGGCTTGGGCATGAACGTCGCCGTCTTGCCATAGGCCTGCGCCACCATCTTCACGACGTACTTGTAGATCTGGATACGGTCGCAGGTTTCGACGAGCTTGCCGAAGGTCAGGCCCAGCTCGTGCTGGCTGCCCGCGACTTCGTGATGATGCTTGTCCATGGGCAGGCCCATTTCGAGCAGCGTGGACACCATTTCGGCGCGGATGTCCGTGGTGACGTCGACCGGCCCGACGGGGAAATATCCGCCCTTGGCGCGCGGGCGGTGGCCCATGTTGCCGCCCTCGTAGGTGGTGCCGGTGTTGGTAGGCAGCTCGACATCGTCCAGCTTGTAGTAACTGGAGCTGTAGGTGTTATCGAACTTCACGTCGTCGAACATGAAGAACTCGGGTTCCGGGCCGATATATACGGTGTCGCCGATGCCGGTGGACTGCAGATAGGCTTCGGCGCGCTTGGCGGTCGAGCGCGGATCGCGGGCATAGAGCGAGCCGTCCTCCGGCTCCACGATGTCGCACACCAGAATAAGCATCGGCGTGGCGCTGAACGGATCGACATACACCGCGTCCAGATCGGGCTTCAGGATCATGTCGGATTCGTTGATTTCCTTCCAGCCCTCGATCGAGGAGCCGTCGAACATCAGCCCGTCTGTGAGCTCGTCCTCGCCGATCACGCCCGCGCACATCGTAAGGTGATGCCACGCGCCTTTGGTGTCGGTGAAGCGGACATCGACCCACTCGATTTCCTTTTCCGCGATCATGTTCAGGATGTCTTTTGGCTTATTCGCCATCGTCGCTTACCCTTCCGTAAGTGCCCCCGCGGGCAGTGTTTATCCGTGTGGCGAGCAATGAAGCCCGCAATGATATGGCGCTGTCAGATTGCGTCGTCGTCCCGTTCTCCGGTGCGGATGCGCAGCGCGCTTTCGACGGCGTAGACGAAGATCTTGCCGTCGCCGATCCGGCCCGTCTGCGCCGCGGCGGCGATCGCCTCGACCACGCGCTGCGCCATGCTGTCCTCGACCACGACTTCCAGCTTCACCTTCGGCAGGAAATCGACGACATATTCGGCGCCGCGATACAGTTCGGTATGCCCCTTCTGCCGACCGAAGCCCTTCGCCTCGGTCACGGTGATGCCGGATACACCGACTTCGTGCAGCGCCTCTTTCACCTCGTCCAGCTTGAACGGTTTGATGATGGCTTCGATCTTTTTCATCAGGCTTTGTTCCAACCCCTTTTTGGCGACTGCGCAACGAACCCGCCGTGCGCACCCCCGCGCGCATGCCGCATTCGCTAACAAACAATTACCGTGCCAATTGCCGAATCGCCGGAACAGCTTCCGCGATGCAGCATGATTTGTCGATAGTGCCGTGTTTTCGGGCAAATGCGAGGGGGCTTGCCGGTTTTTTGGGCAGGTGACCGTCCGTCGGCGCTTATTTGTACCCGGCTTCTTTCTGATGGCGGATTGCCAGGATCGTGACGACATCGTCATCGACGCGGTATCGCGCCACATAGCCGCTATCCCCGAAATCGATCGGCCATTCGCGATACTGTTCAGGCAGATCGTCCGCCATTCTGCCCATGCGCGGATACGCGCCAAGGACCTTTACGCCCTGCCTTATCGCCTCGCCGGCGCGACGGGCTGCCTCGGCATCCTTGGGTTGCAGAAAATCACGCAGCCGCTGAAGATCCCGAATGGCGGCGGGCGCAAATATTATTCGTGGCATTCGGGTGCGGGCAGTTCGTCTTCCGTCCCCCAGCGCGCCAGCCACATATCGATTTCCTCCGCCGTGGCGTGCAGGCCTGTTGCCTGAAACTCCTCCCACGCCCGAAGTGTATCCTGTCGCAGTTTTTCGCGTTTTTCCTCGCGATCGACATATTGCGAGATCGCTTCGCGCATGATCCAGTGCGCAGTGCGGCGGCGTGTCTCGGCGAGAGACTGCACGCGGCCTTTCAAGCTATCATCAAGTTTGATCGATGTTGCCGTCGCCATGGCGAAAGCCTCCGCAGTAAAAGGTATTACCTTTGGCTACCTTACTGCGTTCGTGCTTCTACGTCTACTATGGTCGCAAGTCATGCACAGTGAGGCTATTACCCCCCGTAAGGCGGCGCATCCATTCCCGTCGGGCTTTTGGTAAATATCTCGCAGCCCGTTTCGGTGATGCCGATCGAATGTTCGAACTGCGCCGAGAGCGTGCGGTCGCGCGTTACGGCGGTCCAGCCGTCGTCCAGCATCTTGATGCCCGGCTTGCCGATGTTGATCATCGGTTCGATAGTGAAGAACATGCCCGGTTTCATTTCCGGGCCGGTGCCGGGGCGGCCGAGATGCACGACTTCGGGGCTGTCGTGGAACACGCGGCCCAGGCCATGGCCGCAGAAGTCGCGGACCACGCCGTAGCGATGCTTTTCCGCATGGCGCTGGATCGCGTGGCCGATGTCGCCGATCGTGTTGCCCGGCTTCGCCTGCTCGATGCCGAGCATCAGGCATTCGTAGGTGACTTCGACCAGCTTGCGCGCCTTGATCGGTGCGTCGCCCGCGATGTACATGCGGCTGGTGTCGCCGTGCCAGCCATCGACGATCGGGGTCACGTCGATGTTGACGATATCGCCGTCCTTCAGCCGATAGTCGCCCGGAATACCGTGGCAGATGACGTGGTTGATCGAAGTGCAGCAACTGTGCGTATAGCCGCGATAGCCAAGCGTAGCGGGCACGCCGCCGCCGTCGAGCGTCATGCGGCGCACGATGTCGTCCAGCTCGCCGGTGCTTACCCCCGGCACCACATGCGGCACCAGCGCGTCGAGGATTTCCGCGGCCAGTCGCCCGGCCTTGCGCATCCCGGCAAAGCCCGATTCGTCGTACAGCTTGATCGCGGCGGAGCGGGATATCGGCGCGTCGGCGGTCATCGTCATATAGTCTGTCATGGACCCGTTATAGGATGGCGGGACGCGATTTGCGAGAGGGCGCTTTGCCGTGGCGCATCCGCGCGCTATGGGCGGGCGATGACCCAGACCGCACGCATATGGACCGCCGCGCTCGCCATCATCGGCGACGAGATTCTCTCCGGCCGCACGCAGGACAAGAACATCGCCCAGATCGCCGCCTGGCTGAACGTACAGGGCATCAGGCTCAAGGAAGTGCGGGTCGTGGCGGACGATCAGGATGCGATCGTCGAGGCGGTGAACATCCTGCGCGCGCGCAACGATTATCTGTTCACGACCGGCGGCATCGGCCCGACGCATGACGACATCACGGTCGATGCGATCGCCGCCGCGCTGGGTGTAGAGGTGGTGGTGCATCCGCGTGCACGGGCAGTGCTGCAGGATTATTATGCGACACGCGGCGGGCTGACCGAGGCGCGGCTGCGCATGGCGCGGGTGCCCGAAGGCGCGGACCTGATCGAGAACCGCATGTCTGGCGCGCCGGGCATCCGCCACGGCAATATCTTCATCATGGCGGGCGTGCCGCACATCACCGCCGGGATGCTCGAAAGCCTGACAGGGACGCTGGAAGGCGGATTGCCGCTCCTTTCCCGCCAGATCGGCTGCTGGGTCGCCGAAAGCGAAGTGGCGGATCTGCTGCGCGGAACCGAAAAGGCGCATGAGGGATGCCAGATCGGCAGCTATCCCTTCTTCCGCGAAGGCCGCGTCGGCGCGAACTTCGTCGTGCGATCGACCGATCAGGCCGCGCTCGATGCGTGCATCGCCGCATTGACCGACGCGCTGGAGGCGCTCGGACGCCCCGTGACGGACGGCGGCATCTGACGGGACCGGTTCTGCCGTCCAAAGCCCGCGCAGGCCTGTTTGCCCATCGGCTGGCCACGCGCGGTGATCTCCCCGCATTGTCCGTTGTCGTCGCTGCGGCCATCGACGCATTGCAGCGCGATTTCCTGACGCCGGACCAGATCGTCGCAAGCCGCAATTTCATGGGAATCGATAGCCGGCTGGTCGAGGACGGCACCTATTTCGTCGTCGAGCGGAACGGCGCGATCGCGGGGTGTGGCGGGTGGAGCCGACGCGAAACCGCTTATGGGCACGACCATACGCCCGGTCGAAACGACCGGCTGCTCGACCCCGCGACCGAGCCGGCGCGCATTCGCGCCATGTATACCCATCCCGACCATGCGCGGCAGGGGGTGGGGCGCTTCATCCTCGGGTTGTGCGAAGCCGCTGCCGCGGCGGAGGGCTTCGCCATGCTCGAACTGTCGTCCACCTTGTCGGGCGCGCCGCTCTATCGCGCATGCGGATTTGTCGATGTCGTTCGTTTTCAGGACGAAGGGGTTCCGCTTATCACGATGCGCAAAGCGACAGGCCCGATCGCCCGAGGATAGGAATCCACTGATGCAAGCCTCAACACCGCCATGGAAGGAAGGGCGATCGACCGGTTCCCCTTCATTCCATGGCGAGGGGATGGCCGACCGATGATGCCCGGCGACCTGTCGCACTGGCTGCTGCCGGTCGTCGCGATGCTGGGGGCGGGCCTGCTCGCCGGGTTTGCGGCGGGCATGTTCGGCATCGGCGGCGGCTTCGTCGTCGTGCCCGCGCTGTTCGTCGTCCTGCCCCTGCTGGGCGGCGATACGGCGCAACTGGCGCATGTCGCCATAGGCACGTCGCTCGCCACCATCGTCGTCACGTCCATCCGCACGGTGCAGGCGCACGCGCGGCGCGGTGCGGTCGATTTCGACGTGTTGCGAAGCTGGGCGCCGTGGATGGTGCTGGGCGTCGGCTGCGGCGTATTGCTGGCCGACCGGGTGAGCAATCAGGGGCTGGCGCTGATCTTCGGCGGCGGCGTGTTCCTGATGGCGCTCAACTTCCTGATCCCCGTCTTTTCCGGCAAAGTCTACTGGAACCAGATGCCCGGCGGCTATGTCCGCGCGGGGATCGCGGGCGGGCTGGGCGCCTTTTCCTCGCTGCTCGGTATCGGCGGCGGGGTGATCGCCATCATCGTGATGACCCTGTGCGGCAAGTCGATCCACCGCGCGATCGCAACGGCGGCGGGCGTCGGCACGCTGATCGCGGTGCCCGGCATGATCGGTTTCATCCTCATCGGACTGGGCGAGCCTGGCCTGCCGATGGGATCGCTGGGCTTCGTCAACGTGCCCGCGACAATCGCGATCACCTCCACCTCCATCATCACCGCGCCTTATGGGGTGGCCGTCGCGCACCGGCTCAATCCGCGCGCGCTCAAGATCACGTTCGGCCTCTACCTGCTGTTCGTCAGCTATACGATGATCATGAAGGGGCTGCACGGCTGATCCCGTTTGACGTGGCGGGATGGCAGTCGCTAGAGCCTGCGGGACCACTCTTATCCTGCGGAGTCACGCCCATGAAAACCAGAGCCGCCGTTGCCGTAGCCCCCAACCGCCCCCTCGAAATCCACGAAGTCGAATTGTCCGGGCCGAAGGCAGGCGAAGTGCTGGTCGAGATCATGGCGACGGGCGTGTGCCATACCGACGCCTACACGCTGGAGGGCAAGGACAGCGAAGGCATCTTCCCGTCGATCCTGGGGCATGAAGGGGCAGGGATCGTCCGTGAGGTCGGCCCCGGCGTCACTTCGGTCAAGGTCGGCGATCATGTGATCCCGCTCTACACCCCCGAATGTCGGGAGTGCAAAACCTGCCTCAGCCAGAAATCGAACCTGTGCACCTCGATCCGCTCGACGCAGGGGCAGGGGCTGATGCCCGACGGCACCAGCCGCTTCTCGCTCGGCGGGGAACAGCTCTTTCACTATATGGGCTGCTCGACTTTCTCCAACTTCACCGTGATGCCCGAAATCGCGGTCGCGAAGATCCGCGAGGACGCGCCGTTCGACAAGGTGTGCTACATCGGCTGCGGCGTCACCACCGGCGTCGGCGCGGTGATCTGGACGGCGGGCGTGGAGCCGGGCAGCAATGTCGTGGTGTTCGGCCTGGGCGGCATCGGCCTCAACGTGATCCAGGGCGCGAAGCTGGTCGGCGCGAACAAGATCATCGGCGTGGACATCAACCCGGCCAAGGCGGAAATGGCCGCGAAGTTCGGCATGACGCACTTCATCAACCCCAAGGACGTCGGCAACGACAAGGTTGTCGCCGCGATCGTGGACGCGACCGACGGCGGCGCGGACTACAGCTTCGACTGCACCGGCAATACCGAGGTGATGCGGCAGGCGCTCGAATGCTGCCATCGCGGCTGGGGCGAAAGCGTGATCATCGGCGTCGCCGAAGCGGGCAAGGAAATCTCCACGCGCCCGTTCCAGCTCGTCACCGGGCGGGTATGGAAAGGCAGTGCCTTCGGCGGTGCGCGCGGACGGACCGACGTGCCCAAGATCGTCGACTGGTACATGGACGGCAAGATCAACATCGACGATCTCATCACCCACACCATGCCGCTCGACGACATCAACACCGCGTTCGACCTGATGCATTCGGGCGACAGCATCCGCAGCGTCGTACTCTATTGAGTAACGCTCTGCGATGATCCTGCACGGCTATTACCGGTCCTCGGCGGCTTTTCGCGTCCGCATTGCGCTGGCGCTAAAAGGTTTGCCGCATGAAAAGGTGGCGCATCACCTGCGGCACAACGCGCATCGGGCGCCGGACTATCTCGCGCGCAATCCGCAAGGGCTGGTGCCGGCGCTGGAAGTGGGCGGGGAAGCAGGCGGGCGGGTGCTGACGCAATCGCTGGCGATCATCGAATATCTGGACGAAGCGCATCCCGCGCCGCCGTTGCTGCCCGCTGACGCCATCGACCGGGCGCATGTGCGCAGCCTGGCGCAGACCGTCGCCTGCGACATCCACCCGGTCGATAATCTGCGCGTGCTGCGCTATCTGCGCGATCCGCTGGGGCAGGACGAGGCGGCGGTCGCGACCTGGTACAACCACTGGATCGCGGAGGGTTTCGCCGCGATCGAGGCGCGGCTGGCGCAGGACAGCCGCACCGGGCGTTTCTGCTTCGGCGACGCGCCGGGCCTCGCCGACATATGCCTGGTGCCGCAGGTCGTGAATGCCGGGAACTACACGCTAGACCTGACGCCCTATCCGACGATCACCCGCATCTTCGATGCGTGCATGGCGCTGGAGGCCTTTGCCTCGGCGCATCCTAGGGCGCAGCCGGACGCCGAATAGTTGACAGTATAGTATCATATGATACCAGATGATCGGGAGAGGAACCGATCATGTCCAGCGCGCCGCAGATGATGTCCGGATTCGGCAACAGTTTCGAAACGGAGGCCGTGCCCGGCGCCTTGCCGGTCGGGCGCAACAGCCCGCAACGCCCGGCCTTCGGACTCTATGCCGAGCAACTGTCCGGCACCGCCTTTACCGCGCCCCGCCACGAAAACCGGCGGAGCTGGCTCTATCGGCTGCGGCCGAGCGCCGCGCATCCGGCCTTCGTGCCTTATGGCGGCAATGCCGCGCTGCTGTCCGCACCGCTGGCCGACGGCGCGCCCTTTCCGCCCAATCGCCTGCGCTGGGATCGCCTGCCCGATCCGGTCGCGCCGGTGGACTGGGTCGATGGCCTGTTCACTTATGCGGCGAATGGCGACGTGGCAGCGCATCACGGCATCGCCGTTCACGCTTATGTCGCCACGCGGGACATGCAGGATCGCGTGTTCTTCGACGCCGACGGCGAATTGCTGATCGTACCGCAGGCGGGGCCGCTCGATATCCTGACCGAATGCGGTCGTATGCTGGTCACGCCGGGCAGCATCGCCATCGTCCCGCGCGGCATGCGGTTTCGCGTGACTTTGCCCGAGGGCAGCGCGCGCGGCTATGTCTGCGAAAATTACGGCGCGCCGTTCCGGCTGCCCGACCTTGGCCCGATCGGCTCCAACGGCCTCGCCAATGCGCGGGATTTCCAGACGCCGGTCGCCGCGTTCGAGGATGTCGAGCGCGCGACGCAGGTGGTGCAGAAGTTCGCCGGGGCGCTCTGGCACGCGACGCTCGATCACAGTCCGCTCGACGTCGTCGCCTGGCACGGCAATCTGGCGCCCTGCGTCTACGATCTGGCGCGGTTCAACACGATCGGATCGATCAGCCACGACCATCCCGATCCCAGCATCTTCACGGTGCTGACGTCGCCGACCGATCGCGCGGGGACGGCCAATTGCGATTTCGTGATCTTCCCGCCGCGCTGGCTGGTGGCGGAGGATACGTTCCGCCCGCCCTGGTTCCATCGCAACGTGATGAGCGAGTTCATGGGCCTGATCCACGGCGCCTATGATGCGAAGGCGGACGGCTTCGTGCCCGGCGGCGCGTCGCTCCACAACTGCATGAGCGCGCATGGGCCGGACCTCGCCACGACGCAGGCGGCGATGGCCGCGACGCTGGCGCCGCATCATATCGCCGACACCATGGCGTTCATGTTCGAGAGCAACCTGCCGATCCGCCCGGCGCGACAGGCGCTGGAGAGCGCGGCGCTGCAACCGGGCTACGACGCGTGCTGGCAAGGCTTTCCGAAGGCGCGCCTGCCGTAAGGCGTCGATAATTCCGCGCTGGAAACATTTCGTTACTTCTGCATAATAGGCGCGACATCCACTGCCCCTAGAGCAAAACCTGCCGCGGCATCCGCTGCGGCGGGCAGCGTAACTGGTGGTGAGGATGCAGAACATTGAAAGCGGCACTGCATGGTCCGATACATGGCAGTATGATACTGAACGGACCACTGCGGCTATGACGGCACCCACCATATTGATCGTAGAGGATGATCCGGCGCTCCGCACGCTGGTGATGCGTTCGCTTCAGCAGAACGGGTTCAACGTCCGCCCGGCCGGGTCCGCGCCCGAAATGTGGAACATCATGGCCGAAGTGCCGATCGACGTGGTGATCCTCGACATCATGCTGCCGGGCACGCATGGCCTCGACCTCTGCCGTCAGATCCGCCAGCAAAGCGACGTGCCGCTGATCTTCGTGAGCGCCAAAGGCACCGAAGTCGACCGGGTGATCGGGCTGGAGCTGGGTGCCGACGACTATCTCGCCAAGCCGTTCGACACCCGCGAGCTGATCGCGCGCATCCGCGCCGTGCTGCGTCGTGGTCGGATGGACCGCCAGCATGAAGGCGCGGGGCGTCGCGAGGCGCGTTTCGACGGCTGGATCGTCAACTTCCCGCGGCGCGAGGTGCTCTCGCCCGTAGGCGCGGTCATCGACCTGACCGGTGCGGAGTTCGACCTGCTGGTCGCCTTCATCGACAATCCGCAGCGGGTGATTGCGCGCGAACGGCTGATCGAACTGTCTCGCGCGCGGCTGGGCGACAGTTCCGACCGCAGCGTCGACGTGCTCATCAGCCGCCTGCGCCGCAAGCTGTCGACCGAAGGCGGCAAGGCGCCGATCGTCACCGTGCGCGGCATCGGCTATATGTTCAGCGCCGAAGTCGAGCGCGTTTGAAGGCTCTGCTGCACCCTTCCGTCGGGATCGTCGGACGCATCCTGGCGATCGTGTTGCTCACCATCCTGGTCGAGTTCTGCGCCGGCACTATTCTCTACGACCGGGCGAGCGGCCTGCGCGTGCGCGAGGACGAGGCAAATCGCATGGCCGAACATCTGGCGACATCCGCGCGGGTGATGATCCAGCGCGCCCCGCCCGAACGTCCGGCGATGGCGAACCGGCTGTCCAGCGGCAATTTCGCGGTCCGCTGGCAAAGGACGTTGCCGCCGCCTTCGCCGATGTCCGCCGACCTGTTCGACATGCGCGACCAGATCGTCGAGCGCGAACCCGTGCTCGCCAATCACGACCTGCGGCTTTACCTGCGCGAACCGGGGCGGCGCACCATCGTGACGGGCAGCCTGCGGCTGGACGATGGCACCTGGCTGACGTTCAATGCGCCGCAACTGGTGGAGGAAGGCAAGTTCCGCTTCGCCTGGATCGCGATGATGATCGGCGTCGCGGTGAGCCTCAGCCTGATCGCCGCGCTGCTGATCCGCGCAACGCTGCGCCCGGTGCGCAGGCTGTCGATCGCGGCGGCGCGCATCGGCCATGGCGAGCAGGAGATCATTCCCGAAACCGGGGTGAGCGAAGTGCGCGACCTGATCCGGGCCTTCAACGAAATGCAGGGGCGCATCCATTCGCTGATCGCCGATCGCGTCGAGGCGCTGGCGGCGGTCGGCCATGACCTGCGCACGCCGCTGGCGCGCCTGCAATTGCGGGCCGAGGGGATAGACGACCCCCGCCTGCGCGACGCGATCGGCCATGACGTGCGCGAAATGTCGGCGATGGTATCGTCTTTGCTGGCCTATCTGGGCGGCGACGAGGATCCCGAGACGCCGCAGCGCGTCGATATCGCCGTGCTGGCCGCCACGATCGTCGACGACATCAGCGATGCCGGCGGGGTTGCGGACTATGCCGGGCCGGATCATCTGACGCATGTCGTCCGTCCGGTCGGGTTCAAGCGGGCGCTGCGCAATATCGTGGAGAATGCCGCGAAATACGGCGACAGCCTGCGCGTGACGCTGGAGGATGGGGCGGATCATCTGCTGCTGCATGTCGACGACGACGGCCCCGGCATCGCGCCCGACCGGCTGCAGGATGTGTTGCGCCCCTTCGTCCGGCTGGACGATGCGCGTGGTCGCGATACGCAGGGCCTTGGCCTTGGCCTCGCGATCGCCGTCCGCGCGGTCGAGATCGAAGGGGGGAGCATCGCCCTTGCCAACCGTGCCGAAGGCGGCCTGCGCGTCACCATCCGGCTGGATCGCGCCGCTGCGTCGCAGAAATAATTCCTCACAAATCTGCTGCTCCACAGCAAAAGAGGCTGCCTAGCTTTCCCTGCATTGCCCCTCACCGGGCGTAGCAGGAAGGAGCAATTCCCATGAACGAACTGATCGGTCGCGTATTCAGTTTCGAGAGCCAGGTTTTCCCGAACCAGAGCACGCTGTACGGCAAGCTCGCGACGCAGGGCCAAAGCCCCAAGGCGTTGATGATTTCCTGTGCGGACTCGCGCATCGTGCCCGAGCATATCATGCAGGCCGATCCCGGCGACCTGTTCGTCTGCCGCAACGCGGGCAATATCGTGCCGCCCTTTTCGCAGGCGACGGGCGGTGTGACGGCCACGGTCGAATATGCCGTCATGGTGCTCGGCGTGCGCGACATCATCGTATGCGGTCATTCGGACTGCGGCGCGATGAAGGCGCTGACCAAAGACGGCTCGGTCGATGCGATGCCCAGCGTCGCCGCCTGGCTGCGCCACGCCTCCGCCGCGCAGAAGGTCGCGCGCGAAAGCTATGACGGTCTCGACGATCATGATCTGCTCCACGCCATCACGCTGGAGAATGTCGTGGTGCAACTGGCCCATCTGCGCACCCATCCGGCGGTCGCGGCGGGCATCGCACGGGGCGAAATCGCGCTGCATGGCTGGTATGTCGATATTCATGCCGGGCGCGTGCTGGGTCTGGATGGCGAGACGGGCCGTTTCGTGCCGATGCGCGAGGATGCTCCGCTTCCCGTAGCCCTGCCGCAGGCGCAGCGGCTGGCGGCGGATCTCCCTATCCTTCAGGCCGCTGAATAAGCATGAAAATACACTGCATGTCGGGCGACATGCGGTGTATTTGTCCGTAACAATTCGTTACAATATAGAAACATTCAGGATATAAACTGTGTCCTGGGAACCACGCAGGCAAGGATAATGCTGCATTGCGGCATTTTCCGTTTCGCAGAAAAGCCGTCTGAACCTACTAACGAACCTGTCGATTCGATCCACGCACCGCGAAGCCGAGGCTTTGCCGAGATGCGCGGAAGCATCGAACGCAGGACGGAACATTTCTTTGGTAAAAGGGGATGTTCATGCGCTATTATCTTGCTTGCGCGGCTTTCGGTTTGCTTGCGGCCTCGCCCGCCATGGCTCAGGAAGAGCCTGCAAAGCCCATCACGGTGACCGGCAGCGTCGGTCTGGTTTCCGACTATCGCTTCCGCGGCGTGTCGCAGAGCGACGAGCAGCTTGCCGTTCAGGGCGGCGCCACCATTTCCCATGAAAGCGGCGCCTATGTCGCATTCTGGGGTTCCAACCTGTCGGGCTGGGGCACCTTCGGCGGCGCCAATATGGAGCTGGACATCGTTGCAGGCTACAAGCTGCCGCTGGCCGGCGGCGCACTGGATGTCGGCGCGACCTGGTACATGTATCCGGGCGGCTTCGACAACACCGACTTCATCGAGCCTTATGTGAAGCTGTCCGGCACCGCCGGTCCGCTCAACCTGCTCGCGGGCGTCGCCTATGCGCCCAAGCAGGAAGCGCTTGGCAACTGGTTCCTCGACGGCACATCGGCCGCCAACGGCGTGTATGACGTGCCGGGCGACAAGAACGACAACCTCTACATCTGGGGCGACGCATCGTCGGGCATCCCGAACACGCCGGTGACCCTCAAGGGCCATATCGGCTATTCCAACGGCAACAGCGGCCTCGGCCCGTTCGCGACGTCGGTGGCGCCCACCGGCGAATATTGGGACTGGCTGGTCGGCGCCGATTTCGTGCTCGGCCCGGTCACGCTCGGCGTCGCCTATGTCGATACGGACATCTCGAAGGGTGAATCCGCCTATCTCCAGCCCAGCTTCAGCAAGGGCCAGGACGGCACCGGATCGATCGCCGATGCGACCATCCTGTTCACGCTGACGGCGGCGTTCTGATCGCTTCCTGATACAGCGTTCGACCTGACATCATGGGCGGGGACCGGATATGGTCTCCGCCCATTTTGCGTGCGGCGCACCGCGGCTGAGACAGTTTGCGACAATTGAAGGGGTGGTTTGACATAGTTGCGGGACAAGTGGGGGCCAGAACCGGTATCAGGACAGATGAAGAAAAGGACTGACCCCCATGAAGAAATTACTCATTACCTCCGCGCTAGGCGCGTTTTTGATTGGTGGCGGCGTCGCCATCGCCCAGCCTGAAATGGGCGCGGGCGGACCGCCGATGCGTGGCCCCATGCGCGGCGTGATGATGGCCGACGCCAACAAGGACGGAAAGCTGACCAGGGCGGAAGTGACCGCCGCCGCCGATCAGGCCTTTGCCAAGATGGACCTGAACAAGGACGGCAAGGTGACGAAGGAGGAGCGCGAGGCGCTTCGCCAGCAGCGGTTCGACGCGCGCTTCGCGGAGATGGACACCGACCGGAATGGCCAGATCAGCAAGGCCGAGTTTCAGGTGAGCCGTGACGCCCGCATGGAAAAGGTCGCCGAACGACGCGAGGCGCGTGCGGAACGCGGCGGTCCCGATGGCGCGCGCAAGGGCTGGATGCGGCATCGCGGCGGCAAAGGCGGTGGCTGGGGCGGCGGCATGATGGGTGGCCGCGGCATCGACGCCGACAAGGACGGCACGATCACCCGCGCCGAGTTCGTCGCCCGCCCGATCGCCATGTTCGACCGTGCCGACGCCAACAAGGACGGCACGGTGACGGCCGAGGAAATGAAGGCGGCGATGCCGGGTCGCGGCAAGTGGGGCAAGGGACGCGACATGCCGCCGCCGCCGCCGCCTGCGCAGAACTAAACCTGGATAATTCCCTCTCCGTTCGTGTCGAGCGAAGTCGAAACACCTCCCGCAGCGTGCGGGGCCTGTCCCTCGACTTCGCTCGGGACGACCGGGGCAGGTGATGTCATGAATCCGGTGATCCTTCGCCCGCCCTTCCCTCGCGACGCGGCTCGTGACACAACATGGCCCATGAGTGCTGCCTTATGATCGATCGCCCCCATCTTCTGCTCGTCGACGATGAGCGTTCCATCCGGGAACCGCTGGCGCACTATCTCCAGCGCAACGGCTTTCGCGTGACGGCGGTCGAAAACGCAGGCGAGGCGCGCACGCGGTTGACCGCCAATGCGATCGATCTCGTCATTCTCGACATCATGATGCCGGGCGAGGATGGGCTCAGCCTGTGCCGCCATATTCGCGAAACCAGCGACACGCCGGTCATCCTGCTGACCGCGAAGTCGGAGGAAACTGACCGGATCGTCGGGCTGGAGATGGGGGCGGACGATTATGTGCTGAAACCCTTTTCCCCGCGCGAACTGGTGGCGCGGATCAAGGTGATATTCCGCCGCGTCGCCACCGGCGGGCAGCGCGTCACGGCGGTGGATGGCGCCAGCTTCGCCTTTTCCGGCTGGGTGCTGAAATCGCAGGAACGCATGCTGGTGGACGACGAAGGCGTCTCCGTGCCGCTGTCCACCGCCGAATATAATCTGATGCTCGCCTTCGTCACGCGGCCCAACCATGTGCTGAGCCGCGACCAGCTGCTCGATATCACGCAGGGCCGCGAGGCCAATGCGTTCGACCGCGCGATCGACAACCAGATCAGTCGCCTGCGCAAGAAGATCGAGGCCGATCCCAAGAATCCCGTGCTCATCAAGACGGTGTGGGGCGGCGGCTATACGCTGGCGTCGGACGTGCGCAAGCTGTGAGCGCGCTGATCCGTCGCCTGATCCCCAAGAGCCTCGCCGGGCAGGTCGTGCTGGTGGTCGCGCTGGCGCTGTTCGTGGCACAGGCGATCAATTTCGTGCTGCTGATGCGCGAACGCAACCGCATGCTGCTGACGGCGGCGACCGCGCCTGCCGTCGCGCGCATCGTCGACAGTCTCGACCGGCGGGACGAAGGGCGGGTGCGCCAGCGCGGGGGCATCGCCCGCGTCGTCTTTCAGGGCACGGCGCCGGTGCTGGAAGGCATGCGACGCCCGGATGCGGAGCGGCGGGCGGCCGATATATTGCAGGACGTGGGCATCACCCCGCTGAAAGTCATCGCGGCGGAAGATGCCGACGATCCGCCCAATGGTCGAATGCGCCGCCTGCGCGAACGCATCGACCACCAGCGTCCGTCGTCGGCGCGTCGCCTGACGCTGGCGGTCGAATATCAGACGGGGCAATGGGCCATCGCGCAAAGCCGGATGAACACGTCGATCCCGCGCCTCAACGTCTGGCTCGTCGGGCAGACGATCATTCTTTACGTCATCGTGCTACTGCCGCTGCTGCTGATCGGGCGCAGGCTGGCGCGACCGCTTAAGGATCTGACCGTGACGGCGCGCCAGTTCGCGACCACGGGCGCCGCCGATCCGGTGGAGGAGCGCGGACCGGGCGACGTGCGCGACCTGACCATGGCGTTCAACGCGATGCGCGCGCGACTGCTTTCCATGCTGGACGAGAAGGACCGCATGCTCGGCGCGATCGGGCACGACCTGCGCACGCCGCTGGCGTCGCTGCGGGTGCGGACCGAATCGGTGGAGGACGACGGCGAGCGCGCGCGGATGGCCGATACGATCGAGGAAATGAACCGGATGCTGGACGACATATTGTCGCTGGCGCGCGCCGGACGCAGCAGCGAGCCGATCGTCAAGACCGACCTGTCGGCATTGGCGGACGCAGTGGTGGAGGATTATATCGAGCTGGGATCACCCGTCGATATGGTTGACAGCCCCCGCGCGGTCGCCGCCGTGCGACCGCAGCTCCTGCGCCGGGCGCTGCGCAACCTGATCGAGAATGCCGTGGTGTACGGCCATCGCGCGCATGTTTCGGTCGTGCCGGGGGACGGCGTGATCCGGCTGTGCGTGTGCGACGAGGGGCCGGGCATCGCCGAGGATCGCATGGACGAAATGACGGAGGCGTTCACGCGGCTGGAAGGATCGCGCAATCGCGAGACCGGCGGCGCGGGGCTTGGCCTTGCGCTCGTGCGGGCGATCATGGCGGAGCATAACGGGACGCTGCGCCTCGCCAATCGCCCCGAAGGCGGGCTGGAGGCGAGTCTGGTGCTGCCGGTTTAGGGCGGCCGGCTTCTGGATTGCGTTCCCCGGCCTTCACCGGGGAACAGGTCGTTATATTATTACTTCCGCGCCTTGCGTGCCGCATATTTGGCGTCGCGGATAGCCTTCTGCTCCTCGGGGGTGAGCTGCACCTTTTCCTTCACGACGGGCCTTGCGGCCAGTTCGGCTTCGCGCTTCGCGGCCTTTTCGGCGGCGGCGGCTTCCTGCGCGGCTTTCTTTTCAGCCAGTTTGGCGGCGCGCTTCTCGGCTTCGGCGGCAGCCTTGGCTTCGGCGGCGGCCTTGCGTTCGGCGAGAACCGCCGGATCGATCGGTGCCTTGGCCTTCAGCTTGTCGAGCGCCTTCTGCTTCGCCTGCGCGGCGAGCGCCAGACGGTCCTGAAAAGCGGGGTCTCGATAGGTCGCCATGAGTCTGAATGCCTGTCCTGTAACGATGGGGGATGGCAGCGCCTGCGCGCATTTCCCCGATCATGCAAGACCAAAACCTTATTTTTTCCCGTCGATCATGGCAACCGTGCCGCTGGCGGGGGGCTGTCCTGCCATCGCCGTCGCGACCTTTTCCGCCGCTTCCATGACCCGCAATATGTTGCCGCCCGCCAGCTTTGCGATGTCCGCGTCGGACCAGCCGCGCCGCATCAGTTCGGCCAGCAGCTTCGGATAGCTTTCCACCCCGTCCATATCCCTGGGCAACGCGGGCAGGCCGTCGTAATCGCCCCCCAGCCCGACATGATCGACGCCCGCGACCTTCGCGATATGATCGATATGATCGGCCACTTCGGACAGGGTGACGACGGGTTCCGGATTGGCCTTTTCCCATTCCGCCAGCGCCGCCTTCGCCTTGTCCGGCTGGCCGATATACAGTCCGCCGAAGGGCGGCATGTTGTAGCGCGCCTGCTCCGCGCCGCGCGCGGCGCCCCAGATGCGCCGGGCTTCGGAGATGTAGTTGGGCGCGAAATTGACCATGACGATGCCGCCGTTCGCCGCGACTTGTTTCAGCACGGCATCGGACACGTTGCGCGGATGATCGCACAGCGCCCGCGCGCTGGAGTGGGAGAAGATGACGGGCGCCTTCGTGACGCGCAGCGCGTCGAGCATCGTATCCTCGCTGACGTGGCTGAGGTCCACCAGCATCCCCAGACGATTGAGTTCGCCCACGACCGTCTCGCCGAACGTCGTCAGCCCGCCATGCTGCGGATTGTCGGTCGCGCTGTCCGCCCAGGCGATGGTGCGCGAATGGGTGAGCGTCAGATAGCCTGCGCCCAGCGCCTTGTATGTGCGCAGCACCGCGAAGCTGCCGTCGATCTGCCCGCCGCCTTCGACCCCGATCATCGAGGCGATCTTCCCCGCCCTGAACGCGGCACGCGCCTGCGCCGCCGTTGTGGCGAGGCGGAACGTGTCGGGATAGCGATCGGCAAAGCCGTGGACCGTCGCGATCTGTTCGAGCGTCGCCTTTACCTGATCCAGCTCGGGCAGATCGGCGGAGACGTAGACCGACCAGAATTGCCCGCCGACCTTCCCGTGCCGCAACCGTTCGATGTCGGTATCGTAATCCTTGACCGGCAGGCGCCTGAGATCGGTCGTCCAGCGGCTCTCGCCCGCATGGTCGAGCAGCGCTTCGGGCCAGTCGTTATGCCCGTCGATCAGCGGCGTCTGCGCAAGTATCTTCGCGACGCGGGCCGCATAGGGATCGACCGGGGCGGGTGCCGCCATGGCCTGCGAGGACAGGAGGGCGAGCGCGAGAGCGAGGGTCTGTTTCATGTTGCAGGAGCGTAAGGACCTGCGGTCGGCTGTCAATCACGATAAGGCGACCGGCTCCACCGTCATCGCGTGCGTTTCGGGATCGATGCGGATGGCGTTGTAGCCGGGGCGCGTGTCGCGCAACCGCTCCGACAGGGTGCCTGCGCCGATCAGGCGGATCGCGCGTCCGTCGATCATCTCGATATGGTCGAACGGATCATGGACATGGCCGGACAGCACCGCCGTCGCGCCCTGCGCCGCCAGCGCGCGCAATGCCCTGCGACCGCCGCGCGTCGCCGCGGTGCCGCTGGTGCCCGCCTCGATCAGCGGATGATGGCAGGCGATCAGCCGGTGCGGCGTCTCCGTCGCGGCGAGGATGTCGAGCGATTCCCGCAACCGGTCGTCGGTAACGATGCCCTTGGACCAGTTGAGGCGCCACTGTGCCCGCGCCGTGGTACGCAACGGCACGATGCTGACATGTGGCACTTCCAACGGCCGCTCGATCAGCTTTTCCAGCCGGTCGTAGCGTTTGTACGGGCGGAAGAAGCGGGCGAGGGGATCGAAATAGGGCAAGTCGTGATTGCCGACTTCGACCGACACGGGGGAGGGAAGGCTTTCCATCCAGCGGGAGGCGGCCTGAAACTCGCTGTGGCGCGCACGCATCGTCAGGTCGCCGGTGATGATGATGGCGTCGGGCTTTCCGCGTTCCGCCTGCGCCATGAACCATGCCAGTGCGGCGCTGTCTTCCCGCCCGAAATGCAGATCGCTGGCGTGGAAGAGCAGGGTCATGCCGGGGCCGGGTTACAGCGTCTTGATGAAGCGCAGGCTGCTCTTCTGCGCCTCGAACGTGCAGGGATGCGCGCCTTGGCGCTTCTCGCCGTCGACCAGCAGGCCGATGTCGCTGTCGCATTCGACCGTGACGGAGGGGCCGGTGTAGAGCACCTCTGCAGGTCCCTTGCGGAAATCGCCCGACAGCCAGGCGATGCCGTGCTGGACGAGTTCGGCGGCGTTCTGCGCGCGGATGCCGATCGCTTCCAGCGCATCGCCCGCGGGCTGTATGTAGATCGCCTGATAGTCCTCGCTCTGCCCCGCCAGCCGCACCATGTCGCCCCGGAATGTCTGGGCGATGGCACCGGGGACGGTGGCGGCAAGGCTGAATATGTCGAGCGCGCGCATGTCCTCGCGCACGTCCACCCACGCGGCGGTCGGCCCGGCGATCACGCCGACAAGCGCGCGATGGCCGCAGCCTTCGACGACGGTCAGTTTCGTGTCGCTGGCCTGTTCACCGAGCGCACGCTCCACGATGACCGGCGCGGTTTCGTCGCCGTGCAATGCCTTGGACAGCAGGTTCATGGTGCCGCCGGGCAGGATCAGCACCTGTCCGCCCCAGCCTTCCAGCCGGTTGACCATCGCGTTGATCGTACCGTCGCCGGTCAGGATCGCCAGTATTTCTACGCCCGCGGCCTCGATCTCCGCCCGATCGGGCAGGTCGTCGTCGGGCAGGGTGATGCCGCGGTCGAAGGATGCGCCATGCGCCGCCACGGTCTCGGCGATGCTTGCGCACATCGCCGGGTCGTAGCTGCCGCTGTTGCTGTTCGAGAGGAGCCAGAGCTTTTTCATTACGCCTCCGAACGCATCAGTACGGATTTCTTTCCACGCGAATATGGGCGAGCGACGAATGTTTCGCTACAGGCGCGCCATGTCGACACAACAAAGCCCCGCCGGGGTGACGGCCATCATCCTTGCGGGAAGCCGCCCCGGTCCCGATCCGCTGCTCGACGGCAGCGGCGTTTCGACCAAGGCGCTGCTGCCGGTCGCGGGGCGATCGATGCTGGCGCATCTGCTGGATACGCTCTCGCGCCATCGGGCCATCGGGCCGATCGTGGTGCTGGCGCAGGATATCGCGGGATTGCGGGCCGATCCGGCGCTGGCGGCGTGGACGAACGATCCCGCGATCCTGTTCATGGAAAGCGGCGCGGGCATCAGCCGCTCCGTTCTGGCGGCGATCGACGGACCGGCGACGATGCCGGTGCTGCTCACCACGGCGGACAATGTGCTGCTCTCCGCCGCGATGATCGACAGCATGATCGCGGGCGCGGAGGGGTGCGACATCGCGGTCGGCATGGTGGAGCGGCGCGTGCTGTTCGCCCGCTATCCGCAGAGCCGCCGCACCTGGCTCAAGTTCCGCAACGGCTGGTGGTCGGGCGCGAACCTGTTCTGGATCGGCAGCGATCGCGCGCGACCGATGCTAGAGCGGTGGCAATCGATCGAGCAGGACCGCAAGAAGGGGATGAAGATCGTCGGCGCCTTCGGTCCGCTGTTGCTGGGCGGGGCGCTGTTGCGCATCCTGACGATCCAGGGTGCCGCCGCACGGCTCGGCAAGCGGTTCGGCGCCGTCGCCCGGATCGTGGCGCTGCCGCAGGCCGAAGCGTGCATCGACGTGGACAAGCCCGACGATCTGGTGCTGGTCGAGGCGATACTGGCGAGGCGGGACTAGCCTTTGATCGCCGTTCGTGCGGCCCAGCCCATCAGGCCGAGGCCGAAGATCGCCGCGCCGACATTGGCATAGGCCGCGCCGATCGCCCCGAACATCGGCAACAGCAGCATCTGGCTCGCCAGCAGCAGCAGCGTCGTGGCGAAAGTGATCTGGAGCGCGCGGGTCGCGCGGCCCGTCGCCATCAGCAGCGGGCCGAAGCTGAGGCCGATGACGTCGATCGACGCGGCGATGCCGAGGACCAGCAGAATCGGATAGGCGCCATCGAACGACGGCCCGGCAACGAGCCGCAGCAAAGGTTGCCCGGCCAGCAGGATGACGAGAATGATCGCCGCGCCGGTCGCCAGCGCCAGCCGGTTGGTGCGGCGGAACAGCGCGCGGACATCGTCCATATTGTTGCCGGCGGTCGCGCGCGCGAGTTCCGCGAACATGGTGCGCGAGAGCATTTGCGATATCTTCGCCAGCGCCTGATTGAGCTGATAGGCGAGGCGATAGAGGCCCGCCCCGGTCGGCCCGGTGAACAGGCCGACGATCAGCACCGCGACCTGCTTGCCCACGGAAGTAAGCGTGGTCGAGAGGTTGGTGGCGGTCAGGAAAGCGACGAGGCCGGGATTTTCCGTGCGTGCGCCCCATGCGCGGCCCGATCGCCACGATCCGATCCGCCCGCGCGCGGTGCGCAGCGCGAATATCCAGTAGGTCGCGGCGCAGACCAGTTCCGCAGCGCCCCATACGATCAGGAAGCGGGTGATGCTCGGCCCGGTCGCCAGCACGATCATCGCGCCGATCATCCGCCCGATCGGCAGCATGGTTTCGGCCAGCGTACCGGTGTCGAAGCGGTCGAACAGCCGCAATATGCCCATCGGCGTCGATCGTATGCCGATCAGCATGACGGCGCAGAACAGCAACGCGTCGATCGCCAGATCGCGCGACAATCCCAGCAGCGGCCCCAGCAGCAGGGTGATGCCCGCCGCGACCAGACATCCGGCAAGGGCCGAGGCGATGTCGATGAGGATGCAGAAGCGGATCAGCCGGTTGAGTGCGTGCGGCGCCCCCCCTTGCAGATGCGTCTGGCCGAAGCGCACCACGATCTGCCAGGATTCGAAGGTGACGAGGACGCTGATCGCCTGCGCCGTGCTGGTGATGAGGGCGAAGCGGCCGAAATCGGCGACGCCCAAAGTGCGGGTGATGATCGCGAGATAGACGAGGCTGAGCACCGCGCCCACGCCCTTTCCGCCCAGCAGCCAGGCGGTGTTGGCGAGAATGCGACCGAACGCCGCGTCGCTGCCCTGCGCCGCGCGATCCGGGCCGCCCTTGCGCCATCCCCTGAAGTTGAAGCCCGCCACTCTCGTCAGAACCCGCTTTCCGTTGGGTTCGCATCTAGGGGCTGCGCCGGTGATTGTCGATGGCGGGGGAATTGGCTAGGGCAGGCGGCATGAGCATAGAAAAAGCCATCATCCTTTCCGCGGGGCAGGGATCGCGCCTGTTGCCGCTGACGGCCAATATGCCCAAATGTCTCATCAGGATCGACGGCAAGGCGATCATCGACCATCAGCTCGATGCGTTGGCCGCCGCCGGTGTCGCACAGGCTGTCGTCGTCGGCGGCTATCGTTTCGAGACGCTGGTGGCGCATGTCGAAGGGCGCGGCGACGGCACGCAACTGCGGCGCAATCCGTTCTGGATGGCGGCGAGCAGCATCAGCAGCGTATGGGCCGCGCGCGACTTGCTGGAGGGTGACTTCGCCCTGATGAACGGCGATACCGTCTATGCCCCCGATCTGCTGGCAAAGAGTTTCGCGGCCTGCGTGCCTGGGATCAACCTGCTGGTCCAGCCGGTGGGGTCCGCCATGCTCGACGACATGCTGGTCGAGGTCGAGGACGGGCTGGTACGGGCGGTCGGCAAGACGCTCGATCCCGCGCGTGCGCGCTACCGGTCGCTGGGGGTGATCGTGGGGCGACAGGATGAGGGCCGCTATCGCGCGGCGCTCGATCAGGTCATCGCGCGGGAAGGCGGCATATTGAACTATCACCACGCGATCGTCGCGGACATCGCGGCGACCGATCCGGTGCGCGCGATCGTGGTCGACCGCGACGACTGGATCGAGATCGATCGTCCCGAAGATATCGCAGCGTGGCACGACGCCCATCCATGAGCGCGCGCGCGGACGTTGCCTTCCTCTTTCTGGGCGAGATGCTGCTGGTGCCGCATCTCTGGCCGATCGTGGACGCGCTGGCGCAGGCGCGGCCCGATCTCGTCATCGACCTCTGGGTCAGCACGTCGGCGCATGAAGAACTGATCGGCGGCTGGCTGCAGTCGGGCGGCTACGGCAATGTCCGTATGCGACGTGCGCCGGGTTTCAAGCGGCAGGTGATGCGCCGTACTGGAGACAATCCGGTCTTGCCCGCCAAGATGCCGATGCTGCTGCGACTGGCGCCCTATCTGTGGAATGTGCCCCTTGTCGTCTGCGTCGAGCAGACGAGCCTGTGGCTGCCGCGACTGCTGCCGATGCGCGCGCGCTTCATATTCTCCGTTCATGGCGCAGGCCCGCATACGAACCGGGATGGCCGGTTGCCCTATGCGAGCCATCTGTTCGTGCCGAGCGCCTTTCTGACGGAAGATCACACGTCGCATGGCGTGCCGCGCGAGAAGATCGTCGAAACCGGCTATGCCAAATCGGCGTTCCGGCCTTCGGTGGTGGCGGCGGACATCTTTCCCGTGGGGCGGCCCGTGCTGCTCTATGCCCCGCACTGGCAACGCTATCGTTCCTCCTGGTGGGAGTGGGGCAGGCCGATCGTCGAGATGCTGGCGGCGCAGGATCGCTACAACATCATCCTCGCGCCGCATCAGCGGCTGTTCGAGAAGGACGAAGGGGCGCTGGCTTATCTGGACCGCTTCGCGCACTTGCCGCACGTGCATGTCGACAGCGGCAGCTTCGCGATGGTGGACGGCAGCTATACGCAGATGGCGGACCTGTATCTGGGCGACAGTTCCAGCCAGATCATCGAATATCTGGCGCGCCCGCGCCCGTGCGTCGTCCTCGACACGCCGGACATGACGTGGAAGCCCGGCGAGTATCGCCGGTGCGGCGCCGTGGTGCGCGCGTTCGAAGATCTGTGGCCCGCGATAACGGCGGCGGCCGCGGAGCATATTACATATCGGGATTTTCAGCAGGCCTTCGCCCGCGATGCGCTGGGTGATGCAGGCGCAGATGCGCCGCGTCGCGCCGCGCAGGCGATCATCGACCTGCTGTAGTCATCTGAGTCGCTATACTTAAGAACCGTTCGTCCCGAGCGTAGTCGAGGGACAGGCGTCGCGTGTTGCGCGAGGTGTCTCGACTACGCTCGACACGAACGGGCTTGGGTTAGGCATCAAGGTGAAGTCTCACGTTCTAAATGCATTACGCTCTAGGCGGGCTGCTCCAGCCAGCTTGTGATCGTCCCCCCGCGCTTGCGCACGGCATAGGCCTGCATCAGCCGCACGGCGTGGACGACCAGTGAAATGACCGTCCACCAGGCCAGCGCGATCAGGCCGATATCGGGCCGCCCGAACAGCACGGAGAAAAAGAGGATCGCCATGTTGGGATTGCGGCGCGCGGTAACGAGGCGGAACTGCGAATCGAAGGGGCGCCAGACATGGATGTCCATGCCGAAATCCTTGATGAACGCGCCTTCGATCAGCCTTTGCAACACATAGCCGACGACGACCGCGACCATGATGATCGCAAAGCTGCGCGGCGCCAGCGCCAGCCCATGCGCCGCCAGCCCCACGCCCCAGGCATACCACCAGAAGGGCGGGTGGATGAGATCCACGCCGTGATCGAAGATATTGCCCCATTTGGACGCGGTGATCGTGCAGCGCGCCAGCTTTCCGTCCACGGTGTCGAGCACCATGAAGAGAAATCCGATCAGGAGGCCCGTCCAGTAATGGCCGTAAGCGAACAGGAACGTCGCGACGACGCATCCGGTCGCGCCGATCGCCGTCACCATATTGGGCGTCATCTTAAGGTGCGCGGCGATGCGGGTGAGGAACAGCGCGAACTCGGGCCACAGATATTTGGTCAGAATGTCTGTCACGCCCTTGTAGGCGCCGAAATAGCTTTGCCGCTCTATGCCGTGGCGAGTCTCGGGCGTCAGTCGGCGCACGAACGGCACTTCGAGTTTACGCAGTTGCCGGTTGTATATCTTTGCGCCCAGCGCGAGGTCGGTGACGATGTTGCCCGGCGCCGTCGGATCGGTACCGTCGGCGAGATAGGCCAGCACGACATCGCCGCCGTGCATGAACACCGTGCCCGGCGTTTCGAGCGCGAGGCGCAGCAACAGCGGGTCGAACACATAAGCGAGATTGGCGAGGACATGATGTCCGTCCGCCACCGGCTGCCCCGCCTTGGCGGCGCTCGTCACCATGCGGCGCAGCCGTTCAGCATTGGACATGCCCCAGATGGGGGTTTCATTGGCGCCAAGGAAGCGGATCGTTTCGGTCGTCATGCGGCGGGGTGTTAGATCAGCGTCCATCGCCTGTCGCGGATTTTTTGCGGGGGATGTACGGCCTCAGCGAAAGGCGAGCGCCCGCCAGCCGCGCGCCTGTGCGACTTTCTCCAAAGCTGCATCCGCATTGACGACGAACGCCTCGTCCGCCCAGTCGAGCGTCGGCGCGTCGGACAGGTCATCGCTGTAGAAGCGGACGCTTTCGGGCGCGTGGCCCGCTTCCGTCAGCCAGTCGCGGATCATCGTCCGCTTGTGCGGTCCATAGCAGTTCTCGCCGGTAATGCGATGGGATACGCCGCCGTCCGGCGTTGCGGCATGGCGCGTCGCGATCACGGCGTCGAAACCCAGCGCAGCGCCGATGGTCCGCGCGTAGAAATCCGGCGCGGCGGTGGCCATCACCAGCATGCGCCCCTCCGCGCGATCCTGCGCGATGCGGGCAAGCGCGCCGGACTGTATGTTGCCCGCCAGCACATGCGCGGCATAGCTGTCCGCCAGATCGCGCATCGTTTCTGCGGCCATGCTTTGGCCGACGAACAGGCGGATACCCAGCTGCTTCAGCGGTTTGCGCGCGACCAGCCCGGCCTTGTGCGATGCCATCGCCAGCACCCACAGCGGCAGCGCGGCCATTCGCCACGGCGCCCGCCGCCGTGCCGCGAAGATCAGGAAGGGCGTGAAGGTGCCCCGGATCGTGATCGTGCGGTCCATATCGTAAACGGCGATGTGCATGGCCGATCCCTAGCCGCTAAATGCCGCACTGCAACAGTTTCGATCAGAGTGATCGGCGCTGGCACCTTGACTAAGCGGTTCCCATATTGTTGAGGGGACGCATCGGGACTCATACGGGACACGAGACACATGGCCGAATTCAGACTTCCCGCGAACAGCCGCATCAACGGCAAGGGCGCGACCACGCACAAGGCTGAAGGCGCGACCAACGTCAAATCGTTCAAAGTCTATCGCTACGATCCCGACAGCGGCCAGAATCCGCGCTACGACACGTTCGAGATCGACCTCGACAATTGCGGCCCGATGGTGCTCGACGCGCTCATCAAGATGAAGAGCGAGCAGGATCCGACGCTCACCTTCCGCCGCTCCTGCCGCGAAGGCATCTGCGGTTCCTGTTCGATGAACATCAACGGCAAGAACGGCCTCGCCTGCACCACCGCGATCGAGGATTGCGGAAGCGAAGTGAAGATCACGCCGCTGCCGCACATGGACGTCATCAAGGATCTGGTGCCCGACTTCACGCATTTCTATGCGCAGTACAGCTCCATCCAGCCCTGGCTCAAGACGGTGACGCCGCCGCCTTCGGGCAAGGAGCGGCTGCAGTCGCCCGCCGAACGCGAGAAGCTCGACGGTCTCTACGAGTGCATCCTGTGCGCCTGCTGCTCGACGAGCTGCCCGTCCTACTGGTGGAACAGCGACAAGTTCCTCGGTCCGGCCATCCTGCTCCAGGCCTATCGCTGGCTGGCCGACAGCCGCGACGAATATACCGGCGAGCGACTGGACGAGCTGGAGGATCCCTTCCGCCTCTATCGCTGCCATACGATCATGAACTGCGCCAATGTCTGCCCCAAGGGTCTCAGCCCGGCGAAGGCGATCGCCGAAACCAAGAAGATGATGGTGGAACGGGCGATCTGATCTGCGACGTGACGGCGCATGACGACAGGGAAGCCGACGGTGGCGACTGGCGGTCGTTCGACTTTTCGGGCACGGGCACATGGCCTGAATTCTGGCCGCCCGTCGTCTACAGGATGGAGCGGCCCGACTTCGCACGGTTGCGCGTGACGCCGCCTCCGCAGGCGGTCAATTTCATGGGCGGGTTGCACGGCGGTTTTCTGGCTGGACTCGCGGAAAACTGCCTCGGCCTTATCCTGCATGGCGAAGGCGAGGCGCGTGCGGGCGTCACCATATCGCTGGCCTTCGACTATCCCGGCGGCGGAAAAGCGGATATGCCGATCACCGGCGAGGTGGAGGCGATGCGCGAAACCGGCAAGATGCAGTTTCTGCGTGTCCTGCTGCGGCAGGGGGATGTGGTGCTGCTGCACGGCACGGGCGTGCTGCGCAAGGTGACGCCGCGATGACCGGCGTTCTCGCCCGCTATCACCGCATGATCGCCGCGGGCGAACTGCGCGCCGATCCCGATCAGGAAAGCGCCGCCCACAGGCTCGATGCCTTGCAGCAGGAACTGGAAGCGGTGCCGCCGCGCGGATCGACCTTGTGGCGGATGCTGCGGAAACTGCCCGAACCGTCGCGCGGCATATACATGTGGGGCGGCGTCGGGCGCGGCAAGTCGATGCTGATGGACCTGTTCCACGACTGCGTCGCCGTTCGCAGGAAACGGCGCGTGCATTTCCACGAGTTCATGATCGACGTGCATGCCCGGCTGGCCGAGGCGCGCAAGAGCGAGACCGGCGATCCGATCCCGCCGGTGGTGGAGGCGCTGGCCGAAGAAGCGCGATTGCTGTGCTTCGACGAGATGGTGGTGAACAACATGGCCGACGCGGCGATCATGTCGCGGCTGTTCGCGGGTCTGATCGCGGCGCGCGTCACGATCGTCACCACATCCAATCGCCCGCCCGACGATCTCTACAAGGATGGGCTGAACCGCCATCTGTTCCTGCCGTTCATCGACCTCATAAAGGATCGGCTGGACGTGGTGGGTCTCAATGGCCCGACCGATTATCGGCGCGACCGGCTGGGCGATGCGGCCCTGTGGCATGTGCCCAACGGGCCGGAAGCGACGCAGGCGCTGAGCGCCGCTTTTTTCCGCCTGACTGACTATCCGCCCGAAGATCGCGCGCATGTGCCGACCGAGGAATTGCCGGTGCAGGGCGGGCGCAGCCTGCATGTGCCCAAGAGCCTGAAGGGTGTCGCCGTCTTTTCCTTCAAGCGGCTGTGCGCAGAAGCGCGCGGGGCGACCGACTATCTGGCGATCGCGCGGCGCTATCACACGGTCGTCATCGTCGGCATTCCGGTGCTCGGCCCGGAGAAGCGGAACGAAGCGGCGCGGTTCGTGACGCTGATCGACGCGCTGTACGAATATAAGGTGAAGCTGCTCGCCTCCGCCGATGCCGTGCCGCCGGCGCTTTACCCCAGCGGCGACGGCGCTTTCGAGTTCGAGCGGACGGTGTCGCGATTGCTGGAAATGCAGTCGGATGAATATCTTGCGCTCGGCCACGGCAATCACTAATGCAATTGCGAATGAATTGCAAAGATAATTGCTGCACTGCGGCTTTGCACGGTTGAAACCTTAACTTATTCGGCCTAAGCGATCCCCCAATTCCAAGTTCGCAACTTTTGGAGGATGACAATGGCCCGTAAGAAGATCGCGCTGATCGGCGCTGGCAACATCGGCGGAACGCTCGCGCATCTCGCGGCATTAAAGGGCCTTGGCGACATCGTCCTGTTCGACGTGGCGGAAGGCATTCCGCAGGGCAAGGCGCTGGACCTGTCGCAGTGCGGCCCGGTCGAAGGGTTCGACTCGCACATCATCGGCTCCAACGATTATGCCGACATCGCCGGGGCGGACGTCATCATCGTCACCGCCGGTGTCGCGCGCAAGCCCGGCATGAGCCGCGACGACCTGCTCGGCATCAACCTCAAAGTCATGAAGGCGGTGGGCGAGGGCATCAAGGCCAATGCCCCCGACGCCTTCGTCATCTGCATCACCAATCCGCTCGACGCGATGGTGTGGGCGCTGCGCGAATTTTCCGGCCTGCCGCACAACAAGGTTGTCGGCATGGCGGGCGTGCTCGACAGCTCGCGCTTCAGCCATTTCCTCGCCGAAGAGTTCAAGGTGTCGATCAAGGACGTGACCAGCTTCGTGCTGGGCGGCCATGGCGATACGATGGTGCCGGTGATCGAATATTCGACCGTTTCGGGCATTCCCATCCCCGACCTGATCGCCATGGGCCGCAGCACGCAGGAACGCATCGACGCGATCGTGCAGCGCACCCGGTCTGGCGGCGGCGAGATCGTCGCGCTGCTCAAGACCGGATCGGCCTATTACGCGCCTGCCACCAGCGGCATCGCGATGGCGGAAGCCTATCTGGGCGACCAGAAGCGCGTCCTGCCCTGCGCCGCTTATGTCGAGGGCAAATATGGCGTCGATGGCCTGTACGTCGGCGTGCCGGTGGTGATCGGCGCGGGCGGTGTCGAGGAAATCATCGAAATCGCCCTGACCGACGAGGCGAAGGCGAACCTGACCGTTTCGGTCGATGCGGTGAAGGAATTGCTGGTCGCCTGCAAGGGCATCGACCCTTCGCTGAACTAAGCTGTTCCCCGGCGCAGGCCGGGGTCCAGTCCCACCATTCGAACTGGACCCCGGCCGTCGCCGGGGAACGAGAAGGACCGGAAAGAATATGTCGATCCTCGTCAACAAGAATACCAAGGTCATCACCCAGGGAATGACCGGGGCCACGGGCACCTTCCATACGGAACAGGCGCTGGCTTACGGCACGCAGATGGTTGCGGGCGTGACGCCGGGCAAGGGCGGCACGAGCCATATCGGCCTGCCGATCTACGACACGGTGCTGGAAGCCAAGACCAAGACGGGCGCGGACGCATCGGTCGTCTATGTGCCGCCGCCATTCGCCGCTGACTCGATCCTCGAAGCGATCGACGCGGAAATCCCGCTGATCGTGTGCATCACAGAAGGCATTCCGGTGCTCGACATGGTGCGCGTGAAGCGCGCGCTGTCGGGCAGCAAGTCGCGGCTGATCGGCCCGAACTGCCCCGGCGTGCTGACTCCGGGCGAATGCAAGATCGGCATCATGCCCGGCTCCATCTTCAAGAAGGGCAGCGTCGGCGTGGTCTCGCGTTCCGGCACGCTGACCTATGAAGCGGTGTTCCAGACGTCGAACGCGGGCCTCGGCCAGACGACGGCGGTCGGCATCGGCGGCGATCCGGTGAACGGCACCAACTTCATCGACGTGCTGGAGCTGTTCCTGGCGGACGACGCCACCGAAAGCATCATCATGATCGGCGAAATCGGCGGCGACGCGGAAGAACAGGCGGCGCAGTTCCTGATCGACGAAGCGAAGCGCGGCCGCAAGAAGCCGATGGCCGGTTTCATCGCCGGTCGCACCGCGCCTCCGGGTCGTCGCATGGGCCATGCCGGTGCGATCGTGTCGGGCGGCAAGGGCGACGCGGAAAGCAAGATCGCGGCGATGGAAGCGGCGGGCATCAAGGTTTCGACCAGCCCGTCGGAACTCGGCACCACGCTGCTCGAAGTGTTGAAGGGCTGATTATAATCCCTTCTCCCTGGAAGGGAGAAGGATACGAAGCCTTGCCAGCTTGCTGGTTAGGCGAAGTTGGATGAGGGTGAGCGAGCCTTCGGCTCGCGCGGTTCCGATGGAACCGCATACCCCTCACCCAGCTACGCCCCGGACCTGATCCGGGGCTGCGCAACCCTCTCCCGCAAGGGGAGAGGGGAAGTGAGGTGGAACATGGGTTACGAAGGTCAGGACGCATTTGAGGGCGTTGGGGAAATCGAGCAGGGTCCGAGCTGGGCCAGGACCAACTGGCCGCCGATCGATACCGACGACCTGACCGGCGCGCTCGACCCCACGCAGATGCAGGTGGCGGTCAAGGCGGCGGCGAAGGCGGCGGGCAAGGCCGTGTCCGACAAGGACG
The DNA here is from genome assembly GCA_965279415.1 of Sphingobium sp. Classification (GTDB taxonomy): domain Bacteria; phylum Pseudomonadota; class Alphaproteobacteria; order Sphingomonadales; family Sphingomonadaceae; genus Sphingobium. Next base: position 2,308,327 of record OZ257238.1, read on the forward strand.
TGGCGGAGGCTGCGGGCGATTCGATCCGCGCGATGATGCTGATCCGCACCTATCGCGTGCGCGGGCATCTGGCGTCGAACCTCGATCCGCTGGGCCTTTCCAAGCGCGAATTGCCCGCCGACCTGACGCCGGAATATCACGGCTTTTCGGGCGCGGCGCTGGACAAGAAAGTCTATCTGGGCGGCACGCTGGGTCTCGAGTATGCGACCGTGCGCGAACTGGTCGATATCCTGCGCGCCAATTACTGCGGCAATGTCGGCCTGGAATATATGCACATCGCCGATGTGGAGGAGCGCCGCTTCCTGCAGGATCGGATGGAAGGCAAGGACAAGGAAATCCACTTCTCGCCCGAAGGCAAGAAGGCGATCCTGACCAAGGTGATCCACGGCGAGCAGTATGAGAAGTTTCTGGGCCGCAAATATGTCGGCACCAAGCGTTTCGGGCTGGACGGCGGCGAGTCGATGATCCCGGCGCTCGAAGCGATCATCAAGCATGGCGGCGCGCAGGGCGTGCGCGAGATCGTGTTCGGCATGGCGCATCGCGGCCGCCTCAACGTGCTCGCCAATGTGATGGCCAAGGGCTTCCGCGTCATCTTCCACGAGTTTTCCGGCGGCACCGCCAATCCCGAGGATGTCGGCGGATCGGGCGACGTCAAATATCACCTCGGCACATCGACCGACCGCGAGTTCGACGGGATCAAGGTGCATATGAGCCTCGTCCCCAATCCCTCGCATCTCGAAACCGTCGATCCGATCGTGCTGGGCAAGGTGCGCGCGCAGCAGGTGTTCCGCGACGATCTGGAAAAGCACGAGAAAGTGCTGCCCGTGCTGATCCACGGCGACGCGGCGTTCGCGGGGCAGGGGATCGTGTGGGAATGCTTCGGCTTTTCCGGCATCCGCGGCTACAATACCGGCGGCTGCATCCACTTCGTCGTGAACAATCAGGTGGGCTTCACCACTTCGCCGCAGTTCGCCCGGTCCTCGCCCTATCCCAGCGACGTGGCGAAGGGGGTGATGGCGCCGATCCTGCACGTCAACGGCGACGATCCCGAAGCGGTGACGTTCGCGTGCAAGCTGGCGATCGAATATCGCCAGACCTTCCACCGCGACATCGTGATCGACATGTGGTGCTATCGCCGCTTCGGCCATAACGAAGGCGACGAGCCGAGCTTTACCCAACCGCTCATGTACGCGAAGATTCGCCAGCATCCCCCGGTCAGCGACGTCTATGCCGCGCGTCTGAAGGCCGAAGGGGTCATCGACGATGCCTTCGTGCCTGCGAGCACCAAGGAGTTCGTCGACCATCTGGAGGACGAGTTCGAGGCGGCGAAAAGCTACAAGGCGAACAAGGCGGACTGGTTCGCCGGGCGCTGGTCCGGCCTGTCGCAGCCGGCCGATGCGGAAACGGCGCGCGGCAATGTCGAATCCGGCATACCGGCCAAGCTGTTCGACAGCCTGGGCCGCACGCTGACGAGCGTGCCGGACAGCGTGAACATCCACAAGACGCTGCGCCGCATCCTCGACGCGAAGGCGGAGATGTTCAAGACGGGCGAGAATTTCGACTGGGCGACGGGCGAGGCGCTGGCGTTCGGATCGCTGCTGTCCGAAGGCTATGGCGTGCGGCTGTCGGGGCAGGATTCCGGGCGTGGCACCTTCAGCCAGCGGCATTCGGTCTGGGTCGATCAGGATACGGAGAACCGCTACATCCCGCTCGCGACCGTGCCGCACGGCCGGTTCGAGGTGCTGGATTCGCCGCTGTCCGAATATGGCGTTCTGGGCTTCGAATATGGTTATGCGCTGGCCGATCCGAAGAGCCTCGTGCTGTGGGAAGCGCAGTTCGGCGATTTCGCCAACGGCGCGCAGATCGTCATCGATCAGTATATCGTCTCGTCCGAATCCAAATGGCTGCGCGCCAACGGTCTCGTGATGCTGCTGCCGCACGGTTATGAAGGGCAGGGGCCGGAGCATAGCTCCGCGCGTCTCGAACGCTTCCTGCAACTGTGCGCCGAAGGGAATATCCAGGTCGCCAACTGCACCACGCCGGCGAACTACTTCCACATCCTGCGCCGTCAGATGCTGCGGTCGTTCCGCAAGCCGCTCATCATCATGACGCCCAAGTCGCTGCTGCGGCACAAGCTGGCGGTCAGCAAGGCGGCGGACTTCCAGGGGCAGACGCACTTCATGCGCCTGCTGTCGGATACGAACCCGGCACCGGACGCAAAGACGAAGCGGCTGGTCCTGTGCAGCGGGAAGGTCGCCTACGACCTGATCGAGGCACGCGACGCGGCAGGCGACACGGGCACGCAGATCGTGCGCGTGGAACAGCTTTATCCGTTCCCGACCGAGGCATTGGCCGAACGCATCAAGCGGATGCCGAACCTGGAAGATATCGTCTGGTGTCAGGAGGAGCCGCGCAATAACGGTGCTTGGTTCTTCGTCGAGCCGTTCATCGAGGAAAGCCTGCAACAGGCAGGCAAGGCGCCGATGCGCGCCCGCTATGCGGGGCGCAAGGCGTCCGCATCGCCCGCCACCGGCCTTGCCAAACGCCACATCGCCGAACAGGGCGCGCTGGTCGCCGATGCGCTCGGCCACAGCGTCCGTACCGAAATCCGTCGCCAGAAGAAGGGCTAAGTCTGCACCATGGCCACCGAAGTCAAAGTCCCCACGCTGGGCGAATCCGTTACCGAAGCCACCGTCGGCGCGTGGCTGAAAAAGCCGGGCGATGCCGTCGCGCTGGATGAGGCGATTTGCAGCCTCGAAACCGACAAGGTGGCGGTGGACGTGCCCTCGCCGGTCGCGGGCGTGCTGGGCCAGCAGATCGTCAAGGAAGGCGACACCGTCAACGTCGGTGCGGTGATCGCGATCATCGAGGCAGGCGGTGCGGCGGCTTCCCCGGCGCCCGCCGCTGCGGCAACGCCCGCGCCTGCACCTGCAAAAGCGGAAGCCGCGGCCCCTGCGCCTGTCGCCTCCGCCCCGGCGGATGACGACGATGGCGAAGGCGGCAATCTGACGCTGTCGCCCGCCGTGCGCCGTCTGGTGCTGGAACATGGTCTCGACCCGAGCAAGATCAAAGGCACCGGCAAGGATGGCCGCCTGACCAAGGACGATGTGGTCGCCGCCGTCGCCGACGGCACGGCGAAGGCCACGGCAGCGCCCGCCGCCAGCGCGGCGCCCGTTGCCGCCGCTGCGCCATCCGCCCCCGGTCGCGGCGAGGAGCGCGTGCGCATGACGCGCCTGCGCCAGACCGTCGCCAAGCGCCTCAAGACCGCGCAGGAAACCGCCGCCCTCCTTACCACCTTCAACGATGTCGACATGAGCGCCGTCATCGAGGCGCGGGCGAAGTACAAGGATCTGTTCGAGAAGAAGCATGGCGTGCGCCTCGGCTTCATGGGCTTCTTCACCAAGGCGGTGACGATGGCCCTGCGCGATGTGCCCGGCGTGAACGCGCAGATCGAAGGCGACGAGATCGTCTATCACGAATATGCCGACATTTCGGTCGCGGTCAGCGCGCCTAACGGCCTCGTTGTCCCCGTCATCCGCAATGCGGAGAGCATGAGCGTTGCGCAGGTCGAAAAGACGATCGGCGAGTTCGGCAGGAAGGCGAAGGACGGCACGCTGACGATGGACGACATGAAGGGCGGCACCTTCACCATCTCCAACGGCGGCGTGTTCGGATCGCTGATGTCCACGCCGATCATCAACACCCCACAAAGCGCGGTGCTGGGCCTCCACCGCATCGAGGACCGCGCCGTCGTGCGCGACGGACAGATCGTCATCCGCCCGATGATGTATCTTGCCTTGAGCTACGACCATCGCCTGATCGACGGCCGCGAAGCCGTGACCTTCCTTGTCGCGGTGAAGAACGCGATCGAAGATCCGACGCGCCTGCTGATCGATTTGTGATAGCTGGAAGGCTGGTGTTCCTGCGAAGGCAGGAACCCAGTAATCTCGTCATGAACTAACGGTGCGTCGTTGCTCTGTTCCCGCTTTCGGGAAAACATCAAGTCCGGGAGAAGCCTCACGAAACGTGGTTTCGTCTATCTGATGGCCAGCTATAAGAACGGAACGCTGTATCTGGGCGTTACCAGCGATCTGGTGCAGCGGGCATGGCAGCATCGCAATGGTCTGGGCGATGGTTTCAGCAGGCAATATGACTGTCGCCTGCTGGTGTGGTTTGAAGTGTATGACGATTTGCAGGAAGCCCGGCAGCGGGAATTGCGGATGAAGAAATGGAAGCGCGAATGGAAAGTGAACCTAATCAAGGACATGAATCCCGACTGGCGCGATCTGTTTGACGAAATAGCGAACTGACGCACAAGCGTTGCACCATTACTGGGTTCCTGCCTTCGCAGGAACGCATGAGCTGAGGTGAAGAATGGCCGAATATGATTATGATGTGCTGGTGATCGGCGCCGGACCCGGTGGCTATGTCGCGGCGATCCGGGCGGCGCAGCTTGGTCTGAAAACCGCCTGTGCGGAGAGCGGATCGACGCTAGGCGGCACCTGTCTCAATGTCGGCTGCATCCCGTCCAAGGCGCTGCTCAACGCTTCGCATCATTATGAGGAAGCGCATTCCGGTGCATTGCTCAAGCATGGCATCAAGATCGGCCAGGTCGAACTCGATCTGCCGGCGATGCTCGCCGACAAGGACGATGCAGTCAAAGGGCTGACCGACGGCATCGCCTTCCTGTTCAAGAAGAACAAGGTCGACTGGATCAAGGGCCTCGCCACGTTCAAGGACGCGCACAGCGTCGATGTGGGCGGCAAGACCGTGACGGCGAAGAACATCGTCATCGCCACCGGATCCTCCGTCACCCCGCTGCCGGGTGTCGAGGTCGACAATGCCAAGGGCGTCGTCGTGGATTCCACCGGTGCACTCGCGCTGGAAAAGGTGCCGGGCCATATGGTCGTTATCGGCGGCGGCGTGATCGGGCTGGAGCTTGGATCGGTGTGGCGGCGGCTTGGCGCACAGGTGACGGTGGTCGAATATCTCGACCAGATCCTGCCCGGCATGGACGGCGACGTGCGCAAGGAAGCGGCCAAGATCTTCAAGAAGCAGGGCTTCGACATCAGGACCGGCACGAAGGTGACGGGCGTTTCGGTGAAGGGCGACAAAGCCACGGTGACGGTCGAACCGGCGGCGGGCGGCGAGGCGAGCGCCATCGAGGCGGACGTGGTTCTGGTCGCCATCGGCCGCAAGCCCAATACCGATGGGCTGGGCCTCGACGCGATCGGGCTGGAAGTGAACAAGCGCGGCCAGATCGAAACCGATCACGAGTTCGCGACCAAGGTTCCGGGCGTATGGGCGATCGGCGACGTGATCCCCGGCCCGATGCTGGCGCACAAGGCGGAGGACGAAGGCGTCGCGGTGGCGGAGAATATCGCGGGCCTGACCGGCATCGTGAACCACGACGTCATCCCCTCGGTCGTCTATACGCACCCGGAAATAGCCGGCGTCGGCCTGACCGAGGAGCAGGCGAAGGAGCGCGGCGCGGTCAAGACCGGCAAGTTCCCGATGATGGCGAACAGCCGTGCCAAGGCGATCCGCGACACCGAAGGCTTCGTGAAGGTCATCGCCGACGCGGAGACCGACAAGGTGCTGGGCGTGTGGATCATCGCCTCGCCCGCCGGCGACATGATCGCGCAGGCGGCGCAGGCGATGGAGTTCGGCGCGTCGAGCGAGGACATCGCCTACACCTGCCACGCGCATCCCACCCATGCCGAAGCATTCAAGGAAGCGGCGATGGCCGTACAGGGCAAGCCGATCCATATGTGATCGTGTTTGGCGGGGGAGGGCTTTGCATGACACGTCAAAGCAATCCTTGGCAACGAGGCCTGCTTATTTCGGTTTTGCTGCTTTCCGGCTGTGCCACATTGCCTTTGCGGCCTGCGCTGGAAAAGTTGCAGCCATGGACCGCAGCACTGCGCGCGCAGCAGCCTGAAGACGCGTTCTCTGCTGTGTACAAGGCGGGGCAGCGTCGCCTTGTATTCGTGGCCGTCCAGCACGAAAACCAGAACGATAGCCTAACGTTTCGGATGATCCGCGATGCTTATGCCCGCTTCAAGTTCGACACGGTTATTGCCGAGGGTTTTCCGACATCCTGGGGTGCCAACCCGGCGCGTATCCTCGACTATGTTGCGAGGAGCAAAGCGGAAAAGGACGGCTTCGTAGAGGGCGGTGAAACCGTCCCGACCGTCCTGGGCGCGGCTCAGCAAAATGCCGTCTTGCTGGGTGGCGAGCCTGATGATCTGGACATAAAAAATCATGTTCTCGCCAGGGGCTTTTCGGGCGAGGATCTGCTGGGCTACTACATCTTGCGCATAGTTCCGCAGTGGATAAGGGAACGCAAAATCAGCGGTGGGGATGACAGGCGCCTGATACCACTGGTCGAAACCTATCTTGATAGTGATCGCAAGGCGCTCGACCTTCCACCGACGACGCTTCCGGATTTTGCGAGTTGGGCCGATTGGTATCGCAAGAGAAACGGCAAGCCGATGGATGACAGCTTTGATACCGAAGAAGTCGGCCCTTTGGCGGACGGGCCATTCGGGACGAACAAGGTGGCCTATGCAGTCTCTTTCGCGCGCGACGCGTATCTACACAGTCTGATAGTCCGTCGCCTCAACAGCGGCGAAAGCGTGCTAGTCGTGTTCGGCGGCAGCCATCTAATGATCCAGCGTCCTGCGCTTGACGCAGTGCTGGGTCGCCCTTGTTATGCGGGAACCGATTTGCAGCACGCCGCGATCTCATGCCGATGACCAGCCCCGCCCCCTATGCCGCGCGTCCCGATGCCAGTCGCGGGCGGCTCTATCCCGAACCGGGGGGCGAGACGCGGGGGCCGCGGGACATGTTCCAGCGGGACCGGGACCGGATCATCCATTCGATTTCGTTCCGCCGCCTGCGCCATAAGACGCAGGTGTTCATCGCGCCCGACGGCGATCATTATCGCGTGCGCCTGACGCACAGCCTCGAAGTCGCGCAGATCGGGCGGACCATTGCCCGCTCCCTGGGGCTGAACGAGGATCTCACCGAGGCGCTCTGTCTGGCGCACGATATCGGCCATCCGCCTTTCGGTCATGCGGGCGAGGATGCGCTGGAAGAGGCGATGGCGGCGCAGGGTGGTTTCGACCACAACGCCCATACGCTGCGCACGCTGATGCGGCTGGAAAGTCCCTATCCGCGCTTTCCCGGTCTCAATCTGAGCTGGGACATGCTGGAGGGGCTGGCCAAGCATAACGGCCCGGTCCTGTCGCCGGGCTGGGCGATGACGGATGTGGACGCGCTATTCCCGCTCGATCTCGATAGCTGGCCGAGCCTGGAGGCGCAGGTGGCGGCGATCGCCGACGACATCGCCTACGACAATCACGATATCGACGACGGGCTGCGGGCCGGGCTGCTGACGCTCGACCAGTTGCTGGAGGTGCCGATCGTCGCGGCCTGCTGGGATCGGGTGAAGGCGCGGCATCCCGATGTCGCGGAGGCGCGCCTGCTGGGTGAACTGGTACGCGACCAGATCGGTATGATGGTGAATGACGTGATCGGGACGGCACGCGCCCGCATTGCGGCAAGTAGCGTCGAAACGGTCGACGACGTGCGCGCGGCGGGCCGGGCGCTGATCGGTTTCTCGCCGGACATGGCGGGGGCGGAGCGGGTGCTCAAGCGGTTCATGTATGCGACGCTCTATCATCATGCGGAGCAACTGGCCGCGGCGGACCGCGCGCGCACGATCGTCGCCGATCTGTTCGCGGCGTACCGCGATGCGCCTGCGCTGATGGCCGATGGCTGGTCCGACGGTTGCGGCACGGACGAGCCGGATCGCAGCCGTCATATCGCCGATTTCATCGCGGGCATGACCGACCGTTATGCGGAAAATCGCCATTTCGAACTGTACGGCGGGCCGAGCCGCCCGCAGGCGGATTGACGCGCCGCGGGCTTTGGGCAATGGACGGTCTGTCTTCGCGTCGGATTCGGGCATCGGATCCGGGGCGGACATGATACGGGAGAGTGCCGTGCGGTCAGCCCGTACGGACGCCGAAGGAGCAACCGCCCCGGAATCTCTCAGGCCAAGGGACCGTATCATGGTTGGACACTCTGGAAAGCGAACGGCATAACGGCCGTTCCACCGAAGGTGTAAACCGCCCGTTCTCTTCCTTTGGGAGCAGATCGTCCGGTCAAAGCTCTCAGGTTCCGTGACAGAGGGGGTAATGGCATGATGGGCCGCGCCGCGTGGTTCGTTATGTGATTACAGAAACCCTTTTCGTGCCGGAGACCGGAAGATGACGACACCCACCGACGTTCTGGACGAGGCACCCGACAGCGATGCCGCAGATGGCGGCCCGGAAAAGCTGCCGCTCGATGCCTGGCATCGCGCACGGGGCGGGCGCATGGTCGCCTTCGCCGGGTACGAGATGCCGATCCAGTATGAAGGCATCATGGCCGAACATGCCTGGACTCGCACCCATGCCGGGCTGTTCGACGTGAGCCATATGGGGCAGATCAGCTTTACCGGCGAAGCTGTCGACGCGGCGCTGGAAACCGTACTGCCGGGTGACATTCTGGGCCTCAAGACCTTTCGCCAGCGCTATTCGCTGTTGCTGGACGAAGAAGGCGGCATCCTCGACGACCTGATGGTCAGCCGCCGTCCGGACGATATCTACATGGTGGTCAACGGTGCGACCAAATATGAGGACATCGGCTGGCTGCGCGAACAGTTGTCGGACGATATCACGATCAACCATATGGAGGATCAGGCGCTGCTGGCGTTGCAGGGACCGGAAGCGGGCGGTGCGCTGGCCAGCCTGATCCCGGCGACGGCGGACCTCTATTTCATGCAGTGCGGTCCGTTCGTCTGGCAGGGGCATGATCTTTGGATTTCCCGGTCCGGCTACACCGGCGAGGACGGGTTCGAGATCAGCGTGCCTGCCGAAGCCGTCGAGGCGCTGGCCGATGCGCTGTGCGCGCTGGAGCAGGTCAAGCCGATCGGCCTTGGCGCGCGCGATTCGCTGCGGCTGGAGGCCGGCTTGCCGCTCTACGGGCACGACATCGACACCGCCGTCAGCCCGATCGCGGCCGACCTTGGCTTTGCCATATCGAAACGCCGCCGCGAACAGGGCGGCTTCATCGGCCATGCCCGCATCGCAAGGGAACTGGCGGAAGGCGCGCCCTCGCGCCGCGTCGGCCTGACGATCGAGGGGCGGTTGCCCGCGCGCGAAGGCGCCGTCCTCTATCTGGGCGGTGAACGGGTCGGCACCGTCACGTCGGGCGGTTTCGCCCCGACCGTCGGCGCGCCGATCGCCATGGGCTGGGTCGCGAGTGCCCACGCCGCCATCGGCACCACCCTGGACGTCGAAGTACGCGGCAAGCGCCTTTCCGCGACGATCGCCCCCATGCCTTTCGTTCCCCACCGCTACCACCGCCTGAAGCCAGGAGCCTGACTATGAGCCGTTACTTTACCGACGAACATGAGTGGATCGATGTCGATGGCGACATCGCGACCGTCGGCATCACCGATTATGCGCAGGAACAGCTGGGCGACATCGTGTTCGTCGAATTGCCTGCCGAAGGCGCGAAGTTCGACAAGGGCGACGACGCCGCCGTGGTCGAATCGGTCAAGGCCGCGTCCGACGTCTATGCGCCGATCTCCGGCGAAGTGATCGAGGCCAACGGCGCGCTGGAGGACGAACCGGCGCTGGTCAACAGCGATCCCGAAGAGGATGGCTGGTTCTTCAAGCTGCGCATCGCCGACGCCGCCGAGTTCGACGGCCTGATGGACGAAGCCGCCTACCGCAAGTTTGTCGCCGGTCTCTGACCGGTCAATCAAGGAATACCGATGCGCTATCTTCCCCTGACCGATGCCGACCGCAGCGCGATGCTGAGCGTCATCGGCGTCCAGACGATCGACGACCTGTTCGTGGATGTGCCTCCCGAGGCGCAGCTGGCGACCAAGATCGCGGGCCTGCCCGATCATGCCAGCGAGCTGGCAGTCGAGCGGCATATGGGGAAGCTGGCGCGGCAAAATATGGTGGCGGGCGATGTGCCCTTCTTTCTGGGCGCGGGCGCCTATCGCCACCATGTTCCCGCCAGCGTCGATCATCTGATCCAGCGCGGCGAGTTCCTGACCGCCTACACCCCCTATCAGCCGGAAATCGCGCAGGGCACCTTGCAGGTTCTCTTCGAGTTCCAGACGCAGGTGGCACGCCTGTTCGGCTGCGACGTCGCCAATGCGTCGATGTATGATGGCTCCACGGCTTGCTGGGAAGCGATCGGCATGGCGCGGCGGATCACCCGGCGCGGCAAGGCGCTGCTGTCGTCGGGCCTGCACCCGCATTATGTTTCCGTCGCGCGGACGATGGCGAAGTTCACCGGCGATCAACTGGTCTACACGACGCCGAGCGCCGATGCCGAACCCGACGGCCAGGCCCTGATCGATGCGATCGACGGCGATACGAGCTGCATCGTGGTGCAGTATCCCGACATATTGGGCCGTATCGGCGATTTGTCGGCGATCGCGGCGAAGGCGCATGAAGCCGGTGCGCTGCTGATCGCCGTGGTGACGGAGCCGGTGGCGCTGGGTGCGATCACCCCTCCGGGCGACATGGGGGCGGATATCGTGGTGGGCGAAGGCCAGTCGATCGGCGTCGGCCTGCAGTTCGGCGGACCCTATCTGGGCCTGTTCGCCTGCAAACAGAAATATGTGCGGCAGATGCCGGGGCGGCTGTGCGGCGAGACCGTGGATGCGGAGGGCAAGCGCGGCTTCGTGCTGACGCTCTCCACCCGCGAACAGCATATCCGCCGGGAAAAGGCGACGTCGAACATCTGCACCAACAGCGGCCTGTGCGCGCTGGCCTTCTCGATCCACATGACGTTGCTGGGCGAAAAGGGCCTTACCGATCTCGCCGCGCTCAACCATGCACGCGCGGTGCAGGCGGCCGAGGCGCTTGAGGCGCTGCCGGGCGTGCGCCTGCTCAACGCCAGCTTCTTCAACGAATTCACGATCCTGCTGGATCAGGATGCGCGCGAAGTGGCGCGGGTGCTGGCCGACCGGGGCATATTGGGCGGCGTGTCGCTGGGGCGGCTGTTCCCCGAGGCACCCGAGCTTTCCGGCGGGCTGGTGGTGGCCGTCACTGAAACGACGACCGAGGACGACATCGCGGCCCTGTGCGCTGCGCTCAAGGAGGTGCTCGCATGACCATGCTCAAGGAAGGCCGCCCGACGCGGCCCGTCGCCGTCGCGCATGAAGGGCGCGCCACGACCACCGGCAACAAGGCGCTGATGCTGGAAGAGGCGCTGATCTTCGAGATCGGATCGCATGAAACGACGGGTGTCGATATCGCGCCCGCGCCTGCCGTGAAAAGCCGTCTGGGTGGCCTCGAACGGCGCAAGCCGATCGCGCTGCCCGGTCTGTCGGAGCCGGAGACGGTACGGCATTATACCCGGCTGTCGCGGCAGAATTACGGGATCGACCTCGGTTTCTTCCCCCTTGGTTCCTGCACGATGAAGCATAATCCGCGCCTCAACGAAAAGATGGCGCGCTTGCCCGGTTTCGCCGACATCCATCCGCTGCAACCGCAATCGACGGTGCAGGGCGCGCTGGCGGTGATTCACGAACTGGCCGAATGGCTGACCACGCTGACCGGCATGGACAGTGTTGCGATGAGCCCCAAAGCGGGCGCGCATGGCGAACTGTGCGGTCTGCTGGCCATCCGCGCGGCGCTGGAAGCGCGCGGCGACGCCCGTTCCGTCGTGCTGGTGCCCGAAAGCGCGCATGGCACCAATCCGGCGACGGCGGCCTTCTGTGGCTATGCGGTGGAGGATATTCCCGCGACGCCCGAAGGCCGCGTCGATCTGGCGGCACTCGAAGCGCGGCTGGGGCCGGACGTGGCGGCGGTGATGATCACCAACCCCAACACCTGCGGCCTGTTCGAGCGGGACCTGAAGAAGATCGCCGATGCGGTCCATGCGGCGGGCGGTTTCGTCTATTGCGACGGCGCCAATTTCAACGCGATCGTCGGCCGGGTGCGCCCCGGCGACCTGGGCGTCGACGCCATGCACATCAACCTGCACAAGACTTTCTCGACTCCGCATGGCGGCGGCGGTCCGGGTTCCGGCCCGGTCGTGCTGTCGGCGGCGCTGGCGCCCTTCGCGCCGCTGCCGTTCGTGGCGAAGCAGGACGACGGGCATTTCCTGCTGATCGAGGAAGAGACGGCAGGCGACGATCATCCCGACACCTTCGGTCGTATGGTCGCCTTCCACGGGCAGATGGGGATGTTCACCCGCGCGCTGACCTATATCATGAGCCACGGCGCTGACGGCCTGCGTCAGGTGAGCGAAGATGCGGTCCTCAACGCCAACTACATCCTGCGCAGTCTGGAAGGGGCGCTCGACGCGCCCTTCGCAGCGTCCGGCCCGTGCATGCACGAGGCTTTGTTCAGCGACAAGGGCATGGCCGAAGGCTTTACCACGCTCGACATCGCCAAGGGGCTGATCGACGAGGGCTTCCACCCGATGACCGTCTATTTCCCGCTGGTGGTGCATGGTGCGATGCTGATCGAACCGACCGAAACCGAAGGCAAGGCGGCGCTCGACCAGTTCATCACGGCGTTGCGATCCGTGGCGGAGCGGGCGAAGGCCGGGGACGAAGCGCTGAAGGGCGCGCCCTATTTCGCGCCGCGTCGCCGCCTGGACGAGACGCTCGCGGCGCGTAAGCCGGTGCTGGTGTGGACCGAGCCGGAGGTCGTGGCTGAAGCTGCGGAGTAAGGTGGAAAGTTGAAGCAAGAACCGTTCGTCCCGAGCGAAGTCGAGGGACATGCGGCACGCGCTGCGCAAGGTGTCTCGACTTCGCTCGACACGAACGGATTGGCATTATACAGCAAAGTGAAGATATAACTCCCTACGGCACCACCACGTCCCGTGCGGCTTTCAGCCGGACATGCTCGCGCCAGGCGATGTAGAGACCTGATGCGACGATCAGCGCCGCGCCGATCCATGTGGTCGGCTGCGGCCATTCGTTCCAGAACAGCCAGCCCAAAGCCGTCGCCCAGAGCAACGTGCTGTAATCCATCGGCAGCACGACGGACACCGGCGCCCAGCGCAACGCGCCCGTCATGCCCAGTTGCGCCAGGCCGCCGCTGATGCCGATCAGCGTCAATATGCCCCAGGTCAGCAGGTCATGCCTCTGCGCGACGAACAGCATGGCGATGCCCAGCGGCGGAATGGACAGGAACGTGAACCAGAACACGGTGACGCTGGCGCCTTCGGTCCGTCCCAGATCGCGCAGCAACAGGGCGATGAAACTGGTAAGGACGACGGCGATCAGCGCGACGGTCAGGCCGAGCGGCGGGAAATGCGCCGTATCAGGGCGCACCACTATCAATACGCCGACGAAGCCGATCAGCACGGCGCTCCAGCGATGGATGCCGGTCGCCTCCTTCAGCAGCACCGCGGACAGGATGGTCGCGAAGATCGGCATCGTAAAGCCGATGGTCGTCGCCTCGGTCAGGGGCAGCAGGATATAGGCGCCGAAGTTGAATATCATGCCGATCAGGCCCAGCGTCGTGCGGCTGATATGGGCACCGATGCGCTGCGTGCGAACCGACGCAGCACCCTGCGTGAGAGCGATCCAACCGAACACGATCGGCATCGCCAGCGCCTGACGGTAGAAAAGCGATTCGATGAGATGGACGCCGCGTTCGCTGGCGAGCTTCACCAGCGCGAACATGATCGCCAGACAGAGCATCGCGAACAGGCGCAGGCCGATGGCGAACAGCGCGCGTTCCTCGCGCGGGGTTTCAGGCTGCGGCGCCATCGCCTGAACGGGATCGGAGGAAGGGGCGGTGGCGCTGTCCACGCCACCGCTTTACCGTCTTTGCTGCGCTGCGCAATGCAGCGCCGGGTACAAATCCTATTTCGCGGGCTTGACGAACTTTAGCGTCATGCGATCGCTTTCGCCGATCGCCAGATATTTCGCCTTGTCGGTTTCGCCGTTGGTGAGCACCGGGGGGAGGGTCCACACGCCCTTGGCCCAGTCGGCGGTGTCCTTGGGATTGGCGTTCACTTCCGATGCGCCGACATATTCGAAGCCGGCGGCTTCGGCGAGGCGGCGCACGGTCGAGACCTTGAGATAGCCGGACGATTTTTCGAGCGCGGTGTCGCGATCCTCCGGCAGGCGATGATCGACGATGCCGAGCGTGCCACCCGGCTTCAGCATCGTATAGAACGCCTTGAACGTCGGCGCTTCGCTGCCGTTCATCACCATGTTGTGGACGTTGCGGAAGGTGAGCAGCGTATCGACGCTGTTCGCCGGAATGGCGGTTTCGGGCCATGGCGCCAGCTTCACCTTGCCATAGACGTCAGGCGCCGCCGTCAGCTTCGCCTTCAGACCGTCGAAGCCCCGGCCCGGCGGCTGTGCGGCATAGAGCGTGCCCTTGTCCTTGAGCAGCGGGGCCAGAATTTCCGTGTACCAGCCACCGCCGGGCGAATATTCGACCACCGTCTGGCCGGGCGTCACGCCGAAAAAGGACAGCGTTTCGACCGGATGGCGATATTGATCGCGCGGCGTGTTGGTGGCGGAGCGGGTGGGTGCGGCGACGGCGGCCATGATCGCCTGATGCGCGGCATGATCCATGGGTGCGGCTTCGCTCGTCGCGCCGTGATCCATCTTGCTGTGATCCATCGCTTGCTGCGCGCTGAGCATGGCGATCGGGCTGGCGACGGCGATCAGGCCGAACGCAAGGGACTTGGAGATTTTCATTATGGGGGGACTCCTTTGGAAAGGTGTCCGGACCATGGCGCGAGACGCCATGTCGTGCAAGCGGTTCCCCGTCGAAAGCCTGGGGTCCAGTGCGGCAAGGGAAGCACTGTGTTACTCTGGACCCCGGCTTTCGCCGGGGAACGGGACGTGTTGCCTCCAAACCGAAAAAGGCCCCGCCCTCGCGAGGAGGACAGGGCCTTTCCCCTATTCCATCGGTTCGGAAATCAGGCCGAAGCGACTTCCGACACGTCGACCTTCACGCCCGGACCCATCGAGGACGAGAGCGCGATCTTGCGCACATACTTGCCCTTGGAGCCGGTCGGCTTGGCCTTCACGATCGCATCGACGAAGGCGTCGAAGTTCTTGCGCAGGTCCGCCTGGCTGAAGCTCGCCTTGCCGAGACCGGCATGGATGATCCCGGCCTTTTCGACGCGGAACTCGATCTGGCCGCCCTTGGCCGCTTTCACGGCTTCGGCGACGTTCGGCGTCACGGTGCCCAGCTTCGGGTTCGGCATCAGGCCCTTGGGACCGAGCACCTTGCCGAGGCGACCGACGAGGCCCATCATGTCCGGCGTCGCGATGACGCGCTGGAAATCGATGTTGCCGGCCTGGATGCTGTCCAGCAAATCCTCGGCACCCACGATGTCGGCGCCGGCGGCAGTCGCCGCATCGGCCTTGTCGCCACGGGCGAACACGGCGACGCGCACGGTCTTGCCGGTGCCTGCGGGCAGGGTGACGACGCCGCGGACCATCTGGTCGGCATGACGGGGATCGACGCCCAGGTTGATCGCGATTTCGACCGATTCGTCGAACTTCGCGGTCGCGTGCGTTTTGATCAGCGCCAGGGCGTCATCCACGCCATGCAGCTTTTCGCGATCGATCGCGGTGGTAAGGGTCTTAGCCTTTTTGCTCAGCTTTGCCATGATATCAGCCCTCCACCACTTCGAGGCCCATTGCGCGGGCGCTGCCTTCGATGATCTTGGTCGCCGCGTCGATGTCGTTCGCGTTCAGATCCTTCATCTTGACCTGAGCGATTTCCGACAGCTGCGAACGCTTGATCTTGCCCGCGACGACCTTGCCCGGTTCCTTGGAACCCGACTTGAGACCGGCGGCCTTCTTGATGAGGAAGGTGGCCGGTGGCGTCTTGGTGACGAAGGAGAAGCTGCGATCGGCATAGACAGTGATGACGGTGGGGAGGGGCGTGCCCTTTTCCACGTCGCCGGTCGCCGCGTTGAAGCCCTTGCAGAATTCCATGATGTTCACGCCGCGCTGACCCAGTGCAGGGCCGATCGGCGGGGAGGGATTGGCGGCGCCCGCAGGCACCTGGAGCTTGATATAGCCCGTAATCTTCTTTGCCATTGCTACTCACTCTGTTGCTGGGCGTTCCGAAGAGCGCCCGGTTCAAGTTTAGCGGTCAGACAGCCGATCCAAGGAACGGCCTCCCGCAGTTATTCCCGGTTGCCCGGAAATGCTTCATGTTCCTGCGAAAGCAGGAACCCAGGGCCGCTTGTGCAGCGCCCGGAACCCTGGACTCCTGCTTTCGCAGGAGAACGAGGATGTTACTTCGACAGTTCGACCTGTTCGAAATCCAGTTCCACCGGGGTCGCGCGGCCGAAGATCGAGACGGAGACCTTCACGCGGCTCTTCTCGAAATCCAGTTCCTCGACCACGCCGTTGAAGCTGGCGAACGGGCCGTCGAGCACCTTGACGCTGTCGCCGATCTCGTAATTGACCGTGATCTTCGTCTTGGGGTTCGCGGCGGCTTCCTCCTTGGTGTTCAGGATGCGCGCGGCTTCCGCCTCGCTGATCGCCTGCGGCTTGCCCATCGACCCCAGGAAGCCCGTCACCTTCGGCGTGTTCTTGACGAGGTGATAGACATCGTCGTTCATCGCGAGCTTCGCCAGCACATAGCCGGGGAAGAACTTGCGTTCGGACTGCACCTTCTTGCCGCGCCGGACTTCGGTCACGGTCTCGACCGGCACCTCTACCGATTCGACAAGCTGGGACAGGCCCAGACGGTCGGCGTCGGCGAGAATCGAATCGCGGACCTTGTTCTCGAAGCCCGAATAGGCATGGATGATGTACCAGCGCGCCATGAAACTTCCCAAAACTCCCGCGTATGAGCGATGTAACCTTAGACCGGCCTCAGCCTGCCGCCAGCGCCAGCAGCCACTTTACCGCCGCCCCGAAAATCGTGTCGACGCCGAAGAAGAACAGCCCCAGAATCGAGGTCATGATGACGACCATCACCGTGGTCATCATCGTTTCCCGACTCGTCGGCCACACGATCTTGTTCGCTTCGGCGCGAACCTGATTGACGAAATCCGCTACGGACGTCTTGGCCATGACAGTCGATCAACCCATTCAAAAACAACACAAATCGCGAAGCAATACACCGCCCTCCGGGCCTTGCCCCTTCTGGGCTTCCCGGATGCGGCCGCTGCTCCGCGACCCAATACCCCGCGTCCATAGCCCTGCGACCCGAAAGGCGCAAGTAATGGCAGGAGTGGAGGGACTCGAACCCACGGCATTCGGTTTTGGAGACCGACGCTCTACCAACTGAGCTACACTCCTGTATCGGCACGCCGTGCCGACGAAGAGGCGCGCTTTAGCTTGACCGGTGCGGGGTGGCAAGAGCTTTGCGGCCCCGTCCCGTCGTACAGGCTTTCCGATGCTTCGCTCCGGCGGATTGCATTGGCGCGATGCGCCAAAGCCGCGTAGCGTAAAGGCAATGACGATCGACCCCGTTCTGCTGCTCCAGGCCTATGCCATCGGCGTGTTCCCGATGTCCGACGATCGCGAGGCGCAGGATATCTATTGGGTGGAGCCGAAAAAGCGCGCGATCCTGCCGCTCGACGGGTTCCGCCTCTCCCGCTCGCTCGCAAAGACGATCCGGCGCGATCGCTTCACCGTGCGGGCCAACAGCGATTTCGCGGGCGTAGTGGCACTATGCGCGGAGTCCGCGCCGGACCGGCCCTCGACCTGGATCAACCACAGCATAGAGGCGGCCTATCAGCATCTGCACCGGCTGGGCTTCGCGCACAGCATCGAATGCTGGGAAGGGGACGTGCTGGTCGGCGGGCTTTACGGCGTGTCTCTGGGCCGCGCCTTCTTCGGCGAAAGCATGTTCTCGCGCCGTACCGACGCATCCAAGGTGGCGCTCGCCTGGCTGGTGGCGCGGCTGCGCAGCGGCGGTTTCACCTTGCTCGACTGCCAGTTCATGACCGGCCATCTGGAATCGCTGGGCGCGGTCGAGGTGCGTCAGGCGCAGTATCTGCTGCAGCTTGGCGCGGCGATCCGCGACGTCCCGATGGCGCGCGGACGCGGCGTGCTGGATGCAGGGGCCGGGCCGGAATCCGGGCTGGCGTTCGGTCCGATCGCAGGGTCCGAACCGGAGATGACGGGGCGGGATGTCGTGGCGTTGCTGGGCTAGGATGTCCTGCATAGCCGCCGTTCGCCCCGAGCTTGTCGAAGCCTGTCCTGAGCGCCTGCCGCAGGCGGGCAGTCGAAGGGGGCTACCCTGAACAAAGTGAACGGGACTTCGCTGCGCTCAGTCGAACCCTTCGACAAGCTCAGGGCGAACGGGGAGAGGATATCCCGATGACGTACGGAAGCGGCACCGGATTCTGACTTTCGTCAGAATGACGAAGGGGAGACCGAAGCGCCGATCGCCCTTACCCCGCGTCGGGGGTCCAGGCCTCATAATCGCCGGTGGCGCTGGCGCGCTTGCCGCCTTTTTCGATCGCGCCGCTGGGGCGATAGGCCTGCGCCGTGCCGGTGAGGTTCGGCGTATAGTCCTTTTCCCAGATGCGCGCAGGCGGCAGGAAACTTTCGGGTGCGGCCTCGAACGTGTTGTGCAGCCAGCCATGCCATTCGGGAGGCACGCGGCTGGCGTCGTTGGCGCCCGCGTACATCACCCAGCGGCGCGGATGGCCATGCACGTCCTTGCCGCCCTGAAAATAGACATTGCCCTGATGATCCTCGCCCACGCGCGTGCCGTTGCGCGAACTCCAGAGGGCCGTGCCGATGGTGGCGCCGTTCCACCAGGTGAATATCTTGCCGAGGATTCCCATGGCTTCGCGCTTAGCGTTTCGGGAGGGGAATTGGCAAGGCGGATTTGCGCGGGAGCGTTACGCGGGCGTCGGGTTATTTGCCCGGCTTGGTGCTTTTCGTGCCCGGATTGATGACGACCGCACCTGCCGGCAAGCCGGTGCCGCCCAGGTCGAGCGCGCGCGCTTCTTCCGCAGCCTTGCGCTGCGGATCGTCGCGTTCGCGGATCGCCGCCTGCGTCGCCGGATCGACATCGCCTTCGCTGCCGCCCTTCGACCAGGCGAGCACGATCGACATGCGCCGGTTGCGCGGATCGTAGATATCCTTGGCGACATAGGGATCGCGGTCGGCCACCCCTTCGATCTTGGCGAAGCGGCTGTTGCCGATGCCGGAGTCCGCCAGCGCCTTGCGCGTCGCTTCCGCACGGGCGGAGGACAGCAGCCAGTTGTTCATGGTGCGGCCCGACGCATAGGGCAGGCCGTCGGTGTGGCCGCGCACGATGATGTCGTTGGGCATGCTCTGCAACGCCTTGGCCACTTCGCCGATCAGGCTGCGGGCGGCGGGCAGAAGCCGGTCGGTCGCCATCGCGAACATCGCGAAATCGGCCTCGTCGATCACGTCGATGCGCAGCCCCTCGCGGGTTTCGGTGAAGCGCACATTCTTGCGCAGCTTCGCCATCGCCTTGTTCGCGGCCATGCGCGCTTCGAGCTTCGCCTTGATCTTCTCGAACTGCTGACGGTCGGCGGCTTTCTTCATCTTGCCGCCTTCATCCTTCGTGCCGGACGCGTCGCGGGGAATGGTGATGGCCATATTGCCCTGGCCGCCGGTGGTCGGATAATTTTCCTTTCCGGTGATGCTGTCGCCGCCGAGCAGGCCGGTCGCGCCTGCGCTGCCCGCCTTCATCATCACCATCGTCGGCGTGAAATAGTCGGCGAGGCCCTTGCGCTGCTTTTCCGTGGTCGCGCCGAGCAGCCACATCAGCAGGAAGAACGCCATCATCGCGGTCACGAAATCGGCATAGGCGACTTTCCAGGCACCGCCATGGTGCCCGCCATGCGCCTCCACGATGATCTTCTTGACGATGATCGGCCGTGGTTCCGGCTCGTTCCCGCGCTTGCTCTTGCTGTCCCCCGCCATGGCTTATTTGCCCCGCATGCCGTCGAACACTTCGGCGAAGGCCGGCTGGTTGGCGTGGCTGAGGCTGGAGCGCGCGGCTTCGATCACCAGCGGCTGCGGATGGCCGTGGAGCGAGGCGATGATGATCTGCTTGACGACGTGATAGATCGCACCGTCGGCTTCGATCACGCTGCGGCAGCGGTTGGCGAACGGGCCGACCATGCCGTAGGCGAGCAGAACGCCCAGGAAGGTGCCGACCAGCGCGGAACCGATCATCGCGCCCAGAATGGCGGGCGGCTGGTCGATCGACCCCATGGTCTTGACCACGCCCAGAACCGCCGCGACGATGCCCAATGCGGGCAGCGCGTCGGCAAGCTGCTGGAGATTGTCTGCGGGCTTGATCGCTTCGTGGTGATGCGTCTTGAGGCTGTTGTCCATCACCTCCTCGACCGCGTGCGGATCGAGCGTGCCTGACGAGACGACCACCAGCCGCAGCGTGTCGGCGATCAGGTGTACGAGCGTCTTGTCCTTCAAGAGGCGCGGATATTCGGTGAATACGGTGGAGGAGGCGGGATCCTCGATATGCGGTTCGAGCGCCACCGGCCCTTCGACGCGCAGCATCTTCATCAGCTTCGAAACGAGGAAGATGCAGTCGAGGAAATCCTGCTTCTTGTAGGCAGGACCCTTGAACACCTTGGCGAGGCCACCGCCCAGGGCTTTCAGGTCCGCGCCGCTGTTGCCGATGATGAGCGCGCCGACGGCGGCGCCGCCGATGATGAGCATTTCATGCGGCAGGGCATGGAGCACCGGCTCTATGTCGCCGCCGGTGAACATGAATCCCCCGAACACCATGGCGATGAGGACGACGAGACCGATAACTGCGAACATGATGTTCCCCGCGTGAAGCTGATCCAGTGGCTGCGCACTGCGATGCCACTCCCTTGTAAGGACGGTTTGGTTACCGTGGGGTTTAGACTGTTCGTTTTATATTGTGCCGATCCTGCGAAAATCCTTTGCCGTCGTCGGCTTTTCCGCCGGGCGAAGGCTTAGCGGATCAGGTCGAACAGCGTCTGCTGGTTGATCTTCGCGAACACCGCCTGCGCCGCTTCCAGCGTGGTCAGCTTCGCCTGCACATTGGCCAGCGTTTCAGTGAGGTCGGTGGATTCCAGATCGCCGCGCCGTTCCTTGAGCGTCAGGTCGATATCGACCAGCCGGTCCTTCGCGGTTTCGAGCCGGTCGCCGCGCACGCCCTGCGCCGCCTGTTCGTTGATGATATGGTCCAGCCCCTTGCGGATGCCGTTCAGGGCATCGTTGGGGCTGCCGCTGGTCGAGACAGTGGTGATCGCCGCGGCCAGTATGTCGTCGAGCGACATCGGCGTGCCCGACACGTCGATCCCTTCGGATATCTTCTGCCGGGTCGCGACCACTTGCAGGTTGATGCCGCGCGATACCGGGATCGCCGTGGCCTGGGTCTCGTCGAACACCGGCGTTCCCTGGAAATCCTTTTCGTTCACCAGCTCGTTCACGACGATGCGGATGTTCTGCAACTCCGCCGTGATCGCGGCGCGACCCGACACGTCGAGCGAGGCGGTGGACGCCTGAATCATCAGTTCCTGCGCGCGGGAAAAGAGGCTGTTCATTTCCTCAAGATTGGAATCGGCCTTCGCCGCGCGACCCTGCGCATAGCCGACGTTGGTTTTCCACGCCGCCTGCTGCGCCTGTTGCCGGGCGAGGTCGGACACCTGCACCCAGGCGAGCGGATCCTGCGACGCTTTGGTCAGCTTTATGCCCGTCGACACGGCGGTCTGGTCGGCGGCGATGCTCTGCGACAGCGCCTTCTGGCGCCGGATTTCATCGGCCAGCGTCTGGGCGGTGATGGCGACCATGGGGACTGTTCCTTATCAGATGATGGAGAGGATGGCGTCGACGGTTTCCCGTGCGACCTGAATGATCTTGGCGCAGCCCGAATAGGCCTGCTGGATGCGCAGCAGGTCGGCGGCTTCGGCGTCCAGATCGACGCCGCTGACGTTTTCCCGGGCGGCGCGCGCCTGTTCGTCGCGGTTCTGGGCCGCCGTATATTCCGCCTTAGTAGCGTTCAGCAGGTTGGCGTTGGCGGCGATCAGCGCCGTCCAGCTCTGTTCGACGCCACCGGTGCCGCGCACCGAGCTGACGTTCAGCAGATTGCCGTTCAACCGGCCATCGGCGGATTTCGTCGCGATGTCGGCATTGCTGGTGATGGCGAGGGTCAGGCTGGCGGCGGTCGTGCCCACGGTGAACAAGGCGCCGCCCGGATTGCCCGCATCGGTGGTGCCCTGCGCGTGCCAGCCGTTCATGTCGCTGGCGAAATCCACGGCGAGGGCGTCGAGCGCGGCGAGGCGGTCCTTCGCGGTCGTGGCGCTCTGGAACAGGCCGCCGAGCGAACCGTTGGCGGGCGCCGTGATCGCGCTGCCTTCAAGGGACAAGGCCAGCGTTCCGTCGCTGTTCTGCGTCACCGCGAACGTCGTGGGGTCGCCGCCGGACACGATCGTCTGCCCCGCATAATCGAGCGCGACCGTGCCGTTGGTGCCGAAGCTGACCGTGACGTTCAGGCGATTGGTGATTTCCTTCATCGCCGCATCGCGGCTGTCGAGCAACTGCGCGTGGTTGGCCGTGCCATCCTGCGCGCGCAGAAGGTTGGTGTTCACCCGCGCCAGTTCGTCCAGCGCGTTGTTGACCGCGAGCACGTCGGCACTGGCGTCGGCCAATATGCCGGTCTGCGAGTTCTTGAGCGCATCGGAGGTCTGGTGGAAGGCTTCGGTCACGCGCTGCATGCCGTAGATCAGCGTGGTGCGCAGCGCATCGTTGGAGGGGTTGGCCGCCAGCTTCTCGACGCCGCCGAACATGTCGGACAGCAGATGGCCGATGCCGGTGTCGCTGTCGTCCAGACCCGTTTCGATGTCGGACAGCCAGCGCATCCGGGCGTTCGCGCTACCCATCGCCGTGCCCGTCAGCCGTGCGGTCGCGTCCAGATAGGGGTCGTTGGCGCGGTTGACGCGCGCCACGTCGACGCCGCCGAAGTTCACCTGGGGGCTGTAGAGCACCATGGTCGAGGCGGACGCCAGCGATTCCCGCGTGCTGATCGAACGACGATTGTAGTTCGCGGTATTGGCGTTGGCGATATTCTCAGACACCGCACCCAGCGCCGCGCGATAGGCCTTCGTGCCCGATGCGCCGATGATGAACAGGTCGCCGCTCATGCGGGCGGCCCGTCAGGCGATGCCTTGGCGGCAGGATCGACAGGCAGCGTCGGCGTCAGTTGCCGCAGCAGCAGCTCGGCGATGCCGAACTTGCCCGTTTCCGCGATATTGTCCGCCGTGCGCGAGTCCGCCATGTCGCGGAACTGCGTGCTGTCGCCCGTGTCGGTCAGCCCTTCGCCCAGGCTGGACGAGCGCATCGTGGCGATCATCTGCCGCAGGAAGATGGCCTCGAACGCCTTGGCGGTCTTTTCCAGCTCGGCCTTCGCCTGCGCATTGGGCTGCGCTGCCGCGCGGCTTGCGCCGGTCGCAGAGGTGGGAAAGGCAATTTGTTGCGTCATCACAGCACCACCAATTCGGCTTTCATGGCGCCCGCTTGCTTGAGCGCGCTCAATATCTCGACCAGGTCGGACGGGGAGGCGCCAATCGCGTTCACCGCCTTCACTATATCGGCCAGCGAGGCGCCACCTTTAAAATCTATTACCGGGCGCCGTTCTTCCTCGACGTTGATCGTGCTGGATTGCTCGGTCGCGGTCTGGCCCTGACTGAAGGGTGCGGGCTGCACGACCGTCGGCGCTTCCTTGACGCTGACGGTCAGCTTGCCATGTGCAACGGCGGCAGGCGCGATGCGCACCGCACCGTTGATGACGACCGTGCCGGTGCGGGCGTTCACGATGACGCGGGCAGGCGCTTCGGCGGGCTTGACTTCGATATTCTCGATAAGGCCCATCATCAGGATGCGCTCTTCGGCGCCCTGTGCCGCATCGATGGTGACGGAAACGGCATCCATGGCGCGCGCACGACGATCGCCGAACGCACGGTTGATGCCGTCCGCCACGCGCAGTGCGGTGGTGAGGTCGGCTTCCGCGAGGTTGAAGGTGAGCGTGGGGGCGGTATCGAAGCCGGTGGCGACGGCCTGTTCGACCGTCGCGCCGCCGGGGATGCGCCCTGCGGACGGCACGTTGACCGATACCTGGCTGCCATCGGCCCCCGATACGCCCAGGCCGCCGACGGCAAGGTTGCCCTGCGCCATCGCGTAGATCTGTCCATCCGCACCGCGCAGGGGCGAAAGGATAAGCGTGCCGCCGCGCAGCGACTTCGCCTTGCCCAGCGCGGACACGGTGACGTCGAGGCGCTGGCCGGGCTTCGAGAAGGCCGGCAGTTCGGCGGTGATGAGGACGGCGGCGGCATTCTTGAGCGCCGGGTTGACCCCCTGCGGCAGCGTGAGGCCGAAGCGCGCCGCGACGCCCTTCATGCCTTCGGTCGCATATTGGATGGAATCGTCGCCCGTCCCGGCCAGACCCACGACGATGCCATAGCCCGTCAACTGGTTCGGGCGGACGCCCTGAAACGTGCCCAGATCCTTGATCCGTTCGGCATGCGCCTGCGGCAGGAACGCGATCGCCGCGATCAGGCACAGCAGCAGGCCGACGGCCTTCATGAGGATGTTCGATGTCCGGGTCATGGCTTTGGGCTGTTCCATCAAGAGGGCCATCAGAAGGGGCTGAGCATGGTGAAGAAGCGTTGCAGCCAGCCCTGACGGCTGGCGCGGGCGATCTCGCCCTTGCCGGTGTAGATGATCTTGGCATCGGCCACGCGTGTCGAAAGCACGCGGTTGTCGGGGCTGACGTCGGCTTGCCGCACGAGGCCGGAAATCTGGATGAACTCGTCGCCGCGATTGAGCGTCAGCGCCTTTTCCCCGCGCACCAGCATGGTGCCGTTGGGATAGACTTTCGCGATCGTCACGGTGATCTCGCCGGACAGCGCGTTCGACTGCGAAGCGCCGCCCTGGCCCTTGAACGTGTTGCCGCCGCCCGCGCCGATGTCGCTCGGCTTGAACAGGGAGAAGGGGCCGGTGGCGGGCGGCGTCAGGCTGATCGAGCCGTCGCGGCTGGTGTCCGCGCTGTTGCTCTTGGTCGCCTGCGTGCGTTCGACCAGAGTGATGGTGATGATGTCGCCCACGGTCGCGGCGCGCGCGCCGCTGGTGAGCGGGGAATAGCCCGACGCCATCTGGAAGATCGAGCCGTTGGGCTGCACCGGCACGGGGGCCGGCACCGAATAGGTCGGCGCATATTCGATCTTCTCCGCCTTGCGCTTTGCGGCGAAGGCGGGCTGGGCCGAAAGCGCGACCGAAACTAGGGCGACGGAGGTGACGAGGAAACGCATGGTCATTCTTTTCATCACATCTGCTGGTTGACGAATTGCAGCATTTCGTCGGCGGCCTTGATCATCTTGGAATTGACTTCATAGGCGCGCTGGGTCTCGATCATGTCGACCAGTTCCTCGACGACATTGACGTTCGATCCTTCGAGCGATCCGGAGCGCAGGGCGCCGCGGCCTTCCAGCCCCGGCACGCCGACCTGCGGGATGCCCGAGGCGGCGGTCTCGACCAGCAGGTTGCTGCCCACCGACTGCAAACCCGACGGATTAACGAAGCGTGCGGTTTCGATCCGGCCAAGCTCGGTCGGCGCGGCTTCGCCCTGCAATGTGGCGGAGACGGTCCCGTCGTTGCCGATGCTGACCGACGTGGCGCCTTCGGGCACCTGAATCTGCGGGATCAGCGGCAGGCCGTCGGCACTGACCACCGTGCCTTCCGCCGTCACGCTGAAATTGCCGGCGCGGGTATAGGCGATGGTGCCGTCGGGTTTCTGCAACTGGAAATAGCCGCCGCCTTCGATCGCGAGGTCGAGGCTGTTGCCGGTCTGGGTCAATGTGCCCTGCGTGTCGATCTTGCTGGTGCCGGTTAGCGCCACGCCCGATCCGAGCGAGAGGCCGGTGGCGAACTTGTTCTCGCTGTCCGATGCGGAGCCTGCGGCGATCATCTGCTGATAGGCGAGCGTCTCGAAATCGGCGCGGTCGCGCTTGAACCCGGTCGTGTTCACGTTCGCCAGGTTATTGGCGATCACGCGCATCTTGGTGTTCTGTGCGTCGAGACCCGTGCGGGCGACGTGGAGGGCGGCGTTGCTCATCGTTCAATCCTTCCTAAGTGCTATCAGGCGTCGAGACGCATCAGCGATGCGCCGCCGTCGTCGATATCCTTGGCGGTGGTGATCATCTTGATCTGCGTTTCCCAGGCCCGGCTGGCCTCGATCATCTGGACAAGCGCCTGCGTGGCATTGACGTTCGATCCCTCGACCGAACCCGACGTGACGCTGGCCAGCGGATCCTGCGGCAGGGCGCCGCCGTTCACTTCGCGGAACAGCCCGTCGATGCCCTTCTTGATGCCGCTGCCCGTCGCATTGGCGAGCTTGAGCGCATCGACGCGTTGCGGCTGGCTGGCTTCGCCGCCTTGCGGCACGATCCAGATGCTGCCGTCCTTGGCGATGCTGATGCTGTCTGCGGCGGGCAGGGTGATCGGCCCGCCTTCGCCCAGAACGGGCTTTCCGTCACCGGTGGTGAGCAGGCCGCTTTCGCTGAGTTTCAGGTCGCCGCGCCGCGTATAGGCTTCGCTGCCGTCGTCGGCCTGCACCGCGAGCAAGGCGTCGCCGTTGAGCGCGACATCGAGCGGATTGCCCGTCTGCGTTACGGCGCCCTGGTTCATGTCGGCGGCCACGACCTGTTCCGACTGCTGCGCGCGCGTCTTGAACGTCTGCCCGTCGATATAGCGGGTGGACGCATTGGCGATTTCCGCGCGAAAGCCGACGGTGTTGGCGTTCGCCAGATTGTTGGCGACCGCCGTCTGCCGGGCCATCGCGCCGCGCATGGCCGTAAGGGAAGTGTGAACCAGCCGATCCATGATCGTTCCTTGCTGCTACCGGTCCGCGATCAGGTGCGGAGCTGGATGATGGTCTGCGTCATGGCGGTGCCGGTCTCGATCGCCTTGGCGTTCGCCTGAAAATTGCGCTGCGCGGAGATCAGGCTGACCAGTTCCTCGGTGATGTCGACGTTGGAGCGTTCGAGCGCGCCCGAACGGACCGATCCGTACAGGCCCTGACCCGCGCCGCCATATTGCGCGTTGCCGCTGCTGATCGAGGCTTCCCAATGCGCGTCGCCCTTCTGGCGCAGGCCGTCCTGGCTGGCGAAGTTCGCCATCGCGACGGCGCCGATCGGTTCGGTGGTGCCGTCGGCATAGGTCGCGCCGATGATGCCCTTTTCCGATACCGAGACGCTGGCGAGCTGGATCGTGGGATCGCTCGGCTTGGTCAGCGGGATCTGGAGATCGGTAAGGTCCGCCGTGGTCGTGCCGGTGATGACCCCCGCCGCATCGACCGGCAGCACCTGAAGCCGCGCTCCGGTGGTGTCGATGACGAAACGGTTGTTGTCCATGCTGAACGCGCCGTTGCGAGTATAGGATGTGGTGCCGCCGGTTCCCTGGCTTTTCACCGTGAAGAAGCCTTCGCCGGTCACGGCGAGGTCCAGCGTCTTGTCGGTCGTTTCGATCGTGCCCTGCACGAACTGCTGGTTGATGCCCAGCACGCGCACGCCCTGGCCCGCGACCTGACGCGTGTTCTGCGTCGGGGCGGAGGCGAAGATGTCGCCGAAGCTCGCCTTGCTCTTCTTGAAGGCGGTGGTGTTGACGTTGGCGACGTTGTTGGAAATCGTCGACAGGTCGGACTGTGCGGCCTTGAGGCCCGAAAGAGAGGTGTAGAAGGACATAGATTATACTCCCTGCAAAATGGATTTCAGCCGAGCCGGATGGCTGCGGACGGATCGAACGTGCCGAGCGGCGTGATGAGTTTGGAGGCGCTGCCGTCTGCGGGCGATTGCACCGCGGCGATGCTGGCCCAGGTCGCGACTTGCGACTTGGCGGCGCCGCGCACCTTCACCTGCAGCGTCTGCGTGCCCACATTGTTGCCCGCATCGTCCTTGCCGTCCCAGTAGAAGGCGACGTTGCCTGCGTCCTGCGCGCCGAGGTCGATCGACTTCACGACATTGCCGCTGCCGTCGACCAGGTCGACGCTGAGCGCCGAACTGGCTTCGGTGATCGCGACTTCGCCGGCATATTGACCGGCGGCGTCGGGCGCGGCGAGATTGCTTTCGACCAGCATCGACCGGCCGATCCAGCTTGCCGCATCGCCGAGGCGCGTGCCGGTAAGCTGCGACTTGATCTCCTTCAGCGAGGCATTCATTTCCGCGATGCCGCTGGAATTGGTGATGGTCGCCATCTGCGACACCATCTGCGCGTTATCGACCGGCTCGAAGGGATCCTGCGTCTGCAACTGCGTGGTGAGCAGCCGCAGGAAATCGGCCTGGCCCATTTCGGACTTGCCGGTTTCCTTGACGGTGCTGGCCTGCTGGATGGTCAACCCGGCGCTATCGGTAACTGCCGTCGTCATTTGCCGATCCTTATGGTTTCGAGCATGAGGGACTTGGCGGTCTGCAAGACCTGCACGTTGTTCTGATACATCCGCGCGGATTCGAGCATGTCGACCAGCTCCGCGCTGCTATCCACGGCGGCCTCGAACACGTCGCCATTGGCGTCGGCCAGCGGATGGTTGGGGTCGTGCCGCTTCACCGGCTTGGCGTCCGTGGTGACGACCTTGTCGACGGTGACCGTCGATACGCCCGGCTTTTCCGTGACCGACTGGAACACGGGGCGGATCGCACGATAGGCGGTTTTTTCGCTGCCCGTCACATTGCCTGCGTTCGCCATGTTGGAAGCGGTCGCGTTCAGACGCACGAGCTGCGCGGACATGGCGCGCCCGGCGATGTCGAAGATGTTCATGGGATCGGCCGCCATCGTCATTCTCCCCGAAGCGCGCGGTTGAGGGTGTTGATGCGGCCTTCCAGGAAGGACAGCGTCGTGCGGTATTTGACGGCGTTCTCCGCGAACAGCGTCTGCTCGGTCGACAGCTCGACAGTGTTGCCGTCCATGCTGGGCTGAAGCGGAATGCGGTAGCCCATGGCGCCTTGCGCGGCGGTGCCGGTGCTGGCGCCCTGTTCCGTCGCGGTCTTGAGCGCCGCCTCGAAATCGATGTCGCGCGCCTTGTAATTGGGCGTCGATGCGTTGGCGATGTTGGAGGCGAGCAGGCTCAGGCGCTGCGAGCGCAGCGCAAGCGCCTTCCCGTGCACTCCGAACAGACTGTCCTCCAGGCTCATTTTCCGTATCGTCCCCGTCTAAAGTTTCCGTGGCGGCTGCCGTTCTGATCGTTGCGGATCATCGGGCGGCCTGATCGCCCTCATATCTGCAAAGCGCGTGCCAGTTTTCGGCACGATGCCCTTTGCCGTATCCGGGTCACGCATTTCTGCGGGTTTGCTGGGTGCATGCGGCAAGGGCGGCAATTTTTTGCCGGTCGCTGGCAGGCTTTTGCCGCCCGGCAGGTGCGTCTGCGTTCCTGGGGAAATGCAGGCGAAAGGGGGACGGCGGGTGACGAATATTCTTGATGCGATCCTTGATCCGGCCACCGTGGCGCTGATGCTGGGCGGCATGGTGACGATCGCGCTGCTGCAGAACGGGCCGGTCGCCTTCGCAAACGGCCTGCGCGCCCTTGGGCCGCTTTTCACCGCCAATCCCGAGCGGGACCGCGATTCCGCGCGCGCCGCGATGCTGCAGGTCGATCATCTCGCGCAATTGCGCGGCATCGCCTGCACCGACCGGCTCTGCACCGAAAAGGTGCGGCAGGCGCATCCCTTCCTGGCCGAGGCGGTGCGGAAGTTTTCCCATTGCGAACGCATCGAACAGTTCGAGATGTGGGCGGCGCAGACGCTCGCCGATCGTGCCGAACGGCATCAGCGCGCCCACAACGTCTGGTACAGTTTCGCCGACTCCGCGCCGGCGCTCGGCATGGCGGGGACGATCATCGGCCTCATCGGCATGTTCGCGGGCATGAACGATCCCGCGCGGATCGGCCCGTCCATGGCGCTGGCGCTGCTGACGACGCTGTACGGCGTGGTGCTCGCCAATCTGGTCGCCGCGCCGATCGCGGCACGGCTGACCGACCTGTCGGCGCGCGAACTGGCGTGGCAACAGGCGCTGTGCGCGCGGATGCTGGCGGTCGCCCGGCGGGAGAACGCACCGGTGCGCCGCGCGGCCATTCGAGAAGTCGCCTGATGCGCGCCTCGGCCCGCGCCAGAAGTGCACGCTGGGCGATCAGCTTTGCCGATCTCGCCTTGCTGTTGCTGGGTTTTTTCGTGCTTTTGCAGGCCAGCGGCAGTCGCCGCGCGCAGGTGCTGAACGGCGTCGGCACGCAATTCGGCGCCACCCCGATCGCGCAGGGCGAAGTGTGGCGGGCGAGTGCGCTGTTCGTCCCCGGCGAAGTCATGCTGACCCCGGCAGGCCTCGCCAGGGTGGAAGCGGCGGCGCGGCGCTATGCGAAGCAGGGCGCCATGATCGAACTGGCCTCCGCCGGGCAAGACAGGGGCAGCGCCCGCTTCGATAGCTGGGACATGGCCGCCGCCCGGCTGGGTGCGGTCGCGAGAGCGTTGAAAAATGCCGGTTTACCAGAGGAAGCGCTTGTGATCCGGGGGCTGGACCAGCGCGCCGAAGGCAGCGACGGACAAGTCATCCGCATCGCGCCGGGGCAAGCAAAAACGACGCGCTGACCGACTGGCACGGCATTTGCTTATGTGTGCGCAATGAATGTCAGGAGACAGGCTTTGCGTATTTTTTCGATGATGATCGTTGCGGTTCTGGCGGCAGGCCCCGCCATGGCGCAGCAGAAGTTCGAAAATCTCGATCGGCTCGACGGTCTGGTCGCGATGACCGTGGGCGCCAATCTGGGCCAGCCGGGCGGTCCGGTCGCGCCGATCGACCGGCGGCTGAAACTCGCGCCTTGCCCGTCCACGCCCAATGTCGACGGCCCGGTTTTCGGGGCGGCAATCGTGAAATGCGATGCGCTGGGATGGCGGATTCGCGTGCCTCTGGTCGCGGGCGGCGTGCAGGCGAACGTCACGCCGGTTTCTGCGCCTGTCACCCGCCGCGTCGCTGCTATGCCCGCGCCAAGCCGCGAAGTCGTGGTGAAGCGCGGCGATCCGGTGCAGCTCGTGGCGGGCGGAACCGCATTTCAGGTCTCGCGCCTGATGGTCGCGGAGGAGGATGGCGCGATCGGCGCCATGATCCGCGTGCGCGGCGAGGACAAGAAAGCCGCGCCGGTGCTGGCCCAAGTCGTCGAAATGGGGCTGGTGAAGATTCCGGGATTTAAGGATTACTGAATGCTGCCGTATATAGGTCTGTACAGGCATATTTCCGCGCCCTTTAACGCGCCGGACACGAGAAGGACGTGACCCATGATTAATTCGGTTGGACTGGGGCTTGGCTCCGCCATCGACACTTCGAAGCTGCGGGAAGGCGGCAAGAGCACGCCGACCGGCGGTCTTGCGGGCAAAAAAAGTGCGGCCGACGGCGTGTCGCCCAGCCCCGCGGCCCGCATGGCGGCGCAAGGCGCACCGGTGGATATGGACCGCATCGGCGCCATCAAGGCGGCGATCGCATCCGGCAATTACCCGGTCGATGCCGACGCTATCGCGCAGAAGATGCTCGATCTCGATCTGCCGCAGGAGTGACAGGCTGATGACGGTCGCCGCCCTCGATATGCTGCGCGACGCCTTCGCCGCGCTGCGCATCGCGCTGGACGGCGACGATGCCAATGCGCTGGACGCCGCGGCGGCGCGTGTGCGCGACGCGACGGCGCATCTGCGCGCGGCAGGCGCGTGGCGTGACGAACCAGCGGTGCGCGAACGGCTGAAAGACATGATGCCGGTGATCGAAAGCGCCCGCATCCACGCGAACGTGCTCCAGGATCATACCCGCCAGCGCATCGACATCCTTGCCGCGCATGGCGTGCAGAAGGCGCCGCTTACCTACGGGCGCTAAGCCCGTCCTTCCGCGCCGCTGAACAAGCCCGGATTTCCGGGCTTTTTTCATGTCCATTTGACAATGAAAAATTGGCACGACATTTGCTTAAATACCTCCGTACCAATTGGGGGTTATCATCAGTGTCTGCCATCGCCGACATGACCAGTAGCGGCAATACCAGCGCCACGGTAAGCAGCGCGGGCAATCGCGTGACCAACGCCATCGCCATGGCGAGCCGCCGTACCGGCGTCGATTTCTCCTATCTGCTGGGACAGGCGAAGATCGAAAGCAGCCTCAACCCCACCGCGAAGGCGGGCACCTCCTCGGCCACCGGTCTTTATCAGTTCATCGACCAGAGCTGGCTTGCGGTCATCAACGATCATGGCAGCGCATATGGTCTCGACTGGGCAGCCGATGCGATCAGTCAGGGCAGCAACGGTCGCTATTATGTGTCGGACCCCAATTTGCGGCAGCAGATCCTCGACCTGCGCAACCATCCCGAAACCGCTTCGGTGATGGCGGCGGAACATGCGTCCGACAACAAGGCCTATCTGGAAAAGCGCCTCGGTCGCGAGGCGGAACCGGTCGATCTGTATCTCGCGCATTTCCTCGGCGTAGGCGGTGCGGCCAAGTTCCTTTCCGCGCATGATGCGGCACCGGGCGCGACGGCGGCATCGCTGTTCCCTTCGGCCGCGCGCGCCAATCGCTCCATCTTCTACGACCGTCAGGGCAATGCCCGCAGCTTCGCGGACATCCGCGCGAACTTTCAGGCGAAGCTGAGCAAGGGCGCGCAGGGCATCGCCGTCGAATATGTCGATGCGACCATTCCGAAGGACTGGTCGCTGCCCGCCGGATCGAAGCCGGTGCAGCCCGCCGATTACGTGCGGATCGAAACGCAGCGGCTCGCCGCCAGCGCCGGCTCCGTCGACACCAACAGGCCGGAGCCGGCGACGGCCCGGCTCGCCTATCTCATGCTCGCGACGTTCGGAAGGTAAGATCAGCATATGACACGCAGTCAGGCCAGCGGCAAAGTGTGGATGAGCGCGGCGAAGGGCGCGGTGCTGCCGCTCGCCACGCTTATGGTCGTCATGTTCATGATGGTGCCGGTGCCCGCGCTGCTGCTCGACATCGGGTTCATCACCAACATCATGATCTCGCTCGCGGTGCTGATGGTCGCGCTCAACGCCGCCAAGCCGCTCGACTTTTCCAGCTTTCCCACGGTCCTGCTGTTCGCGACCCTGCTGCGCCTCGCGCTCAACGTCGCGTCCACCCGCGTGGTGCTGGTGGACGGGCATACCGGCGCGGATGCGGCGGGGCATGTCATCGAATCCTTCGGCAACCTGCTGATCGGCGGCGATTACGTCGTCGGCATCTTCGTCTTTGCGATCCTGATGATCATCAACCTGGTGGTCATCACCAAGGGCGCGGGACGCGTCTCCGAAGTGTCCGCCCGCTTCA
The DNA here is from genome assembly GCA_965279415.1 of Sphingobium sp. GTDB lineage: Bacteria > Pseudomonadota > Alphaproteobacteria > Sphingomonadales > Sphingomonadaceae > Sphingobium. The sequence continues at coordinate 2,341,667 of OZ257238.1, forward strand.
CGCTGGACGCGATGCCCGGCAAGCAGATGGCGATCGACGCCGACCTCAACGCGGGCCTGATGACGCCGGAAGAGGCCAAGCGCCGCCGCGCCGAAATCGCGACCGAAGCGGATTTCTACGGTTCGATGGACGGTGCGTCGAAGTTCGTGAAGGGCGATGCGATCGCCGGTATCCTCATCCTCGTCATCAACATCGTCGGCGGCATCGTGCTCGGCCTCGTCAGCCACGGGCTTACGCTGAGCGAAGCGGCATCGACCTACATCATCCTCGCGATCGGCGACGCGCTGGTGGCGCAGGTGCCGGCGCTGCTGCTCTCGATCGCCGCCGCCTCGATCGTCACCCGCGTCACCTCGGAACATGATCTGTCGGGCCAGATCGCCAGCCAGTTCGGCGCGGGCAAGGCCTGGTTGCCGGTTGCCGGCATTCTGGGTTTCCTCGGCATCCTGCCGGGCATGCCGCACATGATCATCCTGCCCGCCGCCGTACTGTGCGGCTTCCTCGCCTGGAAACTCAACAAGTCGGCCAAGACGAAGGCGAATGCGCCCGCGCCGCTGCCCGAACCGGTCAATCCCGCCAATATCGAATGGGACGACGTGTCCGACGGCGCGGTCCTCGGCCTCGAAATCGGCTATGGCCTGATCGGCATGGTGGACGAGCGCAAGGGCGCGCCGCTGATGACGCGCATCACCGGCATCCGCCGTCAGCTTTCGCGCGAACTGGGCTTCGTCGTGCCGATGGTGCGGGTGAAGGACAATCTCGCGCTCGAACCCAATGCCTATCGCATCACCATCGCCGGCGTCGTCGTCGGCGAGGACGAAATCTGGCCGGAAGATCTGCTGGCGCTCGACAGCGGCGCGCTGGAAGGCGAAGTGCCGGGCCGCGCCTGCAAGGATCCGACCTTCGGTCTGGACGCGGTGTGGATCGCGCAGGACAAGCGCAGCGAAGCGGTGGTCTGCGGCTATACGGTGGTCGACCCCGCCACGGTGGTCGCGACGCATCTCAATCAGCTCATCGCCATGAACGCGGCGGAAATGTTCGGGCTGGACGAAGCGCGCAAGCTGCTCGACGCGCTCAAGGACAACGCGCCGCAACTGGTCGACGGCCTCACCCCCGCGCTGCTCAGCCTCGCGCAGATTTCCGCCGTGTGCCGTTCGCTGCTGATGGAAGGCATCGCGCTCAAGGACTTCCGCCGCATCTGCGAAGCGATGATCGACGCCGCCCGGCCCGATTACAGCCACGAACAACTGGTGGAAGCGGTGCGCCAGCGCATCGGTTCGCTCATCATCCAGGGGCTGGTGCCGGTGAAGATGCCGCTGCCCGTCATCACGCTCGACGGCGATCTGGAAGCGCTGCTGGCGCAGGCGATGCGAGTCGCGGGCGATGCCAAGCATCCGATCGAACCGGCGCTCGCCGGGCGCATCGTCGAAGCGGTGACGCAGGCGGCCCGTCCGATCATGGGGCAGGCGCGCAATTTCGCGATCGTCACGTCGCCGATGGCGCGTCGCGCGCTTGCACGACTTTTTAAGCCTCATCTGCCAGAAACACCCGTGCTGTCCTTCCTGGAGATTCCCGACGGGAAGCCCGTGGAAGTGGTGGCCGTGGTCGGGGGAGAGCAGCGGGCGATGCCGCGCCACGATCCCCTGCCGGGGACGATGACTGCACCACGCGAGCGAGTTGCCTGAGGAGTCGCGCGTCGATGTATATGAAGAAGATCACCGCGGCAGACGCCAACACCTATGGCCGCACCGCCGGGCCGCTGACGCCTGCGCAATTGTCGAAACAATATATGCCGCTGGTCCGCAAGATCGCCTGGCACGTTCATGGCCGGGTATCGAGCGCGATCGAGATCGAGGACTTGCTGCAGATCGGGATGCTGGCGCTGGTCGAGGCGGCGAACGGCTTCGAGGATCGCGGCCACGGCTTTGCAACCTATGCGCAGATGCGCGTGCGCGGGGCGATGATCGATCATCTGCGCCGTCATGCGACGCTCTGCCGTTCCGCCATGGCGACCCGGAAAAAGCTGGGCAAGGCGCGCAGCGAACTGGAGCAGCGGCTTGGGCGGTTGCCGACCGAGGCGGAAATGTCGGCGCATCTGGAAATGGCGCCCGCCGACTATCGCATCGCCGCCGACAGCGCGGAAATGGTGCAGCATACCAGCATCGACGAAACCTATTCCGACCAGTCGATGTGGTTCGCCGATGTGGAGGACCGCGCCGACGACGTTCTGGAACGCGAAGGCCTGAAGAAGGCGATATCGCAGGGCATATCGAAACTGCCGCAGCGCGAGGCGATCGTCCTGCAACTCTATTTCGTCGAGGAACTCAACCTTGAGGAAATCGGCGCGACGCTGGACATTGGCGCGGCGCGCGTCTGCCAGATCAAGAAAGCGGCGCTCGACAAGCTGCGGGGCATGCTGGCGGACTGGAACTGACGTCCTCACATTTCATTCAGGTTTTCAACTCCGTTCGGGCTGAGCTTGTCGAAGCCTTTCCCTGAACGAAGTGAAGGGCCTTCGCTGCGCTCAGGCGGGCCTTTCGACAAGCTCAAGGCGAACGGTATTTATACAGCCAAACGTCGTATAGCCTCACGCATCGTTCGCCACCGCGATTGGCGCCACCCATATCGACGTGGCGCGGCCGACCGACAGGCGGGTCCGCAGCGGCCGATAGCTCGCCACCTGCCACCAGGCCTTGGGCACCCAGAAGAGACCGTTGCTTTCGGTCCTGCGTCCCAGATCCTTGCGTGCCGTAACGCACGCCAGCGCCGGCGCGAGCAGCAGACCGGCGATGATCGGCATCAGCCACAGCAGGCTGATGCCCGACAGCGCACCGCCGACAAGCAGTACGACGCCCAGACCGACATGATAACGGAACGTGCGGATCGCGTCCCGCATCGGGATGCCGTCGCAATCGCGCGACTGGCCGTTCCACGCGCTTTTGCGCCCCGCAAGGATGCTGACGAGGTTGATGCTGTGCGTCAGCATCTGGATGGGGGCCGTCAGTATCGACAACAAAGCCTCCGCGAGGGCGCTTGCACCAAGCCGCCCGGCGCCACCGAAGGCGCGCAGCCGCGTCTTGTCGCGCAGGGTCAGCGCGATCGCCATCAGCTTGGGACCGAACAGCAGGACGAGCGTGAGACCCAGAAGTGCGCCGGAAGGCAGCATGTCGTTGACCGCCCATGCCCCCGCGAACTCGCCCGCGACGACCAGCAGGATCAGCGCCAGCCACATCGGCGAAGTAACGTAGGCCGAAGCGCCGACGAGCAACTGGAAACGGTTGACGACATGCAGCCCCGCGATCCGCACGATCAGCGGTACATGCTGGATATTGCCCTGGCACCAGCGCCGGTCGCGAATGGCGAGATCGGGCATGGAGGGAGGAAACTCCTCGAAACTGTCCTCGGTCATCACCATCCGCACCGACCAGCCGCGCCGCCGCAGCAGCGCCGCCTCCACCATGTCGTGACTCATGATATGCCCGCCGAAGGGCGCGCGCCCCGTCAGTTCCGGCAAGCCGCAACTTTCGGCGAAGGCGGACACGCGGATGATTGCATTGTGACCCCAGAAGGTCGCCTGCCGGTCCGACCACCAGATCGCGCCCGTCGCCGACATCGGCCCGTACAGGCGACTGGCGAACTGCTGCCATCGGGCGAACAATGTCTGTCCGCCGACGACGGCGGGAATGGTCTGGATCAGCGCCACGTCGCTTTCGCGATCCATCTGCGTGGCGAGGCGGCTCATCGTCCGCCCGCTCATCACGCTGTCCGCGTCCAGAACGACCATATAGTCGTAGGCACCGCCGAACGTTTTTACCCAGTCGGCGACATTGCCCGGCTTGCGACCGATATTGCGCGTGCGGCGACGATAATAGACGGGCCGCACGAAGGCGTCGCGGACGCAGGCATAGGCTTCTTCCTCCAGCCTGCCGTTCTCCGCACTGGAATCCGACAGAATGAAGAAATCGAAACCGTCGCGACCGGGCAGATCCTCCAGCGACCGTTCCATGATCGACAGGCGACCGATGATCGTCAGGAAATCCTCGTTGCAGACGGGCAGGAGGATCGCCGAGCGGCCTTTGGGGATGGCGTCGGCATCTTCGTCCGCGCGGTCGTGGCTTCGACGCAGCATCCGCGCAAAGCCGATGACGCTGTTGGCGAAGCCGAAGGAAATCCAGGTGAACAGCGGCGCGGCGATCAGCAGATAGAGTATCTCCCAGGCGGAAATCCCCTGCGGACGTAAGGGCGCGATCATCAGGACGACGCCCAGCACGGCGGGCAGCGCGGAAAGCAGAAGGAGCAGGCCCATACGTGAAAGTCCCCGCCGGACGGGCGGGGAGGGGATCGTGCGTTCAGGCGTGGCACCGAAATCCTGTTCCGGCATGGCCAGCGGACTTTCAGGCGGCAGGGTGGCGTGCGGCAGGGTGGCGGACGTGGACAGCGCACGGACCACGGACCGTGCAGCAGGCGAAGGTATGCTGCGATAGCGCGTTGCCGTCGTCCCTTTCGCGTCCACACGGCGTTCGCCGGTGATGATACTGTCCATGCTTTTTCGACCCTGTTGTCTTTTCTACCCGAGCGTCACCGGCGGCAACGCTCTATCCGCACACGGATAAAGTCTGGAAAACCCTCAAAAGTTCCATCAGGGGTTGAGGGGGTAATGCACCGTTTCGCTTATCGACCTGTCGCCCTGACGCAACTGCGCGCGGATTTCCGCGCCCAGTCCGGGATCGATCCGCAGGTCGAGGACCGCGCGCCAGCGGCCCGGCTGACCCAGAACCGGATAGACCGCGCTCTTGAGCAATTGCGCCTTAATCACGTCTGAATGGACGGTGATTCCCTCCGCTGTGGCAGGGCCACCCAGGAAATCGAGCACCAGCCGCACGCCGCCGCCTTCGATCGTTCCGCGAAACACATCGACCAGCTTCGCGGGAGCATCGGCGACCGGCGGGGCATCGTCCTGCCAGTCGAGGCGGTAGGACGCGTCGATGCGCTGCCCCGCCCTGACCGGCGCGTCGGGAACCCAATAGGCCGCGACATTGTCGACATATTCGCTGTCGGCGGGGAAGGTGTAGAGCCGCACCTTGCCTGCGCCGAGCGGCTTGCGCGGCGTGGCGAACAGCGACGGGCGGCGATCGTAGAACACGCCGTCGTCCTGATAATGATCGAACGCGCGGTCGCGCTGCAACAGGCCGAAGCCTTTCGTATCCGGCTCATCGAAGCTGCTGACATGCGGCGCCTGCGGATTGATCATTGGTCGCGCCTGCGCCGCGCCGCCGGCCGAACGGATGAGCAGCGTATCGGAATCGTGGATTTCCGGGCGCCAGTCGGTCGCCTTTTCGCGATGCGCCTGATCGTACCAGAACATGCTGGTCATCGGCATCAGGCCAAGTTCTCCGATGGCGCGGCGGGGGAAGAGAGCGGCGTCGACATCCTGATGCACGCCGTTTTCGTCCAGCCTGTTGCGGAAGCGATAGGCGCCGGTAATGCCCGGCCCGTCGAGCAGGGCATAGACCGTCAGCGCGGCGGGACCATCATGTTCCAGCCAGAAATGGGTGAAGCGCGGAAACTCCTCGCGCCCCGTGCTCGTGTCGATGGCGACGGCGCGGGCCGACAGGCCATATTGCTTGCGCGCGCCCGCCGCCCGGAAATAGCTGGCGCCCATATAGACGAGCCAGTCGGCATCGCGCGCCCTTGTCATCACGCGAAAACCCGCGAAACCCGCGTCGGGACCAAGGGACCGCAGCGGACTGTCGGCGGGCATGTCGAAAAGGGCCGGGTCGTAGGCGATCGGCGTTGCGCGACCGTTTTCCACCAGATGCAGGAATACGGGCTGGTTCGCGCTGCGGCTCAGGGGGAACAGGCGGATGCCGGTCGCGTCGTCGCGCGCGTTCCAGATCGTGCGGTCGTCGCGAAAGCGCACCTTGTTGAGTGCATCGTAATCGATCGCCTGCGCCGCCGGATTCGGCGGGACATTGGCATAAGGCCTTGCGGCAAGCGATTGCGCGCGGGCGACGAGGGTTGCCCAATCGAACAGCCGGGCGGCAGGTTCCGCGGACAGCACAGACGGGCTGGTCGCGATCATCAGTGCCGCGCCCGTGGCGGCGACCATTTCGCGTCGGTTCCATTCCGTCATCGCCGTCACCTTGGGCGATCGGGCCGGTTTATCAACCGAAAGACCATGCTGCACCTGCGAAGCGCCCCGTGCTTGCGATGAAACGCACGCTTCGGTGCAGATACGAAAAACCCCCGCCCGGGGGGACGAGGGTTTCGATGGGTCCTGATCGAAGGTGGACCCCCGGCACGGTGGGGACCGTTTGGTGCCGGGGGCCTTATCGGATGACGCGGTGGACCAAGACCGCGCCGCCCAATTCTTTTCAGCCGACCTTAGCGGATCAGGCTGAGCACGCCCTGCTGGCTCTGGTTCGCCTGAGCGAGCATCGCCGTCGAAGCCTGCGAAAGGATCTGTGCCTTGGCGAGCGCAGTGCTTTCGGCCGAGAAGTCGGCGTCTTCCACCCGCGAGCGGGCTTCGGTCAGGTTCGTGATGGAGGTCGTCAGCGTGCTGATTGATGCTTCCAGACGGTTCTGGACACCACCGAGCGAAGCGCGGTCGGTCGCCAGGGTCGTCAGCGCCGTGTCGATGTCACCAAGCGCGGTGTCGGCACCGGCCTGCGTGGAAAGATCGGGAGCGGCGGTCAGCAGCGTGCTGGCGTCGGTCAGCGTGATCGTGACGGTTTCGCCGGACTTCGAACCGGTCTGGATGTCTACCGTGGTGGCCGTGCCGTCCAGCAGCTGCGTGCCGTTGAAGGACGTGCGGTTGGTGATGTCTTCATACTGCGAGAACAGCTGGTCGACTTCGGCCTGGATGCCCGTGCGGTCGTCGTCGGTCAGCGTGCCGTTGGCCGACTGCACGGCCAGTTCACGGAAACGCTGAACGATGTTGGTGATTTCGCCCAGAGCGCCTTCTGCGGTCTGTGCCAGCGAAATGCCGTCGTTGGCGTTGCGGACCGCTGCCGAAAGGCCACGGATTTCCGAAGTCATCTTGGTCGAAATGGCGAGGCCGGCGGCATCGTCCTTCGAGCTGTTGATACGCTTGCCGGTGGACAGGCGCTCCAGAGCCGTCTGCAGGCCGGTGTTGGCCTTGGACGAAGCATTGGCAGCGCGCATTGCGGCGACATTGGTGTTAATGACAGTCATGATAATTCCCTTTCCCGCTTCAACTCAGGTCGCTTGCCTTCGTGGCGGTTGCGGCCTCGAAGTGGGAGAACGGCGGATGCGCGGATAGCTTTATGCAGGGCGCGCATTTTTTTTGATGCGGCCTTGCGCGAGCGCGGGATTCCTTAGGGTTTATGTGTAAATGACGAAAGGCCGACCCATGCGACAAAGCCGTGCATCTGGTATGGTTGCCCGGCGAAAGCCACTGTCAGTCAATAGAGCGCGCCCGACACCGGACGCCCTTTGCCGCCACCCGGAAAGAAATTGCCGCTCACCGGCAAATCTTTAACGTCGTTAACCATATCATAATGTCTGGAAGCCAGATTGGCCTCATCGAAGGGATGGTTTGGCACGGGGGTGCCGGGCCGTCGCAACATGGGGATCTGATTGCATGTCGGCACTGGACATGAGCCTTGGCGTCTGCGCGCTCCTTCCGGGGTTGCCGGTCTGGCTCGATAACGCCTTCCACAGCACTGTGCAGGTCGACGCCGCCAGCCCGCGCGACAAGGGTACGATGCGCATCCTGCTCGCCAGCGAAATTGCCCATGCCACTTATCGCGACATATTGATCGACCTGCGCGAAGGTGCGCCGCAGTATCAGCCCGCCGCTTCGGGCATGCCCGCGCGCGTCGCCTTCGGCCTTGCAGACATGGGCCTCGCCATGGCGCTGATCGCCGAACTGGCGCGTCCGGCAGGCCTTCCCGCCGTCGGCGACGTCGGCAGCGCCAAGCTGATGGGCCTTGCCGCCCGCATCGCCCGCAGCGACGCCACCGTGCTGGTGCAGGGCGATACCGGCACCGGCAAGGAAGGCATGGCCCGCTTCCTGCACGCGCACAGCAACCGGTCCGACAAGGATTTCATCGCCGTCAATTGCGCCGCGCTTCCCGAAACCATGATGGAAGCGATGCTGTTCGGCCATCGCAAGGGCAGCTTCACCGGCGCCGCCGCCGCATCGGACGGCCTGTTCCTCGCGGCGGACGGCGGCACATTGTTCCTCGACGAAATCGCCGAACTGCCGCTGGCGCTTCAGGCCAAGCTGCTGCGTGCGCTTCAGGAAGGCGAAATCCTTCCCGTGGGCGCTACGCATCCGGTGCCGGTCAACGTCCGCGTCATCGCCGCGTGCAACCGCGATCTGGCCGCCGAATGCGAGATGGGGCGATTCCGCAACGATCTGTACTGGCGTCTCAACGTGATGCCGCTGGAACTGCGCCCCTTGGCGCAGCGCCGCAACGACATCTGCGCCATCGCCGCCGCGCTGCTGCTGCGCCAGCACAAGCAGATGGCGCAGCTTGGCGCGACCGACGCTTTCCCCTGGCCGACGCCGGACGCGATGGAAAAGCTCGCCGCGCATAGCTGGCCGGGCAACGCCCGCGAACTGGGCAATGTGCTTCAGCGCGCGATGGTGCTGCGCGAAGGCGACCGGATCGGGGCGGACGATCTCCACATCACCGGCGTCGCGCCTCAGGCCGAACTCAAGGCCCGCGCGCAGGCGACGTCGCCCGTGCGCCTTCAGGATGTCGCCCGTCTGTCGAAGATGGACGCGATCCGCATGGCCCTGCGCGAGACCGACGGGCATCGCGCGATGGCCGCGCGCAAGCTGGGCATTTCGGAACGCACCTTGCGCTATCGGCTCGCCGAGATGCGCGAGCTGGCTGCGGCATAAGGGGAGGGCTGAACAATGAGCAGCGGCATTTCCACAGATGGCGTGATGGCGATCCGCAACGCCATCTTGCAAAAGAACGCGGCGTTGCGCGACGTGACCGCGCCGGTCGACGGTGGCCAGATCGGCGGCGTCGGCGGCGGCACGGGCAGCGCGAAGCCCGGCGACTTCACCGCCGCGCTCAAATCCGCGCTGGAACAGGTCGATGGCCTCCAGAACAAGGCAGGCGACGCCGCCGCCGCGTTCGAACGCGGGGAAACCACCGATATCGCTGCGGTCATGCTGGCCAAGCAGCAGGCTTCGATCGGCTTTGAAGCGACGCTTCAGGTCCGCAACAAACTCCTGTCCGCCTACAAGGACATCATGAGCATGCCGGTATAAACCATGAGCGACGCAAACCTCACCCTCGACGGCGCATCGCGCACTCCCTCGCTGGTTCCGACTCCGTCGGCCAATACGGGGGGCAGCGGCGGCATAGACGCAATGCGCGCCCGCTTTTCCAGCTTCATGTGGCAACCGGCGGTGCAGAAGAGCCTGCCGATGCTGGGCCTGCTCGTCGTCATGGCGCTGGCGGGTGCGGCCTGGCTCGCCCTGCGCGAACCGCCGCAGCGCGACCTGTTTCGCGGTCTGCCCGACAGCGACAAGGCGGCGATCGGCGAAGTGCTCGACAAGAGCGCGATCCCCTATAATTTCGACAAGAACGGCGCGCTGACCGTCAGCGAGGACGATTATTTCAAGGCGAAGATGACGCTCGCGTCCGAAGGCCTGCCCAAGAGCGCGCCCGACGGCAACAGCATGATCGACAGCCTGCCGATGGGCGCCAGCCGCGCCGTCGAAGGCGAGAAACTGCGCTCCGCCCGCGAAATGGACCTTGCCCGCACGATCGAGGCGATCGACGCGGTAGACAGCGCGCGCGTGCATCTGGCAGTGGAGCCGCCCAGCATCTTCCTGCGCGACCGGGTGAAGCCTGCCGCTTCCGTCATGCTGCGCCTGTCCAACGGTCGGAAGCTGAGCGATCAGCAGGTGCAGGCGATCGTCCACCTCGTCGCCTCCTCCGTCTCCGAACTCTCGCCCGACGCCATTTCGGTGGTCGACCAGAACGGTCGCCTCCTGTCCGACAATGGCGGCGACGGGACGTCCGACAAGCAGATCGAAGTGCAGGCGCGGATCGAGGAACGCTATCGCCAGGCGGTCGTCGCGCTGCTGACGCCGATCCTGGGCGCCGACAAGTTTTCCGCCGAAGTTCACGCCGAACTCAATTTCGCGGAACGTCAGGCCACCCGCGAAACCTATCCGCAGGACGAAGCGCGCCTGCGCGTCGAACAGGGGAGCTGGCAGACGGACAAGGGCCTGAACGGCAATGGCGAAGCGACCGGCATCCCCGGCGCCCTGTCAGACCAGGCACCGCCCGCCGCGACGGCCACGTCCACGCCGACCGTGCAGCCTGCCGGAGCGACCGCCGCTGGCGCCGCGACCGCCGCGGCGCCAGCCGTGCCTGCCATGCCGCCCTTCAAGACCGCGGAAACCTTCAACCGCAGCTTCGAACTGGGGCGCGAAGTCTCCGTCACCCGCGATGCGGTCGGCACCGTCAAGCGCGTCTCGGTCGCCGTGGCGCTCGACACCGACGCCAAGGGCAAGCCGCGCACGAAGGAAGAGATCGCCGCCCTCGAAGCCCTCGTCAAAGGCGCTGTCGGCTTCGACCAGACACGCGGCGATACCGTCGCCCTCTCCTCGCGCGGTTTCATCAAGGAAACGGTGGAGGAAGCGCCCTGGTACGACGCAAGCTGGGTATCGATGCTGACGCGCAACCTCTCCGCGCTGGGTGTCGTGCTGGTCCTGATCTTCGGCATCGGCCGCCCGCTGATGAAGCGCCGCGCCGCGATGAACGACGGCGCAGGCCCGCGCCCCGTGGTCCAAGGCCCCGTGCTCGGCAAGGAAATCGCGACCGAACTGACCCGCACGGCGCAGGCCGATCCCGCCCGCCCGGTCACGCTCGACATGATTTCCTCGACGCCCGACTATGCGCAGCGCGCCAGCCTGATCCGCAATTTCGTGAAGCAGGATCCCGATCGCGCCGCGCTCGTCGTCCGCGATCTCCTGAAGGAAGGGAAGAAGGAAAATGCCTGACGCCCAGACGGTCATGAAAGGCAGCGCCGCTGCCGCCGTGCTCCTGATGCTGTTCGACGAGGACGAAGCCGCGCAGATACTCTCGCGTCTGGAGCCGGACGAAGTGCGCGCGCTCGGCTATGCCATGTACGATGTCGCCGATGTCGAGATCGACGAAGTGAACGAGGCGCTCGACCATTTCGTCAACAAGGCGAAGAAGCGCACGACCATCGGTTACGGCGCGACCCAGCATATCCGCGGCGCGATGACCAAGGCGCTGGGGCCGGAGCGGGCGGACAACATCCTGGCCCGCATCACGCCGCCGACCCGGTCGAACAAGCTGTCCGTCCTCAAATGGCTGGAAGCGAAGGAAATCGTCGCGCTGATCGAGCTGGAGCATCCGCAGATCATGGCGATCGTGCTCGCGCATCTGGAACATCCCGTCGCCGCCGACGTGCTTCAGATGCTGCCCGCCGAATATCAGGAAGAAGTCATCTATCGCGTCGCCACGCTGGGTCCGGTGAGTGCGGAGGCGCTCGACGATCTGGAGCAGTTGCTGATGGGCGGGTCGCCAACGGCGAAGAGCGGCAAGTCCTCGCAGCGCGGCGGTACGCTGGAAGCCGCGGCGATCATGAACAATGTCCGCAAGGAAAACGAACAGCGCATCATCAAGGCGCTGACGAAGCGCGACAAGATGATCGCCCTGTCGATCGAGGAGGAGATGTTCGTTTTCGACAACCTCATCGACATGGACGACAAGAATCTCGGCGCGCTCATGCGCACGATCGACAACGAGATACTGGTGGTCGCGCTCAAGGGTGCGAACGACATGCTCAAGGGTCGCATCTTCGGCTGCATGTCCGCACGCGCCGCCTCGTCCATCGCCGACGAACTGGCCGAACGCGGGCCGATGCGCCTGGCCGACGTGATCGAGGCGCAGAAGCTCATCATCGCCACCGCGCGCAAGATGGCCGAAGCGGGCACGATCATGCTGACCGGCAAGGGGAACGACTTTGTCTAACCTGTGGCGGGACGGATCGACGGCGGATGCCGTGTCCGTGGGCATCGGCAATATCGGCAGCGTGGTCGCCGCCACCCGCCCGGCCTTCCGCGCTTATTATGGCGACCGGCAGGATGCGACGCCGCGCGGCCTGCACCCAGCCCAGCGGCCCGCGCCGCAGGTGCAGGAGGATCCGCTGGAACAGGCGCGCATCGATGCCTTCACCATGGGGTTCGAGGAAGGCTGCCGGGTGACGCAGGAATCGATCGTCGCCGATCAGGATGCCTGCGCCCGGCTGGCCGATGCGCTCGAACAGCTTGCGCCCGCCACCAGCGGCGCGCTCTCCACGGTGTTGTCCGCCGCCGTCATCCGGCTGGTCAGCCAGATCGTGGGCGAAGTGGCGATCGACGAAACCCTGCTGCTGCAAAGGTGCCAGGCCGTCGCCGCCTTCATCGAGGATACGGATACGCGCCATGCCCTGCATGTGAACGAAGAGGATCTGCCGTTCATCGAAGGCGCACAGATTGGCGTGCCCGTGGTTGCCGATCCGGCGCTGCGGCGCGGGTCTGTGCGGCTCGACACGGCGGAAGGCTGGATCGAGGACGGGCCGGACGTGCGTCTCTCACGCCTCAAAGCCATGCTCGACGATATGGAAGGCAGGCTATGATAAAGGGCGCGATCCGTCAGGCGGAAACGCTGTTCGATCATCTGCAGTTGCAGAACAACCAGCCGCGCCATGTCGGGCGGCTGGTCAGCCATGATGCAGGCATGCTGGAAGTCACCGGCTTCCGCCGCCCCATCGGCGCAGGTGCGCGCGTGACCGCGACGGACGGGACGACTGCGCGTGCCGAAGTCGTGGGCTTTCGCGGCACCAAGACCTTGCTCGTCCCGCTCGACAACGACGCGCCGCTGGAAAGCGGCGCGCGGGTGGAGCCGGACAGCGCCGCCAATATGGTGCAGGTCGGCGAAGGGCTGATCGGGCGCGTCATCGATGCGATGGGCCAGCCGCTCGACCGCAAGGGACCGATCATCGCGGGCGGCATCTGGCCGCTCAACGGGGTGCGCGGCAATGTGCTCGATCGCGGGCGCGTGACCGAACCGTTCGATCTGGGGGTGCGCGCCGTTAACGCGCTGCTCACGGCGGGGCGGGGGCAGCGGATCGCCATCATCGCCGGGTCCGGCGTCGGCAAATCCGTCCTGATGGGACAGATGATCGCCGGGGCCGAAGCCGACATCGTCGTCGCGGGCCTGATCGGCGAGCGGGGACGCGAAGTCGCCGACTTCCTCGAAACCAAATTGTCCGGCGGGATGATGCGCAAGAGCGTCGTCGTCGCCGTGCCCGCCGATCATCCTCCGGTGCTGCGCCTGCGCGCCGCCGCGCGCGCGACCGCGATCGCCGAATATTTCCGCGCGCGGGGCAAGAATGTCCTGCTGCTGCTCGACAGCCTGACCCGCTGCGCCCATGCGCAGCGCGAAATCGGGCTGGCCTTGGGCGAACCGCCCGCGATGAAAGGCTATCCGCCGTCCGCGCTCGCGCTCATCCCGCGCCTCGTCGAACGGGCGGGCGTCGATGTACGCAGCGGCGGATCGATCACCGCGCTCTATACCGTTCTGGCGGACGGCGACGATACCGACGATCCGATCGTGGACGCCGCCCGCGCCATCGTGGACGGGCATTTCGTGTTGTCCCGGCATCTGTCCGAACAGGCGATCTTCCCCGCAATCGACATCGGCAAATCGCTCTCGCGCGTGATGGCCGATGTGGTGGACGACGAGCATCTGGCGGCGGCGGCATCCTATCGGCGGCTGTGGGCGGCCTATGAGGAAAATCGCGATCTCATCCTGATGGGCGCCTATCGCCCCGGCAACGATCCGGTGATCGACGAAGCGGTCGCGCGACGGCAGGAGGTTCTCGATTTCCTGCGGCAGGACGTGAAGAGCCGGGTGGACCTGAACAGCAGCGCCGCGGCGCTGGTCAATGAGTTCGGCGCATGAAGGGCCTGCTCGCCCGCCGCCATCGCGTGCTCCGCGCACGCCATGTCCAGCATGCGCTGGCCGTGGCGGAAACGGTGCGGGCGCAGGACGAAGCGAACGCCATCGCGAGCAATGCCGAGCGCCTCAGCCGGGTGCGCAGCCAGCTGTTCCAGAGCGACAGCGTATCGAGCGGGGCGTCCTTCGGCGCCTATCGCGAACTGGCCGACCGGCTCGAACGGGCGGGGCGGCAACTCGACGGCGCGCTCTACGACGCCAATCGCAAGGTCGAGGAAAAACAGGGCAAGCGGATCGAAGCGAACCGCGAGAAGGAAATCGCCGGGCGCCTGAAGGACCAGACGCGCGCGCTGATGGAAGAGCGGATGGAGGCGCGCATCGCCGCGCTGCCGCGCTATCGCAGGATGCAAAGGGCAGAAGGATGACGATGATGGTGGACAGTGGCCTTACGGGCAGCCTGAAACCGGCGCCGGCAGGCGGGCCGATCGCAAGCGGATCGCCTGCGCCGACGGGTATCGCCGCCCTGTTCTCCGCGCTGATGAGCGGGGTCGCCAGCCCTTCTGCGCCCGGCTCCGGGCAAAACGGGCCGCTGCCGCTTTCCCCCGACGCTCCGGCGATCGCAGGAGAGGGGGCGGACAACAGCGCGCCTCTGGCGATCGAACCGGACACAGCCGATACGCCTTCGCTGGCCCTAGAAATGACAACCTATCTGGATCAGATCGGGAAAACAATCGAACCGGTCAGGAAGAAAGAAGCGGCTTCGACATTGCCTGTAACGGTGCAACCGTCTGTCGCGAAGGATGCGGCGGGCGATGTGCCGGATGGAACATCGCCGGGGATGGATCAGCTTGACGATACCCAGTCGCAAGGGGGTGCGGACATGCCTACCCTCGCTGTCGCAACGCCGTCCGCGCCAATCGCATCCCCTCTGATCCCGTCGGAAACGCTCCGTTCTGCGCCACCCGCCGATGGCGCGGCGCCCAGTCCGATTGCAAAGCCGACGACTGCGACCGCCGTTGCCGCCGGTACTCCGAACGCCGACGAACCGGCGTCGCAAGCCGATCTCGCCGCCGCCATCGCCGCCTTCACGCAGCAGCAAGGCATGGCGTCGAAACCGGCCGGCATGGGGAAGCCGACGCAACCTTCCGCATCTCAATTCGCCGTGCCGAAATCGGACACTGCGGCCACGCCGCCATCCCCGGCCAGCACGACCACGGACAATGTGCCGACGGATAGCGCGACACAGGTGCAAAGCCCGGCAACGCCTTCCGCCACGCCGCTGGCCACCCAGACAAGCGCGCAGCCTTTCGCAGCGGGCGCGGCGCAACCCGTCGCCGACATCGGCGGCATGCTGGGCCAGCAGGTGATCGACATGGGATCGGGCGGTCAGTGGATCGACGGGCTGGCGCGCGAGATCGCGGCGCTGAGCAAGGGGGAAGGGCAGGGCAGCTTCCGCCTGTCGCCCGAGCATCTCGGCCCGATGCGCGTCGAGATTCGTGCAGGCGATCAGGGCGCCAATGTCACGCTGACGGTGGAAACGAAGGCCGCCGAAGCGATGCTGGTGCAGGACCGGCATCTGCTGAAGGCCGACGCACAGCTTTCTGCGCTGCGGATCGGTGAAGTTACGGTCGAGCGGGTGACGCATATCGCGGAACCCGGCCGCAGCGACAGTGCGACCGGGCAAGGCACATCCGGCCAGCAGGGCAACAACGCCCAGAATGCGGCGCTTGCGCAGGGGCAATCGCAGGGCCAGTCGCAAAATAATGGTCAGCTTGCCGCTAACCGTAAAGTTCCCGACGCCGCGACCGTATCTAGTGAGGCGGAGCCACGCGAGACGGGCGGCAGTGCGCCTGCCGACGCCACGCGCCGCGCACGCTACGCCTGATCGCTTCCGCACCGGGGCGTGACGGACGGCACGGACCGTAGAGCCAGGGGAACCAAGTAATGAGTGACAGCGTCGAGCCGAAGAAGCCCAAGGGCAAGGGGATGAAGATGATCCTCATCCTGGTCGTCGTCGCCGTGCTGGGCGGTGCGGGCGCTGCCGGCGGGCTGTACGCTGCCGGCGCCTTCTCGCACGAGGAAACCGGGCCGAAGGAAGATCCCAACAAACCCGTGCTCGTCCTGAAGGGCGAGGACCCCGAAGAGATCGCCAAGGCGCATGCCGCGCCTGAAGAAGGCAAGGAAGAGGAAGGCGACAGCGTCGCCGCCTCCGCCCATGCCGCCGCGCCGGGGCTTGGCCATGGCAAGGCCGCGAACAAGGGCATCGACTTGCCGACGCCCGCCGATCCGGCGAAATATCAGGCGACCTATTTTCAGGTGCAGATGCCCTTCACGTCGAACATGGCGGACAGCGACAGCTTCGCCCAGATTTCGATCGCGGTCAGCACCTATTACGACGCGCGCGTCATCCAGGCGATGACCACGCATGAAATGGCGATCCGATCCGAAGTGTTGATGATGCTGGCCGAGCAGGACCAGATGGCGCTGATAACGCCGGAGGGCAAGACTCAACTGCAGAAGAAATTAAAGAACCTTATCAATACCATACTGAAACAGAAAACCGGCTACGGCGGCATTGATAACGTTTATTTTACCAATTTCGTTATTCAATAGGGCGTCCGGTGCCGGGTCAGTCCCTTTGGCATCGGCCAGGGGACTGATGACGAATGGACGACGTACAATCTTTTGCGTTCGGCAAGGGGGATGCCCAGGCGCCCGTGATGCTGTCCGGGCTGGACCGGCTCGCCGAAAAGCTCGCGCGGCGCATGCGCGGCATATTGGAACCGCTGATCGGGGCACGGCCCGACATCGGGCCGCAACCCGTCATCGTCACCGATTACGCCAGTTGGGCGAATGAAGTGCCCAGCAGCAGCAGCATGAGCGTCTATCGCGCGCTGCCGCTCAAGGGATCCATGATCCTGCGCCTCGACGCGGGCATGATCTCTACGCTGGTCGACTGTTTCTACGGCGGTGCGGGCAACCGCACCTTGCCCTCGCGACCGGAGTTCACACCCACCGAGGAACGCCTCATCACGCGCCTGTCGCAGGCGATCGTCAGCCAGCTTGCCGATTGCTGGTCCGATGTCGTCCCGCTCGACATGAGCATGATCGGCCGGGAAATCGGCGTCGGTTTCGCCTGCGCCATGCCGCCCACCGATCAGGTGGTGGTGCAACGCTTCACCATCTGCCTGATCCGCAACGAGGAATGGCCGATCGACGTCGTGTTTCCGCTGGCCGCGCTGCGCGCCATCGATGCGCTGACCGGATCGAAGGTGCACGACGACAAGGCGACGCAGGACCCCGAATGGCAGACGCGCCTCGCCCGCCAGATGAAGAATATTCGCCTGCCCGCGCGCACCGTGCTGGCGCGGCCCAGCCTGACGCTGTCGGAACTGCGCGACCTGCAGGTCGGCGACGTCATCCCCGTGCATATCAACCGCAGCCTGCCGCTGATCGTGGGGGATCGCATCATCGCCCACGGCAATATCGGCGAGCAGGATGGACGCGCCGCGTTCATGATCGAAAAGATGAATTGAGGACCAGACCATGAGTGACATGACCGAAGCACCCAAGATCGAAAGCGCTGCCTTCGGCCAGGCGCGCCCGACCGACAACCGGCAGTTCCGCCTGCTGTCCGACATCCCCGTGCGGCTTTCGGTGGAAGTCGGTTCGACATCGCTGAAACTGGCCGAAGTCATGGACCTGGCCGAAGGCAGCATCGTAGAACTCGACCGGCAGGCCGATGAATTGCTTGACATTATGGTTAATGGTGCGCTGATCGCGAAGGGTGAGGTGGTAACGGTGAACGGACGCTATGGCATCCGCGTCGTCGAAGTCGCCAACACGGAAACGCGGATGGCGGGCGTCGAACGGCGCACCTGATCCGCGCTTCCGACGCACAGGGGACGCGGGGCTTACATGCTGGAATATATCATCAGGCTGCTGATCATGGTGCCGCTGGTCGGCGGCATGGCGTTCGGGGCCTTGTGGCTTTGGAAGAAATATCAGCCCGGCCTGATCGGCGGCTTCGGCGCGCCGGGCGACCGCGCGCTCAAGATCGTCGAGGCGCTGCCCATGGGCACCTTCGGCAAGCTCGCCATCGTCGAGTTCGACGGACAGCGCCTGCTGATCGCCGTGACGCGCGGGCGGATCGAGAAGCTGGCGGAGGGCAAGGCTGTGCCGGCGAGTTTGTCCGGTGCGGGCGTGGCCGGGGGCGTCGGACGTGTCCGCTGACACACTTCGTGTTCCCGCGAAGGCAGGAACCCAGAAATCTCATCATGCGCTGACGCTGCCCCCTTACCGTGTTCCTGCTCTCGCAGGAACACGGTGGGTTTTCACAGCATTGATCGCCCTCGCGCTCGCCTTCCTCCTCGTCGACCCCGCCTTCGCGCAGGCGAATCCCGCTGGCCCCGCCGCCACATCCGGCGGGCTGACGCGCGCACTCAACGAAGTGTCCGGCGACGGGCGTCCGCTCTCGCTGAGCCTGCAAATCCTCATCCTCATGAGCCTGCTGACGGTGTTGCCGTCGCTGGTGCTGATGATGACCAGCTTCACCCGCATCATCATCGTCCTGTCGCTGCTGCGGCAGGCGCTGGGGCTGCAACAGACGCCGCCCAATCAGGTGCTGGTCGGCCTCGCGCTGTTCCTCTCGCTGTTCGTGATGCGTCCGGCGATCGACCAGATCAACGGGCAGGCCTTCGACCCCTACGGCAAGGGCCAGATTTCGATCGAGGAGGCGATCGGTCGCGGCGGCAAGGTGCTGCACGGCTTCATGGCGAAGCAGACGCGCGCGAGCGACCTCAAGCTGTTCTCCGGCCTCGCCGAAGCGCCGCCCTATCGCACCGTCGCCGACGTGCCCTTCACCATCCTGCTGCCCGCCTTCGTCACCAGCGAACTCAAGACCGCGTTCCAGATCGGCTTCATGATCTTCCTGCCGTTCCTCATCATCGATCTCGTCGTCGCCTCCACGCTGATGGCGCTGGGGATGATGATGCTGTCGCCCACGATCATCTCCATGCCCTTCAAGCTGCTGCTGTTCGTGCTGGTCGACGGCTGGGCGCTGACCATGGGGTCGCTGGCGGGGTCGTTCGCGACGTGAGCCTTCACCTATCTCTCCCCCCGTTCGCCCTGAGCCTGTCGAAGGGCTTTTCTGAACGAAGTGAAGAATGCTTCGCTTGCGCTCAGCAGATGGCTTCGACTTCGCTCAGCCCGAACGGATTGAGAGGGGGGATGGCGTAGCCCATGGATAACGCCGATTTCTTCATGGGCCTCGCGCAACAGGCGCTCTGGATCACCGCGCTCGCCGCCGGGCCGATATTGCTGCCCGCGCTGATCGGCGGCGTTATCATCGGGATGATCCAGGCGGCGACTTCGATCAACGAACAGACGGTCAGCTTCGTGCCGAAACTCATCATCGTCATGGCCACGCTGGCGCTGTTCGGCGGGTCGATCCTGCTGCTGCTCACCGATTTCACGCGCGAGATATTCGAGCGTATTCCGGACCTCCTGCGATGATCGCGCCGGGCTTCGCGGGCGTCGAGGCGCAACTCTGGGTCTGGCTGGTCGCCATGATCCGCCCCGGCGCCGCCTTTCTCGCGGCCCCCATCTTCGGCGCGAATGCGGTGCCGGTGCAATTGCGCCTGATCCTGAGCCTCGCGCTCGGCATGGCCGCGCTCAATTCGGTCACGATCACGCTGCCAGACGGCGGCATCGCCAGCATGGCGGGTTTCATGCTGGTGATCGGCGAAGTGCTCGCCGGCCTCGCCATGGGGTTCGCGCTCCAGATCGGCTATGCCGCCGCCTTCGTCGCGGGGGAGACGATCGGCAACACGATGGGCCTGGGTTTCGCCGCGATGGTCGATCCGCAATCGGGCCAATCGACGCAGGCGATCGGGCAATATCTCTCGATCGTCGCGACGTTCATGCTGTTGTCCATGGACGGGCATCTGATGCTCATCAGCTATGTCGTGCAAAGCTATCAGGCGCTGCCGCCCGGCGGGCCGCTGCTGTCGGCGGACGCCTCCTACAATCTCGTCATGTTCGGCGGCACCCTGCTGGGGGCGGGGCTGACCGTGGCGCTGCCCGTCGGCTTCGCACTCGTCCTCGTGCAACTGGTGATGGCGATGCTGGCGCGCTCCGCGCCCGCGCTCAACCTCTTCTCGGTCGGCCTGCCGGTCACCCTGCTCGTCGGCCTGCTGCTGATGGCGATGGCCGCGCCGATCATGGGGCAGGGGATCAGCGCCGCCCTGCGCGCGGGCCTCGAACAGGCCGAAGCGATAGCGGCGGGGAAGTAGGCGGCGATGGCGCAGAACCCCACCGGCGGCGGCGAAAAGACCGAGAAACCGACAGCCAAGAGGCTGAAGGATGCGGCCAAGAACGGCGACATCCTTCAGTCGCGCGAACTGGGCACGGCGATGGTGGTGATGGCGGGCGTCGGTTGCCTCGCGGTGACGGGACCGATGCTGTTTTCCGCGCTAGGCGACATGCTGCGCCGCGCGCTGCGCTTCGATCGCGGCGACGTGATCGATTTCTCGCCGGGCGAACGCGGCATCGTCCTGCTTCAGACGATCGCGCTGCCGGTCGCCGCGATCCTGCTGGCGACGGTGCTGGCGGCGATCGCCGCGCCCGCCCTGCTCGGCTCCTTCGGCTTCCGTACCGGCGCCTTCGCGCCCAAGGCGTCGAAGCTCAATCCGGCGAGCGGCCTCAAGCGCATGTTCGGGCCGCAGGGCTTTATCGAACTGCTCAAGTCGCTGGCGAAGGTGGCGCTGATGGGATCGATCGGCTTCTGGCTGATCTGGGACCGGCTGGAATCGATCGTCGGCATGGGCAACGCCCCGCTGCAACCCGCACTCATGGAACTGGGCAATCTGTTCGTCACCGCCTGCCTCGCCATGGGCGGTGCGCTGTTCCTCGTCGCGGGGATCGACGTGCCCGCGCAGATATTCCAGCGCGGCAAGCGGCTCGCCATGACCAAACAGGAAGTGAAGGACGAGCACAAGGAAAGTGAAGGATCGCCCGAGCTGAAAGGGATGATCCGCCGCAGGCAGTTCGAGATGATGAGCGGATCGACGCGCAAGGCGGTGGCCGAAGCGAACGTCATCATCACCAACCCGACTCATTTCGCCGTCGCCCTGCGCTATCATCCGGGCAAGGATGCCGCGCCGGTCGTGGTCGCGCGCGGGCGCGATGCGATCGCGGCGGCGATCCGCGAACTGGGCGACGCCAATCAGGTGCCGGTGCTGCAATATCCCGAACTCGCGCGCGCCATCTACTTCACCTCGCGCGCCGGGCAGATCGTGGACGAGGCGCTGTACATGGCGGTCGCGACCGTGCTCGCCTTCGTGTTCCGGGTCGAGAACCGCATGGCCAGCGAGATGGACCGGCCGTTCATCACCGTGCCCGAAACGCTGCGCTTCGACGCCGACGGGAACAAGGCCCAGTAAAAGCAATCAATAAAAGCAATTGCTTGCCCGACAGGGTAAATTAAACTTTAGGATCGTTCGTCCGTATTCTCTTCATGGGGACGCTTTAGGATGAGCGTCATGAACGACTATGTGCAGCGCAGCGACATATCGCCCGTCGATCGCGGAACCCCGGTTCCCGCGACGCCGCCGGTCGCGCCCGTCGCGGCGGCGCAGTCCGGCAGCAGCGCGGACGCAGAACTGGACAATCGCGCCCGCACGTCTTCGCCGGACAGCGGCCAGGGCGCGGACATGGACGTCGGCGCGGAAGATCAGCTTGCCAGCGCCGCGGAATATGCGCGCGTCAACGCCGAAGTCGCCGATATCCTTGCCTCCATCCGCTCCACGGGCAGCAGCGCGCAGAGCATCGCGAGCGCCGAGGCGGCCCTGACGGCTCTTACCCCCATCATCATCGTACCGCTGCCTCCGGCGAGCAAGGATATGGTCGAACAGGTCGCGCGCATCGCCCAGCGGATCGTCGATCAGGCGGTGCTGGCGCAGAGCGCGCAGGCCAATGTGAAGCCCGGCACGGTCGACCAGATATTGTCTCAGGTCGCCTGATCGCGTGATCGCAGGCGGCAGGATAATTCCCTAAACATTCGGAATACGCGGTCGTTCTTCCTGCTTGAAAGGACCGCACTTCATGGCATCGATCAGCAGCAGCATCGCCAACTCCCTCGGGGTGGGATCGGGGATCAATTCGTCGCAGATCGTGGCCGATCTCGTCGCGGCGACGCGCGGTCCCAAGGAAAGCGCGATCAACAGCCGCATTTCCGCCAACAACGCCCGCATTTCCGGCCTCGCATCGGCCTCCAGCTCGCTTCGAGCCTTCTCCAAGGCGCTGACCGATTTGCTGGCCGGCAACGGCTTTTCCGGCCAGCCGGCATCCAACGATCCGACCATCGCGGGCGTTTCCCTGCTCCCCGGCGGCGTGCCCAGCGGCCTGCCCGCGCAAATCGAAGTGCAGCAGCTTGCCTCCGCGCAGACGATGGAATCGGCGATGCTTGCGGCCAAGACGACCCCGGTCGGTCTGGGTACGCTGACTTTGACCACCGGCGGCACCGACTATCCTGTCGAAATCACTGCGGCGAACAACAGCCTGGAAGGGCTGGCAGCGGCTTTCAATGCGACCGATTCGGGCGTCACCGCTTCGGTCGTCACCGACAATCGCGGTTCGCGGCTGGTGCTGAAAGGCGCCACGGGGGAAACCAACGCCTTCACCGTGGCGACGGGTACGGCGGACGCAGACCTTGCGCGTTTCGCCACCAGCGGCGCGCCCGGCGCGCTCGTGCAGCGGGCCGGCGCGCTCGACAGCGTCATCCTGATCGACGGGATCGAGATGCGCAACAAGAGCAACACCGTCGACACCGCGATTCCCTATGTCCGCATCGACCTCAACAAGGCGGCGCCGGGCACCACGGTCACGCTGGCCAGCACCGAACCGGCGTCGACGATGCGCGACCTCGTGACCGAGTTCGTCGAAGCCTACAACACGCTGCGCACTACGCTGAACACCGCGACCGCCGTGGGCAGCGATCCGTCGCTGTCGGGTGCGCTGGCCGGGGATTCGGGCGTACGCGAAATGATGCGCCAGCTTGGCCGCCTCACTTCGACCAATCTGGTATCGTCCGGTCCCTACGCCACTCTGGGCGACATCGGCGTGGCGACCAATCGCGACGGTACGCTCAAGATCGACACCGTGCGGCTGGACAAGGTGCTGGCCGAAAACCCGACCGCCATCACGCAGATGCTGAACCCCGCGGTCCCCAGCGAGACCAATCCGGGTCTGGCGGGCGCGGTGCAGAAAGTCAGCGACACGCTGCTCGCCGATACCGGCGCGGTGAAGAGCGCCACCACCAAATATGAGACCCTCAAGAAGGCCTATGCCGCGCAGCTCGAAAAGCTGGACCTGGACATGGAACGCTACGAGGCGCGCACCGCCGCGGCCTTCTCCGCCATGGACACCCAGCTTGCCACGCTCAAGGCGACGCAAAGCTACATCGATCAGCAGATCAAGGTGTGGACCAATAGCGAAGACTGACGCCGGTTTATCACAACGCACAACATCCTAATTTCAGGGGAACGGACGGACCATGTTTTACAGCAACGGATATGCAGGCATCGGCATCGGCGCGCGGGCGGGCAATGCGAGCCGCGCCTATGCCGCGGTGCATGCGGGAAGCCGGATCGAAGGCGCGACGCCGCACGGCCTCGTCAAGATCCTGTTCGACGAGCTGCTTCTGTCCTTCGACGCGGCGATCCTGTCGCAGGAACAGGGCGACATGAGCAAGGCGTCCGAAAAGCAGGCGCGCGCCATGTCGATCCTGCATGCGCTCGAATCCAGCCTCGATTTCGAGCGGGGCGGCGACATCGCCGTCTCCCTCGCGCAAATCTATCGCGCCGCCCGGCGCCACATGATCGACGCGGTGCGCGAACGCAGCGTCGAACCGATGGTGCAGGCGCGCGGCGTGATCGCCGACATCGCCGGGGCGTGGGAACAGATCGGCTAAAAAAACAGCGACGTCAGCGTTCTTGTTCCCCGGCGAAAGCCGGGGTCCAGGGTAACGGGGTACGGTTCTGCGAGACTCTGGACCCCGGCTTTCGCCGGGGAACCATTTCGACAATAAGGCTCAGCGCCTCACGGGATCAGGCGCTCGTCACCATCGGCAGCAGGGCGGGGCGCGGCTTGCCAAGCGCGGCGAGCGCATTGGCGACGGCAGGCGCGACCGGAGGCAGGCCCGGTTCGCCGACACCGGTAGGCGCCTCCGCCGAAGCCACGATCACCACTTCGATCTCCGGCATTTCATTGATGCGCAGTGAGCGATAGCCGTCGAAATTGGCTACCGTTGGCGCGCCCTTCTCCAGCGGCACGGCGGCGTAGAGCGCATGGCCAAGGCCGAAGCCGATGCCGCCTTCCATCTGCGCGCGGATCACGTCGGGGTTGACGGCGACGCCGCAATCGACCGCGCACCAGACCTTGTGAACGCGCGGGCTGCCATCCTCGTTCAGGGACACTTCCGCGATCTGCGCGACATAGCTGCTGAAACTTTCGACCACGGCGACGCCGCGCGCGCGGCCTTTGGGCGGCGTCGTCTTGCCCCATCCCGCCAGCTTGGCCACGGCCTGAAGCACGCCTGCCATGCGCGGCTTTTCGGTCAAAAGGGCAAGACGCCCGGCCACCGGATCCTGACCCGCCGCAACGAGCAACTGGTCGATGAAGCATTCGACGGCATAGCCGGTATGGGTATGCCCCACCGACCGCCACCACAATGTCGTCACCGGCGAGGCATCGACATGCACGTCGCAGCGCATGTTGGCGATGGCATAGGGCAATTCCGCCGCGCCCTCGGCCATGGTGCTGTCGATGCCTTTCTGCACCAGCATGGCTTCCAGCGGCGATCCGAAGGCGAAGGACTGGCCGCAGATCGTGTTCGACCAGCCGGCGATCTTGCCGTCCTTCACCGCGCCACGCATCGCGTGAACCATGACCGGGCGGTAATAGCCGCCCTGGATGTCGTCCTCGCGCGTCCACACCAGCTTGAACGCGCCGGGACCATAAGCCTTGGCGACTGCCGCCATTTCGGCGGCGAAATGCGCGTCGCCCTGCGCCCGGCGACCGAAGCTGCCGCCTGCCAGCGTCACGTCGATCGTCACGGCATCGGGGGCGATGCCGAGCGTGCGGGCGATCGCGCCCTTGTCGAGGCCCGGACCCTGCGATCCGTAGAGCGTCTTGGCGCTCTTGCCGTCCCACTGGATCACGCCGGACAAAGGCTCCATCGGCGCATGGGCCAGATAGGGGAAGGCATATTCCGCCTCGATCAGCTTCGTGCCCGCCAGCGCCGCATCGACGTCGCCGCGCTTGCCCGCGACGGTGCCGGGGGTCTTGGCCTTCGCGCGATAGGCGTCGAGCATTTCGGAGGAGCCGCGCGCTTCCGCCTTGGCGAAATCCCACTCCGCCTTGACGGCGTTGCGTCCCTGAATGGCGGGCCACATGCCCTTGGCATAGACGGCAACGCCCGTCGGCACGGCCTTCACCGCGACGACGCCCTTGACCTTCATCGCCTCTGCCGCATCGAAGCTCTTGAGCGTGCCGCCGAAACGGGGCGCGCGTGCGACGAGGACCGTCAGCATGCCGGGCATCTGGGTGTCGATGCCGAACTTGGCCGTGCCGTTGGTCTTGGCGAACGTGTCGAGCTTGTTCAGATGCTTGCCCTGCGCATCCTGCCCGATCAGCGTGAAATCCGTGGCGTTCTTCAGTTTCACGTCCGCAGGCGGCGTGAGCGTGGCCGCGTCGGCGGCGAAATCGCCGAACCTGCCCGACTTGCCCGATTTCGCATGGGCGATCACGCCCTTCGTCACGGTCACTTCGCCGACCGGAACGCCCCATTTGCGCGCCGCCGCCGCCACCAGCATGGCGCGGGCCATCGCGCCTGCCGTACGCATCTGCATATAGCTGTTGGCGATCGCGGTCGATCCACCGGTCAGTTGCGCGCCCAGGAACAGATTGGCGTAGAGTTTGTCGTTGCCCGGCGCGCTTTCGCTGCGCATCTGGCTCCAGTCGGCGTCCAGTTCCTCCGCCACCAGTGTCGCAAGCCCCGTGTTGGGGCCTTGACCGAACTCGATATGCTTGACGAGCACGGTCACGCTGCTGTCCGGTGCGATGCGGACGAAGGCATTGGGATCGACCGGCGGCATCGGCGGTGCGCCCTGCGCCTGCAACGCGCCACCCAGAGGCAGCACCATGCCGATGACGAGCGCGCCGCCGGTGCGCAGCGCGTCGCGGCGGGAAAAGCGGCCAAAAGACAGGGCAGGGCCGGGGAGGATCGCGTTCATGCCGCCTTCTCCTGCGGATTGAGGCTTTTCGCCGCTTGATGGATCGCCGCGCGGATGCGGACATAGGTGGCGCAGCGGCACAGATTGCCGCTCATCGCGCCGTCGATGTCGGCGTCGGTCGGCGTCTTGTTGTCCTTGAGCAGGCTGACGGCGCTCATGATCTGGCCGGACTGGCAGTAGCCGCATTGCGGCACGTCCAGCGCGACCCATGCCGCCTGCACCGCCTTCGCCTCCGCACCGTCGACGCCTTCGATCGTGGTGATCGCGCCGGTGGCGGCGGATATGGGCAACTGGCAGGATCGCGTCGGCGCGCCATCGACGTGCACCGTGCACGCCCCGCACTGCGCCACGCCGCAGCCGAACTTCGTTCCGGTCATGTTGAGGTCGTCGCGCAGCACCCACAGCAGCGGGGTGTCGGGATCGGCGTCGACCTGACGCGCCTGTCCGTTGATGGTAAGTGTCGTCGTCATGATATGCCCCCCAAGAGCATTGCGCGGCACAAGGCGGAAAGACCGCAGGTTGCCGGGCGGGAATGTAGATTGTGAAGTGCAACTATTTCCTATTCGTGACGGCTTGTAAAGCCGCCGACTCGCCGGTGATTGCGCGACATGCGCGGTGTTGACGCTCCGCCGTCCGCCGCTGTATAGGCATCTCTCGCAACAGGGCGGCCCGGCGGGGGCCGCCTTTTTGCTTTCAGGCGCTTTCGCCTGGCGCTATTTTTCTCCCGCCCGATGAACTCGGTTCGTGAACTGAAAGGGACGCTCATGTCGATTACGCCGCTCATGCCCGTTTACCCCCGGTGCGACGTCCGGCCGGTGCGAGGGGAAGGCTGCTACCTGATCGGCGAGCGCGGCGAACGCTATCTGGATTTCGCGAGCGGCATCGCCGTGAACCTGCTCGGCCACGGCCATCCCGTGCTGACCAAGGCGATCGCGGATCAGGCGGCGACCCTGATGCACGTGTCCAACCTCTACGGCAGCCCGCAGGGCGAGGCGTTCGCGAAGCGGCTGGTCGATGCGACCTTCGCCGACACGGTGTTCTTCACCAATTCGGGCGCGGAAGCGGTCGAGTGCGCGATCAAGACGGCGCGGCGCTATCATTATGTCGACGGCAATCCGCACAAGCACAAGATCATCAGCTTCGACAATGCCTTTCACGGGCGGACGCTCGGCACGATCAGCGCGACCAGCCAGCCCAAGATGCGCGACGGGTTCGAGCCGCTGCTGCCCGGTTTCGACGTGGTGCCGTTCAACGATCTGGACGCGGCCAGGGCGCAGATCGGCGAAAAGACCGCCGGTTTCCTGCTGGAGCCGGTGCAGGGCGAAGGCGGCGTGACGCCCGCCACCCAGGAGTTTCTGAAAGGCCTGCGCGCGCTGTGCGACGAACATGGCCTGCTGCTGATCCTCGATGAAGTGCAATGCGGCTATGGGCGCACCGGCACCTTCTTCGCGCATGAGCAGTACGGCATCACGCCCGACATCATGGCGGTCGCCAAGGGTATCGGCGGCGGCTTCCCGATGGGTGCCTGCCTTGCGACCGAGGAAGCGGCCAAGGGCATGGTGTTCGGCACGCACGGCTCCACCTACGGGGGCAATCCGCTGGCGATGGCGGCGGGCAGCGCGGTGATGGACGTGGTGATGGGGCCGGGCTTCCTGGATCAGGTGACGGCGACAGGCGCGCGCCTGCGCGCGGCGCTGGAACAGATGATCCCCAATCACGACGACCTGTTCGAGGAAGTGCGCGGGCTGGGCCTGATGCTGGGCCTCAAGCTGAAGGACAGCGCCGACGCGCGGTCCTTCGTGGCGCATCTGCGCGATCATCACGGCCTGCTGACGGTATCCGCCGGGCAGAATGTGGTGCGCATCCTGCCGCCGCTGGTGATCGAGGAAAGCCACATCACCGAATGCGTCGAACGCCTGTCCGCAGGCGCGCGGAGCTTCGCGGTGCCGGTGGCGGCGTAGAAACTGCCGTTCGCCCTGAGCGAAGTCGAAGGGCCAGACTGAGCCGCAGGCGAAGTTCCTTCACTGCGTTCAGGGGAAGGCTTCGACTTCGCTCAGCCCGAACGGCTAGAGGATGGCACTATGACGAACCATTTCCTGAACCTGTCCGACGCCGGCGGCAACGCCATCGCCGCGATGATCGGCGACGCCATCGATCGCAAGGCCGCGCGTGCAGGCCTTCCCAAGGGGCAGGCCGATGCCGACGCGCCGCTCGCCGGGCATACGCTCGCCATGATCTTCGAAAAGAACTCGACGCGCACCCGCGTGTCCTTCGACATGGCGATACGGCAACTGGGCGGCACCTCGCTCATCCTCGAAGGCGCGACCAGCCAGATCGGCCGGGGCGAGACGATCGCGGACACCGCCCGCGTCCTCTCGCGCATGGTCGACGCCATCATGATCCGCACCGACGATCATGCCAAGATCGAGGAAATGGCGCATTATGCCACCGTCCCGGTCATCAACGGCCTTACCGACCTGTCGCATCCCTGCCAGATCATGGCGGACCTGCTGACCGTGATCGAACATGGTCTGGTGCTGCCGGGTAGCAAATGGGCTTGGCTGGGGGACGGCAACAATGTCCTGCATTCGATCATCGAGGCGGGAAGCCTTATGCAGTTTGAAGTCTGGTGGGCCTGCCCGGAGGGTTATGATCCTGATGCAAATGTTGTCGAGACAGCACGCGCTCGTTTGCGTGGCACGACCGGGCAAGACTATCTTACCAGTACTAGGTCGGCCTATACGGCGGTCGAAGATGCGGACGTAGTCGTCACAGACACCTGGATTTCAATGGGGCAGGAGCATGCGGAAGCCAAGCTCGCCGCGATGATGCCTTATCAGGTCGATGCCGCGTTGATGGCGTTTGCGAAGCCTGGCGCGAAGTTCCTCCACTGCCTGCCTGCCCATCGCGGCGAGGAAGTGACCGCGGACGTGATCGACGGCCCGCAGTCGCTGATCTGGGACGAAGCGGAAAACCGCCTCCACGCGCAGAAGTCCGTGCTGCTCTGGGCGCTTGGAAAGTTGTAGGGCGTTCCTATATCCTAATTCGATTTAAAATTGTCATTCCCGCGAAAGCGGGAATCTCGCTTCTTCTTCGTCGTTTGATCATAAAGTGAGATTCCTGCTTGCGCGGGAATGACGATAACAGGATTGCATTTGCCCCTTTCCCTCGATCTCGACCAGGCCGTCGGCTTCACGATTCCCGCGCGCAACGTGCGGGGGCGTCTCGTGCGCTTGGGGCCGGTGCTGCAGGACGTGCTCGCCGCCCATGCCTATCCGCCGCCGATCGAGCGGCTGCTGGCGCAGGCGCTGGTGCTGGCGGCGCTGCTGGGATCGACGCTCAAGCATGTCGACGGGCAACTGACGCTTCAGGCGCAGACCGAGAACGGCGTCGTCCGCCTGCTGGTCGCCGATTATCAGGGCGGTGCGGTGCGCGGCTACGTGCAGTTCGATGCGGATCGCCTCGCGGAACTCGGCACCGATCCGACGTTGTTCGGCCTGTTCGGCAAGGGCTATCTGGCGATCACCTTCGATCAGGCCGCACCCAGCGAGAATGGCGGCACGTCGCGCTATCAGGGCATCGTCCCGCTCGAAGGCACGTCGCTCGGCGAAGCGGCGGAGCATTATTTCTGCCAGTCCGAACAGATCCCCAGCATTGTTCACATCGCCAGTCGCCACGATCCCGATGGTCGCTGCCTCGCGGCGGGGATGCTGCTCCAGCATCTGCCCGAAGGCGAAGTGGGGCGGGAGCGGCTGCATGTCCGCCACGATCATGCCGAATGGGAACATGCGCAGGCGCTCGCCGCGACCTTGCAGGACGCGGAACTCACCGACGACAGCCTGCCGTTGTCCGACCTCATCTGGCGCCTGTTCCATGAGGAGGAGGAAGTGCGGCTGATCGATCCCGGCGCGATCGTGAAGGGCTGCCGCTGCAACATCGCCCATATCCGCGACGTGATCTCGCGCTTTCCGGCGCAGGAACGCGCGGAGATGGCGGACGACGCGGGGCAGATCACCGTGGATTGCGCCTTCTGCTCCCGGCTGTTCCCGATACCGCTGCACGATTTCGACAACTGATCCTTCGGCCGTGCATGGTCCGATTGCGGCAAGGCTGCACCAGTTGCGCTATGAAGTCGCCACATTGCTGTGGCATATCGGCAGGGCAAGGGGTGGACAGCGCGCGATCGTTTTCGCGCGCAACGGGAAAGCATATGCCATGGTCATGACTGTCGTGCACCGCGCCCTGATCGGCGCGGCCATAATGATCGGCACAAGTGGGGCGAGCAATCCTGCACCCGCGCCGCGCGGTCTTGCCGTGCTGGAGCCGGGCGACTGGGTGCTGCACGATCGCGAAAGCGGCAAGGACACGGGCAAGGACGTGCATCTGTGCCTCGGCGACACCCGGCAGTTGCTCCAGTTGCGCCACCCCGGCGCGCAGTGCCGCCGCTTCGTCGTGACGGACAGCGCACAGGCAGTCGCCGTGACCAATGTCTGCGGTGCCGCGGGCAACGAGCGCACCGACATCCGCATCGAAACGCCGCGCCTCATCCAGATCCAGTCGCAGGGGATCGTGAATGGCGCCCCCTTTTCCATGGCGATCGAGGGGCGGCGCGTGGGGGCCTGCCGATAGGCCCGCCGATGCGCCCCGGTCTTGCGCACGCGCGATGGCGGGAGTAGCGGCAGGATCATGTCCGATACTGATAACAGCTTCGCCGTCGTCCTGCTGTCCGGCGGCCTCGATTCCATGGTCGCCGCCGGACTGGCGCGCGAGGCGGGGCACCGGCTGTTCGCGCTGACGATCGATTACAACCAGCGGCATCGGGTGGAGCTTCAGGCTGCGGCGCGCGTCGCCAAGGCGCTCAACGTGCTCTCGCACATCGTCCTGCCGCTCGACCTGACGGCCTTCGGCGGATCGGCGCTGACCGCCGATATCGCGGTGCCGAAAGGCGGGGTGGGGGACGCCATTCCGATCACCTATGTCCCCGCGCGCAACACGATCTTCCTCTCGCTCACGCTGGGCTTTGCCGAAGTGACGGGCGCGCGGGATATCTTCATCGGCGTCAACGCGCTCGATTATTCGGGCTATCCCGATTGCCGGCCCGAGTTCATCGCCGCGTTCGAGGCGATGGCCGCGCTCGCCACCAAGGCGGGCGTGGAAGGGAACGCCGTCCGCATCAACGCACCGCTCCAGCACATGACCAAGGCGGACATCGCCCGCGAGGCGCATCGGCTGGGGCTGGATGCGGGGATGAGCTGGTCCTGCTACGATCCGACGCCGGACGGGCTGCATTGCGGCCTGTGCGACAGTTGCCGCCTGCGCGCGAAGGGCTTCATCGAGGCGGGCCTGCCCGATCCCACCCGCTACGCCGTGAAGCCCTGACCGCATGACCTATTCCGTCAAGGAAATGTTCCTGACCCTGCAGGGGGAAGGGATGCAGGCCGGACGGCGCGCGGTGTTCCTGCGCTTTGCCGGATGCAATCTGTGGTCGGGCCGCGAGGCTGATCGTGCGACCGCGATCTGCCGCTTCTGCGACACCGATTTCGTCGGCACCGACGGCGCGGGCGGCGGCAAGTTCGCCGATGCGGCGGCGGTGGTCGCGGCGGTCGAGGGGTTCTGGGGGCCGGACCGGGCGTTGCGCTATATCGTGCTTACCGGCGGCGAGCCGATGCTGCAGGTGGACGACGCGCTGGTCGATGCGTTGCACGCCGCCGGGTTCGAGATCGCGATCGAGACCAACGGCACGCTGCCCGTGCATCCCGGCATCGACTGGGTGTGCGTCAGCCCGAAGGCCGGTAGCGACGTGGTGCAGACATCCGGCAATGAATTGAAGCTGATATGGCCGCAAGCTGGCAGCGATTATGAAGCGATGGAAGGCTGGTCTTTCGATCACTGGCTCATCCAGCCGCTCGACGATCCCCGCGCCGCCGCCAACATCGACGCGGCGATCGCCTTCGTGATGGATCGCCCGCAATGGCGCCTGACGTTGCAGGCGCACAAGACGCTGGGCTTGCGGTAACTTACGCCGTGTTCCTGCGAAGGCAGGAACCCCGTAAAGGTGCTGCGTCAGCGCAGGAGGAGATTACTGGGTTCCTGCCTTCGCAGGAACACGGGACAAATGAAGCTAACGCCAGTCCCTCAGCCCGCGGGCTTCCTCGCCGCTTCCGCGTCCCAGCGCGTCTTGCAGCTTTCCATCATCTTGCCCTTCTTCCAGCATGTCTCGTCGAGCGGAGGCAGGATAGCGCTGTAATTGTAGCCGGGTGATCCGAAATAGCGTTCGCCGCTAAGCGTCAGGGATTTCTTGAGTTCTCCCATGCGCTTGCGCGCGATGGTTACCAACTGGCCGCGCGGCGTGAAGATCGCGTCGCGGCCGATGGAGCCAGCCGTCTGGCAGAAATTGCGCTGCGCCTGCACCGTCGAATAGCCCGAATAGATGCGCGTGCCATATTGGTCGAGCGCGGTCTGCCCCGGCTTGCCCTTGCCCACGGTGCGCTGGAAATAGCTGCCCAGCGTCGTGAAGGACGACGCCAGTTCCTTGCTGTGATGCGCGATCATCGCATTGTAGTTGGAAACGGTCAGCAGGGTCGGCTCGAAATCGCACTGCAGCGCGGCAACGTTGAGCGCTGCGCGCAGGTTCCAGACGAGGCCCGCATCCAGCTCCGCCTGCGTTGCGCCCGGCAGGTTGAGGCCGAGCGTCGGTTCCGCGCCCGTCACCGGCGGCGTCGAAAGATCGGGCGGCGAGAAGAAGAACTGCGCCTGCGCAGGCTGCGCGGCGCACGCCACGGCTGCGCAAAGCGTGAGGATAAGGGGGCGGGCGGGGGAGCTCATCACTCTGGCATTTCCTTGATTATCGGACAGTTTCGTCATGGCCTAGCGCAACCGGGCGGGGATGTCAGCGGGGCATCGCCGTTCCGCGACGAACCGAGTACGGAAACACAAGCCTATCATATCCCTCAATCCTGCAATTTGTTCCCCTGCGAAAGCAGGGGGCCAGGGCCACATGAGATAGTATTTTGGTCCCTGGACCCCTGCTTTCGCTGGGGAACGGATTTGCGCTTGTTCACCATGTATAATCGCCCGCTATCACTGATCGGCGATCACTTCCGTATCGGCGGGGTCCGCCGGGACGCTGGCATTGTTGGCGGCGGTGCGCGTGGCGGCGGTCGCGCTGTTGCTTTCCCCGGTCGGCGTCATCGCGGTGCCTTCGCCGCGCACGCCGTCGAGATCGGTCATCGCGTCGGTCGCCGTGCCGTCGACGACTTCAAGATCCTTCATGCTGACATTGCTCTGCGCTTCCTTGGTGCCCGATCCGCAGGCGGTGAGGGGAAGGAGAGCCGCCGTTAACAGGGCCACGCGACGAAGCGGCGATAATGATGGCATCCAAGGCTCCTGAAACGACCTGATATTTGGTCGCGACCTTAACGTGCTGTTATCCTTCGTCAAGCGCACCGCCTTACGCGAAGGTCAGGCCGCCCGCCCGCATCGCCCGAGCCGCCCCAGAAATGCGGGAAACCGCGCCTGCAATGCTGTATCGAAATCGGACAGGGCGATATGCTTGCCCAGCGCGGCAAGGCTGGTGACGGGATAGTCCGCGATGCCGCACGGCACGATGCCGCCGAAGTGCGACAGGTCCGGCGCGACGTTCACCGAAAATCCGTGGATCGTCACCCATTTGCGCACGCGCACGCCGATCGCGCCGATCTTCGCCTCGCGCCCGTCGCGGTCGTCCGTCCATATGCCGATGCGCCCTTCCGCCCGCCGCGCCGTCACGCCGAAATCACCCAGAGTGTCGATCACCCAGCCTTCGAGATTATGGACGAAGTTGCGGATGTCCTTGCCCCGCGTGCCTAGGTTGAGCGTCAGATAGCCGACGCGCTGCCCCGGCCCGTGATAGGTGTAGCGCCCGCCGCGCCCGGCATCGTACACCGGAAAGCGCGGATCGAGCAGTTCGGCGACGTTCGCGCTGGTCCCCGCGGTGTAGAGCGGCGGATGCTCCAGCAGCCAGACGCGCTCCGTCGCCTCGTCCGCGGCCACGGCGGCGGCGCGCGCTTCCATTTCGGCAAGGGCGTCGGGATAGGCGACGGGAAGCGTGTCGCGGCGCCATTCGATATCGGCTGCGGGGGGCGGAGCGTGATCCATGGCTGCTTCCTTGACTTGCCTGCGCCCCGCGATCAAGGGTGCGTTTCCCACGCAAGGACCGGAACGCGACAATGAAGCCCCTTTCGATCGGCAAGGCCTGGGAAGAAACCGTGGCGTTCGTGAAGCGCGAAGGCGCCTTGTTGTTCCCGGTCGCCTTCGTCTTTCTGGCATTGCCTTCGGTGCTGGTGCAGCAGTTCGTGCCGCCGCAGTTCATCGCCTATATGGCGGCGATCCAGGCGGGTACGAAGAATGTGCCGGTGCCCAACCTTCCCGCCAGTTTCGTGGTCGCCGTGCTGCTGGCGATCGCCCTCATTCTCACCGGCGCGCTGGCGCTCTACGCGCTCAGCCTGCGCGGCGGGATCAGCGTGCGCGAGGCGATGGTGCTGGCGTTCCGCCGCCTGCCCGTGCTGCTCGCCGCCGCGCTCCTGATAATGGCCGGTGGCGTCGGCGTGGTGATCCTGCTCAGCATCATCGGGGCCGTGACGCATGTGGCCGGCGGCGCGGGGGCGATGGTGGCGCTCATCAACGTCCTCGTGCCGGCGGTGATGCTGTTCGTGGGCGTCCGCCTGTTGCTCCTCTACGCGCTGACGGCGGACCGGACGGTCGGCCCCGTCGATGCGATCCGCCAGAGCTGGGCGCTGTCGCGCGGTCATTTCCTGCGGCTGTTCGCCTTCTTCATGGTGTTCCTGATCGTCACTTTGGTGGTGCAGGCCGCCGCCGAAGCGGTGTTCGGCATCATCGGCCGACTTGCGGGCGGCGTCGGCCTCGCCGTGCTGCTGGGCGGCATAGCGGTCGCCGCGCTCTCCGCCGTCATCCAGGTCTATTTCATCGTGATGACGGGGCGGCTCTATCGCCAGTTGGAAGCGGCTGCCTAACCCACCCGACAGTGTTCCTGCGAAGGCAGGAACCCAGTAATCTCCTCACGCGCTGACGTTGCACCATTACTGGATTCCTGCCTTCGCAGGAACACGGCGGGCCTGCTACGCCTAACCCAGCAACGGCACATGCGGCGCAGCCTCGCGCGGCAGCACGCCGAAGGCGCGGGGGTCGTCGAATATTTCGATCGCCCGGCCATAGGGCACGAACCCCGACTTGATGTAGAAACCCAGTGCCGACGGATGATCGAGCGTGCAGGTGTGCACCCAGAAGCGTTCGACGCCCTTGCGCCACGCCAGCATCTTCGCCTGCGCCATAAGCCAGCGGCCATGGCCTTGCCCGGCAAGCTGCGGCACCAGCCCGAAGAAGGACAGTTCGCAATCGGGCGGCGACCGGAAGTCCAGCTCCAATATCCCGATCTCCACCCCGCGCGGATCGGTCACGGCGTAGATCTCCACCGCCGGATCGTGGATGATCGCCGCCAGCGCATCCTCCGCCATCACCAGCCGCGAAAACCACAGCCATGGCTCCCCGACCCGGCGGAACAGGCCGCGATACGTCTCGACCGACGGCGCTTTCCAGCGCACCAGCCGCAGGGTGGAAGGGGGCAGGGGCGCGGGCCTGGGCTTTTCGCGCATCTCCAGATGCGTCACCACCGCCGCCACCCGTCGCGGATCGACGCCGGTCAGGGACATGGGAGAGTCAAAGGCACGCGCGTTCAGCTCCAGTTGGCGCGGGGCGGCAGGCTCATCAGGATCGCGTCGATATTGCCGCCGGTCTTGAGTCCGAACAACGTGCCGCGATCATGCACCAGATTGAACTCGGCATAGCGCCCGCGCCATTCGAGCATCTGCACTTCGTCGGCAGCGGTGAAGGGCATGTCCATCCGCTTGCGCACGAGCGGCGGATAGGCAGCGAGAAACGCTTCGCCCACCGATCGTGTCAGCGCGAAATCGGCGTCGAAATCGCCGTCGCGATGGTCGTAGAATATGCCGCCGACGCCACGATGCACGCCGCGATGGGGGATGTAGAAATAGTCGTCCGCCCACGCCTTAAACGCCGGATAGAAAGCCGGATCGTGGCTGTCGCAGGCGGTCTTGAAGATGTCGTGGAAGAAGGCCGTATCCTCGGCATAGGGCAAGGGCGGATTGAGATCCGCGCCGCCGCCGAACCAGCGTTTCGTCGTCACCAGAAAGCGGGTGTTCATGTGCACGGCGGGGACGTGCGGATTGGCCATGTGCGCGACCAGGCTGATGCCCGTGGCGAAGAATTGCGGATCGTCGCCCGCGCCGTGGATCGACTTGGCGAATTCGGGGGCGAAGGCGCCGCCCACGGTGGAGACGTTGACGCCGACTTTCTCGAACACCTTGCCCTTCATCACGCCGCGCACGCCGCCGCCGCCTTCGCCGGGCGTCAGCCCCTCGGCCTCGCGATCCCATGCGGTGTAGTCGAACGCCGCATCGCTGCCCGCATCGCGCTCGATGCTCTCGAATTCCGCGCAGATCCGGTCGCGCAGCGATTCGAACCAGGCGCGGGCCGTCGCCTGCTGTTCGTCCAGATGCAGGCGGATCGCGGGGCGGGGTCGTTCGATGGTGATGTCGTTCATTGCGGATATTGCCCCGTCTGTCTCAATGCCTCACTTAAGGCGATGCCCGTGGATACGGCAATATTCAAGGATCGAAATCCCGCCGCCATCGGAATCCGCACGCGCACGTCCGCCTGGTCGCGCACATCGTCCGGCACGCCCGCGCTTTCCGATCCCATCAGCAGCACGTCGTCGGGCTGGAACGCGACGTGCGGCAGGCGCACGGAGGCGTGGCTGGACATCAGCACGATGCGCCGCCCCTCCGCGCGGCAGGCCGCGTCGAAATCGGCGAAGGCGGCGTGGCGGGTGACATCGGCGGCGGCGCCGTAATCCATCGCCGCGCGCTTCAGCTTCGCGTCGGAAAAGGCGAATCCACACGGCATGATGATGTCGACGGGGACGGCGAAACAGGCGGAAAGGCGCAGGATCGCGCCGACATTTCCGGCTATTTCGGGCTGATACAGGGCAACGCGCATCTGCATCCGATAGCGCGTCTCGCCAAAATGTAACATGCCTTGCGAAAAGCTGTTGGCAAAGCGGCCTTTTCGACGTTATTGGACCGGCGAACTACGTCATCGCTGGTCGGGCTGCGCTTGCGCGGCCCTGAACGCCTGCCCTCTTCAGGGGCGGGACTGTCAGGCAGGGTCATGGCGTGGTCAGGGGTTATAATGGCAAGGGTCTAAGGTGCATGGCGACGGTTGAGCACATCGAAACGGAAACGCCGGTGGCAGGTGACGGTGTACGTCGCCGGGACTTCATCAACATCGCGGCGGTCAGCTTTGCCGGCGTGGGCGCCGTCGCCGTCGTCCTGCCGCTCATCAACCAGATGAACCCGAGCGCCGACGTGCTGGCGCTGGCCTCGACCGAAGTCGATCTGTCGGCGATCCAGCCGGGCATGGCGATCAAGACGACGTTCCGCGCGCAGCCGCTGTTCGTCCGTCACCTGACGCCCGATGAAATCGCGAAGGCCGATGCGGTCGATCCTTCCACTCTGCGCGATCCGCAGACGCTGGAGCAGCGCACCGTGGACGGCAAGAAGGAATGGCTCATCACCATGGGCGTCTGCACCCATCTGGGCTGCGTCCCGCTGGGTGCGGGCGAAGGCGAGAACAAGGGCGAGTTCGGCGGTTACTTCTGCCCCTGCCACGGTTCGAGCTACGACACCGCCGCGCGCATCCGCAAGGGTCCGGCGCCGAAAAACCTTATGGTCCCGGAGTATAAGTATACGTCCGACACCGCCATTCTCGTAGGCTGAGGAACAGACAGATGAGCTTCCCCTGGGCAGAGCATTACACCCCGAAGGCGCCGGTAATGAAGTGGCTGGACGAACGTCTGCCGCTCCCGCGTCTCGTCTATGGTGCCGTCGGCGCCGGTTATCCGGTCCCGCGCAACCTCAATTATTTCTGGAACTTCGGCGTTCTCGCCGGCATCGCGCTGACGATCCAGATCGTCTCGGGCATCGTTCTTGGCATGCACTATGCGGCCAATGAACTGGTCGCCTTCGGTACGACCGAACATATCATGCGCGACGTCAACGCAGGCTGGGCGATCCGCTACGCCCACGCGAACGGTGCCAGCTTCTTCTTCATCGTCGTCTATCTGCACATCTTCCGCGGCCTCTATTACGGGTCGTACAAGGCGCCGCGCGAAATGGTGTGGCTGCTCGGCCTCGTCATCTTCCTGCTGATGATGGCGACGGCGTTCATGGGCTACGTGCTTCCCTGGGGGCAGATGTCCTATTGGGGGGCTAAGGTCATCACCGGCCTGTTCGGGGCGATCCCGGTGGTCGGCGAACCGATCCAGACCTGGCTGCTCGGCGGTTTCGCGCCCGGCAACGCCGCGCTCAACCGCTTCTTCTCGCTCCACTATCTGCTGCCCTTCGTGATCGCAGGCGTCATCATCCTGCACATCTGGGCGCTGCACATCCCCGGTTCGAACAACCCGACCGGCGTGGACGTGAAGGGGCCGCAGGACACCGTTCCGTTCCATCCCTATTACACGGCGAAGGACGGTTTCGGGCTGGGCGTGTTCCTCATCCTCTTCTCGACGCTGCTGTTCTTCGCGCCCAATTTCCTGGGCCATCCGGACAACTATATCGAGGCGAACCCGCTTTCGACGCCTGCGCACATCGTGCCGGAATGGTATTTCTGGCCGTTCTACGCGATCCTGCGCGCCTTCACCTTCGACTTCTTCTTCGTGCCGGCAAAGCTGCTGGGCGTGCTGGCGATGTTCGCGTCGATCCTGCTGCTCTTCTTCCTGCCCTGGCTGGACAATTCGCCGGTGCGTTCGGGCAGCTATCGTCCGATGTTCAAGAAGTTCTTCTGGTTCGGCCTCATCCCCTGCGTCGCCATCCTGGGCTATTGCGGCGGAGCGCCTGCGGAAGAGCCTTATGTGATGCTGAGCCAGCTCGCGGCGGCCTATTACTTCGCGCACTTCCTCATCATCCTGCCGCTGATCGCCTATTTCGAAAAGCCGCTGCCGCTGCCCAATTCGATCACCGAAGCGGTGCTTGCCAAGCATGGCAAGAGCGACACGGGTACGCAGGGCCTCGCGCCCGCCGCGGTTCCGGCTGAATAAGGGGTATACCAGAACATGCTTCGTCCCGCTCTCATTGCCATCGGCGCCTTCTTCACGCTGATGCTGGTCTATTCCTTCGCTTCGGGCGCGGTCGCCTATATCGGCGATCCGCCGAAGGAAACCGCCGAACATTATGTCCACAAGAGCCATCCGCTGAAGGAAGCAGACTTTTCCTTCGAAGGTCCGCTCGGTCATTACGACCGGCAGCAGCTCCAGCGCGGGTTTCAGGTCTACAAGGAAGTCTGCTCGGCCTGTCACAGCCTGAAGTTCGTGGCGTTCCGCGATCTCCAGCAGATCGGCTACAGCGAAGCCGAAGTGAAGGCGATCGCCAAGCAGTGGGCGATCAAGACTCCCGACGTCGATCCCGCCACCGGCGAAATGTCGACGCGCGATCCGGTGCCCGCAGACAAGTTCCCCAAGCCCTTCGCGAACAATGTCGCGGCAGCTGCGGCCAACAACAATGCGATCCCGCCGGACCTTTCGCTGATGACCAAGGCCCGCCATCATGGCAGCGCCTATGTCTATTCGCTGCTGACCGGCTTCCAGGATCAGCCCGCCGACCTGCTGGCGAAGTTCCCGGATTCCAAGACGCCGGAGGGGCTGCACTACAACCCCTATTTCGCCAACCTCAACCTCGCCATGGCGCCGCCGCTGGTCGCCGAAGGTCAGGTGACCTATGCCGACGGCACGAAGCCGACCGTGGACCAGATGGCCAAGGACATCGCCGCCTTCCTCACCTGGACGGCGGAACCGAAGCTGGAAAACCGCCGCAGCGCGGGTCTGGCGGCGTTGTTCTTCCTGCTCATCGCCACCGGCCTTGCTTATGCGGCCTATCAGAACATCTGGCGCGACCAGAAGCATTGATCGCGGCCCTGCGGCGGTAACGTCGTTGGTCCCGTCCCCTTCAAAGGCGCGGCTTTCCCGTTCGGGATTGTCGCGCCTTTTCTTATGTCTGCATTGCGGGAGTCTGCATGACCGCCGATAACCTCAAGGCGCTGGTGCGCACGATCGCCGATTTCCCCAAGCCCGGCATCCAGTTCCGCGACATCACTTCGCTGCTGGCCGATGCGGACGGCTTCGCCGCGCTGATCGCGCAGATGGCCGATATCGCCCGGTCTCTCGATGTCGATTATGTCGCTGGCATAGAGGCGCGGGGCTTCATTCTGGGCGCGGCGCTGGCCGCTGCCGTGGGCGCCGGCTTCGTGCCGGTGCGCAAGGCGGGGAAGCTGCCCGGCGCGGTCGTCGGCATCGACTATGTCCTTGAATATGGCACCGACCGGCTGGAAATGCACAGCGGTCAAATGCCGCCGGGCGCGCGCGTCCTGCTGGTCGACGATCTCATCGCCACCGGCGGCACCGCCATCGCCGCCGCGCAACTGCTGCGCGAACAGGGTGCCGATCTGGCCATGGCGCTGTTTGCGATCGACTTGCCCGATCTGGGCGGCATGACCGCCCTGCAAACGGAAGGTCTGCCCAGTCGTGCTATCATGACATTCGCGGGTCACTGACACAGGGGTGACTGACATACGGATGGCTCTAAACCAGCCGTTAAGCGCGTGACACAAATATGTCATACAAGAAGCCGACACACTATCGGTCCGGGCTGACGACCGGGGGTTGCCCGGCGGGGCTGGGGAGAAGGCCTTTTTGAAGCAGAATGACCCGCCCGCGCGACGTGAACCGATTTTTGCGAGAGGTGCCGCGATGTCGAATCTTGATAAAAATCAATTTTTATTGTGCCGACATATAAGTTGCGTCTTGCAATTGATAGTGCACTGCAACAAATAGCGGCCATGCGATTTTCCCTCCCCCCCGCTTCGCTTCTTGTCCCGCTCGTCCTTGCGCTCGGCGCATGCGGCGAAAAGCCACCGCAGGCACCGCCACCGCCGACGGTCACCGTCGCCGCGCCGCTCGTCCGCGATGTGACGGACTGGGACGATTATGTCGGCCGATTCGAAGCGGTGGAGGATGTGCAGGTTCTGCCGCGCGTGTCGGGTCAGATCACCCAGATCGGCTTCCG
Source organism: Sphingobium sp. (assembly GCA_965279415.1). Lineage (GTDB taxonomy): Bacteria > Pseudomonadota > Alphaproteobacteria > Sphingomonadales > Sphingomonadaceae > Sphingobium. Next base: position 2,383,118 of record OZ257238.1, read on the forward strand.
TGCCGGTGTCGAGGTCGGCAAGGGCGCTTTGCTGTTCCAGATCGATCCGCGCCCCTATCGCGCGCAACTCGAACAGGCGCGGGCGCAGCTCGTCCGCGCGCAGGCGGCGCTCGCCAATGCGCGCAGCGAACTGAAGCGATCGGAGGAGCTGCGCAAGTTCCAGGCGGTCAGCCAGGAAGAATATGAAACGAAGCTGGCGGCCTTGCGCTCGGCCTCCGCCGATGTCGCGGCCGGACAGGCGGCGGTGCAGGCGCGGGCGCTCGATGTCGAGTTCACCTCGGTCCGGGCGCCGATCAGCGGTCGCGTCTCCGACAAGCGGGTTGCGATCGGCGATTATGTGAACGCAGGTCAGACGTTGCTGACAACCGTCGTCACCGTCGATCCCATCTGGTTCAGCTTCGAAGGGGCCGAAAGCCTCTACCTCAAATATATCCGTCAGGCGGCGAAGGGCGAGCGTGCCTCCTCCCGCTACGCCGCCAATCCGGTCGAAGTGCAACTGGCGGACGAAAGCGGCTACAACTGGCGTGGCCGCATGATCTTCGTCGACAACGCCATCGACACCAATTCGGGCACGATCCGCGCCCATGCCGAAATCTCCAATCCCAAGGGGTTCCTGGTGCCCGGCATGTTCGGTCGCGCGCGCCTGCTGGGATCGGGCACCTATCGGGCGATGCTGGTGCCCGACGAGGCGATCCAGACGGACCAGACGCGCAAGCTGGTCTATCTCGTCGGCAAGGACGGCAAGGCGGTGCCGCGTCCGGTGGAAACCGGGCCGATGGTGGAGGGCTTGCGCGTCGTGCGCACGGGCCTGAAGCCCGGTGAGAAGATCGTGATCGACGGTCTGGCGCGCTTGCAGCCGGGCATGCCGGTCAAGTCGCGCGACGGCAGGATCACGCCGCGTGCCGCCTCCACCGAATCGCGCCCCGCAGCGCCGCCCAGTCCCACGGTGGCAAGTCCCACGGGCGCCACGCCAGACAGCGACAAACCCGCCGATGACAGGAAGGCTGCGACAGCCGGGACGGCACGCTGATGCGCCTGCCCCATTTCTTCATCGACCGCCCGATCTTCGCGGCGGTCATGTCCATCCTCATCGTCATCATGGGGGTGATCGCCTATCCCAGCCTGCCGGTCGGGCAATATCCCGAAATCGCGCCGCCCACGGTGGTCGTGAACGCCAGCTTCCCCGGCGCGTCTGCGGAAACGCTGGCGGAAACGGTCGCCGCCCCGCTGGAGGAATCGATCAACGGGGTGGAGGACATGATCTACATGTCCTCCTCCTCCACCGCATCGGGCGCCGTTGCCATCACCGTCACCTTCAAACAGGGTACGGATGTCGATCAGGCGCAGGTGCTGGTGCAGAACCGCGTGTCCTCCGCCGAACCGCGCCTGCCCGAACAGGTGCGCCAGATCGGAGTAACGGTGCGCAAGAACTCGCCCGACCTTCTGCTCGTGATCGCGCTCACTTCGCCCGACGGCAGCCTCTCCAACCAGTATATGTCGAACTACGCGACATTGCAGATCAAGGACCGGCTTGCGCGTATCCAGGGTGTCGGCGGTGTGCAGGCGTTCGGTTCGCGCGATTACAACATGCGCGTCTGGATCGATCCCGATCGCGCGGCATCGCGCAACATGACCGTCGATGAAATCACCAGTGCCGTGCGCGCGCAGAATGCGCAGGTTGCCGCCGGTTCGGTCGGAGAGGCGCCTTTCAATCAGGGCGGCACGGCGTTCCAGCTCAATATCCAGACGCAGGGGCGGCTTTCCACGCCGGAGCAATTCGGGCAGATCATCGTCAAGCGCGATGCGCAAGGGCGCCTGACGCGCCTTGCCGATGTCGCCCGTATCGAACTGGGCGCGCAGGATTACGGCACCGAAGGCTATATCGACGGCAAGTCCTCCGTGGCGCTGCCCGTCACGCAGTTGCCGGGTTCCAACGCGCTGGAAACGGCCGACGCCGTGCGCGCGGAAATGGCGACGCTGGCGAAAAGCTTCCCGCCGGGCCTCACTTATTCCATCCCCTATAATCCCACCGAATATATCACTGCGTCGATCGAGGCGGTGCAGCATACGCTGGTCGAAGCGATCATATTGGTCAGCCTCGTCGTGTTGCTGTTCCTGCAAAGCTGGCGCGCGGCGATCATCCCGATCATCGCCATTCCGGTCTCCCTGATCGGCAGCTTCGCGATGATGGCGCTCTTCGGCTTCTCGCTGAACAGTCTTTCGCTTTTCGGCCTGGTGCTGGCCATCGGCATCGTCGTCGACGACGCGATCGTCGTGGTGGAGAATATCGAGCGCTTGATGCATGACGAGGGCCTGTCGCCGCTCGCCGCCGCGCACAAGACGATGGACGAAGTGTCGGGTGCGCTGATCGCCATCGCGCTCGTCCTGTGCGGCGTGTTCATTCCGACGGCCTTCATTCCGGGCATTTCGGGCGCATTCTACAAGCAGTTCGCCCTGACGATCGTCGGCGCGACCGCCATCTCCGCCTTCGTGTCGCTCACACTATCTCCCGCACTGGGCGCATTGATCCTCAAGCCGAAAAGCGATCATGCCCCACCCGAGGGATGGCGCGTTTATCCCGCGCGTTTCGCCGAAAAGTTCAACCGGGGCTTCGATCGTCTCGGCAAGCGCTACGGCAGCATCACGGCAAAGACCGTGCGGAAACTGGCGCTCGTCGGTATCTGCTATGCGTTGCTGCTTCTGGTCGCCGGCTGGCGCTTCACGCAAACGCCGTCGGGCTTCATTCCCGCGCAGGATCAGGGCTATCTGATCGGCGTCGTTCAGATGCCGCCGGGCACCGCCCTGCAACGCACCGACGAGACGACGCGTCAGCTCATCGCCATCGCATCGAAGAATCCCGGCGTTGATGGCAGCGTCGCCTTCTCCGGCTTCGACGGCGCCACGTTCAGCAATTCGCCCAGCGGCGGCACGATGTTCGTCCGCCTTAAGCCGCATGCTGATCGCAAATCCGCGGACGAGATCACCAAGGAACTCATGGGGGCCGTCTCCAACATCACGGCGGGCAGCGTGTTCTTCATCGCGCCCCCGCCGATCCGCGGCCTCGGCACCGGCGGCGGGTTCAAGATGATGATCGAGGATCGCGGCGGCGCGGGCTATCAGGCACTGGAAGGCGCGGCCTTCGGCATGATGATGGCCGCCAACCAGACGCCGGGCCTGACCTCCGTATTCACCACCTTCAATACCCGAACGCCGCGCCTTTATGCGGATATCGACCGCCAGCGCGCCGAACAGATGGGTGTGCCGGTCGAGAATATCTTCGCGACGCTCGGCACCTATCTGGGATCGTCCTATATCAACGATTTCAATTACTTGGGCCGTACTTTTCGCGTGACGGCGCAGGCCGATGCCCCCTATCGCGACGATGTCGATGATATCGGGCATCTGCGCACCCGTTCCACCAACGGGGCGATGGTGCCGCTGTCGGCGGTGATGCAGTTGCGCAACGAAAGCGGTCCCTATCGCGTGGTGCGCTACAATCTCTATCCCGCCGCCGAATTGCAGGGCGATACCGTGCGCGGCTTCTCCAGCGGCCAGTCGCTGTCGAGCATGGAGGCCCTCGCCGCCAAAATCCTGCCTTCCGGCTTCACCTATGAATGGACTGAAATCGCGTTCGAGCAGAAGCAGGCGGGGAACACCGGCATGATCGCCTTCGCGCTGGCCGTCGTGTTCGTGTTCCTGCTGCTGGCCGCGCAATATGAAAGCCTCGTGCTGCCGCTCGCGGTCATCCTCATCGTGCCGATGTGCCTTCTGGCCGCGATTCTCGGCGTCAACCTGATGGGGGGGGACAACAACATCCTCACCCAGATCGGTCTCGTCGTGCTGATCGGCCTTGCGGCCAAGAACGCGATCCTGATCGTCGAGTTCGCGCGGCAGGGCGAGGAGGAAGGGCTGGAACCGCGCGCCGCCGCCGAACAGGCCGCGCATCAGCGCCTGCGCCCCATTCTGATGACGTCGATTGCCTTCATCCTGGGCGTGCTCCCGCTCGTCATCGCCAGCGGGCCGGGCGCGGAAATGCGTCAGGCGCTGGGCGTCGCGGTGTTCTTCGGCATGATCGGCGTGACGGTTTTCGGCCTCATGTTCACGCCCGCCTTCTACGTCATCAGCAGGATGCTGGGCGACAGGACGTCCGCTTGGATCGCGGCGCGCAGAAAGCCCGTGCCGCCGCAACACGGCGCCGAAGGCGGGGAGGCCGTATCGTGAAAATCGCTCCTCTGATCGCGCGCGGCGCGCTCGCCTTCGCTTCGGTCCTCGCGCTGTCCGCCTGCGCGGTCGGACCCGATTACCGGCCCCCCGCGCCCTTGCCCGCCGATCAGGCGCGGCTGGGCGAAGTGGCGGGCAGTACGGTCGTTACCGATGCCCCGGCGGTCGAACAATGGTGGCACCTGTTCGACGATCCCGTCCTTGACCGGCTGGTGCAGAAGGCGCTGGCCCACAACACTGACTTGCGCGTCGCCGCCGCGAACGTGCGTCGCGCCCGCGGCCTGCTGTCGGAGGCGCGCGCCGCCGCGCTGCCGACCACGACGACCTCCGCGCAGGCGACCCGCTCGCGCAACGTCGTCAACTTCGGGCAGGGGCTGACCGGCTTCACGCAGGAAACCTACACCGCAGGCTTCGATGCTTCCTATGAGCTGGATCTGTTCGGCGGCGTGCGTCGTTCGATCGAAGCGTCCAGGGGCGACATCGGCGCGGCGGAGGCGGCGCTGGATGCCGCGCGCGTCTCGGTCGCGGCGGAAACGGCGCTGACCTACGCCAATGCCTGCGCCACGGGCGCGCAGGCGCAGGTTGCGCGCGACACGCTGGCCTTGCAGGAAAAGACGCTGGACCTGACCCGTCGCCTGCTGAGCGGTGGCCGCAATACGCAGCGCGATGTCGACCAGAGCATCGTACTGGTCGAGCAGGCCCGCGCCCAGGCCGCCGGGTTCGAGGCGGAACGGCGCGCCTCGCTCTACGCGCTTGCCGTGCTGACCGGCGAACCGCCCGCCTCCTTCGATGCCGATGCCGCCGTCTGCCTCATCCCGCCCGCCGTGCGCGCGCCGATCGCTGTCGGCGACGGGCAGGCCTTGCTCGCCCGTCGCCCCGACGTGCGGCAGGCCGAACGGCAACTTGCGGCGGATACGGCGCGGATCGGGGTCGCCACGGCGGCGCTCTATCCGTCGATTTCGCTGCTCGGCTCGGTCAGCACGACGGGCCTAAGGCCCGGTGATCTGGGGTCGTCCGATTCCTTCGGCTACTCGATCGGCCCGCTGATAAGCTGGAACTTCCCGTTCAGCGGCGCCGCCCGCGCCCGCGTGCGACAGAACAAGGCGATCGCGGAAGGATCGCTCGCCTCCTTCGACAAGGCGGTGCTGACGGCCTTGCAGGAAACCGAGCAGGCGCTCGCCCGCCTGAAAGGTGCGATCGAGCGCGAGGCGGCATTGTCCCGCGCGCTCAAGGCTAGCGAAAGCGCCGCCTTCATCGCCGAAAAGCGGTTCGGGGCGGGGTCCGACAGCTTCCTGCAACTGCTCGACGCGCAGCGCAGCCGCGCCGACGCCCGCGCCGCTTATGCCGACGCGCAGGCTTCGCGGGCGGAGGCGCAGGTCGCCTTGTTCAAGGCGCTTGGCGGCGGCTGGGAAGGGGCGCCGCAGCCGGTTGCGGCCGGGCAGGAGACCGACAGGGCACAGTGAGCGTGTCTTTGTAGGGAATGGCGGATTTCCGCGGGTTTCAACGCCGCAACTTCCGCAACTTCATGCGCATTGCGGAAGGCGCATCGCAGGCTATTGGCGGATATCGCCCAGCCTGCGTTCCCAGGCCAGCGCATGCCGCACGATCTGGTCGAGATCGGCATATTGCGGCGTCCACGGGAAGCGGGAGAGGATCGCGCGGTTATCCGAAATCAACGATGCGGGATCGCCCGCACGGCGGCCTTCCATGCGGCGCTCGATCTTCATGTTGGTGACGCGATCGACCGCTTCCAGCATTTCCAGCACGGAAAACCCCCGGCCATAGCCGCAATTGAGGCGATGGCTGGTCGCCGGATCGGCGATCAGCGCCTCCAGCGCCAGAACATGCGCGGCGGCCAGGTCCGACACATGGATGTAATCGCGCACGCCGGTGCCGTCGGGCGTGTCGAAATCCGTGCCGTACACGCTGACATGATCGCGCTTGCCCAGCGCCGCTTCCACCGCGACCTTGAGCAGATGAGTCGCGCCTGCGGTGGACTGGCCGGTGCGCGCATCGGGGTCAGCGCCCGCGACGTTGAAATAGCGCAGCGCGCAATAGTTCATCGGATGCGCGGCGGCGACATCGGCCAGCATCGCCTCGGTCATCAGCTTCGACATGCCGTAGGGGTTGATCGGGCGTTGCGGACTGTCCTCCCGCACCGGGCTTTCCTCCGGCATGCCGTAGGTCGCCGCCGTCGAGGAGAAGATGAAATGCGGCACGCCGCAGCGCACTGCGCTTTCGATCAGCGCGCGGCTGTTGACGGTGTTGTTCCGGTAATATTTCAGCGGATCGGCGACTGATTCCGGCACCACGATCGACCCGGCGAAGTGCATGATCGCACCTATGTTTTGATCCCGCAGCAGCGCCTCGACCAGCGGCTGATCGGCGATGTCGCCTTGCGTGAAATGCACGTCGTCCGGCACGGCGAAGCGGAAACCGGTGACGAGATTGTCGATCACCGCGACCGGCCAGCCCGCATCGCGCAGCGCCAGCACCGCATGGCTGCCGATATAGCCCGCGCCACCCGTCACCAGCACTGTCGGCTTGTCGTTCATTACGTCACTCCATGTCAGGTCTGCGGCGATACGGCACGCCGACATGACATGGCAATGGTTACGGTGGGGTTAGGCTATCCTTACGATACGCAAACACCGTTCGCCCTGAGCCTGTCGAAGGGTTCGCCTGAGCGCAGCGAAGGCCCTTCACTGCGTTCAGGAGAAGGCTTCGACAAGCTCAGCCCGAACGGAAGTGTCGTTCCCAAGCTGGCGACGTCCTAAGCCGCCTTCTTCCCCGCCGCCTTGCCATAGAAAGTCGCGCCGCTCGCCGCCATTTCGCGCAACTGCGCGGTGGGGGTGAAACGGGGTCCATGGGCGGCGGTCAGCGCGTCGAGCGTCTCGACGACCTTCGCTATGCCGACCGTATCCATGTGGCTGAACGGCCCGCCGGTCCACGGCGCGAAGCCCCAGCCGAAGATCGCGCCGATATCGCCATCCTCCGGCGTTTCCAGTACGCCTTCGGCGAAGCAGCGCGCGCATTCGATGAGCTGCCGGTAGAGCAGCCGCTCGCGCACATCCTCCGGCGAAGGCTGCACGGCGGCGAGCGGGAAGCTGTCCGCCAGCCCGGGCCACAGCGCCTTCTTCCCGCCTTCGGGATAGTCGTAATAGCCCTTGCCGTTCTTGCGGCCCAGCCGGTCCATCTCGACCATCTTCGTCATCACGTCGTCCGCCGCGCCGGCGACATAGGCGTCGCCCAGTTCCTTCTTCGCGGCGGTCATCACCTTGTAGCCCAGTTCGATCGACACTTCGTCCGACACTGCGAGCGGGCCTACGGGCATGCCAAGCTGCTTGCCGCCATTCTCGATCAGTGCCGCGCCGACGCCCTCGGCCAGCAGCTCGGCGCCTTCCTGCACATAGGTGCCGAAGCAGCGCGAGGTGTAGAAGCCGCGCGAATCGTTGACGACGATCGGCGTTTTCTTGATCTGCGCGACATAATCCAGCGCCTTGGCGATCGCTTCCGGCCCGGTCTTTTCCCCGACGATGATCTCGACCAGCGGCATCTTTTCGACCGGCGAGAAGAAATGCACGCCGATAAAGTTCTCCGGCTTGCGCCACGCCTTGGCAAGGCCAGTGATCGGCAGGGTCGAGGTGTTCGATCCGAAGATGGTATCCGCGCCCAGCACGGCCTCGACTTTCTTGGTCACTTCGGCCTTGATCGCGGTATCCTCGAACACCGCCTCGATCACGAAATCGCACCCTTCGAGCAGCGCGAAGTCGGTGGTGGGTGTGATGCGGGCCAGCGTCGCTTCCAGCTTTTCGGGCGTCATGCCCTTGCCCAGCCGCTTGGACAGCACCGACCGGGCGTGCTCCTTGCCCTTTTCGGCATAGGCCTGATCGCGGTCGAGCAGCACCACGTCGATCCCGACCTGCGCGGATACGGTGGCGACGCCCGCGCCCATCATGCCCGCGCCCAGCATGGCGAGCTTCTTCGTCGGCGCCTTGGGCAGATCCTTGGGGCGGCGCGCGCCGCGTTCGGCCGCCTGCTTGCTGACGAACAGGGTGCGGACCATGTTGCTCGCCTGCGGATCGGCGATCACCTTGGCGAAATATTTGCTCTCGACGCGAATCGCGCGGTCCATGGGCAGCGTCGCGCCTTCATAGACGGCGGAGAGCAGCGCCAGCGGACCGTTCAGGTTGCGTTGCGTCTGCTTCATCGTCATCGCCGTAGCGCCGATGAACGTCTGGATGAAATTGGGGTTGAAGCCGCCAGCGCCGCCGGGAAAACGGTAACCTTTCTGATCCCATGGCTGAACGCTGGCGGCAGGATTGGCCTTCAACCAGTTTTTGGCGGCCGCCACCGTATTACCAGAGGGAACGAGTTCGTCCACCACCTTGAGACCGAGCGCTTCCTGCGGGCGGAATAATTTGCCCTGCAGCATGTACATCAGCGCCGTCTGCACGCCGGTGATGCGCGGCAGGCGCTGGCTGCCGCCGCCGCCGGGGAACAGGCCGACGAGGATTTCGGGCAGGCCAAGCTGCACCTTCGCATCGTCCGCGACGATCCGGCGGTGGCAGGCGAGGGCGAGTTCGAACCCGCCGCCGACGCAGGTGCCTTCGATCGCGCAGGCGACCGGCTTGCCGCAGGTTTCGAGGCGACGGAACAGGCCGTTCAGCACGAACACCTTGTCGAACAGGTCGCCCATGTCGCGCGTGCCGTCCTTCGCGGGCGCCAGCATCGACGCCATGTTCTTGAGGTCCATACCGCCCATGAAGCCGCTGGCCTTGCCCGAACAGATGACCGCACCCTTGATGCCGTCCTCGTCCTTGATGCGGTCGATCGCGCCGGACAGGTCGGCGATGAATTCCGGGCCGATGACGTTCATCGACTGGCCGGGTACGTCGATGGTGAGGGTGGCGATGCCGTCTGCGTCGATGTCGAAAGCGATGGTCGTCATATGATGTCCTCTCCGGCGTCTTACAGACGCTCGATGATCGTGCCGGTGCCCATGCCCGCGCCGATGCACAGGTTGACGAGCGCGGTGCCCTTGCCGGAGCGTTCCAGCTCGTCGAGCGCGATGCCCAGCACCATCGCCCCGGTCGCGCCGAGCGGATGGCCGAAGGCGATCGCGCCGCCGTTCACGTTCACCTTGCCGTGATCCAGATCCAGCGCCTGCATGTAGCGCAGCACGACGCTGGCGAAGGCTTCGTTCAGCTCCCACAGGTCGATGTCGTCCTTCGACATGCCGGATTTCTTCAGCAGCTTCCCGGCGATGAACTCGGGACCGGTCAGCATGATCGTGGGTTCGGAGCCGATAGACGCCATCGCCTTGATCCGGGCGCGCGGCTTCAGGCCATATTTCTCGCCCATCGCCTTGCTGCCGACCAATATGGCGGCGGCGCCGTCGCAAATGCCGGAGCTGTTTCCTGCATGATGGACATGGTTGATCCGCTCCAGCTCGGGATATTTGAGCAACGCGACGGCATCGAAGCCGGGCATTTCCTCGCCCATGGCGGCGAAGCTGGGTTTCAGGCCGCCGAGCGACTGCATGTCCGCGTCCGGGCGCATATGCTCGTCATGGTCGAGAACGACCTGACCGATCACGTCCTTCACCGGGACGATGCTGTTCTTGAACCGGCCTTCCTGCCACGCCTGCGCCGCGCGCTTTTGGCTTTCGACGGCATAGGCGTCGACGTCCGTGCGGGAGAAACCGAATTTGGTGGCGATCAGGTCTGCCCCGATACCCTGCGGCGCGAAATAGGTGTGCCAGGCGACCGCCGGGTCGAACGCCCATGCGCCGCCGTCCGATCCCATCGGTACGCGGCTCATATGCTCGACTCCGCCGCCGATGGCAAAGTCCGCCTCGCCGGCGATCACCTTGGCCGCGGCGATGTTCACGGCTTCGAGGCCCGACGCACAGAAGCGGTTGACCTGTACGCCCGCCGTCGTCTGCGCATAATCGGCGTTGAGCACGGCGACGCGCGCGATGTCCGCGCCCTGTTCGCCGACCGGCGTCACGCAACCCAGGATCACGTCGTCGACATCGGCGGTGTCGATCTGCGTGCGATCCCGGATCGCCTGCAACGTCTGTGTCGCGAGCTGGATAGGGGTGATTTCGTGCAGCGAGCCGTCGGCCTTGCCGCGTCCGCGCGGCGTCCGCACGGCATCATAGATGTAGGCTTCCATCTTGCGTCCTCTCTCTGGACTCACCCGACTGGGCGTCTTGATCCCGTCCATGTCATGCCACGGGGGATAAAGGCAAGAGGACTTTACGTTCCCGTAAAGCACGACAGATGCGCGAGACGAGCGGAGGACAGCCTGCCGTAAGGGCAGCGTTGCGGAACGGGGCTGCAATTTTTTTGTGCCCTTCCGCCAAACCCAGCGTTTCGCAGAAGGGGAATGGTCGATTCGCGTTGTTTCGATTACGGATCGATATTCACCATCCGGGGACAGCATATGCAGACGTACAGCCGCACCGCCATGATCCTGCACTGGGCGATCGCCGCCGCGCTCGCCTTTCAGCTTTCGGTGGGCTGGTCGCTGGAATCGCTGGGGCAGAAAGGCTTTGCGCTGTACCAGTTGCACAAGTCGGTCGGTATGCTGATCCTGGCGCTGACGCTCGCCCGTGTCCTGACCCGCCTGTTCAAGCCGCGCCCGCCCGCGATGGAAGGCGGTTGGGAAGGGGCGCTCGCCAAAGGAGTGCATGTCGGCCTTTACGCCTTCATGCTGCTGGCGCCGCTCACCGGATGGGCGCTGGTTTCGACGGCGAAGATCAAGGTGCCGACATTGCTGTTCGGCACGATCCCGCTGCCGCATCTCCCCTTGCCGCAGGTGGCGCATGCCGTCAGCGAGAACGCGCACGGCCTGCTTGCGTGGGTAGGGCTTGCGCTGTTCGCCTTGCATCTGGCCGGGGCGATCCGGCATCAGATGCTGCTGCGCAACGGGCTGATCTGGCGGATGGTGCCGGGGCGGTCGGTGGCGCTGATGGCCGTGCTGATCGCACTGACCCCCGGCGCGTTCGTGATCGGCGGTGTCATCGCCAACCGGGCGATGCACACGGCGCCAGCCGAGGCTTCCGCGCCTGCCGACACGGATGTCGATGGCAATGCGGCCGCCGAAATGCCCGCCGCCAATGTGGCCGAACCTGTCGCCGTCAATGCCGTCCAGCCGGATAACGCGACCGAAGCGGCCGAAGCCGTCGGGCCTCCGCCGGTCTGGACCGTGCAGCCCGGCGGCACGCTGGGTTTCTCGGTCGGCAATGACGGCGACAGGATCAGCGGCGGATTTTCACGCTGGACCGCGAAAATCACGATGGATCCCGATCGTCCCGAGACGGCGGATATCCGCGTCGAGATCGACGTCGCCAGCGCCCGCATCGGCGATCCCACGCAGGACGAGATGCTGCCCAATGACGAGTTTCTGGGTGCCGCCGCGCATCCCAAAGCGACATTCGTGGCGAAGGGGGCCAGCGCAACCGGGCCGAACGGCTACAGTGCGCGCGGTACGCTCACGCTCAAGGGCGTCAGCGCGCCGCAGACGATACGCTTCACGCTGAAAGGCCAGGGCTTGAAGCGCAGCGTCAGCGGCAGCGGGACGATCGCGCGCAGGACGTTCAACGTCGGCAATGGCGACAGCAGCACGGGCCTCGATCCGTCGGTCGCGCTCAGCTTTCGTTTCGATGCGACGGGCAAGGCGCCCTAATCGCCTGTGATTGCCGGGGTGTTTGCCTCTTCGGTGGGGAGAGGGCGCAGGTCCTCAGGCGTATCGACGTCGTGGAGCAGCGCGCCGCTCGTTTCCAGCAGCAGGTTCTGGCTGATGAGCGCGCGGGCACCCTGATCGCCTTTCAGCGCCTGCAATTCGGCGAAATGGCGACGCCCGAAAAAGGCGGGCGGGCCGGGCGTGAACCCGTCGGTGCTGCCCACCACCGATCGGATATCCTCCGCCGTCAGCACCAGCCGCATGAGATGGCTCTGCGGCACATGCGGCATGTCCGCCAGGCACATCAGCATGCCGTTGCAGCGCAGTTGCGCGACATGGGCGGCGGCGATCCGGATGCTGCTGGACAGGCCGCCTTCGGGATCGTCGTTGACAAGCAGGGTATAGCCGCGCCGGTCGAGCTTGCGGTGGATGATCGGCGCGAGGGCGATGGGACGCACCACCGCGATATGATATTTGAACGGTATGGAGGCGACGGCTTCCAGCGCGTGGACGATCAACGGCTTGCCGCAATGATCCGCCATCAGCTTGTCCTCCTCGCCGAAGCGCGAGGAATTGCCGGCGGCAAGAAGCACGGCGGCAACGCGATCGGGACGCATTTTCAGGCCGTTTCCAGCAATCGGGTTTCCACCCGGTTGAACGCCTGCACCATGCCCGCCGCGATCGACAGGGCGATTTCGCCCGGCCCGATCGCGCCGATGTCGATGCCCGCCGGGCCGTCGATCCGGTCGAGGTCGGTGCTGGAAAAGCCTGCCGCCGTCAGCCGATCGCGCCGTGCCGCGTGGCTTTTTCGCGATCCCAGCGCGGCGATGTAGCCCGTGGGGGCATTGAGCGCGGCGATCAGCGCGGGATCGTCGATCTTGATGTCATGGCTCAGCGTCACGATCGCGGTGGCGGGATCGGGGCGCAGCGCGACCACGGCTTCGTCCGGCCAGCGGTCGTCGAGAACGGCGTGCGGAAACCGCTCGCGCGTCAGGAAGCGCCCGCGCGGATCGATGACGGTCGTGTCGATGCCCATCTCCCGTGCCAGCCCGGCCAGCGCCTGCGCGATCTGCACTGCGCCCGTGATGATGAGGCGACGGGGCGGGCGGTAGCGGTTGACGAACGCACCATCGCGCACGCCGATCATGCTGCGCCCGCTCTCGATATCCGTCGAGACGGCCAGAACGTCGCCGTCCGCGCGCGCCGTCGCAATCGCGTCGATCACCGCCATGGGAAATCCATGCTCGGCGACCGGCTGCACCAGTACCGCGATCTCGCCGCCGCAGGGCAGGCCCGCTTCCCAGGCATCGCCGTCGCTCACGCCAAAACGATGCAGGGCGGCCTGGCCGCTGGCGATCACCCCTTCGGCGCTGGCGAGAATGGCGTTTTCGACGCAGCCGCCCGATACCGATCCCTCGAACCGGCCATCCTCATGCACCAGCATATGCGATCCGCGCGGGCGTGGCGCGGAACCCCAGGTCTGTACGACGGTGGCGATGGCCATGCGGGCGGGCGCCCATGTTCTCGCCGTGGTAATCATGTTGGTGATATCGTCCATGGAATCGACATGCCACCGCTGTCGGAAACTGTCCAGTTGCCTGCATTTCCGGTCCCGTCGGGGTCTGGCATTTCCCGATGCGCGTCGCCATATCTGCGATACAAGGCGAAACAAGGGGATGAGCGTGAACACGCAACTGGAGAATGTCGGGCAGGATGTGGTCCGCCCGAAGAAGATCGACGTGCCCGACGACGTGCAGGATGCCATCCGCACACTTATTCGCTGGTCGGGGGACGATCCGGAGCGGGAGGGGCTGCTCGATACGCCCAAGCGCGTGGCGCGGGCGTGGCGTGAATATTGCGAAGGCTACCAGGACGATCCAGCCTATCATCTCAGCCGCATCTTCCACGAAGTCGGCGGTTACGACGAAATCGTGCTGCTGAAGGACATTCCGTTCCAGTCGCATTGCGAACATCATATGGCGCCCATCGTGGGCAAGGCGCACATCGCCTATCTTCCCGACCAGTGGGTCGTGGGCATTTCCAAGCTGGCGCGCGTGCTGAATGCCTTTTCCCGCCGCCTTCAGGTGCAGGAACGGATGACCGCGGAGATCGCCGACTGCATCTGGGAGAATCTGAAGCCGCTGGGCGTGGCGGTAGTGATCGAGGGTGCGCATGGCTGCATGTCGGGGCGCGGCGTGCGGACGCACGGCGTATCGATGAAGACCAGCCGGATGATGGGCGTGTTTCGCGAGGACGAGAAGAGCCGCAAGGAAGTGCTCAAACTGATGGGCATATGAGCGGGGAGGGTGACGCCCCTGCCGGTGAGGGCTTTCGCCCGCTGTCCCGCCCCGCCGACGACGTGGCGGCGCAGGACAAGCCTGGCCCGCTGCCGTTGTCGGGAAAGCGGCTGGCGCTCGTAACCGGTGGCCACCGGCGACTGGGCGCGGAGATCAGCGCGGCGCTCGCGGCGCAGGGCTATGCGCTGGCGCTGCACGGCAGCCATGATGTCCGGCTCGATTCCGCGCTGGCACTTACGCTGGAAGAGCATGGGACGGAGTGGGAAGGCTTCGTCGCCGACTTCGCCGATCCCGAAGCGGCGGAGGAACTGATCGCGGACATCGCCTTGCATTTCGGGCGTCCGCCCGATCTTCTGGTGAACAGCGCCGCCATCTTCGGGCAGGACCGGCTCGACAGCGTGACGGCGGAGGACCTCATGCGGCATTATGCCGTGAACTGCGCGGCGCCCGTGCTGCTCAGCAAGGCGTTCGCGACCGTGCCCGCAGGGCTGACGGACCGGTGCATCATCAACATTCTGGACCAGCGGATCGACCATCCGCATGGCGATCAGCTTGCCTATACGCTGTCGAAAATGGCGCTGGCGGGACTGACGCAGATCACCGCCCGCGATCTTGCGCCCCGCATACGCGTCAATGCCGTGGCGCCGGGGCTGACCATCGCGACCGCCGACTACAGCGCGGAACAGATGAACCGCCTGAGCGGCGCGATGCCGCTCCACCGCCTGCCGCAGGCGCAGCAGATCGCCGAAGCGATCGTCTATCTGGCGGGGGCATCGGCCGTGACGGGGCAGGTGCTCTACGTCGACGGCGGCGCACACATGCAAAGCTATCCGCGCGACTTCATGCATTTGTGAGGGGGCGTGAGTGGGAAATGCCTGCCTCTTACGTCCGTTCACCCTGAGCAAAGTCGAAGGGCCACGCTGAACGAAGTGAAGAGTGCTTCGCCTACGGCTCAGCCTAGCCCTTCGACTTCGCTCAGGGCGAACGGTTTTCTGATCGTTTATTACCCTACTGCGCCGTCCACCCGCCATCGACGGACAGGTTCGCGCCCGTGATCTGGCTTGCCGCGTCGCCGCACAGGAACAGGGCGATCGCCGCGACCTGTTCGGCGGTCACGAACTCCTTGGTGGGCTGGCCCGCCAGCAGCACGTCGTTGATGACCTGCTCCCGCGTCATGCCGCGCGCCTTCATCGTGTCGGGAATCTGGTTCTCGACCAGCGGTGTCCAGACATAGCCGGGGCTGATGCAGTTTGCGGTCACGCCGAACGTCGCGACTTCCAGCGCGACGGTCTTGGTGAAGCCCGCCAGGCCGTGCTTGGCGGTGACGTAGGCGCTCTTGAAGGGTGAGGCCGCCTTGGAATGGGCCGACGCCGTCTGGATGATCCGCCCCCATTTCTTCTGCTTCATATAGGGGACGGCAAGCCGCGTGGTGTGGAACGCGGCGTTCAGGTTGAGAGCGATGATAAGATCCCACTTGTCGACGGGGAACTCCTCCACGGGCGCGACATGCTGCATCCCGGCATTGTTGATGAGGATGTCGACGCCGCCGAACGCTTTGGCCGCTTCCGCCATCATCGCTTCGATCTGGTCCACCTTGGTCAGGTCGTGACCGCTGTAATGCGTCTTGGCCCCGCTCGTCGCTTCCAGCGCGAGCCGTTCCTTCTCGATCGCGTCCTTGTCGCCGAAGCCGTTGATGATGATGTTCGCGCCTTCGCCCGCCAGCGCCTTGGCATAGGCCAGGCCGATGCCGGAGGTCGAACCGGTGATGAGTGCGGTTTTGCCTTTGAGAGTCATGCCTGGGTTTCCTTAAGGTGGGCAGGATGGTCGAGATCGAAGGCGGCGCTGCTGCCGTCGAGGATGTTGCGGGCGATGATGTCGCCCTTGTGCATCACGCCGTCCACCGCCTCGCGCCCCTGCGCCCAGTGGTCGAGCATGGTGGCGCGCGAGAACTCGTAATCGCGTGCGCCGCTTTCCCACGCGCGGCTGCGATAGATGAGGTGGACGATGTTGACCGCGCCATCGTTCAGGAGGGCGCGGACCTGCTGCACTTCGGGATCGCCGCACATCTCCGCGGGCAGGTGATTGAGGACCGCGCGGATCGCCTTGTGCTCCCGGCGCAGGCGCAGATACTGGTCCGTCACCTGTCGGGTACGGCTGGAATATTGAATGTCCTTCTGGCGGGACAGCACGTCTGTCATCTGGCGGGGCAGTGGCCCTTCGGCGGGGAACAGGTCCACCTGAAACACCAGCATGTCGCCGCATTGCTGATCGAGCACATGGGCGAGCGGCGTGTTGGAAACGAGGCCGCCGTCCCAGTAATGCCGCCCGTCGATCTCCACGGCGGGCAGGCCCGGCGGCAGTGCGCCCGATGCCATGATATGCCTTGCGTCGATCCTGTCGTTGGACCGGCCATGCCCGTCAGAGGTGCGGTTGTCCCAATAGGCGAAATTGCCGCTCTCGACATCGACTGCGCCGACCGAAATGCGGACCGGTCCGTCGTTGAGCAGATCCCAGTCGATCAGGCCGTCCAGCGTTTCGACCAGCGGCGTCGTGTCGTAAAAGCTGACGGCGCCGGGCGATCCGGCGGGTTGCAATATCTGCGGCAGCATGTGGGGGCGGAAAAAGCCGGGCACGCCGAACATCATCACCGCCTGCGCGGCGGCCAGATGCGCGGCTTCGCGAATATGATGGTTGTCGGGCAGCCACAGGTTCGGCATCCCGCCGCTGACGGTCTCCCAGAACAGCTTCAAGCGTTCCAGCCGTCGTTCGGGCGGGTTGCCGGCGATGATCGCGGCATTGACCGCACCGATGGAAATGCCTGCCACCCAGTCGATTTCGATCGCCAGTTCATAAAGTTTTTCGAACACGCCGGCCTGAAAAGACCCCAGCGCGCCGCCACCCTGCAAAAGCAAGGCGACATGATCCGGCAAGGGCATCGGCGGGCTTGACCGGCGGCGGGTGGATGGGGGGCGAGTCGTGGAGGGCTGGGTCATATTGCGCTGCAATACAACAAAGCGTCGGACCTGCGCCATCGTTCCATCATTACAAAGATTTCATGCCTGATGGAGCCGCCGCTGCCCTGGACCGTTCCCTTGTCGCGCGCTTTGCCCTAATCATGGCGGCAAGAACAGGAAGGGATGTCCCATGCGGCTCGACGACGAACGCGAAAGCAGCCATTTTGAAGTGCAGAGCGGCAGCGGCGGCGGGGGCGGTGGTCTCGGCGGCGGCCTTGGCCTGATCGGCATGCTGCTGGGCAGCAAGTTCGGCATCGGCGGCATCGCGATCCTCGTGATCGGGGCGATGATCATGGGCATCGATCCGCTGAGCCTGCTGGGCGGCGGAGGCGGCGGCGCGCCGCAGGTGCAGACGCAGCAGCCCGATGTGCAGAAACTGACGCCGGTGCAGCGCACCTCGCTTCAGGTGCTGGGATCGACCGAGCGCCGCTGGGCCGATATCTTCCAGGCGGAGGGGCAGCAATATCCGCCGCCCACTCTGGTGTTCTACAGCCAGAACGGCATGTCGGGATGCGGCGCGGCGCAATCGGCGATGGGGCCGTTCTACTGCCCTGCGGATCAGAAAATCTACATCGACACCGATTTCTTCAACGAGATGGAAACCCGCTTCAACGCGCCGGGCGATTTCCCGATCGGCTATATCATTGCTCATGAAGTGGGGCATCATATCCAGACGATCACCGGCATATCCGAGAAAGTCCGCGCCGCGCAGAAGCGCGCGTCGGAAGCCGAAGGCAATGCGCTGCAGGTCGCTATGGAACTGCAGGCGGATTGCTATGCAGGGGTCTGGGCCGCGCGCGACACCAACCTTATGGAAGCGGGCGATCTGGAGGAAGGCATGCGCGCGGCGCAGGCGATCGGCGACGACACTCTGCAAAAAGCGGCGGGCCGTCGCCCGGTGCCGGAAAGTTTCACCCACGGCACTGCGGCGCAGCGCATGGAATGGCTGCGCAAGGGATTGAGCACCGGCGACCCGGCGCAATGCGATACGTTCAAGGGGGTGTGAAGGACGCAACATATGCAGCCGTCACCCCAGCGAAAGCTGGGGTCTCACTGCATTCTCTCGTGTCCTGAAGAAAAATGAGATGCCAGCTTTCGCTGGCATGACGAGCATTGTGGAACCGTCCACCTCAACTCGTCAGATCACGTCCAGCACCAGTCCCATGTCGCGGGCGTCGACGGCGTCGATGTACCAGTTTTCCGGTGCCTTCTCATGCACTTCGTCGAAGCCGATGGTGCTGCCTTCGATCAGCGCGCGGAAGCCTTCCTCCTCGATGTTGATGCTGTGCTCGATTTCGTTGAGCGTAGCCTTCAACGTCGCCACGCACATCCGCAGCGGGCCGGACAGGTTGATGGTCTTGGTGATCTGCCGCTCATGGATCATCAGCCGCGTGCCGCGCGTCAGGAAGCGCTTGTCACGTGCGAAATAGCTCATGAAGGTCGCGCCCGCCGAATAGACGGCGGCCTGCCCCAGGAACAGGAGTTCGCGGCCCTCATGCTCCTGCATGATGCGCACATCGTCGCCCATGGCGCGCGCCACTTCCGGGTCGCCGCCCATGGTCGTCAGCGAAATGACCAGCGGGCCGGATTTCGGCGCGCTGATCAGCGCCTGCCGGAAAAAGCCGTACATGTGATAATCGACGGGACCGGCGAGACCGATGTTCGGGCGCGCCAGCAGGGGATATAATTTGGGATTTGCCATGCGCCCACAACGGAGCGGCGCAACGTCCGTTCCACGCCTGCAATAAACGCAAGCGCGATGCCGCTATTTGCGCCCCGGCTCCTTCGACAGTCGCGTCATCAATATCGCCGCGCGCTTGGCCTGTCGCTTCATGCTGTCGAGATCGGCCGTCTCGTTGGGCGTATGATCGCCGTCGCTGCTGACGCCCAGACCGACGAGGCCATCGGTGTCCGCCGCGACGAAGGATATGTCGCCCGCGCCGCGCTTCAGCGGATCGAGCGCAGGCATCTGCGGCAGCTTGAGGTCGGCATTGACACTGTTCACCTTGCCCAGCAAAGCCTTGTTGCCCTCGGTCGGCGCCATCGGCGGATAGCCCTGATCGAACAGGATCGTCGCGCTGGTGCCGGACAGGTGATCCCGCTCCACGATCGCCTTCATCTTCGAGATCACCCGGTCGGTCTGGTCCTGGCTCAGCGTGCGGAAATCGCCCTTGGCGACGGCGACGGGCGGGATGATGTTGGTCTTGCCGGTCACGGCGATGCGCACGCCGCCGGCATCCACGTCGGCGCTCTGCCCGCCGCCGATCAGCCCGACGTTGAAGGTGAGATTGGGTTCGGGCAGTTCCTTGCGGAATGTCGCGATGATCCGCGCCAGTTCGTAGATCGCGCCGTCCCCTGCGGAGGGGGAGAATATGCCGGAGCTGTGGCCGGATTTGCCCGTCGCCGTCAGCGTCCAGCTATTGGAGGATCGCCGCGCGATCGACCCCATGTCGACGCCGTCGATCACAGAAAGCCCCTCGAAATCGAGCGCGACATCCGCCCGCTTGCCTGCCGCGATCAGATCGGCACGCGCCACGCTGATCGGTTCGCCGGTATCCTCCTCGTCGCCGGTCAGCACGATTTCGATATTGGCGTCCTTGAGTGTCCCCGCCGCCTGCATCGCGCGCAGGGCGGAGAACATGACGACCATGCCGCCCTTGTCGTCGGCGACGCCCGGTCCCTTGGCCTTGTCCCCCATCCGCTCGAACGTCTGGAAGGGCGAATCCGGCTCAAACACGGTGTCGAGGTGCCCGATCAGCAGCATTTTCGTGGTGCCCGGCTTGCCCTTGTGCGTGGCGATGATGTGCCCGGCGCGCTTCGTTTCGCGCAGCGCTTTCCATGTGACCGCGAAGCCCAACGCCTCCAGTTCAGGTCGCACCATCTGCCCGACCTTTTCCACGCCATCCATGTTCAGCGATCCGCTGTTCTGGTTGACGAGGCGTTCGAGCAGGGCGATCGACTTTTCATGATCGGCATCGACCTCCGCCACCATCTTCTTTTCGGCGGGGGAGAGCGCCGCAGAGGCGGGCAGGGCAATGGCCAGCGCGAGAAGCGCGACTGTGGAGCGCAGGAACATCGGGAAAAGCCTCACTTGCTGGCGTAGGCGGTGACGAGATCGTACAGGAAATCGCGCCCGACGAAGAGCGAGCGGATCTCGCGGCGTTCGTTGAGGCCATGCGCGCCATTGCCGTCCGGATCGCCCCAGCCGCCCGGCACGCCATAAGTGGGAATGCCGATATAGGTCGCATCAGTCGCGCCGGTGGACATGCTGGGAACGAGCGGCACGCCGGGGAAATATTTGGCGACCAGCTTTTCCGCCGGTTCCATGATCTTCGGATCGAGCGGCGGCGGCACCGCCACGGGTCGCAGGCGACCCACAAGCGTGATCGTGGCGGCGGGATTGCCGATCGCCTTTTCCAGCGCGGCCTTGGTCGTGTCTGCATCCTCGCCGGGGATGATGCGGCAGTTGACGTTGGTCGCGGCCCGCTGCGGCAGGGCATTCTGGGCATGGCCCCCTTCCAGCATCGTCGCGACGCAGGTGGTGCGCAGCATGCTGTTATAGCCGCGATCGCTCGTCACGATCTTCAGCGCGTCGGCATCCTCCGGGTTATTCGACAGCGCGACCATCGCCTTGCCCATGGCGTCGCCGCGCGATGCGCCAGCCTTGGCGAAGAAGGCGCGGGTGGTGTCGTTCATGCGGATCGGAAAGCCGTAATCGCGCACCCTGGTCAGCGCATCGGCCAGATCGTAGATCGCATTCTCGCGCACGGGGATAGAGCTGTGTCCGCCAGGATTGGTGGTCTCGATGCGGAAATTGCGGTTGGACTTCTCGCCGATCTGCATCGTCTGCACCACGACCTTACCCTTGCCGTCGGTGCGCCCGCCGCCGCCTTCGTTCAGCACGAACTCGGCGGCAATCAGGTCCGGCTTGTTCTTGGCGAGCCATTCCGCCCCGTTGAAGCGCGCACCGCTTTCCTCGCCGCAGGTCAGCGCCATCTTCACCGTCCGCCTGGGCGGCGTGCCGTTCTTTTTCAGTCGCGCCATGATGTCGACCCAGGCGGCGACCATCGCCTTCATGTCGGACGCACCGCGGGCATAGTAGTAGCCGTCCTCCTCCACCATGGTGAAGGGATCGCGGGTCCAGTCCTCGCGCTTGGCTTCCACCACGTCCAGATGACCGAGCAGCAGTATGGGTTTCAGCGTCTTGCTGGACCCTGGCAGCACCGCGACGATACCGCCGTCCTTGGGAAACTCCGGCAGGGAAAACAGCGTCAACTGATCGTCGCTGTACCCCGCCGCCTTGAGCCGCGCGGCCATCTTCTCCGCGGCAAGCGTACAGCTTCCCGAGGAGACGGTGGTGTTGGTCTCCAGCAATTCCTTGAACAGATCGCGGAAGGCGACCTGATCGGGCGTGAGCGTCATCGCGGCAGGCGCAGCCTGTGCGCCGGTCGTGCTCGTCAATGCGCTGGCAACCGCTGCCAAAGCCAATACCGTCCTGCGCATCATGCCCCCTGCAATGTTTTGATTCCGTGGTTAAAAAACGAAGGCTAACGCAGATGCCGCTACTTCGCCAGTTCCGCCTCGATCGCGGCGATCAGGGCCGCATCGTCGGGCGCCGTCGTCGGCGCGAACCGGCCTGCGACCCTGCCGTCGCGGGCGATCAGGAACTTCTCGAAGTTCCACAGCACTTCGGGTTCGGGATTGGGCGTCATGCCGTAACCGCGCAGCTTTTCGCGAAAGGCGTCGCCGTCGCCTGATGCCTTGGGCGCTTCCGCCGTCAATGCGGCGTAGAGCGGATGCTTGTCCGGCCCGGTCGCCGTCAGCTTGGCGAACATCGGGAAGGCGACGGAGAAATTGGTGGTGCAGAAAGTGGCGATTTCCTCGTTCGTCCCCGGCTCCTGCCCCGCAAAATCGTTTGCGGGAAAGCCGGTGACGACCAGCCCCTTGTCCTTGTACGTTTCGTAGAGCTTCTCCAGCCCCTCATATTGCGGCGTCAGCCCGCATTTGGACGCGACGTTGACGACCAGCACGACTTTCCCTGCATATTCGGCAAGGCTGGCGTCGTCGTTGCGGATGGTCTTGAGCGGAATGTCTTGCAGGGCGGTGGTCATGGGGAGACTCCTGATCGGTATTTCGGCGAAAGGCTAGTCCGGGCAGGACGGGGGCGCAAGCGGGGAGGCGTATCGGCTGGCCGCCTCACCCTCGCCGATAGCCCGGCAGCGCCAGTCCCTTGGCGATCGCCACCGCGCGCAAGGCGAAGCCCGCCAGCGCCGCGATCACGCTTGCCAGCGGCACGGGGATGCCCAGCGCCGCCAGAGTCACGAACAGGCCGGATGCCAGTGCGGCGGCGGTGACGTAGATTTCCGGACGCAAAAGGATCGAAGGTTCGCCCGCCAGCAGATCGCGGATGATGCCGCCCATGCAGCCCGTCACCACGCCCATGATCCCCGCGACGAACGGATGAATGCCGAAGGACAGCGCCTTGGCCGCGCCGAACACGGCGAAGGCGGCGAGGCCCACTGCATCCAGCCAGTCGAGCGCGCGGTCGCTCCACCAGTGACGGGGCGTCAGCCATACGAGCAGCGCGGCGACGACGCACGCGATCGCCGGCACCGGGTCAGCCACCCAGAACACCGGCGCCCCGATCAGCAGGTCGCGCAGCGTTCCGCCGCCCACGCCGGTCACCAGTGCGAAGAAGGCGAAGGTCACCAGCGTCTGTTGCAACCGCGCCGCCGCCAGTGCGCCGGACGCGGCGAACAGGGCCGTGCCGACGATGCTCAATGTTTCGAGCACCGGTCCGACCTGCGGCGCGAGCGGGGGAAGGATGATCGGAAGCGGCATATGGGGGCGATAGCATTGCGGGGGCAGAGAGAAAACCTTCTCCCTCGTCCCTTGTCCGACATCCCAGCGAAGGCTGGGATCTCAGGCGATAGGTCACACTCTGGCCGCACGAGATCCCAGCCTTCGCTGGGATGACGGATATAAAATGAAGGGACAGGGTACTACCCCACGATCCCCGCCGGTTCCTCGATCAGTCCCTTCAGCGTACGCATGAAATCCGCGCCGACCGCACCATCGATCGCGCGATGGTCGCAGGAGAGGGAGAGCTTCACGACCGTCGCGAAGGCGAGCGCATGACCGATCTCGACGGGGCGCCGCACGCCTGCGCCGATGGCGAGGATCGCCCCCTGCGGCGGGTTGATGATCGCGTCGAACTGGTCGATGCCGAACATACCGAGGTTGCTGATGGAGAAGCTGCCGCCCTGAAACTCCTCCGGCGCCAGTTTACCGGCGCGTGCTTTCTCCGCGAGCGCCTTCACTTCGCGCGATATGGCGGCGACCGACAGCGCCTCCGCAGTGCGGACGATCGGCGTAATCAGGCCCTTGTCCGTCGCCACCGCCACCGCAATATCGGCATTGGCGAAGCGGTGGATTTCGTCGCCATGCACCTGCACGTTGACGTCGGGATGCCGCGCCAGCGCCAGCGCGACTGCGCGCACGATATAGTCGTTGATGCTGGGCGCTTCGCCGGTCGCGGCCTTCGCCTGCGCGCGCAGGCCGAGGATCGCGTCTATCCGCACTTCGGTGCGCAAATAGAAATGCGGGATCGTCGATTTGCTGTGGGACAGCGCACGAGCGATCGCCTTGCGCATCGGCGACATACGGATGATCTCGACGCTGCCCGATGCCGGGGCAGGGACCACAGGCGTCGCCGAAGGCGCTTCCGGTTGTACCTTCGCCAGCACGTCCGCCTTGCTGATCCGCCCGCGCGGACCGGACCCGGTGAGGGCGGACAGGTCGACCTGATGCTGCACCGCCAGCCGCTTCGCCAGCGGACTGGCGAACACATCGCCAAGCGTGTTCCCGACGGGTGTCAGGTCGACCGCCGCGCCGCCACCGACCGGGGCAGGGGGGCGCGCGTCGGCGAGGCTCGCCTGCAAAACGTCCTGAAAGCTGATGCGCCCCTTCGCCCCCGATCCGGCGATGCCGGAAATATCGACGCCTTTCTCGACGGCCAGTGCGCGGGCGGCAGGCGAGATGTCGATGTCGTCCGCAATGACAACCGTTCTGGCTGGCTCCGGCTGTGGTTCCGGCTTCGGCGCGGGGGCAGGCGTCGCTTCCGGCGATGCGCCCGCCTTCGAGGCGACGCGGTTGTCGGCAGGGGTGAAGCCCGCGATGAAGGCGTCGACTTCGCCGTCGGCGGGCGCCTCGCCTGCGTCGGCCAGCACGGCGATAAGCTCGCCGACCTGCCATGTGCTGCCCGGCGTCGCTATGAGGCGCGGGAACATGCCGGGCGCTTCGGCCTCGACTTCGTTGGTGATCTTGTCCGTCTCGATCAGCGCCAGCGTATCGCCTTTCGCAAAGGGCTGGCCCTCCGCGACCATCCATTCGGCGAGGACGCCTTCGGTCATTTCGATGCCCCATTTGGGCATGGTGAAGGCACGCAGCTTCGCCATGACGCTCAACCCCGCTTGTACGACATGAGGCGGGTAGCCGCCGTCACGATCTTGTCGGGGGAGGGGAGATAGGCCTGCTCCAGTTCCCGTGCGAAGGGAATGGGCGTGTGCGGCCCCGTCACCATCTCGATCGGCGCGCGGAGCGAGGCGAACGCCTTGTTCGCGACGATGGCCGACAGGTCCGTCGCCAGCGAACAGCGCGGCGGGCTTTCATCGACGATCAGCAGTCGGCCGGTCCGCTCCACGCTGTCGAGGATCGCTTCCTCGTCCAGTGGACTGGTCGTGCGCAGGTCGATGATGTCGCAGCCGATGCCGTCCTCGGCAAGCTGCTTAGCGGCCTTTTCCGCAAAGCCGACCATCATGCCGGTCGCCAGTATCGTGATGTCGTCGCCCTGCGTCACGTGCCGCGCATGACCGAAGGGAATGAGATATTCGCCGTCGGGCACTTCGCCCTTCACGCCATACAGCGCCTTGTGTTCCAGGAAGATCACCGGATCGTCGTCGCGGATCGCCTGCGTCAGCAGCCCCTTGGCGTCGGCAGCGGTGCTGGGCATCACGACCTTGAGGCCCGGCATCGCCGTCACCATCGCGTGGATCGACTGGCTGTGCTGCGCCGCCGCGTTGAAACCCGCGCCATAGACCATGCGGATGACGATGGGGCAGGTGGATTTGCCCCCGAACATATAGCGGAACTTGGCCACTTGGTTCCATATCTGGTCCATGCACACGCCGATGAAGTCGGCGAACATGATCTCCGCGATCGCCCGCTTGCCCGTCAGCGCCGCGCCGGATGCCGCGCCGATGATCGCGCTTTCGGAAATCGGCGTATCGATCACCCGGTCCGGGCCGTATTTCGCCCACAAGCCGGTGGACGTGCTCCATATCCCGCCGATCGCTTCGGGACCACCGGGGGAGCCGTTGCCGCCGACGATATCCTCGCCCAGCATGATGACGTTCTCGTCGCGCGCCATTTCCGCGTCGATGGTTTCGAGGATCGCCTCGCGGATCATCTTGATAGCCATATGTGAATGATCCCTGCGGTCAGTAGCTGATGTACACGTCCTCAAGGACGTGTTCGGGCCTGGGTTTCTCGGCGGCTTTTGCCTCTGCGACGGCGCGGTCGATCAACGCCATCACTTCGGCGTCCACCGTGTCGATTTCCGCCCCTTCGAGCAGTTTCGCCTCGGTCACCTTCTGGCGGAATATCTTGAGGCAGTCGCGCTCCTCGCGGATGCGATCGAGTTCGCCGGGACCGCGATAGCGCTGCGGATCGCCTTCGAAATGGCCGAAATAGCGTTCGGTATCCAGCTCGACCGCCGCGGGCAGTTTGGTGCTGCGGCAGTATTCGAGCACTTCGCGCATCGTCTCGTATACGGCGAAGAAGTCCGTGCCGTCCGCCCGGAACGTCCTCATACCGAACGCGCCCGCGCGGTCGAGGATGCTGTCCGCCCCTACCGCGTAATCGACGCCGGTATGTTCGGAATAATGATTGTTCTCGTAGATGAAGATCACCGGCACCTTGAGCACCACGGCCATGTTCATCGCCTCGAACGTGGTGCCCTGGTTGCAGGCGCCGTCGCCCGAAAAGGCGATCGAGACATTGCCGGTCGCCTTGGCGGAAATGCCCGCGCCCACCGCGATCGGCGCGCCCGCGCCGACGATGCCGTTCGCACCCAGCATCCCGACATTCACGTCGGCGATGTGCATGGAGCCGCCGCGTCCCTTGCACAGCCCTTCGCGGCTGCCGTAGAGTTCCTTCATCATGTCCACCACGTCGCATCCCTTGGCGATGCAGTGGCCGTGGCCACGATGGGTGGAGATGATGTAGTCCTTCACCCCCAGATGCTCGCACACGCCGACTGCGCAGGCTTCCTGGCCCGCATAGAGATGCGTGAACCCGGCGATCTCTCCCAGCGCGATCTCGTCATGCAGGCGGTTCTCGAACGCCCGGATCGTCTTCATCTGCCGATAGGCCTTCAGCAGCGCGTCGCGGCTCAGTTGCATGGGTTTCTCTCCATCGGATTATCCTTGTCCACCAGCCTACAGGCCCAGCACGGTCTTGGCGATGATCGTGCGCTGCACTTCGTTGGTGCCGCCGAAGATCGTCCAGGCGCGGCTGTTGAGATAGCGCGGCGCGGCGAGTTGCGCATCCTTGCCGTAGAGCGGTGCGGGGCTGTCGTTGCCGTACAGCGGTCGTGCTTCCTCCAGCGCGAGGCCCGCGTAGCCGAACAGCCGCACCGCCAGCCCATCGACTTTCTGTCGCAGGGTGGAGGCGACCATCTTCGACAGCGACGTCTGCGGCCCCGGCGGCAGGCCCTTGGCCATTTCCGCGAGCACGCGCAGTTCGGTCATCTCCAGCGCCTGACTCTCCAGCTCGACGAATGCCAGCGCGGCCATGAAGGCGGCGTCCTGCGCCATGTTGCCGCCTGCGCCGTCAGGCTCCAGCCCGGCCGCCGCACGCAGCTTGCGGATGTCGGCGAGCAGCTTGGGTGCATGACAGGCGCCGCCGCGTTCGTTCTCCAGCAGGAACTTCGCGATCGTCCAGCCTTCGCCTTCCGCCCCCACCAGATTGTCGAGCGGGGCGATCACATCGTCCAGATAGACTTCGTTGACTTCATGGTCGCCGGCCAGCCCCTTGATCGGGTGGACCTCGACGCCCGGCTGGTTCATGTCGACCAGAAGGAAGCTGATCCCGGCCTGCGGCTTCACCGCACTGTTGGTGCGGACCAGGCAGAATATGTGGGTCGCGTGGTGCGCGTGCGTCGTCCACAGCTTGCGCCCGTTGATGACGTAATGCCCGTCGCGCTTGTCTGCCCGCGTCTTGAGACTGGCGAGGTCCGACCCCGCGCCCGGTTCGGAGAAGCCCTGGCACCAGTAATCGGTGCCGTCCAGAATGCGCGGCAGGATCGTCGCCTTCTGCTCCGCGGTGCCGAAACGGCAGATGACCGGGCCGAGCAGCTTCAGCCCCAGCACCGGCAGGCCCGGCGCATCGGCCAGCGCGCATTCCTTCTCGAAGATATAGCGTTGCACCGTCGTCCAGCCGGTGCCGCCGCAATCTGTTGGCCAGTTGTACGCCAGCCAGCCTTTTTCATACAGGATGCGTTGCCATTCGCGGCCGATATCCGGCTCCACGAACACGGACGGCGTGGCGCGCATCCCGGCGCGCAGATGTTCGGGCAGGTTCGCGTCCAGAAAGGCGCGCACTTCCGTGCGGAAGGCTTCGTCATCGGGGGAGAAATTGAGGTCCATCTCTATCGTTCCAGTATCGTGACGCCGGAAATGCCGGGTGCGCCGTAGACATGCGAATAGGCGGTTTTCGGGTTGCCCGGCACTTGCCGCCCGCCGCCGCGACCCAGCAACTGGGTCGCATTCTCATACACCTGCCGCAGGCCCGATGCGCCGATCGGCTCGCCGCAGGCGAGGCATCCGCCATCGGTGTTGACCGGCAGGCGCCCGTCGATCCGGCTCCATCCTTCGGCCAGCCATTCTTCCTGTTCGCCGTCCGCGCAGAAGCCGTTTTCGGCCATGTGCATGATTTCCGCACCGGATTCGGTGTCCTGCAACTGCGCGACGTCGATATCCTCCGGCCCGATACCCGCCATGGCATAGGCCGCCGCCGATGCCAGCAGGGTCGGCGCGCCGCCGCGTTCCACCGCGATGCTGGGGGCGAACACCTCGAACGAGCCGGGCGGTCGCGTGCGGATCGCCGCCGCCTTGATCCGCACATGCGCCCGGCCCAGTTCGCGCGCCTTCTTCTCGCTGGCGAGGATCAGTGCGACGCCGCCCTCGCCGGGCGAACAGAACATATATTTGGTCAGCGGATCGCTGATCATCGGACTGTTCAGGATGGTGTCGAGATCGACCGGCGCGCGCCGCCAGGCGTGGTCGGCGTGGACGGCATTGTCGAACGCCTTTTCCGCGACGCGGCCCAAAGTCACCGGGGTAATGCCGTGCAATGCCATGTAGCGTTGCAGCTTCATGGCGAAGAACTGCGTCGTCACCATCATGCCCATCTCGCCATACCAGTCGGGCAGGCCATATTCGACGGGCATGGCGTTGAACGCACCGCGCGGATGCTTGTCGAAACCGATGGCGATGCCGACGTCGTTCTGGCCCGATGCGATCGCCTGCCATGCGCCGATCAGCGCCGATCCGCCGGTGGCGCAACCGTTCTTCACGTTGATGAAGGGCAGGCCGGTCAGTCCCAGTTCGTTGACGATCGCATCGGCATTGCCAGCCGCATCCGACCCGCCGAAGCCGAACTGCATGTCGGTCCATTCCAGCCCGGCATCGGCCAGCGCGACCCGCGCGGCATGGGCGCCCTGCTGCAATCCCGTCAGCCCGTCCGTACGCCCGAAGGGATGGATACCGATGCCGACGATGAACACGTCGCTCATGCGGCCTGCTCCACGGGTGCGAACGCGAACGTCATGACCGTGCGGTCTTCCGCATCGGTGTTCAGCGGGACGAGCACGGTTTCCATCGTCATGCCGATCCGGATCGCATCGAACGCCACATTGGTCAGCGGCGCCTCGACGATCACCGCGCCGGGCAGCTCGACATAGCCGAGCGCAAACGGTTCGAAGGCTTCCGGCCCGGCATAAGGCGGCGACTTGGGGCGGTAGCGTTGCACCGTCCACGACCACAAGGTGCCGACGCGCGGCAGGGGCACCGGCTCCCAGCGTGCGGCATCGTCCGGACAGGGGAAAACGATGCGCCCGCCCGCCCGCTCGCGCCCGCCGATCAGGCACGGGGCGTCGCCCTGCGTGAACAGCCCTTCCGCTATGGCAACCTGGCTGGAAATGACGCGCACCCTCCCTGCATTCTCTGCACATGACTATGGGGAGGGACGAAGCGGATTGCCGCTGTAAGAAAGCATAGGTTGTTGCGCCCGACGCACCCCGAAACGAAAAGGCCTGCCGTTGCCGACAGGCCATTCGAGGGGACGGAAGGGACGGGGGCGTCAGTTATGCGCCAGATTTTCAGGATTGGTCGAGCGCGGCGATATGGCGGCGACCGCGCCCAGGAACCCGAGCTGCGTCGCCTTGAACACCGTCTGGCTACGGTTCACCGCTTCCAGCTTGGTCGCGGCATTGTGAATGTGGAAGCGAACGGTGGCGCAACTGCGGCTCAGGATCATGGCGATCTCGACATCGGTCTTGCCAACCGCCGCCCAGCGCAGACATTCGACTTCGCGCTTGGAAAGGCGGCAGTTCTTCGGAATCCAGGGGCGCTGCATCGTCACGCGGGAATAGCCGCTGATGAAACGCCGGGCGTGATATTCCAACTGATCGCCGTAAAGCGCATACTCGCGGGACAGGTCGTCGCGTCCGTTTTCCATCGGCGTGAAGCTGACTGCGCCGATCTGGCCGAAGGGCAGGTGGATTGGCACCACGATCGCTGCCGATCCGTTTACATCGTCGTTGAAATGCGACAGGTCGACCTGATCGAGCAGCGGATTGGGCGCGCGAGTATGAATGCCTTTGGCATTGGCCCAGAACGGCTCGCTTTCGTAGCGGCAGGCGAAGGGCAGCGGCGAACTCAGCGCCAGCAGCGGTTTCTTCCACCACTGTTCGCGCGATGCGGGCCAGCCGAACACGGTGGAGGCAAGCACCTCGCCCGCTTCGTCGCACATCGATAATTTGGACGCGATGTTGGCGCAGGCGGCAACGCGGAAGTTGCCCAGCTCCAGCGCGATGTCGCGCAGGGCTTCTGCGGCCGGGCGGATATCGACCGCCGTGGCTATTGCGGTTGGCACATGCCTGCTCGAACGGATGTCGGTGCCCTTTTGGGTCTTGCCGTCATCATCCATGCAGGCGGCAAAGCTGTCGCCTGTTCTCTCCATACCAGGCAGGATATACCTGTGCGGCCCCGGCGGCAAGGCGGCAAAAACCTATGACTCCGTATAGGTTTTTCTTGAGGGGCACACTTAAACTATTGGAAAACGCAGGCGATGGACCCGGCAGGAGAGTGCTTAGTGGAGGCCGCATAAAAGTGACACAAAGTGCCGGTCGGGGGCATGATCCGACCGGATATGAGCCATTAGGGGACGGCAGCCTTGGATTTCGATCTCAGCGAAGAGCAGGGGATGCTCCGCGATCTGGTCGACCGGTTCACGACGGATCGGTACGACTCGGTCAAGCGTCTGGGCTATGTGCGGGAACCACACGGGTTCAGCGCGCAGGGCTGGGCGCTGGTGGCGGAAACGGGCCTGCTCGCTTTTCCGTTTGCGGAAGGCTTTGGCGGACTGGGCGGCGGCCCTGTGGAGATGATAACCGTCATGGAGGCGCTGGGCCGCGCTGTCGCGGTGGAGCCTGTGCTGCCCGTGATCATCCTGGCGGGCGGGATCATCGAGCGTGCCGGATCTGTGGAACAGGCGCGTGCCATCCTTCCCGATCTTACTACGGGCGCGCGCTTCGCCGCTCTCGCGCTATCGGAACGCAACGCGCGCTTCGGGCATGAGGCGATCGCGACCAGCGTGAGCGGCGCCGGCGAGACCCTGCGGCTTTCGGGCACGAAGCAGATGGTGCTGGGCGGTTCCTTCGCCGATATGCTGGTCGTCGTGGCGCGCGGGGCTGACGGTGTGGTGGGCTTGTATCTGGTCGATGCCGATGCGCCGGGCGTCACCCGCCGCAACTATCGGCTGGCGGACGGATCGGCGGCAAGCGACATCAGCTTCGCGCAGGCGCCTGCCGTTCCGCTGCCGGGCGATATAGCCGCGCTGGAGGCGACGCTGACCGATGCACGCCTCGCCATCTGCGCGGAGTTGATCGGCCTGATGGCGATGATGTTCGACGTGACGCTCGATTATCTCAAGACGCGCAACCAGTTCGGGCAGGCGATCGGCGATTTTCAGGCGATCCAGCATCGCATGGCGGATCATTATGCGCGAGTCGAACTGAGCCGTGGCCAGCTTTATCGCGCGGCGGCGGAAACGGGCGACGCGCGAGGCGCGGCGATCGCGGGAGCGAAAGCCTATATCGCGGCCAATGCGATGACGCTGGCCGAGGATGCGGTGCAGTTGCATGGCGGCATCGGCACGACCGAGGAATTGATGGTCGGGCAAGCGTTCAAGCGGGTTCTGGTGCTCGCCTCCCTCTTCGGCGACAGCGATTGGGAACTGCGGCGCTATGTAGCGCTGACAGCGTAAAAAAAGGCCCGGTCCGCTGCAGCGGACCGGGCCTTCCTTTTCCGCCCCGATATGGAGAGAGGGACGGAAAAGTCCTTGAAGTGCCTGACTCTACAGAGCCTGCGTCGAGGACACCTCGTGAAGCGAGACCTTGTTGGTGTAGCGCCCCTCGAAATCGGCGAGCAGCTTCGCCACGGCGGGCAGCGCCAGATGGGTTTGCAGCGCGTCCATGTCGCGCCAGCCCTCCATCGCCATGATGATGCCCTTGTCTGCATCCTCGATGCCCATGTGATAGAAATGGCAGCCGTCCTCCGCCCGCGAGGGTTCGCACAGCGCCTGAAGGCGTGCGAACAGTTCCGGCAGGGTGGCGGGGTCGGTGAAAATCTGGCCGGTGATGACGAGCATGAAGCGTCCTTTGTATCGAGGGAGGGGGGAGGCGGGTTGCCGCTCAGGTCTGGTGGATGATCGTGAAGGACCGGCTCTGGATGAACCACTGACCGTCGCGCTTGACGAACACGTCGTTGTAGCAGGCGCGGGCGCGCTTATCCTTCAGCGTTTCGGGTTCCTCGTAGATTTCGGAGATATAGGCGCGCACGTCCGCCCGGTCGCCGTCCACCCGGATCATGCCGGGCATGACGAGGAAACTGAGCTTGGGATAATGCGGCATCGCCCCGGCCCACAAGGCGACCACCGCCGCCTTGCCGGACACGATACCGAGTTCGGGATAATGCGACAGATCCCAGTGGCAATCCTCCACCCAGAGCGAGGCCCACAAAGCCTCGTCCACGCGATTGACGGCGTCGGCATAGGTTTCGAGCACTTCGCGAATGGCGATCCGGTCCTCCAGCGGGCCGGTGAAGTTGGCGGTCATCTGCTCGATCCTCTTCCGATGCGGACATTCGTTTGTTCCCGTCATGCTGAACTTGTTTCAGCATCCATTGGCCCAAGCTTCGCAATGACGCCCCCCGCCAGCACCAATGGATCCTGCCGTTCGTCAGGATGACGAACATGAGTTACGCCGTGAGTAGCAAGTCTAGGCGGTCCTGAAAGCGGGCAAACCTGCAACAAGCGCGAGGTCAGCGATATTCCTCGCGCAGCAGCCGCCGCAAAATCTTGCCCGAGGGGTTGCGGGGCAGGGTTTCTCGGAAATCGACGGTCTTGGGCGCCTTGTACGCGGCGATGCG
This sequence comes from Sphingobium sp., assembly GCA_965279415.1. GTDB lineage: Bacteria > Pseudomonadota > Alphaproteobacteria > Sphingomonadales > Sphingomonadaceae > Sphingobium. Next base: position 2,416,112 of record OZ257238.1, read on the forward strand.
CTCGCGCGCCCAGGCGATGAGCGCGGCGGGATCGGGCGATGTGCCTTCCGCCGGCACGACGATCGCCTTCACCGCCTCACCCCATTTGGCGTCGGGCACGCCGATCACCGCGACGTCGGCGACATCGGGATGGCTGTAGAGCGCGTTCTCGACTTCGGCGGGATAGACGTTCTCGCCGCCGGTGATGATCATGTCCTTGATCCGGTCGGCCAGATACAGATAGCCGTCGGCGTCCAGATAGCCTGCGTCGCCGGTGCGCAGCCAGCCTTGCGCATCGAGCGTTTCGGCAGTCGCATCCGGACGGTTGAAATAGCCGGTCATGGTGGAGGGCGATCGGATCGCGATCTCGCCGATCGCGCCCGCCGCCACATCCTCACCCGCTTCATCCAGCACGCGCACGGATACGCCGGGCAGGGGGATGCCGACGCTGCGCATCCGGGCATTGCCTTGCGGATCATGATCCTCCGGCGGCAGGCCGATGACGGTGCCCGCCGTCTCCGTCATCCCGTACATCTGCGCAAAGCCGCAGCCGAAAAGGGCGATCGCCTGCCGCATCAGATCGAGCGGGATCGCCGATCCGCCATAGCATATCGTCCGCAGGAAGCTGAAATCCGCGCCCGCCGCGCCGGGATGATCGCACAGGATCTTCATCGCGGTAGGCACCATCATGATCTTCGTGATCCGATACCGGGTCAGCAGGTCGAACAACTGGTGCGGATCGAACTCGCGCACGACCACCGCCTTGCCGCCATGCTGGAGCGACCACAGGCCCCAGCCCGATCCGCTGATATGGAACACCGGCATGGCGACCAGCGCGATATCATCGGCGCTCCAGCGGTTCCATGCGGGCATTGCCGCCTCGGGGGTTTCCTGGCGCAACGCCAGCAGACTCCGGTTGCTCAGCATCGCGCCCTTGGGATGGCCCGTGGTGCCGGATGTGTAGAGTTGCAGGACGGGATCGTCATAGCCCGCATCCTGCCGGGGATCGGTGCCGTCCTGTTCGTCGCGCCAGTCCGGAACATCGTCGGTCGACAGGACGACATAGGCGGCGGAAGGCTCCAGCCGGTCGATAAACGCCGGGTCGGCGACCACGAACCGCGGCTGGCAATCGTTCAGGATATAGGCGACTTCGGGCGGGGCGAGCCGCCAGTTGATCGGCACCAGCACCAGACCCGCCTTCGCCGCGCCCAGCCAGAGAGCGAAATAAAGGTCGCTGTTCCTGCCGATGAACGCCACGCGATCGCCGCGATGCAGCCCCGCTGCGATCAGACCGTTCGCGATCCTGTTGGCCTGATGATCGAGCGCGGCAAACGTCGTCTCGCGCGCATCGAACACCAGCGCGACGGCATCGGGCGTCGCCTGCGCATGGTGGCGGACGAGATCGGCGAGGTTGGGGCCGGATCGGGGATTGTCCATCGAAACTTCGGCCTCTCCCATATGTGCCGTGATTGTTCTGCGGCATTCGTCGCCTGCCGGGCATTGAATAGCCACTGACGGAATCGCCAGTGCAGTTCGCGGCCCGCTGCACTAAGGTCATGCCATCATCCGCGCGTAAGCATGCGCGCGCAACGGACATTTAGGGAGAGCGGCAATGGATCTGGGCCTGTCCGGAAGGAAAGCGATATTGGTCGGCGCAAGCCACGGCATCGGCCTCGCCACGGCGAAGGTGCTGGCGGCGGAAGGCGTGGCGCTCGCTTTGTGCTCCCGCTCACAGCGAAGCGTCGACAAGGCCGTCGACGCGCTCAAGGCATCCGGCGGCACCGTGATCGGCGGCGCCGTGGACGTGACCGATGCCGACGCGCATGCCGCGTGGATCGCATCGGCGGCGGAACAACTTGGCGGCTGCGACATCTTCATCCCGTTCACGTCCGCCAACACCGGCGTCGATGACGAGGCTGGCTGGCGCGCCGTGTTCGACGCGGACATATTGCCGCTGGTGCGCGGGGTGCAGGCCGCCTTGCCGTTCCTGCAAGCATCCGATGCCGGGTCGATCGTCACCATTTCCTCGACGGCGGCGTTCGAGGATTTCATGGGTCCGGGCGCGTACAATGCGCTCAAGGCCGCCGTCATCAACTATACCGCCGCCTTGTCGCAGAAGCTGGCGGGCGAAGGCATCCGCGCCAATTGCGTCTCGCCCGGCCCGGTCGAGATGGAGGGCCGCGCCTGGGACCAGATCAAGCAGGCGATGCCGGATTTCTACACCGGCATATTGAAGCAGATTCCGATGGGCCGCATGGGATCGGGCGAGGAAATCGCAAAGGCGATCGCGTTCGTCGCCTCGCCCGTGTGCCGCTACATGACCGGCGCGAATGTCGTGATCGACGGCGGCTTCACCAAGCGGGTGCAATTCTGACATGACGGCGGAGAGCGCGATGGCGGAGACAGGCCAACGCATAAATTGCGTGCTGATCGCGGGCGGTCTTTATCACGACATCGATTTCGCCCGGCTGGAACTTCTCAAGCTGCTGGGGGAGGACGATCGCGTCCGCACCCGCGTGTTCGAGGATTATGGCAATATCGATGCGATCCGGCAGGCCGATTTCCTCGTCACCTACACCTGCGACGTCATTCCGCCACTCGACGTGCAGGAGGCGTTGCGCGACTGGGTTCGGAGCGGCGGGCGCTGGTATGCGCTGCACGGCACCAATTCGGTGCTGCGCCTGTTCGACAACGGCCTGTACGGCAGCCCGCGCTGGGCGCCGCTGTTCATGGAAACGCTGGGCAGCCAGTTCATCGCGCACCCGCCGATCGCCCCTTATCGCGTGACGGTGGCGGACCCGGCGCATCCGCTGACGCAGGGCATCGAACCCTTCGATACGACGGACGAACTGTATCTGATGGAGACGCATGGCGATCTCCATGTCCTGCTGGAGACTGCGTTCGCGGGCGATGCGACGGGTTTCGACGAGGATCAGTGGACGGAAGCGACGCATCCCGTGCTTTACATCAAGCCGCAGGGGGATGGCGCCGTCCTCTACAATACGCTCGGCCATTGCCGCGGCCATTACGACATGCAGCCGCATCTCGATTACTGGCCCACGGTCGATCGCTGCGCATGGGACTTGCCGGTGTTCTACGACCTGCTGCGGCGGGGGATCGGCTGGGCGAAGGAACGATCCGGCGGCAGATAACATCGTATTTCTGCGCAGGCAGGAACCCGATAATCTCCTCATGCGCGAGTGTTTGCACCATTACTCGGTTCCTGCCTGCGCAGGAAAACAGCATGAGCAGAACACGCCTCACCCCAGAGGCTTGACGGGCAGATGCTCCATCCCCGGCGCGTCGTCGGGCACGGCGACTTCGATCCAGCCTTCGGCATCTTCGCGCCAGGCGAATATCTTCAGCGGCTTGTAGTCCGCGCCGCCCAGGCATTCGCCGGTATCCAGCTTGAACCGCGCGCCATGCAGCGGACACATCACCGCGCCGCGCCGCACGCGGCCTTCGGGCGCCAGCTGCGCGGCGGCGTGGGAGCAACGGTTGATGAGGGCGTGGATCATCCCGTCCTCGCGGCAGACCAGCACCGGCCAGCGATTGACGATGAAAGGCAGCATGGCGCGCTCCTCCAGGTCGCCTGCCTTCACCACGCGATGATAACTTTCCGCCATTCCGCTCCCTTTTCGCATTGATGCCGCCAGCACTGGTGCTGCGTCCCGTCGCCTGCAATTGACGCTTTTCATAGCTGCGCCGGGCTGCTTGGCAACGCACATTCGCCATCACGCAAAAACGGGGGCGCAGGAGCATGGCCGAAACGAACCGCTTCTGGCGGCTTGAACGCTATCCCCAAGGGCAGGATTTCGCGGGCGCCATGCAGTTGCACGACGGTCCGCTGCCGCAGATCGGCGACCGCGAACTGCTCGTCCGCAACCTGTGGTTCTCGCTCGATGCGGGCACGCGCATGTGGTTCACGCCGCGCACGGACAGCTACATGCCGCCGCTGCCGCCGGGCAGCCCGATCATGGGGTTCGTGCTGGGCCGCGTCGTTCAGTCGCGCCATCCCGACTTTGCCGAAGGGGCGACCGTGCGCGCCTATGGCCAGTGGGCGGACTATTCCCGGCTCGCGCCCGACATGGGCAACATCTGGCAAGTGGCGGAGATCGACGACATGCGGCAGCATTTCGCCGTGCTGGGACCGAACGGCTGGACCGCCTATGTCGGCCTCACCGAACATGGCAAGGTGCGGCCGGGAGAGACGGTGCTGGTCTCCGCAGCGGCAGGGGCGACCGGGCTGCTCGCGGCGCAATTCGCGAAAGCAGGCGGTTGCCGGGTGATCGGCATCGCCGGCGGTGCAGCCAAATGCGCACGGCTGCGGACGGATTTCGGCCTCGACGCCACGATCGACTACAAGGGCGAAGATGTCGCCGCGCGCCTGTCGCAGATCGCGCCGGAGGGGATCGACGTCTATTTCGATTGCGTCGGCGGGCCGATGCTTGATGCGGTGCTGCCCAATATGGCGCTCCATGGCCGCATTGCCATCTGCGGCCTGATCGCCACTTACGACCGGGAAGAGCGCGTCGGCCCGACGCAGTTCGACCTGATCCTGATGAAACGCCTGACCGTCGCGGGCTTCTTCTCGCCCGACTTCTACGCGAGGGGCGAAGAAATCAACCGGCTGACCCGGCCATGGCTGGACAGCGGACGCGTCTCCATGGCTTTCGACGTGACCGAAGGTCTGGAAAATACCCTCGTCGCTTATGCAAAAATGTTCACGGGCGCCAATTTCGGCAAGACGATGGTCAGGCTGGCGGAGTAATGCGGGTTCGATGATCTAACCGACTATCGTTCGATACGATTTACGTGCCTCAGCTTGCGCCGGGAACCACAGGAACGGCTTTCTACCGCGCGGTCATGCCCCCGTCGATCACCAGTTCCGATCCGGTCATGAAGCTGGCGGCGGGGGAGGCGAGATAGACGATGCCGTTGGCGATTTCCTCCGGCGCGCCCATCCGTCCCATTGCGTGACCCGCCGATACCACGCTGCGCGCGGTCGCTTCGTCGGGGAACAGCCCTTCCTCGACATAGCGGGCGTAGATGGTGTCCATCATGCCGGTGTCGATGCCGCCGGGATGCACGCTGTTGACGCGGATCGGCAGGCCGAGTGCCGCATATTCTGCCGCCGCGCTCTTGGTGAACAGCCGCACCGCCCCCTTGCTCGCGCAATAGGTCGCCATATAGGCCGCGCCCTTCAGCCCGCCGACCGACGACAGGTTGATGATCGAGGAACCGCCTGTCCGGTCCTTTCCGCTCGCCGCCAGCAACGGCTGCGTCGCCTTCGTGCCCAGGAACACCCCTTCGACGTTGATCGCCATGCACTTGCGGAACTCGGACAGGCTGCTGTCGGCGATGGAATTGGTGACGGAAATACCCGCATTGTTCACCACTATGTCGAGGCGCTTGTATGTCCCGTCGACAAAGCCGACGACTGCCGCCCAGCTTTCCTCGCTGGTCACGTCGAGCGGATGATAGGCCGCAGCGCCCGCCACATCGGCCTTTTCGGCAAGATCGGTGGCGATGACGGTGGCGCCGGCCTCGGCCAGCGCCTTGCACGTCGCCCGGCCGATGCCGCCGCTCGCGCCGGTGACGAGGGCGACGGCGCCTTCGAGGGAAAATGCGCTCATGGTCGTCGGGTTCCTGTTCGGGAGAGGGGATCAGCGCGCCGTCCAGCCGCCGTCGACCACGACTTCGCTGCCGGTCATGTAGCTGGCGTCGTCGCTGGCGAGGAAGGCGACGACCTTGCCGATCTCCACCGGCTGCGCCAGCCGCTTGACCGGGGTCGTCTGCGCCATCGCGTCGATAAGCTGTTGAGGCGTGAGCGTGCCGTCGCGTGCGGCCCAGCGTTCCATGCCCTTGTGCAGCAGCGGCGTCTCGACGAAGCCGGGATGTACGCTGTTGACGCGGATCGGCACGCCCGCATCGGCGAACTCCAGCGCGTTGGACTTGGTGAACAGCCGCACCGCGCCTTTCGATGCGTTGTAGGCGGACACTTCGCTCATGCCGACGATCCCCATGATCGAGCTGATGTTGACGATGCTGGACCCGTAAGGCGTGCTTGCACCGCCCTTCGCCAGCAGCGGCTGGAACGTCTTGGTGCCGAGGAACACCGTATCGACGTTCAGCACCATCAGCCGCCGCCAGTCGGCAAGGTCGAGATCCTGCACCTTGCCGGTCAGGTCTGCACCGACATTGTTGACGAGGATGTCGAGATGGCCGTAGCCCGCCTCGACCTCGGCCCGCGCAGCCTGCCATTGCGCCTCGTCGGTGGCGTCGAGCCGGATGTAGCGGGCGCGCGCCATCGTCGCCATCGCCGCCGTCACCTCCGCGCTGTCCGCCGCATCCAGATCGGTGACGAAGGTGATCGCCCCGTCCGCGTCCAGACATTGCGCGATCGCCAGCCCTATGCCGCGCAATGCGCCCGAAACCAGCGCAATCCTGCCGTCCAGCCGTCCCGCCATGATCGTCATCCTTCCGTTCTCATGCACCGACCTTGCACATGCCTGCGCCCTTACGGGAACCTGCCGATTGTTACAGGGTGACTCCCGCGCGAAGGGCGCGCACCTGATAGTCTGGATGTCTGCGGGCATGATAGCGCCGCGCAACAGGAGGATGCTATGGACAGTGCCCGTTACCGGCAGATCACTGATATGGTCGACGCCCTCTATGCCGCCACCGCCGCAGGCGACTGGGCAACGGTGGACGCCTTGCTGACCGACGATTTTCGCATCCTGGAGGCGGACAACATGCCTTACCCCGGCGAGTATAGGGGCAAGGGCGCATTGCAGGGATTGTACACGAAGGTGTTCGCCTTCTGGGAAGACCCGTCGCTGGAGCGGCACGACCTCGCCATTTCGGAGACGAACGCCATCGTCATGCTGACCATGCACGCCACATCGCGCCACAATGGCGAGCGGCTGGCGATGCCGATGTGCGAAGTGATGCACGTGCGCGGCGACCGCTTCAGCGGTATAACGCCATACTATTTCGACACGGCGGCGATAGCGCGGGCGACGGGGACGTTGAGGGTGTGAAAAGCTTTCCCGAAGGGTCGGTCCATCACAGAGGCGTCTCCCACTCTTCGTCACCCTGAACTTGTTTCAGGGTCCATTAGCTCTGACGCATGGGCGTCATTGCGAAATCGGAGCTAATGGATGCTGAGCCGTCAGGCCAGCGCAGCTAAACAAGTTCAGCATAACGAATGAATACAGGACATCATCATACGCATTTTCGAACATAAGAGGCATGAAGAATGGCGGATTTGAACGGCAAGGTGGCGCTGGTCACGGGCGGAACGTCGGGCATCGGACGCGGCACCGTGGAGCGGCTGGCGCATGATGGCGCGACGCTGATCTTCACCGGATCGAACGAAGAGGCCGCGCAGAGCCTGAGCGAAGCGACCGGCGCGCGTTTCCTCAAGAGCCGGGTCGAGAATCCTGACGACTGGGCGCGGATCGAGGATGTCGTCCGCACCGACTACGGTCGTCTCGACATCATGTTCGCCAATGCCGGGGTAGAGGGCGGCGACGGCAGCATCGAATCGATCGACCTTGCCGCGTGGGACAAGATCGTCTCGGTCAACCTGACCGGCGTGATGCTGACCGCCAAGAGCGCCGTAAGGCTGATGCGCGCCAATCCCGGTGGGCCGATCGGATCGATTATCCTCAATTCGTCCATGTCCGCGCATCGCGCCATGGGAAATTTCGTCGCCTATTCGACCACCAAGACGGCGGTACTGGCGCTGTGCAAATCGATCGCGCTGCATTGCGCGACCGAGGGGACGCAGATTCGCTGCAACGCGATCCTGCCAGGCGTGGTGGAAACCGACATGATCCGCGGCGTGATCGACCGCTCGCCCGATCCGGCGGCGGCGCGCGGCATGTTCGAAGGGATGGCGCCCATGAAGCGCATGGCGAAAGTCAGCGAAGTTGCCGCGCTGGTCGCGTTTCTGGCATCCGACGACGCAGCCTTCATATCCGGCGCGGAATATCTGATCGACGGCGCGACGCTGGCAGGCGCTCAGGGCGTCTGACGGCCCTACGGTATTTTACCTTACAGACACGCCTCAAGGAATGGCTGGTCGAAGCCGAAACCGCGCGCCTTTTCCAGCGTGTAGGGGCGCAGGCCCATCGAGCGGTATTCGCCGATGATCTTGCCGTTCTCGTCCTCGGATATGTACTCGAACTTGAACAGTTCTTGCGTGACGATGACGTCGCCTTCCATGCCGATCACTTCGGTGACGTTGGTGACGCGGCGCGAACCGTCGCGCAGGCGCTTCACCTGAACGATCAGATCGACCGAGTCGGCGATCTGCTTGGAAATCGCTTCCTTCGGAATCTTGATGTCGCCCATCAGGATCATGTTCTCCATACGGCCCAAGCATTCGCGCGGGCTGTTGGAGTGAAGCGTACACATGGAGCCGTCATGGCCGGTGTTCATCGCGGCGAGCAGATCGAAGCATTCCGCTCCACGGATTTCGCCCAGTATGATGCGATCCGGGCGCATACGCAGAGCGTTCTTGACGAGATCGCCGATGGTGATCGCGCCTTGCCCTTCCAGGTTCGCCGGTCGCGTTTCCAGCGGCAGCCAGTGCGGTTGTTGCAGGCGCAATTCGGCGGCATCCTCGATCGTCAGCACGCGCTCGCCCGGATCGATCATCTTCGACAGGGCGTTGAGCATCGTTGTCTTGCCCGAGCCGGTGCCGCCTGAAATGACGATGTTGAAGCGGCAGGCGCCTGCGATCTTGAGCGCGGTGCACATCTTCTGGTCCATCGCGCCCCAGTTGGCGAGATTGTCCAGCGTGATCGGCTTGGCGGAAAACTTGCGGATGGATATCGCCGTGCCCTTGAGGCTGAGCGGCGGGACGATGACGTTGACGCGCGAGCCGTCGGGCAGGCGGGCGTCGGCCAGCGGCGTCGTCTGGTCGACGCGACGGCCGACCTTGTTCACGATCCGCTGCGCGATCTGGAACAGATGCTCCTCGTCGCGGAACTGGATAGGCGCGATCGTCAGCTTGCCCTTCTTTTCGATATAGGTCTGGAGCGGGCCGTTGACCATGATGTCGGTGATGTCGGGATCGTTCAACAACTCTTCGAGCGGCCCCAGACCCAGCAATTCATCGACCAGCACCTTTTCGAGCGCGAACTGCTCGCGCCGGTTGAGCGTCAGTTTCAGCTCGGCCAGCACTTCCATGATGATCGGGCGAAACTCTTCGGCCAATTCGTCCTTTGACAGAGTCGCCGCCGCCTCGGGATCGACGCGTTCGAGCAGGCGCGGCAGCACCTGTTCCTTGATCTTGTGGACAGACGCTTCGAAACCCTGCGGGCCTTCGGGCGCGATATGTTCGTTGTTGGAGCGGTCGGACAGGCGCGACATCGCTTCGGCATGGCGCTGCTGGCTGGGCGAGGCGGCGGACAGCGGGTCGGCGTTTACCGCCAGCGCCGCCGGTTCGATGGGCGGAAACTGATCGCCGCCGCGCACGTCGTTGTCACGCGCCGGGGCGCTGCCCTGCTGCATCGGGCGGGCCACGCCAAAGCCCGGCTTGCCGCCGCCAGGTCCGCTTTTCCGTCCAAATGCGCTCATGATGTTCCCGCAGCCAAATGAAGTGCCGAATGTTCGTGGCGCCATCCCAACAAATGATGGCTGACCAAGGTGAATAGGATGGAAACTTTGACAAAAACCTAATGATCGCCGGCGCGAGCAAAAGCGCGGGCGCGCCGAGGAGCGAAGTTACGCTTCATTAACCATTTTTGCCCAAGATGATCCCGCGCCCGTCCGCAGGGGAGGGGCATAAGATAATCAGGATGCCGAATGGCGGATCGCATAGCCTTGTCGCTGGTCGTCCCCGTGCTCAACGAGCAGGAATCACTGTCGCTGTTCCTCAACCGGGCGCGCCCCGCCGTGCAGGCGGCGCTGGCGTTGATCGGCCCGGACGCGCGCGCCGAATATCTGTTCGTGGACGACGGCAGCAGCGATCGTACGCGGGATATCCTCGCGATCCTCGCGCGGATGAACGCGGACGTGCGCTACGTCGCGCTGTCCCGCAATTTCGGCAAGGAAGCGGCGCTGGCCGCCGGGATCAGCCGCGCGCGCGGCGATGCCGTCATCCCCATCGACGTCGATCTGCAGGACCCGCCCGAAATCATCGAACAGATGGTGCGCCTGTGGCTGGGCGGTGCGCAGGTGGTGAACGCCCGCCGCGTCGACCGATCGAGCGACAGCCGCTTCAAGCGGTGGAGCGCGCATATATTCTATCGCATCCTCAATCGTCTCGCCGACTATCCCATTCCGGAAAATGTCGGCGACTTCCGCCTGCTAGACCGGCAGGCGGTCGATGCCGTCAAGCAACTGAGCGAGCAGGCGCGGTTCAACAAGGGCCTGTTTTCCTGGGTCGGGTTCCGCGTCGCCACCGTCGACTACGAGCGCGAAGCGCGCGAGGCCGGGCAGACCAAATGGCGGCTGCGCAAATTGTGGGGGCTGGCGCTCGATGGCGTCACCTCCTCGACGACGATGCCGCTGCGCATCTGGTCCTATCTCGGCGGGCTGATCGCAATGCTCGCCTTCGGCTATGCCGTCGCGCTGGTGGTCAAGACGCTGGTGACGGGGGCCGACACGCCGGGCTATGCCTCCATCATGGTCGCCGTGCTGATGCTCGGGGGCCTCAACCTCATGAGCCTTGGCATTATCGGCGAATATCTGGGCCGGGTCGCGCAGGAAGTGCGCAACCGCCCGCTCTATGTAGTGGCGGAGGATGTGGGTGCCGATGCAGGCGCGCCCGTTCCTGCCGCAGCCACGACCAACACTGATCTTCCGGGGGACGACCAATGGATCGCGCAGCCTATTCGAGCATGAGCGCGCAGGAGGCGGACCACTGGTGGTTCGTCGCCCGCCGCATCATCATATCCCATCTGATCGAGCGGCACGTGCCGCTGGGTGACGATGCGCGCATCCTGGAGGCAGGCTGCGGCACCGGCGGCAACCTGTCGCTGCTGGCCGGCCATGGCACGCTGGACGCGTTCGAATATGATGCCGACGCCCGCGCGCTGGCGGCGGGGCACGGCATCGGCACGATCGCGGGCGGCGCATTGCCCCACGACATCGGTTTCGGCGACACCGAATATGACATGATCGCGCTGCTCGACGTGCTGGAGCATATCGACGACGACAGGGCGTCGCTGGCTGCCTTGGGTGGGCGTCTCAAGACGGACGGGCGTTTGCTGCTGACGGTGCCTGCGGTGCCGTGGCTCTGGTCCGATCACGACGCGTTGCATCATCACAAGCGCCGCTACACCCGCGAAGGCCTTCAGGCCGTGGCGCAGGACGCCGGGATGCAGGTACAAGCGATCGGCTATTTCAACAGCCTGCTCTTCCCGCTCGCCGTGGCGCAGCGGATGGCGCATCAGCTTACGCGGAGCAAGGCGGCGCTCGATGCGCGCCCGTCCGCTCCGGTCAACGCGATGCTCAGGGGGATATTCGCGGCGGAGCGGCATCTGGTCGATCATATCCGTTTTCCGATCGGGCTATCGCTCTACGCCGTACTCAGCCGCTAGGGCGCCCGCCGATACCAGTCGCCGGTCCAGCACCGTTCCGGTTCCATCGCACTGGCACGAGCCGGAGCATGCGGTCGCACCAGCGCGGGCATGTCGGGCAGGGGCGCGAGATAGGAGCCTTTGGGGAAGTTGGCGAAGCTCTGGTCCCACGCTTTCCAGAAGGTGCAGCGGACTTCCGGCGCGGGCGGTTGCGTCAGCGCGCGGTGGATTTCGTGGGCGCCGGTCACGCTGCCGATAATGAGCGCCAGCAGCAGCCAGATGCGGATCGGCGCAGACGCACCATGATCGCCCGGCGTCACCGCATCGGCGACCATCACCGCGAGGATCGTAAGTGCCGGGACGGAGGCGCGCATCATGAAGTCGATCGACCAGCCGATCTGGATGAACGGCATCAGAAGCAGGCAGGCGGCGATTACAAGGAATGTGGGTCGGCCGAAACGGCTGGTGCGGGCGACAAGCGCGAGCGGCACCAGATAAGGCGCAGTCTCGAACATCTGGAAGATCACGTATCGCAACGCCCCCGGCGCGAACAGGCGGATGCCCACATCGTCACCCGCTGCACTGAGATACAGCAGGCCGGGCACGCACAGCAGGCTGGCGAGGGCAGGCACGCCGATGTCGGTGGCGCGCAGGCGGCGTCGGACCAGAGTTTCGATGCCTGCCAGCGCCGCGAAGGGCAGGGTGCCGAGCAGGCCGAAAGGCGACCAGAGCAAGGTGAGCGGCAGGATCGCGAGAAAGACCCCGAGCGGAATACGCCCCATGCGCCACAGCAGGAACAGCAGCGCGCCGATCCACGCCGTCATCGCATGATGCGGCACCCAAAAGGCGAGCGTTAGGGTGGAGGAATACTGGATCTGCGCCCAGTTCTCCAGATGATCGGCGAGGCCACCATGGACGAACAGCGCGCCCGCCGCATCGAGACCGCTGAACGCGAGAAACACGCCCAGCGCCCATCGCCGTGCGCGCGTCGTCGGGAACAGGCGGGAGGCCATCGCGATCAGCAGGCCGAGCAACGCGCTGTTCTGGAGCAGCAGGGCGATGTCGCCCGCGCGCGATCCCCATGCCTTGAAGGCGAGGGAGGGCAGGAAGAACATCCCGATCGGCGCGCGCAATATGTCGGGCACCGGGCGCGCCGTATAGACGAACGGCCAGGGATTGATCCCCATGTCGCGCAGCACGGCGTAGCGCACCTGCCAGTCGATATTCGCGTAAAGGAACCGCCCCTGCCCGCCGAGCAGCATCAGCATGAAGGCGACGGCTAAGCCGACGACCAATATGCGGATGGAGACGCCGCCGTCCGGGGGGGCAGGCACCAGCCGCACGATCCCGACGCACAATGCCGCAAGCCCGCTCAGCCCCAGCGCATAAGCCCACCACGGCGCGATATCGAGAAACCGCCAGAGCAGAAGCTGCGTCCCGCCGAGCCAGAAGGCGAGAGCGGCGAGCAGCCAGCTCAGCGGGATGGCGCGGCGGCCATCGGCGGTGTTTGATGATGACAGCGTGATGGCGACGGCTCCCCTGCACAGCGGTCATAATGCGTGATTGCGGAAGCGTCGAGTTCGGATAGTTCGTGACAATGTTCCCCGGCCTTCGCAGCGGAACATCAGCAAGAAAACTCCCCTCCCTTTCAAGGGAGGGGCTGGGGGTGGGTGGCGAGCGAAGCGAGCCTGTCGCCATCGCCGCGGTTGGCTTCGCCAGCGATTGCCATGCAATCGCACCCACCCCCGACCCCTCCCTTGAAAGGGAGGGGAGATAGAATGCTCAAGAGAGAGGGCCGCCTTCCGGTATCGAAAGGCGGCCCCTAGTAGCCGTCGGCTAATGCGTCGGGCGCTCTACTCGGCGCGTTCGGCCAGTACCGTCAGGCCCTGTTCGGTCACTTCGGCAAAGCCGCCGACGACCGTAATGGTTTCCGGCGTCGCGCCCGCGCTGGCGAACACCTGCAACGCGCCGTCGCGGACGGTGGACATGAACGGCGCATGGCCTTCCAGCACGCCGAAATCCCCTTCGCTGCCGGGCACGACGACCATATAGACCTCCTCCGAACGGACGAGCTTTTCCGGTGTCACGAGTTCAAAATGTAGGGGCATGGCGTTGCTCTTTCAGTGATCAGTTGGCCGGTGACAGCAGGCTGTCCTGCAACACCAAGTTATTCAGGAGTGATATGTAAAACTGTCGTTTTTTTTCGTCCATTAACGCCTTGCCATCAGTACCGACTTTGCTGCGCACCGCGAATTGCACAACGATCAAATCGTCCTTGCGCTTGATCCCCTGTATTATGGTCATCTCGCTGGTATCAGCTTCTTTACCCACCGATGCATCGGTGCAATTAAACATCACTCGATGGGCTTCGGCACCTTCAATGGCTACTGATCCTAAATCTTCCAATTCAAATGATCGAGAGCAATTTGCGGCCACTCCCCGCTTTGTCATCACAAAATCTTGCGCAGAAAGCGTAGGCGGTAACAAGTTTTTTGAAATAGCCTGTAGTGTCAGCATTTCTGACCAATTACTCCGAACGTCCTCACCAAAAGGAACCATTTCAAGCATGAAGACGCCAGTTCGTTTTACTTGATAAGCAGGCACCAAATATTTTGGATAGCGATAGCTCAAAACGCTAGAAAAAAGATTGATCACACCGGTTATTTCAGGCGTTGGCGAGAGTTTTCCCGCCTCGTAGAGCGACTTTTGTTGCTCCTTGGAAATATAGGTTTCCTGCCCCCACGCGGGGCAGATAAATCCAAAAAGAGCAAGGCCGAAGCCAAAAAACGCCCGTAGACGCATAGCTTCGGCCTCCTCTTTGCTTTTAAGCCGCTTCCGCTGCCAGCTTCTTGCCCTTTTCGATGGCCTCGTCGATGCCGCCGACCATGTAGAAGGCCGCTTCGGGCAGGTGGTCGTACTCGCCATCGACCACCGCCTTGAACGATTTCACCGTGTCCTCGATCTGCACGAACTTGCCGGGGATGCCGGTGAACACTTCGGCGACGTGGAAGGGCTGGGAAAGGAAGCGCTGGATCTTGCGGGCGCGGGCGACCGTGATCTTGTCCTCTTCCGACAGCTCGTCCATGCCCAGAATGGCGATGATGTCCTGCAGCGACTTGTACTTCTGGAGCGTTTCCTGAACGCGGCGGGCGGTTTCGTAATGCTCCTGACCCACGACGGCGGGCGACAGCACGCGGCTGGTGGAGTCGAGCGGATCGACCGCCGGATAGATGCCCAGTTCCGAAATTGCACGGTTGAGAACGGTCGTCGCGTCAAGATGCGCGAAGGACGTCGCCGGCGCCGGATCGGTCAAATCGTCCGCAGGCACGTAGATCGCCTGCACCGAGGTGATCGACCCCTTGTTGGTCGAGGTGATGCGCTCCTGCAGCGCGCCCATGTCGGTCGACAGGGTCGGCTGATAACCCACCGCCGAAGGAATACGGCCGAGCAGCGCCGACACTTCCGAACCCGCCTGCGTGAAGCGGAAGATGTTGTCGACGAAGAACAGCACGTCCTGCCCTTCCTGATCGCGGAAATATTCGGCGATCGTCAGGCCCGAGAGAGCGACGCGTGCGCGCGCGCCCGGCGGTTCGTTCATCTGGCCGAACACCAGCGCCACCTTGGAGCCTTCGGGCGTCGGGTTGCCGTCGGCATCCTTGGCGATAACGCCGGCGTCGAGGAACTCGTGATAGAGATCGTTGCCTTCGCGGGTGCGCTCACCCACGCCTGCGAACACGGAAGTGCCGCCATGGCCCTTCGCGATGTTGTTGATGAGTTCCTGAATGAGCACCGTCTTGCCGACGCCCGCGCCGCCGAACAGGCCGATCTTGCCGCCCTTCGCATAAGGGGCGAGCAAGTCGATCACCTTGATGCCGGTCGCCAGAATGGCGGTTTCGGTGGACTGGTCCACGAACTCGGGTGCCTTGGCGTGGATCGGTGCGCGGCTGGCTGCGTTCACCGGCCCGCGATCGTCGATCGGATCGCCCACGACGTTCAGGATGCGGCCCAGCGTCTGCGGGCCGACGGGGACGGAAATCTGCGCGCCGGTGTCGGTGACTTCCTGACCGCGGGTCAGGCCTTCGGTCGCGTCCATCGCGATCGTGCGGACGGTGTTCTCGCCCAGATGCTGCGCGACTTCCAGCACGAGGCGCTGGCCGTTGTTGCTGGTTTCCAGCGCGTTCAGAATGGCGGGCAGATCGTCCGGGAAGGTCACGTCGACGACGGCGCCGATGACCTGCGAAATGCGGCCTACATTATTGGTGGTTGCCATGGTTCGTTTCCTTGCCTTCGGGTCTTTTTAGAGCGCCTCTGCGCCCGCGATGATTTCGATGAGTTCCGTGGTAATCGCGGCCTGGCGGCTGCGGTTGTACTGGATGGTGAGGTTGTTGATGAGGTCGCCGGCGTTGCGCGTGGCGTTGTCCATCGCGGTCATCGACGCGCCCTGTTCCGACGCCATGTTTTCCAGCAGCGCCTTGAACAACTGGATCGTCATGTTGCGGGGCAGCAGGTCTTCCAGGATCGTCGCTTCGTCCGGCTCATATTCCACCGCCGCGTTGCTGGCGGCGGGCGCATCGGCGGGGATCGCGACGGGAATAAGCTGCTGTTCGGTCGGGATCTGCGCCAGCGCGGACTTGAACGTCGAGTAGAAGAGATGCGCCACGTCGAACTTGCCCGCGAAGAACATGTCGCTGATTTCATGCGCGATCGCCTGCGCCTGTTCGTAGCCCGGGGCCTTCGCGCCGGTCGTGTCGAACTGGCCGACGATCATGCCGGGGAAAGTGCGGTTGATGACCGGACGACCCTTGCGCCCGATCAGGTAGAACTTCACCGTCTTGCCCTCGGCGATCAGGAAGCGGGCCTTGAGAACCGCCGCCTTCACGATGTTGGCGTTGAATGCCCCGGCAAGGCCACGGTCGGAGTTGGCGACGACGAACAGATGCACGTCGTCCTTGCCGGTGCCTGCCAGCAGCTTGGGCGCGCTTTCGCTGGCCGACACCTTCGACGCCAGCGTGGCGACGATGCGTTCCAGGCGCACGTTATAGGGACGCGCGGCCTCAGCAGCGGCCTGCGCCTTGCGCAGCTTCGCCGCGGCGACCATCTGCTTGGCCTTGGTGATCTTCTGGGTCGACTTGACCGAGGCGATCCGCCCTTTGAGTTCTTTCAGGCTTGCCATGACGAACCTTCTGGTTCGTCATCCTGACGAAGGTCAGGATCTCGTGCCCCCTGGGTTTCCCCCGCGGCCTGAGATCCCAGCCTTCGCTGGGATGACGGATTAATTCTTACGCGAACGACTTGCCGAAGCTGTCGAGCGCGGCCTTCAGCTTGCCCTTGCTGTCGTCCGACAGATCCTTGCTGCTGCGGATTTCGCCGAGCAGGTCGGCATGGTCGTGCCGCAGGAAGGAGAGCATCGCTTCTTCGTAGCGGTTCACGTCCGACACGGCGATGCCGTCCAGATAGCCGTTGGTGCCCGCGAAGATCGACGCGGTCTGCTCCTCGAAGGGCAGGGGCGAAAACTGGGGCTGCTTGAGCAGCTCGGTCAGGCGCGCGCCGCGGTTGAGCAGCTTCTGCGTCGAGGCATCGAGGTCGGAGCCGAACTGCGCGAACGCGGCCATTTCGCGATATTGCGCCAGTTCCAGCTTGATCGAGCCGGACACCTTCTTCATCGCCTTCGTCTGCGCAGCGGAACCGACGCGCGACACCGAAAGGCCCACGTTGATGGCCGGACGGATGCCCTGATAGAAGAGGTTGGTTTCGAGGAAGATCTGCCCGTCGGTGATCGAGATCACGTTGGTCGGGATGTAGGCGGACACGTCGCCCGCCTGCGTCTCGATGATCGGCAGGGCGGTCAGCGAACCGGAGCCATTGTCCGCGTTCATCTTCGCCGCGCGTTCCAGCAGGCGGCTGTGGAGATAGAACACGTCGCCCGGATAGGCTTCGCGGCCCGGAGGACGGCGCAGCAGCAGCGACATCTGGCGATAGGCGACGGCCTGCTTCGACAGATCGTCGTAAACGATCAGGGCGTGCATCCCGTTGTCGCGGAAATATTCGCCCATGGTCACGCCGGTGTAGGGAGCGAGATACTGGAGCGGTGCGGGTTCCGAAGCGGTCGCGGCGATGACGATGGAATATTCCATCGCGCCGTTCTCTTCGAGCTGGCGAACGATCTGCGCCACGGTGGAGCGCTTCTGGCCGACGGCGACGTAGATGCAGTAGAGCTTCTTGGACTCGTCGTCGCCCGCGTTGACGCCCTTCTGGTTGATGAAGGTGTCGATCGCGACCGCGGTCTTGCCGGTCTGGCGATCGCCGATGATGAGTTCGCGCTGGCCGCGGCCGACGGGGACGAGGGTGTCGATGGCCTTGAGGCCGGTCTGCACGGGTTCGTGGACCGAGGTGCGCGGGATGATGCCCGGCGCCTTCTTTTCCACGCGCATGCGCTGGTCGGAAACGATCGGACCCTTGCCGTCGATGGGGTTGCCCAGGCCATCCACGACGCGACCCAACAGGCCCTTGCCCACGGGCACGTCCACGATCGTGCCGGTGCGCTTGACGACGTCGCCTTCCTTGATCTCGCTGTCCGACCCGAAGATCACGACGCCGACGTTATCGGCTTCAAGGTTGAGGGCCATGCCCTGCACGCCGTTCGAGAAGGCGACCATTTCCCCGGCCTGCACATTGTCGAGGCCGTGGATGCGGGCGATGCCGTCGCCCACGCTCAGCACGGTGCCCACTTCGGACACCTGCGCTTCGGTGCCGAAGCTGGCGATCTGGTCCTTGATGACCTTGGAGATTTCTGCGGCGTTGATATCCATGACTTAGCCTTTCATCGGACCCTTGCGGGTCTTTAGCCCTTCATAGCGTGGGCGAGAGTATTCAAACGGGTGCGGATGGAACTGTCGATCATCTGGCTGCCGATCTTCACGACCAGCCCGCCAAGGATCGCGGGATCGACCTTGGCATCGACCGCGACGTCGCGACCGACGCGGGCCTTAAGGCTGCTCTTGAGCGCGGTGATCTGGGTCGCGCTCAGCTTGTGGGCGGAGACGACTTCGGCGCGGACTTCGCCGCGATGATTCGACAGCAGCGTCTCATAGGCGCGGATGACGGCGGGAAGCTGCGTCAGGCGACGGTTCTGGGCGAGGACGCCCAGGAAATTGCCCGTCAGCGTATCGAGACCCATTGATTTGGCGACGGCACCGACGGCTTTCGTCGCGGCGTCGCGACCGACCAGCGGACTGACCACAAGCGCCTTGAACTCGCGCGATTCGGCCAGTGCCTGCTTCAGCGCGGCGAGGCTCTCGCCCACCGCGTCGAGCGCCTTGCCGTCGCGCGCCAGCTCGAACAGGGCCACGGCATAGCGGCCGCTGAGGCTGGCCTGAATGCTGCCACTCGTCTCCACGCTGTGAATGTCCTCCGCTCTGAAATGGCACTCATGCCAAGAAGGGGAGGTGGTTGCCCCACCCCCCTGATGTGCGGGCCGGTTAGCAGGCGGTGTGCCGCGATGCAAGACGCCATGGGTGATTAGCGGGCAGATGACCCAAAGTGCGAGGCGATGCGGACGGCACAGGCTTTTCAGCATCGTCACGCCGGGCAGAGCGGCGCCGTCGAGGGCAAAAGGTTAACGCGTTCATGACAGTAATATGACGGTTTTATGTCACTTTAGACCCGATCCGTACGAACGAAAGGACGGTCGCGTTAACCAATTTTTATCGACGGTCGGCGCATTGGGAAACCGTCGAACCATCCAACCGAGTGTTCCTTCATGATCCCGTGGCATCAGCGCGCGCGCCATTTCATTCGCGGTGAAGGCCGGTCGCTCGGCAATCACGTCAGGATCGTGGTGTCCGTTCTGGTCGCTTTGCTCATGCTGCTGACGCTTGCGGTGTTCGGGGCGTCGATCGTCAATCAGATCGGACTTTCGCGCCTCGTGGAAAACCGTCTCGTCCCCATCAGTACATTGCAGCATGCGATGAACGCCTACGGGCAGGCTCTGGTGATCGCGAACAAGGTGCAGAGCGGCAATATGACGCCGCAGGGGGGGGGCCAGTGCGGTCGGTTCCCTGCAGGACGATATCGCGGCGGACTGGGCCAGCCTTGCCGATGCCGCTCCCGAGAAAGCTGGCGGCGTCGTATGGGCCGATATGGCCGACGAACGGGCACAGGCGGATGCGGCGCTCGTGCAGCTTGCCCGGCTGTTGCAGGCCGGCAATGCCGACGGGCTGGATTTCTTCCTGTCCGGCACATTCTACACGCAGGTCGGGCCGCTGCTGATGAATGCGGAACTCTATATCCGCGGCCTACGCGATCTGGCCAATGCTGAGCGCGATGGCCTGCGGGTGGGCGGCATCCTCACGCAGGGGGTGATGGCGACGATCATGCTGATCGGCCTCTTCGGCGGTTATGCGACGCTGCGCGTGGCGAACCGGCGCATCGTCGTGCCGCTGGGCCGGATCGCGGCCTATACCGCCAGCACTGCGATGGACGAGGAAGCCGACGTGCCCGGTGCCGATCGTAGCGACGAAATCGGCGACATCGCCCGTGCGATCGGTGTCGCGGCGACGCGTGCGCGCGAAGCACGGCAGGCGGCCATTGCGCGGCATGCCGCCGAAGCCAATCTGCGCCATATGGAACATGCGGCATCGGAAGCGGCCATCGCCCGTGCCGCGCGGCTCGATGGGCTGTTCGCGCGGTTCGGCGCGGGCCTGTCGGGCCTCGTGGACGGCCTGGCCGCTGCCGCCGCGTCCATGCGCGCGATGGCGGAGCAGATGACGCAGACATCCGCATCGTCCGAAACCATGGCGTCGCGCGCGGCGCAGGATGTCGAGGCGATCGCGCAGACCATGGGGCAGATGGAAGCCGCCACCGGCACGCTGCGCGCCATCATCCGCGATGTCGACGCCAGCGTCGATTCCGCGCGGGTCCAGGCGAGCAGTGTCCATACGCAGAGCCAGCACAACCGCACCCATGCCCATGATCTGCACAGCTTGGTGCAGGACATCGGCGGGGCGCTCGACCAGATTACGGGCATCGCGCAGCAAACCAACATGCTGGCGCTCAACGCGGGGATAGAGGCCAGTCGCGCAGGGGAGGCGGGGCGCGGTTTCGCCGTCGTCGCGCAGGAAGTGAAGGCGCTCGCACGCCAGACGCAGGCGGTCGCCGCCGAGATCGGCCAGCAGCTTCATCGCATCGCCGCGACCAGCGACGAGGTGCTGGACAGCGTGTCGCTGGTCGAGCGGATGGCCGCGGGGCTGGATGGCAATGCCGACCGGATCAGCGAGGCGGTGGCCACGCAAAGCGCCTCCAGCCATCAGATCGTCGCCGCGCTGGACGACGTGCGACGCGGATCGCGCGACGCGGCGGGCGGCATGGCCGAATTGCAGCATCAGGCGAGCGACGTGCGCGCGGCGGCGCAGAGCCTGTTCGCCACTGCCGACGACATCGCCCGCAAGGCGCAGACATTGCGCGAAGAGTTCACCGCATTATCCGGCGAAGTCCGCGCGGCTGCCTGAAGGGGCGGATGAACAGCTCTTAAATTCATGTTCGAGCAGCTTTGGACCAACCTTAATCCTCCCCTTGCAGGGGAGGTTGTTTCACAATCGCGCCTCAGCTTAATTCGCTGGCGGAGCAGCCTTCCCGCACTGGTAGACCAGCCGCTCATTGGGTTGCAGCGGCAGGAGCGCGCGGAGATCGTTCTGCATCCGCCCCAGCTTTGCAAGCGCCGCAGGATCGGTGGAGCAGGCGCCGGCATCGGTCTTGGCGCGTATGGCGCGCGCGCGGTCCAGCGTGTCGGCATCCGCCAGATAGCGTTCGCTGCGCAGTACGCCCGTCGCCGGGTCGAATCGGGTGACGGCGATGGCGGCGTCGTCCGGGGCGCTGGCCACCTGCATCCACTGATCGCCATCGCGCAGATATTGCGTCTTGCCGTTCGCGCACCCGCTTTCGGTCCAGTTCAGCGGCACGTCGGTCGTTTCCGATACGGTGATGCGGCTTCGCGCCTCGTCGATCCGGCACAGATTGTCGCCCGCCGCCGCATAGCCGACCGTCTGGATGGTCGTCACCGCGCCGCTGTCGATGCCGGCCTTGGCGATCCGTTCCTCGATGCCGGAAAATCCGGGGCGCAGCAGGAATATCGTCAATGCGCCGATCAGCAGGACGCCGCCGCCGATGCCGAACCACAGCACCGGCTTCTGCTTGCCCTGCGTGTAGTTCAGCCCCGCCGCACCCGCCGCCAGCACCGCCAGCGCCAGCAGTACGGCGGCGACCGCCATCATGTTTTCGCGCGCGGCGATGATGTCCTGCTCCGCGGCGTCGCGCGCCTTGGCGAAGGCCGCCGCCTGCGCGTCGCTGCTGGCGCGGGAGGCTGCGTCCTGTTTCGCCGCCTCCGCCGCCACGCGCCGCGCCTCCGCTTCGTCTATGTCCGCCAGCGAGCGGCAGGGCGCGGACGTGCGCAGGAAGGTGACGCCCGCCTGCCGCAGGAAGGATGCGATTTCGCGGTTGGATACGGCAAAGCCGAACTCCGCATCGTTGCCGTCGGATATCGATCCGAAGCTGTTCAGCCCCAATATCCGCCCGCAATCATCGACCAGCGGTCCGCCGCTGTTGCCCGCCGCCAGCGGCGCGGTGTGCAGGATGGTGTCGAAGCCCTTGCCCGACCGGCCCGACGAGACATTGCCGCCGGTCTTTACCGCGATCATCGGTTCCACCATGTCCTTGAGGCCAAGGCCCTGCGCGCGATCGACGGTGCCGGGATAGCCGATCGCCGTGACATGCTGCCCGTCGGTCACGGCACCGGCGTAGAAACTGCCCGGCGGAAGGCGCCCGTCCTCCATCTGGATCAGCGCCAGATCATTGCCCGGCGAATAGGCGATGATCCGCCCGCCATAGCTTTTCTTCCCCTCCGAAGGGACGATGCCGATGACGATGTTCTTTTCTTCGCGCGCCAGTTCCACGACATGCGCGTTGGTCAGCACCTTGTCCGGCGCGACGACCAGACCGCTGCCATGGCCGACGAAATAGGCCTGCGATCCGTCGCTGGCGACCAGCGCGACGCGCACCACGCTGCGCGCGGCGGCGGTCAGGTCCATCTGGTCCGCGCGGGCGGTGGCGGCGAAACCGGTGAGGATGAGGATGGCCGCGATGCGGCGGAACAGGCATGTCATAGGCCGCGATACATATGGCCAATGCGGACAAAGGGAAACGGCAAAGGTTGCGTTTACGCGGTGCGTGCGCCGCTTAGCCGGGCCGCCTCAAGCCGCGCCATGATTGCCAGCCGCTCATGGTCGGCCATGGCGCCCCACCGCCCGATCTCGTCCAGCGTCCGCCCGCAGCCAAGACAAGCGATTCCGCGCGCATCGATCGTGCAGACCTTTGTGCAGGGGGAGGGGATCGCCATGAGACTGCGATAGCGGGCACGCGGCATCTGTCAATCGATCCGCCTTTTCGCGTGCAAGACCGCTATTTATCCGCCCCATCTCGTCGTGCAATACAAGGGCATTAGCGGGGTATTGGCGCATGATGTTGAGGCGGTTTTGTCGTTTGGCGGTGACGGTGCCGTCTCTGTGGCTGGCGACCGCGCCTGCGCATGCGGCATGGAATCAGGCACGCTCGCGCCATTTCATCGTGTACAGCGACGGGTCGGCCAAGGAATTGCGGAGCTTCGCTGAAAAGCTGGAGAAGTTCGATTTCCTGCTCCGCAAGGTGACGGATACGCTCGACGACGAACCGGGCGCGCCGGTCATCGTCTATACGGTGCGCGGAAGCGGTATCGTCGCCAAGCTGGCGGGACGCCCGAACATTGCAGGCTATTACAACGACTCGCGCCGCAACGGCTATGCCGTGGTCGGGCGGGAACAGAAGGACGGAAAGTTCGACCTTGGCGCGGAGGAAATCCTCTTCCACGAATATGCCCATCATTTCATGCTGCATTATTTTCCGGCGGCTTATCCCGCATGGTACATAGAGGGCTTTGCCGAGTTCTATTCGGTCATAAAGTTCACCAGGGACAATGCGATAGACTTCGGCCATCCGCCCTTGTCGCGCGCCTATGGGCTGGTCGTCATGCGGCCCATGCCGGTGCAGCAATTGTTCACGGGCAATACGGAACGGATGAACGCCGTCGATATGGATCGCTATTATGGCACCGCCTGGTTGCTGACGCACATGTTCCGTTACAACCCGGTACGTCGCGAGGAATTTGACACATATCTGAATGATACCGTGAAAGGTAAAGCCAAGGATGCGGAAAGCTACTTTGCGGGCGGGTTCGCCGCGCTGGACAAGGAATTGCGCGCCTATCTGAGCAAGCGGCTTTCGGCCAGCCGCCTCACACCGCAGGAAATGCCCCAGGTTTCGATATCCTTGTCCCCCGTCGAAGCGGGGCAGTCCGCACTGATGATGCTGGACCTCCAGAATATGCGGCCGATGGGCAGCGAGGACTTTGCGAGGCTCGCGCAGGAAGTGCGCGCCACCGTCGCGAAATATCCGCAGAGCAGTTTCGCGCAGGCCTTCCTTGCCGAAGTCGAGGCGGATGCCGACCAGCCCGACGCCGCCCTCGCCGCAGCCGATCGGGCCATAGCGCTCGATCCGAAGAACGCCCGCGCCTTCGCCACGAAAGCCGACATTCTTCTCGATCGTGCCGAAGGGAGCGACGATGCCGCCAGATGGCGCGCGGCACTGACCGCGATCGTTCAGGGGAACAAGGCCGATACGGAGGACGCGGTGCCGCTGTATCAGTTCTATCGCTATCACAAGATGAAAGGCGGGGCGATGCCGCCGATCGCCTATGACGGTCTTAACAAGGCCTTCGCGCTGGTGCCGCAGCGCGACGAGTATCGTTTCGCGCTCGCCATGTCCTTTGCCGATCGCAAGAAGTTCGATGTCGCCGCGCGCCTGCTGGAACCGATCGTCTTTTCGCCGCATGCTTCGCCTGCACGCGATTCGGCGGGAAAGCTGCGCGATGCGCTGTTGCGCGCGGAAACGACGGGCAAGCTCGAACAGCCGATCGACGTGGAGACGATTACCCCGCAGGAATAAAATTGGAACATATAAACCGTTCTCCGGCGAAAGCCGGGGTCCAGGACAACGGGGTACAGTTCCGTGCCGCTCTGGACCCCGGCTTTCGCCGGGGAACATTGTTGCAATGATATCGGGCTACATGAAACTGTAGGGATCGATGTCCACCGCCACCCGCGTGCCCGATTTCCACACGACATTGCCCAGCCATTCCCGGATAACCGCCTGCACGTCGAGTTGCCGGGTGGCGTGGACGAGCAGCCGGTGCCGGTGCCTTCCGCGCAGCACGGCCAGCGGGGCGGGGGCGGGGCCGTAGACGCGCATCCCCTCGACATCCGGCGCGCTCCGGCCGATCAGGCGGGCGATGTCCTGTGCTTCCGCCGGATCGTCGCTCGACACGATGATCGCCGCGAAGCGACCGAAGGGCGGGGCATGGGCATGGCGGCGGCTGGCGGTTTCGGTGGTGTAGAAAGCATCGGCATCGCCGCTGATGAGCGCCTTGATCACCGGCGCGTCGGGCATCCGCGTCTGGATGAAAACGCGCCCCGGCTTCACCCCGCGCCCGGCCCGTCCCGACACCTGTACGATCTGCTGAAAGGTGCGTTCGGAGGCGCGCAGGTCGCCGCCTTCCAGCCCCAGGTCCGCATCGATCACGCCCACCAGCGTCAAATTGGGGAAATGATAGCCTTTGGTCACGAGCTGCGTGCCGACGATGATGTCGACGGCCCCGCCTTCCACGCTCTTCACGAAATCGGCGGCGCGGGCGGGGGAGGAGAGTGTGTCGGATGTCGCGATCGCGGTGCGGGCGGTGGGCCACAACGTCGCCACTTCGTCCGCGATCCGCTCGACGCCGGGGCCGCAGGGGACAAGCGCATCCTCCGTCTTGCAGTCCGGGCAGGCCTTGGGCACCGGGATCACATGGCCGCAATGATGGCATGCGAGGCGTCGTGTCAGGCGATGCTCGACCATCCAGGCGGTGCAATTGGGGCACTGGAACCGGTAGCCGCAATGACGGCACAAGGTCAGCGGCGCGTAGCCCCGCCGGTTGAGGAACAGCAGGGCCTGTTCGCCCTTCTCCATCACCGCGTCGATCGCCTCGACCAGCAGCGGAGCGATCCAGCGGCCGCGTTCCGGCGGATGGGTAAGCAGGTTCAGCCCGATGATCTCCGGCATCTCCGCGCCGCCATAGCGGGCGGGCAGCCTGATCTCGGTGTAGCGGCCCACTTCCACCTGATGCCGCGTCTCGATGGCGGGCGTGGCGGAGGCGAGGACGACGGGGCATTTCTCCATCAGACCGCGCATCACCGCCACGTCGCGGGCGTGATAATGCACGCCGTCCTCCTGCTTGAAGCTCGTCTCATGCGCTTCGTCGACGACGATCAGGCCGAGGTTCGGATAAGGCAGGAACAGGGCGGAGCGCGCACCGACGACGACTTTCGCCTGACCGCACGCGATCGCCCGCCACGCCCGCCGCCGCTCCGACTGGCGCAGGCCGCTGTGCCAGGCGACGGGCGCCACGCCGAAGCGTCGGGTAAAGCGTTCGAGAAACGGTTCGGTCAGCGCGATTTCGGGCAGCAGGACCAGTATCTGGCGGCCTTCGCGCAAGGCGCGGGCGACAGCCTCGAAATAGACTTCGGTCTTGCCCGATCCGGTCACGCCGTCGAGCAGGAACGGTCGGAAATCTCGCGCCGCGACGGCATCGGTGAGCTGCTGCGCGGCGGCGCTTTGCGCCTCCGACAGATCGGGCAGATGGTAGTCGGGATCGGGTTCGGGGAAAGGCGTGTCGGTGCTGACCTCCACGGCTTCGAATGCGCCTGCCTTCACGAGGCCGCGGATCACAGCATCGGACACGCCGCCAATCGCCGCCAGTTCGCGGACAAGCCCCTGCCGCTCGCCGATCCGCTCCAGCGCCTGCGTGCGCGGGCCGGTCAGGCGATCGGGGACATTGCCGGTGGCGCGATATTCGATCGTCGTGCGGCTCCCCTCCAGCGCGCTGTGCGAGGCGAGCGCCATGCGCAGCACGGCGGCGGGCGGGGCCATGTAATAGTCCGCCGTCCATTCGATCAGGCGGCGCAGCGGCGCGGGGATCGGCGGTGCGTCCATCACCGAAAGCAAAGGGCGCAGGCGATTGTCGCCCACCGGCTCCACGTCGGGGAAGCTGTCCTCCTCCCACACCACGCCGACGAGCTGGCGCGGGCCGAGCGGGGCGACGACGATGCTGCCGGGTTCCACCGCCATGGCCTGTGGCACGCGATAGTCGAGCGGGCCGAGCGCGGCATTGAGGATGAGGACGCGGGCGCGAGTCATGCGACACCCCTAGCCTTATCCGTCACCCCTGCGAAGGCAGGGGTCCCGCTTTCTTCGCACCCTTTGCAGGAGAAGCGGGGCCCCTGCCTTCGCAGGGGTGACGGAGGTAGCTATAGGGGCCTCATCGAATCACCGCGCATTGCAAGAGGCCAAGCTCATGAAGTTCTTCGTCGACACCGCCGACACCGCCGAAATCCGCGATCTTGCCGCTACCGGCCTGCTCGATGGCGTGACCACCAACCCTTCGCTGATCGCCAAGTCGGGTCGCAAGTTTCTCGAAGTGGTCGAGGAAATCTGCGGCATCGTGGACGGCCCGGTCTCCGCCGAAGTCGTCGCGCTCGACCATGAGACGATGATGAAGGAAGCCGCTGTGCTGCGGAAGATCGCCGACAATGTCTGCATCAAGGTGCCGCTGACGATCGATGGCCTCAAGACGTGCAAGGCGCTGTCCGACGATGGCGTGCTCGTCAACGTGACGCTCTGCTTCTCCGCCAATCAGGCGCTGCTGGCGGCGAAGGCCGGCGCGGCGTTCATCTCGCCCTTCGTCGGGCGGCACGACGATAACGGCTTCGACGGCATGGCGCTTATTCAAGACATCCGCCTGATCTACGACAACTATGCCTTCGACACCGAAATCCTGGTCGCCTCGGTGCGCCATCCCATCCATGTGCTGGAAAGCGCGCGCATCGGCGCGGACGTGATGACCGCGCCGCCCGCCGTCATCAAGTCGCTGTTCAACCATGTGCTGACCGACAAGGGCATCGCCGGTTTCATGGCCGACTGGGCCAAGACAGGGCAGAGCATATTGTAGCCAAAATACTTCCCTGAAAGGGGAGGGGGACCGCGCTCGAAGAGCGTGGTGGAGGGGTGTCCCGCTATCGACAGGGTACACTCCTCCGTCAGGCTTCGCCTGCCACCTCCCCTTACAGGGGAGGATTTTACTCCCCGAACCCCTTCGGCGCGGCGTCCACGACCGAGAAGCTGCCCGCGTTCACCTGATTCACCTCCAGCGCGCGTTCGGCGATGCCCGTGCGTCCAAAGCGAAAAGCGCCGTCGATTCCGGCAAATCCGCCTGCATCGGCCAGTCGCCGGGCGGGGAAAGGCGTGCCCACTTTCCAGTCCTGCGCGATCCGCACGGTCAGCAGCACAGCGTCGTAGCCCAGCGACGACAGCCGGAACGGCGTCGTCCCGAAGCGCGCGCGATAGCGAGTCGCAAGCTGTCCGTAGAGACCGTCCGACACGCTAGCGAACCACGCGTCGCGCAGCGCGGGCGATCCGGCGATCGCGCTTTCGGTGTTCCACAGTTCCGTGCCCAGCACCTGCGCCCGCGCGCCTTTGACGCTCTTGCGCAGGATCGGCGCGGCCTGAATCGCGATGCGACCGCCATCGGCGATCAGCACGGCGTCATATGGCGACGCCGCGTCCAGTTTCTTCACGGCCGCGGTGATCGACGTCGGGGATCGGTCGAAAGGCTGCATCGAAACGACCGTGCCGCCCGCCCCCTCGACCGCGCGCAGCAGCGACGTGCCTGCCCGCTCGCCATAGGTGCCGCGCGGCACCAGCGCGGCGAACCGGCTCATCCCCTTGCCTCTGGCGAAGGTCACGACGCGCTCGATCGACTGAACTGGGCTGTATCCCATCAGATAGACGCCATTGCCCGCGACGCTGGTATCGTTGGAGAAACTGATGACCGGCACGCCCGCCTTCTGCGCGATCGGGCCGACGACGCGGGCGTCCTCCGCCATCAGCGGGCCCAGGATCAGGCGATTGCCTTCGGCCAGCGCGCGGGCAGCGGCTGCGGCGGCGCCCAGGCTGGTGTCGTATGTCGTGATGCGCACCTTCTCCGCTTTGGTATCGAGCAGGGCGAGCGTCGTCGCATTGGCGATCGACTGGCCAACGCCTGCGTTCGCGCCGCTCATCGGCACGAGCAGGGCGATGCGATGCCGCTGGGTATCGGTGGGCAGGCCCGGCTCGATCGGGCGCGGCTCGGTGGGTTCGGTGGGGCCGACAGGCCCGCCCGGCGGAGTGCCGCGCGGCACGATCGTCTGGCACCCCGCCATCATCAGCGCGCTGGCGGCGAACATGATCCGCGCGCCATGTTTTAACGCGGGTTTTACCGCGGGCAATATGCCTGCTTGCGGTCCGGCATCCCTCTCTGTCATCTGGCATCCTTATGGAAACGGATAATCGTGACTCTCTTATCGCGGAGACCCCGCTCGAGCCCGGCCTATATATCGTGGCCGGGCCCATCGGCAACCTTGGAGACCTGACCCCGCGCGCTGCGGAGATATTGCGCCGTGCCGATGTTGTGGCGGTGGAGGATACGCGGGTCAGCGCCAAATTGCTGCGCGCGGCGGGGGCCGATACGCCGATGGTCCCCTATCACGACCACAGCAACGACAGCCTGCGTTTGCGACTGGTGGAGCGTATGGCGGGCGAAGCCGTTGCCCTGCTGTCCGATGCGGGGACACCGCTGATCTCCGATCCGGGCTACAAGCTGGTGCGCGATGCGCGCGCGGCGGGGCGCTTCGTCACCAGCCTGCCTGGCCCGAGCGCGGCGCTCGCGGCGCTGACATTGAGCGGCCTGCCGACCGATCGTTTCCTGTTCATGGGGTTTCTGCAGTCGAAGGCAAAGGCGCGGAGCGATGCTTTGGGCGAAGTCGCCGCCCTGCGCGCGACGCTGGTCTTTTACGAAAGCGGGCCGCGACTTTCCGACAGTCTTGCCGCCATGGCCGATGCGCTGGGGGATCGGGACGCGGCGGTGGTGCGCGAAATTAGCAAGCGGTTCGAGGAGACCGCGACCGGCACCTTGCGCGATCTTGCCGCCCGCTATGCCGATGCGCCGCCGAAGGGCGAGATCGTGGTGATCGTCGGTCCGCCCGGCGAAGCGCCTCCCGCCAGTCAGGAGGATGCCGATACCGCGCTGATCGAAGCGATGGCGCGACTGCCGGTGTCCAAGGCGGCGGGTGAAGTCGCCAAGGCGCTGGGGATGGACCGGCGCGCGCTTTACGCCCGCGCGATGGAACTAAAAGGGTGAAGAAGCCCAGTGCCGCCAGACTCGCCGCCGAAAAGCGCGGGCGGCAGGCCGAGCGTATCTGCGGCTGGTGGTTGCGGCTCAAGGGCTGGCAGATCGTCGGGCGGCGGGTGCGGACACCGCTGGGCGAAATCGACCTGATCGCGCGGAAGCCCGGCATCGTCGCCTTCGTCGAGGTGAAGGCACGGGGCAGCGTGGCGGAACTGGATTTCGCCATCGACGAGCGGCGGCTTGCGCGCGTCGCGGCGGCAGCGGAAATATTGGGGCCGGATTACTGCCGACCGGGCGACGACATGCGAATCGACGTGATGCTCCTTGCGCCGGGCCGCCCGCCGCGCCATCTGAGCAACGTCTGGCACGGGGGGTAATAGTACATTCCCCGTTCGGGCTGAGCGAAGTCGAAGCCTTCGCCTGAACGAAGTGAAGGCAACTGGCTGGCGCTCGGCGTGGCCCTTCGACAGGCTCAGGGCGAACGGAAGGAAAGAATAGCGCATGTCTCTCAACGTCGCCGTGCAGATGGACCCGATGGAATCGATCAAGATCGGCGGGGATTCCACCTTCCACATCATGCTGGCCGCGCAGGCGCGGGGGCACAGGCTGTTCCATTATCTCGTGCCGGACATCACCTTCCGCGACGGCCGGGTCATTGCAGAGGCTCGCCCGGTGGAAGTGCGCAAGGTCGAAGGCGATCACTTCACCTTCGGCGATCCCGTCCGGATAGATCTGGGTCGCGACATCGATGTCGTACTGATGCGGCAGGATCCGCCGTTCGATTTGAGCTACATCACTGCCACGCATCTGCTGGAGCGTATCCAGAACGACACGCTGGTGGTCAACGATCCCGCCGCCGTGCGCAATGCACCGGAAAAAGTGTTCGTGCTCGATTACGCGCGCTTCATGCCGCCGACGATGATCACCCGCAGCCTGGCCGAAACCCGCGCTTTCCTTGCCGAACATGGCGAGATCGTGGTCAAGCCGCTCTATGGCAACGCCGGGACGGCGGTGTTCCATGTCGGCGGCAACGGCGCCAATCTTTCCGCGCTGGTGGAACTCTTCAACGCTTCGTGGGTCGAGCCATTCATGGTGCAGGCTTTCATCCCCGGCGTCGCAAGCGGCGACAAGCGGATCGTGCTGATCGACGGAGAGGTCGCGGGCGCAGTGAACCGGATTCCTGGCAAGGGAGAGATTCGTTCCAACCTTGCCGTCGGCGGATCGGCGGCCAAGACCGAACTGACGGATCGCGAGCGCGAAATCTGCGCGGCGATGGGACCGGAGCTGAAGAAGCGCGGGCTGTTGTTCGTCGGCATCGACGTGATCGGCGGCGAATGGTTGACCGAAATCAACGTGACGTCGCCCACCGGCATCGTCTCGATCGACGCCTTCGACGGGATCGACACCGGCGGCATGATCTGGGACGCGATCGACGCGCGGCTCGCGGCGCGATAGGCAATGGCCAAGCCGGCTAGAATTTCGCGTTCCTGCGAAAGCAGGAACCCAGGGTGCGTTGCACTGACTTCGGTGTCTGAAACCCTGGACTCCTGCGTTCGCAGGAGAACATCTTGTGCGCGATCGTAACACCGCATGACCAACTGGGTTCTCCACCTCATCGATGCGGGCGGCTATTGGGGGATATTCCTCCTCATGGTGCTGGAAAACGTGTTTCCGCCGATCCCGTCGGAACTCATCATGGGCATCGGTGGCATCCGCGTGGGGCAGGGGCGGATGGATATGGCGCCTCTGCTGCTGGCGGGCACCTGCGGCACGACGATCGGCAATTACGTCTGGTATCTGATCGGCTGGAAGCTGGGCTTCACACGGCTGAAGCCGCTGATCGACCGTTTCGGTCGCTGGGCGACGCTGGAGTGGCGCGATGTCGAGGCGCTCAATCGGCTGTTCGCGCGCCGGGGGGACGCGATCGTGTTCATCTTCCGCTTCATGCCGGCGCTGCGCACCATGGTGTCGCTGCCCGCCGGCCTGTTCCGCATGGGTCATATCCGATTCCTGCTGTGGACGGCGGCGGGCGCGCTGATCTGGAACGTCATCCTTGCCTATGCAGGCTATGTTCTGGGCGCCAATTTCAAGGAAATCGACAAGTATATCGGGCCTGCGGCGACCGTGACCGTGGCGCTGGCCGTCATTTTCTACCTCTATCGGCTCATCACCTGGCGGCCATCCACGCAGGAGAATTAGGCGCGGGGATGCGCGTTGCGATAGACGTCCAGCAGATGCGCGGCATCGACTTGGGTATAGACTTGGGTCGAGGACAGGCTGGCATGGCCCAATAGTTCCTGAAGTGACCGCAAGTCCGCGCCGCGCCCCAGCAGATGCGTGGCGAAGCTGTGCCGCAGGGCATGCGGTGTCGTGCGGTCGGAGAGGCCAAGCTGCCCACGCGCATTCTGTACCGCCCGGCGAATGAGTGCAGGCGACAGCGGACCACCGCGCGCGCCCCGGAACAGCGCCTCGCCCGGCATGGCGGGATAGGGGCATACCGCGAGATAGGCCGCGATCGCATCCCGCACCTGCGGCAGCAGCGGTACGATCCGCGTCTTGTTGCGCTTGCCGGTGACCCGCAGCGTTTCCTGCAGCGGCAGGACATCGCCGGTCAGCCCCATTGCCTCACCGATACGCAGCCCCGCGCCATAGAGCAGCAGCAGCACCGCCCAGTCGCGCGCACCGATCCAGCCTTCGCGCGCGCCTTCCGCCACGGTTTCGGCGAGCGCGATCACGTCATCTGGATTGACGGGGCGCGGGACGCCGCGTGGCACGCGCGGGCCTTTCATGGCGGGAATGGACGCCTCCGTGCCGCCCAGAAAGCGCAGGAAACCGCGTATGGCCGATAGCTCCCGCGCGGTCGTCAGATTGCCGATCCCGTCCGCACCGCGCCGCTCGGCCAGAAAGCTGCGAATGTCGGCCGGCGTGAGACGGGTCAGCGCATCACGCGTGACGGCCTTGCCCACATGCCGTTCCAGAAATGTCGTCAGCCGCTCCGCCGTCGCGACATAGGCGCGCACCGTATGCACCGACCGCCGCCGGTCCTGCGCCAGATGCGCGCGCCATTCCTGGATCAGAGATTGGGCGGCGTTCATGATGTAGTTTGTAGAGTATCAAGTGGGCTATGCACTACCCCCCCCATTGTCATTCCCGCGCAGGCGGGAACCCAAATCTCGAAACGCGACTGGACCAGTGAAGGCGAGATGGGTTCCCGCCTGCGCGGGAATGACGACTAGGATGGAGGCATCAACGCACGATCTGCGGTAGTATCGCATCGAGCAGCAGCATTCCTTTTGGCAAAACGCGCGCACGATCAGCATTCTGAGTAACGAAGCCAAGCGTCGAAAGCCGGGCCAACGCATCGTCATCCACCAGCGCATCGCGTGCCACCCCGGACATCGCTGCTAACCCCGCCAGATCGACGCCTTCGCCCAGTCGCAGACCCATCAGCAATGCTTCCCGCGCGCGGTCCTGCGGTGACAGGGCATCCTCGCTTTTAAGGCCATGGCCGTTGCGCGTCACCGCCTCCATCCAGTTTTCCGGCTTGCGGTGGCGCTGGGTCGCCATGCCGCCGCGCCGCCCATGCGCGCCGGGGCCAATGCCCGCATAGTCGCCATAGCGCCAGTAGGTCAGGTTATGGCGGCTTTCCTGCCCTTGCCGCGCATGATTGCTGATCTCATAGGCAGGCAGGCCCGCCGCATCCGCCATCGCCTGCGTCAATTCGTAAAGCGTCGCGCCGTGATCGGGATCGGCAGGGACGAACGCGCCCTGGCGGACCAGCGTCTCGAAGCGCGTACCCGGCTCGATCGTCAGCTGATAGAGCGAGAGATGCCCCGTTCCGAAGCCGATCGCGCGCGCCAGTTCGGTTTCCCAGTCGGCCTCGCTCTGGCCCGGTCGGGCATAAATGAGGTCGAAGGTCACGCGGTCGAACACCGCCTGCGCCGTATCCAGCGCCGCCAGACCCTCCGCCACGTTATGCGCGCGGCCCAGAAAGCGCAGCGCGTCGTCGTCCAGTGCCTGAAGGCCCAGCGATACGCGATTTACCCCCGCCGTCGCCAGATCGGCGAAGCGCGCGGCCTCCACCGAACTGGGGTTGGCCTCCAGCGTGATTTCGATGTCGTCGGCAAAGCCCCAGTGGCGCTGCGCCCCGGCGATCAGCGCGGCGGCAATCTGTGGCGGCATCAGCGAAGGCGTGCCCCCGCCGAAGAATATCGACCCCAGCCTGCGCCCCGGCGTCAGCGCCGCCTCATGCGCCATATCCGCCAGCAACGCCGTCTGCCATGCGTCCGCGTCTATGTGTGCCCGGACATGGCTGTTGAAATCGCAATAGGGACATTTGGAGACGCAGAAGGGCCAGTGGATATAGAGCGCCAGATCAGCGGTTAGGCTGCTGTTCAGAGTCTGCGCGGCAGGAAGGGACGACATGAGGGATCTCTATGCGGATTTTGACGTTGTGGCTACTTGGGCTTGCGATGCTGCCTGCCGTAGCGGACGCGCAGACGCGGCGGCAATCGAACATCCGATCGCCATGGGATGAACCTGACCAGCCACGTCCACGCGGCGATCGACTCCTGCGCGCCGTGATGCTCGATACGCATAATGCGGAACGGCGGGCGGTTGGCATGACGCCGGTGACATGGGACCCGGCACTGGCGGCGCAGGCGCTGGCTTATGCGCAGGAGCTGGCGCGCCTGCGCCTTTTCCAGCACAGCACGAAGGCGAGCCGACCGACGCCGCAGGGCGAGAATCTCTGGATGGGGTCGCGCGGCGCCTTCACCTATGAAGAGATGGCCGACGCCTGGGCGCGCGAGAAACGCTATTACCGCCCGCGCCCCGTGCCCGATTTCAGCACTACCGGGGACTGGCGCGATGTGGGCCACTACACGCAGATGGTGTGGCACAATGTAGCCGCGATCGGCTGCGCAGTCGCATCGAACGATAGGGACGATTATCTCGTCTGCCGCTATTCCCCGCCCGGAAACATCTTTGGCAGGACGATCTTCGGGGCGGAGAAATAGCGGCTGCCACTCATTTCCAGTCGAACGGCAGCGGAGCCTCGCGGAAGGCGAAACGGTCGAGGTGGCTTGAGACCACGCCTTTCATCCGCTCCACCGTTTCCGCATCCTCCGCTTCGATCGTCACCAGCAGGCTGTCGGGCTGCGCCATCATCGTGGCGACGGCATTGGGGAAAGTGACGGTGCCTTTTTCGGCGGTGAACTCGACAGTCAGCTTGTGGCTCCAGTGTTTGCACAGCTGCTGTAGATATTTGCTGCCGCTTTCCGTCGGCACGGTTGCCGTAGCGCTTTCCATTATTTCAGCCTTTCGATCTTGCCGGCGGCTTCGTCGATCAGGGCCGCAACGTTCAATATGGTGTCGGCGTCTGCCGTATCGCAGCTCAGGCGATTGTGCAGCGCCATTTTCAGGTTGTCCATGGCGCGGCGGATCGGCGCGCCATCGGTGCGTTCGGCGCGCTTGGCCAGCATATCGAGCCGACCAAGCGCATCGAGTGTCTCGTTGCGCTTTTCATCGAGCAGCGTGGTGCCTGCGGCGGTGATGCCGAACAGCTTGCGCGCGCCTTCGCCGGGTTGTTCGACGATCAGTTCCATGTCGGCCAGCAAGGTGAGCATCGGATAGACGACGCCGGGGCTGGGGGCATAGGCACCGTTGGACAGGTCTTCGATCCCGCGGATCAGGTCATAGCCGTGACGCGGGCTTTCGGCGATCAGGTTGAGCAGGATGAGCTTGAGCTCACCCGCGTCGAACAGGCGGCGACGTCCTCCGCGACGACCCATGGGGTCATCACCGGTCGGTCCGCCCCCAAAGCGGCCACCGTGCCTACCGCCGCCGAAACGTCCACGCCCCTCCGGCGCTGTAAAAAGTGCGGCACGTGGGCCGCGATGAGAATGGTGAGGAGAAAATCGCATATATATATCCTTCAAGAGCACTTCGATGCGCTCAAGATATATCTTGAATGAAATCAGTCAAGATATATCGTAGATTTATTCTCACTCGTCATCCCCGCGCAAGCGGCATTCCATTTGAGGATGATCGGTCAAGGTGAAAAGTGGAGAGATGGATCCCTGCCTTCGCGAGGATGACGCGCTTTGGCCAGAACGAGAAACGGCGGTGATCCCGTGGATCACCGCCGCCATTTCTTCCCGTAAAGTGCAGGAATGTCTTATTCGGCGGCCTTCGCCACACCGACGAACGCGGGCCGCAACAACCGGTCCTTGATGCGATAGCCTGCCTGCATTTCCTGCACGACCGTACCCGGCGTGGCATCAGGGGAGGGGATTTCGACCATCGCCTGATGCAGATTGGGGTCGAGCGGCTGGCCCATCGCCTCGATCTTCTCGATGCCGTTCTTGCGGAATACGCTGTCGAGTTCGCGCCCGGTGGCTTCCAAGCCGACGACCAGACCCTTCATCTTCTCGTCCTCGCGCAGGTCGGCGGGGATCGCGGCGAGCGCCCGCGCCAGATTGTCGGCGATCGTCAGCATGTCGCGGGCAAAGCCGGTCGCGGCATAGGCGCGCGCGTCGATCAGTTCCTTTTCCAGCCGACGCCGCACGTTCTGCGTTTCCGCATGGGCGTAGAGTACGTCCTGCTTCGCGACGGCCAGTTCCTCTTCCAGCGCGGCGATGCGCGTGTCGGTCGCGTCGCCGTCCGTCGCTTCGGGCGTCGCCGTTGCGGTTTCGGCTGCACTTTCGTTGCTGTTTTCGTCCATCATGGGTTCGGTATCAGTCTCGCTCATCTCATCAATCTCGACAGGGTCTGCGCCGTGAAATCCACCATGGGTATCACGCGCGCATAGTTCAAGCGCGTAGGGCCGATCACCCCGACCACGCCAACGACGCGGCCATCGCCCGCGCGATAGGGGGCGGCTATGACGGAAGAACCGGACAGGGAAAAGAGCTTGTTTTCCGATCCGATGAAGATTTTGGTCGCGCTGCCCGCCAGAGCGCTTTCGAGCAGGCGGGATATTTCCTGCTTTCCCTCAAGTTCATCGAGCAGTTGCCGCACGCGTTCCAGATCAGCGGACGCCGTCTCGTCGATCAGGTTCGCCTGACCACGCACGATCAGCACCGGACGGTCGCTGACGTCGGCGGACCATATCGCAAGGCCGCGATCGACCAGTTCCCGCGCCGCACCGTCCAGCGCACGACGGTCGGCATCCAACTCCTGCGCCAACCGCACCTGCGCCTGCCGCAGTGTCAGGCCGGAGAGACGGTCGGAAAGATAATTCGCCGCTTCGGTCAGCATCGACGGGGTGACGCCGGGGGGCAGGTCGACCACGCGATTCTCGATGCCACCATCCTGCGCGACCAATATCGCCAGCGCCTGATGCTCGTTCAGCGCCACGAAGCTGAACTGGCGTAGCACCGGCTCGCGCTTGGGCACCATCACGATCCCCGCGCAGGCGGACAGGCCGGACAGCGCCAGCGTCGCGGCGGACAGCGCATCCTCGATCGGTCCGCCTTCACCCACCTGCGTCTCGATCGCGCGCCGTTCCTCCAGCGAGGGTTCGGCGGCCTGCATCATCCCGTCGACGAACAGGCGCAGGCCGGTTTCGGTCGGCATTCGCCCGGCGGACGTGTGCGGCGCGGCGAGCAGGCCCATTTCCTCCAGATCCTGCATCACGTTGCGGATCGACGCGGGGGAGAGGTTCAACGTCGCAAGGCGCGCGATCGTACGGCTGGCGACGGGCGTTCCCGTGCCCAGATAATTTTCCACGACCAGACGAAAGACATCGCGCGCGCGGTCCGTCATTTCGGTGATGGGAGAAGTGGCCATCATCCCTATGTAGGCTGCATCGCCATCGCGCTCAATGCCGTCATGTTTCAGGGCCGCCGTCGCAGCCGAGCGGAGAGTATCAGCATCGCCACGCCCAGGGTGGCCAGCCCCGCACCGCGCCAGGCCCAGGGACGCACGTCGATCATGAAGCTTTCGGCGGGCCATTTTATGTAGCCCAGCCCCTGACCGAGCCACAGCAATCCCATAAGCAGGAACGCCATGCCGAAGATGCGCAGGATGCGGGGCAGGATCGTCGGGTTCATGATCGGGGCTTTCCGGCTGATACGGGGGCGGGGGTGAGCATCTTCTCGATATCGAGCAGGCGCGGCACGGCGGCGATGGTGCTGCGCAGGCGGGCATGCTGCGGATCATGGCAGCCGCCGTAATAATCGAGTTGCGTCCGTTCCTGATCGCGCCGTTGCCAGCGGATCTGATAGCCCGGCATGTCGGTCGCCATGCGCCGGCAATCCTTGTCGCCGGGGCCGATCTTCCGCTCCGTGCCGGTGGCCGGGCGGAAGGGGGCGAGGCTGTCGCGCAGGCGGCGATATTGCTGCGGCGTCACGGTGAACCGCGTTTCACCGGGGACGGACGTATATTTCTCCGGGATCAGCACGCCGGATCCGTCCGGTTCGACGGTTACGCTGTAGACAGGGCAGGCGCCGAAGCAGCGCCCGGCGGAAAAGCGGATCGTCTCGCCCATCGCCGCGGACGGTGCGGCGCCGGGCGCAGTGGCGCATCCGGCCAGCGCCAATGTCATCAGTGCCGTAAGATATGCTCGCATCGCTGACTCCCGCCGGATCATTGCTGTGACCATCGCTTAACCCCTTTTCGCCGGCAATGCACTTTTCTGCGTGCCGCTCTGGCCAGCGGCAACGCCCGACGCTAAGCCCCGCGTCAACGCTTTTTGAGGAGTCTTTGTTCATGCGCCCATCCGGCCGTACCCCCGATCAGATGCGGGCCATCACCATGGAACCCGCCTTCACCATCCATGCCGAAGGCGCCTGCCTCGTCAGCTTCGGCAATACGCGGGTGCTGTGCACGGCCTCGGTCGAGGAAAAGGTGCCGCCCTTTCTTCGCGGCAAGGGCGAAGGCTGGGTGACGGCGGAATATGGCATGCTGCCCCGCGCCACCCACACGCGGGGCAATCGCGAAGCGGCCAAGGGCAAACAGTCTGGTCGCACGCAGGAGATACAGCGCCTTATCGGACGTTCCTTGCGCGCGGTGGTGGATCTGAAGGCGCTGGGTGAACGGCAGATCACGCTCGATTGCGACGTGATCCAGGCCGATGGCGGCACGCGCACCGCCTCCATTTCCGGCGCATGGGTGGCGCTGCGCATCGCGGTGGACGGGCTGATGGCCAAGGGTCTTTTGAAGGACGATCCGATCGTCCAGAAGGTCGCGGCGATCAGTTGCGGCATTCATCAGGGCACGCCCGTCCTCGACCTTGATTATATCGAGGATTCGAGCGCGGAGGCCGACGCCAACTTCGTGCTGACCGGCGACGGCAAGCTTGCCGAAGTGCAGGCGACCGCGGAAGGCGCGACTTTCGACGAGGAGGAATTGCTGCGTTTGCTGCGACTTGCGCGCATCGGTTGCGGTGAAATCTTCAAGGCCCAGGATAAGGCAACGGGAAGATGAGCGACTTCATCGCCGACGATCCGAACGCGCCGCAGGCGATCCGCAAGCTGAAGCCCGGCAAGCTGGTGATCGCCAGCCATAATCCGGGCAAGGTGAGCGAAATCCGGGCGCTGCTCGGTCCCTTCGGGATCGAACCGGTGTCCGCGGCGGAACTCGACCTGCCAGAACCGGAAGAAACCGGCACGACCTTCATCGCGAACGCGGAACTCAAGGCTATGCAGGCGGCAGATTTGTCCGGCCTGCCTGCGCTTGCCGACGACAGCGGCCTGTGCGTCGATGCGCTGCTGGGTGATCCCGGCATTTTCTCGGCGCGCTGGGCGGGGCCGGAAAAGGACTTCGATCTGGCCATGGCATCGGTCTGGCAGAAAGTGGAAGCCGCCGGATCGGAAGCCAGCCGCTCGGCGCATTTCGTCTGCGCACTGGCGCTGGCATGGCCCGACGGCCACGTCGAAGGGTTCGAGGGCCGCGTCGACGGCACGCTCGTCTGGCCACCGCGTGGCACCAACGGTTTCGGCTATGATGCGATGTTCCAGCCGCTCGGTCACGACGTCAGCTTCGGCGAGATGGACCCGGACGCAAAGCACGCGATGAGCCATCGGGCGGATGCCTTCGCGAAGCTGGTGGCGGCGGTTTTCAACTAAATCTCCGTTCGGTTCGAGCTTGTCGAGAACCCTTGGGGAGCGTTCTCGACAAGCTCGAACCGAACGGTGCGGGATGGTTTCACCCCGCCGCGCATTCTCCGGTTCGCTTACCCGACAGATCATGCGTGGTCCGCAGCACGGCCTTGCCGCCTTGCGTTTCCGTCATGCTGACGCCCAGCGTCAGGCTTTCGGCGGCATAGTTGCCTTCGAGAACGACTTCCGACGTGCCCGCCCCCTTCTTGCAGGCCAGGGTCGCGATGAAGCGGCCCTTGCGGATGCTCGCGTCCTTGTACGTGCAATCCTTGCCTTCCGCTCCGGCCAGCGCATCGGCATCGGGCCGTCCGTCCGCATCCACCTTCACGCACAGCTTCGCCTCGCTGTTGGTGCCGACCATCCGGGCATATTCCTCCGCCGTCGTTGTGGGCGTATTGTATCCGGTCTGCTTGCGCTGGAATGTCCACTCGCCGGACTTGATCAGTATGGGTGCTGCTTCGGCCTTCGGTTGCGGCGCGGGTTCCGAACTGCATCCGGCAAGCGCAACCGCCGCTATCGCCCAATATCCGCGCATGTCATTCTCCCCCGATACTCATTCTCTTGTCGCGAACAGATGCTCCACCTCCGCATCGGATAAGGCAAGCCCCATCAGTTGCGTCATCACCTGCCGATAATCCTCCAGCGCCGTGATTTCCCGATGCTGCCCTTCGCCGTTCCGGTGTTCGGACAGTCGCCGGTCGACCAGCGAGACGAAGCCGTCATCGATCACGCGGCTTGCGACTTTCAGCGTGGTGAAGCGGGTATCGGGCCGGGTCGATGTCCAGTGATTGGAGAGTTCGAGGTCCACCGGTTCCACCGTATCGAGCGTGAAGCTGTATTGCGGCTGCCAATCTTGCGACGGCGTGCTGCGTCCGTCGGTGGGGCCGGGATCGCCTGCGCGCTCCAGCATCCAGGTCCGATCGTCCTGCCGGATCAGGCGATGCGCGGTGCCGTCCGCCGCGGTATGATGCGCGCCCTCGGCCAGCCGCATCGGCGGGGAAAAGCTGCCGCCGAAGCCTGCGTCCGCGATCCAGTCCTGTCCGTCGATCGTGACGAGATTGAGCGTATGGGTGAGCGGCGGCGTCGCTTCCGCCATCAGCCACACCCTTGCCAATAAGGGGCGTGTGCCGAAGCCGAAGGCATGCAGCGCCGCGAGAAACAGGCTGTTCTGCTCGAAGCAATAGCCGCCACGCCGCCCCGTCACCAGCTTGGCGAATACGGACGGCGCATCGATGCGGATGCCGCGCCCCAGTGGAATGTCCAGATTCTCGAAC
Organism: Sphingobium sp.; assembly: GCA_965279415.1. Classification (GTDB taxonomy): domain Bacteria; phylum Pseudomonadota; class Alphaproteobacteria; order Sphingomonadales; family Sphingomonadaceae; genus Sphingobium. The sequence continues at coordinate 2,457,345 of OZ257238.1, forward strand.
GGAATGGCAAGGCGATGCGCGCGATGCACCAGCGCCAGCCCCGGCGCATCGGCTGCAGGGGCATGGGGCAAGGCGATCCGGTCGAGATAAGCAGGGAGGTCGAAGGGCAGGATCAATGTCGTGCCTCAGCCCGGAACCTTGGGGCCTTTTTCACTCCCCGCGGCACAAGGGCCGATGCGCTTGCCGCTGGTTTTCATTTTCATCTGCATGGCCATGCCGTTGGGCATGCCGCTCAGATTGGTTTCCATCGCCATGGCATAGCTGGCGGGAAGATAGGTGCCGTTCATGGTCATCTTCATGACGGCTTTGGGATTGCCCGGCGGGCTGCACGACATCGCCCCCTTTATCACGCCGCCGGACATCTGCATGTCGTCATAGGTGCATTTGCTGTCCTTCTGCGCGGCGAGGAAATCCGCGCCGGGATTGGCCGCCTGTTCGGGCGTGACGCAGTGCTTGACGGTATTCTTCTGCCCGATCATCTGCTGCATCGCGCCTGCGGGCATGCCTTCGGGAACGCCGGTCATCTTCACGTCGATGATTTCCTGCGTCGCCTCCCACTCGCCCGGCTCCAGCTTCACCGAATCCATGGCGTCGGCGACCTCTTTGGCGCTCATCGGTCCGCTGGCGGACTTGTCCGCCCCCTTGTCGCATCCCGCCAGCAGCAACGCCGCGCAGCCCATCACGATCGCTGTTTTCATCGTGGCACTCTCCCGTCTGCGCGCGCAGTTGTTGCACGGCCCTGTCGGCGGGACCATATCAGTGCGCGATGGCTATTCAAATCCGAACCTCGCTCGCCGAACCCGAAACCGGGGAGGACTTCGTTCCCCACCGCCCGGCACGTCCGGAAAAGACGGAAGGGGGCAGGCCGTTCACGCTGGTGTCGGAGTATGAACCGGCGGGCGATCAGCCGACTGCGATTGCCGAACTCGTCCAGTCCGCCAAGGCGGGGGAACGGGATCAGGTGCTGCTGGGCGTCACGGGATCCGGCAAGACCTTCACCATGGCCAAGGTGATCGAGGCGGTGCAGCGCCCCGCGCTGATCCTGGCCCCCAACAAGATCCTCGCCGCACAGCTATACGGCGAGTTCAAGAGCTTCTTCCCCGACAATGCCGTCGAGTATTTCGTCAGCTATTACGACTACTATCAGCCCGAAGCCTATGTGCCACGCTCCGACACCTATATCGAAAAGGAATCGAGCGTAAACGAAAGCATCGACCGGATGCGCCATTCGGCGACCCGCGCGCTGCTGGAACGCGACGACGTCATCATCGTCGCGTCGGTCTCGTGCCTCTACGGCATCGGTTCGGTCGAAACCTATTCGGCGATGACCTTCGCCATGAAGAAAGGCGAAGTCGCCGACCAGCGGGAGATCATCCACAAACTCGTCGCGCTGCAGTACAAGCGCAACGACATGGGTTTCGCGCGCGGCAATTTCCGCGTGAAGGGCGACAATCTGGAAATCTTCCCCAGCCATTATGAGGACACCGCCTGGCGCATCAGCTTCTTCGGCGACGAGATCGAGGAAATCGCTGAATTCGATCCGCTGAGCGGCAAGCGCGTCGCGACGCTGGAGTATGTGAAGGTGTTTCCGAACAGCCACCACGTCACGCCGGGGCCGACGCTCAAGCAGGCGATGGAAGCGATCCGTTTCGAGCTGGCCGAGCGGCTGAAGGAACTGATCGCGGAAGGCAAGTTGCTGGAGGCGCAGCGGCTGGAACAACGCACCCATTTCGATCTGGAGATGATCGCGGCCACCGGAAGCTGCGCGGGGATCGAGAATTATTCGCGCTTCCTGACGGGCCGTATGCCGGGCGAACCGCCGCCGACATTGTTCGAATATCTGCCCGAAAACGCGATCCTCTTCGTCGACGAAAGCCATCAGACCGTGCCGCAGATCGGCGCGATGGCGCGGGGCGATCACCGGCGCAAGATCACGCTCGCCGAATATGGATTCCGCCTGCCGAGCTGCATCGACAACCGTCCGCTGCGCTTCAACGAATGGGACGCGATGCGGCCGCAGACGGTCAGCGTCTCCGCCACGCCCGGCAACTGGGAAATGGAACAGACCGGCGGCGTGTTCTCGGAGCAAGTGATCCGCCCCACCGGACTGATCGATCCGCCGGTCGAGATCAAACCGGTCGAGGATCAGGTCGACGACCTCATCAACGAGGCTCGAAAGACCGCAGCGGCAGGATATCGCACGCTCGTCACCACGCTGACTAAGCGGATGGCCGAGGACTTGACCGAGTTCATGCACGAAGCGGGGATCAAGGTCCGCTACATGCACTCGGACGTCGAGACGCTGGAGCGCATCGAACTGATCCGCGACCTGCGGCTGGGCGTCTATGACGTGCTGGTCGGCATCAACCTGCTGCGCGAGGGGCTGGATATTCCCGAATGCGGGTTGGTCGGCATATTGGACGCGGACAAGGAAGGCTTCCTGCGATCCGAAACCTCGCTGATCCAAACGATCGGTCGCGCGGCGCGCAACGTGGACGGGCGCGTGATCCTCTATGCCGATCGGATCACCGGCAGCATGGAACGCGCGCTCAACGAAACGGGGCGGCGGCGCGAAAAGCAGGAAGCCTATAATCTGGAACACGGCATCACGCCGACAACGATCAAGCGCAACATCGGCGACATCATCGCCCATGTCTCCAACAAGGACAGCGTGCTGGTCGAGACCGGCGACGCTGACCGCCCCCACATGGTCGGCCACAATCTGCGCGCCTATATCGAAGATCTGGAAAAGAAGATGCGCGCTGCCGCCGCCGATCTGGAGTTCGAGGAAGCGGGCCGCATCAGGGACGAAATCCGCAAGCTGGAAGCGGAGGAACTCGGGCTGCCCGCCGATCAGCAGGTCGCCGCGCCGAGGGGGCGCGCGAACGAGGGTAAGCCGGGGACGCGGAAGATGCGCTATGGGAAGGTGCAGCGGAAGATGGGGCGGTAGTGGCCCGAAAAGACTTCAAGCGCGGGGTGTTTCTGACGGCGGTAAAAGTCGATTCAAATTGGTGCCAGTTCGGGGCATTGATGGAATCGAAAGGACTAAATCGTGATCCGCAGTTTCGCCGACAAGGAAACCGAGAAAGTCTGGAACGGTGATGTCAGTCGCAAACTTGCACATGACATGCAGAATCGCGCCCTGGTCCGTTTGAAAATGCTCAATCGCGCCAAATCGCTCGATGACTTGCGTAACCCACCGTCCAATCGCCTGCATGCGCTGAGAGATGATCGCGCGGGTCAGCATTCCATTTCCATTAACAAGCAATGGCGTATATGCTTCGTCTGGCGCGATGGAGGCGCTTATGACGTCGAGATCACAGACTACCACTAATCCCGACTGGCTGCATAACGCCCATGTAGGCGAGATGCTGTGGTCTGAGTTCATGGAACCGCTCGAAATGACGGCTGATGCCTTGGCCGATGCCATTGGCGTACCTGTGGAACGTTTGAATGCAGTGATCGACGGCGTTCAGCCAATGGACGGTGAGCTGGACCTGCGGCTGGCACGCTATTTTCGCATGTCCGAAGGTTTCTTTCTCGGGTTGCAAATAGACTATGAACTGCTCGAAGCCAAACGTGCGCTGAACGGTGAACTCGATCGTATCGTTCCGCGCGCCGCCTGAACCCTCCATCTCTCGCCCCGCCGATTAGCGGTTGAGGCATTCCCCGCGCTCCGCCATAGCCTTTGCCATGCGCCTTTCCCTGCTCCCGCTCGCCCCGATCCTTGTCCTCGCGTCCTGCGTCACGCCGCCGCGGGAGGTGCCGGTGCCGCAGCCTGCCCCTGAACCGGCTCCCACCGCTGCACCCGCTCCGCCGCCGCCGTCCGCCGACTGGCGCGACTGGGCGCTGACGCCCGGTGGGTGGCGCTATGTCCAGGAGGGTGCGAACAGCAGCGCGGTCTTCGGCCAGCCGGGTGCGCAACCGCTCGTCACGATTCGCTGCGAAACCACCGCGCGCCGCGTCCTCTTCATCCTGCACGGCGCGCGCGCTGCGGGGCAGGTGACGGTGCGAACCAGCTTCGGCGCGGCCAACTGGCCGATACAGGCCCCATCGGCGACCGGACCCTTCATCGCCGCACGCGCTGCAACCGATCCGGTGCTCGACCAGATCGCCTTCAGCCGGGGCCGCTTCGTTCTGGAGGTGGCAGGAGCAGCGCCGCTGGTGCTGCCGACATGGGCGGAAATTGCACGGGTCGTGGAGGATTGTCGCGGCTGAGACTACGCCTGAAAAACGACGCAAGCCCTCCGGCGCGAGCGAACAAGTATGATTCGAAAAAAGATAATTACAAGCCTTGATCGTACCCCCGATTTGATTCACACATCGGGTGTCGCCGGAAGAGGCCGAAGCCAACACCCGGCACGCAATGTTTCAACATAGCGAAAGGAGGTGATCCGATGTCTCATGGTTCAGCAATGGGGTCGGTCAAGTCCAATCGGGGAACGCGCCGCTGAGCGACGCCGCAGCGTCGATTTTGCTTCCGAGATCACGTGTTTGAAACACCTTCGCAAGCCGCGATCCCGATCAGCAAGATAGCGCGATACACGTTTCCCCTGGGCGGCGCTTCCGGCCGCTGACCATGCAAATGACGGGCCGTCGGGCATGACCCGGCGGCCCCTCTCATGCGTGCTATTCTGCGCGCATGTCCGTATCGAAAAGGCGCCTGTCGATGCGTGTCCTGCCCTTCGCCGCCGCTGCCCTTTTGTCCGCCGCGCCGCTTCCTGCGCAGGGGATAGAAGACGAAACGATCGCCAGCCTGACGCAGGGCATGGCGGCGGGCCGCATCACCAGCGTGCAGGCGGTCGAGGCGTATCTTGCGCGCATCGCGGGGATGGACAGGCAGGGGCCGCGCCTCAACAGCGTCATCGCGTTGAATCCGGACGCAAGGGCCGAGGCGCAGGCACGCGATGCCGAGCGCAAGGCGGGCAAGTTGCGCGGGCCGCTGCATGGCGTACCGGTGCTTATCAAGGACAACATAGACGCGCGCGGGATGCCTACGACGGCGGGGTCGCTGGCGCTGGCCCGCAACGATCCGGGCCGCGACGCGTCGCTGGTTGCCGCGTTGCGCGCGCAGGGTGCGGTGATCCTCGGAAAGACCAACCTCTCTGAATGGGCGAACATCCGCTCCAGCCGATCGCTCAGCGGGTGGAGCGCGGTGGGTGGCCTGACCCGCAATCCCTATGCACTGGATCGCACGACCTGCGGCTCCTCCAGCGGATCGGGCGCGGCAGTCGCGGCGGGTTTCGCAGCGGCGGCGGTGGGGACGGAGACCGACGGGTCGATCATATGCCCCAGTTCGATGACCGGGCTGGTCGGCCTCAAACCCGCCATCGGCCTCATCCCTCGCACCTATGTCGTGCCGATCAGCCACAGTCAGGACACTGCCGGCCCTATGGCGCACAGCGTCCGCGATGCCGCGATCCTGTTCTCCGCGATGATCGCCAGCGATCCCGCCGACCCGGCGACGCGCGACGCCAACCGGTACAAGAAGGATTACGCAGCCGCGCTCGATCCAGTCCGGATCAAAGGAATGCGGATAGGCATCATCCGCATCGGCGCGCAGCCCGAATGGGTCGCCCGCTTCGACGCCGCGCTCGCGACGCTGAAAGCGGCTGGCGCGGAGATTGTGGAGATCAAGCCGTCACCTTCGGACGGCATGGGCGATGCCGAGGGTGTCGTGCTCTACACCGAACTCAAGGCCGACCTTGCCGCCTATCTCGCCAGCACGAAGCCCGATCAGGTGCCGAGCCGGACGCTTGCCGACGTGATCGCCTTCAACGAACGCGAAGCAGCGAAGGAAATGCCGCTGTTCGGGCAAGAGACCTTTCTGGAGGCAGACGCGACCAAAGGGCTGGACGATCCCGCCTATATCTCAGCACGCGAAAAATCGCTGCGGTTGGCCGGGACGGAGGGGATCGACAGGATGCTGGCGGAGAACAAGGTCGAGATGATCGTGATGCCCAGCTACGGACCGGCTTGGTTGTCGGACACCGCATGGGGCGACCAATATGAAGGGCCGGGCGGTTCGACCGGACGCGCGGCGATTGCCGGCTATCCGCATCTGACCGTGCCGATGGGGCTGGTGCGCGGGCTGCCCGTCGGCCTGTCCTTCATCGGCACCGCGCATGACGAGCAGAAGCTGCTCGACGTCGGTTATGCCTATGAGCAGGCGGCGAAGATCAGGATCAAACCGGATTTCCGTCCAACGGTTGATGGCGGACCAGAAATGGAAGGCGCTCTTGCAAAGCCCTGAAGTATCAGAACTGAAAATATTGTCCTGATCCGTTCGTCCTGAGCGCCTGGTCCAGGCAGGCAGTCGAAAGGCTCGACACGAACGGAGAGGAGCGTGAATGACGGGATTAAGGCCTGAACCGCCGCGCAAATCCCCCCTGCCACAGCATCAGGCAGGGCACCACGCCCAATTCCATGCCCAACCCCAGCAGATGCCCGATCGACGGCGCACCCACTGACAGCAGCGACCACAATCGGGCCAGTCCACCGATGACTACGAAGCCGCCCAACATGCGGAAGCGCGCGCCCTTGGTTTCGACTGCCGGAACGCAGGAACAGAAGGCGAGGCCCACGCCGAAGAATATGCCGCTCATATAACGGAAATGGCTGTCGAGATCGACGGGTACGGCACCGACGCCTTTCATCCAGACGGGACCATGAATGATTCCCATGCCGCCCGTCACCAGCGGCACGATGCAGGCCAGCGCGACCACCGCCTGCAACACGCGCTTTTCGAGGGTCGTCGTCATGCCTCGTCCGCTTCGGCTTCGTGGAACAACACTTCGTTACGGATGTGGATGGTGCGCGCGGCCAGCCGGATCTCGACGATGAAGGTGATGAAGGCTGCCGCCTGCAACAGCATCGCCATGATGAACAGGATCGCGATCGGCGTACCCATATGCGCGTCGAACAGTTCGGCGGCGAACAGCAGGATGACGACGAGGCAGACCGCCGCGCCGCTCGCGACCGTCAGGAATATCGCCGTGTTCACCACCGTCATGCGGCGGTCGAGCTTGCGGATTTCTTCCACGGCGCGATCATGATCGCGCCCGCGCGTCTCCAGCACGAGCCGTTCGACGGCGCGCGCCCGGTCTATCACGCGCGCCAGGCGACCGGTGCACACGTTCAGGAATGCCCCGATGCCCGCCAGCAGGAATACAGGCGCCAGCGCCAGCTGGATCGTCTGGGCGACCTGGGACACCTGGGGTAAGGCAATCATCGGCAATCATGGTCCTGTCGGTTGGCAGGCAGGATAAGCAGGAAGCATGGGGAGACCCTGTTGGGGGCATCCCCGTGCTGCATCAGATCGCCGCCTTGTTCGTCGGCGTATTGACGCCCATGCTCTGCAGATAGCGTTTCACATTGCGTGCCGCCTGTCGCAGGCGTTGCTCGTTTTCCACCATCGCGATGCGGACATAGCCTTCGCCGTCCTCGCCATAGCCCACGCCGGGCGCGACAGCGACCTTGGCATGGGTGAGCAATTGCTTGGAAAACTCAAGGCTGCCCATGTCCTTGAGCGCGGGCGGCAAAGGCGCCCAGGCGAACATGGAGGCACGCGGCGCGGGTATGTCCCACCCGGCCCGACCGAAACTCTCGACAAGGATGTCGCGGCGCTTGTGATAGAGTTCGCGGTTCTTCTGCACGATGTCCTGCGGCCCGTTCAGCGCGGCGCAGGCGGCGGCCTGCACAGGGGTGAACGCGCCGTAATCGAGATAGGATTTGACGCGCGTCAGCGCCGCGATCAGCTGCGGGTTGCCGACGGCGAAGCCGATGCGCCAGCCCGCCATCGAATAGGTCTTGCTGAGCGAGGTGAACTCGACAGCGACATCCTTGGCGCCCGGCACCTGCAGGATCGAGGGGGTGGGGTTGCCGTCATAATATAGCTCGGAATAGGCAAGGTCGGACAGCACCCATACCTTGTTCTCCTTCGCCCAGGCGACAAGCCGTTCGTAGAAGGCGAGGTCCACCGTTTCCGCCGTCGGGTTGCTGGGATAGCCGCAGACGAGGATCGAGGGGCGCGGCACCGTGAACGCCATCGCCCGGTCGAGAGCGCGCCAGTAATTCTCGTCCGGCGTGGTCGGCACGGAGCGGATCGTCGCACCTGCGATGATGAAGCCGAAGGTGTGGATGGGGTAGCTGGGATTGGGCGCCAGCACCACGTCGCCCGGTGCGGTGATCGCGGTGGCGAGGCTGGAAAGCCCCTCCTTCGATCCCATCGTCACCACGACTTCGGTATCGGGGTCCAGCTCTACGCCGAAACGGCGCGCATAATAATTCGCCTGCGCCTTGCGCAATCCGGGGATCCCTTTGGACGCGGAATAGCCGTGGGCGTCGGGCTTCTGCGCGACTTCCACCAGCTTGGCGATCACATGGTCGGGCGGCGGCAGGTCGGGATTGCCCATGCCCAGATCGATGATGTCCTCGCCCGCCGCGCGCGCCGCGGCCCGCATCGCGTTCACTTCGGCGATGACATAGGGGGGCAGGCGTTTGATGCGGTAGAACTCTTCAGACATGGATCGATACTTTCATTAATTTTAGCGCGTTGGCCTTGTGTCTGCTCCGTAGAGGGTGGCAAAGTGCCCGTAGGTCCGGTCAGGACGGAAGCGGTATAGACGGAGCCGGCGCGGCTGGCCAGAACAACTGGCCGTAACAGGCGCGGGTTTCCGCGCAGGAGAGCGTGATGGGCAAGACAGGGACGAAGAGCGGTGCCAAGGCTTCGCGCAAGCCACGGGGCGATGCGAGCCGCAATCCCGCACCCACGCCTGCTCAGGATGCGCCCGGAACGCCCCCCTCCGAACCGATCATCGAGCCCGTGCTGGACGCCGCTCAGACGCTGATCCCGACGCTCGACCAGATGCAGCAATGGACGCACAGTATCGGTCGCGCGCAGCAGATGATGCTGGAACATGCGACGCGGCAGATGGCGCATGGCCAGCCGGCCTTCGACGCCACCGCCATGGCGAAGGCGCAGGGAGACTATGTCGAGGAAGGCATCGCCTTGTGGCAACGCTTTCTGGACGGATCGGGATGGATGAAGCAGACGCCCGATCCCGCGCCTGCCGACAGCCCCGCCGCGCGCAACGACCGCCGCTTCGCCGATCCGGCGTGGCAGAAGCATCCCTTTTTCGACCTGATGAAACAGGGCTATCTTCTGACCGCAGATTATCTGACGCGCCTGTCCGACAGCGTGGACGGCATCGACCCCAAGCAGAAGGCGCAACTGCGCTTTGCGACGGCCAGCATCGTCGATGCGCTTTCGCCCAGCAATTTCCCGATGACGAACCCGACGGTTCTGGAAAAGACGATCGAAACCGGCGGCGAGAACCTCGTGAAAGGGTTCCAGTTCATGCTGGCGGATATGGACAAGGGGCAGTTGTCGCACACCGACGGCAGCCATTTCGAAGTCGGTCGCAACATCGCCGCGACGCCGGGCAAGGTCATTCACGAGACCCCGCTCTATCAGCTCATCCATTATGCGCCGACGACCGATACGGTACTGAAAACGCCGCTCATTATCTTTCCGCCATGGATCAATCGCTTCTACATTCTCGATCTCGCCCCCGAAAAGAGCTTCGTCAAATGGGCGGTGGATCAGGGGATCAGCGTGTTCATGGTCTCATGGAAATCCGCCGACGAAAGCATGAAGGACGTGGTGTGGGACGATTACATACTGCGCGGGCAGGTGGATGCGATCGATACGGTGCGCGGTCTGCTCGACGTGCCCAGCGTCCACGCCATCGGCTATTGCGTGGCGGGGACGACGCTGGCCGCGACGCTCGCGCTGCTGGCCGCGCGCGGGGAAGCGGACAAGGTGGCGAGCGCGACGTTCTTCACCGCGCAAGTCGATTTTTCCGAAGCGGGCGACCTGACGTTGTTCATCGACGACGAGCAACTGGCGATGATCGACCGGCTGACGACCTCGGGTGTTCTCGACGGGCGCTATATGGCGCTCACGTTCAACCTGCTGCGCGGGCGCGATCTCATCTGGAACTATGTCGTCAACAATTACATGATGGGGCAGGACTACAAGCCGTTCGACCTGCTGTTCTGGAACGGCGACACCACCAACCTGCCCGCGAAGTGGCACCGCGCCTATCTGCGTGACCTGTATCGCGACAATAAGCTGGTGCAGGCGGGGGCGATCACCGTCGACGGCACCCCGATCGACTTGTCGAAAATCATGACGCCGAGCTATATTCAGGCGGGGCGGGAGGATCATATCGCACCGCCGCGCAGCGTGTGGAAACTGGTCGAGCATTTCGCCGGGCCGCGCCGCTTCCTGCTCGCCGGGTCCGGACATATCGCAGGCGTGGTCAACCCGCCCGCCGCCCATAAATATCAATACTGGACCTGCGAGGAGTTGGCCGAGACGCTCGATCAGTTCATCGCGACGGCGAAGGAAACGCCGGGTAGCTGGTGGCCGGACTGGCGGCAGTGGATCGACAGCATGGGATCATCGCAGGTGCCTGTGAAGGGTGCGCGGGTGCCTGGCGAGGGGGCATTGCCTGCCGTGGAGGATGCGCCGGGACGCTATGTCCGCTCGCGCTGAGCGGCGAATAATTTCCGTTATGTTTCAGCATTATGATATTTTTGCTGCACTGCACAAAAGTCCTTGATATTTACTACGACATCCATTATTGTGCAGTGCAGCAATGATGGGAGGTCGATATGGCCGATACGCCGAAAAAGACATCGGGTACGACGCGCAAGGCTCCACCCACCGGTGGCAAGGGCGTTGCCCTGACCGCACGCCAGGCTTTGCAGGCCGCCGATCTGGCTACTGCGGCGCCGGCGCCCGTTCGCAAAACGTCGGCCCCCGGAAAACCGGTCGCCAAAGCGCCTGCCGCGAAGGCCCGGGTCGCAAAGTCTGCGCCCGTGGAAAAGTCTGTCGCGAAATCGACGTTGGCCAAGGCCGCGGTTCCGGCAGTACCGAGCGCCCCGCCAACGCTGAAAAAGGCCCTGAACGACGTGCAGACCCAGCTGGTCCAGCCTGTCGTCGATAAAGTCAAAGACGTGATTACCCCGCTCATTGAAACCGCGCCGCAGGTGGAGACGACAGTCCACACGGCCATCGCAGAAGGAAAGACGACCATGAACGACGTTATCGCAAACACCAAGAAGTACACCGAAGAAGCCAAGACCCGTTTTCAGTCGGCCTTTGCCGATATGAACGAAAAGGCGAAGGTCAATGTCGAAAAGTCGACGAAGGCGATCGAGGAAATCACCGAGTTGACAAAGGGCAATGTCGAAGCGCTGGTTGAATCGGGGAAGATCGCCGCCAAGGGCCTCGAAGCCATGGGCCAGGACGCTGCCGAATACAGCCGCCTGACCTTTGAAAAGGCAAGCGCCACGATGAAGAGCCTGGCCGCCGCCAAGTCGCCGACCGAGTTCTTCCAGTTGCAGAGCGATCTGCTTTCCAGCGCCTTCGATGTATTCGCCAAGGAAAGCGCCAAGACCAGCGAAGCGATCATCAAGCTGGCCGGCGACGTCGCCCAGCCGCTGAGCAGTCGCGTGTCGGTCGTTACCGAAAAGGTGAAGTCGCTCGCCGCCTGAGGCAGCGACACAGCGCAGACTTAGCGTCTGCCTGACATGATATGGCCGCTTCCCTCAGAGGAGGCGGCCATTTTCGTTCGCGTGTATTTCGTTCGCGCAGAGATGCGGAGACGCGCAGAAGATGTGCCAGGAACAATCTGCCGGACTATTCAATAATGTCATGGACGGCCACGGCATAGCCGCTGAACGCGGCATAACGTCTCCGCGTCTCTGCGCCTCCGCGCGAATCATCTATAAAAGCATGGCCCCCGAAACCCTGTTCGCGCGCATCCTGTCGATAAGGGTACATGCAACCCCTTGCGTCCAGCGCCCCAGATGCCATATTCCTGATCGGACATGAGCAGCTTCACCACAGAATTTCGGCACGCCCCGCATATGAGTGACGAGGGCAAGGACGATGAAGGCGGCACCGGCACCACCGGACCGGGCGTCGGCATCGCCACGCGTACCCGCACGCGCACGAAAAAGCCTTCGCTCTACAAGGTGCTGATGCTGAACGACGATTACACTCCGATGGAGTTCGTCGTCCATGTCCTCCAGCGCTTCTTCAAGATGGACATGGAGGAAGCGACGCGGGTGATGCTTCACGTCCACCAGCGCGGCGTCGGCGTCTGCGGCATCTTCAGCTACGAAGTGGCGGAGACCAAGGTGAACCAGGTGATGGACTTCGCCCGCCAGAACCAGCATCCCCTCCAGTGCACGCTGGAAAAGGCGTAAACGTTTCCGCCGCCAAAGCTGCACGTTACTCCCTGTACTTAATCGAACAGTTCTTCCAGAAAGCTCTTCTTCCGCTTGCGGCGATAGTCGCCTTCGTAATGCGGGCGATAGCCTTCATGCGGCGTCGTCGCGACAGGCGGGGCGCGGTCCGGGCGGAAACTCTGCTGCTGCACATGCGGCGCCGGGGCAGGCGCATCCGCCTGTGCGCTGCGCTCGATGATCTTGTCCAGTTCCCCCCGGTCGAGCCATACGCCACGGCATTGCGGGCAATAGTCGATCTCGACCCCCTGCCGCTCCGACATGTTCAGGCCAGTATGACAGACGGGGCACAACATCGATGAAACGCTTTCCGGGCTACGCACGAAGGATACTCCATATTTCGACTGCCCGTGCGGGGCAGTTTCCTATGGATAGGATCGGCACGATGGCCTGGTTTTTCAAGGCTTTGGCGTATCGATCCCGGCTCATTTGGCCGGAAAGCGCACCACGGCCATCTGGTGACGCCCTTGTGGTATTTCGCCGAACCCGGCTCATTTGGCCGGAAAGCGCACCACGGCCATCGGGGCTTCGCTCGTCAGCGGGGTGATCGTCCAGCGAATCTGCTGTTTCCCCGCGACGGTCGCAGCGCCGTCCTCCTGATTCTGGCTGATGATGCTGGCATCCGTCGTCAGCGTGAAATGGCCGTCGAGAAACTTGCCCAATTCGTCCATGCCGCTGCCCAGACCGGTTTTCTTGTTCGCCGATCCATTGGCGTAGCCCGGCGCCTTAACGCGCACCCTGTCGTCCCCGCGCAATTCGATCGCGACGAAAGGAAAGACGAACTCCGCATCCATGTTGAAGGGAAAGACGAAGCTGTGCGTCAGGCTGCCGCTGATCGCATAGTCGATGAGATATTTGTTGTCGCCGGCATAGCTGATCGCCCGGAAGCCCTTTTCCTTGCGCAGCGCCGCGACGATCGCGTCGATCTTCCGCTGCTTCGTCGCAGCGTCGGCTTTGGTGTCGGCGTCCGCATCGACATCGCTGAAGTCCTGATCGTCCTTGCCGTCATCGTCCGCCGCCTTGCTGCCTGCACTCTGGTCGCCTGCATTCGGGTCGTCGGCTTTCTGTTCGCCCTTCCCGCTTTGCCAGCCGATGCTCTGAAGCGTGGCTTCCTCGTCCTCGGCAACCGGCGTATCGTCCTCTCCGCTACGCCCTGCGTCCTTGAGGTCCTTGCCGATGTCCGAAGGGTCGCTGGCGATTACTTCGCCTTTGTAGGTGAAAGTGAAGCTCCGGTCGGCGCGGATATCCAGCGTCGACTCGAACTTGCCCGGAGTGAGCAGGCAGGCGGAGAGGAGCAGCGATGCTCCCAACGTGAACGCTGCGCGCGCAAATGCCTTCATGATATCTGTCCCCCATTGCCCAACGCCCCCTTGCGCCGCGGCGATCAGCCGATGGCCGCAGCGTAGAGCGCGATCGCGGCGGCGTTGGAGACGTTGAGCGACTCCATCCGCGGGCTGATCGGCAGCTTCGCCAATATGTCGCAATGCGCCATGCTGTTGTGGCGCAGGCCTTCGCCTTCCGCGCCCAGCACGAGGGCGACGCGCGATTCGCCGATCGCTTTGTCCAGCGTCAGCTCCGCCTCGCCGTCCAGCCCGATGCGCCAGTAATTGGCCTCCGCGATCTCGTCGAGCGCACGGGCCAGGTTCACCACGCGCACCCACGGCACGATTTCGAGCGCGCCGGACGCCGCGCGCGCCAGCACGCCTGTCTCCGCGGGCGAATGCCGGTCCTGCGTCACGATCGCCAGCGCGTCGAACGCCGCGGCGGAACGCAGGATCGCGCCGACGTTATGCGGGTCCGTCACCTGATCGAGCACGAGGATCGGTCGCTTGTCGTCGCGTCCGTCCTCCAGCACGTCGCCCAGCCAGATGTCGTCGAGCGGCTCGACTTCGGCGACGATGCCCTGATGCGGCGCGTCGCTGGGCACCATTCGGCCCAGATCCGCCACGTCGGCGTAGACGATCGGCAGCACGGGCGGGAGTTCGAGCGCGGTCAGCGCCTCGCGCGTGCCCCATATCTTGCGCACGATGCGGTTCTCGTTGGCGAGCGCGGCTATGACTGCGTGACGGCCATAGAAGCGAGGGAAACCCCCTTTGGGCTTTCCGGTACGATGTCCTCTTTTCATGGTCGCGTTCTTTTCACGGGAAGCATTGACAGGCAAGCCTCCTTTCGTCATTGAGCGCCCCTCCGGTGGCAACGCAGGCTGTTTTTTTACGCAGCCGCATCGCCCGATGGACAGGTGGCCGAGTGGTTAAAGGCAGCAGACTGTAAATCTGCCCGGGTTTCCCGTACGCTGGTTCGAATCCAGCCCTGTCCACCACCCCTTGCAGAAAACCCCGGTATTCCGGCGTTTTCTCAAAGGGGCTTTCCTGCCTTCAATATATTTGCTACATACTGCGCTACATTGCCCGTGCCGCCGAGGGTTTAATATCGGCGTGGTCGGCCCAAGTTTTTGGGCAGGGCCAAAATCGGGGGTTCGCCGCGTGAGCGGAAGCCGTCTCCCATACTTGCAACGCCGAAATGGGGTGTACCACCTGCGTGTGCGTGTGCCGGATCATATCCGGTCGCGTCTTGGTCAGGGCGAGGTTCATCGGTCGCTTGGGACATACGCCCCAAGGCTCGCCCGGTTACTCGCAGTCACCTATTCGGCCAGAGTGATGGGTGCATTTGATATGATAGCTTCGACCGATTTAACGAAAACTCAGGCTCGGCAACTGGTCGCTAACTGCTTCCTTGATTTGGTGAAGCAGACGGAAGCGTCAGGCGGTTACGTGCCTGAAACGACCGATCCAGATTTTGAAATCGATGAGCAGCGCCACCTTTCGTCAGCCAGAATTGCTGAGCTTCTCGATCAGCGTGTCACGCGGCAGTATGGTGGTGATGTCAGGGAAGCGGCTCGGCGTTTGCTTGCAACATCGGCACTGACTGACGCGGACGTTTCCGTGCCCTCTGAAATCGATCTCTTCGATGGCGTTGCTCGCGCGCTGATTGAGCAGCAGCGTCTGTTCCTTTTGCGTCTTCCCTACGCGCGCCATGCAGCCGATGAGGCGGCTGCGTCGTTGACAGCCGATGCAGCAAGTTATTTCAGCGCCTGACCCGTATATCCTCTTCCTGACCGGCGCCGGGCTGATGATAGCGCTGGTCGCATGGCTCCCCCTGGTCCTCAAGCGGCTCCCCCTATCTCTGCCCATAGTCTGCATCGGGATTGGCGTCGTTGTATTCTCAATGCCGGCAGTCACGCTGCGGCCGTTGCCTCTCACCTACCCCGAGGTGACCGAGCGCTTCACAGAGTTGGTTGTGATTATTGCCCTGATGGGAGCCGGCCTGAAACTTGACCGACCTTTCAGCTGGGGAAAATGGAATATCACCTGGCGCCTTTTGGCAGTCACTATGCCGCTAGGAATCCTAACTATCACCGCCATCGGCGGGTGGTGGCTTGGGCTCTCGTGGGCGGCGGCACTGCTACTAGCGGCAAGCCTTGCACCCACCGACCCGGTGCTTGCCGCCGACGTTCAGGTGGGCCCGCCCAAGACTGGCGAGGAAGACGAGGTGCGTTTCGGACTCACGTCCGAGGCTGGGCTGAATGACGGCTTCGCATTCCCGTTCGTCCATCTCGCCATCGCTCTGGGATTGGCGGCAACGACTGGCGAGCCCTGGGCGGCACAATGGCTAATGCACAATGTCCTGTGGGAAATTTTCGCAGGCGTTCTGGGTGGCTGGCTGATCGGCCGTCTGTTTGGGTGGCTAACCTTTCACGTTCCCGCCGATACCAGATTGTCCAAGACTGGCGACGGATTGGTGGCAATCTCGGCGACGTTCGTGTCCTATGGCCTCACCGAACTACTGCACTGTTATGGCTTCCTAGCCGTGTTCGTAACCGCGCTAACGCTGCGGCGATCTCATCGGGATCATGAGTTCAATCGGCAGATGCATGCCTTAACCGAGCAGGTGGAACGGCTGGCGATGATGGTGCTGCTTCTGTTATTTGGCGGCGCGCTTGTGAGTGGCCTGTTTCGTCCTCTTCAATGGATCGACGTCGCGGCGGCGGTGGCGATTCTGCTGGTGGTTCGACCGTTGTTCGGCATGATAGCTTTGACAGGGTTCAATGCGAGTCAGTCGGAAAAGAGAACAATCGCTTTCTTCGGGATCCGGGGCGTGGGATCATTCTATTATCTCGCGTACGGTCTCAACCATCTGCAGAGTGATGAAGGCGCTCGGCTATGGGCGATTGTAGGTTTGGTGGCTTTGCTCTCCATCCTGCTGCACGGCCTGACAGTCACTCCGGCCATGCGGATGCTTGACCGATGGCATGGGCGTGATCCGGACGGGAACGGTTCCGCTGCGCTTTGACTTGCCGGTCGCCAGTCGACCTTTTACCGACCACCGATCGCTGATTTTTCGTCCGCATTGCTGCCGGTCAGCATTTCTCCCCGAGCGGCACCCGACGCTAGTTTGACGGCTGCAAGAGCCACCATGCGAAAACCACCGACCAGCTCAGGTCGGACTAGTCGGCTATGGACAGAAGCTCGCAACGTACGGCAGAGCAGATGCGGGCGCCCCCTAGCCGAACGGAGAGAGTATGAAGAGGATCGTCGCACTGGCCGCGATTGCCATTGCCATGCCTGCCGCTGCTGCACCTCCCACAACACCGATGCCCGTCGGTCCGCATAACCGCGCTGAAGCAGTTAGCATCATTGCTGGTCTCCGCAAAATCGTGAGCCCGCAGGGTTTGCAAGCAATCGAGACAGTGCCGATAGGCGGCATCCAACAGGCGGTGTCCATCCGCAGTCAAGATCTTCGAAACCCCGTGCTGATCTACTTTCATGGCGGACCTGGTTTTGTCGAGATGCCACTCGATTGGTGGTGGGACCGAGGCTGGGAAGAATATTTTACCGTTGTTCATTGGGACCAGCGTAACGCCGGCAAGACGTATACTCTGAGCGGTGCAAACGACCCCGCAACGCTCACGCCTGAACGCTTCCAGGCCGATGCCGAGGAATTGATGCAGTGGGCACTGAAGCGCTTTGGCAAGCGTAAGCTGTTCGTGATTGGGCACAGCTGGGGCAGTATGCTAGGGCTAAAACTCGCAGCTGCGCACCCGGATTGGCTGCACGCCTATATCGGGATGGGACAGCTGACCGATGGCCTGGAAAGTGAGCGTCGCGGATGGGCATGGACGCTGGCCAAGGCGCAGGCTGACGGCAACGCACAGGCGATTAGCGAGCTTAAAGCGATTGCTCCTTATGGAGTGCAAAGTCGTCCGCTTACGGTGCCGGCCATCCTGACGCAGCGCAAATGGCTGAATCACTATGGCGGGGCTGCGTGGCGGCGAACAGGAGGGGATTTTGAGGCGGCGGCCTTAAAACTGGCGCCAGAATATAGTGATGAAGACGTCCGCAACGCCTTTACAGGTCAGGCACCGGTCACCGAAGCGTTGCTGCCGAAGGTGCTGGCCACCGACCTAACGATAATCCGGCGATTGAAGGTGCCGCTCTTGCTACTGCTCGGCCGACATGACGTAAATGTGTCGAGTGAGGTGGCAGCCGAGTGGTTCTCCCACGTGCGCGCACCCTCCAAGCGGCTGATTTGGTTTGAGCGATCGGGACATCACATTACGAGCGAAGAACCGGGCAAACTGTTAACAATACTCGTAACCGAAGCTCGACCGATTGCGGTGCGGGTTGGCGACGTTGCAACTTAGTAAGCTGAGGATAATTCTTGGGAGGTACGACCCTAGTCGAACAGCCAGAAGCTAATTCTCGCCGCTCAGGTGCAGACGGTCTGCTATTTTCGGCAGATGACCACCATACTCGGTCGTTCACATTGACCAAAATGTACGTCTGGTTCTGCCGAGAGCCGCCATACCGCTTTCGGTATGCTGTTTCGAGTTGACCGACGCATATTCGCCCGCCGCCATCGACATTACGCCTGCCACCAGTCCGCCGTCTCCGCTATCAGAACGTTAGTCGATTGCGCGGATTCAGCGGCCACGCCGATGATCAGGCTGGCGGTGGAGACGATGCCGTCGTTCGCGCCCATTACGGCGGCGCGCAACCAGCCAATGCGGGCAACCAGGTGGCGTTCGGAGTGAATGTGCAGTCTTGTCACAGCGGGACACCTTTCTGGCGATGGCTTACGGGTTATCGTCACCGATCCAGATGCTGTGACTGTCGATCAAGAGGCGGGTTATCGCACGCAACGCCTGGGTGCGCGCCAATATTTCCGTGCGGAACATGTCATGTGTCTGCCGCTCAGCCATCAGCAGGTCGGCAAGGTCGATTGCGCCTAGATCATAGCCGCGCCGCATCTTGAGCACGGCATCGACCTGCGCTTTTGCTCCATCGCGGCTGCGCTGCCATGCCTGCCAGGCCGAGTTGGCATTGACCAGATCACCATCGGCCATTTCCTGCACGTTGAAGCCCACCGCTGCCGCCTCGGCAGCGACGGCTACGGCCTCTCTGGAGGCCCTGTCCGCGAGGGCGCTGCGGTGACTACCGCCCAGCGGAATCGTCGCGATCAGGCCTAGCCCGGTTTCCATGCCATTACGCTCGCTGAAGGCCCGGACACCGACGGTGGGATCCGCAAAACGATCCCGCCGCGCACGGTCTGCCAGAGCCTTCATTCGGTCCGCCTCAGCGCGCGCGGCAACGATTTCGTGGCTGCGCTCGATCACGAGATTGCGCAGAACCGGTAGGCCCGACTGCGGCAATTCGGGCAGGGGCAGCTCCTGTGCGGCGTGCGGCAGAACAAGGCCAGGAAACTGCGATGTCAGCCGAGCCCGTGCCAGTGCTGCTCGGCCCGCTGCCTGCTCTGCCTGCAATCGTGCCAAGCCGAGAGCGGCAGCGGCCTGATCGACCTCCAGCGGGGACGCATCGCGCAGTTCGGCGCGGCGTTTGACGCTGGTCAGCGAGCGATCAAGGTTGTCCACCGCTTGCCGGTCAACGGCCTCTTCCGCTGATGCGCCCAGCCAGTCCCACCACAGTTCCGCGAGCAGCAGAGCGGCCTGATGTTTCGCATCCTCCATACGGTTTTCAGCGGCGATCAGGCCGAACTCGCCTGCCTTTCGGTCGAGCGTGGCCTTGCCGGGCAGCCGGATCGGGCGGCTGATCGAGGCATCGAACTCGGTAAACCGGCCTTCGCGGTCCACCGATCGCTGCATGACGCTTGTAGTGACCGAAAACTCCTGCGGTCCGGTCCGCAGCGCCCGGCCATCGGCACGCGCCACCTCGACCCGGGCCTTGGCCGCCAGCACCAATGGATGTTCTTCGAGAGCGATCTGCACCTGAGGATCGGCAGGCAGGCCGGGTTGCGCCAGCGCCGAAACCGAAGTGCCTAGCAGAGCAGCGGCGGCGATCAGCGAGCGGATCATGCCGGTTCTCCTTCATCGAGAGCTACATCGCCTGCCTCGCGCTCCGCCCGGCTTTCGCCGAAACGTTCGTAGAGGATCGGCAGCAGGATGAGCGTCAGCAGGGTAGCACTGATCAGTCCGCCGATCACCACGATGGCAAGCGGCCGCTGAATTTCGGAACCCGGTCCGCTGGCAAACAGCAGCGGCACCAGGCCGAAGGCCGCGATGGTCGCCGTCATCAGCACCGGTCGCAGGCGGCGGGCTGCACCCTGGCGCACGGCCTGCGCCAATGTCAGACCGGTCTCACGCAATTGGCGAAAGCAGGTGACCATCACCAGCCCGTTCAAAACTGCGATGCCTAGCAAGGCGATGAACCCGACCGATGCAGGGACCGAAAGATATTCACCCGATACCGCCAGCGAGACCATACCGCCGACCATCGCGAAGGGGATGTTAACCAGGATCAGCAGCGACGATCGCACCGAAGACAATGTGGCGTAGAGAACGAGGAAGATCAGCACGAGCGAGATCGGCAGCACGACCATCAGCCGCGCCGATGCGCGCTGCTGGTTCTCGAACTGCCCGCCCCATACAAGCCGATAGCCCTGAGGCAGCTTCACGTTCGCCTCGATGTCCCGCTTCGCCTCATCGACATAGCCGACCAGATCGCGCCCGCCGACGAAGGCCTGCACCATGGCAAAGCGCGATCCGTTCTCGTGTTCTAGCTTTACCGGGCCTGCGACCTGCGCGACGCTGGCGACATCGCTGGCGCGCACGAGCTGTCCGGTGGGAGAACGATACATCTGGTCCGCGAAAGTCTCAGGGCTCATACCGTCGCTGCCCTGGCCCTTGATCATCACCGGAATGCGGCGGTTGCCATCGGTTACCGATCCGGCGCGCACGCCCTCCACACTGGCGCGCATCATGTCCTGCAGCATATCGACCGGCATCCCGGCGCGACCTGCGGCCATGCGATCCATGTCGAGCTGGAGGTAGTCCACGGTATCGTTGGCCACCGTCATCGCTTCGGTGGTGCCCTCGATCTTTTCGAGCCGACCCTGGATTTCGCCCGCCAGCCGTGACAGTTCCTTGAGGTCCGGGCCGAAGAGCCGGATGACCAGGTCACCGCGCGCGCCGGTCAGCATCTCGGAAATGCGCATCTCGATCGGCTGGGTGAAGCTGGGCTCGATACCGGGAAAATCCACCATCACCTTGCGAATCTGGTCGGTCAGCCAAGCCTTGTCATCCACGCGCCATGTGTCGCGGGATTTCAATGCCAGGAAGCTGTCGGTCTCATTGGGGCTCATCGGGTCGAGCCCAAGCTCGTCGCTGCCGACGCGGGCAATAACAGCCTCAATCTCGGGCACATCCTTCAGCAGAGCCTTCTGCACCTTCATGTCGCCAGCAGTGCTGTGATCCAGCCCGATGCTCGGCAGCTTGGTCAGCTGTACGATGATCGACCCTTCATCCATGGTCGGCAGGAAGGTCTTGCCAGTGACTGCATAGGCACCGCTCGCTAGCAAGAGCGCAATTCCAGCGGCGATGAACACGCGGGGCTTGTGCGCGAACGAAGCATTGAGCAGCCGCTCATAGCGCGGCGTCAGTTGGCGCATCAGCCAGGGCTCGTGATGGCTCTCGCTACGCTTCAGGCCAAAATACGCGAGCACCGGGACGAGTGTCAGAGACAGGATAAGCGCCGAGATCAAAGACAGCACGATGGTCATCGCCACTGGAGCAAACAGCTTGCCCTCCAGCCCTTCGAGCGTCAGTAGTGGCAGGAAGACGAGCGCAATGATCGCCATGCCCGATGCCACCGGCGTAGCAACCTCTGCAGTCGCTACGAACACGCAGTTGAGTTTGCTTGCGCCCCTGTGTCGCGCATCGGACAGTCGGTCCACAACGTTCTCGACGACGACCACCGCGCCATCGACCAGCATGCCGACGGCGATCGCCAAGCCACCCAGGCTCATCAGGTTTGCCGTCAACCCGATGGCGCGCATACAGATAAAGGTCATCAGCGCCGCCATCGGCAAGGCGACCGCGACGATCACCGATGCGCGCGCATCGCCCAGGAACAGGAGCAGCAAGATGACGACCAGCACGATGGCTTCGAGCAGCGCGTCTTCTACCGTGCCCACTGCGCGGCCGATCAGGTCGGACCTGTCGTAGAAAGGCGCTATCGAGACTCCCTTGGGCAGCGTCCCCTGCACATCGGCCAGCCGGTCCTTGATGCCTGCAACAACTTTGCTGGCGTCCGCCCCGCGCAAGGCAATGACCAGTCCCTGCACGGCCTCTGCGGTGCCGTTCTTGGTGACTGCGCCATAGCGGGTCAGGCTGCCCATCCGCACGGCGGCCACATCGCCGATGCGCACGACAGTGCCATTGGCGCTGCGGACCACCACCGATGCGAGATCATCGAGCGATTGGATCGCGCCCACCGAACGCACGATCAGCGCCTCTTCCGCAACCGCCAGGCGACCAGCGCCGTCGTTGCGGTTACTTGCCACGACGGCAGCCTTGAGGTCCTCTATCGTGAGATTGGCCGCCGCCAGCGCTGCAAAGTCCGGCTGCACCTCGAATGTCTCGACCATGCCACCCAGCGCATTGACGTCTGCGACGCCCGGCACGGTGCGCAGTGCAGGCCGGATCGTCCAGTCGAGCAGCCGCCGCTTCTCGGTTAGCGATACAGGCCCTTCCACGGTGAACATGTACATGTCCGACAAGGGCGTGGAGATCGGGGCCATGCCGCCTTCGACCGTGCCCGGCAAACCGGCGGTTGCATTGGCAAGCCGCTCTGCGACCTGACTGCGTGCCCAGTAGATATCGGTCCCGTCCTCAAAGTTAATCGTGATATCGGCAATCGCGTACTTGGCGACAGAGCGCAGCACAGTCTGTTTGGGGATGCCAAGCAGTTCCATCTCGACAGGCGTGATGACCCTGCTTTCCACCTCCTCGGGCGTCATGCCGGGGGCTTTCATGATGATCTTGACCTGAGTCGAGCTGATGTCCGGGAATGCATCGATCGGCAGGTTGGCAAAGGCAAAAGCGCCGAATGCGGCGAGGCCCAGTGCGATCCCGATGACAGCCAGCCGTATGTTGAGCGCAGCTTCGATCAGTTTGCGGAGCATGACGATCAGCTCCCGGCCAGCAGCATCTTGAGTTCGCTTACCCCTGATACGGCAACCTGTTCACCCGGCTTGAGCCCACTGGTGACGACGACCCTGCCATCAGAGCTGCCTGCAACCTCCACCGCGCGTTTCACGAAGCGTTTGCCGGTGCGCACGAACACATGGTCCTTGCCGTCGATCTTGGTCAGTGCTGCGGCAAGTATGCTCGTGCCGGATGCCGCGGCGTTTCTGTTGCCGGTGCCGTTGATTGTGGCCATCACCGACTTGCCAGCAACCAGCGCGGGCGCGCCATCGATGCGCGCCTTGGCCAGCACCGAGCGCGTGGCAGGATCGAGCGAACCGCCGACCGACATTATGGTCCCGGTCACACCCTCCGGCACGCCGGGCCCAGCAAGGCGGATGGTCATGCCGGGGCGCACCTGTCCTGCCAGCCGTTCAGGCAGTTGCAGGTCGAGCGTGAAAGCGGTGCTGTTTTCGATCACGAAGGGTGCAGACGTTGCCATCACAGGTCCGCCGACTTGGGCGGTCATCGTGGCAACACGGCCAGAGATCGGCGCGCGCAGCGTGACTTTGCCGCCCGCGGTCGCACCGGCCTGCCGCAGGATGCGCGCATTTTCAGACACGTCGGTCTGCGCGACACGGATTTGTGCGCTGACCTCGTCGCCGCGCGCGCCGGCGATAATGCCTTCTTCGACCAGCTGGCGGGTGCGGGCGGTAGTTGCCTGCGCCAGCCCTAACCGCGCCTGTGCGCGCGCCAGTTCCGCGCCATATTGCAGTGGCTCACGGCTCTTGACGGTGGCCAGCGATTGCCCGCGCGATACCTGCTGCCCGGCGATAACGTAAACCTGCAGGATAGCGCCATCAAACGGGGCGGTGACCGCGACCTGCGCTTCCGGCGGCAGAGTGACGACTGCAGGAACAGTTCCCAGAGGAACGTCCGCAGCAGCGTCCACCGATTTGGTCTGGATACCCAGCCGCTGCAATTGCTGCGAGGTCAAGGCCCCAGGCGCGACCCGAAGATCGATGGAAACTGAAGCACGTTGTGCGGTCTCGCCCGGCCCGGTGAATTGGTTGTAGGCAACAAGGCCTGCGACAATTGCGAGCGCAACCGCGCCGGTCGTGATGATCTGTTGCCTGTTCATGACCGGTACTTGCCAGCCGAAGCTGACAGCAACCTGACGAAGCGATCTTTCAGCCGAAGTCGAGAATCAGCGCGCTATTTGCTGGATCGGTCCGGATCGCGCCACCGTGCACCTGCATGATGCGATCGACGATAGCGAGGCCGAGGCCAGCGCCATCCGGGCTGGCGTGGTCGGCGCGTCGGTTTCGCTGGATAAGCTGGGTGAGCTGGTCTTTGGACAGCCCAGGTCCGCCATCGATGACGCGGATTGCAGGCGTCCCGTCCAGCACCACGTAAACGGTGCCGCCGTCCGGCGTAACACGCACAGCATTATCGATGAGGTTGCGCAATGCCGCTGCAATCGCCTCGCGCCTCCCGCGGACTAGGAACGGTTGGCCTTCACGCACCAGTTCAATAGTCCGGCCTTGGGCAATCACTGTCGGGGCGCATCTTGCAACGACGTCACTGGCAACGTCAGACAGGTCCACATTGTCGGTGGCGGTTGCTGCGGCCTCCTGCGCATCCATTTGGGCCAGCAACATTAGCTGATCGATCAACCGGCGCATGGCAGCTACATCGCCTTTCAGCCGCGCCACAGCAGGATCGTCCATCCCGTCGAGTTCCAGCATCATCGCTGCCAGCGGGGTGCGCAACTCGTGCGCGACATCGGCGGCGAACGCTTCCTGGTGCAACGCCGATTGCTCCAGCCTTCCCAGCAGGGTGTTGACCGCCACGGTAAACGGCCGGATTTCGGTAGGCAGTTCATGGTCATCGATGCGGATGTTGCGGTCGCGTCCCCTAATGGCGTTCAGCTGGTCGGTAGCATTCGTCAACGGCTTGAACGCCCGCCGCATGACGAACAGGGCTGCGACTGTCATTGGCACGACCAGCGCGACAATGGGCAACAGCACATGTTCCACCATTTCGTGCAGCGCCGCCTCCAGCGCATCTGCCGTTGCCATCTCGGCAAAGCTGATGCGGTATTCGATGAGCACGGCGACCAGCAGGAACGCCGTGCCACCCAGCCCGACAACTGCCAGGCCCCGTGCCAAAGATTTGAAAATGGACGTGGACCGATGTGCCATTCAGCCGCTCCGCAGCATATAGCCAACACCGCGAACGGTATGCAGCTGCCCGGCAAGCCCTGCCTCGTCCAGCTTGCGGCGCAGACGCGATACGGTGGCCTCTACCGCATTGGGGGTCACCGGCTCGTTGAAGCTATACAACGTAGTCTCGATCGTATCGCGCACGACAACCGTGCCCAGTCTGCGCATCAGCAGTTCTAGCAGGTCAGCCTCACGGCGGGATAGATCAAGTACCCGGTCGTCGCAGCCTGCCTCACGGCTGACCGGATCAAAAGTGAGCGACCCTGCTTCCAGCATCGTCACTGCACGCGGCCCCGGCCTGCGCAACAAGGCGCGGACCCGGGCCGCCAGTTCCTCAATATCCACCGGCTTGACGAGGTAATCATCCGCACCTGAATCGAGCCCCGCGATCCGGTCTTCCAGCCCTCCACGTGCGGTCAGTATAAGTGTCGGGATCAGCTGGCGCAGGCTGCGCTGATAGTGCAGCCACTCGATGCCATCGCCGTCGGGCAGGCCAAGGTCCAGGATGACAGCATCGAAGGTTGCGCTTTCCAGGCATGCATCCGCCGTCACCAGGTCAGGAGCGATGTCGCAGGAAAAGCCCCGCCGGCCCAGACCTTGTGCGATCAGACCGGCGAGGCGTTCATTGTCTTCCACGATCAGCAGTCGCACGGCTCAGGCCTTGTGTGTCGCAGGGCAACTGTGGAACACCGGCGCGGACAATCAGTCATTGTCGTGATCGCCATCGGTGCTGACTGCCTCGCCTTGCTCATATTCGCCTGCTTCGCTCGATACGCCATCAAAAGCTGCATTGTCATAGCGCAATATGCCCAGGACAGACATCACCACGACTGCGCCGCCTGCCAGCGCGGCCAGAGCGCGGGGGCGCTCGGACTGCTGCACCGGCAGCCCAGCCGCTGGTTTACGCCCGGTGAACATGGCGCGAACGAGATTGTCCCGAGTCATCACCGACATCACGATTACGCCGATAACATGCACCGCGATCAGTCCCAGCAGGCCGTAGGCAATCGTTTCGTGCAGCTCCTCGCTGCCGCCTACGCCGGTCAGCTGGACGCCGGTCCAAACCACCGCAGCTGTGCCGCCGAGCAGCGCCAGAACCGCCATGCCACCCAGCGGATTATGGCCCACGGATCGTTCGGGCTTGGCATGGAACAATTCGCGAAGATGCGGCAGCACCGCACCGGGCCGGACAAAGCTGGCAAAGCGTGCATGCTTGCTTCCGATAAAACCCCAGCTCAGTCGAAATGCGATCAGCACTGCCGCAATCCATCCCGCCGTCATATGCCAGTTCGCGAGCACGCTGTCCTCTTCAGAAGACAGAAATGCCACCGCGATGGCCGCTACGAGCGACCAATGGAACAACCGGACGGGCAAGTCCCAAACGGCAATCTGATTTTTTGGTGATGCAATACCATGTGCCATAACAGCCTCCTATGAGGTGTTAATGGCCCAGCTATCTGACACCAGCCTGACGGTCGCCAGAATACTCAAGTCGCCACCGGGAATGTGTGGAACCGATGGTTGCTGGATCAAGGTGCCTGAGGAGCAATGGTCAACGACGGTGTGCGAACACTGGCTGTCTGCTCTTGCCAGAGCCTGCCGCGGGAAATGTCGCCCGGGAATGACCGCAAAGCCCCAAACCTTGCCTTCCGATGTCGCGCCAAATCGGCCGCTCAGCGCCAGTTGTTGCCGTTAAGCGGTTCCAGGCCTTCCCCGGAAGCGGTCATTCGTGCACGTTTAGGGGTTAAAAAAAGCAGACGGTGGGCCGT
The DNA here is from genome assembly GCA_965279415.1 of Sphingobium sp. Taxonomy (GTDB): domain Bacteria; phylum Pseudomonadota; class Alphaproteobacteria; order Sphingomonadales; family Sphingomonadaceae; genus Sphingobium. Next base: position 2,484,137 of record OZ257238.1, read on the forward strand.
CCGACCAGTAATTGCCGTTTCTAGGGCCTGTTTCATTTACTGATAGCGGACATCGGACTGTGGCTCTAAATTGAGCGGATGATACCAAGATATTTGATGGTCGATGGAATGGCTTCGGGAACGGGTGTCAGGGATGCTGCTGCAGGCGGATACCTGACTTTGACGACGCTTCCACTGTCTCCATTGCTGCTCGCCGACATCGAAAAATGGCGGGGCCGCTATCGCGATGCTCAGCATGCTGGCTTTATCGACAATGAAGCTGTCACACTTTTGGATGCTGACGGCTTGGAATTCGCTGCGCGATTGGCATCCGAATTGCCCGGAACGAAGGTTGGCTATTTTTCTGACGCACGTGCGGCAGTGATCCAGCATCCAATTTAACGGTTGACGACCAATTCAAGTCGTTCGGCGGTCGCCTTGCGAATGGCCGCTTTTGTTGTAACCTGCCGCTCGCCTAACTCCAACCTGCCGGGCGGCTACGCGCCAAATGTTGCCAGTTTAATGGTACTTGACACGCTTGGAAGCGGACATTGCCGAGGAACCTTCGGTCCACGTTTTTGGGGTAAGAGGGTTCATAATAGTCCCAGTCTCCGTCTTATATAGACTATTTCAGCCTGTGGTCATGATCCTTAGACAACCGGAGAACTCTCGGGAGCGTGCAATAACCCAATAGGCGCTCTTCACTAGCTACGTTTAATACGCGACCGTCACGAGTCCGTCACCGAACTGGCATCAGGATGTTATATTCCGCGCCCATTGGCGATCATCATGGCGCGCACAATTGCATCGGTCGGCCTCGATATCGCGGAGGCATCGGACACCGCGCAAATTCGTGTGTTGCTGTACCTCAAGGGTTTCGGACCCGGTGGCGTAGAGCGCATTGCCCTGCGTCTGGCCGATGGCCTGCGGCGGACCGGAATGGATATCGCCGTCATGGTTGGCGCCTCGACGGGGCCGATGCAACCATCAGCACATTGCCATGTCGTGACGCCTTGGCCGGTCGTAGGAAGACGCTGGCCGATTGCGCGCATCGCGATGTCGCTCTGGCGGCAGATACGGCATGCCCCGCCCGAGCTGCTATTCTGTCCGGGCAATGCCTATACGATCGTCGCTGTCCTGTTAAAACTGCTGCTGGGGAATGCCTGTCCGCCAATCGTAGCCAAGATCAGTAACGACTTGCAGCGACGCGATCTGCCTCTTGCCGTTCGTCCGCTCTATCGACTCTGGCTGCAGATTCAGGGACGAACCATCGATCATTTCGCCGTGCTGTCACGCCCAATGGCTGAGGAAGCGATGGACCTGCTGCACGTCCCTGCCCATCGGGTCCATGTCGTACCCAATCCAGTGCTGGACAACACAGAACCGATGCCAGAGCGTGCCTGGCACCGTTCAGCGGCCTCTGGCAGGCGTTTCGTCGCTGTCGGACGGCTGGAGCGGCAGAAGAATTATCCTGCCATGCTACGCGCCTTCGCCAAGGGCGCTCGCGATAACGATCACCTCACCATTTTCGGCGAGGGTCGTGAACGCACGGCGCTGATCGCACTGGCGACATCCCTTGGCATCAGCGATCGGGTGGAAATGCCGGGGCATAGCCTCGACATTCGTGCGCAACTGAACGCCTATGATATATTGCTTCTCTCCTCATCCTATGAAGGCCTGCCCAGTTCCGTGGTCGAAGCGCTGTCGGCCGGTCTGGGGATCGTCGCCACGCGATGCTGTGCAAGCATGTTCGACCTGCTCGATCAGGGTGCACTGGGTAGCTTGGTTGACTGTGGCGATGAAGCCGCGCTTGCTTTGGCTATCGCCATAGCCATCCCCGGCACGCCGGACCGTGCGCGCGCCATGCACAAGGTCCGCGACTATACCATAGGGGCCGCCGTCCCCGCCTATGCAGCGCTTTTCACCACTGTCTTTGCCGAGTGGCAGACGCGCACCCGTGCCGCACGCCACACGCCCATCCTTGTTCCAGCGACCACGAGGCCCGCATGAGCACTGCTGATATTGCCGCACCACGCCGGATAGAAGCGCCGCCGCTGATGGATGGCGCGACCATCCGGGATCTGTACGGGGCGACCCCGCTGATCAAGTCGGGCCGGAACTGGACGGCTTGGTTCGGCCCGTTCATCTCGCTGGCGCTGTTGGCGGCGGTGTTCGTGCAACTGGGCAGCGTAGACTTCCCGCTGCTGCTGGGATTGGTCCCACGCACATTCACCTTTTGGGCCGTCTTCGCACTGACATATAGTCTGACGCCGCTGTTCGACTGGTTCATTTTCAATCGGCTCTGGTCGATCCCGGCGGGTGGGCTTGCCGCACTCTTCCGCAAGCGGCTGAGCAATGAGTTGCTGCTGGGCTATGTCGGCGACGTCTACTTCTACGCCTGGGCGCGTCGGCATGTACGGATGGACGGATCGCCCTTTGGTGCGGTCAAGGACTCCGCGATCCTGTCCGGCGTGATGGGCAATGTCGTCACGCTGGCCATGCTGTTTCTGACCTTCCCACTGCTCTCCTCGCTGCAACTTGCCATCGACGGGCGCACGCTTGGGATTTCGCTCAGCATCCTCGTGCTTACCTCGCTGGTGCCGATGCTGCTGGGCCGCCGGATTTTCAGCTTGCCGGCAACGAAGCAGCGGATGGTCGCCGCCGTGCATTTCGCCCGGATCGCCGCTAATCTGCTGCTTTATGCACTCCTCTGGCACCTGATGCTGCCCGATGTCGCGATTAGCTGGTGGGTAATGCTCTCGACAGTACGGCTCGTCCTCTCGCGCCTCCCGCTGGTCCCCAATAAGGACGTGCTGTTCGCCGGGGTGGCGACCTTTCTCGTCGGTCGCGAAGGAGAGATCGCCGAGATACTCGCGCTGCTCGCCAGCCTGCTTCTGGCCACCCATCTGCTGGTAGGTTTGCTGCTGGGCGCAAGCGGCGTCATCCGGCGGAGGATTGCCGCGTGATCTCGCCTCTCTTTCTTTCGTCCGCGCTGGCGCTGCTGTCGGTCGTTACTATCCCGTCGACGCCCAATCTGGGTAAGGCCGAAGCGCAGTGTCGCAGCAATGAAAACGGACCGGCTTTCCTGATCGACATTGTCGGGCTGAAGGATCGCAAGGGCAAGCTGAAGCTTGAAGTCTATCCGGCGAACGACACCGATTTCCTGCAGGACGACAATATCCTGATCGCGCAGGGCAAGACCTTTCGCCGGGTGGAAGTACCGGTGCCAGGCGGCAATCCGGCGACACTTTGCGTGCGGCTGCCCGGCCCCGGACGCTATGCCGTAACTGTCCTTCACGACCGCGACGGCAATCGCAAATTCGGTCTGTCCGTCGATGGTGTCGGCTTTGGCGGCAATCCGAAGCTGGGCCTTAGCAAGCCGAAAGCCTTCAACGCATCGATCGTCGCAGGCGGAAGTCTGACGCGCGAGCGTATGGTGATGAACTATCGCCGGGGACTGATGTCCTTCGGCCCTTTACCGACAAGGCGGTAACAGCATGCGCATCGTCGATGTCTGCGCGTTCTATTCCGATCGGGGCGGCGGAGTAAAAACCTATGTCCGGCATAAGATGCTGGCAGGTCCGAAGGAACATCACGAGGTCATCATTCTCGCGCCAGCAGCCGAAGCAGGCGTAGAAATCATCAACGACCACGCGCGGATCGAGTTTGTGCGCGCACGCCGTTTTCCGCTTGATGGCCGTTACCATTATTTCCACGACGAACCGGCGCTGCATGCCAAGCTCGATGCACTACGCCCCGATCTTGTCGAGGCCTCCACACCCTGGGCCAGCGCGTCGATGGTCGCCAACTGGCGCGGCTCAGCGCCGCGCAGCCTCATCATGCATGCCGATCCGCTGGGAAATTACGCCTATCGATGGTTTCGCGCACTGGCACCGCGCCCGGTGATCGACCGCGGTTTCGACTGGTTCTGGCGACATTTGCGGCGGATGGATGCGCGGTTCGACCATATCGTGTGTGCCAGCGATGATCTCGCCGCGCGGCTTATCGCGGGCGGGCTGCGCCATGTCGTGACCAATCATATGGGTGTGCAGCCGGAGATATTCTCACCGGCTCATCGCGATCCGGAATTGCGCCGGAGCCTGCTGGCTTCCTGCGGTTTGCCGGAGGAAGCTGTGTTGTTGCTGGGTGCAGGACGTCACGCCCCGGAAAAACGGTGGCCGATGATTATCGATGCCGCGACAGCAAGCGGCTTTGCCCGACCGGTGGGATTGGTGATCGCAGGCGATGGCCGCGCGCGGGCCAGCGTGCAACGCGCGGCGGCGGGCAATCCGCACGTCCGCCTGATCGCCCCCGTCACCGACCGCGCGGCGTTCGCTGCCTTACTCGCCAGCGCCGACGCACTGGTCCACGGCAGCGAGTCCGAAACATTCTGCATGATCGCGGCGGAAGCGCGAGCCAGCGGCATTCCCATGTTCTTGCCCGATAGCGGCGCAGCGGCCGACCATCTGGTGCCGGGCGCAGGCTATCATTATGCCGCGGCGGATGGCGTAAGCCTGGTCGACCGGCTCGACCGGTTCGTAACGGATGGACCGGCATCGCATCTTGCCACCGCGCGGGCCGCCGCCGCCGATACGCGGACGATGGATGCGCACTTCGCGGACCTTTTTGCGCTGTACGCCATGCACGGTCAGGCGATGGCCGCATGACAGAGCGGCGTCGGTTCGATGACGCCTATGCCGCGAAAGTTTAACTGCACTGCAGCATAACCGAAACGCTGACGACTCATTGCTCCCTTATACCCGCGACAAACGGGGGGCCGTCATCGTGCATCGACCAATTCGCGCACTGCTTTTTGCTGGGCTTGCTTCGCTTGCCGCAGCAGGATCGACACAAGGTGAAGTCCATGCTGCCGCACAATGGGATGACGCCCGATCGATCCCGGTCGATAGAAGTCTTTCGGTCATGACGTACAACATCAAGGGACTGCCCTGGCCCGTAGCGATGGGCCGGGAAGAGGCGCTGGATGGCATCGCCAATCGACTGGCCCTGTTGCGGAAAACAGGGCGCCAACCGCATATCGTCCTGCTGCAAGAAGCATTTACGCCAGAAGCGATGCGGATCGCAGCGCGCGCGGGCTATGTGCATGTGGCGCAGGGACCGGACGCAATCCAGCTATCTCGCGCGGCGGGCGATCAGGCAGACCGAAGCTATCTCGCGCAGGCGCGCTGGGATCGCGGCGAAGGGATCGGCAAGCAACTGGGCAGCGGCCTGCAAATCCTGTCAGACTATCCCATCGTGCGGGTCGATCGCATGGTTTTTCCCGATTTCGCCTGCGCCGGGTTCGATTGTCTCGCGAACAAGGGCGTGCTGATCGCACATCTGAAGGTGCCGGGATTCGACCAGCCGGTCAGCATCGTCAACACGCACCTGAATGCGCGTAATGCCGCCGGTGTGTCGGTCGAGCGAACTTATCGCGCTTTTTCGCGGCAGGTCGATTTGATGACGCAGTTTGTCGCGGCCCATGTTCCTGCAACACAGCCGATGATCCTGGGTGGCGACATGAATATCGGCAAGGACGCACGCAGGGCCGACGTCTTTTTCACCCGCTTTGCGCGCGCAGGAATGACCTTCATTGCGCCGAACCTGGGGAGCGCAGGCCGCGCACTTGCGCAATCCGCCTGCACCGATCCGGCGATGCGGCGCGACCTGGCCTTTGCCAGCGGCAGGGCAAAGGACTGGATGTTCGCCCGTGATGCACGGCAACGGCCATTGCAGGTCGTGGCGGCGCGTGTTCCTTTTGGTTCTGAACCGACGGGCGTACCGCTTTCTGATCATTTCGGCTATGTCATAGACTACGCACCGCCCAGCCGTATCAATCTTGCCCAGCGAACCGAGGCGGGAGAAACGCTGTGAAACGGGGTGTCGCGTTGTTTGCGCTGCTGGCAAGCGCCACTGGCAGCGCGCAGGCTCAATCCCTTCCGCTGGAAGAAGGCATTCGTTTCTCACTGCAACGCCATCCCGGCCTGTCACCAAGAACGCGCCCGCTGAGCGCCTTCCCTACCTTTCGTGCGCGTATCAATGCGATCGACACGGTGAACGCCGATGACCGCGATCAGGACATCCGGATGGAGGTGCAGCAGACGACGCGACGCTTTTATGAGAACACCGTTGCACCCTCGCTCGACCCCCACGCGCTCTCGCGCAGTCGCACAACGCGCTATATGATCGAGGATCGCCTGCCCATTGGCGAACAGGCCGTCGCAACCTTCGGCTGGCACGGTATCAAGGTCAGCAATCGCAGCGCCAATGTCACCGTCGGCCCCGAACGCGACCGCTTGCGGACCCGCGACTGGTTCCTGCCGCACGCAACCGTTGCCATACAGGCAGGCCGCGATTTGCGGCTATCGGTGGGCTATGCAGAAAAGCTGCGGTATTATGGCGACACCGGCATGAACGGCCCAATGGGTCTGACGCATGAAACCTATCTGTCGCTCCGCCGAACCCTAAAACCGGAAACGCAGAACCGGATGCAACTGCGCGGAGACTGGTCCGCTTCGTCCGCCATAGATCTGTCGCTTGCCCTGATGCGCGGACGGCTGGACGATCAGTTGAGCTTTGCGGGCCGAGGGGTTTTGCCGGTCAGCAGCGGGTCTGCGCGGATCGAAGGCGCCGTTCTGGAGGCGCAACATAGATTGACGCCGCGCCTTTCATGGTCGGTGCGCTATGGCGATGCGCGCGTGCACCTCTCCGGCGGCGACATGGTGCGCGAACGGAGCCTGTCTGTCGCCTCCAAATGGCACAGAGGCCCATGGAGAGCGACAGTATCGCTTGCGCGCAACAGCGACCCGGCGCTCGTTTCCGGCGATCGCCGCGCGCTGCGGATCGCCGGAGGCATCGATTATGCCCTCGCGGGAATCGGCGGTCGACCCGTTACCCTGTCCTTCCAGTTGACCGAACCGGATCGGCTGGTGAGCAACAGCTTTGCGCGTGACGATCTGTCCGGCCCGCTCCGTGCGTCAGATCAGGTCCGCACCGTTATGGCGAGCGCGCGGTTTGGCTGGTAAATTCGCCGGCTACGAAGGGCGGACAGGGCTGGTGCTGCTGTGCGCCGCCCTCATGCTGGTCTTTGCCCTTTTCGGCCCGATCGACCATGACGAAGGACAATATGTCGGTGCCGTCGCGATGATGCGTCATGGCCTGCCCTATCGTGACTTTGGCTATCTTCAGACGCCTTTGCAGCCCCTGTTGTTCGCGCCATTGGCATGGATTGCGGAGGGATGGCTCTTTCTCACGCTGCGAGTGACCAACGCGCTCCTGGCGACAGGCGCAACGGCCTGCATCTGGCTGGCGGCAAAGCGCGCAGGGGCATCCGACAGGGCGGCATTGATCGCCGCAATTGCCCTGTTTTCCAGCCATGCACTATTGTTCGCAGGGAGCGTCGCACGCAACGACGCGCTTCCCCTTCTATTGACCACGTCAGGCCTTGCTGCCTTCCTTGACGTAGTACGCAACAGCAGGGGGCACTGGACGGCAGTGCTGGCGGGAATGCTGCTGGGCGCGGCAGCGTCGGCGAAGATCAGCTACGGACTGCCTGCCGCCGCTGTCGGCCTGTTCGCGGTACTGCATTGGCGGAGCCTGGGTGCGAGAGCGGTCTACTCGCTGGCGGTCGGCGGCGTGCTGGGCGGATTGCCGACCCTGTGGCTGGCGCTTCTGGCACCCGATGCCGCATGGTTCGGAATTATGGATTACAGCCTGAAGGCCCCCATAGAATGGCGGACTTTGAATGGGCAGGCGTTCATGTTCGACTGGCCTCTCAGCCTTGTTCGGCTCCTGCGCTATCTGGCGCAAGGCTGCGGACTCATCGCGCTAGTCGCTGTGCTGCTGGCCGCGACGCGGCGGCGCACCGCCACCGAACGGCTGCTGGACATGATGATTGTCGCGGGGCTTCTCGCCGCATGGCTACCGCGGCCCATCTATGTCCAGTATCTTGGGCCGCTCTTGCCTGCACTCTTCGTTCGCTTCGCTTTGCTGACAGACGCATCCTTCTGGCGAACGCATTTGGTCGGGCGCGCGCTGATTGCCGTCGGCGTTATTGCCGGTGTTGCGCAATCCGTTATCGCGACCGGTTCCAATGTCCTGGTAAAGACCAGTCCGGTCCTCGCAATCACCGACGATGCCCACGCGCTTAGCCCGATCGCCGCTGCTGCCCGCTTATCCGGTGCTATCGCCACCCTCTCGCCAGAGCGGGCCGTCGACGCCACTCTGCCGATCGATGGTCGCTTTGTTACCGGGCCTTTCCTGATGCGCACCCGCCATGTCCTGACGACCGATCAGGCGCGGGCCTTCCACGCGACGACATCGGCTACGATGGTGGCGGATTTGAATGCCGCGCCGCCCGCCGCCATTCTCGTGGGTAGCGAACGGCAGGCCAGCTCTGCCTTTCCGCGCGGGTTGGACCAGCCTTTGATCGATTGGGCAGCGTCGCATGGCTATCGTCCGGTCCTGCTACCTTCCGGTATGAGCCGCGTTTTCTTCCGCCCCCCTCTCACAGTCCCGCCACGCTAAAATAGCGGTCGCGCTGCCATGGAACGGTAGCAATCGCGGCTTATCGCTGCGGCTCTACCATCGGCGGCAGGCTCCCTCTTTCAAGGCACGGCATTGACCAAATTTCTCTGTAAGGTCGTGGCGCTCATTCTGGGCGTTTGTCTCACCGTGGCTGCCCCGGCGACCGATAGTCGTGCCACGCGGGCGAGTGCGATCCGAGCGAAGATCGTCGATCCGAATGGTGGCTTGATCGTCGTTGCGCATCGTGGCTGCCACAATCCTGCTCCGCTGCACGGGTTGCAAAGTGCGCCGGAAAACTCTCTGCTCAGCCTCGACCAATGCATCACGCTGGGCGTCGATGTGATGGAAACCGACGTACGCCGCACGCTCGATGGCTATCTGGTGATGATGCACGACGAGACAGTCGATCGCACGACCAATGGCAAAGGGATGGTGGAGCGCATGACGCTCGCACAGATCAAGGCTCTCCGCCTGCTCAGCAATCAGGGTGGCGCGCAGGCAAACCCGACCGAGCATGTCGTGCCGACGCTGGAGGAAATGCTGGCCCATGCCCGTGGGCGGATTGTCCTCAACCTCGACATAAAGGCCGCGATCCATGGAGAGGTCATCGCCGCAATCGAACAAATGGGGATGGTCGACCAGGTCATCGTCAAGACCGTCGCCGGTCCCGGCAGTCCCGCTCTGGCGGGGATTGCGCCATTTGATCGCGTGCCGTTCATGCCCATTCTTTCTTCGGTGGGCGACGGCCAGGTGCTGGCAAAGGTTATGGACAGTCAGGCTTCGGGTCGGGTCAAGCCGATCGGGTATGAATTGCTCGACGTCACGCAGCAGGACATCGCCGTTCTCGCTCCGATGGCGCGACGACATAAGGGGCGACTTTGGGCGAACAGCCTGTGGACCGGTAAAATCGTTGGCGTGGGTGGAGATGTCGATGCTTTGCGCAGCCCCGATGCGGTATGGGGTGCGTTTCTGCGTGCAGGCGTGACAATGATCCAGACCGACGAACCGGAAGCGTTGCGCCGCTACGCCGACACGATACAGTACTGACATGCTACGCTTGCTGCTGATTTCCGGCTGCCTCCTCACCAATGTGCCGCAGGCATTGGCGCAAGGAACGACCAACCCGCCAGCCCCCGTCACATTCCGCCTTTTCGCTGCCGAAGCGCATCAGGGCGTCGCGTCGGATGGCATCCATGTCTACGCCATCGACAACGACCGGATCGGCAAATATGTCATCGCGACCGGCAAGCGGATCGCCCAATGGCAGGGTGAACGCCGCCTGTTCCCGCACATGAACAGTTGCACGGTTGCGGGTGACAATCTCGTCTGCGCCGCATCCAATTATCCCAAGGTGCCGCAAACCAGCGCGGTAGAGATTTTCGATACGCGCACGATGCAGCACAAGCGCACCGTCAGCTTGGGATTCGGTCCCGGCTCATTGACCGCTCTCGACCGGCATGATGGCAAATGGTGGGCGGTCTACGCCAATTATGACGGTAAGGGCGGCGAACCGGGCCGCGATTATCGCTACACATTGCTGGCGCGGCTGGACGATTCATTCCGGCAGGAGGCGGCATGGGCGTTTCCTGCCGAGGTCTTGGCGCGTTTCGCCCCCTTCAGTTGCTCGGGGCTAAGCTGGAGCAACGATGGTCGGCTCTATGCGACGGGTCACGATCGCCCCGAAATGTACGAACTGGCGATCCCCGATGCCGGATCAGAACTGGAACTGCGCCGCACGATTAGCATAGCCACGCCGGGACAGGCGATTGACTGGGATCCGGTGCAGGCCGGTCGCCTGTGGTCCATCGACCGGAAAACCAGCGCAATGATTGCGAGCGTTATTCCCGATAGCTGACCGCACGGCCCTTAGGCTCAGGACTCATTGATTACAGCCAGAAGATGACGGTGGCGGCGAGCGCGATGGCAGAGAAGAATACCGTCGGGCATCGATCGTAGCGGGTGGCGACGCGGCGCCAGTCCTTGAGACGACCGAACATGATCTCGATGCGGTTACGGCGCTTGTAGCGACGCTTGTCGTATTTGATGGGTGCGAGACGGGATTTTCGCCCAGGAATGCAGGGTTTTATGCCCTTTGCCTGAAGGGCATCCCTGAACCAGTCGGCGTCATAGCCACGGTCGCCCAGCAGCCATTGCGCCTTGGGCATATCATCCAGCAGCGCTGCCGCGCCGGTATAATCGCTGACCTGGCCTGCGGTCATGAAGAAGCTGAGCGGGCGACCATTTGCATCGGTGACGGCGTGAAGCTTCGTGTTCATGCCCCCTTTGGTGCGGCCGATCAGCCGTCCGAGATCCCCTTTTTAACCCGCAGGCTCGATGCCGTGCGGTGCGCCTTCAAATAGGTTGCGTCGATCATGAGCGTCCTGGGCTCGGCGCCCTCGGCGGCCAGCCCTTCCATCATGCGCTGGAAGACGCCCATCTCGCCCCACCGCTTCCAGCGGTTGTAGAGCGTCTTGTGCGGGCCATAGTCCTTGGGCGCATCACACCAGCGCGACCCGTTGCGATTGACGAAAATGATCCCGCTCAGCACCTGTCGATCATCGACCCGCGGTCTGCCGTGGCTCTTGGGAAAATACTGCTGAAGCCGCGCCATCTGCTCATCCGTCAGCCAGTACAGGTCGCTCATGTCCAGTCTCCTCGCCGAGCCTGAATCAGATCGCCACGCTCAAATCAATGGGTCCTGACCCTAGATAGGCATTCCTCGCAAGCCTAAGATCCAGCATTTCAAGAAATGTCAGTGCTGCGTTCCGATGAAACAAGGCATCTGAACCATGGCGCTCAGGATATTTGTATCGGTCTAGGTCCTTTTTGAAGAATCCGTCGTTCATCGCAACCAACTCTGGGTCATCCCGGCTCAACCAGTCCTCGGGGTCATTCTGCGTCAATACAGCGCGCATGATATTGATGCTTTGGTCGATTATATGTCCGTCAGGCATCACGAGAACAGGAACCGTGGCCTTGGGGGAAGCCGCAAGCATCGCTTCTGGTTTCGCCGAAAGTTTGATCTCCCGCAGTTCGACGCGAGTGTTACTGACGGCAATGGCAAGGCGTGCCCGCATCGCGTAAGGGCAACGGCGGAAGCTGTAGAGAATCCCATGGGTCATCTTGCGGTTCTCGATACACTGCTTTGCCCACTGACGGGCGAGGGCGGTTTGATCGCGTGCCCTTCCAGTCCCGATCACTTCGCGCCGATGGACAGCCGATCAGCGCTGCTTCTTCGTGATGGTCGCCGTGAAGTCTGGATCCTTCTTAGCCACCCAGTCGACGAATTTGCGTACGTTTGGATTTTCCAACAGGCCCGCGACTTCCATGCCGTGGCGTTGCAGTTCGGAATTGGTGAAATTGGCGATCAATGTCTGCTGACAGATGGAGTGCATCGGCACGATGTCGCGCCCGCCACGACTTTTGGGTATGGGGTGATGCCAGACGATGGTCTGGCCGGTGGGTCTGCCACATAGCCAACAGGGCACGGGTGCTTCCGGCGCATCATCTTCCGGCGGCAGATGATCATAAGGATCGTGTTTCGAACGTTTGCGGACCATGGGTTTATCTGACTTCCTGATTGCCTTTTGGATATAGCGCCGAGATGGGAGGCAAGTACATCAATCTGCGCTATGTGGAGGACGGAAACGGGAAACAGCGATGACGGATCCATTGAAACCATGGGACCGAGAACAGGTCAGCCTCTGGCTGGAACGCCGGTTGAAGGCGTCAAGGCTGGATCAGGCGGAGGCCGACCGACGCGGCTATGCGGCGCAGGATGATTACGACAACGCCGCAGCCGAAGAGTGGGTGTGTCACGCGCTCAGGCAGGGCGATTGGGCGCAGGACCAAGTGACGTTCGCCAAGCGCATCAAGGAACTTGTTACTCAGGACGAATATCCGGCGACAAGCATCCATGACGACGTGCGGTTCGAGCGGCATATCCGCAGCCACCTCAGGAAGCTGGCGAAGATGACCAAGGCGAACGAAGGGTTTGGCAAGACGCTGCACCATCAGTGAAAGCGGTGCGTTTTCGGTCACTGCCTGCTATGGCCACGCCATGTCCAGTATCCGCAGTCACAGTGGCACAGTCGAAATCGACGGCTCCAAATATGATTGGGAACTCCTGCGCGAACCTCAACTCTGCTCCGATCATGGCTGGAGGGGTATGACTGTCTCATTGCGTCAGCAAGGTATGCCGCGCGAGGCGGTGCTGGAGTTTCCTACGCCCAAGCGCCTGATGAGAGGATTGCCGAAAGGGCGTTCGCACATCAACGATACGATCGCGGCAAGGGGCGTACGAGCGGCGTTATTGGCAGGATGGGTCCCCACCTCGCGAGGCAAGACGATGACTTTCACCGTCGATGCCAATGGCGACTAAGGGACGATAGGCGGCGCTTAGGGACGAGCCGGAACATCGCGCCTTCTTATTCATAGACGCCTGCCCAGTTTGTAACGCGTCCGCCAATAGCTGTGGCTAATGTCGATTCAATGTCGGCTCCGGACCCTGTTTCAGTCCGCAGCTATCCAGCTGATGGCAACCAGGCACCATGAATACCAGGCGGTATCAGATGTGGTATCCGTATTCTGGCAACCGGAGCAGACGTGATGTCGCGAGCGTCCAGAATTTCGAGCGTGGTTGAAGCGCCTTCAGGCTCGATGACAAATCCCATCAGCCAGCCTTCATCTTCGTTGGCGTCTTCGTGCTGCGGGACGAAGACGAATTCGCCCGCGATCCGGCCTGAACCGAATGCGTGAACATTATGTGTTCCGCCTTCCAGATCATGCTTGATGAGCGGCGCTTCTCCGACCAGCGCTTCAGTCATCTGCTCAGGCAGACCAAGTGTGTAGACGTAACGATAAGGCAGGCCGACACGACGGTCGTCGATCGTCGGCAGTTCTTGGGGCGCGGCATGTAGCACCTGTTGTTCCACGGTTTTGAGCGTGGGATCGATGATCCAGCGCTCGAAACCGCGTGGCAGCTCGTCCGGGCCGACATTGTCGGCGGCAAACATGCGATCATAGGCGATCACGTCCACGACAACGCGACCGTCGGGCAGGTCATACGCGTTAGCAATGTGAAACACGAATGCGCGATCGACGGGTATCCAGCATATGGAATCGGCGTCTCCATCTCGCGGAAGCAGTCCGATCCGTGCGGCATGCTGCTCGTTCCAGCTATAGGGAAAGCCATGTCCGGCCAGCACGACCCGCATCGACAGCGTCAGCGGAAGATCGAGAATGACGACGTAGCGTTTGGTAATTGCGCAATCGTGGATCAGCGGGCCATGGCTCACGCCGATCGTGACGCTACGCCGTACTTTACCGCTGACGTCCACAATATTGTAGCGAACGCGCTTCGGATCTGTCGCCTCGTAGCACAGGGCATGAAGTTCCCCTGTTTCGGGATCGCGGCGGGGATGCGCTGTAAACGAACCGGGAAGCGTTCCTGAGAAATCATCATAGCGCTGATTTTCAAGGTTTTCATCGAACTGCACGGGCGTGCTGCCCGCTTCAACAAGCGCCCAGCTCTTTCCGGCATGAGCGATGACGCTGGTGTTGACGGTATCGAAAACATGTCGCGGCCCCGGAGCAGGCGGTACTCCCAGGGATTTTGCAACGGCCTCCGACCGGATCCATCGGTTGCGATACCAGATCGCTCGCCCATCCTGAATACGGATGCCGTGCAACATGCCGTCACCGACGAAGAAGTGATAGGTTCTGGGATCGGGGTTCACGGCATTTGGTCCGATCCGCACGTATCGTCCGTTCAGTTCCCGCGGGATAGGCCCCTCGATCGCCAGATGATGAAGAGTCACCTCCTCGGTCATCGGCAGGTGAATACCCGTCAGCAAGGGATGCAGCGCGCCCAGTGGCGGCAAACGCCAGCGGTTGAATGCCGCAATGCGCGCTATCACCGGGGATGCCACAGCGCCAACGGCAGCCTCGACCGCGAGGGTTAAACGCTCCTTGAGGGGAACAGGCTTCACGGGAGGTCTGGCTGCATTCGTATGGCTGTTCTCAGCGAGTGATGCGGCGCAGATGCCGCCCTGAAGCCATGCCATCAAGTCCGTGATCAGTCCACAGGCCGTCATATAATCTGGCGAAGCCTTCACGTTGGGCTTTTGCAACCCACACCTCGAGCCATGCCCGGCTATGCCAACTACCGGATTTCGGTGCTAGCGGACATGCAAGCACCTCCTCTCAAATGGCGGGAGTTGTTTGCGGGCCGCCGGAAAACGGACGAACCGCACCTGGGCGTCAGAAATTGTTGGCTGGACGTCAACAACGGGTCGATACTGGTAGGCGGCAACTGGGTCATTTCTGCCGTTCGGAGCTGGGCACGGGAAAGTCCAAATACGCCCAAGTCGAGCCAATTAGCGACCGGCTCCGCGCGACCGGCCTCAGACTTTAAGAGAAATTTGTCGCTCGCCTTTAAGCCGGAAGGGCCCGGTCGGGACAAGCCCGTTGCGATGGGCTATCGTGCGACGATGATCAACAAAAAGATCGACTTGGCCGTCCGCCGCCTCGGCCTTGGCAAGCCCGGCGACGCGGATGTGACGCGCAGTGTCCCCATCGAAGCGCCGGTGTCCGTCGAGGTTGGCGGCATCGGTTATGCGGTAATGATGGCGACCCCCGCCGACCTCGAGGATTACGCGGTCGGCTTTGCGCTGGGCGAGAGACTGATCGACGCGCCGGACCAGATCGGCCACGTCGACGTGCATCAGATTGAAGGCGGGTGGGCGCTGCGCATCTGGTTACCGCCCGAGCGCAATGCGATCGTGCTTGAGCGAGCGCGCAAGCGGGTGAGCGAAAGCAGCTGCGGCCTTTGCGGGATCGAGAACATTGAAGAGGTTCTGCGCCCGCTTCCCGCCGTCACTGCGCGGATTGCGACCGACCGTGAGGCGATTGCCGCTGCGCTGGCGGCGCTCGGCGAACACCAGCCGCTCGGGCGCGCGACGGGCGCGGTGCATGCCGCCGCCTTCTGCTCGCCTTCGGGCCACATCCGGCTCGTGCGCGAGGATGTCGGGCGGCACAATGCCCTCGACAAATTGATCGGTGCGCTGGCGCGCGCAGACATCGACCCGGGGGTCGGCTTCATCCTGCTCTCGGCGCGATGCAGCTATGAACTGGTCGAAAAGACGGTGCGCGCGGGGTGCCCGATGCTCGTCACCATATCGGCACCGACGAGCCTGGCGGCGGAGCGTGCCAGCGCTGCGGGCCTGACGCTCGTCGCGCTGGCACGGCCGGATTCGGCGTTGGTAATCAGCGACCCGGCCGGGATGATCGGATGAGGACGCTCGGCGCGGTGCTTGCTGGTGGCCGGTCCAGCCGCTTCGGTTCGGACAAGGCGTTGGCGAAGCTGGGTGAGCGAACGCTGCTCGACCACGCGCAGGCTGCGCTCGCCCCGCATTGCGATGCGCTGGCCATCGTAGGGCGGGCCGGCACGATCGCCGACTGGCCGCGCGCCGGCATGGGGCCGCTTGGCGGCATTGCCGGGGCGCTCGCCCAGGCGATGGCGGGGGGTTTCGACCAGTTGCTGACTATATCGGTGGATTGCGTCCGCCTCCCGTTCGACCTGCGCGTGCTGCTCGAACCCGCGCCGGCCTTTCTGGACAGCCAGCCGGTAATCGGGTTGTGGCCGGTTTCTGCACTCGATACGCTGCGGGCTATGCTCGAGGACGGAAGCGACCTTGCGGTCCGCGCCTTTGCGCGGCGGATCGGTGCGCTTGCGGTTGAAAGCGACTTTGTGCCGCCCAACGTCAACAGCGTTGCCGATCTCGACCGGCTGGTGCGCCGGCGTTCCTAACGCATCGCGACGACGCGCACCGGGATCGACTTCGCCGCCGGACAACCGCTGATCTTGTCGTAAAAGGCAAGAGGCAGGAGCGGGTTAAGCTCGGGATAATAGCCTGCGACCGAGCCGCGCGACATCGGATAGTCGATGATGGTGAGCCCCTCGACGCGGCGGACGACGCCGTCGTCGGTGATCGTCTCCAGCGCGACCTTGACGCCCGCCGCCAGCTCGCGATCGGCGATGTCATCGGCGTTCATGAACAGCACCATTCGGTCGTTATACACGCCGCGGTAGCGGTCGTTGTAGCTGTAGATCGTGGTGTTGAACTGGTCGTGCGAGCGCACCGTGGCGAGGCGTAGCATCGTGGGATCGGCGACCGGTGCGTTGACCGCGAGCCCCGGCAGCACCAGGAAATTGGCCTTGCCGTTCGGCGTCGCCCACACCCGGCGGCGCGGCGGGATGTCGAGGTGGAAGCCCCGCGGCGCGGTGATGCGTTCGCCGAAGTTTTCGTAAAGCGCCGGATAAACCGCGGCGATCTTGTCACGGATCAGGCCGTAATCGTCGATGTAACTGGCCCAATCGACCTTGCTGTCGGGCAAGGTCGCCATCGCCATGCGGCAGACGATTTCGGTCTCGGTCAGCAGATGCTCACTCGCCGGGTCGAGAACGCCGCGCGAGGCGGTGACGTTCGACATCGAATCTTCAATGGTGACGAACTGCTCGCCCGCCGCCGTTTCGATCCGTTCGGACCTTGCAATGACGGGCAGGATCAGCGCATCCTTGCCGTGGACCAGATGCCCGCGGTTGAGCTTGGTCGCGATGCCGACGGTCAGATCGAGCTGGCGCATTGCGCCATAGGCGCGGTCGGTATCTGGCACCGCGCGGACAAAATTGCCGCCAAGCCCGATGAACACGCGGGCGCGGCCGTCGAGCATCGCCTCGATCGTCTCGACCGTGTGGTGGCCATGGCCGCGCGGCGGTTGGAAGCCGAACACTTCGCGTAGCTTGTCGAGATAGGCTTCGCCCGGCTTTTCGTCGATGCCGACGGTGCGGTCGCCCTGGACGTTCGAATGGCCGCGGATCGGCGAGATGCCCGCGCCCGACTTGCCGAAATTGCCCTTGAGCAGCAGCAGGTTGGCGATCTGCTGCACAAGCTGCGACCCCCGCTGATGCTGGGTGATCCCCATGCCGTAACAGATGATCGTCGCGCTCGATCGAATATAAATGTCGGCGCAGCGGCGGATTTGCGCCTCGTCGATCCCCGCCGCCGCCGTCAGATCGGGCCATTGCTGCGCCTCGACGTCTGCCTTCAGCGCCTCGAAACCCGCAGTATGTTCGTCCAGGAAATCATGGTCGAGCACCGGCTCGCCCGTCGCCTCGCGCTCGAACATCACCTTCATCATGCCCTTGATCAGCGCCAGGTCGCCGCCGATCCTGATATGGACAAACTCGCTGGTCACCTCGGTCGACCCAAAGGTCGCCATCTGGACGATGTCCTGCGGTTCGGTGAAACGGACCAGCGCGCGTTCGGGCATCGGGTTGACCGCGACGATCGGCACCCCGCGCTTGCGCGCCTCGACCAGCGGGGTCATCATCCGCGGCGCGTTGGTCCCGGCGTTGTGGCCGATCAGGAAGATCGCTTCGGCATGTTCGAAATCGTCGAGGATCACGGTCCCCTTGCCGACACCGATCGAAGGCGGCAGCCCGCGGCTCGTCGGTTCGTGGCACATGTTCGAACAATCTGGAAAATTGTTGGTCCCGAACTCGCGGACAAAGATCGAATAGAGGAACGCCGTCTCGTTCGCAGTCCGGCCCGACGTGTAGAATTCGGCCTGATGCGGGCTGTCGAGGGCGCGCAGATGATGACCGATCAGCGCAAAGGCATCGTCCCAGCTGACCGGCACATAATGGTCGGTCGCGGCGTCGTAGCGCATCGGCTCAGTCAATCGACCCTGCATCTCCAGCCAATAATCCGACTGCCCCATAAGACCGGTGACGCTGTGCTGGGCAAAAAATTCGCGTGTCACGCGGAATTTCGTCGCTTCATGCGCTAGCGCCTTGGCGCCATTTTCACAGAACTCCAGCTTTTTGGTGCAGGTCGCGTCGGGAAAAGCGCAGCTGGGGCATTTGAAACCGCCGGGCTGGTTCATCGCAAGCAGCGCGCGTGAGCCGCTGGTAACCACGCTCTGTTCAAGAAGCACCTTGGCGGTCGCGGCAGCCGCGCCCCAGCCGCCAGCGGGACTGCTGTAGGTCTTGTATCGGGGTTTGTCGTTCGCCATCGCTATCGACTAAAGCATAGCGGCCAAGACATAGCCATCGGTCATTGGTGATGTTGCAGTAGGAAAGCAAGAAACCGGAGCGCGCCCGCTCAACGCGAAGAACGCGCGAATGCGCTGCGGTCGCGCCTTGCGGCAGAGCCTACAGATGAGTGTCCGCTTCGCTAGGTCTGCATCCCAAATCCGACAGTATCCAAGCGGCCAAATGACGCCGTGATCAATGTAAAAATGTGGGGGTAGGTGTGGAGCTAAAGCTATGCCTTGATTAAAAGACTAACAATTTCAGTCTAATAAATACTTCGTTCGGTTCAAGCCCTGCCACCACTCCCCGCCGGTGCATCGATCTCTCAACAGTGCCGGGTTGCACCTTTTTCGCAAGGCGCTAAGCCGTCGCGTCACGAACGCGTACCCCAGGGCCTGCGTTCGCCCATGTGCAGATGGAGAAAAACGTGGAAGCAGTCTATATCGTCGCCGGCGTCCGCACCGCGATCGGGGATTTCGGTGGCAGCCTCAAGGATCATGCGCCTGCCGATCTGGGCGCACTGGTGATCGCCGAGGCAATCCGTCGCGCGGGCATCGCGCCATCCGACGTGCAGCATGTGGTGATGGGGCAGGTGATCCCGACCGTGCCGAAGGACGCCTATATGGCCCGCGTCGCCGCCGTGAATGCCGGCATCCCGGTCGAGGCCCCCGCGCTGACGCTCAATCGCCTGTGCGGTTCGGCGGTGCAGGCGATCATTTCGGTCGCGCAGATGCTGGCGCTGGGCGAGGCGGATATCGCCGTTGCCGGTGGTGCCGAAGTGATGAGCCGGTCGCCGCATTATGTCTCCGCCGCACGCTTCGGGCAGAAGATGGGATCGGTCGAGATGGTCGATGCGCTGATCGCGACCCTGTCCGACCCGTTCGAGGGCTTCCACATGGGGATAACGGCCGAGAACATTGCCGCCGATCACGACATCACGCGCGAGGCACAGGATGCCGCCGCCGCCGAAAGCCATGTCCGCGCCGCGCGGGCGCAGGCGGAAGGGCGCTTCGCCGAACAGATTCTCCCGATCGAGATCAAGACGCGCAAGGGCGTCGTCAGTTTCGACGCAGACGAGCATGTTCGCGGCGAGACGACGGCCGAAAGCCTGGGCGCGCTGCGTCCTGCGTTCAAGAAGGACGGCACGGTGACGGCGGGCAATGCCAGCGGCATCAACGACGGCGCCGCCGCGCTGGTGCTGGCGACGCAGAAGGGACTGGACGCCAAGGGGTTGAAACCCATGGCGCGCATCCTGGGCTGGGGCCATGCGGGTGTCGATCCGTCGCGCATGGGCATCGGCCCGGTGAAGGCGGTGCCGATCGCGCTGGAACGCGCCGGCCTGACGCTGGATCAGATCGACGTTATCGAAGCCAACGAAGCCTTCGCGGCGCAGGCCTGCGCCGTCGCCAAGACGCTGGGCTTCGATCCGGCGAAGGTGAACCCCAACGGGTCGGGCATTTCGCTCGGCCATCCGGTCGGCGCGACCGGGGCGATCATCACCGTCAAGGCGCTGTACGAGTTGCAGCGGACGGGTGGCCGCTATGGTCTCATCACCATGTGCATCGGCGGCGGGCAGGGGATCGCATTGGTGATCGAGCGGGTATGATATGAAGGCGGTCGGGCATTGCCGACCGCCTTACACGCCGTTCTCCTGCGAAAGCAGGAGTCCAGGGTTTCTTGGTGTTACGTCTGCGTATGCCGCTATGGGTTCCTGCTTTCGCAGGAACACGGCGTTTTATAACGTGGCGTTTTACAACTCCGGCATCACCTTGTCCGGATCGTCGCTCAGCATGTAATCGATGGTCCGGTGAAAATACTGGTTGCCGCGTTCGTTCCTGCCGAAGATCACGGTCTTGATCGCGCCGGATTCCATGCCGCGCTGCACTTGCAGGCCGACGCCGTAATCCTCGCGATCCACCACTTCGGACAGCCAGTCCATCATCCCTTCGATCCCTTCCGCGTCCGCATCGTCCTTCGGTGGGTCGCGGCGGATGAAGAGCAGGTTGGTGGTGTTCCTGTCCGGCGTCGGGCCGGGGATCAGTTGCGCGACTTGGGTGATTTCCGGCGCGAAGAAGATGCTGACGTTGGGGAAGATCGTCCGCACGAAATCGAACCCTTCGTTCTCGTGGCTGCCCCAGCTTTCGCGCGGCAGCGCCTCCAGCGCCTCCTTGATCCGCACCTGCGGATAGCCGACGCGCATATGCGGGCCGAGCGCGGTGAAGTGCATGATGTTGCTGAAGGTGCGCGGGTGGATCGTTTCGGGATGCGCGGCGGCGAAATGATAGCCTTCCAGATAGCCGTCATAGGCGATCTTCCAGTTGGCGCCATGAATGCGCCGCGATCCGCAATAATGCCACTTGTCGAGACCATAGGAATTGAGGTCGTCGAGCATTCCGCCCAGATGCGTTTCGATGTCGATCTCAATTCCCGGCGTCAGGCACACCCAGACGATGCCGCCGGCCTCGACGCAGGGCAGGCGCGTCAGGTTGCGGTCCTCCTTGCACACGGGTCCGAACTTCTGCGGATCGGCGACGCCCAGCAGCTTGCCGTCGTTCACGAACGTCCAGCCGTGATAGGGGCAGGACAGGCGCTTGGCATTGCCATGGCCTTCGGGTTTCAGGATCATGCCGCGATGGGTGCACACGTTCAGCATCGCGGCGACGCCGCCGTCGGTCTTGCGGGTGATGAGGACGGGCTTGCCCATCAGGTCCATCGCCTTGTAGTCGCCCGGATTGGGGATTTCGGCGGTCAGCGCGGCGAGCAGCGGCAGCTTCATGAAGATTTCGGCCATTTCCTTCTCGAAAAAGGCCGGATCGGTATAGGCTGTCGCGGGCACTTCCATCGTGCCGTCCGCGCAATCGGTGGTGCCGGTCTCCACATATTCCAGCATCTTTTCGGCTTCGCGGCCGATGGTGTCGTTATAGCCCATAAAGTCCTGCTCCCGATACTGTTCAGTCCGCCGGATCGAGGCAGACGACCGTCTTGCCAGTCGTCTTGCCTTCCATCAGCCGGATGAAGGCGTCCGGCGTTGCGGACAGCCCGTGGCTGACATTTTCCAGCGGAAGCAATGCACCCGTTCTCACCCAATCGCCGATACGCCTTTGCGCGTCGCCCAGATACTCCGGATGGTCATAGGTCAGGAAGCCGCGCATCGTCGCCCGCTTCACCAGCAATTGCCACAGGTTGCGGATGGGGTACTGATCGTCGGCATTGTTGTAGTTGGCGATCATGCCGCACACCACGATCCGGCCGAAGTCTCGCATCCGGGGCAGCATCGCGTCGAGGATTTCGCCGCCCACATTGTCGAAATAGACGTCCACGCCATCGGGCGCGGCGGCATCGATCTTCGCGCCGAGATCGCCCGGCGCGCGATAATCGACCACTGCGTCGAAACCGAGATCGCGGCAGAGCGTACCCTTGTCCGCGCCGCCGGCGATGGCGATGGTGCGGCATCCGCACAGCCGCGCGATCTGCCCCGCGACATTGCCCACCGCACCCGCCGCCGCGCTGATCGCGACGACATCTCCCGGCTTGATCTGGCCGATGGCGAACAGCCCGACATAGGCGGTCAGGCCCGATGGCCCCAGTGTGCCCATCTGCAAAGACATCTGGCTGCGGTCGGCAATGTCGAGCTTTTCCAGCCCCAGCGCGTCGGCGGTGAGCAGGCTGTATTCCTCCCAGCCCGACAGCGACCGCACGATGTCGCCCGGTGCGAATCCCGGCACGTCGCTTTCCATGACTTCGCCCAGCGCCATGCCCCGCACGACCTCTCCGATGGCGACGGGCGGCAGATAACTGGGCCGGTCGTCCAGAAAGCCGCGGATCGCCGGGTCCATCGCCAGCACCCGGTTGCGGACCCGCATCCGTCCGGGGGCGAGAGGCTCCAGCGGCATCTCCTCGAACGCGAAATCCTCCCGCACGGGCAAGCCGACCGGCCTGCGCGCCAGCGTGATCCGATGGTTGAGAGCACTCATCGCGCGTTCGCTTTCCTCATCGATGCGACCATAAGCGGTGGGGTGTAACGGGTGTTCCTCTGACTAGCACTAGTTGCCTCTCGGAGGCTCGCGGCGAACATGCACCCAAAGACAATGTGAGGATGATGCGGCTATGATGATCGACCTGAGCGGCAAGACCGCCCTGATAACGGGCGCAGCTTCGCCAAAGGGTCTCGGCTTCGCCGCTGCGTTGAAGATGGCGGAGCAGGGCGCGCGGCTGTTCCTGACCGACATCGACGGAGCCCGCGTCGCCGATCGCGCGGCGGACCTCGCAGCGCAGGGCCACGAAGCCTACGCCATGGCGCACGACGTAACCGACGAGGCGGCGTGGAGCGCAGTGATGGCGGTGATCGTCGAGAAGCTGGGCGGCATCGACATTCTCGTCAACAATGCGGGCATCGCCGTGCTCAAGATGATGGCGGAAATGACCAAGGGCGCCTGGGATCATCAGATCAACGTCAATCTGAACAGCGTCTATCTCGGCTGCAAGGCGGGGCTGGATCAGATGCGCGTGCAGGGGCGGGGCGGGTCGATCATCAACCTTTCGTCCGTCGTCGGCCTGATCGGCGTGCCGGGCTGCGCCGCCTATGCCGCCAGCAAGGGCGGCGTGCGGCTGATGACCAAGACGATCGCGATGGAAACCGCGCGCGAGCAGATCCGCGTCAACAGTGTGCATCCCGGATCGATCTGGACCGAGATGCAGGATGTCGCGTTGGCCGACAATCCCGAACAGTTCAAGGTGATCGAGAACGCCATTCCCATGGGGCGTCTGGGCGACCCGGAGGATATCGGCGCGATGATCGCGTTCCTCGCCTCCGACGACGCGAAATACATCACGGGGTGCGAGTTCGTGGTCGATGGCGGCCTGACCGCGCAATGACGGTGGCGGCGCCCGCCAGCGCCTTTCCCCTGCGACGGGACGCCTGACGCAATCCACAGGTCACGCCGTACTGGCGATGCGCTATGCTGGGAAGAGGACAGATCAGGAGACGGAGCAGATGGCCGAACGCGATTCGAAGATCAAAGGTACGCCGCTGCCGCGCTGTCCCGGCACGTCGGTGCGCGATCTTGCCTTGGCGGATACCAATCCGGTGCCCGAGTTCCTCTACGAGGACGAATATGAAAATCTGGGATCGGACCCGATCCCGGCATCACGCTATACCGACCCTGCGTTTTTCGCCCTGGAGAACGAGCGCATGTGGCCGCGCATATGGCAAATGGCGGCGCGCGAGGAGGAACTGCCGGAGCCGGGCGACTACATCGTCTACGAAAACGCCGGCAAGTCCTTCATCATCATGCGGCAGGGGGATGGCTCGATCCGGTCCTTCGCCAATGTCTGCCTGCATCGCGGGCGCAAGCTCAAGACGCAGGACGGCTGGACGGCGGAGCTGCAATGCCCGTTCCACGGCTTCACCTGGAACAACGACGGATCGCTGAAGCAGATACCCTGCCGCTGGGACTTCGCGCATCTGAAGGACGAGGCGATGCACCTGCCCGAAATATCGGTCGGGCGCTGGGGCGGCTATATCTTCCTGCGCGAGGCCGCCGACGGCCCGACCCTCGAAGAGTTTCTCGCGCCCCTGCCGGACCATTTCAAACGCTGGAAGCATGAGGAATGCGCTACCGTCATCTGGGTGGGAAAGGTCGTTCCCGCCAACTGGAAGGTGGTGATGGAGGCTTTCATGGAAAGCTGGCACACCGTCATCACCCATCCGCAATTGCTGCCGTTCACCGGCGACGCCAATTCGATGTACAACACCTATGGCGACTATGTGAACCTGACGGTCACGCCCTTCGGCACCATGTCCCCGCATATCGATCCGGAGGGCAAGGAGCAGCAGTGGATCGTCGACGAGTTCGTCAAATATAATGGCCGCTCGTCGGACAATTACGACGAGGACATCGCGCAGGAGGAAGGCGGCTACAACGTCAAGGTGCCTGAAGGCAAAACCGCGCGCGAAGCGCTGGGCGCCAGCCTGCGCGATACGACCACCAAGATGTTCGGCCACGATGTCAGCTTCGCGTCCGACGCGGAGATGATGGACGCGCTCCTCTACAACGTCTTTCCCAATTTCAGCCCGTGGGCGGGTTTC
Source organism: Sphingobium sp. (assembly GCA_965279415.1). Lineage (GTDB taxonomy): Bacteria > Pseudomonadota > Alphaproteobacteria > Sphingomonadales > Sphingomonadaceae > Sphingobium. Next base: position 2,508,826 of record OZ257238.1, read on the forward strand.
CAGCCCAACATCGTCTATCGCTGGCGGCCGTGGCATGATGTCGATCACTGCCTGATGGAAGTGCGCATCCTCACCCGCGTTCCGCCGGGCCAGCCGCACCCCAAGGCGCCGCCGATGAAGTTCCTAAACGACGCGCAGAAATGGACCGAAGCGCCCGAGCTGGGCATATTGGGCGACGTGTTCGAACAGGATATGGACAACCTGCCCTATGTCCAGCAGGGCCTGAAGGCCTCGCTCAACGGGCAGGTGCAACTGGCCAATTATCAGGAAATCCAGATCCGCCAGTTCCAGAACACCGTAATGAAATATATCGACGGCTTACTCTAGGTTTGATTGCCCTGACTGGACAGAAAGGCCCGGTCCCGCTGTGGGGCCGGGCCTGTTCCTATCGATCACTTAGAAGCGGAAACCGCCGGTCACTGCGACCTGATGATGCGACACGTCGAGCTGCGTGCCGAAGTTGTCGATATCGTAGCTGCCATAGTCGCTGTAGCGATATTCGATGCGGACGAACTTGCGGTCCTGGGCATATTCCAGACCGCCGCCGACGCGATAGCCGTCGAGATTGTCGCCGACGCTGAACCCGTTGCCTGCGCCGTCGTCGTAGCTCAGCTTCGCGCGAGCATTGGTATAGCCTGCCTTGGCATAAGCGAGCAGCGTCGGGTTGAGGGGGAAGCCGACGCGCGCGCCGACATACAGGTCGCGGCCGGTCGACAGCTTCGCGCGATCGCCGGTGACGTCGAGATCGTCGACGGTGAACTTCGCCGTGCTGTCGGTATATTCGCCTTCGACGCCGATCACGGCGGTGCCCAGGTCGAAGTCATAGCCCAGCGTCACGCCGTAGAGGAAACCGTCGCGGTCGGCGCTGGCGTCGTCGATCTCGAAGCGGACATTGTCGTAGCCCAGCACGACGCCAGCCTTGGCGCCGCCGAAGTTGCTGCCGGTATCCTGCGCCATGGCAGGCGCAACGGAGGAAGCCGCAAAAGCAGCAACTGCAAGAATCTTCTTCATGTAAGTCTTTCATAAAATGAAGTTTTGGGGGAGCGGTCGGCTAGCCGCAGCATCGCCTTTTGCAAAGCATTAACTTGTGCCGACGCGTAAATTGCCGCCGGACTGTTGCGCTGCAACAACACGGCTTCACGCCGCGGACAGTCGCCCACGCAAAAAAACGGCCGGGGAAGTCCCGGCCGTTTTCGTCATCAGTCTGGCGATCAGTTCAGAAGCGGATACCGACCGTCGCGCCAAAGGTGCGCGGTTCGATCGCCGAGGCGAAGGACCACAGACCGGCAACGGTGAACGCTGCGCTTGTGCGCCGCTGATCGAGCAGGTTGCGCGTGAACAGCGTCACATAGGCTTCCTTCTCGCCCAGCGTGAAATTGGTGGTCAGGCTGGCATCCATCAGATTTTGCGCCTTCGTTCGCACGCGCCGGTCGTTGCCGTTCACCACCAACGGGCGGGCAGGCTGCACTACATTGCCCGCCACGACGTCGGGCAATGTGCCTGTAATTGGTCCCAGCGAGATTTGCTGGTCGTAGGCGCCGATATGCCGAAGTCCCACATTCGCGATCATTTCACCGAAGCTTGTCGGCAGCGTATATTCGGCACTCAATGATCCGCTGAACTTCGGTGCGTAAATGAGGTTATTTCTCGAATAGTCCAGGCTGGTTGCCGTTGCGAGATAGGCTGTTTGCCTCGGATCGCTTGCTGCCAGTGCGAGAATCGCTGCGGCACCGGAGGGAACTGTGCCGGTGAATGTCGGCAGAATGTTGCTTATTGCGTTGCCTGCGACGAAGCCTTTGAACTTCGAGTCCAGGATACCCGCCGTAGCGCTGAGTTTCAGGCCGTCGGTCGGGCGGGCGGTGATGTCCAGTTCGATGCCCTTGATGTTGGCGGAGCCGACATTCGATGTGATCGTCTGGTTGCCGGTAGGGCCGCCTGGGATCGTGGTGTTCTGCTGCAGATCGCTGTACTTCGACGCAAAGGCTGCGATGTTGAATTGCAGCTTGCGATCCAGCAAGTCCAGCTTTGCGCCGATTTCGTAGCTGTCGACCGTTTCGGGATCATAAGGTGTTCCCGCCGTCGTCGCGGTCGCCGCGCGCGGGCTGAAACCGCCCGACCGATAGCCGCGCGACCAGCTTGCATACAGCATCGTATTGTTGTTCGGACGGAAATCGACTCCTACCTTTGGCGTGAACTTCTTGAAGGTGCCGTCGCCCTGGCCCACAAGCCCCGTGGTTGCAAAACGGTTCGTTAGCTCTTTGTTGTCATGCGTGAAACGTCCCCCGAAGGACAACCGCCAACGGTCTGCAAACGCCCAGTTGAAATCACCGAACACCGCATAGGATTCCGTCTTGCCCATCACCGTCTGCGCGTTGGTATCCGCGACGCGCGGGTCTATGGCCGTATTAAACCCGAACAGCCGTGTCCACTGCGTCAGATCATATTTGGAGTTGAAGTAGAAGCCGCCGACCACATAATCGAAGCCATCGAACAGATCGCCTGAAAAGCGCAATTCCTGGCTCCACTGCCGGTAATTCTGCTCGCGATACACATAATAAAGGTCCGTAGACGAGGCATCAAAATCCTGTGTCTGCGTTTCGTCGGATTTACGCCAGCCGGTGATGGAGGTTATTTTTACCGGACCGGCATCGTAATTCATTTCAAGCGTAACGGCAGGCGCGCTGTAGCTGCTCGACGCAGGGCTGTTGAATGTGGTGTACAGATCACTGGTCGTGTTGCGATTGCACTGTTCGGCAGGCTCGAATGCACAGAATACTTCACCGGTCCGGGCGATGTTGGAATTGACCACGTCGAATTTCTGGCTGAGCTTTTCGACCGTCAGCAAGGCGTCGAAGCCGCTGCCAGTGGGTTCGAAAAGCATGGACGCACCGAAATTCTCATTGTTCGATCCGCCGTCCCGCTTTCCAGTAATGGCGTTGCGATAGAAACCATCGGACTGGTTATGGAAATACCAGCCTTTGAGCCCCAGGCTTTCCCCGTCGCCGATGTTGACTACGGCGCGTGTCGCCCAACTGTTGAACTTGCTGTAAGTGCCTTCCAGCTTGCCGCCAAACTCCTTCGTGGGGCGAGAACGACGAATGTTGATAACGCCGCCGATGGTGTTGCGGCCGAACAGCGTGCCTTGCGGACCGCGCAGAACTTCGATCTGTTCGATGTCGAAGAAGTCGAGCAACTGGCCGGTGTTGGTGCCGATGAACACGCCGTCGATAACGACACCAACCGTCGGTTCCTGCGATTTTTCGATGTCGGCATAGGTCAGGCCGCGAATGGAAAGATTGGCGGCCTGCGCACCCGAGTTCTGCTGAGTGATAAGCAGGTTCGGCGCCGCACCTTGCAAATCGCCGATGTTCACCGACGCCTTGTTCTCGATCATGCTCGCGTTAATTGCCGTAATGGCCACTGGCGTGCTCTGCAGCGTTTCGTCGCGCCGCCGGGCTGTCACGATGATAGCGTTGGCGTCGGTCGCATTGGATTGTGCCGGGTCAGCCTGCGGAGCGGTCGTTTCCTGCGCCATGGCAGGGTGCACCCACAGTGCCGCGGCACCAAGGGCAAGCATGACGGGACGGGTGATAAAGGATTTTGCCACAGATATTCTCCCCATAACGGGGGCGGACAATTATGCTGCCCTTACGGCTCTGCCCCCGATCGCCATTCTTAATGCGGCAGTCCGGCGAGCGGGGACACTAAGACTTTGCACAGGTTTGCGGCGACGCGACTTCGGCTGTGGCCCTATTGCCACATCTCACAGCGCCGTCATCCCGCCGTCGATGCTGAAGGCCGCGCCGGTGGCGAAGCGGCTTTCGTCGGAGGCCAGGAAGGCGACGATCGCGGCGATGTCGTCGGGGTGGCCAAGATGGCCGATCGGATGGACGGAAAGGAACCCGGCCAGCGTCGCTTCCGGGTCGGGCTCCTGCGCCAGCACCTTGTCGATGATCGGCGTGTGGATCGCGCCGGGATGCACGCTGTTGACGCGGATGCCGTATCTTTCCTTCGCGCAATGCAGCGCGATCGATTTGGTCATCAGCGTCACGGCCGCCTTGGCGGCATTGTATCCGACGAGGCCGGGATCGGCCTTCAGCCCTGCTGCCGACGCCATGTTGATGATCGACCCGCCGGTCGCCTTCATCAGCGGCAAGATACTCTGACAGCCCAGGAATACACCGATCACGTCGATCTCCAGCTCGTGCCGGAAGGCGTCGACGTCCAGCGTCTCGATGCTGCCCATGGTTGTGATCCCGGCATTGTTGACGAGGATGTCGAGCCGTCCGTGCGCCGCCTCCACCTGCGCGATGGCGGCGTGCCATTGGTTCTTCGCGGTCACGTCGAGGGCGATGGCCCGTCCGCCCGGCAATGTCGCCGCGTGCGCCTGCGCACCTGGCACGTCGATATCCGCCACCCAGACGATCGCGCCTTCGCCCGCCAGCCGCGACGCGATCGCCGCGCCGAGGCCGGATGCGCCGCCGGTGACGAGCGCGATGCGCCCGTCCAGCCGGTGCGGGAAGGGGGGAAGGGGTGAAGCGGGTTTCAATCTGTCCATGGCGCATCCTCTCCCGCTGCATCCTGTCCGCACCTGTCAGTTTGCACAGGGGACAGGCTTTACAGAGGGGATAGGGGCAATTGCGGGATCGCAAAGCGACGCGATGCGCGGTACGCTGGCAGCATGAGGATGCCGATCACATCATGACGACGACAAACCCGACGACCGAAACAGATGATCGGCAGGCCCGCTTTGCAGGGGCCGGCGCGATCCGCGACGGCCATGGCTTCGATATCGACCGGCTGGCGCAGTGGATGGCGGCGCATGTCGCGGGCTTCGCCGGGCCGCTCGGCGTCGAACAGTTCAAGGGGGGGCAGTCCAACCCGACCTACAGGCTGACGACCCCGTCCAAAGCCTATGTGATGCGTCGCAAGCCGCCCGGCCAGTTGCTGAAAGGCGCCCACGCAATCGAGCGTGAATATCGCGTGATCGATGCGCTTGGAGCCGTCGGCTTTCCCGTCGCGAAAGCCTATGGCCTGTGCGAGGACGCCGGTTTCATTGGCACGCCCTTCTACATCATGGACATGGTGGAAGGGCGCATCTTCTGGGATTCGACGCTGCCCGGTCTCGATGCCGCCGATCGCACGGCGCACTTCGACGCGATGAACGCGACCATTGCGCAACTGCACGGCTTCGATCCGGTTGCCATCGGCCTGGGCGACTACGGGCGCCCCGGCAATTATTTCGCGCGGCAGATCGCCCGCTGGTCCGGCCAGTATGCGGACGACATAGCGGCGGGTCGGCTGGACGATATGGACGCACTGGCCGCATGGTTGCCGGGCAATATCCCGCCGGGCGACGAGAGCACCGTCGTCCACGGCGATTTCCGCGCCGACAACATGATCTGGCACCCGACCGAACCGCGCGTGCTCGCGGTGCTGGACTGGGAACTGTCGACGCTCGGCCATCCACTGGGCGATTTCACCTATCACCTCATGATGTATCACCTGCCGCCGCACATCATCGGCGGGTTCAAGGGTGCGGATCTCGCGGCGCTCGGCATCCCTTCGCAGGACGCATATGTCGCGGCCTATTGCGCACGGACGGGGCGGGCGGGGATCGACGATCTCAATTTCTACCTCGCCTTCAACATGTTCCGCTTCGCCGCGATCATCCACGGGATCAAGGGGCGGCTGGCGCGCGGCACCGCCGCTTCGCCCGAAGCCGCCAATCTGGTGCAGGTGCTGCCCGAACTGGCCGCCATCGCGCGCGCCACGGCGGGGATATAGATGATCGCGGGCCATCCCATCCGCCAGATCGCCTATTTCGTGCCGGACGTGCGCGCCGCCGCGCTGGCGCATCACCGGCATTACGGCTCCGGTCCCTATTTCGTGGCGGAGCATATTCCGCTGCGCACCAGCCTGCATCGCGGGGTCGCGCGCCCCTTCGACCACAGCTCGGCCTATGGCCAGTGGGGTCCGCTGATGATCGAGTTCGTGCAGCAGAACAATCCCGGTCCCTCGGCGATGCACGATCTCTATCCCGAAGGCAGCGGGCGGCAGGGGATGCACCATGTCGCGCTGTTCGTGGACGATCTGACGGCGGAAATCGCGCGCTACAATGCCGCCGGGCATGAAACCGCGCTCTATGCCGAAATGAACGACGGCTTCGCCTTCGCGATGATGGATACGGTCGCGACGAGCGGCCATATGGTCGAACTCTACCAGCCCGTCGCCTCGCTGACCGGATTCTACGATTACGTCGCGAAATGCGCGGCCCGCTTCGACGGCACCGATCCCGTCCGCACCATCACCTTTGACTGAAGGAACCGACCGCATGGCCTACAGCGCCCGCGCCATCGACATCGCCGCCCGCGTCGAGGATTTCGTCCGCACCGTCGTCATCCCTTACGAGAAGGACACGCGCCGCACGTCGCACGGGCCGACCGAGGAGCTGGCGCTGGAAATGAAGGCGAAGGCGCGCGAGGCCGGGCTGATGACGCCGCATATCCTGCCCGACGGCAGCCATCTGCATCATCGCGAAGTGGCGCTCGTCCTGCGCAAGTCCGGCCTCTCACCGCTGGGACCGCTGGCGCTCAACACCGCCGCGCCGGACGAAGGCAATATGTACCTGATCGGCAAGGTCGGCAGCGCCGAGCAGAAGGAACGCTTCCTGGCCCCCATGATCGCGGGCGAGGCGCGTTCCGCCTTCTTCATGACCGAACCGGCATCGGACGGCGGCGCAGGCTCCGATCCCTCGATGCTCAAGACGCGCGCGGTGCTGGACGGCAACCACTGGGTCATCAACGGACGCAAGGCGTTCATCACCGGCGCGGACGGGGCGAAGGTCGGCATCGTGATGGCGAACAGCGGCACCGACGAAAAGATGGCGGCGACCATGTTCCTCGTCGATTTGCCCGATCCCGCCATCCGCATCGAGCGGGTGCTGGACACCATCGACAATTCCATGCCCGGCGGCCACGCCATCATCGCGATCGACAATCTGCGCGTCTCCACCGACCAGATCCTTGGCGAAGTCCACAAGGGGTTCGACTATGCGCAAATCCGCCTCAGTCCCGCGCGGCTCACCCACTGCATGCGCTGGCTGGGTGCGTGCACCCGCGCGCAGGAAATCGCGACCGAATATGCCTGCCGCCGTCATGCCTTCGGCAAGCCGCTGATCGATCACGAAGGCGTCGGCTTCCCGCTCGCGGAAAACATGATCGAGCTGAAACAGTGCGAACTCATCATCGACTGGTGCGCCGAAGTGCTCGACAGCGGCGACCTCGGCACCACCGAAAGCTCCATGGCGAAGGTCGCGGTGTCGGAGGCGCTGTTCCGCATCGCCGACCGCTGCGTACAGGTGATGGGCGGCACCGGCGTGACCGGCGACACGATCGTCGAGCAGGTGTTCCGCGAAATCCGCGCCTTCCGCATCTACGACGGCCCGACCGAAGTGCATAAATGGAGCCTCGCGAAGAAGATCAAGCGCGCGCAGAAGGCTGCGACATAGAGTCTATTTAATTCCGGTCGGGCTGAGCGAAGTCGAAGCCCCCTCCTGAACGCAGTGAAGGGACTTCGCCTGCGGCTCAGCCTGGCCCTTCGACTTCGCTCAGGGCGAACGGAAGGGCTTATATTCCTGTAGCTGACACATTCGCCAGTAGCCCCGCGCATCCCGCCGCCCGATCCTCCCGCCAACCATAAAGGGACCGGACATGCAGGGCGAACTGGCCGACAGCTATGACTATATCATCGTCGGCGCAGGCTCTTCCGGCTGCGTGCTGGCGGAGCGGCTTTCGGCTGACCCGGCGATCCGCGTGCTGCTGGTGGAGGCGGGCGGGGCGGATATCTCGCCCTGGATCACGATGCCCAAGGGGATCGCCAAGCTCGTCACATCGCCTGCCCACATCTGGGTCTATCAGGTCGATCAGCCGCGCGTGCCGGGCGAAGCGGCGCATGAAGTGTGGATCCGTGGGCGCGGCCTTGGCGGGTCTTCCTCGATCAACGGCATGATCTGGAGCCGGGGCGAGGCGGAGGATTATGACGCCTGGGAAGCGAAAGGGGCGACCGGCTGGAACGCCGCGTCGATGCTGGACGCGTTCCGCGCGATCGAGGATCACGACATGGGGCCGAGCGAGACGCGCGGCATCGGCGGGTCGGTGCATGTGACGGCCAAGACCTATCGTTATCCGCTGGCCGAACGGATGATCGCAGCGGGGGAAGCCATGGGGCTGATCCCCACCGATGACCTCAACAGCCGGAGCGGCGGGCGCGTCGGCTATTACAGCCACAATATCCGCAACGGGCGGCGGCAGAGCGGCTCGGTCGCGTTTCTGCGCACGGCGCGGCGCCGCGCCAACCTGCATGTCCTGACCGACACGACCGCCCGCCACGTCCGCATCTCCAATGGCCGCGCGGTCGGGCTTGCCCTGCGCAGCGAAGCGCACGGCGACTTCGCCGTCAATTGCGCTGGGGAGATCATCCTGAGCGCCGGGACTCTGGAAAGCCCGCGTCTGCTCCAGCGATCGGGCATCGGTGACGGCGCGGTGCTGAAAGCCGCCGGCGTGACGACGCACACGCACAGCCCGGCGGTCGGGCGCCACATGCGCGAACATCTTTCCTTCACCATGCCGTTCCGGCTGAAGCGCAACAGCGGCATCGAGCATCATTATCACGGGGCCGGCCTGATCGCGGCTGCAGCGCGATACTATCTGACGCGCAGTGGCCCGATGGCGACCGGCCCTTTCGAGATCGGCGCATTCCTGAGCACCAAAGGGCCGGACGCGCCGACCGACCTACAACTCTATCTCAGCGGATATATGTTCGCGCTGGGCGACGAGAATCATCCGGTGCCTCTGGGGGCCGTCGATACGCGGCCGGGCATGACCGTCTCCGGCACATTGCTCCAGATGACGAGCGAAGGCAGCATAGAGATCACCGGGCCGGAACCGGATGCCCCCGCCCGCATCGCGCCCAACTGGCTGGCGACGCCGGAGGATCGCGCGGCGGCCATCGCATCGATCCGCATGATGCGCGCTTATGTGGCGCAGCCTGCACTGGCGGAGGATGTGGGCGAGGAACTGATCCCCGGCGCTGATGTGCAGGACGACGCGGCATTGCTGGACAGGTTCCGCCTGCTGTCGACCAGTGGCCTGCACGGCGTAGGCACTTGCGCCATGGGCGGCGATGATAGCGCAGTGCTCGACGCGCATCTGCGCGTGCGCGGCGTCGATGGCCTGCGCGTGGTGGATTGCTCGGCGATGCCGGGCCTGATTTCGGGCAACACCAACGCGCCCGCGATGGCGCTGGGATGGCGCGCTGCGGCGATCGTCGCGGCGGACAGGCGGGCGTGATCGCACCGCCGATATTCATCGCCACCTATTTCACGCTGGCGGGCAATATCGGCCCGTTCGATCCCGTCACGATCAGCCCGCATCCGCTGATCGACCGCGCACGCGCGGCGGCGGAGGCGGGCTATGGCGGGATGGGCTTCGGGCATCAGGATATCACGCATCTGCTGCGCGTGCACGGCGCGGCGGAGGTGCGTGCGATCCTCGACGATCACGGCATCGCGATCCGCGAAGTCGAGGTGCTGACCGACTGGTTCGCAACCGGCGAACGCCGCGCCGCGTCCGATATCCAGCGGCGCGAAATGCTGCATGCGGCGCAGGCGATCGGCGCGCGGCATATCAAGGTCGCAGGGGATCTCGTCGCGCCGTTCACGCCGCTCGACGCGACGATCGAAGCGTTCGCGATGCTGTGCGATCAGGCTGCCGATGTCGGCACGGCGGTGACGATCGAACTGTTTCCGCCGTCGAGCATAGCGAGCCTCGAAACGGCGCGCGCGATCGTGGAAGGAGCAGGGTGTGCAAATGGCGGGCTGCTGCTCGACATATGGCATATGCTGCGCGGCGGCATCGGCATGGACGCGATCGCCGCACTGCCGCCGGGTCTCGTCACCCATGTCGAACTGGACGACGGACCGATCGTGCTGGAAGGCGATTTTCTCGAGGAGACGATCAACGCCCGCCTCCCGCCCGGTGGAGGGGCGTTTCCGATTGCCGATTTTCTCGCAGCGCTGCGGGCCTGCGGCTATGCCGGTCCGTTCGGCGTGGAAATATTGTCGCACCGTTTTCGCGGATTGATGCCGGATGAGGCGGCGCGAGAGTCGCTGGCGTATGTGGCGGCGCACTTTCCGTTACCCGCACACCGTTCGGGCTGAGCTTGTCGAAGCCCGCTGCTGAGCGCAGCGAAGCATTCTTCACTTCGTTCAGAAGAACCCTTCGACACGCTCAGGGCGAACGGATGGAGGGAGTGGCGGCTGACGCTTCTCTTCTAAACCAGCTTCAGGATCATCTTCCCCTGATTGGACCCTTCGAACAGGCGCAGGAAGGCGGGCAGGGCGTTGTCGATCCCTTCGTCGACATGCTCGTCGAAGCGCAGCGCGCCGTCGCGCACCAGCCCCGCCATCGCGGCCGCGCCTTCGGGGAAGCGATCGAGGAACTCGCTGATGAGGAACCCCCGGATCGTTGCGCATTTGACGATGAGTTGCCACAGGTTGCGCGTACCGTAATGCGCGGCGTTATATTCGGAAATCAGCCCGCACAAAGCGACTTTCGCATTCTGGTTGAGGTGCAGCAACGTCGCGTCCAGCCCGACGCCGCCGACATTCTCGAACACCAGATCGATGCCATCAGGCGCGGCCTCCCCGATCGCGACGGACAGCGCATCGGCGTCCTTGCCGCGATAATCGATCGCCGCGTCGAAGCCATAGTCGTCTGTCAGCCGCGCGCATTTGGCGGGGCCGCCGGCGATGCCGATCACCCGGCATCCCGCGCGCTTGCCCAGTTGCCCGACGAGCGATCCGACCGCGCCTGCCGCACCACTTACCAGCAGCGTCTGTCCGGGCTTGGGCTGCAAAATCTCGGTCACGCCGAAATAGGCGGTCAGGCCGACCGCACCCAGAATCGACAGGAAATGCGTGGGCGACGGCACCGCGCCGATGTCGATCACCTGCGTGAAACCGCCCGCCTGCGCTACAGAATAGGTTTCGATGGCGTTCAGCCCCATCACCCAGTCGCCGGGCGCGAAACCCTCCGCGTTGCTCGCCTCGACCACGCCGACCGTCGTCGCCCGCACCGGATCGCCCAGTGCCACCGGCGGCAGATAGCTCGGTGCATCGTCCAGCCAGCCGCGGATCGCCGGGTCGAGCGAGGCGTAATGGTTGCGGATCAGGATCTGCCCCGGCGCAAGGTCAGGCAGCGTCGCATCGACCAGCGCGAAGTCACTTCTCTTCGGCATTCCGTCCGGGCGCGCAACGAGCAGGAAGCGGCGGTTCATTTCGGTCATGGCGGTCCTGACGTGGCAAAGGCTTGGATGTGCCGACGGTAAGCGCGGGGACGTTGCGGCGCGACTTGCGTTTCCGCTAGTTCGTCGGGGGCAGACTAGCACAAAGCCGAGTTTGTGACCGCCCGCTTCGTGCTACTCTCCCCATCAAAATGCCATGTATGTTGGAGAGTGGAGTGACCAAGGAGCATTTTCTGGGCCGGACGCTGGAGGCCTATGATCCCCCGGTGCGCGGCGATCCGATCACCGGCGAACGCTATTACAGCAAGACCTGGGCGCGCGCCGAATGGCAGCATGTGTTCAGCAAGGTCTGGCACATCGGCGGCCTGCTCGCCGATCTGGAGGAGCCGGGCGACTGGATCACGCATAATCTGATGCGCGACAGCGTCATCATGATGCGGCAGGACGATGGCTCCATCCGCGCCTTCTTCAACGCCTGCGTCCATCGCGGCAACCGCCTGCTGTGGTCCGACATGGGCAGCAACGACAGGATCACCTGCTCCTATCACGGCTGGCAGTTCGGCAAGGACGGCACCTTGCTGTTCGCGCAGGATGCGGAGGATTTCCCCAAGGGCAATCCCTGCGGCAAGGCGCATCTGACCGAGATCGCCGTCGATACCTGGGGCCCGTTCGTGTGGTTCAACATGGATATCGATGCACAGCCGTTGCACGAATGGCTCGCGCCGCTGCCGGAGCAACTTGCCGGATACCGCATGGAAACGATGGTCCGCGTGCTCGACGTGCGCTGCGAAATCCCATGCAACTGGAAAATCATCCGCGACAATTTCAACGAAAGCTATCATCTGCCGACGCTCCACCCGGAACTGGCGAGCTTCATAGACGACGAATATACCGACACCAGTTTCGAGATGTATCCGACCGGGCACAACCGGATGGTGCAGAAGGGGTGCCACCCCTCCAAGCGGCTCGACTATCCCGATGCGATGCAGCCGCTGGTTGAGGATTCGTTGCGCGAATGGGAACTCGATCCCGCCGATTTCATCGACCGCGCCACCGAAGCCCGCGTCGCGATCCAGCAGGCGAAACGGCGACTGGGGCCGGAGCGGGGCTTTACCCATTTCGAGAGCATGAGCGACAGCGCGCTGACCGATTATCACCACTATACGCTCTGGCCCAACACCACGATCACGATGAGTCCCGACGGGTTCCAGATACTGCGGTCCGAACCCCATCCGACCGACCCGGAAAAGTGCATCTTCGACCACTGGTACATGATGCCGCCGGTCAAGGGTCGCAACGAAGTCATCACCCCGGTCGGCCCACGCCCGTTCAAGTCGTGCGAGCGCGAAACGGTGATCTACGGCACCGAAACCCTGGGTTATGTCGCCGATCAGGACATGACGATTGCGGTCGGGCAGCAGCAGGGCCTGCACTCGATGGGGTACAAGGGCGGCTATATTTCGGGGCAGGAAAAGCGCATCCAGCGGTTCCACGAACTGCTCAACGACGCTTGCGGCATCCATGGCGAACTGGGCGAATGAGTTTCGCCGACGATATGGCGGGTATCAACATGGCGCTGGCCCGCTATGTCGACGGTGTCAATCAGCGCGATGCCGATCTGTGGGCGACGTCCTGGGACGAAGCTGCGGAATGGTATCTCTTCGGCCCCGATACCATCGCCGGGCGCGCGGCTATCGTCGCGGCGTGGAAGGATGCGATGGCGGGGTTCCCCTTCGTCGTCATGCATGTGACGCAAGGCGACGTCGTCATTACGGGCGACAGCGCCACGGGGCGTTCCTACACCAGCGAACTGGCGCGCACCGCGGACGGGCAAAGGCTGCGCGTACTCGGCCAATATGAGGATCGCTATTACAAACGCGACGGCGTCTGGGGCTTTGCCTATCGCCGCTTCACCATGCTCGACAGCGAGGAAATCTGATGGGACGTCTGGACGGAAAAGTCGCAGTGATACTCGGTGCATCCGATGCGCGCAGCATGGGTGCGGCGACGGCACGGCGCTTCGTGGACGAAGGCGCGAAAGTCGTCCTCGCCGCGCGGCGCAAGGATGCGGTGGAGTGTATTGCGGCCGAGCTCGGCGGCGTGGGCATCGCCTGCGACATCACCGACGAGGCTTCGGTCGCGGCGCTCGCGCAGGCGGCGGTCGATCATTTCGGCGGCCTGCACGTCGCGATCAACTATGCCGGGCAAAGCAGCCAGGCATCGGTGCTGGACGTGACGGCGGAGCAGTTGCGCCAGCAGTCCGACATCCATTTCGTCGGCACAGCATTGTTCATCAAGCATATGGCGCTCGCGATGGCGCAGGGTGGATCGATCGTTACCGCGTCCTCGCTGACGGTGCTGGTGCAGGCGCCCGATCTCGGCGCCTATGCGGGATCGAAGGGGGGTGCGGACGTCTATGTGCGCATCGCCGCCAATGAGCTGGGCGCGCGCGGCATCCGCGTGAACAGCCTTGCGCCGGGCTTCACGAAAAGCGCGATGACGGAGGATTATTTCGCCATTCCCGCCGTCACCAACGCCTTTCTGAAGGAAATGCCGCTGGGCCGTTTCCCCACGGTTGAGGACATCGCCAGCACAGCCCTGTGGCTGGCAAGCGACGAGGCGTTCGTGACCGGCCAGCGGATCGACGTGACCGCCGGGCAGGCGTTGCGACGCGCGCCCCGGCCGGAGGAATATATATGAGCGGTCGTCTTTCGGGCAAGAATGCGCTGGTCGTTGGCGCTGCGGGCAAGGACAATATGGCGCAGGTGATTGCCCGCCGTTTCGCCGCCGAAGGCGCGAAGGTCGCCGTCGCGGGCCGCAACCGGGCGATCCTCGATACGCTGGCGGCGGAGATCGGCGGCGTCGCGGTGGAATGCGACTTTTCCGATCGCGCCAGCATCTTCGCCATGGTGGAGGCGACGCGCGCGGCGCTGGGCGGCATCGACATCGCCGTCAACGCGACAGGCTGGGGCCTGCTCAAGCCGTTTCTCGACAACACCGACGCGGATTTCGACCGCATGTACGCGCTGCAACTGCGTGGACCGTTCCAGTTCGTGCAGGCGCTGATCCCGGTGATGGAAGGAAAGGGCGGATCGATCATCCAGGTGAGTTCGGCCACGGCCTCGATCATGTTCCACGATCATGCCGCCTATATGGCGACCAAGGCCGGGACCGACCACATGCTGCGCACCGTCGCCAACGAGTTCGGCCATCTGGGCATCCGCGTGAACAGCATTTCGCCCGGCGTCACCGAAACGCCGATGACGGCCGAGGCCGCCGCCGTGCCGGGGCTGATGGACGCATTCGTGAAAGGCTATCCGCTGGGCCGCTACGGCACGTCGGAGGATATCGCCGCAGGCTGCGTCTGGCTGGCGAGCGACGAATGCTTCATGACCGGCGAGACTATGCAGGTGAACGGCGGCCTCACCTTGCGCGGCAACCCGAGCAAGGCGGCGATCGAGGAGTCGGTCGCAGCAGCCATCGCCGCGCAGGGCTGAGGGCGTCGTGTCGCGCCAGCATCCGCTGTCCATGGCGGCGGGCATCATGCCGGAGGCGACGCCGCTGCAACTGGTCGAGGCGGCGGCGCGCGCCGGTTTCGACTATGGCGGCATGTGGATCGAGCCTGCCGACTGGACGGCGCAAACGACGCGCGAAGTGAAGGCGGCTCTTGTCGCCACCGGGCTGCCGCTGCTCGATGTCGAAGTCGTATGGATACAGCCCGGCCCGCTCGATCCCGATCACATCCGCATCGTCGACATCGGGCTGGAACTCGGCGCGCGCAACGTGCTGTGCGTCAGCAGCGATCCGGACGAAGGCGCGACGCGCGACAAGCTGGCGTTGCTGATGGATCATGTCGGCACCGCGCCGATCCGCATCAATCTGGAGTTCGGCATCTTCACCGAAGTAAAGACGATCCATCAGGCCAGCCGGATCCTGCGCGCCATCGGATCGCCGGTGGGCGGCCTCCTGATCGACAGTCTGCACTGGCGGCGGTCGGGCGGCAGTCTGGCCGATGTCGCGGACGTCCCGCCCGAATGGATCAGTTACGCGCAACTTTGCGACGCGCCCGATCCCGGCGCCGATCCCGCCGACGCGGCGGCGATCCTAGAGGAAGCGCTCGACGGGCGCGTCGCCATGGGAACGGGCGGTTTGCCCTTGAACGAACTGGCCGACCTGCTGCCCCCCGCACTGCCGATCGCGATCGAGGAACGGTCGAAGGCGCTGCGCGACGGCTTCCCCGATCTCAATGCCCGCGCGGCGGAATTGCTGCGCACGTCGCGGGCCTGGATGCAGCAGGCGACCATATCCGATCCGGCCTGATCTCGATCAATATACTTAACCGCTTCTTTACCATGATCTGCGATTGCGGTGGCGGGGGAGTTTTCTATCGTGCAGATGACATCCGGATTTGCGACCGACAGGACGGCCATGCCGCTTTCGCGGCAGGCGCAGGCGCTTCCACCCTTGTTCGAGGCGCTCGACCTCGCCGGGTCGGGCGACGGCAATGTGCCGCCCGGCACGATGCCGATGCTCTGGCGCGTGCTGGCCGATATGCAGCGGGACGGATCGCCGCGCGAGATGATCGCGCGGACGGAAGCGTTGCTGATCGCCATCCATCGATTGCAGGCCGCATTGCGCCTGTCCGGCGTCGAACGGCGCGAATTGGTGGCGATGCTGCGCGGATCGATCCGTACGCTCAGCTACAAATGGATGCTCGACATTCGGATGACCTGACATCCCGGCGGCATCACTTGTCGACGTCGGATACCGCCATGACCTTGGGATAGGGCATGATGAACTTTCCATCGGGGTCCGCTGTGAAGGACGTCTGCGTCGGATAGGCGAACTCCAGCCCTTCCTTCCGAAACCGCTTCAATATGCCGATGCCCACCCTATGGCGCACTTTGTATATCTGGTCCCAGTCGGGCAGATAGACGTCGAATTCCAGCTCGTAATCCAGACTGCTGGCACCGAAGGCGATCAGGCCGCAACGGATGAACACGCCGTCGAAACTCTCGATGATTTCGCGCGTGATTTCCGGAACGCGCTCGGCCAGCATCGGGTCGGTCTGATAGACGAGACCGAAGGCGAACTTGATCCGGCGATGGTCGAGATGCTGGTAATTGGTGATTTCCTTTTGCAGCAGGTTGGCGTTGGAGATCACTTTCTTTTCGCCCGTCACCGCGCGCAGGCGGGTGCTTTTCAGGCCGATGCGCTCGACGGTCGCCGTCGTCAGGTCGTAATTGATCGTCTCCCCCTTGCGGAACGGCTTGTCGAAGATGATCGAGAGCGCGGCGAACAGGTCGGAGAATATGCCCTGCGCCGCCAGGCCGATGGCGATGCCGCCGACGCCCAGACCCGCGACCAGACCCGTCACGTTGACGCCGAGATTGTCGAGCACCACGATCACGGCAATCGCGAACAGCGCCACCGTCACCAGCAGGCGGATGATGCCCATCGCATTGCTCAGCGTATCGCTGCCATTGTCCTCCCCCGTGCGTCGCTCGATCAGCCCAAGGATGATCTCGCGCAGCCAGATCGCGCCCTGAAACACGGCGGCGACGGTGAACAGGAACTGGATCGTGCGCAGCACCAGCTCCGGCGGATTGGCATAGCCCGCGACCAGCCGGGCGGAGACCATGATCATGAAGAAGTGCGTGGTCTTGCTGAACGCCTTGCCGATCACGGTGGCAAGGCTGGTCGGGTCGCCCTCCCTGTCGCGCAGGCGCTTTGCCAGCCGCTTGATGCCGCCGAGCGCCACATAGATGAGGAAGCCGAAGCCGGTCGCAACCAGTATCTCGACGCCGTGCAGGTCGAACCAGTGGCGCGCGCTGTTCCACATATGCGCGAAATCCGGCGGCTGGGCGTTGATTTCGACCAGCGGTTCCTTGGGTGTGGTCTTGGCTGCGGCAGTCATGCGGTTCCTATTGCTGTCTCTGGGATGGCGACGGACTAGCGCGCTTTGACGGACGAGGCCAGCGCGCGCGACCCTGTCGCCTGCGTAACATCCCGCTCAACCGGCGTCCCGTCGCTTCGTTCCGCAACCTTATGCCATGCCGCGCGGTTCAGGGCCATCTTCCCCAAGCTTTCAGGAGAATTGCCATGACCGATATCACCGAAGCCCGTTTCCTCATTCTCGCCACAGACGGTTTCGAGCAGTCTGAACTGTTCGAACCGCGCGATCAGCTGATCGAGGCAGGCGCCAAGGTGTGGCTGGCCTCGCCCGGGCGCGATCCCATTCAGGGGATGCAGCATGACGAAAAGGGCGAGAAGATCACACCCGATCTGACGTTGGCGGAAGTCGATCCGACGGCTTTCGACGCGCTAATTCTGCCGGGCGGCGTGGCCAATCCCGATGCGCTGCGGCTCGATGACGACGCCATCGACATCATCAACGCCTTCATGGATGCGGACAAGCCGGTGGCCGCCATCTGCCACGCGCCGTGGCTGCTGATCGAGGCGGACGTGGTGGACGGGCGGACGGTCACGGGCTGGCCGTCGGTGCGGACGGACCTCGCCAATGCGGGCGGCGATGTGGTCGACCGCGAAGTGGTGGTAGACGGCAATCTCATCACCAGCCGCAAGCCCGACGACATTCCCGCATTCGTCGAGGCGATCAAGGCTGCGGTGACGCAGCGCCAGCCCGAACGCGTTGCCTGAACCCCTGCGCCCAGTGCCGCCCCGGCCTCTCCACCTTGTAATGGAGCAGGGCCGAGGCGGCGAGGGTGAGGAGCAGGAATGCCCCTATGGTCACCGGCGGAACGTCGCGCGCATCCGCGACGAAGGCGATCTTGAACCAGATATAGAGCATGAAATGGGAGAGATAGGTGGCGTAGCTTATCTCTCCCAGCCACTGAAACCCGCGCCAGTGCAGCGGATTGCCGGGCAGGGTCGATGCATGGGCCAGCGTCAGTATGAGACAGGCGGCACCCGCCGGAAACACCCATATCTCCGACGCATAAACCGACAGCCCCAGCCCCCAGAACAGCATTGTGCCGCACGCCGAAAGGGCCAGCGCCTTAGGTTCGCCATCCGGCCCGCGCAGCCAGAAGGCGCAGAGGAGCGCCCCGCATGCGAACTCCGCCAGGCAGCGAATAAGACCGAAGCGTGGAATGTCCGTGCCCAATGACACAGCGCCGCCAGCTTCCATCACAAGCGCGAGGAGCGCCAGAGTCACGATCATCGCCACCAGCAGATTGGGCCGCCGCGCCCTGGCGACCGGTGTCCACAGCACGAGCAGCGGAAAGAACAGATAGGCGGCGCTTTCCGCGCTGATCGACCAGGCCGGATGGTTCCAGCTCAGTGCATCGGTAAGACCCCAGTTCTGCATCATCAGGATATGCAACGGCAGCTCCCGCCACGGATATCCCTCCGCCAAGCCTCCATGCGCCTGCACGGCGATCACGAACAGCACGGTCAGCCCCAGCATGAAGCCGTAGAGCGGATAGATGCGCGCCGCCCGCCGCATCAGAAACGGCACGATCGCCGCCTGTCCCTCGCGCAGGAAGGCGCGATGCGCCGAGAGATAGATCACGAAACCCGACAGCAGGAAGAAGAAGTCGACGGCCAGATAGCCCTTGTGCGCCACGGCCATCAGGCCTTCTGGCAGCCACGGCATCCCGCTGCGGATATGGTACACGACGACCAGCCAGGCGGCGATCCCGCGTGCTGCGGTCAGGCTGCGCAATTCGCCCCTCATGCCGTCGCCCCGGCCAGCGGCATACGCCTTGCGAAGATCGGGACGGCGCTTTCATGCCGCCTTTGCCGCGCGACATAGGTCGACAGGCTGATCTGGAGCGCGATCAGCATCCAGACGAACGGCTGATAGGCGATGCCGACGAACAGCGCGCCGAGCAGGTAGATGAGATGCCCCCGCTGCAACGCCAGCGCCAGCGGCGAAATCCAGGCGTGACGCGGGCCGGTGCGCTTGCGATAGGCACGGCGGATCCATTCGGTGCGGGCGAGCGACAGGCCGTGGATCAGCACCCACAGCAGGAAGCCCGGAATGCCCTGTTCGCCCAGCATCTCGAAATAGGCGCTGTGATAGGCGCGGCCCTTGTCGACGACGATATGCCGCTCCACCACCTGCGCGCCCGGCGGGCCGTTCATTTGCCGCGCTTCGTAGCGGAAACTGTTGCCAAGATAGGCGTCGAAACCGCCGCCCCAGGGATTGTCCTTCACATAATCGATCGTCCATTTCCACACGGCGACGCGCGTGGAGGCGCTTTCGTCCGCCTGATAATTCTCGATCGTGTCCATCCGCGCCGTAAAGCTCTGCGGCAGGAAGGGAATGGCGGCGATCGCGGCCAGCGCGATCAGTCCGCCGTACAGCACCCGACGCTTCATGTGCATCAGCATCAGCCCGCCCAGCAGCACGATGCAGAGCAGGCCCGTGCGCGTTTCCGTGCCGATCGGGATCAGCAGACACGCGCCGCACAGCGCCCATCCGAACAATTTCACGCGCCGGTCGGGGGGAAAGACCGTGCCATGCTGCGTCAGCCACAGGATCAGCGGGATGATGGCGATGGCGACGGTGGAAATGGTGCTGCCTTCGTAGAGGCCGCTGTTGTCGTTCACCATCAGGTTGAGCACGCCATAGCCGCCGCCCGACAGCAACGTCTTGATGCCGCCGGTGATGATGATCGAACTGGCGCACAGCACCATCACCAGCGCCAGCGCCTCCATCCGCAACCGCGTGCGCAGGGTGAGCGGCAGGAAGATCGCGAAGATCAGTGCCTTCCACGCCCAGTCCCACTTGGTCAGCGCCTCCATGGGATAATCGGCATGCCATGTGGTGTAGCCGCACCAGCCGAGCAGCAGGAGCATCAGCATCTGCCGCCACGACAGCCGCGTTTCCGCCTTGTCGTCGGCGATCAGCCAGCCGAGCACCGCCAGGCCGAAGGCGATGGCGGAGATCGGAATGCTGTTGAGCAGATAATAGGACAGCCGCTGCGGCGACACGATGTCGATATAGGCATAGGCCAGCACGAGCAGGAAGCCGCGCTTGAAGCCCAGCGCGAAGAAACCGGCGAGAAAGACGAGGAAGAAAACGTCACGCATCGGGGCGGTCCGCCTCTGCGTCCACATCCGGATCGAAGGGTTCGCGATCCAGATCGGTGCGCGACAGCAGCCGCCACAAGGCGATCAGGATGAGGCCATGGCTGACCATCAGGGAGAAGGTGTCGATCACGGGGCGCTGAACTTTCCTGCCATGGCACAGCCGAACTAGCGGATCGAGGTTGACGCGACGTTAATCTTTTTCCGCCAGATCATGTCCCGTCATGACCCGGATATTGCACGTCCTCGATCACAGCCTGCCGCTGCACAGCGGCTACACCTTCCGCACGCGCGCCATATTGCGTGCGCAGATGGCGCAGGGGTGGATGGTCCGCGGCGTCACCGGGCGGCGGCATGTGGCGGAAGGGCCATCGCCCGAAACCGTCGATGGCCTGACCTTCCACCGTACGCCGGGCGACATCGCGCCGGGGCAGGGGCTGATCCGCGAATGGCGTGAAGTGGCGGCGCTCGCCGATGCGACCGATGCCGTGGTCCGCGACTGGCAACCGCATCTGATCCACGCCCATTCGCCGGTGCTCAATGCGCTCGCCGCCGTTCGCGTCGCGCGTCGCCACGGTCTGCCGTTCGTCTATGAAATCCGCGCCTTCTGGGAAGATGCCGCCGTCGGCAACGGCACCGGCACCGAAGGCTCGCCCAAATACTGGCTGACGCGCCAGCTCGAAAGCCACGCCGTGCGCGCCGCCGACGCCGTCATCGTCATCTGCCAAGGGCTGAAGGACGATCTGGTCGCGCGCGGCATTCCGGCGGAAAAGATCACCATCGCCCCCAACGGCGTCGACATGGACATGTTCGGCGCCCCCGTGCCCGCCGATCCCGCGCTGCGCAGCCGGCTTGGCCTGGACGGTGCCGAAGTCGTCGGCTTCATCGGCAGCTTCTACGATTATGAAGGGCTGGACGACCTGATCGCCGCGATGCCCATGCTCGTCGCGCAGCGCCCGGCGGCTAAGCTGCTGCTGGTCGGCGGCGGCCCGCGTGAGGATGCCCTGCGCGCGCAGGCGGCGGCATTGCCGGTGGCCGATCATATCCGCTTCGTCGGTCGCGTACCGCACGATCAGGTGGAAAATTACTACAGCCTGATCGACGTGCTGGCCTATCCGCGCAAGGCGATGCGGCTGACCGAACTGGTGACGCCCCTGAAACCGCTCGAAGCCATGGCGCAGGGGCGGCTCGTCGCCGCGTCGAGCGTCGGCGGGCATCGCGAACTCATCAGCGACGGCCTGACCGGCACGCTCTTCCCGCCCGACGATCCGCGGGCGATTGCCGATGCGCTGGCGAAGTTGTTCGCCGATCGCAGCCACTGGGATGCGCGCCGCGCCGTCGCCCGCCGCTTCGTCGAGAAGGAACGCAACTGGGCCGCCAATGTGATGCGCTACGAGCCGGTCTATCACCGCTTGCTGGTCGATCAGCGCGTGGAGCGCGCGGCATGACGCGGCGTCGTCCCCTGATGGCGTTGCTGTCGGGCAGCGCGGCTGCGCTCGTCATGCTGTCTGTGCCCGTGCCGTTGCTCGAAATGGTTGTCGCGTCGACCGGACTGTCCGAAGTCGTGCCGTCCGCCGCCCCGCCGCTGGGGCTGAACGCGCGCGCGATGCTGGCGGGGTTCGCCGGGATGCTGGGCATCGGCCTGTCGCTCGCGCTTCAGGCGCGCTCGGTCACGGAAGTATCGGACACCGAACTGTCGGAAGATGAAGAGGACGCCGGGGAACCGGCGAAGGGAGAAGGCAAGATGGGTTTTGCACTGTCGAAACTGACGAGCTTCACACGCAGCCGGGGCCGCAAGGCACCCGTACTCGGGCTGGAGGCGATCGAGCCGATGCCGGTCCTGCGCCGCGCCGATTCGCACCCCGATGCCCCCGCGCGCCGCCCGATCTTCGCCAGCCGCGATTTCGACGGGACCGAACCGTTCACTCGGCCCCTGATCGCGCCCGAACACGAAGCCTTCATCGAACCCGAACCGGCGGAGCCGGTCGCGCTGGCAGACTATGAAGATTCTGGGCTGGACCTGCTGCCCTTGCCTGCCGAGGAAATCGAAGGCTTCGCCATGCCGCGATCGCCCGAACCGATGGACGACCAGGCGCTGCTGGCCGAAGCCATCGTGGCGCACGACATCGCCGCCGTGCGCGTGTCGCTCGACGGCCTCAGCATCACCGAACTGGTCGACCGTTTCGAACAGGGCATCGCCCGCCGCAAGGTGCTGGCGCAAGCCGCCGCTGCGTCGCAGCGTATGGAAAGCGTGCTGGCGGAAACGGGCCATGCTCATACAGTCTCTGCCGATCCTGTGCCTGTGCTGGCCGATATTCCCCCGGTGCCGCCCGTCGCGGTGCGCAGCGATGTGGACAAGGATGTCGAACTCGCCCTGCGCGCCGCGCTCAACAGTCTGCACCAGATGATGGGGCGCTGAGGCCAGGCTTTCACCCCTCCCGCAACACCAGCACCGACAGGCACAGCACCGCCGCATCGTCGGTCGCATAGGCATCGTCCACCGTCACGTCGGCGACCAGATGGCCCGATATGGCGAACTCCGCTTCGGGCAGGGCGACGCGCATCCTGTCCGCGCAGGTCAGCGCCAGCGGGCCGGGGATCAGCAGCATGACCGCATAGCGCACCCCCTCGAACATGCCGCTCGCCCATGGGGTCGCGGCGACCAGCGTGCCGCGGGTGCCGTCATAGG
Organism: Sphingobium sp.; assembly: GCA_965279415.1. Classification (GTDB taxonomy): domain Bacteria; phylum Pseudomonadota; class Alphaproteobacteria; order Sphingomonadales; family Sphingomonadaceae; genus Sphingobium. Next base: position 2,531,876 of record OZ257238.1, read on the forward strand.
CCATCGCCTCCAGCGCATCGAGCAGGCGGCGGACGGGATCGCCCCGCAAGCGCGCAGGGAGCGACGACGGGCCATCGGTGGGGATCGCGGATGTCATCATACTCATTGCGCCGCACCTTCGCGATAATTGTTCATGAAATGTTCTACACGGCATTTCATCCGTTCCCCCGGTTCGCGGCCACGCCGCATGTCGAGCACCAGTCGCGGATCGCGCACCGCGTCGCGTCCGAATCGGGTGGCGGTAATGTCATGCTCGCGCAGGAAGCGTTCGACGTTGCGAAGAAGTGTCATGGCGCTGATCCGTCCTTTCCATCTCTCATGCCAGCCCCGTCGCATCGCGCCTCGATGATGCGAGTCGCCGTCGATAGGGTTTTTCCTATTTCATTGGCAATTTCCTACTTGTCTAGGAAAAATCCTGTCGCTATAGGACAATTATGGATGAAGTCTCCGCCCGCCAGACGCTCGACCGCCTGATCGCCGACCGGCACGAACGCTATGAGGCGTTGTCGAAGATGCTTGGGCGCAACCCGGCGTATATCCAGCAATATATCAAGAGGGGAACGCCCAAGAAGCTGGACGAGGCCGACCGGCGCACGCTGGCGCGCTACTTCGGCGTGGACGAGCGGATGCTGGGCGGGCCGCAGGAAGCGCCGCGATTCGCTGCCCCGTCCCGCCGCCGTCCTGCTGCGCCTCCGGTGGTCGTCGTGCCGCGCCTCGCGCTCGGCGCGTCGGCGGGGGCAGGGTCGCTGGACGACGACGAACAGGCGTCGGGCGCCTTCGCCTTCGATCCCGTCTGGCTGCGCGGCCTCGGCGTGAAAGCCGACGGCCTGTCGATCATCCGCGTCGACGGCGAATCGATGGCCCCGACTTTGAGCGACGGCGACGACATCATGGTCGATCACGCCGACGCCGCCCCCCGCCTGCGCGACGGCATCTATGTGCTGCGGCTGGACGACGTGCTGATGGTGAAGCGGATTGCGCTAGGCCCCCAACGCGGCCGCTTCTCCGTCCTCAGCGACAACCCGCACTATCCCGACTGGACGGATATCGATCCGGCGTTGGTGGATATCGTGGGGCGCGTGGTGTGGACGGGAAGGCGTGTGGGGTAGGGGTGAAAGACTGATTTGATTTTAGTCCTATGTGCCACCATGATAAATGTCGAAGTTTATGGAGAGACCACGCGCGCTGAGGCTTTCCATAGTAGCAACTGACAAACTTATTCCTTCGTTGCCTTCTTCCATAAAAATGCCGCAGAAGACGTCTCCATCGAAACGCCTAGATAAATCCTGCCACACTGACAGATTGTTGCTTAGCGTTTCAACCAGTTCAGCCACTTGACCGTCCAGATCGCCGGGCATCCGGTCCTTCGCTGACAATCTCCATGAACCTGTCCGAGCAACTCGTTCGGTTCCCCTTTTGGTGATAGTGACATTACCTTTCGCTTCGCCTGCGGAAGGCGCGCGGCCTAAAAGAGCGGTGATCTCTTCCGGGTCCAGATCATCTCCGAAGAACCTGATGGTCAACCTTGTCTCGCTTATTTCTGCCATATGAATATCTTAACCGCACGCCTTGTCTCTTTCCACCCATAACCGTCATCCCAGCGCAGGCTGGGATCTCAAGCGATGCGGCACAACCTAACCGCACGAGATGCCAGCCTGCGCTGGCATGACGATGCCTAGAGGCCCATCCCCTTGCGCTTCCCATCCCTCTGCGCCACATCACCCGCATGACCACGACACCGCTCAAAGCTGTCCTTATTCCCGTCACGCCGTTGCAGCAGAACTGCACGCTGCTGTGGTGCACTGCCACCAATAAAGCCGCGTTCGTCGATCCCGGCGGCGATCTCCCCAAGCTGAAGGCCGCCGCCGCGCAGCAGGGGGTGACGATCGAGAAGATCCTCATCACCCACGGCCATATCGACCATTGCGGGGAGGCAGGCGCGCTGGCCAAGGAACTGGGCGTGCCGATCGAGGGACCGCATGAAGCGGACCGCTTCTGGATTTCGCGGCTGGACGAGGACGGGCGCAATTATGGCGTCAACGGCAAGCCGTTCGAGCCGGACCGCTGGCTGGTGAACGGCGATACCGTGACGGTCGGCGATCTGGTGCTGGACGTCTATCACTGCCCCGGCCACACGCCCGGCCATGTCGTGTTCCACCATGCGCCGTCGAAACTGGCGATCGTCGGCGACGTGCTGTTTCAGGGGTCCATCGGCCGCACCGATTTCCCCATGGGCAATCATCAGGACTTGCTGGACGCGATCACCGGGCGGCTGTGGCCGCTGGGCGGTGAGACGGCCTTCGTCCCCGGCCACGGCGCGATGAGCACCTTTGCCCACGAACGCCGCTCCAACCCGTTCGTGGCGGACCGGATTACAGGCGTCACGGCCTGAGAGTATATGCAGTTCCCCGGCGAAGGCCGGGGTCCAGATCCACGGTCCGAACTGGACCCCGGCCTTCGCCGGGGAACGCGTCACCCTAGACCATATCCACCGCCACCGCGCTCGTCAGCCCCGCATAAGCGGCATAGAGCGCCGCCACCGCCAGCACGATCGTCACGGTGAACGTCACCATGATGCCGACCATGCGGGTTTTCGCGGGCAGGTCCGAATCCATCCCGATCGCATGCACGATTCGCGCAAGGATATAGGCCGCGACGAGGCCCCACAGCCACAGTGCGCTGCCCAGCGCCATTTCTACCACCCCGGTCAGGACCAGCACGAAGGGCGTATATTCCACGAAGTTGGATTGCGCCCGCATCCGCTTGACCAGCAGGCTGCACCCGCCGTCGCCATGCAGCACCTTTTCGTCCATACGCAGGCGCATAACCCGTATCGAAAGCCATATGTTGAGCAGCGCGGCGGCGGCCGCGAATACCAGCGTGATATGCATGACGATCATGAACTTTGCTCCCCCTTGTTCGCATGCGACATTGCCGCCCGCGCCGCCTTCGGGCAAGGCGGATTGCACGTGCGGCACCGCAAGGAAATGGTTGCACGGCACGCAAAAACCATTATAGGCGCAGGGCTTCGCGATACTCCGGGCCGCATGGGTCTGCGGCTCATTGGCCGTCAGCCCATCACATGCGTTCCGGCCATTCGCATTGTCTTAATTTACGGAAACAGGTGCCGACATGGCTGTCCCCAAGAGGAAAACGTCCCCCTCCAAGCGTGGTATGCGTCGCAGCCACGATACGCTGAAGGTTCAGGCATATCAGGAATGCTCGAACTGCGGCGAACTCAAGCGCCCCCACAATCTGTGCGGCGCGTGCGGCCATTACAACGGTCGCGAAATCATCGCGGTCGGCGCGTAAGCACCAGCCTCTCTCCGTTTCAGGGGGATTACAGTGAGCCAGCAGCCGCGAATCGCCATTGATGCGATGGGCGGGGACGAAGGCGTGCGCGTCATGATCGCGGGCGCTGCGCTGGCGCGTCACCGGCACGAGGGGCTGCGCTTCTCGCTGTTCGGGGACGAGGCGCAGATCAAGGCGGCACTCGACAATCACCCCAATCTGCGCGCGGCATCCGAAGTGATGCACGCGCCCGATGTCGTCACCGGCACGGACAAGCCCAGTCAGGCGATCCGCAAAAAGACCAGCTCGATGGCGCTCGCCATTCAGGCGGTGAAGGAAGGCCGTGCGGGCGCCGCCGTGTCCGCGGGCAATACCGGCGCGCTGATGGCGATGGCGAAGCTCGCGCTGCGGACCATGCCCGGCATCGACCGGCCTGCGCTGTCCGCCCTGCTGCCGACGCTCGGCGACAACGACGTCGTGATGCTGGATCTTGGCGCGAACACCGAATGCGACGCGCGCAACCTCGTCCAGTTCGCGGTGATGGGCGCCGCCTATGCCCGCACCGTGCTGGACCTCGATCGGCCGCGCGTGCGCCTGCTCAACATCGGCACCGAGGAGATGAAGGGCACCGACGAGATTCGCGATGCCGCCGCGATGCTGCGTGCCGCCACCGCGCTGCCGATGCAGTTCGACGGCTTCATCGAAGGCGACAAGATCAGCACCGGAGAGACCGATGTCGTCGTCACCGAAGGCTTTGCCGGCAATATCGCGCTCAAGACCGCGGAGGGCACCGCCCGATTCGTGACGGACGTGCTGCGCAACGCCTTCACCAGCTCATTGCGGTCGAAGATCGGCTTCCTGATCTCCAAGCCCGCCATGCACCTGCTCAAGCATCATCTCGATCCCAACAACCATAATGGCGCGGTATTCCTGGGCCTCAACGGCGTCGTGGTGAAAAGCCACGGCGGCGCCAGCGTGAAGGGCGTGGCCAACGCCGTCCACGTCGCCGCGCGGCTGCTGGAAGAGGACATCACCCGCCGCATTGCGGAGGATCTCGCCAATATCGGCGCGCTGGCCGAAACGCAGGCCAGGGCCGATGCGTCGGCATCCGCACAATCCACGGAGCAGCCTGCAAAATGATTCGCCGTTCGGTTCTGCTGGGCAGCGGGTCCGCGCTGCCGCCGCGCATGGTCAGCAATGCGGAACTAGCGGCGACCGTCGATACGTCCGACGAATGGATCGTCGAGCGCACCGGCATCCGCAACCGCCACATCGCCGCCGATGGCGAGACGACCGCGACGCTGGCGACCGAGGCGGCGCGCAAGGCGCTGGCCGCCGCCGGTATCGATGCGAGCGAGATCGGCCTCATAATCCTGGCGACGGCCACGCCCGACCAGACGTTCCCGGCATCGGCGACGCTGGTGCAGGCGGCGTTGGGCATCGACGACTGCATCGCCTTCGACGTGGCGGCGGTCTGTTCGGGCTTCCTCTACGCCTTGACGGTCGCCGACAGCATGATTCGCGGCGGCAGCGCGACGAAGGCGCTGGTGATCGGATCGGAAACCTTCAGCCGTATCCTCGACTGGGAGGATCGCGCCACCTGCGTCCTCTTCGGCGACGGCGCGGGCGCGGTCGTCCTGGGCGCGGAGGACAGCGAAGACGGCGCCCGCGGCATCCTCGCGGCGCGCCTCCACGCCGACGGGCGGCACAACGCCATGCTCTATGTGGATGGCGGCGTCTCCACCACCGGCACCGTCGGCAAGCTGCGGATGCGCGGCAAGGAAGTGTTCCGTCACGCCGTCGTCAACCTCGCCGCCGTCATGACCGAAACGCTCGACGCTGCGGGGCTTACCGCCGCCGATGTCGACTGGGTCGTGCCGCATCAGGCCAATGCCCGCATTCTCGACGCCACGGCGCGCAAGCTCTCGCTCCCGCCCGAAAAGGTGATCGTGACGGTTGATCGTCACGCCAATACTTCGGCGGCTTCCGTGCCGCTGGCGCTCGACGTTGCGATACAGGACGGGCGGATCAAGCCGGGCGATCTTGTCGTGCTTGAGGCGATGGGCGGCGGCTTCACCTGGGGTGCGTGCGTCCTGCGCGTGTAGCTGATGCACCTCCATCATGCCGCTATCGAAACAGTGGCCCGATGCAACCTTGTTTTTCAAGCGTATAGCTTGCCAAACCACTGAAAATAGCGCACATCCCGTCGCAGTCGCGGTGAGGGGTTCACAGCGATTCACGGGTTTGCATCGGGTGGGGATTTGATGACGAACAATACGACTTTGACGCGCGCCGATCTGGCGGAATCACTCAACCGGCATATCGGCCTGTCGCGGGCGGAATCCGCGGCGATGGTGGAATCGATACTCGACAAGATGGGCGACGCGCTCGCCAGGGGCGAGAACGTCAAGATTTCCAGCTTCGGCACCTTCGTGCTGCGCGACAAGAACGAACGCGTCGGGCGCAATCCCAAGACCGGGGTCGAAGTGCCGATCGCGCCGCGCCGCGTACTGACCTTCCGCGCGAGCCAGACGATGCGGGAGCGGATCGCGCGCGACTAAGCGCCTGATCCGCCGTCCGATTTGACGGTTGACGTTGCACCTTGGGGAGGTGCAACATGATTGTCATGAAATCCGATGGCGCATTTCTGACGATCGGCGAATTGTCCGCCGAACTGGGCGTTCCGCAGCATATCCTGCGCTATTGGGAAACCCGCTTCACGCAGTTGCGCCCGCTTCAGCGATCGGGAAACCGCCGCTATTACAGGCCTGCCGACGTCGCACTGGTCCGCCGCATCCACCGGCTTCTGAACGTCGAGGGCTTCACCGTGCGCGGCGCGCAAAAGGCGCTGACCGGGAGTGAGGAGGCGGTTGCGGAGGTTACGGCGCCGCCCGACGCTGCGCCTTCGCCCGTGGATGCTACACTGATCGCCCGGCTTGAGGCGATCCGCGATACACTGGCGGCTGCGATATAGCGTGAAACTGCTGTATTAGTCAGAACTAGACCTCTCCCCGTTCGCCCTGAGCTTGTCGAAGGGCACTACTGAACGAAGTGAAGTGCCTTCGCTAACGCTCAGGCTGGCCCTTCGACAAGCTCAGGGCGAACGGCTGTTGTGTTTCGCACAATACGCTAAAATAATCCGGGGACCAGTCTCAATACGCCTCCGGCCCCAACGCCGCATCCAGATCGCGGGGTCGCGTGAAGGCGACAAGCCGTCCCATGCCGCTCTCCACATCCTTCCAGTGCGCCACATCCAGCACGATCGTCGCGAGACTTGCCGTCGGAAACTTCGCTTCGACTTCCGCACGCAGGGCGTCGCCTTCCGTCTCCGGCACCAGATCGAGGATCAGATCCTCCAGCCCCGGATTATGCCCCGCCATCATCAGCGTATCGGCGCTGTCGGGCATGGCGTGCAGCACGTCGATCAACGCGGCGGCGGAGGCGAGGTAGATGCGCCGGTCCCAAAGCGTCTCGATCGTCTTGCCATAGCTGTCGAGAAAATGATCCAGCGTCTCGACCACGCGCACCGCGGGGGAGGCGACCAGCAGGTCGAACGTCATGTCCTGATCGCGGGCATAGCTGCCCATCAGCGTCGCGGCCTTCTCGCCCCGGGCGTTCAGCGGACGGTCGAAGTCCCGCTTGACCGGATCGTCCCAGCCCGACTTGGCGTGGCGCAACAACGTCAGGCGTTTCATTCTCTCTCCACGGGTCGTCAGGATGCGCCGGAGGCTTTGTGATGCACCAAACTGGGCGTCACGCCAAGGCCCTCCGGTACGGAAAGGCGGCTGACGGCGATGATCGCCTCGTCCAGCGTCACCCGCTGCACGGCGACGCCTTCTGGAAAGGCGGAAAGAAGCCGACTGGGCATAGCGGCGGACAGGATGACGAAGCAGCCGCGATCGCTCGCCCGGCGAATCAGCCGCCCGAACGCCTGCGCCAGACGTGCGCGGATCAGCGCATCGTCATAGGCGCTGCCGCCGCCTGCCAGCCGCCGCGCGCTGTGCAGCACCGTCGGCTTGGGCCAGGGCACGCCTTCCATCACCACCAGCCGCAGCGAATCGCCCGGCACGTCCACGCCGTCGCGCAGCGCGTCGGTGCCCAGCAGAGAGGCATGCGGATCGTCGCGGAAGATGTCGACCAGCGTGCCGGTGTCCATTGGATCGACATGCTGCGCGAACAGCGGCAGGCCCGCGCGCGCCAGCCGGTCGGCGATGCGCGCATGCACCGCGCGCAGGCGCCGGATCGCCGTGAACAGGCCCAGAGTCCCGCCCTGCGCCGCCTCGATCAGCCGCGCATAGGCGCCGGACATGGCGGCGATGTCGCCACGCTTGATGTCGGTGACGATCAGCACCTGCGCCTGATTGGGATAGTCGAAGGGGCTTTCCGCCTCGAACCGGGCGGCGGGGCGGGGCAGGTGGAGCGTGCCGCTCCGCGCCTCCGCCATGTCCCATCCGCCGCCGCCTTTAAGCGTGGCGGAGGTGACGATGACGCCATGCGCGGGTTTCAGCACCGCCTCCGCCAGCGGCTTGGTCGGGTCCAGCCAGTGGCGGTGAATGCCGATGTCATATTCGCGGCCTTCGTAGCGGTCGACCGCCAGCCAGTCCACGTAATCGGCATCCGCCGGTCCGCCGATGCGCGAGAGCAGCGCCAGCCACGCCGCCACCAGATCGCACCGCCAGCCGAGCGAGGCGATCGCCCCGTCGATCCGCGCCCGCGCCTGCGCATCCAGCCAGTCGGGCGCATCTTCCAGCACGCTCTGCAAGCGTTTGCCCAGATGCAGCATCGGTCGCAGCAGCGCGTCCAGCCCCGCCGCCGCAGCCTGCGCGGCATCGACCAGCGCGCCGTCGGGTTCCGCGAGTTCGGTCTCCAGCCCGTATCCGGCATCGGCATCCTTGCCGCTTTCCGCCGCACGGGCGTAGACGGTGCCGCGCACCGCGCCGAGCAGCGCCTCGACCGGGCCGAAGGGATCGCCCGCCACCACGCGCTTCAGCCATTCGTCGCCGGGCAGCGCCTGCGCCGCATGGCGCGCCGCCTCGATCGCCAGCGCCCCTTCGGCATCGTAGCTCGCCACATCGGACAATCGCGCCGCCAGCCCCCGCCGCCGCCCGCGCGATGTGCCTTCCGGGCCGATCACCCAGCGGCGCAATTCGATCGCTTCCTGACCGGAGAGCAGGGCGGAGAAGGTCGAATCGGCGGCATCGAACAGATGATGCCCTTCGTCGAACACGATCCGGGTCGGCTGGTTGGCCGCTTCCCGTCCGCGTGCGGCGTTTATCATCACCAGCGCATGATTGGCGATGATGATGTCCGCTTCGGCGGAGGCGCGGCTCGCCCGCTCGATGAAGCATTTGCGATAATGCGGGCACCCCGCATAGATGCACTCCCCCCGTCGGTCGGTCAGCGCCGTGGAGCCGTTGCGGCGGAACAATGTCGGCAGCCAGCCGGGCAGGTCGCCGCCCACCATGTCGCCATCCTTGGTGAACGCCGCCCAGCGCGCTACCAGATGCGCCAGCACCGCCGCGCGTCCGGCAAAGCCGCCCTGCAGGGCATCCTCCAGATTGAGAAGGCACAGATAATTCTCCCGCCCCTTGCGCACCACGACGCGGCGCTTGCGCGTCTGCGCGTCGGGAAACAGGCGGATCGTTTCGCGATCGAGCTGCCGTTGCAACGCCTTGGTATAGGTCGATATCCACACCGCGCCGCCCGCGTCCGCCGCCCAGAGCGAGGCAGGCGCAAGATAGCCCAGCGTCTTGCCGATGCCCGTGCCCGCTTCCGCCAGCAGCATGTTGGGCTGGTCGCGCGCGGCGCGCGGGGCGAAGCTGGCGGCGGCCTGTTCCGCATAGGCGCGCTGGCCGGGTCGCGCCTCCGCCCCATGGCCCGTCAGCCTGTCGAGCCGCTCCAGCACCGCGTCGCCGTTCAGCGTGATCGTGCGCGGGGCGGGGCGGGGGGCGGCATCTTCCCATTCGGGCAGCTTGCTGAACAGCCAGCGTTCGGCGTCCTTCGGCATCGCGATGCGCGGCGCGACCACCGGCGCCCACGGCCAGCGCAGTCGCGCCAGAGACTGCGCCGACGTCCATGCGCCTTCGCGCTCGGCCCACTCGGTAGCCTCAAGCTGCGCCATCAGCCGCCCGGCGATCGCATGGATCAGCGCGGGGATGTCCGCTTCGGTTGTCGGCGCATCCAGCCCCAGCGCCTCCGCCAGTCCCTTGGCCGTCGGCACCACGAAACGCGCCGGATGCACGAAGGCCCACAGTTCGAGCAGGTCGAGACCGTTGAGGTCGGGATAGCCCAGCCTTTGCCCGGCGAGCGGCGCATTGAGCATGAGCACCGGCGTTTCCGCCGCACGCCCGACCGCCTCGCCCTTCGCCACGCCGCGCGTCTCCTCGCCCTCGCGCAGCCATATGCCCGCATGACTTGCGTGCAGGGCCGGGAAGGCAAGGGGGGAAGGGGCCGTCGGGTTCACGCTTCCCGTCTAGAGGGAACGGGAACAAAGAGGAAACTGATTTTGTTCGATCTTGCGTGTTCCCCGGCGAAAGCCGGGGTCTATGGCGGCACGGGCTGCACTATGTAACTCTGGACCTCGGCCTGGGCCGGGGAACAATGTCACCGCATGTTCCGCCCGAACCTTGCAAATGTCGGCTGGCGGGTAGCGGCAGCAGGGAGGGACGCGCGCATGTCGCGGCCGCTCTGCTTCGCCTCCAGCGCCTCGAACAGCGGGCCGTCGGTCAGCGCATAGGGAAAGCGCACGCCCATGCGGTTATGCTCCACCCACATCACTTTCGCGAACGTCGTAAAGCCTTCGCAGTCGAGCTGGAAGTCGGTGCCCTTGGGCAATATCGCGCCGGTCACCTGCGCGCCCGCCTGGCTCAGGTTGATGACGGTCGCCTCGATCGAATCGAGCACCGTGGTGATCGTCACGGGAACATCGACTGCCACCCGGACACGGCCGCGCTTCGTCTGCATGACGCCCGACTCCTTTCCTGACAGAGTATGACCGGGCATGGTTAAGAAAGCGCAAAAACATATCGTTTGCGTATCAATTAACGGCGCTTGTTTGCTGCCTTTCCACGATCAGGCGCTGCAACTGGCTGACCTGCGGCACCCCGGCGACTTCGAAACTGTCAGTCACGCGGTCGCCGTCGCTATCGACATGACTACCGGTCTGGATGGACAAAGTGCCCCAGCCATCCCTGCCGACCTTGCTGGAAATCGGCCCCATTCTGTCGAGCGGCACGAACTCCGTCTTGCGTGTCCTGCCGTCGACGACACGGATGAGGCGACGGTTCGTCAGGCCGTATAGGGTGGACGCAGCTTCGCGGCGGATCTGGATCGGCTTGTACAGCATCCATAATCCCACGAGGATGAACGGCGTGCCGAACAGCGGAAAGGCGATGCCGAAACCCCATCCCATCGCGTCCTTCGGTGGCCCCGCCAGCCAGGGCATCGTCGCAAGGCCGGTCCACACCAGCGAAAACACCGTCCACGGCACTGCGAAGAACCAGATGGCGAAGGCGGATTTCAAACGACGCGGATCGGGCGAGGCGCGCCACAGCACCTGTTCGCCGGGGGCAAGTTCGCCCCGCAATGCAGCTTCGAGAGCATAAGCGGCCTGATCCATGGCCTCGCTCCTACGCCCCAAGGCTGGAAAAACCGTTAAAAGCCGCTAAGGGGGGCGTCCATCCGTTGATCCGTGGGACATATATGACCGACACGCTTTCCCTGCGCGCCGCCGCACTCGCGTCCAAGGCCTGGCCTTATGAGGAAGCGCGCAAGCTGCTGAAGCGCTATCCCGCCAATGGAGAAGGGGGCGGTGCACCGGAAAAAGGCTATGTCCTGTTCGAGACCGGCTATGGCCCCTCCGGCCTGCCGCATATCGGCACCTTCAACGAAGTGCTGCGCACGACGATGGTGCGCAACGCCTTCCACGCGCTGTCGGATATCCCCACGCGCCTGATCGCGTTCAGCGACGATATGGACGGCCTGCGCAAGGTGCCGGACAATGTGCCCAACGGCGACATGCTGCGCGGCCATCTGGGCAAGCCGCTGACGCAGGTGCCCGATCCCTTCGGCTGCCATGAGAGCTTCGCGCATCACAACAACGCGACGCTGCGCGCGTTCCTCGACAGCTTCGGCTTCGATTACGAGTTCGCCTCCTCCACGGACTATTATCGTGGCGGCAAGTTCGACGATGCGCTGCGCAATGTGCTGCGCCATTATCAGGCGATCATGGACATCATGCTGCCCACCCTGCGCAAGGAACGGCAGCTTACCTATTCGCCGATCCTGCCGATCAGCGCGAAGAGCGGGATCGTATTGCAGGTGCCGGTCGAAGTGGTCGACGCCGATGCCGGGATCGTGCGGTTCGAGGATGACGACGAGACGGTCGAGCAATCCATCCTCTCGGGCGGCGCGAAGCTGCAATGGAAGGTCGACTGGGCGATGCGCTGGGTCGCGCTGGGCGTCGATTACGAGATGGCAGGCAAGGATCTGATCGATTCGGTCACGCAATCCTCGAAGATCGCGCGGGCGCTGGGCGCGCGTCCGCCCGAAGGCTTCAACTACGAAATGTTCCTCGACGAAAATGGCGAGAAGATTTCCAAGTCCAAGGGCAATGGTCTCAGCCTCGAACAATGGCTGACCTACGGCCCGCAGGAAAGCCTCGCCTTCTACGCCTATCGCGAACCGAAGAAGGCCAAGTCGCTGCACATGGGCGTCATCCCCCGCGCGGTCGACGAATATTGGCAGTTCCGCGGCAATTATGCGGGGCAGGCGATCGAACAGCGGCTGGGCAATCCGGTGCATCATATCCACGACGGGAAGGTGCCCGAGGGCAATCTGCCGGTGACGTTCGGTCTGCTGCTGAACCTCGTCGGCGTGATGGGCGATGCGCAGGCGGAACAGGTCTGGGCCTATCTGCGCAATTACGTGCCCGACGCGTCGCCGCAAACGCACCCCGATCTCGACGCGCTGATCGGTCACGCCCTTGCCTATCACCGCGATTTCGTCGCCCCGACGCTCAGCCGCCGCGCGCCGACGGAGAACGAAGCGGCGGCCCTGCGCAGGCTGGACGCGGAACTCGCGGCCTTGCCCGAAGGGGCGAGCGCGGAGGACATCCAGAACATCGTCTACGCCATCGGCAAGGACGAGGCGTTCGGCTTCGTTGAACTGCGCGACTGGTTCAAGGCGCTGTACCAGACCTTGCTCGGCGCGGATCAGGGCCCACGCATGGGCAGCTTCATCGCGCTCTATGGGGTGGACAACAGCCGCAAGCTGATCGGAGAGGCTTTGATTTTGGCGGGTTAAACCCTAATTACCGTCATTCCCGCGAAGGGGGGAACCTATGTCTCGTTACGCGACTGGAGTGCGGATGGCGTGATGGATCCCCGCTTTCGCGGGAATGACATTGGATAGGCATTGCCAGCACCAGGCATCTGCGCTGCCGTTCAAACCGGAACCATCCCCATCGTTACGTGTTCTCAACCATCAGTCCACCCCTTTCGGACTGGTGGTCGGCATTCTCCCCTCCCGTCGACCATCGGCCGCGCGTTCCCCCCATTAGGAGCGCGCGGCCACCGAAGGTTGCGCCAGGGGTCAGGCCGCCTTCGTGGCGGCGATCCAGTCGTCGATCTTCTTTTCCAGGATAGGCAGCGGCAGGGCGCCGGTCATCAGCACCTGCGCATGGAACGCCTTGATGTCGAACCGGTCGCCCAGTGCGTCCTGCGCCTTCTTCTTCAGCCGCTGGATCGTCAGCGCGCCGATCTTGTAGGCGAGCGCCTGGCTGGGGATGGCGATATAGCGCTCGACTTCGGCGGTGGCGTCGGTCTTTCCCATCGAGCTGTTGTCGAGCATGTACTGGATCGCCTGATCGCGGGTCCAGCCCTTGGCATGGATGCCACTGTCGACCACCAGGCGCATGGCGCGCAACATTTCGTCGTCCAGATGCCCGAACCGCTGATAGGGATCGTCGAACAGCTTCATGTCGTATCCCAGCTTCTCGGAATATAATCCCCAGCCTTCGACATAGGCGGTGTTGCCGCCGAAGCGCATGAAGGCGGGGAGGGCCTCGTTCTCCTGCGCAAGGCTGATCTGGAAATGATGGCCGGGCGCGCCTTCGTGCAGGAACAGCGTCGTGAAACCGGGCGTCGTGCGCGACGGCAGGTCGTAGGCGTTGAAGTAGAAGATGCCCGGACGTTTTCCGTCGGGCGATCCGCCCTGATAGGAGCCGCCCGCCTCGAACTTTTCGCGGAACGGCTCATAGGGCCGGATTTCGAGCTTCGTCTTGGGGATCGTCGAGAAAAGCGCCGGGATCTTCGCCGCCACCTGCTTCTCGATGTCGTAGAAGCTTTGCGTCATGCCTTCGCGCGACTTCGGCTTGAACTTCGGATCGGTGCGAATATATTCGAAGAACGCCTTGAGATCGCCCTTGAATCCGGTTTGCGCGCGGATATCGTCCATCTCCGTCAGGATGCGCTTCACTTCCGACAGGCCAAGGTCGTGCACGTAATCGGGGCTGAGCGGCAGCGTGGTCGTCCGCTCGATCAGATAGGGATAGAGTTCTTTGCCGCCCTTCATGTAGACGAGGCCGACGCCTTCGCGCGCGACCGGCAGATATTCGTTCTTCAGGAAGTCGCGCAGCCGCACATAGGCTGGGAAAATCTCGTCGGTGATCGCCGCGCGATAGGCTTTGGTGAAGCGCGCCTTGTCCGCCTCGGAAAAGTCGGCGGGGAACGCCTTGACCGGGCCGTAATAGGGGCTGTCCTCGGGCTTCTGCGCCAGTTGCGTATCGAGCTGCTCGATGACGTTGCCGATGGTCAGCTTCGTCTCGACCACGCCGCTCTTCATGCCTTCGCGGAAGCGGCCGATGGAACGGTCCATCAGCAGCACGAACTCCTTGTGCCGCTTCAGATTGTTCTCGTAATCCGCGACCGTCTTGAACGGCGCGGCGCCGTTGCCCGACGTCAGCGTCGGATAATAAGTGTGGAAGCCGAAGAAGTGGTTGAGCGGACGCACCACCGTCAGCGCCATGATCTCCGGCGACAGGCCTTTCAGCGTCTGCTGCTGATCGCGCTCGAACACGTCGTAGGCGATGGCGTTGACCGGGGTCAGCTTGCTGCGGTCGATGCGGTGCAGGGCATCGAGTTCCGCCTGCGCGGCCTTCCGCTCGCCTTCGAAATAGGCGTCGGTGATGAAGTCGCCGAAATGGTCGGCATAACGCTTGTCGCCGCGGAACAGCGCGCTCAGCGGATTGCGGCGCAGATTGTCCTCGTCGCTGGCCGCGAACAGCGCGGTCAGCGTCCTGTCCGCGTCGGATTGCGCGGCGGTGGCGGGCGTCGTCGTGGTTTGCGCCAGCAAGGCGGGCGAAAGCGTGGCGATGGAAAGGGCGATCGCAGACGCGATATGGCGTGAATATGTGATCATGAAGATGCATCCCCTGTTTTCGTGTATTGGCGCGCTAACACGCTGAAACACGGGGCGCAATCCTGTTGTTGCACATATGCGATACAAACGGAAAGCCCCCGCGCCTTTCAGCGCGGGGGCCATCGATTTCGTCTGCTAGTCAAGTCTTACCAGAAGAAGTTCCGGTAGACCTGCTGCACGCGACCAGTCCGGATGTTCACCAGCAGCACGTCGTCATAATGACGCACGTAGCGAAGGTTCGGACCACGCGGGGTCAGGCGGTAACGCTGCGGATCGTTGATGTAGTAGCGCGATCCGTAATAACGCGCGTCGATCCGGGCGCCGTTGTTCCACTGGTTGTAGCGGAAGGGCGCGCGCCAGTTGCCGCGCGCATAGACGTTGCGGTGGCTCTGGCGATAATCGCGCCAGTCCTCGCGCACCTCGCGGCGTGCGTCGCGCACGTCACGACGTTCCTCGCGGATATCGCCGCGGTCGCCGTAACGCTGGGCCTGGCGCAGCTCGCGCTGTTCCTCGCGCAGGTCGCGCTGGCTGCGGCGCACTTCGCCCGCGGATTGTGCCGATGCCGCCGTCGGAATTACGGTGGCGGCCATCAGCGCCATGATGATGATCTTACGCATAGTCTTTCTCCATCCTTGTGGCGGATCAACTTCGCCGATGTCGGGACCGAGGCGGGGGCCACACGGTCTGCCATCGACAACGCCCTTATCGCGGATTCGTTCTGAACCGGTCGGGAACAGGCGATTAAGGATCGGGAAAGCCAGTGTAATAAAGTGTATCAGTTGCCTCCGCCGTGCTCCCGCGAAAGCAGGAGTCCAGGGCGACAAGCGCGGAGGGTGGCATCGTGGACCCTGGATTCCTGCTTACGCAGGAAAACGGCATCGGATTACCTGCCGCCCCACGGACGCTCGCGATACCATCGCGTGACGACATATTTTGTCCCGCGCACCACTGGCCGCGCGGCATGCAGGCTGGCCTGTGCCGGGGCACCCTCGCGGTCCATGTTGTTCCAGGTCAGGATCATCCCCTCGACCGGCGGCACCATGAATTCGCACAGGGGGAAATGCGTCTCGCCGCCTTCCTCCACATCGCTGAGGTAGATCATCGCCGTCCAGCTCCGCTGCCCGCCGGACAGGCGCATCCGCTGCCAGTAGTCGGCGGTCACGGGGAAGAAGTCGCAATGCACCTTATATTCCTGGCCCGCGGTGTAGCGTTGCCCCTGCAACGTCTCGCCATGCGCGGTGTCGATGCCCAGCAATGCGTCGATCCGCTCGCTCAGGCTGCGGACCAGCGGGTTCCATGCGTCGAGATTGCAACTGTGGCTGGTGCGGTATTCGGGGTTGGCGCTGCCGGAAAACAGCGTGGAGGGTTCCGCATCGGCATCGATCAGCGCGCGCATCGCCGCGCATTCCGCCGCGCTGGCAAAGCCGTGGCGGCCATAGATGTCGAGCGCGTCGGCGCCTATCCGGCTGACCATAGGATTGCGGTCCAGCCGCTTGCGCACCGCCGCGCCGATCTGCGCGCGATGGGCGGAAACCGTGCCGCCGTCGTCCAATGCATCGTCTGCCATCGTCGTGTCCTGCCATCGCCCCTGTCACCCGGCAAGTCCCACCATGGACGAAAAAGACCCGGAGCGTCGCCGCTCCGGGTCCAGTGTTTCCTGAAGGCCAGTCCAGGAAGTCGATCCTAGCTTAATAGAAGAAGCCGTTGATCACATCGACGACGTAACCGTCACGGGTATCGACCAATAACGCGTCGTCATAATATCGGATCCACCGCAGCGAGCCGTAGGCGGGCGGCAGGCGATAACGATAGGGATCGTCCAGCCAGTAATTGTTGGAATAGAGCAGGCCGTTCAGGAATATCCCGACCGAGAAACGCTGATAACCATAGCCCCACCCACGCGGGGCATAATAGCGACCGGGCCGATAGATCTGGCCGTAATTGCGGCGATAGCTCTGCCAGTCGTACCGGCGGTCGTTGCGCCAGCCATTGTCCCAGCGCCGCTGGTTCGACCAGCGCGTGCGATTGTCCAGCCGGACCCGGTTGTCGAAGCGACGCCCATCGTTGCCCCAGTTGCCGTTGGAATAGCCGCGATTGTCATTGCGCCGGTCGTTGCGCGAGTCGTTCCCGCGATAGTTGCGCCAGTCCTCGCGCCCTTCGCGGCGGGATTCCCGCACATCCTCACGGACATCGCGCCGGTCCTCCCGCACGTCGCGGCGATCCTCGGCCCGGTCGCGCCAGCCGTTATTGCCGTTGCGTACGTCCCGGCGATCTTCCCGCACGTCGCGGCGATCCTCGCGGATATCCCGACGGTCCTCGCGCCAGTCGCGGCGTTGGGCAGGTGTCGCCTGCTGCTGCGCGATCGCAGGGCGGCGCACTTCCTGACGGGCATCGGGGCTTATGTCGGGTCGGGCCTGCCGCATCTGCTGGCGCTGTTCCATGCGCTGCTGACGCATTTCGCCGCCGCGATTGCCTTCGCTGCGACCGCGATCACGCCAGCCGCCATTGTTGTCCTGTTGCGCATAAGCGGGGGCGGTCGCGCCAAGCGCGGTAGCGGCCATCAGCCCGGCAAGCACTATCCTCTTCATCATCATCTGCGTCGTCCTCACCGCAGGGCCGGGCTTGGCCCTGTGTGTCCTTTCAATAGGCCCTGCGCCATGTCGCATTTCTGAATTGATGCGTCAGCATTGCGAAAGGATTCGGGTGCGCATCGGGGTAGCCGGTCAGGGCACGCGCAAGGCCGGCACCGCCTGCGCGGCGTCCTGCGGCGTGATGCCCGGCGGCGGCGCGGCGGCCACCTGTTCGTCGCCGCGCAGGATGCGCGCGGCGCGCCTGATCGCTTCGCGGATGCGCGGATAGCTGCCGCAGCGGCACAGATTGGTGATCGCCGCATCGATGTCCGCGTCGGAAGGGTCGCGGTTCTTCTTCAGCAGGACGGATGCGGCCATGATCATGCCCGGCGTGCAGAATCCGCATTGCGGCACATTGTCCGCGACGAATGCCTGCTGCACCGGATTGCTGCGATCGGGCGACAGCGCCTCGATCGTGGTGACGAAGCGCCCTTCCGCCTGTGCGATGGTGATCTGGCAGGACCGGATCGCCTCGCCGTCTATGTCCACCGTGCAGGCGCCGCAATCGCCGGTGCCGCAGCCATATTTGGTGCCGGTCAGGTTCGACGCATCGCGCAACGCCCACAGCAGCGGCGTTTGCGGGTCCATGCGATACTGGACGGGGCGATCGTTGACGGTGAACCGGGTCATGCCCCGATGCTGTATCGCAGGGGCGGCGGTTGCGGAACCCCGTGCTTCCCTTTGCGGCCTGTTTGCCCTATATGGCCTGTGTCTCCGCGGCACCATTTCGCCCTTTTCCTCAGGGGGACTGGCCACCGGGGCTTGAAATATCGCGACTCTGCTGGTAACGCGCCCGACACACGGCGCAGACCCGCTCTGCGGCGACCCCTTATTATTGCTTACGGCCGGCCCGGTGGGGCAGAATATGTCCCGGCGTTTCGACCGTTGTTTGATTGGAGTTTGAAGGCCTCATGCAAATCATCGTCCGCGATAACAATGTCGACCAGGCACTGCGCGCCCTGAAGAAGAAGCTGCAGCGCGAAGGTGTGTATCGCGAGATGAAGCTGCGCCGTCACTACGAAAAGCCGTCGGAAAAGCGCGCCCGTGAAAAGGCTGCTGCCGTCCGTCGTGCGCGCAAGATGGATCGCAAGCGTGCGGAGCGTGACGGCGTTCGGTAAGGACGACTGCACGACCATAGAGGGCGGCTCTTTCATTACACGCCGCCCGGCATCTGCCTGATCATCGCCAGTATAAAGGTTCGCTCATGTCGACCACCGCCGTTCCGCTGCGCCCCATTGCCAAGGGTTCCTTGACGAAATTGTGGGTGGGCGTCGCGGCGGTCGCGATCGCGGCGGCGGGCCTTGCCTATGCGGGCACCGGCTCCGTCGAGACGCTGGGCTTCGTAGTACAGGCCGAAGGGCAGGGGGCCAGCCCCACCGTTTCGGACGTGGTGCTGATTTCCTATGTCGGCAAGCTGAAGGACGGTACGGTGTTCGACCAGAACCCGCAGGCCGCCTTGCCCGTCGATGGCCTCGTTCCCGGCTTCACGCAGGCCCTGCTGAAGATGAAGAAGGGCGGCAAATACCATATCAGCATCCCGCCGCAGCTCGGCTATGGCGCGGAAGCGAAGGGGCCGATCCCGGCTAATTCGACGCTGGAGTTCGACGTAGAACTGCTCGACTTCAAGTCGCGCGCGGAAATCGAAGCGATGCAGCAGCAGATGCAGATGATGCAGGGCGGCGCAGGAGGCCCTCCGGCGGGTGGCGCCCCGATGCCCGGTGTACCGACGCCCGGTGCTCCGATGCCTGCGCCTGCTCCGGGCCAGTAAAAGCCTCCCAGCGGATTTGGATTTCAGCCGCGCCCCAGCCATTCGCCGGGGCGCGGTTTTGCTGCGTGATGCGATGTCAGTCTGCCGTAGCAATGATCTTCTCCACGTCCTAGAACGGGGCCATGATCGTTCGACTGGCAACTTGCCGCTGCGGGCAATTGCGCGCGACCTGTACGGGCGATCCCGTCCGCGTGTCGGTCTGCCATTGCCTCGCTTGCCAGAAACGCTCCGGCAGCGCGTTCGCCTTCCAGGCACGCTGGCCGGACGATCGCGTCGAACTGGTCGGCGAATCGCGGACGTGGGTGCAGGCCGGAGGCAGCGGAATGCACGCAACCTTCCACTTCTGCCCCCATTGCGGTGCGACCGTGGCGTTCGTGAACGAAGGGATGCCGGGCACCACCGCCATAGCCGTAGGGGCCTTCGCCGATCCGGATTTTCCGCCTCCCGCATTCTCGGTGTACGAGGAACGAAAGCATCGCTGGGTCGCGATATCGGGGGATGCCGTCGAACATATGGACTGACGGTTCACCGCGGATCGGCAACTTGCTTCCAATGGCGCCTGAGCCGCCCGTTTCCCGAAAAGCACGCATTTCTGCGGGTTTCAACGCCGCAACTTCCGCAACTTAGCAAGTCCGGACAGCGCCCTATTCCGCTACGGCCCCGCTCTTCGCCTTCGCGCGCTCCTCCAGCCACACCTTGATCATCGCCACGATCGGATCGGCAAGCGCCAGCCCCAATATGCCGAACAGGGCGCCGAGCAATATCTGCGCCGCCAACACCAGAGCCGGGGCAAGGTCCACCGCGCGCTTGGCGACCATCGGCACGATGATGTAGCCGTCCACCACCTGCACCGCGAGATAGACGAAGATCGCGTAGAAGCCCGAATCCACGCCGCCCGAAAAGCCGACCAGGATGATGAGTATCCCCGATATGATCGCGCCGATATTGGGCAGAAACGCCAATATGCCCGTCAGTACGCCCAGCAGCGCCGCCATCGGCACGCCGCCCGCCCACAGTAGCAGCCAGGTGCCGATGCCTTCCACCAGCATCCCCAGCAACCGCCCGGCCATCAGGCGGCGGAGCGTCCAGCCCATCTTGTCGGATATGGCGTAGAAGGCGTCGCGCTTGTCGAGCGGCAGCATCCACGCGACGCCGCGCTCATAGGGCTTGGGATCGATCGCGATGAAGATGGCGAGAACCAGCATCATCGCAAGGCTCGTAACAGCGCCGACCGCCGTGCTCAGCGCCGCCGTCACCCGGCCCAGCGATCCCATGATCTGCGACCCGATCGACTTGAAATCGGCCTGCGTGGGCGTGATGCCCATCTGCGTCGCCCACGCGCCGATGCGGTTCACCTGAACTTCCACGATGCTGCGCATTGCCATCGCCTGCTCGGTCATCTGCGATCCGGTGAGCCATATGGTCCATGCCAGAAAGCCGAACACGCCGACGATGACCGCCGCCAGTCGCCAGCTTCGCGCGCCGGGATAAATGCGCCCCAGCAGGCGCGCGCCGCCGTCGAACATCGTTGCCAGCACGATCGCGCCCATGATGAGCAGGATCGGCTGGATCAGCAGCCACGCCAGCGCGAGAAGGGCGGCCAGCCCGAGCCACACGCCCGCGCGCTGCAATTCGGTGCGCACCAGCTTGCTGGCGTTCTCCGCCGGGCCGGGCTGCTCGACATGCATGTTCTCGTCGCTCATCGCGGTGTCTCCGCCGTGGCGGTTGCCGGGCGCAGGCTGTTGCCCGCGCGGCCTCCGCGCAACGCCGTGATCCAGCTGAACGGATTGATCGAGGCCGTCCCGTCGAGCGAGAAGGTGACGAACTCCGCGCGTCCGCCAATCGATTCCCACGGCACCGGCCCGCCCAGACCCTTCTCGGCCAGCGTCGCGCGGCTGTCGGCGCTGTTGTCGCGATTGTCGCCCATCAGAAACACGTGGTTGGCGGGAATGCGCACCGGCCCGTACCAGTCGAGCGCGCGCGATCCCACGTCGATGATCCTGTACGTCTTGCCGTTGGGCAGCGTTTCCTGCTTCACCGGCAATTCGCACCAGCGTTTGCCAGCCTTGTCCTCGACCAGCGCGCCGGGGAACTGGTCGGGCGGGCAGGGGGCGTTGGCGTCCACCGGAATGCGCAGCGGCGGGATCCACACCTGCGGCACCGGCACGCCGTTCAGCACGACGATGCCGTCGCGCACTTCCAGAATGTCGCCCGGCAGGCCGATGACGCGCTTGATATAATCCTCGTTCCGGTTCGGCGGGATCGCGATCACGATATCCCCTCGCTCCGGCAGGCGGCCGAAGATGCGGCCCTTTGTGAAGGACAGCGGGTGGAAACTCAGCGAAGCGTAGGACCAGCCATAGGGATATTTGCTCACCACCAGCCGGTCCCCGGTCAGCAGCACCGGCATCATCGATTCGGACGGGATATAGAAAGGCTTGGCGATGAAGCTGTGGAACGCCAGCACCGCGCCGATCAGCACGGCGATGCTCTTCACTTCCTGCCACCAGTCGAAGCTGGCGCGTGCAGGCGTCTCGCCTTGCGGTGTCATGCCAGCGGGGTCGTTCTTCGGCTCGAGGTCGGGATTGCCGGCATTCATGTTGGTCGCGGTCATATCCGTCCCTGAAGTTTCGTCTGCGGTCACGCCTCGCTTATTGCGGCAAGGCTTCGATAATTACAAATGCCTGCGCCCAGGGATGGTCGTCCGTCAGCGTCAGATGGACGACCGGGCGATGGCCCGGCGGTATCAGGGAAAGCAACCGCGCCTGCGCGCCACCCGTCAGATGCAGGGTCGGCGCACCGGACGGGCCGTTGACCACCCCGATATCGCGCATGAACACACCGAGGTTGAAGCCGGTTCCGACCGCCTTGGAAAAGGCTTCCTTGGCGGCGAACCGCTTGGCCAGCGTCCCCGCCTTGGTGAACGGACGCCGCGACGCCTTCGCGCGTTCGACATCGGTGAACACGCGATTCTCGAACCGCGCGCCGAAACGGTCGAGGGACGCCTGTATGCGCTCGATATTGCACAGGTCGGATCCGAGGCCGATGATCACCCTGAAATCCTCCCCTGCAAGGGGAGGGGGACCGTCCGCGAAGTGGATGGTGGAGGGGTGTCCCTCACTCGACAGGGTGATACCCCTCCGTCAGGGCTACGCCCTGCCACCTCCCCTGCAAGGGGAGGAATGTCGTTAGCCTTCACCGTGCCGCATCCATCCGCGCCCGCATTTCCCGGATGCTTTCCGCCAGCCCGCCGAAGATCGCCTCGCCGATCAGGAAATGGCCGATGTTGAGTTCGGCGATCTGCGGGATGGCAGCGATCGGCCCCACATTGTTGAACGTCAGGCCGTGGCCTGCATGGGGTTCGATGCCGTTCTTCACCGCCAGCGCAGCGGCATCCGCGATCCGGCGCAGTTCCTCGGCGCGGTCCTGCCCGTCGACATGCGCGTAGCGCCCGGTGTGGAACTCCACCACCGGCGCTTTAAGGCGGATGGCGGCATCGATCTGCGCCGCATCGGGTTCGATGAACAGGCTGACGCGGATGCCCGCCGCCCGCAACGTCTCCACCATCGGCGCCAGCACGTCGAATTGCCCCACGGCATCCAGCCCGCCTTCGGTCGTGCGTTCCTCGCGCTTTTCCGGCACGATGCAGGCGGCGTGCGGGCGGTGGCGGATCGCGATGTCGAGCATCTCCTGCGTCGCCGCCATTTCCAGATTGAGCGGCACGGTCAGCGCCGCCATCAAAGCGCTGATATCCTCGTCGCGGATGTGTCGCCGGTCCTCGCGCAGATGGGCCGTGATGCCGTCCGCGCCTGCCTTCACGGCCATCAGAGCGGCCTTCACCGGATCGGGATGCTCCCCGCCGCGCGCGTTGCGGATCGTCGCGACATGATCGATGTTCACGCCAAGGCGCAGATGTCCGGTCATTTTGTGTCCCCAGTGCAGGCCACCTGCTGCAACAGGTCGTGCGACAGGCCCTTGCCGGTCCAGATTTCGCCGAAGTCGAAATCATCCTCGCCGCGATCGGTAAAGGCGATCAGGAACAGGCCCAGATCAGGCAGGATCAGGTTGCGCACCTGAAAATCGCCGATGCCGCCGCGCCGCTCGATAATCCGCACCGGCGCGGCGCATCCCTTTATCGGCACGGTGAAGGCCCATTGGCCCAGACCCATATAGCCGAGCTGCGGATCGCCCGCCCACATCGCGTCGCGCGCGCTGTCCGGCAGCAGCGTCCCCGCCGTCAGCGCGCGGTCCAACGCCAGCATGTCGCGCGCCGTCCCCGTCAGGGCGCCTGCGCTGCCATAGCGCGACAGGCCCCTGGCATAAGCGGGCGCAGCGGCGATCATGCCCTTACGCGATTTGCCGTCGATCATCCGAACGCTGCGCATCATGGCGGGACGGGTTATCCTGTCCGCCAGCAAAGTCTCGAACGGCGTGCCGGTCACCTTTTCCAGCAGCGCCCCCAGCACGATGTAATCGCAGTTGTTGTAGCGCCAGTCGCCTCCGGCTGCTGTCCGCCCGGCAAGGCACCAGTCGATACCGGTCGGCCCATCCCAATAGAAGGACGGCGTACCGCGCGCATCGACCGGCGAATCGTTGGGATTGCGCAGGCCGGCACGATGCTGAAGCAATTGCCGCACGGTCGGCGGCGTGGGTGTACCGGAAAGGGCGGGCAGATATTCGGCGGCGCTGCGGTCCAGATCGATGCGGCCCGTCGCGACCTGCTG
Organism: Sphingobium sp.; assembly: GCA_965279415.1. Lineage (GTDB taxonomy): Bacteria > Pseudomonadota > Alphaproteobacteria > Sphingomonadales > Sphingomonadaceae > Sphingobium. The sequence goes on from OZ257238.1 coordinate 2,555,707, forward strand.
CATTACCATCGTCGCCACGACCTGCTTGGTCACGGACGCCCAGGGCCAGATCAGGGCGGCGGTGAACGGCGTGGCGCGCTTCGCCGCCTTTACGGTGCCGACGCCCTGTTCGGACCGCACGCGCTCCTGGTCGGCGACGAGGAGCCAGCCTTGAAACTTCGCCTGCGCCGCGATCCGGTCAAGCGCGGGATCGGCCTTGGCAAGGGCCAAAGGCGCGTGCACGGCCACCAGGCCGATGAGCAATGCAAGAACCCATCGGATCGGCGCGCGCATGATCTACTTCCTGCTGCCGGGCTTGGATGTTGGTATCGCGGCCAGTTCCGGCGGCAGGCTGTCGGCATCGTAAACCGGGAAGTTGATGCTGACGAGCGGGTAGAAGGGCACGCCGAGATCGGCTTCGCCCGCGGACCGGTCGACGAGCGCCGCTTCGGCCACGACCACGCCGCCTTCTGCGGCCACCGCTTCCATCGCCTGCCGGGAAGAGAGGCCGGTGGTCACCACATCCTCGACCATCAGCACCTTCTGCCCCGGCTTCAGAGCGAAGCCGCGGCGAAACTCGAACGTGCCGGTCGGGCGTTCCAGAAACAGCGCATCGACGCCCAGCGCACGCCCGACTTCATGACCGATGATGACGCCGCCCATCGCCGGGGACACCACGACCTCTATTTCGGTGCGCAGTTCGCGGGGCAGCGTCTGCACCAGTGCGCGCGCCAGATTTCCGGCGCGCTCGGCATTCATCAGCACGCGGGCGCATTGCAGATAATTGGCGCTGTGCCGACCGGAGGACAAAACGAAATGCCCCTCCAGCAGCGCCCCTGCCGCCCTGAACTCCGCCAGCACCTCTTCGTCGGTCATTGAATATTCGTCCCCTTGGCCGGGATGTCTGCCGCTTCGTGATAAGGCATGATGCACCCGGATATGCGCTGGCAGATAGGGGGGCGAACGTCACGTTGCAACAGCGAAGAAAAAGGGTTTATAGGTGCTTGAGGCCTGGAATAACCATGCCTATAAGCCGCGACGAGCCAGACCATGGCGGACCTGTGTCCGCATTGCAGTCGGCTGTCAGGGGTTACGGGGTATCGAGACGCTTATGAAGATGGTGAAATCGGTCGTTCTTGCAGGTTTGCTGGCTTTTGCGCCGGTGCTGGGCCAATCCGCCCTGGCACAGGACAATGCCGCCGCCGCACCGGTTGCGGCTCCGGTAGCCGCCGCGCCTGCTGATTCGGCGGCAGTCGCCAATGCGACCGAAGCGGCGCCCGCCGTCGTGGCCGCTCCGGCTGTTGCCGCGCCGCCGCGCATGAAACCGACCGAGGGCATCGGCATGCCCAGACCCGGCGAATATACGCTGCAGGAGCAGTTCACGTCCACCGGTCGCGATGCGCGCTGGCTGCACGACGTGATGCTGCTGCCGATCATCACCATCATTTCGGTGTTCGTTCTCGCTCTGATGCTGTGGGCGGTGTTCCGCTATCGCAAGGCTGCGAACCCCATTCCGTCGAAAACGTCCCACAATACGCTTATCGAAGTGCTCTGGACGGTGATCCCGGTCGTCATCCTGCTCGCCATCGCGGTCCCGTCGCTCGGCCTGCTCGCGGACCAGTACAAGCCTGCGCCCAAGGATGCGCTGACCGTGAAGGTCACGGGCTATCAGTGGTACTGGGGCTATGAATATCCCGATGCGGGCATTGCCGAGTTCGTGTCGAACATGCTGCCCGCCGACAAGGCGCTGGCCAATGGCGAACCGGCGCAGCTTGCCGTCGACAATCGTCTGATCCTGCCCGCCGGTCGCCCGGTGAAGCTCATCATCACCGGCTCCGACGTGATTCACAGCTTCGCGGTGCCGTCGCTGTGGGTGAAGATGGATGCGGTGCCCGGTCGACTGAATGAAAAGAGCTTCACGATCGACAAGCCCGGCGTCTATTACGGCCAGTGCTCGGAACTGTGCGGCGCGCGCCACGGCTTCATGCCGATCGCGATCGAAGCGCTGCCGCCTGCGCAGTTCGACCAGTGGGTGCTTTCGCAGGGCGGCAAGCTGGGCGGCGCAACGCCCGCTCCGGCGGCTGCCGCCGAGGCAAAACCTGCCGCTGCCGCCGCGCCGAAGGTTGCGGCCAAGAGCGCGCCCGCCGCGCCCGCCAAGATTTGAATTGAAGGGGTCAGACTGTCATGACAACCATTACCGCCACCCCGGATGATTTCTCCGGCAGCCACGCGCACCACGACGATCATGCCGATCACAAGCCGGCCTTCTTCGCGCGCTGGTTCATGTCCACCAACCACAAGGACATCGGCACCCTCTATCTGATCTTCGCGATCATCGCCGGAATCATCGGTGGCGGGATCTCTGGCCTGATGCGCGCCGAACTCGCACAGCCGGGCGTCCAGTATCTGCAAGGCTGGGCCAGCATGATGATGGGCAGCGAGGCTAACCTCGACCAGGCCTATCACCTCTGGAACGTGCTGATTACCGCGCATGGCCTCATCATGGTGTTCTTCATGGTGATGCCTGCGATGATCGGCGGCTTCGGCAACTGGTTCGTGCCGATCATGATCGGCGCGCCGGACATGGCGTTCCCGCGCATGAACAACATCAGTTTCTGGCTGCTGATCCCTGCCTTCCTGCTGCTGCTCGGCTCGACCTTCGTACCTGGCGGCACCGGCCTCGGCGCCGGCACCGGCTGGACGGTCTATGCGCCGCTGTCGACCAGCGGATCCGCCGGTCCCGCCGTCGATCTCGCGATCCTGTCGCTGCATATCGCGGGCGCCAGCTCTATCCTGGGCGCGATCAACTTCATCACCACCATCTTTAACATGCGCGCGCCGGGCATGACCCTGCACAAGATGCCGCTGTTCGTATGGTCTGTGCTGGTCACGGCGTTCCTTCTGCTGCTCGCGCTGCCGGTTCTGGCTGCCGCGATCACGATGCTGCTGACCGATCGCAACTTCGGCACGACCTTCTACGATGCGGCGGGCGGCGGCGATCCCGTGCTCTACCAGCATCTCTTCTGGTTCTTCGGCCATCCCGAAGTGTACATCATGATCCTGCCGGGCTTCGGCATCGTCAGCCAGATCGTCTCAACCTTCAGCCGCAAGCCGGTGTTCGGCTATCTCGGCATGGCATACGCCATGGTCGCGATCGGCGCCGTCGGCTTCGTCGTCTGGGCGCACCACATGTTCACGACCGGCATGAGCGTGAACGTCAAGATGTACTTCACCGCCGCGACCATGGTGATCGCGGTGCCGACCGGCATCAAGATCTTCTCGTGGATCGCGACGATGTGGGGCGGCTCGATGAGCTTCAAGACCCCGATGGTCTGGGCGCTCGGCTTCATCTTCATGTTCACTGTGGGCGGCGTGACCGGCGTCGTGCTGGCCAATGGCGGCGTGGACGACGTGATGCACGACACATATTACGTTGTCGCGCACTTCCATTACGTGCTGTCGCTGGGCGCGGTGTTCGGTCTCTTCGCGGGCTTCTACTACTGGTTCCCGAAGATGAGCGGCAAGATGTACAACGAGCTTCTGGGCCAGTTGCACTTCTGGGTGTTCTTCATCGGCGTAAACGTGCTGTTCTTCCCGATGCACTTCCTGGGTCTGTCGGGCATGCCGCGTCGCTACCCCGATTATCCCGAGGCCTTCGCCTACTGGAACAAGATCGCCAGCCATGGTTATGAAATCATGGCCGCCGGCATGGGCATCTTCTTCATCAACCTCATTTGGTCGCTGATCGCCGGCAAGAAGGCGGAAGCCAATCCTTGGGGCGAAGGCGCAACGACGCTGGAATGGACGCTGTCCAGCCCGCCGCCGTTCCACCAGTTCGAAACGCTGCCTGTCATCGACTGACAGGCGGCCTGACCGGAAAGATCGCGATGCCCCGGCGCTGTGCCGGGGCATCGTACCGCCGGGCGGCGTCCCCGGACATGTCCCGGCCCCTGCGGTCGGGATGACGCAATTTGAGGAATATATGGCCAGTTCGCCGATCGACATGAACAGCATATCGCCCGCCGCTATTTCCCGGTCGGGTGCTGCCGTGCCTGCGCACTGGCGCGATTTCCTTGCCCTCACCAAGCCGCGCGTGATGACGCTGGTCGTGTTTACGGCGCTGTGCGGTCTCTTGGCCGCGCCGGGTACTATTCACCCCGTCATCGCCTTCACCGCCATCCTGTGCATCGCCGTCGCGGCAGGGGCTGCGGGTGCACTCAACCAGTGGTATGAAGCCGACATCGACGGCATGATGAAGCGCACCGCCAGGCGCCCCTTGCCCGCCGGGCGCATGGATCGCCAGTCGGCACTGCATTTCGGCGTGGGCCTGTCGTTCTTTTCCGTCGTCCTGATGGGTCTGGCGACCAACTGGCTGGCGGCGGGCACCCTTGCCGGATCGATCCTCTTTTACGTCGTCATCTACACCGCATGGCTCAAGCCCCGGACGGTGCAGAATATCGTCATCGGCGGCGCGGCGGGTGCGTTCCCGCCGGTGATCGGCTGGGCGGCTGTGACGGGTGACGTGACGGCCCTGCCGATCGCCTTGTTCATGCTCATCTTCTTCTGGACGCCACCCCATTTCTGGGCGCTGGCGCTGTTCGTGAAGCTCGATTACGCCAATGCCGGCATCCCGATGCTGCCGGTCGTCTCGGGCGAAGTGGCGACGCGGCGGCAGATATGGTTCTACACCGCCATCATGGCCGTCGCCGCCATGGCCCCGGTGATCCTGCGCCTGACCGGGCCGATCTACGGCACGGTCGCCTTCGTCTGCACCGCGATCTTCGCCGTCATGGCGTTTCAGGTCGGGCATCGTCGCGAAAGCGATCCGGCGAAGATGCTGCCGGAAAAGCGCCTCTTCAAATTCTCGATCCTGTACCTCTTCCTCGTATTCGGCGCGCTGGTCGTCGATCGCTGGGTGTTCGCATGACGCCTGAGGAGCAGAAGGAAGTGCGTGCCAGGCAGAAGTCCCGCGCGATCGTGACCGGCCTGATCCTGGGTGGCCTCGTCATTCTGTTTTATGCCATCACCATCGCCAAGCTGAGCGTGCAGTGATGGCGACGGCTCCCGATCCCGGACTCTACAAGCAACGCCTCGCGACGCGCAACCGGCGCACCATGGGCATGATGCTGCTCGTCGCGGCGGCGATGCTGGGGCTGGGGTTCGCTTCGGTGCCGCTCTATCGCCTCTTCTGTCAAGTGACGGGCTTCGGCGGCACGACGCAGCGGGCCGACGGCATGGCGGGCATCAGGACGGCGGCGGGCCATACGCTGTCGATCCGCTTCGATTCCAATGTGTCGTCCAGCCTGCCGTGGAAATTCTATCCCGAACAGAAAACCGACACCGTAACTGTCGGCGCACGCGACATGCAGATATTCATCGCGAAGAACCTGTCGGACAAGCCGGTGACCGGCACCGCGACCTTCAACGTCACGCCTACGCAGTCGGGCGCCTATTTCACGAAGATCCAGTGCTTCTGCTTCACGCAGCAGACCTTGCAGCCGGGGCAGGAAGTGCGGATGCCGGTCCTCTATTACGTGGACCCGAAGATTTTGGACGATCCCGACAACAAGGACGTCCAGGAAATAACCTTGAGCTACACCTTCTACCCGGTTGAGAACGGGAAAAAGCCAAGCTAAGGGATTAGTAACAGCCCATTGCCGTCAAGGCCGCAAGCAACAGGGAAGTCGATACAATGGCAGGCGCCAAGAACCACGATTATCATATTCTCCCGCCCGACATCGTGCCGTTCCTCGGCTCCATGTCCGCGCTCGTCATGGCGTTCGGCGGCGTTTCCTGGCTGCATCCCGATGCCATGCCCGCGCATGGCGGCTGGATATTCTTCGCCGGTCTCGCGGGCGTCCTCTACACCATGTTCAGCTGGTGGTCGAAGGTGATCGCGGAAGCGCATGCGGGCGATCATACGCCGGTGGTTCAGTTGCATCTGCGCTACGGCATGATCCTGTTCATCGCATCGGAAGTCATGTTCTTCGTGGGCTGGTTCTGGGCCTTCTTCGATTTCTCGCTCTTCCCCTCGGCGCTGGCGCCGATCGACGGGCTGTTCCCGTCGAAGGGCATCGAAGTGCTCAACGCTTTCGAATTGCCGCTGCTCAACACGCTGATCCTGCTGTGCTCGGGCACCACCGTAACCTGGGCGCATCATGCGCTGATCCACGGCGATCGCGACGGGCTTAAGAAGGGCCTTTGGGCGACCATCCTGCTCGGTGCGCTCTTCTCCTGCATTCAGGCCTATGAATATGCGCACGCCCCGTTCGCTTTCGGCGGCACGCCCTACAGCTCCGGCTTCTACATGGCGACCGGTTTCCACGGCTTCCACGTTCTGGTCGGCACGATCTTCCTGATCGTCTGTCTCATCCGCGCCTACAAGGGCGACTTCACGCCGCGCCAGCATTTCGGCTTCGAGGCCGCAGCCTGGTACTGGCATTTCGTCGACGTGGTGTGGTTGTTCCTCTTCATCGCCGTCTATGTGTGGGGCGGCTGGGGCGCACCCGTCCACGCGGGCTAAAGCGGCTATAACCGGTTCACCCTCTCCTCGCTTTCGGGGAGAGGCAGGGGGAGACGATGGGCGATGCCCGATACTGCCCTTGATGTGATGCTCCATTCGGCAAGGGGTCTGTGTCCGCAATGCGGCGCGCGGACCCTTTTTGCTGGCCCCATCGGATTCGCGACACGCTGCGAAGCCTGCGGTCTGGATTATGCGCAGTTCAACGTCGGCGATGGCCCCGCCGCCTTTCTGACGATGATCATCGGTGCGATCGTTCTCGCGCTGGCGCTCGTGCTGCAGTTCAAGGTTCATCCGCCGCTGTGGGTCCACCTGCTCCTATGGACGCCGCTTATCATAGTCGCGGTCATGGGTTCGCTTCGCGTCGCGAAGGGTGCACTCCTGATCCTTGAATATCGTAACAAGGCGCGCGAGGGGCGGATCGCACATCCCGAACAGGAGCCTCGCATATGATCCGCCGTCTGCCCCTTTTGCCGACGATCATCGTGCTGCTCGCCGTGGCCACCATGATCGGTCTGGGCGTCTGGCAATTGCAGCGCCGCACCGAGAAAGCCGCCGCCATCGCCGTTCTGCGCGCGAACCCGGCCAAGCCGTCCGTTGCTTTCCCGAAACTGCCTCCGGTCGATCCCGACCTCATGTTTCGCCGATCCTCGGTCAATTGCCTGCGCGTCAACGGCTGGCGGCGTGAGGCGGGGCGCGCCGCCGACGGCAGCACCGGCTTTCGCCTGATCGCCCAGTGCGCGACCGGGGCGGAAGGGCCGGGCGTGCTCGTCAACATCGGCGTGTCCCCCCGCGTGGACGGCACGCCGGACTGGACCGGCGGGCAGGTCGAAGGCTGGATATCGCAGGAGCCGGATCATCGCTCGCTGCTCTCGCGCCTGCTGTCAAACGCGCCGCCGCTGCGCCCGATGCTGATCGCGCGACAGCCTGCGTCGGGCCTCAAGGCGGCGACGCCCCCCCATGCCGACGACATTCCCGACAACCATCTCGCCTATGCCGTGCAATGGTTCCTGTTCGCCGGCGTCGCGCTGCTCATCTACGCCATTGCCGTGCGCAAACGGCTTCGCGCGCCCGGTCCGTCCTAAATCCTTGCCCTTGGGCGTTGCGCCCGCTACCGACCCAGCCACTATGCAATATGTCAGCACCAGGGGGCGCGCTGCGGCGCTGGGTTTCGAGGATGTGACGCTGGCGGGCCTCGCGTCCGATGGCGGTCTGTATCTGCCGGAAACATGGCCGCAGTTTTCGGCAGAGGACATCGTCGCGCTGGCGGGTCTTTCCTACGTTGAAACCGCTGTGCGGGTGATGACCCCCTTCGTCGCCGAATCGCTGACGCAGTATGAACTGCGCGATCTGTGCACCACCGCCTATGGCCGGTTCAGCCATCAGGGCGTGACGCCATTGGTGCAAATGGATCACCGCAACTGGTTGCTGGAACTGTTCCACGGCCCGACTCTGGCGTTCAAGGATGTCGCGCTCCAGCTTCTGGGGCAGTTGTTCGAACGTTTCCTGTCCCGCCGGAACGATCATCTGACGATCGTCGGCGCGACCTCCGGCGATACAGGGTCCGCCGCGATCGACGCCGTGGCCGGGCGCGACAAGATCGACATCTTCATGCTGCACCCCGATGGCCGCGTGTCCGACGTACAGCGGCGACAGATGACGACGGTGCGCGCGCCCAATGTCCACAACATCGCGATCTCCGGCAGCTTCGACGATGCGCAGGCGTTGGTGAAGCGCATGTTCAACGATGCGGACTTCTCGACCCAGTTCAATCTGTCGGCGGTGAACAGCATCAACTGGGCGCGCCTGATGGCGCAGATCGTCTATTATTTCTACGCCGCTGTGCGCCTCGGCGCACCCGATCGTCCCGTCGCCTTCTCGGTGCCTACCGGCAATTTCGGGGACGTATTCGCCGGTTATGCCGCCGCGAAAATGGGCCTTCCTGTCGCACGTCTCATCGTCGCCACCAATGTGAACGACATCCTGCACCGCGCCTTGTCCGATGGCGATTACAGCCAGGGCACGGTGGTGCCCACGGCCACACCCAGCATGGACATACAGGTCAGTTCCAATTTCGAACGGCTGCTGTTCGATGCGGGCGGGCGCGACGGCGTGGCGCTGGCTGCGCAGATGGCGGGCTTTGAAAGCAGCAAGGCAATGCGCCTCACCAATGCGCAGCGCGAAGGGGCAGCGTCGCTGTTCCGCTCCGCACGCGTCGATGCCGACGGTATGGCGCTCGCCATGCGCTGGGCGCATGAGGCCGCGGGCCAGATCATCGATCCGCATACCGCGGTCGGCCTCTCCGCCGCGCGCACCGACGATCTCGATCCGTCGATCCCGGTCGTCACGCTGGCGACGGCGCATCCCGCCAAGTTCCGCGATGCGGTGGAGCGGGCGACGGGCATCCGCCCCGGCCTTCCCGGGCGCGTCGGCAGTCTGTTCGAGCGCGAGGAAGCCTATGACAAGCTGCCCGCCACGTTCGAAGCGGTGACGGCCTATGTCGCGGACCGCGCGACGCCACGGGCATGACGCTCCACACGCTGGTCGGCGAACCCTGGGCCGATTACGGCCTGATCGACTGCGGCCATGGGCGAAAGCTGGAACGCTATGGCCCCTATCGTTTCATCCGCCCCGAACCGCAGGCGATGTGGGCGCCCGCCACGACCGACTGGAGCGCCGACGCCGAGTTCATTCCCGGATCGGATGATGAAGGCGGCGGTCGCTGGTTCTACGAAAAACCCGTGCCGAAGGATGGCTGGCCGCTGGCGTGGGACGATGTGACGTTTCAGGCGAGCTGCACGCCGTTCCGCCATCTGGGCTTCTTTCCGGACATGGCGCCGGTATGGACGTGGATGCGCGACCGGATCGCCGACAAGGCCGACGCGCAGGTCATGAACCTGTTCGGCTATACCGGCGTCGGCACCCTGGCGATGGCGTCGGCAGGCGCGCAGATGGTGCATGTCGACGCGTCGAAGAAATCGGTGTCCGCCGGGCGCGCCAATGCCGAATTGTCCGGCATGGCCGAAAAGCCGATCCGCTGGATCGTGGACGACGCCGCCAAGTTCACCGCGCGCGAGGTTCGGCGCGGACGGCGCTACGACGGCATCCTGCTCGACCCGCCCAAATATGGCCGCGGGCCGGATGGCGAAGTCTGGCGGCTGGAAGAGGATTTGCCGAAGCTGATCGCCGATTGCCGCCAGTTGCTCGATGCCGACAGCCGCTTCCTGTTCCTCACCGTTTACGCCGTGCGCATGTCTGCGCTCGCGATCGGCGAACTGCTGCGGCAGTCCTTCGCGGACTTGCCCGGCACCGTGGAGGCGGGCGAACTGGCGGTGCGCGAGGAATCGCGCGGCATCGCCCTGCCGACCGCGATCTGGGCGCGCTGGTCGCGTTAGGCTCTACTCCCGTCCCGCCCGCATCGCGGCCCCGGCGGCGAAGGGGGTGATCCCCACCAGCAGTAGCGAGCAGGCCGCCAGCAACTTGAGCGCGCTGCCGCTCTGGTCGTCCAGCGACCCCGCCCCGAAGATCAGCAGTGGAATGGCGAGCGGCAGGGCCAGCAGTCCGGCCAGTGCACCGCTGGAGCGAAGGCTGGCAGTCAGGGCGCTGACCATCAGTCCGAGCGCCGCGAGTGCAGGGGTGCCGATCAGCAAGCCCAGTTCCAGCGTGACGATCGTTTCGCCGGTCAGCTTCAGCAGCGCGGCAGCGGGCAACAGGGCCAGCATCAGCGGGGGGCCGAAGCCCAACCAGTGGGCGATCAGCTTGGCGATCGCGATGGTTTCGTCGCTCAGGCCGCGCAACACGAGTTGATCCAGTACGCCGCTGTCCCGGTCCGGCGCGATCAGGCGATCGACGGGCAGCAGGCTGGCCAGCAGCGCAGCGATCCACAGCATCCCGCCCCCCGCGCGCGACAGCAGCGTTGCATCCGGCCCGACCGCGAAAGGGAACAGTGCCGCCACCAGCAGCAGGAAGGCGACCGGCAACCACATGCCCCCTGCGCGCCAGGCCAGCGCCGTGTCGCGCAGGATGAGTGTCGTCATGCGGTTCATGCGGCGTCGGCTTCCGGCTGATAGCGGGAAAGGTCGATGTCGCGCGCCTGCGGCAGGGGCAGCGCCTGATGCGAGGCGGCAAGGATGATGCCGCCTTCGCTTAGATGCTGCAAAATCATTGCGCCGAGCAAGGCGACGGACGCATCGTCCAGTCCGTTGGCCGGTTCGTCTAGCAGCCAGATGGGCGCGCCGCTCGCCGCGACCCGCGCCAGCACCGCCCGCTTGCGCTGCCCTGTGGAGAGCATCCGCACGGGCACGTCAGCCAGAGGCGAGAGGTGCAGCGATTCCATCGCGCCGCGCAAACGGGCGTCGGCTTCGCCATCTACCTTCGTCCAGAACGCCAGAGCCTTGGCCAGCGGCGCCTGCATGTCGAGCGCGAGCGATTCATCGGCCAGCGCCATCGCGCCCCGATGCGTGACCGTCCCGGCATAGACCGGCAGCAATCCCGCCACCGCGCGGATCAGGCTGGACTTGCCTGTGCCGTTGGGGCCGCGCAACACGGCGCTTTCACCGGCGGCCAGATCGAGGTCCATGCCCGTCAGCAGCATTCGCCCACCGCGCAGGCAAGCAAGGCCGGAAAGCGTCAGTCGCGCGCCGCTCATGGTGCGACCAGATCCTCCAGCGCGTGCATGTCCTCGTCCGACAGGCCGAAATGATGGCCGACCTCATGCACCACCACATGCGCGATCAACGCTTCCAGACTGACGCCGGTTTCCACCCATTCGTCCAGCAGGGGGCGGCGATAGAGATGGATGGTGGGTGGCAGGTCGCCGGTCTGCGGCGCCTCGCCGATGGGTCGCCCAGAATAAAGCCCCGTCAACGCAAAGGGATCGTCGATCTCCATTTCGGCCAGCACGGCGTCATCGGCGAAGTCCTCGACGAACAGCACGACATTGCCGAGATGACCGGCGAAGGGATCGGGCAGGCGGGAAAGGGCATTCAGGGCAAGCGTCTCGATATGCGCCGCATCCGGCGCAAAGCAGCCCTGTTGACCTTGATCCGTCATCCCTGCGACATAGGACAGTCTTTCGACCAACGCCAGCGATGCCGCTGACCTATATTACAGGATGATCCCATGACCATCGAAAAGCTGGACGATGCCCTGCGCGCCATCGCCCTCAATGATTTGCCGGAGTGGACAACGGTGGCGGAGCCGGACGGCATCGCGCGCACATTCTCCTTCGCCAGTTTCGTCGAGGCCTTCGGTTTCATGAGCCGCGTCGCGCTGCTCGCGGAAAAGGCGGATCATCATCCCGAATGGTCGAACGTCTATAACCGGGTGCATATCACCCTGACGACACACGATGCCGGGGGTCTCTCGCAACGCGACGTCGATCTCGCAATGCAGATCGACGCGCTGCTCACTCCTTAGGTGCGTTAGGCGCGTCGGCCTTGGACGGGCTGGTCCATAACGGCTCGAATGCGGCGCCCGTCATTAGTAAAGCGGAGGAAGGATAGCCTGCCGCGTCGGCCTTCTGCGCGGTGTCGATCGCCATATCCACGGCGATCTCCTTCGTCCTGAACGGGCCGTAATAACGGTTGTCCAGATTGATCTTCCATTCGCCGTCGTGATTGATGACGATATAGCGGGCGGGGGGCAGAGACATGAGGCACCTTCACTGTAGCTTGCCCTTAAAGGTGGTGCCTCATCGCCACATCGCAAGTGCATTGGGTGAAAGGCGCGGGTTTCAGCCCAGTACGTCCATCTTCGTATTGTAATGGTGCCAGGCCATCACCGCCGCCGCGCCGCGATGCGGACGCCAACGTTCGGCCACGTCGCGGACCGCCTTTTCGGCAGGACGTTCCGGCCATCCCAATATGCGACCCACTTCGATCTGCACCGCCAGATCGCCTGCCGGCCAGATGTCGGGCCGTCCTTCGGCGAAGAGCAGATATATTTCTGCGGACCACCGACCGATGCCCTTCACCAGTACGAGCTGCGCGATCGCCGCTTCGTCATCCTGGGGCAGGGCTTGGAGGTCGAGCGTTCCGTCCAGCACCATCTCCGCCAGACTGCGCGCATAGCCCTGCTTCTGTCGCGAAAGGCCGCAGGCGCGAAGGGTATCGTAATCCTGGGCGATCAGGGCATCCGGCGCACAGCCGGTGCCAAGCGCAGCCTCCAGCTTGTTCCAGACCGATGCCGCGGCGGCGACGCTCACCTGTTGCCCCACGATCGTGCGCAGCAGCGTTTCATATCCCGGCTGGCGGACGCGGACGGGGGGATAGCCGACCCGCGCGATCGCGTCGGCGAAGCCCGGCTCGATCGCTGCAAGAGCGTCGAGACTGTCGCGAAGCTGCTGCGGCGTCGATACCATATTCTTCCTGTCCCGCGGCATGCCGAAAACGCAAGATTGCTGCGCCTATCGCTTGATTTTTGTCGCGCGAGCCGCAATAGCCCGGCCAACATCCTTGGGGAGAGCGTATATGCCGAAGCTGATCGTGGTCAACCGTGCGGGCGAAGAGACGGCTGTAGAGGGGGATGTCGGCCTGTCCGTCATGGAAGTGATCCGCGACAACGGCTTCGACGAATTGCTTGCGCTGTGCGGCGGTTGCTGCTCCTGCGCCACCTGCCATGTCTATGCCGATCCGGCCTTCGCCGATATTCTGCCTGCGGTGAGCGCCGATGAGGACGACCTTCTCGACAGCTCGGATCATCGCACCGAAGCCAGCCGCCTGTCCTGCCAGATCGTGATGAGCGATGCGCTGGACGGCCTGCGCGTGACGATCGCGCCTGAGGATTGACGTCTGGATATGCCTGTCCCGAAAGGAACGGGCATCCCATCAAAAAGGCTCGCCTGCTGGGATGCAGGCGGGCCTTTTTGCTATCGGACAAGTGTCGCGGCGCAATCAGCCGTCGTAGTCGCCACCGATATTCTGGTTGCGCGGCGGCGCGGCGGCGGTGAGCCGCAGAACTTCGGCCGACTGCGCCAGAGAACCGATTTCATCGGGCGTGTCGTCGTCGTCGATCTGCACCTTCTGAAGGCTGCCGAGCAGCGAATCGTGAAGATCCTCGGGAAGAACGGTTTCCTCGGCGATTTCGCGCAGGGCGACCACCGGGTTCTTGTCGCGGTCACGATCCACCGTCAGCTCGGCGCCGCCCGATATCTCGCGCGCGCGCTGCGCGGCGAGCAGGACGAGGTCGAAACGGTTGGTAACCTTGTCGACGCAATCTTCGACAGTAACGCGGGCCATCGGGCCTCCTGATCTTGTTGACTATGGCGGAAAGCGGAACCGCTAGCAGCGCAGGGCGTATGAGTCAATGAAACCGGCTGGAAGGGGGAGTGGGTAAGACTATGGCCAGCATGCCCGAAACGGCGCATGACGCCATGATGGTCGATGCGATGCCCTATCCGCTTGCCGATGGCCCGGCTCAGTCCGAGATGCCGGAGGACGAGAGCGCTATCGAGCACGTGCTGGACGGCAATCGGCTGCGGGTGCTGGAGGAGGGGGCCGACATGAAGGTTGCCCTCCTCTCCCTGATCGATGGCGCGCGGACCAGCCTCAAGCTGTGCTACTATATCTTCGAAAGCGACGAGAGCGGCGTTCTGATCCTCGATCGCCTGATCGCGGCACAGAAGCGCGGCGTTGCGGTGACGCTTATCGTCGACGCTTTCGGCGGCGCGAGCGTAAGCGCCGGTTTCTTCGACCGTCTGACGCACGCGGGAGGGCGTTTCGCATGGTTCGGCGCGCGGCGTTCCACCCGCTATCTCATCCGCAATCACCAGAAAATCGCCATGGCCGACGATGCCCGGCTCATCATGGGCGGGTTCAACGTCGGCGACGCCTATTTCGAGGGGGCGGCTGGGGATGGATGGCGCGATCTCGGCCTCTTGATGGAAGGGCCGCAGATCGCACCTATGGTGCGCTGGTTCCGGCAATTGTGGCGCTGGACATCGAGCCGCAGGCAGAGCTTCCGGCAATTGCGGGCGATGGTGCGCCGCTGGCGTATGACGGCGGGAACACCGCCGCAAGCGCCGTTCCAGTGGCTGATCGGCGGCCCGACGCGGCGGCTCAGCCCATGGGCGCAGGTCGTGAAACGCGATCTGGAAACCGGACGAAGAGTCGACATGATCGAAGCCTATTTCTCGCCGGGGCAAGGGATGCTTCGCCGCCTTCGGCGTCTGGCGCGACGCGATGGGGCGCGGATCATTCTGCCCGCCAAGTCGGACAATGGCGCGACGATCGCGGCGGCGCGGCTGCTCTACGGACCGTTGCTCAAGCGCGGTGTCGAAATCCACGAATATCAGCCGTGCAAACTGCACATGAAGCTGATCGTCATCGACGACACGGTCTATATCGGATCGGCCAATTTCGACATGCGCAGCCTGTTTATCAATCTCGAACTCATGCTACGGATCGAGGATGCGGGCTTCGCACGCGATGTCCGGGCGATGATCGACCGGCGTCAGGCGGAAAGCGAAGTGATCACGCCCGCCGTCCACGCGGCGCGGCGCGGGCCGTTCACACTGCTCAAGGGTTGGATCAGCTACCTGCTGGTCGGCGTGCTCGACTACACCGTCACCCGCAGCCTCAACTTCCGCGATCTGAACGCGGATTGATGCGGAAATAGCTTATGTTTTCCTGCGAAAGCAGGAATCCAGAGCTCTTGATGAAGTGCGCGCGACCCTGAACTCCTGCAATCGCAGGAGAACGAAGTGAACCTCACTCCGCCGCGACCGCCGTCTCCGTATCGCTCAATGGCTGCGTCAGGCGGGTGAGCATTTCCTTCGGGCACACCTGCCAGAAATGGCCGCGCCAGCGATCCCAGTCGTCCAGCACGGTATGCGCCCACCGGCTGTCGGTGCGCACGGCATGTTCGGCGATCAATGCCCTCAGCACCGCTTCCCAATGGGCGCTGTCGAGCCGTTGCCAGACGATGTTTTCCGGGTTGGCGCGCGACGGGAAGCTGCCGTCCTCGTCGAGGATGAAGGCCATGCCGCCGGTCATGCCCGCGCCGAAATTGGCGCCGGTGCGGCCCAGGATCACCGCCGTGCCGCCGGTCATATATTCGCAGCCATTGGCGCCGCAGCCTTCGACCACGACTTGCGCGCCCGAATTGCGCACGGCGAACCGCTCGCCCGCCTGACCGGCTGCGAACAGCCGGCCCGCCGTCGCACCATAAAGCACAGTGTTACCGATGATCGTGTTGTCCTTCGTCACCAGGGGCGAACTGACCATCGGCCGTACAGCGATGATGCCGCCGGACAGCCCCTTGCCGACATAATCATTGGCGTCGCCGAACACTTCGAGCGTGATGCCCTTGCACAGAAACGCACCGAGCGATTGCCCCGCCGATCCCCGCAAACGCACAGTCAGATGCCCGTCGTTGAGCGCCGTCATGCCGAACTTGCTCGTCACTTCGGAGGACAGGCGCGTGCCGACCGCGCGATGCGTGTTGCGCACCGTATAGGTCAACTGCATCTTTTCGCCGCGCTCGAACACGGCCTTGGCATCGCGCAGCATCTGCGCATCGAGGCTTTCGGGCACTTCGTTGCGGAAGGTCGAGAGGCTGAACCGCCGTTCCTCGTCGCTGGCGTCCACCTTGGCGAGGATGGGATTGAGGTCGAGATCGTCGAGATGCTCCGCGCCGCGGCTCACCTGCTTGAGCAATTCCGTCCGTCCGATCACTTCATCGAGGCCGCGGAAGCCAAGACGCGCGAGGATTTCGCGGACTTCCTCGGCTATGAAGGTCATCAGGTTGATGACTTTCTCCGGCGTCCCGGTGAATTTCTCGCGCAGCCGCTCGTCCTGCACGCACACGCCGACGGGGCAGGTGTTGCTGTGGCACTGCCGCACCATGATGCACCCCATGGCGACCAGCGACAGCGTGCCGATGCCGAACTCCTCTGCCCCCAGTATCGCCGCGATCACGATGTCGCGCCCAGTCTTGAGGCCGCCGTCGGTGCGCAGGCGGACGCGATGGCGCAGACCGTTGAGCGTCAGCACCTGATTGGCTTCTGAAAGACCCATTTCCCATGGCGTGCCGGCATATTTGATGCTCGTCTGCGGTGATGCGCCGGTGCCCCCGACATGGCCCGCGATCAGGATGACGTCGGCATGCGCCTTCGCCACGCCCGCCGCGACGGTGCCGATTCCGGCCTGGCTCACCAGCTTGACGCAGACGCGCGCGCGCGGGTTGATCTGCTTCAAGTCGTAGATGAGCTGCGCCAGATCCTCGATCGAATAGATGTCGTGATGCGGCGGCGGAGAGATGAGCATCACGCCGGGCGTCGAATGGCGCAGCTTCGCGATGAACTCCGTTACCTTGAAACCGGGCAGTTGGCCGCCTTCGCCGGGCTTGGCCCCTTGCGCAACCTTGATCTCCAGTTCTTCGGCGGCGCCCAGATATTCCGCATGAACGCCGAAACGCCCCGATGCGATCTGCTTGATGACCGAGTTGGCATTGTCGCCATTGGGATAGGGCTTGAAGCGGTTCGCGTCCTCGCCGCCTTCGCCGCTCACCGCCTTGGCGCCGATGCGGTTCATGGCGATCGCGAGTGTTTCATGCGCTTCGGGCGACAGCGCACCCAGCGACATGCCCGGTGTCACGAACCGCTTGCGGATTTCGGTTGTCGCCTCGACTTCATCGATCGCTACCGCCTCGCGGGCGAAGTTGAACTCCAGCAAGTCGCGCAGATATACGGGCGGCAGATCCCGCACTCCACGCGAGAATTGCAGGTAGTTCGAATAGCTGTCGGTCGCGACGGCAGTCTGCAAAAGGTGCATGAGCTGCGCGGAATAGGCATGGCTTTCGCCGCCGTTGCGCTGCCGGTAGAAGCCGCCGATCGGCAGTTTGACGACGCTGCTGTCGAACGCCGATTCATGCCGGAGCGTTGCGTTGTAGTGCAGCGAAGCATAGCCTTCGCCCGATATCTTGGTCGGCATTCCGGGGAACAGGTCGTTCACCAGCGCGCGGGAAAGCCCCACAGCTTCGAAATTATAGCCGCCGCGATAAGAGCTGATGACGGCGATGCCCATCTTCGACATGATCTTGAGCAGCCCTTCGCACACGGCGGTGCGATAGCGGCCCAGAGCCTCGTCCAGACTGATTCCGTCGAACAGGCCGCGCGCATGGCGATCGGCGATGCTGGCTTCGGCCAGATAAGCGTTCACCGTCGTCGCGCCGACGCCGATCAGCACCGCGAAATAATGGGTGTCGAGACATTCGGCGGACCGCACGTTTATGGAGGCGTAGGAGCGCAGCCCCTTGCGCACCAGATGCGTGTGGACGGCGGCGGCGGCCAGCACCATCGCGATGCCGACGCGCTCGGCGTTCACGCCCTGATCCGTCAGGAACAGTTCCGTGCGACCTTCGCGCACTGCCTGCTCGGCTTCCTCTCGAATGCGGGCGATCGCGGCGCGCAGATCCTCCTGCCCGCCACCGGCGGGGAAGGTGCAGTCGATTTCCGCGACGGCTGCACCGAAATGCGCCTTTAGCTGCGTCCACTCGCCGCAGGTCAGCACCGGCGAATCCAGCACCAGTACGCGCCCCTGCTGCGCGTCGTCCTCAAGGATGTTGGCCAGGTTGGAAAAGCGGGTCTTGAGGCTCATGACATGCCGTTCGCGCAGGGGGTCGATCGGCGGGTTCGTCACCTGGCTGAAGTTCTGGCGGAAGAAATGACTGATCGTGCGCGGCTTGTCCGATATCACGGCGAGCGGCGTATCGTCGCCCATGGAACCGATGGCTTCCTTGGCATCCTCGACCATGGGCGCGAGGATCAGTTCCAGATCCTCTAGCGTCATGTTCGCCGCGACCTGCCGCCGGGTCAGTTCCGCCTTGTCCCATGCCGGCAGTGCATCGGGCGCAGGATCGGGCAAATCCTGCGCGAATAGAAAGTCCTTCACATAGTCAGCATAGGGGCGCTCCGAAGCGATACGGTCCTTGATCTGGCGATCGTCGTACAGTTCGCCTTCCGCCAGATCGATGGCGATCATCTCGCCGGGGCCAAGCCGCCCCTTGCTCAGCACCGTGGTTTCGGGAACCACGACCATGCCGGTTTCCGATCCGACAATCAGCAAATTGTCCGACGTCAGCGTATAGCGCAGCGGACGCAGCGCATTGCGATCGACGCCTGCCACGACCCAGCGGCCGTCGGTCATCGCCAGAGCGGCGGGGCCGTCCCACGGCTCCATGACGGACGCGAGATAGTTATACATATCGAGATGCGCCTGCGGCATGTCGTCCGCGCTGCCCTGCCACGCTTCGGGGACGAGCATGATCTTCGCGGTCGGGGCATCGCGACCCGCGCGGCAGATTGCTTCGAACACGGCGTCGAGCGCGGCGGTGTCGGAGGCGCCCGCCGGGATGACCGGCTTGATGTCCTCCGACTGCTCGCCGAACGCAAGGCTCGCCATCTTGATCTCGTGGCTCTTCATCCAGTTGCGGTTGCCCCGGATGGTGTTGATCTCGCCATTATGCGCCAGCGTGCGGAACGGCTGGGCCAGCCACCACTGGGGGAAGGTGTTGGTGGAATAGCGCTGATGAAAGATCGCGACGCGGCTCTCGAACCGTTCGTCCTGCAAGTCGGGATAGAATACTGACAGCGATTCCGCGAGGAACAGACCCTTGTAGATGATCGACCGGCAAGAGAGCGAGCAGACGTAGAAGTCGTTGATCTGCGCGGCGATCACCTGCTTCTCGATACGGCGACGGACGAGGTACAGATCCTTCTCGAACTCCGCCATGTCGCGTTCTTCGGGCATCGGCCCGGCGATCATGATCTGCTCGATTTCCGGACGGGTGCGTTGCGCCTTGTCGCCGATGACGGAGACGTCGACCGGCACTTGGCGCCAGCCATAGATTTTATATCCCGCGTCGATCAGCTCGCTTTCGACAATCGAGCGGCAGGTTTCCTGCGCGGACAGGTCCGTGCGCGGCAGGAATATCATGCCGACGGCAAGGCGATTGGGCAGAGGCTTGTGCCCGCTGTCGGCGATGCAATCGTCGAAGAAGCGGACGGGCAGATCGACGTGGATGCCAGCGCCATCCCCCGTCTTTCCATCGGCATCGACCGCGCCGCGATGCCACACGGCCTTCAGCGCGTCGATCGCGGAGGCGACGACCCGGCGGCTGGGCTTGCCATCGGTCGCGGCGACGAGGCCCACGCCGCAGGCATCGCCCTCGAACTCAGGGCGATACATGCCGGTTTGCGCGATGCGCAGGCGTTCGGCTTCGGATGCGGTCTGGTGCGTCATGGTCATTCCTCGTCGCTGTCGGGCGCGGATACGGGCTTGGGCGGGGGAGGCAGATGCGCGGTGGCTTCCTTCACCTTCTCCATGATTTTCGGCATCGCCTGCATCATCTCCGGCACGGCGGCCATCATTTCTCTGGTCATTTCCGGGTCGGCGAACAGAAGCAGATATTCATCGGCGAACGCCTTGCCCGACGGTGTTGCGAAGAAGGCGTTCATGTCGCCCAGTTGCGCCACCGTGAACTTGCGAGCGAAGGCGCGCGACAGACCGACGCGGATGCGCGGCTCCATCTTCCCCATCATGGTGCCCATCTCGGTCGACATCACCCGCGTCATGATCTTCATGCGCTCGTCGAAGGCCGGGTCTTTCTCGCGCGCCACCTCGCCCATGGTCTTGCCCTCGGCTTTTGCCTGGCCGATTTCGTCGGGCCGCATCCCCATCATCTGGCCCATCATGGCGTCCATCATCGCCGGAAACTGATCGCGCATCATCCGGGCATAGACGCCATCGGGCACCAGTGCGGCAACGGCGGTTTCAGCGGCGGCAAGGCGCGCGGGGTCGATGGGGGCGGGGGCAGCGGCGTCAGTTGACGTTGCATCTGTGGTTTCGGCGGCACTTACAGGCGCCGCCAGCATCAGCAAGGCTCCCAGGATTCCGATCGTACCGTATTTCATCATTCGCCTGTCGATTTCTTCGCGGGAGCCGCTTTGTCCGCTGCCTGTATGAAGGCGGTTACGGCTTCCAGGACATGCTGCGAAGCCTTAGCCATTATTTCTCCGTTATTTGTGTTGGCGTGCGCAGCGACGGCAGCGAAAACCTGAGGCTGGATCGCCCGCCATTTGCGACCAGCCGGGGCAGCAGCAAAAAGCAGCAGACGGGTCCGATCAGTGCTGTCCAGCTTACCAAGAAACTTCGTACCTGATCCCGCAGTCATGTTCTGCACATCAGCGCCCGATACCGTAGTCTCTCCATCAGTAAGATTGCGCTCAATCCTATTAGTCATGTCAAAACCTTCGGCTGCGGCTTCCAGTGCCTTCGCGCCGGTCGTACTTGCATAGAAGGTTGTCAGGGCCTCAAGCTCGTCGGCAGTAAGATACTCTGCGTAGATGTTTGCAATCACCTGATGCAGTGCCGGAAGATTGGCGATCGTTGCAGGTTCGACGATTTCGCGTTCGGCCTGAATGGCGACATCCGAAACGCCTGGATAAGCTCTCTCAAGAGCCTGAAACTCGGCACGGTCCTTAAGAGCAGCGGGCATGGTGACGGAATAGACGCGTTCCAGTTGATTGTGCGTCAACGTTTCGCTGTTCAGCATCTGCGCAAGAGCGAGTGCCTGCGCCCGTGTCTTGTCGGTGGCGACAACTTTCACCAAAGCTATCGAAGGTGCTGCCGTCGCGGCCTCCAGCTTGCCGGTCGGAGGCGTGCTTTGTTGAGCCTGTGCCATGGCATGCCCCGTCAGCAGCAGCAAGCAGGCGGGAAGCAGCCGCCGCATCATGCCGCCACCCGCTCTGCCGCCTTCGCGCGCGCTTTCGCCTTCAGATAGCGGTGCATGTGATCCGTCACATCCCGCCCATCGCGGATCGCCCACACCACGAGGCTTGCGCCGCGCACGATGTCGCCAGCCGCGAACACGCCGTCCAGCGAAGTCATCATCGTCTTGTGATCGACGCGCAAGGTGCCCCAGCGGGTGACGGACAAGTCCTCCGCGCCGAACATTTTGGGCAGGTCCTCGGGGTCGAAGCCCAGCGCCTTGATGACCAGATCGGCCTCCATGCTGTATTCGCTCCCCGGATCGGGTTCCGGCGCGCGGCGGCCCGACGCGTCGGGCTGGCCCAGGCGCATGCCCGTCACCTTCACCCCCTTCACATGATCCGTACCTTCGAAGGCGATCGGGGCGGAGAGCCAGACGAACTCTACGCCTTCCTCTTCCGCATTGGCGACTTCGCGCTGCGACCCCGGCATATTTTCCCGATCGCGCCGATAGAGGCATTTGACCGACTTCGCGCCCTGGCGGATCGCAGTGCGAACGCAGTCCATCGCCGTGTCGCCGCCGCCGATGACGACGACATGCTTGCCTGCCGCATGCAGCGATCCATTCACATGTTCGGGCACATCGTCGCCGAAGCTGGCGCGGTTCGATGCCGTCAGGAAATCGAGCGCCTTGACGATGCCTTGCGCACCCACACCCGGTGCACGAATGTCGCGGGCCTTGTAGACGCCGGTAGCGATCAGGATCGCGTCGTGTCGCTCGCGCAGTTCTGCCATATTGGCATCGCGACCGACCTCGAACCCTTCGTGAAAGACGATGCCGCCATCCTTCAATCGCTGAATGCGACGCATCACGACATCCTTCTCCAGCTTAAAGCCGGGAATGCCGTAGGTCAGCAGACCCCCCGCGCGATCATGCCGGTCGTAGACATGCACCTCATACCCCGCCGCGCGCAGATACTCCGCCGTCGTCAGCCCGGCCGGACCCGCACCGATCACGCCGACCGACTGGCCGCGCGGCGCGCCGGGCATCAGCGGCTCGACCCAGCCTTCCTTCCAGGCCGTATCGGTGATGAACTTTTCCACGCTGCCTATGGTGACGGCGCCATGCCCGGAAAACTCGATCACGCAATTGCCTTCGCACAGGCGATCCTGCGGGCAGATGCGGCCGCAGATTTCCGGCATGGTCGATGTTGCGTTGGACAATTCATAGGCTTCGCGCAGCCGCCCCTCGGCAGTCAGGCGCAGCCAGTCGGGAATATGATTGTGGAGCGGGCAATGCGTTGAGCAATAGGGTACGCCGCACTGCGAACAGCGCGAAGCCTGCTCCTCGGCATCCGGCACCGGAAAGCTCCGGCTGATTTCGTTGAAATCCGTCGCGCGCGCATCGGCTTCGCGCTTTTCGGGATAATGCTGCCCCTTGGTGACGAATTTCAGCATCGGCGTATCGGCCATGGATATATCGCTCCGGCGCCCGAGCGGCGCATGGCCAGCGATATAATGCCGAAAATGGCCCAAGTCACGGCCTTTTCGCAATATAAGTCAGTAAAACTTACCTATATTTCCTTGGCTGCGACAGAAATAGATATGTTACCGCAACATTATTTCAATTAAAAAGTCCATATCGGCCCTATCGCATTAATAGCCATATGACGGCTGCGCTTCCCGCTATGATTCGATACCAAGCGAAAGGGGCAAAGCCATGTTTCGACACGATACCCACGAACCATTTGATGACCAGCACCGCAACGAGGAACGCGACGACAAACCCCAGACCGATGTCACCCCAGTTGACGCCGCCGGAAAACAGCACGTCGCGTTTCTTTACCAGTTCCAGCGTCGTCGCCCCCAGCATGGTGGGGATCGCGAGGAAAAAGCTGAACTCTGCCGCCGTCCGTCGCTCTACGCCCAGTGCCAGTGCCCCCATGATCGTCGCGCCGGACCGGCTGACGCCGGGGATCATCGAAATGCACTGGATAAAGCCGATGCCGATGACGCGCGCGACAGGAATGTCCGCGATGCCGACGATCGTGGCAGAAGTGATGAGACGTTCGAGGACAAGGATCGCAATGCCCCCGACGATCAGCGCGACCGCCACCGTCATCGGCGAACCCAGCATCAATTCGATCTGGTCGTGCAGCATCAGGCCGATCACCGCCGCCGGAATGAAGGCGAGGACCAGATTGCGCAGAAACCGCCACGACACGGCATTGCCCTGTAACAAGCCGATCGCCACTGCCCAGAATGTGCGCCAATACAGCACGACGACCGCGAGTATCGCGCCGAGCTGAATGACGACGTTGAACATCGCCCATTGCTGCGCATCATAGCCCAGCAATTCGCTCGCCAGGATGAGATGGCCGGTGGAGGACACCGGCAGGAACTCCGTCAATCCTTCGACGATACCGAGCAGGATGACCGTGAACGGGTCGGTTATCACGGTTCAACGGTTCCTTTGCAGCTTTGGAAAGGGCGGGGCGGGAAGACGCGTTTCATGCAACCGCCCCTGATATCGCGTCTCAGGCTTCTGCGCGCCCGGCGAAGCGGCCATGTCTGCGATATTGTACCAGCCAGGCATCGGCTACCGCCGCCATCGGCGTGGGCGCGATGCCGAGGTCTGCGAAACCCTGCGCGCCGGCCGCAACGACATTATCCCGCGCCAGCATCCTGAGCTGGTCGCGCGTGATGGGGCCGCCGGGTATCGACGCCAGCGCGGCGGCGGCAGGGGCAGGGACCGGAACGAACAGCTTGGGCCGCCCGATCGCCTTGGCCAGCCACCGGTTGATCTGCTCCATGCTCAGCACTTCGGGGCCGCCCAGCTCATACGTCCTGCCGCCATGCGCGCCGGGATCGAGCGTTGCCAGCGCGATCGCGCGGGCGACATCCACCACATAGACCGGCTGAAACTTCGTGTTTCCGCTGATGACGGGGACGATGGGGGCGATGCGGATCAACTGCGCGAAGCGATTGAGGAACTGGTCCTCCCGCCCGAAAATGATCGACGGGCGGATGATAGTCGCACCGGGAAACGCCGCGCGTACGGCGTTCTCGCCTTCGCCCTTGCTGCGCCCATAGGCGGAATCGCTCTGCGCGTCGGCGCCTATGGCCGACACTTGAACGAATGCCTGCGCGCCCGCGCTGGCCGCTGCCTTCGCGACAATCTCGGCACCATCGCGCTGCACGGCATCGAACTTGCCATTGAGGATGCCGACCAGATTGATGACGGCAAAGGCGCCATCCACCGCGCGCGCGACGCTGGCAGGCTTCGTGATATCGGCGGACATCAACTGCGTCTGGCCCAGACCGCCCAGCGTCTTGATCGCGACGGCGTTGCCGGGGTTGCGCTCCGCAATACGCACGCGTACGCCCCGCGACAGCAATTCCTGTGCGACATAGCGCCCCAGAAAGCCGCCACCGCCGAATATCGTAACCAGCCTGTCCTGCATCATGGACCCCGTGTTGCACCTGTAGAAGAAAACGCGAAGGAAGATGTCCCGCACGCTCCCTTGCCCCAGCCGCGCGCAGGAGACAACCGGCAGGGCGCCTTCCCGCCGCAAAAATATCGCCGACAGCCGATTGACAGGACTGGGACGCCCGACTATCCGCCGCTGCCTACCCCGTGCCCAGATGGCGGAATTGGTAGACGCACCAGCTTCAGGTGCTGGCGATCGCAAGGTCGTGGAGGTTCGAGTCCTCTTCTGGGCACCATCGCTTCCTCCGGACATGTCCATAAATGTCCGGAGAAGTCCCCAAAATCAAAGGTTTTTGACGGTTAGCGCGTCCACCCGCATCCGGTCAAATTCGTTGCAATTGACGGTATCCGACGGTATTTTTGACGGTATCGAAACCGACGAAAAGGTGGCGTCATGCTTACCGATCTGGCCGTCCGAAAGGCAGTTGCACGCAAGAAGCCCTACAAGCTTTCCGATGGGGGCGGACTATACCTGCTGGTCACAAAGGCCGGTCAGCGATGCTGGCGCGTCGATTATCGTTTCGGGGAGAAGCGGGCCACCGCAGCCCTTGGGGTCTATCCCACCGTTTCGCTGGCCGAGGCGCGGGCCAAGCGGCTGGAAATCAAGAAGCAGATTGCCGATGGCATGAACCCGTCGGCCAAGCGCAAGATCGACAAGATCACCGGACCGCTGGCCAACGTAAACAGCTTCCAGGCCGTTGCCGAGGAATGGCTCGACAAAGCCCGCCGCGAAGGCCGCGCCGAAGTGACGCTGGGCAAGCTGAAATGGCTGCTGGAGTTCGCCCACCCCATCATCGGCGCGCGCAAGATTGGTGAGATCAAAGCGCCCGAATTGCTGGCTGTCTTGCGGGCCGTAGAGAAGCGCGGCCACTATGAGACCGCGCGGCGGCTGCGCAGCACCTGCGGGCAGGTCTTCCGCTATGCCATAGCCACCGGGCGCGCTGACCGCGACATTTCAGCGGACATGCGCGGCGCGATCACCGTGCCCAAAGTCACGCATCGCGCGGCCATCACTTCTCCGATGGAGGCAGGTGTGCTGCTTCGGGCAATAGACGCCTATTCGGGCTATCCGGTCACCCATGCGGCCCTGCGCCTTGCCCCTCATGTGTTTGTGCGCCCTGGAGAGCTCAGACACGCGGAATGGACCGAGTTTGATCTGACCAAGAAGGTCTGGACCATCCCCGCAGAGAAAACCAAGATGCGCGTCGCCCACCGCGTGCCGCTGACCCGGCAGGTGCTCTCCATCCTGGAGGAACTGCGCGAGATCAGCGGCAACCGCCGCTACCTCTTCCCGGCCCAAGGCAAACGGGATCGTCCCATGTGCGAAAACACAGTCAATCTCGCCCTTCGGCGCATGGGGTTTGATAGCAAGACGATGACCGCGCATGGCTTCCGCGCCATGGCCAGCACGCTGCTGAACGAGCAGGGCCATTGGAATCCCGATGCAATCGAGCGCCAGCTTGGCCATGCGGAGAGCGACGAAGTGCGCCGGGCCTACGCACGCGGCGAGCATTGGGAAGAGCGGCTGGCCATGATGAAAAGCTGGTCCGACTATCTCGATCAGCTCCGGTCAGGCGCGAAGATCTTGCAAGGCAGTTTCCGCAAGCCGCCTAGCGCCGCGATTTCTGGATAAGACGGCGCAAACTCAGGCTCAGGCCGAGCCGACCTGCAGATAGTGCCGCCTCCATCGGTCCGGATTCGACCAGACCCAGTCGATCACTAAGGCCATATTGAAGATCCGTTTCCGCCCTAAGCCCCCATATCGATTTCGGAGATGAACGTCGCCCCTGCTCATGACCGAAGGTGGGTGGAAACCGGAACGGCGGTTTTATCACTCTGGGGTTAAGGCAGGCACTGGCATGGTGGTGTCGGGCCGTATATGCAGATGTGATGCCGCCAACGGTCGTGTTCGATAGTGACTGCGTTCTGTGCAGCCGGTGGGTTCATCTGATCCTGCGGCTCGAGCACGGCAACGACATCATCTTTGTCAGCGCGTGGTCTGAGCAAGGCTTGGCGCTGGCTGCGGCGCACGGCCTTTCGCAGCGCGATCTGGATGCGACCTATCTATTTATCGACGAAGGGCGCGGGCTGGTGCGATCCGATGCCGGGCTGGCGCTGCTTGCGCGGATGCGAGCGCCGTGGCGCTTCTTGTCGTGGCTGCGGGCGGTGCCGCGCCCGCTTCGCGACCGGGTCTATGATCTGGTCGCCCGCAATCGTTATCGCTGGTTCGGCAAAGCCGAACGCTGCTTTGTGCCCCCGCCCGGTATGGCGCACCGCTTCATCGACCGGGATTAAGGGTCAGGCGGGACGCCCAGCCTGCCGCCAAGTGATCGCCAACCCACCGCGCGGGCGCAGCGAGAAGCGCGGTTCGGGAATGACATCAGTCGGCCCTGCGACCGGGATCCAGCGTTGCAGCAGGCAGGCGACTACCAGACAGACCTCCATCATCCCGAAGCCCTGCCCGATGCAGATCCTGGGGCCGTTGCCGAACGGGAGATAGGCCCTAGGAAAGGCTGCCTCGCTGTGGAGGAACCGCGCGGGATCGAAACGCTCGGGCTCGGCGAACCAGCGCGGATCGCGGTGCATCGCATATGGCGTGATCTGCACTAGATCGCCCTTGCTGATGGTGAAGCCGGGCATCGCCACATCGCAGGTCGCGCGGCGGAGAAACAGCACATAGGCGGGGGGATAGAGCCTGAGCACCTCCATGATGACCGCGCGCAGCAGCGGCAGGCGCGGCAAATGCTCGGGACGCGGCGCTGCGCCTTGCAAAACCGTCTCAAGTTCGCCGCACAGGCGCTCTCGCCACTGAGGCGAATGGACGAGACAATGCGCCGTCCAGCCCAGCAACGCGCCCGAGGTTTCGTGCCCCGCAATGAGCAGGCTCATGGCATCGTTGCGGATCGCTATTCGGTCGCCCTCATGCTGTTCCGCCAGCATAGACAGTAGGTCGCCGCGGTCGCCCCCCGGCTCGGAGAGGCGGGCATCGACAAGACGGCAGACGAAATCGTCCATCACCCCCATCGCCCAGCGTTTACGGCGCTTGGCAGCCAGCGGGAGCCAGTCTGGCAGAACCAGAGGCGCGGTGGATTCGCGGAAGGCGGTTTCCGAGAGGGTCTGGATCGCCTCCTCAATGACGTCCCCGTCGGGCGGCGGCGGGCTGGAGAAGAAGGTATCGGCCGCGATGTCGAGTGTCAGGCGAGCCATCGCCGCATCGGTCTCAATGGTGACCTCGCCCCGGTGATCGGCGCGATCAGCCCACGTATCGCATATAAGATGGGTGTGACGGACCGCTTTGGTGCCATAATCGGGCAGGCGCTGGCGGGCGAAGGCGGGCAGCACCTTGCGGCGGCGGGCGCGCCATTCCTCGCCTTCGGCCAACAGCATGTTGGCGCCGGTCCACTGTGCGACCACCTGTGTCAGCTTCTCGAAGCGGATGAAGCTTTTCCATTGGTGGACCAGCACGGCCTCGACGTCATCGGGGTGGAATAGCAACCACGACCGGTAAGGCCCGATCCGCAGCCGCACAACATCGCCGTGACGGGTGCGCATGTCGGCATAGAAGACGAGCTGATCGCGCTTGATCCGCATGAGGTGACCGAGCCCAAGCGACAGGGTCAGCGGACTGCGCTCCCGCCGCACTGGGACGTCACAGGTCATGTGACCGGTTCGCCCTGAGGCTCAGACGCTTCATGCCCGCGCAGGTGGCGAAGCGGAAGGACAACCAGCAGCACAGCCGCGCCCAGCAACGCGTAGGCGAGATTAACATGGCCCAGCGCCTTCCCGAGCGCCGCAGCGGCGGTGGAGTCCCGCGCATCGGTCGGATCTCGATAGGTGAGCACCACGCCAGGCTGCGCCTCAAGGTTCAGCCCGACCGGATCGCGGCGCTGCAGCCAAGCAGCGAAAGCGGCCTGCCACACCTGCCCGGGATCGAAGGCGAGCCCCGCCGGTTCCGGCACCCAGGGTCTCCACCGGGGCAGCCACTCGGGCACGTTGACGCGGTAAGTCGGCCAGCCTTCTGGGAAGCGCTGAAGCAGATCGTGACGGTGGTGCCAGCGCACCATTCCGGCGACGAATACCCACGCCATCACCGCCGCCGAGGCGACCCAGACATTACCGATGATCACCCCGATCACGATCCAGCTCAAGGCGGATGACAGCTGCATCGGATTGACAAGATATGCGAACACGCCGGTGCGCACGAGGCGCTTGGTAGGATCAAGCGGGATCGGCGTGCCCTCGCCATGGACTACGAACATCTGCACCGCCGACAGGCCGAGCACGAAGCAGGCCGCCAGCACCGGCAGACCCGCAATGATCAGCCATAAGGGCCGCGCACCCAGGTTCCAGCTTCCGCCCATCGCCAGCATGATCACCGATGGCAGCACATAAAAGGCGAGAAAGCCGTATCCGAGCGCCAGCAGCGCCGCCCGCCATGGGAGATGCTCGCCGCGTGCTGTCCAGCGGGCTAGGTGGATCGCAGGGAGGTGTGCCACGAGAAACACCAGCACGACGCCGGCGAACCAGAACGGCCTCGGCATCACCAGTGGATCAAGCGATGAAAACACCATGCCATGCAGACCAAGGATGATCGGCAGCACGAGATAGAGCGGGCGGATGGTCGGAAACAGGAATGCCAGCACAGGCCCGAACAGGATCGCCCCTCCGATCCAGATATCCGCTGGCAGCCCCATAACCATCAGCACCTCGCCGCCATAGCGCCACCACTCTGCGGCAATCGCCAGCTGGTGCGTGGCGAAGATCATCGCAAAGCCATAGAGAAAGGCGAACAGTCCGCCGATGATGACCCGCGGTTCATGCCTGTGCCTTGCGCCCAGCACCAGCCCAGCGGCCAGCGGTCCGAGGAACAGCGCCCAGCGCAGCGCCCACAGCCATTCGCGGGGCAGATCGATGTCGATCATGCCAGCACCGTCCGAACGATAGGATCGCGCAAGGACTGGGGAAATCGGGTCTCGAACAACTCGACCACCAGAAATACGACCGGAAGGCCCAGCGCGAGGTAAAGCGCCACCGGCGGCAACAGGATGATCAGCTCAAGCTGGATGATCGTGCCGAGCCGCATTAGCGCCCCTTCGCGCGAGCGGGTCGCGGGCATGGCGAGCAGCAAGCCAGCAAGGATTCCCGGGAAGATCACGGTCAGCGGGAACGAGAGCAGATGATCTGGATCACCCCCGGAGAGCGCAGACACCATGACGGCAAATCGCGCCGCCACGCCCGAGCCGATCGTCAGGGCCAGCGCCAGCTTAATACTTCTGCGCAGTCTGAACATCAATTTCAGCCCGTCCCTTTCATGGCAACCTGATCGGACACGATGCTGGTCAAGCCATTGTTCAACCTTACGTTAGCAGCCATGAGTGAATAAAATCCAGCATCGCTTGCCAAATGGACCAAGGCGACAAGACTATGGCTGGAATGGGGTCGCCTCTCGAATGTCGGGTTTTGGCAACCGACTTCTAATAGCTGCCATTCACGACCCGACCATCGTAGTATCGACTTCTGGTAAAAGCCGGTCATTCGACATGCCGTTTGGGAACGACGGCTCAGTCCCACTAGCCGCCTAGCGCCGCGATTTCTGGATAAGGCGGCGCAGGCTGGCAACGGTGATCAGGGTTGATGCACCGATCTTGACGACATCGACCTCGCCCGCCGCGATCAGCTCATACAGCTTTGACCGGCCAATGCCTGTAAGCTGCACCGCGACCGGGATACGCACGGTCAACGGCTCCAGCGGCAATTGCGGGGTTTCC
Organism: Sphingobium sp.; assembly: GCA_965279415.1. GTDB lineage: Bacteria > Pseudomonadota > Alphaproteobacteria > Sphingomonadales > Sphingomonadaceae > Sphingobium. The sequence goes on from OZ257238.1 coordinate 2,586,172, forward strand.
GGCATGGTGGCGGTTTTGGATAGGGCTCGGGGCATGAACTTCGCTTTCGTCAGATGGATTTCGTGCACGCCATTCTGCCCGAAGCGGCGGGATCGCTCTATCGCCGCCTCTGCGCCTGGCTACTCCTCGCAGCCCAGCGCAGACAAACAGGCTGCCGGAAGGAGCGGGATAGCTAGGGAGGCTTGCGGCGGGTGTTCCGCTTCCCGGCCAAACTTCATCAAAACAGGGCATTTCGTGCCCATCCCAGTTTGGCGTTGTTGGGCGGCCTTTAGGTAACTGCGGACCACCATCGGCGGAATCGGTAAGGCAGCAGGATTGGGGATGTTTTGGAGGGCGAGATAAAAGAGGTGCCAGCACTCGGTTGTTAAGCAGATGAGTTATAATAGCTTTTCCGTATGGCACCGAATTTCCGGTGCCATACGCTCCCGTTGAAACTCCCGGATTTCAGCCCTGAAACGGTATGGCACCGCCCAAAATCGACAGATTGCGCCGTCGGAGGCCGAGCGCCGACATCGCATCACCGCCCCAACCCCGGCATCCAACACACTCGGCCTATCGTTGACCGAAGCGGATCGTGCACAAACATCCAAAAATCAGGGGTGCCATACGTTTGCGCCGCAGATTTCCGCGCCTTTGCTCAACATCGTCTGGCGGTCCCAGCTCAGTGCCATACGAAATTCCTCAGCTGAACCAACCACATAAGGGCCAGGTGCTGGCACTGCTTTTATCTTGCCCTCCACATGTTACGCCTGCCTGCTCGCCGGAATTTCGCCAGACATCGCCGCCATCTGGCATTCGGTCATTGCCTAAAAGAGCCATTTCGCCTTAATTGGCGCAATGCTCCAATGCAGAGGCCAGTGATGAAAACCATGTCGGCGCGCGAGGCGAAGAACGGCTTTGGCTTGATGATCGACACGGCGCGCGCAAGCCCGGTGCTGGTCGAAAAGCATGGGCGCGGTGTGGTGGTAGTGATGGCAGTCGAGGAGTATGAGCGCTTGAAGGACATCGAAGCAGGCGGAACGAAGCAACCCTCTGGCATTGAAAGCGCGCGCCTGTGAGCAACCTCAGAGAAGCCGAGCGCGCCGAACTGCACAAGACCATCTGGCGCATCGCCAACGATCTGCGTGGCAGCGTCGATGGCTGGGATTTCAAAACCTATGTTCTCGGGATGCTGTTTTATCGGTTCATCTCGGAAAATTTGGTCGCCTATTTGAACGAGCAGGAACGCCGCGCCGGTTCGCCCGATTTTGACTATGCCACCTTGAGCGATGCCGATGCGGAGTTTGGCCGGACCGAAACGGTAAAGGAAAAGGGATTCTACATCCTGCCCTCCAGCCTTTTCCCCAATGTCCGGGCGCGGGCGCGAAATGATGCGAACCTCAACGAAACACTGTCCCAAATCTTCGCCGAGATTGAAGGGTCAGCCAACGGCGCGGATAGCGAAGATGATCTGAAGGGCCTGTTTGACGATCTGGATGTCAACAGCAGCAAGCTTGGCCCGACCGTGGCCAAGCGCAACGAAAAGCTGGTAAAACTGCTCGATGCCATCGGCGATCTGCCGCTGACGCGCGGCGGATTTTCGGACAAGAGCATCGATCTGTTCGGCGATGCCTATGAATATCTGATGCAGATGTATGCCTCAACCGCGGGCAAGTCAGGCGGGGAATATTACACGCCGCAGGAGGTATCGGAACTGCTGGCCCGGATCACCGTGGTCGGCAAGGATGCGATCAACAAGGTGTATGATCCGGCCTGCGGGTCGGGTTCCTTGCTGCTCAATTTCAGCAAGGTGCTGGGTCCGGACAAGGTGCGGCAAGGCTTTTTCGGTCAGGAAATCAACCTCACCACCTACAATCTGTGCCGGATCAACATGTTCCTGCATGACGTGAACTATGAAAAGTTCGACATTGCGCACGGCGATACCCTGACCGACCCGGCGCATTGGGATGACGAACCGTTTGAGGCGATTGTCTCCAATCCGCCCTATTCGATCAAATGGGATGGTGATGCCAATCCGCTGATGATCAACGATCCGCGTTTTGCCCCGGCGGGTGTGCTCGCCCCCAAGAGCAAGGCCGATCTCGCCTTCACCCTGCATATCCTGCACTGGCTGGCGGTGAACGGCACGGCGGCCATCGTTGAATTTCCCGGCGTGCTCTATCGCGGCGGCGCGGAACAGAAGATCAGGCAATATCTGATAGACAACAATTATGTCGATGCCGTGATCCAGCTTCCGCCCGATCTGTTTTTCGGCACCACCATCGCCACCTGCATCGTCGTGCTGAAAAAATCCAAGGCGGATAATGCGACGCTGTTCATCGATGCCAGCGGGGAATTCACGCGGCATGGCAACAAGAACAAGCTGGCGGACGAGCATCGCCAAAAGATTCTGGACGCCTTTGCCGCGCGGGAGAGCGTGGCGCATTTCGCGCGACTGGTGGACAACAGCGAGATTGCCGAAAACGGCTACAACATTGCCGTGTCTTCATATGTGGAACAACTGGACACGCGGCAGGCAGTGAACATCACCGCGTTGAATGCCGAGATCGCCGCGATCGTTTCACGGCAGGCCAGCTTGCGGGAACAGATCGACGCGATTGTGGCCGATCTGGAAGGGGTGGCGGCATGAGCGAGCAGCCGGGCGGCGAAATCATTCTGTATCAGCGCGACGACGCGCCTGCCATCGATGTGCGGCTTGATGGTGATACGGTGTGGCTCAGCCAGCAGCAGTTGGCGGATTTGTTCCAGACATCGCGGACCAACGTGGTGGAGCATATCGCCAATATCTACGCCGAAGGCGAACTGGACGAAGCCGCAACCTGTCGGGAATTCCGACAGGTTCGCACCGAAGGCACACGCGAAGTTGCGCGGACACTTCCATTCTACAACCTCGATCTCATCATTTCCCTTGGTTATCGGGTGCGTTCTCGCATCGCCACGGCCTTTCGCATCTGGGCCACCGAGCGGCTGCGGGAATATCTGGTCAAGGGCTTCACTATGGACGATGCCCGCCTGAAAAATCTGGGCGGCGGCAGCTATTGGAAGGAACTGCTGGATCGCATCCGCGACATTCGCAGCAGCGAGAAGGTTCTATACCGGCAGGTGCTCGATCTTTATGCCACCAGCATCGATTATGATCCGCGTGCCGAAGCCAGCGCCGCGTTTTTCAAAACCGTGCAAAACAAGCTGCACCACGCCGCGCATGGCCAGACCGCGGCGGAAGTCATCAAACAGCGCGCCGATGCCAGCAAACCTTTCATGGGCTTGCTGTCGTTCAGTGGCGCGCAGCCCACCAAGGCCGAAGCGGGCATTGCCAAAAACTATCTGGATGCCGATGAACTGAAACGCCTGAATACGCTGGTATCCGCCTATTTCGATGCGGCAGAGTTTCGTGCGCTGAATCATGAACCCACCTATATGAAGGACTGGCTGGCGCACCTGTCGCAACTGATCGTGGCGATGGGGAGCAAGACCCTGCACGGCGCTGGCAAGGTCAGCCATAAACAGGCGGTGGCCCACGCCGACGGTGAATATGCCAAATACCGCGCCCAGATTGCCGAGCAGCCTTCGGAGGTGGAAACCGCCTATCTGGAAACCGTGAAAAAGGTGCAGAAGAAAATCAGCGGGAAGGACAAGGCATGAGCCGGATTGATGCGCTGATTGCGGAGCTTTGCCCGGAAGGGGTGGAGTTTAGGGAGTTGGGCGACGTGACCGCTCGTGGTTCAAATATTCGGTGGGCAAATGCGGGTGACGCCGAATTTCAATATATTGACCTGACGTCAGTGAACCGAATTACGGGAAAGATCGGCGAAACGGCAACGATCAATGTGGACGATGCTCCGAGCCGTGCCCAACAGATTGTCCGTTCGGGCGACGTGATATTTGCGACTACCCGACCCACACAAATGCGTTGGGCGGTAATTCCTGCCGAATTTGACGGACAGATTGCAAGCACGGGCTATTGCGTTTTGAGGCCGGTGCAAGATCAGGTTCTTACAAACTTTCTTGCCCATCACCTTGGGACGGATCGGTTCCGTAAATATGTAGAAGAAAAACAAGTTCCGGGTAACTATCCATCAATCCCGGATGGCCGCGTTCGTGAGTTTCAAATTCCCGTCCCGCCCCTCGAAATTCAGCGGGAAATTATTGCAATTCTTGACAGGTTCACCAAGCTGGAGGCGGAGCTGGAGGCGGAGCTGGAGGCGGAGCTGGAGGCGCGGCGTCGGCAGTATCAGCACTATCGCGATACCCTGCTCAGCTTCGCCGAACGCACGGATAGCCAAGCAAGCAAGCAAGCAAGCAAGCAAGCAAGCAAGCAAGCAAGCAAGCAAGCAAGCAAGCAAGCAAGCAAGCAAGCAAGCAAGCAAGCAAGCAAGCAAGCAAGCAACGAGGATAATGGCCTTGGGTGAGATTGGCAACTTCATACGCGGGTCTGGCATCCAGAAATCGGACTTCACGGAATCTGGTGCCGGTTGCATTCACTATGGCCAGATCCACACCCATTATGGTGTGTGGGCGAAGGCGACAAAGTCGTTTGTCAGCCCGGAATATGCCGCACGCCTGCGAAAAGCGCGGAAGGGTGATCTTGTAATCGCCACCACCAGCGAAGACGATGAAGCTGTTGCGAAGGCGGTAGCATGGCTGGGCGATGAGGACGTGGCGGTCAGTACCGATGCCTATATCTTCCACCACACGATGGACCCCAAATATGTCGCCTATTTCTTCCAGACTCAGGATTTCCAGTCGCAGAAGAAAAGTCACATCACCGGGACCAAGGTTCGCCGCATTTCGGGCGAGCGGCTGGCAAAAATCCGTATCCCCGTCCCCCCGCTCGAAGAGCAGGAGCGCATTGTCGCCATCCTCGACACATTCGATGCGCTGGTGAACGATTTGTCCAGCGGGCTTCCGGCAGAAATCCGCGCGCGCCGCCAGCAATATGAGCATTACCGCGACCGCCTGCTGACCTTCAAGGAAGCCGCATGAGCGAAGCGCCGCGACCTTTCCGCTATGAAACCATCGCGATTTCAGAAGAAAGCACCGTTGTTGCCGAATTCGTGTCGGACGCTGCCAGTGTCCAGGATGCCGCCTATCAGTCCGAAGCCGCGCTGGAAGCTGCCTTTATCCGGCAATTGCAGGCGCAGGCCTATGACTATCTGCCCCTGACATCCGAAGCCGCGCTGATCGCCAATCTGCGCTTCCAGCTTGAAAAGCTGAACAAGGTTTCCCTGTCAGACGCGGAGTGGGAACGGTTCTTTGCCACGGCAATCGCGGGCGCGAATGACGGCATCATCGAGAAAACGACCCGCATTCAGCAGGACCATGTGCAGGTGCTGAAGCGCGATGACGGCACCACCAAGAACATCTACCTGATCGACAAGGCCAACATCCACAACAACACGCTTCAGGTGCTGAACCAGTATGAAGCAGAAGGCGCACGGGCCAATCGCTATGACGTGACGGTGCTGGTGAATGGCCTGCCCATGGTCCACATCGAACTGAAGCGGCGCGGCGTGGACATCCGTGAGGCGTTCAACCAGATCAACCGCTATGCCCGCGACAGTTTCTGGGCTGGGTCAGGCCTGTTCGAATATGTCCAGCTGTTCGTCATCAGCAATGGCACACTGACCAAATATTACAGCAACACCGTGCGCGACGGCCATCTGGCCGAACAGCGGGGAAAGCGCAGCCGACAGAAAAGTTCCAACAGTTTTGCTTTCACAAGCTGGTGGGCCGACGCGGCCAACCGCCCGATCACCGAACTGGCCGGCTTCACCAAGACTTTCTTTGCCAAGCATACGCTGCTCAACATCCTGACGCGCTATTGCGTGTTCGACGTGGACCGCAAGCTGCTGGTGATGCGGTCCTATCAGATCGTCGCCGCCGAAAAGATTTTGCAGCGTATCGCCGGGTCCACCAATCTGCGGCAATTGGGCACGCCTGCCGCAGGCGGCTATATCTGGCACACGACCGGCAGCGGCAAGACGCTGACCAGTTTCAAGGCCGCGCAACTGGCGCGCAGCCTGCCCGGTATCGACAAGGTGCTGTTCGTGGTGGACCGCAAGGATCTGGATTACCAGACCATGCGCGAATACGAACGGTTCGAGAAAGGCGCGGCCAATTCCAACACGTCCACCGCCGTGCTCCAACGGCAGCTGGAAGACCCGAACGCCCGGATCATCATCACTACGATCCAGAAATTGTCGCGCTTTGTCGCCGCAAACCGCAAGCATGACGTCTATAACGATCATGTCGTCGTGATCTTCGACGAATGCCACCGTAGCCAGTTTGGCGATATGCACGCCGAGATCACCCGCGTGTTCAAACGCTATCACCTGTTCGGATTTACCGGCACGCCGATCTTTGCAGAAAATTCCGGCACCGGCGGCGATCCCCGGCGGCGCACGACGCAGCAAGCTTTTGGCGACAAGCTGCATACCTACACTATCGTCGATGCCATCAATGACAAGAACGTGCTGCCGTTCCGGATCGATTATATCAACACGATCAAGGCCGGAACGTGGATCAAGGACAAGCAGGTATCGGCCATCGATACCGAGCGGGCATTGCTGGCACCGGAACGGATTGCCCAAATCGTCGGCTATATCCGCGAACACTTTGATCAGAAGACCAAGCGCAGCAGTTCCTATCGGCATGATGGCAAGCGGCTGACAGGTTTTAACTCGCTGCTGGCCACGGCTTCGATTGATGCGGCCAAACGCTATTATGCGGAATTTTCCAAACAGCAGCAGTCCTTGCCAGAGGCGCAGCGGCTGAAGGCCGGCCTGATCTACAGCTTCGCCGCCAATGAGGATGAGGAAGGCGGCCTGCTGGGCGAGGAAGAATTTGAAACTGATCAGCTTGATCAGGGTTCGCGCGATTTTCTGGAAGGCGCAATCCGGGATTACAATGCCCTGTTCAACACCAGCTTCGACACCTCGGCAGACAAATTCCCAAATTATTACAAGGACCTGTCCCAACGGCTGAAAAAGCGCGAACTGGACATGGTGATCGTGGTCAACATGTTCCTCACCGGGTTCGACGCCACGACGCTCAACACCCTGTGGGCAGACAAGAACCTGAAGGCGCATGGCTTGATCCAGGCCTATTCGCGCACGAACCGCATCCTCAATTCGGTCAAGACCTATGGCAACATCGTGTCTTTCCGCAATCTGGAGAAGGAAACCAACGACGCGCTGGCTTTGTTTGGCAACAAGGACGCCAAGGGCATCGTGTTGCTCAAGCCCTATGCGGAGTATTATGGTGAGTACGAAAAGCGGGTCGCCGAGTTGCTTGGCACATATCCGCTCGGCCATCCGATTATCGGGGAAACCGCGCAAAAGGCCTTTATCAAACTGTTCGGCTCGATCCTGCGTTTGCGCAATATTCTGACAGCGTTCGATGATTTTGCAGGAAACGAAATCCTCAGCCAGCGTGAGTTTCAGGACTACCAAAGCCTGTATCTCAACCTCTATGTCGAATTTCGCAGCGTATCCGACGCGGACAAAGAGGCGATCAACGACGACGTTGTGTTCGAAATCGAACTGATCAAGCAGATCGAGATCAACGTCGATTACATCCTGCTGCTGGTCGAGCGTTACCTTTCATCGAAGGGAACCGGCGACGACAAGGAAATTCTGGCGACCATCGAGCGCGCCATCAATTCCAGTCCATCGCTCAGGAACAAGAAGGACCTGATTGAGCGGTTTGTCGATTCCGTTTCGTCATCAGCCAAGGTCGATACGCAGTGGCAAGCGTTTGTCGCAGCCAGGAAAGCGGAAGAACTCGAACGGATAATTGCGGACGAAGGCCTTAACGCAGAGGCGACACATGGCTTCATCGACAATGCGTTCCGCGATGGCGCGATCCCTTCAACAGGGATCGCGATCACGAAAATACTGCCGCCAGTGTCCAGATTCTCCAAGGGCAACGGCCATGCCGTAAAGAAGCAGGCGGTGCTGGATAAGCTAGCCGCCTTCTTCGATCGATATTTCGGGCTGTCATGACGTGACGGTGGGGCAACTGACAGTTCGCGGAAGGGGCGGAAATGCGTGAGGCTGAATTTCGGGCTTGGTTGGAAGCCGGGGGCGCCAAAACCCAAGCAGGGCGAAATTCGCGGGTCCATGCCGTCAAGACCATCGAAAAGAACCTTGCCCCACTCGGATCGCCGCACCGCGATCTTGCAGCGGCACATGCTGCGGATGGCTTTGCGCAGTTGCGCGAACGCATCCGAAATATACGGCAGGAAGCCAAAGCTGGCGGCAATGACTATCGCATCCTTATGCCGGATTCTGAAAAGCCGTTAAACCGGCTATCCAACTGGAACAGTTGGCTGGCGCAATATGGTCGTTTTCTGGAGGGAAAGGCCGCCAAGGACGACGACGACCTGACCGACGAGAATGATGATACCCTCGGCTGCGACGATCTCTTGAAGCGCTTCGATGGCGATCCTCGTTTCCGGGAGGCCCGTAAGCATTGGTCCGATGAAGAGCGAACTGCCTTCTGTGGCATGGCACGGGCGGTCCATGACGCCGGGCTAGATTGGTATCACACCAACATCCCGCAAATACGGTTCGGTCGGCGATCTCCCGGAGAGGACAAGGCAGCCGGAACCCTTGGCAGCGTGCAATTGCGGCAGAATGGCGGATTTGTCGAATTCAGCCATCAGCACGACCTGCTGGACCTGACGGGCACATATCAGTTTGACGAAACGTCTGCCGACGAATTCCGGGCCATCGTTGAGGGAGCGGAAAAAACGATCCTCGGCTGGCTGCCGCCGCAGCCAGCTCGTTCGGGCTATTGGCCCGACGAAACAGCCATTGATGACAATGAAACGCAAGCCGACCGCATCCGGCAATATGTGCTGGTGCGCTACATCGAACCTGCCCGAAAGCGGGGCGATGACCGTGTCGCTATCGTTGTCGGCCCGCTGAATAATGAGATGGGCCTGCATATGGCATGGCCAAACATCTGTCAGGCGCTTGAAGGCCGAAAGTTTCTGGACCTGGCCAAAGTGCCGCCCCCGATTGCCGAGGGACCAAAGCAGAGCACGACCAGAAAGCTGACATTCGTATTATCTGAAGGAGCCATTCCGATGGCCGACGTAAGACCAGACCCCCAAAACCTCATTCTCTATGGGCCACCAGGCACGGGGAAAACATATCGCACGGCACTCGAAGCCGTGAAACTCTGTGACCCGGATGCAGCGTATCCTTCCACGGAAGAGGGTCGGAAGGCGCTGATGAAGCGTTATCGCGAGCTGGAAACTGAGAAGCGGATTGCCTTCGTCACATTCCACCAGAATTATGACTATGAAACCTTTGTCGAAGGCCTGCGGCCAGAGACTGGTGAAAATGAGGGCGGCACTGGCGGTTTTCGACTTGAAGCCCGTGCCGGTATCTTTCGCGAAATCTGCGCATTGGCCGACCAGGCCCGCACTCGGACGGCACCTTCGGCTACGGCGACCAGCTACGACTTCTCCGGTCGCCGATTCTGGAAAATGGGACAAGGTGCCATTGGCACCGAAGATGACGTCTACGACTCCGCTGTGGCCAACAATCACATCACGCTTGGCTGGGGCGGTTCCATCGATTGGAGCGATGAACGGTTTTCCACTTTTGACGCAATCAAGGCTGAGTGGCTCGCGCAGAACCCTGACGACACAACACCCAGCAATTGGACGCAAACCTGGCCGTTCCGCTGTGAAATGCAGATCGGTGACATTGTCATTGTGCCCTATGGCAATACTGCGTTTCGCGCGATTGCCGAGGTCACTGGCGACTATCGGTATGAACCTTCGGCTGAGGGCTATTACGCGCACCGCCGCGATGTGCGCTGGCTCCTGACACTGGACGAACCTCTGCCACTCGATACGATCGTCGATAGCAATTTCACCATGCGCACGCTCTACTCACTGCCATCAAAGCGCGTTAATCTTCCCGCGCTTGGCCGGTTAATTGCTGGCAACAGTGACAATGAAGTCGAACCTCTGAGCGAAACCTTACCTGACCAGTTTGTGCTGATCATCGATGAGATCAATCGCGCCAATATCTCCAAGGTTTTCGGCGAACTCATTACGCTTATCGAACCGGACAAGCGGCTTGGCATGGACAACTGGCTGACGCTCACGTTGCCGTATTCGAAGAAACGCGATTTTGGCGTACCATCCAATCTCCACATCATCGGCACGATGAACACGGCAGACCGGTCCATCGCGCTGCTGGATACTGCATTGCGGAGGCGATTCAATTTTCGGGAGATGTCTCCAGAACCTGGCCTGCTGGTGGATGCCAGCAAACGGACAGGGATCGATCTTGTGCGCGTTCTGACCACTATCAATCAGCGCATCGAATATCTGATCGACCGGGAACACCGCATCGGCCACGCCTTTTTCATCGGTTGCGAGACAGCCGAACAGGTCCATGCCGCCATGCGCGACAAGGTTATTCCGCTGTTGCAGGAATACTTCTTCGAGGACTGGAGCCGTATCCATGGTGTGCTTGGTGATGGGTTCATTAGCTCCGTGACGCTCAAATGCCCCCTTGGCGAGGGCGAAGACCGAAAGAGCTGGTTTGTGAGATGGGAAAAGCAGCCCGATGGGCGCAGCCGTTTTCCTGAAGCTGCGTATGCTCGGTTAATAGGCACGGCTGCTGACATTGAGGTGGAGTCTAGCCCGTGACCGGTCGGAGCCATCCATGACGCATCTGACCGTTCATGAATGGGGGCGAATGAGCGTTCACAACGGTATCGGTCCAGCCCCGGACCGGGCGTTTACCCGTGGCCAGGCGGATGCCTTATTGCGGGCCGCATGGTTACACCCGTTGGCCAATCGCTCCGGGACTAATATACTTGTAAATCGCCATAGCGAGATATGGGCGCAGCAGGTTGTCGGTGTAATTGCCGCGCCCGGGTGTAGCCTTGAAATCTTGCCCAAGATCGATGCGGGGGCCGATGAGAATGATGAAACCATCCGCACCCGCCTTGTTTCCATGCTCGATGTCGCGCTTGGTCTTAAGCTTGGCGATGGGCAGGCCTTGGCCATGGCACGCCAGAACGAAACGCTGCTCGATATCCTGATCCGCCTGTTTGCCGATCGCCTGCTGGCTGAGGCTAGGCGGGGCCTTCCGCGCGCTTACATGGCCCAGGAAGAGAATCTCGCCGCGCTGCGCGGGCGGCTCGATATCATCCGCCAGTTCACGCACAATGCGGTGCGACCTGACCGACTGGCCTGCCGGTTTGATACATTGATGCCGGATACTCCGTTGCTGCGCGTTATGAAGGCCTGCGTGTTGATGTTGCGTAGCCATGCGCGCGCGGTTGAAACGCAGCGCCGCCTTGATGAGCTGCGGTTTCTTCTGGCGGACGTGAGCGATGTTTCCATTGGTGCCCTGCCGTGGAAGCAAGTGCGTATTGACCGGACAAATCGGCGTTGGGAGACGCTCTTTGGACTGGCAAAACTGTTCCTGAAGCGTGAATGGCAACGGACCAACCATGATGCCAAGGCCGGTCAGGGTATCACCCTGCTGTTCGCCATGAACGACTTGTTCGAGGCCTATATTGCCGCACTCGCTCGGCGGGTATTGCGGGGCAGCGACCTGACAGTCGTTGCGCAAGGAGGCTTCATCAACTGCCTGAAAGACGAGAAGCAGGGCGGAGAATTATTTCGCACCAAGCCGGACATAATCATCAAGCGCAGCGATGATGTGGTGATGGTGATCGATACCAAATGGAAGATGGTCGGTCGAAATCCTGAAGATAAGAAGCGCGGCGTCTCGCAATCCGATGTCTATCAGATGATGGCTTACGCCCGGCTCTATCGATGCCGGGAAGTGATGTTGCTTTATCCCCATCATGCAGGGCTCGGCGGCGCGGCGCTGGATGCAGGTTACGGCATGATGGAAGGCGATGAACACCTGCGGATCGCAAGCGTTGATCTGGTTGCTGGCAAGAGAGCGGTTGAGCAACAACTGGAGAGGCTGATTGTACCTGCCATGGCAGCGTCCTTGGCTGCGGCTTGATTCGGTTTTTCACCGCTCTCAGGCGGGAAATCGTCGGCGGGCCGCAAAATAAATTTTGGTGTCGCGGATTGATCCGAAATAGAATGTCCGCAGCGATTTGAGTCCTCATCGAGGGCCAACGCCGTTGCCAAGACGGTATTTTCGACGGTATCGAAAATCGAAAAATCGCAATAAAGCGTTGTGATATAACGCTTTATCAACACATCACGGTCCCTCTTCTGGCACCACTTCGGACTCTTCGGAGTCCATTTGTGCTAAAGCATTGAAAATCTTGAATTGGATCGCCGCTCTGGCGGTTCGTAAGTCCCGATTTTGCGCAGAGGCAATCAGCTCGGCAAAGGCGCGCTTTAGGTAAGCGGGGCCTGAGGGCCGCCTTGCGCGGTTCCTATTCACCGGGATGATTGCCGCTCTTTGAGCGAGGTGGCGGGTGTCTGACGACATAGAGGATTCAGCAAGCGAACGGGCGAGTAGTCATACGAGTTATCGTATGAGTAGTCGGATTGAGGTCGTCAGCCGGGTGTCGGGCCGTCGGCGCTGGACGGTGGAACAGAAGCTGGCGGTAATGCGCGATGCATTCGGGCCAGAAGGCAGCATTCGTTTGGCCTGTGAACGCCACGACGTTGGCAGCGGCTCGATCTACACATGGCGGCGACAGGCGATGTCCGGTGAGCTTGCCGGGGTTCGCAAGCTGCCCGAGCCGGCCTTCGCCGAGGTCCGGATCGGCGAGCCGCCAGCGTTACCCGGTCCGTCCGTCAGCGGTCTGATCGGGATCGAGCTGCCATCGGGCATCAAGGTGACCGTGGATGCCACGGTCGACGCCGATGCCCTGTCGCGGGTGATCGGCGCGCTGGCACGATGATCCCGCTGCCGCCTTCTACACGGATCTTCCTGGCTTGCGGCGCGACGGACATGCGTAAGGGCTTCGACGGCCTGGCGGTGATGACGCAGCAGGTTCTGGAGCAGAGCCCCCATTCCGGTGCGCTGTTTGCCTTTCGGGGCAAGCGCGGCGATCTGGTGAAGTTGCTCTGGTTTGATGGCCAGGGCATGTGCCTGTTCTCCAAGCGGATGGACCGTGGCCGCTTCGTGTGGCCGTCCACCAAGGCCGGGTCAGTGGTGATGACCGCAGCCCAGCTTTCGATGCTGTTGGAAGGCATCGACTGGCGGCGACCGGAACGCACTTTTACCCCTTCGTTGGCGGGGTAAAACGCCCATTATCTGGCGCTTTCATTAGCGTCGCGACCACCGATCTGCTATATAATCGCGGTGTCGGACGCAGGCCTTTCCACCCCTGATAAAGACGCTCGGATCGCCGAGCTCGAAGCCGCATTGGCGGCTGCCCGCGCCGATATTTCTGCTCGCGACATCCTGATCGACACGCTGCGCGTGCAGATCGCGCGCCTCAAGCGGATGCAGTTCGGCAAGTCGTCCGAGAAGCTCGATACCCAGATCGCCCAGCTTGAGCTGGCGCTCGAAGAACTGGAGGGTGAGGCCATTGTCGCCGCCGCGCGTCGAGGCGATCCGGCAACCGTCGATCGGCCATCGCCGGTTCGCGCGCTGCCCGCCCATCTGCCGCGCGAGGAACAGCGGATCGAGCCTGAGCAGGGTAACTGCACCTGTCCCGACTGCGGCGGCGCGCTGCGGCCACTGGGGCAGGATAGCGATGAGATGCTCGATGCCGTGCCTGTGCAGTGGCGCGTCGTTCGGACCATCCGTCCCAAGTATAGCTGCCGCTCCTGCGAGAAGATCGTGCAGGCACCCACACCCGTAAAGGCGATAGCGCGGGGCAAGGCGACCTTCGGCACGCTGGCCCACGTCGTTGTCTCCAAGTTCGACCATCATCTGCCGCTCTACCGTCAGGCTGAGATAATGGCGGCGCAGGGCATCGAGATCGATCGCTCGACGCTGGCAGGCTGGGTCGGCCAGGCATCCGTGCTGCTCGACCCGATCATCAGTCGTATCCGCGAGGTCGGCCTGACCGCCTCGAAGATCCATACCGACGATACGCCGGTCCCCATGCTTGATCCGGGTCGGGGTAAGACGGCGACTGGCAGGCTCTGGGCTTACGCCGTCGACGATCGCGGCTGCGGCGCCACGACCCCGCCGCTGGTCTGGTACGAGTTCACCACCGATCGGACCGGTGCACATCCCCAGCGGCAGCTAGCCAACTTCACCGGCTATCTGCAGGCCGATGGCTATGCTGGCTATGACAAGCTCTACGATACCAACCGTGTCACCGAGGTCGCATGCTGGGCGCATTTCCGGCGCAAGATATTCGACATCCACGCCACTAAGCCGACACCGCTAACCACTGATCTGCTGGAACGTATCGGTCAGCTCTACGAGATCGAGGCAGAGGTCCGAGGTGAGCAGCCCGATATCCGACGACAAAGCCGCCAGGACCGAACCCAGCCATTGATCGACGATCTGCGTCAGGCGCTCGACGATGCAACGCGCCGTCTTTCGCCCAAGTCCGAGATGGCCAAGGCCATCGCCTATGGCCGCAAGCGCTGGATCGCGCTGACGCACTTCCTCGACGATGGCCGTCTGGAGATCGACAACAACATTGCCGAGCGCGCCATGCGCTGTGTCGCCCTGGGCCGCAAAAACTGGCTGTTTGCAGGATCAAAGGCGGGCGGTGATCGGGCCGCCGCCATCTACTCCATCATCGAGACTGCCAAGCTCAATGGCCTCGAACCACAGGCCTACATCGCCGACGTCATCGCCAGGATCGCCGGCAACTGGCCCGCTGCGCGCTGGGATGACCTCATGCCCTGGAACTGGCGGCCAGATCAGCAGCAGATCGCCCAAGCCGCTTGATCCGCGGCCTTCTCGCCACGCTTACCGCTTTAGCGCCATTCGCTTATTCGCGATCTTGTCGGAATCCGATAATTTACAAAGGTTTTCTAAAAGTTACATCGCGGTTCGATAAGTCGTGCCGAAGTCCGCCGCCGAACGACCGCAAAGAGCGATCTTTTCCGTGAGCACGACCTTCTCGATTTTCAGACTACGAACCCAATTCTCGAACGCAGTCGCGATGCTCGACACGTCGGGCGCGACGATCTGATCTGCCAGCTGTTCAATCTGGCGTTCAATGCGGATCACTTTCGAAGCTGATGCCTTTGCCGGCGAAGAACCGGCTCAGCATCCCGGCGTCTACCTTCAAGCCAGGCTCGGTTGCCAGGCGTTCGGCGATCGCCAGCAGCGTCAGGTCCGGCCCGGCCTTGATCAACGCCAGCAACGACGCCCGATGACCCGCCCACCAAGGGGTCAGCTTCGCACGAAGGCGAGCAGGTCGGGGTTTATGACGTCCGCGTGCGTCGTGAGCATGCCGTGGCTGAAGCCTTCGTAGATTTTCAGCGTCGCATTAGCGAGCAATTCGGCCTGTTTCAGCGCGGCATTCTTGTACGGTACGACCTGATCGTCATCGCCTTGCAGCACGAGTGTGGGCACGGTGATCGCCTTCAGATCCTCGGTCTGGTCGGTTTCCGAAAAGGCGGCGATGCCAAGATAATGCGCCTGGGCGCTGCCCATCATGCCTTGCCGCCACCAGTTGTCGATCACCGCCTGATCGACCTTCGCGCCGGGGCGGTTGAAGCTGTAGAACGGGCCGGATGCGAAATCGAGGCAGAGCGCGCCGCGCCCGGCGGCCAGCCCCTGCCGGATGCCGTCGAACACCTCCATGGGAAGGCCATCGGGATTGTCGGGGGTTTTCAGCATCAGCGGCGGAACGGCGCTGACGAGTACGGCCTTTGCGACGCGGCCCTGCGGCTGGCCATGCCGGGCGACATAGCGCGCGACTTCACCGCCGCCCGTCGAATGGCCGATATGCACGGCGTTCTTCAGATCGAGGTGCGCGACCACGGCCGCGGCGTCGGCGGCGTAATGGTCCATGTCATGTCCGGTGCCGATCTGGCTGGACCGGCCATGCCCCCGGCGATCATGCGCGACGACGCGGTAGCCGTTGGCGAGGAAGAACAGCATCTGCGTGTCCCAGTCGTCGGACGACAGCGGCCAGCCATGATGAAACATGATCGGCTGTGCGTCGCGCGGACCCCAATCCTTGTAGAAGATTTCGGCACCGTCCTGCGTGGTTACGAAGCTCATGCGCTGGGTCCTTTCATTGGGGCTTTAATTAGCAACCTATCATCATCGGTGGCATCGGCCTATCCCGTCTGCGTCGTGCCGAACGGTCCGTTCAGCCTGACGATCGCGCTGTTCAGCCAGCTCGCGAAGCTGACCCAGAGCAGATAGGGCAGGTTGAGTAAGGCCGCTTTGTGCGAGATCGGCCAGAGCACGATCATCAGCATGGCGATCGAGATCCACAGGAACACCACTTCGATCAATGCCCAGTCCGGGCGGCGCGCCTTGAAGAAGAGCGGACTCCATGCCGCATGGCACAAGGCGTTGACGGCAAAGACGATGATGATCGCCCGGTGCGTCGCCGGATCGGTCGTGCTGTCCCAAGCGGTGGCGGCGGACCAGGCGGATAGGCCCAGGATCACCGTCCATGCCGGCCCGAACAGCCAGTTGGGCGGTTGCAGCCGTGGCTTGCGCAAGTTGCGATACCAAGGGCCGATCGGCGTCGCGAGGCCGCCGCCGACCAGCAGCACGATCGCCACGCCGAAGGCGACGACAAGAGCGTTTGACAATTTCTGTCCTGACCGGCTTGTGGAGTGTCCAGCGCATGTTACACCTTGCGCATGAAAATGTCCTTCCCCTTTTCCGCCATCGTCGGCCAGGACGAAATGAAGCTGGCGCTGCTGATCGCCGCGGTCGATGCGCGCATCGGCGGTGTGATGGTGTTCGGCGATCGCGGCACCGGCAAGTCCACCGCCGTGCGCGCACTCGCCGGATTGCTGCCGCCGATCCCGGTGATCGCGGGATGCCGATACAATTGCGTGCCGGGCAGCGAAGGGGCCTGCCCTTCGCCCGAAGCCCATCGCAGCGGCAAGGCAGTGATGCCGGTGCCGTTCGTGGACCTGCCGCTCGGCGCCACCGAGGATCGCGTCGTCGGCGCGCTCGATCTGGAACGCGCGCTCGGTCACGGCGAAAAGGCGTTCGAGCCGGGGCTGCTGGCGCGGGCGCATCGCGGCTTCCTGTATATCGACGAAGTGAATCTGCTGGAGGATCATATCGTCGATCTGCTGCTCGACGTGGCGGCATCGGGCGAGAATGTGGTCGAGCGCGAGGGGCTGAGCATTCGCCATGGCGCGCGTTTCGTGCTGGTGGGGAGCGGCAACCCGGAGGAAGGGGAGTTGCGCCCACAACTGCTCGATCGTTTCGGCCTTTCGGTCGATGTGCGGACGCCGCAGGATCTGAAGCAGCGGATCGAGATATTGAAACGCTGCGACGCGTTCGAGCGGACGCCGGACGCTTTCGTCGAAAGCTGGCGCAAGGCGGAGCGCAAGACGCTGAAGAAGATCGGCAAGGGCAAGACGCTGTTGCCCGAAGTGACCGTGCCGGATGATGTCCTGTCGCTCGCTTCGCGCCTGTGCATCGCGGTCGGTGCAGACGGGCTGCGCGGTGAACTGACACTGATGCGGGCGAGCCGCGCGCTCGCGGCGCTGGAAGGCGACGTAACGGTCGCGCCGTCGCACCTCAGGCGCGTCGCGCCGCTGGCATTGCGCCACAGGCTGCGGCGCAACGTGCTGGACGAGACCGGATCGACGGTGCGGATCGAGCGGGCCATGGCGGAACTGATCCCGGCATGAGCGATACGGGCGATCCGGGTGCGGACGCCTTTGCGGATGCGCTGCTGGCGGCGCGGCTTTGCGCGATCGACCCGGTGGGGCTGGGCGGTATGGTGCTGCGCGGCGGGGGCGATGCGCGCGAGCGGGTGCTCGACACGCTGCGCGCAGCGATGCCCGAAGGCGTGCCGGAGCGGCGGCTGCCCACCCATATCGACGAGGACCGGCTGCTCGGCGGAATCGACCTGACGGCGACGCTGGCGCGCGGCGCGCTGGTGATGCGGAGCGGCGTGCTGGCGGAGGCGGACGGCGGCATGGTCGTGATCCCCATGGCGGAGCGCCTGTCGGAGCATATCGTCGCGCATCTGGCGGCGACTCTGGACAACGGCACCGTTCGCGCGGCCCGCGACGGGGCGATGCTGGAAGCACCCGCGCGGTTCCTGCTGGTGGCGCTGGACGACGGGATGACGGCGGAGGAACGCGTCGCCGATACGCTGGCGGAACGGCTGGCGTTCCGTATCCAGTTGGGTCATGTCCAACTTGGCAAACTTCCCCCGTACGAGCCATGGCAAGTTGCCGGTCCAACATTTCCAACATCTCCAACAATTCTGCAATTACAGGATGTTGCGCCGCCGGGGGACGATGTGCTGGCGGCGCTGGTCGGCACGGCGGAGATGCTGGGTATAGACTCCGCCCGTGCGCCGATCTTCGCCTTGCGGGCCGCACGGGCTTCGGCTGTACTGGCGGGAAGGCGCGCCATCGCCGAGGAGGATGTCATGATCGCCGCGCGGCTGGTGCTTGGGCCACGCGCCACGCGCCTGCCTGCACCGCCGCAATCCGACGCGCCGGAGGATGTGCCCGAACCGCCACCACCGCCACCGACCGATGCTCCGCCCGATAGCGCAGGCGACGAACAGAGCGCGCCGAAGCCGATGGAGGACGTTGTGCTCGAAGCGGTGATGGCGAACCTGCCGCCGGATGTTCTCGCGCGGATCGCGGAGGGACGCGGGCGCCAACGCGCGGTCAATCGCGCGCGCGGTGCGGGGGAGCGGCGCAAGTCGGCGGCGCGGGGGCGGCCTGTCGGTGCGCGATCCGGAGTGCCGGGCAACGGCCTGCGCCTCAGTTTGATCGATACGCTGCGCGCGGCGGCACCCTGGCAGAAATTGCGCGGCGGGGATGTCGGGCGGGTGCAGGTGCGGCGCGACGACCTCCGCATCCGGCGGTTCGAGACGCGGGCGGAGGCGGTCACGATCTTTGCCGTCGATGCGTCGGGATCATCGGCGGTGGCGCGACTGGCGGAGGCGAAGGGCGCGGTCGAGCGGCTGCTGGCCGATGCCTATGTGAAGCGCGCGCAAGTGGCGCTGGTCGCATTTCGCGGGAACGGGGCTGAGGTGCTGTTGCCGCCAACACGCTCGCTGACGCGCGCACGTCGTTCGCTGGGCGATCTGCCGGGGGGCGGGGGCACACCGCTGGCGGCGGGGCTAAACGCTGCGCATGATCTGGCGCAGGCGGCCAAGGCACGGGGACGCAGCCCCTTCATCGTGGTACTGACCGATGGCCGCGCCAATATCGCGCTGGATGGTGGTATGGTGCAGGCGGTGGCGCAGGCCGATGCCGAAGCGGCGGCGCGGGCGATCGGGGCGTCGGCTTTTCCGTCGGCCTTCGTCGACATTTCCCCGCGTCCACGGCGCGAAGGTGCGGAACTGGCGGCGCTTATGGGCGCGCGCTATCTGCCGCTGCCGCGCGGCGATTCCGCAGCGATGCACGCGGCTGTCGTTGCGGCGCAAAGGCCGTGAGCTATCGCCCGCGCTGGGATGTCGAAGGGCGCGACTGGCCCAATCGCGCTGCGAGCCGTTTCGTCGATGCGGGGCAAGTGCGCTGGCATGTGCAGATGGTGGGCGAAGGGCCGGTTCTCCTGCTATTGCACGGTACCGGCGCGGCGACGCACAGCTGGCGCGATCTGATGCCGCTGCTGGCGGCGCATTTCACCGTGGTCGCGCCGGATTTGCCGGGGCACGGCTTTACGAGCGGGCGACCGCCGGGCGGCCTGTCGATGGCGGCAATGGCGCGCGCGGTGGCGGGACTGATGAAGGCCATGGACCTTTCGCCGCGCTGCATCATCGGCCACTCGGCAGGCGCGGCGATCGCGCTGCGGATGGTGGCGGACGGGCTGGCGCAGCCCGATGTCGTCATCGGCCTCAATGCCGCGCTGATGCCTTTCCCCGGACTGGCGGCGCGGCTGTTCCCGACGCTGGCCAAGCTGCTGTTCGTCAATCCTTTCGCGCCGACGATCTTCTCGCGCATGGCGCGCGATCCCGCCGATGTGGCGAAGTTCCTCGCGCGCAGCACCGGCTCGCGGATCGATGCGCAGGGTGTCGGCTGTTACGCCCGGCTGTTCGCGACGCCCGGCCATTGCGGCGCGGCCATCACGATGATGGCGGACTGGGATTTGCCTTCGCTCAAGGCGGCGCTTCCGGGGATCAAGATGCCTGTGCTGCTGGTGCACGGGCAGGGCGACAGCGCGATCCCCGCGAAGGACGCGCAGGCGGCAGCAGCGATCATGCCGAACGCGGATATGCTGATCTTGCCGGGCTTGGGCCATCTGGCGCATGAGGAAGCGCCGGAGCGGATCGCGGCGATCATCGCCGATCATGCGATGCAATCGGAGAAGCGGGAGGAGAAACGTCGTGAACCCGGATAATTATGGTCTGGTCGAAATGGTGTTCGTGCTGGCGCTGGCATTGGGCTTCGGCGGGTGGCAGTTGTGGTCGGTGAACCGGGACATTGCCAAGGACAAGGCGAAGAAGGCGGCGGAGGAGGACGACTCAAGCCGGATATGAATGTGGCGGTATCACCGCGCCGTGTTCCTGCCCTTCGACTGCCTGCTTGCAGCAGGCGCTCAGGATAAACTTCAGCTTCGCTGAAAGCAGGAACCCAGTAAGACTGCAACGTCGGCGCATGATGAGATTACTGGGTTCCTGCCTTCGCAGGAACACGGTGCTTAGCGGATAGCCCTCACCACACTGCCCGCGGCATCCGGTACGGCAGCATCGACTGCACGATCGGGGAGCGAAAGCGGTTGAGGGACAGGCTTTCGTGAACGGCCTGCACATCCTCTCCGAAGATACGCGTCGCCAGCGCCGAGCGGGCGTAGAAAGGCGCGTCGATCCACGTCTTGATCACGCGGGGACCGGACCCGGCATCCGCTCGGGTGGCGCGCTTCACCAGCCATCCGGTGCGCGGCAGGGAAGCTACGGGCGGCGGCGCGACATCGTGCCAGCGGCCCTGCCGGTCGAAGCGCACAGCCAGATCGAACGGCGTGCCATCGCGGCGAACCCCTTCGTACAGCACCGCCACGTCGCGCTTGAGATGTGCGCGCGACCAGTGCCAGTCGACGAAGCCGTCCTCCAGCGGTTCGTCGCCGAAATTGCTGTCGAAATAGCCGTCGCCTTTCCAGCGTATGCCGGGATGCGCCATGTCCACTTCCACCCGCGCGCGGGGTGCGACCGGATGCCAGCGATGCTTTCCCGCGGGGTCGAGGGCAAAAGCGGTGGTGCCGATCATTTCCGGCGAGACACGGATTTGCCCGCGCACCGGCCACGGCAGTGGAGCGGAAATCTCGTTGACGTCGATCACCAGCGTGTCGCCGTCCCAGTGCAGCGCGCTCGGCCCCACGGCGAAATGATCCTTGCCGCGATCGACGCGATGCTGCGGTCGCTCGGTCATCGCCCAGCGGTTGCTACCGGGGCCGTTGAGCGCGATGTTGATCGCGCAGTGATTGTCGGGCCGCCCGCGCCCGCTCAGCTTGTAATAAGGCGAAAAGACGCTGCCGATGAAGGCGATGATCGTCAGGCCGAAGCGGCGGTCCTCGCTGAAGGCGTCGATATACCACCAGGCATAGCCGTTCGGGTCGACATGAATGTCGAAGGCTGGTCCCTGAGCAGGCATTCGGCGGCTTGGCTGCCGGAGAGCGCCGCCATCGGGACGCCCGCGCCGGGGTGGGTACTCCCGCCCGCGCAGTAAAGCCCAGGGATCCGCGTCCGCGCGCCCGGCCGGCGGAAGGATGCCGCCCACCCGTGCGAGGCCGGTCCATAAAGGGCTCCACCCGTCGAGGGAAACATCGCCGCGAAATCCGCCGGGGTTGTAAGCCGGGTCGAAGCCGGGGGGAGGTCCAGCATAAGCCCGGCCTGCGCCAGGCATTCCAGCATCCGCACTGTGCATCGGTCGATCTCCGCAGGGGTAAGGGGGTTGGTGTCGCCCGTGGGCGGGGCGTTGACGATGATCTGGACGCGCTCTTTTGCATCGCGGGAGGTCAGTGCGCCGCCGTCGTCGCGGTCCTGCGCGCAGACGTAGACGCTGGGACGACCGGCAAGCCGACGGGCGGAAAGGGCGGCGAACTCGGCGGGATAATCGTCCGAGAAAAAGACGTTGTGTCGGCTGAGCGGGAAACCCGTCGCGCGGGCGCGCGCCGTCCACACCATCGCGGCGAGCGAGCGGCGCTTGAGCGGCACGGCGGGTACGGCATGACGCACCGCCTTGCCGAAAGTGCCATCGGCCAGCGCGGCGGGATCGGCATTGCAGACGACCGCGCGGGCGGGGATATGCTCTCCGCTGGCGAGCGTCACGCCGCCGGCGCGACCTCGCACGACGTTTATCCCGACGACCTTTTCGGAATAGCGGAACTGTACGCCCAGGCTGCGCGCCAGCGTTTCGAGCGCGCGGGCGAGGCTGTGCATCCCGCCGTCGATCATCCAAACGCCGCTCGCCTCGACATGGGCGATCAGCATCAAAGTTGCGGGGCAGAGGAAGGGCGAAGAGCCGCAATAGGTGGCGTAGCGTCCGAAAAGCTGGCGGAGGCGCGGATCGGCGAAATGCTCGCCCAGCGCCTTCCAAAGCGTTTCATAGGGGCGGATGGCGCACAGATCGGCGAAGCCGCGCACGCCCATCCGCCATGTCAGGCCGATCGGGTTGGTCTGCCCCCGGCGCAGGAACGGCGCGTCGAGCGTGTCGAAGATGCGTTTCGCCTCCGCGCGGAAGGCGCGATAGCCGCGCGCTTCGGCTGCACCGGCGAAGGCACCGATCGCGTCCTCGCTCGCTTGCGGATCGGCGAACAGGTCCAGCCGGTCGCCGCCCCACGCGTGGCGCGCCAGCACGGTCGCGGGACGCAGCGTCACATGATCGTCGAGCCGCGCACCGCATTGCGCGAAGATGGCGTCGAAAACGGCGCACATCGTGAATACCGTCGGCCCACCGTCGATCGCTTCGCCATCGACCATCACCTGACGCATCTTGCCGCCGGGCGCTTCCATCGCCTCCAGCACCGTTACAGGAACGCCGCGCGCGGCAATAAGCGCCGCCGTTACGAGACCGCCGACTCCTGCGCCTATGACGATGACTGGTCTATCATTAACTGGGCTGTCGTCCATGTGGCGACACTATCAGTTGTCCAATAAACTGGACACATAATTCTATCCAGTTACGGTGACAAAATGAAATGGCGGGACAAATGGACGGGGTGGCGCAACCGGATCCTGAGCGATCCGGGGTTCCAGCACTGGGCGGCGCGGGTGTGGATCACGCGACCTGTGGCGCGGATGCGGGCGCGCCGGATATTCGATCTCGTCGCGGGCTTCGCCTATTCGCAGATACTGGACGCCTGCATCCGGTCGCGGCTGCTCGACCATCTTGCGCAGGGTCCGATGACGACTCGCGCGGTGGCGGATGCGACAGACTTGCCGGAGGAAGGCGCCGAACGTTTGCTGCGCGCCGCCGCCGCGCTGAAACTGACGGAGCGCCTGCGCGATGATCGATGGACATTGGGCAGCGACGGCGCTGCGCTGCGCGGCAATAAAGGCATCGCGGACATGGTGGCGCATCATCACCTGCTCTACGCCGACCTCGCCGATCCGCTGGCGTTGCTGCGGCGCGGCGGGGGCGGGGGTGCGCTGGCCCGATACTGGCATTATGCCGAGGATGCGGGGCAGGGCGACGCTGAAGACGTGGCACCCTATTCCGCGCTGATGGCTGCGTCCCAGCCGCTGATCGCGCGGCAGGTCATCGATGCCTATCGCTTTTCCCGGCATCGGCGGATGCTCGACGTGGGCGGCGGGCAGGGCGCGTTCGTCTGTGCGGTCGCGGCCAGTGCGCCGGGGCTGCACCTGTCGCTGTTCGACCTCCCCGCAGTCGGCGCGCGCGCGCGGCAGGCCTGCGACTCGGCAGGATGCGGAAATCGCGTCACTATTCACGGGGGCAGTTTCCTCACCGATCCGTTGCCGCAGGGGCATGATCTCATCACGCTGGTTCGGGTGCTGCACGATCATGACGATGAGCCGGCGATGCTTTTGCTGCGCAACATATATGCCGCGCTGCCGCCGGGTGGACGCATGCTGCTGACCGAACCGATGGCGCAGACGCGTGGGGCGGAGCCGGCGGGCGATGCCTATTTCGGCCTGTATCTGCTGGCGATGGGATCGGGCCGCCCGCGCAGTTTTCAGGAGATCGCGGGCATGGCGAATGCTGCCGGGTTCGCCCGCATCCGCCGCATCCGAACGGCCATGCCGCTCACGACATCCATCCTCCTTGCTGAAAGATGAACAAAACTATCAAGCAAAGTTGACATTAAAAAGCGTCAAGTTAAGATGACACTTTAGGAGAGGGTGCCTGCTTCGGTACTCTTGGCAAGGGAAAGGACCGGCGTATGGAAACCCTCGCGGTCATACTGGATGCCCCCGAGAAACTCGGGCTTCGGACCCTTGCGCTCAATACTCTTGGCGATGGCGACGTGCTCGTCGCAGTGGACTGGAGCGGCATCAGCACCGGCACCGAAAAGCTGCTGTGGTCGGGCAAGATGCCGAGCTTCCCCGGCATGGGCTATCCGCTGGTCCCCGGTTACGAATCGGTCGGGCGCGTGGTCGATGCGGGCCGCGATGCGCTGGACCGGATCGACGAATGGGTATTCGTCCCCGGTGCCAATTGCTATCAGGCGGCGCGCGGCCTGTTCGGCGGGACTGCCCGCCATGTCATCCTGCCTGCTGCCCGCGCCATCCCGCTGGACGAGAAACTGGGGCGCGACGGCATATTGATGGCGCTCGCCGCAACCGCATGCCACGCGATCGTCGGCGGCAGCGCGCCGGACCTCATCATCGGGCACGGCATATTGGGCCGCCTCATCGCCCGCATCGCCATCGCTTCCGGCGCGCCTGCGCCGACCGTTTGGGAAACCCATCCCGGACGGCGCGAGGGGCAGGGATACAGCGCGATCGATCCGTCTACCGACGACCGCCGCGATTACCGGCACATCTGCGACGCCAGCGGCGCGCCCGACATACTCGACATGGCCGTCGCGCGCCTCGCCAAGGGTGGCGAAGTGGTGCTCGCGGGCTTCTACGACACGCTGTCGCTTTCCTTTCCTCCGGCGTTCATGCGCGAAGCGCGCTTCCGCATATCCGCCGAGTTCACCCCCGATGATCTGGCGACCGTGACGGCGCTGATCGCCGGCGGCGCCTTACGACTCGACGGGCTCATCAGCCATGTGCGCGACGCCGGGGAGGCAGAGGACGCCTACCCGGCCGCGTTCGGCGATCCCGATTGCCTCAAGATGGTTCTCGACTGGAGACATCAATGACCATGCTCGATTACGACAGCCTGCGCCACGAAGCGTCCGAGGAGCCGGATCCGGTCCACACCGGGCCGGTGACCAAGGAAACCCAGATCATCGCGATCTACGGCAAGGGCGGATCGGGCAAGTCCTTCGCGCTCTCGAACCTCAGCTACATGATGGCGCAGCAGGGCAAGCGGGTGCTGCTCATCGGCTGCGATCCCAAGTCCGACACCACCAGCCTGCTGTTCGGCGGCAAGAGTTGCCCCACGATCATCGAAACGAGCGCAGCGAAGAAACTGGCGGGCGAGGAAGTGACGATCGAGGATGTCTGCTTCCAGCGCGACGGCGTGTTCGCGATGGAACTGGGCGGGCCGGAAGTCGGTCGCGGTTGCGGCGGGCGCGGGATCATCCACGGGTTCGAGCTGCTGGAGAAACTGGGCTTCCACGAATGGGGCTTCGATTACGTCCTGCTCGATTTCCTGGGGGATGTCGTCTGCGGCGGCTTCGGCCTGCCGATCGCGCGGGACATGTGCCAGAAGGTGATCGTGGTCGGATCGAACGATCTCCAATCGCTCTACGTCGCCAACAACGTCTGCAAGGCGGTCGAATATTTCCGCAAGATGGGCGGCAATGTCGGCGTGGCGGGCATGATCATCAACAAGGACGACGGCACCGGCGAAGCGGAAGCCTTTGCGAAGGCGGTCGGCATCCCGACGCTCTGCGCGATACCGGCGAACGAGGATATCCGCCGCAAGTCCGCCAATTACCAGATCATCGGCGTACCCGGCGGCGAATGGGCCTCGATCTTCGAGGATCTGGCGGTGAACGTCGCCGAAGCACCGCCGGTGCGCCCGACGCCGCTCGATCAGGACGGGCTGCTCGGCCTGTTCAGCCCGGACCAGACCGGCGGCGACGTGACGCTCCGTCCCGCATCGCAGGCCGACATGCGCGGCGCGGCCTATGCGCCCAAGGCGTCGCTCGAAGTGATTTATGATGCGGCCTAGAGACCGCCTCGACATCCAAAAGCCCCTCCCCTTCAGGGGAGGGGTTGGGGTGGGGAATGCAAGCGATACAGACGCTGCATTCGCCTCTGCAGACAGCCCCCACCCCAACCCCTCCCCTGAAGGGGAGGGGCTATCGTGCAGCTCAAACGCGACGCTGCATGCCGCCGCCAGCGCGGCGGGCAAGACCGAGATACTCGATCGCTACGCCGCCGATTATCCCAAGGGGCCGCACGACCAGCCGCAATCCATGTGCCCGGCCTTCGGATCGCTGCGCGTGGGCCTGCGGATGCGGCGGACGGCGACGGTGCTCTCCGGTTCGGCCTGTTGCGTCTATGGGCTGACCTTCACCTCGCATTTCTACGGCGCGCGAAGGACGGTCGGTTATGTGCCGTTCAATTCCGAAACCCTCGTCACCGGCAAGCTGTTCGAGGACATTCGCGACGCCGTGCATGATCTGGCCGATCCCGCGCTGTACGACACGATCGTCGTGACCAATCTGTGCGTGCCGACGGCATCGGGCGTGCCGTTGCAATTGCTGCCCGACCAGATCAACGGCGTCCGGATCATCGGCATCGACGTGCCGGGCTTCGGCATTCCGACGCATGCCGAGGCGAAGGATGTTCTGGCCGGGGCGATGCTGAGCTATGCGCGCCGCGAAGCGCAGCAAGGCCCGGTCGCCGCGCCGAAGGAGCGTCCCGACCGGCCCACCGTCACGCTGCTCGGCGAGATGTTCCCCGCCGACCCGCCGGGCATCGGCCTGATGCTGGAGCCGCTTGGCCTCGCCGCCGGACCCGTCGTGCCGACACGCGAATGGCGCGAACTCTATTCCGCGCTTGATTGCGCCGTGGTGGGCGCGATCCATCCTTTCTACACCGCCAGCGTGCGCGAGTTCGAGGCGGCGGGGCGCACCGTGGTGGGCTCCGCGCCCGTCGGACGCGATGGCACCGCGGCCTGGCTCGACGCAATCGGCGCGGCCTGCGGCATTGCGCAGGACAGGATCGACGCATCGAAGAACAAGTTCCTCCCCGCGATCGCCGGAGCGCTGGCCGCCCGGCCGATCAAGGGGCGGATCACCGTTTCGGGCTATGAAGGCTCCGAATTGCTGGTCGCCCGGCTGCTGATCGAAAGCGGCGCGGACGTGCCCTATGTCGGAACCGCCTGTCCGCGCACCGTCTGGTCGGAATCCGATCGCGAATGGCTGGAGGCGAAGGGCGTCAAGGTGCAGTATCGCGCCAGCCTGGAACAGGACATCGCGGCGGTCGAAACCTTCGGGCCTGACCTTGCCATCGGAACGACGCCGGTGGTGCAGCATGCCAAGCAGCGGGCGATCCCCGCGCTCTATTTCACGAACCTGATTTCCGCGCGACCGCTGATGGGACCGGCGGGGGCGGGCAGCCTTGCCATGGTCGTCAACGCGGCGCTGGCCAACAAGGATCGCTTCAACCGGATGACCGCCTTCTTCGACGGTGTCGGCACAGGTCATAGCACGGGTGTGTGGGAAGAGATGCCGCGCGACCGGCCCGAGTTCAAGGCCAAGTTCGCCGCCAAGCGCATCGCCGCCGCAAAGGCCGAGGAGGCCATCGGCGTATGACCCTCATCCTCGATCATGACCGGGCCGGGGGCTATTGGGGCGCCGTCTATGCCTTCACCGCGATCAAGGGATTACAGGTGATCATCGACGGCCCGGTGGGCTGCGAGAATCTGCCTGTCACGTCGGTGTTGCATTATACCGACGGCCTGCCGCCGCACGAACTGCCGATCGTCGTCACCGGCCTGGGCGAGCAGGAACTGGGGCGGGACGGCACCGAAGGGGCGATGCGCCGGGCGTGGGAAACACTCGATCGCGATCTGCCCGCGGTGGTTGTCACCGGCTCCATCGCCGAGATGATCGGCGGCGGCGTGACGCCCGAAGGCACCAATATCCAGCGGTTTCTGCCGCGCACGATCGACGAGGACCAGTGGCAGTCGGGCGACCGGGCGCTCACCTGGCTCTGGACGCAGTTCGGGCCGAAGAAGGCACCCGCCCCGCGTCCGCTGAAGGAAGGCGAGAAGCCGACGGTCAACATCATCGGGCCGATGTACGGCACGTTCAACATGCCGTCGGACCTCGCCGAAATCCGTCGCCTGATCGAAGGGATCGGCGCGCAGGTCGGCATGGCCTTTCCGCTGGGCAGCCATCTGTCCGACGTGAAGAACCTCGCCAAGGCGCAGGTCAACGTCTGCATGTATCGCGAGTTCGGGCGGGGCCTGTGCGAGGCGCTGGAGCGGCCCTATCTGCAGGCGCCGATCGGGCTTGAGTCGACCACGCTGTTCCTGCGCAAGCTGGGCGAGTTGACGGGGCTGGACCCCGAACCGTTCATCGAGCGCGAGAAGCACACGACGATCAAGCCGTTGTGGGACCTGTGGCGTTCGGTGACGCAGGATTTCTTCGGCACGGCGAGCTTCGGCATCGTGGCGACGGAAACCTATGCGCGCGGCATCCGCAAGTTCCTTGAGGACGACCTGGGCCTGCCCTGCAACTTCGCCTTCAACCGCAGCGCAGGCGTGAAGCCCGACAATGCCGCCGTGCGCGAGGCGATCGCCACCAATCCGCCGCTGATCGTGTTCGGCAGCATCAACGAGCGGATGTACATGGCGGACACCGGCGCGCGCAGCATCTACATTCCCGCGTCCTTCCCCGGCGCTGCGATCCGGAGGCATACGGGCACGCCGTTCATGGGCTATGCCGGCGCGACCTATCTGGTGCAGGAAGTGTGCAATGCGCTGTTCGACGCGCTGTTCCACATCATTCCGCTCGCCAGCCAGCTCGACAAGGCGGAAGCCACGCCGACCCGGCTTCAGGCGGAGATCGCCTGGGAGGACGAGGCGAAGGCGACGCTCGACGCCGTCGTCGAGCGCGAGCCGGTGCTGGTCCGCATTTCCGTCGCCAAGCGCATTCGCGACGCCGCCGAACGCGGCGCGCGGCGCGCGGGCGAACCCTCCGTCAGCGCCGCACGGCTTGCCGATGCGATCGCCGAAAGCCGTGGGCCATGAGCGCGCGCACCCGATTTTCCGACGTGTCCCTCACTGGGGCGTATCCCGATACGGGATCGTGGGACCAAGTGATCCTCGCGGCGGTCGTCGCCGCGTGGATGCCGCCGGGAAACGTCGTTTCGGCGTTTCCATACACGTCGGGCAGAATGGAGACGAAAAATGAGCGACAATAGAGACGACAGATTGGGGCCGGGAACATACCTGACCCCGGAAGAGGCGAAGGAGTTCCACAAGATCTTCATCACCAGCTTCATTATCTTCACGATAGTGGCGGTGATTGCGCACTTCCTCGCATGGAGCTGGCGGCCTTGGCTGCCTGGTCCCGAAGGCTATGCGATGGTCGATCACGGCGTTGCCGTGGCGAGCAACGCCATCACTTCACTCTTGGCATAAGGAGACCATCTCATGTGGAGATTATGGATGATCTTCGATCCGCGCAGGACCTTGACGGCCCTCGCGATTTTCCTGTTCGTGCTGGCACTGCTGATTCATTTCATCCTGCTCAGCACCGACCGGTTCAACTGGCTCGACGGTCCTGCAAAGGCACCGGCGGCGGTGGAGGCCCCTGCAGCACCTCCGGCAACCTGACGGAAGCCTTTGCTGCAATTGCGAGTGGACGAGGACGGTCTTTGTCGGCCTCGTCCACTTGAACACACTGTTGGTTTGTCGCGATTTCCGAGTCACCGGATGAATTTGCCCGGTTCGAAATCGCTCACTGGAACGACCCGCTTGAGAGTTTCGCGGGGGGAGAGATCGCTATGGCGTTGCTAAGCTTCGAGCGGAAATACCGGGTGAGGGGTGGTACGCTGATCGGCGGCGATCTCTTCGACTTCTGGGTAGGTCCATTTTACGTCGGGTTCTTCGGCGTCACCACCGCGATCTTCGCCAGCCTCGGCACCGCGCTGATCCTGTATGCGGCCTCGCTGGGGCCGACGTGGAATCCCTGGCTCATCAGCATCGCGCCGCCGGACATCAGCTACGGCCTTGGCCTCGCACCCTTACGCGAAGGCGGCTTCTGGCAGATCATCACGATATGCGCGATCGGCGCCTTCTCCTCATGGGCATTGCGAGAGGCGGAAATCTGCCGAAAGCTCGGCATCGGCTATCACGTGCCGATCGCCTTCGGCGTCGCGATCTTCGCCTATATCTCGCTGGTCGTCATCCGCCCGTGGCTGCTCGGCGCCTGGGGTTTCGGCTTTCCCTACGGCATCTTCACCCATCTCGACTGGGTGTCGAACACAGGATATCAGTATCTCCACTTCCACTATAATCCGGCGCACATGCTGGCGGTGAGCTTCTTCTTCACCACCACCTTCGCCCTTGCACTGCACGGCGGCCTCATCCTGTCGGCGGTCAACCCCGATCCCAAGGGGCATGGCAATGGCGAAGTGAAGTCGCCCGAATATGAAGACACATTTTTCCGTGACACCATCGGCTATTCGGTGGGCACGCTCGGCATCCATCGCCTCGGCCTGTTCCTGGCGCTGTCGGCTGGTTTCTGGAGCGCGATCTGCATCATCATCAGCGGCCCGCTCTGGTCTCGCGGCTGGCCCGAATGGTGGACCTGGTGGCTCAACCTGCCGATCTGGTCCTGAGGGGAGCGAAGAACATGGCACGCTATCAAAACATATTCACGCAGGTCCAGCTTCGCGCCGCACCCGAAATGGGTCCGGCCCTCCCGCCGGGCAACTTCCCCCGCGTCGGCGGAGCAGGCTTCAACTACTGGATGGGCAAGTTCGGCAATGCGCAGATCGGGCCGATCTATCTCGGCACGCTCGGCATGGCCTCGCTCATCTGCGGCTTCCTGGCGTTCGAGATCATCGGTCTCAACATGTGGGCCTCGGTCAACTGGGATCCGGTGCAGTTCGTCCGCCAGCTGTTCTGGCTCGCGCTTGAGCCGCCCGCACCCAAATATGGCTTCCAGCTGTTCGTGCCGCTGGCCGAAGGCGGCTGGTGGCAACTCGCCGGCTTCTTCATGACGACATCGGTCCTGCTGTGGGCCGCACGCACCTATCGCCGGGCGAAAGAGCTGGGCATGGGCACGCACATCTTCTGGGCTTTCATGAGCGCCATCTGGCTGATGGTCGTCCTGGGCTTCATCCGTCCGATGCTGATGGGAAGCTGGGCGGAGGCGGTGCCTTTCGGCATCTTCCCGCATCTCGACTGGACCGCCGCTTTCTCGATCCGCTACGGCAATCTCTTCTACAATCCCTTCCACT
The DNA here is from genome assembly GCA_965279415.1 of Sphingobium sp. GTDB lineage: Bacteria > Pseudomonadota > Alphaproteobacteria > Sphingomonadales > Sphingomonadaceae > Sphingobium. The sequence goes on from OZ257238.1 coordinate 2,617,729, forward strand.
GCCTCTCTATCGCCTTCCTCTACGGCTCCACCCTGCTCTTCGCGATGCACGGCGCGACCATCCTGGCGGTCGGCCGCTACGGCGGCGAGCGCGAGATCGAGCAGATCACCGATCGCGGTACGGCGTCCGAACGCGCCGCCTTGTTCTGGCGCTGGACCATGGGCTTCAACGCCACCATGGAATCGATCCATCGCTGGGCGTGGTGGTTCGCGGTGCTGACCCCGCTGACCGGCGGCATCGGCATCCTTCTGACCGGCACCGTGGTGGACAACTGGTATCTGTGGGCGATCGACCATGGTTATGCCCCCAGCTATCCCAGCAGCGGCGTCATCGATCCCGCCACTCTTCCGGGAGCAGCACAATGAACGGATATAGACACGCTGCCGCCGCCGGTGCGGCTCTCGGCTCCCTCATCCTGCTGACGGGATGCGAACTGGGTCCAAAGACCGTATCGCAGGTCGGCTATCGCGGAGCCGGTCTCAACCAGATCAGCGATCCCGATCATGCGGCGAAGGCCGGCGCCATTCCCGCAGCGCCCTATGCGTTGCCGGAAGATACCGGACCGCTCGCATCGGCCAGTTATCAGAACGTCCAGGTGCTGGGCGGGGTAAGCGCGGAACGGTTCAACCATCTGATGGCGGCGATCACCCAGTGGGTCGCGCCGCCGGCGGAAGGCTGCAATTACTGCCACAATCCCGAAAACATGGCGTCGGACGAGAAATATACCAAGATCGTCGCGCGGCGGATGATCCAGATGACCTGGAACATCAACACCAAATATGCGAGCCACGTGAAGCAGACGGGCGTCACCTGCTACACTTGCCATGCGGGCAATGCGGTGCCGCAGTACAAATGGGCCAACGCCGTCGCGTCACCCAATCCGGGCCGGATCCGCGGTGCGCGCTTCGGTCAGAATGCGCCCGACCCCAATGTCGGATACGCCTCGCTGCCCTCGCATCCCTTCCAGCAATATTTCGAAGGGGCGAACAACATCCGGGTGGCTTCCGACAGTGCGTTCCCGTCGAAGAACCATGTCGTGTCGATCAAGGATGCGGAGAGCAGCTATGGTCTGATGATGCACCTGAGCCAGTCGCTGGGCGTCAACTGCACCTATTGCCACAACACGCAGTCGTTCCGCTCATGGTCGCTCAGTCGCGCGCAGCGGGCCACGGCCTATTACGGCATCCGCATGGTGCGTGATACCAACGACCAATATATTTCGTCGCTGGCATCGGTATTCCCTGCCTATCGCAAGGGGCCGCAGGGCGATCCGTACAAGGTCAACTGCATGACCTGCCATCAGGGGCTTTCCAAACCGCTGAACGGCGTGAGCATGATCGCCGCCAATCCGGTGCTGAAGGGTCCGCCGATGGCGACGCCTGCGGTCGTGCCGGCGGAAGGCGGGCCGAATGCCACCGAAGAAGTACCCAAGGCGTTCAACACGCCCGAAACGATGACCGACACGCAATAACGTTCCCGTCCCGCCGCGCATTGCGGGCGGCGGGACAGGACCAGAAGGGGAAGCACCGCCGTGGAGACTCTGACGGCACGCAGCCATCCCCTTCGAGCTTCGCTTTCGGAGGAAATGCACGTCCGGCGCCTGCCGCGCCTGACGCCTCCCTGTCGCCTGTTGCAGATCGTTACCGTACTGGGCGAGACTGCGGCCAGCGAGGCCCGCGCGCATATCGAGCCGATCGCAACGCGGCATCGCGTAGCCCTGCCGCCCGACGCCAAATATGCCGTCCTGCCGATGGGCGAGATGACGCTGGTGTGGGAACGACATACCGAGTTCGCCAGCTACACGCTGATCCGGCACGGGCCTTTCGACACCCCCTTCGATCCCGAATGGTTTGCGCCCTTCTCCAACGAGATCATCGCGACCATGCCGGGCGAAGTCATCCGCGCGACGCAGATCGCATTGTTACCGGTCGATGCGCCGGTCCCCGACAAGGCCGCGTGGAGCGGCTGGTTCGAGGACGAGGCGCTGATCCTGTGCGAGGTGCTGGACGGCAAGGCGCGGATCATGTCTGATTTCCGGCTGCACGACGACGGGTTCGGGCGGCTGCTGGTGATCGACCAGGGGCTGTCGCGCGACGAACCGGCGCAGCTCGTCTCGCGCCTCCAGGAACTGGGCAATTATCGCAATATGGCGCTGCTCGGCCTGCCGCTGGCGCAGCGGCTGACGCCCGACGTTTCGCGGCTGGAGCGGCGGCTGGCGGCGTTGACTCACGCGGTGTCGGAACGCGGCGCGCAGGATGACCAGTTGCTCGACGAGCTGACGTTCCTGTCCGCCGAACTCGCGCGCCTGATCGCCGAAACGCGATACCGGATGAGCGCGACGCGCGCCTATGCGCAGGTGAGTACCGAGCGGCTGGGCAGTCTGTATGTCGGCGCCGTCAAGGGCTATCAGACGCTGGGGGATTTCACCGAACGCCGCCTGATGCCCGCGGTACGCACCTGCGATTCCTTTTCCCAGCGGCTGGACGACCTGTCGCAGCGCACGGCGTGGACCAGCGCCTTGCTGCGCACGCGCATCGACACCGCGCTCGCCATGCAGAACCGCGACTTGCTGACGTCGATGAACAAGCGGACGCAATTGCAACTGCGCCTGCAACAGACGGTCGAGGGGCTGTCGGTCGTCGCGATCAGCTACTATCTCGTCGCGCTGCTCAGTTACGTCTTTGCGCTTGTGCCGGGGGTCCAGCCCAAGGTTGCGGCGGGGATATCCGTGCCGATCGTGATCGCGATCGTCTGGCTGCTGGTTCACCGGCTGCGGGCGAAACTCGTCGAGGATTGAGGCGAGGGGTATAATGCCCCTAGCAAAGCGTATTCCTGCGCAGGCAGGAATCCAGTAATCTCATCATGCGCCGAGGTTGCACCATTACTGGGTTCCTGCCTTCAGCAAAGCTGAAGTTTATCATGAGCGCCTGCTGCAAGCAGGCAGTCGAAGGGCAGGAACACGGACACCTTATACCAGACACATCAAAAAGGCCCGCTCTCCCTAAGGAAGAGCGGGCCTTTGCGTAACCTGTAAAGTCCCTTAGGCCGCCATGGCGTGCCGGGCGAGTTCGCACATCGACCAGATTTCGGACAATGCCTTCACCAGCCGGTCGATGTCGCCATCGGTGTGCACGGGGGAGGGGGTAAGGCGCAACCGTTCGGTGCCGACGGGCACGGTGGGGTAGTTGATCGGCTGCACGTAGATTCCGTGATGTTCCAGCAGCCAGTCGCTGATCCGCTTGCACTTGTGCGCGTCGCCGACCATCACCGGGATGATGTGGCTGGGATTGTCGATCGTCGGGATGCCGATCGCGTCGAGGCGGCGGCGGACCTGCGCGACGCGCTCCTTGTGGCTGTCGCGTTCCGCTTGGCTTTCCTTCAGGTGACGGATGCTGGCGCAGGCACCGGCGGCCAGCGCCGGCGGCAGGGCCGTCGTGAAGATGAAGCCGCTGGCGAAGCTGCGCACGAAATCGACCATCGCGGCCGACCCGGCGATATAGCCGCCCATCACGCCATAGGCCTTGCCAAGCGTGCCTTCGATCACGGTGATCCGGTCCATCAGGCCTTCACGCTCGGCGATGCCGCCGCCACGCGGGCCGTAGAGACCGACGGCGTGCACTTCGTCGATATAGCTCATGGCGCCGTGCTTTTCGCAGACGTCGAGGATTTCCGCGATCGGGGCGATATCGCCGTCCATCGAATAGACGCTCTCGAACGCGACCAGCTTGGGCCGGGCCGGATCCATTTCCGACAGGCGCCGGTCGAGATCGGCGGGATCGTTATGCGCAAAGCGATGGCATTCGGCGCGGCTGTGGCGGATGCCTTCGATCATCGAGGCGTGGTTGAGCGCGTCGGACAGGACGATGCAGCCGGGAATGCGCGCCGCAAGCGTGCTGAGCGCCGCCCAGTTGGAGACATAGCCCGAAGTGAAGAGCAGCGCCGCTTCCTTGTTGTGCAGGTCGGCCAGCTCATGCTCAAGCTGGACGTGGGCATGCGTCGTGCCCGATATGTTGCGCGTGCCGCCCGCACCCGCGCCGCATTTGTCGAGCGTTTCGTGCATCGCGTCGAGCACCTTGGGATGCTGCCCCATGCCGAGATAATCGTTGGAACACCAGACGGTGACGCTGTTGATGCCTTCGTCGGTATGATGCGCCGCCTGCGGGAAAGCGCCCGCCTTGCGTTCCAGTTCCGCGAAGATCCGATAACGGCCATCACCCTTGAGCGTATCGAGTTCGCTGGTGAAAAATGCTTCAAAGTTCATGTGCATGCCCTCCCGGATATTCTAGTCGATTATGGCGGCCTTTGCCGCGCCTTTTGCCTTCGTCGAAGATGACGATGCCCAAGTCCATAGTTTCGCGTCACGCAGGGGCAACACGAGGAAAAGATGTTCGATTATTCCCAGCACTGCAAGGCCAAAGAGCAAGGTCGCGGTCACGGCGCTCTCGCTGTCCGGCACCGCCGCTTCCGCCGCGATCCACGCCCACCAGGCGACGGCGGCGGTGGCGATGAGCGAGAAGGGGAACAGGGCGTTCATGGCGCGCTTGCGGAAATAGCTCTTGAGATAGGCCAGATGCTCCGGGAACACTTCGTCCGAAAGGTTGGGTACGCCCAGGAACAGGTTGAACTTGGCGCTGAGCCGCAGCAGGAACAGCAACAGGAAGGTAAGCGGGGCCGACTGGTTGGGCTGGCCCCATGTCACCAGGAACAGACCGAGCGCGGTCAGCGCCAGCGCCACTTCATGGTGCATCACCGTGGCAGCCGCGAAGCGGAAACGCGCCCAGCCTTCCGCTTCGGGGGGGCAGGGGGTGCGCCGCGACCCCGCGACGAAACCCATCAGGAAACCCATTTCATGCCAGCCCCAGATCAGGATGGCGGCGCCGAAACCGATATAAGCACCCTGCGCATCCGGTTCGTCCGCCGTCCACCAGACGACGCCCGCCGCGATCGCCGCGACGACGCCCGACCAGAAGAAGCTGCGGGCGAAGGTGGCGCGCGGGCGGCTGTCCAGCCACACGACCGCCGCCGTGCCGATGAACCACATCACCAGAGCGAAGAAGAGCGGGGCGACCGTCACCAGACCGGCGCCAGGCGGATGTCTGCGGGCGCTTCGTTGGGAACGACGGGGGTCAGGTAGAGACCGACGAACGCGGCGAATACCTGCGCCGTGCGCCCCAGCCGCTTGATGCCGCCGACGATGCCTCCCTGCGCCTTCGCCGCGTCGATCCGCGCGGCGAGGAAGCGCATCCGCTCCAGCCCGCGGCGGAAGCGGGGACCTTCGCTGTCCACGGTGATCGGGAACACCTGCCTCGTGATTTCGGAGGTCAGCGCGAACACCTTGTGATCATATTCGGTCGGATCGACGCCCAGCCCCTTGTGGAAGGCGGGACGATTGTGATCGCGCACATACATGGTGGCGTAGACCGCGACGAGGAAGAAGCGGATCCACAGCTTGTTGACGCCGGTCAGCAACTTGGGATCGGTCCGCATCAATATGGCGAAGGCTTCGCCATGACGGAACTCGTCGTTGCACCACTGTTCGAACCAGTTGAAGATCGGATGGAAGCGCAGTTCCGGGTGACGCGCCAGATGGCGGTAGATGGTGATGTAGCGCGCATAGCCGATCTTTTCGGACAGATAGGTCGCGTAAAAGATGAATTTCGGGCGGAAATAGGTGTATTTCTTCGCGCGGGTCAGGAAGCCCAGATCGACGCCGATCCCGGCATCCTTCAGCGTGTCGTTGATGAATCCGGCATGGCGGCTTTCGTCGCGGCTCATCAGGCGGAAAAGCTGTTTGATGTCGGGATTCTTCGCGCGGCGGGCGATTTCGGCATAGAGGATGCAGCCGGAAAATTCCGACGTCATCGAACTGACGAGGAAATCGATGAACTCTTCGCGCAGGCCATCGGGCAGGCTTTCGATCACGCCGTCGAACGCTTCCGTCCGCTTGAAATGCAGCTTGTTGGGATCGGCGGCCATCTCGGCGATCAACTGGTCCCACTGCGCGCGGACGGGGGACACGTCGATGCGGTCCATCGCGTCGAAATCGGTGGTGTAGAAGCGCGGCGCGAGGATCGTGTCCTGCCGGGCGATTTCCATCGCATCCGTCGTGTCGATCGGGGTGACAGCGTTCATGAAAGTCTCCGTTCGGTGAAGCTGACTTCGTAGAGTTCAGACATTTCGAAATGTCCGGCGAACTTGGTCCACAGCCGTTCCGCCGCGCCTGCCCGTTCGACCGTGGCGGTGCGATCGAATATGCGCCGCTCGCCGAAGCCGACGACGATCGGCGCGCCGTGCACCAGCACCCTGTCGCCGGGGTTCATCGCCAGCCCGTCCGGCAGCTCGACATGCGCATGGAAATGCACGTCGCTATGCTCGACTTCTATGCGGCAGGCGGTGTCGAAGCGGGTGCGACGGAACAGGCTCATTGCTTGGCGCCTCCAGCCTTGAGCAGAGCAAGGAACGCTCCCCGGTTGTCGGTGCCGAACGCCGTCATTTCGGTGGTGCGGCCCGTCGCGCTGTCGGTCAGCGACAACTGGCCGTCCTTCCACAGCGTCAAGGTGAAGGGCGGTTGCGATCCGATGCCGCGCATCATCCTGTCGCGCGCGAGGCCGCGCATCACTGCACGGATGAAGCCGGTTTTCTCTCCCGGCTGAATGACATGCACGGTCGCGTTGCTGTTCGTGTCGACGATCACCACCGCACCGTCCGCCCGATCGTCGAAGCGCAGGTTGCGCGTCTCGACCTGCGGAATATGCGCTTCGCTGCGCAGCGCGACCGGGGAAGCGACGGGCGGAATGTCGAGCACGCGCACCGCCGTGGTCGCGGCCAGCGCGAAGATCACCAGCCCGCCCGCCAGCATCAGCGATCCGCGCGGCAGCATATTTTCGTGATTGTGGGTGGCGCTCATGCTGCGACGACCTCGCCATAAGAGGGGGTGGTCTGCACCGGCGCGTCGACCGTCGCCATCCGCCCGGCGGGATTGGTCGCGAGGCAGGTGCGGGCGATCAGCGCGGCAACATTCGCGGCATCGGGAATAGCGCGCAGCATTGGCTGCGGTGTCGATACTTTCCAAGGGCGGGCGTGGGGCCACAGCGCGGCGTAGCCGAGCCGCTGCGCGCCGGTGATCGCCAGCGGCAGGTCGCCCGATCCATCCGCGCGGGTGGCGATGTCGATGCTGCCGACCTGCGACAGCGGCAGGTTGATGCACTTGGGCAGCGCCATGCCGATGCGCAGCACGATACGGCGGTTGGTGAGCGTGTACATCGTGGTGCGCGCTGTGCCCCAAGCGAGGGCGTGCAACAGGGCGACACCGACGATCCCGACGCCCGCCGTGGCGGCGACGCCGATGAGACTGCCTGCCATGCCACCGTCGGCGCGCAGGCCATCGGCCAGCGCCACGATCGTCAGCACGGCGAAATAGCCTGCGACCAGCCGCGTATGGAAGGCGGTGCGCGCCAGCACTTTCCAGTCGGGCGCGCCCTGCCACACGATACGTTCGCCGGCAGGCAGATGACCGGGCAGGCCGGGAACCGGCTCGTTCTCATATTCCATCGTCACAGCAGCGGCTCCTGACGTTCACGCGTCGCGTAGAGATAGCCGCCGCCGAAATAGGCGACGATCCGCTCTTCCTCGTACAGGGTGATCGTGTTCTTTTCCGCGATGGCGGGCGCGCCCGCGAACTGGCTGGCAAGGAGGGCGTCGATCACGACCACGCCACGCCGCTTGTTGACCAGCGCCATCGTCATCGGCGCCAGCACATGCTGCCCCGCGACGCCGTTGATTTCTATTTCCAGATAGCGGACGAGGCGGTCGGCCTTGTCGATCCAGAGGTTCGTGACGGTGCCCGCGACGGCATCGTCCGCGCCCAGTACCGGCATGCCCCGCGGATCGGGATCGCCCTTGGCGATGAAGAAGCCGTCCGCCGTGTCCATCGGCACGATGCGGGCATGGCCTTCATAATCGATGTCGGGGCGCTTGGCGCGATCGGCCCATGCCGCCGGGCCGATGCCGTCGACCAGCGGATTGCCGGTCGGCGCGATCGGTGCGCCGCCGAAGCGATCGGTGCGATACGCCTTGATGTCGAAGGGATCGCGCTTGTTGTTCGGCACGGATACGGTGCCGTGGCCGAAGGGCAGCTTGAACGTCTTGGGGCTGGCGGTGGACAGCGGCCCGCCGGGCGTGTCGATGCGGCCCGACATTTCATCTTCCAGCGGATAGCCTTCGCGCCGGTCCTCACGTCGCAGATAGAAGACGAGGCCCAGGAAGAAGAGGAAAAATGCGTAGAGCGTAAGCGACGCCACGTCGATTCCTTGGGTGATTTGCGGGTTCATGACCAGTTTCCCTTCCTTGGGCCGTCAGATTGGAAATTCACTGAGGCCGAAGCGCTGCTGCGCTGCGTCCTGCGGTTTGACAGTGGTGCCGATCAGCGGCCGCAGGACGGCGATCGTCCCGAACAGCAGCAATATTTCCGCGACGTAGACGAAAGCATAGCCCGTCGCCGGTGCGGCCAGCGCATCGCCGAAAGACTGCGCCACCGCCGCGCCGGAAATCAGGTCGCGGGCGATGGCGCCGATGGCGATCGCAAGGCCCGCGCAGGTCGCCTGCACCGCCCCCCATGCGCCCAGCGCCAGGCCGTTGCGGCCTTCGTCCGAAATCGCCATGGCGGCGGTCAGCGTGCCGACCGAGAACATGCCGTTGCCGAAACCGATCAGCAGACCACCGATGGCAAGCACCGCGCCCGACTGCATCGGTGCGGCGAGGATGATGAGGAGGAAAGCGACGACGCCGACCCGCGCTCCGGTGCCGGCGAGGCGATGCGTATCGCGGCCCGTGGACAGCTTTTGCGCCGCCAGCGAGAAACCGCCGAGCATCCCCATCGCCCACAATCCGGTCAGCGATGTCGTCGCGCCGACCGAGAGGCCCAGTATCTGTCCGCCATAAGGTTCCAGCAGCACGTCCTGCATGCTGAACGCCGCCGCGCCAAGGCCGACGGCGCACAGCAGGCGCTTGGTGCGCGGCTGGGTGATGAAGAGGCTCCACACTTCGCCGAAGCTGGGGCGGTTGTCCTGTTCGGCAGTTGCGGCGCGGTTGCGCGCTTCCTGCTTCCACAGGGCGGTCATGTTGAGGATCACGGTCAGCAGCGCCGCACCCTGAATGATCTGGACCAGTCGGGTCGGCGTGAAGTTCGTCAGCAACTGGCCGATCACCAGCGCGCTGATCATCACGCCGATCAGCAGCATGACGTAAAGCAGGGCAACCACGCGCGGGCGGGCCGATGCCGGGGCGAGATCGGTTGCGAGGGCAAGGCCCGCCGTCTGCGTGGTGTGCATCCCCGCGCCGACCATCAGGAAGGCGAGCGCCGCGCCCGCATGGCCGAAGGCTGCGGGGCTGTGACCGCCGCCGGTCATCACCAGCAGGGCGAAGGGCAGGATGGCGAAACCGCCGAACTGCAACAGGCTGCCGAACCAGATATAGGGCACCCGCTTCCAGCCCAGCTTGGAACTGTGATGATCGGACTTGAAACCGATCAGCGCGCGCAGCGGCGCGAACACCAGCGGCAGCGAGACCATCAGCGCGACGAGCGAGGCGGACATGCCCAGTTCCACGATCATCACGCGGTTCAACGTACCCGTCAGCAGCACCGCCGCCATGCCGACCGACACCTGAAACAGCGACAGGCGCAGCAGCCGACCCAGCGGCAATTCCGCAGTGGCGGCATCGGCGAACGGCAGGAACTTCGTACCGACGCGGTTCCAGAAGGCATGGGCGCGGCTCGTCACTGGGACAGCACCTCCAGAGCGTGGCTGGTGTAGAAACCGCCCTGCACCTTGCGATCGCGACCTAAGCTGGCCGTGGGCATGGCGTTGACGATCAGGGTACGGAGCAGGCTGTGCCTGACCGGAAGGATGGCGGGCGAACGGTCGCTGCGCGGGAACAGGCGCCCGGCGGTCAGCATCGCCATCAGCAGCGGCGTCTGCGGCGCGAAGGTGAAGAGCATCGAGCCGGATGTGCGCTCCGAAAGCCCCTTGAGCACATCTACGATGTCGAAGGCGGGATAATGGATCAGCGAGTCCATGGCGACGACGTGATCGAAATGGCCCAGTGCCGGATCGTGCATGTCGCCCACGCGCCAGTCGATCGACAGGCCCTTGGGCGCGCGGCGGCGGGCGATATCGACCAGGCTTCCCGCCACGTCGATCGCCACGACATTGGCGCCGCGCTGCGCCGCTTCCACCGCCAGCGCACCGGTGCCGCAGCCCGCGTCGAGCAGGCGAAGCCCGCGCATGTCGGCGGGCAGCCAGGACAGGAGCGTGTCGCGCATCTCGTTCCGCCCCGCGCGCACCGTGGCGCGAATGCCGCTGACCGGCGCGTCGGAGGTGAGTTGCTCCCAGGTCTTGCTCGCGGTCCGGTCGAAATAGGTTTCGAGACGGCTGCGGTAGGAGGCGTAGGTCGCGGTGGCCATCATTCGAACCCCAGAAACTCGAAGATGTCGCGGTCCTTCATCGGCTTCGCGTCGAGCGGTTCGCATCCGGCCCACATCTGCGCGGCGAGCCGCTTGTATTCGAGGCAGGCGGCATCGACTTCGGGGGTCGAGTCCATTTCGAACAAAGTGCATTTCTTCAGGCGGCTACGACGGATCGCGTCGAGGTCTGGGAAATGGGCGAGGCGCTTGAGGCCCGTCGCTTCGTTGAAGCGGTCGATCTCGTCGGTGGCGGCGGAGCGGTTGGCGATCACGCCGGCCATACGCACGTCGTAATTCTTCGACTTCGCCGCGATCGCCGCGACGATGCGGTTCATCGCGAAGATGCTGTCGAAATCATTGGCGGCGACGACGACCGCGCGCTCGGCATGTTGCAGCGGCGCGGCGAAGCCGCCGCACACCACGTCGCCCAGCACGTCGAACAGCACGACGTCGGTCTCCTCCAGCAGATGATGCTGCTTCAGCAGCTTCACCGTCTGCCCGACGACATAGCCGCCGCAGCCGGTGCCCGCGGGCGGGCCACCGGCCTCCACGCACATCACGCCGTTATAGCCCTCGAACATATAATCCTCGGGCCGCAGTTCCTCCGCGTGGAAGTTGACGGTTTCCAGCACGTCGATCACCGTCGGCATCAGCTTCTTGGTGAGGGTGAAGGTGCTGTCGTGCTTGGGATCGCAGCCGATCTGCAGCACCCGCTTGCCCAGCAGGGAGAAGGCGGCGGACAGGTTGGACGACGTGGTCGACTTGCCGATGCCGCCCTTGCCGTAGACAGCGAACACCTTGGCGGTGCCGATCCGGTCGTTGGGGTCCATCTGTACCTGGACGCTGCCGTCGCCGTCGAGACCGAGGCGGTCGGGAAGGCGTCTTGTGGGGGGATCGAGCAGGGCCATAATATCTTCCTTCATGCCGCCGCTTGCGCGTAAACGGGCTGCGGGATGCTCTGGGGGACGATACCCTCCAGGCGGTCTTCCAGTTCGTCGCTGGCGGCGTGGAGTGCAGCCAGCGTTGCTTCGTCGGGGGACCAGAACTTCCGGTCCGATGCCTCGATCAGGCGGTTGGCAACGCGCGCCGACGCCTTGGGATTGAGCGCGGCGATCCGCTCGCGCATGGCGGCGTCCAGCACATAGGTTTCGCTGATCCGCTGATAGACCCAGGGATCGACTTCGCCGGTCGTCGCCGACCAGCCGAGCGTCGTCGTCAGATGCCCCTCGATCTGGCGCACGCCTTCATAGCCGTGGCGCAGCAGACCTTCGGTCCACACGGGGTTGAGGATGCGCGTGCGGGTTTCGAGTGCGACCTGTTCCTGCAAGCTGCGGACCTTGCCGGACCCTTGCGTCTGGTCGCCGATGTAGACGGGTGCGGTAACGCCGCCCTTGGCGCGGGTGACGGCGCGGCTGATCCCGCCCAGCGCATCGACATACTGGTCGATCGCCGTGATGCCGAGTTCGACCGATTCGAGGTTCTGATAGGCGCAGTCGACGGTCTTGAGGGCCGAGGACAGGATCGCCGCCTGCCGCACCGGTGCGCCGGTAACGCCATAGGCATAGCCCTTCTGCCGCTCGAAACTGTCGGCCAGTTCGTCCGGGTCGGACCATACGCCGGTGTCGATCATCAGGTTGACGTTGGCGCCATAGGCGCCTTCGGCATTGGAGAATACCCGCAGCGCGGCGGTCGCGGTGTCGCAACCATGTTCACCCTGATGCGCCAGCGTATGTTTGCGGATGAAGTTCATCTCCACCGGCTCGTCGGCTTCGGAAGCGAGCAGCGCGGCCTGCGCCAGCATCCGCGTCTGGAGCGGCATCAGGTCGCGGAACACGCCGGAAAGCGTCGCGATCACGTCGATGCGCGGACGGCCCAGTTCCTCCAGCGGAATCAGTTCGGCACCGGCAAGGCGGCTGTACCCGTCGAAGCGCGGGCGTGCGCCCATCAGCGCCATGGCCTGCGCCACCTGTGCGCCTTCGCTCTTCAGATTGTCCGTGCCCCACAGGACCATGGCGACCGTTTCGGGCAGGTGGCCCGTATCGGCCAGGCTGCGGTCGAGAAGCCGCTGCGCCTGCGCTGCGCCGTCGTGCATGGCGAAGGCGGAGGGGATGCGGAAGGGATCGAAGCCGTGGATGTTGCGACCGGTCGGCAGGATGTCCGGCGTCCGGAGGATGTCGCCGCCGGAGACGGGGCGGATGTAGCGGCCATCAAGTGCCTTCACGATACCGTCGAGTTCGCCGTTGCTGGAGAGCGCGAGGTTGAGCGCGGCCAGTTCTTTCATCAGTGGCGTGTCGGCGGCGATCATGCCGTCGACCAGCGCGGTCGCCGTCGCGGCATCGATCGGCGTTTCGCGGGCGCTGGCGGTGGCGAGCAGCATGTCGATACGCTCTTCGCGGCTGGCGGCGGCGCCGGCGACATGCAGCCCCTGCGGGATCAGTTCACGTTCGATTTCGTAAAGGCGGGCAGCCAGCGCGGCGATATCGCTGCCGTCGAGGTCCATGGACGTGGCCTGATCGCGGATGATCTCCGCCAGCGTAAGGATGTCCTCACCGGCCGGATCGGCGGCGCGCCAGCGATCGACCGTGGCTTTCAGATCGGCGAGGCCCTTGTATACGCCCGACTGGGTGAGGGCAGGCGTCAGATAGCTGATGAGCGTCGCGCCGGAACGGCGCTTGGCCAGCACGCCTTCGGACGGGTTGTTGGCGGCATAGAGATAGATGTTGGGGAGGTCGGCGATCATCCGGTCGGGCCAGCATTCCGCCGTCATGCCGGTCTGCTTGCCGGGCATGAACTCCAGGCTGCCATGCGTGCCGAAATGCAGCACGGCATGCGCGCGGAAATCCTCACGCAGCCAGCGGTAGAAGGCGGCGAAGGCATGCGTCGGGGCGTAGCGGCCCTGGAACATCAGGCGCATCGGATCGCCTTCGATGCCCAGCGCAGGCTGGATCCCGACGAACACATTGCCGAAGCGCGCCCCCAATATGTGCACGGCGCTGCTGTCCGCCTGGATCTTGCCGGGAGCCGGACCCCATTCGCGTTCGATGTCCGCCAGATAGGGTTCGGTCGCGACGATATGGTCGGCGCTGACCCGTGCATGGACGTTGGTGTCGCTGCCGTAGCGCGCGGCATTGCCGATCAGCACCGCGTCGCGCAGCGCATCGACGCTTTCCGGCACATCGACTGAATAGCCTTCCTCGGCCAGGCGACGGAGCGTCGCGTGGAGCGACTCGAATACCGACAGGAATTGCGCGGTGCCCGCCGCGCCTGCATTGGGCGGGAAGTTGAAGAGGACGACCGCGACGCGGCGTTCCGCCTGATCTGCGCGGCGCATCTCGACCATCTTGAACACGCGCGCGGCGAGCATGTCGGCGCGTTCGCTGCACGGCTGCATGGCGCGGACGCTGTTGCCCGCCGGGAAAGTGCAGCCGCGATCGCAGCCGGTGCAGGGCGTGTCCGACCCGTCAGACCGTCCGCCGAAGACCATCGGCACCGCGCCACCGTCCAGTTCGGGAATGGCGATCATCAGGGTCGATTCGAGCGGCAACAGGCCCTGGAGGTTCGCGCCCCAGCTTTGCAGCGTCTGGAACTCCACCGGATGCGCGGCGATATAGGGACGATCGAGCCGGGCGAGGATTTCCTCGGCGGCGGCGGCGTCGTTGTAGGCGGGGCCACCCACCAGACTGAAGCCGGTGAGGTTGATGACGGCATCGACGGTCGCGCGCCCGTCGCGCATGAACAATGTCTCGACGGCGGGGCGTCCGTCCAGACCGCCGGTGAAGGCGGGGATGACGTTGAGGCCGCGTGCTTCGAGCGCCGCGATCACGCCTTCGTAATGGCCGGTATCCTTGGCGAGGATATAGGACCGCAGCATCAGCAAGCCGACCGTGCCGGTGGCGTTGCGCCGCATCGGCAGATCGCTGACGAGCTTGCCGATCCGGTCCTTGATGGCGGGATGGAACACGCCGACTTCGGGATAGTCGCGCGGCGCCGTGGCCTTAACCGCGCCGCGCAGTTCCAGGCGCGGACCGTCGGCATAGCGCGTGATGAGCGCGCGGATCAGGTCGACCATATTGTCGTCGCTGCCTGCCAGCCAATATTGCAGCGTCAGGAAATAGGCGCGGACATCCTGCGCCGTGCCGGGGATGAAGCGCAGCATCTTGGGCAGGCGGCGCAGCATCGCCATCTGTCCCTTGCCCGAACTGGCGCCGGGCTTGCCCGTGCCGCGCAGCTTCTTGATCACGGCCAGCACGCCGGTGGCGGGCTTGTCCATGCTGTAGTCGCCCATGCGCGTCAGCTTCACGATTTCCGCGCCGGACATCATGCCGATCATCGCGTCGCACTGCATACGGCGTGCGGTCAGGTCGGGGAGCACCGCCTGAATATGATCCTCGATGAACAGCATCGTCGCGAGGATGATGTCGCCCTGCGCGATATCGGCGCGGGCGGCGGCCAGCGTTTCGGGTTTTTCTTCCCAGTCGGCGGCGGCGTGGAAACCGATGGTGACGTTCAGGCCGGCGGCGGCGAATTGCTGCTCGGCGCGGCGGACGGCGCCCGAAAGGTGATTGTCCAGCGTCACGATGACGACACGGACGGGGGGGGCGGACGAGATGACTTCAGCGCGCATAATAGGCCTTCGCATCGTACAGCGTTTCCAGCGTGATAGCGGAAATGCCCTTCTCGGCGGCGAACCGCTCGGTATTCCGACGTGCCTTGCCCCGCACGAAAAAGGGGATTTTCAGCAGTTCTTTCTCCGCTTCCGTGGACCAGCCTTCTGGTTCTGCGAGGGTTTCCCCAACGCCGTTCATGTCGGGCGCAGCCGAGATACTGTGCGGCGCCTCGCCTTCGCTCGGGACGAACGGGGAGGGGGCCGCAGGTTCGGACTTGGGCGCCGCATGGCCATGGCCCAGATGGCTGGCCCCCGCGCTGTCGCTGAACTCGAAATCGTCGCGGAACATGGTGAGCAGATGCTCCTCCAGCCCCATGACCAGCGGATGCACCCAACTGTCGAACAGCACGTTCGCGCCTTCGAAGCCCATTTGCGGGCTGTAGCGGGCCGGGAAATCCTGCACATGCACGGGCGCGGAAATCACCGCGCAGGGGATGCGCAGACGCTTGGCGATATGCCGTTCCATCTGCGTGCCCAGCACCAGCTCGGGCTGCAGCGCGGCGATCGCATCCTCGACTTCCAGATAGTCGTCGGTGATCAGCGGATCGACACCGTAGAGCTTGGCCGCGTCGCGAAGGTCGCGGGCGAATTCGCGATTGTAGCAGCCCAGGCCGACGACTTCGAAGCCCAGCTCGTCGCGGGCGACGCGCGCGGCGGCGATGGCATGGGTGGCGTCCCCGAAGATGAAAACGCGCTTGGACGTCAGATAGGTCGAGTCGACCGAACGGCTCCACCACGGCATATGCGAGGTATCGAGCGCCAGCGCCGCATCGACGCCGGCCACCGCCGCCACTTCGGCGATGAAGTCGCGCGTCGCGCCATGGCCGATCGGCACGGTGCGGACGGTCTTTTGCCCGAACGTCTTTTCCAGCCAGCGCACCGCGGTGTCGCCGATTTCGGGATAGAGCAGGATGTTGAAGTCCGCCGCGCCGATCCGGGTGATGTCGTCGGGGCAGGCGCCCAGCGGCGCGGTCAGATGCACGTCGATGCCCATGGTATCAAGCAGCCGGGTGATTTCGATGATGTCGTCGCGATGGCGAAAGCCCAGCGCGGTCGGCCCGATCAGGTTGGCGCGCGGGCGGCGGCCTTCGATCGGTGCCGGGCGGGCATCCTTGTCGGCCAGCTTCCGCACGATCTGGTAGAAGGTTTCCGCCGCGCCCCAGTTTTCCTTGCGCTGATAGCTCGGCAGTTCGAGCGGGATCACCGGGATCGGCAGGCGCATCGCCTCGGACAATCCTGCCGGATCGTCCTGAATCAGCTCGGCGGTGCAGGATGCGCCGACGATCATCGCCTGTGGTTGATAGCGGTCATAGGCGTCGCGCGCGGCGGACTGGAACAGGTGCGCGGTATCCTTGCCCAGATCGCGCGCCTGGAATGTGGTGTAGGTGACGGGCGGGCGATGGCCGCGCCGCTCGATCATCGTGAACAGCAGGTCCGCATAGGTATCGCCTTGCGGCGCATGCAGCACGTAATGCAGGCCCTTCATCCCCGTCGCGACGCGCATCGCGCCGACGTGGGGCGGGCCTTCATATGTCCAGACGGTCAGTTGCATCGCCTCAGACCCTCAGCATGTCGCGACGGCGCAGCGGCCGGGCGAAAAGTTCGGCCAGGTCACCGGCCTGATCGAAACCGTGGATGGGGGAGAACACCAGCTCAATCGCCCATTTGGTGGTCAGCCCTTCGGCCTCCAGCGGATTGGCGAGGCCAAGGCCGCAGACGGTGAGGTCCGGCTTCGCCGTGCGCACCCGGTCGAGCTGACGATCCACGTCCTGGCCTTCGCTGATGACGGTGGTGGTGGGCAGCAGCGCCAGATCCTGCGCCAGATGGCGGCGATGCAGATAAGGCGTGCCGACTTCCAGCGGGACCATGCCGAGTTCCTGCGACAGGAAGCGGGCGAGGGGGATTTCCAGTTGCGAGTCGGGCAGGAAGAAGATGCGCTTGCCTTCGAGCCGTTCGCGGCAATGGTCGATCGCGCGCTTGGCGCGCTCGCGGCCCGGCGCGATCACGCTGCGGAAATGCATTTCGTCGATGCCGAATGCGGTCGCGGCGGCGTGCAGCCAGTTGGTCGTGCCTTCCGCGCCGAAGGGGAACATCGCGTCGAGCCGTTGCGCGCCGCGATCCTCAAGAACGCGGGCGGTCTCGCCAAGGAACGGTTGCGCCAGAAGGAAGCGAGTGTTCGGTCCCACCGGCGGCAGATCGGCGGCGCGGCGGGCGGGCAGGCAATGGACCGGGCCGATGCCGAGCTGCGCGAAGAGACGCATGAACTGGTCCTCCACCACATCGGGCAGCGCGCCGACGATCATCAGCGCGGGTGCCGCACCGGCGGGTTCGGCGGGCAATTCGGGAACCAGGGAGGCGAGACAGGCATCCTCGCCTTCGGTGAAGGTCGTCTCGATCCCGCTGCCCGAATAATTGAGGATGCGGACGTTCGGGCTGTGCTTGCCCGACAGGCGTTGCGCGGCGCGCGACAGGTCCAGCTTGATGACTTCAGACGGGCAGGAGCCGACGAGGAACAGCAGCTTGATGTCGGGCCGCCGCGTCAGCAGGCGGTCGACGACGCGATCCAGTTCCTCGTTGCAATCGGCCATGCCGGCCAGATCGCGCTCCTCGATGATCGCGGTGCCGAAGCGCGGTTCGGCGAATACCATCACGCCCGCCGCCGACTGCAGCAGATGCGCGCAGGTGCGCGATCCGACGACGAGGAAGAAGGCATCCTGCACCTTGCGATGCAGCCAGATAATGCCGGTCAGGCCGCAGAAAACTTCGCGCTGCCCCCGTTCGCGCAGCACCGGCGCACAGTCGGCGCCGGATGGGGCGGTGAGGGGCAGCGCCGGGGTCATGCCGTCACCGCCGTCATGCGGGCATCATCCGCTGCGCTTTGCAGCCTGGCCGCCCGCAGCTTGAGGAGGAACTGGGTAGCGTTCACCGCATAGGTGGCATAGGCGGCCAATGCGATCAGCATACGGTCCCGCTCCGTCCACCAGTCGCCGATCAGAGCCGCGACATAGAGCGCGTGCAGCGCGAGGACGACCATGCTGAACAGATCCTCCCACCAGAAAGGTTCTGCGAACAGCCACTTGCCGAACACGACCTTTTCCCAGATCGATCCGGTGATCATGATCGCATAGAGCGCGATCGTCTTGACGATGATGGATATCGTGGCGGCCAGCGCGCCTTCGCCGGTGGCGAAATAGCGCAGCACGAGGCCGAGGCTGATAAGGAATATTAAAAACTGGAGAGGCGCCAATATGCCTTGCACCAGGGTCCAGATCGACTCGTCGCGGCGTTGACGCTGCTCGGGTGTGTAGAGCGGCGGATTTCTCCGCTTTTCGTTGTTCCCCGTCCCTGCGTCTTGCGACCGCATCGTGTTGCGCCTCCGCTCTCTGTGTTTTGGAGACTAGGTCACAGTGGCATAAAGTGTCAATTAAATTAGACATCCAAAAATATTTACACATGCTGCACCGCGGCATCGAACTTAGTTGTCAAGCCAGCTTAACAGGCATACCATTCGAGTCGGCCGGGGGGTCAAACGGATGTCCCAGGCCAGCAGTCAGATAGGCTGCCGCCGGCGAGGAGAGTCCGGATGTCGTCAATGATCGGTGCCGTTCGGTCTCAGCAGTCGCCGCAACTTCGGGGACGCAGGCACCGACGCGACAGCACGGATTGTTTCGCAGCATTCAGGCAGGACATGCAGCATGTCGTGCAGCATCACGACTTTTGCATCAGCAAGCTGATAGAGGCGGAGATCATTCCCCGTCTGCTCGTCGCCCATGCGACCGAAGGCGTCGGGCCGCACGGCGCGGCGCACGATGAACCGATCATTCTGATACCCGGCATCGATGCCATCACATCCGCCGAAGTCGAGGCCTTCGCGCCGCTCACCTTGTCGGTGGAAGCGGCGGAGTTGCTCGATCAGGTGGAAACCATGCTGGATCGCGGGGTCTCGGTCGAGACGCTGCTTGTCGATCTGCTCGCGCCCACCGCCCGCCTCCTTGGCCAATATTGGGAAGAGGATCGCTGCGATTTCGTCGAAGTGACCATGGGTCTCTGGCGGCTGCAGGAAATCGTCCACGAGATATCGGCACGTATCCCCTCGGCCTGGCAATCGGGGTTGGGGGGGAAGCGGATCCTGATTGCATCCCTTCCCGGGGACCAGCACAGCTTCGGCGCGCTGCTGCTCGATGAAATCTTTTCCCGCAACGGCTGGACGACCAATCGTCCGGGCGAAGTGTCTCTGACCGAATTGCTCGCGCGGGCCTCGGAGGAGTGGTTCGACATCGTTGGATTGACGATCGGGACCGATTCCCATATCGGGGCGCTGCCTTCTGTCATTGCTTCGTTGCGGAACGTTTCCAGAAATCCGCAACTTTGTATCATGGTTGGTGGCCCGACGTTCGTTTTACACCCTGAGTTGGCGATGGAAGTAGGAGCCGACGGAACGGCTCCCAACGCCAATCTTGCCGTAAAGCTTGCCGAAGATCTGATCGCAGCCCTGGAGCGGGAGGCGACCTACTGAGTTAGTTGCCTCTCCAGGAGCAAAGCGCACCGTCGATGAACAGGCATAATCCCAACGCCCTGATGAGTGCCTTTGCATCGCCCGATGCCTTGTCCGATATTCTGTCGGGTGACATTGCCGCTGTTCTCCTGGCCTCCGTGGGCGACGTCGCATTCGTTCTGGATGCGAACGGGATCATCGTCGATTGCGCCGTCTCCAATCCCGAACTTCTCAAATACGGCTTTGCCGACTGGGTGGGCCGGGAATGGATCGATACGGTCAGTTTGGAAAGTCGCCCGAAGATCGAGGAACTGCTGACGCATCGCGCGGGAAGCGCGGCGATGCTCTGGCGTCAGGTCAATCACCCGACATCCGCTGGCGACATACCCATAAGGTATCTACTTTCCGGCGCCGGTGCAGCAGGGCGCTCGATCGCGATCGGACGCGACATGCTCAGCGCCTCGGCGATCCAGCAGCGCCTTCTTCAGGCGCAACAGTCGCTGGAGCGTGATTATGTCCGCCTGCGTCAGGCGGAGGCGCGCTATCGTCTGTTGTTCGACATGGCGTCCGAGCCGGTGCTGATCGTCGACGCGGGAACCCGCCGCATCACCGAAGCTAATGGCGCGGCCGAACGGTTGCTGGGCGTCAAGAAAGGCGCGCTCGCCAATCAGCCGGTCACGACGATCCTCGAAGCCGCCGACCGCGAATCCTTCATCGCGCATCTTGGTGCGATTGCCGTAGCCGACGATGTGCCGCCGGTCGTCGCCCGGTTGGCGGGCAATGGTGCGGAAGCATCCTTCTCTGCGCGCCTTTTCCGGCAGGGGCGCACGGCGCTCGTTCTGGTCCGGTTCGAACTGTGCGCTGTCGTCGATGCGACGGCGACGCACGACATGATGATGGGCGGTGTGATCGAGAAGATGCCCGACGCGTTCGTTCTCGCCGATGGCGATCTACGGATACTCGCCGCCAACGAAGCCTTCGTCGAATTGAGCGAAATGCCGATGGCCGACCGGCTGGTGGGCGAAAACCTCGGCAACTGGCTGGGGCGTCCCGGTATCGACCTCGACCTGATAACCGCGCAGTTGCGCGATCATGGGTCGGTGCGGAATGTCGCCACTATCGTGCGCGGTGCGACGGGCGGGCAGGAGGACGTCGAGGTTTCCGCCGTCATGGCGCCGATGGACAGCGGCATCTGCTTCGGATTTTCGATTCGCAATGTCGGTCGCCGGGTGCGCGATATCCAGCCGACCGAACTCGATCTGCCGCGCTCGGTCGATCAACTGACCGAACTGGTCGGTCGCATGCCCCTGAAGGACATCGTGCGCGAAAGTACCGACTTGATCGAGCGTCTGTGCATAGAAGCAGCCCTGACGTTTACGTCGGACAATCGCGCGTCGGCGGCGGAGATTCTGGGCCTCAGTCGGCAAAGCCTTTATTCCAAGCTGCATCGCCACGGTCTTGGCAATCTGGTGGCGCCCCCCGACTAGCTGCCCACCGCTTTTTTCCTGCACTGCCCTGTCGAAAACTGTCAATTTCATTTGACGCTATGAAGTGTCAGGCATAGCCTGCACATATGGCAAAAGCTGTCCCTACTTCTACAATAGTGCCGCTTCCTGCCCCGCGCGATGTGCTGGAACTGCTCAAGCCGATTACGTGGTTTCCCCCTATGTGGGCGTTCATGTGCGGCGTCGTCTCATCGGGCGCACCGATCGCGGAACGCTGGCCGTTCTTCATCGCAGGGGTGCTGCTGACCGGCCCGCTCGTGTGCGGCACCAGTCAGGCGGTCAACGACTGGTTCGACCGGCATGTCGATGCCATCAACGAGCCGAATCGACCGATCCCCTCCGGGCGTATTGCGGGGAACTGGGGTCTGCGAATCGCGATCATCGGTTCGCTGTTGTCGCTGCTGCTCGCGGCGGTCACGGGGCCATGGGTGCTGGCGGCGACTGCGTTGGGTGTCGTGTGCGCCTGGGCATATAGCGCGCCGCCGCTGCGCCTCAAGAAAAGCGGGCTGTGGGGACCGGCGGTCGTCGCGCTGACCTATGAAGGGCTGACCTGGTTCACGGGTGCCGCCGTCATGGCGGGCGCGCTGCCTTCGGTGCCCGTCCTCATCATCCTGACGCTCTACAGCATCGGTGCCTACGGCATCATGACGCTCAACGATTTCAAGGCTGTGGAAGGCGACAGGGCGATGGGAATCCGCTCGCTCCCCGCTGTGCTGGGGGTCGATCCCGCCGCGCGGATCGCCTGCGCGGTGATGGCCGTGCCGCAAGTGGTGGTGGTCGCCCTGCTGCTGCAATGGGGGCATCCGGCCGTCGGGATCGTCGTCGGGCTTCTGCTGCTGGGGCAGCTTGGTCTGATGGTCCGTCTGCTCGGCGATCCGCTCAAGCACACGCCCTGGTACAACGCTACCGGCACGACGCTGTATGTTTTCGGGATGCTGGCATCGGCCTTCGGCCTCGGCGGGGCATGGGGGGTGTGATGGCGACACGGTACGAAACGGCGGCGGTTCGCGGCCTCGGATGGTTCGGTATCGCCCGTCTGGGGCTGGTGCAAAGCGCGATCGGTGCGATCGTCATGCTGGCGACGTCGTTGCTCAATCGCGTGATGGTCGTCGAATATGCGCTGCCCGTCGCCTTGCCCGCCGGGCTGGTCGCGTGGCATTATGCGGTGCAGCTTTCGCGTCCCGCCTGGGGCCATACGTCCGACAAGGGGCGGCAGCGGACGCCCTGGATCATCATGGGCATGGGGATACTCGCGCTCGGCGCGTTGTTGGCCGTCGATGCGCTGGCGATGGTCGCGGGCGGCGGGGCGGTGTCGGGCTATGCGCTGCTGGTGCTGGCCTTCACGATGATCGGCGCGGGCGTGGGCGCGGCGGGCACCTCGCTGCTTGCTTTGCTTGCAACACGCGTCGCGCCGGAACGACGGGCGGCGGCGGCATCGATCACCTGGATCATGATGATCGCGGGGATCGTCGTGACGGCGGGGATCGCAGGCAGCCTCATCGATCCCTTCTCGCTGGCACGGCTCGCGATGGTGTCGGGCGGGGTCGCACTGGCCGCATTCCTCCTTTCGATCGTTGCGATATGGGGCGTGGAAAGCGGTACAAGTGCCTTCGCCGCACCGCGCGATGCGCCCAAGATCGCCTTTCGCGACGCCCTCGCGGAGATCGCCGCCGATGGCGAGGCGCGGCGTTTCACGCTGTTCATCTTCCTGTCGATGCTCGCCTATTCGATGCAGGATCTCATTCTTGAGCCGTTCGCCGGTCTGATATTCGGCCTGACGCCGGGGCAATCCACGCAATTGTCGGGCGCGCAGCATGGCGGCGTGCTGGCGGGGATGCTACTGGTCGGCGTCGGCGGCAGCCTGTTCGGCGGTCGTACACCTGTGGCCTTGCGCCGCTGGACGTTCGCAGGCTGCATAGGCTCGGCGGCGGCGCTGCTGGGGCTTGCGATGGCGGCGCGTGTCGGCATCGACTGGCCGCTGCGGGCCAATGTGATGCTGCTCGGCTTCGCCAATGGCGTATTCGCCGTCGCCGCGATCGGCACGATGATGGCGCTTGCGGGAGCGGGCAGTTCGACGGAGCGCGGCCCGCGCGAAGGGGTCCGCATGGGCGTCTGGGGCGCGGCGCAGGCGATCGCCTTCGGCACCGGCGGCTTGACCGGCGCGCTGGCCGTGGATGCCATCCGCGCGCTGGGCGGATCGACCGAGCATGCCTTCACACTGGTGTTCGGCGCGGAGGCCCTGCTGTTTCTGGCGGCGGCCTGGCTTGCGCTTCATGTGGCGGGTCGCGCGGTGCGACCGACCGCGATCCTTGCCGGGGAGATGGCGACATGACGGAAATGCGCGATTATGACGTGGTCGTGATCGGCGGCGGGCCATCGGGGGCGACCGCCGCCGATGATCTGGCGCAGATGGGGCGCAGCGTCGCCCTGCTCGACAAGGCAGGCCGCATCAAGCCCTGCGGCGGGGCGATACCGCCGCGCCTGATCCGCGATTTCGCCATTCCCGATCATCTGCTGGTCGCTCATGCGACATCGGCCCGGATGATTTCACCCACCGACGTGGCCGTCGACATGCCGGTCGGCAAGGGCTTCGTCGGCATGGTCGATCGCGACATGTTCGACGAGTGGCTGCGCGTCCGGGCCGAATCCCACGGGGCGGAGCGGCGGCGCGGCACGTTCGAGCGGATCGAGCGCGATGCCGATGGCCGCATGAGCGTGTTCTACCGGGAGCGGCGCGGCGGGCCGGAACTGCGCCTGCGCGCGCGCAGCGTGATCGGCGCGGACGGTGCGCGATCGGGTGTCGCTCGGGCCGAACTGCCGGAGGCGGAGCGGGTGAAATGCGTGTTCGCCTATCATGAAATCATTCGTGCGCCGGAACCCGTGCTGGCTGCTGCCGCCGATTTCGATCCCGATCGCTGCGACGTATTCTATCAGGGCAAGCTCTCGCCGGACTTCTACGCTTGGATTTTCCCGCATGGCGATACCGCCAGCATCGGCGTCGGCAGCGCGCACAAGGGCTTCGACCTGCGCGAGGCGGTGGCGGCGCTCCGCCAACAGACCGGACTGGACGCTTGCGAGACGATCCGGTGCGAAGGCGCGCCGATTCCTCTCAAACCGCTCAAGCGGTGGGACAATGGCCGCGATCTGGTGGTGACCGGCGACGCCGCCGGCGTCGTCGCCCCGGCGTCGGGCGAAGGTATCTATTACGCCATGTACGGCGGGCGCTGCGCCGCGCAGGCGATCGACGCCTATCTCGAAACGGGCAAGGCCGGCGCGCTTCGTCTCGCCCGCAAGCGGTTTATGAAGGCCCATGGCCGGGTGTTCTGGATCCTTGGGATCATGCAGTATTTCTGGTATTCGAGCGACAAGCGGCGCGAACGCTTCGTGACCATGTGCAAGGATCCCGATGTGCAGCAACTGACCTGGGACGCCTATATGAACAAGGAACTGGTGCGGAAGCGGCCGATGGCCCACGTCCGGATTTTCCTGAACGACATGCGCCACCTCCTGGGAATGGGACCGGCGACCGTATCGCAATGACACGCTGGTTGTTCCCGGTCCTGATAGCGGCCTTCTTCGCTTGCGCCGTCGCGTTTCTGGGTGCCACGATCACCGATATCGGCCCCTGGTATCGCAGCCTGATCCTGCCGCGCTGGGCGCCGCCTGACGCTGTTTACGGGATCGGCTGGACGATCATCTATGCGTTCACGGCACTGGCCGCCGTCACCGGCTGGCATGCCACCGCCACGCAGCAGGAAGCCAACCGGCTGATCGGCCTTTTCGCGCTCAACGGCTTCTTCAATATCCTCTGGAGCCTGTTGTTCTTCCGCTTCCACCGTCCCGACTGGGCCTTGGTGGAAGTGGTGCTGCTCTGGCTTTCGGTCGGTTCGCTCATTCTGGTGACATGGCCGCGCTCGATCGCCGCCGCGCTGATGCTTGTCCCCTATATCTGCTGGGTGACGTTCGCAGGCTATCTCAATATGACGATCGTGCGGCTGAACGGTCCGTTCGGATGACGACGCCGCAGTGAAAGCCCTGTTCGCCAGCGGCCACGCGGTCGACATCGTTCTGCTGGTCATTCTGGTGGAGCTGATCTGGCTTGTGACTCGCGGCGGTTGGTCGCTGACTTCCGCGCTGCTGCGTCTCGGGCCGGGCGCACTCATGCTGCTGGCCGTCCGCTTCGCGCTTACCGGCATGCCTTGGCCATGGATCGCAGGCGCGTTGCTGGCGTCCTTCCCTTTGCATCTGGCCGACCTTCGCCGTTCCTGATCCTCCCCTCGAAGGGGAGGTGGCAGGCGAAGCCTGACGGAGGGGTGTCACGCTATCGCCAGGGGGACACCCCTCCACCACCGCTTCGCGGCGGTCCCCCTCCCCTTGCAGGGGAGGATCTACTGTACCGACGCCCCACTACCCTAAGACTGCGCCGGACACTTTCCCTGCAAAGCAAGGAGTGTATTTTAAGCACAACAAAAAAGGCCCGGCATCACTGCCGGGCCTTTCTGATAACGTCGGCGCCTTATTTCGAATTGGCGGCGAGATAGGCGATCACGTCCGCGCGCTTCTGCGGATCGGGGATGCCGGCGAAGGCCATCTTCGTGCCCGGCACGACGCGCTGCGGATTTTCCAGATACTGGAAAAGCTTTTCCTGAGACCAGGTGATGCCGCTGTTCTTGTTGGCGGGGGTGTAGCTGAACCCGGCGATCGTGCCGGCTGCACGTCCGACGACCTTGTGGAGCGACGGGCCGATCTTGTTCACGCCTTCCTCGATGGCATGGCAGGTCTTGCAGACGGCGAAGTCCTTCTCGCCTTTCGCGGCATCGCCTGTGAAATCGGCGAACTTGGCACCGCTTACCGTGTCGACATTGTCGGCGGCAGGCTTGCCCGCTGCGGCGGCGGGGGCAGCGGCGGTCGTATTGGCGGCTGGTGCAGCCGTCTCGGTCGGCGTCGTTTGCGCCGTTTCAGTGGTTTCGCTCTTTTTCTCGGAACAGGCGGCCAGGGCGAGGGCGGAAACCGCCAGGCCCAAAGTCATACGTCCAAACGCCTTGGTAGAAATACGCTGCATTCCTCGCTCCTATGGCTCTATGCCGGTCCTTGGACATCGTTCGCCTTACGACTCCCGAAGATGTCCAAAGTTCCTTACACTGCTATCAGCATCGTGAAAATGGCCTAATTCGTACCGATTTCAACCTTCATGCTGCATAAAATGATCGCAGCATGTGCCTTATCGACCGGCGCGATGGTTGAGGTCGTGGCCCAGCGCCAATATGGCGACACCGATCAGCGTGTAGACGCTTTCCTCCAGCCCGTGATCCATAGACAAGGCGCCCGCCATCACGCCAAGGCCCAGCGATCCGATCGCCGCAGGCATCATGAAACCAT
Organism: Sphingobium sp.; assembly: GCA_965279415.1. Lineage (GTDB taxonomy): Bacteria > Pseudomonadota > Alphaproteobacteria > Sphingomonadales > Sphingomonadaceae > Sphingobium. The sequence goes on from OZ257238.1 coordinate 2,644,236, forward strand.
GCTTCACCGCGCCATGGCCCAGCGCAATCGCACCCAGGCCGATCGCGACGGCGAGGCCCACTTCATGAAACAGCGGATTGCCGAAGATACCGCCCGCCGAGGCCAGCAGACCCAGGATGATGGCCGTCACGATGCAATGCGCGGCGCACAGCCCGGAAAGGGCGACGGCGGCCCGGTCAAGGGAGCCTCTGGCAAGGGCGCTGCGGAAGGACAACAACATGATGATCGCCACATAGGCGCATCGCAGAGAAGATACAACATCACATATGAAAATTGACTAACTTCTCCTACAGAACTTGTATCAATCGATATATCGGATAATATCGATATATGAATGACGATTCGTCAATAGAGGCCTTTAGCGCGTTGGCGCAGCCTACACGTCTGGCCGTATTTCGCCTTCTCGTGCGGCATGTACCCGAAGGTCTGCCTGCGGGGGAAATTGCGCAGCTTCTGGACGTGCAGCAAAATACACTGTCAACTCATCTTGCCATATTGACGCGCGCGGGCCTGACCCGGGCCGAGCGGCGTGGCCGCTGGATTGTGTATCATGCCGATCTGGATCAGGTGCAGGCGCTTACGCTCTATCTGCTGCGCGATTGCTGTGATGGCAATGCCGATCTCTGCGTGCCGATCCGCGATGCACTATCCTGCTGCACGCCCTGATCCGTTTCATTAACCCGAACAAGGAACTCGCCGCCATGGGGCATGAAGCCATCGCAGATATTGACGTTGTTATCTACCACAATCCCGATTGCGGAACGTCGCGCAACACATTGGCGCTTATCCGCAATGCGGGCATCGAGCCGCATGTGATCGACTACCGCAGTTTCCCGCCGAACCGCATCATGCTGCGTCACCTGTTGAGGCGAGCGGGAATGACCCCGCGTGAGGCACTTCGCCAGAAGAATACGCCATATGCGGAACTGGGGCTCGATGATCCGGATGTACCGGACGAAGCCTTGATCGACGCGATGATGGCGCATCCGCTGCTGATTAACCGTCCGTTTGTCGTCACGCCTGTGGGGGTGCGGCTGTGTCGTCCTTCGGAGATGGTGCTCGATATACTCCCCGCATCCCAGCGCGGCGCCTTTGCCAAGGAAGATGGCGAGCAGGTGGTGGATGCCAGAGGACAGAGGATTCCACGATGACCCTGTTTGAGCGCTATCTGACGCTCTGGGTCGCCTTGTGCATCGTTGTCGGCGTTGTTCTGGGCGCTTTGCTTCCGAAGATGTTTGCCATCGTCGCAACGGCGGAAGTGGCGCGCGTCAACCTGATCGTCGCTACACTGGTGTGGCTCATGATCATTCCCATGCTGCTGAAGGTCGATCTCGGTAGCCTCTCAGACGTTCGGCGGCACTGGAAAGGCGTCGGCATAACGCTGTTCATCAACTGGGCGGTCAAGCCGTTCTCGATGGCGGCGCTCGCGGCGTTCTTCATCGGCTGGCTGTTCGCGCCATGGCTGCCGGCGGGGCAGGGGCCGTCCTATATCGCTGGGCTGATCCTGCTGGCGGCGGCACCCTGCACCGCGATGGTGTTCGTCTGGTCCAATCTGTGCGACGGCGATCCGGCCTATACGCTGGGGCAGGTGGCGCTCAACGATCTTATCATGGTGGTCGCCTTCGCGCCGATCGTCGGCCTGTTGCTGGGGGTTGCGGCGATCAGCGTACCGTGGGACACGCTGTTGCTGTCTGTACTGATCTATATCGTCGTGCCGGTCGTTCTGGCGCAGATCGTCCGCAGCATCGTGATACGACAGGGGGGCAAGGCGGCGCTCGATAGCCTGCTCGCACGTCTAGGACCGATTTCGCTGATCGCGCTACTGACGACACTGGTGCTGCTGTTCGGCTTTCAGGGGCAGCAGATCGTCGCGCGGCCGCTAGTGATCGCCTTGCTTGCCGTGCCGATCCTCATCCAGGTCTATTTCAACGCCGGACTGGCCTATTGGCTCAGCCGCCGGTTCGGCGTGGCCTGGTGCGTGGCGGCGCCGTCCGCACTCATAGGTGCGTCCAATTTTTTCGAGCTGGCGGTCGCATCCGCGATCGCGCTGTTCGGTCTGGACTCGGGCGCTGCACTGGCGACGGTGGTCGGCGTATTGGTCGAGGTGCCAGTGATGCTGTCCGTCGTGACGCTCGTGAAGCGGTCGCGCGGATGGTATGAGCGCGGCATTGCGCCGGGTACTCCAAAAGCCGCTTGAAACCACGCTCGCAGCGGCGCAATAGCGCGCTATGGCCCTGTCCTTCAGTCCATCCGCTTCGCTGCGTTCAGCCGCTCCGCGCCCGCGTCACCGCGCGATCGCGGCGTGGCTGCTGTGCGTCGCGGCGCTCGTCTTTTCCATGGTGGTCGTCGGCGGCATCACGCGCCTGACCGAATCGGGCCTGTCGATCACCGAATGGAAACCGATCAGCGGCGCGCTGCCCCCGCTTACGCACGCCGACTGGATGGAAGCGTTCCGCAAATATCAGCAGATTCCGGAATATCGGGAAATCAACAAGGGCATGAGCCTCGGCGATTTCCAGTTCATCTTCTTCTGGGAATGGGCGCACCGGCTGCTGGGCCGCGTCATCGGTCTGGCGTTCGCACTGCCGCTGCTCTGGTTCGCCTGGAAACGCGTGATCCCGGTCGGATATGGCCCGCGCCTGTTCGCGTTGCTGATGCTGGGCGGGTTGCAGGGGGCGATCGGCTGGTGGATGGTGCAGTCGGGCCTGTCGCAGCGCACCGACGTCAGCCATTATCGCCTCGCCGTGCATCTGTTGACGGCGCTGTTCGTGCTCGCGGGGCTGGTCTGGACGGCGTGCGATCTGCTGACGCAGGCGTCGGACACGCGCGCGCGGACGGCGCGATTGACCGGCTTTGCCCTTCTCGCGGCGCTGGTGCTGTTCGTGCAGCTTCTCTTCGGCGCCTATACCGCCGGTCTCGACGCAGGCTATGTCGCGAATACATGGCCGCTGATGAATGACCATTTCTATCCGGCGGGCGTGCAGTGGCTCGGCTCGTTCTGGACGACGTTCGGCAACGATCCTTTCCTAATCCACTTCATCCACCGCTGGTGGGCATTCGCGGCGGCGGCGATGCTGATCCTGCTGGCGCGCAGGGCCAGGCGGGCAGGGGCGCGCGGCGCATCGATCGCCCTCAACGCAAGCGTCGGGACGCAGATACTGCTCGGCATCGCCACGGTGCTGAGCGGCATCGCCTTGCCGCTTGCCGCGCTGCATCAGGCGGTCGGCGCTCTGGTGGTGGCCAGCGCGGCCTGGAGCGCGCACGCGATCGGTGCGCGCAAACGGTGAGGCGTATCGCAGCCGTCCTCCTGCTCGTGGCGGTTGCGTGTGTCGCGACACCCGGCACCGGTATTGCGCAGGCATCGCCTACGGCCATCCGCTTCGCCCCGCCGCTGGATAGGACGCTGGCCTATCGCGTCGTGCAATATGTCGGCACGGGAAAGACGCAGCGCCGTTTCGAGAGCGTGCGGCATTTGCGCTTCGCGCCCGATGGGGGCGGTTACAGGCTCACCGTCACGTTACGCGACGTCACTGGGGAGGGGCCGCCCCCAGCCATGGCGCGCTATCGCGCCGCCCTTGCGCCGCTGATCGGCGTAACGCAGCAGATGCGCATCGACCGCAATGGCCGAATCATCGCCATCGACAATATGCCCGACGTGTGGGCGGCCTTCATGCAGGGGCAAAGGGCGCTGCTGGCGGTATCGGGGGGGAATGCGGCGACGCGGACCGCGATCGACCATATTGCCAGCCTGGATGCGGCGGATCGGCTGGCCGTGCTGGCGGGCGACGTTCAGCCGCTGATGCTCTTTGCCTCTGGCACGACATTACCGACGATGCGCGGTGGGGATGAGGGCGATCCCGGCACTCTCCTTTTCAGCGAGCAGGATGAAGCCAACGGCATCGCCGCCCGCTACACGGTGCAACATTCCACCGGGCTCGTTCTGAGCGCGGAGCGGGACGTGCGCCAGCCAGCGCGAACCCTGCGTGAAAAGCGTCTTCTGGCGCCACTGGATGAATAGTGGTATTCTGATACCCGTCAGCAAACCCGCACGAACCCTTGACTTATCGGGCACTGCCCGTCATTAGCGCGCATCCCCGATTGCCGCAAAGGCAGGCGGGACGTATTTCAACAGGAGATTCGGCCCATGAAGGCGCTGATGAAGACGACCAAGTCTGCGACCCCGGCAACGGTCGATAAGAAATGGGTGTTGATCGACGCCGAAGGTCTGGTCGTCGGCCGCGCCGCGTCCATCGTCGCCAACATCCTGCGCGGCAAGCACAAGCCGAGCTACACCCCGCACATCGATTGTGGTGACAATGTCATCATCATCAATGCCGGCAAGGTGAAGTTCACCGGCAAGAAGCTGACCGACAAGATCTACTACAAGCACACCGGCTATGCCGGCGGCATCAAGGAAACCACGCCTGCCAAGGTTCTGGCCGGTCGTTTCCCCGAGCGCGTGCTGGAAAAGGCGATCGAACGCATGATCCCGCGTGGCCCGCTGGGTCGCCAGCAGATGCGCAACCTGCGCGTCTTCGCCGGTGCCGAGCATCCGCATGAAGCCCAGAACCCGGAAGTCATCGATCTGGGCGAACGGAACCGCAAGAACAAGGTGGGTGCATAATGTCCGATAACCGCCAGTCCCTGTCCGATCTCGCCGATCTGACCTCCGCCGCGCCTGTCGCCGCCGCGCCGGTTTCCGCTTCGGTGGAAGCCCCCGCACCGGTTCAGCCCGCCGCGCCGACGATGCCGCTGCGTGAGCAGATCATCGACGCGCAGGGTCGCGCCTATGCGACCGGTCGCCGCAAGGATGCCGTCGCCCGCGTGTGGATCAAGCCCGGTTCGGGCAAGGTCACCGTCAACGGTCGCGATCAGGAAATCTACTTCGCCCGTCCGACTCTGCGTCTGGTGCTGAACCAGCCGTTCACCGTCACCGATCGCGTCGGCTCCTACGACGTGATCGCGACCGTCAAGGGCGGCGGTCTTTCGGGTCAGGCCGGTGCCGTCAAGCATGGCATCAGCCAGGCGCTGACCAAGTACGAGCCTGCCCTGCGCAGCGCGGTGAAGGCCGAAGGCTTCCTCACGCGCGACAGCCGCACCGTGGAACGCAAGAAGTACGGCAAGGCGAAGGCCCGCAAGAGCTTCCAGTTCTCGAAGCGCTGATTTCGGGAATATTTCAACCTTGGAAAGGGCGGTCCTTACGGGGATCGCCCTTTTTCATTTGAGGGGACAAAGCGATGGCAGAACGGTTCGAACGGCATCGTCAGCCGTGGACATCCGACGAGCTGGCCAAGCTGCGCACGCTGGCGGCCAAAGGCATGGCGATGAAGGCGATCGCCAAGGCGCTGACCCGCAGCGAGGAATCGGTGAAGGACCGCGCCAAGACCGACGGGATCAAGATCGCAAAGCTGCGGTGAGCGGGGCGGCGTTTCCCACTATGTTCCCCGGCGAAAGCCGGGGTCCAGAGCGTCACAGAACCGCACTTCGTTGCCCTGGACCCCGGCTTTCGCCGGGGAACGGAGCAGAAAAGACGGACGAAGCGCTCGAAACGCTGGTGGCGCAACTACTGCGCGCCGCCACCTTCCTCGGCAGCGATCCGGCGGCCACCCGCAGCGACCGGCCCATGCCGCACCGGGTGATGGGCAACGGCCTGCGCGAACTCGATATCTTTCTGGTCGATATTCTGGCGCTGGCCCATGGCACGCGCAGGATGCGGCGCATCTACTGCGCGGCGGAGGCGTTGCGCAGGGCGGGGCCAGGCAGGGGCCTGGCGAATAGCCATCACGCCGCCCTCGTCCAGTTGCGCGCGGCGCAGAACCGGATGGCTTTCGCCCCGTCGACGGCGTGGATGGGGCCGCCCTATCCACTGGCGCTGGCCTGCGCGACCTACGGCATCATCGCCCGGACGATACTCGCCACAGCGCTTACCGGCGCTCAGGGGCAGAAGCGCACCGCCGCCAGCGACGCGTCGACCTTTGCGTCCGGCACGGCGCAACTGCCCCAGGAAACCTTGTCGCCTTCCTTCACGCCCAGTTCCGCCGCCCGTCCGCCGCGCAATTCCAGCACGGCGGATACGGGGATGCCCGCCGACACCGGCTCCCGCGCATAAGGCGTCGTGTTCGCCGCGATCATCGCGATGCTGCCGTCGGTGCGGATGAACAGCATGTCGAGCGGGATCACCGTATTCTTCATCCAGAAACTGGCAATCCGCGGCGGATCCATGGGAAACACCATGCCGCCATCGTCGGGCAGGCTATTGCGGAACATCAGGCCCTTCTCCTGCTGCTCCGCAGTGACCGCGGTCTCCACGGAAAAGCGATGCACCTTGCCCCCGCTGCGGATGACGAGCGGGACGGTGCCGGTCGATGCCGCCTGCACGGTGGCGGTCGCATTGTCCGCACCGGGGGCTTTGGACGAACATGCCGCGACGATCAGCAACGGCAGCAAGAGGGACAGTCTAGTCATCACGATCGGGAATCTCTCCGGGGGCTGCGTCGATCCATCGCCGCGCCATCGCATAGTCATGGCCTGCCCGCAGGAAGGCTGCAATCTGCTTGTCGCGTTTCTCCCGCGCGACCGGGGTTTCGGCATAGGGGCCAAGCCGCTTGCGCTTTGCGAACGCGTCCGCCGATGCCCAGCGTTCCGCCGCCGCATCGTCCAGCGCGGGCGCACTGTCTCCTTCGCCGACGCCCGCCGCGCGCAGCGCCTCGCTCACCCGCCGCGTCCCGAAGCCCCGCCGCGTCAGCGCACCTGCCTTCATCGCGGCATAGCCTGCGTCGTCGATATAGCCCAGCGCGACGAACTGTTCCGATAGTGCCTCGATATCCGGCGGCGTTGCATCGTCCCAGCCGCGCTCCACGATCTTGCGCTTGAGATAGGCGTTCAGCTTCGCCCGCGTCGTCGCGAAACGCCCCACATAATGCAGCGCCAGATCGCGCAGCCGCGCGGAGTCGAGTGGCGGGCGCGGTTTTCGGCCGCGATCTTTGGGATGAGATAGGGTCACGCGCCACGATTGTGCCACAGTCGGGCCGGATTTTGAACGCGGCTTATGCGCTAGAAGCGTGTGTTATGCCAAAAGCGGTCATGCGTCCAAAAAGCATAATGGGACGTTTGATCGATAATTCAGGATGATAGCATTGGGTGACACCAATATGACGGGTTCGCAGAACGCATTGATCGCTACGCCCACCGGCGACGATCTGCCCCGACGCCTGTCCGACTTCGCGACTTTGGGCGAAGCGCTGGACTATGCGGCGGAGGGAAAACGCGGCCTCAATTTCCACGATCCGCGTGGTAATCTGGCGCGGCCCTATCCTTATGCCGAATTGCGTGCCGATGCGATCGCCTGCGCGCACCGCCTGATCGCACATGGCGTGCAGCCGCAGGATCGCATCGCCCTGATCGCGGAGACGGGGCCGGAGTTCGCGCAGATGTTCTTCGGCATCGTCTATGCAGGGGCTTGGCCGGTGCCGCTCCCGCTGCCGACCAGCTTCGGCGGCAAGGAAAGCTATATCGACCAGCTCGTCGTCCAGCTTTCGAGCAGCGACCCGACGATGCTGTTCTTCCCCGCCGAACTGGTTGAAATGGCCAGCGAAGCCGCGCGCCAGAGGTCCGTCGAACCCATGGCCTATGATGCGTTCATCGCCCGCGATGCAGTGCCCTGCGTCCTGCCCGAAGCGAATACGAACGACATTGCCTATCTGCAATATTCCAGCGGATCGACGCGCTTCCCCCACGGCGTCGCGGTGACGCACAAGGCGCTGCTCAGCAACCTGTCGGCGCACAGCCACGGCATGGAAGTGCAGGACAGCGATCGCTGCATAAGCTGGCTGCCCTGGTATCACGATATGGGCCTTGTCGGCTGCTTCCTGTCGCCCGTCGCCAATCAGGTCTCGGCCGACTACATGAAGACGGAGGATTTCGCGCGCCGTCCGCTCGCCTGGCTCGATCTCATCAGCCGCAACGAAGGCACCTCGATCAGCTACTCGCCGACCTTCGGCTACGACATCTGCGCCCGCCGCATGTCGAGCCAGACCAAGGCCGCCGATCGCTTCGACCTGTCTCGCTGGCGCCTTGCAGGCAACGGCGCGGACATGATCCGTCCCGATGTGATGCAGAGCTTCGTCGATGCCTTCGCGGACGCCGGTTTTTCGCCCACCGCTTTCCTGCCCAGCTACGGTCTTGCCGAAGCGACTCTGGCGGTCACGATCATGCCGCCGGGCGAAGGCATCGTGGTCGAGCTGGTCGAGGAAACCGACCTGTCGGGCGGGGCCGCCGCCGAAGGCCGTCCGCAGCGCTTCCGCGCCATCGTAAACTGCGGCAAGCCCGCCAAGGACATGATCGTCCAGATCCGCGACGAGGATGGCGGTCCCCTGCGCGAAAGGCAGATCGGCAAGGTGTGGACCACCGGTCCGTCGCTGATGGTCGGCTATTTTCGCGATCAGGAGGCGACCGACGCCTGTCTGGTCGATGGCTGGCTCGACACCGGCGACATGGGCTATCTGTCCGACGGCTATCTTTATATCGTCGGTCGGGCCAAGGACATGATCATCATCAACGGCAAGAATCACTGGCCGCAGGACATCGAATGGGCCGTCGAGCAGCTTCCCGGCTTCAAGCAGGGCGACATCGCCGCCTTCGCCATCACGACTCCCGGCGGCGAAGAAGCGCCAGCCGTCCTCGTCCATTGCCGCACATCGGATAACGACGAACGCTCGCGTCTGCGCGACGAGATACGTGAGCGCGTGCGTGCGATCACGGGCATGAATTGCGTGGTCGAACTGGTGCCTCCGCGCACCTTGCCGCGCACCAGCTCGGGCAAGCTCAGCAGGTCGAAGGCACGCAATCTCTATCTTTCCGGCGAAATACGGCCCTACGACATCGCCGCCTGACGGGGCGGTGCCCTTGATGATTTCCATCACGAAAACGTCGTCCTGCTAACGCATTGATAACCCCGTCTGTGGCAGGAACGAGGGGTGAGCATCGAACACCCCCGATCCCCCGAAGGCGGCAGCGACATTCTGTCCCTGCCTGTCATGATGGGCCTGACACCGGCGCGCACCGGCAATGGGGCGCAGCATTACCGTGCCCAGCTCGAATCCGCCGACCGGCTGCACGGTGTGCAGTTCGTCCTTAACATGTTCGCCCTGCTGTTCCTGTGGAGCGTGTTCGGGGGCCGGTCCCAGCAATTCCTTCTGATCGGCTGGAGCGTCCTGTCGTTTGGCCTCATGATCGCGCAATTCGGCGCCAGTCGTACTCGAAGGCGCCGTGAGTATGCCGATGTAGGGCGGCGCGATATTCTGGTTCACGGCGCGCTGGTGACGGCGCAGGGCTTGCTGTGGCTTGCGGCCATGACGCTGTTTCCGCTGCCGCTGGACGCCGCGGCGCTGATTGCACTGTGGACGCTGGCAAGCTGCCTCATGGTCGGCGCGGCCGTCGCCTATTCGGCCCTGCCGCTCGCCTGCGTCGGCTTTCTGCTGACGACCGGCGCCGGCGCGATGATGCTGTTCGAGCGGCATTACGGGCTGCATCTGCCACTGCTCGCCGCCAGCTACGCCCTCATGCTGCTCATCGGCAGCCTCAAGCATGCGCGCGCCTTCGGCAGTCAGGTCGGCACCAGCAAGGAACTGGCGGAGAAGCGCGAAGTCGTGAGCCTTCTCCTGCGCGAATATGAGGACAGCGGTTCCGACTGGCTGTGGCAGACCGACAGCCTGCGTCGCATCACCGGTGTATCGACGCGGTTCGCCGCGACGATGGGCGTTACCCCCGCCGATCTCGAAGGCAAGCCGCTGCTTCAGATTCTCGCCGGTCGCGACTGGGAAACGGGGCATTTCACGCCCGTACTGCGTGATCTCGCCGAACGACTGAAGCGGCGCGAAAGCTTCAGCAACGTCGCCTTGCCCGTGGAAGTCGGCGGCGCGACGCACTGGCTGGAACTGTCGGCATCCCCCCGCTACAACGAACAGGGCGATTATATCGGCTTTCGCGGCGTCGGCTCCGACGTGACCGAACAGCGCGAAAGCGCCAACCGCATCGCGCAACTCGCCCGCTTCGATCCGCTCACCAATCTGCCCAACCGCCTGCAACTCAGCGAAGCGCTGGCGACGGCGATCGATGCGGTCATGAAATGGAACAGCCGCTGCGCGTTCCTGATGGTCGATCTCGACCGGTTCAAGAGCGTCAACGACACGCTGGGGCATCAGGTCGGCGACAAGCTGCTGGAACAGGTCGCCGCGCGCCTGATCGAGATTTGCGGTCCGCACGAAACCTGCGGCCGCATCGGTGGCGACGAGTTTGCGATCGTCATGCGCGATTTCGGCGATCCGGTCCGCATCGCGCAACTGGCGAACACCGTCATCGACATCTTGTCGCAGCCTTACGACGTGGACGACAACCTGCTATATATCGGTGCCTCCGTCGGTTCCGCGATGGCGCCGCGCGACGGCAGCAGCACGGAAACGCTGATCCGCAGTGCCGATCTCGCACTCTATCGCGCCAAGGATGAAGGCGGCGGCGTACATTGCCAGTACGAACCGCGCCTCCACATCCATGCCGAGGAACGCCGCACGCTCGAAATCGCGTTGCGCGAGGCGCTGGAGAAGGATCAGCTTCACGTCGTCTATCAGCCGGTCGTCAATGCCAAGACCGGCGCCTGCGAAGGGTTCGAAACGCTGGTGCGCTGGACGCATCCCGAAATGGGGGCGATCTCGCCCGCCAAGTTCATTCCCGTGGCGGAGGACGCCCGCCTGATTGCGCCGATCGGCGAATGGGTGCTGCGCACCGCCTGTCATGAAGCGATGAACTGGCCCAAGGATATCCGGGTGGCCGTCAACGTCTCCGCCGAACAGCTTCACAATCATCAGTTCGTCGCCTGCGTCATTTCCGCGCTGGCGCAAAGCGGCCTGCCTGCACACCGGCTGGAACTGGAAGTGACCGAAAGCGTGTTCATGCGCGAAGGCACCGTCGCGACGCAGGTGCTGGAGCAGTTGCTCGGTCTCGGCGTGCGCCTCTCGCTCGACGATTTCGGCACCGGCTATTCCTCGCTCGGCTATCTCAGCCGCACGAAGTTCACGACGATCAAGATCGACCGCAGCTTCGTCGTCAACGCCGCGAGGAACGTGCCGGAGGCGCTGGCGATCGTCCGCGCCGTCGTCGCGCTGGCCGACAGCCTGGGCATGGCGACCACGGCGGAAGGCGTCGAAACCGAAGCGGAAGTCGAAATGGTCAACGCGCTCGGATGCACCAAGATACAAGGCTATTTCTTCGGCCGCCCCATGCCAGCCGACGAAGCGCGCATGATCTTCGCGCGCCACAGGGGCATCGGTGCGGTAGCGTGATTTCCAACGCCGAAGTTTGAAGCATATCTATTCCGCCGCTCGCCCTGAGCCTGTCTAAGCCTGTCCTGAGCGCCTGCCGCAGGCGGGCAGTCGAAGGGGGCTATACTGAAAGCAGCGAAGTGGCTTCTCCTGTGGCTCAGCACGGGGCTTCGACAAGCTCAGCCCGAACGGTATAGGTGGGATAGCTCCTCACGCTTTATCCCCGCACCAATCTCCGCTCGATCCCCGTCCACAATGCCGCGAACTCCTGCGCGGCGGGGCAGCGTCCGGCGAATGCACCCAGCGGCTTGCGGCGCGACGTCATCTGCTCGACGGCGCTGGCCATGGGGATGACGGGCCAGTCCGGCTGCGCCTCCAGCGCTGCGCGATGCAGGCCGCGTCGCCGGTCGACCATCGAATAGACCGGCAGCATCGGCGCGTGGCTTCCGCCGCGCTGCACCAGATAGCGCGCGACTTCGCCCAGCGCGCGTTGCGACAGCGGGGAGGGGATCACCGGCACGATCACCAGATCGGCGGCGCGCAGCACCTGTTCGCTGGTCTCGGTCAGGCCCGGCGGGCAATCGAGGATGATCCGGTCATACTGCCTGCCCAGCCCTTCGATCAGCTTGGCCAGCCGCTTCTTCTTGCCGATCTCGAAGAACAGGCGGTCAAGGCCGCGCAGGGATGTATCCGCTGCGATCAGGTCTATGCCCGGCACCGTCGACGGGCGAATCAGCGAGGCGATGTCGACATCCTTGCTGAAGATCGCCGTCGCCTCGTCGCGCCCCGACTGGTCGCCGGAAATCAGCCATGTCGCCGCGGCCTGCGGATCGAGATCCCACAGCAAAGTGCGCCGCTTCGATATCGCCGCCGATGCCCAGGCAAGGTTGATCGCGAAAGTCGTCTTTCCGACGCCTCCCTTCAGGCTGTAGATCGCGATCGTCGCCAATTCCGTGTTCCTGACCATGGCGCAAGGCTACGCCCCCGTGCCGCTTCGTGGCAAGGCATAGATCACGCGACTGTTACGCTTTTGCGATAAATGCGCGGTTCCGTAACGTGCCTTGCGGCCTGCTCAAACAATCCATGCAGCTGCAAGGTCAACATTATCGGACCCGTCCAGCAAAGCACGCTTCGCTTTTCCGGCGCGCGCTATGATATCCTGGGGATCGGCACGCACGACATAGGGAACCATCCTGCCGCGTCGACGGGCAACTTTCCATTCTTTGGCATCATGCCATTCGATCTCGGGGTCGGGCGCGAACTCCAGAGGCAAGGCATGCTCGTGCGGTGTCACGCAGATGAGGCGAGACTGCGACAGCACGACCGAATGAAACAGGAAAAGATCGCCGCGCCTCAACCACCCGGCAACGGGCCTGCTTTGCCCGGACGGGTCGAGCGCGGCAAATGCCGCCGCATTATTGTGACATTGCTGCGGCTGCATCGGCAATTCGGCTATGTCGGCATCCGGTACGACCGTCACTTCGTAAAAGCGCAGGGCCAGTATCTCTTCGAGAAGCGCCTGTTCGTCCGGAGCCTCCGGCATCGCCAGTTGTTCCAGTTCCAGAAGGATGCTGCTCAGATTCTGGTCATGCTTCGCCATATTGCCTCGCCTGCATGAGGCAGGTTCATGGCGAGAGTACGTGCCCGCGGCGCCATGGTTCCCGAATATGCGATAGAATGAATAATTCTATCAGATGGTTAGCATTTTCTCAGACGGGATAACTGTAGGCGTGACGTACTTAGTCGACTTCCTCATATCCGGCAGTGCCCGCAGCTTAGATCAGATCCAGCACCTTCTCCTGCGGCCTGCACAAGGCTACGCCCTTGTCGGTCCGCACCAGCGGGCGTTCGATCAGGATCGGTTCCGCCGTCATCGCCGCCAGCACCGTCTCATCGTCCGCGTCGGGCAGACCGCGTTCCACAGCATCGGTTCCGCGCAGCCGCAATCCCTGCTGCGGCGTAATGCCCGCATCGCGATAGAGCGCACGCAGCGTCTCGACCGAAGGCGGGTCTTTCAGATATTCCACCACCGTCACGTCGACGCCCGGCGTTTCCCGAAGGATGGCCAGCGTCTTGCGCGACGTACCGCAGGCGGGGTTATGCCAAATGGTGGCTTTCACGCGCCATTTTCCCGCGCCAGCCACTCCTCCAGCCATTTGATCGTATAGGCGCCGTCCTGAAACTCGGGATCCTTGAGCAGCGCCTGATGCAGGGGAATGGTCGTTTTCATCCCCTCGATCACATATTCCTCCAGCGCGCGCTTCAGGCGCATGATCGCGCCTTCGCGGGTGCGGCCATAGACGATCAGCTTGCCGATCATGCTGTCGTAATATGGCGGCACCCTATAGCCCTGATAGAGGCCGCTATCGACGCGCACGTGCATCCCGCCGGGCACATGATAGCGCGTGACGGTGCCGGGCGAGGGCGCGAAGGTCTGGGGATCCTCCGCATTGATGCGGCATTCGATCGCATGGCCGGAGAACACCAGATCTTCCTGCGCCACCGAAAGTGGACGCCCTTCCGCGATGCGGATCTGTTCGCGGACCAGATCGACGCCGGTGATCATCTCCGTCACCGGATGTTCGACCTGAAGGCGCGTGTTCATTTCGATGAAGTAGAACTCGCCGTCCTCGTACAGGAACTCGATCGTCCCCGCGCCGCGATAGCCCATGTCGGCCATCGCCTTGCTCACGATGCCGCCCATCCGGTCGCGCTCGGCGGCGGATATGACGGGGGAGGGTGCTTCCTCCAGCACCTTCTGGTGGCGGCGCTGGAGCGAACAGTCGCGTTCGCCCAGATGGATGGCGTTGCCCTTGCCGTCGCCGAAGATCTGGAACTCGATATGGCGCGGATTGCCCAGATATTTTTCCAGATAGACGGTCGCGTCGCCGAATGCGGCTTTCGCTTCCGATCCGGCCTGCTGCATCTGGGTTTCCAGTTCGTCGGCACTCTGCACGATCTTCATGCCGCGCCCGCCGCCGCCCGATGCCGCCTTGATGATGACCGGATAGCCGATGTCCGCCGCGATCCGCTTGGCTTCTTCGATTTCGCTGATCGCGCCGTCCGAACCAGGGACGAGCGGCAGGCCCAGTGCGCCTGCGGTGCGCTTGGCCTCCACCTTGTCGCCCATGGTGCGGATATGTTCGGGCTTCGGGCCGATGAAGATGATGCCGTGCGCCTCGACGATCTCGGCGAACTGTGCATTCTCCGAGAGGAAGCCGTAACCCGGATGGATGGCGTCCGCGCCCGATATCTCGGCGGCAGAAATGATGTTGGGGATGTTGAGATAGCTGTCGCGCGCGGCGGGCGGCCCGATGCAGATCGCCTCGTCGGCCAGACGAACATGCATTGCATCGGCATCGGCGGTAGAATGGACCGCCACCGTCTTGATGCCCATCTCATGCGCGGCGCGGTGGATGCGCAGCGCGATTTCGCCCCGGTTGGCGATCAGGATCTTCTCGATGCTCATCGCGGCGGGATTATTCGACAATGACGAGTGGCTGGTCGAACTCGACCGGCTGGCCGTTCTCGACCAGCACGGCCTTCACCGTGCCCGCGGTGGGGGCGAGGATCGGGTTCATGACCTTCATCGCTTCCACGATCAGCAGCGTGTCTCCCGCCTTCACCTGCGCACCGACGCTGATGAAGTTGGCGGCTTCGGGGTTGCCCGCGAGATAGGCGGTGCCGACCATCGGCGACTTGACGGCATTGGCGGCGCTCGCCGGGGCAACCGTTTCGGCGACCACAGGAGAAGGCGCGGCGGCGGTGACCGGGGCGGGCCCGGCGGCGGGCTGCTGCATATAGACGGGCTGCGATGCGGCGACGGGCGCCGCCTTGCGCGCGACGCGGATCTTGCGATCGCCGTCCTCGACTTCGATTTCGGTCAGGTTGGTATCGTCGAGCATCTCGGCGAGCGCGCGCACCAGCGCGACATCGACCTGCATGCCCTGTTCATTCTTGTCGTTCATGGATGACCCTCGTGGGATTGTGCGTCCGTTGGCCCTGCGCCTATTGCGGTTCGTGGCGAAGCGCAAGTTTTGCGCACCGCTAAAGCTCCAGCGCGGCTTCCAGCGCGAGGCTATACGACAGCGCGCCGAAGCCTGCGATCGTTCCCTTCGCCGCCATGCCGACATAGCTCTTGTGGCGGAAATCCTCGCGCTTGTGCGGGTTGGACAGATGCACTTCGATCACCGGCACGGTGATGCTCTTGATCGCGTCGTGCAGCGCGATCGACGTGTGCGTGAACGCGCCGGCGTTCAGGATGACGGCATGGGCGCCTTGCGCCTGCGCCTCGTGCAGCCAGTCGACCAGATGCCCTTCATGGTTGGATTGCAGGAATTCCAGCGCCACATGCGCGCGGTTCGCGACATCCTCCAGCCGCTCGGCAATGTCGTCCAGCGTGTCGTATCCGTATATCTCCGGCTCCCGCGTGCCCAGCAGGTTGAGATTGGGTCCATTCAGCACGAAGATCTTGCGCGGTTCCGTCATGCGAGCCTGTTCCTCGACTATTGCACCTAAGCGGTTGCGGCGGACGGGCGCGCGCCCCTATATGCGTCGCACGCCCTTGCCCCTGCGCAAGCGGTGTAGCGCCTCGCGTCCCGTCAAGTCGAGACACGTTTTGCCATATACAGATCCAAGGACAGGCCATTGAGCGTCGACGGCACCATTTCGATCCATGTGAACGGCGAACATCGCCGCATCCGGCAGGGCATGTCTCTGGCCGACTTCGCCAACGATCTCGGCCTCGCGCCGGAGAAGGTGGCGGTGGAGCGCAATCTGGAAGTCGTGCCGCGCTCGACGCTGGCGCAGGTCGTTGTCGAGGATGGCGACGAGCTGGAAATCGTCCATTTCGTCGGCGGGGGCGATCACGCATCCATACAGGACGATAGCTGGACAGTCGCAGGCCGCACTTTCCGTTCGCGCCTGATCGTGGGCACCGGCAAGTACAAGGATTTCGCGCAGAACGCCGCCGCGCTGGAGGCGTCGGGGGCGGAGATCGTCACCGTCGCCGTCCGCCGCGTCAACGTGTCCGATCCCAAGGCGCCGATGCTGACCGACTTCATAGACCCGAAGAAAGTCACCTATCTGCCCAATACCGCCGGCTGCTTCACCGGAGAGGATGCGATCCGCACCTTGCGGCTCGCGCGCGAGGCGGGCGGCTGGGATCTGGTGAAGCTCGAAGTGCTGGGCGAGGCGCGCACGCTTTACCCGGACATGGTGGAAACGCTGCGCGCGACCGAAATCCTCGCCAAGGAAGGCTTCCTCCCAATGGTCTATTGCGTGGACGATCCGATCGCGGCGAAGAGGCTGGAGGATGTCGGCGCCGTCGCCATCATGCCGCTGGGGGCGCCGATCGGTTCGGGGTTGGGCATCCAGAACCGCGTGACCATACGCCTGATCGTGGAAGGCACGAGCCTCCCCGTGCTGGTCGATGCCGGCGTCGGCACGGCATCCGAAGCGGCGCAGGCGATGGAACTGGGCTGCACCGGCGTCCTCATGAACACCGCCATCGCCGAAGCGAAGAACCCCGTGCTCATGGCCGCCGCGATGAAGGCCGGGGTGGAGGCAGGCCGCATGGCCTATCTCGCCGGGCGCATGGGACGGCGGATGTACGCCGATCCCTCCAGCCCGCTGGCGGGGATGATCTGATTACCCCTCTCCCCTTGAGGGAGAGGGCTGCGCAGACTTGGCAGCTTGCTGCCTAGTCGTAGCTGGGTGAGGGGTATGCGGTTCCATGGGAACCGCGCGGACCAAAGGTCCGCTCGCCTTCATCCAACTTCGCCTAACCAGCAAGCTGGTAAGGCTGCGTATCCTTCTTCCTTCAAGGGAGAAGGTGTCTGTGGTTAAAACCCAACCCGCGCCGTCACCCGGAAATCGCGCCCGGCAAGCGGCGCGAAATCCTTCAGAAAGCTGGCGTGACGCCGCGCCACCACGTCGAAGATGTTGTTGGCCGAAAACAGCAGCGTCGTCTGGTCGTTGCCGGGGATCGGCTTGAACGCCAGCGACGCGTTGACCAAAGTGAAACCGCTCGTGCCGGTCTCGAAATCAGTCACGCGATCCTGTTTGAAGCTGTGCTCGATCTCCGCGCGCGCCGTCACCTTGTCGCTCGCCGCTTCCAGTCCGCCCAGCAGCCGCAGCGGGGGAATGCGCGGCGCGGGGCCTGTGCCGGTGATGCTGGCATGCACATAATCGGCGCTCGCATCCGCATTGATCGCATAGCTGCCGACCTGCGCCAGCTTTGCCTTGCCTTCGATCTCGAAGCCGTAATAGCGCGCCTTCGCCTGACTGAACTGGAAGCAGGGAAACGCCAGATCCGCGCCGCCATTCACCGCCTGACAGACGGCATCGCTGGCGACGCTTTCGTAGATGAAATTGTCGAACCAGTTGTGATAGGCCGACACCGCCACGCTGTATCCGTTGCCGCCGCCGCGCAGCGTGCCTTCCAAGCCCCAGCTCTTTTCCTTCACGAATGCGGGATTGCCCAGTTCGAACGCTTGCGTACCCGCATGATTACCCCGCGCGAACAGTTCTTCGGCCGACGGCGCGCGCTCGGTGCGGGCCAGATTCAGGCCAAGCCGCCAGCCGGGCATCAGTTCATAGCTTGCGCCAAGAGAGCCCGACAAAGCGTTGAAAGTACGGCGTGTCGCCTCATTGCCCAGATCCTCGTCGGCCACCGCCTTCAGGATCGAGCGCTCGTAGCGCGCCCCGCCTTCTACCCGCAGGCTGCCCAGGTCGAGCGATTGCAGCGTGAAGAGACCGAATTGCTGGGTCTCGTTCTTCGGCAGGAACTTCTCCTCGCCCACCACGGAAAAGTCCCGCACGAACAATTGCCCGCCGAACGCGCCGTCCCATCCGCCGCGCTTGGCCTGCACGAATTCCAGCCGCGATTCGATCGACTGGTTGTAGAATGTCGTGCCGATGGCGCCGGTGTCCTCCAACTCCTGATGCTGATAGTCGGCAAACCCGGCGCGCAAGCGGATCGCATCGATCACGCTGCCGTTGGCGGCGATTTCCGCCCGCATGTCGCCGCGTGTCTGCTTGATGTGCAAGCGCACCTGCTCCGCCTCTTCGCCGGGTTCCAGCGCGTAGCGCACCGGCACGCCATAAAGATTGTCGAGGCGACTCAAGGAAAAGCCGAGCGATCCTCCTGCGTCGATATAGGCAAGGCCGCCTGCGACTTCCCAGTTGCGCCCGGCGCTGTTGGGCAGGGTGGCGCGCAGGTTCGCCAGTTCCGCGATGTCCGCATCGCCGCTGGCTGCCGCCTCCGCCCTTTGTGCCGGAGCGAGAATATAGCCGCCGGTATCGAGATTGCCGGTCTTGTTGTAGGTGCCGTCGAAATGCGCGACGAAATTGTTGCCCAGCGGCGCTTCCAGTTCCAGCGCACCGCTGCGTTCGTTCGCCGCGCTGCCATAGGTGCCGATGGCGTCGACATGGATCGCCTCGTCCGGCACCCGGCGCGGAATGCGGCTGTCGATCACGTTGACCACGCCGCCGATCGCCGATGATCCGTAGAGCAGGGCGGAGGGGCCGCGCAGCACTTCGATGCGCTCGGCGGTCAGCGGGTTGATGGCGACGGCATGATCGACCGAGGTGTTGGACACGTCGAAACTGCCTATCCCGTCGGTCAGGATGCGCACGCGTTCCCCCTGAAAGCCGCGCAGCACAGGACGCGACGCGTTGGGACCGAAGGATGTCGCCGATACGCCGGGCTGCCGCGCCAGCGTCTCGCCGATCGTCGGGCGCAGCGACCGGGTCAGTTCCTCGCCGGTGATGACGGACGTACCGGACAATATGTCGCCCTGACGGCGCGGGATGATGGCGGTGACGACGATGTCGGACGGGCGCGCCGTGTGATACTCATCGGCAGGCGTCTGCTGCTCCTGCGCCATGGCGGGGATGGCGGGCAGGGCGACTATGGCGGAACCGGCAAGCAGCAGCGATCGGATCATGAAGTTCATTCTCTTCGTAAAAGGTGCAGGAACGTAGCGCTGCTACCGCATAATGATACAACATATCAATACATAATGATATATCATGGTGCGATGCAGCTATCCGGTTCAACGAACGAACGTGCAAATGCCTCTAACTATCGCTATCTGAACAGATATTCAGAAAGCACGGCCAGCATCGAATCATCCTGCACCGCCGCACGCGTGCCTTGTCGCACGTCGATGGCGGGCAGGGGAAAGGCGAGCGGTAGGCGGCGGATGCCGTTCATCCGTGCGAAATCGCGCGCCAGAGGGCCGAATGCCGCGAAATAGCCCGCGCCGTCGCGCACCGCCACCATGATGTCGTAGAGATTGTCGCTTTCCAGCACGGCATCGACCGCTACGATCCCCGCCGCATCCAGTGCCGCGTCGATCAGCGGACGCAGGCTGTTGCCGGGCGGCAGCATCACCGGCGACACCTGCGCCAGATCGTCATGGTCGATGCTGTCGTGCGATGCCAGATCGTGCGTCGCGCCGATGTAAAGCGCCATCTGCTCGCTCCAGGCATAGCGCGAAGGCCAGCCTTCGGGTTCGCCGAGCGCATAGAAATAGGCGATGTCGACACGCCCCCGCGCCAGCGCCGGTATCGCCTGCGCCGCGCTGTGGATGTCGAGATCGAGCGTGATCGACACATCCTGCGCATTGGTTTCCTCGAACGCGCTCAGCGCATCCTGAAAATGGCCGAACACGGCGGGATGGGCGGCGATGGTGATCGCCTCGCGCGCTGTCTCTGCACGCGCGGGCGCAAGTGCGGGAGCCTCGACATGGGGCATCTTCAAAGGCAGGGGCATCTTCGGCAGATTCAAGGGCAAAGGTGCCGACGCTTGAACAGGCATAGGCTCCCCGCTGTCCTGCCAGTCGTCCGGCGCGATTTCGGACAGGTGCTGCATCGCCTCCACGGTCTTTCGGCCCGCCTGCGTCAGCGTGACGAGGCCGCCGTTCCGTTCGAACAGCCGGTGGCCCAGGCGCGTTTCCAGCGCGTCGATTTCCCGTTCGACATCGCCGGGCGTCAGGCCGAGGTCGCGGGCGCAATCGGCGACTGCGCCGGACGCAATCATCTGCGCGAATATGTCGAGCTGGCGCAGGGTCGGCGTTATCATCGCGCAATGATAGGGGAAAAGCCGGTGGCGGTTAAGCGGATTGTCCACCCGCCCGTGATTGGCGCGACTCAGGACGCGACATACAGTGTTTGACGCGCATATAGACGGCTAATCATGGCGTTATTCGGCGTTCAAAGCGGAAAATCGCATGAAATGCAGCAATTCGGGCGTTCTGGCGCTGGACCTGTCATTTTCCCGACGCTATGTCCGCTGTTCCATGACTTTCAGGAAAGAGCAAACATCATGAACAACAGCGATCTTGCCGATACCATTGCTGCGGCGCACGCCATCAGCAAGACCGACGCGCGCAAGCTGGTCGACGGCGTATTCGCCGCCATCGCCGATGCGGCTGCGAAGGGTGATGAAGTGTCGCTCAACGGCTTCGGCAAGTTCAAGGTGAAGGATACGCCCGCCCGTGAAGGCCGCAACCCGGCCACCGGCGCGACGATCCAGATCGCCGCTTCCAAGAAGCTCTCCTTCGCGCCTGCCAAGGCCGTCAAGGACAAGCTGAACGGCTGATCCACCGATCGCCTGAGCACCGAAAAGGGCGCTTCCCGACAAGGGCGGCGCCCTTTTCTTATTTTGAAGCCGCCCGCATCAGCGCGACCAGCGCGGCGATTTCTTCAGGCTCCAATATCCATGTCCGCGTCTTGCGGCCCTCGCGCGCGACCGGCTGCGTCAGCAGGATGCGCGCTTCCGCCTGATGCACGGGCTTCAGCGCCGCGAAATGCTGCGCGCATGTACCGATGGTCGAAAACAGTGGCGCCTTGCCGTCCAGGTCGATGAGGGTTGCGGGCTGGTCCCAGGCGATGTCGGTCACGGCATTATCCTTGTTGTGCGGTTTTCGTCCAGATAGGGCGCCGGTCCATTGCGATCAACGCAGCGGGATTCGCCGCGGACGCGATGAACGGCGCCGAAAGGACAAATCCCGGTTTGATCCCCCGGCGCTTTGGGCTATCTGCATGGACATGCACAGATTTACCGTTCGCCTTGTCTTTTCACGATCGCTTCTTGTCGCGTTGCCGCTGACTGCCCCTGCCGCCGCGCTTGCGCAGGGCGCGCCGCAGTCGCTGGTGCCTCCGGTTTTCAAGCAGCCCGCCGTGCCCGCAACAAAGCCCGCCACGCCGCCCCCCGTCGTTCCCACTGCGCCGCTGCCGCCCGTACCACTGCCGAAACTGTCCGCCGCGCAGGCCGATTTTCTTCGGACTTGGCTGTCCAGCGGTCGCCAGCAGGGGCTTACGGCGCAACAGGCGTCCGGTCCTGCACTCGGCGGCGACGCGCTGGTCCGCGCCGCGCTCGACCGCGCCTCGGCGCTCTATCGTGGCCGCGTCGACACCGCCGATTTCCTTGAAGTCTGGGCGATCCGGCCCGGCATCTACGATCCGCTGCCCGGTCTGGTCGCGGCGGTGCAGGCCGATCGCCTGCCGCAATGGACGAACAGCCTTACCCCCCGTTATGCAGGCTATGAAGGGCTGCGCGCGGGTCTGGCCAATTACGAGGCGATTCGCGATTCGGGCGGCTGGCCGGTGCTGACCGCCAAGTCCGGCCCCGCCGCGATCCGCGCCCGCCTCGCGATCGAGGACAAGACGGGGACCGAAGGCGAACCGCTGACCGTCGCGCTCCAGCGCGCGCAGCGGCGCTATGGTCTCAATCCGACAGGGCTACTCGATACGCGCACGCTGGCCGCCCTGAACGTACCGGTCGGCGACCGGATCGCATCGATCATGGCGAATATGGAACGCTGGCGCTGGCTTCCCCGCAGCCTCCCGGTCAACCGGGTTCAGGTGAACATAGCGGCCGCCGTGCTGACCGTGTTCGAAGGCGATGCGCCCGTCACGTCGATGCGCGCGGTCACCGGCAGCCCCGGCAACGAAACGCCGATGCTGACGTCGAACATCCATTCGATCGTCGTCAATCCGCCGTGGAACGTCCCGTCGTCGATCGCCAAGCGCGAACTATGGCCGAAGGGGCGCGCGAACCTGATCCGTCAGGGTTACAAGATCGTCGGCACGCCTGAGACCGGCGAACGCATCGTCCAGCCCGCCGGGCCGAACAGCGCGCTCGGTCGCCTCAAGTTCGATTTCGACAATCCCTTCGCCGTCTATCTGCACGACACGCCCGCCCGCGCGAAGTTTTCGAGCTACGATCGTCTCGCGAGCCATGGCTGCGTGCGTCTCGAAAAGCCCGTCTCTCTCGCCGAACTGATGGTGCAGGGCGATCCGCTGCTCGCGGGGCAGGTGCAGGCGCTGATCGACAAGGGCAAGACGCAGCGGGTGCAATTGCCGCAACAGGTCGCCGTCTATCTGCTCTACTGGACCGCCTTCGCCAGCGCGAACGGCACCAT
This sequence comes from Sphingobium sp., assembly GCA_965279415.1. GTDB lineage: Bacteria > Pseudomonadota > Alphaproteobacteria > Sphingomonadales > Sphingomonadaceae > Sphingobium. The sequence goes on from OZ257238.1 coordinate 2,666,983, forward strand.
GAACTTCCGCGCCGATCCCTATAACTGGGACAGGCTGCTCGCCGAAAAGATCGAAGCCTCCAGCCGCCGTGCGGCCACCATCGCCATAGCCTCCAGGAACTGACTCTCATGCGTATTCTCGCCTTCCTCACGCTTTCCGCCGCGCTGGCGCTCTCCGCCTGCGACCGCAAGCCGCCCGAACCGCCTGCGACCAACAACATGATCGAAGTGCCCGAGGAGATGATCCCCGCGAACGATACGCCGCCCGTGGTGGAGGTGCCCAACAACAGCGCGCCTGCCGCGCCGCCGCCCGCCGTGTCGCAGGATCAGCAGACGCTCGACGACGCCGACGCCACTGGCCTCACCGCACGCCTTCCGGACGAGGACAGCGCCGTGCCGACCAATCAGGTGCGGCAGGGCGAATGATCGGGTTATTGGCGCATTAAGACTGGCATACTATATTGCACCCATGAACCGTCGCGCATTCACCAGACTGGCCCTGTCGGGCGCAGGCCTCATGGCACTTTCGCCGTCGATGGCCGCTGCCGCATTCGCCGACTTTGCGGACGGTACGCCGCAGGTGCCCTTGCCTAAACCCATGCCGTTGAAACCGGGCACCGGCATCAACCTGAAACTGCTCGACCGCGCGCGCGCAGCGCTCGACATGCACGGCCATGCGTTCGATCTGCGCGATCGCGTGGCGCTTGCCGATTTCACCATGGCGTCGAAGGACACTCGTTTCCACATCGTCGATCTGATCGACGGGCGCACCAGTTCTTATCTCGTCGCGCACGGTCGCGGGTCGGATCCGGAGCATTCCGGCTGGCTGCAACGCTTCTCCAACGTCCCCGATTCGCTTGCGACTTCTGCGGGCGCCTACAAGACCGGACAAATCTACGACGGTATCCACGGCGCGGCGATGCGCCTCATCGGTCTCGATCCGATGAACAACAATGCGGAGGCGCGCGCCATCGTCATCCACGGCGCGGCCTACGCGACAGAGGATCATATCGCGAAATGGGGCAAGCTGGGCCGCAGCGAAGGCTGCCTCGCCGTCGCGCCGCATATCCTGCCGCAGGTGCTCGGTATGCTCGGCCCCGGTCGCCTCGTCTACGCGGACAAGATCGAAGCGGTTTGAAGTTCCTGTTTGAAATCCTCCCCGCGTAGGGGAGGGGGACAGCCCACGCAGTGGGTGGTGGAGGGGTATCCCCCTATCGCAACGGGAACACCCCTCCGTTAGACTACGCCTGCCACCTCCCCTGCAAGGAGAGGAGTAAGGGTAATGCAGGTTGTTAGCCACTCCATTTGAGTTTTCTCGTCCCGCACCCTAACGCCGCGCACATGGCAAGCCTTGCGATTCCCCCGACATCCCGGCCCTGGCGCATCGAGGCCCGCGCGCTCATCACGCTCGCGCTGCCGATGATCCTGGGTAATGTCGCCTGGTCGGGCATTGCCGCGACCGACCTGCTGCTGCTCGGAAGGCTCGGGCCGGATGCGGTGGCCGCCGGGGCGCTGGGCATCAATCTCTACACCGCCTGTCTCGTGTTCGGCATGGGCCTCACCACCGCCGCATCCCCCCTGATCGCGGCGGAGCGGGGCAGGCGCCTGCACGCCGTGCGGGAAGTGCGCCGCACCGTGCGGCAGACGCTCTGGGTGGCGTTCATCCTCTGCCTGCCATGCTGGCTGCTGCTGTGGCATAGCGAAGCCGTGCTGGTCGCGATGGGGCAGGACCGCGCACTGGCGGCGCTTGCGGGAAAACTTATGCGCGGGATGCAGTGGGCGCTGCTCCCCTATCTCGGCTTCCTGACGCTGCGCAATTATATCTCCGCGCTCGAACGGCCCGTCTGGGGCGTGATCGTCGTCGTGCTGGCGATCCCGTTCAATCTCGTCGTCGGCTGGGCGCTGATCTTCGGCCATCTGGGCCTCCCGCCGCTCGGCATGTTCGGCGCGGGGCTGGGGGCCAGCATCACCTCGCTGTTCATGGCGCTCGGCATGATCGCGGTAATCCGGTGCGATCGCCGCTTCGCGCGATACCATCTGTTCGGACGATTCTGGGTGGCGGACTGGCCGCGCTTCGCCGCCGTATGGAAAATCGGCCTGCCGATCGCGATCATGCTCGGTCTCGAAGTCACCGTGTTCAACGCCGCCGTGTTCCTGATGGGGCTGATCGGCCGCGCGCCGCTCGCCGCGCACGCCATCGCCCTCCAGATCGCCTCGCTGGCCTTCATGGTGCCGCTGGGCATCGGTCAGGCGGCAACGGTGCGCGTCGGCATCGCTTACGGGCGCAAAGACCCGGCGGCGATGGGCCGCGCGGGCTGGCTGGCGATCGGCATAGGCGTCGGCTTCGCACTGGTCGCCGCAGCCGTGCTGGTCGCGATCCCGCGCCCCCTCATCGCCATCTTCATCGACGTCGCCAGCCCCGCCAATGCGCAGGTGGTCGCGCTGGCGCAGGCGTTCCTCGCCGTCGCCGCCCTGTTTCAGATCGTCGATTGCACGCAGGCGGTTGCTGCGGGGGTACTGCGCGGCGTTCAGGACACGCGCGTGCCGATGATCGTCGCCGCCATCGGCTACTGGATCATCGGCATAGGCGTCGGCGCACTTCTCGCCTTCCGGACCGATCTTGCCGGCGTCGGCCTGTGGTGGGGGCTGGCGAGCGGCCTCGGCTTCGTCGCCGTCGTGCTTACATGGCGCTGGCACATGCGCGAGCGCCTGGGCCTGACGAAAGCCTGATCAGATTTCCAGTTGCGACCCCAGCTCGACCACCCGGTTGGTCGGCAGCTTGAAGAACTCCATGGGGCTTTCCGCGTTGCGCGTCATCCAAGCGAACAGCTTCTCCCGCCAGATCGCCATGCCCGGTCGGGACGATGCGATCAGCGTCTGGCGGCTGAGGAAATAGCTGGTTTCCATCGTAGCGAAGGGCGCGCCGCAGACATTGACGTCCTGCAAGGATGCGGGGATGTCCACATCCTCCATGAAGCCGTGGCGCAGCGTCATGCGATAGAAATTCTCGCCCACCGCCTCGCAGGAGATGCGCTCGCCCGGCGACAGATGCGGCACGTCCTTCGTCACCACGGTCAGGATGACGATCCGCTCGTGCAGCACCTTGTTGTGCTTCACATTATGCAGCAAAGCGGGCGGAACCCCTTCGGTCGTGGACGTCAGGAACACGGCGGTGCCGGGGACGCGCTTCATCGAATTGGCGGTGGACTTGACGAACAGGTCGAGTGCGATCGCTCCGTCCTGCAATTGCGCGCGTACCAGTCTGCGCCCGGTGCCCCATGTGGTGAGGCAGGTGAAGGCGATCGCCGCGATCAGCAGCGGGAACCAGCCGCCGTCGGGGATCTTGGTCGCGTTGGAAGCGAAGTACAGCCCGTCGATCAGCAGGAAGCCGCCGGTCGCCAGTCCTGCCCATAATGGCGGCCATTTCCATACGGTGAACATCAGAACCCCCATCATGCAGGCGGTGATGACCATCGTGCCCGTCACAGCGATGCCGTAGGCGGCGGCCAGATTGCTCGAACTGCGAAAACCGATGACGAGCAGGATGACCAGCACCAGCAGGCTCCAGTTGACGAGCGGAACGTAGATCTGCCCCGCCGCCTTGGCGCTGGTGTGCATGATCTTGAGGCGCGGCAGGAAGCCGAGCTGCACCGCCTGCTGCGTTACCGAAAACGCGCCGGAAATGACTGCCTGGCTGGCGATGATCGTCGCCATCGTCGCCAGGATGACGAGCGGCAACCGCGCCCAGTCCGGCGCCATAAGGAAGAAGGGGTTGGCCGCGGCGGACGGATCGCGCAGCAGCAGCGCGCCTTGCCCCATGTAATTGAGGAGCAGGCAGGGGAAGGCGGCATAGAGCCACGACAGGCTGATCGCCTTGCGCCCGAAATGCCCCATGTCGGCATAGAGCGCCTCTGCCCCCGTCACCGCCAGCACGACGGAGCCGAGCGCGAGGAAGGCGAGCTTCGGGTCGATCAGGAAAAATTGGACCGCCCACCAGGGATTGACGATGCCCAGGATCGCCGGGTTGGAGAGGAGGCTGGTAATGCCCAGCACCGCCAGCACCAGGAAATACAGGACCATGATCGGCCCGAACAATGTGCCGACCCGCGCCGTTCCGTGCGACTGGATGGCGAACAGCGCGATCAATATGCCGATCGCGATGGGGATGACCAGCGGCGCGAAGCCCGCCTGCACGACCACCAGCCCCTCGACCGCCGACAGCACCGAAATCGCCGGCGTGATGATCGCGTCGCCATAAAAAAGCGCCGTCGCCAGCACGCCGAGCATCACGATACCCCGCGTCCAGCGGCGCTCCCCCATGCTGCGGGCGATCAGGGCGAGCAGGGCCATGCTGCCCCCTTCGCCGCGATTGTCCGCGCGCATCACGATCAGCACATATTTGACCGTGACGATCAGCACCATCGTCCAGAAGATCAGCGACAGCACGCCGAAGATATGCGCCTGATCGACGGCCAGCGGATGATGGCCGACGAAACTTTCCTTCAGCGCATAGAGCGGGGACGTTCCGATATCGCCGAACACTACGCCCAACGCGCCCAGCGCCAGCACCGGCAGGCTGTCGGGCCGGTGATGTTCTGCGGCGGTGGCATCTTCCCCGACCTGATGTGCAATCCGTTGCGCGCGCGTGTCCGTCGCACTGTCTGTCATGGCTGCATTTTCATCCCTGTTGATGCCAGCATATGGCAACGCCACCGCCGACACTGCTTCCTCATGGCACAGACATGGGGAGGGATGGCATATGTTTTCCGTATGTTTTTGCACCCAATGCTCTCCGGTGCGCAAAAACATATGAAAATCATATGCCGCCGCCTGCTTCTCCGTCTCGAAAGCCAATGCCGCGCGGTCCTATCTGCATGCCGTTCTTTCCCTTGCGAAGGCATTTGGACGTGATGACGGCGGATAGAGACGGACATCGAGACGGGCACGGAAATGGGCACGGGACAACCGGAGTGGCGATCCGGCTGGGCGGCGCCCTGCTGCTGGTCGGGGCATGGCTGTCGGGCGGCTGGCTCATGGACTGGATGCCGCCGGGCGTAGCGGAGCCGGTGCCCGGTCCGGCCCTTGTTCTCGCCATGTTGATGTTCATGGCCGCGACATCGGGCACGGCGATGCTCATGCTCGGCGGGCATCTGCTGGACCGGGTGCGCGTCTCCGACCGCTGGATATGGCGCGGCGACGATAGGCCGCCGACCCCTTAGCCCAAAGGCGGCCCCGGCGGCATCGGGAAGCGGGATCGCGGCGCACCGCCCCAGGGCGACGTCGCGCTCTTGGGCGCATTGGCGACCGGATCCTCCAGATAATGCGCGATATCGCGTGCCGTCTGCCGGTAATGCGCCGCGGTCAGCGGATCGCCGTCCTTCCGCCCCTTCAGGCTTTCGGCCAGCATCGCCAGCCGGTCGAGCGCATAGGCGCGTGCTTCGGGCGCCGTATCGCTGCTCCCGCCCAGGATCATCATCGCTTCCAGCGCGACCCGCTGGCTCACCCGTCGCAGCGCCTTGTCGGAAGCATTGCCGTCGCTCGCATTCCAAGTCTTGGCCATCACCGCATCGACCATTTCGGGCAAGGTCACGGCGTCGGATTGTCGCGCCGCCAGCGCCACCATCCGCGCCGCGCGATCGGGCGCGAACAAAGGCTCCAGCACCTGCGCCGCCAATATGCGCGCCGCACGCAACTGGTCGAACACCGGGTCGGTCGACAGATCCTCCAGATTATTGCCCGGATCGGGCGTCAATTGCGTCAGCAGGCTTTCGGGCAGCGCCATCGCCTTCGGATCAATCGCATCGAGCAGCAGGCCCAGTACCTCGCGCTGCATCGCGCCCGGGATGAACTCGGTCGGGGGCAGGCTTTCGCCCTTCACCGTGATGTTGGTATATTGCCCGCCGATATATTTGGCGGCGGACTCGATCGCATAGCGATGGTGCAGATAGGCCATCCACAGCCGCGCATTGCGCAGCGACCCCACCGGCTCGCCGGGCAGCAGCATGTCCGGGCCGTAATTCGCGAGCATGATCGCCCGCGCCGCATAGCTTTCCTTCAGGTTCTCCGTCGGCGTCGCCCGGTCGTCGTACCAGGTCCAGCGCGGATCGGTCTGCGGCACGTAGAGGATGCCCGCCGCGCGCATTTCCGCGATGATCGCGTCCAGCCCGGCCTTCTCCTGCCCCGGCGCGAACACCGTGGAGCCGTAGCGGGCCATGAACACGTCGTAGGCGCCGATCGCAGGCATGAAGGATTGCGAAAGGTCGAGCTTCCCGTCCTTCACCGCCACGCGCGGCGTCGGATATTCCATTACCGAAGCGCGATCGTTGAGGCTGGAGGCGAAATTATGACCGAAGCCCAGCGCATGGCCCAGTTCATGCGCGGTCAGCAGGGCCTGCCGCAGCAATATCATGTCGCGCTGCCCGGCGGGCATGTCGGTCATCGCGCCGGGGGTCAGCAGGCTGGGGTCCGCGACGGTTACGCCACTGCCGTCCGCCGGCAGGCCGCCGGCATAGGCGTCCCAGTAATTGCCGATGGTGCGGATGCGGTGCGTGTCCATCCGCGTCTTCGACCCCAGGATTTCCCCGGTGCGCGGATCGCGATAGGTGCCGCCGCTCGAAAAGCCGCGCTCGTCGCGATTGATCCACAGCACATAGGCGTAGCGGATGTCCATCGGGTCCATATCGGCAGGGGCGTCGAGCGCCTGGATCGCGTTTCTGAAGCCCGCCGCCTCATAAGCCGCGTTCCACCAGAGCGTGCCCGCCTTCATCGCGTTGCGGATCGGCTCGGGGATCGCCGGATCGAAGTAGAATATGATCGGCTTCACCGGCTCGCTCATCGCTGCCGAAGGGTCTTTCTTCTCCAGCCGCCAGCGCGTGACCCATTCGGTTTCCGGACCCTGGTTGACCGATTTGGAAAAGTCGTGGAACTGCAGCGTCGATACGCCGATGCGCGGATCGCCAATGCGCGGCACATAGCCGGTCGGCGCCTTCAGAAAGCTATGATGGATGCGCAGCGTCATCGATTTGGCATCGGGCGTCACGTTACGCACCAGCGCGCCGGGTGCGTCCCCGGCAAAGGTCGCCACCGTCTCGATTTCGGTATTCTCCGGGAACGCCTTCATCCGCGTGGGGTAGAAGCTGCTGCGCTTCTCGTCGAACCTGAAACTGCCCTGATTGCTCCGCTTCAGCCCCGCCTCGATATTCGCCGCATCGCGCATGAAGAGGGACGTGGCATCGACAGTCACCTTGCCGCCGCTCTCGCTTTCGATCGGCAGTGCCGCAAGTACGGATGTCGGGAAACTGTCCTCGACGCCCTGCTTGTGGGCCGCGTCGCCGTTAAGCGACCGATAGTCCATGTTCTGCTGCACGACGAGCACCTTGCCGCCGACCCGCTGGAAATGGATGACCGCGCTCACCATGATCCCCCGGTCGAAGGGCAACTCCACCGATCCGCCGCCACTCGCCGCCGAGACGTAGTAAAGCACGTCGCTGTCGAACACGGGAATGTCCATCAGCACCCGTCCCTTCGCAGCGTCGAAGGCGAAGGGGATGAACCCGTCCACCTTCGTCATGCCTGCCGCCGGGGCTTTGGCCGCCGCCGGAGGTGCCGCCACGACCGGCGCACCGGACAGCGCAGCCATCGCCAGCGCCATTCCGGCCACACCCGCCAATATCCTGCCCCTGTTTCTTCCCGCCATGGTTCACATCTCCGCTGCCTGTCCCGTTACCCTCCTGAAACGCACGAAAAAACACAATCCGCCATGGACCTGCTCAGGCAGTCATGCGCAGAATGGCAGGGAACGAAGCATCCATCCGGTCGTTACGGTCCGGATTCGATTTTCCCGTTTCGATCGCTCTTGGGGGGCACACGCCGGCATGGCTGACGACGCACATCTCTTCACGCCGGGCGAAAGCTGCTGGCGCACCGCCCATGCGGATCGTTTTTCCCTGATCGTCGATGCCGACGACTATTTCGCCGCCGCGCGCCAGGCGATGCTCAACGCCAAACGGCGGATCATGCTCATCGGCTGGGATTTCGACGCCCGCATTACGCTCAGCCATCCCGGCGTGAAGGACGATGCGCCTGCGCGGCTCGATGATTTCATGCTCTGGCTGGTGGATCGCAATCCGGATCTCGAAATTTGTCTGCTGCGCTGGGACGTCGGCATGGTGAAGGCGCTGTTCCGTGGCAACACCCTGCTCACCCTGTTGCGGTGGAAGGCGCATCCGCGCATCACCGCGCGCATCGACAGCGTCCACCCCTTCGCCGCCTCGCATCATCAGAAGATCGTGGCGATCGACGATTGCCTCGCCTTCTGCGGCGGCATCGACATGACCAGCGAACGCTGGGACACGCGCGAACATCTGGACGACAATCCCGATCGCGTGCTTCCCGGAAGCACAACGCCCTACAAGCCCTGGCACGACGCGACCAGCCTGTTCGACGGCGAAGCGGCAGGCGCCATCGGCGAACTGACGCGCGATCGCTGGAAGGCGGCGTGCGGGCAAAAGCTGGAAGCGATCACGGGCCTGAAACCGCACTGGCCCGAGTCCCTGGAGCCGGATCTGCGCGACGTCGATCTCGCCATCGCCCGCACCTATCCCGAAATGCCCGATCGCCCGGCGATACTGGAGATCGAGAAGCTCTACGAAACGTTGATCGCCAACGCCAAGACGCTGATCTACGCCGAAAGCCAGTATTTCGCCTCGCGCCGGATCGCCATCGCCATCGGCAAGCGACTGCAGGAGCCGGACGGGCCGGAAATCGTCATCGTCAATCCGCACACCGCCGACGGCTGGCTGGAGCCGATCGCGATGGACACCGCTCGCGCGCAACTCGTCGCGGCGCTGCGCCATCTCGATACGCACAAGCGCCTCGCCATCTATCACCCGGAAACGGCGCAGGGCAATCCGATCTACGTCCATGCCAAAGTGACGGTGATCGACGATCATGTCCTGCGCGTCGGCTCCTCCAACTTCAACAATCGCTCGCTGCGGCTGGATACCGAATGCGACGTCGCGCTGGACGTGGTGAGCGATGCCGACAAGCGCGCCACGATCGCCGCGATCCGCGACGATCTGATCGCCGAGCATTTGGGCGTCGATCCCGCCACCGTGACGCAGGGCTATGCCGACAGCGGATCGATGATCGCCACGATCGAAAAACTGCGTGGGCCGGGGCGCAGCCTCGTCCCCTATGAAATCCCCGACCTGAGCGACATCGAGAAATGGCTGGCCGACAACGAAGTGCTGGACCCCGAAGGCCCCGAAGCGATCTTCGAAGGCTTCGCGAAGGAAGGCAAGGTCAAGCGCGGCCTCTTCCGCGGCTGGCACAAGATCAGCGGCTGGCGGAACAAGCGGCGGCTGCGGCGGGCGGGGTAACGTCTCAACCTCGTCATCCTGAACTTGATTAGCTACGCTGGCCTGCGGCTCAGGATCCATTAGCTCTGATCGCGCGAAGGCGCGCAACTTGAGCATCAATGGATCCTGACTTTCGTCAGGATGACGGAGTTGAGCGTCTGGAGCAATTTATCTAAGCCGAGCGCCTCTTAATCCTCCCCTGCAAGGGGAGGTGGCAGGCGAAGCCTGACGGAGGGGTGTCACCCCATCGCGAAGAGGGCACACCTCCACCATCCTGCGGATGGTCCCCCCGCATCACTAAATCCCGCCACCCCCTCACGCTGCGGCGCAACATGTGCTATCGGGCCGCCGATGTTGAATGTGAACGCCCTTACCGTGCGGCTTGGCGGCCGTGTCATCCTGGACAAGGCGACGGCCATGCTCCCCGCGCGCAGCCGCGTCGGTCTCATCGGCCGCAACGGCGCGGGCAAGTCCACGCTGATGAAGGCCATGATCGGCCAGATCGATCCCGACGAAGGCGAGATCGATCGCCCGCGCGGCACCCGTCTCGGCTACCTGCGGCAGGATGCGCCGAGCGGACAGGAATCCCCGTTCGAGACCGTGCTGGCCGCCGACGTGGAGCGCAGTGCGCTGATGCTCGAAAGCGAAACCTGCGAAGACCCGGATCGTCTCGGCGAACTGTACGAGCGGCTGATGGCGATCGACGCCTATACCGCGCCCGCCCGCGCCGCCCGCATCCTCGTGGGACTCGGCTTCGACGAGGAAATGCAGGCGCGTCCGCTCGACAGTTTCTCGGGCGGCTGGAAGATGCGCGTCGCGCTCGCCGCACTGCTGTTCTCGCAACCTGACCTGCTGCTGCTCGACGAACCGTCGAACCATCTCGATCTCGAAGCGACGATGTGGCTGGAAAATTTCCTCAAAAGCTACGCCGCCACCATCGTCATCATCAGCCACGAGCGCGACCTGCTCAACAATGTCGTCGACCATATCCTGCATCTGGAAGGGGGGAGGATCACGCTCTACCCCGGTGGATACGATGCGTTCGAGCGGCAGCGGGCCGAACGCATCGCCCAGCTCCAGGCCGCCAAGGAAAAGCAGGACGCCCAGCGCGCCAAGCTTCAGGATTATGTCGCCCGCAACAGCGCCCGCGCCAGCACCGCCAAGCAGGCGCAGTCGCGCGCCAAGGCGCTCGCCCGGATGCAGCCGATCGCCGCCGCGATCGAGGATCCCTCGCTTTCCTTCGCATTCCCCAGTCCGCCGCCGCTGCGCCCGCCGCTGGTTACGCTCGATATGGCCGCGGTCGGTTACGACGGCGCGCCCGTGCTGCGCCGCGTCAACCTGCGCATCGACCCGGACGACCGCATCGCGCTGCTCGGCCGTAACGGTAACGGCAAGACGACGCTCGCTCGCCTGATCGCCGCGCAACTCCCCACGCTCGAAGGCGGCATGGCCAGTTCCAACAAGATGAAGGTCGGCTATTTCACCCAATATCAGGTGGAGGAACTCGACACCGGCGATACCGCGCTCGAACATATGACTCGCCAGATGAAGGGCGCGACCCCCGGTGCCGTCCGCGCGCAGCTTGGGCGCTTCGGCTTCTCCGGCGACCGTGCGATCCAGAAGGTCGGCAGCCTTTCGGGCGGCGAACGCGCGCGCCTCGCCCTCGCGCTCATCACCCGCGACGCGCCCAACATGCTGATCCTCGACGAACCGACGAACCATCTCGACGTCGACAGCCGCGAGGCGCTCGTCCAGGCCTTGAACGAGTATGAAGGCGCCGTCGTCGTCGTCAGCCATGACCGCCACATGATCGAACTGGTCGCCGACCGCCTCGTGCTGGTCGATGGCGGCACCGCGAAGGAATATGGCGGCACGCTGGAGGATTATACCGACTTCATCCTCGGCAAGAACGGATCAGGCAGCAGCGGAGAAGGCGAGGGCGGCGAGAAGCTGTCAAAGACCGACCGCAAGGCCCAGAAACAGGCGCAGGCCGCCGCGCGCGAGCAGAGCAAGTCTCTGCGCGAGGCCGTCAGCAAGGCCGAAAAAGCTCTCGCGGCGCTTACAGCCCAGCGCAGCCGCATAGAACGCGCCATGTTCGACCCCTCGACCGCCGCCCCGGAGGACGCGAACCTCAGCATGGGCGACCTGATGCGCAAGCGCGGCGATGTGGAAAAGCAGATCGAGGCCGCCGAAGCGGAATGGGTCGCGGCGAGCGAGGCGCTGGAGGCGGCGCTCGCCTGACCGGTTTCCAGCCGTCAGAACTTCACGCTGTCGGCAATCTGGTTGAACTGGCTTATGCTCTTGTCGAAAAAGTGCAAGGAAGGCGCCTCATAGGTAATCATGTAGAGCTGGCCCTTGATCAACGCGGCGCGGCCTTCGCCCTTGCGCTGCACTTCCTTTCCGCCCTCGACGAAGCTGTAGCTGAACCGGATGCCATCGGTGCCGCCCAGCTTTACCGGCTCCATGCTTTCGACGGAAAATATGGCCGTGCCCAGGGCGATGCGATAGCTGTTTTCGAGAAAGGCCGGATAATCGGTAGGCAGCATGGTCGTCGAAAAGCGCGGAAGAGGCTTGTTCTTCTTGTCCACTTCCCGGAAAAGCGTCGTTCCCGGCGCAATGGCCCCATAAAAAGTGATCTTGTTCAGTCCGTCGCCGTCCAGCGTCCAGATCTCGCCATTTTTACCGGGGCGACGTCCCAGCCGGTTCCACTCGCTGCCTGGCGTCACGGACATTGCGGACTTGGCGACTTGCACCGATTGGCCGCTGGGAACGAGTGAATTGCCCGCAACGGCAGGCGTCGCCACCAGCGCGATCGCCAGGAGGCATGCGATTATTCTCATCTGTTGGTCCTCAATTGCCGACAAGGGATTTGATCATGCTTGCATCCGACGCATTCGGCGTCAGATCCAGATAGCGACGCAACGCCTGCTTGCCATCGTCGCCCCTCTGGGTACGCAACAATGCAAGGCCCAGTCCGCGATGCGCTTCGGGCCGGTTGCATCCTTTGGCGATCGCTTCGCTGTAGAGTTCGCTTGCCGTCACATAATCACGGGGGTTGCCGCGCTGGCTGTACAGTTCCGCTCTGGCAAACAGAAGATCGCCGGTCCAGCCATCCGCAGCAAGCTCTTTCAGGAGATATTCGCTGCCACCGAAATCGTTGAGTTTGATCTGATCGTCGAGAAACTGCGGAAGCCATTTGCCGAGGCCCGCACGATAGGACGCTGCGCCGACATCCCCATCATCTGCATATTTTGCCGCTTCGGTCGTCAGATAGGTTGCACGTGCCAGTTCTGACGGGTGCGTGGCAAAGAAACCTGCCGAATAGCTGTGGGATATCTTCCGCTTGCGTCCGGCTGCCGTTGCGTCGTGCTCATCCATCAGGCGTGTCCATACCTGACCAGCCGCGCGGGAGGGGTAGGGGGAAGCGGCAAGATATTGCAAGCCGACCAGATCGGCTTCGCTCTCCTGGCGTCGATCAAAAGCGTACATGCTTCCCGCCAATGTCAGTGACAGGCTGGCACTGTTTGTGCTCAGAACGCCAAGCCATGCCAGCACATCGCTGGTGGATCGCTTGTTCTTGAACCCGCTCACTGAATGACGGCGCTCGAAATGGCCGAACTCATGGCCTAGAACCGCGCCAAGCTCTGCTTCATTTTGCGTCCGAAGCAGCAGGCCCGACCATACCGTCATCATCCCATTTGGGTACATCGTGGCATTGAATTGCGGTATGCGCATCACGTAGATGCGAACATTCCGACATCGCTCGTCACCGACCGTCTTGCAAAGCACGTTGCGCACATAAGTATTCAGTGCTTCATCTCTCAGAACAAAATTCGATGTCCGCAAAATCCGTTCATCTTCGTCCGCCAGCATCCACATGCCGCGCTCATCGACGCCCTGCGGTTCATAGGCAAAGCTATATGCGGGCAATGCAGGGGTGTCGGCGGCCACAGTCCTGATGTTCGAAGTCCACAGCATCGCTGCGGCACAGAGTGCGACCCGATGAAGGCGACTCATTGACCAGACGATACTGTCGCGGCAACGGGTTTGCCGGGGAATCCTTCGAACAATTGTGCGACGCGTTTTTCCGCCCCTTCCGGAGTCCGTACGTCGCCGCCCATCTGCAAGTCGGCATTCAGCCAGACGAGTTCGCCCGTCTTTGCATCGACCAGTCCAGCATAGCCCAGATGAACGCCTGAACTAATGCCCACGCCGCCCATTGCGGCGAATATCTGCAGCATCTTGCGCCCGGTCGACCCGTAATGATCTTCTGTCGTTATAAAGAGAATATAGTCCGCATTTTCGATTCCGGGCAGTTGCCTGACTTCCGGACCGACTGTCCATTCAAAGCTGTCCTTGCGCTTCTTCGTAGGCAGGCGGTTTCCTGGAAAAAACTGATATTCCCTTACGGAGTCGGCCACCGATGTGAACAGGGCGCGATACTGCCCGGTAAGCGAATCGGCCTGTCCGGTGGAATCTTCATAGACGCTGACCTGATTGCCAAGGGTTGCCTGCGCTGCCTTGATGGCGCGGTCCAGATTGTCGCGGGCCTGGCTCGTCCAGTCGGCATTGGGTTCGAACATGCCTCCGGTCGATTGCTCGCCGACCCGCACCGAAGGCCGCATCAGGACGATCCGCGCGCTGCCTGTCGGCATGACGAATCCCGATTTCAGCCCTGTCTTTTCCTGCGCGCTGAGCGGTGTCGAGAGCGCCATGCTGGATGCCAGCGCAGCGACGATAAGCAATGTCTTTTTCACGCAACTCCCCCGAGCCCATACGCCGTGATGCCCCCATCACGCGTTCAGTGCTCAGTCTTATCTGGCGTACATGAGGAAATGAAGAGAGAATTTGAGCAAGCTGTCATTATGGAGCGATTTTTCCCTTCCTTGACAAAAGAAACCATATAAGTTTTATACTTCGTCACTTTCTAACCGGTATTGGCCATGCGGGCGGGAGAGTGGAAGTCCTTTCCCTCGCGCACCGCCATATCCCAATGATGGCGCCACCCATGAAGCCTCAACGCGTTATCGAATGCCGTTACCAAAGTCGTCGAGCCCCGGATGTCCGAGGCAGGACGCGCCGACCGTATTCTTCCCTGGCGTTTCCAAGGCCGCACGATCGCGCCCGGCGTACAGCCGCGCCCGGCGAAGATGCGTCGCTGCGCCTTCTCTGTGCATGCTGCATGTCATTCGCCTTTCCATCCGCATCATGCTATCCTCCGTATAACTCCAGACGGGCATGGGGGGCACGGCTCTGATCTTGTCCGGTCGATACCAGGTATGGCTTTCGCACCGCGAGCCTCTGGCTTCCGAAGGCTTCGGCCATGGAATTATTTACGCCCATACCCCATGAAAGCGCCAACAGCCTTGGCGTCGCGATCGTCCTGTCCTCCAGCACGCCGCTCCTGCTGCTTGATGCCGAAATGGTCGTGCAGGCCGCGAGTGGCTCCTTCTGCAGTTGCTTCGGACTGGATTCCGCAACGGTGATCGGCACGCGTTTGCTGGATCTGGGGAAAGGCGAATGGAATCTGCCGCGGCTCCAGTCGCTTCTCACGGCGACGGCATCGGGCAATGCCTTGATCGAGGCCTATGAAATTGATCTTGTGCGCGCAGGCAAGGAAACGGCGCGGCTGGTCATCAACGCGCTCAAGCATGCTTTCCCGGACTCGGTGAAAAAGGGCACTATCACGGTTACTTATGCCTCGACAGGCGATGGCTGGCTGCTCGGCGTCAACGACGATGGCGTTGGCATGGCGGCCGGCGGCGCGAAACCGGTTGCCGGCCTGGGCACCGGCATCGTCGACGCCCTGTCGAAACAGCTCGGCGCAAAGGTAACGGTCCTGGACGGCAACCCCGGCACGCGTGTGCGCGTCACGGGGGCCTGAAACGGCCGCCGGATAGCATCGGCTGTAGACATCGCCTTCCGGGAATTCGGGCAAGAGCGCATCACGTCAACGCTACCTCCCCCCCCCCGTTCGTCCCGAGCGTGGTCGAGGGAAAGGCGGTACGCGCTGCACTAGCGTGTCTCGGCTTGGCTCGACTTCAACGGTGTCCGGTTATCCCTCAAAGTAAACTTGCAATGCTGTCAGCAAACAGCGTTTCTTGTTTGATACGAAGCCTGCAGCGGAGTCGCGTTTGACCGGAATAAGGAAAAGGGTGCGGATGATATTGGCCTGGGTGACGGGTGTGACGGTCGTCGGGATCGCCGTCCTCGCGTTCTTCCTCTACGCGCCGGACAAGCCGCGAACTATGCTGGAGGCGGCCTATCCGGGCGATTATCGCACTGTGGACGGAGTGCGCCTGCGGCTGCGTGACACAGGCCCGCGCGATGCGCCGCCGGTCCTCCTCCTCCACGGCTTCGGCGCCAGTCTGGATACGTGGGAACCCTGGGCGCAGGCCCTGTCCACGCGCTTCCGGGTGATCCGCTTCGATCTGCCGGGCTTCGGGCTGACGGGCGCGGATCCCACGAGCGACTATACGGACGCGCGCGCCATGCAATGCCTCGTCGCCCTGATGGACCAGTTGGGGATCGACCGCGCGGCCATCATCGGCAATTCGCTGGGCGGGCGCATCGCCTGGACGTTCGCGGCGGAGCATCCCGACCGGGTGACGCGGCTGGTACTCGTCTCCCCTGACGGTTTCGCCAGCCCCGGTTTCGCCTATGGCAAGGCCCCGGAAGTGCCGCTGATGATGCGGGCGCTCCCCTATGTCGCGCCGCGCGGCATGCTCAAGGCCAATCTGGCCGCCGCCTATGCCCGTCCGGAGGGGCTGAGCGAAACGACGCTCACGCGCTATCGCGACATGATGCTCGCGCCTGGCGTCCGCTCCGCGATGCTGGCGCGCATGGGCCAGACGGTCCTGCGCGATCCCGCCCCGATCCTCGCCCGCATCAAGGCGCCGACGTTGCTGCTGTGGGGCGAGAAGGATGGGATGATTCCCGTCGGCAATGCACAGGATTATCTGGCGCACCTGCCCGACGCCACGCTGGTCCGCCTCCCCGATCTGGGGCACCTCCCGTTCGAGGAAGACCCGGCACGTTCGCTCGTGCCGGTCGAACGCTTTCTGATGGGTAAGGCGGCGGGCTATTAGGCGCATGCGACCAGCCGGGACGCACCCTTGAAGACCGCAAGATCGGACTGTACGCTCATTCCCGAGGGAGCAGGCAAAATGGATATGAGGATCGCAGGCGCGGCGCTGACGTTGCTGGTAATGACCGGCTGCCCGGCTTTCGCCCAGTCAAAACCCGCACCTGGCCCGATCCCGCAATCCCTGCCGAAACCTTCCCTCGTCCCGGCAGATTTCGATGTTCCGACAGCAGCTGAAACAGCGGATTTCAAGCTCGTGCCGCTCGGCCCCGCCTTGGTGAAGGTCGATTTCGCGGCCTATATGTCATCCATCGACCATCTGCAGAAAACCTTCACGCGCAGCACCGATTGGCCGCACGCGGGCATTTCCGATGCCGATGCCATGCGCGACATGGAAACCGAGCAGGCCCGATTCAGAAACCGCGAATCCTTCGCCTATGCCGTCCTCACGCCCGATGGCCTTCGCGAGCGCGGCAGCGTCTACGTCTCTCCCAGTCCCGTAAGAGGCTATGACGCGGTGGTCCGGCTCTGGGTCACGAAGGCGGACTATGACGCAGGCTTCGATGCGACGCTTTATGCGTGGGTAAGGAACTGGATAGCAACGGACTGGCCGTTTGCAAAAGTCGCCTACCCCGGACGTTCCGTGGACTGGAAAACGTGGGATTCCCTCGTGGCCGCGAATGGCACCAAACAAGCCACGCCATAAAGACGACCGAGGATCGACAGGACGGGATGCGTTCGCAGACCTGATCCAGCCCAGGAAAATGGTGCACCCGACGGGATTCGAACCCATGGCCCCCAGATTAGGAATCTGATGCTCTATCCTGCTGAGCTACGGGTGCGCCACTTCCTCATCTATGCCGGGCGGCGCGCGGGGTCAACGCCGCTTGGCGGGTCGCGCGCGTCTCAATTCTGCGCTTCGGGCGGCACCACGGGGAAGGGCAGGGGGGCGACCGGCACGCCTTCCTCGATCAGTGCGCGGGCTTCCTCCGGCGCCACTTCGCCGTGGATGCGGCTGGCGTCCTGCTCGCCATAATGGATCGCGCGGGCGGTATCGGCAAAGGCGCGGCCCACCCATTGCGATTCCTTGAGCACCTCGCGCTGCGCCTCGGCCAGTTTCTCGATCACGGCCTTCATCTTCGCGACATCGGGGACGGGCGCGCCGCCTTGCGCCATGGCGACGGGGACAGCCGGGACATCCGCTATCTTCCTGTCGCCACCGGCAAATCGGCGCCCGCCCTGCCGGTTGCTCTTGGCCGGGACGGCAGGCGCCATCGGCGCTTTTTCCACGCCCACGTCGCCGCACATCGGGCAGGCGATCAGGCCGCGCGCCTTCTGATCGTCATAATCCGCCGACGATCCGAACCATGCCTCGAACGGATGGCCATGCGCGCAGCAGCGAAGGTCGAACACGATCATGCCGGCGTCACTTCCCCTGGCATAGCGCGACGGTTGGCGATCGCCGGGATCCGGCCTCGCACCTGCGCCACCAGATCCAGATTCAGATCGATAAAGCCGATGCCGCCTGTATCGCCCATGTCGAGCAGCACCGTCCCCCAAGGATCGACCACCAGACTGTGGCCGTAGGTAACACGGCCATCCGCATGCGTTCCCACCTGTGCCGTCGCGATCACGAACGCTCCGGCCTCGATCGCGCGGGCGCGCAAGAGCACATGCCAGTGCGCATCCCCCGTCGGCACGGTAAACGCGGCGGGCACCAGCAGCACAGTCGCTCCGGCATCCGTCAGCGCACGATACAGGTCGGGGAAGCGCACGTCGTAGCAGACCGAAAGGCCCATCCGCGCCCAGGGCGTATCGACCGTCACCAGCGCCTCGCCTGGGCCGTAGACCGACGATTCGCGCCAGCTTTCTCCCGTCGCCAGATCGACGTCGAACAGGTGCATCTTGTCGTATCGCGCCCGGATCGCGCCTGTATCATCGATCATCAGCGACCGGTTGCTCCAGCGCCCGTCCGCCCGTTCGCCCGCGCAGGCGATCGAGCCGAGATGCACCCACAGTCCGGCCTGCGCCGCCGCCTCCCGCACACGGGTCAGTACGCTATCCTCCGCCTCCGTCGTCAGCACCGTCGCGGCGCGCCTCCTGTCCCGGTCGAGATAGGTCGCCATTTCGGGCGTGAACAGCATGTCCGCGCCGCCGGCCTTCGCTTGGCGGATAACGTCCACCAGGGCGTCGGCATTGGCGACGGGGTCGATCCCGCTCGTCATCTGGAACAGCGCGACGCGCATTTTCATGCTCCCAGCAAGGCGTCCAGTCTGCCCTCGCGGTCGAGGCGGGAGAGATCGTCGCTGCCGCCGACATGCGTGCCGTCGATGAAGATCTGCGGCACCGTCGCGCCGCCATTGGCGCGTTCCAGCATCTCCGCGCGCTTCGGCCCGCCCATGGTGAT
Organism: Sphingobium sp.; assembly: GCA_965279415.1. Taxonomy (GTDB): domain Bacteria; phylum Pseudomonadota; class Alphaproteobacteria; order Sphingomonadales; family Sphingomonadaceae; genus Sphingobium. Next base: position 2,685,812 of record OZ257238.1, read on the forward strand.
GTCATATTCCTCGAACGCCGCGCCTTTCTTTTCGAGCAGCGTCTTGGCGCGCGCGCAATATCCGCAGAACGCCTTGGTATAGATTTCGACATGCGCCATTTGCGATAACACTCCTTGTCCCTGCGACATTGGTGGCAAGGGGGCGTTTGTCAATCGGCACCCTCTTGCATGTCGGGCAATACACGCGCCCAGCATAACAGGGTAACGGACCGAACCCCCGCTTTCCGCAACGTAGCGGCACAGGCATCCGCCGTCGCGCCGCTGGTGTGGATGTCGTCGATCAGCAGGATATCGCGGCCTTTCAGCGCTGCCCGCCTGCCCGCCGACAGCGCGAATGCCCCGCGCACCACCTTCGCCCGCGCCTTCGCGCCCATGGATCGCAGCGGCGGCGTGCGGCGGGTTCGGATCAGGCTATCCTTGTCCACGGCGATGCCGGTGATCGCGCCAAGCCGGTCGGCGATCAGCGCGGACTGGTTGAACCCGCGCCACCACAGGCGCCAGCGGTGCAGCGGCACCGGTATGATCAGCATCGCGTCGCGTCCTTCGTCAGGCACATGCCGCGCCATCTGCGCCGCGATCAGGCGGGCAAGGCCGATCCGCCGCCCGTATTTCAGCTTCAGCGCCACCGTCCGCGCGACATCGCCATAGGCCAGCACCGCCCGCGCCCGGTCCACGCCCGGCGGATCGGCAAGGCAGGTGCCGCATAAGGCGTCTGCCCCCAGATCATGCGGAAAGGGCACGCCGCAGCGCGCGCAGCAGGGCGCCCCCAGAAACTGCATCGATTGCCAGCACGTCAGGCAGAAGCGATCGTCATCCTCCACCATCACGCCGCATCCGGGGCAGCGCGGCGGCAGCGCGAAATCGATGACGGGACGCAACGGACGGACCAGCGGATGACGCAGCACGGACATGCCCCCTTGTCCCTCGTCGATCGTCGTAGCACAAGGCGCGCGATGAGCGCCGCCGATCCGATACCGCAGATTTTCGACCATCGCCTTCGGGCCATGCGACGGGATCGCGCCGCCGCCGGTTTTGCGAACCATGATTTCCTCTATCGCCACATGGCGGACGAACTGCTCGACCGGTTCGCGGACGTGAAGCGGGACTTTACCGACGTGCTAGTCGTCGGCTGCCCCGACGATCATCTGGCGGGGCAGTTGCGCGCACGCGGCAAGCGCGTCACCTGCTGCGATCCCGGCGCGGCCAATGCGCAGGCGCGGGGCGGGGTGCACGCCGACGAGGACGCCTTGCCCTTTGCGGAGAACAGCTTCGACCTGATCCTCGCCTGCGGCACGCTCGACAGCGTCAACGACTTGCCCGGCGCGCTGGTGCTGATGCGGCGGATATTGCGACCCGACGGACTGCTGCTCGCCGCCTTTTCGAGCGCGGGATCGCTACCTGTGCTGCGCGCCGTACTGCTGGCGGCGGAAGGCGATCGGCCCGGCCAGCATCTCCACCCCCAGATCGACGTGCGCGCGGCGGGCGATCTGCTCAGCCGCGCAGGCTTCGCCATGCCGGTGGCGGATGGCGATACGCTGGTCGTGCGCTACGCCAGCCTGTTCGGCCTGCTGTCCGACCTGCGCGGCATGGGCGCCTCCAACGTCCTGCGGTCGCGCCCGCCGATGCTCACCCGCACGGTACTGGCCCGTGCCGCCGATCTTTTCGCGCAGGCCGCCGATCCGGACGGCAGGACGGCGGAACGCTTCGCCATCGCCTGTCTGACCGCCTGGAAACCCGATGCCAGCCAGCCTGCGCCCGCGCGTCGCGGCAGCGCGAAGATATCGCTGGCGGAGGCGCTCAAGCCGAAAGAGTAGGCGCTGCCGTGGTCCTGCGAAGGCAGGAACCCAGTAAGAGTGCATCCTCTGCGCTTCAGGAGATTACTGGCTTCCTGCCTTCGCAGGAACATGGTGCGCTTGCCCCCTACAGCAACGCATCCAGCAGGCCGATCAGCGGGAGGTCCGCTTTCGGCATCGGTACGCCGTACATCTGCGCCGGGCGTAGCCATTTCAGTGCGGTAGCGTGGCGCGCCTCCGGCATACCCGTCCATTTGCGGCAGACATAAAGCAGCATGACGAGGTGCTTTTCGCCCAGCGGTTCGCTGGCGAAGGCGGCGGGGGCCAGGCAACTGGCGTGCGTGCTGATACCCAGTTCCTCTTCCAGTTCGCGCACCAGCGCCGCTTCGGGCGTTTCGCCGGGATCGATCTTGCCGCCGGGAAACTCCCACAATCCGGCCAGCGATCCGCCCGGCGGTCGCTGCTGCAACAGCACGCGCCCGTCCGCATCGACCAGCGCGACGGCGACGACATGCAGCAACTGCGCGGGGGCCGCGTCTTTGGGTAAAGGCATAAGCAAGGGTTCGATATAGCAATCTGTTAACGGCACTTGCCTTACATCTCTGCGCGATGGCTTCAAGTGGGCTTGGGCAAAGGCGGGAACGAGATGCGCGCGATCATGGGGAAATGGCGGAAAACCGGCATCGTGACGTGCCAGCGCGGCGCGACGGCGGTCGAATACGGCCTCATATGCGCCATGATCGTTCTGGCCATGCTGATAGCTTTGCAATCGGTCGCGACCAAGACGAGCGAGATGTGGGGCAACATATCAAATAAAGTTACCGAGAGTTAACTATAGATTTCTGACATTTATGCTGTGGCTGTTAAACTATTGGAAACCTCGGCAGCATAAAAAGCCCTCAGACCTGGTGAATGCTCTGAAAGACGGAATGTTGGCAGGTTCTGATATTGGGAGGCCTACATGCGGTCAGTTGTAAAGATTTTCGGAAACAACAAAGCTGCCACGGCCATCGAATATGGACTGATTGCTGCCTTGATAGCCGTCGCGGCCATCACTGCGATGAAAAGTCTCGGTGGCAAGATGAGCAACACTTTTTACAAGGTTTCAAACAATCTCTGACGGATTGCTTGATGCGGGCGGCAGAGCTTTGACCCCTCTGCCAATTGAAGTCGAAGAAGGGAAGATGGACATGATGCACATTCGTAAGATGATTCGTAACAACAAGGGCGCCACGGCTATCGAATATGGCCTGATCGCTGCTCTGATCGCCGTCGCTGCGATCACCGCCATGAAGAGCCTTGGTGGCAACCTCACCAACACCTTCTACAAGGTATCGAACAACCTCTAATCCTCACAGGGATTGGACGTAAAAAAAAGGCGGCGGGGTCATCCCCGCCGCCTTTTTCGCGTGCATCTCTATTGACGTTCCCCGGCGAACGCCGAGGAACACATAGAAATTGGCCGCGCTTAGGCCGTTCGATACATCAATAGCTGACGATCTTCACTTTCTGCCCCGCACGCACGGTCGCGCCTGCCGCCAGCCCGTTGAGTACGCGGAAGCGATCCTCGCGATAATCGGTATAGGCCATCCGCCCCGCCAGCGACGCGACGGTATCGCCAGCCTTGACGGTCAGCACCTGCACGCGGCGCGGGCGGATCGACGCAGCTTCCTGCGCGCTCAGGCGCTGTATCGATCCGACCATCGGTTCGAACGGGCCGATCCCGCGCCCGGCGGGCGTGATCAGCATGAAGTGATAGGCCGTGTTCGGCCCGAATCGATAGGCGAACACCGTCACGTCGACGGGGCCGGACTGCGCATTGGCACGCGCGCTGGCATAGCTGGCCGGAATGCCGTTGATCGTCGTCGTCCGGATCGCGTCGGCAGAGATCGTCGCGTTCTTCGAAATGCCGCTGAACACCGCGCCGATATAGCGCGTCATGTCGCCGTCGAATGCCGCCCCGCTGAACTGCGCCTGCCCGTTCGGTCCCGTCACGCTAACCGCCGATGTGCCGTTTTCCATCGTATAGCCTGCCGGAATGGCGAAGGAGAGGCGCAGGTCGGGATGGCGGAAGCGATTGCCTTCGATCACGCCCTGCTTGGGATCGTCGCCATATAAGGTGCCGTCGAGCGCCGCCAGAAACGCATCGCGGTTGCGCAGCGTGCTGCGCGAACCCGTCGCGTTCGCCTTCTGCAGCGCGCGGGATACGCGGGCGGCGGGGTCGGGATGGGTGCTCGCCCATTGCGGCACCGTGCGGCTGTTGCCCGAAATGCGCTGGTCTATGGCATTCTGCGCGGCCAGCGAAGCCAGCGTGGAGGACAATGCGCGCGGATCATAGCCAGCGCCCGCCAGATAGCGGATGCCCAGATCGTCGGCCTCATATTCCTGGGTGCGGGAGAATTTGAGCGTCAGCGCCTGGCTCGCCGTGCCGATGCCCTGTTGCAATATGCTGCCCAGCCCCGAATCGCCCAGCACCGCACCGGCCAGCACCTGAAGCAGCGTGCCGCCGATCGCATTGCGACTCGCCGCTTTCTGCCGCCGCTGCCCATGTTGCGCGGCGACATGGCCCACTTCATGGCCCAGCACGCCCGCCAGTTCCGCCTCGTCGTTCGTCAGGCCCAGCAATTGCCGCGTTACATAGACATAGCCGCCGGGGATCGCGAACGCATTGTTCACCGGAGAATTGAGCAGCGTTACGGTGAAGTCGCCCTGCGCGTTGGACAGGCCCGATTGCACGGCGATCTTCTGCCCCACACGCGTCACATAGGCGGCTTGCGGCCCGGCATAGGGACCACCGAACTCCGCCAGCAGTTGCGGATGCGCCTTTGCCCCTTCGGATTTTTCCTGCGGGCTGATCGACGTCGCGGTCGCGATCTGTCGTTGTTGGCCGGTCGCCGGGGGCAGGGCGAGCACGCCACCCGCCAGAACCACGCCGCTTGCCGCAGCGATCCACCTTTTGCGCATGACCGTCTCCCCTGTATCATCCTTTGCGCCACACTTAGAGCAGGCGCGTCCATAGGAAAAGCGGCAGGGCGGCGTCAGGTTCCCATGCTAAGGAACTTGTCCCCGCGCTGGCTGCGCAAGGCCGCAGGACTGAGCGTGCCGAGCGCATCGACATGCCGGATCAGCGCAGCTTTCAACGCCGCGATCGCTTCGGCAGGTGCGCGATGTGCGCCGCCCACGGGTTCGGGCACGATGTCGTCGATCACGCCCAGCGCTTTGAGGTGCTGTGCCGTCACCTGCATCGCAGTCGCGGCGTCGCTCGCCTTGTCCGCCGTGCGCCACAGGATCGACGCGCAGCCTTCGGGCGATATGACCGAATAGACGGCATGTTCGAACATCAGCACGCGGTTGGCAGCCGCCAATGCCACCGCGCCGCCCGATCCGCCTTCGCCCACCACTGCCGCGACCATCGGCACGCCCAACGCCAGGCATTGTTCTGTCGACCGCGCGATCGCCTCGGCCTGACCGCGCTCCTCCGCCTGCACGCCGGGAAAGGCGCCCGACGTGTCGACCAGAGTGACGACCGGCAGGCCAAACCGGTCGGCCATCTGCATCAGGCGGATCGCCTTGCGATAGCCCTCCGGCTTCCCCATGCCGAAATTGTGCTTGAGGCGCGTCACGGTGTCGTCGCCCTTCTCATGGCCGATCACCATCACCCGCCGACCGTCCAGCCGCGCGAATCCGCCAAGGATAGCCTGATCGTCGGCAAAGGCGCGGTCCCCGGCAAGCGGCAGGAACGCGTCGAATATGCCCGCGACGTAATGTTTGAAATGCGGACGGTCGGGGTGCCGCGCCACCTGCGTCTTTTGCCAGGGCGTCAGCCTGGCATAGCTGTCCGCCAGCATCTTGTGGGCGCGCTGCTGCAGCTTGTCGATCTCTCCGTCGATGGAAAGATCGCCTTCACGCGCCGTCTCGCGCAGTTCGGAAATGCGCGCTTCCAGCGCGGCAACCGGCTTTTCGAAATCGAGAAAACTGACCATGGCGACGCGTTAGGACGCGCGCGGCTTCAGGTCAACGAGCGGATGGCGGCTGTTGACCAGCGCGACCAGCCGCGCGCTTTCGACATGCGTATAGATTTGCGTCGTGCCGATATCGGCATGGCCCAGCATCGTCTGCAATGCACGCAGGTCCGCCCCGCCTTCCAGAAGATGCGTGGCGAAGGCATGGCGCAGCACATGCGGACTGACGCGTTCCGGCGCGATGCCCGCCGCCGCCGCAAGATCCTTCACCATCTGATACAGCCGGATGCGGCTCAGATGGCTCTTGCCCGAAGGAAACAGCCACAGCGCATCGGCGGGGACCAGCGCGGACCATTGCGCGACGGCGGCGCGGGCGCGGTCCGATATCGGCACCATCCGCTCCTTGCCGCCCTTGCCGCGCAGGATCAGGAACGGCCGGTCGCCGGCAAGCGCGCGGCGGGGCAGGGCGACAAGCTCGGTTGCGCGCAGGCCCGATCCGTAGAGCAGTTCGATCATGGCGGAGAGGCGAAGGTCGTGCGGGGCGGGATGCGCCACCGCCAGCCGCTCCGCGATCACGCCGAATATTCGATCAATATCCGGCCCGCTCAGCACCTTGGGCAGCGGGCGGCGCTGCGCCGGGCGGGGCAGGGCACTGGCCGGATTGTCGGCGCGGAACCCTTCTTCCTGCAAGAAGCCGTAGAAACCGCGCAGCGCCGAAACCTTCCGCGCGACGGTGGACGCCGCAAGATCGGCCCACAATCCCGCCAGTTTCTGCAAGTCGCCGGTGCCCGCCGCCTCCAGCCCACCGATCGCCTCGGACGCGGCAAGCAAGTCCGTCTGATAGGCGTTCAGCGTATTGCGCGCCGCGCCTCGTTCCGCCGCCATCATTTCGAGGAACCGGTCGATCAGCGCAGCGTCGGCGGACATGATCCGGCTAGAGCCGCGTAATCGCTTCGGCGGCGATCATCCGCGCTTCGGGGTCCAGCCCCACGCGATGCAGCGCCGCGACGATATGATAGAGATGGGCCGGCGGCACCCGCCGCCAGTCCGGCACTTGCAGCCCGATTGCGGCGAGCAGCGCCACCGTACCCTGTTCGCTCCGTGCTGCCGCAGCACCGATCGCGCGCGCCCAGCGCGTATTGGCGGCCAGCGACAGGCCGGTGTCGCTCGCCAGACTGCCCGCGTCCCCGGCGGGCAGGCGGTTCAGCCCGGCCAGCCCCGCCAGCAGCATCTGCCCCTTCAACGGATCGGACGCATCGATATAGGCCGACACCCGGTTGCGACTGATGTCCACGATCGGGCTTGGCGCACCGAGCGCCAGCAAGGCCCAGGCATCCTGCGCACCGTCGTCCTCGATCTGGTTGACCACACCCGCCCAGCGCGCCGCGCTGCGGTCGTATCCCGCGCTCAGCATCGCGCCGATCAGCCGGGCCACGTCCTGCCCCGATGCCGATGTCAGGGGCAGCGCCGCCGCCGCGCGCGCCACGGCGATCATCCCGGTATAGTCGAGCCGTTCGTCCGCATCCTGCCAGATACCGCGCATCGCATCGATCCGCGCACCTGCGCTCCCGCCCGAATAAGCGGCAATCAGCGCCTCGCCGCGATCGCGCGCCGCATCGGTCGCATCGGGATCGGAAGCCGCCTCGCTGTAGAAATCCACGAGCGCCGAACTGGAAAACACGCCCAGCCGCGCGGCGATTTGCGTTCCTTCCCAGCGGCGCATCGGGCTGAGCACCGGCGCACGCGCTTCCCATGCCCGCACATGCGGGCCAGCCGTCCGCCATAGCGCCTCGGGGATCGGCACGTTAACCGACGTGGCGAGGCCGAAGCGCCACGCCGTCAGGCTGTCGACGCCTTCCCATTCGATCTTGACCGATCGCCGCGCGTTGAAGCCCGCACCGACCACCTTTTCCGCCAGCCGATAGTCGATGCCGCGCGCGATCCCCTGACGCTGCGCCTGGTTGAGCGCGCCGCTGGCCGAACCCTGATCGCCGGAAAAGGACGCGCAGATCGCCCGCGACATCTGCCAGCCGGGCTCCTTGCTGGTGCGTAGCGCGCCTGCCGAGAGTGGACACAGCCCGGCGGGATCGGCGGTCGCCAGATAGGTCTGCATGGCGATGGCATAGAGGCGGGGGGTGAAGCGGTCGGGATCGACGCTCTGAACCAGCATCCGCGCTGCGTCCGCCTCGCCCATGCGCAGCAGCATCCACGCGCGCTCGGCCACATAATCCGCGCCGTCGATGTCGCGCGGCGTATCGGTCGCCGACAGCAACGCTCGCCGCAGCAGGATCGAGGCCCAGCGCGAGGCGAGCGGCACATGGCTGCTCTTCATCAGTATCCCGAGAAACTGGCCGGATTGCCGTCCGAAGGCATTGGCCGAAAGTCCGCGCGTTTCCGGCGTCAACGGTCCCACCCGATCGAGCGACCGGCGCGCGTTGTCGGGCAGATCGTATTTAGCCTGCTGCGCGGCAAGTTCCTCCTCGCTGAGCGCCACGTCCTCTGCGGCATTTTCCGCAACGTCGGCGGGCATGGCGAGATCGAGCGACAGCCCCGTCGGACCTGTCGCAGGCGGCGGCGTTCCGGGATTGCTTGCCGGGGCTTGTGCGGGCGTCGGGCTGCGCGGCGTGTCGGCGGGGGGGGGCGGATCGCCGAAACCGGGCGGCAACAGCGATTCGGGTGCGTTCTGCGCAAAGCCTGCGTCGATCACCGGCACCGTCGGCGCCAGTGTCGCCCCGCCTGCCAGCAGGACGGCGATCGTCAGGATATTACGCCCCCGCACGGATGACGCCCTACTTGCCCAGCTTTTCGGCGGGTATCGCCTTTTCCACCCGCACCTGCGGCTGCTCGCCGCCGCGCGCCCACAGCAGCACGAACAGGCCGACGATCAGCAGGATGACTATGATCGGGATGAGGGGCAGCGTGCTGCGCCGACGGGGGCGGCTTTCGAAACTGCTGATCTGGCGTTTGATCTTCATGATGCCCTTACTTAGGAGGAAGCCTCCCTACTTAGGAAGAAACGAAGCGGCTTGGCCAGCAAAATGGCGCTGAACATCGTTCGTTTCGCCTCGAAATCGGCTTTTGCCCTTGGCGGCGGGTGGCTGTATAGCCCCGCTCGCGATGCAGCGAAACAGCAAATCCCCTGACGCTTTGCCGGACGGTCCGGTGCTTTCCCGGCAACCGCTTCCTATCGTGCTCGTCGGCATGATGGGCGTGGGCAAATCCACCGTGGGCCGCCGCCTTGCCGCGCGCCTCGGGCTACCGTTCGTCGATGCCGACGAGGAGATCGAGCGGGCGGCGGGCATGTCGATCACGGAGATGTTCGAGCGTTATGGTGAGGCGCATTTCCGCGACGGCGAACGCCGCGTGATCGCCCGGCTGATCGATGGCGTGCCCAAGGTGATCGCGACCGGCGGCGGCGCCTTCATGCAGGCCGACACGCGCGCGCACATCCTGTCCAGCGCAAGGGCGGTGTGGCTGGATGCCGACATCGACGTGCTGGTCGACCGCGTGTCGCGCCGCGACGGTCGCCCGCTGCTGAAAGGGCGCAATGCCCGCGATGTGCTGACCGAACTCGCCGCGATCCGCAATCCGGTCTATGCGCTCGCCCCCATCCATGTGCGCAGCGTCGCCGCGCCGCACGAAACGGCGGTGGAGACGATAATGAAGGCCCTTACCGCATGACTCTCGTTTCCGTCAGCCTCGGCACGCGCAGCTACGACATACTGATCGAGGACGGCGCACTTGATCGCGCCGCCACGCATCTGGCGCGGTTCGCGCGCGGAAACCGGCTGATCGTCGTCACCGACGACGACGTGGCGGCCGCGCAACTGACCCGGCTGGAATCGGGGCTGGCCACGGGCGGCATAGCGATCGAACCGATCGTGCTGCCATCGGGCGAAAGCACGAAAAGCTGGCATTATCTCGAAGCTCTGGTCGACCGGCTGCTCGCGCTGGAAGTCGAGCGGACCGATCACGTCATCGCGCTGGGCGGCGGGGTGATCGGCGATCTGGTCGGCTTCGCCGCGTCGATCCTGAAGCGCGGTTGCCGGTTCGTGCAGGTGCCGACGACTCTGCTGGCGCAGGTGGACAGCAGCGTCGGCGGCAAGACGGCGATCAACAGCGCGGCGGGCAAGAATCTCGTCGGCGCCTTCCATCAGCCCGCTTTCGTGCTGATCGACCCCTTGACGCTGGATACGCTTCCCGCCCGCGAAGTTGCGGCGGGCTATGCCGAAGTGGTCAAATATGGCCTGATCGACGACGCGGATTTCTTCGGCTGGTGCGAGGCGAACGCCGCCGCGCTGATCGCCGGAGACCGTGCGGCACGCGCCACGGCCATCGAAAAGAGCGTCCGCGCCAAGGCGGCGATCGTCGCCGATGACGAGCGCGAGACGACCGGACGCCGTGCGCTGCTTAACCTCGGTCATACCTTCGGTCATGCGCTGGAGGCGGAGACGGGCTTTTCCGATACCTTGCTGCATGGCGAAGGCGTGGCGGCGGGCATGGCGCTCGCCTTCCGCTTTTCCGCGCGGCAGGGGCTGTGCGATCCCGCCGATGCGGCCCGCGTCACGGATCATCTGCGCGATGTCGGCCTGCCCTATGATCTGGCCAGCGCGCATGTCGATGCGTCGGGCGAAACGCTGGTTGCGCATATGCTGCACGACAAGAAGATGGCGGGCGGCAAGCTGCCCTTCCTCCTTGCGCGCGGCATCGGCCAGACGTTTCTCGCACAAGACGTCGAACTTGCCGATGTTGCCGACTTTCTGGACGAAGAGCGGGGTTAGGGCACGATGATATCATTCTCATCCGTTCGTCCCGAGCGAAGTCGAGGGACAGGCAGCAGGCACTGCGCGGCGTGTCTCGCCTTCGCTCGAAACGGACGGATTTGGGTTATCCGTCAGTGTGAAATCGGCCTGCGCTGATGCCCAACGGCGTCGCCAAGGCGAATCTGCCTTCCAAGACCTGCCCCGTCTGCGCCCGCCCGTTTACATGGCGCAAGAAATGGGCGCGGGATTGGGACGCTGTCGTCTATTGTTCCGACAAATGCCGCGCGAAAGGCCGTTCAGCCGCGCCAGTGGACCCACGCCAGCCATAGCCAGCCCGCGATCAGCAGGCTGCCGCCGATCGGCGTGATCGCACCCAGCCAGCGCGGCCCGCCCAGCGCCATCGCATAAAGCGTAAGGCCGAAGATGGCGCCGCCCGCCAGCATCAGCATCGCCGGACCACGCGCCATCCCCATGATCGCCAGTGCCGCGACGGCATGAACAAGCTGATACATGCCCCCGGTGCGCAGCCATTCTGCGGCCTGCGGCGAGGATGCGCCATGCGCACCGAATGCCCCCGCCGCGACCGCAAGCGCAGCGGACAGGGCGGCCAGAACGCCGATCAACGCACCTGCTCCGGTTCGCTTACGAAACCAAGCGGTTCGGCATGGCGCGTCGCGGTATACATGATGCCGCGCCCGGCATAGATGTCGCCGCCCGCCGCGATTTGCCGGTCCAGCCGTTCGCGGTCCATCTCGCGATACTGCCGCTCGATATTGGCGATTTCCTCTTCGGACATGCCCAATGCCTGCATCGCCTGCCAACCCATGCACACCGCGGATTCATAGACTTCGCGCACCGTTCCCGCCAGGTCGAGCGAACTGATCGCCATCAACTGCCGCCGGTCGAAGGCGCGCACGAAAACCTTCGCCTGTGGAAACGCTTCCAGTATCGGTTCGAGCTGCTTGCCGTCCAGATGCGGGTCGTCCATGCAGAAGGCGAGGATGCGTGCTTCTTCCGCCCCGGCCCGGCGCAGCAGGTCCATGCGCGTCCCGTCGCCATAATAGACTTTCACGTCGAACTGGCCCGATACTTCGATCTGCGCGGGTTTCTTGTCGATCATCGTGACCGAACAGCCGCTCGCCATCAGCATTTGCGCCACGGTCTGGCCGAAGCGGCCATAGCCGATGACGATCGCGGTCCCCTGCGGCGCATTGTCCGGCCCCTCCGGCTCGCTCCCGGCCTTGGGCGCGGCGAACTCCAGCCTGCGGGCGAACAGCATCAGGAACGGTGTGGTCGCCATGGAGAAGGTGACGACCGCACTGAACAGACTGGCGGCTTCCGGACGGATCAGCAGCGCATTCTGCGCCTGCGTGAACAGCACGAAGCCGAACTCCCCGCCCTGGCTCAAGAGCAGGCCAAGGCCCAGCCCCTGCCGCCAGTCCATGCCGAACAGCCGGGCAAGGCCGGTGATGAACGCCGCCTTCACCGCCACCAGCACCAGCGCCATGCTGACCACGAACAGCGGATTGTTCCGCACCGCCTCCAGATCGAGCACCATACCGACTGCCAAAAAGAACAGGCCGAGCAGGATCGATCGGAACGGCTCCACATCCGCCTCTATCTCATGCCGGTAGGGCGAATCCGCCAGCATAACGCCCGCCACGAACGCGCCGAGGGCCGTCGACAGATGCAGCGCGTGCATCAGCGCGGCACTCGCCAGCACCGTGAACAGGCCGACCGCGACGAACAGTTCCCGTTCGCCCAGATTGCCGACCAGCCGCAGCAGCGGGCGCAGGATGAACCGCCCGGCCAGCACCAGTCCGCCGATCGCGCCGACGGTATAGACCGCCATCAGCCATCCCGGCGGCCCGGCGGCATCGGCGGGATTGCGGGAAAGGGCGGCGATGATCGTGATGAGCGGAACGATCGAGAGATCCTGAAACAGCAGGACGGAAAAGGCCTTTTCCCCGAACGGCGAATTGATACGCCCGCTGTTTTTCAGACCCGGCAGCACCTGCGCCGTCGAGGACAGTGCCAGCGGCAGGCCCAGCGCCAGCGCCGCACCCCAGCTGAAGCCCGTGAACAGGAATATGATGCCCGTCAGCGCCAGCCCGCACGCGACGACCTGCGTCAGGCCCAGCCCGAAGATATCGCGTTTCAATCGCCACAGCCGCGTCGGATTAAGTTCCAGCCCGACGAGGAACAGCAGTAGCACGATCCCGATTTCGGCGATCGCGAGCTTGGATTCGCCGCCGCCGACCAGCGCGAAACCCTGCGGTCCCACCACCGCGCCCGCGACGAGATAACCCAGCACCGCCCCCAGCCCGAACCGCCGGAACAACATGACGGAGGCGACGCCCGCACCCAGCAGGATGACGCCTTCGGTCAGCAGGACATCGGTTGCGCTGATCCCCCCTGCGGCCATCAGGCCGGCGCCCGCACGGCGTCCGCCGCGGCCTGCGCCACGGCATCGAAACTCAGTTTGATGGAGGCATGGCGGGCGGGATAGTCCCGCGCCGGGGCCAGTATCGACAGGCCGGGCCAGAAATCCAGGTCGTCGCTACCCCCCGCCAGAAACGCCGCCAGCCGTTCGCGCGTCTGCGCGAGAGTGGCGGCATCCTGCCCGATGGCGTGCGCCGCCATCAGCGCGGCGGAGGCCTGTCCCAGCGCACAGGCGCGCACTTCCAGGCCAAGGTCGGCGACCCTGCCGGCATCGTCCATCCGCACGTCCACGGTCACGCGGCTGCCGCAGGTTGCCGATCGTCGCTCGACGCTGGCCTGCGGATCGGCCAGACGGGCGTGGTGCGGAATGCTCGTCGCTAGCCGCAATATGTCGGTGTTGTAGAGGGGGGCGCTCATATACCCCTCATGTAGGGGACAAGCCGTTGATCGGCAATGCGGAGAGCATCGGGAATCGTGCCCCGGCGAAGGCCGGAGTCCGGTGTAGACTGTGCGCCAGCCCCTAATCCGCCGCTGTTGCCCCACCATTGCGGCGTTCTTCCAGAAACGCGCTGATCGCGCGCCCGCTGGCGTCGAGCAGGGGGAAGGTGCGCGAGGATTTGAGCCAGTCGGGCCGCGCCGATCCGCCGCCGTAGATGGTGTCGTGCACCAAAGTGAACGCCATGAACAGCAAGGTCGCGCCGATCAGCCCCTTGATCGCGCCGAAGCCGCCGCCCAGCACGCGGTCGAGCGGACCCAGCACCGACGTGCGCGTGCGCGCGCCCAGCGCGCTGGCGATCATCTTGCCCGCCGCGAAGGTCGCGCCGAAAACCAGCACCAGTGCCAGTGCCGCCGCGCCGCTCGACGTCCCGACATATTTGCCCAGAATTGCGGTCACGGGGGCATGGAACAGCCGGATCGCCAGCACCGCCAGCACCCATGCCATCAGCGACAGCGTCTCCATCACGAAGCCACGCACCAGCCCGAACACAGCGCCACCGCCGATAAGCAGAAGAACGAAAATGTCGAGCGCGGTCATGACGTCCGCTTAGTGGGTTCGATGCGGGGAGGGAAGGGGGTGTCTTAGAACGATCCGTGTTGGAGCGGGTGAAGGGAATCGAACCGCCAGCGAAGCCCATCAGGGCGGAGCGCACAGGAAACGAGGGTTCGGAACCTATGCCGTCAGTGGAGCGGGTGAAGGGAATCGAACCGCCAGCGAAGCCCATCAGGGCGGAGCGCACAGGAAACGAGGGTTCGGAACCTATGCCGTCAGTGGAGCGGGTGAAGGGAATCGAACCCTCGTATTCAGCTTGGGAAGCTGCTGCTCTACCATTGAGCTACACCCGCGACGCGCCTGCCTCTCTCAATTTTGTGCCGGGCTGTCAACGTCTATGCCCGGCTCATGCCTTGCCCATCCCGGCGATCACCTTGTCCAGCATCAGCGGATAGTCGCGCAGGCGCACGCCCGTCGCATTGTAGACCGCGTTGGCGATCGCCGCGCCCGCGCCGCACATGCCGAGTTCGCCGACGCCCTTGGCCTTCATCGGGGAGGATTTGTCGTCCAGTTCGTCGATGAACAGCACATCCTGTTCGGGAATGTCGGCGTGCACCGGTACATGATATTCCGCCATGTCGTGATTGACGAAATAGCCGAAGCGCGTGTCGACGACCAGTTCCTCCATCAGTGCCGCGCCGACGCCCATGGCTATCGCGCCGATCACCTGGCTGCGCGCGGTCTTGGGGTTGAGGATGCGGCCGGCGGCGAAGGCGCCGCCCATGCGGCGCACGCGAACCTCACCGGTGTAGATGTCGACGCCCACTTCGGCGAAATGCGCGCCGAACGTCGCCTGCGCATAACGGTCTGTCAGGTCGCCGAACTCGATGCTGTCCTCGACGCTCAGGCCCTCGCGCCCCGCCGCCTCGCGCAGCGGGATCGCCTTGCCAGCTGCCTTGATCATGCCATCCTCGAACAGCGCGTCCTCGGCGTTGAAGCCCGCTTTCTGCGCGAGTTGGGATCGCATGGCGACGCAGGCGGCATAGACGCCCGCCGTCGCGCTGTTCGCGCCCCATTGCCCGCCCGACCCGGCCGAAGCGGGGAAACTGCTGTCGCCCAGCTTCACGCTAACGTCGCTCACCGCGACGCCCAGCATTTCCGCTGCGGTCTGTGCGATGATCGTGTAGCTGCCGGTGCCGATGTCGGTCATGTCGGTGGATACGGTGATCCGTCCCTTGCCGTCGATCGCGACCCGCGCGCCCGATTTCATGACGATGTTGCCGCGAAAGGCAGACGCGACGCCCATGCCGACCAGATACTGGCCGTCGCGCACCTGTCCCGGCTTCGCGTTGCGCTTGTTCCAGCCGAAGCGTGCCGCGCCGTCGCGCAGGCACTCGACCAGCTTGCGGCTGGAAAAGGGCTTCTTAGGCCCGACTTCGGGATCGAACTGCACGTCGTTCTTTATGCGCAATTCGACCGGATCGACGCCGCAGGCTTCGGCCAGTTCGTCCATCGCGACTTCGAGCGCGAGCAGGCCGACGGCTTCACCCGGCGCACGCATGGCATTGCCTTCGGGCAGGTCGAGCGTCGCGAGGCGGTGCGCCGTCATGCGATGTTTGCCGGCGTAGAGCTGCCGCGTCTGCATCGCCGCGACTTCCACGCCGCCGCCGGGCAAGTCGCCCGACCACGCTTCATGGCCGATCGCCTCGATCGTGCCGTCCTTGCGCGCGCCCAGGCGGATGCGCTGGACGGTGGCCGGTCGATGCGTCGTATTGTTGGCGATCTGCGCGCGGGCAAGCGCGACCTTCACGGGGCGTCCCGCGGCGCGTGCGCCCAGCGCCGCCAGCAGCGCGTCGGCGCGCAGGAACAGCTTCGATCCGAAACCGCCGCCGACATAGGGCGCGATCACCTGCACCTTGTCCGGTGCGATCTTCAGCGTCTTGGCCAGTTCCTTGACGGCCCATGTGACCATCTGGTTCGATGTCCACACCGTCAGCCTGTCTCCGGTCCACGCAGCGGTCGTCGCATGCGGTTCCATCATCGCATGGCTGTGGTCGGGCGTGGTGTAGGTCTCGTCAATCTTCACCGCCGCCTTGGCGAAGGCACCTTCGAAATCGCCGACATGCGTGTCCGCAGGGCTGCCCTGCACATCCTTGGGGGGCTGCGCCTTCTTCATGGCGACGGCTAGGTCGAACGCGCCTTCGCCGTTGGCATAGTCGATCCGCACCAGCTTGGCGGCATCGCGCGCCTGTTCGAACGTATCGGCGACCACCAGCGCTACGGCCTGATCGAAATGCTGGATGTCAGGTCCGCCCAGCAGCTTCGCGGTGTTCATGTTGCCCTTGCCCAGCTCTCCGGCATTGGCGTGGGTGACAACCGCCAGCACGCCCGGCGCGGCTTCCGCCTCGCGCGTGTCGATGCTGTTGATCGTACCCTTGGCGATGGCCGATCCGACCATCCAGCCATAGGCGGCATTGGGGGCCGCATCGTGCCGTTCATAGGCATAAGGCGCACTGCCGCACACCTTGAGCGGACCGTCGATCCTGTCGATCGGCTGGCCGACCACGCGGGCGCGGTCGATGGGGTTCATCGTGGCGGGTTGATCGAACTTCATGGCCGGGCCTCCTGCTGCGCATAGACCGAGGCGAGCGTGCGCCGGATCAGGTCCGTCTTGAAGGCGTTCTGCGTGGTCGTTTTCGCACCGGCCAGCGCCGCGTCGGCAACGGCGTTTACGCCTGACGCCGCCGCCGCATCCGCCGCCTCGACCCGCCAGGGCTTGTGGGCGAGTCCGCCGAAGGCGAAGCGCCCGGTGCCGTCCTTGCTCAATATGGCCGCCACCGAAACCACGGCAAAGGCGTAGGATGCGCGATCGCGCACCTTGCGATAGACATGCGTTCCACCCACGGGCTTGGGCAGCACCACCGCGGTAATCAGTTCGCCGGGGGCAAGCGCCGTCTCGATATCGGGCGTATTGCCGGGCAGGCGATGGAAATCCGCGATCGGGATGGCGCGTTTTGTGCCGTCGGCCGATATCGTTTCCACGGTTGCATCCAGCAGACGCATCGCCACCGCCATGTCGGACGGATGCGTCGCAATGCAGTCCGCACTGGTGCCCAATATCGCCATATTGCGGTTGAACCCCGCCAGCGCCGCGCAACCGGTGCCCGGCTTGCGCTTGTTGCACGGCTTGGTCGTGTCGTAGAAATAGGGGCAGCGCGTGCGCTGGAGAAGGTTGCCCGCGGTCGTCGCCTTGTTGCGCAACTGCCCCGAAGCGCCGGAAAGCAGCGCGCGGCTCAGCACTGCATAATCGCGCCGCACCGTCTTGTGCGCGGCCAGATCGGTGTTGCGCACCAGCGCACCGATCCGCAGGCCACCGTCGGACGTTTCGCGCACCGTATCGAGATCGAGCCGGTTGACGTCGATCAGATGGGCAGGCGTTTCGATCTGCAATTTCATCAGGTCGAGCAGGTTGGTGCCGCCGGCGATGAACTTCGCACCGGGATTGGCGACGGCGGCGGCAGCGGCTTTGGCCGGGCTGGTCGCACGTTCGTAGGTAAAGGCCTTCATGCCTTCTCTCCTTCCGAAACTTCGCGGATCGCCGCGATGATGTTGGAATAGGCGGCGCAGCGGCAGATATTGCCGCTCATCCGCTCACGCACTTCCGAGTCGGAGAAGGAGACCTTGTCCAGATCGTCCGTCACATGGCTGGGGATGCCCGCCTCGATCTCGTCCAGCACCGCGACGGCGGAACATATCTGCCCCGGCGTGCAGTAACCGCACTGATATCCGTCATGCGTCACGAACGCCTTCTGCATCGGGTGCATCTTGTCGACCGTTCCCAGCCCTTCGATCGTGGTGATTTCGTCGCCGTCGTGCATCAGTGCGAGGGTCAGGCAACTGTTGATCCGCCGTCCCTCCACGATCACCGTGCAGGCGCCGCACTGACCGTGATCGCACCCTTTCTTGGTGCCGGTCAGGTGCAGATGCTCCCGCAAGGCGTCGAGCAACGTCGTGCGCGGATCGAGCGTCAGTCGCACATCCTTGCCGTTCACCTTCAGCGTCGTCGCGATCATTTTCGTCCTTCCGGCTTCGGCTGTCTGCGCATGGGCCTGAATGGCCATTCCGGGTGTCGCACAGATGGCGGCACCACCGCCCAGGACGGCGCGGCGTGATACGGATGTAGGCGTGTCGGTCAAGGCGTTGCCCCCTTCGGCATATGGTTTCGAGACGCTAAACGTGGCAAGCTGAAATTCTATCCCTGAACACGGGGAAAGTCTTGCGACTTTGATGGCCGGGAAGAGGATTTGTCGTCATGCGGAAGCGGCTGGTGCGTTCGGTCCTGACTCTCGCGGCGCTTTCGATCGCCGCCGCCGGATCCGCCGGGATCATCGACGCGCTCAAGGTGATGCAGAACAACAAGCCGCCTTCCGGACCGTTCGACGCGGCGGACGCGCCGCCCGCGCCGGACTATGGCCGCGCGGCAAGCTGGGTCGCATTGCCCGATACGCAGGACGGCGCCGACATAAGCCCAGCAGGCATCACTCCGATCGATCAGCGCCGCGCACCCGCCGACGTGTTCTTCATCTATCCGACCGTGTTCTTCAGCCAGACGGCGTGGAATGCGGACATCGCCGATCCGGCCTATCGCGCGCAGATCACTGCCCTGCCGATCCGGTCGCAGGCGTCCATCTTCAACGGCTGCTGTGCGATTTATGCGCCGCATTACCGGCAGATGACGCTTGGCGGCTTCGTCAAATGGTCCGCCAGTTCGGAAGGCGCGATGGACCTTGCCTATCGCGATGTGGCGCGCGCATTCGATGTTTTTCTGGCGCGCTACAATCGCGGGCGCCCCTTCATCATCGCGGGGCACAGTCAGGGATCGCGCTTGGCCCGCCGCCTGATCGCGGAACGGATCGACGGCACGCCGCTCGCCCTGCGCATGGTCGCGGCCTATCTGGTGGGGCACTGGGTGGAGGCGGACTGGTTCTCGCATCTTCGCACGACGCGGCCCTGCACCGGCGCGACCGATAGCGGCTGCGTGATAAGCTGGAGCACGTTCGCCGAGGGCAGGGACGGCGCGGCGCAGCGGCGGCTGCTCGGATCGACCAGCAACTATGCGCCGGAAAAACAGCGGCGCCCCTATGTCTGCATCAACCCGCTAAGCTGGTCGACCGATACCGCACGTGCACCGAAAACGCGCAATCGCGGCGGCTGGATGCCGGGCGAAGGCAGCGGCGCATTGCCCGCCGTAACGCCGGACATGGTGTCCGCCCGCTGCAAGGACGGCGCGCTCTACATAAGTAAACCGCCAAGGGCCTATCAGGACAAGGTCATTCCCTTTGGCAACTATCACAATGTCGACTACAACCTGTTCTACGCGAACGTGCGCGACAACGCGATCGAACGGGTGGCCGCATTCCGACGCTAGGCGCATTGCGCCGGAAGCGGACCTGCGGATAGAAAGTCCTTCACTTGACCGCATCCTATTTCGCCGGGAGTCGCCTATCCATGCTCGAAAGACGCCAGCTTCTGCTCGGCATGGGCGCGTCCGCGCTGCTTGCCCGAAGGGCAGGGGCGCAGACCGTGACGCTGCCCTTCGCCAATGGCGAGCGACCGCTGGTGCGTTATCCCGGAAAGCGCCCGCTGATCGGGCTGACGTCCCGGCCGCCGCAGCTCGAAACCCCGTTCGCCGTGTTCGGCGAAGGCGTGCTGACGCCCAATGACGCGTTCTTCGTGCGCTACCACATGTCGGATATCCCGCTCTCGATCGACATGGCGGCATATCGCCTGACGATCGGCGGCCATGTCGAAAAACCCTTGTCGCTCTCGCTCGACGATCTGAAGCGGCAATTCACCCCGACCGAGATCGTCGCGGTGAACCAGTGTTCGGGCAACAGCCGCGGCTTCTTCGCGCCGCGCGTCGCGGGCGGGCAACTGGCCAACGGCGCGATGGGCAATGCCCGCTGGACCGGGGTGCCGCTGAAAGCCGTGCTGGAAAAGGCGGGCATCAAGCCGGGCGCGCAGCAAGTCAGCTTCAACGGTCTCGACAATCCTCCCGCGCCCGATATGCCCGATTTCGTGAAGGCGCTGGCGATCGATCACGCTGCCGACGGCGAAGTCATGCTCGCCTGGGCGATGAACGGGCAGGACTTGCCGTTCCTCAACGGCTATCCGGTGCGCCTCATCGTGCCGGGCTATTTCGGCACCTACTGGGTCAAGCATCTCAATGATATCGCCGTGCTGGATGCCCCGTTCGACGGATACTGGATGAAGACCGCCTATCGCGTGCCCGACAATGATTGCCAGTGCGTGCCGGTCGGCACGAAGCCTGCCGCGACCCGCCCGATCGGCAAGTTCGCGGTGCGTTCCTTCCTCACCAGCCATGCCGACGGCGCGACGGTGAAAGGCGCGAAGCCGACCACGCTTTCCGGCATCGCCTTCGACGGTGGATCGGGAATAGCGAAGGTGGAACTCTCGATCGACGGTGGCGCGCAATGGACGGCGGCGAAGCTGGGCGCGGATCTGGGTCGTTATTCCTTCCGCCCCTGGTCGCTCCCCCTGCGCCTGCCGCGCGGCGATCAGGCCGTGAAGATCCGCGCCATCGCCGTCAGCGGCGAAACACAACCGATGGAGCCATTGTGGAACCCGGCAGGCTATCTGCGCAACGTCGTCGAAACCGTGCGGCTGCGCGTCGCATGAGGGCGCGCCGTCTCCTCCTCGCCGCACCGCTGCTGCTCATCGCGCTCGCCGCCGCTACGCCGCCCAGGGTCGTGACTTACGCCCTGCCCACGGATACGGAAGATTTCGCCTTGCCCCTCGGCGAAGGCGCGGAACTGACGGCGGGCAATTGCGCCGCCTGCCACTCGCTCGACTATATCCGTACCCAGCCGCGCGGCAAGGGCGCGCAATTCTGGCAGGATGAAGTCCACAAGATGATCGCGGTGTACAAGGCGCCGATCGAACCGGCGGATGCGGATGTCATCGCGGGCTATCTGGCGAAGACCTATGGGGAATGAGACCGTTCTCCTGCGAAAGCAGGAGAACGGTGGTCTGGATGCGGCGCGTGAAACCCTGGATTGCTGCTTTCGCAGAAGACAGAATGTTATTCCGCCCCCTCGACCTCCGCAACCTTCCCCGAATCCTCCAGCCGCATCGCGAAGGACGATCGCCACCAGGATACGTCCTGTCCTTCGATCGACTCCATCATCGCCGCCCAGCGCCGCTTGCGTTCGTCGAGCGGCATGTTCAGCGCCTTGCTGATCGCATCGGACATTTCCTCCGGGCTGTAGGGATTGATGAGCAGCGCATCCTTGAGCTGCGTCGCCGCCCCTGCGAAGCGGGATAGGATCAGTACGCCGGGATCCTCGGGATCCTGCGCCGCGACATATTCCTTCGCCACCAGGTTCATCCCGTCGCGCAGCGGCGTCACCAGACCGATGCGCGCCGCACGATAGATGCCGGCCAGATGATCGCGCGGATAACCCTGATTGACGTAGCGGATCGGCGTCCAGTCGACATCGCTATATTCGCCGTTGATCCTGCCGGCGAGCGAATCCAGCGTGGCGCGGATCTCCTGATAGCTTTCCACGTCTCCGCGCGACGGCGGCGCGATCTGCACCAGCACGATCTTGCGGCGGACATCGGGATTGTCCTTCAGAAAACGGGCATAGCCGTTGAACCGCTCCTCCAGACCCTTGCTGTAATCGAGCCGGTCGACGCCCACGATCATCACCCGGTCCTGAAGCGACTTGCGTACCTGCTCCTGCATCTCCGCCGCCGCTTCGCCTTTGCTGGCGGCGATGAACTCGGGCGCGTCGATGCCGATGGGGCAGGCGATCGCCTGGATCGTGCGGCCGCCCAAGGTGACGTAATCGCCGTCCACGCTGCCGCCCATTTCCTTCTCGACATAATGGCGGAAGGATTCGAGCCACTCCTCGGTATGGAACCCCACCACGTCATAGGCGAACAGCGTCTCCACCAGCTTGCTGTGATGCGGCAGCGACACGAGCAGGCGCGTGGGCGGCCAGGGGATATGCAGGAAAAAGCCGATCCGGTTGCGATGCCCTTTCTTACGGAGCATCTGGCCGAGCGGGATCATGTGATAATCATGCACCCACAGCACGTCGTCCGGCTCGATCAGCGGGCTGACCGTCTCGGCGAAGCGCTGGTTGACGCGGTTGTAGCCACCCTCGAAATCGCGGGCATATTCGGCGATGTCGATGCGAAAATGAAACAGCGGCCACAGCGTCTTGTTGGCATAGCCGTTATAATATTCGTCGACGTCCTGTTCCTCCAGGTCGATCGTCGCCGTCTTGACGCCATCATCCTCGTTGAAGGCGATCTGGCCTGTGAACTTGTCGGTCACATTGCCAGACCAGCCGACCCAGATGCCCCGGCTCTGGCGCAGGGCGGCGGCCAGCGCGACGGCCAGCCCGCCCTGTTCGCCGCCCTTGCTCGGGCGGCTGACGCGGTTGGAAATCACGATAAGGCGGCTCATCGGCATTCACTCCAGGGCTTGCTGAGCAGCACGGCACAGTTGATGATCCCCACCAGCGAATAGGTCTGCGGATAATTGCCCCACAATTCGCCGCTTTCCGGGTCGATGTCCTCCGACAGCAAGCCCGCAGGGGTGCAGCGTGCCAGCATTTCCTCGAACAATATGCGCGCTTCCTCCCTGCGCCCCGTGCGGTGCAGCGCCTCGATCAGCCAGAAGGTGCAGACGTTGAACGCCGTCACCGGCGCGCCGAAGTCGTCGGGCGTACTGTAGCGCAGCATGTTGGAGCCGCGCCGCAGATCGGTCTCAAGCGCCTCCAGCGTCCCCAGAAACCGCGGGTCGTCGGCGGAAAGGAAGCGCAGGTCGAGCAACTGGAGCAGCGATGCATCGCGGGCATCATCCTCGAAATTGGCGGACAGCGCGTTGCTCTGCGGGCGCCAGGCCGACTGCAATATATCGCGCCGCATCGCCGCTGCGCGTTCCGCCCAATAGGCCTCGCGCGCCTCCAGCCCCAGCGCATTGGCAGCATGGGCCAGGCGATCGCACGCCGCCCAGCACATCACTGCGCTGTAGCTGTGGACGTGGGTGCGGTTGCGCAATTCCCACAGGCCCGCGTCCGGCTTATCGTGCACCGCCCAGGCGCGCTCGCCCACCGCTTCCAGCGCCTCGAAATCCGCATGGCCCGCCATCCGCAGCAGGCGGTGATCGATGAACCCCTGCACGGAGGACAGCACGATCTGGCCATAGGCGTCGTGCTGCACCTGTTCATAGGCGGCATTGCCGACGCGCACCGGACCCATGCCGCGATAGCCAGGCAGCGACGTCGCTTCCCATTCGTCCAGCCGGGCATTGCCGCGCACGTCGTAGAGCGGCTGGATATGCCCGCCCTTCGCCCCGTCGACGATATTGCGCAGATAGACGAGATAGCTCTCAAGCACGTCCAGTGCGCCCAGCCTGTTCAGCGCCTCGACCGTGTAATAGGCGTCGCGTACCCAGCAATATCGATAGTCCCAGTTTCGCCCGCTGTCGGCATGTTCGGGGATCGATGTGGTCAGCGCCGCGACGATCGCACCGGTTTCCTCATGCTGGCACAGTTTGAGCGTGATGGCGGACCGGATCACCGCTTCCTGCCATTCGGGCGGGATGGCGAGGCCGCGCACCCACAGCCGCCATTCGAGGATCGTGTCCTCCATCATCCGCTGCACGGCGGGTCGCAGGGCGTCGGAGAAACTCTCGTCCGGGCCGAGGAAGAAATGCGCGTCCTGCTCCAGCCGGAACCAGCTTTCCTGATTGATGAGGCCGATCGGCGCGTCGGTCGTCAATCGCATCGCCATATAGGACAGGACCATGCGAATATGGTTGGACCCGTAGCTGACCGGCACCGGTTCGCTGTTCCACGCCGTCGTGGGGCGCAGGCGCACGCGGATGCGCGGACTGCCCGATACCGGTCGCACCACGCGCGCGAAGGCGACGGGGCGATATGTCCGCCCCTTGTGGCGATAGCGCGGGCAGAAGTCGTAGGTTTCGATGGCGTTGCCCGCCGCATCGCTTTGCCGGGTCAGCAGGATAGGGGTGTTGCGCAGATAGCGTTGCTCGACGGAGACGCAGCCTTCCAGTTCGATCGCCCAATAGCCGCGGGTTTCCGGATCGTCCCATTCCGCATCGTCGAGCAGCGCGGAAAAGACCGGATCGCCATCGACGCGGGGAACGCAGGCCCAGACGAACCGTCCGGCGCTGTCCACCAGCGCGGACGCCTGACAATTGCCGATGGGCCATAAATTGAGGTCGCGGTGGTCGCGGTCGCTGTCGTGCATGGTTCCCCTGACTTCGCGAAAGCGCCGCACATGCGCTGCTAGACGGCAGGCGTGGAGAAGCCTTGGAGGCTAAGATATGCGACACTTTCGGTAAGATAATGCCTGACGGCGGCAACATGTTCCACGCGCCATTGCGCAAAAGTGGCGCGCGTCGGCCCCACCAATATGCCGTTGCCGCCCAGCGCGACGGCAGCGGTAAAGCCGTCCTCGTCGGTCACGTCGTCGCCGATGAACAGCGGAATACCGGCGTTGAGGGGGGCATGCCGAATCATCGCGCGGATCGCGCTGCCTTTGTCCGCGCCGCCGGGGCGTAGCTCGTACAGCATCTTGCCGGTCTGGAGGAACAGCCCCGTTTCCGCGACGATCCGATCCGCCAGCGCGCGGCATTGCGCTTCCCATTGCGGGGCCTGCCGGAAATGCAGGCCGACGCTCAGCGTCTTGCGTTCGACGAGCAGGCCGGGTTTGTCGGCGACGAAGGCCTCCAGCAGCGTCTGCGCATCGTCCACGGCGTTCAGTCGGGCCGGTGCGCGCGGGGCCGCGCCGGGGTCGGCGAACTCAAGGCCATGGCTTCCAGCCAGCAGGAACGCGCCTAGCCCGAACATATCGCGCAGCACCGCCACCGACCGTCCGCTCACGATCGCCAGCCGTCCATTGAGCGCCCTGTGCAATTGGGTGAGCAGATTATGCAGGTCCGCATCGACATGCACCGCCTCGGGCACATCGGTCAGCGGCACCAGCGTCCCGTCGAAATCGAGGAACACCGACGCGCCCTTCATCAGCGCCGGTGGCGGGGCGGGCAGGGGGTGCGTTTCGATGTCGGCCATGGCCCCATAATGGGGCGCCGTTTCCCCGACGCAACCCCGCACTCGCCCCGCATGGCGCAATCAGCATCGGCCCTTGCGCCAAGGCGCCGACCATTCGATGCAATGCAGCACCCTGAACGCTTCCATGATCTTCGCGATCGCATCATCGACCGCCGCACCGAATGCCGCCCGATGTTCCTCCAATATCCGCATATCCTGTTCGTCGCGCATCGCTGCCTCCTTCGCCTTTGCGTTGCCTCGTTCTCATGCTCCCAAAGCCGCAGGTGCGCCAACAAGGCTATGGACGGACTATATCAGCCAGGCTTATGTAGGATGATGCAGATGCTGCCGCCCCTGTCCGCCGTTCGCGTGTTCGAGGCCGCCGCCCGGCTCGAAAACTTCACCGCCGCAGCGCAGGAACTGGGGATGACGCAGGCGGCGGTCAGCTATCAGATCAAGGCGCTCGAAGATCGTCTGGGTATCTCGCTTTTCCAGCGTATCGGTCGTCGCATCGCCCTGACCGAAAAGGGCCAGGCGCTGGCCCCCGTCATCACCCGCGCCTTCGACGACATGCGCAGCGGTTTCGCGGCGCTGGCGGGGGAAGATGCCTCCGTCCTTACCATAAGCACGACCAATAGCTTCGCGACGCTCTGGCTCGCACCCCGGATCGGCGCGTTCCAGATGCGGCATCCCGATCTGGCGGTGCGGCTGCACACCTCGGACCGCTGGGTGGATTTTGCGCGCGATGGCATCGACATCGCCGTGCGCGGCGGACCGGCGGGTAGCTGGCCCGATCTCGACAGCCGCGAGATCATGGCAAACCGCATCGCGCCGATGTGCAGCCCCGCCTTTCTGGAACGGCACGGTCCGTTTTCCTGCGCGGCGGACCTGCATCATCAGCCGCGCATGACGCCGGACGACATCTGGTGGCACGACTGGTTCACGCAGATGGGCGCGCCGCTTCCCGATGCCGCGCCGCGCGGCGGCATCACGCTCGATTCGCAGGCGATGGAAGGGCGGCTGGCGATCGCGGGGCAGGGGATCGCGATCCTGAGCGCGGGCCTGTGGCAAACGGAGATACAGGCCGGACTGCTGGTGGAAGCCATGCCATCGCAGGTGATGCATTCAATGCGCTACTGGATCGTGCATCCGCCGCACAACCGCAACGTGCCGAAGGTGAAGGCTTTCCGCGACTGGCTGGCGGCGTCCTTCGCAAGCGAGGACGCGCCCCACACCCTCTAGCCGCGCCCGATTTTCGCCTTATGCTGCGATCCCGCAAGGGAGATTAGTTTATGCGCATCACACCGGCCGTTCTGGCTGCAATCCCGCTTATCGTCGCCACGCCCGCCATTGCGCAGGATATATCCGCGACGATCAGGGCCGACACGCCCGCATTGATGGAATTGTACCGCGATCTGCACGCCAGCCCCGAGCTGTCCGGTCAGGAAGTGCAGACCGCCGCGAAACTCGCCGCGCGCGTCAAGGCGATGGGGTTCGCCGTCACGGAGAAAGTCGGCGGCACCGGTGTCGTCGCGGTGATGAAGAACGGTCCCGGTCCCGTACTGCTGATCCGCGCCGACATGGATGGCTTGCCGGTGATCGAGCAGACCGGCCTGCCCTTCGCCTCGAAAGTGCGGGCGACGACCGGCGACGGCATCGAAAGCGGCGTGATGCACGCCTGCGGCCACGACACGCACATGACCGCGTGGATCGAAACCGCGAAATTGCTTTCCTCCGACAAGGCGAAATGGTCCGGCACGCTGGTCATGATCCTGCAACCCGCCGAGGAAACGGGGAAGGGCGCGCGGATGATGCTGGAGGACGGCCTCTACACGCGCTTTCCCAAGCCCACCCACGCCATCGCCTTTCACGATGCCGCCAATTTCGCGGCGGGAAGGATCGCCTGGGCATCGGGCTATGCGATGGCGAACGTCGACAGCATCGATATCGTCGTGAAGGGCGTCGGCGGCCACGGCGCCTATCCGGAGACGACCCGCGACCCCATCGTGCTCGGCGCCAAGATCGTCACGTCGTTGCAGACGCTCGTCAGCCGCGAACGCGCGCCGCAGGATCCTGCCGTGGTCACGGTCGGCAGCTTCCGCGCCGGGGCGAAGCACAACATCATTCCCGACGAGGCGACGTTGCTGCTCACCGTGCGCAGCTATTCCGACGAGACCCGCGCGGCCCTGATCGAGGGCATCAGGCGCATCGCGCGTGGCGAGGCGATCGCGTCCGGCATTCCGGAGGACAGGATGCCGGTGGTGAGCGTGAAGGACGAGTTCACGCCCGCGACCTTCAACCCGCCGGCCTTTGCGGAAAAGATGGCGACGCTGTTTGCCGCCCGTTTCGGCAAGGATCGCGTGGTGCAAGCCCCCGCCGCGATGGGCGGCGAGGATTTCAGCCGCTTCTATCGCGAGGACAAGTCGATAAACAGCTTCCTCTTCTGGGTCGGCGGCGTCCCCGCGCCCGCGATGGCGAAAGCCGCGAAGGGCGAGGTGAGCCTGCCCTCGCTGCACAGCCCGTTCTGGGCGCCCGACGCGGAAAAGGTCATCCCCACCGCCGCCGAAGCGCTGACCGTCGCCGCGCTGGACATATTGAAGAAGAAATAGCCGGGATCAGGGGCGGTCGTCGTTGCTCAGCTTCGCGCCGGGCGGCGGCGGCGCGACCGCTTCGCCGATCGGTACGGCGGGAGCGGTCGTGACGGCAACGGGCGGTGCCGCCGGGCCGGTATTGAGCATGGGCGCAGGTTCCAGTCCGACGGGATCGAGTGTCGGCATCCCTGCCGCCGATGGTGTGATGCTACTGGCGACGGGCGCAGGAGCAGCCTGCGCCGCGCGGTCCGTAATGTCGCGGGCATCACGTCCGCCGCTGTTCTGAATCGCGACGGGGCGCTTGGGCACCATATTGTCGACCAGAGTGACCAGAACGGGCGCGGCCAGCAGCACGATAAGAGCGAATAACTTGTACATCGGCACCAGCCATCATTGCGAACACGGACTATGCCAGATGATAGCATCGCAACAGTGAACAAAATCTAACCGGATGCCGCCTTTCACCGTTGCGCGTTCCGACCTGTGTTCGTTCCGGCCTGCCCCAGACGAACGAAACCCGTCACGATGCCTTGCGCATCATGACGGGTCCGCCTTCCTCCCCAGGAAGTGTGTGTGCCGGTCAGCCCAGACGGCCGAGACGGTGATAGAGATTGCTGAACTTTGATGATTTGGGTTCGTCGGCGATCTTCTTGATGTAATCGGCGATCGCTTCCTTCATCAACGAGAAATCCTCGGTCGAAAAGACGGCGCGGGAACGGGTCGGTTCGGTCATTGTCTTTCTCCTTGAAATCATGATCCTGACAGCCCGGACGACCGGGCGTTGCAGTCGATCTACGCAGCGACGGCCCGTGACGCTATGGATTTTGTAAATTATTGTGGTGTACCGGTCGCAAAAATCGCAAAACGACTTGTATGATTGTAAATAACGTGACAATTCTTTTGCATGGCCGAAAAACTTCTTGCTGGACATGCGGTGCGCAGACTGCGGCGCGGGGCGGGGCTGACGCAGGTCGCGCTTGCCGCTGCGCTTGACATATCGCCCAGCTACCTCAACCTGATCGAGCGCAACCAGCGTCCCCTGTCTGCGGCACTGATGCTGCGCCTCGCGGATCGCTTCGATTTCGATCCGCGCGCGCTGGGGGCCGACGAGCCGGGCGGGGGAATGGATGGCCTGCGCCGCCGCCTCGCCGATCCGATGTTCGCGGACATAGGCATAGACCGCACCGAGATAGAGGAATGGCTCGCCGCCGCGCCCAATGGCGCCGAAGCCTTCGCCCGCGCCTTCGACCGCGCTGTCGAAGGGGGAACGCGCGCCTCGACCGAGGAAGCCGCGCCGATCGCGCTCGTCCGGCGGGAAATCGAACGCTGGCGCAACCATTTCGCCGATCTCGATGCGCAGGCGGAGGCGCTGGCCGACGAATTGCGCCTCACCTCCGGCGATCTCTACGGTGCGATCGCAGAGCGGCTGCGTGTGAAGCATCAATTCGCAATCCGCATCCTGCCCGCGGACGTCATGCCGGATACCGTCCGAAGGCTCGATCTTCACGCCCGCCAGCTCCAGATTTCCGAAATGCTCGACGGGCCGTCGCGCTGCTTCCAGGTCGCTTATCTGCTGGCCGATCTGGAGGCGCTGGCTGAAATCAATGCGCTGGTGTCCGGCGCGGCGCTCGCCGATCGCACGGCGGAGCGGCTGTTCCGTCGCCACCTCACCGGCTATTTCGCCGCCGCGCTGATGATGCCCTATGCCCGCTTCCTGCGCGCCTGCGAAGGGAGCGGCTACGATACGCTGCTGCTCCAGCGGCGCTTCAACGCCGGGTTCGAGCAGGTGGCGCATCGCTTGACCACGCTCCAGCGCGTCGGTGCGCGCGGACTGCCGTTCTTCATGCTGCGTCTCGATCGCGCGGGACAGGTGTCGAAACGCTATGCCGGGGCCAGCGCCTCCCTTCTGGTCGAGGCCGATGGCCGCTGTCCGCTTTGGGATATTCACGCCGCGTTCGCCCGACCCGGAGAGATAGTGCGGCAACTCGTCGCGCTGGAGGACGGCGAACGCTGGTTCACGCTCGCCCGCACGGTGCAGGCGCAGGGCGCGGCGCTGCAATCGGGCGGCAGTGCGATCTTCGCCATCGCTCTGGGCCTCAAGGCGGAGTTCGCCGCGCCGCTGATCGCCGCGCGCGGCTTCGACCTTGCCGGGGGGGAGGCGCAGCCCGTCGGGCCGGGCTGCCCCGCCTGCACACGCACCCTCTGCGCCCAGCGCGGCGCACCGCCCCGTGGCCGCACCTTGCGCTTCAGCGACCGCGAACGCGGGCTGTCGCCCTTCTCCTTCGCGAATGATTGACCCTATACTCCTCCCCTGCAAGGGGAGGGGGCCGCCGCGAAGCGGTGGTGGAGGGGTGTCCCCCTATCGAGAGGGTGACACCCCTCCGTCAGGCTTCGCCTGCCACCTCCCCTGTCAGGGGAGGATCGGGCACTCCCCATCGCTACCCGTCCATCCTTGTCCCTTGCCCTTCGCGCAGCCTTGTTCTATGGCCCGCCGACCGGCGACCGATGCGGGCGTGGCGAAACTGGTAGACGCGCCAGATTTAGGTTCTGGTATCGCAAGATGTGGGGGTTCGAGTCCCTTCGCCCGCACCAGCCAAGCCGTGCTCCTGTCGGCTTAGCGCCATAGAGATTTCAGCTTACAGAAAGCGTTGTTGGAAAAATGCAGATTGTCGAGACGTTGAACGAAGGCCTCAAGCGCGCCTACACCCTGACCATCACGCCTGCCGATATCGACGCCCGCGTCGATCAGGAAGTGAAGACCATGGCGCCGCAGGTGCGTATGCCCGGTTTCCGCCCCGGCAAGGTTCCCGCCAATCTGGTGCGCAAGATGCACGGCGAGGCCCTGCAGCGCGAGGCGCTGAACAGTTCGATCCAGGAAGGCGTGCAGAAGCTGCTGGCCGACAACAAGCTGCGCCCCGCGATGCAGCCTTCGGTCGAACTGGACGAGAGCTTCGAATTCGGCAAGGATGCCGACGTCAAGGTCGCGCTTGAAGTGCTGCCCGAAGTCGCAGCACCGAACATCGATGGCCTGAAGCTGGAGCGCCTGACCGTAGAAGTCTCCGACGAACAGGTCGCCGAAGCCGCAGGCAAGATCGCCGCGCAGCAGGGCGCCTTCGAAGAATTTCCCAAGAGCCACAAGGCCAAGACCGGCGACACCGTCGTCATCGATTTCGTCGGCAAGGTCGACGGCGTCGCCTTCGACGGCGGCACCGGCGAAGGCATGAAGGTCGAGATCGGATCGGGCAACCTGATCCCCGGTTTCGAGGACCAGTTGATCGGCGTGAAGGCCGGCGACGAGAAGGTTCTGAACGTCACCTTCCCGGAAGACTACAATGCCGAGAATCTGAAGGGCAAGGCCGCCACGTTCGACATCGTGGTCCAGTCGATCCTCGATTCGTCCAAGCCCAAGCTGGACGACGATTTCGCCAAGGGCCTGGGTCTGGAAGGCCTCGACAAGCTCAACGAACTGCTCAAGGGGCAGATCGAACAGGAGCATAACGGCCTCACCCGTACCCATATGAAGCGCAAGCTGCTCGACCAACTTGCCGCCGCCCATGATTTCGACGTGCCGCCGAGCATGGTCGAAGCCGAGTTCCAGCAGATCTGGGCGCAGCTCGAGCATGAAGCGGGTCACGACGAAAATCCCGAAGCGGCGCTCGCCGAAATGGAAAAGGACAAGGACGATTATCGCGCGATCGCCGTGCGCCGCGTGCGTCTGGGCCTGCTCCTCTCGGAAATCGGTCAGGCCAACGGCGTGCAGGTCAGCGACGCGGAAATGAACCGCCTCATCATGCAGGCCGCGCAGCAATATGGTCCGCAGGATCGCGAACGCTTCATCCAGTATGTCCGCCAGGAACCGATGGCCGCGGCCCAGCTTCGCGCGCCGCTCTATGAGGACAAGGTCGTCGACTATCTGTTCGACAAGGCCGAGATCACCGACCGCACCGTCACCCGCGCCGATCTCGAAGCGGCGATCGAGGAAGAGGATGGCGACATCAAGCCGCACGTCCACGGTCCCGGTTGCGGCCACGATCACGACGAAAAGCCCAAGGCCAAGAAGGCTGCGTCCAAGAAAACCGCCGAACCTGCCGCCGAAACGGTAGAGGCCGAAGCCAAGCCTGCCGCCAAGAAGGCCCCGGCGAAGAAGGCCGCTGCCGCCAAGGCCGACGACGCTGCGCCCGCCGCCGAGGAAAAGCCCGCTGCCGAAAAGAAGGCGCCCGCCAAGAAGGCTGCGCCCAAGGCGAAGAAGGCCGACGCCTGATATCGAGCGCAGGCGAGCACCACATTTTCACCGTCATGCTGAACTTGTTTCAGCATCCATTGGCTCTTCGTCGGTCCTTGGGCACTGGTATAGAGCCAATAGATCCTGACTTTCGTCAGGATGACGGGGTGGGCATCCTGATCGCTTGCTGCGCCACGGCGTCGGCAGTAGGGACAAGGCCATGACCGCGCCCGAAACCAGCCCGCGACCCCGCATCGCCGTCATTCTGCCCTGCTACAATGAGGCAGGAGCGATCGCGCAGACGGTTCGGGGGTTCGCATCGGCGCTCCCCGGCGCGACCATCTACGTCTACGACAACAACAGCACCGACGACAGCCGTGCCATCGCCGCCGCCGCCGGGGCGATCGTGCGTGCCGTGCGGCAGCAGGGCAAGGGCCATGTCGTCCGCCGCATGTTCGCCGATGTCGATGCCGACATCTACGTCATGGCCGATGGCGACGCGACCTATGAGGCCGCCGCAGCGCCGCGCATGATCGAAGCGATGCTCGCCGACAATCTCGACATGGTCGTCGGCGCGCGCAAGTCCGAAGTGGAGGCCGCCTATCGCCGCGGCCATCGCCTCGGCAATCTGGTGCTCACCGGCCTGCTTCGCCGCCTGTTCGGGCGCAGCTTCACCGACATATTGTCGGGATATCGCATCTTCTCCCGCCGTTTCGTCAAGAGCTTCCCGGTGCTGTCCGCCGGGTTCGAGATCGAGACGGAAATGAGCGTCCACGCCCTCGAACTTGCGATGCCGGTGTCGGAGGTGATCACCGCCTATGCCGCACGCCCCGAAGGGTCCGTCAGCAAGCTCAGCACCTGGCGCGACGGCTGGCGCATCCTGCGCACCATCATCCAGTTGTACCGGATCGAGCGGCCCGTCTGGTTCTACGGCGGTATCGGCGCGCTGTTCGCGCTGGCGGGGCTGATCCTCGCGGTGCCCTTGTTCGTGACCTATCTGGAAACCGGGCTGGTGCCGCGCTTCCCCACGGCCATTCTCATCACCGGCCTCATGATCATCGCCGCGCTGAACGGCATGTGCGGCCTCATCCTGGACACCGTGGTGCGCGGCCGTCGCGAAGTGCGGCGCCTCGCCTATCTCGCGCACCGCGCGCCCGCCGATTTCGCGCGCGACCTTTGACGGTCTCTCCATCCGCAACGGTTAACCCCCTTGAACCCGTCCCGCTTTGCCCCGATGTAGGGCAGGGCAAAAGCACAAAGCGAAAGAGCATCATGAGAGACATAATGTCAGATCCGTTGCAGGCACTGGTTCCCATCGTCATCGAACAGTCGAACCGGGGCGAGCGCAGCTTCGACATCTTCTCGCGCCTGCTGCGCGAACGGATCATCTTCGTGACCGGACAGGTGGAGGACCAGATGGCCTCCCTGATCGTCGCGCAGTTGCTGTTCCTCGAATCGGAAAATCCGAAGAAGGACATTTATATGTACATCAACTCGCCGGGCGGCGTCGTCACGGCGGGCATGGCGATCCACGACACGATGCAGTACATCCGGCCCAAGGTCGGCACCGTCTGCATCGGACAGGCCGCCTCCATGGGCAGCTTCCTGCTCGCCGCCGGGGAACCGGGCATGCGCATGGCGATGAGCCAGGCGCGAATCATGGTGCATCAGCCTTCGGGCGGGGCGCAGGGCATGGCGTCGGATATCGAGATTCAGGCGAAGGAAATCCTGCGCATCCGGGCGCGTCTCAACGGCCTCTACGCCAAATATACCGGCAAGCCGATCGAGGAGATCGAGAAGGCGATGGATCGCGACACCTTCATGGAAGCGGACGAAGCCAAGGCGTTCGGCATCGTCGACGAAGTGTACGACAAGCGACCCGTAGCAGCCGAAACCAGCGAATAAACCGGGCAGGGGGTTTCCCTGCCAACAGATTATTTACGCGGCTGTCACATAAACGTCTCTTGTGAAACGCGCGTTACGCGGTCTAGACTGACCGTGGACAGGAAAAGCCCGGTGGCCGGGGGCAGGCAATCTGTTCCCCGCCGGGCCAGGAAAGACCGTAATGACAAAGCTCCAAGGCTCCGATTCCAAGAGTACGCTCTACTGCTCCTTCTGCGGCAAGTCGCAGCATGAGGTGCGGAAGCTGATCGCGGGGCCGACCGTGTTCATCTGCGACGAGTGCGTGGAACTGTGCAACGACATCATCCGCGAGGAGACCAAGGGCGGTCTCGTCGGCAAGAAGGATGGCGGCGTGCCGACCCCGCAGGAAATCTGCGATGTGCTCGACGATTACGTCATCGGCCAGAGCCGGGCGAAGCGCGTCCTCTCCGTGGCCGTCCACAACCACTACAAGCGGCTGAACCACGGCGCCAAGACGGGCGACGTCGAACTCGCCAAGTCGAACATCCTGCTCGTCGGTCCCACCGGCTGCGGCAAGACGCTGTTGGCGCAGACGCTGGCCAAGACGTTCGACGTGCCGTTCACCATGGCCGACGCGACGACGCTCACCGAAGCGGGCTATGTCGGCGAGGATGTGGAGAACATCATCCTCAAGCTGCTCCAGGCCAGCGACTACAATGTCGAAAAGGCGCAGCGCGGCATCGTCTACATCGATGAAATCGACAAGATCAGCCGCAAGGCGGAAAATCCCTCCATCACCCGCGACGTGTCGGGCGAAGGCGTGCAGCAGGCGCTGCTCAAGCTGATGGAAGGCACCACTGCCTCCGTCCCGCCGCAGGGCGGGCGCAAGCATCCGCAGCAGGAGTTCCTGCAGGTCGACACCACGAATATCCTGTTCATCTGCGGTGGCGCGTTCGCGGGCCTGGAAAAGATCATCGGCGACCGGCTGGAGGCCAAGTCCATCGGTTTCGGCGCGCATGTCGCCGCGCCGGAGGAACGCCGCACCGGTGAGTTGCTGCGCCAGAGCGAGCCGGAGGATCTCCTGAAGTTCGGTCTGATCCCCGAGTTCGTGGGGCGTCTGCCCGTGATCGCGACGCTCGAGGATCTCGACGTCAAGGCGCTGGTCAAGATATTGGGCGAGCCGAAGAACGCGCTGGTCAAGCAATATGGCAAGCTGTTCGAGATGGAGGACGTGGACCTCACCTTCACCGACGAGGCGCTGGTGGCGATCGCCAAACGCGCGATCGAGCGCAAGACCGGTGCGCGCGGCCTGCGTTCCATCCTCGAATCGATCCTGCTCGACACCATGTTCGACCTGCCCTCCATGCAGGGCGTCGGCGAAGTGGTGATCGACAAGGATGTCGTCGATGGCCGCAAGGAACCCGTCCGCGTGTTCAGCGAACAGCGCAAGGCCGGCGACGCCGCCTGATTGCGGCGCTGCCCATCGATGGAAAGAAAGGCCGGCGGGAACCGTCGGCTTTTCTTATTTGCGCGCGACTTCTGCCTCTCCCGTCCTCCCCGTGGTATCGGGCATGGCTACCCGGCGTGACGGCACCTGTTCCCCGGCGAAGGCCGGGGTCCAGTCCCGCCGTCTGAACTGGACCCCGGCCTTCGCCGGGGAACGGTATGATTTTCTCTCCCTCCCCTCTGCGTTGCACTTCCCGCAGCTATCCCCTTCACCCGACGCAAATAATCCTGCTGCGTTGCAAAATTGCCGCACCCCGCAAACCGATTGTGACAGCCCACGAGAATCCCCGTGATTTCCGGCATTCTTCCCGCTAGCGGCGGTTTGGGGGATGCATGCGGGTGGCCACAAGAGCCAGGGCAGCGGACGACGGTGACACAGCGCAGCGCAGCATCGTCACAAAACTGCAATCACAGCATCACAGGGGCGACGCCATGCGCTCCTACTCGCAGCGAGCGACTCAAGACGCAGATACATTCGGGCAGCCGCCGCAATCGGGCGCGCGGCCGCCAAGCCAAGGGAACAGGGATATGAAGAAGATTCTTATGCAGGGTGCAGCGATCGCCGCCCTCGCGACGCCGATGGGCGCCTATGCCCAGTCGACCGGCTCGGTCGATTTCGAAAATGATGTCATCATCGTCACGGGCGGCAAGGTCGACAAGGGCATCGCCGGCGTCGTCCTCCCGGACACGACCAAGGCGAAGAGCGTCCTGACGCAGGAAATCATCGCCAAGCAGGGTTCGGGCAACACCATCCTGAACGCGATCAACCTGATCCCCGGCGTCAGCTTCCAGAACAACGATCCCTACGGTTCGGCCGGTGGTCAGCTCAACATCCGCGGCTTCGGTCCCGACCGCGTTTCGCTGACCTTCGACGGCATGCCGCTCAACGACACCGGCAACTACGCCATCTATTCCAACCAGCAGCTCGATCCCGAACTGATCGAGGAAGTGAACGTCAACCTGGGTTCGACCGACGTCGACAGCCCCACGGCAGCGGCTTCGGGCGGTACGGTCAACTATCGCTCGCTCATTCCTTCGGACGATTTCAGCGTGACGATGGTCGGCGCTGCCGGTGAGTATGATTTCATGCGCGCCTTCGGTCTCGTCCAGACGGGCGTGTTCACTTCGGTAGGCACGAAGGCCTGGTTCTCGGCCAGCACCACCAGCAACGACAACGTATTCAACAATTACGGCGAAATCCGCAAGAAGCAGGTCAACGCCAAGATCTATCAGCCGATCGGCAGCAATGGCGATTTCATCTCGATCGCCGGTCACTACAACGAAAACCGCAACAACTTCTTCGGTTCGCTCCCCCTGCGCGTCGATACCGATCAGGGCCGCGTCGCCGGCCCGAACTCGACCGATCGCTATCCGATCACGAAGAAGGAGCGTTTCTACAATATCCCCGCTTGCACCTTGCCAGCCGGCGGCCCCGGCGCGCAGGCGGCAGGCTCGTGCGGTACGCTGTTCGATTATCGCTACAACCCTTCCGATACGGGCAACATCCGCATCAACTCGCGCTTCAGCTTGTCCGACAAGCTGACGCTGACGGTCGATCCGAGCTATCAGTATGTGAAGGCCAACGGCGGCGGCACGACCACGGCGCGCGAAGGCTTCTTCGATCTCGATCCGGGCGCAGCGGTGCAGAACGTGGCCGGGTATTTCGGCGGCGCGCCCTATTTCGGTCGTGACATCAACGGCGACGGCGACATTCTCGATCAGGTCAACGTGCTGGCGCCCAGCCAGACCACGACCGATCGTTATGCCGTCATCAGTTCGCTGCGCTACGACATCGACGACAATAACCGCGTGCGTATCGCCTACACCTTCGATCATGGCCGTCATCGCCAGACCGGCGAAGTGGGTCTGCTGAGCGCCAACGGCGAAACGAGGAACGTGTTCGCCGTCGACGATCCCCAGCTTGATGTGAACGGCGCCACCCTGCAAAAGCGTGATCGCCTGTCCTACGCGATCCTGCATCAGGTGTCGGGTGAATATGTCGGCAAGTTCTTCGACAACATGCTGACGGTCAACCTTGGTGTGCGCGCACCGTTCTTTACGCGCCGCCTGACCAACAACTGCTACACCAGTTCGGCGGCCGGTTTCGTGGAATGCTTCGGCACCGACGGCAATATTCCGGGCAACACCGCGACGGTACGTCCGACCTGGTCGGCCCCGCAGAAGCGTACGTTCAAATATGACAAGATTCTGCCGAACGTCGGCTTCAACTTCAAGATCACGCCGCAGGCGAGCATCTTCGCCAACTATTCCAAGGGGCTTCAGGTGCCCGGCACCGATCCGCTCTACAACTCCTTCTTCTTCGCGCCGGGCGCCGAGGGTTCGGTGCCTACCCCGGAAACCAGCGACAGCTTCGATCTGGGTGCGCGCTATTCCAGCGGCATGTTCCAGATGCAGGGCTCGCTCTGGTACACCAGCTACAAGAACCGTCTCGCATCGGCTTATGATCCCGATCTGAACGCCACCGTATTCCGTAACCTTGGCAGCGTCGAGAAATACGGTGTCGACGGCAGCATCTCGATCAACCCGGTCGAATATTTCAACCTCTATGTCTTCGGTTCCTATCTGAAGTCGAAGATCAAGGACGACATCGCGATCGGCGAAGTCGGCACGACGACGATCTTCGCGCCGACGGCCGGCAAGCGCGAAAGCGGTGCGCCCGTCTATACGCTCGGTACGCGTGGCGAAGTGAACTTCGAAGGCATCACCATCGGCGTTCAGGCCAAGCGCACCGGCAAGCGTTATGTCTACGACACCAACCTGCCGACCTATCGCGGCACGACGGCGGCGCCGGTGCAGATCTTCGGCGCGACGGCTCCGGCCTATACGCTGGTCGATCTCGACGCACGCTTCTCGCTGGAAAAGCTGGGTGCGGAAGGCGTGTTCTTCCAGCTCAACGTCAGCAACCTGTTCGACAAGTTCTATGTCGGCGGTTTCGGTGGCGGTCTGTCGCAGTCGCTGACAGTCGCGACGGGTGCCTACGGTTCGCCCGGCTTCGTCCAGATCGGTTCGCCCCGCGCGATCTCGGGTTCGGTCCACGTCAGCTTCTAATCCTTCGATCAGTCACGGAAAAAAAGGGGGCGCGTCCGGCCGGGCGCGCCCCCATTTTGTTGGAAATGTAGGATTTGTAGGAGCCGGTTTGCCATATGCGATACGGGCGGAGAAAGAGAAGTTACGACCCGTAGGACTGACCTGCTCCCGCCTGTCGTTTATCGCAGGCAGCTATCCATCCCCTCGCGCTGGACCACGCCGATCCGCGCCGCGATGCTGTTGCCGTAACGGCGGGTGAAGCCTTTGGGGGCGACGGCCCCGCGCTTCTTGGGCAGCGGCAGGATCGCGGCGATCCGTGCCGCTTCCGTCCGGCTCAGGCGGCTGGCGTCATGCCGGAAATAGCGCATCGCCCCGGCATTGACGCCATAGGTGCCGATCCCCGTCTCCGCGACGTTCAGATAGACTTCCATGATCCGCCGCTTGCCCCACAGCGTCTCGATCAGCACCGTGAACCACGCTTCCAGTCCCTTGCGCACGAAGCCGCCGCCCTGCCACAGGAACACGTTCTTCGCAGTCTGCTGGCTGATCGTCGATCCGCCCCTGATCGTGCCCCCGCTGGCATTGTGCCGCATCGCCTTGGCGATGGCGAGCGCGTCGAAGCCGTGATGCGAACAGAACTTCCCGTCCTCCGCCGCGATCGCCGCCCGCGCCATGTCCGGGTCCATTTCGGACAGGGGCATCCAGTCCTTCGTGATCCCCCGGCCGTCGAACAGCATCGTCAGCGTCACCGGCGGCGGCGCGAAGCGGAAGAGCGCGACTGGGAGCAGCGAGAGAGCGAAGAAACCGATGCCCGTCTTGAGAAGGATGCGACGCCAGCGGCGCGGCTTGCGCGTCTTGTCCACGGAGGAGGGCGGGGCGGGGCGCTGCACGGATGTGTCCATGGCCGGGATGCTAACGCGCACCGGCACGCGCGTCATCCCTCTATTCAAGCCGGCACGGCTGTTCCGCGCAGCGCATCGTTGCGCTTCGGCCCCGGCAGCGACAGCACAGCCAGTGCCGCGATCCAGCACAGAACGCCCGCCACGAAGAATGCGGGCAGATAGCTCGCCAGATAGGTGCGCGACAGACCGCCGCCCCAGGCCGCCGCCGCCGCGCCGATCTGATGCCCGGCGAAGATCCAGCCGAACACGATATTCGCGCGCTCCGGCCCGTAACGCTCCACCGTCAGCCGGATCGTTGGCGGCACCGTCGCCACCCAGTCGAGACCGTAGAAGATCGCGAAGAGCGACAGCGCATACCAGGAGAAGCCCGTGAACGGCAGCACCACCAGCGACAGTCCGCGCAAGGCGTAATACATGAACAGCAGCCGCCGGTTGTCGAAACGGTCCGACAGCCATCCCGATCCGACCGTGCCGATGAAGTCGAACAGGCCCATCATCGCCAGCATCCCCGCCGCCATCGTCGCAGCGAGACCATAGTCTCCGCACATCGCGATGAAATGCGTCTGGATCAGCCCGTTCGTGCTCGCCCCGCAGACGAAGAAGGTGCCGAACAGCACCCAGAAGGTGCGCGTTCCCGCCGCCTCCCGCAAGGCCATCAGCGGCGCCAGCATCGCGATGCCCAGGCTGGTGCGATCGATCGAAGGCCGCTCGATCGTGTCGCCGCCATAAGGGGGCACTCCCATGTCCGCCGGACGATCGCGCATCAGCAGCATCACCGCCACCGCCGCCAGCATCAGCCCACCGCAGACGAGACCCAGCGCCATTCGCCAGCCATAGGCGGCGGTAAGGCTCGCCAGCAGCGGCATGAACAGGAGCTGCCCCGTCGCCGTGCTGGCGGAGAGCAATCCCACCACCAGCCCGCGGCGCTTCTGGAACCAGCGCGTCGATACCGTCGCGCTCAGCACCACGGCGGTCATCCCGGTGCCCAGTCCCACGACGACGCCCCAGAGCATCATGAGCTGCCACAGGTTGGTCATGCCCAGCGACAGCAACAGGCCGCTGACCACGATGCCAAGCGCGATCAGCATGATCCGCCGCACGCCATAGCGGTTCATCATCGCCGCCGCGAACGGTCCCATCAGGCCGAACAGGGCAAAGCGCACTGCGAGAGCGCCCGATATGTCCGCCGCGCTCCAGCCATATTCGCGCTGCAGCGGCACGATGAACACGCCCGGCGCACCGACCGCCCCGGCCATCACCAGCATCGTCAGGAATGTGACGCTCGCCACCACCCATCCGTAATGGAGGCCGCGTGGCGCAAGGCGGCGGGAAACAGCATTCGAGAGCATGATAGATACATGCCGCACCCGCATGATCGCCTCAAACAAAAAGAGCGCCGACCTGCGCCGACGCTCCTTAGTTACTGGCCTTGGTCACAGGCCCTTTGTCGCATGGACGACCGATCAGATCGCGGCGAGCCGCAATTTGTCCCCCGCGATCCGCATCATCGCCTTCTGCAGCTTCTCGAACGCCCGCACCTCGATCTGGCGGACGCGTTCGCGCGAAACGCCGTAGACCTGGCTAAGATCCTCCAGCGTCTTGGGTTCTTCGGCCAGACGCCGCTCCGCCAGGATATGCTTTTCCCGGTCATTGAGGTCGCGCATCGCCTCCACCAGCATTTCATGCCGCATGTCGCGTTCCTGCGCATCCGCGACGCGTTCGTCCTGCAGCGGATCGGTATCCTGCAACCAGTCCTGCCACTGACCTTCGCCATCCTCGCGCAGGGGGACGTTGAGCGACGTGTCGCCACCCATGGCCATGCGCCGGTTCATGCTGACAACGTCGTCCTCGGACACGCCCAGCTTCGTGGCGATGAACGTCACGTCCTCGGGGCGCAGATCGCCGTCCTCGAAAGCCTCGATGTTGTTCTTCATCCGGCGCAGGTTGAAGAACAGCTTCTTCTGCGACGCCGTGGTGCCCATCTTCACGAGGCTCCACGAACGCAGGATGAACTCCTGGATCGACGCGCGAATCCACCACATGGCATAGGTTGCGAGGCGGAAGCCGCGTTCCGGCTCGAACTTCTTCACGCCCTGCATCAGGCCGATATTGCCTTCAGAGATCAACTCGCTGACCGGCAGGCCATAGCCGCGATACCCCATCGCGATCTTCGCCACGAGGCGCAGATGCGACGTGACGAGCTGTGCCGCCGCTTCGGGATCCTGATGCTCAGCATAGCGTTTCGCGAGCATATATTCCTGTTCCGGTGCGAGAATGGGAAATTTCCGGATTTCGCTCAGATAGCGATTGAGGCTGGCATCACCGCCCAGCGCCGGAATCGTCGCGGGAACGTTGCTTCCCTTGGCCATGACAATTTCCTTCCCTTCCGTATCGCGGACCCCCTCGAGGCATCCGGGACACTGTTACAAACTTGAACCTAGACTACGCGAAGCTGGCTTAACAGTTCCTGCATGTCAGCCGGGATTCGGCTTTCAAAGGCCAAAGCATTTCTGCTGACCGGATGAATAAACCCCAGCGTGCGGGCGTGCAATGCCTGTCGATCGAAATGCAGCGTTTCCAGTATCGATTTGAAATGTTTTTTTGACTTACTGTAAACGGGATCGCCGATCAGCGGATGGCCGATATGCGCCATATGCACGCGCACCTGATGCGTCCGCCCCGTTTCCAGCCTGCATTCGACCAGCGCCGCATCGCGCAGAACCTCCAGCATGCGGTAATGCGTCACCGCATGCTTGCCGCGTCCTTCGGGCTGCACCGCCATCTTCTTGCGGTCGCTGTCCGAGCGTCCGATCCATTGATCCACCGTGCCTGCGGGCGGGATCGGGCGACCGCTGACGATGGCGGCATAACGACGTTCGATGCTGTGATCCTTGAACTGGCGGGCCAGCCCTTCGTGCGCGATGTCGTTCTTGGCGGCGACGATCAGGCCCGACGTATCCTTGTCGATCCGGTGGACGATGCCGGGCCGCGCCACGCCGCCGATGCCCGATAGCTGTCCCGCGCAGTGATGCAGC
Organism: Sphingobium sp.; assembly: GCA_965279415.1. Classification (GTDB taxonomy): domain Bacteria; phylum Pseudomonadota; class Alphaproteobacteria; order Sphingomonadales; family Sphingomonadaceae; genus Sphingobium. The sequence continues at coordinate 2,728,041 of OZ257238.1, forward strand.
AGCGCATTGACCAGCGTCCCGTCCGCATTCCCCGCCGCCGGATGCACGACCATGCCCGCAGGCTTATCGACCACGATCAGGTCCGCGTCCTCATACACCACGTTCAGGGCGATGTCCTGAGGCTGGGCGGTCGCTTCGGTTGGCGCCGGCACATGCAGGGCGAATATCTGGCCCGACGCCACCTTCAGCGCAGGGTCGGAGACGGTCCGACCGGCCTGCGAAAGCACCTGTCCTTCCAGGATCAGCGCCTTGATCCGCTCGCGCGACAGGTCCGGCAGAACGGCGGCGAGCGCCTTGTCCAGCCGTGCGCCTGCGCAGGCATCGGGTATCGTGGCGTTGATGGTGGAAAGCCCCGGCAGCATCGACTAGCAATGTGGGGATGACCGTCCGTTTATCAAGATCGCTGCATGACCGGCTGATGGCGTTGGTCGGCGCGGATCGCGATGTCGAAATCTGCGGGCTGTTGCTCGGCGGAGCGGACCATATCGAACGGATCGTGCCTGCGACCAACGTCGCGCCCGATCCAGCCCGCCGTTTCGAAATCGATCCCGCCATCCTGCTCGCCGCGCACCGCGCCATGCGCAATGGCGGGCCATCCGTGATCGGCCATTATCACTCGCACCCGAACGGCAAGGCGGAGCCTTCGGCCTGCGACGCGGACATGGCGCTGCCTGACGGACAACTCTGGCTCATCGTCGCGGCGGGCGGCATGCGCCTGTGGCAGGCGGGTTCCTTGGGTTTGCACGGTCGCTTCATCGAACGGCAACTGGTCGTGGACTGACCGGGCCTCACCCCATGACGTCACATCATCGCTTGCATCGCATGGCACCTGTCGGCAAGGAGACAGGCCTGTTTCTCCCCGATGTCTCTTCGATCCCGCCGGAAAGCCCTTGCATGACTGATCTGCCGAACGACCACAGCCTAGAGTTTGCGGCGCTGCTGTGTTCGCGCCTGTGTCACGATCTGCTCAGTCCCGTGGGTGCGCTCAACAATGGGCTGGAACTGATGGCGGACGAGACCGATCCGGAAATGCGTCAGCGCTGCTTGGAACTGCTCGGCGACAGCGCGCGGACGTCGGCGAACAAACTCAAGTTCTTCCGTCTCGCCTTCGGCTCCGCGGGCGGTTATGGCGATACCGTCCCCGCAAGCGAGGCGCTGACGGCGATCGAAGGCATGTTCGCCGCAAACGGTCGGGTCAAGGTCGGCTGGATGGTCGCGGAGGACAGCCTGCCCAAGCCCGCCGCAAAGATCGTGCTCAACCTGGCCCTGATCGCAGGCGACGCCTTGGTGCGCGGTGGACAACTTGATATCGGCGCGGAACGGCGCGGGAACGTCACGGAACTCGTCGTGCGTGCCGAAGGACCAAAGGTGATCCTCGATCCGGAACTGCGCGCCGCGCTCAACGGATCGCTTGCCGCCGATGCGTTGTCCGCGCGGACGGCGGCGGCGTGGATGATCCGCACGCTGGTCGTCCGTTCAGGCGGAGAGATCATGCTGTCGCAGCCGGGCGACCCGGCATTGCTTTTCGGCGCCAGCCTTCCGGGCTGATCCGGCCTGTACAAATGCCTGAATGGCGACGGTTTTAACGCCGCCTTAACTATGCTTCCCCGATGGTGCAGCGCAATTGCTGGCATCGGACGGGGCAGATGGACGAACTACTCGGTGAATTCATTTCCGAAACGCAGGAAACGCTCGAAGCGTTGGCCGGCGTCGTCGTCGCGTGGGAAGCCGATCCGTCCGACCGCGACCGGCTGGACGCCATTTTCCGTTTCTTTCACACCGTAAAGGGAAGTTGCGGCTTCCTCAATCTGCCCCGGTTCGAGCGGCTGAGTCATGCCGCGGAGGACGTGCTGTCGGACGTGCGTGCCGATCGCCGCGTCGCCGATCCCGCGACGGTCAGCGCCGTGCTGGCGGTTATGGACCGGATCGGTGAACTGGCGGAGGCTGTCGCTTCCGGCGCATCACTGGCGAACGAGGATGACGATCTGCTGATCGCCGCGCTGCAGACGGTCGATGATACGCTTCCGCTCCAGACGCCTGTTTCAGCCGCACCCGCAGCGACGACGCCCCGCCGCGAAGGGCAGGGCAGCAGCCTGCGCACCATTCGTTTGCCGCTCACGCTGATCGATCAGCTCATGAACGGCGTCTCCGACATGGTGCTCGCCCGCAACGAACTGTCCCGCAAGCTGCGCGAACGCACATCCGATCCGGAGCTGGACAGCGCGTTCGAACGGCTGTCCGCCTGCGTTGCCGACATGCGCGACGTCATCTCAAAGACGCGGATGCAGCGGGTAGACCGCCTTTTCACCGCCGTGCCGCGCATGGTGCGCGATCTTTGCCGAGAACTGGGCAAGCGCATCGATCTGGACATGGAAGGCGGCGACGTCGAAATGGACCGCGAGATGGTCGAGATGGTCGTCGATCCGCTGACGCATATCGTCCGCAACAGCATTGATCACGGCATCGAAACCCCGGCGGAGCGCTTGGCGGCCGGCAAACCGGAAGTCGGCCTGCTGCGCATCGTCGCGCGCCAGTCCGGCAACCAGATCGTCATCGAGATCAGCGACGACGGGCGCGGGATCGATACCGGGCGGCTGGTGCGCAAGGCACTGGAAAGCGGCGAGATCACCGCCGAAACCGCAAGCCGCATGACCGAGCAAGACAGGCTCGACCTCATCTTCCATCCCGGCCTTTCGACGGCGCAGGCCGTATCGGCGATATCCGGACGCGGCGTCGGCATGGATATCGTGCGCGCCAATGTGGAACGGATCGGCGGCGTCATCGCCATCGACAATCGCCCGGGACGCGGCCTCGCCATCACATTGCGCGTGCCGCTCACGCTCACCATCATTCCCGGCCTCATCGTAAAGGCGGGTGGCCAGCAATTTGCCGTGCCGCGCGCCGCGATCATCGAAATATTGCACGAGACCAACGAAATGCTGTCGATCACGCGGATCGGTGGCGGCTGCATCGCGACCATCCGCAACATTCGCCACGCGATGATCGATCTGGAGGATGTGCTCGGCCTGCCGCAAATCGATGCGCAGGGACCACGCACGATCATGGTCGTGCGCTCCTCGTCGGGCATTCCGTTCGCCATGGCGGTCGCCAGCGTCGACAATCATGAGGAACTGGTGATCCGGCCTGCCTCGCCCGTCATCATGATGGCCGGCGTCTATGCAGGGATGACCTTGCCCGACAATGGCCAGCCTATGTTGCTGCTGGACGCCGCGGGCCTTGCCAGTGCGGCGGGGCTGTCGCTGATTGCGGAAAGCCATGCGAACTCGGCAAATGACGATCGGCCCGAGGAAGCAACAGGCACGGAAATGACCAGCGCGCTGCGCTTCTGCGAACTGGGCGGGGAGGAACGGCTGTTGCGGCTGTCGCTCGTCGAGCGTGTCGAGGATCTGGATGTCGCAGGCTTCGGCATGTCCGCGGGTCGCGCCTTCGTGCGGGTGGACGACAAACTCCTCTGGGTCGCCAACGGCCATCACCAGTTCGACGCCGACCGCGTGACCGCGCTGCGCCTGCGCGACGGTGATCGGGAACTATGCTATCCCGTCGCGTGCGTGATCGATATCGTGCAGATGCCGGTCGTGCCCGATATGTGCCTGCCCCATGGCCTGATAAGCGGCGTCGCGGTGATCGAAGGCGTTCATCTGGAGGTGCTCGATCCCTTTGCCATGTTCGCGGCGATGCCCACCGATCCGGTTTCCGAGGAAATGCGGGTCCGCTGCGTGCTCGCCGAGGGCGATGATCCCTGGACGCGTGAAATGCTGGCGCCGTTATTGCGAAAGGCGGGCTACGATGTGGTCGTGGGCCTGCCGGAGGACGAACCGCTTCGCCCCGATGACGTGGTGGTCAGCGTCGGTCCGGAGACGCCGGACGTGCTGCCGAAAAGCCGCCCCGTCGTGCGCCTGCGCGCTGCGCCGCGTCCTGCGGGCGCCGATGATCCGACCATCTATCGCTATGATAGCGACGGCCTGATGGCGGCTATCGAATCCATCCGCCGGGACCATGCCGCATGACCTATCCGCTCTATCTGTTCGCTTGCGTCGCCGGAACGCCCATCGCGGTGCGATCCGAAGAAGTCGAGGCCGTGGTGCGTTTTGCCGATATCTCGCCCGTGCCGGGCATGCCGCCGCACATCGCCGGGCTTTCCGCCTTGCGCAGCCGCGTGCTGACGATGATCGACATCGCCGCCCTGATCGACGATCGTCCGCACCCGCGCGTGCGCAGCCAGCTTGCGATCGTCGCCGACCTGAGCGGCCACAGCTACGGGCTGATCGTCGATTCGGTCAGCGACATCTGCGCGGTGCCGCAGGCGCCGCTGCCGCTGCGCAGTCCGCTGTCCCCGGCCTGGACGCCCTTCGTCGAGGCGATCGTCGAAAATGAAGGGGTCGCGCATCTGCTGGTGTCGCTTGCCAGTTTCATCGATCCGGCGCTGACCGCTCAGGCGGCATAAATGTATTTTCGATCAGGCATTTACCAATCGCTTAGCTTTGGGCGTTACGCTTGGCCCGCGTGCAAAGCGCCAGCAAAGGGTCTTAACTGATGAAAAACTGCCTCGTCGTCGATGACTCTAAGGTCATTCGCAAAGTCGCACGACACATATTGGAGTCGCTCGACATCAACGTGACGGAGGCCTGCGACGGCCGCGACGCGCTGACGCAGTGCGAGGCTTCGTTGCCCGACGTTGTCCTTCTCGACTGGAACATGCCCGTGATGAGCGGGATGGAGTTTCTCCAGGAACTGTCGAAAGCCAAGCTCGACGCGCGTCCAAAGGTCATCTTCTGCACCACGGAAAACGGGCTTGGGCATATCAAGGCCGCTGTCGAGGCAGGCGCGGACGAATATGTCATGAAGCCGTTCGATCGCGATACGCTGGAAAGCAAGCTTCAGATCGTGGGAGTCATCTGACGTTTCCCTCACGCGCCTAAGAGGCATAGCCCTTTTTCGTTTGTCATGATCGCCTGAAGGTTTCGCAGATGTTTGCACAGAGCACGGCTACGGCCAGCACAGGGAGGGAAGGACGACAGCATCGCGTGCTGATCGTCGATGACTCCGTTGTCGCGCGGACCGTGCTCGAACGCATATTGGCGGCGCACGAGGATTTCGTCGTCGTCGGCAAGACGAGCAATGCGCAGCAGGCGCTGGACATGCTCGCCCAGGAGAGCGTCGATCTCGTCCTGCTGGATGTCGAGATGCCGGGGCAAAGCGGCATCGTCGCCTTGCCCGCCATTCTCGCGGCAGGCAACGGTGCGAAAGTCATCATTCTTTCGGGCGCATGCGAGGAAGGCAGCGCCGTCGCGGTCGAGGCTCTTGCGATCGGTGCCAGCGACATTCTCTCGAAACCTACCCACGGGTCTTTCGGCGATCAGTTCGCGCGCGCCCTGCTGGGGCGGATAGCCCGGATCGTCGGCGATGAGGCAGAGGACGGAACGGCATCGGCCATCCACCTGCGCGCGTCTGCCGGTCGGCGTACCCTTTCCTGTCTTGGCGTCGGTGCCTCGACGGGCGGTATTCATGCACTTGGGCAGTTGTTCGCCGGCATGACCGAAAGCATCGGCGTGCCAATTCTCGTGACGCAGCATCTTCCTGCCAGCTTCATTCCCTACTTCGCGGCGCAGCTTTCGCGCATGACGCCGTTGCCGGTAAAGGTGGCGGACGAAGGCGAAATCCTGCGCGCCGATCATGTCTATGTGGCGCCGGGCGAAGCCAATCTGGGATGCCGCCGCAACTGGGGCGGGCAAATCGCCGTTTCGCTGTCGCCCGACCGCACGCCGCTCAGCGCCTTGCCTGCCGTCGATCCGATGTTCATGAGCATCGCGCGTTGCTATGGCGCCGGTGCGGCGGGCATCGTGCTGACCGGCATGGGACGCGACGGATCTTTGGGTGCGGGGCACATCGTCGATGGCGGCGGGATCGTCATCGCACAGGATGAAGCGAGCAGCGTCGTCTGGGGCATGCCGGGATCGGTCGCGCGATCGGGCCTTGCCGCCGCGCTCCTCCCGCCGGAGAAGATCATGAGTTTCCTGACGCAGCAGAAGGCCGTAACGGCATGACCGAAGCCGTTGCCCGTACTGCAGCGCCACCGACCGCCACCGCCTTTACCGGCGCGATGCGCGTGCTTGCCGGCCTGCTGGAATCCCGCACGGGGCAGATCCTGGCGGAAAATCGTATCTGGCGCATCGAAACGGCCTTGAAGCCGGTCCTGCGCGCCAATGATATGGCCGATCTGGAAGCCCTCGTCGCACGTCTGCTGTCGGGTACGGAACGGCAGTTGAGCGAAGATGTCGTCAATGCCCTGCTGAACAACGAAAGCAGCTTCTTCCGCGATCTTCAGACCTTCGACATGCTCTCGCGGGAATTGCTGCCGCATATCAAAGACACGCGCTCGGATCGGGTGTTGCGGATATGGTGCGCAGGCTGCTCCACCGGTCAGGAAGCCTATTCGCTGGCGATGCAGTTCCGCAAGGACAAGGACCGCTGGCAGGGCTGGCGTATCAGCATTTTGGCGACCGACATATCGACGGCGGCGATCGCGCGGGCGAAATCGGGCATATTCTCGCAGATCGACGTGCAGCGCGGGCTGGCGATCACCGACCTTCTCACGTTCTTCGAGCCGGTCGGCGACGACTGGAAAGTGAATGACGACGTGCGGCGCATGATCGATTTCCGCGTCGACAACCTGTTTGATCCGCATGTGCCCGGCGGCCATTACGACCTGATCCTGTGTCGTAACGTCCTGCTGTATTTCTCGCTCGACATGCGCCGGAAGGTGTTCGATCGACTGGCGCAGCACAGCCGTCCCGGCGGTTTTCTCCTGCTTGGCGCGGGGGAGACGGTGATCGGCCAGACCGACGATTTCGCCTCCAGCCGCGATTTCCGGGGCAGCTACGAACGCCGCAGCGGTCTGGGCGAAGTCTCCGAGCCGCCGATCCGCCGCGCGCGCTGATATTCGCTGTTTTTGCAGGCCATTTGGGGTAGGGCAGGGGCATGTCCTCCGCCGCGACGCCTGCCGCTACTACAACGGTTATCCCCGAGCGGGGCTTCACCCCACGTGACTGGATCATCATCGTCCTGATGAACGTCGCCTGGGGCCTGAACGTCATCGCGGTCAAGTTCGCGTTGCAACTGACATCCCCCCTGACGGCCGCCTTTCTGCGACAGGCTATCGTGGCCATACTGTGCCTGCCTTTCCTGCGTCTGGTGCCGGGGCGGATGCGGATAATCCCGGTCTACGCGGTTCTGGCCGGTGGATTGTTCTACATTCCCATCAATCTGTCGCTGGCCATTTCCGACAATGTCGGCGCGCTCGTGATCGCCAGCCAGTTGGGAGCGCCCTTCGCCGTGCTCCTGTCGGTCATCTTCCTGGGGGAAACGATCAGGCTTCCCCGCATCATGGGTCTGCTTCTTGCCTTTACCGGAGTGATGCTGGTGGGGTTCGATCCTGCCGTTATCCATGAACTGCCGGGACTGGCGCTGATGGCCGGATCGTCGCTGATCTGGGCCGTAGCGTCCCTTATGACGCGGCGGATGGCCGATGTGCCCGTCGCGACGCTGTTTGCATGGTTGGGGCTGGCGGGTGCGGCCATTCTGGCGCCTCTTGCTTATGTCTTTGAGCCGGAGGCGGTGGGGACGATCGCCATCATGCCCTTGCAGGCCTGGCTGTGGATCGGATTTTCCGCGATAGGGTCTACCATGATCGGGCATGGCGGCCTTTCGATGCTCGTGCAGCGCCATCCGATCGGCTCCGTCATGCCCTACACCTTGATTGCGCCGATACTCTCGGTCATTGTCTCCTCTGTCATATTCGACACGCCGATCACGGGAATGATGATGCTGGGTGGAGTGTTCGTGCTTGTCGGGGTTGCGGTCATCACGATCCGCACCGCGAAACGTGGCCAGATGATCGAGACGCCGTCATGATGAACAGCGACATGATCGATACGCCGTCGCCCAATTTCGACGAGCGCAAGGCGCCGGTGACGCTGCTGGTGCTTCACTATACCGGCATGCCCGACGCGGCGAGCGCGATAAACTGGCTGGCCAATTCCGAATCCAAGGTGTCGGCGCATTATGTGGTGACGGAGGACGGGCAGGTCATCCGTATGGTAGCGGAGGACAAGCGTGCCTGGCACGCCGGCAAATCCTACTGGCGCGGGATTACCGACATCAATTCCGCCAGCATCGGCATAGAGATCGTCAATCCGGGGCATGAATGGGACTATCGGCCCTTTCCCGATACGCAGATGCAGTCGCTCGTTCCGCTGGTGAACGACATCGTGCAGCGATACCGCATCACGCGCGGCAATGTGGTAGGCCACAGTGACATTGCCCCGGCACGCAAGCAGGATCCGGGCGAACTGTTCCCCTGGCATATGCTCGCGCGATTGCGCCTTGCCCTGCCGCGCCCAACGAAAAACCTGATGGACCCGCACTGGACCGATAGCGGCTTCATGCTGGCGCTCGAACGCTTCGGCTATGACATCACCGATCAGGAAGCGGCGGTCGTCGCATTCCAGCGGCGCTTCCGGCCGGAGATGATCGACGGGATCGTCGACGGGGAATGCCGCGCCATTCTGCTTGCGCTTTTGCTGCCCAAGCCAAGGGGGGATGACTGACCGGATGTTTCGCGCTAGGAGCAGTCGGGCCAGGAGGCCGGGCGACCGCGGCGTAGCGATACGGCGAGGAAAGTCCGGGCTCCACGAAAAGACGGTGCCAGTTAACGGCTGGCGGAGGAAACTTCAGGGACAGTGCAACAGAGAGCAGGTCGCGTTAGTCTCAGGACTTAAGGCTTCGGCCGCGTGACAGTGAAAGGGTGCGGTAAGAGCGCACCGCGTGTCCGGCAACGGATCACGGCATGGTAAACCCCACCGGGAGCAAGACCGAATAGGGACGGCACGGAGCGCAAGCTCCAGGGCATTTTTCGGCTCGATCGTCCGGGTTGGTTGCTTGAGGCCATGAGCGATCATGGCCCTAGAGGAATGGTCGCCCAGTTCCGGCTTGCCGGAATGGACAGAACCCGGCTTACAGGCCTCCTGGCTATTTTTTCTTTCCCGCGCTTCCTTCCTTTGGCGCGGCGCAACCGCTACATTGGTGCGATGTCCAAAGCCAGACGATCAAATGACTGGGGTTTCCCGCGTTGGCGCGGCTACGGTTCTGCCCGCGATGCGCAGCAGGTGCGGCTTTGCGACCGGCATGGATGCGACAAGCCGGGTGATTGCCCCGCACCAAAATCGCCCAACAGCCCCGAACGCTGGTATTTCTGCTCCGAACATGCCGGGGAATACAACCGGAACTGGGATTATTTCCAGGGTCTCGATGCCGAGGAGCGCGCCGCCCGCGAACAGACCGAGCAGCGTGACGCCGATGGATACAAGGGCAGCGCCTTCTACGGCTGGGGTGGTCCCGGCGACGGCAGCCGGTCACGCGACGAAATGCGCGCTTTGGCGGTCCTCGAACTGGAAAGCGACGCCGATTTCGAAGCGGTGCGGAAAAGCTGGCGTCGATTGGCCAAGGAAAACCATCCCGACATCCGCCCCGGAGACGCCGAAGCCGCCACCCGGTTCCAGGCGATCCAGGCTGCCTATGACGTGCTGCGCGTGGCCGAGGAACGACGGACGTGGAAGCCGGATGTGGCTGCGGGGCGAGGCGGGTGAAGAGCACGGTCCGCTCCAACTGGCAGACTGCCATTCTCGTCTGCCGGAAATGCTCGAAGAAAGTGGACGGCGGCTTCGGCGAAAAGGGCCGTCAGCCGCTTGCCAAGGCGCTCAAGAAGCACCTTGCGCTCAAGAAAGGGCGCAAGAGCGCTGCGGGCATCATCGAAGTCAGTTGCCTCGGCATCTGCCCGAAGGGCGCCGTGACGGTCGTGAATGGCGCCGCCAGTCGCGACTGGCTTCTGGTGAAACCGGGGACCGATCTCGATGCGGTGGCGGACGAACTGGGGCTGGTCGCGCCAGCCCGCTGATCCTTACCCCTTGCGGCGGCTCATGAAGGCGAGGCGCTCGAACATCATCACATCCTGTTCGTTCTTCAGCAGCGCGCCATGAAGCGGAGGAATGGCCTTGCCGGTGTCCTGCGATTGGAGCACGTCGAGAGGCAAATCCTCCGCCAGCAGCAGCTTGAGCCAGTCGAGCAGTTCTGATGTCGAAGGCTTCTTCTTGAGACCCGGCACGTCGCGAATGTCGTAGAATATGTCCATCGCCTTGTTGACCAGTATCTTCTGGACGCCGGGGAAGTGGACGTCGATGATCGCCTGCATCGTCTCGCGATCGGGAAACTTGATGTAATGGAAGAAGCAGCGGCGCAGGAAGGCGTCGGGCAGTTCCTTCTCGTTGTTCGACGTGATGATGACGATCGGGCGCTCCTGCGCCGCGATGGTCTCCCCCGTTTCGTAAACATGGAAGGCCATGCGATCGAGTTCCTGCAACAGGTCGTTGGGAAACTCGATGTCCGCCTTGTCGATCTCGTCGATCAGCAGGACGGGAAGGACGGGCGAGGTGAACGCCTCCCACAATTTGCCCTTGCGGATGTAATTGGCGATGTCGTGAACGCGTTCGTCGCCCAGTTGCCCATCGCGCAGTCGGGCCACGGCGTCATATTCGTACAGGCCCTGATGCGCCTTCGTGGTCGATTTGACGTTCCATTCGATCAGCGGCGCGCCCATGGCCTTTGCGATCTCCTGCGCCAGCACGGTCTTGCCGGTGCCCGGTTCGCCCTTCACCAGCAGCGGACGGCGCAGCAATACCGAGGCGTTCACCGCAATCTTCAGATCCTGCGTGGCGACATAATCGCTCGTGCCTTCAAAACGCATGGGTTTTTGCTTCTCCGCTGCCAGATAGTGCGGAGTAAGCAGAGGGAAGGGGCCTTGCAAGCCCCGATGCTCAGGCGCCGGTGCGGATGCTGGCCCGAGCCTGAAGCAGATCCCAAAGGCCGCGATGCTGGCCCAGAAGCTGCCGCGCACCGAATTGCAGCGCGCGCATGGTGGCTTCGTCGCTGCCCAGGGCATCTGCGACGGCCAGCGTGACGGCATGAGTGGGCATCAGCGAGGGGCGCGGTTCGATGCCGACGCGCAGGGCGGCGGTTTCGAGGATTTTCCTGACGGCGCACCAGTCGATCACCAGCGCGATGGCGGCGCCCATGGCGCAACCACGACGATCGGACTGCGCGAGCATTTCAAGCGCGTGGCGCTGTTGCAGGACGGCGGCGTCGCACTGATCCTGCCCCGATGTACTCGGCAGCGGGCCGACGGCGACCGCGACCTGCGTCAGCAAGGCGCGTTCAGCCGTAAAGGCGTCTGCCGCCTGCACAAGCCAGTTACGCGCGGCATTTTCCGCGGTGCGCGTCGCGGCATGATCGATCACGCCGGGATGGCGACCGTGCAGGATGCACAGATAATGCGCTGCATCGGCAAGATTGGGCAGGGAGGCTGCAAGCGTGGATCGACCGGACGGATCGGCATAGACATGCGCTGCCGTTCCGTCAGCCGCGACAAGCGCAGCGATGACGTCGCCAACATTGCTCTCTCCATCGCGCGGAACCGCTACACTCATCGCTTACCCCAGATGTACCGGCGCACGTGACGCGTCCCGATGGACGCCCCTGTACGAGGCATGTTCGAACGACTGTTACGCAGCCGGGGTAAAGACAGGGTTAAGCGATGGCCGGGAAATGCGCGCTTGCGCATTCCCCGGCACCTGTCGCCGGTTACTGATCGAGGAAACTGCGCATCTTGCGGCTGCGGCTGGGGTGCTTGAGCTTGCGCAGAGCCTTCGCCTCGATCTGGCGGATACGTTCGCGGGTCACGCTGAACTGCTGGCCCACTTCCTCCAGCGTATGGTCGGTGTTCATGCCGATACCGAAACGCATGCGCAGCACGCGTTCCTCGCGCGGGGTGAGCGATGCCAGTACGCGCGTCACGGTTTCCTTGAGGTTCGCCTGAATCGCGGCATCGACCGGGATGATCGCATTCTTGTCCTCGATGAAATCGCCCAGATGCGAATCCTCCTCGTCGCCGATCGGCGTTTCGAGGGAGATCGGCTCCTTGGCGATCTTCATAACCTTGCGCACCTTTTCGAGCGGCATGGAAAGGCGCTCGGCCATTTCCTCCGGCGTCGGTTCGCGGCCCTGCTCGTGCAGGAACTGGCGGCTGGTGCGCACCAGCTTGTTGATCGTCTCGATCATGTGGACCGGGATACGGATCGTGCGGGCCTGATCGGCGATCGAGCGCGTGATCGCCTGACGGATCCACCAGGTCGCATAGGTGCTGAACTTGTAGCCGCGGCGATATTCGAACTTATCGACGGCCTTCATCAGGCCGATATTGCCTTCCTGAATAAGATCAAGGAATTGCAGGCCGCGGTTCGTATATTTCTTCGCGATGGAAATAACGAGGCGCAGGTTCGCCTCGACCATTTCCTTCTTCGCGATGCGCGCCTCGCGCTCGCCCTTCTGCACCATGTTGACGATGCGGCGGAACTCGCTCAGCGACATGCCGGTCGCCTGCGCGATTTCGGCGACTTCGGTGCGGATGCGATCGACCGCGTTGGTTTCCGCAGTCACGAAAGCCGCCCACTTCTTGTCGAGATTGGCGACGCTCGCCAGCCAGCCGTCGTCCAGTTCGTGATTGACGTAGCGGTCGAGGAAATCCTTGCGCGGCACCTTGTGGCGTTCGGCCAAACGCAGCATCTGCCCGCCCAGCGCGGTCAGGCGGCGGTTGTAGGCATAAAGCTGATCGACCAGATATTCGATCTTCTGCTGGTGGAACTGCACGCTTTCGACTTGCGCGGTCAGATCCTCGCGCAACTGCTGATATTTCGCTTCCTGCTTGGCCGAATAGACGTCGCCGTTCGCCATCGCGTTGAGGCGCTGCTCCTGCACCTTGGAAAAGGCGCGGAAGATTTCCGTGATGGTCGCGAACTTCTCCAAAGCCATCGGCTTGAGCTGTTCTTCCATCTGGGCGAGGCTGAGAGTGTTGTCCTCCTCGTCCTCTTCCTCGACGCGCGGCGCGCGCCGCTCCGTCATCGACTCTTCGTCCTCATCGGCGTCGGCGGAGGCTTCTTCGGGTTCCTCCTCTTCCTTGAAGGTCGGGCCGGCGGTCTTGGCGCTGATTTCGCCATCGTCGTCCTCGGCGCCTTCCTCAAGGCTTTCCGGGGCCGGATCCTTGGACAGCATCGCGTCCAGATCGAGAATCTCGCGCAGCTGCATTTCGCCGTTGTTGAGCGCGGTGGACCATTCGATGATGGCGTTGAAGGTCGTCGGGCTTTCGCACAAGCCCAGGATCATCGTGTCGCGACCGGCCTCGATCCGCTTGGCGATGGCGATTTCGCCTTCGCGGCTCAGCAGTTCGACCGCGCCCATCTCGCGCAGGTACATGCGGACCGGATCGTCGGTGCGATCGACGGTTTCCTTCTTCTTCTCGGCGACGCGCGACGGCGCGCCGTCGTCCCCTTCCTCATCGGCGGAGTCGGCGGTATCCGTATCGTCGTCGCGCGGCTCGTCGCCGTCCTCGCTGGCTTCCTCGTTCTCGACGATGTTGACGCCCATGTCGTTGAGCGCCGACATCACGTCCTCGATCTGCTCGGAGGACATCTGGTCCTGCGGCAGGGCGTTGTTCAACTCGTCGTAGGTGATGTAGCCGCGCTTCTTGGCGCGCGAGAGCAGCTTCTTGACGGACGCTTCGTTCAGGTCGAGCAGCGGTGCATCGCCGGATTCGGTGTCTTCGGTCGGAGTACCTTTGTTAGCCTTGCTCGCCATGTATTCGCCTTGCTCGTGGGTCCGTGCGGACCGTCAAATTGTGTCTTCGGGCTGCATCAGATCGGCCAGCTTCTGCTGATGATCCGCCCGCAGTTTCAGCAAGTCCTGCTGCCGTCGCAGACTTGCATCGTCCAAAGTCTCCATCGCGCGTCGTGTGGCCTCCGCCAGCGCCGCCTCGATTTCCGGTCCGGCTGCTATCACCCGGATTGCCTCGTCCAGATCGCGGCGTGCGCGAATCGCATCGGCGTCTTTTCGGGTAAAGGTGAATGTCAGCGCGTCGGCCCGGAGTAGCCCTTTCGCCCTATTATACAATTCACCTGTTCCCAATATGGTAAGCAGGCCCTCTGTTTCAACACTTTCTTCGCGGTAAACACCTGCCAGCAGCTTTTCCATGATGGAAGCAAGCTGGACATCGGCGATTCGCAGGGTGGAGAGCTCCTCCATATGCGCGCGGATCCGGTCCGGATAGCGCATCAGCCCGCAAATCACGCCCGCCAGCAGTACGCCTTCGGTCCCGACCGCGCGAATCACCCGCGCTTCGCCGGTGGGCGGCGGGGTGGGGGGCTTCCACTGGCCCTTGGTCCATTGCCCCTTTCGTCCTCCCACGTCGCGTGCGCCGTGCCGGGGCATCACGTTCTGCGCGCGACGGGCGAAGAACAGCGCGTCGTGCCGCTCACGGAAGTTCTGCGTGTAGTGCGCGCGCACGTCACTATGCGTCATCGCGTCGGTATATTCGGAGAGGCGCTGTTTCAGGGCGGCACGCTGTTCGGGTGTATCGAGAGGCCCGGCGGCCACGGCGTGCTTCCAGAGCCGGTCGACCAGCGGTTCGGCCTGCGCCAGCACCGCCTCGAACGCGGCGGCGCCGGAGGCGCGTACCAGATCGTCGGGATCCTGCCCCTGCGGCAGGGTCGCAAAGGCGAGGCTGTGACCCGGGCGGAGCAGGGGCAGGGCGCGCATCGCGGCCCGGATCGCCGCCTTCTGCCCCGCCGCATCGCCGTCGAAGCAGAGGATCGGCACCTCGACCATTTTCCACAGCCGTTCGATCTGATGCTCGGTCAGCGCCGTGCCGAGCGGAGCGACGCATTCGCCGAAACCCGCCTGCGCCAGCGCGATCACATCCATATAGCCTTCGACCACGATCACCCTGCCGGTCTGACGGGAGGCAGGGGAGGCGCGATCGAGATTGTAGAGCGTCCGACCCTTGTCGAAGAGCGGCGTGTCGGGGGAATTAAGATATTTCGGCTCGCCAGCCCCCAATATCCGCCCGCCAAAGGCGATCACGCGCCCGCGCGGATCGCGGATCGGGATCGTCAGGCGACCACGGAAGCGGTCGTAGCTGTCGCGCTTTTTGGCACGTCCTTCGTCGGACTCGCCGGCATCCGGATCGATCAGCAGGCCCGCCTCTATCAGCATCGGATCGCCGAAGTCGCGCAGCCCGACCTTCAGCTTGCTGCGCGTGTCCGGGGAATAGCCGAAACCGAAGGCACGGCGCGTCGCGTCGCTGATCCCGCGCTTGAGGATATAGGCGCGGGCGTCCGCACCGTCGATGCCGCCTAGCTGATCCTCGAAGAAGCTCTGCGCGGCGGCCATTACGTCGTGCAACCCCTTGGCCTGTTCCGCCCGCTTGGCGGCGCGGGGATCGGCAGCGGGAACATCCATCCCCGCCACCGCCGCAAGTTCCTTCACCGCATCCATGAATGGCAGGCCCCGCTGTTCAGTCATCCAGCGGATCGCATCGCCATGCGCGCCGCAGCCGAAGCAGTGATAGAAACCCTTTTCGTCGTTGATCGTGAAGCTGGGCGTCTTTTCGTTATGGAACGGACAGCACGCCTTATATTCGCGCCCCGCCTTCTGCACCTTGATGCTCTTGCCGATCAGCGTCGACAACGTGGTGCGCGCGCGCAGCTCGTCCAGCCATTGCGGGGTCAGGGACATGGGGCGGGGGTGTCCGGGAAACTCCCCTCCCGCTTGCGGGAGGGGTCGGGGGAGGGCGTGTCGGCAATCACCTGTCCAACCTGTCGGGCAAAGCCGTCCAGATTGTCCAGAACATCATGATTCCAGAAGCGAATCACCATAAAACCCTGATTTTCAAGAAAGGCAGTGCGCATGGCATCGGTTGCCTCGTTATGCTGACCACCATCGACTTCGATAACCAATTTCAGGGATCGGCCTACAAAATCACAAATATATGGTCCTATCGGCACCTGACGATTGAAGCGTACGCCCATTATCTTACGCGCGCTGATAGCGCTCCAAAGTGCACGTTCTGCGTCGGTCGGATTGCTGCGAAGTGCGCGCGCTCTTGCGGTAGGGCGGGCATAGCCTTTGTCCATGTCTCTGAACATGCCCTCCCCCCACCCCTCCCGCAAGCGGGAGGGGAGAATTGCAGATTAGCTCAAAGCCGCCTTCACCAGCCCGCTCGCCTTGCTCATGTCGATCACCGTGCCGTGGCGTTCCTTCAGCACCGCCATCACCTTGCCCATATCCTTCGGCGTCGTCGCGCCCACTTCCGCCTTGATCGTCTCGATCGCGGCGCGGGTGTCGGCCTCGCTCATCTGCGCGGGAAGGAAGCTCTCGATCACGGACAGTTCCGCCTGTTCCTTCGCGGCCAGTTCGGCGCGACCGCCGTCGGTGAACATGGTGATCGATTCGCGGCGCTGCTTCACCATCTTCTGGAGCACGTCGACGACGATCGCGTCATCTTCCGGCACCTGGGTGGCGGTGCGCAGTTCGATGTCGCGATCCTTCAGCTTGGCGGAAATCAGGCGGACGGCGGCGAGGCGCTCCTTGTCCCCGGCTTTCATCGCTTCGATCTGGGCGGCTTTGATGGCGTCGCGAATCATCGGTAAAAATCGATCCTGTCTGGCGGAAAGAAACAGCTATAACGGGAAAAGAGATTTTTAACAGGAGTTGACCCTGCCGCCCCACAGGCATAGTGACCCGGCCGTTTAACCCGCTTCAGACGGGCTACCATCAGAACCAAAAATAAGGACATCATTCGATGGCAGATGCCAAGACCCTCAACGTGCCCAAAGGAGCGAGCGGGGTATTGGTGTTGGCGGACGGCACCTGCGTGTTCGGGCGCGGGTTCGGGGCGGTCGGCGATGCGGTGGGCGAAGTCTGCTTCAACACCGCGATGACCGGCTATCAGGAGGTGATGACCGACCCCAGCTATGCCGGGCAGATCGTGACCTTCACCTTTCCGCATATCGGCAATGTCGGCACAAATCCGGACGATGTCGAAGCGGACCAGCCTTTCGCGCTTGGCTGCGTCGTGCGGCAGGATGTGACGGAGCCGAGCAACTTCCGCAACGTCGCGCCGTTCGATCAGTGGATGAAGGCCAATGGCCGCATCGGCATTTCGGGCGTCGACACCCGCGCACTTACCCGGATGATCCGCGAGAAAGGCGCACCCAATGCCGTGATCGCGCATGATCCCGACGGTGCGTTCGACTTGCCCGCCCTGATCGCCAAGGCGCAGGCCTGGCCGGGGCTGGAGGGGATGGACCTGGCCATTCAGGTGACGGGCAAGGAAAGCCGTACGTGGGACGGCGGAGTTTGGAAGCTGGGCTGCGGATACACCACGACCTCACCGTTCGATACGAACGGAGAGGGTGGCAATGCGGATGCGCGCCCCCATGTCGTCGCGATCGATTACGGCGCGAAGAACAACATCTTCCGCAATCTGGTGAAGGCCGGCGCGCAGGTGTCGGTTTTACCGGCGACGGCAACGCTCGATCAGGTCATGGCGCTGAAACCCGACGGTGTATTCCTGTCCAACGGGCCGGGCGATCCGGCGGCGACGGGCGCTTATGCCGTGCCGGTGATCCGCGCGCTGCTGGATGCGGACGTGCCGATCTTCGGCATCTGTCTGGGGCATCAGTTGCTGGCGATCGCGGCGGGCGGCAGGACGATCAAGATGCATCAGGGGCATCGCGGCGCGAACCATCCGGTCAAGCGCCTGTCCGATGGTCTGGTCGAGATCACCAGCATGAACCACGGCTTTGCGGTCGATACCGACACGCTGCCCGCAAATGTGAAGCCGACGCATGTCTCGCTGTTCGACGGCAGCAATTGCGGACTGGAACTGACCGACCGCAACGCCTTTTCCGTGCAATATCACCCCGAAGCCTCGCCGGGGCCGCAGGACAGCTTCTACCTGTTCGAGCGGTTCGTGGCGGGCCTTTCCAAGCAAGGCGTACCGGCATGAGCCTCAAGCTGCCCCAGGTCGACCCCGCGCGGCTGGAAGAGGAATGGGAAGCCGACAAGGAGGTTCTCGCCAACCTCGCCGCCAATGGCGACAAGGCCCGTACCCCGCGCCCCGTGGACGTCAGCTTCCGGGGCAGCGAAAAGGATCTGGAACGGCTGCTGGAATACGCCAGCCAGTTCGGCTTCGTCGAGCTGGACCGCGAGGAACCGGAGGACGGCGGCGACCCCTATCTCTTCCTAGAATGCGAACAGGCGGTCGACGAAGCCTCGATCCGCGCGCTGGCGCTCAAATGCCTGCAGATCGAGATATTGTTCGACGTGGAATATGACGGCTGGGGCTGCGAAGCCGTGACGGGGGCGGTGCATTGATGATTTTCAATGCACGCAGGCATGAACATTTATGCCGTTCCCTTTGTATGGCATTAGTCGGCCTCAGTTTCGTCCCGTTTTCAGCCTCAGCATCAATCCCCTCCGGTAAATCATATGGCTCTTGGCAAGTCACCAGTATTTCGAGTGTTTCTGGTAATGGTGCGAGCAATGATCCCATGATTATGTTGAGCCAAGAATCTGGTGCCAACCGCTTTGAGTTAAGTTGGTCCAATGGCGACGTAACATCCTCGGTAGATATTGAGAATTGTGACGGAGCAGATTTCGAACAGTCCTATTCTGTCCCGCCAATGCGATGGCTGGCTATGTCGACTAATGCTCTAATCGCGCGCTTAAGTGCAGACCTTTCTGTTTGGTACAGCCAAGCGAAGTTCGTGTGCAGTTCACAGGGAGAAGGTCGCCCCTTCGATCTCGATCAGATAAAGCCTGCGGTTGAAGATTTTACTCGCCGCCTTCGTTATTTCGCACCTGCTCAAGGTTCTAAAAACTAATGCCCGAACGCACTGACATCTCCTCCATCCTCATCATCGGCGCTGGGTCGATCACGAGTGCGGGATCGATGCGTTCCATGGATCGATCAGGCGCACACCGGTCCACTCGAGATCGCGGATGTTGCGCGTCGCTACGGGGCAGTGGCGTGAGAGGGCTTGTGCGGCAATCTGAAGATCAAGCAGTTTGGTTTCCTGTTTCTCCATCTTCCTCTGCGCGACCAGCTTTCCGAAAATATGGGCGGCGGCGGGATCGAACGGCAGCGTTCGATCCCTGTGCTTCTCCTCAAGATCGGAAAGCCATTGTGTCAGTTCGTCGCGCCGATGCACGGCGGCGGGATTGTCGATGCCTGCCTGTATTTCAGCGATCACAATGGCGGACAGCCAGAAATTGTCGGCGTTTCGGGTCATCCATTGTAATGCATGACGGTCTGCATTCGGTTTACTCAGAATGCTCCAGACATTGGTATCCAGAACGATCACAGTTCAGGAAACTCAAAGTCCTCGCTTGTGCGTGGCGGAACAAACTGCCCGATGTCAGCGCCGTTAGCGACAGAGATCAGATGCTGAATGAACTCCGGTCCGGACATGGCGCGAAGCCAAGCCGCCCGGTCATTAGGGGCAGGCAGATAGGTCCGCTCCAGCAAGTCGCGCAACTCGGCTTCCATCGACCGACCGTTTCGGGCGGCTTCAAGTCGAACTGCGGATTTGACCCGGTCGTCAATGCTACGGATCGTCACGCTTCCCATCGCCCGTCTCCCATGATTGCAATGCAATCAATGTATGCAATGATCGCAAGGTAAACAATGCCCAAACGCACCGACATTCAATCCATCCTCATCATCGGCGCAGGTCCGATCATTATCGGGCAGGCGTGCGAGTTCGATTATTCGGGGACGCAGGCGTGCAAGGCGCTGAAGGAGGAGGGATACCGGATCATCCTGGTCAATTCCAACCCGGCGACGATCATGACCGATCCGGAGATGGCGGACGCGACCTATGTCGAGCCGATCACGCCGGAGATCGTCGCCAAGATCATCGAGAAGGAGCGGCCTGACGCCATCCTGCCGACCATGGGCGGACAGACGGCGCTGAACACCGCACTGGCGCTGTTCAACGACGGCACGCTGGAAAAATATGGCGTGCAGATGATCGGTGCGGATGCCGAAGCGATCGACAAGGCGGAGGACCGCATCAAGTTCCGCGATGCGATGGACCAGATCGGCCTGGAAAGCGCCCGCTCACGGATCGCGCACAGCCTTGAAGAGGCGCTTGAGGCGCTGGAGTTCACCGGACTTCCCTCCATCATCCGGCCCAGCTTCACCATGGGCGGCACCGGCGGCGGCATTGCCTACAACCGCGAGGAGTTCGTGCAGATCGTCACCGGCGGGCTGGATGCCTCGCCGACCACCGAAGTGCTGATCGAGGAATCGCTGCTCGGCTGGAAGGAGTATGAGATGGAGGTCGTTCGCGATCATGCGGACAACTGCATCATCATCTGCTCGATCGAGAATGTCGATCCGATGGGCGTCCACACCGGCGACAGCATCACCGTCGCTCCGGCGCTGACGCTGACGGACAAGGAATATCAGATCATACGCAACGCCAGCATCGCGGTGCTGCGCGAGATCGGCGTGGAGACGGGGGGATCGAACGTGCAGTTCGCCGTCAATCCCAAGGACGGCCGCCTGATCGTGATCGAGATGAACCCGCGTGTGTCGCGGTCGTCGGCCTTGGCGTCGAAGGCGACGGGCTTCCCGATCGCGAAGGTCGCGGCGAAGCTGGCGGTGGGCTACACGCTGGACGAGATCACCAACGACATCACCGGCGCGACCCCGGCGTCTTTCGAGCCGACGATCGATTATGTCGTGACGAAGATCCCGCGCTTCGCCTTCGAGAAGTTTAAGGGCGCCGAGCCGTTGCTGGGCACCGCGATGAAGTCCGTCGGCGAAGTGATGGCGATCGGCCGGTCGATCCATGAATCGATGCAGAAGGCGTTGCGGGGTCTGGAAACGGGCCTTTCTGGCTTCAATCAGGTCGATCATCTGGTCGGCGCGCCGAAGGACGATATCGTCGCCGCCCTGTCTCAACCGACGCCGGACCGTCTGCTGGTCGCGGCGCAGGCCTTGCGCGAAGGTCTGACCGTCGCGGAGATCCACGCCATCGCCAAGTACGACCCGTGGTTCCTGGAGCGGATCAGGGAAATCGTGGAGGCGGAGCAGGAAGTGCTCGACCACGGCCTGCCGCAGGATGCGGACGGGATGCGGCGCCTCAAGTCCATGGGCTTTTCGGACAAGCGCCTCGCCTGGCTGGCGCTGCAATCGGCCAATCTGCGCCCCGGAATGCGCCGCGCCATCGCACGCAGTTCGGGCCTGATCCACGAAGCGGTGGTCGCGATGACCGGCGGCGTGACCGAAGAGGAAGTGCGCGCGCTGCGCCATCGCCTCGGCGTTCGCCCCGTGTTCAAGCGGATCGACACCTGTGCGGCGGAGTTCGAGGCGAAAACGCCGTACATGTATTCGACCTATGAAGCGCCGAGTTTCGGCGAACCGGAATGCGAATCCGCGCCCTCCGATCGTAAGAAGATCGTCATTCTGGGCGGCGGCCCGAACCGGATCGGGCAGGGGATCGAGTTCGACTATTGCTGCTGCCATGCGTGCTTCGCGCTGGATGAGGCAGGCTATGAGACGATCATGGTCAACTGCAACCCGGAAACCGTCTCGACCGATTACGACACGTCCGACCGCCTCTATTTCGAGCCTTTGACGGCGGAGGATGTGCTGGAAATCCTCGACGTCGAAAAGTCCAACGGCACGCTTGTAGGCGTGATCGTTCAGTTCGGCGGGCAGACGCCGCTCAAGCTGGCGCAGGCGCTGGAGGATGCGGGCATCCCGATCCTGGGCACGTCGCCCGACGCCATCGACCTGGCGGAGGACCGCGAACGGTTCGCTGCGCTGATCGACAAGCTCAAACTGAAGCAGCCCGCCAACGGCATCGCACGGAGCCGGGAAGAGGCGATCGCCGTCGCCAACCGCATCGGCTATCCGGTGCTGATGCGGCCAAGCTATGTGCTGGGCGGTCGGGCGATGGAGATCGTCGACGGTCAGGCGCAGCTGGAGGAATATATCACGACCGCCGTGCAGGTGTCCGGCGATTCGCCGGTGCTGATCGACCAGTATCTGCGCGACGCGATCGAGGTGGATGTCGATGCGCTGTGCGATGGCGAGGATGTCGTCGTGGCGGGCGTGCTCCAGCATATCGAGGAAGCAGGCGTCCATTCCGGCGACAGCGCTTGTTCGCTGCCGCCCTACAGCCTGTCGGCGGAGATCATCGCGGAGATCGACCGGCAGGCGGATGTCCTGGCGCGCGCGCTGTCCGTGCGCGGCCTGATGAACATCCAGTTCGCGGTGAAGGACAACGAAGTCTATCTGATCGAAGTCAATCCGCGCGCCAGCCGCACGGTGCCCTTCGTCGCCAAGGCAATCGGCACGCCGATCGCCAAGATTGCCGCGCGGGTGATGGCGGGCGAGATGTTGCGCGACCTGCCGCAGATCGATCGGCACGCGATCAACCATGTCGCCGTCAAGGAAGCGGTATTCCCGTTCGCGCGCTTCCCCGGCGTCGATCCGATCCTGTCGCCGGAAATGAAATCGACGGGCGAAGTCATGGGGATAGACGCCGACTTTGCCACCGCCTTCGCAAAGGCGCAGATCGGCGCGGGGATGTTGCTGCCCAAAGGCGGCACGGTGTTCATTTCCGTGAAGGACAGCGACAAGCCCGTGATCCTGCCCGCCGCGCGCAAGATCGTGGAGCAGGGGTTCGCAATCGTCGCGACCGGCGGTACGGCGCGCTTCCTTGAGGAAAACGGCATTCCGGTGGAAACGGTGAACAAGGTGGCGCAGGGCCGCCCGCATATCGTCGACCGGATCACCGACGGCGGGATCGACATGATCTTCAACACTACGGAAGGCTGGCAGTCGCTCAAGGACAGCCAGTCGATCCGCGCCTGTGCGCTGAAACAGAAGATTTCGAGCTTCACGACGGCGGCGGCGAGTGTCGCGGCGGTCGATGCAATCGAGGCTCTTCTGGCGCGTCCCCTTGAAGTTCGGTCGTTGCAGTCCTATTATTCTGCGTCGCTGACCTGAACCCCTGCACTTCAGTAAAGCCGCAAACGGCCCCTCACAGGGAGGGGCCGTTGAAGACTGTTTTTGACAAAGGAATGTCCATGGCGACCGCCGAAAAGATGCCTATGCTCATGATCGGCTACGAGAAGCTGACGGCGCAGTTGCGGGAACTGAAAGCCGAACGCCCCCTGATCGTGGATGCGATCGAGGAAGCCCGCGCGCATGGCGATCTTTCGGAAAATGCCGAATATCATGCCGCAAAGGAGCGTCAGGGCCAGGTCGAGGCGACGATCGCCGATCTGGAGGACAAATTGTCTCGCGCGCAGATCATCGACCCGACCACCTTGTCGGGCGACAAGATCGTGTTCGGCGCGACCGTCACGCTGCTGGACGAGGACGATAAGCCCGTCACCTACCAGATCGTGGGACAGGCGGAGGCGGATGCCAAATCGGGCATGATTTCCTATAACAGCCCGCTTGGCCGCGCGCTTATCGGGCGGCAGAAGGGCGATGAAGTCGAAGTGACCGTGCCGTCGGGTGAGAAGTTCTACCTCGTCGACAAGATCGCGTTCATCTGATCATGAGTCGATGATCGCAGACGGGCCAGCCCGATGAAGATACCTCGCGGGCAGATGACGAACTGGCTGGCGATCGTGACGTTCGCGCTTTTCGTTCTCACCTGGGCGCTGGGGCAGATCGACTATGCCGCGATCGTCGGCGGCTTCATTCCCCTGCGGCTGAGCGAACCGGCGACGTTCGCCCATGCGATCGGGCCTATCGCGGTTCCCGTATGGCTGACACCGCTCAGCGCGACGCTGATCCACGGCGGATGGGTTCATGTCGGCTTCAACATGCTGATGCTGATATTCTGCGGGCGGCATGTCGAGCACGTCCTTGGCGCAAAGCTTTTGCTGCTGCTCTATGTTCTGGGTGCCTATGCGGCGGCGTTCGCGGAGTGGGCGCTCGATCCGCAGGCGGGTGGCCCGATGGTGGGCGCCAGCGGCGCGATATCGGCGCTGATCGGCGCCTATGCGCTGATGTACAGCGCGCAGAAGGTGAAACGCATCGGCCCGTTTTCCGCCAATGTCGTGCGGATCGCATGGCTGGCGGCGGGATGGACGCTTATTCAAGTCATGATCGGCATTGCCACGCAAGGCGGCGGTGCAGACGGTCTGGGACAGATAGCCATCGGCGCGCATATAGGCGGCTTCGTTGCCGGACTGCTGCTTACCCGGCCGCTGCTGCACCTGCGTTTCCGCAAGCGCGCAGCCGGGTTCGACGTCCAATAATCCCGGTTAAGGCCGTTCCGTCAGTCGTGCTGTCCGGGTTCCAGCAGGCGGTGGAGATGCACCACCACATATTTCATTTCAGCATCGTCGACCGTGCGCTGCGCCGCCGCTCGCCACGCCTTTTCGGCGGAAGCATAATCGGGGAATACGCCCACGAAATCGATGGCGTTCAAATCTTCGAAATCCAGAGTCTGCGGGTCTTTGACGCGACCGCCCATGACCAGATGCATCTTGCTCAATGCCGTTATCCTTGCTGGGGAGGTGAGCCTAAGCCGGTAGCAGCACATGCCGCCTTTTCCAAGGGACGCACCAAAGGAAAAAGCCGGACACCCTTGGGGATCCGGCTTTTTCAATCGATCGGCGGCGCAGCGTTATTTGCGCAGGCGATCCGAAGCTTTCTCCACGGCGCTGCCCACCACCTTCTCGGCGGCATGCAACGCGTCCTTGGCGAGCGCCGCTGCGGCGTCCGCTGCATCGGAAGCCTTGGCACCTGCATGGCCTATCGCCGTGCGTGCCTCGCTGGCGGCGCGGCTTGCACCGGCGCGGGCATCCTCCGCCCGATGCTCAAGGGCTTCGACGGCGACGCTGGCGATCTGCCCGGCACGGGCGCCCAATGCCGCAAAGGCGCCCGGAGCGGAGCGTGCTAACGCCCGTCCCTTGGGGAAAAGGAGGGCGATGACCGCTCCAGCGGCGGCGGCTGCCGCCGTAGCCGCTATGGGATGTTCCTGAACGAAGCTGTTTGCACGGTCAGCGGCCTTGTAGGACTTGTCGCGCGCATCGTTGTAGACGACCGCCGCTTTTTCCTTCGATCGCGCCAGGGTCTCGGCGGTGCCGTCGCGCACGCTCTTGAGGCGCTCGGCGGCGGCCTCCGCCGTTTCGCCTGCGATTTCGCGGACGCGGCCAAGCTGTTCATGGATGTCATTTTTCATCGTGGTTCTCCGGTAAAGGCGACGCAACGGGGGCTTCGATAGCGGTTTCGGTCGGTGGAGGCAGGGACCCTTCGGGTGCTGCCACCGCATCTGGGACGGGAAGAGGCTGCACGGAAGGGGGCGGTGGCGGATCAACGGGTGGCAAGGGTGCCTGTTCCGGTTCGGACGTGCGCAATTTTCCGATCAGCCGGCCAATCGGACGGCGGAACAGCCATGCAATCAGTCCCGTGCCGACGATGCCGACCGCAACGGGATGCCGCCGTACCGCAGACTTCGCGCGCATTTTGGTATCGTGAAGTGCATCACGCACACCGGCTTTGGCGTCGGCCTTCAACCGTGCAAGGCTGATACGCGACTTGAAGGACTCCGCCTTGCCGATCAGCCGTATACGCTTCTCCTGCGCGCGAACGACCGCCGCCTGATATTCCTGCTTGTTCGTCATGGTTTCAACGCCTCCTTGAGAGAGACAATTTTTGCCTTGGCGACCAGCACCAGCACCACGGAGATCAACAGCGCGCCGACGATCACGATGACGGTGGCCAGTCCCGCGCCCACCACGTCGGTAAGCGCGAATATAAGGCCGACCATCAATGCCAAAATAGTGGCGAAGATCAGCATCGCGGCCATGCCGATAAGAATCGCTACTTGCCGAAGCGCGGTCCCGACGAGACCCGCCCGCAATTTCTGCCGGTCTAGTTCCGCTTCGGCATAATCGCGCGCGCTTTCGATCAGCCGATTGAAGCGTCCGGCGATGCTGTCGTCGGTTGTGTCATCGTGTGCGGCGACCGGCTCGATCATCGGCCGGTCGCCTGTCATGGCATTTTCATCGATCACAAATGCGCGCTCCGCCCAATCGCGTCAGACATCGAGGGCTGGTTAACCGGCCCGCGCCGATCAGGCTTCGTCCGAACCCGATCCCTTGGCCAGTCGCATCAGTACATAGCCGACGACTGCCGCGGCACCGATCGCGACTGCCGGACTTTTGCGTACGAAGTCGCGTGCATCGCCCACCAGTTGATCGACATCCTTGGCATCGAGCGACTTGGCTGCACCCGCGACCGCCTCGGCGGCATAACGCGCATAATCGCCATATTGCGGGCCAAGCTTGGAATCGACGGTGCCTGCGGTATCGGCAATCAGTTTCGACAGGCTGTGCATCGCCCCGCCGGTGGTGTCCTTCGCGACATCGGCGGCGGCACGGGCGGTCTTGGTCGCCTGTTCCTTGATCTGGTCGCCCTGCGCCTTCCAGTCGACGTTCTCGGTCGCCTTGAGGGCTGCTGCCTTCACGGTCGCGGCGCCTTCCAGCACGGTGTCCTTAACGGATTTCTTGCCCGTAGCGGCCTTCTTGACGTCGGCCTTCACCTTGGTCGCCGTGGCGCTTGCTTCTGCCTTCACCTTACGGGCGGTGCCTTCGGTGGTGGCCACCGTCTTGCGCACGGCGCGCTTCGCCGTCGTTTTCGCCTTGGTGCCGTTGGTCGTGTTCAGCGTATCCGCCATGATATGTCCTCCTCGCAAGATGCGGCGCTCCAACTGGAGCCTCTTCGTCTGGTCAATGCTTGCCGACCGCAACGGTTCCGTAACCGTTATCAGATTCGGCATGTAAGATGCGATTATCATATCGATCCCGTTACGGATATCGCCCACTATGGCATCGGCGCAACAGTGCGTCCCCGTCGCGGATGGCAAAGGCGCATTGCCATCATGGCGCGGCATGGCTAAGCGACCGGCAGTTGCCGCCTTCCATCCTTAAGGGGACCGACATGACTGCCATTCTCGACATCCATGCGCGCCAGATTCTCGACAGCCGGGGCAATCCCACCGTCGAAGTCGACGTTATGCTGGAAGATGGCAGTTTCGGTCGCGCCGCCGTCCCTTCGGGGGCCTCCACCGGTGCCTATGAGGCAGTGGAAAAGCGCGACGGCGACAAGAGCAAATATCTCGGCAAGGGCGTGTTGCAGGCGATCGAGGCGGTGAACACCGACATCGCCGAAGCGATCACCGGGCTGGATGCCGAGGATCAGGGCGAAGTCGATGCGGCGATGATCGCCCTCGACGGCACCGAGAACAAGTCGCGCCTGGGCGCCAATGCCATCCTGGGCGTCAGCCTGGCCGTGGCGAAGGCCGCCGCCGATGCACGCGGCCTGCCGCTCTATCGCTATGTCGGCGGCGTGTCCGCCCATCTGCTGCCGGTGCCGATGATGAACATCATCAACGGCGGCGAACATGCCGACAATCCCATCGACTTTCAGGAGTTCATGGTGATGCCGGTCGGCGCGGAAAATCTGGCCGACGCGGTACGGATCGGCGCCGAGATTTTCCACACGCTCAAGAAGGGCCTGCATGAGAAGGGTCTGGCGACGGCGGTCGGCGACGAAGGCGGTTTCGCGCCCAACCTCGCCTCCACCACCGACGCGCTCGACTTCATCATGGCGAGCATCGAGAAGGCCGGATACACGCCGGGCGACGACGTGGTGCTGGCGCTCGACTGCGCCGCGACCGAGTTCTTCAAGAACGGCAAGTACGAGATGGTCGGCGAAGGCACATCGCTTACCCCGCAGGAAATGGCCGACTATCTGGCGGATCTGACGCGGCGCTATCCGATAAAGTCGATCGAGGACGGCATGAGCGAGGACGATTTCGCAGGATGGAAGGCGCTGACCGACGCGATCGGCGACAAGGTGCAACTGGTCGGCGACGATCTGTTCGTGACCAATCCCAAACGGCTGTCGATGGGCATCGATATAGGCCTCGCCAATTCGCTGCTGGTGAAGGTCAACCAGATCGGCACGCTCACCGAAACGCTGGCCGCCGTGTCGATGGCGCAGCGTGCAGGCTATACCGCCGTGATGTCGCACCGTTCGGGCGAGACGGAAGATGCAACGATCGCCGACCTTGCCGTTGCCACCAACTGCGGCCAGATCAAGACGGGTTCGCTGGCCCGATCCGACCGGCTTGCCAAATATAACCAGCTGATCCGCATCGAGGAAGAACTGGGCGACATCGCCGTTTACGCGGGGCGCTCGATCTTTCGATAAGCTGTCGGGATTGGCCGTTTCTATCGGTTGAGCGCGGATTAACCATTTTTCCGTTGCAACCTCGATTCGTCTGTGATTCAAGAAAATATGGTCCATCTCGCGAAGTTACGAATGCTGCTGTTTTCCGCGCTTGGGCCTGCGCTTGCCATTTTGCTGCTCTCTTTGTTCGCCGCTTATGCAGTGTTCGGATCGAGCGGCATATTGGCGTGGGGCGATTATGCGCGACAGCTTCAGGACAGCCGTGCCGAACTGGCGAGCGTGCGGACGCAGCGCGATCATCTCAAGAATCGCGTCACGCTGCTTGATCCGCGCCGCGCGGATCCGGATATGGTCGACGAACTGGTGCGCAAGGAGCTCAATGTCGGGCATCCCGACGAAGTGATCGTGCCGCTCAAGTAACGGACGTTACCCAACGGGCCGTTGCGCGACATTTTCTCGCATTGCGATGACAGATTGACGGTCCGGAGCGGGCGGCAGGCGTTGCATTATGGACGCGACTGGCCCTATATCGGCGCCTCCCTCCCCGGAACGACAAAGAAGGGTTCCTCCTTTGGCCAAATCAGCATCGCCGCGCACGGCACCCGCCAAGGCGACAGCATCGAAATCTGCCCCTGCACCGGCAGACCACAATCGTGAACGTCCCGACACGCCTTCGGATTACAAGGCGAGCAAGGAAGAACTGCTTGAGTTCTATCGCCAGATGGTTCTCATCCGCCGCTTCGAGGAAAAGGCGGGCCAGCTTTACGGCCTGGGCCTGATCGGCGGCTTCTGTCACCTCTACATCGGCCAGGAAGCGGTCGCGGTCGGCATCCAGTCGGCGCTGACGCCCGGCAAGGACAGCGTCATCACCGGCTACCGCGATCATGGCCACATGCTGGCTTATGGCATCGATCCCAATGTCATCATGGCGGAACTGACCGGTCGCGGCGCAGGCATTTCGCGCGGCAAGGGCGGGTCGATGCACATGTTCAGCGTGGAGCACAAATTCTACGGCGGGCACGGCATCGTCGGTGCGCAGGTGTCGCTAGGCGCGGGCCTGGGCTTCGCACACAAATACAACAACGACGGCGGCGTCTGCGTCGCCTATTTCGGCGATGGCGCCTCCAATCAGGGGCAAGTCTACGAATCGTTCAACATGGCCGAGTTGTGGAAACTGCCGATCATCTTCGTGATCGAGAACAACCAATATGCCATGGGCACCTCGGTCAATCGCTCGTCGGCGGAGGATCAACTGTATCGCCGCGGCGAGAGCTTCCGCATTCCCGGCATCCAGGTGAACGGCATGGACGTGCTGGCGGTGCGCGGCGCGACCGAAGAGGCACTGAAATGGGTGCAGTCGGGCAAGGGGCCGATCCTGCTCGAAATGAAAACCTACCGCTATCGCGGCCATTCCATGTCCGACCCGGCGAAATACCGTTCGCGCGAGGAAGTGCAGGAAATGCGCGACAAGTCCGATCCGATCGAAGGCGCGAAGGCCTATCTGGTGAAGGCGGGCGTGTCCGAGGAGGAGATCAAGAAGATCGATCAGGGCATCCGCAAGCAAGTGAGCGAAGCGGCCGATTTTGCCGAATCCTCGCCGGAGCCTGATGCGGCCGAGCTATATACCGACGTGCTGGTGGAGCAATATTGATGGGTATCGAAATCAAGATGCCGGCGCTTTCGCCTACGATGGAAGAAGGCACGCTGGCGAAATGGCTCGTCAAGGAAGGCGACGAAGTGAAGTCGGGCGATATCCTCGCGGAGATCGAAACCGACAAGGCAACGATGGAGTTCGAGGCCGTCGACGAAGGCAAGATCGGCAAGATCATGGTGGCCGAAGGCACCGATGGCGTGAAGGTCGGCACCGTCATCGCCACGATGGCCGGCGAAGATGGTGCTGAGGAGGCGCCTGCAAAGGCTGTGGCGCCCGCTGCGCCGCCCGCCGAGAGTGAGCCTGTTGCCGAAGCCCCGAAGAAGGCGGAAAGCGGAACGTCCAAGCTGGCCACCGAAGCCAGGGCGCAGGTTGCCGATCCGGCGATCCCCGAAGGCACCGAATATGTGAAGATCACCGTCCGCGAAGCCTTGCGGGATGCGATGGCCGAGGAAATGCGGGCCGACGATCGCGTGTTCGTGATGGGCGAGGAAGTCGCCGAATATCAGGGCGCGTACAAGGTGACGCAGGGTCTGCTCGCAGAGTTCGGCCCGCGCCGCGTTATCGATACGCCGATCACCGAATATGGATTTGCCGGCGTCGGGACGGGTGCGGCCATGGGTGGCCTGCGCCCGGTGATCGAGTTCATGACGTTCAACTTCGCCATGCAGGCGATCGACCACATCATCAATTCCGCTGCTAAAACCAATTATATGTCCGGCGGCCAGATGCGCTGCCCGATCGTGTTTCGCGGTCCCAACGGCGCGGCCAGCCGCGTCGGCGCACAGCACAGCCAGAACTATGCCCCCTGGTACGCCAGCGTGCCCGGCCTGATCGTCATCGCGCCTTATGACGCGGCGGATGCCAAGGGTCTGCTGAAGGCGGCGATCCGCTGTGCCGATCCGGTCGTGTTCCTGGAAAACGAACTGCTTTACGGGCGCACCTTCGACATTCCCAAGATCGACGATTACGTCCTGCCGATCGGCAAGGCGCGGATCATGCGCGAGGGCAAGGATGTCACGCTGGTCAGCTACTCGATCGGCGTCGGCCTTGCGCTCGAAGCCGCCGAGACGCTGGCGGGCGAGGGGATCGACGCCGAAGTGATCGATCTGCGCACGCTGCGCCCGCTCGACACCGCTACGGTTCTGGAGAGCCTGAAAAAGACCAACCGCATCGTCGTGGTGGAAGAAGGCTGGCCGACCTGTTCGATCGCCAGCGAAATCGCCGCAGTGGTGATGGAGCAGGGCTTTGACGATCTGGATGCACCCGTGCTGCGCGTCACCAACGAGGATGTGCCGCTGCCTTATGCCGCCAATCTGGAAAAGGCGGCGCTGATCGACGCATCGCGCGTCGTCGCGGCGGCGAAAAAGGTCTGCTATCGGTAAACATGAAGGCCGGGGGACGCGATGGCGTCTCCCGGTGCATCAGCAGGACGATATGGCGACGTTCTCGGTATTGTAGATGCCGACGCCGCCATTCGGCCCGGCCATGTCGCGCGGATCACGCACGGTCATCGCGCCGAACTCGGTGATTTCGCTCTTGAGCACGAACGCCTGCGTAATGAGCGGGCGATAGGTGTACGACAATTGTACGACCATCACGGCGCCATCGGCCGGCGCGGTGATCGTCTGCGTCGCACCGACCGGCGGGGTGTAGACGAAGCCGGTGAGGTTCGTCTGCCCTTGCGTATAGGTGCCTGCATAGGTCGTCTTGGCGCCACGGCAGCGTTTCCAGCGGATCTTGTAGCGGTTCGTCGTGTTCGGATTGGCCACCGGTTCCAGACTGTAGAGGATCACCCGGCCACGTCCGTAAAGATCGAGCGCGTCGGCTTGCAGACCCGCGCCGGTCAGGATGTCGTTGATCTGCGCCTCGCTGATCTGCTTGGACGACATGACGTTCCCAGATCCGATACGCGACGCATTGTCCGCCACCTGTAGCGCGATCTGGCTCATCCGCATCTTCGTCGTGGTGTAATTGGTCAGTTCGACGCCACCCATGGTGAAGCCCACGAAGAAGGGCAGGCACAGCGCGAACTCGACCACCGCCATGCCGCTGCGGTCATCGCGCAAAAGGCGCAGGAAGCGTGTGTCGATGCGGCGTTTCGGGGTGGCGGCGGTCATGCGCAGTTCCTTACCGTCGGGGTGCTGTACTGGGCCTGCTCGCCATAAGGCTGGTTGGCGAGAACGGTGGTCGCGCGCATGTTCACCGTCGCGGGAAGGCCGATCATCTTGTACATCGGGAACAGGCGCGGATAGCTGATATCGGCGGTGTACAGCACCGTATCCTTCGCGCCCCCCTGGCCTGCATCGCCGCCGTCGGCATCGCGCACGCTGTTGTTGTTGGTGTCCTGATAGGGTTCGCCCGCATCGCACAGGTTGTTGCCGTTGCTGTCCGTGTAGGGTTCGCCGACGGCTTGCGCGGCCTTCGAGAAATCCTTGAAATAGCGCCGGGTGACGGTGACGTTCGCGCCGCGGGCCAGTTCCCGCACACGCGTCGTCACCAGAGCGTCGATTTCCGCCTGGCGCGCCGCTTCCGTGCCCGATTCAAGGCTGGCGTCACGCCCCGCCTTTTGCAGAACACCTTCCAGCACGCCGTTCATGTACAGGCTGTGCGCCATATCGGCCCCACCCAGAAGAAGGCCGAGGAACACCGGCGAGATCAAAGCGAACTCGACGACGGACAACCCGCGCTCGTCGCGCAGGAGTCCGGCCCGGCGAGCGAAAGAGGAGAACAGGCGGCGCATCAGTTCGTGAGCCTCAGTTGCGAGATATTGTCGGCGATCTGCCGGAACTGGTCGATCAACTGCGCGCTGTTGGCGGCGCTGTAGAAGCGGCCCGGCGATGCGCAATTCTGGAGCAATGTCTGCGCAGAGTTGGATACGCCACTGCCGAAGGAAATGACCCAGAGCGTGATGTTCTTGTTCTTGATCGCCGTGCAGAGCGCCTGCGTGCGTGCGTTGACGTTGGCCGTCAGAAGGGTGTTGCTCGGCGCTGATGCTGGATTGGTCTGGCGTCGATCCCACCACGGCACGCCGTGCGACGTAAGATTGGTGGGGGATGTCACCGTATCGCCATCGGTCATGAAGATCAGATGACGCTGAATCTCGCCGCCTTCCGGAGTGAAATCATTGTCGTCGGCGAACAGGCCCGTCGGCGACAACAGCCGTGCACCCCAGATAAGGCCGATGTCGTGATAGGTGTTGCCGCCCGGCACCATCGTATCGACATAATTGTCGAAATCGGTGGCGTTGGGATATTCGGCCAGGCGACGTGCTTCCGCGACCGGGCAGCTATAGGAATAGTTGCGCGACAGGTTGCTGGTCGTATCGACATTCGCGACCGTATTGCCCGACCCATCGTAACGGCCCCAGACCACTTCATCGAGCAACGGCTTCCAGCGCGTCGCATTGTTGCCGGTCGGCACCATGTCGATGTCCATGTCGAACGCGGACGCAGGGATCGGCGTATAGTCGTTCGACGGGTCGTTATCGACCACATAAGGCTGGCGTTCCTCGATGCAGCCATCCCAGGTTGCGTTGGCATAGACGCCGCGCGTGCCCCAGGGCAGGCTGATCGTGTTGGCCCAGGTCGATCCGCCGGTCTTGAGCGCCGACACGTCCAATTGGACCTGCCGGTAGGTGTAGTAATCGAAGAAGCTGTAGGTGCGCGTCTGCGTAAAGGTGCGCGTGCGCGATTCGACGACGCAGGTGTCCGTGTTGCTGTTGTAGCTTTGATCCTTCGCCTGCCGCTGGAGCATGGGAACGGTGACGTCGTAATCGACCAGCGTGTCGGTCGCGAAGGCATCGCTGCGCCCCGTATATTTCTGATTGAAGGCTGCGCTTTCCGCACCCGTGTCCGTGTTGCTATTGAACGTCGCAGCCAGATTGACGCAATCCGATGGGGAATAGACGTTGGTATAGGTGCCGTAGGTGGAATAGCCCGTCCAGTTGGAATATCCATAGCTGTTGGTTGAAGCTACCGTGGCCGTTGCCTTGAGCACTGGAACACGCGACTGATAGCGGTGCTGATCGACCATCCAGTTGTTCTGGAGGATGCGCCCGACCTTCACATTCACGTCATAGGGAACGAAGCCGAAGCGCAACTGCACATCCGTGCCGTTGGCGGCGGTCGGCGTGGAGCCGCAGTCCTCGTCGGTGTCGATCTTCGCCAGCGCTTCGTAGAAGCATTTGACGGCGGCGCGCAGGCCCACGATTTTCGTGTTGCCGCCGCAGCTATTGCCGCTGGCGCAGGACGCCATCGACCCGGTGTTGTCGAGCACGAACATCACATCGGAATTGGGGATGCGCATTTCCGCCTGGCAAGTGATCGCGATCTGCCGGCTCGTCACGCCGAATACTTTCATCAGGGCCATCGGTACGGTGACGCTCGTCGTACCGGTAACCGTGCCGGCATTTTCGCTGTAGCTGCGCGTGCGCCCCGTGGTGCCATAGGCGCCGTTGACGAAGTTGGCGTCGAACATTGCGAGTGCGGCGGTATTCGCGGCGTTGCTGTTCGCCGTCCACGATCCACCCGACATCGCCTTGCGACCGGCAAGCGCGCCTGCGTCGCAGGCCTGCTGCAATCGCGATTTGGTGAGGTAGATGCGGCTCATGTCGACGCCGCCGCCGATCAGGCCCAGCATCGGGAACATTGCCGCCGCGATCATCGGCAGCACGTTGCCGCGCGTGTTCCTGAGCAGGCGGCTCAGAAAGCCGCCCGGGAAAGCGCCCGGAAAAACGATTGTATTGCCCCGCGACTTGCCCATAAATCCGTCACATCCGCATGGCCCGGTTCCCCACCGGGTTTGAGTCCAATTTGTGCCATGCGCCCGTGCTGGTTAGGATTTCATAAATCGCCATGGTTAAGGACGACAAAAGTCTTGGCCCCCTTGCGCGGCTGCTCATCGGCCATGCAGGCAGGGATGCCGCCCGCCACGGCCTGCTGTCGGCCTATGACGCGCGGCTGGCGGACATCGTGCGGACGACGCGGGAGCCGATGGTGGGGCAAATGCGGCTGACCTGGTGGCATGAGGTGCTGAGCGACGGGAGCGGCGCGAAGGGGCGGGGCGATCCCCTGGTCGACGCGCTGCGGGCCGATGATGACGTCATGGCGGCGCGGGAGCTGATGCTGCGGATGATCGACGGATGGGAAATGCTGCTCGATCCCATGCCACTGGATGTCGACGCGCTGCGCACCTTTGCCGAGGGTCGGGGCGGCGGACTGTTTCGTGCGCTGGATGCAGGGGCCGACGAGAGTGCGGGCGCGCTGTGGGCGCTTTGGGATCTGTCGGGCCATGTCGGCGATGCAACGACGGCGGCGCGGGCGGTGGCGCTGGCGAGGGAATATCTGCCGGTGCGTATCGCCGGATCCAAGCCGTTGCGGATGCTGACGCGGCTGGCGCGGCACGACATCGTTCGCGGTCAGGCGGGACCGGCGACGATGACGCCGCGCCTCTACGCCCGGCTGTTGCGGATGGCGCTGCCGGGGCGGTGAGGTTAAGGTCGGGAAGCAAGGGGGCTGGGCGATGGGACGATATCTGGCGGGGGTTGCGGCCGCATTGCTGCTGACGGCGGCAGCCCTGTTCTGGTGGCAGAGCCGCAGCCAGGCGGCAGGGGAAGAACGGCCGCCGGTGATGCCGGTCTCCGCGACGGCGGCGATCGAAGTCCCGCCGGACGGAGATGCCGACGCCATGGGCGACGCGCCGCCGATGCCGCCGGGGGCCTCGCCGCAAAGCCGCGAGCAACGGCGCTTCGCCCGCTATGACCGCAACCGCGACGGCATCATCACCCGCACCGAAATGCTCTCCACACGAACGAAGGCGTTCAAGGCGCTCGATACCGACGGCAACAATCTTCTGTCGTTCGAGGAATGGGCCGTGGCGACGGGTGATCGCTTTGCCGCGGCGGATGCGAACAGGGACGGCAAAGTAACGCCGCCCGAATTCGCCGCGACCGCGCCGAAGGAGAAGCCCAAGACCAAGTGCCGGTGCTGAGCCTGCCTTGCCGATAGCGCTCCCGTGTTCCTGCGGATGCAGGAACCCAGTAAAGGTGCAACGTTAGCGCATGACGAGATTACTGGGTTCCTGCCTGCGCAGGAACACGCAAGCTCACGCCGTCTCCAGAACCTCCAACCCCTGCATCCAGTCGCCCAGCGCCGCGCGAGCGCGTGACGTCATGGCTTCCTTGCGCTGTTTCTTGTGCGCGTCGGCCATGGGCGGGAACAGGCCGAAATTGACGTTCATCGGCTGATAGCTCGCCGCGTCAGCACCGCCGGTGATGTGGCCCAGCAGAGCGCCCAGCGCAGTTTCGGGCGGGGGCGGCGCGATCGGGCGACCGGCGATCTCCGCCGCGGCGAACAGACCCGCGAGCAGTCCCACGGCGCTGCTCTCGACATAGCCTTCGCAACCGGTGATCTGCCCGGCGAAACGGATATGCGGCGCGGCCTTCAGGCGCAGTTGTGTGTCGAGCAGTTCCGGGCTGCGGATGAAGGTGTTGCGATGCAGGCCGCCCAAACGGGCGAACTCCGCTTTCTCAAGGCCGGGGATGGTTCGGAACAGCTCCAGTTGCGCGCCATGCTTCATCTTGGTCTGGAAGCCGACCATGTTCCACAGCGTGCCGAGCGCATTGTCCTGCCGCAATTGCACCACGGCATAGGGCCAGCGTCCGGTGCGCGGATCGTCCAGCCCCTTGCCCTTCATCGGGCCGTAGCGCAGCGTTTCTATGCCGCGCTCCGCCATCACTTCGATCGGCATGCAGCCTTCGAAATAGGGCGTGTCCTTTTCCCACTGCTTGAAATCGGTCTTTTCCGCGTCGATCAGGCCCTGAACGAAGGTCAGATACTGGTCGCGGTCCATCGGGCAGTTGATATAGTCGCGCCCGTCCCATTCGGGATTGTCGGGGTCGACCGTGCCCTTGTCCCAGCGGCTCGCCATCCAGCAAATATCCATGTCGATACTGTCGCGATGAACGATAGGGGCGATGGCATCGAAGAAGGCGAGCGCCTCCATCCCCGTCGCCGCGCCGATGCTCTGCGCCAGCGTCATGGCGGTGAGCGGCCCGGTGGCGACGATCGTCAGGCCATCGGCGGGGAGGGTGTCGATCCGTTCGCGCACCAGTTCTACATTGGGGTGATCGAGCAGGGCGCGCGTCACGCCGTCGGAAAACACGTCGCGATCGACCGCGAGAGCGGAGCCGGCGGGCACTTTCGCCTTGTCGGCTTCGCGCAGGATGAGCGAACCGAGGCGCCGCATTTCCTGATGAAGCAGGCCGACGGCGTTCTTGTCCGGATCGTCCGAGCGGAAGCTGTTCGAGCAGACCATTTCGGCCAGCCCATCGGTCTGGTGGGCCGGCGTGGTTTCGCCGGTGCCGCGCATTTCGGACAGGCGCACCTTCACGCCGGCCTGCGCCAGTTGCCATGCCGCTTCCGACCCGGCGAGACCGCCACCGATGATGTGAACCTGATGCGTCATTTTTTCCAAACTTCTCTCTCTTCGCCTTTATGAGGCATGAGAGTTGCCGCCCCTAGCGGTTTTGGATGGCGTAGGACAGGGGGGTGTTTTCTCCGCCAAATGTTCTCCTGCTCAGGCTGGGGTCTAGTTCGAACGGGAGGACTGTCTACCGGCCTTCGCGATGCCTTTGCGAAAAGGGAGATAAGGTAAAAGTCGTCGTCATTCCCGCGAAGGCGGGAACCCAGCTCTCCTCAGGCGGCTGAGTCGCGGTTGGCGAGATAGGTTCCCGCCTTCGCGGGAATGACGAGAATATATAAGGGTTTACCGTTTTTGCAGAGACCCGGCCTGCGCCGGGGAACACCCCTAAAACCCCGCCGGGAACTGATGCCTGCCCTCGCTATCGAGGCGCAGGACGACATGCTTCGTCACGGCACCCAGCGGCAGCGGTGCGTAGAGGTGGGGGAAAAGCTGTCCGCCCCGCGATTCCTCCCATTTCACCTGATCGCCCAGCGGCACCAGATCGACCATGGCGAGAACCAGATTGTCCTGCCCCGCGAAATGCTTGGCCGCGGTCTCCGCAGCCTGCGATTGCGTGGACAGGTGGATATAGCCGTCCTGGAGGTCCACCGGCGATCCGGCGAAATGGCCGTCGCCCCGCAATTGCGCGAACTCTTCGGTAGTCAGGATCTTGTAGGCGAACAGGTCCGGCATGGGCGTGTTCCTAAAGGCAATTTGCAGTCTGGGAAGTCGTAAAGTTGCGGAAGTTGCGGCGTAGATCCTGCATTATATCATTTGGCAAGATTGTCATGCAAGGTATTGGTTATTTACGGAATATACCCTGTATCTCGACGGGAAGCGGCGGCTCGTCACGATTGGCGACTTCGCGGATGGCGCCGTCCTGCTCGTCGGGATCGAAGCGGACCCAGCCGGTACGGCCCAGCCGTTCGAGCGGGCGATAGCGGACCTTGTACTGCATCCGCTGCGACCCGGCGACCCAGTAACCCAGATAGACATAGGGCAGGCCCGCGCGGCGCGCGCGCATGATGTGATCCATGATGATGACATTGCCCAGGCCGGGCCGATGGTCCAGCGTGGGATCGAAGAAGCTGTAGATCATCGACAGGCCGTCCGCCTGCCGGTCGGTCAGGCAGGCGCCGACGAGGCGACCGGGGCGGCCATCCTCGCCCGGCTCGCGATATTCGATGACATGGCTGCTCACCGGGGTCTGCTCGACCATGTCGGCATAGTCCATCTCGTCCATTTCCGTCATGCCGCCGCCGGGGTGGCGCGCCTGAAGATAATGCTGGAGCAGGGCATATTGTTCTTCGGTGGACCAGGGCTTGCAGGCGGTGACGACCAGATCGTCGTTGCGGCGCAACAGCTTGCGCTGCGTGGCATTGGGGCGGAACTCGTCCGTGACGACGCGCACCGATACGCACGCGGAACAATCCGCACAACTCGGGCGATAGGCTACGTTCTGGCTGCGGCGAAAACCTATGCGGCCCAGCGCGTCGTTCAGCTCGGACGCGTGATCGCCGGAAAGTTCGGTGAACACCTTCCGCTCATGCTTGCCCGGCAGATAGGGGCAAGGACTGGGATTGGTGACGAAAAAGCGGGGAAACCGAAAAGGCGCGCTCACGTCATCTCCCATTCTGTTGAAGCGTGTTTGAATCGTTAACGTCTTATGACGTGCAGGGCGTCGGATTAAAAGCCCGTTTACTACGAAAATGGCGCTGTTGGCACGATTGTTTCATTGCGATGACAGCGGGCGGTGCGCGCATGGCACCGCAGGGCGCTAGGCGGCGTGGACAAATTGACTTGGCATAGCTGTGCGGTGGGATAGCATCTGAGGATGCGCTACCGATTCATCCTGGCTTTGATCCCGATCCTCTCTGGTTGCGCCACACCTCGAGCGGCCGAGAACACCCAGTCAGCCCCCGCACTGCCTACCGTTGAAGAGGTGAGCCGATATGTCTCAGTGCACTGGCCTGACGTGAGCAAGACCTTCGCCCGCTTCGCGAACCGTCCCGGACAAACGGCCGAACTGATCGGGATATCAGAGGTTTCCTGCGGCTACACCTATACGACGCCAGAATGCTCGTATCAGGTTACTGGACGTTTTGGAGATGAGCCGAATGTTCAGCACCGTCTGTTTTCGCAGTTTGAGCGGGACTGTGCTGGAGACTTAGTCGAAGTGATCGTTATGTGGCACGAGCGGCGCCGATGATTTGAAAATTCTCGCTCTGGTGTTGACGGGACAACACGGCATTGATTCAAGGCTGCTTTTTGGAGGCAGGTTTGAGTAGGGGTGATCTCACCGAGGCAGAATGGCGCGTTCTGAAGGATTTGTTGCCCATCGAGCCTGAGAACCGTGGTCGAGGCAGGCCGCCCGAGCAGAACCGCTTAATCATCAACGGCATCCTGTGGCGGCTCCGCTGCGGTGCTCCATGGCGCGATGTGCCGCCCAAATATGGCAGTTGGAACACCATCTATCGCCGGTTCCGACGATGGAGTGAAGCCGGGGTCTGGGAAACCGTTGCCGTGACGTTGGCTGAAATCATGGCGGACAGCGGCCACTACAGCATCGACAGCACCACCGTTCGCGCCCACGTTTCGGCAGCGGGCGGAAAAGGGGGACTCATCGACGCGCTCTTGGCCGCTCGCGGGGCGGGTTCACCAGTAAGCTTCACTGTCTGGCTGATGCCCTCGGACGACCGCTTGCCTTCCATTTGACGGTCGGCGAGGCGGCCGATTGCAAAGCCTATGACGCCCTGATCGGCCTGCCTGAGCGTGCACCTGACGCTTTGCTCGCCGACAAGGGCTACGACGCCGACGCGATCCGGGCCGACCTTGCCAAACGGAAAATCGAGGCCGTCATTCCGGGCCGTTCAAACCGCCGCGTGAAAATCGAACATGATCGGGCGCTCTACAAGCAGCGCAACCGCATCGAGCGTATGTTTGGGCAGCTCAAGATCAATCGCGCGATCGCTACCCGCTATGACCAGCTTGCCAACAGCTTCCTCGGAATGGTTCATCTCGCTGCCGCCAGATACTGGCTCAAATTTGTCCACGCCGCCTAGACCGGCTTCCAGTGCCATAAATCGCGCTGACGGCCCCAGCGCAACAAAGTGTCGCGGTCGATTTCGAGCGACCAGAGCCATTGCGGATTTTCAGCGATCAGGAACGTCGCCACGGCATCGATCGTCTCGCGATTCTCGGCGACCAGCGCGGCGGTGTCGTCGGGTCCGCCGAAATGCTGCTGGAGCAGGGCGATCGCATCTCCGCGCAGCAATATCGGTACGGCGCGACCCTGCGTTTCGAACATGATGTAGCTGTCGTGAAAACGCATGAGACCGCCGATAGGGCGTTCGCGGGCGCTATGGAACCGCTATCTCTCCGCAAATCCGGTGAGTGCCCCTTTTTGAGGGATAATCAACGGCTTCGCGAAGAATATGCAGCCTACATGCGAATGGTCTTGCTGCCTTTTCCACGTTTGTGGCGAACGGGTCGACGCTCCGTCACATAGGTCGTGGTCTCGGTGTAGCAGGGTTCAGCAGGCGCGATCGTGATGGTCGTGATCGTGGGCGCGGGATAATAATATCCGTTGGCATAATAGCCGCCGGGGCCAGTCGTGGTCGTCACCTGCGGCGCGGGGCCGCGGCTGGTGGTGACGTGGACGGTTGGACCCTGGCCCCAATGCGCGGGCGGCGGGCCGCCATAGCCATAAGCCAGGCGCCCCTCGACATCGCCCTCGAACCGCCCGTCATAGGCGCCGGTGTAGGTGCTGCCGTCCTCGCGCGTCCAGGTGCCTTCCCAATGGCCGTCATAGCTGTAGTCGCCTGCCGGGCCGCGTGGCGGCGGTGGCGGACCGTCACGATGCGGCGGCGGCGGCATGCGGCGGTCGGCGCGGCGCGCATCCTCGGCCTTGTCGATCGCGGCGCCCGCGACGGCACCCGCGACGGCGCCGATGACCGTTCCGGCGGTGCGATTGCCGCGCCCGGCGATGACATTGCCCGCCACGCCGCCCGCGACCGCGCCGATCGCCGCGCCGCCCAGGCCGTTGTCCGGGCGGGGTTCGGGATAGGCGTCGGCATAGCCGCCTTCATAATCGTCCCAGCGGACGTCGCTGCGGCTGTCGTAGACGCGGCCATAGGCGTCGGTCAGCACCGCATCGTCATAATAGCGCGACCAGCCATAGCCCGGCGGTGGCGGGGGCAGGCGATAGGCCTGATAATTTGCGATGTAGAAGCCGGGCTGTATCCAGTAGCGGGGGAGGGCGAAGCCGCGCACCGGGCGGCGATAGGCACCATAACCGCCCGGTGCCTGCATCCCGCCATGCCAGCGGCCACCGATGCGATTGCCCCAGCGCGGGCCGGCGGGCATTGCGGGCCGTACCGTTGCGCCATTGACCGGATAGGTGACGCCCGGCCTGACCGGATCGGCCAGCGCCGGGGTGGTCGCGCCGCCAAGCAGCAACGCACCGATCAATAGGCTCCGCATCGTCAACACTCCCTGTTTCGTCCATGCGCCATGAGAGGCGCGCCGCGACGCACCGTTAACGCGATATTTAGCATCGCGATCCCGCAAACTCCAAGGCTTGCGCGGCGCGTCCTGTGCCGAAACGGAGCAATGAAGGGGCGTTAAATCAGCGGCTTGGTAGGAAAGATGGTTAACGCATCACGCGATACGCGGCGCGATGCGTGCAATCAGCGCCTCCAGCCCGGCAACATCCTCCGAGTCGAAGCGACCGGGCATCGGACTGTCGAGATCGAGCACGGCGATCACGCCACCGGCCACGATTACCGGCACCACCACTTCCGACCGCGACGCCGCGTCGCAGGCGATGTGACCGGGGAAGGCGTGGACATCGGCGACGCATTGCGTCTCGCGCGTGGCGGCGGCGGTGCCGCATACGCCTTTGCCCAGCGGGATGCGGATGCAGGCGGCCTTGCCCTGGAACGGGCCGAGGACGAGTTCGCCGCCGATCATCCGATAGAAGCCCGCCCAGTTGAGATCGGGCAGATATTGCCAGAGCAGCGCGGAGAGATTGGCCATGTTGGCGATGGCGTCGCTCTCGCCGGCGGTGAGCGCATCGGCGGCGGCGAGGAGATCCGCATAGAGGGTTGGCTTGTCGGTGGCGGCGGGGGTTTTGAGATCGAACATGGGACAGGATGTAGGGTGGGGAAGAGGGGGTGTCCATGTTTGACGTCCTGGCATAATGCCAAATACCGTTCGCCCTGAGCTTGTCGAAGGGCACTACTGAACGCAGTGAAGTGCCTTCGCTAACGCTCAGGCGAGGGCTTCGACAAGCTCAGCCCGAACGGAATTTAACTATCCTGACGTCTAAGAAATGCACGTATCGTGCGCTTCTACTTGCGTCATATTCCCTCAATCCTCCCGCACCTTCCCTCGACCCTGCTTCACCCCGCTGCGGACTTTTTTCGCGTCGACCCTGCGGGCCTTGGCGGCGCGGCTGGGTTTGGTGGCGATGCGGCGGGCATCGCGCTTCATCGCTTCGGTCAGCATCTCCGTCAGGCGCGCGCGGGCGTCGGCGCGGTTGGCCTCCTGCGTGCGGAAGCGTTGGGCCTGTATGACGAGGACCCCCGCCGCCGTCATCCGCGACCCGGCCAGCGTCTTGAGCTTGCGCCAGGCATAGGGCGGCAGGCCGAGGCGGAAGCTGTCCACGCGCAGTTGCACGGCGGTCGCGACCTTGTTGACGTTCTGCCCGCCCGGCCCCCCGGCGGTGATGAAACGCTCTTCCAGCGCATCCTCCGGCACGGGGAAGGGCGCGTCCATCGTCAGGCGACCGGGGCGGGATCGAGCATGTCGGCGGTGAATCCCGCCGCGAGGAAATGCGGGGGCAGGGGCGCCGTCGCCTCGACCGGCGGCTTGTTCGCACGCGGGATGGACAGGAACAGGCCGTGAAGCAGCATCATGCCGTCGTCCGGCGTGCCGTAGATCGGATCGCCCACGATGCCATGGCCAAGGCCGTGCAGCGCATGGGCGCGGATCTGGTGCGTGCGACCGGTGGCGGGGGAAAAACGGACGAGGGCCTTGCCGTCATGGGTGGCGAGCAATGTCCAGCGGGTAATCGCAGGTTTGCCCTTGGCGTCCGGCACCATGCGCCAGCCTTCTTCCGCACTGCTGACCTTGAGCAGCGGCAGCGATATTTCGCCGCTGGTCTCGCCCGGCACGCCATCCAGTACGGCAATATAGATTTTGCCGACGCCGCCGCTCTCGAACGCCTGCCCGAACCTTTTGTGCGCCTTGGGATTGCGGGCGAGGAGCAGGCAGCCGGACGTGTCCCGATCCAGCCGGTGAACGGCGAGCGGCCAGCGCTGAAAACCGAATTTCAGCGAATCCAGATGGTTTTCGAGGCTGAGCGCCCCGTCTCGCGGCGGATCGACGGGCAGGCCCGCAGGCTTGTCGAGGATGATCGC
This sequence comes from Sphingobium sp., assembly GCA_965279415.1. GTDB lineage: Bacteria > Pseudomonadota > Alphaproteobacteria > Sphingomonadales > Sphingomonadaceae > Sphingobium. Next base: position 2,771,779 of record OZ257238.1, read on the forward strand.
TTCGCCGTCGATGAAGAGGACGCGGTCGGCAAGGAGGGTCAAGACGGGTTCCGATGGGATGAGAGCAATGGGCAATTGACGGTGATGCAGGTTGCTATACGCACTTGGCATGAGCGGGGGAAGTGCGGCGCCCAAGGTGCCTTCAAAAGAGCTTGCGTCGGGAAAAGCGGCGGCAAGGGCGTCCGGCGAGCGGCTGGACTGGATCGACGTGGCGCGCGGTATCGGCATCGTCGCCGTGGTCGTGGGCCATGTGTGGACGCGCGGCGGCGTGCGCGACTTCGTCTATGCCTTTCACATGCCCCTGTTCTTCCTGCTGTCGGGATATCTGATACAGCCGCGGCCGGCCTTGCCCTTCGCGCGGCGGCAGGTGGCGACGCAGGGCCTGTCCTATGTCGCGTGGCTGGCGCTGCTGGTGGCCGTCGACTTCGCCGTCGAGGGGATGAAGGGGCAGCGGCCGATCTTTCACGACTGGCCGGGCGATCTGGGGCGGATTGCCTTTGGCGGGTCGGATCTGCGCGGGCCGTTCACGGTGTTCTGGTTCGTGCCGTGCCTCGTCTTGGCGCGAATTGTCGCCAATGCGCTGGCGCGGCGATGGGGCGATCCGCGTGCGGCGGCGTGGTGGGGGATAGCTTGTGTGTCGATGCTTCTGGCCTATGGGGCAGGCGCGATGACGGACGTGTCGCCGCTGGGCCTGCTGACCGTGCCGATGGCGCTGGTGCTGCTTTGGATGGGCTGGCTGTGGCGCGGCGTCGCGTGGCGGGCGTGGATGTGGGCGCCGCTTCTGGTCGTCGGTCTGGGCGTCGGGCTACTCGCACCGCCGCTCAATATGAAGGCAGGCGATTACGGCTGGCCGCTGGTGTCGATCGCGGGCGCGGTGGCGCTGTCGCTGCTCATTTTTCGGGTAGCGCAATGGCCGCTGCCGGGGCGTGCGGTGCTCGCATGGCTTGGCGGCGCGACGTTGACGATCATGTACCTGCACGTCGCGATCATCCATTATCTGACGCCCTATCTGGGCAAATGGACGCTGCTGGCGCTGGCGTTGATCGTGCCTTCGGGGGTGCATTGGCTGCTGAAGCGCAACCGGGTGACGGCGCGGCTGTTCCTGGGGGGATAGGAACAGCCGCGCGCGTCGTCCAGGTCAGCCGTGCAGCTTGATCGCGACTTCGGCGATGCGGCGGCCCTGATAGCGGGCGCCGTCGAGATCGATCGTGCTCGGCTGGCGGCTGCCGTCGCCATTCGCGATCGTGGTGGCGCCATAGGGCGCGCCGCCGACGATCTCGTCGTTGGTCGCCTGTGCGCCGTAACCGTAATCCAGCCCCACTATCGTCATGCCGAAATGCAGCAGGTTGGTGATGATCGAGAACAGCGTCGTTTCCTGCCCGCCATGCTGCGAGGCAGTGGAGACGAACGCACCGCCGACCTTGCCGTTCAGCGCACCCCGCGCCCACAGGCCGCCGCCCTGATCGAGGAAGGCCGCCATCTGGCTGGACATGCGACCGAAGCGGGTGCCGGTGCCCACGACGATCGCGTCATAGTCGGCGAGGTCGTTGATCGACGCGACGGGCGCTTCCTGATCGAGCTTGAAATGGCCTGCCTTGGCGATCTCTTCGGGCACGGTTTCGGGGACGCGCTTGATGTCCACGGTCGCGCCTGCCGAACGGGCGCCTTCCGCCACGGCCTGCGCCATGGTTTCGATATGGCCGTAGGTTGAATAATAGAGAACCAGAACTTTTGCCATGAGATGCTCCTTGTCAGATGGGAGGGGGGAGAAAAGGGGGTGCCGCCCGCGCCCCGGGGGAGGGGGCAGGGGCGCAGGCGGCGGGAGGACGCGCGTTACTGGCTATCGACCAGCACGATTTCGCTGTCCTCCAGGGCTTCGATGACGATCGACCCGCCGCCACGGATGGCGGCGCCGTCGCGGGCCTCGAACGGCTGCCCGTTTATCGTGACGCGGCCCGTCGCCGGCACGAGATAGGCATAGCGACCTTCGGCCAGATCGTAGGTCAGCGTTTCGCCCGTGGAGACGGTCGCGCCCAGCAGACGGGCGTCGGCACGGATGCGCAGGGCGTCGCCGTCGGCATCATAGCCGCTGGCGAGCACCGCGAACCTGCCCGAGCGATCCCCTTGCGGGAAAGGCTTCGCCCCCCAGCTTGGTGCACCACCGGCGGCGCGGGGCAGAACCCAGATCTGGAACAGGGTGGTCGTTTCGTCCTCCAGATTATATTCGGCATGGCGCACGCCGGTGCCGGCGCTCATCACCTGGACGTCGCCTGCCGCGGTGCGGCCTTCGTTGCCCATGCTGTCCTTGTGCGTGATCGCGCCCTTGCGGACATAGGTGATGATTTCCATGTCGCGATGCGGGTGGGGCGGGAAACCGGACTGCGCGCCGATCTCGTCGTCGTTCCATACCCGGATGTTGCCCCAGCCCATGCGGGCGGGATCGTGATAGTCCGCGAACGAGAAATGATGGCGAGCGTTGAGCCAGCCGTGATCGGCATGGCCCAGCGACGCGAAGGGGCGGCGCTCGATGGTCGCCAGCTTCGTTGCGGGGCGGGTTTCGGTAGCGATGCCGGTCATTGTCAAACATCCTTTCAAACTTGATTTCCTGCAATATAGCCGTCAGGATCGTTTCTTAAATGAGCCACTTTGAAACGGATTGTTTCCATGCGATTGCCTGATTTCGAAGCCTGGGCGATGTTCTCCGCCGTGGTGGAGCATCGCAGCTTCACCGATGCGGCGCGGGCACTTTCGGTTTCCAAGGCCACCGTGTCCAAGGCGATCACCCGGCTGGAACAGCATCTCGACACCAGCCTGTTCAGCCGCACCAGTCGCCGCCTCGCGCTGACCGAAAGCGGACGGCGACTGGCCGATCACGCCGCGCGGATCATGGGCGAAGGCCTTGCGGCGGAAGAAGCCGCACGCGAGGATATGGCGGAACTGGTCGGCATCGTCCGGCTGGGCGCACCGATGAGTTTCGGGCTGAAGCGTGTGGCGCCGGTGCTGGCGGAGTTCATGGCGCTGCATCCGGGCATCGTCATAGACCTGCATCTGTCCGATGCGCGGATCGACATCGTGGAGCAGGGGCTGGACGCGACGCTGCGCATCGCGACCATGCCCGACAGTTCGTTGCGCGCGCGGCGGCTGTGCGACGTGCAGGGCTATTTCATCGCATCGCCCCCCTATCTGGATCGCCGCGGTCGCCCCACCCATCCATCCGATCTGAGCGAGCATGACTGCCTGCTCTATACCAATGTCGCCAACCCGGAGACGTGGCGCTTTTCAAGGGCGGGCGGCGAAACGGTCTCCGTTCAGCCGCACCCCAGGATGATGTCCAACAGTGGCGACGCGATGCTGGACGCCTTGCGGGCGGGCGTCGGCATCGCTTTCCTGCCCGATTTCATCGCCGGGGAAGACATCGCCGGTGGCGCGCTGGAAATCGTGCTGCCCGACTGGATTCCCCCGGTCACGGGCCTGCATCTCGTCACGCCGCCTTCGCGACTGCGCCCGGCGCGCGTCGAGGCCTGCCTCGACTTTCTGACGGAAAAACTCGGCCGTTAAGGGAATAAAAACGGATTCGTTTCGGGCGCGACTCGTGGAGTGAGGCCGCTTAGGCAAAAATTAACCTTTTACGTTCAGAAAGATTTTGGTTAATGGATTGCCTTGGCTGCCGTTCTTGCAGGGAGAACGGAAACCATGATTGAAGGGGCTGCATAATGCGCGTGCTGCTGATTGAAGATGAGCCGACGACCGCACGGGCGATCGAGCTTATGCTGACGACCGAAGGGTTCAATGTCTATACGACCGATCTGGGCGAGGAAGGCCTCGATCTGGGCAAGCTGTATGATTACGACATCATCTGCCTCGACCTCAATCTGCCGGACATGCACGGCTACGACGTGCTGAAGAAGCTGCGCAGTGCCAAGGTGCAGACGCCCGTCCTGATCCTGTCGGGGATCAGCGAAATGGACAGCAAGGTCCGCAGCTTCGGCTTCGGCGCCGACGATTATGTGACCAAGCCGTTCCATCGCGACGAACTGGTCGCTCGCATCCACGCCGTCGTGCGCCGCTCGAAAGGCCACAGCCAGTCGGTCATCCGCACCGGCAAGCTGGCCGTCAATCTGGATGCCAAGACCGTGGAAGTGGACAGCAATCGCGTTCATCTGACCGGCAAGGAATATGCGATGCTGGAGCTGCTCTCGCTCCGCAAGGGCACGACCCTCACCAAGGAAATGTTCCTGAACCACCTGTACGGCGGCATGGACGAACCTGAACTCAAGATCATCGACGTGTTCATCTGCAAGCTGCGCAAGAAACTGGCGCTGGCGTGCAATGGCGAAAATTATATCGAAACGGTGTGGGGCCGCGGCTATGTGCTGCGCGATCCCGACGATATCGCGGAACCCGAAGCGCAGGTCGCCTGAACAGGCTGACCTATACAGGCCGAAGGCTCCGTTGGGGCGAAAGGCCCGGCAATCTGGGGGGATTGCCGGGCCTTTTTCGTGGTGTCGGCGCCACAATATCTCCTATGCTGCGGATATAACCGGACGGACGGAGACTTTATGCGATTTGTGATGATGCTTCTGGCGGCGATCGCGATGCTGCCTTCCGCTTTTGCGCAAACCGCCGTGCCGTCTGAAACGGTGTCGGTACGGATGGAAACCAGCGAAGGGGCGATCGTGCTGGCGCTGGACGCGAAGCGCGCGCCGGTCACCACCGCCAACTTTCTGCGCTATGTCGATCAGAAGCGGTTCGACGGCACGGCCTTCTATCGCGCGCTCAAGGTCGCTGGCTGGCCGGATCTGGGCTTCATTCAGGGCGGAACGCGCAACGATCCCAAGCGCATATTGCCGCCGATCGCGCATGAACCGACCACGCGGACGGGCCTGTCGCATCAGGCGGGCACGATTTCCATGGCGCGCTACGAACCGGGCAGCGCCAATGGCGATTTCTTCATCACGCTCGGGGCGATGCCGTCGATGGACGCGCAGGAGAGCGGCGAAGGCGATATCGCCGGCTTCGCGGCCTTCGGTCAGGTGACGGAGGGTATGGAGGTCGTCCGCCGGATACTGGCCGCCCCGACATCCCCCACCGAAGGCGAAGGCGTGATGAAGGGCCAGATGCTCAGCCCGGTGGTGACGATCCTGACGGTGCGGCGGGTGGGGACGTTGGCGCATTGATGCGTCTGTGCTGCCCACAGCGACGCATACAAGTATTCAGCGCAACAGATCGGTCACGAGAGAGGGTTTTTTCGCAATCATGGCGAGCAGCACCTGAGCGGGGCCGGTGGGATGCCTGCGGCCCTGTTCCCAGTTGAGTAGCGTCCCCTTGGCAACGCCGATGCTGCGCGCGAATGCGCTTTGCGACAGACCCGTGCTCGCCCGGATCGCGACGACATCGACGGTGGGTACATCCACTTCATGAACCCGTGCGCCGCTATCGTTGCCACGAGCATGGTCCAGCGCTTCGTTCAGTCCCTGCATGACGCTGCTATAGGCACTCATCGTCGGTCTCCATAAGTTGCGACCACCGCTTTGCTGAGCGCGACGGCGGCCGCCTGCTCGGCTTTGGTCAGATTGTCTTTCTCGTTCTTGGCGAACACGGTCAGAAGATAGATCGGCATGTGAATGCCTCCAAACACATAGATCGTCCTGTAACCGCCGCTTTTACCACTCCCTTCGCGTGGAATACGGACCTTGCGCAGTCCACCACCCAGCGAGATGCCCGCTTCCGGGTTGGCGGCGATATAGGTGACGAGCGCCTCACGTTCGTCGTCGGTCATGATCGCCTTGGCACGGCGCAGGAACTCCGGCAGTTCTACGACCGTCTGCAAACCATTCATGCGTCATTGACATATGCGTCATTAGCGCATGTGTCAATGACGTATGCTGCATTGTGCAGCATATCTGAAATTGCTAAGTGATAGTCTCGTCAGCAAGACGAGCCAGCCAGGCCTGCGCCTGCTTCGGTTCGCCCACGGCGTTGGACGGCACCGGGCCGCGCGCGGCCATGAAATCGCGGTGCAGGGCGAAGGGCGCCATCACGAGTTGCTCGCGCATCGAATCGACGGTCTGGCCGATTTCGTCGAGCGTTTCGATAACGTCGGCATAGGCGGCGACGCTCTGCTTGTCCTGACGGTGGCCGAACAGGCCCCATGTGCCGGACGCCACGCGCTCCAGCGCCGCAGTCAGCGTTTCGCGATATTCGCCTTCCAGTTCGATGCGGCGGGTGTCGAGGCGTTCGAGACGATCAGCTTTGGCCATGGCGCGCTTGTAGGCGCATGGGGTGGCCGGTCAATGGGCCAGTTCCGTTACCAGCCGTTCTGCCGTTGCGGCATGAAGGCCAGCATCATCGCATAATGATCCGCCTCTATTGCCTGCGCGAACTCGACGCCGATGCGCCCGTCCTCCGCCCAGCGTACGACCGATTCGATGCGGCGCACATGCGGCAGTTCGATCAGCAGGTGATCCCCGGCGGCAAGTGGCGACGCCACGCGCGCCATGAGGCCCAGCGGCGATACATTGACGATCTGCACGTCGTGCGGGCCGCTGCGGCTGGTCGCCCGCGCCTTGAAATCGACCAGATCGCGCGTCGCCCGCCGCTGCGTGACTGGCGCGGACCGATCCGTCTCTTTCCTTGCTGCTTTCACATTATGTCCCTTTTTCAGACCCTTGCCGCGACGATAGCGAGACGGATGCTGAAAGGGCGTGAACGCCTGTAGTTAACGGCGCAACAAGCGCGACGAAGCGAGTGGATCGACTTCTCGATGGCCGCTCAAACGGATCAGCCGACGACGATTCCGTGCTTTTTCGCGCCGAAGCTGACTTTGTCGCCGGGCTGGAGGGCATGCGCGGGATCGGAAATGACCGCGCCGTTCACGCGGATCGCGCCTTCGGCGATCTTGCGCCGGGCTTCCTTGTTCGATGTCGCGAAGCCCAGCGCGACATTGGCCTGCACCACGTTCAACGCACCTTCGACCAGCGCGACTGTGGGCAGATTGGCGTCGCTCGCGCCTTCCTCGAACGTCCGCCGCGCGGTTTCGGCGGCAGCCGTCGCCGCCTCCGCGCCATGCGCCATTGCCGTGGTCGCATCGGCGAGGATCTTCTTCGCGTCGTTGATCTCCGCGCCTTCCAGCGCTTCCAGCCTGGCGATCTCGTCGAGCGGCAGATCGGTGAACAGGCGCAGGAAGCGGCCTACGTCGGCATCCTGCGTGTTTCGCCAGAATTGCCAGTAGTCGTAGGGCGGCAGCGCATCGGCATTCAGCCAGACCGCGCCGTTCATCGTCTTGCCCATCTTGCCCCCGTCCGCCGTGGTGATGAGCGGCGTGGTGATGCCATAGACCTGCGTGCCGTCGACGCGGCGCGACAGCTCTATGCCGTTGACGATATTGCCCCACTGGTCCGATCCGCCCATCTGGAGGCGACAGGCCGAGCGGCGCGACAGCTCCAGAAAGTCGTAGGCCTGGAGGATCATGTAGTTGAACTCGAGGAACGACAGCGACTGTTCCCGGTCGAGACGCATCTTGACCGAATCGAAGCTCAGCATCCGGTTGATCGAGAAATGCTGGCCGATGTCGCGCAGGAACGGGATATATTCCAGAGCATCCAGCCAGTCGGCATTGTCGAGCATTATCGCGTCGGTCGGGCCGTCGCCGAAGGTCAGGAAGCGCTCGAACACGCGCTTGATGCTGGCGACGTTGGCGGCGATCGTTTCGGTGGTCAGCAGCTTGCGCGCTTCGTCCTTGAAGCTGGGATCGCCGATCTTGCCCGTGCCGCCGCCCATCAGCACGATCGGCTTGTGCCCCGCCTGCTGCAGGCGGCGCAGCAACATGATCTGCACCAGACTGCCGACATGCAGCGACGGCGCGGTCGGATCGAAACCGATATAGCCCGGCACGATCTCCCTGCCTGCCAGCGCATCGAGACCCGCCGCGTCGGTTAGCTGGTGGATGTATCCGCGACTGTCGAGTAAGCGGAGAAGATCGGATGTGTACTGGCTCATAGCGCGCGGCGCTTAGCATGGAGATTGTCGCTTGGGTAGCATGGTTGCAATCGGGCTGATGTCCGGCACGTCGCGCGACGGGATCGACGCGGCGCTGATCCGGACGGACGGCGAGGGGCAGGTGGGGCGGATCGCCTTTCATTCGACGCCTTATGACGATGGATTCCGCACGCGGCTGGCCGAAGCGTGCATGCGGGCGATGACGATGGAGGAACCGGATTTCGAGCCGCTGATCGACGCGGTGGAAACCGAACTGACGCAGGCGCATGTCGAGGCGGTGGCCGACCTGATGAACCGGGCGGGGTGGCAGGCGCAGGATGTCGATGTGATCGGCTTTCACGGCCACACCGTCGCGCACAAGCCGGATCAGGGCTGGACGTGGCAGATCGGCGATGCGGATGCGCTGGCGGGAGCCTTCGGGATTCCGGTGGTCGCCGACCTGCGCAGCGCGGACGTGGAGGCGGGCGGGCAGGGTGCGCCGCTGCTCCCCGTCTATCATCGCGCGCTGGCGGCGGACCTGGTCAGGCCGGTGGCGATCCTCAATCTGGGCGGTGTCGCCAATATCACCTATATCGGCGCGGACGATGCGCTGATCGCCTTCGATACCGGCATGGCGAGCGGCCTCATCGACAACTGGATGCGGGTGGAGGGCGGCGTCGGGTTCGACGAAGGCGGCGCGGTTGCCGCCACGGGGCGGGTGGACGAAAGCGTGCTGACCGGGATGCTCGACCATCCCTATTTCGACATGCCGCCGCCAAAGAGCATCGATCGCGAGGATTTCACGGTGCAGGCCGTGCGCGGTCTGTCGCTGGCCGATGGCGCGGCGACGTTGACCGCGTTCACCGCGCGGTCGGTCGAACTGGCGCTTCGCCACCTGCCTGCACGACCGACGGCGCTCTACGTAGCGGGCGGCGGGCGCCATAACGGCACGCTGATGCGGATGATCGGCGAGGCAACCGCTGTTCCGGTGCATTCGGTCGATATTCTCGGCTGGAACGGCGATAGCGTGGAAGCGGAAGGCTTCGCCTATATGGCGGTACGCAGCCTGAAAGACCTGCCGATCAGCTTTCCGGGGACTACGGGCGTGGCCGTGCCGATGACGGGCGGGGAATTGTTCGACGCGGAGTGAGGAGGAGCGTTTATCACTCCACCGATCCGTTCGGTTCGAGCTTGTCGAGAACTCTTCTCGATGCTCCGGTTCTCGACCGGCGCTTCTCGACTTCGCTCGAAGCTGCTCGAACCGAACGGGTTATATATAACGGGTTATATATGCAGGAAGGCGATCAGCGCCGGCGCTGGCGATCGTGCTTTTCCACCAGGACGCGACGGCTGAGCGCATCGAAGCGGCGGTCGAGATCGATCCGTTCGCGGGCCTGCAGCCCGTTGGAACGGCGATAGTTGGCCTCCAGGCGGGCGATATCGCGGAACTCCGTGCGCAGGCGCTGCGCCTCGTTGCGATTGAGCGCGCCGTTGCGCACGCCCTGATCGATACGCCGATCGAGATTGGCCTGGCGCTGGTTGATGCTCTGCCAAGGGGCGGCGCTGGCGGCCATCGGCGTGGCGATGGCGGCGGTGGCGATCAGGGCGGCGAGGACGGTCTTTACGGGGGTCATGGACATTCTCCTTCTGTGTGACGGGTTAATGCACATCATATGGAAAAGGTCCGTCGCAAGGGTGTGCCAAGGCACCGGTTTCGTGTCGCAAAGTGTATCAGCGTTTGCGGGTGAGTTCGCGCATCGCATCGTCCAGTCCGGTGAGCGTCAGGGGATACATGCGGTCGGTCATCAATTCCCGGATGATCTGGGTCGACTGGCTGTAGCCCCAATAGTCCTTCGCCGTCGGGTTGATCCAGACGCTGGCGGGATAGGTGTTGGTGATGCGATGCAGCCATGCGGCGCCCGCTTCCTCGTTGAAATGCTCGACGCTGCCGCCCGGATGGGTGATTTCGTAGGGACTCATCGCCGCATCGCCGACGAACACGACCTTATAATCATGGCCGAACTTGTGCAGGATGTCCCAGGTCGGCGTCCGCTCGGCAAAGCGGCGGCGATTGTCCTTCCATACGCCTTCGTACAGGCAGTTGTGGAAATAGAAGAACTCCAGATTCTTGAACTCGGCGGTGGCGGCGGAGAACAGCTCTTCCACCAGGGTGATGAACGGGTCCATCGATCCGCCGACGTCGAGGAACAGCAGCAGCTTGACCGCATTGCGGCGCTCGGCGCGCATCCGGATGTCCAGCCATCCCTGCCGCGCGGTTCCCGCGATCGTGGCGTCGATATCAAGCTCTTCCGCCGCACCTTCGCGGGCGAAGCGCCGCAGGCGGCGCAGCGCGACCTTGATATTGCGGGTGCCGAGTTCCTTGGCATTGTCCAGATTGCGGAACTCCCGCTGCTCCCAGACCTTGATGGCGCGCTTGTGGCGGCTTTCCCCGCCGATCCGCACGCCTTCGGGATTGTAGCCGCCATTGCCGAAGGGGGATGTGCCGCCGGTCCCGATCCACTTGCTGCCACCCTGATGCCGGGCGTGCTGTTCCTCCAGCCGCTTCTTCAGCGTGTCCATGATCTCGTCCCAGTCGCCCAGCGCCTTGATCTTCTCCATCTCTTCCGGGCTGAGATATTGCTCGGCTATGGCGCGCAGCCATTCTTCGGGGATGTCCGCGCCGCCGACGCCGTAATCGCTTTCCAGCCCCTTGAACACGCGGGCGAACACCTGGTCGAAGCGGTCGTACAGCGCCTCGTCCTTCACGAAGGTCGCGCGGGCGAGATAGTAGAATTCCTCCGGTCGCCGCGCGATCACGTCGCGCTGCAAGGCGTCGAGCAGCACAAGATGCTCCTTCACGCCCGCGGGTATGCCAGCGGCACGCAATTCGTCGAGGAAGGAGAAGAACATCAGGCAGGCTCCGACACGGCATCGACCCGAACGGACGGGCGATGGAGCAGCGATACCAGAACGAAGGAAATAATCATCAGCAGATACCAGCTCCCCAGCTTGGCCAGCGACACCATGTGCCATCCGGCGCGCTGGCCGGGATAGGTCCATGCATTGGCGAAGGTGCCGAGATTTTCGGCGAACCAGATGAACAGCGCGACGAGCAGGAAACCGACGAGCAACGGCATCCGGCGCGGCGTGCGCCAGGGCGTAAAGACCACCCATGTCCGCGCGAACAGCAGGATCGCGGCGAGGAAGAGGGCAAGAGGCATGTCCGGCAGCCAGTGATGCGCGAAGAAATTGAAATAGATCGCGATCGCCAGCACGATCGTTGCCCATCGCGGCGGGTAGCCGGGAAAACGGAAATCGAAGATGCGCCAGATGCGGGCGATATAGCTGCCGACGGCGGCGTACATGAAGCCGGAGAACAACGGCACCGCGCCGATATGCAGCACGCTGCCTTCGGGATAGATCCATGATCCCGCCGCCGTCTTGAACAGTTCCATGATCGTACCGACGATGTGGAAGGCGCCGATCACCATGGCTTCGCGCGGCGTTTCCAGCCGCAGGGTGAGCATCGCGCCCTGGATGGCGAACGCGCCGATCGTCAGGAAATCATAGCGATGCAAAGGCGCGTCGGCGGGGTAGAGAAAATGGGTGGCCAGCAGCAATGCGAGCATGAGGCCGCCGAACAGGCAGGCCCATGCCTGCTTGAAGCCGAACAGAAGAAATTCGTAGCAATAGCCAGCCAGCCTGCCACGGATGGAGGCCGCCTCCAGCGCCTTGCGGACGGACGCAAAGCGCGTGGCCATGGGGAAGCGATCAAGTGATGGACGCATCGTGATGCGTTAGACGAGCAGCTTACAGCTTGCCACCCGCATCGCCGTGCAGTGTCTATCGAGCGATGCTTTCGCGCAATACGGTCGCACCGTCGTCGCTGGACGCGCGGGATGCGAGGGCGGTCGCATCCTTGCCGTCGATCAGCGCGGCGATCTGGCTGGCCGACGGCAAGGTCGCGAAATCGCCTGCGACCCGGCCACCGCCGATCCCGTAGCGCGTCAGGCGATAGCCGCCTTTGCCCGCCAGCGGATCGAAGCGCAGGAGGCCCGCGGCATCGTCGGTCGGAATGAAGATCGCGCCTTGCGATCCCGCCTGCGCCGATTGCAGCATGTCGAAATGCGCCTCGCCCACCGTCACGACCTCGCGGCGGCACCATTGCGCGCTGGCGTCACGCGCCGCGCAATCATGGATAGCGAGCGTCCGAGCAGGTTTCAGCGTTGCGGGCGTATCGAACGCAAGACCCGCGACCAGTGCATCGACCGCAGCCTTCACGTCGGCGGCGCGGTCACGCGTAGCGGTGACGCGCAGCTTGACCATCCACGGACCTGCCTGAACGAAGGCGGATGCCAGCGCCAGCTCTCCTCCGGCAGCGCCCTCGTACAGGATACGCAGGGCCGTGCCGGACGTACCGCCGGCGGAAAGGACGGTCTGTGCCGCACGGCGCGTACCGGGGCCGAAGCGTTCGAGGATAGCCCTCTCCGTGCCGAGGGCGGCCAGCGTCGTGTCGGCATAACCGGGGCGATAGATGAATATGCTCGCCTGCACCACCTCGTCGGGGGAGACATAGCGGGCATAGCTGTTCATGCCTGTGCCGGGATCGGAAATCTCGCCGGTCTTGGCAAGGGCCACCGGCCCGGCCTGCTGCGGCAACGCGATGCCCGCCGCGCTGACCCGGACTGTGTCGGCCATCGTCACCCAGCTATCGGCATCATTCGCCTGCGCAAATGCAGGCGTTGAACACAGAAGGGCCAGGGCAAGCAGCGAAAGGCGCATCGGCATATCCTCATCCACGGGCCTTCTTTTCGAGGCCTATGGAACAAGATCACATGCGCAGGGCGCGGACGCAAGCCCGATTTGCGTTACGGCGATCTATGCCGTCGCATAACGCGCGGCGGTTTCGCGGATCAGGGCGATCATGTTGGGGATGCCCTGCGTACGGTTGGAGCTGAGCTGGTTGCGCAAGTCGAACGGGGCAAGCGCGTCGGCGATGTCGGTCTGCGCGATCTCCTGCGCCGCGCGATCCTGCACCGTGGTCAGGACCAGCGCGATGATCCCCTTGGTGATCGCGGCATTGCTGTCCGCCAGGAAATGCAGGGTGCCGTCGTCCTGCCGCACCGGATAGACCCAGACCGCCGCCGAGCAGCCGCGCACCAGCGTGGCGTCGGTCTTGAGCGGGTCGGGCATGGGTTCGAGCTGCTTGCCCAGATCGATGAGGAGGCGATAGCGATCGTCCGCATCGAGGAACGCATATTCTTCCTGAAGGTCGGCTAGCGGGGGAAGCACTTGTGTCATGTCCGCCGATATAGGGGGAAATCGCCCTGGGGAAAGCTGGCATCCGGAAAAAGGATTACAGGTCCACCCCGGCGGCGATCGCTTCGAGCTTGCGGATGCGTTCCTTGAGGTCGGCGACTTCGATGCGGTTGCCTGCGGAAGGGCCGTTGTTCTCGACGCTCTGGCGCATCAGTTCGGCGCGCTTGAGATCGAGCCAGCCGTTCCAGCCGCGCAAGGTGGCGAGGGAGATGATCGCGATGGCGGAAAGGCCCGCCATGGCCATGGTAAGGTAGAAAACGGGGTCCTGCATGATGCTTTTCCCTTTGCCGTGCCGGACCGCCGATGTGCAGGGGCGGGCCGGTGTTGAAGTGTGGCGCGACGCTTAGTTGAGAGGCGCGTCGCGCAGCTTTTCGATTTCGTCGGACAGGTCGCCACCCTTGTCGGTGATGATCCGTTCCAGAACGCGGACCCGCTGTTCCAGCCGTTCGGTCTGCGCTGCATATTGCGCGGTCTTTTCGGCGGTCTCGTGGCTCTGCATCTCAAGCTGCCGTTCCTTGAGGGAGAGCCAGCTCTTGAAGCCCTTGACGGCGAAAGCGCCGAGCGGGATCAGAACCCATATCCATGTTGCGGCCATGTTCTTCGTCCTTCGATAAGGGGGCTGGCTCAGTTCGCCGGGCCGCGCAGTTGTTCGATTTCGCGGGTCAGGCTGTGCGCACCGTCGGTGACGATCCGCTCCACGACCGCAAGGCGATCCTTGATCGAGCCGAGTTCGGCCCGGAGCTGAGCGTTTTCCTGGCTCAGCAGCTTGATGCGCTCCATCGATTCGTCGCTGGTCTTGGGGTAGATGGCCTGGCCCCAGGCGCCGTCGAGCGGATAGCCGTTCTTGACGCGCAGCCAGGTGGTGAAGATCCAGCCGCCTATGGCCAGGATGCCGGTCAGTGCGCCCAGCGCAACGATGCCTTCAAATGGTATCATGTCTCTTCTCCCTTGCCCGAAACTATTGGTGGCTTCAGCGCAGTTCTTCGATTTCGCGCAGCGTGCGGGCGGCGGGATCGGTGGCGATCCTCTCCAGCACGGCGATGCGTTCTTCGAGGCGGCCGATGCGACCATGCAGCTTTTCATTTTCCCCGGTCAGCAGCGCGATTTTTCGATCAGCGTCGGCGTCGGTTCGATGAACGGTGCCGGTCCATTCATTTTCGACCGGATAGCCGTGGCGGGCACGGACCCATGTGGTGAACATCCAGCCCAGCGTCGATATCGCGATGATGGCGATGATAAAGGATGGTCCTGCGAAGCTCATTGTCTCAACTCCCCTGTTGGTGGCCGCTGCTTAGCGCAGGCTCTCGATCTCGTCGGACAGGCGCTGGTTGCGGCTGGTGTAGTAGACTTCGATATCGGCCAGGCGGCGATCGATGTCGCGGAATTTGGAGCGGACGTCGCGGGTGCTGCGCGCCGGGTTGCTGCGCACGCCCTGCCAGAACTTGGCGTCCTCCTTGTCCTGATAGAGGCCCGCAGGCTTCTTTTCGGCCAGCCAGACGGCGATGCCATAGGCGATCAGCGTCCAGGGGAAGGCGCCCATCAGCGTGACCAGCACGGCGCCGATGCGGACCCAGATAACGTCGATGCCGGTATAGTCGGCGATCCCCGCGCAGACGCCGCTCCATTTGGCGTTCTGCTTGTCGAGGTAGAATTTCGTGCGGCGAGCGGTCATGTCAGTTCCTCCGGTCGAAGCTGTAGTCGTCGTCGGCGGTCGCGGTGCGGGCCGGGCGGAAATCGGGATTGTCGGCGGCGATGATGCGTTCGATGGTCGAAAGGCGATCGTCGAGGCGACGGGCGGTTTCGTGCATCTGGTCGAGCATCACCTCATCCTCGTTGGTGAGGGTCGCGGATGTCTTCCACTTGGTGATGTAGTGGAAGATCACCCACGGCAGCCCCAGGAAGAGGATTCCGACCACCACGATGGGGACGAGAATATCTTCCATCGGATCAGCCTTCCTTGTTGAGGTTGGCGGCCTTCATCGCGGCCAGTTCGGCCTCGACCTTGTCGTTGGACTTGAGCGCGGCGATTTCCTCTTCGAGGCTAGGCGGCGTGCCGCCCAGGTTCATCGCATCGGCGCGCCCTTCGGCGAAATCGACGCGCTGTTCGAGAATGTCGAAGCGGGCAAAGGCGTCCTGCACCTTCTCACCGGCATACATTTCGCGCACCTTCAGGCGGTTTTCCGCGCTTTCCATGCGGGTGACGAGGCTGTTCTGGCGCGCGCGCGCCTCGCGCAGCTTGGCCTGCAGCTTGGCGATGTCCTCTTCCGATGCCTTCAGCGCATCGTCCAGCACGGTGATTTCGGACTTGAGCTGTTCGGCCATGTCGGTGGCCTTCTGCTTTTCGACGAGAGCGGCCTTGGCCAGATCCTCGCGGCCCTTCGACAGCGCCAGTTGCGCCTTTTCGGTCCAGCTTTCCTGCAAGCCTTCCAGCTTGCTGATGTGGCGGCGCATTTCCTTCTGGTCCGCGATCGTGCGGGCGGCGGAGGCGCGGACTTCGACCAGGGTTTCCTGCATTTCCATGATGATCATGCGGATCATCTTCGCCGGGTCTTCCGCCTTGTCGAGAAGGTCGGTGACGTTGGCGGCGATGATGTCGCGGGTTCGGGAAAAAATGCCCATTGTGTTACTCCTGGTGGCTATTCTTGGGTGGGTGCCGGGGCGGGATGAGAGGGGGCTGATGCCCGCCCCGGCAGGGTATGGAACCGCTTACGCCAGGTAGCGGACGGCTCCGGGGGTTGCTTCGGATGCCAGGCTGTGGCTGGCGACGCCGGTTTCGTTGGCGCGGGCCGGGCCGACGGCGCTCAGCACCATGGTGGACCCGAAGAGAACCGCGCAGATCGCTACGGAAAGATGCTGGCTGACTTGCTTGATGTTGAACATTGGATGTCTCCCTGAAACTTGGCCTTCATGTGGTTCCGCCGGTTTGTTTGGCGGGGTTGCCAGTAACTTTGCAGGGGGCGTGCCAGTTTTCAAAAAGCCTAGTTTTCCGTCATTTTCTGCTCATTGTCAGGGCGAGTTGGCATATTTCACTTGCGAAATATTAGGATTTTTCGCCATAGTTTGGCGTATGGAGAAAAATACCCAGTTCATCGGCCAGTCCTTCGCCTTTCTCGACGCCATGGAACTGGCGGAGCGGGCCGCCGAACTCAATCGCCCGGTGCTGGTGATCGGCGAGCGTGGGACCGGGAAGGAACTGATCGCCGAGCGCCTTCATCGCCTCTCGCCGCGCTGGGGCGAGCCGCTGATCGTCATGAACTGCGCCGCGCTGCCCGAAACGCTGATCGAGGCGGAACTGTTCGGGCATGAGGCGGGCGCCTTCACCGGTGCGACGCGGGCGCGGGCGGGCCGGTTCGAGGAAGCCGACGGCGGCACGCTGTTCCTCGATGAACTGGGCACGCTGTCGATGGCCGCGCAGGAGCGGCTGTTGCGCGTCGTGGAATATGGCGAAGTCTCGCGCATCGGTGCCTCGCGACCGGTCACCGTGGACGTGCGCATCGTCGCGGCGACGAACGAGGATCTGCCGGTCGCCGCGGAGGAGGGGCGGTTCCGCGCCGACCTGCTCGATCGGCTGTCGTTCGAAGTCATCACCCTGCCACCGCTGCGCGCGCGCGAAGGCGACGTCCGGGTTCTGACCGATCATTTCGGGCGGAAGATGGCGGCGGAGATCGGATGGCCGCAATGGCCCGGCTTCGCGGCGACGGCGATGGCGGAACTGGAGGCCTATCGCTGGCCCGGCAACGTTCGCGAGTTGCGCAATGTGGTGGAACGCGCGGTCTATCGCTGGGACGAGCCGTCGCGACCGATCGACCGGATCGCCTTCGATCCCTTCGGATCGCCCTGGCGTCCGGTCGCCATGCCCAATGTCGCGCGCCAGTCGGTGAAGCGCGATGCGCCGGTGGCGGACACCGCCGCCGCACCGTCTCCGGTGACCCAGATCGCCGCCTATGAGGATGTCAGCGACTTGCGCGCAGCGGTGGACGCGCATGAAGTCGCGATCCTGCGCAGTGCGCTCGCCCGGTATCGCTTCAATCAGCGGGCGACGGCCAAGGGGCTGGGCCTCAGCTACGACCAGTTGCGCCATTGCCTCAAGAAGCATGGTCTGCTCAATGCCGGCGAACTGGCATCCTGACGTCGATCGCCGCGTTTAGTTTCGGTTGCCACCTATCAAAGATTCTTGCTTTTAACTTGGGCACCCCGGCTGCTAGAGGGCGGGAGCTTATTGCGGGCGCGATCGTTCTGTCGCTGTCCCTTCCCGCCGCTTCACATGAGGAGAGTGAATCATGGCCTTCGTCCTTCCCGAACTGCCCTATGCCAAGGATGCCTTTGGCGACCTGATTTCCGCCGAGACCTTCGACTATCATCACGGCAAGCATCACAATGCCTATGTCGTGAAGGCGAACGAACTCGTGGCCGCCGACCCCGCCCTGCAGGGCAAGTCGCTGGTCGACCTCATCAAGACGTCCAAGGGCGGTCTGTTCAACCAGGTCGGCCAGATCTGGAACCACAGCTTCTACTGGCTGGGCCTCAGCCCGGAAAAGACCGAGCCCAAGGGCGAACTGCTCGACCTCATCACCGAAGGCTTCGGTTCGGTCGATGCGCTGCTCGACAAGCTGAAGGCCGAAGCGGTTGGCCATTTCGCCAGCGGCTGGGCGGCGTTGAACCTGAAGGACGGCAAGCTCGAAGTCACGTCCTATCATGATGCCGATACGCCCGTCGCCCATGGCGCGACGCCGCTGTTCATCCTCGATGTATGGGAACATGCCTATTACATCGATTATCGCAATGCGCGGCCCAATTATGCGGAAGCGATCCTGAAGAATGCCGTGAACTGGGATTTCGTGGCCCAGAATCTGGACGGCAAGGGCGTCGAGCGGGCCGATCAGAAGGGCTGATAGCGCGCCTTTTCATCGTCGACCCTGATGCAAGGGCGCTCCCGGTTCAAACCGGTAGCGCCCTTAAGCATTTGTAAGGAGCGTCCGCATTAGCCTCGACCCACTAAAAGACTTCGGGAGTGGACTGCAAACAGGAAGGGGTGTCGCGTGGACATGCAGGAACTGCGTCGGCAACATGCCGATATCATGGCTATCGCCGCCGAACTGGCGTCGGCCGTTGCCGATGAGACATGTCCCAAAAGCGTAGGCGCGCTGCGCTGGCGGCTGGCCCGCCGTCTGCTCGCGCATCTGGCGATCGAGGACGATCATTTCTATCCCGCCATGCTGTCGCATCGCGATGTCGCCGCGCGCGTCACCGCCAGCCGTTTTCAGTCCGAGATGGGGACGCTTTCCGCCGCGTTCACCCAGTATATGGCGGAATGGACCGATCTGCAGATCGCCGAACACTGGCCCCGCTTCTGCACGGAAACGCGTGCGATACTGGCGGCCTTGTCGAAGCGCGTGGAACAGGAGAATGGGCGGCTTTACCCTTTGGCGACGCCTGACTGGCGCGCCCATGCCGCCGTGGTGGCGCCGCGCAAGTCCGCCTGACGCCTTAGCCCTGTGGCGGGCTCGTCTCGCCTATGTCCTCGCTGTCGAGTTTTTCGCCGATCGACAGGCCATGGCGCATGAGCATGGGAATATTGGCGGCAGCAAAGACGAACGAAATGATCGTCACGCCCCATACTTTTACCGCGAGCCAGCTATCGAAGGTCAGGAAGGCGCGCAGCCCTTCGTTCAGCAGCGCCATGAACAGGAAGAAGAACGCCCAGTTGCGCGACAGCTTGCGCCAGCCTTCCTCCGACAGCCCGTCATAGGCCGCCTGCAGCAGATATTTGAGCAGCGGCTTACCCCGCGCCAGACCGGCGAACAGCATCAGCGCGAAGAAGGTATAGATAATCGTCGGCTTGATCTGAATGAAGCTCTGGTCCTGAAAATAGATCGTGAGCGATCCGAAGAACAGCACCAGGATCGCCGAGAGCCAGAGCATCGGCGATACCTTGCCCAGCTTCACCTTCGACACGATCACGGCAAGCGCGATCGCGATCATGAAAGCCCCGGTGCCGACCGTCATGGCGGTGATCGGGCTGTTCGGTCCCACGACCCAGCCGAACCCTTTGTAGACGAGGAAAAAGACGAGCAGCGGCCCGAAATCGAGCAGCAGGCTGAGCGTGCCGTTATGGGCGGGCGCGGCCTTTGCGGGCGCGGAGACGTTGTCAGGCATTGCAATAATATCCTTCGCCGGCCTGACGAAAGTCAGGATCCATTGGCTCCATGTGCATGACCAACACGCAGACCGTACAAATGGATGCCGAATCCACTCCGGCATGACGATTTCGTGATATCGGTCTGCTACCGTGCATAAGCCGTTCCCGCGATGGCTCGGGCCATGTCGGCGGCGTCGAAGGGGCGCAGATCCTCGATCTTCTCGCCCACGCCGATGGCATGGATGGGCAGGCGATATTTCTCCGCCGCCGCGACCAGCACGCCGCCGCGCGCCGTTCCGTCGAGCTTCGTCATGACGAGACCGGTGACGGCGGCGACATCCTGGAACACTTCGATCTGGCCGAGTGCATTCTGGCCGGTCGTCGCGTCCAGCACCAGCACGACATCATGCGGAGAGGCGGGGTTGATGCGGCCCAGCACGCGGCGGATCTTCGCCAGTTCGTCCATCAGTTCGCGCTTGTTCTGCAGACGCCCGGCGGTGTCCACGATCAGCACGTCGATACCGGTTTCGGTCGCCTGCTTCACCGCCTCGAACACGATGCCCGCCGCGTCGCCGCCCTCCCTGCCCGATACGATGGGGATGCCCAGGCGATCGGCCCAGACGCGCAACTGGCCGATCGCCGCCGCGCGGAAGGTGTCGCCCGCCGCCAGCATCACGCCGTAATCCTGTTCCAGGAACAGATTGGCGAGCTTGGCGATCGTCGTCGTCTTGCCCGATCCGTTGACGCCGATGACGAGGATCACCTGCGGCCGGGGAAAGGCCTCGATCTCCAGCGGGCGGGCCACCGGGGCGAGTACCTTCTCGATTTCCTCCGCGATGATCTCGCGCAGATACTCTTCGGTCAGTTCCTTGTTGAAGCGCCCTTCGGACAGACGTTCGCGGATGCGCGACGCCATTGCGGGGCCAAGGTCCGACAGGATCAGGGCTTCCTCGATCTCGTCGAGCGTCTGCTCGTCGAGCGCCGCGCGGCTGAACAGGCCGGTCAGATTGTCGCCAAGGCGATCGGATGTGCGCTTCAGCCCGCCGAAAAGGCGGTCGCGCCAGCTTGGTTCACTCATGGGGAGCCTCTTGCGCGATCAGGCGGCCATTCTCAAGCGCCGTCACGCGGACGGGCAGGATTTCGCCGGGGATGGCAGGCGTCGCAAGGGCGACGGGCGCGAAGTTTTCCGCATGGCCCGCACGACCGCTGCGCTCGACCAGCACGTTCTGCCGCATGCCGATCAGGCTGCGCAGCCAGTCTTGCCGCCGCGTTTCGCACGCGGCGCGCAGGCGTGCGGCGCGCGCCTTGACTATCGCCGGATCGACTTGCGGCATCCGCGCGGCGGGCGTGCCCTTGCGCGGCGAATAGGGGAAGATGTGGCCGTGGACGATGGCGCAGTCCCGAACCAGTGCGAGGCTGTTCTCGAACATCGCCTCCGTCTCCGTGGGGAAACCCGCGATGATGTCCGCGCCGATCGCGACATCGGGGCGGCGGGCGTGGATGCGCGCGACCATGTCGACGGCATCGGCGCGGCTATGGCGCCGCTTCATGCGCTTGAGGATCATGTCGTCGCCTGCCTGAAGCGAGAGGTGAAGGTGCGGCATAAGGCGCGGCTCGCCGGTGATGAGCGCGAACAGCCGGTCGTCTATCTCCACGCTGTCGAGCGAGGAGAGGCGCAGGCGCGGCAAAGCGGGTACGGCGTTCAGGATGCGCTCGACCAGCAGTCCGAGCGAGGGGTTGCCGGGCAGATCGGGGCCGTAGCTCGTGACGTCCACCCCGGTCAGCACGATCTCCCGATAACCGCCGTCGACCAGTGCCTTCACCTTGTCGATCACCGCGCCGGCGGGCACGGACCGGCTGTTCCCCCGGCCATAGGGAATGATGCAGAAGGTGCAGCGATGATCGCAGCCGTTCTGCACCTCGATGAACCCGCGCACCCGGTCGGCGAAGCCGCTCACCATATGCGGCGTGGTCTCCTGCAGGGCCATGATGTCGGAGACGTGGATTTTGGGATTGGCGAGGCCGCTATTCCCAAATCCGTTCGCTTCGAGCGAAGTCGAGAAGTCAGGTCGAGCGAAGTCGGGACCTTCCACCTCATCCGTCAAGTCCGAAGTCCTCGACTGCGCTCGGACGGGGTTCTCGACTGCGCTCGAACCGAACGGGGAGGGGCGTGCGGGTAATGGGAGGTTCTCAAAACTCCCCGCCGCCATCTTTTCCCGGTTGCCGATCACCCTGTCGACTTCGGGCATGGCGGCGAACATGGCCGGATCGGTCTGCGCGGCGCAGCCGGTGACGACGATGCGCGCATCGGGCCGGTCGCGGCGGGCGCGGCGGATGGCCTGGCGCGTCTGGCGCACCGCCTCGCCCGTCACCGCGCAACTGTTGACGATGACGAGATCGTGCTGACCCGCCGCCAGTTCGCGCATCGTCTCGCTTTCGGCGATGTTGAGGCGGCAACCCAAGGTGATGAGTTGCGGTCCGGCAGCCGTTACGACGGGCTGGCTCAAAACCGGCTCCAGTCCGCCGTGCCGTCGAACACATGGGTGGCGGGGCCGGTCATGCGAATATTGCCGCCGGGCGTCCATTCGATCACCAGTTCGCCGCCGGGCAAGGCGACCGTCACCGGTCCCTTCGCCAGACCGCGCCGGATCGCCGCGACGGCGGTGGCGCAGGCGCCCGTGCCGCAGGCGCGCGTCAGACCGGAGCCGCGCTCCCAAACGATCAGGCGGATGCGGCTTTCGCTTTCGATCTCCGCGAAGTTCACGTTCACCCGTGCGGGAAACAGCGGGTCGGTCTCGATCATCGGGCCGAGGCGTGCGGCCTCCGCCATCGTCATGCCGGGCTGGAAAAAGACGACATGGGGATTGCCGACATTGACGGCGGCGGGATGATCGAGATGCTCCCAGCCGACCGGCATGTCGCGCGTGTCCATGGCATAAGCGAGCGGTATGGCGTCCCAGTCGAGCCGGGGCTGCCCCATGTCCACGGTCGCGCCGCCGTCGATGAGGCGTGCCTCCAGCAATCCGCCTGCGGTTTCGATCCGTACATCCGTGCCGAGGAACAGCGGGACGCAGCGCGTGGCGTTGCCGCATGCTTCCACCTCGCCGCCATCGGCATTGTAGATGCGCATGCGGACGTCGGCGGTGTCGGAAGATTCGATGAGGATGAGCTGGTCGCACCCGATGCCGCTGTGGCGGTCCGCGATGGCGCTGGCACGCGCCGCGGTCATCGCCAGCGGCGCATCGCGCGCGTCGATCACGACGAAGTCGTTGCCCAGTCCGTGCATCTTGGAAAAGCGGCCATTCATGGCGCGCGATGTAATGCGCGCGCCATCACCTGTCCATGGCGCCTGTACAAGGTGGGTTGTCGGCGTCAGCCGAACGAGAGTTTGGTGCGTGCCGCAGCCGCCTCGTCCGGTGCGTCGTCAGAGCGTGTCCGCGCCGGCAGCATGCCACGTTCGGCCAGCATCCGCCGTGTCTGCTCGATCGTCATGGGTTTGCCGAAATGCCAGCCTTGCCCCTTGTCGAGGCCG
The DNA here is from genome assembly GCA_965279415.1 of Sphingobium sp. Lineage (GTDB taxonomy): Bacteria > Pseudomonadota > Alphaproteobacteria > Sphingomonadales > Sphingomonadaceae > Sphingobium. Next base: position 2,794,746 of record OZ257238.1, read on the forward strand.
ATGCCGCGCAATTGCGTTTCGATCGCCAGCGTCTCGACGCCTTCGGCCGTCACCGGCAGGCCAAGGCTTTCGCCCAGCCGTGCGATCGCCGTCACGATCGCGGCATTTTCGCCGTGATCGCCCATGGCCGTCACGAAGCTCCGGTCGATCTTGATCCGGTCGAACGGCAGCGCGCGCAGATGCGCGAGCGAACTGTAGCCCGTTCCGAAATCGTCGAGCGCGATGCGGATGCCCTGATTCTTGAGGCTCTGCACGATCGTCTTGGCGAGTTCCAGATTCTCGAACAGGCAGGTCTCGGTAATCTCGACTTCGAGGCGATTGGCCGGATAGCCGGTTTCCAGCAGCAACTTGAGCAGTTTCTGGCTGAGCCAGGGGTCGCGCAATTGCGAGGGAGAGATATTGACCGACAATGTGAGCGAGGGATCCCAGTAACGGGCGTCGGTGAAGGCGCGGCGCATGATGGCGAAGGACAATTCGCCGATCATCCCGGTTTCTTCGGCGACGTGAATGAAATTGTCCGGTCCGATCAGGCCAAGTTCGGGACTTTCCCAGCGCGCCAGCATTTCGAAGCCCAGCAACTCGCCGGTCAAGAGGTCCATCTGCGGCTCGTAATAGGGGACGAACTCGCCCTCCGCGATGCCGCGACGCATCGATGCTTCGATGGTGTTGCGGCGTTGCAGTTCCTCCTCCATCGCGATCGCGAACCAGGCGTGACGATTGCGGCCCGCATTCTTGGCCGAATACATGGCGATGTCCGCGCGACGGATGAGCATGTCGATCTGGTCGCCGTCCTTATCCGATCGCGACAGGCCCAGCGACGTGGTGACGATCAGTTCGCTGCTGCCGTGCATCACGCCGTGCGAGAGCGCGGCGACGACATCCTCAGCCACACGCTCCATGGTTTCGGGATCGGACGGGTCGAAGATGCACGCGCAGGCGAACTCGTCTCCGCCAAGGCGCGCGGTCAGGGCATGGGGCGGCATGACGCGGGCAATGCGTTCGGCCACGATCTTGAGCACATGGTCGCCCGCCTGATGGCCGTGAATGTCGTTCACCGTCTTGAAATGGTCGAGGTCGAGCAGCATCACCGCCACGGCGCGCTGTCGGCCATGCGCATCGGCGATCATCGCCGCACCTTGTTCCAGCAGCGACCTGCGGTTGTAGAAATCCGTGAGCGGGTCGATCGCCGCGAGGGAACGGGCACGCTCCTCTGCGGCGGCGCGATGCGCGACTTCCTCCTGAAGGTCGCGATAGCGGCGATAGCCGAACAGGATCAGCGCGACGTTGAGCAGTACGGCGATGGTCAGCACTTCCTCGACGCCGGCGCCCATGCCCGACAGCGCATCGATGACCTGTCCCATGGCGGTGCTGCCATTGATGACGAACAATATGCACGCGGCAAAGAGGATGGCGCCGGTCAGCAGATCGCGCCGGGCCTTGTCCTGCGCGCTTTCACGCGCCGTACCATCCTTGGCAAGCGGCGATGGCGCCATACGATCAACATTCCCCTGCATGCGCGCCGTTCTGCGGCAAAAGCATTGAGAAGGGGTAAATCGGCACAAGGTTGCATGGCCGCCCCCGCTACGCTAAGAGCGCGCTCACATCGGCGGGCCTGCCCGGCGATACCCTGACACATCCGATGCGCCAATATGTCCCCTCGGGATGGCACGAAGGATAACGCTGGTCGGCGAGGTTTCGCCCACCGGCGTATTTGTCGTTTCAGGGAATGCAAGGGTTTCCGGGGCAGTGCGCCCCATAGCGAGGTTGGCATGTTCGATTCACTGAGCGATCGCCTTGGCGGCGTATTCGACAAGCTGAAGGGCCGTGGCGCGCTCAGCGAATCGGATGTGCGCGGCGCGATGCGCGAAGTGCGGATCGCCTTGCTCGAAGCCGATGTCGCCTTGCCGGTGGTCCGCGATTTCGTCGACAAGGTGACGGAAGAAGCCGTCGGCCAGAATGTCCTGCGATCGGTGACGCCCGGCCAGCAGGTCGTCAAGATCGTCAGCGATGCGCTGACCGCCATGCTGGGCGCGGAAAGCGTCGAGCTGATGATCGACGTGACGCCGCCCGCCGTCATCATGATGGTCGGTCTGCAAGGGTCGGGCAAGACGACGACGACGGCGAAGATCGCCAAGCGGCTGAAGGAAAAGGACCGCAAGAAGGTGCTGATGGCGTCGCTCGACGTCCAGCGCCCCGCCGCGCAGGAGCAGTTGGCCGTCCTCGGCCAGCAGTGCGACATCGCCACCTTGCCGATCATCGCGGGCCAGTCGCCGGTCGAGATCGCGCGCCGTGCGTTGCAGTCGGCGAAGCTGCAGGGCTTCGATGTGGTGATGCTCGACACCGCGGGTCGCTTGCATGTCGATCAGGCGCTGATGGACGAGATGAAGGCCGTCGCCGACATCGCCACCCCGCATGAAATCCTGCTGGTCGTCGACTCGCTGACGGGTCAGGACGCGGTCAACGTCGCCAAGAACTTTACCGAGCAGGTGCCGCTGACCGGCGTGGTGCTGACGCGCATGGACGGCGATGCGCGCGGCGGGGCGGCGCTCTCCATGCGCGCGGTAACCGGCCAGCCGATCAAATTCGCCGGTGTCGGCGAAAAGCTCGACGCGATCGAAGTGTTCCATCCCGGCCGCGTCGCAAGCCGCATCCTCGGCATGGGCGATGTCGTCAGCCTGGTCGAGAAAGCCGCGGAAAGCATCGATGCGGACGAGGCCGACAAACTCGCCAGGAAGATGGCCAAGGGCCAGTTCGATCTCGACGATCTGCGCGCGCAACTGGGTCAGATGCGGCGCATGGGTGGGCTGGGCGCGCTGGCGGGCATGATCCCCGGCCTGAAGAAGGCGCAGATGGCGATGGCGCAGAGCGGGGCGAGCGACAAGACGCTGGTCCATATGGACGCCATCCTCTCCTCGATGACGCCCAAGGAGCGCGCCCGTCCTGCTCTCATCAACGCCAAGCGCAAGATCCGCATCGCCAAGGGTTCCGGCCGGACCGTGCAGGAAGTCAACCGCGTCCTGAAAATGCATCAGGAAATGGAAGGCGCGATGAAGAAGATCCGCAAGATGGGTGGATTGAAAGGCCTCGGCAAGATGTTCTCCGGCGGCGGCATGGGTGGCCTGCTCGGCGGCGGCGGTGCCGGTGGCATGGGCGGCGCAGGCGGCGGGATGGGCGCCATGCCCGGCCTCCCTGGAGGCGACATGCCCAAGCTGCCGCCCGGATTTGAAAAGTTCATGAAGAAATAAGTTCAACTGATTGATGTTATTTAAGAAAGGTAAGGTTAGATTTTATGGCTACTGCAATTCGTCTGTCGCGTGGCGGCTCCAAGAAGCGTCCCTATTACAAGATCGTCGTGACCGACAGCCGCTCGTCGCGCGACGGCAAGTTCATCGAGCGTATCGGCAGCTACAACCCGCTGCTCGCCAAGGACGACGAGAAGCGCGTCGTGATCGACGTCGAGCGCGCGAAGCACTGGGTCTCGGTCGGCGCGCAGCCGAGCGATCGCGTCCTGCGCTTCCTGGATGCCGCAGGTGTCGTCGAGCGCGCGGCTCGCAACAACCCGAACAAGGCGAAGCCGGGCGAGAAGGCGACCGAGCGTGCCGAAGAACGCGCCACCAAGCTGGCCGAAGCCGAAGAAGCCAAGAAGGCTGCCGAGGAAGCCGCCAAGGCACCGGTGGAAGAGCCTGCCGCCGAAGAACCGGCTGCCGAAGCACCCGCCGAGGAAGCCCCTGCTGCCGAAGCGACCGAAGAAAAGGCGGAAGGCTAAGCCTTGTCCGATCGTCCCGTCACGCTGGCCGCCGTCATCGGCGCGCATGGGGTGACGGGCGAGGTGCGCCTCAAGCTCTTCGCGCAATCGCCGGAGAGCCTGAAGCACTACAAGAACTTCGCCATCGGAGACCGGGTGCTGACGCTGAAAAGCATCCGCCCCGGTCCCAATGGCGCCGTCGCCCGCTTCGCCGAAATTGCCGATCGCACGACAGCCGAAGGCATGCGGGGGACGGCGCTCACCGTGCCGCGCTCAGCTTTGCCGCCCCTGCCCGAGGGCGAATATTATCACGTCGACCTGATCGACTTGCCCTGCGTATCCAGCGAAGGCGAGGCGCTGGGCCGTATCGTCGCGGTCGAGAATTTCGGCGCGGGCGACATTCTCGAAATCGAGCGGCCCCGTCCCGAGCATGACGACAAGCCTGCGAAACGCTTCATGGTGCCGATCAAGGCGGCGGAGATCGGCGATCCCACAGTCATTGACGCACTCTTCATCGTCTAGTATATACATTTCGTATATACGGAGTCGGTCATGAGCGAAGAATACAAAGCCAAGGTGTTCAAGTCGGGCAACAGCCTGGCCTTGCGCCTGCCCAAGGGGCTGGGTCTTACCGAAGGCGCGGAAATGCGCTTGCGCGAGGAGCAGGGCAAGTTCACCTTCGAGCCAGTCGACGCGCCGAAGCGCAAGATCGACGTCAGCAAGTTTGCGGGAAAGGCCCCGTGGCTTAAGCCGCTGACGCCGGAGGATCGCATATTCGAAGAACGGGAGCTGGATTGGGAAGGTAAATTGTTGAAACGCAATGATTGATCCCGTCTTTTTGCTCGACAGCAATATCTGCATCTATCTCCTCAACAATTTTTCTCCTGAACTGGCGGCACGGGTAGGGGATCAGCCCGCCGGTTCCCTGTTCATGTCGTCGATCACACTCGCGGAAATCGCCGTTGGTTATGGCCATGCCATTGACGATGCGCCAAATCTCAGGGCCATGATCGAGCAGATCCCGGTTCTTGATTTCGACGAGGCGGCGGCACGCGTTTACGGAACGCTGCCATTCAGGCGATCCCGTTTCGATCGCCTGATTGCGGCGCATGCCTTGAGTCTGAACATTGCCGTCATCACCAACAACGAAGCCGATTTCGCCGATATTCCCGGCCTCAGGACGGAGAACTGGACGCTATGACCACCTTCGGCCAGATCATGCCCTATCTCTATATGGCGCTGTTCCTCGTCATCGGGTGGCGGCTTTACGTCATCCGGTGGGACTGGCGATTGAAGGCCGCGTCCGGCGCGGCGATGGTGATCGCGCCGCCCTTGCTCTTCCTGCTGCCTGCGCTGCGCAATCCGCAGGGCAATTTCGCGGGCTGGCTGTTGGCGATGGGCATCGGCATGTTCGTGATGGGCGGGCTGTGCATGGGCGGCGGGGTGCTGGCGGCATGGCTGCGCGCACGGCCTCGCACGAAATGACCCGCGAAATGAGCTTCGCCGCGCGGATATTGACGCTCTATCCGGAGATGTTTCCCGGTCCCTTGGGTATCTCGCTCGCCGGGCGGGCGCTGGGGGAGGGGATATGGTCGTGCCATCCCATCCAGATCCGCGACTTCGCGACCGACAGGCACAAGTCCGTCGACGACACGCCCGCCGGCGGCGGCGCAGGCATGGTGATGCGCGCGGACGTGCTGGCGCGCGCCGTGGATCACGCCATGGCGCAGCAACCCGACGCCCCCCTGATCGCCATGACGCCGCGCGGCGAACCGCTGACGCAAGGCTTGGTGCGGGAGATCGCGGTGGGGCCGGGCGTCACCATCCTGTGCGGCCGGTTCGAGGGGATCGACGAGCGCCTGTTCGAGGCGCGGCCCATCCGGCAGCTGTCGATCGGCGACTATATATTGTCGGGCGGAGAGACCGCCGCGATCACCCTGCTCGACGCTTGCATCCGCCTGCTTCCCGGTGTAATGGGCGCGGCTTCCAGTGGGGATGAGGAGAGCTTCGAAAGCGGCCTTCTCGAATATCCGCACTACACCCGGCCCAATGATTGGGAAGGGCGCATGATCCCGCAAGTGTTGCGATCGGGGGATCATGCGAAGATCGCGGCGTGGCGGCAAGCCATGGCGCAGGATCATACACGGTCACGGCGGCCGGACCTTTGGGAACGTCACAGGGACGTTCGGGACCAGTCGCCCTCTGATGCGCAACGAAAAAAATGAAGGACAAGAGGGAATGAACCTCCTCCAGCAGATCGAGGCCGAAAGCATCGCGGCCCTCGCCAAGGATATTCCGGATTTCCGCCCCGGTGACACGCTGCGCGTCGGCGTGAAGGTGGTCGAAGGCGAACGCAGCCGCGTCCAGAACTACGAAGGCGTGTGCATCGCCCGCTCCAACAAGGGCATGGGATCCAACTTCACCGTGCGCAAGATCAGCTTCGGCGAAGGCGTGGAGCGCGTGTTCCCGCTCTACTCGCCGAACATCGATTCGATCACCGTGGTCCGCCGCGGCGTCGTGCGTCGTGCAAAGCTCTATTATCTGCGCGGCCGCACCGGCAAGCGCGCGCGCATCGCCGAACGCCGCGACCCGCGCCCCGAAAGCTGAGGCTTTCCGGTTACGAGATACAGAAAGGCGCCGGGGGCAACTCCGGCGCTTTTTTTTGGTGGTGATGGGGAGTGCTTTGCGAAACCGAGCGCAGGTTTCTGTTATGCGCCACTTTTAGCCGTTCAATCGGCTCAACTCCCAGATTCCAGTACGAAGCCGAAAAGCACAAACTCGAGGTCCACTGCTGTTAGATTCCCGCCAGTTTCCAGAACGCTTCCATCTCAGGACGATATTTCTCGCGGGTCGCTTCCGAGGCAGAGCGGAGGCGAGCAAAGGCACCGTAGTAGGATAGAAAATCGTCGATCCATTTGCCTGGCTTCATGGCATAAACCTGATTGCTCTTGAGCAATACTTTGTTGTCAGGATCGTGCTCGACGTAAACCTCCAGAACGGGATGTTGGTCATCAATCAGCAACCCAAGCATTCCAGTGCCCGCTGTGTTGAGTGGCGCGACAAACAGCATAAAATGATGGTCGCCCCACGTCCACTGGACGTTGTGCCCCTGATCGACTTTCAAGTTCGTTCCTGGAGGCTTGACCATGAACATCCCAGGCTGCGACGAGAAAGCATTGTCGATAGGCAAACTCATCCAGAGGCGTGAGGCTTTAGCGGCTAGGCCAAGCTCATCATCCAAATGGGTCGTGATCGCGTCAATCTCATCATCGGTGAAATCGGGATTCTCAAAAATGCCGATTAGCCGAGCATACTCCTGCTGAACGTCTTGCGTCATTTCGTTCCCCCAACGGCTCTGCTTCGACCACTATCTTCAAATCAGCCAATCGCAAACCCACGTACCGGCGTATTATTTATTCGTTCTCATGGAGCCATAAAATGAGCCTTGGAGGATCGTGCCGAGATGCGAAGTGGATGAACGGCGGCTGTCATTAGCTACATGCTCCGAACCAGACGGTCAGCAATCGGCCAATCCTTCAACCTACCCCTTCACTCCACCGGCCGGATCACCACCGTCTCCGCCGCCTTTGCCTTCGCCGCAGGAGCCGCCACCACCGGCGCACCCCCCGCAGCCCCCGGTTCCCGAACCCGCATGCATTCGCTCCGGCTGGCCCGTGGCGTCCGCCCGCAATTCCATAACGCCCGTTGCAGTCCGCTCGGCGCATCGTGAATATAGCTGAAGGCCATGGCGGAGAGGGCGCTTTCGGGGACGGGGAAGCCCTTGGGCGCGGCGGCGGCGTCGCTCCAAGCCAGGATGCGGCAGCGTTGCCGCCCGGCGCAGAAGCGCGTGGCGATGCCGGGATAGCCGTCGGTCGCCTTGGGGTCGAGCAGCAGGATGAAGGCGTTCGCTTCCGGCGCGATCGCGATCAGCCGCGCACCGTCCACCTGTTTGCCCAGCATGTCGGCGCTGATCGCCTTTGCGGGCGCGGCGGCCAGCGCGGCGGGCGCGGTCAGCCCAGGCGGCATGCCCGGCAAGGCCGCGACGCCTTCCACCGCGCCGTGATGCGCCGCCGACAGCCGCGCGATCTGCGGCACCATCGGTTCCCGCGTGGAAACCCGGCGCAGGAAGGCAGGCGGCGTGCCCCACCATCCGGTCCAGCGGAAGAACAGATGCGTGTCCACCGCCGCCACCTTGTCCAGGCTGCTGCTCCAGTAGGGGACGACCCAGTCGGTATGATAATGCGTCGAATAGCCGACGCGGCGATCGACGCTGCCCGACAGCATTATCTTCGCCAGAGCGCGTGCCCGCTCCCACGCGCCGGGGGAGGGGCTGCGCGTCAGCGCCCCGTCGCAGGTGAAGGTGAACTGGCACCCCGTGCGCCGCTCCGCTCCCTGAAACACGACGCCGCATACGCTCTTGGGAAAGGCGGGATGCCGCACCCGGTTCAGCACGACTTGCGCGACGGCCTTCTGCCCGCCCGCATCGTCGCCCGCTTCGTAAAGCTGCGCCGCCGCCAGACAATCGACGGCGCGATCGAGGTCGTCGGGTTGGCCGTCGAAAACGAATGGCCGCGCCGCCGGATTGGGCAGGCGGGAGAAGGGGATGCGCGCGTTGATCTTGCGCGCGTCGTCCGGTGCCACGGTGCGCACGCGCACCGGCTCGACCGGCGGCGGCGGGGAGGGCGGGCGGACGGCGTCGGCATCCACCGCCGCACTCTGCGCGCCGTTCATCGCCACCCTTGCGCTGTCGAACCAGCTTACCAGCGAGGGCAGGCCGGTGAAGAACAGCACCGCGCACGCGCCGCCGCCCCACAGTCTCAGCCGTTCGTTCATATGCCGATGCCGCCCGCCGCCGTCGCCTCGCCTATTCCGGCAGGAAGTCGGGGACGGACAGATAGCGCTCGCCCGTGTCGTAGTTGAAGCCCAGCACCTTCGCACCGGCAGGCAGTTCGGGCAGCTTCTGCGCGATCGCCGCCAGCGTCGCGCCGGAGGATATGCCGACCAGCATCCCTTCCTGCGTGGCGGCACGGCGGGCATAATCCTTCGCCACCGCCGGATCGACCTGCACCACGCCGTCGAGCAGTTGGGTGTGCAGGTTGGTCGGGATGAAGCCCGCGCCGATGCCCTGGATGGGATGCGGACCCGGCTGGCCGCCGCTGATGACCGGCGAGAGCGTCGGCTCGACCGCGAAGATTTTCAGATGCGGCCAGACTTGCTTGAGCGCCTGCGCCACGCCCGTGATATGCCCGCCGGTGCCGACGCCGGTGATGATCGCGTCCAGCGGCGCATCGGCGAAGTCGGCCAGGATTTCCTGCGCCGTGGTACGGACATGCACGTCGATATTGGCGGGATTCTCGAACTGCTGGGGCATCCATGCGCCCGGCGTCTGGTCGATCAGCTCCAGCGCGCGCTCGATCGCGCCCTTCATGCCCTTTTCGCGCGGGGTCAGGTCGAACGTCGCGCCATAGGCGAGCATCAGCCGCCGCCGCTCGATCGACATGCTTTCGGGCATGACGAGGACCAGCTTGTACCCTTTCACCGCCGCGACCATGGCGAGGCCCACGCCGGTGTTGCCCGATGTCGGCTCGATGATCGTGCCGCCGGGCTTGAGATCGCCCGACGCTTCGGCCGCTTCGATCATCGCCAGCGCGATACGGTCCTTGATCGATCCGCCGGGGTTCGACCGCTCGGACTTGATCCACACGTCTGCGTCGGGAAACAGGCGGCTGACGCGGATATGCGGCGTCTTGCCGATGGTTTCGAGGATATTGGAAGCCTTCATGTCGTCGTCTCCTTGGCGTCGGTTGGGGAGGGCGCTCCGTTCGGCCGTATGTCGGGTGGATCGAAACTGCGTGCAAGCCTGATTTCGGGAAATAGCTTCGCCCATGCAAGCGTTATGATGATTGCGCCGACGCCGCCTGCGATAACTGCGGTGACCGGCCCGACCAGCGCGGCGAGAAAACCCGATTCCGCCTCGCCCAATTCGTTGGAGGCGGAAATGGTGAGTTGCGACACGCTGCCCACGCGCCCGCGCATCGCGTCCGGCGTGTGCAACTGGATCAGGGAGGAGCGGACATAGACCGACACCATGTCGGCGCTGCCCAGCACCAGCAGCGATGCCAGCGCGACTTCGATCGCGATGCCGCGCGGCAGGAAGGCGGTCAGGCCGAACGCGATCGTCGCCAGCCCGAACACGACGACTGCCGCGAGCATCTTCATGCCGACTTCGCGCTGCATCGGGCGGAAGGAGAACCACAGCGCCGTGCCCGCCGCACCGACAGCGGGCGCCGCGGCGAGATGCCCCAGCCCCCGCGATCCGACCAGCAATATGTCGCGCGCATAGACCGGCAGCAGCGCGGTGGCCCCCGCCAGCAGCACGGCGAACAGGTCGAGCGTGATCGTCGCCAGCAGAAAGCGGTTCTGCCGCACATAGGACAGGCCGTCGATCATCTGGCGGATCGGGTGACGCGTCATGTCGCGCGCGGCCTGCGGCACCTTGCCGATCATCAGCATCGCGACGATCGCGACGCTGTAGAGCAGCGCACTCAGCGCATAGGCCCCCCAGGGGGTGATCGCATAGACATAGCCGCCCATGGCCGGGCCGACGATCGAGCCGGATTGCCAGGCGACGCTCGACAGGGCGATGGCGCGGGGCAGGCTGGCCTTGGGCACCAGATTGGGCGCCAGCGCGCTGAAGGCGGGGCCGTTGAAGGCGCGCGCAATGCCCACCAGCACCGCAATCAGAAAGATGAAGGGCAACGTGACCCGTCCTTCGAAGGTCGCCACCGCCATCAGGCTCGCCCCGCTGATCAGCAGCAGCAACGTACAGCGCACGATCAGGCGACGGTCGAAATGATCCGCGACCCAGCCGGTAACGGGTGTGAGCAGGAACAGCGGCAGGAACTGCGCCAGCCCGATCAGCCCGAGCTGCGCTGCGGCCCCCTGCGTCCCCATCGTTTCCCGCGCGATATTATATGCCTGCCACCCCAGCACGATCATCATGCCATATTGCGCCAGGACGGCAGAAAGCCGCCCGATCAGATAGGCGCGAAAGTCGGGGTAGCGCAGGGGGTGAGCGGGGCTGGGGGATGGCATAGCATCCCTCCTTGGCGGGGATTGGTGTAGCTGACAACCGGCCAATGCTTTTCCCCGTGACAGCCCGGCTTTGGGATATGGATATTGCCTTCCCACCCAGGACTTGGCACGGCCTTCTGCAGCTGCGGCAGCAGCGACAAATAAGCGCCGCCATGATTCTCGGCATGATTTTCTGGACGAAAGCCCGAAAGATAGAGGTTTGATGTCGAAACAAGCGGAACAGAATTATCTGGCTGCCATAGGAGAAGGTGGGCGGGCACACAGCCTGAACAAGCCCTTTTCGGACATGTATTGCGCCATAAACCTTGCATCCATCGGGACGATCATGGCGTTGCTGCCGCCGCCGCCTGCACGCATCCTAGATCTGGGTTGCGGCGGCGGCTGGACCAGCGCCTTCATGGCGCGCGCGGGCTATACGGTGGTAGGGCAGGATATAGCCCAGGACATGATCGACCTCGCGTACGAAACCAGGGCGCTGCATCATCTCGACGATCGCCTGACCTTCATATGCGGAGATTACGAGACGCTGGACATGGACGGACAATTCGATGCCGTGCTGTTCTTCGATTGCCTGCATCATGCCGATGACGAGCGCGCCGCTCTCGCGTCTGCCTATCGCGCCTTGCGGCCGGGCGGCATCCTCATCACGCATGAACCTGGCGAGGGCCATGCGACGTCTCCCGGCTCCATCGAGGCGATGCGGCTTTACGGCGTGAACGAGCGGGACATGCCGCCGCATCTCATCATCGCACAGGGGCTGGCGATCGGCTTTTCAAGCCCGCGCGTGCTGCCCATGCAACATGAACTGATGACGATCTTCTACGAAGATAAAGTGCCTCCTTTATTCAGCAAGGCGGCATGGCTGCGCGCCAAGCGTGTTCTAAGGGCAGCCTTTCGTCCTTCGCATCGCGACAGCGCGATCGTCGTCCTGACGCGTTGAGGCCGGGTTTTCCCGTACAGCATGTGGTATGGTGCTGGCGTTCCACGCAGCTTGTGGCATGATCGTTGGGATGCCCTTGTCGCATCATAAGCGCCTGTCCCGGAGACTTCCATAGATGCCGCGTACAACGACCATTGCCGCCCTTGCTCTGTCCGCCCTGTCCACTGCGCTTCTCGTCGGCTGCGCGCAATCGCCTTCCAACCAGCAACAGGCCGTGACCGTCACCGATGCGGCGGCAGGCGACCCCCAGTGGACCAAGTTCAGCGCCGCGTTCCTCAAGGGCTATTTCGATCGCGATCCCTATTTCGCGGTCTATCAGGGACGGCACGAATATGACGGCAGGTTGCCCGACTGGAGCGAGGCCGGTCTGAAGGCGCAGGCCGATTTCCTGACCGACGCGATCAGGCAGGCGCAAGCCTTCGACGCGAAGAAACTGTCCAAGGAACAGGCGTTCGAGCGGGACTATCTGGTCGCGGTCGCGCGCGGGCGGCTGTTCTGGCTGACCGACGCGGATCAGCCGCATCGCAATCCATCCTATTACATCAGCGGCGGGCTGGACCCCAATGTCTACATCGCGCGGCCCTATGCCGATGCGGAAACCCGGATGAAGGCGTTCATCGCCTTCGCGAAGAACGTGCCCGCCGCCGCCGCGCAGATCAGGGCCAATCTCAGGATGCCGATGCCGCTCAGCTTCGTCGATTTCGGTAAGGCGGGTTTCGCCGGGCTGGCGTCCTACTACAAGGGCGACGCCAAGGCGGCGTTCGCCTCGGTCGAGGATCCTGCATTGCAGAAGCAGTTCGACGAGGCGGCTGGCGCCGCGTCCAAGGCGATGGCCGACCTCGCCGTCTGGATCGAAAGCGGGCGGGGCAAGGCGACGCAGGATTTCGCGCTCGGCCCCGATCGCTTCGCGCGGATGGTGCAGTCGACGGAGATGGTCGACGTGCCGCTCGACGAACTGGAAAAGATCGGTCAGGCCGACCTGAAGCGCAATCAGGATGCTTTGAAGGCCGCCTGCGCGCAATATGCGCCGGGCGCCGACATCGCCGCCTGTTTCGCGAAGATGAACGCCCACAAGCCCGAAGGCGGCGTGGTCGCCGCTGCGCGCAAGCAATTGCCCGGTCTCAAGGCGTTCCTGATCGAAAAGGACATCGTGTCGATCCCCGGCGAAGAGGAAGCGCAGGTCGAGGAATCGCCGCCCTACAACCGGCAGAATGCCGCTTATATCGACATTCCGGGACCCTATGAGAAAGGCCTGCCCTCGGTCTATTACATCTCCCCCCCGGACCCGAGCTGGTCGAAGGCGGTGCAGGACGGGTATATTCCGGGCGAAAAGGATTTGCTGTTCACCTCCGTTCATGAAGTCTGGCCGGGCCATTTCCTCAATTTCCTGCATGCCAACCGGTCGAAGTTCACCTTCGGCAAGGTGTTCGTCGGCTATGCGTTCGCCGAAGGCTGGGCGCATTATACCGAGGAAATGATGTGGGATGCGGGTCTCGACAACGGCGACCTGGAAACCCACATCGGCCAGCTAAGCAACGCGCTGCTGCGCAACTGCCGCTATCTTTCGGCGATCGGCCTGCATGCGCGCGGCATGACGCAGGAACAGTCCCGCAAGATGTTCGTCGAGCAATGCTATCAGGATGAAGGCAACGCCCGGCAGCAGGCGGCACGGGGTACTTACGATCCGGCCTACCTCAATTACAGCATGGGCAAGCTGATGATCCGCAAGCTGCGCGACGACTGGGTGAAGGACAAGGGTGGCCGATCGGCGTGGAAGCAGTTCCACGACGGCTTCCTCAGCTATGGCGGCCCCCCGATCCCGCTCGTCCGCGCGCAGATGCTGGGCGGACAGGCGAAGGCGGTGTTCTGAGCGGCAATCCCTCCCCGTCGTCATGCTGAACTTGTTTCAGCATCCATTAGCTCTGACCAAGCATAGGCGCGCGAAGTTAGTACCAATGGATCCTGACTTTCGTCAGGATGACGGGGCAAATAGCTGTTCCGCTAAAGCAATCCCATCGCCCGCATCGAACTGTGTCCTTCTGCGCCTATGATGATATGGTCATGCACGGCGATGTTCAGCCGCTTGCCCGCGTCCGCGATTTGCCGGGTGATCTCTATGTCCTGACGGCTGGGGTCGGGTGCGCCGCTCGGATGATCGTGGACGAGGATCAGCGCGGTCGAGCCAAGATCGTCGCCCGCCGGATGACTTCGCGCGTATGGATCGCCGCCTGGTCGATCGACCCGTCGCCCATATGCTCGTCGCGGATCAGCATGTTACGATTGTTGAGATGCAATAGGGTTGTGCAAACTAGAAAATAGCGTGAATTGGAGTGAGTCTTAGCTCTAAGCGGCGTGGACAAATTGGTTGACGCATAGCTGCACGGTTGATTCAAAGCTTCCTTTTGGAGGCAGGTTTGAGCCGGGGCGATCTGAGCGAAGCAGAATGGCGTGTTTTGAAGGGCTTGCTACCGATTGAAGCGGCGAACCGAGGGCGTGGGCGGCCGCCCGAAGAGAACCGTTCGATCATCAACGGGATACTCTGGCGGCTTCGCTGCGGAACGCCATGGCGCGACGTGCCGCCCAAATATGGCAACTGGAACACGATTTAGCGGCGGTTTCGGCGGTGGAGCGAGGCCGGAGTCTGGGAGGCCGTATCGGTCACGCTGGCCGAGATCATGGCGGACAGCGGGCACTACAGCATCGACAGCACCACCGTTCGCGCCCATGTTTCGGCAGCGGGCGGAAAAGGGGGGCTCATCGACGCGCTCTTGGCCGCTCGCGGGGCGGGTTCACCAGTAAGCTTCACTGCCTGGCAGATGCCAGAGGAAGACCGCTCGCCTTTCACCTGACGGTCGGCGAAGCGGCAGACTGCAAGGCTTATGACACGCTGATCACCCTGCCGGAGCAGACGCCAAAGGCGCTTCTGGCGGACAAGGGATATGATGCCGACGCCATCCGAGCCGACCTTGCGAGCCGCAACATCCAGGCCGTCATCCCGGGCCGATCAAACCGCCGGATCAAGATCGAACATGACCCGGTCCTCTACAGGGAGCGAAACCATATCGAACGCTTCTTTGGCCGCCTGAAAATCAACCGCGCCATCGCAACCCGATATGATCAACTCGCCGAAAGCTTCCTCAGCATGGTTCACATCGCCGCCGCCAGACACTGGCTCAAATTTGTCCACGCCGCCTAGACACTCGACTATTGCATCATGTGAAGCGACGTTCTCGACGCTGATGCTTTGACATCTTCATTCGATTGGATAGCAAGAAATTGCGGGAGGATGTTTCGAAAATGCTCAATGAAAAAGCTGCGCAAAATTTATGGCATCGAGCCTATGCTCATTTGAGCATAAATGAGCCAGACGTTCTCGAATGGGCGCGTGGTACCGGACCGCATACGTTCAAAAACTTGCGCTCCAAAGGCTTCCTGCGGGAATATTGCTTTGTAGTCTATGCAAGTGGCTTCAAATTCAAGACCATTAAAGCAAAGGTAGATGATCTCCAAGATGCGTTCCGTGGTTTTGAGATCAAAAAATTAGCTCGGATGAAGTCAATCAAGAAAGTCCTAAAGGTATTTGGGAACGAGAGGAAAGCGCAAAATTTTTTAGACGGCGCAAAGCTTGTCGCAGCGGAGGGATTTTCGGCGTTCAAAAAACGCATGAAAGACGGTGGTGTCGATGTTTTGATGGAACTGCCTGGAATTGGACCCATAACTAAAGATCACCTCGCGAAGAACATTGGCCTTTCTGATGTCGCCAAAGCAGACGTTTGGCTCGAAAGGTGCTCGGCCCGATGCGGTGCAGAAAACGTAAGCGAACTGATCGAGTACCTTCACCAAGCCACCGGTGAAAGCCGGCATGTAATCGACGTTGCATTGTGGACATTTGGCCGGGATGGACTCCTGAAGCAAGATGCGGCCTAGCCATAAACGTGAGGTGAAATCGAATGGCGAAGAAACGGTACTTTTATAATTCAAAGCATAAGCTGACAGGCTACAGTAGCGACAAGCCACCTTCTTTTCTAAAGCCTATCGCATTGGCTATTCTAATTTTGATAGGCGGATCACTTCTACAGCGGGCGAACGGGAACAAGAAGCCCGCCAACAACCCGGAAACTCACATCCAGAATACCGGTACAAAGTCCGTTCCGGACGCGCTAGAGCAACGTGATGCCAGCCCTATCACCGCAGAAGGAACTCGCAGACAGTCGGTTGAAGTATCTACCAATACCTTAGAAACGCAAACTGCGGTGATTCTATCTCCTGGAACCAGTTCGTCCGCGGTTCCCGTTGAATCTCAGAGCGGATTCGATCGCGATTTGAGACCTGGTTATACGAGAGACTGTGAAGCTGGCGACGAATCTGCTTGTTTCGTGCTGCGCCGGGAAGATCGATTACAAGCGCGACAAAACGGTGACTCGTTACCGGCTCAAAATGCCCCAATACAAGAGGGCGAACTTGAACAGGCTGGCTGACGATTATATACAAGCGTATGATCGAGATCGATGAGTGATTGTCTATTTCAAACATGATCAGCGCGTTAGCTTCATGAAAACGTCCAACGGCTGACCACTGAAGGATACGCTTTTGGCGTAATGCTTCGATCAGCAGCTGCAACTTTCGTATCTCATCGCGTCACAACAGCCCCATCGTCCGCATAGAACTGTGTCCCTCTGCGCCGATGATGATGTGGTCATGCACGGCGATGTTGAGCCGCTTGCCCGCGTCGGCGATCTGGCGGGTGATCTCTATGTCCTGACGGCTGGGGTCGGGCACGCCGCTCGGATGATTGTGGACCAGGATCAGTGCGGTCGAGCCAAGATCGATCGCGCGCCTGATGACTTCGCGGGTGTAGATCGCCGCCTGGTCGATCGACCCGTCGCCCATATGCTCGTCGCGGATCAGCATGTTGCGGGCGTTGAGGTGCAGCACCCGCACACGCTCCACCGTCAGGAATGCCATGTCGGCGCGCAGATAATCCAGCAGCGCCTGCCAGCTCGACAGAACCGGCTGGTCCGCGACCTTCGCCTTGAGCATGCGCAGCGCCGCGGCCTGCGCGATCTTGATGGCGGCGACGCTCGTCTCGCCCATGCCGGGCACGCGGGAGAGCGCCTGCCAGTCGGCGCTCAGCAAGCCGCCGATCCCGCCGAAATGGTGGAGCAGCATCTTGGCCAGCGGCTTGGTGTCGCGCCGCGGAATGGCGAGCGCGAGCAGATATTCGATCAGCTCGTGATCCAGCAGCGCATCGCCCCCACCTTCCGCCAGCCGCTGACGCAGGCGCGCGCGATGTCCCGTCCCGTCATGCACGGCTCGGGTAACCGGCCCGGAATCTAAACTGTGATCGGTCCCGCCATCCGCCATGTCTCACGGCGTAAAGCGCCCCCGTCATCGCATCAAGGACATTTCCTGCTGGTCAGATGCCGTTCAGGCGTTACGGTTTCATAAGAGCGATGAAACAATGGCCGGGGTGGCACGCAGATGAACGGTGAGACTGGGGACGACGCGCGCACGCCGCGCCACGCCCGCCGCCGTGCCGTGTTGCGGGGCGCGCTGGCGGGTACGGGCATTGTCGCGCTGATCGGGCTGACCCTGTGGACGCAGAGGCAGCCGATCGCCGAAAACTTCATCTCCCGCGAACTGGCGACGCTCGGCGTGCGTGCCGATTACGACATTGTGGATATCGGCCTGCGCACCCAGCGCGTCGAAAATGTCGTGATCGGCGATCCGCGCGATCCCGATCTGACGGCGCAATGGGCGGAAATCGACTTGTCGATCACGGGCCTTACGCCGCAGGTGGTGGCGGTGCGCGCCGGCGGCGTGCGGATGCGCGGCACGCTGCATGATGGCACATTGACGCTCGGCGAACTGGATCGCTTTCGCACGCCCGGTTCCACGGCACCTTTCACGCTTCCCGATCTTCGGCTGGGCCTCAGCGACGCGCGCATGCGGCTCGATACCGATCAGGGCGTGCTGGGCCTGAAAATGGACGGCGCGGGCAATCTTCGATCCGGTTTCCGGGGGCAGATAGCCGCCGTCAGCCCGCAGCTTGTCTTTGCCGGTTGCGGCCTGACCGAGGCGAGCGCCTGGCTGGCCCTTTCCACCAGCAACGGACGTCCACGCGTGACCGGCCCCCTGCGCGGCGCGGCGCTGGGGTGTCGGGATCGGGGCATCGGCGTGGCCCGGCCGGTGCTTGCGCTCGATGCCACGCTCTCCGCCGCCTTCGATCGCTGGACCGGCCATGCCGACCTGTCCGCCTTCGCGCTCAAGGCCGCTTCCGCCACGCTGGCCCGACCGTCCGGTCGTGTCACCTTCGACGGCACCGCGGCGCAGACGCGCGGCACGGCGAAACTCGCGGCGCAAGCCGTGGCGCAGGGGCCGGTCGCATCGGGCGCTGCGGACTTCACCGGTGCCTACAGCATCGCATCGGGCGGCGCCGGAATGGATGCCCGCGTCGAAGGGGCGCTGTCCGTCGCCAATCTCACCTTGTCGGGCAAGGATCCTCTCGGCAGTCTGCGCAGCGCCACGGCGGGCACGCCCGTCGCGCCGCTCGCCCTGCGCCTCGCCGATGCGGTGCGCGCCGCCAGTCGCGACAATCGCGCCACGCTGCGTTTCGCCGCCGCGCAAAAGGGCGCGCGCGGCACCGCCACGCTTTCTGCCGCCGATTTTTCCAGCCGCAGCGGCGCACGCATCGGCCTGGCCCCCGAAAGTCGCCTGTCGCTCGACTGGCCCCGCGCCGCTGGCGGACTGGCATGGACGCTCGACGGTGGCGTCACGATGCAGGGCGGCGGCCTGCCCAAAGCGGCGCTGCGTCTGGCCCAGCGTAAGGGTGGCGGCTTTGGCGGGCAGATGTTCCTCGATCCCTACAGCGCCCCCGGCGCGCGTCTCGCGCTCGACGCCGTGCGCTTCTCCGCCGGGGCGGACGGCGCGACGCGATTTGCGACTACGCTGTATCTCGACGGCCCGCTGGACGGCGGCGGCTTGCGCGGCCTGACCCTGCCGGTCGATGGCACCCTGTCGGCCAATGGCACCGTCGCGATGAATCGCCGCTGCACGCCGCTCACGCTCGATTCGCTGCGGTTCGGCAGCGTGGCTTTGGGCGCCACCCGCCTGACGCTCTGTCCCGATCGCGGCGCCCCGTTGCTGGCCTATGGGGCAAGGGGTCTGTCGGGCGGGGCGATCGTCAATGCCCTTCGTCTGAACGGAACGCTGGGCGAAAGTGCGATGCGCCTGTCCGCCAGCAGCGCGCGCCTCGGCCTTGCCACGCGCGACTTCCGTCTCGCCGATGCCGATCTGCAACTGGGCGATCCCGCCGCGCCAGTCCGCCTCTCCGCCGTCAGCTTTACCGGGCGGATGGACAAGGGTGGGCTGGGCGGCATGATGGAAGGCGCAAGCGGCCGTATCGGCACTGTCCCGCTGCTCGTCGGCGATGCCGCCGGGCGTTGGCGCATTGCCGACAGCGTGCTGCGCGTCGACGGCACTCTCGCGCTCACCGATTCGGTAACCCCGCATCGTTTCGAGAAGCTCGTCAGCCGCGACTTCACGCTCGCCCTGCGGGACAACCGGATCACCGCCCAGGGCAGCCTGCTCGAACCGCGCACCGGCGCGCTCGTCGCCCGTACCGATATCGTGCATGATCTGGGTAATGCGAAGGGCCATGCCGATCTCGACGTACCCGGCGTCACCTTCACGCAGGCGCTCCAGCCCGAAATGCTGACGCGCCTCGCACTCGGCGTCGTCGCCAATGCGCGCGGCACGGTGACGGGCAGGGGGCAGGTCCGCTGGACCGGCAGCGACGTGACCAGCGACGGGACTTTCCGGACCGACGATATGGCCCTCGCCGCCGCCTTCGGTCCCGTCACCGGCCTGTCGGGCGAACTGCGCTTCACCGATCTGGTCGGTCTGGTCTCTGCGCCGGGGCAGGTGGCGCGCATCGCCAGCGTCAATCCGGGCATAGAGGCGACGCAGGGCGAAGTGCGCTATCAGCTTCTCCCCGATCAGCAGGTGCGTATCGAAGGCGGCGAATGGCCGTTCGCGGGCGGGCAGCTCAGCCTGCTGCCCACCACCATGGATTTCAGCGCGGACAAGCCCCGCAATCTCGCCTTCCGTGTCGTCGGGCTGGATGCCGGCGCGTTCATCCAGACGCTCGATCTCGACAATATCTCGGCGACCGGCACCTATGACGGGCTGCTGCCGATGGTGTTCGATGCGAATGGCGGACGCATCGTCGGCGGCGTGCTGGTGGCGCGGCAGACGGGCCGCGCCCCGCTCGTCCTGTCCGACACCGCCAATCTGCGGATCACCTGCGATCCCGCGCAACAGGGCGGCACGCTCGCCTATGTCGGCCCGGTCTCCAACGAACAGCTCGGCGTCTATGGCAAGATGGCGTTCGATGCGCTCAAGAACCTGCAATATAAATGCCTCACCATCCTGATGGACGGTGCGCTGGACGGCGAACTGGTGACGCAGGTGTCGTTCAACGGCGTCAACCGCGGGCAGCTCGGCGATCTGCCCTCCGGCATCGCCCGCAACTTCGTCGGCCTGCCGTTCCTGTTCAATATCCGCATCGAAGCGCCGTTTCGCGGACTGCTGAACACCGCGCAGTCCTTCGTCGATCCCAGCGGTCTGATCCGCTCCAATCTGGGCGACCGGTACGCGCCCGTAACGCAATCGTCCCCCACCACGTCATTCGGGCTTGCCGTTCAGCCTGCCGAAAGCGACAAGAGCGCACAGAAGGACCGCAAATGAAGACATATGGCATCATCGCATTGGGCCTCGGCGGCCTTGCCCTGAGCGGGTGCATTCAGGTGCGCGCGCCGGACAAGCCGATCGAAATCAACCTGAATGTGAAGGTGCAGCAGGAAGTGGTCGTGCGCCTGCAACGTGACGCACAGGATCTTATCCAGAATAACCCGGAGTTGTTCCCGCAATGACACGCAAGTTTCTCCTTCTCGCCGCCGGTGCCGCCATCGCGCTCACCACCGGCCTCTTTCTCACCGCACCGGCCCGCGCGCAAAGCGGCGCCGTGGCGCAGGCCATGGCGTCCGGCACCGTGGGCGAACAGTCCGACGGCTATCTCGGCATCGCCGGGTCGGTATCCGCCGATGTTCGCGCCGAAGTCGAATCGATCAACATCAAGCGCCGCGCCGCCTATACCGACCTCGCCGGCAAGCGCGGCGTGACGGTCGCCGACGTGGCCGCCGCCACGGGATGCCAGACGCTCGCCGCGCGCGTGAAGTCGGGCCAGGCCTACCGTATCGGCAATGGCGCGTGGCAGACCAAGGGCGCAGGCGCGATCGCCTTGCCCGATTACTGCGCAACGGCGGGCTGAATCCTCCCCCTCTCCCCGGCCCTCTCCCCTTCAGGGGAGAGGGCCGGGGAGAGGGGGCTGTCCTTTTGGATATGCGATGCGATCCCGCTCTAATATCCCCCTCTCCCAACCCTCTTCCCTGAAGGAGAGAGGGCTTTTTCTTGCCCCTGTCCCCCTCATCCCCAAGCACTGTTGACTTGGGGGGACACCCTTTCTAAACGGGCCGCGCCTTGACGGGTGCAGCGTCTGGCGTTCATGGCGTTTTCGTCCGCAGCGATGCGGCACTATGGAAAGGCCGGGAAATGTCGGATACTGGACCTGGGGAAGACCCCGTCGGGGGCGATGCGCGGATACGGTCGCTCGAAGAGCGGCTGTCGCGCATAAGCCGCGACGAACAGGTCAGGACCGGCACTGCGCAGCAGGGGGCGGATGCGAATTATCGCCTCGGCAACCGCGTATTGGCGGAACTGATCGGCGGTCTTGCCGGCGGTGCACTGATCGGCTGGTTGTTCGACCGGCTGTTCGGTACATCGCCCTGGCTCCTGCTGGTTTTCCTCTTTCTGGGGATCATCGTGGCCTTCAGGAACATCGTTCGGATTTCGACGAAGCGTCCCGACTGACGGGGCGCTTTCGTTATAGGGTTTAATGGGGTTTCGCGTGGCAGAATCAGGCAAAATCGACCCGATGCACCAGTTTGCGATCGAGCCGCTGTTCGGCACCGATCATCTGGCCATCGGCGGTTACAATATTGCCTTCACCAACAGCGCGCTGTGGATGGTGGCGACGGTCGTGGTGCTGTGGATCTTCATGATCGGCGGCATGAAGCGCGAACTGGTGCCCGGTCGCTGGCAGGCCGCCGTCGAAACGATGACCGGCTTCATCAGCAATCTGCTGACCGCCAACGTCGGGCCGGAAGGGAAGCGCTACGTTCCCTACGTATTCTCGCTCTTCATGTTCATCCTGCTCGCCAACCTGCTCGGCCTGCTGCCGCTCGGTCTCGTCGGCCTGCACCCCTTCACTTTCACCAGCCACTTCACCGCCACCGGCGTCCTCGCCGTGATGAGCTTCGCGATCGTCCTGATCGTCGGCTTCTGGCGGCATGGCCTGCACTTCTTCTCGCTGTTCGTGCCGCACGGCACGCCGGTGCCGATGATCCCCTTCATCTTCTTGATCGAACTGGTGTCTTTCATGGTGCGCCCGTTCAGCCTCGGCCTGCGACTGTTCGTCGCGATGACCGCCGGGCACGTCCTGTTGAAGGTGCTCGCAGGGTTCGTCATCAATTCCACCAACGCCGGGGCCGGTTTCGGCCTTACCGTCGGCCTCTCCAGCTTCGCGCTGATGATCGGCATCAGCGCACTGGAAATGCTGGTCGCGGTGATCCAGGCCTATGTGTTCGCGCTGCTCACCTCGCTCTACATCAATGACGCGGTGAATCTGCACTAAGTTTTGTTCAACAATTCAAGTATTTAACAAGGAGTATTATCATGGACGCAGAAGCCGCAAAGCTGATCGGTGCCGGTCTCGCAGCAATTGGTGCCGGTATGGCCGCTCTGGGCGTGGGCAACGTGTTCGGCTCGTTCCTCGAAAGCGCGCTGCGCAATCCTTCGGCCGCTGACGGCCAGCAGGGTCGCCTGTTTATCGGCTTCGCCGCTGCCGAACTTCTCGGCCTGTTGGCGTTCGTCGTGTCGATGATCCTGATCTTCGTCGCCTAAAAATCCCGTTCGCCCTGAGCGAAGTCGAAGGGTCATGCTGAGCCGCGGGCGAAGCACCTTCCCTTCGTTCAGGCGGGGACTTCGACAGGCTCAGTCCGACCGGTACTTTTGACCGGCCGGCAATTACGATAGCGGGAAATCCATGCCTCAAATCGCGCAAATCGCCGAAACCTACGCCTCGCAGATCTTCTGGCTGCTGCTGACGTTCGGCTTCGTATTCTTCGTCATCGGTCTCGGCATGGTGCCGAAGATCGAAGCGACGGTGGGTGCGCGCGACGACAAGATCGCGGGCGACCTGGCGACGGCGAAGGCCGCTTTCGCCCGTGCGGACGAGATCGAGGCGGATTACCGCAAGCATGATGCCGATGCCCGCGCCGCGGCGCAGGCCCGCATCGCCGAAGCCAAGGCGCAGGCTGCCCGCGATACCGAAGCGAAGGTGAAGGCCACCGACGCCGTGGTCGCGGAAAAGATCGCCGCCGCCGAAGCGGAGATCCGGGCCGCCAGCACCTCCGCCATGGCGGAGATCGAGGATGTCGCCGCCGACGCCGCGCGCGACATGGTGGCGAAGATTTCGGGCCTTTCCGCCTCGCCGGAAGCCGCCCGGCAAGCAGTGAAGGCAGCCCTGGTCCATGGCTAACGCAACGCCCCCCGCACCGACCGCGAACGAAGCGATTCACGCGGAAGGCTATGAACCCGTCGGCACCGTGGCGCATGAAGGCGTTGCCGCGCATACCGATCCGCAGGCGCTCGGCATGGATGCCACCGCCTGGGTCAGCCTCGCCATGGCGATCTTCATCGCGGTGCTGATCTGGAAGAAAGTGCCTGGGCTGATCGGGCGCAGCCTCGATACGAAGATCGCGACGATCCGCACCCAGCTTGAGGAAGCCTCGAAGCTGCGCGCGGAAGCCGAAGCGCTCAAGGCCGAATATGAAGCGAAACTCGCAGCCGCCGCCGGTGAAGCCGCCGCGCTGAAATCCCGCGCGGAGGAAGAGGCCGCGCAATTGATGGACGATGCGCAGACGAACGCGACCGCCCTCATCGCCCGTCGTCAGAAGATGGCGGAGGACAAGATCGCCGCCGCCGAACGCGCCGCCATCGCCGATGTCCGCGCCAAGGCCGTATCGGCAGCCACAGCCGCCGCCGCAACCCTGATCGCGCAGGGGCATGATGCCAAGGCCGACAAGGCGCTGGTCGACAGCGCGATCAAGGGTCTCGGCCCGGTCGTCTGATCCACAGACACTCGCTACGCAAACGAAAAGGCCGGGCTGACCCCCGGCCGTTTTCGTAATCCAGGCCCGAACCTCACGCCGTTCGCCCTGAGCCTGTCGAAGGGCTACGCTGAGCCGCGGGCGAAGCACCTTCCCCCGGATCAAGTCCGGGGTCAGGGGAAGGCTTCGACAAGCTCAGCCCGAACGGTGGAGTATTGGCGCCGAATAGCCTCCATGCCACCTTTGCAACCCCCGCCATCTCCCCTATCTCCCAACCATGTCGTCTCCCCAATCCCCCGCCAATTCTCCTGAGCGCTTCAACGAGGACAAGGCCAGCTACACCGTGCGCGGGGCAGGTGCGCCGGATATCGACGCGGGAGTGGAGGCGATCCGCAATGTCCTGAAAACCCTGCCCACGCGGCCCGGTGTCTACCGGATGCAGGATGCGCGCGGCGACGTGCTCTACGTCGGCAAGGCGCGGGCGCTGCGCAACCGCGTCACCAATTACACGCAGGTCGACCGGCTTCCCCGCCGCCTGCAGCGCATGGTGGCGCAGACCCGCTCGATGACGATCGTGACCACCAACAGCGAGGCGGAGGCGCTGCTGCTGGAGGCGCAACTCATCAAGCGCTTCCGCCCGCCCTACAACGTCCTGCTGCGCGACGACAAAAGTTTCCCCTTTATCCTGCTGCGGGAGGATCACGCCTTTCCCCGCATCCAGAAGCATCGCGGCGCGCGCAAGGCGAAAGGGCGCTATTATGGGCCGTTCGCCAGCGCCGGCTCCGTCACCCGCACGATCAACGCGCTGCAAAAACTGTTCCTGCTGCGCTCCTGCTCCGACAGTTTCTTCGCCAACCGCTCGCGCCCCTGTCTGCTCTATCAGATCAGGCGCTGCTCCGCCCCCTGCGTCGATCGCATCGCGCCAGAGGCCTATGCCGAACTGGTGCAGGATGCGCAGGATTTCCTCGGCGGCAAATCCACCAAGGTGCAGCAGAAACTCGGCGCCTCGATGCAGGCCGCATCGGATGCGATGGACTTCGAGCAGGCCGCCGTCATCCGTGATCGGTTGAAAGCGCTGACCTTCATTCAGGGCAGCCAGGCGATCAATGCCGAAGGGCTGGGCGATGCCGACATCTTCGCGCTCGCGACGAAGAACGGCGCGATGTGCATCCAGGCCTTCTTCATCCGCGGCGGCCAGAACTGGGGCCATCGTAGCTTCTTCCCGATCCACACGGCGGAAGTGGACGAGGCCGAAGTGCTGGGCAGCTTCCTCGCCCAATTCTACGAGGAAGTGCCTCCGCCCAAACTCATCCTGGCCGACCGCCAGCCCGCCGATTGCGAACTGATCGCGCAGGCACTGACCGAGCGGATCGGCTCCCGCGTCCACATCGAAATGCCCCAGCGCGGTGACCGCACCCGGCTTATCAGACAGGCGCAGCGCAACGCCGTGGAGGCGCTCGACCGTCGCCTCGCCGAAACCACGACGCAGGCGAAGGTGCTGCGCGACATGGCCGAAGCCTTCGGGCTGGAGGGCGTGCCGGACCGCATCGAAGTCTACGACAACAGCCATATTCAGGGCACCAATGCACTCGGCGCGATGATCGTCGCCGGGCCGGAGGGTTTCCGCAAATCCGCCTATCGCAAGTTCAACATCAAGAATCCGGACACCGCCCCCGGCGACGATTTCGCGATGATGCGCGAAGTGTTCGAGCGGCGCTTCGGTCGCGCCCAGCGCGAGGATCCCGATCGCGACGGCGGCGAATGGCCGGACCTCGTGCTGGTCGACGGCGGCAAGGGGCAGGTGAGCGCCACGAAGGCGGCGCTGGAGGCCATCGGCGTCGAGGATGTCACCCTGATCGGCGTCGCCAAGGGTCCCCATCATGGTCGCGACGGACGCGAAGTGTTCCACTTGCCCGACGGTCGCGAAATGATGTTCCCGGTCAACGACCCGGTCCTCTTCTACCTCCAGCGCCTCCGCGACGAAGCCCACCGCTTCGCCATCGGCGCCCACCGCGACAAGCGCAGCAAGGCGATCACCGTCAGCTCACTGGACGAAGTGCCGGGCATCGGCCCCGCGCGGAAGAAGGCGCTCCTGATGCACTTCGGCACCGCCAAGGCCGTGAAGAGCGCCGCGCTGGAGGACTTGCAAAAAGCGCCGGGGGTTTCGACGGCAGTGGCGCAGCAGGTCTATGATTATTTCCACGGCTGACTTCCTTCTCCCTCTCTCCTTGAGGGGAGAGGGCCGGGGAGAGGGGGCTGTAAGGAAAGCCTGGGTACACATCCATGCCCGTACATCCCCCTCTCCCGGCATCCCCCGGCCTTCGCCGGGGTCGCCACCCTCTCCCCTGAAGGGGAGAGGGAAAAAGGGATCGCCCATCCCCTCGTCATCCCGGCGAAAGCTGGGATCCCGCTTCCTCGTAGCGGCGTATCAAACCGAAGGATGCTGACCCGTTTTCATCAAGCATTCGGAACGCAATGTAACCATTGCAAAACTGACATAACATCATAAAAATTAACGGTATTTATAGCATTCCGATCTACGGTTTGGATATGAACGACCCACATTCGAAACTTCCTCTACACCGCTCAGGTATAGGGCATTCCGAATATGTAACTCTGCGCCAGATACTCGTTGGAACCCTGTGCGCTGTGCTGGCAATAGTCGCGTCATATGCGGTGATATCAAGTGATCTGGACGCAGGAGTAATCAAGCAAGGTAGCAAAAGACTTCCTTTTTCGCCGCGCGTGATCACTCTGGAAAATAATCCGGGGTTCTTTTTGGCCCATTGCATCTGCGTCGGATTGATCGGCTTGGGCGGCACCATTTACATATTCGCTTTGTTGCGCGCAATTTTCAGGCGGGCGACAGGAAGGCCAAGGGGATTTCGACTGGTTCGGAAATACAAGCCTTCGGACCATCGTTCCTACCCACGCCTGTTTCCCAAACGGGGAAGCCGAAAATAAAGTCGTAACGATGGCTCATGTGTCGAAACCCAGTATTCCCGCCGCTTTCAACGCCGCAACTTCCGCAACTTTGTGATTTGTGCACTGCCTGGGCGCCCCTCGTCATCCCAGCGAAAGCTGGGTTCTCAGGCGGCAAGAGGATAAGGTTCGAAATATCGCGCCAATCCGGGCCGCTCTCCTCGGCAAGCGATGTTTTCCATTCGCGCTTTCATGTCACGCTGTCGTGCGCCTCTGCCCCAGATGCCAGCCTGCGCTGGCATGACGACAATTTTGGGGGCCACTTTGCCTGTATCTGGCCCAAATCCATCATCTCTCATCACTCCAAAACCTGTCCTACATACCCTACCAATGCTACGGCATCGCCATGACACGCGCGCACCCTCCCGCATCGTCCGCACAGCACCCGTTTCCCACAACCCCAGCATTTCCGCGCCTTTCAACGCCGCAACTTCCGCAACTTCGTCGCCTTCCACGCAAGCCTTATTTTCCGCAGTTTTCCGTGCGAAATATCGATTCAGCGTTACCTTTGTTACCTTTGTAGGATACTCCTGCGCCTCCCATGCCGCAGCTCATCACCCCCGCCATCGTCTGCGCTGTCCGCGCGCATGGGGAGCATGGGGCCATCGTCCGCGCGATGACACCGCATGACGGCCTCGTCGCGGGCTATGTCCGCGGCGGCCGCTCCCGCCAGATGCGGCCCATCCTTCAGCCCGGCAATATCGTGCAGGCGGAGTTTCGCGCGCGGACGCCCGATCAGCTCGCAAGCCTGACGGTCGAGATGATCCACAGCCGCGCGCCGCTGCTGGCCGAGCCGCTGCCCGCCGCCGCGATCGACTGGACCTGCGCGCTCACCGCCGCCGCCTTGCCGGAGGAAAACGGCTATCCCGTGCTGCATCAGGCGCTCGACGCCGCGCTGGCGGCGGTGGAGGCGGCCCCGGCGGCGCGCGGATGGGCGGTGGCGCTGGTCCGCTACGAACTGCTGCTGCTCACCGAACTGGGCTTCGGTCTCGATCTCGACCAGTGCGCCGCGACCGGATCGCGCGACGACCTGCGCTACGTCAGCCCGAAGAGCGCCGCCGCCGTCAGCGCCGCCGCCGCGACCGGCTACGAAGCGCGCCTGCTGCCGCTGCCGCCCTTTCTCGTCACCTGCGGAGAGGCGGGGTGGCCGGACATAGTGGACGGGTTGCGCCTCACCGGACACTTCCTCGAACGCTCGGTCCTCACCGATCGCCGCCGCGACATCCTCGCCGCGCGCGAGAGGCTGGTGGACCGGCTGAAAAGAGCGGTTGCGTAACGAGGAGGGCGCTCATAAGCATCCCCCATATTTTCGGTCATTGGGGATAGAAAGCATATGCTGATCGCGCTGTTGCCGGGGGACGGGATCGGGCCGGAAGTGATCGCGCAGGCGCGCCGGGTGCTCGATGCGCTCGCGATCGACGGGCTGACTTACGAGGAAGCGCCGGTCGGCGGCGCGGCGTACAAGGCGGTCGGCCATCCGCTGCCTCCCGAAACGCTCGACCTTGCCCGGCGTGCCGATGCGATCCTCTTCGGTGCGGTCGGCGATCCGGAGTGCGACGCGCTTGAACGCCATCTCCGCCCCGAACAGGCGATCCTGGGCCTGCGCAAGGAACTGGCCCTGTTCGCCAATCTGCGCCCGGCGAAGATGTTCCCCGAACTGGCCGACGCCTCCACCCTGCGCCCCGAAGTCGCCGCCGCGATCGACCTGATGATCGTGCGCGAACTGAACGGCGACGTCTATTTCGGCGATAAGGGGATGCGCAAGACTCCCGATGGCCAGCGCGAAGGCTATGACATCATGTCGTACAACGAAGGCGAAGTAAGGCGCATCGCCCAAGTCGCCTTTCGCACGGCACAGGCGCGGCGGGGCAGGCTTTGCTCGGTCGACAAGGCGAACGTCCTGGAAACCTCGCAACTGTGGCGCGACGTGGTGATCGAGACCGCGGCGGACTATCCGGACGTTACGCTCAGCCATATGTATGTGGACAATGCCGCGATGCAGCTGGTCCGCAATCCCGGCCAGTTCGACGTCATCGTGACCGGCAATCTGTTCGGCGACATCCTCTCCGATCAGGCGAGCATGTGCGTCGGATCGATCGGGATGCTCGCGTCCGCCTCGCTCGACAGCGACGGCAAGGGGCTTTACGAGCCGATCCACGGCAGCGCGCCGGACATCGCCGGGCAGGGCAAGGCCAATCCGCTCGCAACGGTCCTTTCCGCCGCGATGATGCTGCGCTATTCGCTCGGCCTGCCCGATCAGGCGGACCGGATCGAGGCGGCGGTGGCAAAGGCGCTTGCGGGCGGCGCGCGCGGCGCGGACCTCGGCGGAACGATGTCCACGGCGCAGATCGGCGACGCGGTGGTCGCCGCGCTCTGACGGTAAACATATTGGAATACGGACGATGAAACGGCACAGCGGACAAGACCCGAAGATCACCGCCAACTGGCGCCCCGCCACGCTTGCGGTGCGCGGCGGCACCGCGCGGTCGGAATATGGCGAAACGTCGGAGGCGTTGTTCCTCACCTCCGGCTACAGCTACGACCGTGCGGAGGACGCCGCCGCGCGCTTCGCGGGCGATCAGCAGGGAATGACCTACAGCCGCCTGCAGAATCCCACGGTCGAGATGCTGGAAAAGCGCATCGCCCTGCTGGAAGGCGCCGAAGCCTGCCGCGCGACCGCGACCGGCATGGCGGCGATGACGGCGGCGCTGCTGTGTCAGCTTTCGGCGGGCGATCATGTCGTCGCTGGCAAGGCGCTGTTCGGCTCCTGCCGCTGGCTTACCGATACGCTGCTGCCCAAGTTCGGGATAGAGACGACGACCGTCGACGCGCGCGATCTTTCCGCGTGGGAAGCGGCGATCCGCCCGAATACCAAAGTGTTCTTTTTCGAAACGCCCGCCAATCCGACGATGGACGTGGTCGATCTTGCTGCCGTGTGCGGTCTGGCGAAGGCACACGGGATCGTCTCGGTAGTCGACAACGCCTTCGCCACGCCCGCGCTTCAGCGGCCCATGGATTTCGGCGCGGATGTCGTCGCCTACAGCGCGACCAAGATGATGGACGGGCAGGGCCGCGTGCTCGCCGGTGCGATCTGCGGAACTGAGGATTTCATCCTCAACACGCTGCTGCCCTTCCATCGCAACACCGGCCCGACGCTGAGCGCCTTCAACGCCTGGGTCGTGCTGAAAGGGCTGGAAACGCTCGATCTGCGCATCCGCCGCCAGAGCGAAAATGCGATAGTGGTCGCCAATTTCCTCGAAAGCCGCGTCGCGCGCGTCGTCTATCCCGGCATCCCCAGCCACCCGCAGCATGATCTCGCCATGCGGCAGATGGCGATGGCCGGGCCGATCTTCTCGCTCTATGTCGGCGGCGGTCGGGCGGAGGCGCACGGTCTGCTGAACGGATTGCAGCTTATCGACATCAGCAACAACATCGGCGACAGCCGCAGCCTCATGACGCATCCGGCGTCCACCACCCATTACGGCATGGCGGAGGAGGCGCGGCTGGAAGTCGGCATTACGGAGGATATGCTGCGCATCAACGTCGGTCTGGAAGACCCCGCAGACCTGATCGCCGATCTCGATCAGGCGCTGGCGTCGATTGGCCGTTGACTGTCCGCCGCATCCGGGTGATTTTGGCGGCGTGAAATCACTGTTTCCCTTTGCCTCGACCACGCGGGACATCACCGTGCGCGTCTCCGTCAGCTTCCTGCCCGAACAGTCGGAGCCGGATCGTGGGCGCTGGTTCTGGGCCTATCATATCCGCATAGAGAATGACGGGAACGAGCCGATCCAGCTTCTGACGCGTCGCTGGCTCATCACCGACGGGCGCGGCGCGCAGCATCATGTCGAGGGCGAGGGCGTCGTTGGCGAGCAGCCGGTGCTGCAACCGGGCAAATCCTACGACTATGTTTCCGGCTGTCCCCTGCAGACGCCGACCGGCGCGATGACCGGCAGCTACCGGATGCTCGGCGCCCATGGCGAGATGTTCGACATCGCCATCCCCGGCTTCCCCCTGATCGCCCCCGCCATAGCCGAATGAAACGCACGCATCTGCCTCTCAACGGCCTGCGGGTGCTGGATGCCGCCGCGCGGCACCTGAGCTTCACGCGCGCCGCCGACGAATTGGCAGTGACGCCTGCCGCCGTGGGTCAGCAGATCCGCGCGCTGGAGGATATGCTGGGCGTCGTGCTGTTCCGCCGTACGCCCAAGGGGCTGGAACTGACGCCGGAGACGGAGGCGGGGCTGGACGCGCTGCGTTCGGGGTTCCTGATGTTCGAGGATGCCGTGCGCGCGATGCAGGTCGGGCAATCGAGCCAGTCGCTGACCATCGCGGCCCCGCGCGACATCACCGCCAAATGGCTTCAGGCGCAACTGGCGGATTATGCGCAGGGGCAACCCGACTTGCATTTCGCGCTGGTGGCGGCGGATGCCGATCTGGATTTTACCGAGGCCAATCTCGATCTGGCGCTGCGCCTGACCGACGGGCCGGGCGAGCATGAGGGCGTGCGGATCGGGTCCACCGCCTTCGTGACCGTGGAAGCACCGCAGGGTGGGCCGGATCGGACGATCGCCTGGGCGGGAAGCCCGGCGGAGAAGGGCGAGAACGAAGCGCATATGCGGGTGGCCGACGCGGGTCTTGCGATCGAGGCCGCGGCCCACGGTTTCGGCCGCGCGACCGTACCGCTGCTGCTCGCGCGACGCGATCTTGAGGAAGCGCGCATCCGGCAAGTCGGCGACGTGCAGGACGCGGCGCGCGGCTACTGGCTCGTTGCGCCGTTGCCCCAATGGCGGCAGAAAAAGGTGAAGGCACTCGTCGAGGCCCTGGTAGGAACGCGGAAGGGGGAGGGGCTGACATGATTGCACCGGATCAGTTCGCGACCGATCGCCTGCTGCTGCGCCCGCTCGTCTCTGGCGATGCCGAGGCGCTGTTTCCCGCCTTCTCCGATCCCGAACTGATGACATGGTGGTCGAGCGGCCCGCATGCCAGCGTCGAGGAAACCCGCGCCTATATCGCGCCGGACGGCGGCTATGGCGATGACTGGTTCGCCTGGGCCATTACGCTCGACGGAGGCGACGCCATCGGTCGGGTCGGTGCGGGCATGCGCCGCAAGGCTGTTTGGGAAATCGGCTATCTGCTGCGCCGTGACCTCTGGGGCCGGGGTTTCGCCCGCGAAGCGGTATCCGGCGTCGTCGATCATCTGTTCGCGGAAAAGGATGCCCGCCGCGTGTTCGCCGATGTCGATCCGGACAATGTGCTGTCGATCGGATTGCTGCGTCGCATGGGCTTCCGCGAGGAAGGGCGCTTGCGCGGCGAGTGGGAAACGCATCTGGGCGTCCGAGACAGCCTGATCTTCGGTCTTCTGCGGGATGAATGGAACGCGGGGCGGTAAGTCATCTTGCTCCCCTCCCCTGCAGGGGAGGGGCTTCGTCAGGCCAGCCCCTCGACCTTTTCCGCCAGTTCCAGCCACCGTTCCTCCGCCGCATCTTTTTCCGCCCGCGCCATATCGATCGCCTTGGTCAGCGCGGCAAACTTGTCCGGGTGCTTGGTGTACAGCGCCGGGTCCGCCAGCGTCGCTTCGTCGCGCGCGATCGCCGCTTCGATTTCCTCGATCCGCTTGGGCAGTAATTCGTAATCGCGCTGGTCCTTGTAGGTCAGCTTGACCGCCTTGGGCGGCGGCGGTGCGGAGACCGCCGCTTCCGCCTTCTTCGCGCCCGCGCCCTTGGGTATCCGCGCCTTGCGCTGCTTCACCCAGTCCTGATAGCCGCCGACCACGATGTCGATCTCGCCCGATCCGTCGAGGCCCAGCGTCATCGTCACCGTCTTGTCGAGGAAGTCGCGGTCGTGGCTGACGATCAGGACGGTGCCGTCGTAATCCGCGATAACCTCCTGCAGCAGGTCCATGGTTTCGAGGTCGAGATCGTTGGTCGGTTCGTCCAGCACCAGCAGATTGGATTCGCGCGCGAACTCGCGCGCCAGCAACAGCCGCGACCGCTCGCCGCCGGAAAGCGTCCCGACCTTCGCCTCCGCCAGCGAAGGGTCGAACAGAAACTCCTTGAGATAGCCGTGAACATGCTTGCGCACGCCGCGCACGTCTATCCAGTCGCCGCCCTCGGCCAGCACTTCGCGCACGCGCTTTTCCGGCGCCATCAGGCTGCGTTGCTGATCGATGAAGATCATATCGAGCGTTTTGGACAAGGTGATCGTGCCGCTGTCGGGTTCGCTCTCTCCCGTCAGCAGCTTGAGCAGGGTCGTCTTGCCCGCGCCGTTGCTGCCGACGATGCCGATCCGGTCGCCACGCTGGATGCGGATCGAGAAATCCTTCACGATCGTGCGGTCGCCAAAGGCCTTGGTCGCGTGCGATGCGGTGATGACGCTCTTCGTCTTGCTGCCGTCGCTCGCCATCGCCAGCTTGGCTATACCCTGCGGCCCGACCATCGCCGCGCGCTGCTCGCGCATTTCATACAGTTTCGACAGCCGCCCCTGATTGCGCTTGCGCCGTGCGGTCACGCCGCGCTCCAGCCAGTGCGCCTCGATCTTCAGCTTCGCGTCCAGCTTCTCGGCGGCGCGGGTTTCCTCGGCATAGACTTGCTCCATCCAGGCATCGAAGCCGCCGAAACCGATTTCCGCGCGGCGGATGCTGCCCCTGTCCAGCCACAGCGTCTGCTTCGTCAACTTGGTCAGGAAGGCGCGATCATGGCTGATGACCACGAAGGCGCCATTGTAGCGGTTGAGCCAGCTTTCCAGCCAGTCGATCGCGCCGATGTCCAGATGGTTGGTCGGCTCGTCGAGCAGCAGCAGATCGGGTTCGCTGGCCAGCGCGCGGCAGATCGCGGCGCGGCGGCGCTCGCCACCAGATGCGGTGGCCGCCTCGCGCGACAGGTCGACGCCCAGTTGATCGGCGATCGCCTCCACTTCATGCGGCGCAGGCGCACGGTCGCCCGACAGCGCAAAGTCGTGCAACGTCGCGAAGGCGCTGACATCGGGATCCTGCTCCAGCATCACGACATGCTTGCCCGGCACGATCGCCCGCGTGCCCTGATCGGCTTCGATGCTGCCTGCCAGCAGCTTGAGCAGCGTCGTCTTGCCCGCGCCGTTGCGCCCGATCAGCGCCAGCCGGTCACGCAGGCCGACCTGGATGTCCAGCCCCTTGAACAGCCAGCCGCTGCCCTGATTGAGACCGAGATTTTCGAAACTGAGAATAGGTGCCGCCATGCCGGTGCAGCTAGGCGCTGGGCGGCGGACTGGCAAGAGGGCGCGCTATTGCGTCGTCGCCCGCCAGTTGCGTGCATGGGCGATGACGAGCAGCAGGCTGCCGGCGACGGTGATCGGTATCTCGTGCGTTTCGCTTGCCATGATCGCGGCGGCCAGCAGCGTCAGGCCGGTGGTGCCGATGACCGGCACCCAGCGGTCGCGCCTGCGCCGCCAGCCTTGGAAGAGCGCGACGCCACTGACGGGCAGGGTGATGGCGAGCAGGACGACATGCACCAGATGATGATCGGGCAGCAGTCCGCCGAAACTCGGCAGCAAGGCAATCAGGACGGGCAGGGCCAGGCAATGGATCAGACATGCGCCGCCCAGCATCAGGCCGATGCGGTCGAACAGGCCTGTGTCCCGTGCGGGATTGTCGCTGTGCATGGTTTGCGAATAACTTTCGGGGGAAGGGAAGCGCAGAAGCCATCTATGTAACTTCATATCATTGTTCAAGATGAACGGGCGAATAATCTCCGGCTCAGCCGCCGTTCACGCGTTCTGCGGATATATGTTCCGGAACCGCTACGATGGTCGTCACGTTGGCCGATCACTGTGTATGGAGAATATGACCCATGAAAATCGCCGCCCTTGCGTTGCTGTCCGCCGCGTCGCTGGTTCCCCTTGTCGCCCATGCGCAGACGCAGGTGACGCTTTCCGAAACCGCGCCGGTCGTCACGCTCAACATCACGGAGTCGGTCGAGGCCGCGCCGGATGTCGCGACGGTCGGCACCGGCGTCGAAACCCGCGCGCCTACGGCGAAGGAAGCGATGGCGGCCAATGCGGTGCAGATGGATCGCCTGATCGCCGCGCTCGCGAAAGGCGGGATCGCGAAGAAGGATATCCAGACCAGCGGCATCCGCCTGAACGCCCAATATGACTACAGCGCGCGCAACCCGGACGGATCGCAGGCGGCGGCGAAGTTCGTCGGCTATGAAGCCGCCAATCAGCTCAGCATCACCGTGCGCGACGTGAAGCGGGTCGGCGACCTGCTCGACCGGATGGTCGCGGCAGGCGCCACCAGCATCAGCGGGCCGACGTTCGGCATCGACGATCCCGCGCCGCTTCTGGTGCAGGCGCGCGGCCAGGCGCTCAAGTCCGCCAAGGCGCAGGCGGAATATTACGCGCAGCAAACCGGCTATCGCACCGTGCGCCTCATTTCCATCAGCGAAGCGAGCAACGGCGGCGGCGCACCCATGCCGATGGTGCAGATGCGGATGAGCGCGGACATGGCGAAATCGACGCCGGTCGAGCCGGGTCATGTATCGGCATCGGTATCGCTCACGGTGCAATATGCGCTGGAACGCTGAACCACATTCTCCTTGCGACGCACATCATGGCTGGCGTAGCGCCGGACAAAGGGACAGAAGATAGGGCGATCGCAATCATAGGGACAGGATGAGGGATGCAGGACGCCGGGCCGCGCGACGAGACGCTTTCCAGCCGGTCGATCGTCGTCGCGGCCTTTTCCACGATCGTCGAATGGTATGATTTCACGCTCTATCTCTACATGGCGACCATATTGTCGCGCGTGTTCTTCGGGGGTGGCGCGGGGTCGCTGATCGATACGCTGGCGGGCTTTGCGATCGCTTATCTCATGCGGCCCGTGGGTGCGGTCGTGTTCGGCCATATCGGCGATCGTTTCGGGCGGCGGCGGACGATGCTGCTGTCGATGGCGATGATGACGGCGGCGATGCTCGCGACGGCGCTGTTGCCGACCTATGCGCAGATCGGCCCGTTGGCGGGGTGGCTGCTGCTTGGCCTGCGCTGCGTCATGGCCTTTTCGGTCGGCGGGGAATATACCGGCGTCGTCGCCTATCTGATGGAAGGTGCGTCGCGCCGCCGCCGTGGCCTCGTCACGTCGCTGGCGTCGGGGACAAGCGAGATCGGGGCGTTGCTGGCCGTCGGCGTCACGGCGATCACCGTCGGCTCGATGAGCGACCCGACGCTCGATGGCTGGGGCTGGCGCATCCCCTTCTTCGTCGGCGCCGTGCTTGCGGGCAGCGTGCTGCTCGTGCGGTCGACCATGCAGGAATCGCCCGAGTTCGAGCGGCAGCGGGAGGGCGGCACCATTCCGGCCAATCCGCTGCGCTACACGCTGACCCATCATCGCGCCGCCATCGCCCGCGGCTTTGCGATTTCCGCGCTGGGATCGATCACATATTATGTCGGTATCACCTATGTCCCCGCGTTTCTGGGGACGGTGGGGGTGATCGGAGAGCGCGACTCCCTGTGGCTTTCGACGATCGCCGCGATGGCCGTCATCGTCGTCACGCCACTGGCCGGAGCATTGTCGGATCATATCGGTCGCAAGCCCGTGCTCGTCATGCTCGCCGTCATCGGCGCGCTTGTGCCGATCGCGATGTTCCAGCTTATGGCCGGAGGAGATGCCAGTCTCGCCTTGGCGGGCGCCGTCGTGCTGGGGCTGCTGGGCGGCGCGGTCAGCGCGGTGGGCGCCGTCACCACGGCCGAACAGTTCCCCGGTGAAGGGCGGCTGAGCGGCCTTGCCCTGGGTGCGACGAGTGCCACGGCGATCTTCGGCGGCCTGACCCCCTATGTCGCGCATGTACTGGTCCAGCGCACCGGATCGCCGCTCGCCCCCGGCGCGATGATCGCACTGGTGGCATTGTGCGTGATGCCGGTGCTGATCCGGATGCCGGAAACGGCGTTCAAGATGAAAGCGTGAGACGTACCGGCGGTGAAAACCCGCCATGCCGAAATTTATATTTTGCACCTGCGAAATGGCCTTGACCAATTCCGGACAATTGTTCAGCTTTGCCGTCGATACAGCATTTTCCAAGGGGCCTGTCGGGGCGGCGGGCAGGGGGAATAATCCGGGCATGACCTTCCTGAAATCAGGCGCCGATCGCAGTCCCCAAGCGGACAGTGGAAATATTGTGCTTCGCATTTCGCGGGCGATTGCAGCGATGCGCGCGCCGGCCAGGCGCATGATCGTGCTTGGCGTGTTTTCGACCTCCGTCGTGGTCGCCCAAGTCGCCAGGCCCGATGCCGATACCGCCGCGGCCTTCAACGAGACCGAGGCAGGCATCCCGGTCACGGATGCACTCACCATCGCGAAATGCGGGGGCTGCCATGCGGCGGACGCCAAGGGCAATCTCTCCCGCATTTCCTGGTCGCGCACCACGCCGGAGGGCTGGTCGCAGGCGATCAAGCGCATGGTTCGCCTCAACGGAGCGGTCATCACTCCCAATGAATCGCGTGCCATCGTGAAATATCTCTCCGGCGCCCATGGCCTCGCCCCGGAAGAGGCCAGGCCGGTGATGTACATGCCCGAGCATCGGATGATCGACGAAACGAACATTCCCAACGAAACCGTCCGCACATCCTGCGCGGCATGCCACGGCTTTGGCCAGGCGCTGTCCTGGCGCCGGTCGAAAGTCGAATGGAAGCTGCTGCAGAACCTGCATGTCGCGCTCTATTCGCAGGCCGACGCGCAATATCGCCGACCGTCGGTGGAACCTGCCGATCAGCCCGTACCCGGGCAGACTCCGCCCGCCAAGCCGCGTCTGGCGGGTGATGTGGGCCTTGAATATATCAGCAAGACTGCCCCTCTCGCGACGCCGGAGTGGACGGCGTGGCGTCCGCGCCTGCGCCCGGCCAGGCTGGCGGGTAAATGGCTGGTGTCGGCATCGGTGCCGGGGCAGGGGCGTTATGTGGGCGAAATGACGATCGCCCCCGGCAAGGACGAGGACGATTTCGTGACGAGCGTGTCCTTGCGATCGCTGGCCGGTGGCGCGGCGATCACGCGGCGGGGCAACGGCATCGTCTATGGCGGCTATTCCTGGCGTGGGCGATCGACGGCTGGCGCGCCCAAGGATGCCGGGCCGGACGACGCGCTGCGCGACACCCGAGAGACGATGTGGTTTGCCCCCGATCAGAAAAGCGCCACGGGCCGCTGGTTCTGGGGCGAATATCACGAGTTCGGCTATGACGTGACGTTGACGCGGGCGACCGGCGCACCGACGATCTTCAGCGTCGTTCCCGATGCGCTCACGGCAGGATCGAAGGCGGTCCAGTTGCGCATATTGGGTGACAGCCTGCCTGCCGACGTGAAGGCCGGCGACATAGACGCCGGAGCGGGCGTGACGGTAACGCAAGTGTTGTCCTCCAGCCCGTCCGAAGTGGTGATCGCGGTCGATGTGGCATCGGATGCCACGACCGGTCGCCGTGATGTCGGCATTGCGGGCGCCACGCTGGAAAAGGCGCTGCCGGTTTATCGCAAGGTCGATTACCTCAAGGTGACGCCGGAAACCTCCGTCGCGCGGCTTGGCGGGGTCAAATTCGCCAAGGGCTATCAGCAGTATGAAGCCATCGGGTTCGACAATGGCCCAGATGCGAAGCCTTATACGACCGACGATCTGGCGATCGGTCCGGTAGATGTCGACTGGAGCGTCGAGGAGTTTCTGGCCGTGACCTATGACGACGACAAGAAGTTCGTAGGCACGCTCAGCCCTACGGCTTTGTTCACCCCTGCGACCGAAGGTCCCAATCCGGCGCGTCGCTTCGGTCGCAACAATTATGGCGATGTGTGGGTAGTGGCGACGGCAAAGGCGGAGAAGGACAAGTTCGGCAAGCCGCTGACCGCGAAATCCTATCTGGTGGTGACGGTCCCCGCCTATCAACGCTGGGATCAGCCGGAGGTTAGCCAATGACCGTGATGGTAACGCAGGACTATCGCCGCGGCGAGTTCCATCCCTTCGCAGCGGAAGGTCGCGACTTCATCTATCTCGTACCCGCGGGCGCGATGTTCGAGCTGGACGAAGCGGCGATGACGCTGCTGACGCGGCTTGGCGACCGCCCCTTGTCGCATGACGCCCTGATGGCCCATCTGACCGAAGGCGGATATAGCCGGACCGATGCGGACCTGATGATCCGCGAACTGCGGCAGGCGCAGGTGATCGTGACCGACGATGCCCGCCCGGCGCCCGGCCCGTCCGCGCCGCCCAAGGATTTCCCGCTACAGGCACTGGTCCTCAACATCACCAACCAGTGCAACCTCGCCTGCACCTATTGCTACGAGTTCGGCGCGGATAAGATCGCCACGCCTGCGGGCAAGAAGAAATATATGTCGCTGGAAACGGCAAAGGAATCGGTCGATTTCCTGCTGGCCGAAGCGCGCGGGCGCAGGGCGGTGCACATCACATTCTTCGGCGGCGAGACGCTGATGAACTTCCCGCTGCTGCGCGATGTCGTCGGCTATGCCAACGAAAAGGGAGCGGAGCGCGGCGTGACGGTCGGCTACAGCCTCACGACCAACGCGACCCTGCTGACCGACGAGATCATCGCGTTCCTGTCCGACAATGCGATCGGCGTGACCGTCAGCATGGACGGACCTGCGGACCTTCAGGACAAGCGCCGCGTCTATAAAAGCGGGAAGGGCAGCTATGCGGTGGTAGAGCCGCGCCTGCGCGCGCTGATCGCCAATCATCGCACACGCGCCATCACCGCCCGCGTTACCCTGACCGAAGGGGTGACGGACGTCATCCGCATCTATCGCCATCTGAAGGATGACCTTGGATTCCACGAAGTCGGCTTCGCACCGGTGACCGCATCGGACAATCAGGCCTATTCGCTCGACGACGGCGGCATGACCGGCGTGCTGGCGCAATTCCATGCGCTCGCCGACGAATGGCTGGAATATGCGCTGCGCGGCGAGATGCACGGCTTTTCCAACGTCAGCGAGACCATCAGCGAACTCATCCAGGGCGTCAACAAGTCGCATCCCTGCGGCGCGGGTATCGGCTTGCTGGGCGTGGGACCATCTGGCGACATTTCGCCCTGCCACCGTTTCACCGACGCGGACACGCACACGCTCGGGCATATCTCGACCGGCATCGACAAGCAGAAGCAAGGCGACTTCCTGGCCAAGGGACATGTGGACGCGAAATATGATTGTCAGTCCTGCTGGGCGCGACCGCTCTGCGCCGGTGGCTGCCATCACGAAGCGTTCGTCCGCTATGGCGACACCGGCCACGCCAACCTGCATTATTGCGACTGGATCCGCGAATGGACCGACACCTGCCTGCGCATCTATGGCGCGGTGAGTGTCCAGAACCCGCAATTCCTTGAACGCTTTGCCGCACGAAAGGCGCTGTCATGAAGCATCTCAAGCCCCTCAACAAAAAGGCGCAGCGGATCGACGATATGGTCACGTCACTGGAGCAGGAGGATGTCGTCGCCCTGCAACAGGCGCCGCGGCCTCATGTGCCGCTGGGCTGTTCGCTTTCCTTCTCGCCCGGCTGGGAAGTGGATGCCGGCGGCGGCACGGCGGGCCTGTGCCAGCCGGTCGAACGCGACATCTACGATTGCTACGTCACCTGCTTCTGGCCGGTGCAGGTGCCCGACCATGTCAATTATTCGCCCGACTGGGCCAGCAATTGCGCGACGGCGGCGAAGGACTGGCGCAATCTCGATCTGGTGTTCCCATGATCGGGAAAAGGGGGGATCGCATGACCATGTTTCGCCATACGCTGGCCACTGGTATGGGTTGTCTGGCGCTGACCAATCCTGCGCAGGCAGGCACTCTCTTCATGGGGTCCTATCCCAATGCGCTGATCGTGTTCGACGAAGGCAAGGGGGCCGTGACCAGCGAGATCAAGCTCGATACCGGTCTGCCCACCAGCATGCGTCTGTCGAACGACGGCAAATATATCTACGCGACGACCATCACGACCAGCGGTATCGAAGTGATCGACGTTGCGACGCGCAAGGTCGTAAACAAGTTCAGCCTGAACACGCCGACCACGCGCTATCGCTTCAACGGTGGCGTGCCCGATCCTACGGGACGCTATTTCTACACCATCGCCACGCAGATGGATAAGGAGATTGATCGCTACATCGTCAGCAAGCCGCGCTATGCGGTGATCGACCTGCAGCAGAAGAAGGTGGTGCGGACGGCGGATATCGCGCCGGAGGACGAGCCTGGTCCGAACGGTGGCCGTCCGACTTTCCAGATATCGGATGACGGCAAGTCTCTTTATCTTTTCCGCGACAAGGTGTTCGTCCTCAATACCGCCGACCTGAAGGTGGTCGATCGCTTCGATCTGGCCAAGCCGGAAACGACGGGCATGGAGAATGTCGGTTTCGGTGGCGGGGTAGAGGCGATCCGCACGCCGGGGCAATATGTTTCGCTGTTCAATGCGGCCGATCCCTATGTCCATAATAAGATATTCGGGGTCGCGCGCTTCGACCTGGCGAAGCGCGCCTTTGCCTTCACGCCGATCGGTCCGGCGCCTGCCTCCATGGCCGGCCTGCAGGTCACGCCCGATGGCAAGGATGCCTACACCGTCGTGACGAACGGTGCATTGGGCAACAAGAGATGCGAAATCTGGCGTTTCGACATGGTGAGCACCACATTGATCGACAAGGCGGAGTTTCAGTGCCGCTCCCGCTTTCAGTTCGGCATGTCGCAGGATGCGAAAAAACTCTACATCTACGGCGCCAGCTACGACGTCGAAGTCTATGATGCCAAGTCCCTGAAACTGGAACAGACCTGGGATCTGGGCAACGACAGCACGGGCGCCGGCATGGTCGTCGTTCCTTGACATGCCCCCGCCGTGACAGGACGCCATATTGGTGTAGGTTCGGGTGAACGATCACCAAGCCGGGTAGCATGAACGTCAGGATCAGAGGCAATGGGATAGCGGCCGCATGCTGCGCGCATCTGCTCATGCGGGCGGGGATGGCCGTGACGGTCGATCCTGTCGCGCGTCCGGCTGTGCCTGCCATCCTGCTGAGCGATCCGGCGCTGATGCTGGTCCGCGATGTGTTCCACGATGCGACGCTCTTTGCCGACCGGCCACGGATCACGCATCGTCGAGTGTCATGGGGCGGATCGGTGCTTTCGCATTTGCCTCAGGGCGGCGTCCTGGTTTCCGAAGGCGATATGACGGCGGCACTGCCTCTGCCCGATTGTGCGATGATCGAGGTCGATCCGGACTTCACTCTGCACATGGCGGCACCTTGTCCGTCGGGTGAACAGCATCGCTTCGGTACACGTACCGCCACAGCGGTTCCCGTAAAGGTGGATGCTCCCGAAGCCGCATCCTGGGTAGAGGCCGTCGATGACGGATGGCTGTTCCTGGTCGGTGGAGAGGAGGGCATAGCATGGCTGCTCGCGGTCGGCGCACCGCTCCCTCGCTTGTTGAGCCAGAGCCAACATGTCGCAACACAATGTAAACCCTATGAAACCGACGGGTTCGGCTTCGACACGTGCCCCCGCATCCTGCCGGCGTTGGGCGGCGACGACTGGCTGGCCTGCGGCACTGCGGCATTGGCGTTCGATCCGATCTGCGGGGATGGCACGGCGCAGGCGGTGCGCGAGGCGATACTGGCGTCCGCAGTTCTGGTGGCCATCGCAGGAGGCGGCGATCCGCAGGCGTTGCGCCGTCATTATGAATCGATGCTGCTCGCCGCGATGCGCCGTCACCTGGCGCTATGCATCCCCTTCTATCAGAGCGGGGGCACCGGGCCATGGTGGCAGGCGCAGGTCGCGGGGCTGATGCAGGGGCATCGATGGTGCACCGCCAGACTGGCGCAGATGCCGGAACCGCAGTTCGTGCTGCGCGGCTTTGCCCTGATGCCACGGGAGCCGGTTGCATGAGCGAACATCCCGCGCCGCATCCGTCGACACCGATTGCCGAATGGTCGACATACAAAAGGCTGTTGCCCTTTCTGCGTCCTTATGCAGGCGCCTTGTTCGTCGTGCTGCTCATCAGCCTGCTGTCGACGGCACTGGGACTGGCGCAGCCCTATCTTTCCAAACTGATGATCGACCAGGGGTTGTTGCGCAGGGACATGTACGCGCTACTGTGGGTTGCGGGGCTGATGGTCGTGGTGTCGATCGGTGGCTTCGGCGTCAACATGCTCGCCAGCTATCGCCATGTGAAACTGTCCGCCGCCATGCTGTTCGACATTCGTGTCGCACTGCTGGGGCATCTCCAGACA
This sequence comes from Sphingobium sp., assembly GCA_965279415.1. GTDB lineage: Bacteria > Pseudomonadota > Alphaproteobacteria > Sphingomonadales > Sphingomonadaceae > Sphingobium. The sequence continues at coordinate 2,837,956 of OZ257238.1, forward strand.
TTGTCGCCGCGCTTCTATGGAGGCTTCCGGCTAGGCGACATCATGTCCCGCCTGAACAGCGACGTGAGCGACGTGCAGCGCGTCGCGGCGGATACGTTGTTGTCGGTGCTCAGCAACCTGCTGTTCCTCGTCGGTTCGATCGCGATGATGCTATGGCTCAACTGGCGGCTGTTTCTCGTCGGTTCGGTGCTCATACCCGCCTGCATATTCACCTTCGTCTATTTTCAGAGGAAGCTGACGGCCCTCACGCGCGAAATGCGGGAGCGTGGAGCGGACCTCGGCAGCCTGCTGATCGATACCGTGATGGGGATGCGCGTGGTCGTGTCGCTGGGTGCGGGGCGGCATGAAGTGCAACGGTTCCGGCGACACAATGACGCGTTCATCGGCGCGATGCTGCGGATGCAGCTCGCCTCCTTCATGACAGGCGCCTTGCCGGGGGCCATACTGACGGCATCGACCGCCGCCGTCATCCTCTACGGCGGGTCGATGATCATCGATGGCAGCATGACGATCGGCACCCTGGTCGCCTTCATGACCTATCACGGTCGCCTGTTCGCGCCGATTCAGGTGTTGATGGGGTTGTCATCGGGACTCGCTTCGGCGCGCGTCTCGCTGGGCCGTATCTTCGAGCTTTTCGATACGCCTGCCGAGATTACCGAACATGCCGATGCCGTGCCGCTTGAGACCGTGAGACAGGGTATAAGGTTCGATGGTGTATCGATGCGCTACGATCGCGACATCGTGCTGGAAGATGTCGATCTGACCATCGCCCAAGGCAGCTTATGCGCCATTCTCGGCCCCAGCGGCGTCGGCAAATCGACCATGGCGGACCTGATCGTGCGCTACCTCGATCCGCAATCGGGCACCATCAGCATAGACGGCGTGGACATCCGCCGCCTTCGTCTTGCCGACCTGCGCCGCGAAGTGCTGCTCGTCGATCAGTCGCCTTATCTGTTCAACGACACCATCGCCGCCAACATCGGCTTTGCAAGTCCCGATGCGGATGAGGACCGGATCGCCGCCGCGGCGCGGGCCGCGGGGCTGGATGCGTTCATCGCTCGCCTGCCCGAAGGGTATGCGACGCGGACGGGGGAGCGGGGGCTGGCCTTGTCGGCGGGCGAAAGACAACGGATCGCGCTCGCTCGTGCCCTGTTGCGCCGCCCCAGCGTTCTCATCCTCGATGAGCCGACATCGGCGCTCGACGGCGAGACCGAGCGACTGATCGCCGGGCGATTGCGCGAGACGCTGCCCGATGCGACGATCATCGTAATTACGCACAAACCCGCGCTGGCCGAGATGGCCGACAATATCATCACCATCCACGAAGGGCGCGTCAGCATGGTGGCGCGTACAGCCCCAGCGCATGGATAACGGCAGCGCGGAGTTGGCCACGGCTTTTGCCGGGTCGACCGGGGCGGGCATCCGCATCGCCGTCATCGACAGTGGTGTGCATCCGGCCCATCCGCATATCCGCGCCGATCGCCTTGATCCAGGCATAGCTATCCTCCCCAACGGCACGACTGACGAGGGAAGCGAGGATCGTCTGGGTCACGGCACTGCAGTCATGGCGGCAATACAGGAAAAGGCGCCCGATGCGCTTTGCCTGCCGGTGCGCGTGTTTCACGATGCGTTGCGGACGTCGGCGACGGGGCTGATCGCCGCGATCGACTGGAGTGTGGCTCAGGGCGTCGATATCATCAATCTCAGCCTCGGATCGACCAACGCCGCGCATGCAGTCGCCTTCGCCGACGCAGCGGGTCGCGCGACGCAGGCCGGTGTCGTTCTGGTCGCAGCCGCCTGCGATGCGGAAGGGGCGCCCTGTTATCCCGGCAGCCTGCCCGATGTACTGGGTGTGGAGGTCGATTGGGACTGTCCACGCGGTCGCTACCATTGGTCGCAGACAGAAGGGCAGGGCGGCATATTGCGGTTCCACGCCTCGGGCTATCCCCGCCCGATCCCGGGCGTGCCGCAGCGTCGCAATCTTTACGGCGTCAGCTTCGCCGTGGCGCAGATGACGGGCTTCGCCGCGCTGGCGATGGGAACACTGGGCGCAAAAGTTGATGCCAGTCGGAACGACCTTGTTCGTCATGCGATGATGCAAGCGACCGCCTGACGCGGAGATAAAGGACAACCCGCCATGATCTAAATCATGGCGGGTTGTCCTCTCCAATGACGATTAAGATCAGAACTTCTGACCGAACCGGATACCGAAGAACTGCGGCTTGATTGTGAAAAGGCGTGAGGAGCCTGAGCAGAAGTCGATCGAGCAGAAGGTGTTCCGGGTCAACCCACCACGCTTGTCGAAGGCGTTCTGGAGGAAGAGGGTAAGGCTCCAGTTGTCCTTCTTGATCCCGCCCGAGAAATCGAAGCTTACGAAGCCCTTGGTGTTGCCCAGCAGTGCGTTGTTGTCGACGTTCAGATCCTGCGTGGCTCCGGTTTGATATAGCGCCGCGCCCTGAATATAGGCGCTGTAATCGCCCATGCTGGTGTCGAAACGGACTGACGTCGTTCCCTTGAACTTCGGTTGACGCGGCAGACGTGTGCCGTTGGCGGCTGCGACCGACGGGGTCGGAGGACTGGAGTCGGGTACATCTACACCCAGTTGACAGGTCGACAACTGACTTATCGTGGACGTCGTGCGATCTAGAGCAAAGTTACAGAAATCGCCCTTGAGCTTGCCATCGTTATAGGCACCAGAGGTGGAGAATGTGAACTTGCCGAGTTTCAGGTCGGCGTCGAACTCTATACCCTTGACTTCGGCCTTGCCCGCATTCCCGGTGATGCCCGCGCCCTGCGCACCGGAAACCACCACGCCATATTGGATGTTGTTCCATCTTTCCAGATAGATGGCAGCATTGAAGCGGAACATGTTGTTCCAAGTGGTCTTGACGCCCAGCTCGTAGTTGGTGAGTGTTTCAGACTCGAACGGCGCCACATCTACCGCCCCGAAATTGCGAATACGCAATGGCCGGTTGAAACCGCCGGGGCGGAAGCCGGTAGAATAGTTGGCGTACACCATCTTGTCCGGCTGGAACTGCCAGTTCAGCGCGATTTTGTGGGTCTCCCCGTCTTCCTTGTATCGGCCCGTCTGGTCCGCCGCACGGAAGTTGGTGTTCAGACACTGCAGACGCTCCGCCGGGAGTGGCGTGGGACAGCCAAATGTCCCGCTAGGCACGTCGAGCGAAGTTACGGTATTGGCAGCGGAGGCAGCGACGCCTGCAAAGCCTTTAACCGCAAAATCTGTCCAGAAATAGCGGATGCCGCCCGTTATCTTGAGGGTTGGCGTGATGTCATAATGCCCTTCGGCAAAGATGGCATAGTCGTGATAGAGTTGATCGTTCTCGACGATGTAGTACCCATCGTCCTTTACCGCAGGCGTGCCCAGAACCATAGTCCCGCCCTGTTCGACAGGGATACCAAACCCTGCCAAGGTGGTCTCATTCCCTTCGCAAGCCGGGCTTCCATCGCTGTTGAATGTTACGCTGTAGGCGCAGGTGTCTGTGTAGCCGACAGCCGTATCAAGGCCGCGAATGGAGTAATATACATTATTCTCATTCTTCTGCCGTTGATAGAATCCGCCGAGAGTGACATCGAACGGCCAGTCCTTCGGCGTGCTGATGCGCAGTTCCTGCGTGAACTTGTTTCTTTTGTTGTCGGCATGATAATATTGCGTCGGATCAAGCAGCTTCGTGCATCGCAGAGTAGCGCCGGATCCCGTGCAGCCGCTTGCATCGAAGAACTGAAGATAGCTTTCATAGCCGCCGCCGAAGCCGTCGTAGGTGACGGTGTAGTAGGTGTAGTCGTTGAGCGTTTTGGTCCTGCGCTGGAAATAGCCGGTGGCTGAAACGACATCCCAGTCGCCGATATGCCCGTGGATGCTCAGCGCCGCCTGATACCAGCGATCGTCGTTCTTGGTCTGGTCGTAATCATGAACTTCAAGATCGCCGACGCGTGGATCGAAGCCGAAATAGCCTCGCGCCAGCTGCTTCTGCGCGGTGATTTGCGGCGTGATTTCCCAGCCGTCTATCGGTTCCCACAGCAATTGCAGGCGACCGCCATATTCGCGGATCGTGTTGTAATCGTCCTTCGCGATGTCTGAGTTGTCGAGGTTGAAGAAGGTCAGCGGGTTGGTGTCGCCAAGCGAATAGACCGCAGGGCTGCCGTTATTGAGCAAGCCATTGTTGGGCGTGTTGTCGATATAGCCACCATCGCGCCGGTAATATCCCATGGCGCGGACCGCGATCGTGTCCGTCAGCGGAACATTGATGTACGATTCGACCTGGCCACCGAAGTCACCCTTGCCATATTTGTTGGCTTCGACGTCGTAGCCGAACTCGAACTTGTCGAGGGTCGGCTTGTTTGTGATGAGACGGATTGTGCCAGCCAGCGATCCGGCGCCATAGAGCGTGCCCTGCGGCCCGGCGAGCGCCTCGACGCGTTCCAGATCATAGGCATGGATGTCGGGAACTTCGGTGCCGGTGATCGGAATATCGTCGAGATAGTACCCCACCGACGCATAGGCGCCGCCTGCGGGCACGATGCCGCGGAAGAACGCCGTGTTGCGGCCCGGTCCGATGCCCTCGAAGGATACAGAGGGCAGCAAGGCGGCGAAATCGCTCAGCCCCTTCACCTGCCTCTGCTGCAATGTGTCTGCGCCGAGCGCCTGCATGGAGATCGGCACCGTCTGGATGCTCTGCGCTGTGCGTGTCGCCGTGACCACGATGTCGCCGAGGCCGCTTTGCTCATCCGCGGCGGTCGCCGGTGCGGGCGCTTCCGCCGGCACCGCGTCCGCTTCGGCGGCACGCGCCACGCCAGGCACTATGATGCCCGAAAGAAAGGTGGTTGCCCAAAGCGCGCCCATGAGCCGAGAGTGGCGACCAGATTGCAGTAACATAGCGGTTTACTCCCCCGATTAGAAACCAGACCCCTCCTGTCCGTTCTCTACGATCGCGCCATGCCGCGACCGGTAGAAGTTGCGTCGCATCCTGCTGCGTCCGCCATTTTTTCGCGCTGATTTTTCGCAAGCGCAGCAATTCGCTGCTGCCTGTCATGGCGCGCGTTATTCGTTCTACCGCGCGACAGCGCGGCAACAGGTGATGTATGCTATTCCCCCGGATTACCGCCGGTTTCTAAAGAACCATGACGGTTGTCCAGCTTTGATAATGCCGCAACGCAACAAGGAGTCAATAGGCTTATTTCGGACTGTCCGATGCGATGCACGGTCAGCATTGCGCAACTGCGAAATCGCGTTCATTGTGCATGCAGAGAAGCAGAAACGGGGGTTTCGATGATAGTGCCGGGGCTAAGGCTGGCATGACGGACAGGCGCCTCGCGCTCGATCATGCGCTTGGTCAGGCCGCGCGGCTGCTGGCCACGCAACCGGACGCCGCGCTTGCGGGTGCGGAGGCCATTTTGCGGCAGGCGCCGGGCCTGCCGCCTGCGGAATTGCTGGCATGCCAGGCGTTGCGGCAACTCGGCAAGTCAAAGTCCGCCGTCTCTCGCCTGTCAATCCTTGCGCGCAACCAGCCGCGTGTGCCTGCCGTGTTATGGGAACTGGCGCAGGCTGCGAGCGAAGCGGGTGATGGCAGGCAGGCGATCGCCGCGCTGGAGAGCCTGACCCGGCAACAGCCGATGATAGCGGACGGATGGTTTCTGCTCGCCGGGGAGTTGCGCAAGGCGGGGCGTATCGAAGATGCCTGGCGCGCCGATCTCTCAGGGGTGCACGCCTCGTCGCGCGATCCCGAATTGCTCGATGCAGCCATAGCGATGAATGAGGATCGTCTCGACGATTGCGAGGCGATCCTCAAGGCGCGGCTCCAGCGTTTGCCCGACGACCCGCCGGCTTGCCGACTGCTGGGTGAAATCCACTGGCGGCGCGGCGACATGACCGAGGCGCTTGTGCTGGTGGAACGCGCCGTCCACCTTGCCCCCGGGTTCGATCTGGCGCGCGACTTCCTGATTCGCCTTCTGCTCCAGACAAACCGCCTTGCCGAAGCTCTCGAACATGCCGACGTGCTGGAAAAGTCCCCGCTCAAGAACTCTGGCCACGCCATGATAAAGGCGTCGGTACTCGTGCGCCTTGGCCATCAGGAACAGGCCGGTGCGATCTATAAGGACCTTCTGGCGAAGCACCCCGAACAGCCGCAGGTTTGGCAGAATCTGGGCCATGTCCTCAAGACGCTCGGCAGGCAGGCCGAGGCTATCGTTGCCTATCGCGAGGCGGTGACACGGCAGCCGACGATGGGCGAAGCGTGGTGGAGCCTTGCGAACCTCAAGACTGTGAAGCTCGATGCGCAGGATATTGCAGCGATGCAAGAGGCACTCGCGTCTCTCGATCAGGATGCGGAGAACAGGCGGGAGGATATTTTCCACCTCCATTTCTCCCTCGGCAAGGCGTTCGAGGATGCCAGGGATTACGCCGCTTCATTTGACCATTACGACAGGGGCAATCGCCTGCGTCGCACGATGGTGAGCCATGATGCCGACGGTTTTTCCGCCGAAGTGACGGCGGCTATCGATGTGTTCACGACAGCCTTCATCGCGGACAAGGGGAAGGGCGGCTGCACCGCGCCCGATCCGATCTTCGTAGTCGGCCTTCCGCGTTCCGGATCTACTCTGGTGGAACAGATTCTGGCCAGCCATAGCCAGGTCGAAGGCACCATGGAACTGCCGGAGATGATGATGATCGCCAGCCGCCTGCAGTCGCGGGTGGACGAAGGCGAGTTCCCGGACTTTCGCGCCATGATCACGGCGCTGACGCCTGCCGATCGCCTGCGTCTGGGTGAGGAGTATATGGATCGCACGCGCGTCCATCGTCAGAGCGGACGTCCCCATTTTATCGACAAGATGCCGAACAACTGGCAGCATGTCGGTCTCATCCATCTCATCCTGCCCCATGCGAAGATCGTGGATGCGCGCCGCCATCCGGTCGGCTGCTGTCTGTCGGGGTGGAAGCAGCATTTCGCGCGCGGCCAGACCTTCACTTATGATCTGGTCGAGATCGGCCGCTATTATCGCGATTACGTCGCGCTGATGGCCGCATTCGACAAGGCAGCGCCGGGTCGGGTGCATCGCGTGATATACGAACGGATGGTGTCTGATACGCCGGGGGAAGTGGCGCGATTGCTCGCCTATATCGGCCTGCCGTTCGAGCAAGGATGCCTGGCGTTCTGGCGCAACGATCGGGCGGTGCGCACGGCGAGTTCCGAACAGGTGCGTCGACCGATTTTCACCGATGGCGTGGATCAGTGGAAACATTATGCGCCATGGCTGGACCCGCTCGTCAGTGCTTTGGGACCGCTGGTCGAGCACTACCCCGAAGTTACCGATACGGATTGAGCAGAGGTTGAAGCGTGGCAGGAGCGACATTACCTGTTGCGTCCCCCTCCGCAGACCCAACGGATACCGGTATGCTCGCCAACACCGTCAAGCCTTCCACCCGCAGGCCGGGCATCTATGCGCGAGGTACGGAGAAGGTCGATCTGATCCTGAAGGCGGCACTGGATGTTCTGATCGACGAAGGCGCCGGTGCATTTTCCCTGCGCCGCATCGCTGCGCGCTGCGACATGACCGTCGGCAATCTGAGCTATCATTTCCCACGTAAGGAAATGCTGGTCCAGCAGATGCTGGAGGAGTTGCTGGACGGCTATGATATGCTGCTCGACAGCACGGTGCGCCAGCCCGATCTTTTGCCACAGGAAAGGCTGGCGAAGATCGTCACCCTTTGTCTCGACGACATCGCGACGAAGCGCACAACGCATCTGTTCACGGAATTATGGGCGCTGGCCAATCACGATGCCGTGATCGCGGATCGTGTGGAGAGCTTTTATCGGAAGGTCCACGAGAACATCGGCGATTTTGTGGGGAAACTTAATCCGGCGCTGTCGCCCGAAGAAGTGCGGCTGGTCGCCTTATATATCAGTGCATCGATGGAAGGCACGACGCCTTTTCTGGGCTATGGCAAGTCGTGGCAGGACAAGATGCCGGCCATTCGTAATATTGCGGTCAAGACGCTTGTGGATCTCGCCCGCACGATAACTCCGGCGGATATCCGTGGAGAAACCCCGCCGCAACCGTTCATGCTGCGGCGATAAAGGCCAGTCGGTTACAGTTTGGGGGCTGTCGTCCGCGGCGGGTAAAATCGCCGCATGGCGGCAGGGGCGCGGCAGGTGCGGATCGCCTCCTCGACATAACGCGCGCGCTCTTTTTTCAATGAGGCGGCGGACAGGACAAATGGCCGCTCCTGCGTGACTTCGGCGGCGGTGAAGGGGCGGGTGCCCGGTGGGACGCTCGCCCCGCCAAGGCCAAAGACAACGAAGTTCAGCAGGTCGGCCAGTTGCTGATTATCGGTTATCCGACTGTGCGCGATATTGGGCAGGCGGATGAGATAGGCGCGGGCGCCGGGCGTACACATGAACCAGCCGACCCTGTCGCGCAGTTCCGGCAACTGCGCCGGTGCCGAAATGCCGTGGATGCCGTGGCAGCCACCGCAGTTTTCGAGATAGTCGGAACGCGCCAGCACGGGATCGGTAATCGCGCTGGGCAACTGACGCCCTTCGAACGATCCCGCCGCCGCGTGAAAGACCGGCGCGGCGCCGATCAGAAGCAGTATGGTGGCAATGAAGCCGCGCAAGGCACGCCTTCCCTTCATGTCAGCGGCACGGAAGGCAGATCATCCCGCCGCGCCGACCAGAACGGCTGTGGAACAATGATATTCCATGCTGCTGGTCCCGAAGCACCAGATGATGTTGTTATTGAATTGCGGGACGTATATTTGCGTTTCGCGGTCGGTATTGTCGCATCCGCACTGGCCGCAGGCAGGCTTGCCGCAACAGTCGCGATAGGCGATCAGATAGGCCTTGCCGTCATCCGGGTTGATGCATGTGCCGACCCAGGAGACCGGGGAGGGTTCCGCCCCGGCCGGGCAGGTATGCACGCCGCCGCCGCAGCAGGTGCAGAGCGCGCCGTCGATCGCGCAATAGCGCCAATAGTCGCATTTGGTATCGTCCTTCGTCTGCGCATTGCGGGCGAAGGATGTCTTGGCTTCGGGCGAACGATCCGGCTTGGCCGCATCCGCGCGGCTTACCGGCAGAAGCGGAAATACGGGGGCAGCCACGACCGCAAGACCAAGGCGGGAAAGTATGCCGCGCCGCGAAGTGCGTCCCGCGAACTTCCGCAGCAGGGTTTCTCCGATAGCGTCCGTATCGAACTTCTTCATGTCATGGCCCCCAATAACAATGTTCAGGCCGCAGCGACGGTGCGCTGGGCGATGTAATCCTGCACCGACCGCACGCCCATTTCATGGGCGACGACCAGGCTTTCCAGATGCTCGCGGCTGTTGACCAGCCCCTTGGACAGAACAGTGCCTTCCGCATCGAGCAGCACTGCGAAGGGCAGCTTGCCGACGGCGAAGGCCTGACCGACTTCCGGGCCGTTCACGAAAGGATAGGCATCCAGCCCGTGCCGCGTGATCATGGCCTGCTGTGCAGCGGCATCATCGTCCCCAACGAAGGTGAGCGCCAGGCGCTCGTCGCTGGCGAAGGATTTAGCCACAGGGATCAGACCCTTGCAGAGAGGGCATTGCGCGGAAACGAACATCAGCAGGCGCAGCGCAGTGCCTGGCGCAGGCCCGCCGATCTTCGTCGTTACGCCATTGAGCAGACGCGCCTCAACCACGGCGGAGACATCGCCTGCCTGCGGTCCGCCGGCGGTCGTCAGTGCGCCGGCTGGCGCAACGCGCATGTGCAGAACGCCGACCTGGCGCGCGATGGCGAGCAACAGGACGCCGAGCGTCAGTATGCCGACCCACGACAGGATTTGCGACACGATAAGAACCGTCATCATGAAATCTGTTTCCCAAAAGCGCGGCTGGCGCTGGCGTCGAGCGCCACCAGAGCGTTGAAGAGGATGTAGAGCAACACTATTGCGAGGCCTGCGACCACAGCGACGGCCTTTGCCGACAGCGGAAGCGGAACGGTGGCGCCGATGCCGGGTGCGAGGAGCAGGGCCAGAACCAGATTGCGACCGACCAGCGGCCAACTCAGCGACTGGCGCAGATGCGAAAGTCCGCACCCGCAATCGATGTGCGTTCGCCCCCGCCGGATATTCACGCCCATCGCAGCGGCGAACAGCGTGAGGAGCAAAATGGCCGGTATCACGCCATAGGAGGATAGCCCCGCGATCAACGCGATACCGATCGCGAACTCGACGACCGGAAGCAATGTCGCCACTGCCCCGACCAGCCGTTCATCGACAAGGCGATAGTTGGCGACGACGCCGGGGAAAATATCCCGGTGCCGCATCTTGTCGATGGCGGCGGCGATGAAGATGATCCCCACGCCGGTTGACACAGCCATCGATGCCGTTGCTGTCAGAGTGGAAAGCAGCATATTCAGCCCGGCTCTACGACCGTCACGACGCCGCCCCCGGCGTTTTCGATCTTGTGCTTCTCTTCCCAGGTTTCGCCGTCGAGGATGATGCCGTCGCCCTTGCGGTTGTTCAGGAACAGCATCGGCTTTTCTTCCTGACTGACGGCCACGTTGACCATGGGATCCTTCAGCGGGACACGCTTGATGACTTTCTGTGCAGCCATATCGACCACCCAGATTTCGGTGCCTTCGGCCTTGTGCGACCAGTATTCGCCCATGTGCATCAGCACGTAAAGATGCCCGCTGGACTTGTGCAGCGCCGTCATCTGGCCACCGCCGGGATACCAGTTGAGATCGAGCGGCTTGGTTTCGCCGGGGCGGATGCCAGCGGCAGCCTGGATCGAAAAAGGCTTGGACACGACCGGCGAGGCAGACATCTGCGCGGTATAGATGTCGCCGGTATAGGTCAGGAAGGTCGCTTCGCGCTTTTTCTTGTCATAGACGAAATTGTCGAAGATCGGATTTTCGGTGGCGGCGAAGAACGGCGCTGTGCGGGTGATCTGCGGCTTGGCGCCCGCAAGCGAAACGGTGGCGAGCGAACCGTCTGAACAGAGCGCGGAAAAGCCGACGCCGGGATTGGGTATCATGCTGGCGCAGCCGGGCAATTCGATGTTGCGCACGAACTTGCGCTTGACCAGATCGACGACGTTGACCGAGGAAGCCGGGCTGAGATTGTAGACGAACGCCATCTTGCCATCGTCGCTCAGCACGAACGTCTGCTTGCGCCCGCCGATCAGGATGCGCTCGGGTATGGTGATTTCGGCCTGAAGTTTCAGGTCCCTACTGTCGTATACGGACACCATGTCCTGACGCGTGCCGCGACCACCCTTTGACCAGATGCTTTCCGCGACGTAATAATATTTGCCCGCAGGATCGATCGCCATATCGGACAGGTGGCTGGTTTCCACCATGCCCTTCATCTTGCCGGTCTGGCCGTCGAAGATGGACGTGCCGTTCACACCCCAGCCGCCATCGACGTAGAACCATCCGGCGCTCGGCGGTTCCATCGTGGCGGTATTCGCTTCCTCCGGCTCGACAGAGGCAACCGTGTCCGCAGGCGCTGCGAGCGCCATTGTGCTCGAAAACAGGAATGCGAGCGCCATGGCGCGCAACGGCGAAGTCCGTTTGATGATGGCGACCCTATTCATCCCTGATCCCCCTTTTGCGACGGCAATGCGGAACACGCCGGACCGTCAGCAGATAGCAACGCTTGAAGTCTGGACATGCGTCCAGAATTGGTCAAGCGATTCGATGCACTGCAGCAAATTTTTATGAAAGCCATGCTAGCGCCGGACATCAGCGGTACGGTCGTATGTGCGACAGGGCACGGACTAAGTGCGCTGCCCGGACACGACCGTCGGGATACATTTCCCAGTAAGCTGCCGCAAACAGTGCGATACAGGCTGCGCTCAGGGCGCAAAGAGCCCCGATCGCCAAGCCGTGCATACCCAGAGTGTACGTCAACGTCGCGCCGATCACAGGTCCGGCGATCATGCCGAGGCTGTGGCTGGCGGCGACGAGCCGGCGGAAGAATGCGGTGCCGCCGCGTTCGCTCGCCGCGCCGGAACAGCGGATGATCATCGCCGTCGAACCGATGTTCAACAGGCCGATCGACAGGATGAACGCGCCGTCCTGCCCCGGTTGCGTCATGAACAGGGGGGCCAGCAGGCTTAGTCCCGCCAGCGGTCCGCATAGAATCAATGGCAGGATCGGGCGATCGCGTGCCACGATGGCGGCCGTCACGACGCCGATGACCGATCCGATCGCCACGGCATGGCCGATGGTGGTCTCGCCAATGCCCGCCGCGATCGCCAGTGCGCCGGAAAAGCTCCAGACCATCATCGTGGTGCAGATGAACCAGAATGTTGCGCTGAGCAGCGCCCATGCCGCTTTCGGCGTGGGGTCGTTATCATCAGGCGCTTCTCTGAAACGTCGTGGCTGGATGGTTCCCGCCGAACCGGAAACGCACTGACCTAGAATGACGATGGCCAGCGGTAACAGAACGAGCGCGGTGACGGCGGACGATGGCGACGTCGCCTGCGCGATGGCAGGAAGAACCAGCGCGACAAGCGTCGAGAGTATCAGTTGCACCAGAAACACTATGCCATAGGCGCTGGTGGAGCGCTCGGCGGCCAGACTACTCATGACCTGCGTGTAAATCAGCCCCATCGCACCGCCATAGAGCATCCTTACGGGGATCAGCGTCCAGACGGACGTGGCATGCAGTGTCGCAATCGCGGCGATCAGGGCCAGCAGCGCAGCCGTCGTTACGCTGTGTCTCGGCAACCGGTCGCCGCTGCGCCAGGCGACCAGGGCGCCCAGCGCCATTCCCGTCTGGGTGGCGCCGACGATCCATCCATGGTTGGCGGGATCGAGCCTGCCTGCCGACGACAGGAGCGTGAGGAATACAGGGTCGATGCCGGGTTGCAGGCATGCCAGCGCGGCTGTCGCTATGGCAGCGACTCTAAAAATCCGGCGATCTTGCGGTTCGGCGATCATTGTCCCCCACGGCGAATGGTGCGCAGTTCTGCACCCGTGCCGTCCGGACATCTTCTCCCCGACGCCATGCTCCCTTAGGAGGACGGGTCTGTCAATCCGGCAATTTCCCGCGGCGTGATCGTCTTGACCATCGTTACCAGCGCGATGACGGCAATCCGCGAAAAGGCGTCCATCTTATGCGCCCATGGCTTGCGATAGCCTACGAATGGCGTTGCGCCCTCCATCGATGCGCTGATGTAGAGCGCCACGGTGTGAACATCTTCCGCGCACAGGGCAGGGTTGAGTTCGGCGACGTAGAGGCCGATCACGTCATGCACCTTCTGATAGAAAGCGCCCACGCGATCCGCGATGAAAGCGTTATGGTTGGCGAGCGCCCATAATTCCGTGAACAAGTGGCTCGTCCGCTTCGATCCGATGTCGTCGAGGCAAAGGATGATGATGAGCTGGAGGCGTTCCTCCGTCGAGAGGCCGGGTTTGCGAACGGTGTCGTCCAGCAGCTTGTCGTAGGATTCGACAAGCTCGTCTAGCAGCACCTGGATCAGCATTTCCTTGCGCGGGAAATGATAGCTGACATTGCCGACCTTGACGCCGCATGCGGCTGCGATCCGGCGGATCGTGAACGCGCCTGCGCCTTCGTCGATGAGGACGGCGAGCGCCGCTTGCAATATGGTGTCGACGGTTTCGGCGCCGCGCATATATATGCCGGGGCGGCCCGGCGCAGGCGCAATACTGGATTCTGACATTGCAGGAACGTAACAGCGTTATCCGCCGACTGCCAGTGTCCACCCGTCCGGATAATATGATCGCCCTCAGGCATCCTCATCAGAATGCAGGACTTTCGCAGGTTCAGGTGCATCATGGCCGTGGCTGTTCGCTTATTCACCACCTGTTCAATGCCGGTTCTCTATGCCATGACGCATGTCCATGTTTGCAAAGTCGTTCGTCTCCCTCGCGCTCGCCGCCACGGCATTCGTCGGCCTTGCCGTGCCGGAGGCGGATGCGCTTGGCCGTCGCGACGAACAGGATGCCGCGCGCAAGGCTATGCTGGACGGGCATGTCATGCCTTTTTCCATTCTCAAGCGTCGCGTCGAATCCGAAATGGGCGATGCGACCTATCTGGGCTCCGAGTTCAATGCCGGCGCCAACCGCTATCGTCTGAAATATGTGAAGGACGGCAAAGTCGTCTGGGTGGATGTCGACGGCCGGACGGGTGATATCATCGGCTGGGCGCGTTGATCGCGTATGCCGGCAAAAGAAAGAAAAGAGGGGCATTATGCGTCTGTTGATCGTTGAGGACGAACCCAGCCTGGGCCAGCAGCTCAAGAACACGCTGGAAGGTGCAGGCTATGCCGTCGATCTCGCCACCGATGGCGAGGACGGGCATTTCCTGGGGTCTACCGAAGCCTATGACGCGGTGGTGCTGGACCTCGGTCTGCCGGAAATCGACGGGCTGACGGTACTCGACCGCTGGCGCAAGGACGGCAAGACGTTCCCGGTGCTGGTGCTGACGGCGCGCGATAGCTGGTCCGACAAGGTTGCCGGGCTGGATGCGGGCGCGGACGACTATCTCGCCAAGCCGTTCCAGAGCGAGGAACTGATCGCCCGTCTGCGCGCGCTCATCCGCCGCGCGTCGGGCAATGCATCGAGCGAACTGACGGCGGGCGACGTGCGCCTCGACACGCGCTCCGGCAAGGTGACGCTGAACGGAGAGCCGGTGAAGCTGACGGCGCAGGAATATAAGCTGCTGTCCTATCTGCTCCATCACAAGGGCAAGGTGGTGAGCCGCACCGAACTGATCGAGCATATCTACGATCAGGATTTCGATCGCGATTCCAATACGATCGAAGTGTTCGTCACTCGCATCCGCAAGAAGCTGGGCGCCGATGTCATCACGACCATCCGCGGTCTCGGCTACAGCCTGGACGAGCCGGTCGCGTGACGATATTTCCGTCGGTTCCCGTGCGGTGACATTTCCTTCAACCGTCATTCCCGCAACGCGGCAATCCATCTCCCTACATTCGTTCTTGGCGCATGGTCCGGAGATGGAGTCCCGCCTTCGCGGGAATGACGAGTAGCGTCGGCGCATTTCGTGAACGCCGCTGTCACGCGCTCCACCGGATCGCTCAGCCGCCGGATGATCGGCATCGCCGCGCTCTGGATAGGTGTTCTCCTGCTCGGCGGCGGCATCGCGTTGGATCGGGTCCTCAGCGATGCGGTGACGCGCAATTTCGACGACGGCATGAGCTATGTCCTCACGGCCATGATTGCCTCGGCGGAAATCGGGCCGGACGGTGAGGTGCTGTTCAACCGCCCGCTCGCCGATCAGCGGTTTCTGGAACCCAATAGCGGGCTATATTATCAGATCAGCGCGCCGGGGCGCGAGGACTGGCGATCGCGATCGTTGTGGGATCGTGCCCTGAAGGTCGATACCGGGCACCGCGATCAGGAATATCATGTCTACGACAGCAAGCAGTTTCCCGGCGAGGATTTGCGCGTCATGGAACGCAAGGTCGCCTTGCCGGGATCGAACCTGCGGTGGATGTTCATGGTGGCCCAGGCGCGATCGGGGCTGGATGCGCAGATCAAAACCCTGCGTTCGACGCTCATAAAGAGCTTCGCGTTGCTTGGCGCGGGCCTGATCGTCATGGTGGTGCTTCAGACGTTCATAGGCCTGTTGCCGTTGCGCCGGGTGCGGCTGGAAATCGTCGCGATGCGCGCAGGCAGCAAGAACCGCGTGGACACGCCGATGCCGGACGAAGTGCGCCCGATGGTGGAGGAACTCAACGCCCTGCTGGCGCATAACGAGCGGCAGGCGGAGGAAGCGCGCACCCATGCGGGCAATTTGGCGCATGCGCTCAAGACGCCGCTGACCGTCATCATGAACGCCGCGACGGCGAAGGCGGAGGACCTGTCCGACACGGTGATCCGCGAGGCAACGACGATGCGGCGGCAGGTGGATCATCACCTTGCTCGCGCCCGCGCAGTCGGACGGCGTGGTTCGGCGCAGAGCCGTGCCGAAGTCTGGGCCAGCCTTCAGGCGGTCGAGCGCGCGGTCGCGCGCCTCTATCCCTATGTCCGGATCGACATGGATGGGGACAAGACGGCGGCGGTGCGGGTCGAGCGGCAGGATCTCGACGAGTTGTTGGGCAATCTGGTGGAGAATGCCGCGAAATATGGCGGCGGAAGCGTGTTCGCGACCGTCAGACGCGCCGGGGATATGGTGGATGTTCTGGTCGAGGATGACGGGCGTGGTATCGCCGAGGCTGATCGCGAGCGCATCTTCGACCGCGGCGTGCGGCTCGATTCGGGCAAGCCGGGCACCGGCCTCGGCCTCGCCATCGTGCGCGACGTCGCGGAAATCTACGGCGGTACGGTGCGGCTGGAGGAAAGCGAGGATCTGGGAGGATTACTGGTGCGTCTCAGCCTGCCGATCGCCGCATAGACGTTATTTGGTGCGGGCGAACCAGATGACGCCCGCCAGGATCATCGCCATGCCGACGAAGTGATAGGTCGCCAATGGCTCCCCGAGCAGCAATACCGCAAGCAGTGCGCCGACCAGCGGCATCGCATTTATGAATTGACCAGCCACCGAACTGCCGACGAGCGAGACGCCGCGCGTATAAAAGACATAGGCGATGATCGACGGGAAAATCGTGACATAGACAATGGTCGCTGCGGTCATTGGCGAAGCGACGATCCGCGCGCCCTGCCACAGTTCATAAGCCGACAGCGGCGTAACCACGATAACGCCGATGATGAAAGTCAGCCCCAGAAAGCTCAAGGGGTGCAAGTCGGGTCGTCGGGGAAGCAGTACCGTGTAGGCGGCCCACAGGACCGACGCGACCAGAACGAGAATATCGCCTGCATTAAGGCGCAGATGGAGCAGCGTTTCCAGTTGTCCCTGAACGACCACGATCATGACGCCTGCCATCGACAGCGCGGTTCCCGCGAGGCGAGGGGCAGATGTACGTTGCCTCTCCAGCAACCACGCCATGAGCAGGATGAGTGGCGTCGTCGAAGCCTGAATCAACAGTGCATTGCTGGCGGTCGTGTAACCAAGGCCCAGATACAGCAACGTATTGAACGACGCCACGCCGGTCAGGCCAAGGACAAGGATGATGCGCCATTGGATGCGCACGACGGGCCAGTCGCGCCGGATATGTTGAAGCGCGAAGGGCAGAAGGATCAGAGTCGCGCCGATCCAGCGCAGCGCCGCCAGCGTTAGCGGCGGCACGCTGTCTCGCGCTGCGCGCCCGATGATGCTGTTGCCGGACCAGAACAGGATCGTCAGTCCCAGCAGCACATAGGGCTGGCGCCACAGATACCCTGCCCA
This sequence comes from Sphingobium sp., assembly GCA_965279415.1. GTDB lineage: Bacteria > Pseudomonadota > Alphaproteobacteria > Sphingomonadales > Sphingomonadaceae > Sphingobium. Next base: position 2,855,215 of record OZ257238.1, read on the forward strand.
GGCTGTGATACGGCTCACGCCTCGCGCGCGCGCTCATGATGGCGAATGACTTCGTCTATGATGAAACGCAGGAACTTCTCGGTGAAATCGGGATCGAGATTAGCTTCGAGCGCAAGCTGCCGCAGCCGCGTGATCTGCAACTCTTCCCGCCGGGGGTCGGCAGGGGGCAGGGCATGGCGCGCCTTGTGCTCGCCCACCGCCTGCGTCACCTTGAATCGCTCGGCAAGCATGAACACCAGCGCGGCATCGATATTGTCGATGCTCTGGCGATAGCGTTGCAGCGTTTCGTCCATGCCGTCCTCCTGGGCCTTGTCTGCCGGGCCATGCTTGCGTGCCTGCCTTTGGGGGCAAGCCGGAAAGCCTTTTGCCGCATCATGCCGCCATGGCAAGTGCCATCACATGCGTTTCCCCGCAATTAGATGTTGCGGAATCCCTTTCGAATCGCCACTTACCGCCTGTCATGACCGCAACGCCCTCCGGAAATGTAGTCCATCTCTCGCGTGACGGTGCGCCGTCGCTCGATCCGATCATGGCGCTGGTCGCCAATGGCATGAATAGCGTCAACAGTGTGATCCTGGACCGGATGCAATCGCGTATTCCGCTGATCCCCGAACTGGCCGGTCATCTGATCGCCGGTGGCGGAAAGCGGATGCGGCCTATGCTGACGCTGGCCTGCGCGGAACTGCTGCAATATCCCGGTACGCGCCATCACAAGCTGGCCGCTGCCGTGGAGTTCATCCACACTGCGACGCTGCTGCATGACGATGTGGTGGACGGATCGGGAATGCGCCGTGGACGTCGCACCGCCAACATCATCTGGGGCAACAGCGCCAGCGTGCTGGTGGGCGATTTCCTGTTCAGCCGATCGTTCGAACTGATGGTCGAGGACGGCAGCCTCAAGGTGCTCAAGATCCTTTCCAACGCCTCCGCCGTCATCGCCGAAGGCGAAGTCAGCCAGTTGACGGCGCAGCGCCGGATCGAGACCGACGAAAATCACTATCTCGACATCATCGGCGCCAAGACGGCGGCCCTGTTCGCCGCCGCCTGCCGCATTTCCGCCGTCGTGGCGGAGCGGGACGAGGCGCAGGAGATGGCGCTCGACGCTTATGGCCGCAATCTGGGCATCGCCTTCCAGTTGGTCGACGACGCGATCGATTACGAATCCGACGGCGCGACCATGGGCAAGGATGCAGGCGATGATTTCCGCGACGGGAAGGTGACGTTGCCCGTCATTCTCGCCTACGCACGCGGGGAAGAAGCGGATCGCGCTTTCTGGAAAGCTGCGATCGCCGGGCACAAGACATCCGACGAGGATTTGGCCCACGCCACACATCTGTTGCGCGAAACCGGCGCGATCGCCGACACGATGGCCCGCGCCCGCCACTACGGCCAACGCGCGATCGATGCGCTCGGCCCCTTCGCCAACGGCCAGGCGAAAGCGGCGCTCACCGAAGCGGTGGAGTTCGCTATCGCAAGGGCATACTGATTTTACTTCTGCTTGAAATATTCACGTTTCATCTGTATATCGTTTAGTGCGGTATTCAGTGATTTGTGTTGAATTGCCCAATACGAAGGGGTGGGCCATGCCAGTGGTTCACCCCTCATTCGTTTGGGGCTGAGTGCCAGCCCAGCCCCGCCCGTCATCATTTCATTTTTGCTATTTCAATCACCTTGAGAACCAAGGTCGTGAAGGCAAAAGTTGCCATGATGAGTAGAATTGCGGTATTCGTTTCTATGTTAATCACCTCCTTAGGTGCGACAACAATATAGCCTTCCGGCTACGTCGCATTGCCGCTTTATCGAATTCTCAGAAACCCGCATATGTGGCGCAGTTGCGTATTCCAGAATTATTTAGCGTGTCATGTGGTCAATGATAATATGCCGACCCTCCCCATCCACGCCGTTCTCCCAGACCTGCTCGCCAGCTTGCGGAAGAGTAGCAATGCGGTGCTGGTCGCGCCGCCGGGGGCGGGGAAAACAACGGCGGTGGCGCCCGCGCTGTTGCGTGAGGACTGGTGCAAGGGGCAAATCCTGCTCCTCTCGCCCCGCCGCCTGGCCGCACGCGCGGCGGCGGAGCGGATTGCGGAGCAACTGGGCGAGGCGCCGGGCGCTACGGTCGGTTATGCAACGCGGATGGACAGTCGCCAATCGTCCGCAACGCGATTGCTGGTGCTGACCGAAGGGATATTCCGCAACCGCATACAGGACGATCCCGAACTTTCGGGCGTTTCCGCCGTACTGTTCGACGAAGTGCATGAGCGCAGCCTCGACAGCGATTTCGGTCTGGCGCTGGCGCTGGATGCGCAAGGGGCGCTGCGCCCTGACCTGCGGATTGTCGCCATGTCGGCGACGCTCGACGGTGCGCGCTTTGCCGCGCTGATGGACGATTGCCCGGTGATCGAAAGCGAAGGGCGGATGTATCCGCTCGACCTGCGGCATATCGGTCGGGCGGCGGAGCAGCGGATCGAGGACGATATGGCGGCGGCGGTGAAGCGCGTGTTGTCCGAAGAGCCGGAAGGAGACATACTGGCGTTTCTGCCGGGCGTGGCGGAGATCGAGCGGACAGCCGAACGACTGTCCGCGCTTCCCGGCACAATACGCGTTCACAAGCTGCACGGGTCGCTGGAACCCGCGGCGCAGCGTTCGGCGTTGAAGCCCGCCGCGCCGGGTGAGCGCAAGGTTATCCTCGCCACCAGCATCGCCGAGACCAGCCTGACGATCGACGGTGTGCGGATCGTCATCGACAGTGGCCTCGCCCGGCGGCCACGCTATGATCGCGCAGCGGGGGTAACGCGCCTCGTTACCGAGAAAGTCAGTCAGGCGGCGGCGACGCAACGGGCAGGGCGTGCCGCACGGCAACGGCCCGGCGTCGCTTATCGCCTGTGGGAAGCGGCGGCGGGCGCGGGTATGCCGCCCTTCGATCCGCCCGAGATACTGGAGAGCGATCTTTCGGCATTGTTGCTCGATTGCTCTTTGTGGGGCGTCGTCGATCCGGCGACGTTGCGCTGGATCGATCCGCCACCTGCCGCTGCCGTTGCCGAGGCACGGCACCGCCTGCATGCCATCGAGGCGCTGGACGGGGATGGACGCATCACGCACCATGGCCGGCGCATCGCCAAGTTGCCGCTCGCGCCGCGCATCGCGCATATGCTGGTGCGGGCGGGGGAGCGCGGCATGGCGCGGACCGCTGCCGAAATCGCGCTCCTGCAGGGGGAGCGCGGGCTAGGCGGCACGGATGTGGATGTGACGCAACGTCTGGCGCGCTGGCGTCGCGAAGGCGGGCCAAGGGCCGACGCCGGGCGACGGCTGGTGAAACGCTGGACCGACATGGCGGGCGGTGGCGGTGATCGGGACAATTCGGAAGCCGCAGGGTTATGCCTCGCACTCGCCTTTCCCGATCGCGTGGCGAAGCGCCGCTCCGCCGATGGTGCGCAATGGGCAAGCGTCGGCGGACGCGGTTTCGCGCTCGACCCGCTCAGTCCTCTTGCGCGTGAGGAATGGCTGGCGATCGGCGAAGTGCAGGGCAGTGCGGCGGGCGCGCGCATCCTGTCCGCCGCGCCGATCAGCGAAAGTGCTGTACAGTTGCTGTTCGCCGGCCATGTGCAGGAACACCGCATCGTACGCTTCCGCAAGGATACAGGCGGGATCGAAGCCGTACGCGAGCGGCGGCTGGGCGCGGTGCGGATGACATCCGGCTCCGATGATAGCCCCGATGCCGGTGCCGTCGCTGCGGCGCTGATGGAAGGTGTGCGGGCAGGGGGGCTGGACCTGCTGCCCTGGTCGGAGGCGGCACGGGCTTTGCGGATGCGGGCGGCGTTCGCGGGCAGCGATGCGCTGTCCGATGCGGCGTTGCTTGCCGATCTGGAGGACTGGCTTGCCCCGCTTCTGCAGGGCAGGCGGCGGCTTTCGGAGATATCCGCGTCAGGCCTGTCGCAGGCGTTGGACAATCGCCTGGGCTGGGATGGAAAGCAGCGGATCGATCGTATGGCGCCGCCCGACTTCATATCCCCTTTGGGCAGTCATCATGGAATCGATTATGGGGCCGAAGGCGGGCCGCGTGTCGAGCTGCGTGTGCAGGCAGTCTACGGCCTTGCCGATCATCCGTGCGTCGGTGAGGCGCGCGTGCCGCTCGTGCTGAGCCTGACGTCGCCGGCGGGCCGTCCGATCCAGACGACGCGCGACCTGCCCGGTTTCTGGCGCGGCAACTGGGCCGACGTGGCCAAGGAAATGCGCGGTCGCTATCCGCGCCATCCCTGGCCCGAAGATCCGGTGGCGGCGCCAGCGACGCTGCGCACCAAAAGAGCCGATGCGCGCGGGAAATCTTGACGAGGCCGCGCATTCCGGGGCAAGGCCGATTACGAACGCGACGACCGGAGAAGAGTGTGACCGCACGGATTTACCAGATGCCGAAGAATGCGATGCAGTCCGGCAAGGCGCGCACGAGCGCGTGGGTTCTGGAGTTCAGGCCGATCGAGCCGAAGCTGGCGGATCCGCTGACGGGCTGGGCCGGGTCTGGCAACACGCCGGAACAGGTGATCCTGCGTTTCCCGACGCAGGCGGCGGCGGAAGCCTATGCGAGGCGTGAGGCGATCGAATACACCATTATCAATACCCCGCCCAAGACGCTGAAATTGCAGGCCTATGCCGACAATTTCCGTTAGGCCAGTAAAGCTGCGCCAAGCAGCAGCAACAACTTGACGTCTATCGCATAGCCTTCGTCCCGCAGCCGGGCGATCTCAGTCGGGAGCGTCGTCACGGGCAGCCGGTGAACTACGATATCCTCGCCATCGACTCCGCCGCCGGGGCCGACCTTCTCAAGGTCATGTGCGCGGAAGAGGCTGAAACTTTCCGAGACCATGCCCGGGGAACTGAAGAACTCGCCCAGGCTTTCCATCCGTCCCGCGCGGTAGCCGGTTTCTTCTTCCAACTCGCGGGCAGCGGCGAGTATCGCATCCTCATCGGGGGTATCGCCGTCCCCCACGAGACCTGCAGGCAATTCGATGCAGCGCCGCCCCAATGGCACGCGATACTGATCGACCAGAAGGACGTCGCCGTTATCGATCGCTAGGATCACGGCGGCGCGGATGCCGCGCGCGCGGCTGACATATTCCCATTTGCCTTGTCGCTTCGCCGTAATGAAGCGGCCTTCCCACATCGTCTCTTCGGGGATCTCGTCGTTCATAGCGCGCTCACAGTTCGATCAGCCTGTCGGGCAGTTCATTGCGATCGTCGGCGCTTCGGGGAAAGTGCTGCCCGATCACCGCGCCGACCATTTCGACTGCCTGCGCCATGCCTTCGCCGGGATGGCCCGCGCGCAGTTCCGCGATGAGGGCGGCCATCGCATCGCCCCAGACTTCGGGTTCGACCTTCGCGTTGATCGACGCGTCGGCCACCAGTTCGGCGCGATGCTCATCGAGCGAAAGATAGATAAGTACGCCTGTGCGTGCTCTCGTGCGCGCTTCCACGGCGGCGCGGAACAGCACGATGGCGCGGCGACGGACCCGGCGCGCCTTGGTCGCCTTGGGCGTCAGCATCATCCGCAGCGGCATGATCGCCAGCAGGTAGCGGACGATTAAGAACTTCACTATCATCACGCACAGAACGCATGCAAGAAAGCGCCAGTCCTCCAGATCATGTTCCCATGATCCCATAAGAGTGAGAAACATGCTTTTGAAAAAGGCGGGGAAGGCCGCGATGCAGGCCAGCGCGGCCAGCATCGCCGCTATCGCCCAGTGCAGGCCGACATCATGATAGCTGTCGGACCGGCGGGCGATGATCGTCACGATCTCGCCATCGCTCTGCGCTTCGGCCGCGGCGACGGCCTGCGTCACGCGATCATGATCGGCGGGCGTGAGAATGAATGCTGCGGTCATTACCAATCCCCCGATGCTCCGCCGCCGCCGAAGCTGCCGCCGCCGCCCGAAAAGCCGCCACCGCCGCCCCAGCCACCTCCGCCGCCACCCCAGCCGGAGCCGCCGCGATCATCCCAACTGCCGCCGCCAAGGCCCGGTCCCCAGATGACCACCGGCATGCCGCCGCGACGATGCCGTCGTCCGCCACGTCGCCCGAAGATCATCGGAAGTACGAAGAACAGAAGGATGACGACCCAGAAAATCAGGATGAACCCGTTGCCGCCGCCCTTGTTTTTCTCCGACTTCTCGGCATCGACCGCCTGCGCACGGGCTTCGTCGGGGGGCAGGGTAAGCAGGGTTGCGAGCGCATCCGCCCCGGCCTCTATGCCACCGGGATAATCATTGGCCTTGAAGCGGGGAACGATGGTTTCCCGAATGATCCGGGAGGACAAGGCGTCGGTCAATATGCCCTCCAGCCCGTACCCCACTTCGATACGCACCTTGCGTTCATTGGGTGCGACGATCAGTACCGCGCCTGTATTCTTGTCCTTCTCGCCTATGCCCCAGGAGCGACCCAGCTGATAGCCGTAATCGGCGATGTCATAGTCGCCAAGGCTGGGGATCGTCGCGACGACAAGCTGTCGTCCGCTCTGCTGTTCAAGCGTGGCCAGCCGATCGGTCAGCGCCTGCTCCCGCGCCGGATCGAGCAGGTTCGCGGCGTCGACAACGCGCCCCGAGAGCTTGGGAAACTCCTGCGCCCAGACCGATGGGGCCAGCGCGATCACCGCCCACAGGACGCACAGGCGCAGGATGTGTTTCATTGCAAGGATGTCAGCTACCGAAGTCGACCTTGGGCGCTTCCTCGGCCCCCGGCGTCGTCGCCTGATAGGGAGTCATCGGCTTGGCGCCATGGATCAGCTTCGCGCCGATCGCATCGGGGAAGGTGCGGATGCGCGTATTATAGGCGCGCACCGCTTCGTTATAGTCGCGGATGGCGACGGCGATGCGGTTTTCCGTCCCTTCCAGCTGCGATTGCAGTTCGAGGAAATTGGCGTTGGATTTGAGGTCGGGATAGGCCTCGACCGAAGCCAGCAGCCGTCCCAGCCCCTGCGTCAGCGCGCCCTGCGCCTGCTGGAATGCGGCGACCTTGGCGGGATCGGACAGATCGTCGGCGCTCACCTGCACAGATGTCGCCTTGGCGCGGGCTTCGGTTACGCGGACCAAAGTGTCCTGCTCCTGCTTGGCGGCCCCCTTCACGGTGGCGACGAGATTGCCGATCAGGTTGGACCGGCGCTGATACTGCGCCTGCACGTCGGCCCATTTTGCCTTGGCGGCTTCTTCCGCGGTCGGCACGCTGTTGATGCCGCAGGATGCCAGCGTCAGTGCGGCCATGGCGGCGAAAAAGACGGGAACGAGGCGGCGGACGGACTTGGGCAACATAAACAGACTCCCCACGGACAGGATATGACACAGGTAGGCGCTGTATTGCCCGGCTGCAACGCCTGTTACGCAACTGGACATTATCCGGCTGGTTCGCCATCGTCCGGATCGGCTTTACAGGCAATATTCAACAGCATGGGGATGACAGATGAGCATAGGTTCTGAGTTCAAGGCGTTCGTCGCGCGGGGCAATGTGCTCGATCTGGCGATCGGTGTGATAATCGGGGGCGCCTTCGCCACGATCACAAAGTCGATCACCGATGATCTCATCATGCCGGTCGTCGGCTATATCTTCGGCGGGGTGGATTTTTCGAGCTATTTCATTCGGCTGGGCGCCATCCCGGAGGGGTTCAAGGGATCGCCGGAAAGCTATGCCGATCTCAAGACGGCCGGCGTGGCGATGCTCGGCTGGGGCGCCTTCCTGACCGTCGTCGTCAATTTCCTCATTCTCGCCTTCATCATTTTCCTGCTGATGAAGGGCGTCAACACGCTGCTCGCCGCGCACAAGAAGGAAGCGGAGGCCGAAGCGGCGGCGCCCACGCCGGAGGAAGTCGTGCTATTGCGCGAAATCCGAGACTCGCTGAAGAAAAGCGCATCTGAATAACGCATACCCGACCAAAGGAAGGTTACGGATGCGACGACCTGTGGAACCATAACGATGGAAGCCTGTTGTTGCGGCTTGGACGAAGTGCGCGATCCTCAATTCGTCTCGTCCATGATGCCATGCCTGCCCCCGGGGGCGTAACAGGAGAATAGATCGTGAAAACCTTCGTATCGGTGCTCGGCGCTGTCAGCCTCATGACGCTTGCGGCGTGTGATTCCAAGCAGGAAAACAAGGTGGAAAACGCCTATGAGAACGCTGCCGACAACATGGAAAATCAGGCCGACGTGATGGAAGATCGCGCCGACAACCTGTCCGGCAACGCCGCTGCCGCCGCCGAAAACATGAGCGATGCTCTGGAAGACAAGGCGGATGCAACGCGCAAGGCCGGCGAAGTCGCCGCCGAAAAGACCGAAGCCAAGGTCGAAAACGGCATGTAATGTCTCGATGGTTTCCTGCAGGCGCATGCGCCTGCTTGGAGCCGTTGATATGGCCTTTGCGGCCTGCGAAAGGGGAGTTGCACATACAGTGCGGCTCCCCTTTTTGCATATTAGTCACTTTTCATTCAGGCGATTGCGCCTATATGGAAAGTGTCGGGCTTGCCCGACTATGGCGATAAATTGTGCCGTGTAATAGACGCAGCGGACGCGGGGGCAGTACCCGCCGGCTCCACCATATGCCCCGACGCAGCACTGCGGCGAGGCACCTGACGGGGCCGAACCAGGATCGACGTGTGTTCAAAGACGGTATTTTTGCCCGGCCCGAGTAAGCCGTGAAACTGTTCAAAACCCATAAGTGCCAACGATAACGAAGCACTCGCTCTCGCAGCATAATTAAGGCCTCACGGCTGAGATTATTCTAAAAGAACGCGGTCGGACCCACCGGGCAACAGAAGGGTTACAGCGGCTTCCGGGAGAGCCGGGCAACAGAATCTCCCGGACCCTTCCCTTACCAATTGCGAGATTCTTCGCCTTATCGATTCAGGCGTCGTTGTGCGTGCCTGCAACCGGTTTCCGCACGGAAATTCCGATTCGTTTCACGAATCATGGTCGATTTCAGTTTTGTTGCAGTTTGATGACATTCACATTATGCTGCATCAGCGTTGCTCGGCATTTAGGCCATATCACTGATAATACTCATTTAAATCTTCATATCTCCATCAACTTCCTATATTGCCGGAGCGTCACAAAAGTGAAATACTCCTGATTATATTAGAAAGTTTTTTTGGAGGATTTTATGGGCAAGCGTGGATATTTTCTGACCGGGTCATTGTTTGCCATGGCCGCGCTTTCCGCGCCGGCTTTCGCCACGGCGCAGACGGCACCCACTCCTACCGAGATCGGCTATGGATCGGGCAGCCTGGGCGTCGCTGCTCTGGTGAACGGCCAGTATGACGCAGCGGCGGCGCGGCTCACCAGCCTCGAGGGAACGACGGCAGGCGATCCTGCGCGGCTTATCAATCTCGGCAATGCCTATGCCGGCATGGGTCGCCTGAAGGATGCCGATACGGCCTATCGCGCTGCGATCAAGGCGATGCCGGTCGATCTCCAGATGGCGGACGGCAGCGTTTCGTCCTCGCGCACGGTCGCGAAGATGGCGCTCAAGCGTTTGTCGCGGACGACCTACGCATCTCGCTGATTAAGGCGTAACTCGTTCAAAAGGGGCAAGCGCCGCCAACATTTATGTGTCTGGCGGCGCTTTCGTTTCTATTTCCCGCGCTAAGGTTTCACATAGACCCGCCTGCCGCCCACCCAGGTTTCCAAAACCTGCGTCTCGCGGATATCGGCGGGGCGGGCGAGAGTGATGTCGCGGTCGATCAGCAGAAAATCGGCCTGTTGCCCAGCCGCGAGCATGCCGAAGCGGTTTTCCGCAAACCCCGCATAGGCGGCGCCGCGGGTAAAGGCGCCGAGCGCTTCCTCCAGCCGGATGCGCTGCTGCGGCATCCATCCGCCGAACGGTTCGCCCTTCGCGTCCTCGCGCGTAATGGCGACGGCGATTCCGGGGAAGGGGTTCGCGGATTCGACCGGTACGTCCGAGCCGAAGGCCAGCGGCACCTTGTTGTCGAGCATCGTGCTCCAGGCATAGGCGCCTTGCAACCGGGCCTCTCCCATGCGCGCGATCGCCATGCGCCAGTCCGACGCTTCATGGACGGGCTGCATCGAGGCGATCGTGCCATGCTTTGCGAACCGCGGCAGATCGACCGGATCGACGATCTGCGCATGTTCCACGCGCCAGCGCCGGTCGCCCTTGTAGGTGTCCGACAGTTCGTCGATCGCGTCGAGTATCTCGGCATTGGCCTGATCGCCGATCGCGTGGACGGCGATCTGGAAATTGTCCATCGCCGCGCGGCTCATCTGGTTGCGAAGTTGGGTGGAACCGGTGAGCGGAAGGCCGCGCTGGCCGGGCGCGTCGCTATAATCCGCCTTGAGCCAGGCGCCCCGCGATCCGAGTGCCCCGTCGAGATAGAGCTTCACGCCGGTCAGGCGCAGCCGGTCGTCGTAGAGCCAGGGCGTCGGCTCAGGCCCGGCGATGGCGACCATCTGATCGATACCGCCCGCATAGGCCATGATCCGCACGCGCAGCGCACCGCGATCACCCGACCGGCGAAACGTCTGCCAGTCGTCCATCGTCGTCCCCATGTCGGCAATCGCAGTGATGCCGAGGGAGAGCAGCCTCTCCTGCGCCTTTGCGAAGGCGAGATCGCGGTCCTTGGGTGCGGGTGGTGGCACAACACGCTCGACCAGCGCCTTGGCGGCATCGATGAACACGCCCGATGGCTTGCCGCCTGCGGATTCGATGCGGCCTCCGGGCGGGGCCTTCGTCGCGGCGGTGATGCCTGCGGCCTGCATCGCGGCGGTGTTCGCCCAGCCTGCATGGCCGTCGACCCGTTCAAGCCATACGGGAATGTCACCTACGGCGGCGTCGAGTTCGGCGGCAGTGGGAAAGCGGCCCAGACCCCAGAGTTCCTGGTTCCAGCCGGTGCCGATGATCCATTTGCGGCCCGTATTCTCGCGCGCATAGGCCCTGATCTTCGCCTGCGCCTCCGCCAGCGACCTTGTGCCCGACAGGTCGAGCGTCAGCAGGGCGAGGCCAAGGCCCATCACATGCCCGTGCCCGTCGATCATGCCGGGGACGAGCGTGCGGCCCTTGCCGTCCAGCTTGAATGTTGGACGTTCCGGGCGCTTGTCCTTCGATTGCAGCAGCTTTTCGATCTTGCCGTCGTCGGCGATGACGATGCCGTTGAAGGATATGAGCTTGCCCTTGTCATCCAGCGCGATGCCGTTGACGTCATCGACGAGCCCGGAGGCGAAGGCGGGGGTGGTAAGGACGAGCAGCGTACAGGCCGCCACCATCCACGTCGTGTTCCTGCGAAGGCAGGAACCCAGAGTTCCGGGTGCAAGGCCGTTTACAGGGGAGATTACGGGATTCTTGCCTTCCCAGGAATACCGACCAATTTCGCGTATCATGCCCGCGTGATCCGCCGCACCAGCGCGCTGGTGTCCTGCCGGTTGCCGCCCATCGCCTGAATGTCGGCATAGAACTGGTCCACCTGCGCGGTCATCGGCAGGGTCGCGCCGTTGGAGCGCGCTTCGTCCAGCGCCAGGCCCAGATCCTTGCGCATCCAGTCGACGGCGAAGCCGAAATCGAAGCTGTCCTGCGCCATCGTCTCCCAGCGATTGACCATCTGCCAGCTTTGCGCCGCGCCGCCGGAAATCGCCTCGAACACCTTCTCAAGATCGAGGTCCGCCGCCTGCGCGAATCGCAGCGCTTCGGACAGGCCCTGAAGCACGCCCGCGATGCAGATCTGGTTGACCATCTTGGTCGTTTGGCCAGCACCTGCCACGCCGACATGGACGATCCGCGCGGCATAGCATTGCATCACGATCCGCGCGGCTTCCACCGCCGGGGTCGCTCCGCCGCACATGATCGAAAGCTTTCCGTTCTCCGCGCCTGCCTGCCCGCCGGAAACGGGCGCGTCGACGCAATGGATGCCCTTGCTTTCGCCTTCCACGAACAACTGCCGGGCGATGCGCGCCGACACGGTGGTGTGGTCGATCAGCAGGCTGCCCTTGCGCATGGCGCGGAACGCCCCGTCTCGCCCCAGGGTGACCGCCGCCAGATCATCGTCCGTACCGACGCAGGTGATGACGACATCGGCGCCTTCGGCTGCCTGCATCGGGCTGACCGCGACGGTGCCGCCATAGGCCTCCGCCCAGGCCTTCGCCTTGCCGATCGAGCGGTTGAAAACGCTTAACGCATGGCCCGCGCGTGCCAGGTGACCCGCGATCGGGCCACCCATCACGCCAAGGCCGATAAAAGCAATGTTCGCCATGGCACCTGCTTGGAATGGAACTGTCGGAATATCGGGAACGGCATAAGGGCAGTTTACGGCAAGAGCCAGTTTCTTCTTGCGCCGTGATGCGGTAGGGGGCGCAGCCATGAATACGCTCAGCAAGATCGAGGGCGCCTTGCCGCTGCCCGTGACCGTCGACGACATACTCGCCGCACGCGCCCGCATTTCGAGTGCGATCGTGCGGACGCCTACGCTGGTGAGCAAGACGCTGTCGAGCATGCTGGGCGCAACGATTTATCTCAAGTTCGAGAACCTGCAGTTTACGGCCGCCTACAAGGAACGGGGCGCGCTTAATCGCCTTACCCTGCTGGACGAAGCGGCACGGGCGAAGGGCGTGATCGCTGCGTCGGCGGGCAATCACGCACAGGGGCTGGCCTATCATGGTGCGCGGCTGGGCGTGCCGGTCACGATCGTGATGCCGACGACCACGCCGACTGTGAAGGTGATGCAGACCGAAGGCCATGGTGCGACCGTGGTGTTGCATGGCGAGAAGTTCGACGATGCCTACGCCCATGCCCGCACGCTGGAGCAGGAGCGGGGGCTGACCTTCGTTCATCCCTTCGACGAGCCGGACATCATCGCAGGTCAGGGGACCGTCGCGCTGGAGATGCTGGAGGACGCGCCGGACATCGACACGCTGGTGATCCCGATCGGCGGCGGCGGGCTGTTTTCCGGCATGGGCACGGCGGCACGCGCGATGCGGCCCGACATGCGGCTGATCGGCGTGCAGGCGGAACTCTATCCTTCGATGTACGACGTCATCAAAGGCGCGAGCCTGCCTTGCGACGGCGATACGCTGGCCGAAGGCATCGCCGTCAAGGAGCCGGGGATGCTGACGCGCCGCTTCGTCGAGCGACTGGCCGACGACATCGTGCTGGTCAGCGAACGGTCGCTGGAACAGGCGGTAAGCCTGCTGCTCCAGATCGAAAAGACGGTGGTGGAGGGTGCTGGCGCCGCGGGCCTTGCCGCCTTGCTGGAACATAAGGACAAGTTCGCGGGCCGGACCATCGGTCTGGTACTGTGCGGCGGCAATATCGATACGCGGTTGCTGGCGAACGTGCTGTTGCGCGATCTGGCGCGATCGGGCCGGCTGGCACGGTTGCGGATCATCCTTCAGGATCGGCCCGGCGCTTTGTTCGCCATCGCGCGTATCTTCGATCAGCAGGGCGTCAATATTCTGGAACTGTCGCACCAGCGCATCTTCACCAATCTTCCGGCCAAGGGCCTCAGCCTCGACGTCGAATGCGAAACGCGCGACGCGGCGCATCTCGACCGCCTGATCGCCGCGATCGGTGCGGCAGGGTATGAAGTGTCGCCGGTGGAATTGGCTTAAAAAATTCGGTCCTCCCCTCGCAGGGGAGGTGGCAGGCGTAGCCTGACGGAGGGGTGTTACCGTTGCGATAGGGGGACACCCCTCCACCACGCTCTTCGAGCGCGGTCCCCCTCCCCCTGCAGGGGAGGATCAGAGCTGCAGGCCTACCCCTTTTTCGGGATGCACTCCGTGCCTGCGGCCTTGATGCTGCTGCACAGCTTTTCGGCATCCGCCGCGCTGCCGAGCGGGCCGACCTGAAGGCGCGTGACGGCACCGCCCTTGACGTAGAAGGGGCGGTAAGCGGAGAGACCACCGACCTTTTTCGACAGGCTTGACCATAGCGCAGCGGCGCGGGCTTCCTCGCTGAACGCGCCAAGCTGTACGCGCCAGCCACCGGTCGCGGCGGGCATCGGTTTCTGGGTCTCGACCTTCGGCTGTGTGGGTGTCGACTTTGTTGTCGGCCTGGGCGCGGCGGCCGCGACGGCGACGGGCTTTTCGGTCGCCGAGGGCGGCAATTCTGCGGATTTCACCGGTGTTGGCGGCTTGCGAACGGGTAGGGGTCTTGGTGCCGGTTCCGGCGCGTTGCTCGCTTGCGTCGCCGCGGCCAGCGTCATCGCATTCTTCCGCGCCAGTTCGTCCGCGCGGGCAAGGCCCTTCTTGCGCTGATCCGCCGGAACATAATTGTTCATCTGCGCGAGGCTCGCCGTTGCCGGGGCCAGGCCCGATGCGGCGGCGCGGGTCATCAGCGCATAGGCCTCGACCCAGTCCTTCTTCACCAGCTCGCCGTTGAACATCGCGGTGCCGAGGATATATTGCGCGCGCGCCTCGCCGCGTTCGGCGGAACGGCGCAGATAGGGCAGGGCCTCCTCACGGCGGTTCTGCTGGAACAGCAGCAGTCCGTAATTATCCTCTGCCCGCAGATGCCCCTTGTCCGCCGCCTTGCGGAACCATTCCAGCGCGATCGGCAGGTCCATCGGCACGCCGCGCCCCAGCTTGTAGGCCTGACCCATGTTGAATTGCGCGTCGGCGTCTCCCGTATTGGCGAGCGGGCGCCATTCGTCGACGGCCTTGACGTAGTCGCCTTGCGTCCAGGCATCGACACCGGTCTTTACGTCCGCCTGCGCCGGTGCGGCGAACATCGCGCCGTCGAGCATGATCGCCGTGACCGGCCCTGCCAGCGCGACTGCCGCGCCCATGATGACATGCTTCATAGTCAAGATCCCGAGGCCTTCGATGAAAGAGCCTTACTCGTCAAATATGCTTAATGAATAGTTACGCTTTGCGCCAACGGTTTGCGAAATCGTGACGACGACGAAAGGATCGCCGCGGGATTAACCATTTCTTAGGGGCGTGCGTGGCAATCCTGTCGGCAATTCCATGATTGCGGGGGTATTTCGTGCGCGTATTGGCACTGGCATCGCAGAAAGGTGGTTCGGGCAAGACCACGCTTTCCGGGCATCTCGCCGTTCAGGCACAACGCGCCGGGGCTGGTCCCGTCGTCCTCATCGACATCGATCCGCAAGGTTCGCTCGCCGACTGGTGGAACGAGCGCGAGGCGGAATATCCCGCCTTTGCGCAGACCACCGTGGCCCGCCTCGCCGCCGATCTGGAAGTGCTGCGCCAGCAGGGCTTCAAGCTGGCCGTCATCGATACCCCGCCTGCCATCACCATGGCGATTCAGAGCGTCATATCCGTTGCCGAACTCGTCGTCGTGCCGACGCGCCCCAGCCCGCATGACCTGCGCGCCGTAGGCGCCACGGTCGATCTGTGCGATCGCGCGGGCAAGCCGCTGATCTTCGTCGTGAACGCCGCCACGCCCAAGGCCAAGATCACATCCGAAGCGGCGATCGCCCTGTCGCAGCACGGAACGGTCGCGCCGATCACCCTGCATCACCGCGTCGATTACGCCGCCTCGATGATCGACGGTCGCACCGTGATGGAAGTCGATCCCAATGGCCGCTCCGCACAGGAAGTGGTGCATCTGTGGACTTACATCTCCGACCGGCTCGAAAAGAACTTCCGCCGCACCGTCTTTTCCGTGCCGCAGAACGGCAATGCGCAAAGCGGCGTGCTACGCCCACTCGGCGGGGGCTTCGGCCGCCGCGTCATCGGCCAGTGAGGGACATACCCATGGCCGAACCCAAGCCTTTCGCTTCGCTCACATCCGGCCTTCTGGCCCGCAAGGGCGCCGCCGTACCCGCCATGCGCCGTCAGGTGATGCTGGGCGGCAACAGCCACCACGGTTTCGATCCCGCGCAGAACCACGATGATCTGGGCTGGAACGACATGGGCGAAGATCATGGCCGCATGGCCGAAGCGCCTGCCCCGACCGGCCTGACGCCGATGGGGGGCAACGCTGCGCCTGTCGCCCCGTCGCCGATCGTCGAGGACATGCAGGTTGCCGAAGATATGCCGGTGCCACCGGTGGTCGAACAGCGCCGTGCGCTGGTCGAGAAGGTGGAACGGGCCGCGCAGGCGCCGGTCGAAGCGGAAATGCCGAAGCCCGCACCTGCACCAGCGTCGGTCGCCGTGACGGCGCGGCAAAAGGCTGCCTTCACTTTGCGTCTGGACCCTGAACGGCATCTGCGCCTGCGCCTCGCCTGTGCGGTCGGCAACCGGTCCGCGCAACAGATCGTCACGCAGGCGCTCGACGCCTATCTCGACAGCCAGCCGCAGATCGAGGCGCTGGCCGATCAATTGCCGCGTCCCGGCGGCCAGACACTTTGACGGTGGACCAGATGATGAGAAAACCGATGACCAATATGCCCCTGCTGCACATGGCTGCATCCTCGCTGATACTCGGCATGACCCTTGCGGGTTGCACCAGCGGCAGCGCCATGATGGCGCGGGCCGGGGAAAGCGGCGCCAAGGCCGACGGACAGCTCGTCACATTGGCGGCGCAGACCGAGGCGGCGCTTGCAAAGCGGGACACCGCCGCGGCGATCACGTCTGCCGAGACGCTCGTGTCGCTGGAACCGCGCAATGCGGGCTATCGCGTGCTTCTGGGGCGTGCCTATCTGGGCGATGGCCGCATGGGTTCGGCGGAAAGCGCCTTTACCGATGCGATGACGCTGGGTGATACCGGTGCGCGCACGATCGTGAGCCTCAGCCTTGCCAAGGTGGCGCTCGGCAAGTCCGCCGATGCCCGTGCGCTGCTGGTGACGCACATGGATAGCGTGCCTGCTACAGATTACGGACTTGCGATGGCGATGTCCGGCGATCCGCTCGAAGCTATCCGCATATTGACCGCCGCCGCGCAGGAACCCGACGCCAGCGTCAAGACACGCCAGAATCTGGCTTATGCCTACGCTCTGGCCGGCCAGTGGCGCGAAGCGCGGCTGATGGCAGCGCAGGATCTCGATCCGATGGCTGCGACGCAGCGCGTCGTCGCCTGGGCGCAGAATGCCGAGAAAGGCGCCGAGCCTGCGCGTGTCGCCGCACTGATCGGTGCGCCGATCCGTGCCGACGATGCGGGGCTGCCTGTGCAGCTCGCCCTTGGTGCGCCGTCCGTACCGGAAGTGCAGGTTGCACAGGCCGATGTACCCGCCGCCGATCCGGTTTCCGAACCCGCGCCGGTGGAAGTCGCTGCCGTCGTGCCGGCAGAGGGGCCTGTGGTAGAGGCACCGACCATTCGCGCGCCGGCAACGCCGGTCCGCACCGCCGACATCGGCACGACTCCCGTCGCCAGCGCCACGACGATGATGCGCAAGGCGGCGTTGATGCTGCCCGTGCCCTCGGCAAGGACGGCCTATGCGGTGCAGCTCGGCGCCTATGACAATGTGGCTGTGGCGAAAGAACGCTGGCAGCGCATGGCGCGCAGCAATGCGCAACTTTCGCGCTTTCCGGTGTCCTACAGCGCGGCGAATGTGCAGGGACGCGTCTATCACCGTCTTGCTCTGGGCGGGTTCGGCGATCGTGCCGCCGCCGACCAGATGTGCCGCATCGTCCGCAGCAAGGGCGGAGCATGCTTCGTGCGCGTCACCACGCCCGAGATGAAATGGGCGAAAGCTGCGCCTGCACCCAAAAAGCAGCAGTTCGCTTCGCGCTGAACGATCCGGAGCGGCGGTTGCCTAGTGGAACTGTCCGCCCTTCATCAGCCTGCGCACGCGACCCTGCACCGGCACCTTGTCGAACGGGGTGTTGCCAGCCGCCGCCGCCATACGTGCGGAATCGACGCGCCAGGGCGTGTCGGCATCGATGAAGATGATGTCGGCGGCCTGACCGGCGGCAAAGCTGCCGGCATCCACCCCCAATATCCGCGCCGGATTGGTGCTGAGCAGACGCATCAGCGCATTCATGGTGAGATGTCCGTCGCGCACCAGATTAAGCGACAGTGCGAGGAGCGTTTCCGCGCCTGCCATACCGGGGCTTGAGTCGGCGAAGGGCAGGCGCTTGTCCTCCGGCCCGCGCGGATCATGGCTGGACGTGATGACGTCCACTGTGCCGTCCGCAACCGCCCGGATCGCCGCCAGCCGGTCGCCTTCGCTGCGCAGAGGTGGGGAGAGATGCGCGAAAGTTCGGAAATCGGTAACGGCTATGTCCGACAGGAAAAGATAGGCCGGGCTGATGCCGCAAGTGACGCGCAGCCCTTCCGCCTTGGCCGCGCGGATCAGAGCGAAGCCCGCCGCCGTCGTCACCAGCCGGAAATGGATGGCCGCGCCCGTTTCCCGCGCGAGCATGATGTCCCGCGCGATCGCCATCGCTTCGGCGCAGGCAGGCGCCGAGGCAAGACCGAGCCGCGTCGCCGTTTCACCCGCCGTCGCCACGGCCTTGCCGGTCAGTCCGCCATCCTCGGCATGGGCGATGACCGTGAGCCCCAGCGCCGAGGCATAGGACAGGACGCGCAGCATGACGCCTGAGTCGGCGATCCAGTGCCGCCCCGTGCCCACGGCGCGCGCGCCAGCCGCCTGCATCATGCCGATTTCGGCCAGTTCGGTGCCTTTGAGGCCACGCGTGGCGGCGGCGATGGGATGTACCCAGAAATCGGGCTTTCCCGCACGCGTCGCCTGACGGATCAGGCCGACGTCGTCGAGCGGGGACGCCTGGTCGGGCATCAGCGCCGCACGCGTGATGCCGCCGAAGTGGAAGGCCGGCTTGTCCGTCCGGAATACGCCGAGGTCGATGATGCCCGGTGCGACGATGAGGCCATCTGCGTCGATCCGTTCGGCATCCAGCGGGATGGCGATGTTGCCTGCCGCGACGATCCGGTCGCCTTCGATCAGGATGCTGCCGGGGGCGACGGCCTCCGCATCGGGATCGGCCAGTTGCGCGTTGACGATGGCGAGGGTCATGCCCACCCCTCCACGCCGCGCGCTTCGCGGGTGAGCACGTCGAGGCACGCCATGCGAACGGCGACGCCCATTTCGACCTGCTCGGTAATGGCGGAGCGTTCGGGATGATCGGCGACGATGCTGCTGATCTCCACGCCCCGGTTCATGGGGCCGGGGTGCATCACGAGCGCGTCGGGTTTCGCGCGGGCCAGCCGTTCGGGCGTGAGGCCGTAGAGCATGTGATATTCGCGGGGAGAGGGGATGAACGCGCCGTCCATCCGCTCGTTCTGAAGGCGCAGCATCATCACCACGTCCGCGCCCTCCAGCCCGGCATCCATGTCGGTGAAGGGCGTGACGCTCATCTGTTCGATCGCGGCGGGCATCAGCGTAGGCGGCGCGATCACGCGGACCTGAGCGCCCAGCGATCCCAGGCACAATATGTTCGAGCGCGCGACGCGACTGTGCAGCACATCGCCGCAAATGGCGACGACGAGGCCGGAAAGACTGCCCTTGCGCCGCCGGATCGTCAGTGCGTCGAGCAGCCCCTGCGTTGGATGCTCATGCCAGCCGTCGCCTGCGTTCAGCACCGGACAGCTCACCTTGTCTGCGATCAGGCGCACGGCGCCGGAACTGCCATGCCGGATCACGATCACGTCGGCGCGCATCGCGTTCAGCGTCATCGCCGTGTCGATCAGCGTTTCGCCTTTCTTCACGCTCGATTGTGCGGCGTGCATGTTGACGACATCCGCCCCCAGCCGTTTGCCCGCGATCTCGAAAGACAGCAGCGTGCGCGTGCTGTTTTCGAAGAAGGCGTTGATCTGGGTCAGGCCGCCGAGGCGATCGTCATGCTTGCGGCTGTGCGCGCGGTTGACGCCGACCCAATGCTCCGCCTCGTCCAGCAGGAAGGATATTTCCCAAGGCATCAAGGCGGACAAAGCAAGCAAGTGACGATGCGGAAACTGCTGACGGCCGGTCAGGCCCGTGGGCATGGTCTGGACGGCGGTTTCGCTTGGCGGATGCGACATGAATGCAGGCCTTAGAGGCAATTGGCTGGGGAGGGAAGGGGGGAGGATATCCAAGGCCCAGCCGTTCGCACTGAGCCTGTCGAACGGTTCTGCTGAGCCGCAGGCCAAGCACTTTCACTTGCGTTCAGGCTTGCCCTTCGACCTCGCTCAGGGCGAACGGTAGGAAAGTTTTCGCATTCACCCCCGCAGCGCGTCGATCGCGCCTTGCAGGATGTAGCTGGCCGCCAGCTTGTCGACGAGGACATCGCGGCGGGCGCGGCTTGTATCGGCGTCGATCAGGGTGCGCGTTACCGCCTGCGTCGACCAGCGTTCGTCCCAGAGCAGGATCGGCAGGCCCATGTCGCCGAGAT
Organism: Sphingobium sp.; assembly: GCA_965279415.1. Lineage (GTDB taxonomy): Bacteria > Pseudomonadota > Alphaproteobacteria > Sphingomonadales > Sphingomonadaceae > Sphingobium. The sequence continues at coordinate 2,875,419 of OZ257238.1, forward strand.
TCTGCGCGAAAGCACGCGACGACTGGCTGCGCGGGGATTCGCTGCCGTCCAGATTGAACGGCAGGCCGATGACGATGCCTTTCACCTGCTGCTCCGCGATGAACGCGGCGAGCGTCGCCTTGTCCTTCATGAACTTGCCGCGTGTGATCGTGTGCGCGGGGCTGGCGATCACCCAGCCGGCGTCGCACAGCGCCAGACCCAGCGTCTTGGTGCCGACATCCATGCCGATCAGCCGCCCGCCATTGGGCAATGCCGCGTAGAAAGCCGTGCGATCGGCGGTAATCAGGGCTTTTTCAGGAATGACATCAGCCTTTCGCGCGCATCGGCCCGGATATTCGCCCAGAACAGGGCATAGTCGTAAACGTGATAATTATTGCCCGGCAGCGCATAAGGACCAAGATCGGGCGGATCGCCGATCAACAGGAAGCCGTCTTTTCCGCAGCGTGCCGGGACGGCGCCGGGCACCAGAATGGCATTGTCCTCATCCTTGCGCCCGTCGAGCGTGCCGAGATTGAGGGCGGCTGCCGCGGCGCTATCCGGTGTGCCGGTCAGCGGATTGGTGCAAAGCATTTTCGTGCCCTTGCGTGGCTTGCCCGTATAGCCGATGCCCGCATCATAGACGCGCCGGATGGCGGAGGGATCGGCCGGTTCGGCGAAACTCTGCCAGCTCAGTATGCAGCCCGACTGCCCCCGCGTCGTGCAGGCGGGCAGGCCGAGCGCGGGCAGGTCCGCCTCCACCGAAACCGGCCAGCCGACGACATAGGCTGCAATGATACGTGCGGCCAGCGGTGTTCCCGCAACCTTGTCCTTCAGCAGGCGCAACAGGTGCAGCGACCCCTGACTGTGCCCAGCGAGCAGGATAGGCCCGTCGGGATTGGCGGCAAGAAATGCGTCGAACGCACGGGCGACATCGCCATAGGCGGCGTCGATTGCCTGTTGTCCCTCCGGCTTGTCGGTCAGAAAGGCACCAAAATGCGCCTGCCGATAGCGCGGTGCCCAGATCGCGCCGATGTCGTTGAAGGCGCTCGCCTGCGCGGCGACGAAGCGCGCCGCCATCGTCCGCGATTCGGGATCGGTGATCGGGGCGTTCCATTGCGCCAGATTGGCGGTGGCGAGATAGCTGGTCGGGTGGATGAAAAAGACGGCGGCCTGCTGCTGCACCGGCGCGTCCTTTATGCTGGCCGGACGCCATAGCGCAGGATTGTCCTTGGCGATGTCGGGCCGCGCGATCCAGTCATCGGACCCGGCATAGGCATCCTCCTTCAGCGTAGGCGGCGCGCTGAAGGCGCGTGCAGGCACCATCGTCGCGTTGATAAGCTGTTGCCCGAAGATGCGGTAGGCAAAGGCGGATGCGATCGCCAGCACGATCAGGACTGCAATGACATAGAGAAATTTCCTGGCCAATTGGCGCTCCGGTATATTGCAGTGCAGCATGACAAGTCGGACCGCGCAAACGCTTTTGCCGGCTACCCTCATGCGTTTATTGCAATTGCGCCTATCGTGTCGCAGGCTGCGGGGCAATCACGCTTGATGCAGGGCAATGGCGATGCTAGCGCGCCAGCCATGGATTGCCTGCAATCCGGGCGAATGGGAACCCTATGTCTATAGACCTGCAAACCGTGAAGAAGATCGCCAGCCTGGCGCGCATTTCCGTTACCGAAGCCGAAGCGCAGGCGATGGTGCCGGAACTCAACAACATCCTCGGCTGGGTGGAGCAACTGGGCGAGGTCGATGTTACCGGCGTGGAGCCGATGACGGCCGTCATCCCCAACACGTTGCGCCTGCGCGACGATGTCGTCACCGACGGCAATGTCCGCGACAAGGTGCTGGCCAACGCGCCGCAGGCTGAACAGGGCTTTTTCGCCGTGCCCAAGGTGATCGAATGATGTCGGATCTCACCAACCTCACCGTCGCCGAAATCCGCGACGGCTTTCGCGCGGGCGACTTCACCGCGCGCGAAGTGGCCGAAGGCTTCAACGCCAATGTCGCCGCGGCCAAGGCGCTCAACGCCTTTATCGTGGAAACGCCGGAAAAGGCGTTGGCAGCCGCCGACGCCGCCGACGCGGCGCGCGCTTCGGGTGAGTTAAAGCCGCTGTCCGGCGTGCCGATCGGCATGAAGGACCTGTTTTGCACCGAAGGCGTGCAGACGACTGCCGCAAGCCACATTCTCGAAGGCTTCGTGCCGACCTACGAATCCACCGTATCGGGGAAGCTGTGGGCAGCGGGCGCAGGGATGCTGGGCAAGCTCAACCTCGACCAGTTCGCCATGGGATCGTCCAACGAGACGAGCTATTTCGGCAATGTCATCAGCCCATGGAAGCGCAACGACGGCGGCAATGCCGCGCTCGCACCGGGCGGCTCGTCCGGCGGCAGCGCATCTGCGATTTCCGCGCGGCTGTGTCCGGCGGCAACCGGCACCGACACGGGTGGCTCGATCCGCCAGCCTGCCGCCTTCGTCGGCATCAGCGGGATCAAGCCGACCTATGGCCGCTGTTCGCGCTGGGGCGTCGTCGCCTTCGCCTCGTCGCTCGATCAGGCGGGGCCGATGGCGCGCACGGTGCGCGACAATGCGATCCTGCTGGAGGCCATGTCCGGTTTCGATCCCAAGGATTCGACGTCGCTCGATTTGCCCGTTCCCGCATGGGAATCCGGATTGTCCAGCGATCTGAAAGGTAAGCGTATCGGTATTCCCAGGGAATATCGGGTCGACGGCATGCCAGTCGAAATCGACGCGCTGTGGGAAAAGGGCATCGCGTTTCTGAAGGATGCAGGCGCGGAGATCGTGGAAGTTTCGCTGCCCCACACGAAATATGCGCTACCGACCTACTATATCATCGCACCGGCGGAGGCGTCGTCCAATCTGGCGCGCTACGATGGCGTCCGCTTCGGTTTGCGCGATCTGCCCGATGGCGCTGGATTGCAGGATATGTATGCCGCCACGCGCGCCGCCGGTTTCGGACCGGAGGTGAAACGCCGCATCATGATCGGCACCTATGTGCTGAGCGCGGGTTTCTACGACGCCTATTACACGCAGGCGCAGAAGGTCCGCACGCTGATCGCGCGTGATTTCGACCGGGCATGGGAAAGTTGCGACCTGCTGCTGACGCCGACCGCGCCCTCCGCCGCCTTTGCGCTGGGCGAAAAGCAGGCCGATCCGCTAGCCATGTATCTGAACGACGTCTTCACCGTGCCTGCCTCGCTGGCTGGGCTGCCCGCCATGTCGGTGCCCGGTGGTCTGGATGCACAGGGATTGCCACTGGGCCTCCAGATCATCGGCAAGGCGCTGGACGAGCAAGGCGTTCTCAACGCCGCGCTGGCGATCGAGGAACGCGCAGGCTTTACGGCGCGACCGGAGAAGTGGTGGTGACGAAGCGGCGTCAGGCCAGCGAAGGCTGGCATCTCACTGCCTTTGTCGGGACATTAGAAAAGAGAGATCCCAGCCTGCGCTGGGATGACGGTGTAGAAAATGACTGAATCAACCTATCGTATCCAGGGCGCCACCGGCGAATGGGAAGTCGTCATCGGGCTGGAGGTCCATGCCCAGATCACCACCAACGCCAAGCTGTTTTCCGGCGCGGCGACGCAGTTCGGCGCGGAACCTAATACGCAGGTCAGCCTCGTCGATGCGGCGATGCCGGGCATGCTCCCCACGCCAAATCGCGAGTGCATCCGTCAGGCTGTGCGCACAGGCATGGCGATCGAGGCGCAGATCAACCGCTATTCGCGCTTCGACCGGAAGAATTATTTCTACGCCGATCTGCCGCAGGGTTATCAGATCAGCCAGCTTTATCACCCGATCGTCGGCGAAGGGCAGATCGAAGTCACGCTGGACGAGAAAGATCCGGACAGCGCCACCAAGGTGATCGGGATCGAGCGTATCCATGTCGAGCAGGATGCCGGCAAGCTGATGCACGATCAGCACCCGACGCGCAGCTATGTCGATCTCAACCGTTCGGGCGTCGCGCTGATGGAAATCGTGTCGAAGCCGGACATGCGTTCGCCAGCCGAAGCAGGGGCTTATGTCAAGAAGCTGCGATCGATCCTGCGCTATGTCGGCTCCTGCGACGGCAATATGGAGGAAGGCTCCATGCGCGCCGACGTGAACGTCAGCGTGCGTAAGCCTGGCGAAGAGTTCGGCACGCGGACGGAGACGAAGAACGTCAATTCCGTGCGTTTCGTGATGGCCGTGGTAGAGCATGAGGCTAACCGTCAGGTCGACGTGCTCGAAAGCGGCGGCAAGATCGTTCAGGAAACGCGCCTCTACGATCCAGATCGCAACGAGACCCGGTCGATGCGGTCCAAGGAAGATGCGCACGATTATCGCTACTTCCCCGATCCCGACCTGCTGCCGCTGGAACTGGACGATGCGTTTCTCGCCGAATGCCGCGCCTCGCTCCCCGAACTGCCCGATGCCAAGCGCAAGCGGTACGAGACGGCGCTGGGCCTTTCTGCCTATAACGCAGCCGTTCTGACGGCGGAAGCGGAGACGGCGCGTTGGTTCGAGGCGCTGATTACGGAAAGCGCCCGCATCCAGGGCAAGAGCGAGAATGACGTCGCCAAGGCCGCCTCCAACTGGCTGCTGTCCGAACTGTTCGGTGCGCTCAACCGGCTGGGCAAGGATCTGGACACCAGCCCCGTCAGCCCGGCGCAGGGCGCCGAGCTGCTAGCGCTGGTCGCCGATGGCACGTTGTCCGGCAGCCTTGCGAAGCAGGTGTTCGAGATCATGCTGGAAACCGGCGATGCGGCGGGCAAGATCGTAGAGGAAAAGGGCCTCAAGCAGACATCCGACACCGGCGCCATCGAAGCCGCCGCTGCGCAGGTGATCGCCACGAATGCCGACAAGGTGGAACAGTATCGCGGCGGCAAGGAGGCTTTGTTCGGCTTCTTCGTCGGTCAGACGATGAAGGCCATGGGCGGCAAGGCCAATCCGAAGGTCGTGAACGAGATATTGAAGAAGGCGCTTGGCTGACCGGATAGCCGGGCGCGTGCCGTTGGTACAGCGCCCGGTCCGGACGTTATTGTGCGGTTGCCGGCGCTCCGGTGAAGCGGACTGCCGTTCCAGTCGCCTTGATGCTGCCCCAACTCATCAGCGTCACGCGGGCGTCCCCATATTGCGCCTTGATGACGGCGTCCGCACCCAGCTTCTCGCCGCGTTCCCACAATTCCTTGTAGACTTTCTCCTGCGACGCTTCCTTGCTGAAGATCGTACCCTTGCGCACTTCGGCCTTTACCTCGCCGATCACTTCGTAGGGGCGGTCGGTAATGTCGTTGGGGAACACGGGTACGCCGACATCTTCATTTACAACGATGTAGGCCTTCTTTGGCGCGTCCTTGGCCAAGGCCGGTACGCTGATGGTCATGACGGCCAGCAGCACGGCCGCAGCATTTTTCTTCCCAATGTTCATGCTATCCCCTCTTGCTTTCGTAAGCAGGGATATAGCTAATACGCTCGTAAGCGCGGGGCAACGCTTTGTTGCTGCGAAATGGATTGGCGGGGGAAAGGCTATGGGGGCATGTTTTTCGAAGATAGGGGCGTTGATGATATCGGTAGCTCTATCAGCCCCTATTTCCGCACAGAAGGCGGACAATGGGGCTACTCATGCCGTTGATAAAGAAGCGAATATTGTCCCGATGGCGGACGCCAGACGTATCCGTCTGATGGTCATGCGCGAAGTCAATTCCAGCAAAGCCAAGCCAGGTGACATCGTAAAGCTGATCGTCGACCAGTCATTCGAAATTGGCAGTGTGACCGTTCCGGCAGGAACACCCGCCTTCGGCACTGTGCATGAGGCCAAGGACGCAGGCGCGGCATTGCAGCGCGGCAAGCTGGAAGTGCGGTTGAACCATATCGCATTGGGGGATCGACTTTTGCCGCTTCGTGGCGATCTGCTTGACAGGGGGGAGGGCGGCAAGTCGGACGATGCTGCGAAAGTCCTGCTTGCGCCCATCTACATTCTGTTCGCGCGGGGCAATGTCGCAAAGCTGCGAGCCGGTGAAATCGTGTATGCCGAGATTGCGTCACCTGACGAAGGTTGAGGCACGTTTCTTCGATCGTCAGGTTTCCGAAGCTTCGTTGCTTTCAAACCTCGTCCGGCCCGCGACCCGGCTCGTCGATATTGGGCACGTCCGGCTGAATTTCCGGCGGACTGTAATCCGGCGCTTCGTCGGGGGTTTCCATCGGCGGCAGTTCGTCGGGCGATTGCGGTTCGATGACGTCGGGGGGCGGGATATCGGGGTTGGTGGCCATGCTCTTTCTCCTGATGTTCATAAAAAGGAAGCGATGGCCGCACGGTTGGTTCCACCGTCCCCGCCTCGACTGGTCGCATCTGCATAGGGAACGTGTGCCTTCCTCCGCCGTTGCAGGTTCATGACCGGTATCACAGGAGACAGGATATGACCGACCATGATGTAGACCGTCCAACGCCCGCAACCGCCCCCATCCACACCACCACCACGATCGTCGAAAAGCGCAGTGGCGGTGGCGGCATGGTGGTGATCGCTATCATCGGTCTCGCCCTGCTGCTGGCGGTGGGCTATTTCCTTATGGTGTCGGATGCGCGCGAAAATGCCCAGAGCGAAGCAGTAATCGGTGCTGCGAAGTCCGTAGGGGACGCTGCTGGCAGTGTCGGTGATGCCGCCAAGGATGCGGCCGACAAGCTGAAGGACGAATAAGCGCCCAGCAAACAGCGCTGTTTTCCGTCCGATTCAGCAAATATTTGCGAATATGCGCGACACTGCACCCTGTGTCGGGGATATTGACATGATGCTGTAAACCATGGCGTCAGTCGATATCCCCATGCCGCATCTTTCCCGCGTCGCCGGGATATGCGGCGGTCGGTCAGGGAAACGCGTGTCGCATGGTTCGTTTGTTCAAACATTATGTGCCGCACGCGGTTCTCCTGCTCGGTTTTCTGGATTTCATTCTCTTGCTCTGCGCGGCGGAGGCGGCATGGGTGCTTCGCGCGCATCAGATCGGCATGGACGTCGATTATGTAGCGACCCGTGCGGCACCGCTCTTGAGCTTCGCCATAGCTTTGCAGGTCGGGATGATAGCGGTCGGCGTCTATGGCACGGAGGCGCTCCAATCGCTGCGCTTTGCCATGGCGCGGCTGATCGTCGCGATATCGCTGGGCGTCATCTTCCTGTCGGTGATGCACTTCCTGATGCCGCAGATTACGCTGTGGCGTTCCAATTCGCTCTACGCCATGGGCTTTGCCGTGCTGTTCCTGATGGTGCTGCGTCTGCTGGTCGGATCGATTCTTGGCGGGGAGAGCTTCAAGCGGCGGCTGGTTGTGCTGGGCGCGGGCGCGCGGGCAGATCGCATCAAACAGCTTGAACAACGCAAAGGCGCGGGTTTCCTGGTCGTCGGCTATATCGGCATGAACGATGGGCCTCAGTTGATTCCCGAAGCGATCAACCGCAGCGCGATCTACAACCTCGCCGATTTCGTCGTGCGCCTTGCCGCTACCGAAGTGGTGCTGGCACTGGAGGAGCGGCGCAACGCCATTCCGATGTCGGACCTGCTGCGCATCAAGACGACCGGCGTGCATGTGAACGACCTGTCCACATTTCTTGAGCGCGAGACGGGCCGGGTCGATCTCGACAGCGTCAATCCAAGCTGGTTGATCTTCTCCGACGGCTTTTCCGCCGGGCAACGCATCTCCTCCATGGCCAAGCGCCTGTTCGACGTGCTGGCGAGCGCGCTGCTGCTGTTGCTCACCGGGCCGGTGATCGTGATCGCGGCGATACTGGTGAAACTCGACAGCAAGGGACCGGCTTTCTACCGGCAGAAACGCGTCGGCCTGTTCGGGCAGGAGTTCTGGATCGTAAAGCTGCGCACCATGCGGCAGGACGCCGAAGTCGCGGGTCAGGCGCAATGGGCGGAAAAGGACGATCCGCGCATCACCCGGCTTGGTCACTGGCTGCGCAAGCTCCGCATCGATGAATTGCCGCAGACCTGGACCGTGCTGAAAGGCGAGATGAGCTTCGTCGGCCCGCGCCCTGAACGCCGCCAGTTCGTCGAGGATCTGGAACAGCATCTGCGTTATTACGCCGAACGCCACATGGTGAAGCCGGGCATCACCGGCTGGGCGCAAATCAACTACCCCTATGGCGCGTCGATCGAGGATGCGCGGCACAAGCTGGAATATGATCTCTATTATGCGAAGAACTATACGCCATTCCTCGACCTGCTGATCCTCATTCAAACTCTGCGCGTGATCCTGTGGCCCGAAGGGGCGCGCTAGGCCGTGATGAGCCTGCCGCTCCAGATCGTCGGTGACGGCAGCCACGCGCTTGCGGCGGCGCTGTTCGCCGCGCTCGCCATCTTCATCCTGCGCGGTGGCGTGGCGACGGTCGAACGCGCGCTCCTCTGTGCGGGTACGTTCCTGACGGCTGCCTGGGCGCTGCATACGGCTTTCAACAGCGTGTCGGCGCCGCTCAGCGGCCTGTTCGAAAGCGTCCGCAACGGGGCATGGCTGCTGTTCATGTTCGCGCTGTTGCGTCGGGGGGAAGGGCGGCTGACGCGTCATCCGCTGTCGCTCACGCTCATCTATGCGGTACTTGGCGGATTGCTCGGTTTGCAGACGATCGCCGATCTGGCCCCCGTTCATGTGATCGCCGACAGTTTCACGGCGCTGGTGCGGTTCAGCGTGATGGTGCGCATGATGTTCGCGGTGGGGGCGCTGGTGCTCGTCCACAATCTCTTCACCATCTCCGCTCCGGAAGGGCGCGCGCGCATCGCCATGGTGATGGCGGCGCTGGCGGCGATGTGGACCTATGATCTCAATCTCTACAGTATCGCGCTGATTTCCCGCGGCAATGTGCAGGAATTATATGCCCTGCGCGGGGCGGGAATGGCGATCCTCGCCGTGGTGATGGGGCTTGGCTTGCGTGGCGGCGGCGAATGGCGATTGCGCCTGTCGCGCTCCGTCGCCTTCCGCTCGCTGTCGATTGCCGCAGTTGGTCTGTACCTGATTTTCTTTGCGTTGCTGGTGCTGGCGATCGAATGGCTTGCCGGACCTTACGCCCGTCTCATCGAGATCGGTGCGCTGTTCGCCGCGCTCGTCGCCGCAATCGTCATGCTGCCTTCGCAGCGGTTCCGGGCGGTGGTGAAGATGCAGGTCGCCAAGCACTTCTTTCAGCATCGCTACGACTATCGCGCCGAATGGATCCGCTTCGTCGATACCATCGGGGCGCCGGGCGAAGGCGCCGCGCCTTTGCACGAACGCGTGGTGAAGGCGATGGCCGACATCACCGAATCGACTGGTGGTCTGTTGCTGCTGCCCGATGCCGGCGGTGGCCTGGCCGTGGAATGTCGCTGGAACTGCCCCGACATGACGGTGCCCGCTCAGGCGCTCGATTCTGAAAGCGCTGTCGCGCTCGAAAACAGCGGCGCCATAATCGATCTGGATGCAGCGCGTGCCAAAGGACGCATGGCAGGCGTCGATGCCTGGATGCTCGGGGATCGCACCGCCTGGGCGCTGGTGCCATTGGTGCATTTCAACCGGCTGGCCGGGGCAATCCTGTTGGCGCGGCCGCTTGTCGACCGGCGGCTGGACTGGGAGGATTTCGATATGCTGCGCGCCGCAGGGCGGCAGGTCGCCAGCTATCTGAGCGAAGCACAGGGACAGCAGGCGCTGGAGGATGCGCGCCGTTTCGACGAGTTCAACCGCCGCTTCGCCTTCATCATGCACGATCTCAAGAATCTGGTGAGCCAGCTTTCGCTGCTCTCTCGCAATGCGGAGCGACACGCCGAAAATCCTGATTTTCGCGCCGACATGCTGCTGACGTTGCGTGATTCGGTCGGCAAGATGAACGACCTGCTCGCGCGCCTCTCCCAGCATAACACAGCCCGCAGCGAGGCGCCGCGCCCGACGGATATCCGGTCGATCGCACGGATCGTTGCCCTGTCGCGCGCGCGGCAGCACCCGGTCGAGGTCACGGGTGACGCGCCGCTGGCATTGGCAGATCCGCAGCGGCTCGAACAGATACTGATCCATCTCGTCCAGAACGCCATCGATGCCACCGCGCCGGACGCGCCTGTGACGATCCACCTGCGCATGCGCAACGGTCAGGCGTGCATTGATGTCATCGACCAAGGTAGGGGCATGAGCGCCGACTTCATCCGGCGCGACCTGTTCAAACCCTTTGCTTCCAGCAAGGTCGGCGGCTTTGGCATAGGCGCATTCGAGGCCCGTGCGCTGGCGCAGGGCATGGGGGGCAGGCTGGATGTCGAAAGCCGCCTCGGTGAAGGCAGTTGCTTTACGCTCACCTTGCCGCTCGCTGCCGTGGAACAGCCTCTCGTGATTGATCAAAACGCGCAGGAAAGGGCAGCCTGATGGCCGACACCCGCCCCAAATTGCTGATCGTTGAGGATGATCCTGGGCTTCAGCGGCAATTGCGCTGGGCCTATGAGGACTATCGGCTTTTCATCGCAGGCGACCGCGAGGAAGCGATAGAGTTCCTGCGATCCGAAGCGCCGGATGTCGTAACGCTCGACCTTGGCCTGCCGCCCGATCCCGACGGCACGAGCGAAGGCTTTGCGACGCTGGAGGAGATGCTGCGGATCAAGCCCGATACCAAGATCATTGTCGCATCGGGCCATGGCGCGCGCGAAAGCGCGCTGGGCGCCATCGCCGGAGGGGCTTATGATTTCTACCAGAAGCCGGTGGATATCGACCAGCTTGGGCTGATCGTGGCGCGTGCCTTTCACCTGCATGCGCTGGAACGCGAGAATGTGCGCCTGTCCGAGGCTCCCGCGCCAGATGATCGCGTGCTGAGCGGTTTGCTGACAGCGGCACCGGAAATGCTCAAGGTCGCCCGCACAGTCGAACGCATCGCGGAAACGCGTGTCTCCGTACTTCTGGTGGGCGCAAGCGGCACGGGCAAGACGCTGCTGGCGCAAGGGCTGCATGACGCCAGCGATCGCAGCGCGGGGCCATTCGTGGCGCTCAATTGCGCCGCTATCCCCGAGGCGTTGCTCGATGCCGAATTGTTCGGCGCGGAAGACGGGCGTGACGGAAAGATCGCTCTGGCGTCCGGCGGCACGTTGTTTCTCGACGAAGTGGGCGACATGCCGCTGGCAATACAAGGCAAGCTGCTGCGCGTTCTGGAAAGCCGTAATGCTGACATCGATGCTGCGGAAAACCCGGCCCGTATCGTCTGCGCCACGCAGCATGATCTGGGCGCGATGATCGCGGCCGGAACGTTCCGCGAAGATCTCTATTATCGGCTCGCCGAAGTCGTCATCTTCATTCCGCCGCTCAAGGACAGGCCAGGCGACGCGGCTTTGCTGGCGCGGCATTTCCTGATGCGGTTCGCCGCCGAACTGAATCCGATCGTCAAGGGCCTCGCGCCCGATGCGCTGGCGGCGCTGGACGCATGGGCATGGCCGGGCAACGTCCGCGAACTGGAAAACCGCATCAAGCGCGCCGTTATCATGGCGGACGGCAAGCTGGTGGCGGCGGACGATCTGGACCTTACGGCGCAGGATGGCGAAGGCGTCGACCTCATCAATCTGCGCGCCGCACGCGAAATGGCCGATCGCCGGGCGATCCGCCGCGCGATCGCCCGGTCTCAGGGTAATATCTCCGGCGCGGCCAAGCTGCTCGGCATCAGTCGCCCGACGCTCTACGACCTCCTCAAGCAATATGAGATGCAGGCGTGACACGTCGAAGGATGACGGCAGGCTTGGTTGCCTGCACTCTGATGCTGTCGGTGCTGCCCGTGCAAAGCCTTCTCGCGGGCAATCGCGATGCCGCGCAGCCGATGCTCGCCCGTGCACTGGCGGCGCTCGACAGGGGAGACGCCCGCACCGCGCGCGTCGAGTTGCTTAACGCTGTGAAGGCCGATCCGAACTGGGCGGCGCCCCGGCTGGCGCAGGCGCGGGCGATGCTGGCGCTGGGGGACGGGCGAACGGCGCAGGATGCGATCGAACGCGCCCGCACACTTGGCGCTGAATCGGGCGGCACCAGGGCGATGATGGCTCATGCGCTTCTGATGAACGGCGAACCCGCCCGCGCGCTTGCCGAAGCGCAGGCGAAGGACGTGCCGCGTGCCGACACCGCATATGCAACACGGATAGCGGCGGTGGCTTTCGCGACGCTCGGTCGCGTGCCACAGGCTTTCGCGGCGTTCGACAAGGCGCTGGCGCTGGCGCCCGATGATCCCGTGCTCTGGCTCGACATTGCCCGGTTCCGTCGCGCCACGGGGGATCGCGCCGCCGCTCTGCTGGCCAGCGACCGGGCAATGGCACTGGCGCCCGGTGATCCGGCAGCGCTGACCTTGCGCGCCGAAATGGTGCGTGCGCAATATGGGCCGGTCGCGGCCTTGCCCTGGTTCGACAAGGCGATCGCCATTGCGCCCGATTATCTGCCCGCACTGACCGAATATGCCGCGACACTCGCGGATATGGGCCGCGCGCGGCAGATGCTGGCGTTGACCCGCCGCATCATCGCGCGCGATCCGTCCAACCCGAGAGCCTTCTTCATGCAGGCGATGATGGCCGCTCGTGCGGGCGACATGGGCCTGGCGCGGCGCATGCTGGACCGGACAGCCGGGCGTCTGGACGATCAGCCCGCCACGATGCTGTTGCGCGGTATCCTCTATCTCGACGGAGGCAATGCGACGCTGGCCGCCGATCAGTTCAAGGCGCTGACAGAACGTCAGCCGTTCAACTTCCGGGCACGGTTGCTTTATGGCCGTGCACTGGCGGAAGCCGGGCAGTTGCGGGAAGCGGACGTCGCCTTGACGCCGCTGGCCATGAGGGACGATGCAGACGGTTATGTGCTGACACTTTCCGCGCGCATCCGCGAACGGCTTGGCGACCGGATCGCGGCGGACGCCCTGCTGGCGCGGGCCACGCGTCCTGATCGCGCGACGGCGGCGTTATTGCCGCTCGATCCCGATCCGGACAGTCTGAGCGCGCGCGCTGCCGCAGACCCCAGCCTGGCCGGACCGAATATCTCCTACATCCGCGTGCTGTTGTCGCAGGGGCAGGGCAATGCTGCAGTCGCGCGCGCGACCAGGCTGCGCGACGACAATCCCGGCGCACCGCAGGCGCATGTGGCGCTGGGCGATACGCTGGCGGAGGTCGGGCGATGGGCGGAGGCTGCGCGCGCCTATGCCGCCGCAGCTAACCTGACCTATGACGAGGCGACGGCCCTGCGGCTTGCCACGGCATGGAACAGAGCGGCTCAGCCGGCCCGCGCCGAAGAAGCTCTGGGCCTTTTTCTAACGCAGAACCCGCAGAACATCGCCGCAATGCGGCTTGCGGCCACGGCGTGGATGCGCACGGGACAGTGGCCGCGCGCCGTCGATGCGCTGGAACAGGTGCGGGCGCAGACCGGCAATCGCGATGCCTGGCTGCTCGCCGATCTCGCCTGGGCATGGCTGGGCAGGGGAAATGCCGCGCGTGCGCTCGTCTATGCCCGGCAATCCTATCGTTTGCAGCCTGCCGGTCCGGTGACCACCGACGCCTATGGCTGGCTGCTGTTCAAGGCGCAGGGGGCAAGTCGGGCAAGTGTTGATTTACTCGAAAAGGCAGTGTTGCTGGCGCCGGGAAACGCCCTGTTGCGCGATCACCTGAAGATCGTGAAGGCCGCGCAGGCGAAGAAGAACTAAGCGTCGGCTTCGATCGACAGATCGTCCATCGTGACACCGATGCGGCGCATCTGCGCAGCGACCGGCGGCCAGACATTCTCCAGAAAATGCGTGCGTTCCGCGCGGCGCAGCTTGCGCGAGGCGCCGTCGGCGACGAACATTCCGACGCCGCGTTTCACGGTGATGAGACCATCGTCCTGAAAACTCTGATAGGCCTTGGCGACGGTCAGCGGATTGGCGCCCTGCTGCGCCGCGAAAGCGCGTACCGAAGGCAGCATGTCCCCATCACGATATTCGCCGTCCAGGATCGACGCGGAAATGATATCGCGCAGGCGCAGATAGACGGGTCTCGATTCATCAACCATAACTGATGCAGTGCCATAATACAGCCCATCACGTCAAGGCTATTGCGCTACAAAGAAACGACTGGGCGCGACATTAAATGTCCCATTCGGAAATGATTTTGGCATATTCGGGGCGTGGTCGTTCCTCAAGCGGGCGTGATGCTGTGCCGATGAACACGAAACCGGCGATTTTTTCGTGGCTTGCTCCGAAAGCATCGCGCACCACGGCGCTGTAGCTCGGCCACCCGGTCAGCCATCCCCCTGCGAATCCGGTCGCATGCGTGGCGTGCAGCAGGTTCATGATCGCCGCGCCGACGGACAATTGCTGTTCCCATACGGGTATCTTGCTGTCCTTGGGGCTAAACAGCGCGACGACGAGTGTCGGGGCCTGCCGCGCGAACTGGTGCATGGCTTCGATTTCGAGCTTGCCCGCGTCGGGTTTTTCGTCGCGATAGGCGCGTTCCAGCAATGCGGCGAGCGCATCGCGCTGATCATAACGCACGATCACGAACCGCCACGGCGCCAGCTTGCCATGATCGGGGGTCCGCATCGCGACTTCGAGGATGGTACGCAATTGCACGGCGTTCGGTCCCGGTGCAACAAGATCGCGGGGTTTGCCCGACCGTCGGGTTTGCAGAAGGGATAGAGGGGTGGAGATGTCGTTTAAGGCGGAATAAGCGTCGGTCATGGAAATCCTTCCGCATCGCAGCAGCGTGTCGGCAAGCTGTTTGCGATTTGTGTAATAATCTTCTTCACACGCGCAATTTGTGCGCTAGTCTCTACGCCATATCGCCCGGCAATGCCGTGGCAAGATAGAATGCATATGTCGCAGGGAGCATATTGAATGGCAATTTCGAGCGCCGACCCCGGAGCCGGGGCGGAAGCTGCGGGCCATATCGCAGATACGGGGCCGCAATGGTTCGGCCATCCGCGTCCGCTGGCGCGGCTTTTCACTACCGAAGCGATGGAACGGTTCGGTTTCTACGGCATGCGGGCGCTTTTGACGCTCTACCTCGCCAATTATTTCCTGTTTTCGGACCAGACGACCAACGGTCTCTATGGTGGCTTTACCGCGCTCGTCTATCTGACGCCGCTGATCGGCGGGTTGCTGGCGGACCGTTATCTGGGATCCAAGCGCGCGGTGAAGTTCGGCGCGATCGTCATGGCGCTGGGCTATTTCATTCTCTGTTTCGAAGGCGGACAGGCATCGCCCTATGCCACGATAGACGGCACCCGTTATGAAGTGACGGTCGGCGACGCCAGCAACGCGCAGCAGCAGTTCGTGATCGACAAGGGCGAGAAACTGGCGGTCAAGGGCAAGGACGACGGCAGCGTCGACCTGATCTCGGCGGACGGCAGCGTAGCACGCACTGTCGCCAAGGGCCGTTTCGCCGCCGACGCAGACCGCTCGCCTTTCTATGTCGCGTTGATGCTGATCGGCCTGACGTTCGTCACCATCGGCAACGGCTTCTTCAAGCCCAATATCTCGACGATGGTCGGCGCACTCTACGCGCCCGGCGATCGACGACGCGATGCAGGCTTCACCATATTCTATATGGGCATCAACCTGGGGTCACTCTTCTCGCAACTGCTCTGCCCGTTGCTGGCCACAATGGTCGGCTGGTGGGCGGGTTTCGGCCTCGCAGCGTTCGGCATGCTGCTGTCTTGGGTACTTATCCGTTTCGATGGCGGTGCGCTGAACGGCTACGGAGAACCACCCGTGCGTACCGGGCCGGACCGTTCGCTCCTGATCTACATCTGCGCACTCGCGGCCGCGCCTGTCATCCTCTTCCTCTTCTACAACGTGATGAACGCGCCGAAGCCCGTCGAAGGGGCAGGGTTCCTCGGCTATCTCGCGGCCCTGCCGCTGATGGGCAAACTGCTGTTCGGCACCTTCGTGATCTCCGTTCCCGGCATCCTGTTCTGGTCCGCCAAAGTTGGCGACCGGAAGGAGTTCCAGATGATGCTGGCCGCGATGGTGCTGGTCGTGTTCAATGTGGTGTTCTGGACTCTGTTCGAACAGGCGGGATCGTCGCTGACGCTGTTCGCCGATCGCAACACCAACCTGTCGATCTTCGGCCTCTTCTCCATTTCGGCGGGGCAGACGCAATTCTTCAACGCCTTCTTCATCGTCACGCTGGCGCCGATATTCTCGATCCTGTGGGGCGTGCTGGGGCGACGCGGGCTGGAGCCGTCGATTCCGGTGAAGTTCGCCATCGCACTGATGGGCGTCGGGGCAGGCTTCTTGTTCCTCGTCTGGGGCACGCAATTTGCCGACGGGACGTTCAAGGTGGCGGTCTGGTGGCTGGCGGGCTTGTACTTCATCCATTCCGCGGCGGAGCTGTGCATTTCGCCTGTTGGCCTGTCCATGATCACGAAACTTTCCATAGCCCGCGTCGTCGGCCTGATGATGGGCGTGTGGTTTCTCTCCATCTCATGCGCGCAATATGTCGCCGGCCTGGTGGCGCAGGTTGCCTCGGTCGAAACCGTGGGCGGGCAAGTCACCAATCTCAAGGTCAGCCTGGAAACCTATGCAGGCGTGTTCTGGACCATCGGTCTCGTTTCTGCGAGCATCGGTGTTCTCCTCCTCCTTCTCTCCCCGATCATCAGGAAGTGGATGCACGGTGTACACTAAGATGCTTACACGCAGCGCACTTGCGCTCGTTCTGGGTTCCCTCGCCGCCTGCGCCAGTACCGGCAGCGACGCTCCGCCCAAATCCGCCAGCGCTTCATCGACTCCCGGTCCCTCGACCGCGCCGGAAAATCCCTATCCTTCGACGTACAAACCCTATCCGGGCGTGCCGACGGTGATCCGCAACGCGACCATCCTGGATGGCGAGGGCGGAAAGATAGAGCGCGGGGTCGTGTTCCTCTCCGGCGGCAAGATCACGGCGATCGGCGGGCCGGAAACCCCGATTCCGGCCGATGTCGCGGTGTTCGACGGCACCGGCAAATATGTGACGCCTGGCGTGATCGATATTCACAGTCATCTGGGTGATTATCCCTCGCCGCAGGTCGATGCGTTGAGCGACGGCAACGAAGCGACCGGCCCGGTGACGGCGGACGTATGGGCCGAACACAGCGTCTGGCCGCAGGATGCGGGCTTCGGTCGTGCGCTCGCCAATGGCGGGGTGACGGCGCTTCAGATCCTGCCCGGATCGGCCAATCTGTTCGGCGGACGCGGCGTCAGCCTCAAGAATGTACCTGCGCGGACGCAGCAGGGGATGAAGTTCCCCGGTGCACCCTACAGCCTCAAGATGGCCTGCGGGGAAAATCCCAAGCGCGTCTATGGCCGCAAGGGGCGGGAGCCGAGCACGCGGATGGGGAACATCGCGGTCGATCGCCAGACCTGGATCAAGGCGCGTGAATATCAGAAGAAGCGCGCGGCGAACAAGGAACAGACCCGCGACCTGTCGATGGAAACGCTCGCCGATGTGCTGGAAGGCAAGATCCTCGTCCAGAACCACTGCTATCGCGCGGACGAAATGGCCAACGTCATCGATATGAGCAAGGAGTTCGGATACAAGGTCACGACGTTCCACCATGCCGTCGAAAGCTACAAGATCGCCGATTTGCTGAAGGCCAACGGCATCTGTTCGGCGATGTGGGCCGACTGGTACGGCTTCAAGATGGAAAGCTATGACGGCATCCGCGAGAATATCGCGCTCGTCCATAACGCAGGGGCGTGCGCCATCGTCCACAGCGACGATGAGAACGGCATCCAGCGTTTGAATCAGGAAGCGGCCAAGGCGATGGCGGCGGGCAAGCGGATGGGCATCAACATCCCCGAGGAAATCGCCTGGGAGTGGCTGAGCTACAATCCCGCGAAGGCGATGGGCATCGCCGACCAGACCGGGAGCCTCAAGGTCGGCAAGATGGCCGATGTGGTGCTTTGGAACGGCAATCCCTTCAGCATCTACACGCGCCCTGAGCGCGTATGGATCGACGGGGCGCTTATGTACTACGCCAACGATCCCAAGCGTCGCCCGGTGAGCGACTTCGAACTGGGCCAGATCGGCGCGGGAGACACGAAATGACAAAGCGGAACATATTCCTCCCGTTCGCCCTGAGCTTGTCGAAGGGCCAGACCGCGCCGCAGGCGAAGTCGCTTCACTGCGTTCAGGAGAAGGCTTCGACAAGCTCAGCCCGAACGGCTTTGAGTGTATTGGCCATGTTCCTCGCCACCCCCGCCATGGCGCAGACCATCGCCATCACCGGCGGGAAGCTCGCCATAGGCGACGGCTCAGAGCCGATCGAGAACGGCACGGTGGTGATCGTCAATGGCAAGGTGACGGCGGCGGGCGCCAATGTCGCCATTCCGGCGGGCGCCCAGCGGATCGACGCGGCGGGTCAGTGGGTGACGCCGGGGATCATGTCTGGCTTTTCGCGTGTCGGTCTGGTCGAGGTCGGCGCAGTCGATCCTACCAACGACAGCGAAGCGCCAAAATCGCCTTTCTCGGCCGCGCTGGACGTGTCCACAGCGATCAATCCCCTCGTCAATCCGATCGCGATCAACCGCACGAGCGGCGTCACCCGAGCGGTCGTCGCGCCCGCCTCCAGCAGCAGCATCTTTGCCGGGCAGGGGGCCATCATCGATCTGGGTGCGGACATGGATGCCGTCACCGTCCCACGCGCCTTCCAATTGGTGGAGATGGGCGAGGCAGGCGCGGAGACCGCAGGCGGCAGTCGCCCTGCGGCGCAACTGATGTTCCGCGAATTGCTGGCCGAGGCGCAGGATTATGCGCGCAATCCGGCCAGCTATGACGGGCGGTCGAAGGACAATCTTCTGCTGCGCGCAGATGCACGGGCGCTTGTGCCGGTGGTGCAGGGCAAGATGCCGCTGCTCGTCCATGTCGAAAGCAGCACGGACATTCTTGGCGTGATCGCGCTGCGCAAGGATTTCCCGGCATTGCGCATCGTATTGGTGGGAGCGTCGGAAGGATGGCGTGTCGCGCGGGAAATCGCCGCGGCGAAGATCCCGGTGATTACCGCGGGCCTGACCGACCTGCCCGCCAGTTTCGAAGTGCTGGCCGCGACCCAGTCCAACGTCGGGCGCATGGTCGAGGCGGGCGTGCTCGTTGCGATGGGCATGACCAACGGCAATGATTCCGAACAGTTGCGCTGGGCGATGCAGCAGGCCGGCAATATGGTCGCGCTTCAGAAAGTGCCCGGTGCGAAGGGGCTGACTTGGGGACAGGCGCTGCGCACGATCAGTTCCGCACCTGCAGAAGCTATGGGGCTGGGCGACCGTATGGGGTCGTTGAAGCCCGGCCGCGTCGGCGACGTGGTGATCTGGGACGGCGATCCGCTTGAACTGATGTCCGCGCCGGTCGCGGTTTTCATCGATGGCAAGCAACAGCCGCTGGAAAATCGCCAGACGAAACTGCGCGATCGCTACGCGACGCCGGGCGAAGGCGCGCTGCCGAAGGCGTATGAGTATTAAGTAGAGCTATCATGCTGTTCCCCGGCGAAAGCCGGGGTCCAGTGTCTCAAAGGCCGTGTCAGGCGGCCCTGGACCCCGGCTTTCGCCGGGGAACGAGAATGCTATGCCGCCTGCACCTTCCTCCAATACTCCTTCACATCCCGCCGCAATTCGCCCGCGCACAGGTACAGCGCGATCACGTTGGGGATCGCCATCAGGAAGAAGCTGCAATCGACGATACTGATGACGCGGCCCAGATCTATGACGGCGGCGGGCGGCAGAGCGACGATGTAGAGGACTTTGTACGTCATCTGCGTGGCGGGCCGGTGGCCGAACAGATAACCCCAGGCCTGCAATCCGTAGAAGCCCCAGGCGACCAGCGTCGAATAAGCGAACAGCACGACCGCGATCGCCAGCACATAGGGGAACCAGCCGGCAACCCCCGCAAAGGCGGCGGTGGTGATGTTGATCCCTTCCAGCCCCGTATTCCACGTCCCCGCCACGACCAGCGCCAGTCCGCCCAGCGCGCAGACGATCATCGTGCCGAGCAGCGGTTCGAGCAGGGCGACCATTCCCTCGGATACCGGCTCGTCGGTGCGCGCCAGACTGTGCGCCATCACGGCGGACCCGACGCCCGCCTCGCTGGCGAATACCGCGCGGCGCATCCCCGCGACGAAGGCGCCGACGGCGCCGCCTGCCGCCGCCGTGCCGTTCCATGCGCCATCCCATATCTCCGCCAGCGCGCCGGGTATCGCCGAAGCGTTGAGGATGAGGATCGCGAACACGCCGATCAGATAGACGGCGACCTTGACCGGCGTCAGACGGCTCGCCACTCGGCCCAGCCACGCCGCGCCGCCCAATGTCACCAGCGAGACCGCCAGCGCCAGACCGATGCCGTAGACCCAGCCGTTGCTGAACCCCGTGACGGCGGAAACGGCGGCATAGCTCTGGTTCACCTGCACCATCGGGATCGCGCCGAACAAGGCGAAGAAGGCGTAGAGCGCACCTATCGCAAAACCGACGCGCGGCCAGCCCCGTCGCGCCAGTACGGCTTTCAGCACATACATCGGCCCGCCATGGGCATGGCCGCGCTCATCGAGCACCCGGTATTTGAGGCCCAGCGTCACTTCGGCCATTTTCACCGTCATCGCGAACCATCCGATGACGAACATCCAGAATATCGCCCCCGGCCCGCCCATGGTCAGCGCCACGGCTACGCCCGCGATATTGCCAAGGCCGATGGTCCCCGCGAGCGCGGTGGTGAGCGCGGCGAACTGGCTGACATCGCCCTTGGCCTCGCCTTCGCGCGGCTGGTGGCGCAGAATATGGAAGGCATGGCCGACCGCGCGCAGATTGGGGAAGCCCAGCCATAGGGTAAAGAACAGCATGGGAAGCGCCAGATAGAGGACGATCAGCTCTATCTGCACGCCCAGAACGGGCACCTTGAAAAAGACGGCTGCGGACAGCGCATCGACGGCGCGATTGAACGATTCCATGTGCCTTGCATGGCGGGCAAGTGGTGGATTGTCGATGGGATTTCGCTATAGCGGATCGTGAATGGCTATGGTGAGCACACCAGTGGAGCAGCGATGAGCAGAACCTATTTCGGCACCGACGGCATCAGGGGACGGACCAATGTCTGGCCGATGACGCCCGATCTGGCGATGAAGGTGGGTATGGCGGCGGGCACGCATTTCCTGCGCGGCAAGCATCGCCATCGCGTGGTGATCGGCAAGGATACCCGGCTGTCGGGCTATATGGTGGAAAACGCGCTGGTTGCCGGCTTCACGGCGGTTGGCATGGATGTGGTGCAGTTCGGCCCGATACCGACGCCCGCCGTCGCCATGCTCGCCCCTTCGATGCGCGCCGACCTGGGTGTCATGATCTCCGCCAGCCACAACCCCTATTACGACAACGGCATCAAGCTGTTCGGGCCGGACGGATACAAGCTGTCCGACGAGGATGAACTGAAGATCGAGGCGCTGCTGGGGGAGGAGATCGCGCTGGCGCCCTCCGCCGACATTGGTCGCGCGCGTCGCGTGGAGGATGCGCGCGGGCGATACATTCACGCGGTGAAGTCCAGCTTCCCGGCCGAATTGCGGCTGGATGGCCTGCGTATCGTCGTCGATTGCGCCAACGGCGCCGCCTATCAGGTCGCGCCGTCCGCCTTGTGGGAACTGGGCGCAGAAGTCATCGCGATCGGCGTGACGCCCAACGGCACCAACATCAACGACGGTTGCGGTTCCACTTCGCCGTTGCTTTTGCAGGAAACGGTGCTGAGCGCGGGGGCGGATATCGGCATTGCGCTGGACGGCGACGCGGATCGCCTCATCATCGTCGATGAACAGGGGCAGATCGTGGATGGCGACCAGATCATGGCGCTGATCGCCGTCAACTGGGCGCGGGATGGCACGTTGCGAGGCGGCGGGCTGGTGGCGACGGTGATGTCGAACCTCGGCCTCGAACGCTTTCTGACCGGGCAGGGGATCGCGCTGGAACGCACCAAGGTCGGCGACCGCTATGTGCTGGAGCGGATGCGCGAAGGTGGCTTCAACGTCGGCGGTGAGCAGTCGGGCCACATGATCCTGTCGGACTATGCGACGACCGGCGACGGCACGATCGCCGCCTTGCAGGTTCTGGCCGCACTGGTGCGCAGCGGCAAATCCGCCAGTGAAGTGCTGCACCAGTTCGATCCGGTGCCGCAACTCCTGAAGAATGTGCGCTTTTCCGGAGGCAAGCCGCTGGAGCATCAGGACGTGCAGCGGACGATCGCGCAGGCGGAGGCGGAATTGCACGGAACGGGCCGTCTCGTCATCCGTCCTTCCGGCACCGAACCGGTGATCCGCGTGATGGCGGAAGGCGACAGCGAGGCACAGGTGCGCGACGTGGTGGACCGCATCTGCGCGGCGGTGGAAAAGGCAGCGGCGTGAGCAACCACCACTTGCCGTTCGCCCTCAGCTTGTCGAAGGGTCAGCCTGAACGCAGTGAAGGTGCTTCGCCATCCTCAGTATGGTCCTTCGACGTCGCTCAGGGCGAACGGCATTGGCGTCCACCCCATGCTTGAAATGCGTCCCGACTGCGAACGCTGCGGCACCGACTTGCCCGCCGAGGAACCGGGCGCCTTCATCTGCTCGTTCGAATGCACATATTGCGCGCCTTGCGCCGATGCGCTGGACGATCGCTGCCCCAATTGCGGCGGCGAAATGATGGATCGCCCTACACGCAGCGGCGATGCGCTCGCACGCAATCCGGCATCGACCCAACGGATGTTCAAGGGGTGAAGCCGCCGCGCATCCTCATCATTGCGGGGTCCGACAGCGGCGGTGGTGCGGGCATACAGGCGGACATCAAGACCGTGACGATGCTCGGCGGTCACGCCATGACCGCGATCACCGCGATCACGGCGCAGAACAGCATTGGCGTGCAGGACGTCCATGCGGTGCCTGCCGAAATGGTCATCGCCCAGATCGACAGCGTAGTGGGCGACATCGGCGTCGACGCGATCAAGATCGGCATGATCGGATCGGCGCAGATCGCCCATGCCGTTGCCGATCGCCTGCAGGAAATGCAGGATGTTCCCATCATATTCGATCCCGTCATGGTGGCGACCAGCGGGGCGCGCCTGGCCGATGTCGCGACGGTCGCGGCGTTCGAGCGGCTGATGGCGATGGCGCGGCTCATCACCCCCAATGTGCCGGAACTCGCGCTGTTGACCGGCATCGCCATTGCCGATGTGGACAGTCTGGAACAGGCGGGCCAGATACTCGCCCGCCGCCATGGCTGCGCCGTGTTCGCCAAGGGCGGGCATTTGCCCGATCAGCCGCAGGATGACGCGCCTATGGTGCATGACCTGCTGATCCGGGCTTCCGGGGTATCGGAATATCGGATGAAGCGGATAGCAACGCGGCACAGCCATGGCACCGGCTGCACACTCGCGAGCGCGATCGCGACAGGCATAGGGCGGGGACTGAAACTGGAGGATGCCGTCGATCGGGCCGAAGCCTATGTGGCGGGCGCGCTTTTCAACGCGCCGGGCTTCGGCAAGGGGCACGGCCCGATGGGGCATGCGATGGGCACGACACCTTTTTATCATACGCTTGAAGCCGTCGATGAACGCGGCTTCGATGCCGCCGCGTTGGCCGCGCAATGGGGTGACCGTGCCTGATTACAGCTTCGAGGCGTTGCATCGCGGGCCGGTTGCGGGCGTGGATGAAGCGGGGCGGGGTCCGCTCGCCGGGCCGGTGGTCGCTGCCGCCGTCATCCTCGATCCCGACGCCTTTCCCGACGGCCTCGACGACAGCAAGAAACTCTCCGCTCCCCGTCGCGCTGCCCTGGATATTATAATCCGGCATAAGGCCGTCGGCTTTGGTGTCGGTATGGCGAGCGTCGAGGAAATCGACAGCCTCAATATCCTGTGGGCGACGATGCTGGCCATGACGCGTGCGGTCGAGGCGCTCGGGCATGACGTGGCGCATGTGCTCGTGGACGGCAATCGCTGCCCGCAATGGCGCTGGCCGTCGACGGCTGTGGTGGGGGGTGACGCGCGCTGCCTTTCGATCGCCGCCGCTTCGATCATCGCCAAGGAAGCGCGCGACCGGATCATGATCGAAGCGGCTGTCCGGCATCCACATTATGGATGGGAACGCAACAAGGGCTATGGCAGCGCCACGCACATAAAGGCGTTGCGTGAATATGGTCCGACACCGCTGCATCGTCGCAGTTTCGCTCCCGTCGCACAGATGCTGCTGCTCTGACTTGCAAAAAATCATTTCGCATGCCCATCGAGTCCTGCGCGCCACACTACGACATGTTGAGTCCGGGTCACTGGGCGGGACTCAACATGTCGTGGCTACCGCTTTCGTTCTCTCGTCATTGTCCATTTCATGAGGCCTGCCGCTTAAGTTTTTGAACTTGACGCAGAGTCCGCGAGGACTCATCCCCGTCTCCTAACGACAGGGGGCACTATCCGATGGGCGTCATGGAGCGCGTGGTTACGCGATCGAAAAAGGCTGTGATTACGAAGGCGCAGGCATCTGTCGCGCCGATCGAAGCCGATCGCCTGATCCGGGGCGACTGTATCGCCGAAATGGCCAGGCTGCCCGATGCCTGCATCGACATGATTTTCGCCGATCCGCCCTATAACCTCCAGCTTGGCGGCGACCTGTTCCGCCCGGAAGGCGGTCGCGTCGATGCCGTCGACAACGACTGGGACAAGTTCGACACGCTCGCCGCCTATGATCGCTTTACGGCGCTTTGGCTGGCGGAGGCGCGGCGCATCCTGAAACCCGACGGCACCATCTGGGTAATCGGCAGCTATCACAACATCTTCCGCGTCGGCACCAGCCTGCAGGATCAGGGCTTCTGGATCCTCAACGACATCATCTGGCGCAAGGCGAATCCCATGCCCAATTTCAAGGGCACGCGCTTCACCAATGCGCATGAGACTTTGATCTGGGCCAGCCAAGGCGAGGATGCGCGCTACACGTTCAACTACAAGGCGATGAAAACGCTGAACGACGAGCTGCAGATGCGGTCCGACTGGGTGCTGCCGATCTGCGGCGGGCAGGAGCGGCTGAAACGCAATGGGACGAAGGCGCATCCGACGCAGAAGCCCGAGGCGCTGCTGTATCGCGTGCTGCTTGCCTGTACGAAGCCCGGCGATGTCGTGCTGGACCCGTTCTTCGGCACCGGCACCACGGGCGCGGTCGCCAAGCGGCTGGGGCGCAGGTGGATCGGCATCGAGCGCGAGGACAGCTATATCGAAGTCGCGCTGCAACGGATCGAGGAGGCGCTGCCGCTCGATGAATCGGCGTTGACGATCATGCAATCCTCGCGTCAGGCGCCCAAGGTGGCGTTCGGCACGTTGATCGAGACGGGCTATGTGACGCCGGGCGCAGTGCTAACCGATGCCAAGCGCCGCTGGCAGGCGGTGGTGCGCGCGGACGGATCGCTGAACATCGGCGCAGAGAGCGGATCGATCCACAAGCTGGGCGCTACATTGCAGAATGCGCCATCCTGCAACGGCTGGACGTTCTGGCATCATGAGACACCCGAGGGGCTGAAACCCATCGACACGCTGCGCCAGACCTATCTGCTGGCAACGCAGCCGTAATCAGGCAGGCCGCTCATAGCTTGAGATAATCTTGTCTCTTTCCGTTCGTCCCGAGCGAAGTCTAGGGACATGTCGCGGTTGCTGTGCAAGCGTGTCTCGACTTCGCTCGACACGAACGGAGATAGGGTGCGCGATAAAAAGGCCGCACTTTATTCGTCGAGCCGCGTGACCTTCACGTCCTGCGATATCAGCTCCGCCTTCCCGAAGGCCGTCATGAACGCCACGTCGGTGGCGTCGCGCCCTACCGCCATGCGGACCATGCCGGGGATCGGAGCAAGACCCGTAGCATCGACGATATGCCAGGCGTCGTCCAGCCACACTTCGACCACGGCATGGAAATCCGGCGGATCGAGACGCCAGGCATAGACGGACACGACGCGGGCGGGAATGTCGTGCGCGCGCACGATAGCGGCGGTCAGATGCGCGAAATCCCGGCATACGCCCTGCCGCGAAAGGAATGTGTCGGCGGCAGTCGTCGTGCCGTCCGAACTGCCGGAGACATAGCGGATATGCCCGCGCACCCATTCGACGGCGGCATGCACGAAATCGCCGCCGTTCAGCCCGTCGAACTCCTGATGGGCAAAGCTGTTCAGCCGGTCCGCCTCGCAATAGCGGCTGGGCCAGAGGAAGGGCACGACTTCCGAAGGAATGGCAGGCAATGGTGATGCGGGAAGGCCGATCACCGTGGACGGGGGGCGGTCCACATCCACGATCGCGGTATAGCGCGCATGAAAATCGCCGGTTCCGGTCCGCGTCCATGTCCGTCGACCGACGCGGCTTCCCCCCGGAATGGTGGAGAGTGGCCCGGCCCCGGTCACGACCAGACGGTCCTCCACCAGTGTCTGATCTTTCTCTACGGCGGCTTCAATGGCCAGCAGTACGTCCGTTGGCTCGTCGAATCGATAGTTCAGGTCTGCTTCGATTTGCAGGCGCATCAGGGGGCTTTCCATGGGAGGGGTATCGTGAAGTCGGCGAAACGGCGTAGCGCGCGGTGACAGGCGTTGGTTCCCGACGATAGACAAATCGTTAACCGGAGAAAGCGCGTGGCAGTTTGGCTATGTAAAGAATAGCAGACTGTGACGGGTAAAACCACCAACCTGCATCAACGGCCGATGGACTTTTCATAGGATGGGAAGCGCAGGCGGGCGCGGATTTTGTGCCATCCCGGCACGGCCATCTGTTAACCCTCTTTGTCGATGGCCGAATTGGTAAACAATGCGTTAACCCGACGCCATGAGAAAACGTCGCGCCCTTGTTCTCCGGACCGAATCGGCCGGACATCCCTTCCGCCGCAGCCTGCCGCCGCATGTGCTGGTGATGCCGCGACACGATCCGCCGGTGAAGGCGGACGAGAGTGACTGGAAGCTCTTCGGCTTGAGCTTCGCGGCGTTCTTCACGGCGTTCTACAGCTTCATCGCCTGATTCGCCGCGCGCCTATCAGGCCGCCGCGGTCGGTCCGCACTGGCCGTCGTCGCACGCCTTGTGCAGGCGCCAGGCGAGCCAGGCCGATATCGGGCACATGGCGGCGACCAGAATCAACTGGTTGACCGGCGTCATGCCCAGCATGGTCAGGCCGATGGCGATCAGCGAACCGACGACCATCGCGCCGGAATTGACGATATTGTTGGCGGCGATCGTGCGCGCCGCCTCGCACTTTTCCACCGTCGTGGTGAGAAATGCATAGAGCGGCACGACGAACATGCCGCCGAACGTCGCCACGCCCAGCAAGCTGCCCGTGATGCCAAGCGCGTGGGGATGGCGCAGGAAATCCACCAGCGAGAAGAACTGCCCGTCGGGGGCGGCGATCCAGCCTGCGCAGACGAAATGGAAGCCCAGCAGGCACAGTCCCATGCCGATCACCGAGGCAGGCGCATATTTCGCCGAGACCGATCCCTGCAGCAGCCGGTTGATCGCCACCGATCCGATGGCGATGCCGATCGAGAAGATGGCGAGGAACAGGCTGGCGACGGCCTTGTCGGCGGTCAGCACATTCTTCACCAGCGGCGGAAACTGGATGAAAAGCACTGCGCCGATCGTCCAGAAAAAGCTGATCGAGACGATCGCGAGGAACAGGCGCGGTACATGCATCGTGCCTTTCACCAGCCTGATCGAGGCGCGGATGAAATGATAATCGAGCGGGTCGCACTGGCCCAGCGGCGGGGCAGGGGGCACCTGCCGCCCGGCGAGATAGCCGATGATCGCGGTGCCGATGACGACGCCCGCCGCCACTTCCACCGGTATCAGCCCGGCGAGGATCGTGCCCGCAAGGATCGCGATATAGGTGCCGGCCTCGACAAGCCCCGTGCCGCCCAGCACTTCCCCGTCGCGCAGATGCTGCGGCAGGATCGCATATTTGATCGGGCCGAAGAAGGTCGAATGGATTCCCATGGCGAACAGGGCGAGCAGCATCAGCGGGATCGCCACCAGATGGATGGCGATCCCCATCCATGCAAGCGCAAGGCCGATGGCGCCCACGCTCATGATCGCGATTTCCGCCGCTTTCACGATGCGGATGATGCGCGCCTTGTCCCGCTGGTCCGCCAACTGACCCGACAGGGCGGACAGCAGGAAGAACGGGAGGATGAACACGCCCGTTGCGATGGCGCTGAACCATGTCTCGGCCCGCTCGTCATTATAGACGGAATAGACCACGAACAGCACCATGGCGTTCTTGAACAGATTGTCGTTGAAGGCGCCCAGAAGCTGCGTGACGAACAGCGGCAGGAAACGCCGCTTGGTAAGGAGCCTGACGGAGGCTTGCATGGATGCGACATCTTCTCGCTGTTGCGCTTGTTGGGCGGGGTCTAGCCGCTGCGGTGCGGCCTGTCCAATTTCGCGTTTCTCCGTTCGGCGTGTTCATCGCCGGCCGCGATCGGGACGGGCAACGCGCACACACCGACAGCTTGTCACCGCCCACATGCTGTGGCAGGCGATGCCTTGTGCTGACGCTGCCCAACTTGCTGACGCTTTCGCGTATCTTTGCCGTGCCTTTGCTGGTCGGGCTGTTGTGGTGGCCGCAATGGCATACCGGTTACGGATTCGCCTTCGCGCTTTACTGCCTTATGGGCATAACCGATTATTTCGACGGCTATCTCGCTCGGGCAAACGGCGCCGTATCACGGCTCGGCATCTTCCTCGATCCGATCGCGGACAAGATCATGATTGCCGCAGTCATCCTTATGCTGGCGGCGACCCGCGACATCGCGGGAATCCATATCATCGCTGCGCTCATCATCCTGTTGCGCGAAATCGCGGTGTCTGGCCTGCGTGAATTTCTGGCCGGGTTGCAGGTGTCGGTGCCGGTCTCGCAACTGGCAAAGTGGAAAACGACCTTCCAACTCGTCTGCTTCGGCGCCCTGATCCTGGCCGGGGCCTTGCCGCAGTTTTCCTTCATTCAGTGGACCGGCCTTGCGACGTTATGGGCTGCGGCGATCCTGACCGCGTTGACGGGCTGGGATTACCTGCGCGTCGGCCTGAAGCATATGGACTGAGGGCGGATGGCGGCGCTCGACATCCTCTATTTCGCGTGGGTGCGCGAAGCGATCGGTCTGGATGGCGAGCGGATCGAGAGCATCGATCCGGCTATGACGATCGCGGGGCTGGTCGCTATGCTTGCGACGCGGGGCGACGGTTATGCCGACGCATTCGGCAGGCCCGACAGGTTGCGCGCCGCGCTCGACCAGCACTTCGTCCCCCTCGATACGGCCATTGGGACTGCGAAGGAACTGGCGCTTTTCCCACCGGTGACGGGCGGATGAGCGTCCATAGCCGCGTCGGGCCGGAGGATTTCGATCCCGCCGTCGAACTTGCGGTGCTGGAACAACTGGGCGGCGGCGCGGTGGCGAGTTTCACCGGCCTTGTGCGCGGCGGGGACGGCCTGCTGACGCTCCATCTCGATCACTATCCGGCGATGACGCAGGCGCAGGTCCATCGAATCGCCGCCGATGCCATGGCGCGCTGGCCGTTGCTGGGCATCCGCATCGTGCATCGCGTCGGTACGCTGGAACCGGGTGACCGCATCGTTTTCGTCGGCACGGCATCGGCGCATCGCACTGTAGCGCTGGAAAGCTGCGCCTTCCTGATCGACTGGCTGAAAAGTCACGCGCCCTTCTGGAAGAAAGAGAGTTTCGCCGACGGCCGCGACGCCTGGGTAGAGGCGAAGGTGGAGGACGACGCAAAAGCCGCCGCCTGGAAATGATGACGCGGCTCGACGCACCTCTCGATATCCGGCTGGATGATCTTGCGGGTTGCGCGACGCGTGACCTGCTGACCTTCCATCTTGCGGAAATGCACGCCAATTCGCCATCGGACAGCGTCTTTGCGCTGGACCTGTCGGCTTTGCGGTCGCCATCTATCCGTGTGTGGACGGCATGGTGCGGCACGAAAATCGCAGGCGTCGGCGCCTTACTGAAGCATGACGATCGCTTCGGTGAAATCAAGTCGATGCGGACGCATAGCGATTTTCTGCGGCAGGGCGTGGCGCGCTTTATTCTGGATCATATTGTCGATGTTGCGCGCGGTGATGGCTTGTCCCGTCTCGCTCTCGAAACCGGCAGCGGCGATGCGTTCAACCCTGCCCTGCGCCTCTATCGTCAGAAAGGCTTCGTCAAAGGCCCCGCGTTCGGGGACTATGTCGCCAGCCCCTTCAACCAGTTTCTCCACCTCGACCTCTGAAGGTCAGGCCGCTGCCTTGCTGCGTACCCGCTTGGGCATCTTGGCCGCTTCACGCAATATTTCCGCCATCATGCGAAACTCCTTCTCGCGCGGGCTGTTCCTGCGCCAGACCAGAGCGATCTGCCGCTGCGCATTTTCCGCGTGAAGCGGTCGCGCGACGATGTCGGTATTCTCCAGGATCCCGCCGGTGATCGCCATTTCGGGCAACATGGTGAGGCCTAGGCCGTTGTCCACCATCTGCACCAGCGTATGCAGCGATGTGCCCATCATCGTCGCTTCGGCGCGCAGTTCGGGACGGTTGCAGGCAGCAAGTGCGTGGTCTTTCAGGCAATGCCCGTCCTCAAGCAGCAGCAGACGCGCCTCGTCTATCATTTCGGGGTCGATATGTGCAGGCGGATCGCGCGGATCATCCTTGGGAAAGGCGACGAACAGCCGGTCTGCGAACAATATCTCGCTGTCCACGTCTCCGGTCGCATAGGGCAGCGCGAGCAACACGCAATCGACATGGCCGTGACGCAGCGATTCGACCGCTGCATGGCTGGTTTCCTCACGCAGATAAAGTTTCAGCTCGGGTTTGTCGGCGCGCAAACGGGGCAAAAGCTGCGGCAACAGGAACGGCGCGATCGTCGGGATCACCCCCATGCGCAGTTCGCCGCACAAGGGTTTGCCGGCCGCCTGTGCGATCCCCGCCAGTTCCTCCGCCTCGCGCAATACGCGGTGCGCCTTTTCGACGATGCGATCGCCCAGCGCCGTGAACCGCACCACGCGGCGGGTGCGCTCAACCAGCGTCACGCCGATCAGCGATTCCAGTTCGCGGATCCCCGCCGAAAGCGTAGATTGCGTTACGAAACAGGCGTCGGCCGCCTTGCCGAAATGGCCATGTTCCTTCAGCGCAGCGAGATATTGCAGCTGCTTGAGCGTCGGCATGTAGCTCGACATCTTATTGGCTCCCTCACTATGTAAGGGGTATATAATCGCTCTAACCGATATATCCAAGCCACTTGGCGATGCCGAATGCGGAGGTCAGCGTAAGGATGATGCCGACCGAGACCATCAAGATTTTCGGTGCGACATGCCGCGCAAGCATGGCGCCGAGGGGAGCCGCGACCACGCCGCCGATCAGCAGGCCGGATGTCGCCACGGTAAAGGCTTCCCAGCCGATATTGAGGAAGAAAGTGATGGAAATGCTGAGAGTCAGGATGAACTCGACGCTGTTGACCGTGCCGATCGTATGGCGCGGACTGGATCCCTGAATCAGCAGATTGGATGTCACTACTGGACCCCATCCGCCGCCACCCGACGCATCCAGAAAGCCACCGACGAGACCCAGCGGCCCGACGATCTTCGGATTGCTGTTCTGTGGGGGAAAGTTACGGGATCGCCACAC
Organism: Sphingobium sp.; assembly: GCA_965279415.1. Taxonomy (GTDB): domain Bacteria; phylum Pseudomonadota; class Alphaproteobacteria; order Sphingomonadales; family Sphingomonadaceae; genus Sphingobium. The sequence continues at coordinate 2,906,960 of OZ257238.1, forward strand.
AAGATAGAGGCCGATCCCCAACAGATAGAACTGGATGAATGGCTTTATGATGTCTCCATCGATGTTCGAGAGGACATAGGCGCCCAGCACGCCACCGATCACGCCAGGTATTACCAGTCGCCGAAACAGGCTCCAGTCGACATTGCGGTGCGCGATATGGCTGATCGCTGATACGCCGGTCGTGCATGTTTCGGCGGCATGGACGCCTGCCGATGCCGCCGCCGGCGGAACGCCCAGCGCAAGCAACAGGGTACTCGATATGACGCCATAGGCCATGCCCAGCGCGCCATCGACCATCTGCGCGAAGAATCCGACCAAGATGAACGGCCAGATGGCATCAGCATGTACGGCGCCTGCAGTCAGGATCGAATCGATCATCTAGCCCCCTTGTGACGCTTATTGTCTATCGCACTGCTTTGCTTTTCCGGTCGCGCCAAGCAAGTTTCTCTATGGGTCGATGAAGGCAAAAGCGACCTGCATCTGGAATAACGCGGAAAGAACGCCTATTCTGACTATTGGTTCAGGTCAAAGGACGCTTATGGCCCGTCGTCTCATCGCCTATCTGGATTCGGTCAAGTCCCGCGATCCTGCCCCGCGTTCGCGTGCGGAGATTCTGCTGTATCCGGGTGTCTGGTCCTTGGCCTTTCATCGCGTGGCGCATCGGCTTTACAAGATGGAACTGTTTTTCCTCGCGCGGGCGGTCAACCATTTCTCGCGGTTCCTGACCGCGAACGACATCCATCCCGGCGCACGCATCGGGCGTCGTCTGTTCATCGATCATGGCTTTACGGTGATCGGCGAGACGGCGGAGATCGGCGACGACGTGACCATCTATCAGAACGTCACGCTGGGCGGCACCGATCCGGCGAACGGCATCGCGGGAAAGCGGCATCCTACGATCGGCAACGGCGTCATCATCGGATCGGGCGCGCAGGTGCTGGGTCCGGTCACGGTCGGTGCGCGTGCGCGCATCGGCGCCAATGCCGTGGTGACGAAGAACGTGCCCGAAGGCGCGACCATGGTCGGCATCCCGGCGCGGCAGATGCTGGTCGACGTCACCGCCTATCAGCGCGACTTCCTGCCCTATGGTACGCCGTGTAGCGACACGTTCGATCCGGCGACGCAGAAACTGGAACTGATGCAATGCGAGATCGAGCAATTGCGCAAGCGGCTGGCGGCGCTGATTGCTGAGCAGTCAAAATCTTCCCCATCCGCCGATGATGCCGAAGCGCAGGAGCGCGGCTGCGCCTGATGAGCGGTACGGCCTTTTCACCCGGCAACGTCACGCCCTTTCCGGGGGGTAAGCCGCCTGCGCAAACGGGCTTCGACCGGCAGGAACTGATGCGGATCATGGACCTATATGGTCGCATGGTGTCCGCCGGGCACTGGCGCGACTATGCCATCGACATGGGCAAGGACGCGGCGGTCTTTTCCGCATTCCGCCGCGCGACCGAACGCCCGGAGTTCCGCATCGAGAAGCGCCCGGCGCTGCGTAATCGACAGGGCATGTGGGCGCTGATCGGCGAAGCGGGGGCGGTGCTTAAGCGTGGTGCAGACCTTGGCCCCGTGCTGGCACCGGTGGAGCGTCGGCTGATGAAGCTGGTCGAGGAATGAGGGCGAGAGCCTTTGCGGCAGTTCAGTAGATTACGCGCTGGAACGATCCCGCACCGTCAGCACAACCGAAAAGACCAGTTCGGTTACCGCTACAAGCACGATCAGGCTCACCGGCAACGCGTTGGTGAGGAATATGTCGCACAGCGCCAATCCACTGATGATTCCGCCCAGCAGCCAGAAGAGGGCATCGCCATAGACCGTGCGAAATACGAAATAATGCGTGCCGACGGCAATCGCGGCCATCGGAAAGACATATGTCGGTTCAAATTGAAGGAACAGATAGGCGGGCAACAGGCCGCCGATCATGGCGATGGTGCTTTCCAGCGCGGTCCGACCCAATATGTTGCCCGCTGCCTCGCTTTGGCGTCTGAACAGCAATCTCACGATCAGGGTGGAAGCAGGGAAAATTATCATGCCACCCAGGAACAGAGCCAGAAAAGCAGGCGATATCCCGCTGCTGCGTTCCACGAACCATGCGGCAAGCCACACCAGTCCGGACACGAAAACGCCGGGCCCTCCGCCGACATAGGCGCGCCGCATGTCCGCCTGAGATTCGCTGACTGTCATAGATGCCCCCCGTTCAAACCGTTTATACGGCCACGGCTTCCCGATCCAGATATGGCAGCCTGATCCGCACGTTCTGCGGGAGGCCCTCGACCACCAGCTTGCGCGCCTTGTGCCACAGTGCGGAGAGCAGCAGCAGGGCGGAACCGATGACCAGCGCGGTCAGCGCGAAGGAAAGTTCGACGGCGCCAGCTTCCCTGAACAGCGCGCTCAAGGCCCACAGGACATAGGCGAGGCTGGAGACCAGCAGCGCGCGCCGGTCGATCGCCAGTGCGATGAGGCCGAACAGTACGTACAGGCCGATCACCGTCGCGGCGGTGCCGATGCTGATCGCGCCTTCCAGCACGCCGAGCAAATGGAACAGGCTGTGGGCGATCATCGGTGCGGCGGCGAGATGCAGCCAGAAGGCGACGTCGGAGCGGCGCGTCGTGCGGCTGCGGTCGCTGATGTCCCACCACATCGCATAAGCGAAGATGGCGATGCCGCAGAAAAGCACGATCCAGAATATACCGTCTCCGATCATAGGGGCGGAGGCCATGACCAGACTGATCGCGACGCCCGCAACCGCCGCTGCGCCGACCGCGACGGTGATGGGGACCATGAACCGCCGCCAGTGCAGCCATATTGCGCCCGCCGTCGCCAGCGCGACACCGGAAAGGAGCAACGCACCGGTCTGTGGCCCGGCATCCGGGAAGAGGCGCGCGACGAGCCCGACCAATCCCATGGCGACGCCACCTGCGAAACTGAGTAGCAGGATGATGCTGGGTAAGGCCATGCGCCGCTGGCGCGTGAAATATTCGGCAAGGCCCCAGGATATCGCTGCAACCAGGACGCCTGCGAACACGGCGGGGCGCTGCGCATGCACGGCGGAGCCGTCCAGATTCTGCCCCAGCCAACCGACTGCGACCAGCAGGATGACGCTGGCAATCGACACGAATATGTCGTTGAAACCCGTTAAGAGCCGGAAATGCTCTTCGTCCACAAGCGGACTGGCGCGGCGTGTCGCCGCATGATCGCGCAGGGCATCCGCAGCCGTCTGGCTGATGACGCCGGCCTCTATGGCCGCCTGAAGATCGCTTTCGCTGTACATGGTCGTGCTCCCTGTTTCGGCCATGATCATACCGCAGCTGTGTCACTATAGCAATACAGTGATGCACGAGGTTGTTTGTAACAATAATGAAACAAAAAATACGCGCAAATGACATCAATCCGTCATAGTCGGGCGACGACGGGAGCAGCATCCCGCTCCGCCGATCGCGGGATGTGACTAAGGTTGATGCGATGACTTTGTGGTTCCGTAATGCGTCGCTTACTGCTGCCCTTGCGGGATGCGCGCTGCCTTCGCTGGCGCATGCCCAGTCCGGACCGGCCTTGTCCGCGCAGGAGGCCGACGAGATGCGCGCGCAGCTTAGGGTGCTCAAGGCGCAGGTCGAACGGCTGGAGGCGCGCCTCAACGGCACCCAGCCTGCCACAGCCGGTGCCACACCCGCGCCTGCCGACGACCCTGCGCCGCAACTGGCGGCAGCCGCGCAGCCTCCAGCCCCCAAGCCGCAGACGGCAATCAAATGGAAGGGCTCGCCTCAGTTCACGTCGGGCGACATGAGCTTCAAGGTGAAGGGGCGCATCCAGTACGACGCCGGTTATCTTTCCGTACCCGGCAGCGTGAACGACCGGGCGAAAGGCTATTCCAACGAGTTGCGTCGGCTTCGTCTGGGGGGCGAGGGATCGCTGGGCGGCGGCTTCGGCTACAAGCTGGAAACCGAGCTGTCCGATAATCAGGTCGATCTCGTCGATACCTTCATCACTTGGCAGAAGGGCAAATGGCTCGTCACGCTGGGCAACCAGAACGGGTTCCAGTCGCTGGACGAATTGATCGGTGATACGACCGGATCGGTAATGGAGCGCGCCGCCTTTACCGACGCCTTCAATTTCGAGCGTCGCCTCGGCCTGTCCGTGCAATATCGCACCCAGCTAATGATCGCGCAGGCTGCCGTTTCGTCGGACAGCGCCGATTCCCTGACGAACGACAGCGACGGGGTGAACGGCGGGGATGAGAACAACAGCTTCGGTGTGGACGGTCGCATCGTCTTCACGCCGAAGATCGGCCAGCTGCAGCTGCTCGTCGGCGGCTCCTATCACTGGCGCGACTTTCAACGGCTGGCGGAGGCACCGCAGCGTTATCGTCAGCGGCCTTATCTGCACAGCGTCAATAGCCGCTTCCTTGCCACCCCTGCGATAGCCGCCGAACAGGAATCGCATTACGGCTTTGAAATCGCAGGCAGCCGTGGTCGTCTGTTCTTTGCGGGTGAAGGCCATTGGCTGCGGGCGATGCGGCCCGGTCTGTCGGACCCCACATTCTTCGGCGGCTATGCCGAAGTCGGCTATTTCCTGACGCGGGGGGACAGCCGCCCGATCAGCGACGGCATATTCGGGCGGACCGATCCCGTCAATCCGGTGAACGCCGGTGGGCCGGGCGCGTGGCAGGTCTCGCTGCGCTACGACTATCTCGACCTCAACGACGGAACGATCGTGGGCGGCACGCAGAACGCCTATATCGCGGCGTTTGTCTGGACGCCGATCAACTATCTGCGTTTCAATGCGAACTACGCGCATCTCGCCTATACCGACGCCGCAATATTGGCGGGCGCACGGAGCGACTACAGCGCCGATGTGCTGGCCCTGCGCGCGGAACTGGATTTCTAGGACCGACGACGTTCAGCGCATCGCCTGTGCCTGCATCGCTGCGCAGTCGATGTCCTGCGCGACGGTGCCTTGCTTGCCGGCGATGGCGCGGCCGATCATCTTCATGACGTTGCCGAATGATGCGGTGTCCTTCGGCACGATGATCTGCGGCAGTTTCATGGTGCCGCGCACCGGCACCGACCCTGTAAAGCGCAGGACGCTGCGACCCTTGGGTGCCCCGTTCAACGCAAAGTCCATCGCTTCCGTCCGGAGGCTGACGCTGCCTGTGGCGCGGGTCAGCGCGCGGGTCGTGTCGATCAGTGCAGGATTGACGCTCGCAATGCCGCCGCGCACGTCGAGTCGCGCGATGATGCAGCGCAACTGCGCCTGTTCGCCTTTGCCGGTCAACAATCCTCGCCCGATGTCCTGACCCAGCAGCGAAGCCGTGCGTGCGGGTATCGTGCCGTCGCGGGCCACTAGCGCGATCATGCCGTTGGATGCGCCGATCGCCTGACGCACGGTGTCGCCGCGCCCCGCGATCCGCAGCCGTGCACTCAGTTCTCCGTCGATGCCGGCATGGGGGAAGAAATCGACCAGATGCGCGTCGCGCATATCCATGCGGATCGTCAGCAGCGGCGCCGGCGCCATGCCGTCACCGGCCTGCTGATCGACCACCAGCAATCCCGCCAGCGTGCCGCGCGAAAGGCCGATCACGAGCGGATCGAGCGTCAGCTTCCCGCGTTCCAGCACCAGCGTCGTCTGCATGCTGCGAAAGGGGGAAGGGGCAGGCCACAGGATGCGGTCGACGCGCAGATCGAGACGACCGTCGGTTCTGGAGACCGATTTCAGGTCGATCGCAGTGCCCGGCACCACGCGCGGCCCGCTGGCTCGCCGCTCCGCCCTGCCACGCGCAAGGCCTTCGTCGCTCGCCAGATCGTCGAAATCGAACTGGCGGGACCGGATTTCGCCTTCGATGCGGGTGCGCCCGTCGCGCTTGCGGATGGTGGCATTGCCCGCGATGTCGGATCGACCGATCGTGCCGCGCAGCCGCGTGATCGTCCAGTCGGGCCGGTCGCGCCGCACCTGCGCCGCCAGCCGCACCGGCTGCGTCGCAGGGAGGCCAGCCTCGATGATGACGTCGACCAGCGCGAGATCGCGGCCATAGGCCGTCGCGCTTGCCGTCAGATGGCCGATGTCGAGAGGGCGGTCCATCGTGCCCTTGAATGTCGCGCCGACTGCGTCGCCCTTTATTTCCGCCTGGAACGGCCATGGACGGTCCGCCGCTTCGCCCGCGACCGCCGCCCCGTCGATCGCGACGGCGACCGGATGCCCCTTGATAAGGCCCGTGCCGCGCATCGTGAGGCCGCGCCGCACGTCGGCCTCTACCTTCAGGTCCATGCTGCGATCACGCTTGGCATCCTCATAGATGACCCGGCTGTTGACGATACGCAGGCGATTGAAACGCGGGCGGCGCGTGCTGCTGTCGCGCTCGTCCTTCTCTCCGTCGTTCCAGCTTTCGCGACCCGCCTTGTCGCGGATCAGGTGCACCGTCATGCCGCTGACGTCGAATGCCTCCGCATTGAAGCGCCCGGTCAGGAGCGACAACGCATTGAACGTCACGCGCGCTTCCTCCGCCTGCGCCAGATTGCCGGCGCCGGCCCATTGCGGCTGAGGAATGCTGATGTCGCGCGCGATGACGGTGGGGTGCAACGAGAAGCTGTCGGCGCGTTCCAGCACCGCGACATGCGCCGGACGCCCCAAGCGCTTGGTCAACCGCGCTTCGATCGTCTCGCGCAACATGCCCCAGGGAAAGGCGGCGAGGGCGGCAAGCAGAAGCAGCGCGAAGAGAATCAGGATCAGCGGGCCTTTGACCCACCAGGATAGTCCGCGCAACGCCGCCATATGTTCCCCCAGAAGCGCATTCGGGCGAATGCGTGGAAAGGGGACGCGCGAAGCGGCTTTTCGTTCCGCTGCCGGTCTGAAATCCCGGCTGCCTGTTGTCAGGAAAGCCCGTCGGTATCCAGCGCATAGCCCGCCGAGCGGACCGTGCGGATGATGTCGCGGTGGCTTTCGCCGTTGATCGCCTTGCGCAGGCGGCGGATGTGCACATCGACGGTGCGCAGCTCGATGTCGCTGTCCTGCCCCCACACGCTGTCGAGCAGTCGCTCGCGCGAGAATACCCAGCCGGGATGCTCCAGGAAATGCTTGAGCAGGCGGAACTCGGTCGGGCCGAGCGAGACGGTCTGGCCCGCGCGGCGCACCTTGTGCCCCACCGTATCCATCTCGATGTCGGCGAAGGTCAGCGTTTCCCCCGCCAGTGCCGGACGCACCCGGCGGAGCACGGCGCCGACACGCGCCACCAGTTCGCGCGGCGAAAAGGGCTTGGTCACATAATCGTCCGCACCCGTCTCCAGCCCGCGGACGCGATCCTCTTCCTCGCCGCGCGCGGTCAGCATGATGATCGGCACGTTGGCCGTGCCGTTCATGCGGCGCAGGCGGCGGCACACTTCGATGCCCGACAGGCTTTCGACCATCCAGTCGAGCAGGACGATATCGGGTGTATCCTCCTGTGCCATGATGAGGGCTTCCTCGCCGTCCACGGTATGGGCGACTTCGAAATCCTCCCGCTTGAAATGCCAGATGAGAAGCTCGGCGAGCGCCGCGTCATCTTCCACCAGCAACATCTTGGCTCGTGCCATCGTCATGCGTCCTTACTTGTCCGCGCCGTCCTCCGGCGCCTCGCCGCGTTCGCGATCGGGCAGATATTTGCCGGTCGCGGCGTAATAGACCATTTCGGCCACGTTGGTGGCATGGTCGCCGATCCGCTCGATATTCTTGGCGACGAACAGCAGGTGCGCACTTTCCGAAATCATCTTCGGATTTTCGACCATATAGGTCAGCAGCGTGCGGAAGATGCTGTTGTAGAAATCGTCGACCACCTTGTCGCGTTCGATGACCGCCAGCGCCAGATCCGCGTCGCGCGCGGCGAAGGCGTTGAGGGCATCATGCACCATCTCGCCTGCGATCTGGCCCATGGCGGGAAGCAGCGACATGAGTTCGAGCTTCCGGTTCTCCACGATCAGCGGCACCCGCTTGGCGATGTTCTTGCCGTAATCGCCGATCCGCTCGACCACGCCCGCGATTTTCAGTGCGGCGACCACTTCGCGCAGGTCGTTCGCCATCGGCGCGCGCAGCGCGATGGTCTGCACCACCAGGCGTTCGACCTGTTCCTCCAGCGCGTCGATCTTCGGATCGTCCCGCACCACCTGCCGCGCCAGTTCCTTGTCGCGACGGACAAGCGCCGTCATGGCGTTCTCAAGGCTGGATTCCGCGCGTCCGCCCATTTCGGCGATCAATCCGCGCAGGGAATCGATGTCCTGATCGAAGGCCTTGACCGTGTGTTCAACCATATCGTGTCTCCATAGCGCTTGATGCTTATTTTTTTCCGTTCGGGCTGAGCGAAGTCGAAGCCTTGTCCTGAGCGATAGTGAAGGAGCCTCGCTTGCGCTCGGCAGTTCCCTTCGACTTCGCTCAGGGCGAACGGAAAAAGAAATCAGCCATAACGCCCCGTAATATAATCCCGCGTGCGATCCGCCTTCGGGTTGGTGAAGATGTCCGACGTCACGCCATATTCGACCAGCGTGCCGAGGTGGAAGAAGGCCGTGCGCTGCGATACGCGCGCGGCCTGCTGCATGTTGTGCGTCACGATCACGATAGCATATCGGCCACGCAACTCATGGATCAGTTCCTCGATCTTCGCGGTCGCGATCGGGTCGAGCGCGGAACATGGCTCGTCCATCAGGATGACTTCTGGTTCCACCGCGATCGCTCGACCGATGCAAAGCCGCTGCTGCTGCCCGCCCGAAAGCGCGGTGCCGCTGTCGTGCAGCCTGTCCTTCACTTCTTCCCACAGGCCTGCCCGGCGCAGCGACTTTTCGACGATCACGTCCATGTCCGCCTTCGCACTGGCAAGACCGTGGATGCGCGGTCCGTAGGCGATGTTTTCGTAGATCGACTTGGGGAAGGGATTGGGTTTCTGGAACACCATGCCGACGCGCGCGCGCAACTGCACCACATCCATCGAAGGGGCGTAGATATTCTCGCCATCCAGCGTGATCTCGCCTTCCACTCGCGCGCTGGCGACGGTGTCGTTCATACGGTTCAGTGTCCGCAGGAACGTCGACTTGCCGCACCCCGACGGGCCGATGAAGGCCGTCACATTGTCCATGTCGACGTCGATCGACACGGTCTTGATCGCCTGCTTCTGCCCATAGAACACGTTGACGTCGCGTGCCGACATCTTCGGGTTGTTGGGCTTTAGCGCCTGTTGTTCTTCAGTCAGCATATCTGTGGATCACCAGCGCTTTTCAAACTTGTTGCGAAGATAGATGGCGAGGCCGTTCATGGCGAGCAGGAACGCCAGCAGCACGATGATCGCAGCGGACGTCTTTTCGACGAACCCCTTGCTCACTTCATCGGACCACAGGAAAATCTGCACCGGCAGGACCGTTGCCGGATCGGTGATGCCGCCCGGCGGCGTCGCGATGAAGGCGCGCATGCCGATCATCAGCAGCGGCGCGGTTTCGCCCAGCGCGCGGGCCATGCCGATGATCGTACCGGTCAATATGCCGGGCAGGGCGAGCGGCAGGACGTGGTGGAACACAACCTGCACCGGAGAAGCGCCGACGCCCAGTGCTGCGTCGCGGATCGACGGCGGCACGGCCTTGATCGCGTTGCGCCCGGCGATGACGATGACGGGCATCGTCATCAGCGCCAGCGTCATCCCGCCGACCAGCGCGGCGGAACGCGGGAAGGATAGGAGATTGAGAAATATCGCGAGGCCAAGCAGGCCGAAGATGATCGAAGGCACCGCCGCCAGATTGTTGATGGAGACTTCGATGATGTCGGTCCACCACGCCTTGGGCGCATATTCCTCAAGATAGAGCGCAGTCGCCACGCCGACCGGAAAGCTCAGCAGCAGCGTGACGATCATCGTCAGCAGCGACCCTTTGAACGCGCCCCATATGCCGACCTGGGTCGGATCGGTCGCATCGCTGGCGGAAAGGAAGGCGCTGTTGAAGCCGGTCGAGACCAGACCGGATTGCTGCAGTTTCGCATAAGCGGCTTCGTCGGCAGCAGGGGCGTCGCTCTTCGCGGCAAGGTCGATATTCGTCGAGGCCGGGACGGAAAGCGTCACTTTATTCGTCAGTATCTTGGGATCGTCCAATATGGCGTCGCGCACCGTCAGCCAGGCATTGGGGGACAGCAGTGTGTCGCCCTTCGGTCCCAGCGCGGCGATGGCGGCCTGCGCCGTCACGTCCTGAAGGTTCGCACCGGCCAGCGTCTGCGCGCTGACCGTCGCAGGGTCGATCACCATCGGCGCGGTGCGGAAGTCGATCGGCAGCGCGATCTCCGTGCGGGTGAAGCCGCGCGCGCCGTTGCCGATCATGCTGATGAGCAGGAAGGCCAGAAAACCGGCGGACAGCAGAACCGCCGCCATGCCGAGCAGCTTGAAACGCCGCTCCGCCGCATAGCGCCCGGCAATGCGCTTCTGCATCGCCGTGCCCTTCCAGTCGGTCGGGTTGCGGGTCGGGGAGGCGGGGGCGGTCATTCGTAAGCCTCGCGATATTTCTTCACGACGCGCAGGGCGACGATGTTGAGCAGCAGCGTGACCACGAACAGCACGAGACCGAGAGCGAAGGCAGCCAGCGTCTTGGCGCTGTCGAACTCCTGATCGCCGGTCAGCAACTGGACGATCTGCGTCGTCACCGTCGTCACGCTGGAGAAGGGATTGAGCGTCATGTTCGCGGCAAGGCCCGCGGCCATCACCACGATCATCGTCTCGCCGATCGCACGGCTGACGGCCAGCAGGACGCCGCCGACGACGCCGGGCAGCGCGGCGGGTATCAGGACGCGCTTGATCGTTTCGCTGGTCGTCGCACCCATCGCCAGCGATCCGTCGCGCATCGCCTGCGGCACGGCGGCGATGCTGTCGTCGGCCATGGAGGAGACGAACGGAATGATCATCACGCCCATCACCAGACCCGCCGCCAGCGCGCTTTCCGACGATGCGCCACCGATGCCGATGGCGACGGCGAAATCGCGCAGGGCAGGGGCGATCGTCAGGGCCGCGAAATATCCGTAGACCACGGTCGGCACCCCGGCGAGCACTTCCAGGATCGGCTTCATCCACTTGCGCGTCGAAGGCCGGGCATATTGGGTGAGGTAGATCGCGCTCATAAGGCCGAGCGGGATGGCGACGATCATCGCGATGATCGCACCTATGAAGATCGTGCCCCAGAACAAGGGCACCGCACCAAAGGCATTCTCGTTGCCATAGCCCATCGCCGCCGACTGCGGCGACCAGTTGGTGCCGAACAGGAAGGAGAGGGGATTGACCATCGAGAAGAAGCGCAGCGATTCCCACAGGAGCGAGGCGACGATGCCCACCGTCGTGATGATGGCGATAAGCGACGCGCCCAGCAGCAGGGCCATCACCAGCCGTTCCACCCGAGTGCGCGCCCGGAAATCGGTGCGTATGCGGGTGAAGGCGAAGGCCCCGCCGGCAAAGGCGAGCAGCAGCGCCAGCGCCACGCCGCCGCCGGAATAGCGCGACATCGCGGCACGATAGGGTTCGACCAGCGCCTGCGCCGCTGGGTTGAAGGCTGCGGCCTGGCTGCCGTTGGCGATATTGCGCGCTTCGCTCAGGATCGCGCCGCGACCGAAGCCGTCGGGCGGCAGGCTCTGCGCCGCGGGGTCGGCCAGCACCGCATCGGTGACGAGCGCGGGCATCACGTTCGTCCATATGGCGAGAAAAACAAGCGCCGGAATCAGTGTCCAAAGCGCAACGTACCAGCCGTGGAAGCTCGGCAGGCTGTGCATCGCGCCGCGCGCGCCTTCGCTGCGGGCGGCGGTCTGCAACCGCGTGGCGCGGGCGCGGGCACTGACCCAGGCGGCAACGCCCAGGCCAAGCAGCAGCAAAAGGATGGCAGGACCGGTCACGACCTTATTTCAGGTCCGCGCCATTCAGCACCGGCAGGGTCTTTACGACCTCCGCATTCTTCGTCCGCACCGCTTCGGTTGCGGCCACCATGCCGCGCTTGGCCAGCATGCCGCCGGGGTTCCAGCTGTTGGCGAAAGTCTCAAGATAGTTTTTGAGACCCGGAATGGCCGTAACGTGCGCCTTCTTCACATAGATGTAGAGCGGACGCGCGCCGGGATAGGTTCCGTTGGCCACATTATCATAGGTGGCGGGCACGCCGTTCAGCGGAATATCGTTAAGCGTATCGAGATTTTCTTCGAGGAAGCTGTAGCCGAACACGCCGACGGCATCGGGATTGGCGCCCAGCTTCTGCACGATCAGATTGTCGTTCTCGCCGGAATCCACATATTTGCCGTCCTCGCGCACGCGGGTACAGACGGCCTTGTACTTGTCGTCGTCGCTGTCCTTCAGCGCCTTCATGGCCGGATCGCTCTGGCAGCCCTTCTCCAGAATCAGTTCGGCGAGCGAATCGCGCGTGCCGCTGGTGGAAGGCGGACCGAATACGGAAATGGCGATGGCGGGCAGCGACGGATCGACATCCTTCCACGTCTGAGCCGTGTTCTTGCCTTTGTCGAACGGCGTCGCGGCCAGAGCCTTGTACACGATCTCCGGCGTCAGCTTGAGACCCGGACCCTTCTTCGATTCGGCGAAGGCGAGGCCGTCCACGCCGACCTGGATTTCGACGATTTCGTTGACACCGTTCTTCTGGCACATCTCGAACTCGGACTTCTTCATCCGGCGCGATGCGTTCTCGATATCGGGGAATTGCGCACCGACACCCGCGCAGAATAGCTTCATGCCGCCGCCCGTACCTGTCGATTCGATGATCGGGGATTTCATGCCGGGGTTGGCGTTGACGAACTGCTCGGCGACGGCGGTCGCGAACGGATATACGGTGGAGGAGCCTACCGCACGGATCTGGTCCCGGCCCGCAGCTTCGCCACCGGCCTTGTCCTGGCAGGCCGAAAGGGTAGCCGACAGCGCAAGCGCCGAGACGGCAAGACGAACGATATGCTTCACTTCGGAATCTCCCAGTGCGGTGCCGCGAATCCCCCGGTGCGGTAGCCGTACCAGCGCCCTACCGACCGATCATCGCGGCATTGTGACAGTTGGATTGCATTTTGATGACAATGGTCCGGATGTCACGCGGCACGTCAATGAAAAGCACATCAAATCAATGATATTCAACGATTAAAGAGAGGCACTCGCTTTCTCTGATTATGCCGCAGCTTTGATCCCGGCTCCGGCGGCGCCTTCACCCGCGCGCGATCGCCTTTGCGTTCGCCAGATAGGTCCGCCCGATGCGGATGTCGTCGCCCTGTTGCAGGCAGGCGAACCATACGCCGCTGCCATCGTGGCGCAGACGGGCGATATGGTCTCGGCGCACGATGTGCGATCGGTGGAGGCGAATGAATTGCGCGGGGTCGAGCCGCTGTTCCAGCGCGCTGATGGTTTGATGCAGCAGATAGCTGTGCCCGCCGACATGCAGCCGCATATAATCCCGTTCGGCCTCGATGCGGTCGATCTGGTCGGTGCCGACGCGAATCAGTTCGGATCGGTGGGGCACCCAGAACTCCTCGGCCCAGCCGCCGCCTGAAGTTTCCGCCGCTGGCGCAAGAGCGGGCGCGCCACGCACCGCCTCCAGCGCGGTCTCCACCCGGTCGATGGCACGGATCAGGCGATCGACGGCGACGGGTTTCAGCAGATAGTCGATCGCGGCAAGATCGAAGGCCTCTACGGCAAAGCCCTCGAACGCGGTCACGAAGATGACTGCAGGCCGGTTGCCCGATTGCCCGACCGTGCGGGCAACGCCGATGCCGTCGAGCAGCGGCATGGCGATATCGAGCATCAGCAGGTCGGGTTGCAGCCCCTCGATCATGCGCAGCGCGGCCTCGCCGTCGCTCGCGGTGCCGACCAGCGCGATGCGGGGTTCCCGTGCGCACAATATCTGCAATCGTTCGATCGCCAGAGGCTCGTCGTCGACGATCATGGTGCGGATTTGCATGATGTATCGCGTCTCCGTTCAGCAGCCGCGCCGCACGATGGGCAGCGTCAGTTCGACAAGAAAACCACCGCCTTCGAGCGCGCGGGCATGAATCCGCCCGTTCGCGCCGAAGCGCGCCGCCAGCCTGTCGCGGACATTGGCGATCCCGATGCCGCTGCCATGATCGTGCTCGGCGGGCAGGGTGTCGCCATCGTCGCGCACGCTGACCTTGAGCATGTCGTCCTCCTCACGCGCGAAGATGGCGATGGTGACGGGGCGGGCAGTGCGCGACACGCCGTATTTTATGGCGTTCTCGACCAGCGGTTGCAGGATCAGGCCCGGCACGCAGCAGTTCATGACATGCGCGGGAATGTCGATCATCGTCCGCAGGCGATCAGGGAAACGTACGGCCTCGATGTCCAGATACAGCGTCTGCAACTGCACTTCCTCGGACAGCGGCACATCCTCCAGCGGATCGCCGCTCAGGCTGGCGCGATAGAAGTTCGACAGCGACATGATCATCTTTTCGGCTTCGTCCGCGCGATTGCGCATGACAAGGCTGGAGAGCGAATTGAGCGTGTTGAACAGGAAGTGCGGGTTCACCTGATAGCGCAGCGACCGCAGTTCCGCTTGCTGCGCGGTCTTTTCGAGCAGGGCCGCGCGGCGTTCCACCCGGCGCACTTCGGCGGCATAGGAAAAGGCCAGGTACATGCCCGCCCAGGCCGACAGGAAGAAATAGCGGCCGATCGCGAACTCGGCGATCTCCTTCAGGGCATAGCCTTGCTCGGCAAGAATCTTTTCCTGCGGAAGGTCGGGGAAAATCCCCGCCGGATCGTAGAAATAGAAAACGTAGTAATTGGCGAGTGCGATGAGAATGGAGCAGGGGATCGCGGCGCTGAAGGCGACGATGATACGCTTGGTAAGGCTGTCCCCATCGAAACGACGGATGACGAGATAGAGACCCCAAGTGACGACGATGCCTATCAGCGTCACGATCACACGTCGCGTCGCCATCGGCCCCTGCGCCTCGAAGCCCATGACATAGGAACGCAAAGTCACCAACGTAACGTAGAACAGCCAGAAACCCAGTATCGAATAGAGCGCGACGACGGGCGAAATGCCGCGTTCGTCCTCTTCATGCAAATCCGTCATGGCCCAAGCATTAGGGCCAAAGCCTTACCATGTCGCGTCCGGCGCGCGGCGTCGGTCGAAAAGGAAAGCCTGTTGGTCGAACGCGACGATGGAACAGCCATGCCATCCATCCGTTGTTCAGCAAATAATCAGGAGAGACATCATGGCTACCCCCAAACAGGACGTTACCGCCGAACCCGACGGCAAGGATCGCGCAAGCGACGCACAGGATCGCACTTTGACGACCGAGGAAACGCTCGAAGAAAGCCTTGAGGATTCGATGGACGGATCGGACGCGCCTTCGATTACCCAGCCGGGCGATCACGGCGATCCCGTGCCTTCTTCGGGCTTTCCAGACAAAGAATAAACACCGGCGCCATGCTGCGCTGCACAAATTATTATGTTGCGCGTCCTTGCGAAATCTGTTCCTTTTGCACTTGCCGGATGTCTCTGGGCATGCGGATATGAACAAGGGTCGTACAGGCGCTTAATGCTTCGCTAACCAAAGTGGGCGCATGTTCTGCTTGTCTGGACCCGAGTTGGTTGGAGGCGTGAGCATGGGTACGAGTGGAAAGTCCGCAGACGGGCAAATGGCGCTGGCAGAAATGCGTGAATTCGCCAGTTTTCCGTCATCGA
The DNA here is from genome assembly GCA_965279415.1 of Sphingobium sp. Lineage (GTDB taxonomy): Bacteria > Pseudomonadota > Alphaproteobacteria > Sphingomonadales > Sphingomonadaceae > Sphingobium. Next base: position 2,922,613 of record OZ257238.1, read on the forward strand.
CGCAGCGTTATATTCGCCGTTCGCTCGATGTGGGATTGCGTCGTCGCGACGCCATGGAACTATGGTCCCGTGATCTGGTGGAAGCCGCCAGCATCCGGGCGCAGGCGCGGATCTACGACCGCATCGATCAAATCAAGTCCATGGTGCCGGACGACAGCGGACTCGATCAGGTGGAGCCGTTCATGGCGCCGCTCGTCACCGTATCTGCCTTCGATCTCGGACAGGATCGGCTCACCAGCTTCTCGGCCTATCGCTTCCTCTATGAACGGCTGATCGGTGCAAGCGCCCGACCCTGGCTGCCGGGAGCGTTCTGCGCGGCGGCCAGCTTGCCGCACCTGCATCCCGAAAAGCGGCGCGTGTTGCTCCAGTCGATCAGCGAAGCCGCAGCAACCGCGCACGGCTGGTCGAACCGCGAACCGAGCTTCTATCCCGAATGGGTGGAAAAGGTGGACACCACCAAGGCGCCTAACTGACATTCCGGCAGGCGTGTTCGAACGACTCGGTAATTCCTACGCTGCCGTCTCGTTTCGCCTGCGGTAACGGAAGTACCAGACCATAGAGACGAATTCTACATAAGCGATTGTTTATGAATGATAAATAGGTATCATGCCGCCACCCTCATGCAGAAATGTAATCACCGGGTAATCACCGAATCTGGCGGAAAATCGCGATATTGCCCACTGGCAACCGTGCAGGCTAAATAGTGCTAAGGCAAGAGACGGGCCTGACAAAGCGGAATTCCGATTGTTGTGATGCATGTATGCGGAATATCGCTTTATTCGGACATCGGACTGGGATAGCGTAATTCCGCACTCGTCCCGCAATTAAGGCGGAATTTCGCATGAACCCTTCCATCTTTTCCAAAATCGGTGACCAACTGCGCGTGCTTCGCGCCGAAAGAGGCTGGTCACAGCCGGTCTTGGCAGCGCGCCTCGGCCGCGACCGTGCACGGATCTCGGAGTTGGAGCGCGACCTTGCCAGCAATCGGCTGGGCCGCGACCGCCTGACGCTATTCGCCGAAATCTGCGATGCATTCGATGTCGTGCCCGTATTGGTGCCCAGAGCGCGTGTCGCGGAAGTCCAGCGATCGCTCGAAAAGTCCACCATGGGCGATGTGCATTCGGTGCCGGTCAGGTCCACCTTTGACGAACTCTTCGTTGACCTTGGCGACGAGGAAGGGACCGCCTGATGGCCAAAGCTGCAGCAGTCCTGGGCGTCCATCTGCTCGACACGGCGCGCGGCGCGGTCCGAGCCGGCAGTTTGACGCGCGATACCGATGGTGGCGTCGTATTCAACATAGCCGAAGAATATCTTCGTGATCCCGCCCGGCCGATCCTCAGCCTCGGCTGGCTGGATCCGGAGTCGGATGATCGAACGCGTGACCGCCTCGCATCGCGAGGCGACAAAATCGGGCTGCACGGCTCGGTGCCACCCTGGTTCGCAGGTCTTCTTCCCGAAGGGGCGTTGCGCGATCTCGTCCTGACCGAGATGGGCCCCGGCGACCATGACCAGTTCGACGTGCTGACGCGGCTGGGCGCGGATCTGCCTGGTGCCGTCCTGATCACGCCCGAGACAGAGGCACCGCGCTCGGCCGGGCCGCTGCACCTAGGAAAGGTCAAGGGCTTCCAGGCGGCTCGTCCTGAAGGCGTGGTCAAATTCTCACTCGCGGGCATCCAGCTCAAGTTTACGGTCAACCCCGAGGGCGAGCGTCTGACCGTGCCCGGCAGCGACGACACCGGGCGCTGCATCATCAAGGTGGCGAGCGATCGCTATGCGGGGCTTCCCGAGGCGGAGCATGGCGCGATGACGCTTGCCCGGATGATCGGCGTCGACGCGGCACCCTGTCGGTTGGTGCCGCGCGGTGCGGTCACCGGCGTGCCGGAGGAATTCCTCGCGCATGGCGAGAATGTGCTGGTCGTCGACCGCTTCGACCGCGGCACCCGAGGTGAGCGGATCCATATCGAGGATGCCGGACAGGTCATCGGCGCGATCGGTGAGCGCAAATACACGATGGCAAACACCGAGACGGTGATCAACATGGTCAGCCGGTTCAGTACCGATCGGCGCGCCGATGTTCTCGAGACGGTACGCCGGGTGGTCGCAGACATACTCCTCGGCAATGGCGACAATCACCTCAAGAACTGGTCGTTCCGCTTTCCCGCGCCGGGCGAGGTGCGGCTGTCGCCGGCCTATGATATCGTGCCCACCGTGCTGTTCATCCCCCGCGACACGATGGCGCTGCGGTTCGTCCGCACCCATCAGTTCGAGACGGTCGACATGCACCGTTTCGAACGGGTCGCGAGCTTCCTGAAAGTCGATCCGAAGTGGATTACGCGCGAGGTCAAGGCCACCATCGAACGCGCGCTCGACCTCTGGCCAAAGGCCGCGCTTGAATTGCTGGGCGAACGCTGGGCGGAGACGTTACTTGTGCGCCTCGATACCCTCCGTCTCGTGCAGGAGGTGCGCGGCTGATTCCCGCTCGCGCGTCCGCGTTTGCCGGTTCTCACCCTATGGAAGGTGCGCGTCCCGATACGCCGCTGATCCGTCAGGCGTTCCAGAACCCGCTTTTCCGTCCGTGCCGCGCCTTGAGGTCGACGACAAAGGCATCATGGTCCAGATGCTGGCCGAAATCATCGATCCGCTTGGCGAGATACTCGCAGGTCTGGAGATGCCGCGCCGCATGGCCGTAGCGCTTGTACTTGGCGCGATCGAGCGAGAAGTCGATCATGGATCGCAGTATCAGCGTCGCTGCCAGGGGCGCGCGCTCCTCCAGCGTTTCCGCAGCAGGCGTCAGCAGCCAGTAATGGTCGCCATTGAGTTCCGCATGGCGCGCCAGAACCAGTTCGGCTGCCAGACGATGCGCCGGCCAATCCATCAGGAAACCAAGTGCCCGGTGGAAATCGGCATGCTGGCGGACATGGGTCAAGGCCCTGTCTTCCGCTTCGATATCGTCGAAATCCGGCAGCCGCTTCAGGTGCGCGCGCAGATAGTCGGCGTTCAGGCTGTTCTCGAAGATCGCCCAGCGCGCGGTCTGTGCTTCGACCGACTGGCCGAGCGCGTCGAGCGTGTCGATCCGCACGCGCGCCCAGTCCGGCCAGTGCCTGCCTGCGCGGGAATTGCCCTCGGCCAGTTGGAGCGCCGCCATCGCTTCCACCGGCCGGCCTGCGCCAAGCAGCCGTTCGGCGATATCCGCGGCGATCAACGGATTGGTGCGCTCGTCTGCAGAGAAGCGGGCAGCATAGCCGTCCACATCGCCCAGCGCATCACGGTGACGCCTTGCTGCTGTTGGGCATTTGCCACGGAAGCAAGAAGGGAAAATGAAATGGCGGTGATGGCGAGCAGCTTCATGTCGATCCTTTCGTTTTGTCTGGTTACTAACGCGGCCGCACGCCGGCCGCGCGGTGAAAGCAGTCAGCCGGAGGCCGTGGTCCGCTCGACGCGATAGCGGAGCCACACCATTCCCGCTTTCAGGGTCTCGGTCATGGTGTGACGAAGGGACAGACCCTTGGCCGGACGCTCGTCAGGTTTGCCGAGATAGTCGAAGATGCTGGGCGTGCCTGCCAGGCCGTCGATGCCGGGATAGATCAGCAGGCTGATCTCGTCGATCAGACCGGCCTTCAGGAAGGCGCCGTTGATCGTGCCACCGCCTTCGAGCAACAGGGTCTCGATACCGAAGGCTTCGCCGCCGAGCGTTTCCAAGGCCAGCGCCAGATCACGCCCCTCGGGGCCGGCGAACAGATAGGAGATTCCGATCTCCCGAAGTTCGGCGAGATAATCGTCCGACACCAACTCACCCAGGATCGCGACGATAGGGTCGCCGCCGGCATTGGCCTGCTCATAGTGCAGCTTGCCCTGCGGATCGACGACGATTGCCGCGCGTCCCAGCGGCCGATCAATCCGAAGCCTGAGGTGACCAGCAGCGTCTGCCCAAACGGGTGGGTATGCCAGGCAGTGCGGGCGCCGGGCTCAAAGGTGACCGTCGCTCCGCTCAGATTGCCGCTGCCGCAGAAGGGGCAGTCGATCCGAACCGAGCCGGTGAAATAGTCTTCCGGCCCCTTGGCCGAGGGCTGCGAGCCAACACACTTGATTTCCACTGCCTGTCTCCACGGCGTTCGCTCTTCGCGGCCCGCGAAGCGCACCATCCATTTAAAGTGACTCTACCATCTGCCCTTCTCTTCGATTAGTCGCTATTATTGGCATGGACTTATAGAACGGAGCCATGAATGCTGCGGCAGAACGTCAACGATCTCGTGGTCTTTCTGGCGGTCGCCAGGGAGAGGAGTTTCACCAGGGCGGCCGCGCAGCTCGGTCTTTCACAGTCCACGCTCAGCCATACGATTCGCGAGCTCGAAGCGCGGCTCGGTGTGCGGCTGCTGACTCGCAGCACGCGAAGCGTCGCACCGACGGATGCCGGTGAACGCCTGCTCGGCATATTGGGAACCCGGTTCGATGAGATCGAGGTCGAATTGACTTCACTGAGCGAGTTTCGGGACAAGCCGGCCGGAACCATCCGGATCACGACGACCGAGCATGCCGCAGATACTGTCCTGTGGCCGGTGGTGGAAAAGCTGATGCCGGACTATCCCGACATCAAGGTGGAGCTGACCATCGACTATGGGCTGACCGACATCGTTGCCGAGCGGTACGACGCTGGCATTCGTCTTGGCGAGCAGGTGGCGAAGGACATGATCGCGCTGCGCATCGGACCGGACATGCGCATGGCGACCTTCGGGTCTCCCGCTTATTTCGCCGATCATCCCTCGCCGAAGACGCCGCGTGAGCTCAGCGCGCATAACTGCATCAATCTGCGCCTGCCGACGCATGGCGGCTTCTACGCCTGGGAGTTCGAAAAGGACGGACACCCCGTCAATGTGCATGTCGATGGCCAATTGGCCTTCAACACGTCGCCGCTGATTATTCGCGCCGCCGTTTCAGGGCTTGGGCTCGCCTGCCTGCCGGAGGATCTCGTGGGCGAGCACCTAGCGGATGGACGGCTGGTCCGTGTCCTTGAAGACTGGTGCCCGCCATTCCCGGGATATCACCTATTCTATCCCAGCCGCCGCCAGTCCTCGCCAGCCTTCGCTCTGTTCGTCGATGCTTTGCGCTATAGCGGCTAAGAGTGACAGGTGGATCGCAGGCGATGCCTAGCCTTGACGCTTCTCGAACACGGCCTTTGCGACAGCCACAGCCGACATCGCATTCGGCCAGCCGGCGTAGAATGCAAGGTGCGTGATCGCTTCGGCCGCCTGCTCCTGTGTCAGCCCGTTATCCATCGCCTTGTTCAGATGAAAGGTGATCTGCGCCACCTGACCTGCCGAAATCAGGGCGCTCACCGTGATCAGGCTGCGATCGCGCGGCGCCAGGGCCGGACGGAGCCAAAGATCGTGAAACAGGACGTCGGTGGTGTAGTCGACGAGGCCTTGGAACGTGGGGCCGACCGATTGATCGACCGCGGCAGCGCGCTGCGCCTCGGCCGCCGGATCTATCGGCAGAAGCGCGCCGACGGCATTCGGGAGCTGGTCTGCGCCGATGCCGCGCTCGGCAAAGACATCCTTCGCGATCACGACGGCGCCGGTCGCGTTGGCCCAGCCCGAATAAAAGGCGAGATGCGTGATGATTTCGGAAAGCTCACTCGGCTTGACGCCGTTATCGAGCGCCAGGTTGAAATGGTGCGGCATCTCGACCGTTTGGTTGCGCGCGATCAGGGCCGCCACCGTGATGATGCTGCGGTCCCTGGGAGAAAGCTGCGGACGCTTCCACAGATCGTCGAGCAGAGGGCCTTGCGTGTACCTCGCCAAGGCGGGCGACACGGCACGGAGGTCATCGAGAGTAACCGGAGATGACATGGCTTGGGACCTTTCAGTTTTCGCCTGATCCGCGTGGGCCGCCGACGAACCGAGAATAACGAGAGATACGATTGTCGCAGCAAGGAGCTTCATTTTCTCGTCCTGACGTTCGGGGATCGGAAGACGGAATGTGGAAGCGACACCACACGCTTAGTGCCATAATAGCTGCTCGAAAGCGTCTGATTAGGGGCCTTGTCTTGATAGGACTTATCGCTAAGACCCATAAGTGCGAATGGATTATTGGCTAGAATTGCCCGCTGAGAGCGCCATTGTCTCTGGCCCAAAGCGCGACCGGGTCAGGCCATGGTGAAGGTCCGACCTGGCCGTTGCAGGTCAAGGCTTCAGCGAAGCGAGATCGATGACGAAGCGATATTTGACGTCGCTTTTCAGCATGCGCTCATAGGCCTTGTTCATGTCCTGGATGTCGGTGACCTTGCGCATGCCATCTCGCCGGTCATTGTCGGCATAGGTCAGCGTGTTGTCGTCGCAATATTGCTCATGGTTGTGGGCGCAGGCGTCGCACGCATTGCATGAATCGACCAGGCAATCGACGCCGACGAGATTGCCAGTCGTGAAGCGGGTGAGCTGGGGGCCGACCCGCGTGACCCGCCCGACGATCTCGTGACCGGGTCTGACACACAGATGAGGAATCTGTTCTTGAGGCGAGGCGATCAGCGCGGCATGAATTTACGTCGGATTTTGATGGGTATTGAGCGCGTCCCTCACTCCCGCGTGCTGAGTTCCAGCCAGTCGAGTTCCTGTTCGACCTGGCGGTAGGCGTCGTCCCCGATTCGTCCGCTGCCGCGCAAAGCATCGATCGCGCGCCGCGCATGCGGCACCACTCGGGCTCGAAGCGTCGTATCGGTTGACCCATGCGGATCGCGTCCGGCGCCGGCCTCATCCAGCTTGGCCTGATATTCGAGCCGCAATCGTTCGGCGGCAGGACCGTTCTCATGGGAAAGAGCGGTGATGACAGCCGCCAGCGCCGAGGCGCGCGCCACCGCGAGTTCGTCTTCGATGGTCGTGTCGCGCTTCAACCCAAGCCAGCCGAGCAGTGGCTTCAAGGTCAGGCCCTGAAGCACGAGGGTGCCGAGAACGACGACGAACGCGGTCAGCAGGATGAAGGAGCGGTATGGAAAGTCGACGGGCAAGGCGAGCGCGGCTGCGAGTGTGACGATGCCGCGCATGCCCGACCAGCCGACGACCAGCGCCGCCTTCATCCCTTCAGTGCGGGTCATCGCTCCGGGCATGGCCGGATTATCGCGATGGAGAATGCCGTAAAGGAGCACCCAGGCGAGACGAACGACAATCACCAGGCCGAGGATCGCAAAGGCAAAGGCGAGCCAGTCGAGGTGCTGCCCGCCTTCGAGCGTCGGCAGTATCGGACGAAGCTGGAGCCCGACAAGCGTGAAGGCGAGCACGTTGAGGACGAACGTCACGGTGCTCCAAGTCGAGAACGAGCTGACCCGAACGTTCGCCGGCATGGCGAAGGTCGAACTGCGCGCCGCCGTGATCCCGAACGTCACCACGGTGACGACTTCGGACAGGTGCAGATGCTCGGCGATCAGCCAGACTCCGAACGTGGTCACGAACTGCAGGATGGTCGCGGTCGGAGCGTCAGTGACGCGGCGGACAAGCCCCGTGGTCAGCTTCGCCAGCAGCCAGCCGACGATGACGCTGCCGAAGGCGACGAGCAGGAAGGCGGGCGCGGCCTCGCCGATGCTGAAACCGCCGGCCGCGGCAGTGCCGACGGCCAGACGATAGATCAGCAGTGACGAGGCGTCGTTGAAGAGGCTCTCGCCTTCCAGCACCGTGCGGATGCGGTGCGGCGGTTCGACCTGGCGCATCACCGCAAGCGCCGCGACCGCGTCGGGAGGGGCCAGCAAGGCGCCAAGGGCGATCGCCGCGGCCCAGGGCATGTCGGGCAGGAAGGTGCGCGCTACGACCGCCACCGCGAGCGTCGTCAGCCCGACCGCCACGACAACCAGCGACAGGATCGGCTTCCAGCTTCGCTTCAGGTCGCGCAGCGACATGTCATGGGCGGCGTCGAGCAGCACGGGCGCCACGAACAGCGCGAGGATAAGATCGGGCGGCAGTTCGAGATCCGGCAATCCCGGCACGAAGGCGAGCGCGACACCCCCGAGCGCCAGCAGCGTCGGATAGGGCACCGCCATTGCGCCCGCGACCATCGAGAGCAGCGCCGCGCCCAGCATCAGTGCAAGGATCATCTCAAACGTCACCAATATGCGACCCTCCCGTTGTTGCGGACGCAACTCTCGCCGATCCTGAACCTGACGATCTCCTCCGGCGCGGCCTCACGCTGCGTGGACGCCGAAGCTCTCCCGGACGCCGAAACCCGGGGTCTCCACGAGCTTCACGATCAGGTCGGCGACGCTCTTGCGCGAGACATAGTCGCCAGGATTGGCAAAGGGCTCGCCCTTGACGGTGGTGCCGTATGCGATCTCGTCGTCGTCGCTCAGCCAAGCAGGACGGATGATGGTATAGGCGAGATCGGAGGCCTCGATCACCGCAGCGGAGTGGCGATAGGGATCGAGAATGGCGCAGTGGCGTTCGCCCGGCACCTCGTCATAGATGCCCATCGAACTGATGAAGATCAGGCGACGCACGCCGGCCTTGTCCATGGCCGTCACGATGGCGCGGGCCTGCTTTTCCATGTCCCCCGAAAGATTGGCATAGACGACGTCCTGCCCGGCCATCGCGGCATCAAGCACGGAGGCATCGAGCACATCGCCCTCGACCAGCCGGACCCGGTCGTTGTCTTCCAGCGACGACAGGCGCTTCGCCTTGCGCAGATAGAGCGTCAGCTCGGCATCGGTGTGCTCGAGCAGCAGGCGGGTTGCGACACGGGCGATCTGCCCGTGCGCACCGAGAATGAGGATCCTGGTCATGCCGGCCTCCTGCTCACAGATATTCTTCGTGGCCGGTGCCGCGACCGCCCTGGATCTCGATCGAGTCGGCTGCGCTGGTCAGTTCGGCAACGTCGTCCGGGGTCAGGCTCATCTCGGCCGAAGCGAGATTCTCTTCCAGGCGATGAAGCTTGCGCGTGCCGGGGATCGGAACGATCGACGGATCCTGCGCCAGTAGCCAGGCCAGCGCGATCTGCGCCGGTGTGGCGCCCCTGGCGGCGGCGATGCGCTTGACGACGTCCACCAGCGCCTGGTTCGCCTGCATCGCCTCGGGCGTGAAGCGCGGGAACCAAGACCGCACATCCGATTTCTCGAACGTCTGCCTGGGATCGACCGTGCCGGTCAGGAAGCCCTGGCCCAGCGGGCTCCATGGCACGAAGCCGATGCCGAGTTCCCGGCAGACCGGCAGAACCTCGGCTTCCGGATCGCGGGCCCAGAGCGAATATTCGCTTTGCAGGGCGGCCACCGGCTGCACCGCATGGGCGCGGCGGATGGTGTCGGCGCCGGCCTCGGACAGGCCGAAATACTTGACCTTGCCCTCGGCGATCAGGTCGCGGACGGTACCGGCCACATCCTCGATCGGCGTGTTGGGGTCGACGCGGTGCTGGTACAGCAGGTCGATCACATCGGTGCGCAGGCGCTTGAGCGACGCTTCGACGACCTTGCGGATATGCGCGGGCTTGCTGGTGAAGCCGTGGCGCTCATGGGTGACCGGATCGATGTCGAAGCCGAACTTGGTGGCGATCACCACCTTGTCGCGGACGGGTGCGAGACCCTCGCCGACCAGTTCCTCGTTGATGAAGGGTCCGTAGACCTCGGCGGTATCGAAGAAGGTCACGCCGCGATCGACGGCATCGCGCATCAGCTTGATCATCGCACCCTTGTCTTCGGGTGCGCCGTAATTGGTGCTCATGCCCATGCAGCCGAGGCCCAGGGCGGAGATGGTGAGGCCGCTACGGCCGAGTTCACGCATTTTCATGGATGTGTTGCCTTTCATTGATCGGAAAAGCGATGTCGGGCGGGCTGATGCTGCGGCTCCGGTCTCGGCATGCGTTCCATGGTTCAGTAGGTGCAGGTGTGCAGATTGACGAGCTTCCAGGCGCCGACCTTGCGGGCATAGACTTCGGTGAAGGCAAGGTCGTAGTTGCCCTTGAAACCGCTCATGGTCACCGCGAAGGTCGCCTTGCCGAACAGAACGGCGGCCTCGCCGTAAACCCTGGCCGACATCGCGTGCGGCTCGATGCGGTTGTAGACGAAACGCCTCGACCGCATCTGCCCGATCCAGTCGCGCTTGGACGTGACGTTGCCGTTCAAATGGACGAAGATGATGTCCTCGTCGAACAGGTCCTCGACATGGTCGACATCGCCGGTGGTCTTCCAGCGGAACTTGTCCAGCGATAGCTGGACAATCTCTTCTTCCATTTTTGCTGTATCACGGTCGCGCACGGACAATCCCTATCGATATGACAGCTGGAGGATGGCTTCGGGCAACCGCGCGCCCTGCACCTCGATCTTCGCGGCCGCCGTCCCCAGTTCGGTCAGCTCGTCGGCCGTCAGCGCGACATTGGCGGCGCCGAGATTCTCCTCGATCCGCTCCAGCCGCCGTGTCCCGGGGATCGGCACGATGAAGGGCTTGCGGGCGAGCAGCCAGGCGAGAGCGATCTGTGCAGCCGTCGCGCCTTTGGCCGCGGCAATGCGCGTGACCAGCGTCACCAGCGCCTGGTTGGCTTCGCGGGCTTCCTCGGTGAAGCGGGGGAAACCATTGCGCCAGTCCGAAGCGTCGAAACGGGTGTTCGGATCGATCTTGCCGGTCAGGAAGCCCTGGCCGAGCGGGCTCCACGGCACGAAGCCGATGCCGAGTTCCTCGCACAGCGGAAGGATTTCAGGCTCGGGGTCACGTGTCCACAAGGAGTATTCGCTCTGGATCGCGGTGATGGGCTGAACGGCATGGGCCCGGCGGACCGTCTGCGCGCCGGCTTCCGACAAGCCGAAATGCTTGACCTTGCCCTCAGCGATCAGATCCTTCACCGCACCCGCCACGTCTTCGATCGGCACGTCCGGATCGACACGATGCTGGTAGAGGATGTCGATGCGATCGGTCTTCAATCGCTTCAACATGCCGTCGGCGACGCGCTTGATATGATCGGGGCGGCTGTTGAGGCCGGGGCTTTGCACGCCCGTCTGCGGGTCGATGTTCCAGCCGAACTTGGAGGCGATCACCACCTCGTCGCGCACGGCGCCGAGCGCTTCGCCGACCAGCTGCTCATTGGTCCAGGGACCATATGCCTCTGCGGTATCGAAGAAGGTGACGCCCAGATCATGTGCGCTGCGGATCACGCGGATCGCCTCTGCATGGTCGGGCGCCTCACCATAGCTGGAGGCGAAGCTCATCGTGCCGAAGCCGATTTCGGACACTTCGAGCGTGCCAAGCATGCGGGTTTTCATATTGCACTCCTGCGGTTCTTGTTGTCGTAGGTCTCCAGATTCGAACGACGTGGATCTGACGGATAAGCCGGATCCGCATCCGCGAGGATCGTCAGCCGGGGGTCGGCAGTTTGCCGGCGCGCATGGCCGCGATGACGCCGCCGTCGATCAGCAGATCGCTTCCGGTGACGAAGCCTGCGTCCGGACCCAGCAGGTAGCTTGCCGCGATGGCGATTTCTTCCGGCGGCGCCATGCGGCCCGCCGGAGAGGCCGTAATCATAGCCCGGTAGCCGTCACCGATGGGCGAGTTCAGCTCATGCTGCGCGAGCGGCGTGGCGATGATGCCAGGGCTGATCGAGTTGACCCGGGCACCCTTGGCGCCCCAGCTGATGGCAGCGGCTTGAACACGCAGGTTGTTGGCGCGCTTGGCCGTCATATAGGCGACCATCGAATTCGGCACCGCCTTCACCACGGGAAGGTCGAGCAGTTCGTCTGCCGGCGTGAAGGCAAGAGCATGATCCTCCTCTGCAGTGAGCGCGGGCAGCATATGACCGGCCATGCTGGAGATGATGAGGCCTGCGCCGCCCGGTGCGATGACGCGCTCGAATTCCTCGAACACTACGGCCGAGCCGTAGAGATCGACGGCCAAGACGCGCTCGGGCGCCGCCATGTTGGGCGACAGGCCGGCGGTGTTGACGACCTGCACGACATTGCCGAGCGCTGCGGCGGCATCGGCCAATGAGCGCACGGAGTCGCGGGACGAGACGTCGACTTTGTGTGTTTCGACAGTATAGCTGGCGCCCTTCAGGCTTTCGGCGGCCGCTTCGAGTGTCTGCTCGTTGAAATCGGCAAGAAGAACGGTCTTGCCGAAGCCCTGCCGCCGCGCGATCGCGAGCCCAATGCCGCCAGCGCCGATTACAACAACCACATCCTTCGCCATGTCACGTCTCCTCAAGGCTGCAAGAGCCGCCCGCGGCCCATTTCTGCTCATGAGCGAGTATCTAGCAGATTGGCTTTTCAGCTATTAGACGCTAAGTTGTGCATGAGGTTATATCTGGAACTTATGAATGCGGCGCGAAGAATTGAGCGATCTGGCGGTATTCCTGGCCGTCGCCGAAGAGCGAAGCTTCACGCGTGCCGCGGCGAGGTTGGGGACGTCGCAGTCCGCGATCAGCCAGATTGTGCGGCGTCTGGAAGCAGGCATGGGCCTCAAGCTGCTGACCCGCAACACGCGCAATGTCGCGCCGACCGAAGCGGGCGATCAGCTTGTCGAAACGCTGCGTCCCGCATTCGACGATATCGACGCAAGACTGTCAGCGCTCAGCGCGCTGCGGGAGCGGCCGTCAGGGACTGTCCGGATCACCACTAGCAAACACGCGGCCGAGCGGATCCTATGGCCCGCCGTGGGCAGGTTGCTCAAAGATTACCCCGAAGTGAAAGTGGAACTGTCGATCGATAGCCATCTGACCGACATAATCGCGGATCGGTTCGACGCGGGTGTTCGGCTCGGAGAGCAGGTTGCTAAAGATATGATCGCGGTTCGCATCGGGCCTGACCTGCGCATGGCTGTCGTCGGCGCGCCCTCCTATTTCGCGAGGCATGAGCGACCCGTCACACCACATGATCTGACGAACCATGCATGCATCAACATACGTCTGCCGACCCAGGGTGGGCTCTACAGCTGGGAATTCGGGCAGAAGGGCCGCGATCTGAATGTGCGAGTCGAAGGGCCGCTGATTCTCAACGACATCGCCATGGTTTTGACCGCAGCCGTTGAGGGGGTTGGGCTCGCCTGTGTGATGGAGGATCTGGCAGAGTCGGATATCAAGTCGGGCAAGCTTGTTCGCGTCCTTGAGGATTGGTGTCCGCCATTCTCTGGATATCATCTATATTATCCTGACCGGCGCCAGTTGCCTCCCGCATTCGCGCTTCTTGTGAATGCTTTGCGCTTTCGCTCATAAGGTCGAGGAAAGAGCGTTATTGGAATATGGGGACAGCAAGCGGCGGCCTATGACCGCGAAGGAAGCGACATTGCCGAGGCAATGTGGAACACTGTTCATAATGTTTCGGGGCGGCTCGCTTTCCGGCTGCAGCGACGCTGTGGCGCTGACACACGGAAACTACCGATATTCTCCGGGCGCGTTCTCGCCCATGCCAAGCAGATCGAGGTCGCCTGTGGCGCGATAGGGCGTCGCCGCCCACAGGCTGAACAGCATCGCGCCCTTGAGCACGAACCGCTCGCGATGTGGCGACAGGCTGAGACGAAAGAGCAGGCGCTCAATGACGTAGCGGGTCATCAGCAGCTGTGCGTTTTCCCGACGCTCACGGGCGCGCGCCGTCAGCCGGTCTCGCACCGAAATCGCGATGTTCTTCGGCGGCCGGCTCATGTCATCGCTTCGAGATAGGGCCGGATCACCGATTGGACCCGATCGAGCTGGGCATAACGGTAGATCGCATTGAGGTCCGGCCGGGGGCGGGACTTCATGAAATCGCGCAGGGCCTCGACCGCCACGTCGATGCCGATCTTGTTGCGATGCTTGAAGCAGTCGGCGACGGTCTTGGCCGGTACGGTGATGGGCACGGGAACGCCGTCGATGACATGTGTCTCGACGCCCGCTGTCAGCGCTTCGCCGCTCGCGCGAACGATCTTCAGCGCCACGGACGGATTGACCGGTGCCCACTCCTTTTGGCCGAGCATCATCCACACCGCATGGGGCGTCTGCGTGGTCAGCTCGTGGAACTGCAGCGCTGAGAGCAGGCAGATGACGCCGCGCGGCTGGATGCGGACGGCCTCGGCTAGGCTCGTTGAACTGTCGACGTTCGCGTCGGCCAGTTTGTAGAGCCCGCGGCCGACCTGCTGGAGGACGCCTTCGTCACGCAGCCTTTGCAGGGTCGCCCGCGTGACACCGGCCGCGTCGAAATCGCGTCCACGCGCTATGCCGCGGTGCCGAACGACCTCCAGGGCCCGTTGTCGATGAGTCGCCGGTTCCATGCGGCTTGATATAAGTCCTCGGTATTTACATGCAATGACCAAGGTTTTGTATCGGCCCGCCGCGATGCGCTGTTCCGCCGGTGCCAACGAAATCGTGGGGGAAGGCTTTCCCTGACGACCAGCCTCAGTCTGGCCGTACTCTAGGCTCAGGACTCATTGATTGATCCAGAAGATGACGGTGGCGGCGATGCAGATTGCTGACATGAAGGTGTGCGCGCAGCGGTCGTAGCGGGTGTGGATGCGTCGCCAATCCTTGAGCCTGCCGAACATGATCTCGATCTTGTGGCGCTGGCGATAGAGCGTAACGTCGTGCGGAATTTGTATTTTGCGGTTCACCTTTGACGGGATGCAGGCGGTGATGTTGCGATCTGCCAGTGCTACCCGGAACCAGTCGGCATCGTAGCCTCTGTCGCCGAGCAGGGCTTTGGCCTTGGGCAAGGCGTCGATCATGAGGGCCGCGCCTTTGTAGTCGCTCATCTGACCTTCGCTCAACAGCATGACCAGCGGCCTGCCCTTGCCATCGCATACGGCATGGAGCTTCGAGTTCAGGCCACCTTTGGTGCGTCCGATACGTCGGGGAACAGCCCCTTTTTGAGCAGGCTTGCCGCCGTACGATGTGCCTTTAGATGGGTCGCGTCGATCATCAACTGGTCCGGCTTCCCGCCCTGCGCCGCGAGGCCTGCGAATATCTTGTTGAACACGCCAAGCCTGCTCCAGCGGATAAAGCGGTTGTAGATCGTCTTGGGCGGCCCGTATTCGGCAGGCGCATCACGCCACCGCAGCCCGTTCCTGATTACGAAGATAATACCGCTGATGATCCGGCGATCATCGACCCGCGGAACCCCATGAGACAGGGGAAAATAAGGCTCGATCCGACGCATCTGCGCCTGCGATAACCAGATCAGATCACTCATGGCAGCGCCTCCTCACACCGCCATTGAATCACCCAGTCTGCTTCTCCGCAAGTATTTTAATAGGTCCTGAGCCTAGAGAATCGTGTCAATCGCGGAAGTAGAAGCAAAAAACCTCGTGTCCCACAATGCAGCAATTATGTAATCACCGGGTAATCACGATCCCAAAAATCGGGATCATCTTATTGATTTTCAATCAATATATTGTAAGATGGCCACAAGGTTTTTAGCCTATTTTGTGTCCGTCCGCCGATATCTCATATACCAGACCTCATGTCCCTTGCGCCGGGCCTTGGCTTCGTAGCGCGTTTCGGGCCAGCCGCCGGGGCGGGTAAGGAAATCCTTTGGTTCCTCGGCCAGCCAGTCGAAATCGGTCCGGCCGTTCATGATCATCAGCGCCCAGCGCACATAGACGGGATGGTCGGTGCCGAACCGAAACTCGCCGCCCGGCTTCAGCTTGGCGGCGATCATGTCCACCGGCCCCTTGTTCATCATGCGCCGTTTGGCATGGCGCATCTTTGGCCAGGGGTCGGGGTGGAGCAGATAGACGAAGCTGAGGCTTCCGTCCGGTATTCGCGCCAGAACCTCCAGTGCATTGCCCATATGCAGCCGTACATTGGCCAGTTGCCCATCACGCACATGATTGAGCGCGCCGACGACGCCGTTGAGGAAGGGTTCGCAGCCGATGAAACCGTGATCGGGCAGCATGTCCGCGCGATAGGCCAGATGCTCGCCGGAGCCGAAGCCGATCTCGAAATGCAAAGGCCGCTCGTCACCGAACAGGCTTATCGCGGTGACCGGGCCGTCCTCCGGCACGCTGATCGCAGGGAGCAATTGCTCGATCAGTTCGGCCTGACCGATGCGCAGCTTGTGCCCGGCACGGCGACCATAAAGACGGTTGAGCGTTGTCGGATCTTTCATCCGGGGCGCCCTAGCGGCCCGGATGCAGGATGCCAAGGGCTTCGCGACAGCGATGCTCCGGTGCCTGGCGATCCTACTTGCAGGGCTTGCCGTTATACTCCCGGCGATTGAGCACATAGGCCTTGCCGTTCCATCGCTCGACCGGAAAGCAGAAGCCTGGCCCGCCCACCAATATGTCGGGCCATCCGCCTACGCCTCTGGTTTTCAGAAACTCCGCTATGCCGGTATTTTTGGTGATCAGCTTCCAGCCTCCGTCCGCCTGCTGGCTGACCAGCCAGTAAGCAGTGCCGGTGTTGCCGTAGCAATAGGTGCCGCCTTCGGTGACGACCGCTTCGGGGCGACCGTCGCCGTTCAGGTCGCTGAGGCTTTCGATCGTGCCGGGACCGTAGGAAAGTGTGCCGGGATCGTCGCAATCGCTGCGCCATTGATTGCCGCGCCTCGTGAAACCGGCTGCCCGAAAAATCGCGGCGTCACCGGATGCCGCCGCTGGCGAGGATGTCGCGGCGGGTTTCGCGGGCGGAAGCGCTGGCTTTACGCTCTTGCCGGACGGCACGACATAGCCGACGCCATCGTAACGCAGCGGTTGTGTCCGGCCGCCATGGGACCATTCCAGATCGATCCAGCCGCCGGTTTTGGTCGCAAGAGCGCGGACCGTCCCGTTCTGCCCGACCAGTAGCCGCCAGCGCCCGTCGGAGCCTTTTGCCGCGATGCTGAACCATGTCTTATCGGGCAGGTAGCAGGGACCACGATCGATGAAGAGCGCCTCCGGCTTTCGGTCGGCGTTCAGATCCAGAAAGGTGATCTTGGGCTTGGCAGGCGCGCCGCACGCATCGTTCGGCTGGTTCTTCACGATCGGAAAGCCACCGGCGGCATACAGCTGCGCCGCCTCGGCGCGGCTGATCGAGGGGCCGCTCTGCGCCTCTGCGGAGCCGATGCACGATATCATGGCCAAGCCGGTGATGCAGGCAAATATGCGCTGATGCGACATGGCTTCCCCCCTTGCCAGTACCATGCCGACTCGGCAGGCGTCGTAGCCTATCATCGCTGGCGGCCTTGGCCAAAATCCCTTCGTCCGGCATTAGCGGGGTGTCGTCGGGCAAGGGCGCCGGGGCAGGAATGCCTACCGCGCCGTATTTGCGTCCTTCTTTGCCGATGTGGCGCGATTGTCCAGCATTTCAGCGGCGTCGTTGAGCGCCTGCGCCTCGCTGGCGGAGACGCCGCCAATGTCGTCGCGCGATCCATCGCCATTGCAGCCGGCGAGCAGCAGAGGCACGACCGCCGTCATTATTACCGGCATGCGTGTCGCGATTCTACGGATCATGCCTCTTCCCCAAAATGAAAAAGGAGCCGTCCCGCATGCGGTACGACTCCTTTTTCTGCTCCATCCATTACTGGATGAAAGCGGATTACATCGCGTTCGAAGCGTTAACCGCGTTCGTGGCGTTTGCTGCCGCGTTGGTCGCGTTCTCAGCCGCGTTCATGGCGTTCTCGGCTGCGTTGGTCGCGTTTTCAGCAACATTTTCAGCAGCGTTGTTGGCGGTGGTGTTTTCCGCGCCACCCGAGCAGGCAGCGAGACCCAGCGAAGCGGCGAGAACGAGCGACAAAGAAATAGACTTGGACATGGGCAAACCCCTTTTAAGATAAAACCGTGCAGGTCCGCTAAATGGTAAGCTCACCCCCCGAAGCCTGCAATCGCCATATCTAGTGGTTTGCCGTGGTTAAGGCAATCCCTATCCTGCACTGCACAATTTTACCTGTCATCCGGGCTAATTGCACCGGTAAGGGCACGGCTTTCATTGGCGATTGACCCATATAAAGAAATCTTTATATAGATGCCATGGCTTTGCTCGATCTTTTCCATGCCCTGGGCGATCCGACTCGTTTGCGGATCGTCCATCTGTTGCGCGCGATGGAGCTGGCCGTAGGCGAAATCGCGCAAGTCGTGGGGCAGAGCCAGCCGCGCGTATCCCGCCATGTCCGCATATTGGTGGAAGCCGGCGTGGTGGAACGGCGCAAGGAAGGCAACTGGGTGTTCCTTGCGCTCAGCCGCGCGCCGGAACTGGCGCCGCTGTTCGCGATGTTCGATGCGGTGACGCCATCGGATGGGGAAGCGTTGTGGCAGGCGGCCGATCTCGCCCGGCTCGCCGCCGTGCGCAGCGATCGTGCGCGCGCCGCCGACGAATATTTCACGCAGCATGCCGAAGAATGGGACGCCATTCGCTCTCTGCACGTCGCGGAGGGCGATGTGGAAGGGGCGATGCAGGCTATGCTGGCGGGCCAGAACATCGGCCATATGGTCGATATTGGCACCGGCACCGGTCGTATGATCCAGTTGTTCGGCGCCGCGGCGGATCATGTGACGGCCATCGATCGCAGCCCGGACATGCTTCGCCTCGCCCGCGCCAAATTGCCGGACGATGCGGGCGACCGGTATCGCCTGCTGATGGGGGATTTTGCGGACTTGCCGCTGGACGATGCCTCCGCGGATACCGTCATTTTCCATCAAGTGCTGCATTATGCGCAGGCGCCCGAGACGGTGATCGCGGAAGCGGCCCGGGTACTGCGCGCCGACGGGCGGTTGCTGATCGCCGATTTCGCTCCCCATCAGCGGGAGGAGCTGCGCGTGCGCGATCAGCACGCCCGTCTGGGCTTTTCGGACGCGCAGATGCGCGGATGGTTCGCGGTCGCAGGTCTCGATATGGTGGCCGAGCGCACCCTGCCCGGTGGCGAACTGACGGTGAAATTATGGCTGGGGAGCAGGCGGACGGCGCACATCGTGCCGCTGGAACCACGCGCGATCGAAGGACGAACGGCATGACATTATCGCTATCGCAGATGGAAGAGGCGCGCCGCGCGCTCGACGTGCCTCTGTTC
Organism: Sphingobium sp.; assembly: GCA_965279415.1. Taxonomy (GTDB): domain Bacteria; phylum Pseudomonadota; class Alphaproteobacteria; order Sphingomonadales; family Sphingomonadaceae; genus Sphingobium. Next base: position 2,941,508 of record OZ257238.1, read on the forward strand.
GCGGATCTTTCGGGCGACGCGCAGGTCAGCTTCGAGTTCTTCCCGCCCAAGACCGAGAAGATGGCGCAGCAACTTTGGGCCAGCGTCGAGACGCTCGCCCCGCTGGCGCCGCGTTTCGTGTCCGTCACTTATGGCGCGGGCGGTTCCACGCGCGAGAGAACGCATGCGACCGTAGCGCGGATCGCCAGCGATACCGGGCTTTCCGCCGCTGCGCACCTGACCTGCGTCGGCGCGAGCAAGGAAGAGATCGCGCAGGTCGCCGACGCCTATTGGCAGGCGGGCGTGCGTCACATCGTCGCCCTGCGTGGCGATCCGCCCGAAGCGGGACAGGCGTTCGTGCCGCATCCGCAAGGCTATGCCAGCGCGGCGGATCTGGTCACGGGGCTGAAGGCGCTGCACCCGTTCGATATTTCGGTCGCTGCCTATCCCGAAACGCATCCCGACGCCCTCAGTGCGCAAAGCGATCTCGACAATCTCAAGCGCAAGATCGACGCCGGCGCCAGCCGCGCGATCAGCCAGTTCTTCTTTTCCGCCGACGCCTATTTCCGCTTCCGCGATGCGGCGGCGGCGGCGGGGATCGATGCGGAAATCGTGCCGGGTATCCTGCCGGTGTCCAACGTCGAGCAGACCCGCAAGTTCGCCGCGATGTGCGGCGCGGCAATCCCGCCTTGGATGGACCGTCTGTTCGAAGGGCTGGATGACCATCCCGCTGCGCGTCAGCTCGTCGCCGCGACGATCGCGGCGGAACTGTGCCGCAAGCTCTACGCCGGCGGTGTGCGGCATTTCCACTTCTACACGCTCAACCGCGCGGAACTGAGCTACGCCATCTGCCATCTGCTGGGGTTGCGGCCTGCTGTCACGGCAAAGGCCGGAGAACTGGCGGCGTGACGCCCAATACAACAACCGTTCGGTTCGAGCCGGTTCGAGCGAAGTCGAGAACCGATACGTCGAGAACCATTCTCGACGGACGCTTCTCGGCAGACTCGAAGCTGCTCGAACCGAACGGATAAAGGAAAAGTCATGACCATTCGTGAAACCTTCCTCGCCGCCGCGCGCGATCGCATCCTGATGACGGACGGTGCATTCGGCACCGAAATCCAGAACTGGAAGCTGACCGAAGCCGACTATGCCGGAACACTGGGACTGTCGAAGGACCAGAAGGGCAACAACGATATCCTCGCGCTGACCAAGCCCGGCGTGCCGGAGAAGATCACGCAGGATTATCTGGACGCAGGGTCGGACATGGTCTCCACCAACACCTTCAGCGCCAACCGGATCAGCCAGGCGGATTACGCCGCCGAACATCTGGTGGCGGAGATCAACATCGCGTCGGCGCAGATCGCCCGCCGCCTGGCCGATGCCGCCGCCGCGAAGGACGGCAAGCCCCGTTTCGTCGCGGGTGCGATCGGCCCGACCAACAAGACGCTGTCGCTCTCGCCGGACGTCAACGATCCGGGTTTCCGCGAAATCGACTTCGACGAACTCACCGCCGTCTATCGCGAACAATGCGACGCGCTGATCTTGGGCGGCGTCGATTTCATCCTGATCGAGACGGTGTTCGATACCCTGAACGCGAAGGCCGGGATCATGGCCGCGATGCAGGCGGCCGAAGCGGCGGGCAAGGACGTGCCGATCATGCTGTCGATGACGCTGACCGATCTGTCGGGCCGCAATCTGTCGGGCCATACGGTCGAGGCGTTCTGGTATGCGGTGCGCCATGCGAAACCAGTCACCATAGGTCTCAACTGCTCTTTCGGTGCGGAGCAGCTTCGCCCGCACGTCAAGACGCTCTCGGCGATCTGCGATACCCTCATCATGGTCTATCCCAATGCGGGCCTTCCCAATGAACTGGGCGCCTATGATGAGCTTCCGGAGGAAACCGCCGCTCTAGTCCGACAGTGGGCGGTCGACGGGCAAGTCAACATATTGGGTGGCTGCTGCGGATCGACGCCCGCGCATATCGCCGCGATCGCACAGGCGGTCGGCGATCTGCCCCCAAGGGTGATCCCGACGCCCCCGGTGCGGACGGCGCTGGCCGGGCTGGAGCCCATGTATATTGCCGCATGATAAATATAACAATATCAATTACTTATTTGAAATCCTCATGCTCAATATGCGCGTAGTAAGAGAAGTTATCCACCGATGATCCAAGCCGCACCAGAACCTGCCACCGGCGCCCAGTTCGTCAACATCGGGGAGCGTACCAACGTCACCGGATCGGCCAAATTCAAGAAGCTGATCATGGCGGGCGACTATACCGCCGCTGTGGAGATCGCGCGGCAGCAGGTGGAGAACGGCGCCCAGATCGTCGACGTCAACATGGACGAAGGGCTGCTCGACGCCGAACTCGCCATGACGACCTTCCTCAAGCTGATCGCGGCCGAACCGGACATCGCCCGCGTACCTCTGATGATCGACAGTTCGAAATGGAGCGTGATCGAGGCGGGTCTGAAATGCGTGTCGGGCAAGCCGATCGTCAATTCGATCAGCATGAAGGAAGGCGAGGCGGCGTTCCTGCATCATGCGCGCCTCTGCATTGCCTATGGCGCGGCGGTCGTCGTCATGGCGTTCGACGAAGTGGGGCAGGCAGATACGAAGGACCGCAAGGTCGAGATATGCGGTCGCGCCTATGATCTGCTGACCGGCATCGGCTTCCCGCCCGAGGACATCATCTTCGATCCCAATATCTTCGCCGTTGCTACCGGCATCGACGAGCATCGCCGCTACGCCATCGACTTCATCGAGGCCTGCCGGGAGATCAAGGCGCGCTGCCCGCATTGCCATATCTCCGGCGGCGTCTCGAACCTGTCGTTCAGCTTCCGTGGCAACGAACCCGTCCGCCGCGCGATGCACAGCGTATTCCTCTACCACGCCATTCAGGCCGGGATGGACATGGGCATCGTCAATGCGGGGCAACTCGACGTCTACGACGCGATCGACCCGGAACTGCGCGAAGCCTGCGAGGACGTCATCTGGGACAGGCGCGACGATTCGACCGATCGCCTCATCACCTTGGCCGAGAAATATCGCGGCACCGATGCCATCGCGGAAAAGGCGGCCGAGGAATGGCGCGGCTGGCCGGTCGAGAAGCGGCTGGAACATGCGCTGGTCAAGGGCATCGACCTCTATGTCGTGGACGACACGGAGGAGGCGCGTCTGCGTTTCGCCCGGCCCATAGAAGTGATCGAAGGGCCGCTGATGGACGGCATGAACGTCGTCGGCGACTTGTTCGGCTCCGGCAAGATGTTCCTGCCGCAGGTGGTGAAGTCCGCGCGCGTCATGAAGAAGGCCGTCGCCCATCTCCTCCCCTATATCGAGGCGGCGAAGGAACCCGGCGCGAAGGGGAAGGGGAAGATCATCATGGCGACCGTGAAGGGCGACGTGCATGACATCGGCAAGAACATCGTCGGGGTCGTTCTCCAGTGCAACGGCTTCGACGTCGTCGATCTGGGCGTCATGGTGCCGTGGACGACGATATTGCAGGCCGCGAACGAGAATGAAGCCGACATGATCGGCCTGTCCGGTCTTATCACGCCTTCGCTCGACGAGATGGTGACCGTGGCCGAGGAAATGCAGCGGTCCGGCATGACGATGCCGCTGCTGATCGGCGGCGCCACCACATCGAAGGTGCATACCGCCTTGCGCATCGATCAGGCGTATGACGGCCCAGTGGTGCATGTGCTGGACGCCAGTCGCGCGGTCGGCGTAGCGACGGCGCTGGTCAGCGACACCCAGCGCGACGACTTCGTCGCCAAGACGGCGGACGATTACGAGCATGTCCGCGTCGCCCGTGCGGGCAAGGGGCAGAGCGCGCTTATCAGCATACAGGACGCGCGCGACAATGCGTTCGAGATCGACGAGGCGTTGAAGCCGCCGCCGCCGGTCAAGCCGGGCATCCATGTTTTCCCCGACTGGAACCTGGCCGACCTGCGCGAATATATCGACTGGACGCCCTTTTTCCGCGCGTGGGAACTGGCGGGCAATTATCCGGCGATCCTGACCGATCCGGTCGTAGGCGAAAGCGCCAGCAGCCTGTTCGCCGACGCGCAGAAGATGCTCGATACGATCATCGCGGAGAAGTGGCTGGTGGCCAAGGGCGTCGCCGCGCTCTGGCCTTGCCGCCGCGAGGGCGACGACGTCATCATCCATGTCGAGGATGAAAAGCATATCCGCATGCCGTTCCTGCGCCAGCAGATCGCGAAGCGGGAAGGGCGCGCGAACATGTGCCTCGCCGATTTCATCAGTCACGACGGCGACTGGATCGGCGGCTTTGCGGTGACGGCGGGACATGGCATCGAATCGCACCTCGCCAATTTCAAGGCGCATTACGACGATTATTCGGACATCCTATTGAAGGCGCTGGCCGACCGCCTGGCCGAAGCCTTTGCCGAGCGTCTGCACAAGCATGTCCGTACCGACCTCTGGGGCTATGCGGCGGGCGAACAACTCGACAACGATGCGCTTGTGCGGGAACAGTATCGCGGTATCCGCCCTGCGCCCGGCTATCCCGCCTGTCCCGATCACAGCCAGAAGCTCGTGCTCTTCAAGATGCTGGATGCGGTCCGCAATACCGGCATCAGCCTGACCGACAGTTTCGCGATGCTGCCGACGGCGGCGGTCAGCGGCTTCTATTTCGGCCACCCGCAATCCGAATATTTCGGCGTCGCGCGTGTCGGTCGCGATCAGCTTGAGGATTACGCGGCGCGGCGGGGTGTCGATATCGCTCTGGCCGAACGGTGGCTGCGGCCCAATCTCGATTGATAAGGTGCCATCGGAGGAAAGATGGTTAAGCCATTGGGGCTGCGGAATTGATCTGCGCTATGACGGTATCATGAAAACGCCTGTCATAGCCCTGATCGTAGCAACGGCGCTCGCGTCCACTGCATTGGCCCAACAGCGCAGCGGCCCTTTCACCGTATCGGAAACCGGCGCGGGCTATGCCACGCTGGCCGATGCCGTGAACGCGATCGGTGATCGTCAGGGCACGATCGTCATCGCGCCGGGCAGCTATGGCGACTGCGCCGTGCAGAACGGCGGCGCGATCACCTATCGCGCGGCAACGCCGGGCAGCGTGATCCTCGACGGCGGCATCTGCGAAGGCAAGGCGGCGCTCGTGCTGCGTGGGCGCGCTGCGCGGGTCGATGGCATCGTTTTCCAGAACATGCGCGTGCCCGATGGCAACGGTTCGGGCATCCGTCTGGAGCAAGGCGATCTCGATGTCGTCAACAGCCTGTTCCGCAACAGCGAGGAAGGGATATTGACCCACGATGATCCCGCCCACGCCATCCGCATCGACCATTCGACCTTTTCGCGCCTGGGCCGTTGCGACCGCGATCTGGACTGCGCGCACGGCATCTATGTCGGACAATATGGCAGCCTGGCCGTCACGCGCTCCCGCTTCGAGGCTGGAAATGGCGGCCATTACGTCAAGAGCCGCGCCGCGCGCGTCGCCATCACCGACAACAGCTTCGACGACAGCAACGGCAAGCTCACCAACTATATGATCGACTTGTCGAATGGATCGGCGGGCCTCATTTCCGGCAATGAAATGGTGCAGGGCAAGGACAAGGACAACTGGTCCGCCTTCATCACCATAGCGCCGGAAGGGCGGGCGCGCAGTTCCGCCGGGCTCGACATTCGCGACAACCGGGCCTCGTTCGCACCGGGCATCCAGCGGCAAAGCACCTTCGTGGCCAACTGGACCGATGATGCGGTACGCATCGGGGCGAACACTCTGGCGGCCGGTCTGAAGGTCACCGACCGCCGCTGAGCGCTTATTGTCCCGCGCAGCTATCCGCTGCGGTTGCATCCAGATCCAGGCATCGCCCGTCGATTTCACCTTTGGGCACAGTCAGGCCGATCTGCGCCGCCAGTGTCGGCAGGATATCCACCGTTTCCACGCCGAGCGGCTGTTCGAAAGGCACGATGCCCTTGCGCCAGAAAAGGATCGGTACGCGCCGGTCGTAGTCCCACGGGCTGCCATGCGTCGCTACCGACCCCTTGGAGCCGTCTGCTATGGGTGTGACGCGAGGTTTCAGCAGAACCACGAAATCGCCCGAACGACCGGCATAGAAGCTGGCGCGTGCGATGTGGATGAGGGACCAGTTTTCCGGTGGACCTGAAGGGGAGGGGGTGGCCGCCAGTTCCTGCGCCGTGAAAACCACCTGCACCTGAGGATTGGCACGATATAGGGCGATGGCGGCTGTTTGCACCTTGGACCGCTGCGTCGGGGTCAGCGTGCGGGAGACATATATGTCGCCGAACGGACCATCGCCGTAGATCAGCGTGCTTGGCAGGCCGAGCTGCGCTGAAAGCGCATCGTTCACCGCCTTGGGCAGCAAGGCGGGATCGACGCGTCGCGCATCGGGGGCGCCATGCTCCCGGTTGCGTTCGGGTAAGTCATGTCCGCCGTGATCCGCGGTCAGCACCACTTCATAATCGATGCCGCTCTTGTCCAGACGATCGAAGAACGCGCCAAGCTCGCGATCGACCGCGGAAATCTGGAGGCACATTTCGGTGCCTTCGGTGCCGTAGCTGTGGCCGACATGATCGGTTGCGGACAGCCCGATGGAGATTATGTCGGTCTGCGCCTGTTTGCCCAGCCCCATCGTCTCGATCATGGCGGCGGCGAGCACCAGCGTGCTGGCGTCCTTTTCCGGCGATGTGTTGAACGCCTTGTAATCGCCAGCGGCCCTTGCAAATCGGCCTGTTCCGACGGTTCTGTTCTCGCCCAAGGGTATCGCGATGTCCTTGGGGGCGCAGTAATCGGGCAGTTCCATGGGTGGGCGATCCTGCCCTACCAGTGTCGCGATCCCTGCGTTCACCTGCGCCACCAGCGGCGTCTCTGCGACACCCTTATAGCTGACGAAGCCCTTGCCGCCCCACCACCATGTCTGGTCGGCGGTCGGCCCGCCCATCATGATCGCCGCACGATCCTTGCCTGCGACGGAAACGACGCGTGCGGCAGGGTTCGCGATCTTCATCCGGCCGCCCAGCGTCGGCACCTTCAGATGCACGGGCGATGCGACGTAGCTGTCGCTGCTGCTGCCCGGTTGCGTTTCGTCCTCCGCGCAGTAGATCGCCTTGTCAGCGCGGGCGGTCGAGAGATCGAAATAGGTGTTGGCGACGATGCCGGTGCGCGACGGGCGGCTGCCGGTCAGGATCGTGCTGTGACCGGGGCAAGTCTCGGTCGCAGCATGGCTCTGATAGCCGCGGGGAAAGACGATCCCGCGCGACAGGCGGGCCAGACCCCCGGTGTAATGCGGGCGATATTCGTCGAACAGATCGGCGGAGAACTGGTCCACGGCGATTGCGATAATCAGCTTGGGCCGTGGCGCTGGCAGGGATGCGGGCTGCTGGGCCGACGCAGGGAACGAAGCGGACAGCGCCATCGTGAGTGCAGCGACAGATGCAAGGCGGAAGCGGGACAAATCGTAACTCCTGTATCAATCGGTCTTATGCGGCGATGCCATCAAAGCCCTTCTTTCCGGTCGGAAATGAAAGTAAAGCCGTCATCCAACGCAGCACGGTCGTCATGTCGCTGTGTCTCGCGCTGCACAAGAGAAGTCCATGCGAATAATTTATGTCCTGCTGATGACGCTTGCCATGTTGGCGTCCGGGCCGCCGGCTGTGGCGCAGATCGGTGCCTTCGGCGGTGCGGAACCGAATATCGCGGCGTCGCTGACGGCGGAAAGCCAAGCGCCCGCGCCGGGCAAGCCCGTCACATTGGCCTTCGTCATGACGCCGAAACCGGGCTGGCACGGCTATTGGGAGAATCCCGGCGACGCGGGCATCGGCATGTCGGTCAAATGGACGCTCCCCAAGGGTGTGATCGCCGGACCGCTGCGCCACCCGGTGCCCGAAACGCTGCTGATCTCCGGCCTCATGAATTACGTCTATGAGGGGCAGTACGCGATCCTCGTGACGCTCAATGTGCCCGCGACCATGAAGGCAGGTGATGCCTTGCCGATCCGGGTGCGTGGCGACTGGCTGGCCTGTACGCGCGAAATCTGCGTGCCCGGTGGCGAAGAGCTTGCGCTTAATCTTACGGTGGGGGACGGATCCGTCGCTCCTTCCGATCGCGCCCGGTTCGATGGCTACCGCGCACGCCTCCCGCGTCCCTTGGGTAGCGAAGGCAAGTTTACGGTCCGGAACGGGCAATTCCGTCTCGCTATTCCCTATCCGGCGGCGGCAAGCCTGTCGAACGCCTATTTCTTCCCGTTGAAGGACGATGCCTTCGCCTATTCCGCGCCCCAGAAGGTGACGCGCAGCGGCGACACGCTGATCGTGGAAGGCAAGGCGCCCGGCAAAACCGCGCAAGGCGGCATCAACGGCATATTGCGCACGGCAGAGCATACGGGCCTTGCCGTGCGCGCCATGCCGGGCACGGTGCCTGCCACGCAGGATGCGTCCGCCGAGAAAGGTGCCGGCGCGATCCTGCTGGCGCTCGGCGGTGCGCTTCTGGGGGGATTGCTGCTCAACATCATGCCCTGCGTGTTCCCCATCCTCAGCCTGAAGGCGCTGAGCCTCGCGAAGGCGGGCGGAGACGCGGGCGCGGCGCGGCGCGAAGCTTTGGCCTATGCGGTCGGGGTCATCATAACCTGCATGGTTCTGGGCGGCGTCCTGCTGGCCTTGCGCGCGGGCGGCGCCAGCATAGGCTGGGCCTTCCAGTTGCAGGATCCGCGCATCATCCTGCTGTTAATGGTGCTCGTTACCGCCATTGCCTTCAATCTGGCCGGCCTGTTCGAACTGCGCGCCGTCGATGCTGGCGGGGCACTGGCAGCGAAAGGCGGCGTACAGGGCAGCTTCTGGACCGGCGTTCTGGTCGCCTTCGTCGCGACGCCGTGCACCGGGCCGTTCATGGCGGCGGCACTTGGGGCGGCGCTGGTGTTGCCGCTGGGCGCGGCGCTGGCGGTGTTCGCCGGTCTCGGCCTTGGCCTTGCCCTGCCTTTCCTGTTGATCGGTTTCGTGCCTGCGATCCGGTCGCGGATGCCCAAACCGGGCGCATGGATGAAGCGATTTCAGCGTATCCTTTCCATCCCGATGTTCCTGACGGCGCTGGCGCTCGCCTGGCTGCTGGGTCAGCAACTGGGAACCGTCGGGATGACGATCGGGCTGGCGACCGCGATGGCGACAGCCTTGCTTCTCTGGTGGCTGGGTGGTCGGCAACGCGCCGGTCTGGGGGGACTGGGCGTCGTGACGCTGGGCGTCGTCGCCTTGCTGGCAGGCGGGCTGTTCTCGCTTCCGCAAAAGGGCGCGACGCAGGCATCGCCGCTGGCGGCGAAAGGGCGCACGGTCGCGTTCGATGAAACGCGGCTCGCGCAACTGCGTGCGCAGGGCAAGCCGGTGTTCCTCTATTTCACGGCGGACTGGTGTCTGACCTGCAAGGTGAACGAGGCAGCGGCGATCGACCGGGCGGAAGTGGCCACGGCTTTCGACAAGGGCGGCGTCGTGACGATGGTGGGCGACTGGACGAACAGCGATCCGGCGATCTGGCGATTTCTGGAGGCGCAAGGGCGTTCCGGAGTACCGCTCTATCTCTTCTATCCTGCTGGCCAGAGCGCGCGGGAACTGCCGCAGGTGCTCACCCCGGCGACCCTCACGGCGCTCGTCGGCTGATGGCCAGGGCACGCGCGGACCAGATGCTCGTCGACCGCGGGCTGGTCGAAAGCCGTTCGCGGGCGCAGGCGCTCATTCTGGCGGGCGTCGTCTTTACCGGTGACAAGAAGGTGGAAAAGGCCGGGCAGCAATTGCCGCCGGACGCGCCGCTCGACGTTCGCGGTCGGGATCATCCATGGGTGTCGCGTGGCGGGATCAAGCTGGCCCATGCGCTGGAGCATTTCGGCTGGGACGTGACCGGTGCAGTTGCGATGGACGTGGGTAGCTCGACCGGCGGCTTTACCGACGTGCTGCTGACCAAGGGCGCCGCGCGCGTCTATGCGATCGATAGCGGCACCAACCAGCTTGCGTGGAAACTGCGCAGCGACCCGCGCGTCATCGTGCATGAGCAGACGAGCGCGCGCATTCTGACGGCGGAGCATATCCCCGAACCGATCGACCTGTTCGTGTGCGATGCCAGCTTCATCGCGCTCGCCAAGGTTTTGGAAAAGCCGCTGTCCTTCGCTGCGTCCTGCGCACGCCTGGTCGCACTTATCAAGCCGCAGTTCGAGGCGGGGCGTGAGGAAGTGGGCAATCGCGGCGTCGTGCGCGATCCGCTCGTGCATCGGCGCGTTTGCGATGCCGCGGTCGATTGGATCGCGGGCATGGGCTGGCATGTCGAGGGCGTGGTGCCCAGTCCCATCACCGGGCCGGAAGGAAATGTCGAGTTTCTGATGGCGGCTTCGCTCACATCGCGCGTTGTTACGGTAACGTGATGCAGTGGCCATGTTGCTGCGGTTGCATCGCTTCGTAAGGAAGTATAGCGCCACCTCATGCTCAGATTAACGGTTTCCTGCGCACTGCTGCTGACGGTTGCCGCGTGCGGCAAAGATGCGACCCAGCCCAAGCGCCCGCCCGCATTGGTGGAGGTGCAGCCTGTTCGCGTCGACGGCTTTTCCGACATGATAGAAGCCGTCGGTACGGCTGTCGCCAACGAACAGGTGGTGTTGTCAGCTCCCGTCACCGAACGGATCGTATCGCTCAATTACAGCGACGGCGGCTTCGTGCGTCGGGGTGAGATCATCGCGCGGCTCGCCCAGTCGCAGGAAGCTGCGGAACTGGCCGGCGCAAGGGCGCGCGAGCGCGAGGCTTCGCAGCAGCTTGAGCGTATCCAGCAATTGCGTCAGCGCGGCTTTGCCACGGGCGCAAGCCTCGACGCACAGATCGCGTCGGCCAATGCCGCGAAAGCCAGCGCCGCGCAGGTGCAGGCGGCCATCAGCGATCGGGTGATCCGTGCGCCGTTCTCTGGATATCTTGGCCTGCGCACGGTGTCTCCTGGCGCGATCATCGCGGCGGGCACCCCAATCGCGACTGTCAGCGACATTTCGCTGATCAAGCTCGACTTCACCATTCCCGAAACCCAGCTTGCCCTGCTGTCGAAGGGGCAGACGTTACGCATCCTGTCCTCCGCCTATCCCGACAGGATATTCGAAGGCACCGTGGCGACGATCGATTCGGTTGTCGATCCGGCGACGCGGTCTGTGGCCGTGCGTGCCATCCTGCCCAATGGCGACCGGATGCTGAAGTCTGGCATGCTGCTGACCGTGAAGCTGCTGGCGCGCGAACGCCGGGCGCTTTCGGTGCCCGAATTGGCGGTCGTCGGCGAAGGCGATCAGCAATATGTCTACGTGGCGCAAGACGGCAAGGCGAAGCGCGTGGCAATCACCAGCGGCGTGAGGCAGGATGGCAAGGTCGAAATACTTTCGGGATTGAAGGCTGGCCAGAGCATCGTGACCGAAGGCGTGGTCAAGCTCGCCGATGGCGCACCGATCATGCTTCCAAATGAGAAGAACAGGGGCGGACCATCTGGCGCAGGCGGTGGTTCACGCCCCGCCACCGCACACTAGCGGAGCGCAGCGAGGATGATGCTTTCCGACATTTCGGTTCGCCGCCCGGTCTTTGCGGCAGTCGTCGCGGTACTGTTGTGCATCGTCGGCCTGGTCGGCTATTTCAGCCTGTCGATCCGCGAATATCCGGACACCGATCCGCCCGTCGTTTCGGTCCAGACGGCCTATACCGGCGCGGCGGCATCGGTGATCGAGACACGCATCACTCAAGTGATCGAAGATGCGGTCGCCGGGGTACAGGGCATCCAGACGATCACGTCGGATTCGCGCGATGGCCAGTCCAATATCAATATCGAGTTCGATCCATCCCGCGACATCGATTCCGCCGCCAACGACGTGCGCGACCGGGTCGGCTCCGTAACGGAGGATTTGCCCGAGGACGTCCTCGCGCCTGAGATTCGCAAGGTCGATGCGGACGCCCGACCGATTCTCATCTTCCTGTTCTCGCGACCCGGCTGGACCCAGGTCCAGATCAGCGACTTTGTCGACCGGAACATCTCGGATCGCTTTTCGGCCATCAACGGGGTGGCGCGTATCACCGTGTTCGGGGAGGCGCGGCCTTCCACGCGCGTATGGCTCAATCCGGAACGGCTGGCGGCTTTCGGCCTCACACCCGCAGACGTCGAAAATGCGCTGCGTACGCAGAATGTCGAACTCCCGGCCGGACGACTGGAATCGCGGGATCAGAATGTGACGCTGCGCGTCGATCGTGCGTTCGGAACACCCCAGCAGTTTTCGACTCTCATCGTGGGAAGGGGGACCAACGGCTATCAGGTGAAGTTGGGCGATGTCGCGCGGATCGAGCAGGGGGCAGAGAATCCCTACAGCGTGTTCCATGCCAATGGCGGTACAGGCGTGGGTGTCGGTCTCGTCCGTCAATCCGGCGCGAACACGCTTGAAGTCGCGAATGAAGCCAAGAGGGTCGCCGAAGAAATCCGGCCGACATTGCCGGCGGGCATGACATTCCGGGTTGGACTGGACGAGTCGCAATTCATCAGCCGCGCGATCGAGAATGTCTATCGTACGCTGATCGAGGCGGCAGTCCTCGTCATCCTCGTCATCTTCCTGTTCCTGGGTTCCGTCCGGGCGACGATCATACCGGCGGTTACGGTGCCGATCTGCCTGCTGGCGACATGTGCGCTGATGTGGCTGCTGGGGCTGTCGATAAACCTGCTCACTCTGCTGGCGTTCGTGCTGGCGATCGGCCTCGTCGTCGATGACGCCATCGTCGTGCTGGAAAATGTCTATCATCGCATCGAGCAGGGGGAGGATCCACTCGTGGCTGCCTTCGTCGGTACGCGGCAAGTCGGCTTTGCGATCATTTCGACGACACTGGTCGTCTGTGCGGTGTTTGTGCCCGTGATGTTTCTGGCCGGGCAGACGGGTCTGCTTTTCCGGGAACTGGCGATCACCATGATTGCGGCCATCGCCTTTTCGGGCTTCATATCGCTCAGCCTGGCGCCTATGATGTGCTCCAAACTTCTAAGGAACAGCGAACGAGGCCGGTTGGCCAAATGGGTCGATGCCCGGTTCCAGACGATCGAGACGGGATATTCCCGATGGCTCGACCGTTGCATCGCCAGGCCACTGGCTACCCTGATCGGCGTCGGTATCTTCATCGTGGCGGGCGTCGGCCTTTTCCTCACGCTGAGCACCGAACTGGCGCCGGCGGAGGATACGGGCGTGGTGGAAACCAACATCACCGCCGCCGAAGGCACGGGTTTCGACAAGATGGTCGATTACATGATGCGGCTCGAAAAGCCTTTGCTGGGCATGCGGGATGAAGGCACGGTGGCGACCATTCTCGTTCGCGCGCCGGGCGGGTTCGGGCAGAGCGACGATTTCAACAGCGGCGTTGCGAACATCTATCTCAAGCCCTGGGAACAACGAACGGAAACGACCAGCGACATCACGAAGAAAGTGACGAAGATACTGGCCGAGCAGCCCGGCATACGCGGCAATGCGCAGCCGCGTTCGGGCCTGTCCCGCGGGCGTGGTCAGCCGATCAATCTGGTGCTGGCGGGATCGACATATGAAGGCCTGGTCGCGGCCCGCAACCGGATCATGGAAGCGGCGGCCAGCTATCCCGGCATCGTCAACATCGACAGCGACTTCAAGGAAACCAAGCCGCAAATGCGGATCGTCGTGAATACGCAGCGCGCAGGCGATCTGGGCGTGTCCGTGAACGACGTGAGCCAGGCGTTGCAGACGATGCTGGGATCGCGCCGGGTATCGACCTATGTCGATCGCGGAGAGGAATATCGGGTGATCGTGCAGGCCGACCGGGAAGGGCGCGCGACCACAAGCGATCTCGCCCGCGTCAACGTGCGCGCCCGCGACGGTACGCTCGTGCCGCTGTCCGCGCTAGTGACGACCGGCACCATGGCGGGACCGCGCCAACTCAACCGCTATAACAAGCTGCGGGCCATCACCCTGACGGGCGGCGTCGCGCCGGGCTATTCTCTGGGTGACGCACTCGCTTTCCTTGAGAAGGAGGCACGGCAGTCGCCCGAGGTGGTGGCCATCGGCTATCGCGGGGAAAGCCAGTCGCTGCGGGAAACCGGCAGTTCGATCTGGCTGGTGTTCGGTCTGACCATCCTGATCGTTTTCCTTTTGCTGGCGGCGCAATTCGAAAGTTTCATCCATCCCGCCGTCATCATCGCGACCGTGCCTCTGGCGGTCGCGGGGGGTATCATCGGTCTGGCGCTTACCGGCGGATCGATCAACCTCTACAGCCAGATCGGCATCGTCATGCTCGTCGGGCTGGCGGCGAAGAACGGCATCCTGATCGTCGAGTTCGCCAACCAGTTGCGCGACGAGGGGCTGGAGGTTGCCGACGCCATTCGGCAGGCCGCCACCCGCCGCCTGCGCCCGATCATGATGACGTCGATCGCCACGGTCATGGGGGCGGTGCCGCTCGTCATCGCTTCGGGTGCCGGTGCGGGCGCGCGCAACAGCATCGGCGTGGTCATCGTGTTCGGCGTGTCGTTCGCCACGGTCATCACCCTCTTTCTGATCCCGCTCCTGTATTCGCGGGTTGCAGGACGCACGGTTTCCCCGCAAACCGTATCGCGTCGGCTGGATTCGGCCCTCGGGGATTCGCCCGATGCCGGGACGCCGCACCCCGCCGAATAAGCGGGATCTCTGTTATCGAAATCCGGTGACAGGGCAATGAAGGAGGATAGGTCGCGGATGAACGAAATCGCGTCGAAGGGTCAATTGCGGCTCTCCTTTCTGCGATGGGCTTTGTTCGTCGTCCCCTCCATCGTATTCCTCGGCTTCATGGCGGGCCGCATAGCCAATGCAGGCTATGAGAATCGCTGGTTCGACGCGCTGACCAAACCGGACGTGATGCCGCCGGGATGGGCCTTTCCCGTGGCCTGGAGCCTGTTGTACGTGATGATGGGGCTTGCCCTGTCGATCATCCTCGATGCGCGTGGCGCACGGGGCAGGGGCGTAGCCATCCTGTTTTTCATCGCCCAACTTGCCTGCAATCTTGTGTGGTCGCCGCTGTTCTTCGCCGCGCATCAGGTGACGCTGGCCTTTTACGTCATCCTTGCGATGCTGGGCCTGTCTATCGTCACCACCATGCTTTTCGGGCGTATTCGCAAGGGCGCGGCCTGGCTGATGCTGCCCTATCTGTGCTGGCTCGGCTTCGCGGCAAGTCTCAATTACGAGATAGGCAGGCTAAATCCCGATGCGGAAACCCTTGCCGCACCAGCATTGCGTACCCAGATATAGCGTATTGGTGGCATAAGCCACCTCATGCGGACAGACATGTCCATCATTGCGACAGGTGACATATGCAAAGTGAAAACCGCTTTTTCGATGATCTCGCCAAGCTCATCAACGGTGCAGCGGGCACGATTGCCGGGGCTGGCCGGGAGTTCGAGACGAACGCCCGCGAAAAGGCGCGCGAGTGGGTCGGCGGGCTGGATGTCGTCTCGCGCGAGGAGTTCGACGCGGTCAAGGCAATGGCCGCGACGGCGCGTGAGGAAGTGGAGTTGCTCAAGGGGCGGATCGACGCTCTCGAAGGCAAACCGATTACGACCATCGCCGCGAAAAAGCCCCGCAAGACGCCTGAGGCCTGATCGCCATCCCCAAGCGTTATCCACAGTTCGTCCACAACATCCTGATCCATCTTTCAGGGCGATCAGGCCATCGCTGTCCTTTCGCCAGTGGCAATGCTAGGACGGGGCCTATGTTCATGGCGAATAGACACAAGTGACATGATGGATAGCGACGAATATGAAAGCGGCGGCCAGGAAGCGGCGCCGATCGATATGCTGGCGGCCTATTTCGAAGCCCATGGCTGGTCGTTCGAACATGCCGGCGATGACGAGATCGCCGCCACGACTCAGGGAAGCTGGGCGCAATATGAATTGCGTGCGATCTGGCGTGAGGAAGATCAGGTTCTGCAATTGCTCGCGCTGCCCGACATCAAGGTGGCCGATGACAAGCGCGCGGCTATCTACGAGACGATTGGCCTTATCAACGAACAGCTTTGGCTCGGTCATTTCGAATTGTGGTCGTCGAGCGGGATCGTGCTGTTCCGCCACGGCGCCTTGCTGGGGCAGGGCGAGACGATGACTCTCGATCAGGCGCAGATCCTCGTGGAAACGGCGCTGGACGAGTGCGAGCGATTTTATCCCGTGTTCCAGTTCGTGCTGTGGGGCGGCAAGTCGCCGAGCGAAGCGATAACGGCCAGCCTCATCGAAACGCGCGGCGAGGCCTGACGCGCGCGGACAGGTGCGCGCGCAACGGAGCGATAGCCTGATGATACCGGTATGGCCTGCTCATTTTTTTCTCGTCGGATGCGGAAACATGGCGGGGACCATGCTGGGCCGCTGGCTCGACTGCGGTCTCGATCCCGCGCGCGTCACCGTGCTGCGTCCCAGTGGCAAGCCTGTGGCGCAAGGCGTGACGGTGGTGACGGCTTTGCCTGACGCGTTGCCCGGTGGAGCGATGGTGATGCTGGGTCTCAAGCCTCAGCAGGTTGCGGGGGTCGCGGCGGATATTTCCTCCCTGCTGGGGCCGGGCAACACGCTGGTCT
Organism: Sphingobium sp.; assembly: GCA_965279415.1. Classification (GTDB taxonomy): domain Bacteria; phylum Pseudomonadota; class Alphaproteobacteria; order Sphingomonadales; family Sphingomonadaceae; genus Sphingobium. Next base: position 2,958,065 of record OZ257238.1, read on the forward strand.
CGATATTGGCTGGAACGACCATAACGCAATTGCGCAGCCTGTTCCCTTCGGTTTCCGATATCATCAGGGTCATGCCCAATACCCCCGTGCGAACCGGGCAGGGTGTGTGCGCAGTACATGCCGATGAAACAACGTCTCCTTCCGCGCTGGCGGCCGTTTCCGATCTGATGGCATCGCTGGGGCTGGTCGAGCCGATTGCGGACGAAGCGCAGTTTAATCTCGTTGCCGCACTTTCGGGATGCGGTCCGGCCTATCTGTTCCGGTTCATCGACGCGCTGGCGGCGGCCGGAAAGGCGCTGGGGCTGGAGGCTGGGCAGGCTGAGCGACTTGCACTCGCGACAGTTGAAGGGGCGTCTACGCTTGCGGCGCAGGCTGACGAAAGCCCGGCAGTGCTTGCCGACCGTGTGGCCAGCCCCGGCGGCATGACGCGCAAGGGCATGGATGTGCTCGATCGCCCGGACGGGCTGGTTGCCCTGCTTACAGACACGTTACGCGCCGCGCGCGATCGTGGTGCGGAAATGGCCGCTACGAAATAGTGGCTTCGTCCCGCGCAGTATCGCCGACTTTGCGGAAGCGGATTTCACTTACGATCACACCAATAACGATCAGCGCCGCACCTAGCAGCGCGCTTGAGGGCAGGCGTTCGCCCGCCATGCGACCGACGATCCCTGCCCAGACCGGTTCCCCTGCATAAATCAGTGTAGCCCGCGTCGCCGATACGCTGCGCTGCGCCCAGTTCATCACCAACTGGATGATCGCACTCATTACCCCCAGTCCACAGGCGCATGCCGCCAGCAGCCAGGAGAAGGACGGAACGGCTTCGCCCACAAGCGGCATCGTTCCAAAGGCAAGCAGGGACGTCACGGCCAGTTGCACCACCGTGACGCGCAGGATGTCGACTTTCCCCGCCCACAGGCTGATGAGAACGATTTCGACGGCAATAGCGAGCGTGCTGGCGAGCGTTAGCGTTTCGCCAACGCCAAATCCGATATCGGGTTTCGGACCCGCAAGCAGCAGAAGACCGGCAAAGGCGAGCGCCACGCCGATCCAACTCATCAGATGTGGCCGTTTGTGCAGGATCAACCACTGGAGCAATGGCACCAGCGGTACATAGGCGGCTGTGATGAATGCGGAAGTGCTGCTGGGGATATATTGCAAACCCCATGTCTGGAGCGTGTATCCAAGGAAGATACCAACCCCGATCGCCGAGCCTGCGATCACTTCCTGGCGGGTCAGGCCGATAAGCTTTCGTCTTAGAAGCGTCAATGTGACGATAGTGGCCGTGCCAAAGCGCAAACCGACGAAGAAAAGGGGGCCGCTACCGGATAGCCCTGTCTGTACGATCAGGAAAGTGCCGCCCCAGAGCATGGTGACGCCGATCAGCGCAAGCTCTGCGCGTCCGAATAGGAAGGCAGGCTTGCTGATAAAGGCGGATGGGGAGGAGACGACCATATGCCGCTCCTCCCGTTCCGTTCAGGCGTCGTCAAGAAATTTCAACGACGCTCGATAGGATAGGACTGTCAGTCCTTGATATCGCGACCGGCTTCTTCCACCGCCGCGCCGACATCTTTCTTGGCGTCCTTGGCGCCGGCCTTGACATCGCTGCCCAGCTTGTTTGCGGCGGCGCCGATTTCGTCCCCGGCGTTGTCGATCGCGCGTCCGGCCTTGTCGGCGCCTGCGGCAACCTTGTCGTCGGCGTTGTTGATGCCACGCTCGATATCGTTACCTACGGCGTCACCCGCCTGTTCGACCTTGTCCTGTGACTTTTCCGAGCAGGCTGAAAGACCCGTGATGGCGATGGCGCCGAGGCTGGCGATGATGATTTTGCGCATGTCCGCTCCCATTGTGAAATGCAGTGTCCGGCATCAATCGCCGAGCCAGCGATAAGTTTCATCACCGGAATGGAATGCGTCAATTGCCCGATCGCAGCCCGGCGACCATCGACAGGTCCTCTTGAGGGATCAGCCCTTCGAGCACGCGCCAGAATCCGGTGACGGAGCCTTGACCGGCCTGACCATAGGCCGCCGCCATTTTCTCCCGCAGTGCCTTGAAAAGCTCCGCTTCCAGTGCGCTGCCGCTGGCGGTGAGGCGCAGCAGTTTCTGCCGTCGGTCGCGCGGGCCGGTGCGGGTATCGATATAACCGCGCTCGATAAGTTCGTTCAGAACGCGGCCCAGCGATTGCTTGGTGATCGCCAGCAGCTTGAGCAGTTCGCTGACGGTCAGGTCCGGCTGGCGCGATATGAAATAAAGCGCACGGTGATGCGCCCGCCCAAGGCCCAGCGGGGCAAGGCCCGCATCGATCGAATTGGTAAGATTGCTGTAGCCAAAGTAGAGCAGTTCCACACCGCGGCGGATTTCATCCTCCCGCAGGAACAAAGGGGACGCGGGAGGGGATGGGACAGCCATGTTGACGTATATAGACCAGAGGACTAGTTTCCTGCAACTCCACACCTACCTGTGAGCGGCGTTCCTTAAGGGACGGGGCGAGGACAGGCAAAAAGGCAGACGACATAATGGAAAGCGCGACTCTGGATTTCAGGATTGAACCGAATCCGAACCCGGTTGCGCTTGATGTACGGGCGGGATTGTTGGCCGATCCCGGCTTCGGTCGTGTGTTCACCGATCATATGGTCACTATCCGCTACAGCGTCGAACAGGGCTGGTACGACGCAGTCGTAGGCGCGCGCGGCCCGATCCTGCTCGATCCTGCGGCATCGGTGCTGCACTATGCCCAGGAAATCTTTGAAGGCATGAAAGCTTATCGCCTGGCAGACGGCAGCCAGGCGTTGTTTCGTCCGGAAGCCAATGCGCGACGTTTCCGGGAGTCGGCGGTGCGCATGGCGATGCCCGAATTGCCCGATGCCCTGTTCCTCGAATCGGTCGAGCGTCTGGTCGAGATCGACCGGGACTGGATTCCGGAAGGCGAGGGCGGCGCGCTTTATCTGCGCCCCTTCATGTTCGCGAGCGAAGTATTTCTGGGCGTCCGTCCGGCACGCGAATATCTGTACATGGTTATCGCGTCTTCCGTCGGCGCCTATTTCAAGGGTGGCGCAAAGGCGATCACCATCTGGGTCTCGCAGGATTATAGCCGTGCCGCGCCCGGCGGCACGGGGGCGGCCAAATGCGGCGGCAACTATGCGGCAAGCCTCGTCGCTCAGGCGCAGGCGACCGATAAGGGCTGCGACCAAGTCGCCTTTCTGGATGCCGCCGAGCATCGCTGGGTCGAGGAACTGGGCGGTATGAACCTGTTTTTCGTGTTCGATGACGGCACCATGCTGACTCCGCCTCTATCGGGGACCATCCTGCCCGGCATCACGCGCGATTCGATCCTGACGCTGGCGCGCGACCAGGGGCTTAGCGTGCGTGAGACACCCTACAGCTTTGCCGACTGGCGCGCCGATGCGGCAAGTGGACGGCTGATCGAAACCTTTGCCTGCGGCACGGCGGCTGTGGTGACACCTGTCGGCACCGTCCGGTCTGTGGAAGGCGATTTCACGATCGGCAGCGGGAATCCCGGCCAGATGACCGAGCGGATGCGGGCGGCGCTGACGTCCATTCAGCGCGGCACTGCGCCCGATCCGCATGGCTGGGTCCGACGGCTGGGCTGATGGCGCATCCAGGGCTTGCTTTCGTCATTTCCCGGACTATAGCCACCCGATCGGATATTGGGGCGTCGCCAAGCGGTAAGGCAGCGGCTTTTGATGCCGCCATGCGCAGGTTCGAATCCTGCCGCCCCAGCCAGTTTCCTGAAAGTATTTTGGCCCGTCGCGTGGCCTCTCGCCTTTCGCTCGTCCTTGTTGCCTTTGGCCTGGTTTCGTCTGATGCAGCGTTCGCCCGCGCCGAGCCGCCGATCGTCCGGGTGCGGCTGGAGACGTCTGCGGGCAATATCGTCGTTTCTCTCGATGCGCGGCGTGCGCCGAAGACAACGGCCAACTTCCTGGCTTATGTCGATGACGGACGATATGATGGCACGACCTTCTATCGCGCCGCGCGGCGCAGGAGCGCGCAAGGCTATGGTCTGATACAGGGCGGGATCGACACAAATGCGCGACGTAGCCTGCCGCCGGTCGCGCATGAACCGACCAGCCTCACTGGAATCCGTCACCTCGACGCTACGATCTCAATGGCACGGGGCGGGAAACCGGGAACAGCGATGGGCAATTTCTTCATCACGGTCGGCCCCATCCAGAGCATGGACGCGCGCGGCGACTATGCGGGCTATGCGGCCTTTGGTCGGGTCAGCGGCGGCATGCCGGTCGTGAAGAAGATACTGGCGATGCCGACGGGTGGCGGCACAGGCCCCATGCGCGGGCAGATGCTCCAACCACCGGTGCGGATCATCCGGGCGGTGCGGCTGGATGGCGTGGCGAAACCCACCGGCGTGCCTAAGCCCTGGCTGCTCGACGCACCTTGGCGCAAGGCGAAACGGCGTTAGGGTGCGGCCCCCCGTGCCATAATGCTCAATGCCACGGCTTCGGCGACCTTGATGCCATCCACTGCCGCGGACAATATGCCGCCCGCATAGCCCGCGCCTTCGCCCGCAGGGTACAGACGCGCGGTATTGAGGCTCTGGAAATCCTTGCCGCGCGTGATGCGGATGGGAGAGGATGTTCGCGTCTCCACCCCGGTCATCATCGCATCGGGATGCGCATATCCCGGTATCTGGCGACCGAATATCGGCAAGGCTTCACGCATCGCTTCCACTGCGAAATCGGGGAGGCAGAGCGCCAGATCGGTCGGCGTGACGCTAGGTTTGTAGGAAGGTGTGACCTCACCGAAGCCCGTCGATGCCTGTCCCGCCAGAAAATCGCCCAGCCGCTGTCCCGGTGCGGCATAGCTTGATCCGCCTGCCGTAAACGCCAGCGATTCCCAGTGGCGTTGCAGGGCGATACCCGCTAGCGGCCCGCCCGGATAATCACGCGCCGGATCGATGCCGACGACGAGACCGGAATTGGCGTTGAATTCCGCCCGCGAATATTGGCTCATGCCGTTGGTCGCGACGCGCCCTTCCTCCGATGTCGCGGCGACGACGCGCCCACCGGGGCACATGCAGAAGCTGTAGACCGTGCGGCCATTGGCGCAGTGATGCGACAGGCTGTAGGCCGCCGCGCCCAGATCGGGATGCCCCGCGCAGGATCCGAAACGCGCCTTGTCGATCCATGACTGGGGATGCTCGATCCGCACGCCGATCGAAAAGGGCTTCGCCTCGATATGGACGCCGCGATCGTGCAGCATGTGAAAGGTGTCGCGCGCGCTGTGGCCTATCGCCAGGACGACATGGTCCGCTTCCAGATAGTCGCCGGTATGAAGGTGCAGCCCTCGTATCGCGCGGCTGCCGTCGGCGCGGGTCTCGACGTCGATGTCTTCCACTCGCTGGCCAAAACGATATTCGCCGCCCAGTCCCTCGATCTGCCTGCGGATGCTTTCGACCATGGTAACGAGGCGGAAGGTGCCGATGTGAGGATGCGCCTCGGTAAGTATCTCCTCGGGTGCCCCGGCCTGCACGAACTCGGTCAGCACCTTGCGACCAAGATGGCGGGGATCCTTGATCTGACTGTAGAGCTTTCCGTCGGAAAAGGTGCCTGCGCCGCCTTCGCCATATTGGACGTTGGATTCGGGATCGAGGACACCGCGCCGCCACAGGCCCCATGTATCCTTGGTCCGCTCCCGAACGACTTTGCCACGATCGAGGATGATGGGGCGGAACCCCATCTGCGCCAGGATCAACCCTGCAAACAGTCCGCAAGGCCCGGTGCCGATGACGACGGGGCGTAGGCCTTCATGGTTTTCCGGTGCGCGGGCAACGAAGCGATAGCCGGTGTCCGGGGTAGGACGGACGTGATTGTCGCCCGCCATCCGCGCCAGCAGTGGGGCTTCGTCCGCAATCTCCACATCGACCGAATAGACCATGAGGATCGCGCTCTTGCGGCGCGCGTCATGCGCACGACGGGCGATCGTCCAGGACAACAGCGCCTCCCGTTCGATGTTGAGCCGCGCACAGATCGCCTGCGGGAGGGCGTCGGCAGCATGATCGAGAGGTAGTTTGAGTTCCGTAAGGCGTATCATCATGCGCCCTTAGCGGCTCTGACCCGGCGATGCCAGCAAGCGGAATGGCGCCACACGCGAACTGTCTGCAAAACGACGGCACCGTTCGTCGCAAATCCCCTATTGTTAACGGCTTTCTTAACCTTGATGCGGCTATCGATCATCCATGGATCGGATCACTGGAAAATCCTTCGGAGACAAGGAAAGCTATCGCCTGCAAGTCCTGACGGATGCTAAGTTGCTCGATTCTCCGTCCGAACCTGCATTCGACACAATGGTGTTGCTTGCGCGGCGCCTGATCGGGGCGCCCATCGCGCTCATTTCGCTGATCGACGCCGAGCGGCAGTGGTTCAAGGCGCGATGCGGCATCAGCGCGAAGCAAACATCGCGCGACATATCCTTCTGCGACCATGCGATCCGCGAAAGCGATATCATGATCGTGGAGGATGCGGCTGCCGATCCGCGCTTCGCCGACAACCCGCTGGTGACCGGTCCGGAAAGGATTCGCTTTTACGCCGGAGTGCCATTGCACCTGGATGGAAAAGGCGGAGGGCGATCAGCCGCTATCGGCACCTTATGCGTTCTGGATACAGAACCGCGCACACTGAATGCGATGCAGATCGAAGCGCTGCATGATCTGGCGCGGATGGCGGAAGTTCTGATCGAGGCCCGCAGGCTGGCAATCGAAGCGGTCGAACAGGCGCATCAGCAGCACTGGATCGCGCATCAACTGACGCATGAGCAGCGCAAGTTCCAGCAGGCCGAACGCATGGCGGCACTCGGGTACTGGCGGCTCGAATTGAGCGATCAGAGTCTGTTCTGGTCGGACAATGTCTACGCGATTCACGGCCTGCCCGTCGGCAAGGCACCGCCGCTGAACGCCGCATTCGATTTCTATCCGCCGCATGCGCGGGCGGCTTTGTCAGCGGCCATCGCGCGTACCATAGAGACGGGCAAATCCTACGATGTCGAGACCGATTTCCTGACAGCCCAAGGCGAGTTGCGCAGGGTCCGCAGCATCGGTGAGCGCGAGGATGACAATGGCGTTCCCGTTGCCGTGTTCGGGGTGTTCCAGGATGTGACCGAGCAGCATCGGCTGGCCGAAGTCCTGCGAAAATCGGCGCATCGCGATGCGTTGACGGGGATAGCCAATCGTGCCGCCTGCGACGAAATTCTGGACGATCGCATCCTTGCCGCGCAAAGGACGGGCACGACCATGGCGGTGATGCTGATCGACCTCGACGGGTTCAAGGCGATCAACGATGCCCAGGGGCATATCGCAGGAGACGAACTTTTGCAGGCTGTCGCCGCACGGTTCCGTTCGGAACGCTATGCCGACTGCTTCATCGCACGGCTTGGCGGCGACGAGTTCGTTCTGGTGCCCGATCAGGTGCTTGGAGTGGCCGATCTTGAACGGCGGGCGCGGGATATTCTCGATGATCTGAGCCGCCCGGTCGTGACGCCAGAATGTACCGCGACCATTTCCGGCACGATCGGCATTGCACGGCTCCATCCCGAGGACAGCAAGCGCGATCTGATGCGCCGGGCTGACCAGGCGCTCTATGCCGCGAAGAACAGTGAGCGCGGCACCGCCCGTATCCATGGCAGCGGTCGCGTCATCCGCACCACGGCCGTTATCGATGATATGCGCGCGATCGCCTGACGCCGTTGCCCTGACAGCAAAAAGGACGGCAACAAAAAGGGCGGCCCGAACCGGACCGCCCTCTTGTTTCGGTGCGCCCCTCGAAGGGGGCGCCGCCGCGATCCGAATTACTTCAGTTCGACGGTCGCACCAGCTTCTTCGAGCTGCTTCTTGACCTTCTCGGCTTCGTCCTTGTTCACGCCTTCCTTGATCGCCTTGGGAGCGGATTCAACGAGCGTCTTCGCTTCGGTCAGGCCGAGGCCGGTCAGGGCGCGGACTTCCTTGATGACGTTGATCTTCTTGCCACCGTCGTTGACGAGGATCACGTCGAACTCGGTCTGCTCTTCGACAGCCGGGCCGGCAGCGGCAGCGGCCGGGCCGGCGACGGCGACGGCAGCGGCAGCGGAAACGCCCCACTTTTCTTCCAGAGCCTTCGAGAGTTCGGCGGCTTCGATTACGGTCAGGGCCGAAAGCTGATCGACCAGTGCATTGATGTCTGCCATGTTACTTCACATTACCTTTCTGGGCGGAGGCTTGAGGCCCCCTTAAACAAGAGTGTTTGATACGAACGATCGGATCGGGAGCCGCTTATGCAGCGTCCTTCTCCGCATAGGCGTTAAAGACGCGCGCCAACTGCGAAGCCGGTGTCTGAATGACGGTGGCGAGCTTGGTTGCCGGAGCCTGGATAAGGCCGACAATCTTCGCACGCAGTTCATCCAGCGACGGCATCGAAGCGAGGGTCTTGATCCCCTCCGCATCGAGCAGTGTATCGCCCATCGCGCCGCCAACGATCTCAAGCTTGTCGTTGGTCTTGGCGAATTCGATCGCAACCTTGGCGGCGGCGACCGGATCGAAAGAAGTGGCCAGCGCAACCGGACCGGTCAGCATGTCGCTGATCTGTTCGTATTGCGTGTCCTTCAACGCGATCCTGGCGAGGCGGTTCTTCGTAACCTTGAAGGTCGCGCCGGCGTCCCGCATCTTCTGCCGCAGATCCGTCGACTGGGCGACGGTCATGCCGAGGTTGCGTGTAACCACGACAACGCCGATTGTGGCAAAAGTGGCGTTCAGCGTGGTGACGACCTCTGACTTCTGGGTACGATCCATGCCATTCTCCACTTCATGCGCATCGGACCATCCGATACGCAACAAACCCGCAAGACAGCACGAAGGCGGCCATGCGGGGCACTTGGGTCCGAAGGGGAGAGGTCGTCGGCCCGAAGCGTCCGTATCTACGAACAGGGCAGACACGGCAGGCGCAAGGCCATGCCGACAAAGAACTTTTCCCCGTCTAGGCTGGGCATTAAGAAGGGCATATTCCCTTCACCAACTGTCTCGGACGGACACATCCCGAGAGATGCGCTGGCGGCCCACTAGTGGATAAGCGCAGAAATGTCACGAAGTTTGTTTTCGCGGGAAGTGTGTAATTCGGGGACCGAAGCCGGAGACCCAATCATCCCCGGCCCAGAACATGATCCACGAATTGCGCCAATGTCCGATAGCCGCTGATCGCGATCCCCTTTGCCCCATCCGCCGCGGAGGCGGGGACGATGGCGCGTTCGAAACCGAGCTTTGCGGCTTCGCGCAGGCGCATGGGCGCGTGGGCCACGGGACGGATCTCACCCGATAGCGCGACTTCGCCGAACAGAACCGCATCGGCAGGCACGGGGCGTTCGGACAGCGCAGAGATCAGTGCACCCGCCACTGCAAGGTCGGCCGCCGGATCGGAGATGCGATAGCCGCCCGCAATGTTGAGATAGACTTCGCACGTCGAAAAACTAAGCCCGCAGCGCGCCTCCAGTACGGCCAGCAGCATGGCGAGCCGTCCGCTGTCCCACCCGACAACGGCGCGGCGTGGCGTCGCGCCGCTGGCGAGCCGCACGGTCAGCGCCTGTATCTCGACCAGCACGGGACGTGTTCCTTCCAGTGCCGGGAACACCGTGGCCCCGGTCACCGACTCGTCGCGATGCGTCAGGAACAGGGCGGACGGGTTGCTCACTTCCGCCAGCCCTTCCTCCGCCATGGCGAACACGCCGATCTCGTCGGTGCCACCGAAGCGGTTCTTGATCGCGCGCAGGATACGGTACTGGTGGCTGCGCTCTCCCTCGAAGCTCAATACCGTATCAACCATATGCTCAAGCACGCGCGGGCCGGCGATGCTGCCGTCCTTCGTGACATGCCCGACAAGGACGACGGCACTGCCCCGCTGCTTGGCGAAGCGGATCAGTTCCTGCGCGCTGGCGCGGACCTGACTGACGGTCCCCGGAGCGCCTTCGATCAGGTCGCTGTGCATCGTCTGGATCGAATCGATGATGAGCAGGGCAGGGGGTGCGCTCTCACTCATGGTCGTCAGGATATCCCGCACCGACGTGGCGCTTGCCAATTGCACGGGAGCGTTGCCCAGACCCAGCCGCTGTGCACGCAACCGCACCTGATCGGAGGCTTCCTCGCCGCTGATATAGGCCACGGACAGCCCACGCATCGCCATCCGCGCCGCTGCTTGCAGCAGCAAGGTGGACTTGCCGATTCCCGGATCGCCACCGATCAGCGTCGCGGACCCCGCAACCAGTCCGCCGCCCAGCGCTCGATCGAACTCCGCGATGCCCGTACCGGCGCGCGGGGGCAGGGCGATGGCACTGTCGAGACCGACCAGCTGGAGCGCACGACCACCGCTTTGCAGGTCATGCTTGGCGGCGAACACCGTCTCGCCAGCCTCCTCGTAGAGGCTGTTCCATTCACCGCAATCGTCGCACTGCCCCTGCCAGCGCGGCGAAACCGATCCGCATTGCTGACAGACGAACTTGCGCTTTGCCTTGGCCATTGTTTTCCCGTGCCGCTGGTTACTCGTCATCTATAGAACATATAAGGAACATGATGGCAATAGCGGGTAGATGATGGAAACATGCCTGCATCTGGGGCATTGCTACCAGATGGCAACAACCACCTTTCGCGTCGCGACATACAATATTCGCAAAGCCATCGGCACAGACCGTCGCCGCAGTCCGGAGCGGATACTGGAGGTGCTGTCGGAAGTCGACGCCGATGTCGTCGCCTTGCAGGAAGCCGACCGGCGGTTCGGTATCCGCCATGCCGTATTGCCGTCGCGCTTGCTGGAAAGTCACAGCGCCTACAAGGCCGTGCCCCTGGACGTACAGACAGGCAGCATGGGGTGGCATGGCAACGCGATTCTGGTACGCAAGGATGTGCCGATCGGAGCGCATGACATATTGCATCTGCCATGCCTCGAGCCGCGCGGCGCGATCATGGCGCAGGTAGCGTTGCCAGCGACGCCGCTACGGCTCTTCGGCATGCACCTCGACCTGTCCGGGCTTTGGAGGCGGCGGCAGGCGGCGGCGGTGATCCACGCCGCTATGGGGGCCGCAGACACATTGCCCACGTTGCTGATGGGCGACCTGAACGAATGGAGCGCCGATCGCGGCTGCCTCTCCGATTTTGCGCGGCATTACCGCTTTGCCCCTTGCGGTCGCAGCTTCCATGCACGTCGTCCGGTCGCACGGCTCGACCGCATCATGTACTGCGATCGTCTGTCGCTGGTGGATTGCGGCGTTCATGCCAGCGCGTCCGCCCGGAAAGCATCGGATCATTTGCCGATCTGGGCCGAGTTCGCACTCGCATAAGAGCATGACAAGCGCCCGCGCATTTGCCATCCTTCGCGCATGAGGGGATGCCCATGAGGGAGAAGGAGCTTCGGCTGGCGCTGGTGTGCTACGGCGGGATCAGCCTGGCCATCTACATGCACGGCATCACCAAGGAAATCTGGCATCTGGCGCGGGCCAGCCGGGATTATCATGACGACCCGCATCAGGATGCGGTGGCGTTGGGCACATCGCGATCCGTCTATCGTGCCCTGATTGCGGAGATCGAGGCGGAGACCGCTACGCGTCTGCGCGTGATCCCCGACATTATCGCGGGCGCAAGTGCGGGAGGCATCAACGGCATCTTTCTGGCGCAAGCGATCGAGACCGGGCAATCACTCGATCCGCTGACCGACCTGTGGATGGATTATGCCGACATCGACCGGCTGCTCGATCCCGATGCGCGCCCCGCCGCACGCTTCTCCAAGTTCTGGGCCTCGCCACTCGTGTGGATGGCGGCGCGCCGTCCCGGCGATGCGGTGGAGCGCACCGTAGCACCGGAAACGCGCGAGGAAGTGCGAATGAAACTGTCCCGCTTCATTCGCTCACGCTGGTTCGAGCCGCCTTTCGGCGGGGCCGTGTTCAGCAACATGCTGCTCGATGCGTTCGAGGCGATGGAGCGCGCGCCTTGCGGGGAGCCGCTCCTGCCGCCGGGGCATCCGCTCGATCTTTTCGTCACGGTGACCGATTTCGGCGGCTATCCGCAGAGCCTGACGCTGCACAGCCCGCCGCATGTCGTAGAGACCGAGCATCGCCTGTCGATCGGGTTCGCCGCGCGAGGGCGGGATGAATCCAGGCGTCGCTTTGCAGACCCTGCCGAACTGGCGTTCGCGGCGCGGGCCACGGCGAGCTTTCCGAGCGCTTTCCCGCCGTTCACCGTGCGCGAACTGGACGGCGTGCTGGAGGCGCGCAATCGGGCGTGGCCCGGTCGCAACGATTTTCTGGCACGCGTCCTGCCGCGTCACTGGGCCTTGGGCAAGGCGGAGGACGCCGTGCTGATCGACGGATCGGTGCTGGCCAATGCGCCGTTCGCGCAGGCGATCGGTGCGTTGCGCAATCGCCCGTCGCGGCGCGAAGTGGACCGGCGCTTCGTCTATATCGATCCCAAGCCGCACAGCCGCAGCATCCGCCTGACGCGCAGTGGAGAAAACAAACCTTTGGAGGACGGCGAGCGGGCGCCGCTACCGGGCTTTTTCCGCACGATCTTCGGTGCGCTGAGCGACATTCCGCGGGAGCAGCCGATCCGCGACAATCTTGACGCCATCGCCGGACGGTCCCGCCGGATCGAGCGGATGCGGCAGATCATCGCCGCCCTGCGGCCGCAGATCGAGCAGGACGTCATCAGCAGTTTCGGCGGAACGCTGTTCCTCGATCGTCCGACGCCCGCGCGGCTCGCCCACTGGCGCGCGAAGGCGCAAACGCGTGCGGCTAGCGCGGCGGGCTTTGCCTATCCCGCTTATGGGCATCTGAAACTCTCGGGCATCGTCGATGAAATCGCGGACCTGATCGGTCGCATCAGCCCCAAGGACGACGCCGTACAGCGCGATGCGGCGCGCCGTGCCTTGTGGGGCCATGTGCGGAGCGCGGGGCTGGATCAGATGAACGGTGCAGGTCGGGAAGCCGTGAGCGCAGACGTGATCCTGTTCTTCCGCGATCACGACCTTGGCTTCCGGATACGTCGCCTGCGGTTTCTCGCCAGGCGGCTGGCGGAGACTCTGGAAATCGCAAGTGATGCTTCGCCCGAGGCGCTGACGGCTATGCACGATGCCATTTATGGCGGGCTTGCGCTCTATATCGCGCGGGAAGATCCCGAACATTATCCCGACGCTCTGATCTCCGCGGCTGGCGAAGTGACGACCGATCCCGCTAGCGTGCTGGCGACGCTGGCCGCCGCGCGCGATCTACGCGCGTGCGACGATGCCGCAGAGGCTCTCCTGTCCGAAGCATTATGGGGACTGCCTAAGACCGAACGGCGGTCGATGCTGCTCGCTTATCTGGGTTTCCCCTTTTACGATATCGCGACCTTGCCCTTGTTGCAGGGGGAAGGGCTGGACGAATATGATCCGGTCAAGGTCGACCGCATATCGCCCGAAGATTGCTCCGCTATCCGCCCAGCCGATGCCGCCGCGACACTGCGCGGCATGGAGTTCAATAATTTCGGCGCCTTCTTCAGCCGCGCCTATCGGGAAAATGATTATCTCTGGGGGCGGCTGCACGGGGCCGAAAGACTCATCGACATCCTGCTTTCGACACTAGCTGCCGATGCCTCCTTCCCGGAAGAGCGCATTGCGCGCTACCGCAAGGCGCTGTTCCACGCGATTCTGGACGAGGAAGCGCAACGACTGACGCTGGTGACGGATATGATCGTGAGCCTGCGCAAGGAAATCGGGTGATGACGCACAGGTTTTACGCCGCAGCGCTTTTGTCGGCCAGCCTGCAAGGATGCTCATCGGGCGCCCCCGCCGATGAAGCACCTGCGAATGAGGCGCCGGCCTTGACCCAGGCGGCGCAAAGCAGAGACCAGCAATCACCGCGCGAAGAAGCGCCCGTGAATGTTCCGCCGGTTTCGCCGCAGGTATCCCGCATTGACGATCTGCCGCCCGAAAACGCTTCGGACGCCACCGAAAGCGACAGCATGCGTTTTCCAGACGAAGTCACGGATTTCATGGTGACGCGCGATGGCTGCGACCATTTCAGGGGCGAGGAGCCTTATGATGCGGAGCGTCGCGCTTATATCGAGGACAATGTCCGCCAGCTTTGTTCCGGCACGGATGCGCGGCTCGCCGACTTGCGGCGTCGGTATCGCAGTGATGCGGAGGTGATCGCGGCGCTTCGGTCTTATGAAGATCAGATCGAAACGCCGCCCCAATAGCAATTACTCAACAGATCACCCCAGCAGGTCTTTGATCTTGCTGAAAAATCCGGTCGACTGTGGGCATTCTTCCCCGGTTTCCGTCTCGCGGAACGCTTCGAGAAGCTCTTTCTGGCGCGCGTTGAGACGCGTGGGCGTTTCAACATCGATCTGCACCACCATGTCACCATGGCCGCGCCCGTTGAGTACTGGCATGCCCGCGCCACGCTGACGCAGTTGCTTGCCGGACTGGATGCCTGCGGGAATGCGGATTTCTTGGGTCACGCGGTCCAGACCCGGCACTTCGATCGTGCCGCCCAGTGCAGCCGTCGTGAAGCTGACGGGCGCGCGGCAGAACAGGGTGGTCCCGTCACGTTCGAAAATGCCATGCCGTTTGACGTGCAGGAAGATGTAGAGATCGCCCGCAGGCGCGCCGCGTGCGCCCGCTTCGCCCTCGCCGGTCAGGCGGATACGCGTGCCTTCGTCGACGCCCGCCGGGATGTTGACCGATAGCGTCTTTTGCCGGTCGACGCGGCCTTCGCCGCGACAACTGCTGCACGGGCTTTCGATCACCTTGCCTGCGCCGTGGCAGGATGGACAGGTCCGTTCGACCACGAAAAAGCCTTGCTGCGCGCGCACCTGGCCATGACCGCCGCAAGTGTTGCACGTCTTTGCGCCGGTGCCCGGCTTCGCGCCCGATCCGTCGCAGGTGTCGCAGGGGGCCGAAACTTCGACGGCAATCTCCGTCGCCTTGCCATGATACGCTTCTTCGAGGCTGATTTCGAGGTCATAGCGCAGGTCCGCGCCGCGACGGCTGGCCTGACGCCCGCCGCTGCCGAACCCCGACTGACCGAAAATCGTCTCGAAGATGTCGCCCAGATCGGAAAAGCCGCCGGCACCGCCACGGAAACCGCCTCCGCCGCCGCCGCCGTTCTGGAACGCGGCATGCCCGAACCGATCGTAAGCCGCGCGCTTTTGCGGATCCTTCAGGATTTCATAGGCTTCGCTGACGGCCTTGAACTTGGCTTCGCTGTCGGCGCAGCCGCCGGTCTTGTCGGGATGATATTTCATCGCGAGCCTGCGATAGGCGCTTTTCAATGCGCTATCATCGGCGGTCCGCTCGACTTCCAGCAATTCGTAATAATCGACTTCGGTGCTCATGATAGCCCTCTCCCCTTCAGGGGAGAGGGGTGGGAGAGGAGGCTGCCCATGCACATGACATTCATACGCATGGTTTCGCCGCCATCTTCCATCCCCCTCTCCCCGGCCCTCTCCCCTGAAGGAGAGAGGGAGGGATTTTCCTTACGCCTTGCTGTCTTCGTCCACTTCGGAGAACTCGGCATCGACAACGCCATCGTCGGCCTTGGCTGCCGTTTCAGCGCCGGGGGATGCGCCTGCCGCCTGTTCCTTCTCGTAGATCGCCTGACCCAGCTTCATCGCGACGGTCGCCAGTTCCTGCGCCTTGGTCTTCATTGCCTCGATATCGCCGCTTTCGACCGCAGACTTCGCCGCGGCGATGGCCGTTTCGATTTCGGACTTAAGCGCGCCATCCACCTTGTCGCCATGCTCCTCGATCTGGCGTTCGGTGGTGTGGATCAGACTTTCGGCGTTGTTCTTCGCTTCGGCCGCTTCACGCCGCTGCTTGTCCTCTTCGGCGAACTGCTCGGCATCCTTCACCATCTGGTCGATGTCGGCATCCGACAAGCCGCCCGATGCCTGGATCTTAATCTGCTGTTCCTTGCCGGTGCCCTTGTCCTTCGCGGACACGCTGACGAGGCCATTGGCGTCGATGTCGAACATGACTTCGATCTGCGGAACGCCGCGCGGAGCGGGTGGGATGCCAACGAGGTCGAATTGGCCCAGCAGCTTGTTGTCCGCCGCCATTTCACGTTCGCCCTGGAACACGCGGATGGTCACCGCCTGCTGATTGTCGTCGGCCGTCGAATAGACCTGGCTCTTCTTCGCGGGGATCGTCGTGTTGCGATCGATCATGCGCGTGAACACGCCGCCCAGCGTTTCGATGCCGAGCGAAAGCGGCGTCACGTCGAGCAGAAGAACGTCCTTCACGTCGCCCTGAAGCACGCCCGCCTGAATGGCCGCGCCCATGGCGACGACTTCATCCGGGTTGACACCGGTATGCGGTTCCTTGCCGAAGAACTCCTTAACGGCTTCCCGCACCTTCGGCATGCGCGTCATGCCGCCGACGAGGACGACTTCGCTGATTTCGGATGCGGATACGCCCGCGTCCGCCATCGCCTTCTTGCAAGGCTCCATCGTGCGCTTGATGAGTTCAGCCACCAGCTTTTCCAGGTCGGAGCGGGTGATCGTCTTGACCAGATGCTTGGGACCGTTCTGGTCGGCAGTAATGAAGGGCAGGTTGACTTCGGTCGTCTGCGCCGAAGAAAGCTCGATCTTGGCCTTCTCGGCGGCTTCCTTCAGACGCTGAAGCGCCAGCTTGTCCTTCTTGAGGTCGATGCCTTCTTCCTTCTGGAAGCTTTCGGCCAGATATTCGACGACCTTGGAATCGAAATCCTCGCCGCCCAGGAAAGTATCGCCGTTGGTCGACTTCACTTCGAACACGCCATCGCCGATTTCGAGGATCGAAATGTCGAACGTACCGCCGCCAAGGTCATAGACTGCGATCGTCTTGCCGTCCTGCTTGTCGAGGCCGTAAGCCAGCGCCGCCGCGGTGGGCTCGTTGATGATGCGCAGCACTTCGAGGCCCGCGATCTTGCCTGCGTCCTTGGTCGCCTGGCGCTGAGCGTCGTTGAAATAGGCAGGGACGGTGATGACCGCCTGCGTCACAGTTTCGCCGAGATAGCTTTCGGCAGTTTCCTTCATCTTCTGAAGCGTGAAGGCGGAAATCTGCGAAGGGGAATATTCCTCGCCACCGGCCTTCACCCATGCGTCGCCATTGCTGCCCTTCGCGATGGCGTAAGGCACCAGTTCCATATCCTTCTTGGTCAGCGGATCGTCGAAACGACGACCGATCAGACGCTTGACCGCGAAGATGGTGTTCTCCGGATTGGTGACGGCCTGCCGCTTGGCCGGCTGGCCGATCAGGCGCTCGCCATCCTTGGTGAAGGCGACGATCGACGGCGTCGTACGCGCGCCTTCCGAATTTTCGATCACTTTCGGCTTGCCGCCGTCCATCACTGCGACGCAGCTATTGGTGGTGCCCAGATCAATCCCGATAACTTTAGCCATGTATGTCCTCTTTAACCCCAAGATGTTCAGCGGTTAGCGGCCTTGCCCTGCACATCATGCCAGGGCAAGCACCGTCTCGAAGTCCGATATAGGGGGGCTTTTGCTTGGCACAAGAACCGACGCGCATTAGGAATGATCGCAATGGCGCCGCAGCCCGCAACGGGACAATTGCCAAGGCCCTCGTGCAATCGAGAAATTAAGGACAATGTCGATGAAACTGCTCCGCAAGCTACTGGTCGCCCTGACGCTTGTTATCGTGCCGCAATTCCTCGCGGCGTGCGCCGATCCGCCGCCTTTGTTCGTGGATCAGGCCTGGATTCGCATCAGCCCCAACAAGGACATGCCGTCGGCAGGCTATTTCGTCGTTCATGGCGGGCAAACACCTGTGGAATTGCGCGGGGTCACGACAGACCGCGCCCTGCGCGTCGAAATGCACGAGAGCATCGACAAAGGCGGCAAGATGACCATGCAGCCGATCGACAGGGTGGCCGTCCCCGCCAAGACGCAAGTCGCTTTTGCGCCCGGGGGCAAGCATCTGATGCTCTGGGGCGTCAATCCCGAGGCCGTGGCGCAGGGCAAGGTGCCGCTCACCTTCCTCTTTTCGAACGGTGATCGTATCATCGTCGACGCCGTCGTGCAAAAGGCCGGTGCCGCCACGCCGGAGGCTGCGGATCACAGCGGTCATTGACGATCGCTATGGGGCGACCTTCGGTCAGCCGATCATGCGGCGCAGGACGTTATCCTTCAGGATGAAGTGATGACGCAGTGCCGCGGCGATGTGGATGATGGCGAGCGCGCCGAAAAGGAGGCCCAGTATTTCATGGCCTTCACTCGATATGCCGACGATGGCATCGCCCTTTGCGACATTGAACTTGGGAATGGGGAAGAGGCCGAACCATTCCAGCGGACGACTGCCTGCCGATGTCATGATCCATCCGGTCAGCGGCACGAGGATCAGCAGGAGGTAGAAAGCCGCATGGGTGGCGTGCGATGCCGTGCGTTCCCACCCTTTCATATCCGAAGGCAACGGCGGGGCAGGGTGTATGAGGCGCCAGACGATACGCACGACCGTCAGCGCGAATACGGTGATGCCCGCGGCCTTGTGAAGCGGCATTACGTTG
Organism: Sphingobium sp.; assembly: GCA_965279415.1. Lineage (GTDB taxonomy): Bacteria > Pseudomonadota > Alphaproteobacteria > Sphingomonadales > Sphingomonadaceae > Sphingobium. Next base: position 2,976,584 of record OZ257238.1, read on the forward strand.
AACACGCCTTCCAGTGCATCATGGGCAAGTCCGCCGATGATATTGAGGATGACGATCGTGCCGATCACCCAGTGGAGGAGACGGGCGACGCTGTTGTAGCGCGCTTGCGGATCAAGATATGCTGTTGCCATGCAGGCAGTGTATGCCCGCAGCGATGCGCTTGTCCACTGGTCAAAGGTTTCAGAACATGTCCGGATCAGGCGCGGAACACGACCGTCCGGCTGTCATTCAGGAATACGCGGCCTTGGAGATGATGCTGCACCGCCGTCGCCAGCACGCGGCGCTCGATATCGCGGCCCTTGCGCACCAGATCCTCGGGCGTATCGGCATGGCTTATCGCTTCCACGTCCTGATGGATGATCGGCCCTTCGTCGAGGTCGGCGGTTACGTAGTGCGCCGTCGCGCCGATCATCTTGACGCCGCGTTCATGCGCCTGATGATAGGGCTTGGCGCCCTTGAAGCCGGGCAGGAAGCTGTGATGGATGTTGATGCAGCGTCCTGAAAGAAACGCCGCCAGATCGTCGCTCAATATCTGCATATAGCGCGCCAGCACGATCAGGTCCGCGCCGGTTTGCGTGACGATGGCCTTTATCCGGGTTTCCTGATGCGGCTTGCTGTCCGCCGTCACCGGCAAGTGATGAAAGGGAATGTCGCCGATCAGCGGAGTCGCCAGCGCCGCCTCAGGATGGTTGCCGATGATGCCCACTACATCCATGTCGAGTTCGCCGATCCGCCAGCGATAGAGCAGGTCGCCCAGGCAATGGTCGAACTTGCTGACCATCAGCAGCACTTTCTGCCGGGTGCTGCGGCGCTGGATCTTCCATTGCATCCCGCTTGGTTCGGCGATGGCGGGAAAGGCCTCCCGCATCGTCTCTACCGCGGCTTCGGGCAGTTCATACTCCACCCGCATGAAAAAGCGTTTGTTCAGCGCGTCGTTGAACTGCTGTGCATCGGTAATATTCCCGCCGTGCCGCGCCAGAAAACCGGCGACATCGGCGACCAGTCCGGGGCGATCCTCGCATTGCAGGGTAAGCGTACAGACTTCGATCATACAGCGCCTCCGGACGGACGGCGCTCCCTATCAGCGCACCGGGATGGAGTCATTCGTCGATTTGCTGGAGGTGTCGGGTTGCTGGCAGGCCTTGGCGGTTCTCCTCACGCGCCGACCGGCATCAGACTTTCGTCCCTCTTCACGCGCAGCATGGGCGCGAGATAGTGTCCGGTGAAACTCCGCGGATTTTTCGCGACTGTCTCCGGCGTGCCTTCCGCGACGACTACGCCGCCCTTCACGCCGCCCTCCGGCCCCATGTCGATGATCCAGTCGGCGGTCTTGATGACGTCCAGATTATGCTCGATCACGACGACGCTGTTACCATGATCGACCAGCGCATGGAGCACTTCGAGCAGTTTGCGGACATCTTCGAAATGCAGGCCGGTGGTTGGTTCGTCAAGGATGTAGAGCGTGTTGCCGGTGGCGCGGCGCGACAGTTCCTTGGCCAGTTTGACGCGCTGCGCCTCGCCGCCTGACAGCGTCGTAGCCTGCTGTCCGACCTTGACGTAGCCCAGGCCGACTTCCGCCAGCATCGCCATCTTGTCGCGGATCGGCGGTACGGCCTTGAAGAACTCGACGGCGTCCTCGACCGTCATGTCCAGCACGTCGGCGATAGACTTGCCCTTGAACTTCACTTCCAAAGTCTCGCGATTGTAGCGTGCGCCGTGGCACACGTCGCACGTCACGTACACGTCGGGCAGGAAGTGCATCTCGATCTTGATGAGGCCGTCGCCCTGACAGGCCTCGCAGCGACCGCCCTTCACGTTGAAGCTGAACCGGCCCGGCTTATAGCCGCGCGCCTGGCTTTCGGGCAGGCCGGCGAACCAGTCGCGGATGTTGGTGAAGCTGCCGGTGTAGGTGGCCGGATTGGATCGCGGGGTGCGCCCGATGGGCGACTGATCGATGTCGATCACCTTGTCGCAATATTCCAGACCCGTCACCTTGTCGTGTGCGCCCGCGATGATCCGCGCACCGTTCAGGGTCCGGGCCGACGCGGCGTAGAGCGTATCGATGGTGAAACTGGACTTGCCGGATCCTGAAACTCCGGTGATGCAGGTAAAGGTGCCGAGCGGAATCGAGGCGGTGACGCCGCGCAGATTGTTCGCGCGCGCATTATGGACCGTCAGTTTCTTCCCCGACCCCTTTCGGCGCTTTTTCGGCACGTCGATCGCGCGCGTGCCGTTCAGATAATCGGCGGTCAGGCTGTCCTTGCTCGCAAGAATCTCGTCGAGCGTACCGCGTGCGACGACGGTGCCGCCATGCACGCCCGCGCCCGGACCCATGTCGAGAATATAATCGGCGGTGCGGATCGCATCCTCGTCATGCTCTACGACGATCACCGTGTTCCCCAGATCGCGCAGGCGTTTGAGCGTAATGAGCAGCCGGTCGTTGTCGCGCTGGTGCAGGCCGATGGATGGTTCGTCGAGGACATAGAGCACACCCGACAGTCCCGATCCGATCTGCGAAGCGAGGCGGATGCGCTGGCTTTCGCCGCCCGACAGCGTGCCGGAGGTGCGATCGAGATTGAGATAATCCAGCCCGACATTGTTGAGGAAACCCAGCCGCTCGACGATTTCCTTCAGGATCGCCTTGGCGATCTGATTCTGCTGGTCGTTGAGATGCGCTGGCATGTCCGTAAAGAAAGCCAGCGCGTCGACCACGCTGCGGCGCGTGGGGATGGAAATATCCTCACCTGCGATCTTCACCGCCAGTGCTTCGGGTTTCAGGCGCGCACCGCCGCATGTCTCGCAAGGCTGGGCCGTCTGATATTTGGACAGTTCCTCGCGCATCCACGCGCTTTCGGTCTGGAGCATCCGACGGTTGAGATTGCCGATGACGCCTTCGAACGCCTTCTTGACCTCATAGGATTTGCGCCCGTCCTGAAAGCGCAGCGTAACCGCCTTGCCGCCTGTGCCGTGCAGGATGATGAGCTGTATCTCTCCCGGCAGATCCTTCCAGGGCGTATCGAGCGAGAAACCGAACTCGCGCGCCAGCGACCCTAGTACCTGCATATAATAAGGACTAGGCGGATTAGACTTTGCCCAAGGGACGATCGCACCCTTTATGAGGCTCAGTTCCTCGTTCGGTACGACCAACTGACTGTCGAACAGCAGCTTTTCGCCAAGCCCGTCGCAGGCCGGGCAAGCGCCCTGCGGCGCGTTGAACGAGAAGAGGCGCGGTTCGATTTCAGCGATCGTGAATCCGCTGACCGGGCAGGCGAATTTTTCCGAAAAGACGATGCGGTTGGCGGGAATGCCGGTGTTCTTCATCTTGCCCGTGGATGGCGCGTCATCGTCGCGCCCCGGAACATTGCCGTCAGCCAGATCCACATATGCCAGCCCTTCGGCCAGCTTCAGCGCAGTCTCGAAACTTTCGGCCAGGCGCGTCTGGATATCGTCGCGCACGGCGATGCGATCGACCACCACTTCGATGTCGTGCTTCAGCTTCTTGTCGAGGGCGGGGGCTTCCTCGATCTCATACAGTTCGCCATCAATGCGGACGCGGGTGAAGCCCGCCTTCTGCCATTCCGCCAGTTCCTTGCGATATTCGCCCTTCCGCCCGCGCACCACCGGCGCGAGCAGGAAGAAGCGGGTGCCTTCGGGTAATTGCATCACCCGATCGACCATCTGGCTGACCGTCTGTGCGCTGATCGGCAGGCCGGTCGCAGGAGAGTAGGGGACACCGACACGCGCCCACAGCAGGCGCATATAATCGTAGATTTCGGTGACGGTCGCGACGGTCGAGCGCGGGTTGCGGCTGGTCGTCTTTTGCTCGATGCTGATCGCAGGCGAAAGGCCGTCGATATGCTCGACATCGGGCTTCTGCATCATCTCCAGAAACTGGCGCGCATAAGCGGAAAGCGATTCCACGTATCGCCGCTGCCCCTCAGCGTAGATGGTATCGAACGCAAGGCTCGACTTGCCCGATCCCGAAAGGCCGGTGATGACGATCAGGCTGTCGCGGGGCAGGTCGACGTCCACGCCCTTCAGATTATGTTCGCGCGCTCCACGCACGGAGATATGAGTCAGCATGGGCCGCTTTGTTCCATATTTGTTCGGATGAGGCAAGGGCGATCGGAATGCAGATATGGGAGTGCGCACCGACATCTGCAACGCGCTTTGCGCATGGCGTCGAGCCATTCAGGCAGGTGACTTCGTACCAGCCTTATCCACCTTCGCGCAATGCCGCGCGGATTGCCGCGACGACATCGGCGTGCGAAAATGGCTTGCGCAACATCGTCACCGGGCTGTCCATGGCCGCGTCGAGTGCATCCGTGTCCGCATAGCCGCTGGCGAAGATGATCGGCAGTGCAGGGCGTCTTTTGGCGATCGCCTGCGCCACGGCGGCGCCGTTCATGTCGGGCATCGCGAAATCGAGCAGCACGACATCGAACTCCTCCGCTTCCGCGATGGCGATGCCGGTTGCGCCACGCGCCGCCTGCCGGACGATGGCGCCCATGGCTTCGAGGCCCTCGACGACCGTTTCGCGAACAGCATGATCGTCGTCGATCACCAGCACCCGGATATCGTCCAGGCGTTCGGCAAGCGGCATGGCTGCGATCGGCTCGTCGCTGTCGGCAATCTGCGCCACGCTGCGCAACCGCAAGGTTACCTGCGTGCCTTTGCCTTCCACGGAATCGAGCAGCAATGTCCCGCCGGACTGACGGGCGATACCGAACACCATCGACAGGCCGAGGCCGGTGCCCTTGCCAACCGGCTTGGTCGTGAAGAACGGTTCGAACGCGCGCTCGCGTACTTCTGACGGCATGCCCGATCCGGTGTCGGCCACGACGATGTCGACATAATCCCCCGCAGCCAGATCACCTTCGTCGGTTTCCAGGCGGAAGGGCAGGGCGGTGATGGAAAGCTGTCCACCGGTGGGCATGGCATCCCGACTGTTGATGGCGAGGTTGAGCAGCGCCAGTTCCAGTTGCGTGCGATCCGCCATCACCGCCAGACCCTTGTCGTCGCCATCCATCGTCAGGCCAATCTGCGGACCGAGGGTGCGTTGCAGAAGGTCGTTCATACCGCCCATGACGGGAGCGATCCGCACGGGTTTGAGTTCAAGACGCTGGATCCGCGAGAAAGCAAGCAATTGGCCGGTAAGCGTGCGGCCGCGATCGAGCGCAGCTGTGGCATTGCTGGCAAGACGCGTGATCTTGTCATGTCCGCTGCCATGCAGCGCGATAAGTTCGATATTGCCAGCGACCGCCTGCAGCAGATTGTTGAAATCATGCGCTATGCCGCCGGTCAATTGTCCCACGGCTTCGATCTTGCGGGACTGGAGCAATGCGGCCTCAGCCTTGCGACGCTCCTCTTCCTCAACCTGCAGCGCGGCCAGTGCCGCGTCGCGTTCTGCGATGCGTTGCGCCAGGGAATCGTTCGCCATCCGCAACTGTGCCGTGGACGGCAATGCAAGCGCCTTGGGAATGAGCGGCCACAGAACGATTGCGGTCAGCACCGATGCGATCGCGGTAACGACCTTGATAAGCGCTTCTATACCGTAGTCGCCGTGCCACAGCGTCCAGATCGCCATGACATGAGTTGTTCCGCACGCCATGATGAAGATGGCGAACAGCCAGAAGATGCCGCCGAACTGTATGTCGCGGCGCGCGCGGATGAAACGGATGAGCGCCACGGGAATGGAGAAATAAGCAAGCGCGATCAGCGCGTCCGACATCACATGCGTCCAGACCAGCTCCGGCCGCCACAGCAGGCAATAGCCATGCGGCATGTAATCATCGAGGAAGCTGTTCATCATGCTACCAAGTCCCCGTCCTGTAACGGCATTTTTGCAGAGCGTGTTTTATGATGGTGGCATACATGGATTTTTGCTCCACTCAAGGCTGCTTGAGGCGTTGCAGCATGAAGCATGCGCTGGATGTCTCACCAAAATACACGCAGAAGGGCCTGGTGAAGGCGATACGGGGAGAAGTGTCAAAATGAGGAAGCGCGCTATTAGCTACAGGGGCCGTATTGCCCGTTGCCTGGCGGTCGTCCTGATGCAGGGATGGATGCTGATCCAGCTTCCCCTCGTGCATGCCCAGGATGTCTACGTCCACGCCGGTCGCATGATCGACGTGCTGGGAGGAAAGACGCTGATCGACCAGCGCATTGACGTTCGCGCCGGTCGTATAACGCACGTCGCGCCGTGGACGCCCCCGCCGCCCGGATCGGCCGTAGTAGACTGGAGCGCCCGCACGGTGCTGCCCGGCCTGATCGACCTGCACACGCATATCGCCGACACCGGCACGTCGAGCGATGTCGCCCTGCCGGTCAAGACCAGCCCTGCCGAAACCGCGCTGCTGGGCGTACGCAATGCGCGCGCGACGTTGAAGGCAGGGTTCACCACGGTACGGGATGTCGGCACTTACCGGGGGCTGACGGACGTAGCGGTGCGCAACGGCATTCGTGACGGCCTGTTTCCCGGTCCGCGTATGGCGGTGGCAGGCGCCTATCTGACCAGTCCCGGCGGCGGCGGAGAGATCACCAGCCTGCCCGATGGCATGGCGGTGCCGCCCGACATGCGTCTGGGCGTCTCGCGCGGCGCGGCGCAGGTGCGGGAGAAGGCCGAGGCGCTGTTCGCCGCCGGCGTCGATCATCTCAAGATCATAGGCACCGGCGCAGTGCTGGCGATCGGCACCGAACCGGGCACGGAAGAGATGACCGGGGAGGAGATCGCCGCCGCCGTCGCCGTTGCGAAGGCGCATCATAGTTACGCTACCGTCCACGCCCATGGCGCCGCCGGGATCAAGACCGCGATCCGGGCGGGTGCACGCTCCATAGAACATGCCAGCCTGATCGACGACGAAGGCATCGCACTGGCGAAAGCAAAGGGCGTGTGGCTGGTGATGGATATCTACAATGGCGACTATATCGATGCGGTCGGTACGCAGGAGGGGTGGCCGCAGGAATATCTGCGCAAGAATCGCGAGACGACTCAGGCTCAGCGCGATGGCTTTGCCAAGGCGGTGAGGGCAGGCGTGCGGATCGGCTTCGGCACCGATGCCGGCGTCTATCCCCACGGTCTCAACGCGCGTCAATTCGCCTATATGGTGCGCTACGGCATGTCGCCGATTCAGGCGATCCGGTCGGCGACCAGCAGCGCCGCGGATCTTATGGGCTGGGGCGAGGATGTCGGTGCGATCTCGGTGGGTCGTTATGCCGACATGATCGCGGTCGACGGCGATCCGCTGACGGATATCACCGTGCTCGAAAAGGCGCCGCTGGTGATGCAGGGTGGGATAATCGTACCTTGACCATGCCACAGCGTGATTTCGAAATATAACTGCAATGTAACATGCGCATAGGGTCCGCGGATGTCATTCGTCGGGACATGCATGTCGTTGATCGACGTGCATGTCGTTCGCCGAGGGAAGGGAACGGTAGTCGAAGCAACGGATCGCTCCGTTTCGCGTTGAAGTAGAATGACTGCATGAGAAAAGACGCCGGAACGGCTCCTTTCTTCGACAGATTACAGAGATCCTGAAGTGCCCGACAGCATGAGCAGGATGCGCCCCCGGTCTTCCCTTGCACCGGGGGCGTTTTTGTTTCTGCACGCGATGCAACGCACAATCCTTTCCATCGCATTCCGCATTTCCGTTACGGAAAGCTGTACCACGTCGTTTGTCGGCACGACGAACGACCGTTTGTCGTTGGATGGGCGTCGTTCATCGCAACCGCTGTCGTCCGCCGAAACCAAGGGCTGCTGGTCGAACCGGGAAAGCGGCGTTGCCCTGGCCGACGTAGAGAGGTGGGGCAGGACGGATTGCAACGATCAACAGATCAACGGTTCGTCGGCCCCGCAGCCGCTGCCGCCCCCAAGCAAAAGGGCAGCGTCCTTCGGGCAACACGACCAACCCAGTTTCGAGGAGACACAACATGTTCGCTTTCACCACCAAGACCAAGGGCATCACCACGGCTCTAGTCGCCGCTGCCGCACTGATCGCGGGAACGCCCGCTTTCGCAGGCACCTTCGAATCCAACGGACGCACCACCGAAGTGCGCTATGACGATCTGGACCTGAGCCAGGCGTCGGGCCGTCAGGTCCTCAACAAGCGCCTGCGCAAGGCAGCACGGCAAGTATGCCCCGCGACCGATATGCGCGAAGCTATGACCTGCCGGGAAAAGGCGTTCGACAACGTTGCGCAGCCGGTCGACGCTGTCATCGCCCGCGCCGAAACCAAGGCGCGCTATGCCGATGCGTCGACGAGCGATGCAAAGGTCGTCGTCGGCAACTGATCGTGCATCGAGCATGCAAGCAAGCCCCCGGTGCGGGTCGCACCGGGGGCTTTGCATATCCGCTTAAGATCAGGCGGCCGAAGGCTCGCCCATAGCCGCTTTCGCTTCCGCCATCAGGGCGTTGTCGATAGCCTTTTGCCTTTTGTAGGCGGGACGATCCCGCAGGCGATCGGCATAGTCCGCAAAGGCCGGGCGCGTCGGGATCGATCCGAACACCAGACCCCAGTCTATCTGCGAACCGACATAGACATCCGCCGCAGTGAAGCGATCGCCGCATATCCATGTCTTGCCCGCTATCGCCGTTTCGAGGCCGTCCATCGCCGCATCGAAATGGCCATAGCCCGCCATCATCTGCTTGTCGGCGGGGACTTCCCATTGCAGCGCGCGATTGATGACGGCCGCTTCCACCGGTCCGGCGGCGAAGAACAGCCAGCGATAATAGTCCGCCCGGTCGTCTAGCGGTGGAGCAAGCCCGGCATCCGGGAAGGCATCGGCCAGATAGGCGCAGATGGCGGCGCATTCCGTCACGACCTTGCCGCGATGGACGATGGCGGGCACCTTGCCCATGGGATTGATCGCCAGATATTCCGGCGCCTTCATCGTGGTGCCATAGTCCAGCAGCACCTGATCATAAGGCGCACCGACTTCCTCCAGCATCCATCGGGCAATCTGCCCGCGCGACATGGGGTTGGTGTAGAATGTAATGCCATCGCTCATCGGAATACTCCTGCGTGCAGTTCAGGGTTTGGCGGGCGTTCGATATTTGTCGAACCATGCGATGATCGCAGCAGCCTTGGCCGCCGATTGCGAGGGGCGGGCGGTGAAACCCCCGTGGCTTGCGCCCGGCACCTTCACCAGCGCGGTCGGCACGCCCTGTATCTGCAATGCGGCATAATATTGCTCCGACTCGCTCACGGGCGTGCGGTAATCCTCGCTCCCCACGACCACCAAAGTCGGCGTCTTGACGTTGCCGACCAGGCTGAGCGGCGAGCGGTTCCAGTAGGACATGGGGTCTTCCCACGGCTTCTTCTCGAACCAGTAGCGGGACGTGAACAACGTATTGTCCATGGTCAGCGCCTCGCTGATCCAGTTGATGACGGGCTTTTGCGTCGCGGCCGCCTTGAACCGGTCAGTCTTGCCAACAATCCAGCTCGTCAGCACGCCGCCGCCCGATCCGCCGGTGACGAACAGATTGTCGGGATCGACGACGCCGATGGCGATCGCGGCATCGACGGCGGCGATCAGGTCGCCATAGTCGTCGCCCGGATATTTATGATGGATAAGCTGCGCGAACTCTTCGCCGTAGGATGTCGATCCGCGCGGGTTGGTGTAGAGCACGGCATAGCCTGCGGCGGCATAAAGCTGGATGTCGGTGGCGAAGGACGGCCCGTAGGCCGATGCCGGACCACCGTGGATTTCAAGGATCATCGGCACGCGCTTACCCGGCTGATAACCAGGCGGCGTCACCAGCCAGGCCGGAACGGTGCGGCCATCGGGCGCCTTCACCGCCAGTTCCTTCACGTCGCCCAATGTCTTGGCGGCGAGCAGATTGTCGTTGAGTCGCGTTAGCTGTCGCTTGCTGCCCCCCTGCATCACGGAAATGTCCGCCGGGCGATAGGGCGATCCGCTGGTGAAGGCGACGACGCCGTTCGTGGAGACGGAGAAGTCGCCTCCGCTGTAGGGCCGGTCCAGTCCGCTGCCGGCGAGGCCGCTGGCGATCTCGGTCACTTTCCCGTCCAGCGTGATCCGCGCGATCCGGTTGACGCCTTCGCGATCGTAAAGTGCATAGAGGCTCTTGCCGTCGCCTGCCCATTTCACCTTGTCGATGCTGCGGTCCAGCTTTGCGGTGATCGTGCGGGGATTGCCGCCGTCGCGATTCATGATCGACAGTTCGGTCGTCTCATAGGCGATGCGCTTGTCGTCATAACCCAGATAGGCGATCAAGCGCCCATCGGGTGAAATGACCGGATTGCCGTCCGGTCCCACGCGGCTTGTGAGCGGCGTTATGCCGCCCGATGCGATGTCCAGAGCATAGACTTCGCTGTCGAACACGTCGCGTTCCCAATCGGGCTTGCGCACCGATGTGAACAGGATCGTCTTGCCGTCGGGCGTGAAGGACAGCGGGCCGCCATCGTTATAGGCGCCGAAGCTCATCTGGCGCGGTGCGCCGCCATCGGCGGGGACGACGAAGATATGGTCGTAGCCCGGCTGCACATAGCCGCCGCCGTCGTTGCGATAATCCACCTTGTCGATGATTTCGAGCGGTGGCGCCCATTGCGCGCCTTCCGGCTTTTCGGGCGCCTTGCCCAGTTTCAGGGCTTCGCCCGGAACGCGCATTACATAGGCGATCTGGCTGCCGTCCGGCGACCAGGCGATATCCTGCGGCGCATCGGGCAGGCCGGTGACGCGCGCGGTGGCGTGATCGCTCATCCAGCGCACGAACAGCTGCGGCTTGCCACCCGGTTCGCTGGCGACATAGGCGACGCGCTTTCCGTCAGGCGACCAGCGCGGCTGGCTGGCATTGCCGGAGGAACCGGCGGCGATCGGCGTCTGCTTGCCGGTCGCCACGTCGATCAGCCAGATGCTGCTGCGCGCCCGATCGGTCATGATGTCGCCCGACTTGCGGACATAGGCGATGGTCTTGCCGTCCGGACTGATCTGCGGATCGGTGGCGACTTCCAGCGCGAACAGGTCGCGGCCTTCCAGCACGCGGCTCGGCGCGTCGCCGGGCGCGGCATAGGCGGGAATGGCCGCGCTGATAAGCAGAAGGGAAATCAGGGATTTGCGCAGCATGGTGTCGCCCTTTTCATGTCTCTTGAATGGCGACACCATGATGGATTTTTACGGCTGTGCAAGAGGGCGCGCGATAATCAGCAGCCCAGCCCTGCCGCGCCCGCCAGCATCCCGCCGATGCCGCCGCATTTCTTTTTCTTCTTCGGCTTTTCGCCATCGCTGCCGGACGCATTATCCTCACCGCCACGCGCCATCGCGCCGCCCATGTCCGGGCCGTTGATGAACCACATCGTATTGGAGCGGTAGCGTACCCGCGCCGTCCATTCTGGCTTCCACGCGATCTTGGGGTCGGCGGGGCGGGGCGGATAGGCGAAGTTGGCTTCCGGCCCATAGGCATAGAGATTGCCCATCACGAACTGGCTCGCCGCCTGCTTCACTTCGGCGGGCATGATACAGCTTGTCTGGCTGGGCGGCATCACGACTTTCTGGGTGATGAGTCGGCTGACGGTGGCCGGCGCGATCCAGTCCCACAATGCGCCGCCGAAGTTCTGCGAAGCGGAGGACGACCACCAGACCATGTCGTTCGCCTGGCCGTCCGGCCCCGGATTGAAGCCCATCGTCCAGGCGTAATAGCCCGTCGCATTGGTGACGCCGTTCCAGCTCAGCATCGTCGCGCCGCCCGCTATGTCGCTCGCCTTGCCGGTAATCGCGGGCATGAAGTCCTGCGCGAGGCTGAACTTGATTTCGGGGGAATAATTGCCCGCGATGCGATGTTCGCCGATCAGCGAACTGGCGGGTGAGACGGTCTTGCGATCCTTGCCGTCCAGACTGTTGGGCCATTCGCCATAAGTCTTGCTGTTGCGCAGGCTGATGGCCCAGTCGGCGGGAATGGCGACGCCGGAAGTGAAGAGACCGGGCGGGACCTGACCCGCCGCGACCTTGGCAAAGTCGATGACGATCGGTTGCCCCTTGGGCGCCTTCGCGCCGCAGCCCCAAAAGATCAGCAGGCGCCCCTTAGGCTTCTGGAAGTCCGTCGGATACTGCTTGTCCTCCTTGGCCTGACCGGGGCCGCTCGGCGTGTAGAGCGGCACCGATTTGCCGAGCTTCGCGCCGACCGGCATGAAGTGGTCGGCCTTCGGCGCGCCGCCCGTAGCCGCGCGGGTGGAGCCGAGCCGCAGGTCGAGCGTATGGATCATCTTCGACCCGCCCCCGCCGAACATCATCGACATCGCACTGCCCATGCCGCTGCCCATCGCGGCGATGCCGGATGTCGTGCTGGCGTCTATGCTGTAGCGGGCGATGGGTGCGCTCGACTGCTGCGTGGCGCCGGGCGCGGCGAGCAGGGCAACCAGCGCGGTGGCGGCGGACAGGCGGGCAAGGCGCGAACGAAAAGCAGTCGGCATCGGTCAGATTCCCCATGGAAAACCAGCAAATATGCGACCGACTTTTGTTATGCCGGTTGCATAGCACAGATGGCTTTTGCGTGCCTTAGGGAAATTATGGTGTGTCGGAGATCACGGTCTCGGGGGTAGCGCGATTACTCTTTCTCGCGTCATCCTGAACTTGTTTCAGGATCCATAGTGCCCCAATCGCTGCACCAAGTGGATAGATGGATCCTGAAACGAGTTCAGGATGACGAATAATTAAAAGGGCGACTCTTTCGAGCCGCCCTTTTCGTGTCGTTATGACTGAAGCCTACTTCGCTTTCACGGTCGCCTTCGGTTTCCCGCCCTTCTTGCCCTTTTTCGGGGCGGCTGGGATGATCTCGAAGGCCAGCGCGTCGTCCTTCAGTCGGACATGCACTTCGCCGCCGTGGAGCAGCTTGCCGAACAGCAGTTCCTCGGCGAGCGGCTGCTTGATCTTCTCCTGCATCAGGCGGCCCATCGGGCGCGCGCCGTACAGCTTGTCGTAGCCACGCTTCGTCAGCCATTGCTTCGCATCGTCGTCCAGCGTGATATGGACTTCGCGGTCGGCCAGTTGCAGTTCGAGCTGCAGCACGAACTTGTCGACCACGCGGGCGACGACTTCGGTCGGCAGATAGGCGAACGGCACGATCGCATCGAGGCGATTGCGGAACTCCGGCGTGAACAGCTTCTTCACCGCTTCCTCGCCGACATCCTCGCGAGTGAGGGTGCCGAAGCCGATGCCTTCCTTCTCCATGTCCGACGCGCCGGCATTGGTGGTCATGATGAGGATGACGTTGCGGAAATCGACCGTCTTGCCGTGATGATCGGTAAGGCGACCGTTGTCCATCACCTGCAGCAGGATGTTGAACAGGTCGGGATGCGCCTTTTCGATTTCGTCGAGCAGAAGGACGCAATGCGGCTGCTGGTCGATGGCGTCGGTCAAAAGGCCACCCTGATCGTAACCGACATAGCCGGGAGGCGCACCTATCAGGCGACTGACCGAGTGGCGTTCCATATATTCGGACATGTCGAACCGCTGGAGCGGAATGCCCAGCAGATGCGCAAGCTGCCGTGCAACTTCCGTCTTGCCTACGCCGGTGGGGCCGGAGAACAGATAATTGCCGATCGGCTTGTCGGGATCGCGCAGGCCCGCCCGCGACAGCTTGATCGCGGAGGACAGCACTTCGATCGCCTTGTCCTGCCCGAACACGACGCGCTTGAGGTCGGTCGACAGCGTTTCCAGCACGGACTTGTCGTCGGACGACACCGTCTTGGGCGGGATGCGGGCCATGGTCGCGATGACCATTTCGATTTCCTTGGGCGTGATCGTCTTTTTACGCTTCGACGGGATCACCAGCATCTGCATCGCGCCGACTTCGTCGATCACGTCGATCGCCTTGTCCGGCAGCTTGCGGTCGTTGATGTAGCGGGCGGACAGTTCCACCGCCGCCTTGATCGCGTCGGGCGTATATTTGACGTGATGATGATCCTCGAAGGCGCTGCGCAGACCGGCGAGGATCTTGATCGTATCCTCGATCGTCGGCTCGTTCACGTCGATCTTCTGGAACCGGCGCAGCAGGGCGCGGTCCTTCTCGAAATGATTGCGGAACTCCTTGTACGTCGTCGAACCGATGCAGCGGATCGTCCCGCCCGACAGCGCGGGCTTGAGCAGGTTGGACGCATCCATCGCCCCGCCGCTGGTCGCGCCCGCGCCTATGACGGTATGAATCTCATCGATGAAAAGCACCGCGTGCGGCATCTTTTCCAGTTCGTTGACGACGGCCTTCAGCCGCTCCTCGAAATCGCCGCGATAGCGCGTGCCCGCCAGCAGGGCACCCATGTCGAGCGAGTAGATGACGGCTTCCAGCAGCACTTCGGGCACGTCGCCTTCGATGATCTTGCGCGCAAGTCCTTCGGCGATGGCCGTCTTGCCGACGCCCGGATCACCGACATAGAGCGGATTGTTCTTCGACCGGCGGCACAGAATCTGGATCGTGCGATCGACTTCCGGGCCGCGACCGATCAGCGGATCGACCTTGCCCTTCTGCGCCTTCTCGTTGAGGTTGACCGTGAACTGGTCGAGCGCGCTTTCCTTCTTGCCCTTGCTGTCCTGCTTCTTCTCGTCTTCCACGGCGCCCTTGACCTCTCGCGGTTCGGGCGCGGCCGTGCCTTTGCCGACGCCATGACTGAGGAAACTCACCGCATCGAGGCGGCTCATATCCTGCTGCTGCAGGAAATAGACGGCATAGCTTTCACGCTCGGAGAACAGGGCGACCAGCACGTTGGCGCCGGTCACTTCATCCTTGCCGGAGGACTGGACATGCAGGATCGCCCGCTGGACGACGCGCTGGAATCCGCTGGTGGGGGAAGGGTCGGTCGCCCCTTCCACCTTCAGACTGTCGAGTTCGGTATCGAGATACTGGGTGACCGCATCCCCCAGTTCGCCCACATCGACGCCGCACGCCTGCATCACCTTGGACGCATGTTCGTCATCGATCAGGGCCAGCAGAAGATGCTCCAGCGTCGCATATTCATGGCGCCGTTCGGACGCATGGGTCAGCGCATTGTGCAGCGTGGTTTCGAGCGCGGCGGCGAAGGAAGGCATGTGACGTTACTCCTGTGCCCAAGGGAAGGGCGTGTCTGACCCTATGTCGGCATCGACAGGGAAACGATCAAGGGATGGCTCCCCGATCCTTGTTCCGATGCCTTGCACAATGCCGTCTGGCTGCGTTCTTCCGCTTATTTGCCGAAGCTGGCTGCCAGGCCGGTTTGCGGTCATTTCCTGAATAGGGCCTCGGCGCTTGCCTTATGGTTAACGGCATAGTCCCGTCGCTGCTGCGTCCGGGCGATTTCCGCCCGCAGCGTGTCCATGCGTTCGTCCAGTTCGGCGACCGAGAATGGATCGAGATCCTGCCGCGTCAGCGCGGTCAGAATGTCATCGGCCTTGCGCGGCAGATTTTCGTCCATGTCCATGCCCGTGAATGTTGACCCATATCGGCACTCTGTCAATAAGGGCGACAACGGCACATCCCGTTTTTTGCGGCGATGCAGCATCGGGTCAGGGAGAATTGCAATGGCGCTTGAAAACGCCCCGTCGCCGGGCACGGTGCCGACCATAGCTGCGGAGATGACGGTCATCGCCATTGCAGCGCCGGGCGGCCCGGAAGTTCTGGTTCCCGAGACGCGGCCCGTTCCGGTGCCGGGCGAAGGCGAAGTGCTGATCCGCGTGACGGCGGCGGGCGTCAATCGCCCCGATGTACTGCAACGGCAGGGCAAATATCCGCCGCCGCCGGGCGCATCGGATATTCCGGGGCTGGAGATTTCGGGAACAGTCGTGGCGGTCGAGGCGGATGGCGACGCCTCGATGGTCGGGCAGGCGGTCTGCGCGCTCGTGACCGGCGGGGGCTATGCCGAATATGCGCTTGCCCCGGCGCGCCAGTGCCTTCCGGTCCCACAGGGCTACGACATGATCGAGGCGGCGGCGCTGCCCGAAACGCTGTTCACCGTGTGGACCAACCTGTTCGAACGCGCCTATGTCGTCGCGGGCGACACCGTACTCGTCCATGGCGGCACGAGCGGCATCGCGACTATGGCGATCAGCCTGTGTCGCCTGTTCGATATCGGGATCATCGTGACGTGCGGTTCTGACGACAAATGCAGCGCCGCGCGCGAATGGGGCGCGACCCATGCGATCAACTATCGCGACGCGGATTTCGTCGCCGAGGTGCAGCGCATTACCGGCGGCGAAGGGGTTCAGGCGGTGCTGGACATGGTCGGCGGCGACTATCTGCCGCGCAACCTCGCCTGCCTCGCGCCCGATGGCCGCCATGTGTCGATCGCGATTCTGGGCGGGCCGAAGGCGGAGATTTTCATACCCCAGATCATGCAGAAGCGCCTGACCCTGACCGGATCGACGCTGCGTGCGCGGTCGGTCGGCTTCAAGGGGCTGGTCGCCGACGAACTGGTCCGCAACGTCTGGCCGCATGTCGCCACAGGCGAACTGCGCCCGGCGATGGATCAGACATTCCCGCTGAAGGACGCCGCCGCCGCCCACGCCCGCATGGAGGCGGGCGATCATGTGGGGAAGATCGTGCTGGTGGTTTAGAGTTGACGAAAAAATCATCGCCACCCCTGCGAAGGCAGGGGTCCCGCTTGTGGGACGTAGGCCGCTGTTTCTGATATGCGCGGTGGCTGGATCTATATTCTCGCCAGCAGGTATCGCGGCACTTTATACATCGGCGTTATGTCCAATATTGCCGCGCGCAACTTCCAGCATCGTGAAGGTGGCGGTGCAGAGTTCACGCGGAAATATGACGTCACTCGCCTGGTCTATGCCGAACAGCACGCGACGATAGAAGAAGCTATCGCGCGCGAGAAAATGCTCAAGCGCTGGAAACGCGACTGGAAGTTCCGGCTTATAGAAGAAGGCAATCCTGACTGGACTGATCTGTTCGATCGGATCAACGGGTAAAAAAGCGGGATCCCTGCCTTCGCAGGGATGACGGCGAGATGTATGCAGCCCCGTGAAACGTAGCATTTCCGTCATATTTCAACTCAAAATGTAACAGAGGCGGGTTAGGGCTTTGTTCCCAAGGACATCATCCCTTGGGGGTTTTGCATGGATACGATTACCCGGTTGCCGTTCCTCGCCGACATCGAGGACCTTCACGAAGCCGACTTGCTGGTGCCGGAAACCGATGTGGCCGGACGGCGCCGCTACCGGACGGTCTGGATTTCCGATATTCATCTCGGCACGCGCGGCTGCAATGCGACGATGCTGATCGACTTCCTCGACAATGTCGACAGCGAGACCATGTATCTGGTCGGCGACATCATCGACGGCTGGCGTCTGAAGAAGCGGTTCTACTGGCCCGCGGCGCACAACGACATCGTCTGGCGGATCATGAAGCGGGCGAAGCGCGGCACGCGCGTCGTTTATATTCCCGGCAACCACGACGAGATGTTCCGCCAGTTCACGGGCCTCAACTTCGGCGGCGTCGAAATCCGGCGCAAGGCGATTCACGAGACGGCGGACGGCCGCAAGCTGCTGGTGCTGCATGGGGACGAGTTCGACACGATCATGCTGGCGCACCGCTGGCTCGCCTTCGTCGGCGACGCCGCCTATCACGCGCTGATGAGCGTGAACCTGTGGGTCAACAAGGTCCGCAACTGGTTCGACCTGCCATACTGGTCGCTGTCCAAAATGGCCAAGCACAAGGTCAAGAACGCCGTCGAGTTCATTTCCAAATTCGAGGAAGTGGTGGCGCATGAAGCCGGTATGCGCGGCGTCGACGGCGTCGTGTGCGGCCATATCCACAATGCCGAAGTGCGCGAGATCGCCGGTATCGAATATTATAATGATGGCGACTGGGTGGAAGGCTGCACGGCGCTGGTCGAGCATTTCGACGGACGAATGGAAGTGCTCCACTGGGCCGACGAGATCGCCGCACGCGTTCCGGTCGAGGATGCACCGGCGCAGCGCGCGCCGCGGCTTGCGGCCTGACGCAGGGCGCGGGGCCATGCGGATCGTGATCGTCACCGATGCCTGGGCGCCGCAGGTCAACGGCGTGGTGCGCACGCTGCAATCGGTCAGCGCCCAACTGGAGAAGATGGGGCATGAGGTCCGGGTGATCTCGCCCGATCAGTTCGGCTCCATTCCATGCCCGACCTACCCCGAAATCCGCCTGGCGATGGCGCGTGCGCGGACCATCGGCCGTTCCATCGCGACGTTCGGAGCGGATGCCGTGCACCTGGCGACCGAGGGGCCGCTGTGCCTGGCGGCGCGGCGCTGGTGCCTGCGCAACAATGTACCGTTCACGACGGCCTATCATACGCATTTCCCGGACTATGTGGCGAAGCGTACCGGCCTGCCGGCTTCGTGGTTCTGGCGCTATATCCGCTGGTTCCACGGCCCGGCGCAGGCGGTGCTGGTCTCCACCCGGTCGGTGCGGGAGCAGTTGCGCGCGCATGGCATCGCGCAGGTGCGGCCCTGGGGTCGGGGCGTCGACCAGACGGGTTTCTCGCCCGATGCGCCGCCGCATGAGGCCTTCGCCGATCTGCCGCGACCCATCCAGCTTTATGTCGGGCGGGTGGCGGTAGAAAAGAATCTCGAAGCCTTCCTGCAGTCCGGCCATCCCGGCACGAAAGTGGTGGTCGGCGATGGCCCCGCGCGCGCGACGCTCGAACAGGGGTTCCCCGATGCGGTGTTTCTGGGTTCGCTGTCGGGCAGGGCGCTGGCCGGGGCCTATGCCGGCGCGGACGTGTTCGTGTTCCCCAGCCGTACCGATACGTTCGGGCTGGTGATGATCGAGGCGCTCGCCTGCGGCACGCCGGTAGCGGCCTATCCGGTGACGGGACCGGTCGATATCGTGACACCGGAAACGGGCGGACTTGCGGAAGTGCTGGAGGAGGCGATC
Source organism: Sphingobium sp. (assembly GCA_965279415.1). GTDB lineage: Bacteria > Pseudomonadota > Alphaproteobacteria > Sphingomonadales > Sphingomonadaceae > Sphingobium. The sequence continues at coordinate 2,995,431 of OZ257238.1, forward strand.
GCCATTGCGCTCACCCGCGACCGGGGCGCCTGTGCCGCTTATGGGCGCAGCTTCACATGGGAAGTGAGCGCCGGGCAGTTCCTGTCGGGGCTGCATCCCGTCGCCCCCGCCGTTCTTGAGGATGCGGCCTGAAGGCTTGCCCTTGCCGTCTTGCTCGGATTGGACTACACCATCGGACACACAGGCCGTCCCGCGAGGGGCGGCCCTTATTGTTTGCAGTTTCGGAGAAGCTTCGTGTCCCAGCCGCTCATGCCCCATGCGACCGCCAGCTGGCTGGTCGACAATACCGCGCTCAGCTTCGACCAGATCGCCGAGTTCTGCGGCCTCCACATATTGGAAGTGCAGGCGATCGCCGACGATACCGCCGCGACCAAATATACGGGGCGCGATCCGGTGCGGGCGCATGAACTGACGATGGAGGAAATCCACAAGGGCGAAGCGGATCCCGACTATCGCCTGAAGATCCAGAAAGGTCCGGAGCCTGTCCGTCGCACCAAGGGGCCGCGTTACACGCCGGTGTCCAAGCGTCAGGACAAGCCCGACGGCATCGCCTGGATCATCCGGAACCACCCGGAAATCTCCGACGGGGCGATCGGCAATCTGATCGGCACCACACGCACGACGATCCAGGCGATCCGCGACCGCAGCCACTGGAACATCGCCAACATCGTGCCCAAGGATCCCGTGACGCTGGGCCTCTGCTCGCAGCGGGAACTGGACGCGCTGGTGACGAAGGCGGCGAAGAAGGCCGGGATCGAAGCGCCGACGGATTCGCGTCTGGACGGCGACCGCGCCGCCCTGATCGAGGAACTGCGACGCGAGCGCGACGACAATGTACGTCGGGCCGAAGAAGCGTTGCACGCCGAATCCGCTGCTGAGGCGGAAGGCGCCTTCATCAACGAAGCGGCCACGATTCTCGACCCGTTCAGCAGCAACAAGGGCGAAGTGTGATCGCGGCGTTCCGGCAAAGGGACGTTATCTGAAATCGACGAAGGCGCGGTGCCGTTACGGCATCGCGCCTTTTGTTTTGCTTCCGTCATTTCCCAATGTTTCCGGTGATTTTAACCGATTGCCAGCGTGATTTTCTCCACTTACATCTGTGTAAATGGAGAGCGAAAACACGATCTGGACCACGCATTACAATCATCCGACGCCGTGGGAGCAGACGTTCCCGCCGCTGACGCTGACGGATATGTTCGTCAACAGCGCGACCGCCCATCCAAAGACGCCGCTCATCGATTTCATGGGCCGCAAATACAGCTACGCCGAATGTCTGGACGGGGTGCGGCGTGTCGCCTGCGGGTTGCAGGCTATGGGATTGGAGAAGGGCGACCGGGTCGGCCTCTATCTTCCCAACGTCCCGCATTATGTCGCGGCCTATTACGGCGCGATGCTGGCCGGGGCGACGGTCGTCAATTTCTCGCCGCTCTACACCGCCGCCGAACTCGCGCATCAGGTGGAGGACAGCGGCACGAAGATCCTCTTCACCCTTTCGGCCAGGGCGTTGCTGCCCACCGCGCTCAAGGTGCTGGAAAGCAGCAGCCTGGAAAAACTCGTCGTCGGCTCGATCGCGGGAGCCTTACCGGCCACCAAATCCTTCTTCTATCGGATGCTGAAGAAGGCCGAGACGGTCGAGCGTCCGCATGATCCGCGCGTCGTCGCCTTTTCCAGGCTCATCGCGAACAAGGGGGACTGCACGGGCGTCGCCGTCCATCCCGACGACGTGGCGCTGCTGCAATATACCGGCGGCACGACCGGCCAGCCCAAGGGCGCGATGCTGACGCACCACAATCTGAGCGCCAATGCGCGGCAGGTGCAGGCGATCGATCCGAACGCCGGCGACGGCGCAGACCGCATCATCGGGGTGCTGCCGTTCTTCCACGTGTTCGCTAACACCTGCACGCTCAACCGTACCGTGCTGATGGGTGGCGAGATCGTGATGCTGCCGCGTTTCGAAGCGGTGCAGGTGCTGGCCGCGATCCAGCGGACGAAGGCAACGTCTCTGCCCGGCGTACCGACCATGTATCAGGCGCTGCTGGATCATCCCGCGACGCGCAATATCGATTTCTCCTCGCTGCGCGCCTGCATATCGGGCGGCGCGCCTCTGCCGCTGGAAGTGAAGCAGCGGTTCGAGGCGACCACCGGCGCCAAACTGGTGGAAGGCTATGGCCTGACCGAAAGCAGTCCGGTCGTCTGTTCCAACCCCTATGCCGGGCTGAACAAGACCGGGACCGTCGGCCAGCCCGTACCCGGTACATTGGTGAAGGTCGTCGATCGCGAGGATCCCACCCGCCCACCGCCGGAAGGAGAGCCGGGCGAACTGCTGTTTTCCGGCCCGCAGATCATGAAAGGCTATTGGCGGCGGCCCGATGCCGATGCGGAGGTGTTCGTCGGTCGCTGGCTGCGCACGGGCGACGTGGGCCTGATCGACGAGGACGGCTATGTGAAGATCGTAGACCGGCTGAAGGACATGATTTCGGTAGGCGGGTTCAAGGTGTTTCCGAGCCAGATCGAGGCGATCCTCTACCACCATCCCGCCGTGAAGGAGGCGCTGGTGATCGGCATCCCCGATGCCTATCGCGGCGAATCGCCCAAGGCGTTCGTGACGTTGCAGGATGCGGTGGAGGAGGGCGACGTGCCGCCAGACGCCGATGCGCTGAAAGCGTGGCTCAACCCCCAGCTCGGCAAGCATGAGCGGGTCGTGGCAGTCGAAATCCGCGACGCTCTGCCCAGAACGCTGGTCGGCAAACTCTCGCGCAAGGAACTGGTGGCCGAGGAGCGGGCGAAAGCCGCGGCCCTTATCTCCGGGTGAAGGTGGCGCTTGTGCGCCGCTATGCGCCACCTATCTAGGGGACTGAGTTTCCCCAATCCAAGGACATGGCATGACGCAGGAAATCGCAACGTTGGCCGGCGGATGCTTCTGGTGCACCGAAGCCGTCTATACGCGGCTGAAAGGCGTATCGTCGGTGACGAGCGGCTATATCGGCGGCACGGTGCCCGATCCGACCTATGAACAGGTGTGCAGCGGCCGGACTGGCCATGCCGAGGCGATCCGCATCGCCTTCGATCCCGACGTCATCAGCTTTGCCGACCTGCTCGACATCCATTTCGCCACGCATGATCCGACGACGCTGAACCGGCAGGGAAACGATGTAGGGACTCAATATCGCTCCGCCATCTTCCCCCACAGCCCGGAACAGGAAGCCGAAGCGAAGGCGGCGATCGAACGCGCGCAGGCGGATCAGCGCGATCCGATCGTGACGACGATCGAACCGTTGGCGCAATGGTATCCGGCGGAGGATTACCACCAGCAATATTGGGATCGCGTGGGGACGAAGAACCCCTATTGCATGGCCGTCATCCCGCCCAAGCTGGCGAAGTTGCAGAAGAAGTTCGCAGAGCGGCTGGAGGCGTAGGCGCCAATTCCGCCGCCTTTGTCCGCGCTAAGGTAACAAAGGTAACGGTAAACACGCATTTCGCACGCAAAATGTCCATTTTTGCGAACGTGAAATTGCGGGGGGCTGGGGCAGGATCGGTTCATGCCACCGCTATAGCGGGTTGCCTCCGAAGTAGGACAGGGAGTCAGTCTGCTACTTCGTCAGCATGACGATGATGGAACCGCGATCACTCCGAATGCAGCACCCGGTGAGTGAAGCCGCCCAGCACGCCGCCCAGTATCGGCGCGACCCAGAACAGCCATAATTGCTGCAACGCCAGCCCGCCTTCGATCAGCGCGGGGCCGGTCGAGCGTGCCGGGTTGACCGAGGTGTTGGTGATCGGGATGGAGATGAGGTGAATGAGCGTCAGGGCGAGGCCGATCGCCAGGGGCGCGAAGCCGATCGCCGCAGACTTGCCCGTCACGCCCATGATGATGAAAACGAAGAAGAAGGTCAGCAGCACTTCGGCCAGCAGGGCCGGCACAAGACCATAGCCGCCGGGCGATCCCTCGCCGAAGCCGTTGGCGGCGAGGCCGTTGACGCTGAGCGCAAAGTCCGGGGCGCCGCTTGCGATGACATAGAGCGCGGCGGCGGCGGCGATCCCGCCGATGACCTGCGCCGCCACGTAAAGCGGAATATCCTTCGCGGGGAAACGTCCGCCCGCCCACAGGCCGAACGTCACCGCCGGGTTGAAATGCCCGCCCGACACGCCGCCCACGGCATAGGCCATGGTGACGACCGTAAGGCCGAAGGCCAGCGATACGCCGAGCAGGCCGATGCCGACATCGGGAAAGCCCGCCGCGATCACCGCGCTGCCGCAACCGCCGAACACCAGCCAGAATGTCCCCATCAATTCCGCTATGGCGCGGTTCATGTTGTTCATGGCATGGTTCCCCCGAGCTATGACGCAGCAAGGCGCCGCGCATCCTTTTCGTTTAAATCGTTTCGGGAGCCATTACAAATGCAACGCCTGCCGGAACACCGTTTTTCGCCGCTTCTCCTGACGCCGTTGGCGCTGCTCTTGCTGCCGGGCTGCATCGCACGGACGGCGGTGGACATCGTGACCCTGCCGGTGCGGGCCGGCGCGCAGGCAGCCGACTGGGCGACGACGAGCCAGGACGAGTCGGATCGCAACTACGGCCGCAAGATGCGCAAGCAGGAAGAGCGCGACGGCAAGGAACGCAAGAAGGCCGACAAGGAACGGCGCAAGCAATGCCGCGAGGCCGGGTACGACGATTGCGGTTGAGACCGCGGCTGAGAGCGATCAGGCGGCGGCGCGGCGCAGGCGGTCGTTGATCGCGGCGCCGATGCCATCGTGCGGGATCGGCGCGATGGCGATGCGCGCGGCGGTGCTGGCGTCCGCCAGATGCAGCGCGGCGAAGAGATTGGCTGCGGCTTCCCGCACATCGGCGTCGGCGCTGATGTTATAGTGACAGGGCATCAGACCGAAGCCGATCAGATATTCGTCCCGCTCCGCCTGCATAGCGTTGAGGCGCAGCGGCTTGCCCGGTGCATAGTGGCTTTCCAGTTGCCCCGGCGCTTCGATGCCTGTCGCGGTGCCGTCATGGCCGCTGGCGATCACCGGCAGGCCGCTTGCCTTTTCCAGCATGTCGACCGTGATCGAGCCGGGGCGCAGCAGGCGGATGCGGTCCGCTTCCGGTGCGACGATCGTGGATTCGACGCCTTCGCTGGTCGGCCCGGCGTCGAGGATGAGGCGGATCCGCCCGCCCAGGCTGGCGAGCACATGCTCGGCGCGGGTCGGGCTGATTCCGCCGCTGCGATTGGCCGACGGCGCGGCGAGGGGCTTTCCGCTTTCGCGGATCAGGCCGGTCATCGCCGGATGCGCGGGCAGGCGCAGCGCGATGGTGGGCAGGCCCGCCGTGACGCGTGGGGCAATCCCGCCGTCCGCACGCAGCGGCAGCACAAGGGTCAATGGTCCCGGCCAGAACGCGTCGGCCAGCGTGATTGCAGATGGAGCGAACCGGGCAATGCGTTCCGCCATGGCCCTGTCCGCGACATGCACGATCAGCGGGTTGAAACCGGGGCGACCCTTTGCCGCATAGATCGCGGCGACGGCCTGATCGTCGGTGGCGTCGGCGGCGAGGCCATAGACCGTCTCGGTCGGTACGGCGACAGGCTCCCCCGCGCGGATGAGCGTTGCGGCCTCACGCAGGGCCGCCGTGTCGTAGCGGCTTATCCGCGTCGTCTGGACAGGCTGGGAAATGGTCACGACCCCGCGCTATAGCTGCACTGCCCTTCGCTTAGAAGGGCAAAGCGTCAGAACCGTTACGCTTGCGGCTGTCGGTGCCGCCCGGTAGAGCGACCGGCATGACCAAGATGGCTTCAGACCCCGCCCTCAGTCGTATCGCCGATGCGCTGGAGGCGCTGGCGCAGCGTTTCGCGCCTGTCTCGCTGGCGCCGGTCGATCTGGCTGCGTCCCCCGCCTATCACTGGGACGGGCAGGCGATGCACGTGGTGGAGGCCTTTGCGCCGGTGGACTTCGCCTTGCTGACCCGCATCGATGCGCAGAAGAATGCGCTGTACGAAAACAGCCGCCGTCATGCCGCCGGATGGCCTGCGCACGACGTGCTGCTATGGGGTGCGCGCGGTACGGGCAAGTCTGCGACGGTCGCGGCCTGTATCGGGCGGTTGCAGGGCGAAGGCGCGGACGTGGCGCTGGTGCAATGCGCGACCGATCAATTGACCAGCCTGCCTGCGCTGTTCGCTTCGTTGCGGACGAGCCGGCGCCCTTTCGTGCTGTTTCTCGACGATCTGGGGTTCGACGATACGGGTGGCGATGCGCGCATGCTGCGATCGCTGCTGGAAGGTGGCGCGACGGCGCGTCCCGCCAATGTGCGGCTCTATGTCACGTCGAACCGGCGGCATATCGTGCCCCGCTCTCTGGAAGAACAGGGCGACCCCATCAATCCGCGCGATGTGGTGGACGACAAGATGGCGCTGTCCGACCGTTTCGGCCTGAGCCTGGGGTTCCACAATCTGGATCAGGACGCTTATCTGGCGATCGTTTCGGGATATGCGGTACGGTTCGGACTGGATTTCGCGCCGCTGGATGCGGTGCAATGGGCGACGCAGCGGGGCAGCCGGTCGGGTCGGGTCGCGTGGCAATATGTGGTGGAACTGGCCGGACGGGCGGGGAAGCGGCTGGGGTAGGTTTTGCACCCCGTTCGCCCTGAGCCTGTCGAAGGGCAAGGCTGAGCCGCAGGCGAAGCCCCTTCACTTCGTTCAGGACAACCCCCTTCGACTGCCCGCCTGCGGCAGGCGCTCAGAACAGGCTTCGACAGGCTCAGGGCGAACGGGACAGGGGGCCGACCGACCTACTTGCTCACCCGCCAGACGACGCCGCCGACATCGTCCGTCACCAGCAGCGCACCCCTGGCGTCGGCGGTCACGTCCACGGGGCGGCCACGGGCATCGCCCTTTCCATCGAGAAAGGCCGAGAGGACGTCGATCGGCTTGCCGTTCGGGCGACCGTCCGCGCCGAAGGGCACGAACACGACCTTGTAGCCGGACGCAGGCTTGCGGTTCCAGCTTCCGTGCAGGCCGACGAACGCACCGCGGGTGAAGGGTGCACCGAGGCCGGTCTGCGCGAAGCTGAGGCCGAGCGGCGCGACATGGTTGCCCAGCGCATAATCGGGGCGGTGCGTATATTCGCGCAATTCGGGGCGTTCGGGCTGCACCCGGCGGTCCTCATAGCCGCCCCAGTAATTCCAGGGCCAGCCGTAGAAGCCGCCGAACTCCACCCGCGTCAGATAATCGGGGACGAGATCGCTGCCCAGCATGTCGCGCTCGTTCACGACCGTCCATAGCTGGCCGGTGACGGGTTCCCAGCCCATGCCGACCGGATTGCGCAGGCCGCTGGCGAAGATGCGATAGTCGCCCTTCGCGAGGTTCACTTCCAGCACGTTGGCGCGATTGGCTTCCAGGTCGAGGCCGTTTTCGCCGATATTGCTGTTCGATCCGACCGAAACGTAGAGCAACTGGCCGTCGGGACTGGCGAGCAGGCCCTTGGTCCAGTGATGGTTGGGACCCTGCGCGGGCAGGTTCATGATCTTGCGCGGCTTCGCGGTGATCTTCGTCTCGCCGGTCGCATAGGGGAAGGCGAGCAGCTTGTCGGTGTCGGCGACGTAGAGCGTGTTGCCGACCAGCGCCATGCCGAAGGGGGAGTTGAGACCGGTGAGGAAGGGCGTCTTGACCTCCGCCGTGCCGTTGCCGTCCGCATCGCGCAACAGGGTGATCCGGTTGGGCGATGCGCCGCCTGCGCCGGCCTTGGCGAAGAAGAAGCCCATGATCCGGTCCTTGATGCCGGACACCTTGCGGGGCGGGCTGTTGGTTTCCGCCACCAGCACGTCGCCATTGGGCAGGCGCAGGATCGAGCGGGGATGATCCAGCCCCTCGGCGAAGCGCGCGACCTTCAGGTCCTTGGCGGGCTGCGGTGCTTCGCCGGCCTTCCAGCCCACGACATCGGCGATGTTGACGGTCGGGATGATTTCCCGGCGGGCGGTGGTGAACAGGGGTTCGCGCCCGACATCCTGCCCCTGTGCGAGGCGGGCGTTATCGCCCTGCGCCAAGTAGAGAAAGCCGCCGATGGCGACGGCGAGCAGGACGAGGGCGAGCAGGACATATTTCTTCATGCCCCTGATCTAGGAGGCAAAACGTCCCGCTGCAATGACCACGACGACGCAGGATGCGAAAGTCGCCAAGTTGCGGAAGTTGCGGCGTTGAAACCCGCAGAAAACCGCCATTTCCTACAAATCGCGACGGCTTTCGCGCCACCACAGGAGAAGGGCGATCCCGACGCCTGCGCCAAGCCCGGAGAGCAGGCCTATGGTGGGCTGACCCAGCAGGCCGCCGCCGATCACGCCGCCGATGGCGAGGAAGGCGATGATGGCGCCGGAACCCGTCGGGTTTTTGTTCGGAGAAGTCGTCATGACGCTCCCTTGCCATGCTTCATCGCGGGACGCCAGCGGTGCCGGAACGGTACATCTGTGCCATTATGGCGAATGGCTAACGCCGCGTTGACTGTCGCAAGCCGCAGGCGTCCGTCCCATGCCGTTTCTGGCACAGCGCCTGCACGCCCGTTGCCCAAGCACGAGCGTCCGGGGCTCACCCGGCCATGACAGGGGCCATGATGCAAACACCTTATCTGACCGACCGCGCCAGCGTGGACGATGCCGCCGACCTCATGAGCCGCTATGGAGACGATGCCGCCTATGAAGCGGTGGCCCGCGCCGACCGGAGCCGGGACAAGGGCAACTATATCCATTTCTGCCGCTGGCGGCAGATTGAGCGGCTGATCCTGCTGCTGTCCATCGAACTGCCGATGGGGACAATTCACTAATCGATTGGGTAGGTCCCGCAAGTTTCCGAATAATCCGTTCGTGTCGAGCGAAGTCGAGACACCGTGGTGCGTCGTTCGCTGCCTGTCCCTCGACTACGCTCGGGACGAACGGTTCGTTAGGGGTTAAAGGCGCAGGCCGGCCGTCTCGTCCAGACCGGCAAGGATATTGAGGTTCTGCACCGCCGCGCCCGCCGCGCCCTTGCCGAGATTGTCGAGGGCGGCGATGAGGCGCACCTGCGTCCCGTCGGGATTGGCGAACAGGAAAAGGTCGAGCCGGTCGGTGCCCGCGCAGCGTTCGACCGTCAGGGTCGCGGCATCATGGTTCTCGATCAGCCGCACGATCCGGGATTCGGCGTAGAAATCGGCCAGTGCTTCGCGCAAGGCGGCGGGGGAGGGTGCGTTCGGCATCGCCGCTAAGGGCAGCGGCACATCCACGATCATGCCCCGATGCAACGGGACCACGGCAGGGGCGAAGATGGGAGCGATGGAGAGGCCGCAATGCGCCTGCATCTCCGGCACATGCTTGTGCAAGAGAGTGAGGGCGTAGGTCGAGAAGGCCGGCGGCGTGGCGGCGCTTTCATAGTCCGCGATCATCGCCTTGCCACCGCCCGAATAGCCCGACACGGCGTTGCAGGTCAGCGGCCAGCCGGCGGGGATCAGGCCCGCCTGCACCAGCGGGGCAACCAGTGCGATGAAGCCGGTGGAGTAGCAGCCCGGATTGCTGATGCGGGTGGACGCAGCCACCTTGTCGTGCCCGGATATCTCTGGAAAACCATAGACCCAGCCGGGTGCGACGCGGTGCGCGGTCGATGCGTCGATCACCCTGGTCGTGTCGTTGTCGATCAGCGCCACGGCCTCGCGCGCGGCATCGTCCGGCAGGCAGAGGACAACGATGTCCGCGGCGTTGAGCGCGCGGCGACGGGCGTCGGCATCCTTGCGATCGGCGTCGGACAGGGCGATCAGGGAGAGTTCCGGACGGTCGGCCAGCCGTTCGCGGATTTCAAGGCCGGTGGTTCCCGCCGCGCCGTCTATGAACACATGCGTCGTCATCCCGCTATCCGCCGCCGTGCAAGAACCGGCTGATCGTGGAGCGGTGCGAGGCGCGCGACGACATCGGCCAGCGGCTCGATCACGGTCGCCATCCAGTGCGCATTGGCGTGGAGCAGGTTTTCACCGTCCATCATGATCCCGACATGGCCGGGGAAGAACAGGATGTCGCCGCGCTGCAAGGGGGCATCGTTGGCCAGCACCACGCCGACGCTTTCGCGTTGCAGATCGGTATCGCGCGGCACCTTGCGCCCGGACTGGCCCAACGCGACCTGAAGCAATCCGGAGCAGTCGACGCCCATATGCCCGCGACCGCCCCAGACATAAGGCTGTCCGACGTAGCTTTGCGCGGTGGCGACCCAGTCAGCCTGCATATCGTGCGCATCGACGGCGTGGCGCCTGTGTACGAAGCCTTCGGGACAGGCGAGGAAATCGCCTTCGACGCTGGCGGGAAAGAAGGATCCGCGCGGCCAGCAATCGACGATGCGGGATTTTATGCTGGCTTCGGCAAAAACGGGCGCCATGTCCGCAATGACTCGATGCGTCGGGTTTTCGCGCACGTCGAGCACGTCGCGCTGGACATAACCGACATAGCCGTCGTGCCCGCAAAAGCCCCAGGCCCATTCGGCCGTCACGTCGAGGACGTGGAATATCTCGCCACGCAGCAATTGCGTCACGGTTTCCGCATTCGCTCCCGTCGAGGCGCGGACGCTCGCCCCCGGCATCACGCAGCTCATTTCGACGGCGCGGGCATAATGGGCGGAAAAGAGGACGCCCGCGAGCGCCATGTCGGCAAGATCGCCGCGCGTCGCGTGAATGCGTTTGTCGAGGACGACGGACCGGCCCTGAAGCCGGAAACGGATGCGGTCAGGCGGCGCGGTCTGTATGTTTGTTTCGGGTTCGATCATCGCGGAGCGTTCCTGCGATGAAACCATCGAAGCCGTCAAGGAAATCCGCCCCTTTTGCCGTTCGCGCGACAAAGATGTTGCGCCTGTCGGCAACGTCGCGTTCCCGACGCAGATAGTTGAGGGCGGAAAGTTTGTTCAGCGCGCGGGTGATGACGGGTTTGGAAACATTCAGGGCATCGGCAAGACCGCGTACGGTGTGCGGACCCGGCTCTACATAGACCATCATCATCAAGGCCATTTGCCGGTTGGTAAGGTCCGGCTCGCCCGACCGTACATAATCGACCAGCGTACTCATCCACCGGTCGAGAGCGGGGGATGTGCGGCGGTCCGCGGCGGTATTCGCTGTTGTTGCCTGAGCTTCCATGTTCCCCAAACGCGCAACATCCCATCCGGTTGCGTAACGGAACACACAGGCCTGATATTTCAGTCAGTCATCGCGGCCATAGCGGCGTTGCAGCATGGCGAAGGCCGCGCGCAGGCCGAGGGCGTCGCCGCCCTTGGGCCTGCCCGGCCTGGCGGCGGGACGCCAGGCGAAGGTGTCGAAATGCGCCCATGTCATATCGTCCGGCACGAATTTCCGGAGGAAGAGCGCCGCCGTGATCGCGCCGGCAAAGCCGCCTTCGCCTGCGTTGTTGATATCCGCCACATCCGATTTCAGCATATCGGCATAGCCGCTCCACAGCGGCAGGCGCCATAGTGCATCATCGCAGGCGGTGCCCGCTTCGAGCAGCGCATCGGCCAGCGCATCGTCGTTGGAGAACAGCGCAGGCAGATCCGGCCCCAGCGCCACGCGCGCCGCGCCGGTGAGCGTCGCGAAATCGAGGATCAGCTCCGGTTCGGCTTCCACGGCTTTGGTCAGGGCGTCGCCCAGCACCAGCCGCCCCTCGGCATCGGTGTTGCCGATCTCCACGCTGATCCCCTTGCGGGTGGAAAGAATGTCGCCGGGGCGGAAGGCATTGCCGCTGATCGCATTTTCGACGGCGGGAACGAGGACATGGAGATGCACCGGCAGGCGGTTGGCCATCACCAGCCGGGCGAGCGCCAGCGCATGCGCCGCGCCGCCCATGTCCTTCTTCATCAGGCGCATCCCGGCGGAGGGCTTGATGTCCAGCCCGCCGCTGTCGAAGCAGACGCCCTTGCCCACGATCGCGACCCTGGGATGCGCAGGGTCGCCCCATGTCAGTTCGATGAGGCGCGGCGCGAAGCTGCGGTCTGCGGCGCGGCCTACCGCATGGATCATCGGATATCCGGTCGCCAGTGCATCCCCCTGCGTCACGTCGATGCGCGCACCATAAGTGGAGGCGATGGCGGCGGCGGCTTCCTCCAGATGCGGCGGCCCCATGTCTGCTGCGGGCGTGTTCACCATGTCGCGGACGAGCGCGACGGCTTCGGCCAGCAGGATGGTGGGTTCGATGCGGCGCACATCCTCGGTCAGCAATATGCGCGGACCCTGCGGCGCGTCGTCCCGACGATAGCGGTCGAAGCGATATTGCCCGGTCAGCCAGCCGAGCGTTGCGGGGCCGGGGCGTTTGTCGTGCAGGCGATATGTTTCGGCGGGCAGTACTTCGGCCAGCCTGGCGAGGCACCAGCTCGACAGGGAATCGACATTGGCGACGCCGGTGACGACCGACCAGTCTTCCGCCTTGTCGCCCGGAAGGATGGCGTAATCGTAGCCCTTCGCCGCGAACTTCTGCGCCGTCACCGCCACGCGCACCCGCTCCGGCTGTGCGGTCAGCCAGGCGTCGAAACCCTTTGGATCGACGAGATGGATGATGCGGGCAGGCTGGCCGGTGTCGGCCCTGAGGCAGTCGGAGAATTTGGTCATGCGTCCGATGTACGGATCAATGCCGGTCATCGCAATGGGGCGGCGGTCTGCCGCGCGGAGGCGTTGAATCCGTGCCGCATGGGTCTATGATGATGCCTAGAAATATATAAGCAAAGGAGAGCATGATGTTTGCAGGAACCACCCGGGATCAGGCGCTGCGCGTCCGCGCCTACACGCTTGCGGAAAGCGGCCGCTTTTCCACGGTGCGCGATGTCGAGCAGGCGATCATCGGTGAAGGCTGGCCCGATGCGGCGCGGGTGCTGGGCAGCAGCTATGTGCGGCAGGCTGTGACGGAGCGGCTGGCGGCGAAAGCTGCGTGAGGGCCACGACGGGTGTTTCGGCGCTGGCCGGGGCGCTGCTGCTGCTGGGCTGTTCGCCTTCGGCATCGCCAGCAGGCGCCGGGCAGGAAAATAATGTAGTTCCCGACACCAGCAATTTTGCGGAGTCACCGCCGCCCACACCCGTCGCCAAGGCCTATAAGGTCGAGGAAACCACCGACCTGCTGGAGTTCGCCTATGCCTATCCGGTGCAGGCGGCGGCGATACCTCCGATCGCGTCGCGGCTGACCGGGGATGCGGACCGGGCGAAGGCGTCCGCGCTGAAGATGGCGCGCGAGGATCAGGCGAGCGCGAAGGAGAACGGCTTTCCCTATCGCCGCCACAGCAGCCAGACGACGTGGACGGTAAAGGCGGATACGCCGCGCCTGCTGGCGCTGCTTGGCGAGATGTATTTCTACACCGGCGGCGCGCATGGCGGCACGGGATACAAGACGCTCATCTGGGATAAGGCGCGCGACGGCGAGAGCGGCGTGGTGGCGATGGCAACGTCGCCCGAAGCCCTGGCGAAGACGATCGGGGAGCGTTTCTGCACGGCACTGGACACGGCGCGCGCCGAGAAGCGCGGCGGGCCGGTGGTGCGGGGGGACGACGAGTTTACCCGCTGCGTCGATCCGCTGAAACAGGCGCTGCTGTTTACCTCGCGCGACGGAAAGGCGATCGACAGCCTGCTGATCGTGATCGGACCCTATGAGGCGGGACCATATTCGGAAGGCAGTTACGAGATCGCCCTGCCGGTCGATGCGGCGATGATCGTGGCGATGAAACCGGAGTTTCGGGACGCCTTTACCGCGCCGTGACGGGCACGCCGAACAGGTCGTGATCGTCGGCGTCCTCTATGCGAACGTCGATGATGTCGCCCGGCTTCAGGCCTGACGTGTCGCGCAGGAATACGTTGCCGTCGATTTCAGGCGCGTCGGCCTGGCTGCGGGCGGTCGCGCCGATGCTGCCGTCGTCCTCGTCCGGTTCGCCCACTTCGTCGATGATGACGGGCAGGGTGCGGCCGATCTTGCCCTGCAACTTGGCGGCGGAGATGGCGGCGGTCTTTTCCATGATGCGCTGGTAGCGTTCTTCCTTGACCTCCTCCGGCACAGGATCGGGCAGGACGTTGGCCGCCGCGCCTTCGACCGGCTCGAACCGGAAGGCGCCGACGCGGTCGAGTTGCGCTTCCTCCAGCCAGTCGAGCAGATACTGGAAGTCCGCCTCGGTCTCTCCGGGGAAGCCGACGACGAAGGACGAACGGATCGCGATATCCGGGCAAATGCCGCGCCACTTGCGGATACGGTCGAGCACCTTGGCTTCGTTCGCCGGGCGCTTCATCCGTCGCAGCACATCGGGTGCGGCATGCTGGAAGGGGATGTCGAGATAGGGGGTCAGCAGGCCTTCGGCCATCAGCGGGATGACGTGATCGACATGCGGATAGGGATAGACGTAGTGCATGCGCACCCAGGGCGTCTGACCTTCCGGCGTGCGGAGCAGACCCAGTTCGCGGGCCATGTCGGTCATGTGCGCGCGGACATCGCGCCCCTTCCACGCGCGCGTTTCATGCCGGGTATCGACGCCATAGGCCGACGTGTCCTGGCTGATGATGAGCAGTTCCTTCGTGCCCGCCGCGACCAGCTTTTCCGCCTCGCGGAGCACCGCGTCGATCCGGCGCGAGACGAGATCGCCGCGCAGCGAGGGGATGATGCAGAAGGCGCAGCGATGGTTGCAGCCTTCGGATATCTTGAGATAGCTGTAATGGCGCGGGGTCAGCTTCAGGCCGCCTTCGGGCACCAGATCGACGAAGGCGTTGGGGACGGGCGGCGACGCTTCATGCACCGCATTCACCACATCCTCATATTGATGCGCGCCGGTGATGGCGAGCACGCTGGGGAAGCGGGCGCGGATCATCTCGGCTTCGTTGCCCATGCAGCCGGTGACGATGACGCGGCCGTTCTCCGCGATCGCCTCGCCGATCGCTTCCAGCGACTCCTCCTTGGCGGAATCGAGAAAGCCGCAGGTGTTGACCAGCACCACGTCCGCACCCGCATAATCGGGGGACATCTGATAGCCGTCTGAGCGCAGCTTGGTGAGGATCCGTTCGCTGTCGACCAGCGCCTTGGGACAGCCAAGCGAAACCATGCCGACCTTGGGCGCGGGGGGAAATGTCGTTGCCATTATCGCGCGCACATAGGGGTTCGGCGGGCGAATGTCACGCGGGGGCTGTCGGTCAGGCTCTAGCCCGGCTTGCGCGCCCGGAACAGGATGTCGTCCAGCGCGTGCCGCCCGCCCGTCTGCGCGTCGAGCGGCCTTGCATCCACTAGGTCGACTGCAAAGCCGACGGCCCGGATGCGGTCGGCGAAGTCCATGCCATATTGGCGGACATGGTCCCACTGGCCGAAGCGACGCTCCCGCTCGCGCGGCGGCATGGCGTAGCTGCCATCCTCGGTAGGCTTGTCCCATAATGGTACGATCAGCCAGGCCTCGCCGCCGGGCTTCAATGCGGCGAACATGTTGGCGAGGACGTGGCCGTCATCCTCGACATGCTCCATGACGTGGCTGGCGTAGATGATGTCGAAGCGGTCGCGATCGGGCAGGGCCATCAGGTCGAGCTTTACGACGCCGGGGAGGGCGTAGACTTCGGGATGCAGATCGGCAGGCACATAGTCGGTCGCGCGTGCCTGAAACCGGGAAACGAGGGCTTTTTCATTGGGGGCGATGTGCAGGATGCTGGCGCGGGGCGGGACGGGCAAAACATCGTTGTCGATCAGCCAGCAGACGAGGCGCTGGCGAGGCGATGCGCCGCAGGACGGGCATCCCCATGCCGGATTGGCGCCATAACGGAAAAAGCCGACCACCGCCGCGCCGCATGCCGGGCAGGAATAGGGCGTCGTCGCGCCGATCGCGCCGCGCAGCTTCAATCCCGCAAGGGATGCCCATTTGCCCGCAGCCTTCGCCGCGCGTTGCGCCGTAATCACGCGTGTCTCCCGTTGGTTCGGGCGCTCCTATACGCCAAAAAGCGTCATGATCCACTGGCTTCCTTGCGTCCCGCCGGTCGTCGGCTTCGCGATCGCATTTGATGCACGGCGGCCTTTCTGCCATGGCATCATGGGTCGGGGGCGAAGATGACGGAAAACGTGGCAGGCGAGAAGGCACAGCGGTTCGTCGTGCTGGACGGGATGCGCGGCGTGGCGGCGGTGATGGTCGCCATCACGCACGGCTTTCTGATCTTTCCCTTTGCGGGTCTGGCCGTCGACCTGTTCTTCATCCTGAGCGGCTTCGTGCTGGCGCACAGTTACGGTCATCGCATCGGCACGCTGCACGACAGGCTCGATTTCATGATCGCCCGCTTCATCCGGCTGGAGCCTTTGTGGCTCGTCGGCTGCGCGCTGGCGATACCGGCGGGGATCGGCATGGCGTGGTTCGGCTGGGCGGACTGGGCGTGGAAGATGCTCGCCATCTCCATCGCGACGGCGCCTTTTTTCATCATCCTGCCCTATTTCGGCATTTCCATTCCGCTCAATTATCCCGGTTGGTCGCTCAGCTTCGAACTGATCGCCAATGCCGCTATGCTCATCGTAGGCGCTACCTTGCGTCCGGCGATCCTGCTCATGCTGCTTTCAGCGCCGCTTCTCGTCTATTCGGTCGTGATCTGGGACGGCGGCGAGAATGGCTGGCAGGCCATATGGGCTGGCTTTCCGCGGGTGTTCTTTTCCTTCTTCCTGGGGGTCGCGCTTTTCCAGTTTCGGCGTCGCGGATGGCTGCCGAAAATCGGAGTCTCCCCGATTTTCATCCTTGTGGCGGTGGCACTGATCTGCGGGATGCAGACGGAATGGCCGCGCAGCTACGTCCTGTTGTGCCTGTTTGTCGTCAATCCGCTGATCGTGACGTTCGGCATCGCGAGCGTGGCAGAAGGGCGGCTGCGCAAGTTCTGCACGTGGATGGGCGACATATCCTACGGCGTCTACGTGTTGCATTCGCCGCTCATCATGAGCGCGGAAGGCATATTGTTCCTGATGGTGGAGGGCGACGCCAGCGATTACAAGCAGACCGGCACGGTGGGCTGGATCGTCGTGCCGCTCGCTATCCTGCTTTCCCATATATTGACGTACCGGTTCGACATGCCCTTGCGTCGACGGCTCGTGAAGCGACTGCTGCCGGATGGTGCGGGGCGGTGAACCGTTGCGTCACTTTCCTATCGTCGTGGCGATGACGCTTAGTATCTCCTGTATCCAGGCGCCGTTGTTGTAGACCTGAAACGTGTTGGTATAGGACCACGCACAACTCTGCACCCCGATCGAGGCCAGGGCATTGCTGACCGTGCCGTAGTAGAAGGCGCGTTCCGTGGTCGATATATACTGGATCGCGCCATATTCCCCGGCGAAGGGCACGCGCCCGGTGCGCGTCATGTAAGTGCGTATCGCGGCAAGGTTGCTGTCGATCAGCGCATAATCGGCGGTGCTGCCGAAGGTGACTCCGAACGGCGGTATCGGCGTGATATATTCCGCGCCCTGATGCGTGAAATTGAACGGGTCATAGAAATGGAAGGTCGGCACGACGTTCGGATCGTCGGGCATCGGCAGTGTCGCCAGCGATCCGACGCCCGACGTATTGCCGCCGCCGATGATGACGGGGCGCTGTCCGTTGGTCTCGCGGATGGCGGCCAGCGCGGGGTTGAAGATGCTGAGCAGATTGCTGTTGGTCAGCCCGACGTTCGGTTCGTTCATCAGCTCGAACCAGACGCCGGCGGGCGCGTTGACGAATTCGGCGGCGATCTGCCGCCACATGCCGACGAACCTGTCGCGTTCCCCGGTGGGGTTGCTGTTGAGCGCGTCGTAGGCGTGCATGTCGATGATGACGTTGAGACCGGCGCTGGTCGCCTTCGACACCACGTCCTTCACGCGGTTCATGAAGGCGGTTTCGATGCGATAGGGTGAACTGCCGGCGGCATGGGCCGCGAAGTTCACGGGCAGGCGGATCGTATCGAAACCGGCGGATTTGATAGTGGGAAAATCGCTGTCGAGGATGCGGCGCCCATTGCCGCCTTCATTCGGTATTTCCAGCTGATTGCCCATATTGATGCACTTGCCGATGGGCAGTGTGGGACCAACGGTAGCGCGTGCGGCGGCGGCCGGGGCATAGCGGAATGTCGGTGCTGGCGTGGGAGGGGGCGTTGGAGTGGGGGTTGGACCTGGCGTTGGGGTCGGCGTTGGTGCCGGTGTCGAGACCGTCGATCCACCACCGCAACTGCACAGCAGCAACAGGGCAGCAAGCGACGTCATGCAGGTGTGGCGCATCATTTTTCCATCTTGCCCCGTGCGGTTCGTTAACCGTATCGGGGCAGCCATGTGGGAGCAAGTGCAATGCGCCGTGGCGTGACACGGGACTTCAGACCGAAACCCCGCTCCTTCCCTCACCGGAAATATTTGGACACATATTGTTGGTGAACGCTTTTGACAGGAAGATGATGCTATCGCTAAGGTGATGTCGAGCGCGTTATAGCTGAATTGGATGGAAAGCGGCGCAGAAGCCGCGATGTCCTTGGCCTTTGCAGGCGCCTCTGGTGGAGAGGGATTGATGGCAGTGGTGCGACGCGAAGGCCTGGCTGTTCTGCGGTGCCTGCTAGGTAAACAATATGCCATCGGGGCAGGCGGAGACTGAGTGTGGGAAAAAAGGTTCTGATTTCCGGGGGGGCAGGTTTCATAGGCTCCCACATCGTCGATCGTCTGGTGCGCCGTACCGACATGGACCTGCTGGTCATAGTGGATAATTTGTGGACCGGCCTGCGCGGCAATCTGGCGCATATCGACGATCCTCGCCTGCAATTCGTCGAAGCCGATGTCGAACGCTACGCCACCGATATCAAGTTCGACGAGATCATCCACCTCGCGTCCCCGGCCTCTCCGCCCTGGTACATGCGCGAGCCCATCCGGACGATCAACGCCAACCTGGCGGGCGCGCTCAACCTGATCGAGATGCTGAAGCCCGATGGGCGCATCAGCTTCGCCTCCACATCCGAAGTTTATGGCGATCCGCTGATCAGCCCGCAGCCCGAAAGCTATCGCGGATCGGTGGACTGCACCGGGCCGCGTTCCTCCTATGACGAAAGCAAGCGCTGCACCGAATCGCTGCTGTTCGAATGCCATCGCACCCGCGGCATCGACGTGCGCATCGTGCGCCTTTTCAACGTCTACGGTCCGCGCACCCGGCCGGACGATGGCCGTGCGGTGTCCAATTTTCTCAGCCAGGCACTGACCGACGGCGAACTGACGATCTACGGCGATGGCGAGCAGACGCGAAGCTGGGGTTACGTCAGCGATATCGTCGATGCGCTGGAACGCTATTTCTGGCTGGACGATATCAGCTATTGCGGCCCGCTCAACATCGGCAACGATCGCGAGATATCGGTGATCGACGTGGCGCGCTTCATCGAAAGCATCGTGCCGGGCGCGCGGATCAAGTTCTGCCCGCCTATCCCGCAGGACCCGACGAACCGGCGACCCGATCTGACCCTGTGCCGACAGATTCTGCCGGGCTGGGAAGCCAAGGTGACCTATGAGGAAGGCGTGCGGAAAACGCTCGACTGGTTCCGCGAACAGGTGATCCAGGGCGCGTCCACCGATGCGCCCACGCCGGTGCGGCTGGACGATTAGGGTTCGACCGTAAGGCTTTCGATCCCCGACCGGACGTCCCGCGCGTCATGGCCGGCATCCAGCCGGGCAAGGCGTTCCTGTCGATTGCGGGAGCGGTGCGTTTGCCATCCGCCGTCGGCCTCATCGGGGGCGTAGCTGGCGAACGGGCGCAAGGTCCCCTGCGCTCCGGCCTTGGCGCCATCCTTTCGCAGTCGCGCCAAGGCTTCCCGCGCAAGCGTTCGCGTCGCGACCAGCCAGTCGGTCGCAAGAGCCTGCCGCAACTGTCCGACCGCTTCTCCCGGTGCGGCATGTCGCAACTGGCTGCGCGCCAGTTCGACGCGCAGACGCGCCTGTTGCCCGCGCACGATGGCCTGCCCCGCCGGTCCCGCGCCTTCGGCGACCAGTGCGAACATCTGCATATGGGAGCGCAGCATCCGCGCCACATCGGTGGACATGGCGCCCGGCGTGCGGCGATAGCCGGTGAGATAGGCGGGTACGCAGAGAAACTTCCAGTGTCGCGCGATCGTAAGCTGGATGAGATAATCCTCGCACCCCTGATTGCCCGCATCGTGCAGGGCCGGATCGAAGCGGACAGCACGCGCCACATCTGCGCGGATCAACGGCGTGCTGCCGTTCGAGATGAAGTTCCAGTCGAGATGGCGATGAAATACATAGCCTTCGACAGCCGGGCTGGGCGATCCGGGAAGCACCATGCCTTCGGCATCGATGCGGCGGAACCAGTTGTAGGCCAGCGCCACATCGCGAGGCGCGGCGGACAGTGCGGCGACCTGCCGCGAGATTTTTTCGGGATGCCAGATGTCGTCGGCATCGAGCGGCGCGATATAGTCGCCTCTTGCGGCCTCTATGCCGTGATTGCGGGCGCGGGCGACGCCGCCGTTCTGCTGGCGGAGGATGCGGACACGGGCATCGCCCGCCGTGAGTTGCCGGACCAGCGCGACGCTATCGTCGGTCGATCCGTCGTCTACCACGAGAATCTCGATATCCGGATGGGTCTGGCCCATTGCAGAGAGGATCGTCGCTTCAATCGTGGCCGTCGCATTGTACGCGGGGATGATGATTGATACAGCGTCCGTCATGAAGTGGTTTCGCCCGCTGTGGACCAGATGTGGGCCGGATGGCTGGATGGAAGAACGGCTTAACATGCTGCATCGGCGAAGGGGAGGGGCAAGTTGCGGGTAGCTTACATATCGCTCACGACGCCTTTCAGCCGATCGTCGTGGAGCGGCATACCCTATTACAGCTATCGGGAGATCGTCCGGCGCTTTCCCGATACGCACGTCGTCGATACACCGCGTATGGACGGACTGATCCGGCGGATCGCCCTGATCGAGCGATACGGCCTTCTGGTGCGGCGGCGGCAGATGGTGTCGCGCTATTACGGCGCGGTCATCAATGCCGCGCTGGAGAAGATACAGCCCGACGTCGTTGTCGCGGTCGCCTCCGCGCATAAACTGGCGAGGCTCGACCCCAAATGGCCGCTGGTCTATGCCGCCGATGCGCTGTTCGAGACGGTGGTCGGCTATTATTCCAAATATGCCGCCTTCGGCACCGCGATGCGCGCCAACGGCAATGTCGTGCAGCGCGAACTGCTGGGCCGGGCCGACAGGGTGTTGCTGGCGTCGGACTGGGCGGCACGGTCCGCCGTCGATTTCTACGGCCTTCCGGCGCATCAGGTGTCGGTGGCGCCGATGGGGGCCAATCTGGACAGCGATCCGGGGTGGCGGGCGCCGAAAACCGATGGGCCGCTATCGCTGCTGTTCGTCGGTTACGACTGGAAGCGCAAGGGCGGCGACATGGTGCTGGCGACCTGGCGTGCGTTACGCGCGCGCACCGGCAATGCGGAACTGCACATCGTGGGCGCGCAGCCATCGGACGCTTATGGTCTGGAAGGCGTTTTCCTGCACGGTCGACTGAACAAGTCGCAGCCGCAGGATTATGCGCGTTTCGCCGAACTGTACGACCGCGCGTCCTTCTTCTTCATGCCGAGCCGACAGGAAGCCTACGGCATCGTCTATTGCGAGGCGGCGGCATTCGGACGCCCCTCCATCGCGGCGAACACCGGCGGCGTGCCGACGATCGTGCAGGACGGCAAGACGGGCATATTGCTGCAACCGGACGAGAATCCGGATGTGGCGGCGGATCGGATCATGGCGATCTGGCAAGACGTCGATGGCTATGCGGCGATGTGCGCGGCTGCGCGGCGCGGCTATGAAACCACGCTGAACTGGACAAGCTGGGGGGACAAGGTCGATCTGGCGATCAGGGACACATTGGCCGATCGGGGCGACCATAAAACGTCTGAATAAGACGCGTTTTCAACAAGATTTTACCCGTGAAATACCCGCCCGGACTATGCCGGGCGGGTAAATTCATTCGTCAGAGAACCAGATCGGCCACTGCGATATTGCTGATGTTCAGCTTGATGCGGAAATCGGCCACGCCGTCGCCATCGACATCGCCCTGAAGCGTGTTGCTGACGTAGCGCAACTGACCCGCGACGCCGGTAAAGACGCCCGAGCCGATATAGGCGAAGGCATCGTCCGCATCGGTGTCGGCAATGGCGTCGATCCCGCTGAGATCGACGATATCCTGCCCCTTCACGAAGTCCGTGATGCGATCGAGCGATCCATCGATTTCCGCGAAGTAGAAGATGTCGCGCCCGGTGCCGCCGGTCAACGCATCTTGGCCCAGCCCGTCATAGAGCTTGTCGTTGCCTGCGCCGCCGTTGAGCGTATCGTTGCCCGCGCCACCGATCAGCGTGTCGTTGCCGTTGGCACCATCCAGCTTGTCGTTGCCTGCACCGCCGTCGAGGACATTGTCGCCGCTGCTGCCCGTCAGGGCATCGCCGAATGCGCCCCCGATGGCATTTTCGAAGCCCGAGATGATGTCGCCCGTCGCGCGGCCACCCACGACGTTGGTCGCGAGGTTGATCTTCACCAGACCGTCGGCAAGGGCATAGCTGACGGTATCGTTACCGAGGCCACCGATCAGCGTATCGAGACCGCCTGTGCCGCCATCGAGGATGTTGTCGCCGAAATCGCCGATCAGGGCGTCGTCATATTTCGAGCCGGTCAGGTTTTCGATCGAGATCAGCCTGTCGCCCGCTGCGCCGTACAGGTTGCCGAACGGCACGAGCAGATTGGCGAATACGCCGCTGGTCGCGGTTTCGTAGCTGACGGTATCGTTGCCTGCGCCACCGTCTATGCGGTTGGCAACCTGATTGGCGATGATGAGATCATCGCCGCCGCCGCCGACTGCGTTTTCGACGACCGTGCCATAGGCGATCGAGATATTGTCGTGGAACAGGCCATCGGTCAGGCCGAACTGATCCTTGAACAGTTCGTTGTAGAGATCGAACGTCGCCTGGCTGCGTGGCGCGAAGCCCAACGCGACACGATTGGCGTTGATTTCTTCGAGCGTCAGGAACTCTTCGATCCCGCCGCCGGAGCTGAACGCCCCTTCGTTGAGATTGATGATCGAATCGGTGTCCCAACCGGAGAAGTCGATCGTGTCCGTACCGCCGGCATCGTAGATCGCGACGATCGGGCGGGTATTGAGATCGAAATTATAGGCGTCGCGATCGGCGGTGCTGTTGAAGCCGTAGACCGTATCGCCCGTGCGCGTCGTCAGATCGGCGCCGTAGATTTCCTGAATGGCGGCGATGTCATGCACCAGCGGAGTGGCGGCATAAGCGAAGTTCAGCAGGCTCCAGTCGATCAACTGCGCGCCGGTTTCATAGCCGTCGAAATAGCTCATCACCGTATATTGCAGCGAATCCTGCGCGTAGGAGGCGTCGTTCCCGTAAGTGATGGGATCGGGCACGCCGTCGCCGTCATTGTCGTCCAGCGCGTCGTAATCGCCGGGATGGCTAAGGCCGAGCGCGTGCCCGGTTTCGTGGATCAGCGTAATGACCGAATAATAGCTGTCCTCGATCGGGAAGAAGTTGCTGGCGACGTTATAGTCAACCCAGACGTCGCCGCCGAGATCCTGATTGTTGGAAAAGCCGCCGGCCGGCTCGTCGAAAATGGTGCCGAAGGGAAGATAGGCATAGGCCTGCGCGCCGCCCGTGTCCGTGTTGCCGTAGCGGATGTCCGCGCTGGCGACGTCGGTTTCCACGAACTTGATGGCGACCAGATCGTCCCACAGGCCGATGGCTTCGCGCGATGCGGCCCGCTGGGCCTCGTTCATCGCTTCAAAATAGAAGAATTCGTTATAGGCGATGGTTTCGGTGTCGTTGATGTAGCCGGTGCCGAAGAAATCGTCCGTGCTGTTCCAGAACGCGAAGTTGAGGACGCCATCGTCCAGCACGCCCTTGTTGTTCGTGTACCAGTCCCACTCCGAACGGTTCAGATTTTCCGAGATCGTCGGCACGTCCCAGATGGGTTTGTCACCATAGGTCTGGCCTGCGAACGGATCGAGCGAAAAGCTGTCCGTACCGACCGCCTCACCGCGATCATGCAGGCCGTCCTCACCGCTGCGTGGCAATACCGCGCTCCCGAAATTCCTTATATCGACCATGACGTATCAGTCCCCTGTTTGACGTGAGTAGGCTTAATCGAAGGACCGTTTGCGTAAGGCAGCCGGGCGCGATGCGCCCGGCATGATCGTTCCCAACGCCACCTGAAAGGCAGCATCCGGTTCAGCGCGGACGAAGTGCAGCGGCACGAGACGCGATGCCCCGTCCGCCTCGTCCTGAAAGGCGGGGCGTGTGGCCTGCAACGTGCCGGCCAGAACGCCATTCCTTTCGGGGTACAGCGCTACGCGAAACGTCACGCCGCTTGCCCCTGCATCACGATGAACAACCGGATATGCGACATGTCGGCCGATAATCCGTGCGAGGCGATGACAGAGCGACGCGCTGGACGCCTGCATTTCCCCCTCCACGGAACAAACGACACCGACCTGCGTCGCGTGGGACCACATGCGCAGGGGCGTCTCCGCCTCTGCCTGCGTAACATGGAGCGATAGTAAGAGAGCCGATCCCAACAAGATGCCGAGCTGCGCCTTCACATCGTCCCCTATGCAAGTCCTTCGATGCCGTCAGGATTTGCCTTCGGGCCTTTCAAGTCAACCAGTTTATTTCCGGCATATTTCCGTTCGTCCCATTTTGTATCAACGCGGGATACGCTGCGCGCGTTCCCAGCGCGCTTGCTTCATCCTCGTAGCCGCATGCCGTAACGTCATCCGCTTATTCACTCTCTGACAAGGTCCATGAGGCGACCCAAAGCCTGCCCCGGCCTGTGCCATAATGGGTCAACGGACTGCGAAGGCGCGCGTTCGCCGCTATCCTCCACACAGGCGCGATATGGCCGGAGTGAATTGCGGGCGCGGGGACAAAGCGCTAATCATGGCCGCATGGAAACGGCATATGATTGGATCACGGTTCTGCTGTTCTCCGGCCTTGTCGTCCTGTTCCTCGAAAGATCGCTGGCGCCACGGGCCAAAGGCGATCCCATGATCGCCTATCTGCCCGCCGCTGCCGGATGCGCCGCGACGAACTATCTGGGCAATCAGGACGCGACGCTGGCGGCGGTTGCCTGCCTCGTCGCGACATTGTCGTATATCCTGTTTGTCCTGCGGCCTTTCCGGATGGAACATTGAAGGCGGACCCTTGTTCAGCCATCATGGTAAATCCGGATGATAGCATGTGCATTTCATGCTAGGCGGATTGAAACAGGTGGTCTGAATATGGCGAATCTCGATGATCCGTCGCATATCCGGCCATTGGAGCAAGGCTGATATGGCAACCGAATCGTTTATGCTGAACCAGGAAATGAAGCGCCGTCGCGCAATGGTGCTGTCGCTGGTCGGTGGCGTGATCGTGTCGACGCTGGCCTTCAGCAACGATCGTGCACTTTTCAGCCAGGCCACTGCCAGCGCCGAGACGCCGCCGGTTGCCTATGCCTTCGCGCCACCAGCGGAAGGCGTGGGGATTGGTGGACTGGCGCGCAGCCCCGGTGCCGCCCGCAATTTCGTTACGCCGCGTCGTGCCGGTACGACCGGCACGCCTGCTGGTCTTGGACAACCCGATGCGCCGGTCGCGTTCGCCGTTCAGACGCCGGGTGATGCCCCTGCCGCCGCGACTCCGGCAGCGTCGAGCTTTGCCGCGCCCGGCGCCGCACCTGCGGCAACCGGGGGCGGGCAGCAGTTTGCCGGGAATCCCGACTTTGGTGGTTCCAACGGAGGAGTAGGGGGTAGCAGCGCTGCGGCTCCGACCGATCCGACAACGCCGCCCACGACGCCTCCGGGCACGACCGATCCTACTACGCCTCCCGGCACGACCGACCCTACGACGCCTCCGGGTACGACCGATCCGACGACGCCGACCGTTCCGACAGACCCGACCACGCCGACAGATCCCGGCACGCCCGGATCCGTCAGTCCCGTGCCCGAACCGGCGACTTGGCTGATGATGATCGTGGGCTTCGGCTTCGTCGGCGCGATGCTGCGCAGGGGACGTCGCCCAGTACGGGGTGAAGCAGTGCGTGCCGAAACGGTCAGCGCGGCAAAGACCGCCAGCTGATCCGGTCGCCTTCGATAGTGACGGGGCCAAGCTGAGCAAGCGCGTTTTGTCCGAGCAGAGACACGCCGAGGCCATTGCGAACCACGGCGGCTTTCAGATTATAGACCTTGCGCGTGCCCAGGCTGAACTGGTCGATCTGCGTCCATGCCATCGACGTGCTGCCACCGACGGTATCGACATTGGCGTTGTAGTGGCTGTCCTGCAGGCTGATCCCCGCAGCCTGCGCATCCGCTGCGGTCAGCACGACGACCGTTGCGCCGGTATCGACGAGAAAGCGCAGGGATTTGCCGTTCACCACCGCATTGACGTAGAACAACCCGTCCGATGCGCGTTGTGCAGCATGGGATGCGGCACCTTCCACTGCAATGGCTGGCGCACTGTCGGCGCTCACGAGCGCCGCGCCGGCGGAGGCCTCCTCCACGATCATGTCCGGTACCTTATCGCCATTGCGATGGGCGATCGCCGATACTCCCAGCGCCACCGTCACGGCGCTGATCAACAGGGGAGAAAAGGATATCGGCGCGAACATGCTGCCGATATGCCTTCATCGCGCAAATATCTGCTTTATCGATAGGCTTAACGGCCTTTTAACCAAGCATCAGGTCGATGCCGGCGAAGCCGCAGGATTGAGGGCGGCCTGAACGCGGCGGACATGGCGGCGCTGGACCATCGCCATGATGAAAGCGATCAGCGACCCCAGCAGCAACTGCACCGCGATGACGTAATAAGGCCAGCGCATCGTGACGGGGGACCGATAGAGCACGAAATAGGGCGTTTCGATCGTCAGCCCGGCATAACCGTAAAGCTGCCTGATCGACCCCGGCAGGTCGCTGCGCATCAGGACGCCAGCATGGCCCGCGCGCGGGTCTCCATAGACTGGCCCGGCAGATGTCTTATCCGTCTCAGGTGGCGGCAGTTCGGCGAAATAGCGGATGCTGCCATCCTTGCTGCCCGGCGCCACGACAGGCGCGAAGCGTACGTCCCGCTCGAACAGGAACAGCAAATCCTGGGTAAAGAGAGCGGTGCGCGGATAGAGCGTCTCGCCACGCAGATAGGCCGGACCCTTTTCAGGCGCCGCGCTTTCCGGGCTGCCCACGATTATGGTGCGGGTCGGCGCCGCAAAGCCGGGGAGGGTAAGCGTCCAGAGCAGCGTCGCCGCTGCCGCGATCAGAAATCCCGCTGCGACGGTGAGGAAGATACGGTGCAGTCTGTCACCGGATTCAACGATCCTTTCCGCTTCGTCAGCTAGGGGTGCCGTATCGGCATCACGCTTCCGCCCGGTGCGCAACAGCCATAGGGCCGGCGTCGCGAACAGCAGCGCCAGGCCACCATAAGTGAGAATGGGCATGTAATAGCCCAGCCAGTCGAACTGCCATTCGGCCAGCCGCGCATATAGCCCGCGATAGGTCGCCGCTTCCCACAGGAAATAGAGGATGACGACGATCAGCCAGCCCTGAAGCAGGCGGGTGACGAGGCGCTGTCGCCGGGCGGATGCAGCGGTGTCGGTCTGCGTGTCGATGCTTGTCATCGGGTGCTATGCGCCTTGAAAAATCGCAGTTTATGAACAGGTGGAAATAGTAACCAAGAGGTGCAACATAGTCATCCTTATTCGCGCGCGATGGTCATATTTCTGTAACGGGTGGCACATGATTTTCGATCCACAGCCCATAAACTTCCTGCCCTGATGGCCAGCGAAAACAGCGATCTGGCGGTGCCGTGGCGGGAGGACGGCGCGCAATGGCGGATGGCCGTCATGCCATCGCTTCGCCTGCTCGCACCCTACTGGTATCTGATCCTCGCAACGATCCTGTTCGTGTCGCCGGGGCTGCTGGCTCTGGCGCGGGAGATATGGTCGCTGGAGCAGGGCGGGCACGGGCCGATCATTCTCGTCAGTGGCCTGTGGCTGCTGTTGAGAGAGGCCCGGGGCATCGTGCCGGGGCAGGCCAGTCGTGCGCTGGCGCTGTCGTTGCTGGCAGGAACACTGATCATCAATATTCTGGCGCGCGTGATGGGGATATTGTCGCTCGACTGGCTCACCACTTATGGTGTGATGGTTATCGTCCTCTATGCCTATGTCGGTGGTG
Organism: Sphingobium sp.; assembly: GCA_965279415.1. Lineage (GTDB taxonomy): Bacteria > Pseudomonadota > Alphaproteobacteria > Sphingomonadales > Sphingomonadaceae > Sphingobium. Next base: position 3,023,584 of record OZ257238.1, read on the forward strand.
CCGCGATCCGGCGGTTGTGGTTTCCTTTGTGCTTCCTGCTGTTCCTGGTGCCGCCGCCACCGCTCATCGTCGGTCCCGTCACGCAGATCAGCAAGCAGATCATCGCCACGACATCGATCGATATGCTGTCGTGGTTTGGCTATGAAGTCGCTTACAGCGGGACCACCCTGTATATCGACCAGTATGAATTGCTGGTCGCCGATGCCTGCGCGGGGATGAACTCCCTGTTCAGTCTGCTCGCGATCGGTTCGCTCTATATCTATCTGCGGCATATCTACCTGCGGGAAAGGGCGCAGTGGCGCTATGCGGCGCTTCTGGGACTGCTCGTCGTTCCTGTGGCTGTTATCGCCAATCTCGTGCGGGTGTTGCTCCTTCTCCTCATCACCCATTATGCCGGCGATGCCGCTGCGCAGGGATTTCTGCATCAGGCCGCCGGATTGATGATGTTCATCGTGGCGCTGTCTATCCTCGCGATGGCGGACCGTGCGCTTGCACCGCTCCGGCACAGGCTGGGCTACGCATGACGGATCGGGCGCAAAGCTGGATCGACGGGGCGTGGGCCGAGCGAAGGCAGTTCCTGCTTGGCGGGGCGCTGGTGCTGGCATCCGCGGGGGCGCTGGCGCTCAAGCCGGGGAGGGAATCGGTCGGCGTCGTGCGGGGCGATCTCGACACGCTCATACCGGCGCGAATCGGCGCCTATGCGATCACCAGTATGAGCGGCGTGGTCCTTCCGGTCGAAGGCGAACTGAGTCAGCGCGTGTATAATCAGGTGCTGACGCGCATCTATCATGCGCCCGGCCTGCCTCCGGTCATGCTGGTGATCGCCTATGGCGTGGCGCGCGACGCGGGACTGAGCGTTCACCGGCCGGAATCCTGCTATCCGGCTGCGGGCTATGCGATTTCGGATGTCGCCCCCGCCGAACTGACGGGGGTAGGGCGTGTGGGCAATCGTCAGGCGGTTTTGCTGTCGGCCCGGCGGGCGGAACAGACCGAACAGGTCTATTTCTGGACGCGGGTCGGCGACGTCTTTCCACAGACGCCGCTCGACCTCGGCCTTTCCGTTATGAAAGCCAATCTGCGCGGGCGCCTGCCCGATGGCATATTGGTGCGGTTGTCGGTGGTGTCGGACGACCGCCGCGCCGCATTGCGACAGATGCAGATGTTCAACGTCGAAATGCTGCGCGGACTGACCGATCAGGGAAAACATATGATTCTGGGCCGTGATGCGTAAGGCGATTGCACTTTCCGCGATGACTTTGCTGGTCGCCTGCGATCCGGGGCCGCCAAAGGGTCAGGTTCTGGCGCGCGTCGGCACGGAGGAAATCACGCGCCGCGACATGCAGGTGGAACTGGCCGCGACCGATTCGGCCCTGATCGTCGATCCGCAGGCGCAGGCGGCGGCGCTCGACCAGATCATCGCGCGAAAGCTCATGGCGCGGGAGGCGCGCACATACGCCATCGACAGATCGCCCGAATATCTGGCGCAGATGCGCCGCGCGCGGGAAATGCTGCTGGCGAGCGAATATGCCGATCTGTTCGAGGACCGCATCAAGGATCCCGATCCGGCACGCCTTGCGGCCTTCATCGCCGCCAATCCGCAGATGTTCGCGCTGCGGCGGGTTTTCATCGTCGACCGGGTGCGCGCGAATGTGCCTGACGGCGCGCGCGGCGCATTGCGTGGCGTAACCGATAACGCCGATCTTGTGGCGCGACTGACGGGCTTGCGGATTGCTCCGATCAGAAAGCCGGCGGTTGTGGATAGTGCGACATTGGCGCCGGGTGCCGCGCAAAGCCTTGCCGCACGGTTGCCGGGGCAGGCATCGATCCGGTGGTCCGGCCCGGTTATCGAAAGCGATGCGACGATGGCGGTCTATCCCATTCCGGTCGCGGCGGACCAGCAACGTTCGCTGGCCAAGGAAATCCTGCGGAAACAGGCGCTCGACGCTTTGGTGGCGGAGAAGGTCGCGGAATTGCGGGCGAACACGCGGCTGGAAGTGCAGCCGGGGTTGATCAAGCCGTGACGTGTGGACGCGGGATGAATTTCCGCAGCGAGATGTAAAAAAAAGGGCTGGCAACCCAAGTTGCCAGCCCCCTTCTTTAAGTCGATTGACTGAAATCAGGCAACGAAGAACGCGCTGACCGCATCGTAGCCACCCGTGATGTGGATGGTCTGGATCTGGCCGGCGCCGTTGTCGATGCTCAGGATCAGAACGTCAGTGTTGCCCTTTTCCGAGAAGCCGACGACTGCGCCCGAGTTCTGGATGAACGAAGCAAGGCCCTGCCAGCTGGAAATCTGTGCTTCGGTGTTGCCTGCACCGAAAGCATTGATACCTGCGGCATCAGAGAAAGTGCCGGCACCGTAGTTGCCAAATACCAGAGTGTCACCTTCGCCGAAGTTTAGATCAAAAATCTTGTCGAGATCCGAAGTGCCTTCGATCTGGTTGCCGAAGAAGCGGAACTGATCCGCACCGCCACCCCCGAAGTAGAGGTCGTCACCTGCGCCACCCGACAGGATGTCGTCGTAACGACCGCCGCGCAGAACGTCGTTGCCTGCACCTGCGTTGATAATCGTGCCGTCTACGTCGTTCGTGACGCGTAGATCGTTGTCGCCAGCGTTACCACCGACGTAGCTCATGTCTGCTGCTGCCATTTTCATTCTCCTGAATTTTAAGGGGGGATTTTTGTTAAGCTGCGACGCCTTGCCGCTCAGATACGACGAACCGCATGGCGTGTAAATATAAATTTAAGGATAATTGGCAGGGTATCGTTAATAAAATCGCCTTTTTTCCGCGATTTAGGTTAACTGTACCCGAATGGGACAAGGTTGAAGTCAATGCTTGTTAAAACAATGCGTTACATGCACCGGACTCGTCCTCACGAAAGAGCAAAATCTTCCAACAAAATGCTATTCAACGCAGTCGTTCGGATGTCTGCATTGTGGCTTTTCGGGTCAGGCTGAGGCGCGCTGTTCCGTCCGCTGGTCCGTCAGAAGATGTGGAACGAGACGTTCCTTGCGACCGAAGGCGTGGGCGTGGCCATCCTTCATCAGCAGTACGAGATCGACTGCGGACAGGATGGAAGGGCGGTGGGCGACGAGCACGACCACGGCGCCGCGGCCACAGGCATGGCGCACGGCGTCGGCAAGTGCTTCCTCGCCCGGCGCATCCAGATTGCTGTTCGGTTCGTCCAGAACGAGAAGGAAAGGATCGCGATAGAGCGCGCGGGCAAGCGCGATGCGCTGCCGCTGTCCGGCGGAAAGTCGCGCGCCGTCATTGCCGACCTGCGTATTATAGCCTTCGGGCAAATGCAGGATCAGATCATGCACGCCCGCCAGCCGTGCTGCGGCGATCACAAGATCGGAAGGCGCATCAGGTTCGAATCGGGCAATATTCTCTGCGATCGTACCGCCCAGCAATTCCACGTTCTGCGGAAGATAGCCGATATGCGGCCCCAGATTTTCGGGCGACCAGTGCTGGATGGAGGCGCCGTCGAGCCGGACGCTGCCGGTCGCCGGTTCCAATATGCCCACGATGCCGCGGACGAGCGTCGATTTTCCGCAGCCGCTGGGGCCGAGCACGGCGATCGCTTCGCCCGCCTGCGCGAGAAAGCTGACATTGTGAACGGTAGCATCGGTCGATCCGACCGGACGCAGCGTCAGATCCTCGACGCTGAGAGCGCGGCGCGGCGCGGGCAGCGTCTGATGCGGCACGGTATCGGGAAGGCCGTTCAGCAATTCCTTCAGACGCGCCCAGCTCTGGCGTGCGGCGATGAAGTTGCGCCAGTTGGCGATCACCGTCTCCACCGGCGCCAAGGCGCGGGCAGACAGGATGGAACTGGCGAAGATTACACCGCCGCTGGCCTTGCCGCTCATCACCAGCAAGGCACCGACCGTCAGCACGATGGACTGGAGCAACAGGCGAAACATCTTGCTGATGCCGCCCATCGTCGAGGATATGCCGGACAATTTTTCCTGCGCAGCGAGATAATGGCTGCTGACCGTCGTCCAGGCGGTCTGCAGCCGCTTTTCCATGCCCATGACGAACAGAACGTCGGCGTGACGTCGGCTGACTTCCGCCACCTGTCCGCGCGTGGAGCCGAATCGCGTGACGCGCTGGCTAAGCGCGCCGGACATGCGGTCGGTCATAAACGTCAGGATGAGCAGGATGATTGCGCCAATCAGCACCGTCAGGCCGAGCAGCGGGTGAAGCAGGAAGAGGATGATGATGAAGAAGAACATCCAGGGCAGGTCGACGATCGACATCGGCCCTGCGCCGGAGAGAAACGCCCGCACCTGATCGAGGTCGCGGATCGGCAGAAGCGGATCGCGCCCCGGCCGCGTGCGGGAGAGGAAGCCGACTAGCGAGTGAATGCGCGCGCCCAGCGCCATGTCGACCGTAGCCGACATGTGGAGCAGCAACCGTCCGCGCACCACGTCAAGCACGCCCTGGAAGATATAGGCGACCGTGACCATCGCCAGCAGGCCGATCAGGGTCGGCACGCTGCGGCTGGGGAGGACCATGTCGTAGACCAGCATCATATAGATGGAGCCGCCCAGCAGCAGCACGTTCAGCACGGCGCTCATCAGGAATATGCTGACCATCGCACCGCGCGATCTGGCGAGAACGGCAACCAGTTCCGCCTTGGCGTCATTTGTCGGAACGGCACTACGCATCAGGGCTTCTCGAAGATTACGGTAAACAGACTTTTACCCTGCCACAAATGCACGGGAACCGGTTAATGTTTCGTCATCGCTATATGTGGGAATGTGGGACTTGTTCTCGCTATGGATTGCTCTCAATCGAGCCGAGATCACCATTAGCCGACACGCGGGCCATATACAGTGCGAATTACAGCCATGCGCGTGCCGTCAGGTCGCGTAAGGGAACTATCGATGATGCGATTTTCACCGGAGGGAAAGTCCGCATGAATCGTAAAAGATATGGCCTCATCAGATCCACTATTCGCAAAGTAACAAATATCCCGTTCGATAGTAGAAAGAGATGATGCTACGGATTTTGAAAAATATCTTGACGTGCAAATTTCAGATATTATCGGATACGATGCAAAATAAAGAAGATTTACACCATTAATATCATGTATAGGTACTATCTCATAATCAGTACTGAATATAGAATTATCAAATGATTTTGATCTATTTTCTCTGTATTGTTTTGCAAAATCAGGGATTTCATTTAAACTTGGGATGGCGAAATCATCCGGGATGATCGGTTGCCCTTTCATCAGGGATTTATTGTTGCCTGTTTCCCCAAATTTCGCAAAACTTGTCATCAATTCAAAATCGATCACATCTTTGATAGTTTTGCATTGTATAGAGGAAAAAAACATGCCGGCACCGAAGCGGGACGTTGCTGCCGTCACGTCCAGCGTATCGTTTTCCTTGAAATTGGCCAATGAAGTGGTGGACCGATAACGAACACGTGTAAAAGTGGCGTATAAACGATCCCCTGACTGATCGACGATCGAACTACTCTGCACGCCAAGCGAACTGGTCAAGATTGTCCAGTGAATGTCCCCGATTTCTTTGAATAGCCAGGCTTCCGACAAGCCGCCATATGACATTTGCGGCATACCGATATCATAATGCTTGCGCAGGGTTGCCGATTTGACGGTCACATTCGACTGTATCTTTCGTCTGGTAATGAAGCGGCGCAAGTCCGCCGGTTTTTCAATGCGAGACCATTCGGCGTCACTTATCTGTTTGCCTTCGCCCTCTTCGATTTCGGCGCGCAAGGTAATCAGCGAGAAACTGTCGATACCAAGCTGATCGAACGTCTTATTTTCGTCTTCCAGATCCGGAACATAATCTTCCAATTTGACCGAATTGTCCTCTTGCCTACCATATTGCGGAGTCGGCGAGGCAGCCGCTTGACTCTTTGTAAGGGTATCCCCGCTTTCAATCCCGAGTTGTCGAAGGAATTTGACGTTTCGTATCCCCCAGTGACCGGTTATGATATTTCTTTCTACAATACGTGCGGGATTGCCGGTTACCACGCAATTATCAGGCACATCGACCATGACGACGCTGCCTGCCCCAACCACGCAGTTATTCCCAACGCGCACGCCCGGCAGAATGATTGATCGCGCACCAATGAGGCAATTGTCGCCAACATGTACGTCCGCCCACGTACCATTGACAAAATCATGCGTAAGGATCGCCGCATCGAACGCGACTGCAGTGTATTCACCTATATGAATGCCTTTGGGATTGGTCTTGTCGAGCTTCGCGGACCTAGCAATGCGTGATCCGACGCCGATTGTCATTTTCCAATGCGATTGCAAATGCCACCGAATTAATCTTGTAGAGAATCGGTAGATGATTTTTTTCAACGACGGCAGCATGGAGTTTAACCTCGACAATCTTTTCGCACGCGCAGCATAAGCACGCTAGTGTTACTATGCCAAGAGGGTTAAATGTCCTGCAATCGTGAACTGAATTCGGCACATGGCCACGTGATCTTTCCGAGATGTGCGGGAATCTAATGTGTTCTGGCCAAGTACGCCTCCATAAAAATATGAGCGTAAATTAATATAAATGGACATCGGAATTCTGATTGAGGGTATGCAGCGACACGCCTGAATCGTTCGGAGAAATTGAGTGAGGCCACTGTAATGGGCGATATCAAGAGGAATCTTTTACCGGGTCGCCCGCATCGCAGACGGCAGGGCAGGCCTCGATTCGCAATGGGTGGCTATACCGATTCCAACTTATTGCGTCGTAATAAAGAATTGAAAATCATATCGTTGCTGTTCACTGCGGCGCTCTATGGCTTTGCGTTCGCTATGTATTCCTATTATCTGCTGCTGCAGTTGCTTCTGCCGCTGGCTGTGCTGGCGGTGCTCGTCATTTGGCTGTTGCCCGATACTGGACATGCGCCGGTACGGATCTTGAGTGGTCTTTTGACCGCTTTCATGGTCGCGTTGCTCTGTTGGCCGGATTATCTTGCACTTGCATTACCTGGCCTTCCCTGGATCACGGCCCTGCGTCTCACGACCGTGCCAATTCTCCTCGTGTTATTGATTTGTGTTTCGGTATCTTCGCGTTTTCGGCGTGAGCTGGGCGAGGCCCTTGGCGCTTCGCCTTGGATATGGCGGCTGCTGATATTGTTCAACGTCCTCGCCTTTCTCTCCATCGCGGTGTCGCAGGACAAGGCGGAATCTGTCAGCAAGTTCATCATTGCGATATTGTATTGGACGTCGATTTTCTTCGCGAGTTGCTACGTATTCCTGAAGCCTGGACGCGCTTTTCGCTTTCAATGGATGTTGTGGGGCATGGGCTTGTTCATATGCGTCATCGGCCTTCTGGAATGGCGACGCAGTCAGGTGCCATGGGCGGGGCGCATTCCTTCGTTCCTGAAGATCGAGGATGAGAATGTGCAGCGCATTCTGACCGGCGCAGCGCGCGCGGCCACCGGTATCTATCGGGCGCAAAGCAAGTTTACCACCAGCCTTGGCTATGCCGAGTTTCTGGCACTGCTGACGCCGTTCATCATTCATCTGTTCGTTACCAGCCGGTCGATCATGGTCAGAACTGCGGCATTGGCGATGCTGCCGTTCATTTTCTTCTGCATCCGGACCACCGATTCGCGGTTCGGGGTTCTGGGCTATTTCATGTCGTTCCTGCTCTATCTCGCGATTTGGGCGTTTCGACGCTGGCGCACCGACAAGGGCAGCATTTTCGGTCCGGCCATAATACTGGCCTATCCTCTTATTCTGACGGCATTCGTTGCAGGGACATTTTTTGTCGGGCGGTTACGCTCCATGGTCTGGGGTAGCGGTGCGCAGCAATTCAGCACTCAGGCGCGACAGGCGCAATATGACGTAGGCATACCGATGATCTTTTCGCAGCCATGGGGCCGGGGGATCGGCAGGGGCGCCTTTGAACTGGGCTTCGTAAATCAGGCGGGCATTCTGACGATTGATACTTATTATCTGGTCATAGGGCTTGAAGTCGGCGTCATCGGCTTCATCGCCTATTTCGGGATGATCATCGCTGCGGGCTATTATGGCGGTATGGCGCTGTTGAAGTCCCGCGATCAGGAAACCGCCTTGCTGGCGCCCCTCATCATCGCGCTGGCGAACTTCCTGCTCATCAAGTCGGTATTCAGCCAGCAGGACAATCATCCGCTGATCTTCATGATGCTGGGCATCGTCGTCGCGCTCGTCTGGCGGGTCCGACAGCAGGAACGCGCGGCGAACCCCGCCCATACCGGCTGACCGTCGATGGCATTTTCTCCTGTCCTACAGCATCGTTTGCAAAATAGAACACAACGCGAACAATGTTGGAGGGCAAGATTATGACGGACACATATCGCGACCAGATCGACACGGTGAGCGGCCCTGCGCGGCGCTGTTTCCTCATTACGCCGCATGACAGCACGCCGGTGATGCCCTTGCCCAAGGCGATCCGCGCCGTCGGTGCGGGCACGATCGTCCTGCGGGCGGTGGACAGCACGACGGACGTCGCCCATCCGGTAGCGGACGGCGAACGCATCGATGTACGCGCCGCCTATGTGCGGGCGACGGGCACCACCGCGACCGCCATCATCGGGTACGCCTGATGTTCGGCCCCGGCTATGGCCATGGGTTTTGCGCGGGCCGAAAGCGCCGCCGCGGAACGGGTGCAGGCGCGCAAGGCACCGCATCCGTTCCCGTCGCGCCGACCGTGCGCTGGCACCCGGCGTTCTCGTCGGTCGCGACATCGGGCGGGCGCGTGACGGGGGCAAGCGACCTGATGAACCTTGCGGCTCTGACCGAAGGCGTGAGCGGCGCGGGGCCGTTCGCGCTGATCGACAATGCAGGGCGCAGGTTCTGGCGTTTCGAGGGATCGGAATATCTGACGTGCGGGGCCGGTCTGGTCACGTCTACCCGTGCCGTTACCGTGTTCATGCTGGCGCGGCAGCACAAAGGCATCAATACGCCCTTTTTCAGCCTTGGCAGCGTCAGTGCGGGAACGGCGGCGACGGGCGGCAATATCCTGCGAACAGCGGTCGTGTCGTCCAGCGCCGCCTATCTCTACGCCGCGAGCATATCGGCTTCTTCGGATGCGACCGCCAAGGCCCACATGATCCCCGGAAGCCAGTTGCAACTGATCGGTGTCCGCTCCGCTACGACGGCCAATGGCGGCACGCGTCTCTATGTGAACGACCATGCCGCCGCCGTCGCGCAGGTCAGCACATCGGCAAGCGGGATCGCCGGGGCGGAGGTCGGCCGGTGCAGCGCATCCCCCGGCGCAAGCGGCACCTGGGCGAAGATGGATGTCTATGAAATCCTCGTTTACGATCGTGCGCTGACCAATGCGGAGGCGGATGCCGTTGCGGCGGCACTGGTTTCGGCATGGGGCATCACGCCGGTGACGGATACGCTGGTCGTCGAAGGCGACAGCATCACCGACGGGGTCGGCACGATCCGCAGTGGCGCCTCGCTGGGCATGATGCTGAGCGAACCGGGCGGTCCTGCCAGCGTAGGGCCGGGATGGCGGGTCATCAACATGGGGCAATCGGGCAACCAGGTCAGCAATCTGGTGACGCGGCGGGACGCGACCAACGGCATGGCCGATGCGCTGACATCGGGCCGCAATGTCATGGCGGTGCAGATCGGTCGCAACAATCTGGGCGTGGGCGCCATGACCGGGCAGCAAGTCTATGATGCGATCGTGCCGCTGATCCGCAACGGCAGCACCGGCTATCTGGATCGCGGATGGTCCGTACTGCAGGCGATCAACATCGCGACATCGTCTTCGGTTGCGACGGAAAACGGCAACTTGCGCAGCCTGTTACGCGCGTCTGCCTTTCTGACGGATTGCCAGGCCGGGACAGGACAGGCGCATGACGGCAAGCTGTCCCGCATCGACCTGCCCACCTGGACCTATGAAGGGCAGACCATATTCGAGGATCTGGCGGATGCCGCCAATACGCTCTGGTTTCAGGGGGACTCCACGCATCCGACCGAGGCGGGGACGCTGGAAATGGCGAAGGCCTATCGCGCGGCACTCGGCTGAGTGTTTCGCCTGTTACCCCGCCTGCTGTATCTCGTTGGAGCGGGGCGGCAGACGGGGTGACAGAGGCGGTGGACCGCTTGCGTTTGCCATTTCTGCAATTGCCCGATGCCAGCCGCTCTGCTCTAAAGTCCGCGGATGGGGGACAGCGCGCAGATGGAAGCAAGGGAACGACTTGGCGGCCCCATAATGGGGATCGCCAGAGGCACGAAGCTGCGCACCGTTGAAATGGCGCGCGGCATCGCCGCGACGATGGTCGTCCTGTTTCACGCCAATGCCGCTGCGGACGAGTTCGGCGGTCCCGCGCCCGGCTGGCTGTCCTTCGGCGAACATGGTGTCGATTTCTTCTTCGTCCTGTCGGGGTTCATCATCTTCGCCGCGCATGGCGACGAGATCGGACGGGCAGGGCTGGGACGCAGCTATCTGCTCAAACGCGGCATCCGTCTGCTACCCCTCTTATGGTTCGTGGTGCTGGGCTGGGCGGCCTTGCGCGCGATGATGGGCCTGATGCCACCACTGGACGTCATCGTTCGATCGGTAACGTTGATCCCTTCGCTCGAGCGCACATTGCCCAATGTCGTCTGGACCCTGCGGCACGAGGCGCTGTTCTATCTGGTCTTTCTTTCTCTGCTGATACGCCCGGCATGGGGAAAGGCGCTTTTCGCGCTCTGGTTTCTGGCCGCCGCGGTGCAACTGGTGCTGACATTTTTCGGACGTCCCATAACGGGTCTGCCGTCATTCTTCCTGTCCAGCTTCACGCTGGATTTCCTGGCCGGCATGCTCGTCGCGGTGGTGCATCGCCGCCGGGCGTTTTCGCCGACGGCACTGCCACTGGTCCTTGCGTTGGTCGCATTGTGCTTCGCTTTTTTCGTGCAGCGGCATTTCGGTATCAAACGCACGGGCCTTGCCGACTATGTTTCGGTTGCCGCCGAATACTGGACCCTGCTGCTGGGCCTGCTGTTTGCGTTTCTTCTGCACGGCCTGCTGCGCGTCGAAAAGAGATGGCATGTGCCGGAATGGCTCGTCGTTCTGGGCGGGGCATCCTATGCGATCTATCTGGTCCACACGCTCGCCAATTCCCTGCTTCAGCGTATCGCCATTCGCCTGCCGTCGACGCTCATCGCCTGGGGCATGGGGCATATATTGCTGCTGCTGGGCGGTCTGATCGCCGGAATACTCGTGCATTTCCTGTTCGAGAAGCCGGTGACGAAAGCATTGCGTGCAAGGCTTCTGTCGCGATCCACATCACAGCAGAGATAGAGCGGCATAAGGTCGATATTAAGTTTTGTCCGTCATGACGCACGGGCGGCGCAACGATGTGACGCGCGGCACAGCAGGTCCGTAAAGCAGCGGACAAACAGATTGTGCTTTCATGCTGCACTGCGATATAGAGACGGCATGGTTGGCATGTTATCTGGCGAACTATCGGAGAGAATAAAGTGGGTTGGTTTGGCAGACTCTTTTCTTCCTCTTCGGCGCAGGACGTTGAAGAAGGGGGCGGCTTTCGTGCTGTCAGGCCATCGTTCGGCGGGCGTAATCTGGCCGCCGACAATGCGGCGAGCGCGCTGCCGCGTTTCCATGGTTCCGCCACCGATCAACTGCACAGCCGCGGCGGACCCGAGGAAAAGGCGCGCATCCGACTGCGCGACGCCTTCACGCCGTCGCAGCCTGTCTCCAACCTCCGCATGTTCGCCGGCCGTACCGACGTTCTGAAATCGCTGATCCGCTCGATCGAGGATCAGCGGATGCACCTGGTCCTCTACGGCGACCGGGGCATGGGCAAGACCTCCATGATGCACATCCTCGCCCAACTCGCGCGCGAGGCGAAATATGTCGTCTGCTACGCATCCTGCGGGGAGGATTCGGATTTCAGCGATATTTTCCGCACTATCGCCGCCGACATTCCGCTGCTCTATCATAGCGGCTACGCCCCCACCGACGCCGCCATCGAACAGGGAAAGACGTTGGCGGACCTGCTGCCGCCGGGGCCTGTAAGCGCCAGCCAGTTGAGCGAATTGTTCGGCAAGCTGTCCAGTACGCGCGTGCTCATCATCCTCGACGAGTTCGACCGCAGTCCGCCCGGCGCGTTTCGGCGCGGTATCGCGGAACTCATCAAGAATCTCTCGGATCGCTCGGTGCGCGTCCAGTTGGCCATCGCCGGGGTAGCGGGTAATCTGGCCGAACTGATCGAGCATATCCCGTCGATCCGGCGCAACATCTACGGCCTTCAGGTGCCGAACATGAAGCCGGATGAAGTCGAGGAGCTGATCCACATCGGCGAAGGCGCCAGTGGCCTCACGTTCGAGGAGGATGCCCTCCAGTTTCTGGTCAGCATATCCTATGGCTCCCCCTATATCGCCAGCCTGCTGGCGCAGCATGCGGGCCTGAATGCCGTGGATCGGGGTGCACTGGATGTCACCCATGCAGACGTTGCCATGGCCGTGCGCGCATCGGTGGAGGAAATCCGCCATCGCGTTTCCGAAAGGAGCGTCGATCAGGTCGAGACGGCGCGGGCCGACGGTCATCTGGAGATGCTGGCGCTGCTGGCACGCATATCGCTGACGTCCGGCGGCAGGCTGGACCTTGCGCGAATGGAAGGTACGGGGCCGAAGGCGGCCGATTGCGAGCGGTTCATCACCGATGTCGCGAGCCGCTATGCGCTGATCGAGCCGATGCCCGGCGACGTCCCGCAGCGCTATCGTTTCAAGGAGGAAGGCGTTCCGGTATTCATCTGGATGCTGCTGGCCCGCGATCATCTGAGCGAACCCGGAGCGGCGCGTGCAGCGGGCGTCTGATACGCAGCTGGCGAGACACCGATGATGCTGGGATTGATGCGGGAACTCAAGGAGCGCGCCCAGCTTACGCTCTGGCGACGTCGTCAGCATGACAGCTTGGCCCTGCGCGCACATTTCAGGAACCGCTATCGTATCGATATAGGCCTTTATTCCTACGGCTGTTTCGATCGCTGGCGGATGCCCGGCCCGATCCGGGTAGGGCGCTATTGTTCGATCGCCAACACCGTGCGCTCCGCGCCGATCAACCATCCCTATGACGCCATGACGACGCATCCGGCCCTATACGAGCGCAAGTTCGGCGTGGTCGATACCGACATACACTGGGACGATGTTCTGGTGATCGAGGACGATGTGTGGATCGGCCATGGCGCCATCCTCCTGCCCGGATGCAAGTTCATCGGGCGTGGCGCGATCGTGGGGGCGGGCGCCATCGTGACGCGCGACGTGCCGGCTTATGCCATCGTTGCGGGCAACCCCGCGCGCAAGCTGCGCGACCGCTTCGCGCCCGATCTGGTCGCCGCGCTGGAAGCGAGCCGCTGGTGGGAAATGGATGCGCCGCAATTGCGCGCGCTTGTCCGCGAACAGCCCGATCTCGTGTTTCATCCCACGGCGGCAGCCGTGGCGACATGGCGTGGCAAGGATATGCCTACGCTGGAGACGAAGGCATGACCGTGCCGGATATCAGCGTCATCATCCCGCATTATAACGATCTGGAACGGCTCGACCGCTGCCTCGCCGCGCTCTCGGTGCAGACGCTATCGCCGGAGCGTTTCGAGATCATCGTATCGGACAATGCCTCGCCGGTTGGCGAAGCGGCCGTGGCGCAAGTGATCGCTGGCCGTGCGCGACTGGTCATCGCCACCGAGAAGGGTGCAGGCCCGGCCCGCAATATGGGCGTCAAAGCGGCGCGCGGCGCCATTCTCGCCTTCACCGATGCCGACTGCCTGCCTGATCCCGGTTGGCTGGAGGCCGGCATCGCGTTGCTCGACCGTTACGATATCGTCGGCGGGCGCATGATCGTGCTGGTCGGCGAAGGGCGCGCGATGACCGGCGCGGAAGCCTTCGAATGCGTGTTCGCCTTCGACAACAAGAGCTATGTCCTGAAAAAAGGCTTTTCGGTTACGGCGAACCTGTTCTGCACCCGCGTCACGTTCGACGCAGTAGGTGATTTCCGCCTGCATGTGTCGGAGGATATCGAATGGTGTTTTCGTGCGCGCGCGGGCGGCCATTCCATTGGTTATGCGGATGACGCAGTGGTCGGCCATCCTGCCCGCGCGAACTGGCTTGAGCTTAAACACAAGTGGCAACGCGTGAACGCCGAGCTTTTCAAACTCAAGCTGACCGAACCCAATGGTCGTCTCCGCTGGGGTCTGGCTACGGCGATCATTCCTGTCTCGATAGGTGCGCACATTTTCCCGATCTTCAGAAATCAACAGGTGAAGGTAGGCCGTGCTCGGATGGCTGCTGTGGTCACGCTTATTCGAATTCGGGCTTGGCGTTTCAAAGATTCGACACGCTTGCTGTTCAGTCAGGTACGCTGAGATGCATGTAGCGATATGCATAGTCTCTTTCCGAAACCCGGAGGAAATCGTCGATTGCGTAAGGGCGTTAGCGCAATCGGATCATCAGGCCTTCGAAATTGTCATCTGCGAAAATGGTGGAGCGGATGCCTACGCCAGTCTCGTCTCTGCCCTGCCATCAATGCTTCCCGGCGGTCAGCGCCTGACATGCCTCCAAGCGCCCGGTAACATCGGCTATGCGGGCGGCGTAAATAGCTGCATGACTGCAAGACCGGACGCTGATGCATGGTGGATCGTAAATCCGGACACTGTGCCAGATATCCAGGCGTTGTCCGCATTGATCGCCCGACTGAATATGGGGGACTGCGATGCTGTAGGCGGAACTTTATATCACCCCGACGGAAAAGTGCAGGCGCATGGTGGCAAGTGGCGAGGCTGGCTTGCACGCCCCGAATCGATAGGACACGGGACATTTCTGTCCGTGCCGCCGGATGTTCCCAGCATCGAAGCAGGCATGAATTATATTTTGGGGGCATGTATGCTGATCAGCCGCCATTTCGTAGATCGTATTGGCCTGATGCGGGATGATTATTTCCTATACTGTGAAGAAGTCGAATGGTGTTTGCGTGCCCAAAAAAATGGGCTTCGTCTCGGATTCGCTCCCGGTGCACGCGTGAAGCACGGACAGGGTGGCACAACTGGATCTGCCGACAGCATCACAAGACGGCCGCGCTTGCCGATTTACATGGACGAACGCAACAAAATACACGTTGTGCGCGATGTAACGCCAGCCAGACTTCCGGTTGCATCTCTGGCGGCGCTCCTCCTGCTGTCACTGCGCTTCGGTAGGCGGGGCGCGTGGCGACAGTGGGGCTATGCCCTTTCCGGCTGGCTAGCAGGCGTGCGTGGGCGGCGCGGCCTTCCGCCCTGGATGCGCTGAACGACCATGATTCTGTCAATCAATGTTTGTGCAGGCGGTCGATAACGGATTCCATCGAACGCGCAAGGAAGCCCGGCTTATGTGTATCCTTATAATTGCGATTGCTCGCCAGAGTGGATGGCATGGGCTGTAAGGGCTTAAAATCCGTAGTCAGTTTGACGGGTGAGCCTGCCGTACCAGCACGTTGAACGGCCAGCGTCAGTTCCGTGATGTGTAGAATGAAATCGGCGGGGATTGGGCAAGGTTCGCCCGCTCGCAACGCGCGGGCCGTTTCCGCCACACCCAACATCTTGTCCTGCGCGCCGACTTCCCGTCGCTTTATGCCGGCTATGATTCTGTGCAGGATCGAACTGCGTCCGCTGAGGCTATCTTTCTGCGTGGCATGGGATTTCCAATGATTCAGTAGTGAAATGCGCCGACCACCTACGCCGAAAATCTTGCCCAGAGCAGGCTGAACCCGGATGCTGCGTGCTTTTCGCGCATTCAAGCTTAGCTGGGTAAAGCGTTCGAGTGTAACGGGCGACTGGTAGTGGCGATACGTATCGGACGTCAGTTCCCCTTCGTCTCCTATGATCCGCATGCGATGATCGGCAGGACCGGCGATGGAGCATGTAATACGCGCGACGACGCCCGATTTGAAATTGACGCAGGCTACCGAGAAATCCGGCGTGTCTGAGGGATGCAATGGCTCTATGGTCTTGTGAGGCACTGTTACTTTGGAGAACGCCGTCACGGATTCTGCGGGGCCGAAAAGAGCCGCGATCCAGACCAGATGATAGCCCAGATGCTCAAATGTGCAGCCCTGTTCATATTCGTGGATGTAAGGCCAAGGCGCACCGGTGCGGCTGCGCCATCCTTCCGGCTTCATGAGATAAATGGGATTGTCGTCAAACTCAGCGTAGACAATTAAGGGGCGTCCTATTGCGGCATCACGGACGACCTTCCACATCGTCTGCACCGTATCGCTCAGGAAATTGCAGGGGGCGCTCGAAAGCATCAACTCCTTGCTCTCAGCAAGAGCGAACAGTGATTTCGCTTCCTCAAGGTCCGTCGTAAGCGGCTTTTCCGAATAAACGTGCTTGCCTGCGTTCAGAACGGCGCGCGTCACCGCGAAATGACTTTCTATGCTCGTCAGGTTAAGGACGAGATCGACGCTATCGTCCGCCAAAAGTGCGTCCAGATCGGCGTAGATGTTGAGCCCGTAATAACGGGCGACAATTGCCGAACGCGCTGTGTCAATGTCATAAACGCCCCGGATTTCGAGTTCTGGATGCGCCTTGGTGGTAGTCATATAGTGGTCGAATACATATCCGCATCCGACGATCGCGATACCCGTGGGATCAGTTATGTCCGGCATCATTTTGCTTTCTTATCATCAGACGGATATCATCAAGAGTCTGTGCAACGGCGATGCTGTCATCCAGAGGCATGATTGCGCTTTCCGTTAGACCGGCCTCAACGCAACGGCGTACCTCGTCCGCTTCATAGTGATAGCCGTTTCCGCCGTAAAAAATCCGTTCCACTTTACCCTGCGACCGCAATATGTTGTTCCATTGGTTAAGGCGTTGCGCAAAGCCACTTTCCCGCAATGCAGCCTTGCGTCCGGGGAGATGGTCGGTCAACTTGCGGCGTGGCGTGGATCGCACGATGTTCAAGCCGATAGGACGGAAAACCGGGCCGATTGTCGATACGGTGCCGTGTGTCCCGAGCACCGATAGCAGGTTGGCGGCGTTTGCACGCAGGCCGGTATGGACCGTTGCGACGACATGATTGGCATATCGCAGGATGATGGCGGCATCCTCTTCTACTCCCGTATCCCCGATCTTCCCAAAGGCGTCGACATCCAAGGGAGATCCGAAAAGCCATTGCAACAATGAAATAGGGTAGATGCCGAGTTGTGCCAAAGCTCCGCCGCCACGCGCGGGATCGAAGCTGCTGCTGCCAATATCGACTTCATTGCTGAAGCCGAAGCTGCCCGTTGCCTGACGGATATCCCCTAGGGAGCCATCATCAACCATGGCCCGCAGCTTTTGGGCGGCGGGAAGGAAACGCGTCCACATCCCTTCCATGCAAAAAGTGCCGGATGCGCGGGCTGCATCAGCGAGAAAGCGCGCCGAAGTTGCATCCGTCGCAAAGGGTTTTTCCACAAGAACCGGCACACCCGCTTCCAGGCACATCAAGGCATGCGGTAAGTGCTCCGATGGAGGCGTAGCGATATAGGCGGCATCAAATCCGCCTCCGATTGCCGCTTCGGCATAGCCTGCAACCGCCCGCTTGATGCCTGCGGCCTTCGCGAATCTAGCTGCACGCTCCTGCGTCCTGGATGCTACCAATACAGCCTTTGCGTCTTTCGCACATCTCAAGCCGGAGGCAAACTTTGCGGAAATTGATCCTGTCCCAAAGATCGCCCAGCGAAAAGTCATGCGTGAGATTTCCTTTGTAGATAATACGGACAGTTCTGCGAGAGCATAAATCCGCAGGTCCAAATCGTAACAGCAGCATATGAAACTGTGTTACGCAGAAATCATCCCGCGTTGAGCACCGTCCCCACGATATGCGCACGGTCGGATTTCAGATCGTCGATCAGCGTCTTGATGTCCGACACGAACGTCGAATCCTTGCGCGCGACCACCAGCGCATAATGGACAATGGAGGCAATGCGCCGTGCGTCCGCACTGATGTTGGCGGGCGGCGTATCGACGATCGTCACGTCATATTCGCGCATGCACAGGTTGATCAGCGTCGCAAAGCGGGGGCCGGCCAGAAGTTCCTGCGCATTTTCGGCATAACCGCCGGAATAGATGATCGACAGCGACGGCAGCACATTTTCCATGATCGCGTCACCGAAAGGCACGGCATCGTCGCCCAGACACTGTACCAGGCCGGGCATGCGCCGGGACGGTACGATCATATGGTGGATTTCGGGGCTGCGCATGTCCGCGTCGATCAGCAGCGTGCGTACCCCGCCTTGCGACAACGCCACGGCCAGGTTCACCGCGACGAAGCTGCACCCTGATCCGGCGCTGGGCGCACAGATCGCAAGTGCACGACGCCCGTCCTGAATATGCTGGGCGACGAGGTGCGTGCGCAGTGCGCCGATCGATTCCGCTTCCGGGCTGGAGCCGTCGGTTACGCCGACGACGGCATCGGACAAGTCGAACGAAATTGGGGCTTCGGAAACGACATCCGCCGCTGTCTGGCCCTTATGCTTTTTGCCTGTCTGATCCATATCGTCTGAAGCGGAAGTCATGGCGTCAAATCAGCCTTGTACTGAAAGGAAGGGGAAGGACGGCGATGTCACGTTGCTTCCGCGCCGCCAAGCCCTATGCGCGAGAGCAGAGACCGCTTGTGCTTGCTTTCCGGCGCAGGGACGATGATGCCGATCAGCGGCACGCCCATCTGCCCCAAATCCTCGATGCCGCGCACCTTGCGGTTGAGCAGTTCGATGATCATTGCGGCCAGCACACCGAAGGTGAGACCTGCGGCAAGCGAACCGATGAGGATCAGCGGTACGTTGGGCCATGAAGGCGAATCGGGCGCAATTGCGCCGCCCAGCATCGAAATGCCGCTTTCGCGCGAAGCGGATTCCTGCCGCAGTTCGGCGACGCGGGCCGCCGTCTTGGCATATTGATCGCGCAGGACGACGATATTGGCCTGAATCTGGCGCAGTTCATCGACCGTGCCACGCTTTTCGAGCACCTTGCGTTGCTGTTCGGCGATGCTGATACCGCCACCCCCGCCGCCTGAACGGCTCGCCGCCATCGACGCGGCCCGCTCCTGCGCCGCCGCGCTGGCCAGCGCGCTGCGCTGTTGACGCAACTGAATGATCTCGGGATGGTTCGGCCCCAGATTTTGCGAGGCCGCTGCCAGTTGCGCATCGACCTGCGCAAGCTGCGCTGCGGAAGGTGAGGAGACGGGCGCTGCGGCCACGCCCATGGTCGGCATCGGGGCCTGATTGGCCAGGGCCTTCAATCGCGCGGATTCGGGATCGGAGAAGTCATCCTGGAGGACGACTCCGTTTGCACGCTCGAACTGTGTCTTTTGCTTTTCGACGGCGACAAGCTGTTGCCGGATCTTGTCCGCTTCTTCCTGGAACCATTCGGCGTTGCGCGTTGCCGCTTCGCGCCGCACGGCCACGCTTTGCGCGATATAGGCCCGGCGGAGGGCATCGGCGACCTTGCGCGCGGCTTCCGGCGAGGATGTGGAATAGCCGATTTCGAGGATGTTGCTGCCTTCGATCTGGGTCGCGCGGGTGCTCTCGCCGATCCTCTGCGCCAGCCAGCGGCGGATATCCATCGCTTCGCCACTAGACCGCTTGTTGTACGCCTCGATCAGCGCGGGCGCCTTTGCCCAGCCGAGATCGTCGACCACGGCGCCCGTCACGCCATAATCGGTCACGAGTTCCGTCTGCGTTTTCATATACGCACGGGCGAAGGACGTGGCGAGCATCTGGCCCGTCACGGGATCGGGCTTCACGATGTCCAGCATGACGCGGCTGCGTGCCTCGTAGCGTTTCGGCAGAGACAGTCCCACGACCGTCGCCGTCAGGAAGCAGCCCAATGTGATCGCGACGATCAGCAATCGTCGCGCCCACAATATCTTGAACAATTGAATGAAACTCATGGCTGCTTCCCCCGTCTCACATCACGCTCAGAAAAAACGCTCGCCGACCACGACGACGTCACCGGGCAGGATCGGATCGTCGGGCGGGAACTTCTTGATTTCCTTGCCCTCGCGAATGACTTTGACACGTTTTTCGGAGCCAAGCTGCGTCAGCCCGCCGCCCCGCGCGACGGCCTTGCGCAACGTCATCTCCCCATCAACCCGGTAATTGCCGGGTGCCGCGACCTGACCGTAGATGTAGAAGGTCTTGGCCGGGGCGATGAAGATCTTGTCGCCCGGATTGACGACCGGGTCGTCCTGCCCGACGCCGGTCGCGATCGTCTGGACATTGAGTTCCAGCTTCTCGCCCGTCACGCGCGTCAGGACCAGCGTATCCGATCCGCTTTCCTTGCGACCGCCCGCACGGGCCAGGATTTCCGACACGCGATAGGCGCGATCGACCGGGACGATGCCCGGCGTTCCGACTTCGCCCTGCACCACGACATAGCGGCTGGCGAAGGTGGCGACGGTGATGTTGACGACGGGGTTGGGGAAATAGCCGCCGGTGCGCAGGCGCTGGCGGATTTCGTCGCGCAGTTGCAGCACCGTCTTGTTCGCGGCCTGCAACGTGCCGATCAGCGGAAGTTCGATCGTGCCGTCCGCCTGAAGCTGAATACGAGGACGGAAATCTTCACGCCCCGCGACACTGACTTCGATAACGTCGCCCGTGCCCAGAACGTAGCCGTCGGCCAGCGAAACCGGCGCCACTTCGGACGCTGCCGATGCGGGTACGGCCTGCGCCATGACGGCGGCAGGGGCAAGCGAGGAGGCGATCGCCAGAAAGGCGCAGGAGATGGTCAGGGGTGCCGATGTGCGCATAAGCGTTTCTATCCTTCAGAACAGGGCATCAGAAGCGGCGCTTCACGTTCAATCCCGCGCGCCAGCCGTCGTAATCATAAAATGTGCCATTGCCGTTTCTCTTCTCATATCCGGCCTGCAACCCGATCGCCATGCGCTCGTCCCGATTAAAGCTGAGTGAACCGGTCAGGCGATTTGTCTTGTCGTTGAGCAGAACCGGGCCCAGTCCCTGCACCACACCGAAATAGTCCCGCGTCTTGTGCAGTCCATCGACGATCAGCGACAGGCGGCTGGTGAGGGCATAAGTGGCGCGCAGATTGTACAGTTCCTCGACCGCATAATCGGAATTGAAACCGAGCGAGGGCTGCACGGCCCGGCCTACTTCACCCTGCAATTGCAGGCGGCTGGAAACGGTCGCGAGGACATTGACGTTCCAGGTGATGCCGTTGAAGGAATTGCCGGTGGCCTGTTGCCGGTCGGCTTCCACATAGTTCACGTCCACCGTCGCCTGGAGACGCGCGCCGATATTGCGGTTGTAGTTGATGCCGACGCGCTTGGCTGTGAAGCCGGGGCTGCCGGGATAGACCGATCCGGTGCCGCGATTGGGAAAATCGGTTTCCGCCTGACCCGCCGTCAGGACGATGCGGCCGATGGACGGCTGCGAATACATGAGACCCGCGCCATAAGTGAACGTGCGATAGTCCGAACCCTGACGGATGATGTTGCTGTTGTCGCCGGTCTTGTAGCGGATCAGACCGACGGGCCGGATGCCGATCGCCCCGCCGCAACTGGCGAATGCGCCCACTTCCTTGATCTCTTCGGCGTTTTTCACCGTACCGGCGATTTCGACGACGGCACCGCCCAGATCGGCCAGATCACTCTGCCGGCGGCTGTATCCGGCGTCGAGGCTGATATCGCAGGAGCCGAACTTCAGGCCTGAAGTGATCGCGGCGGACAGGCGCTCGCGGTTGAGCTGCGTATTGCGGGCGTGGAAATCATAGCCTGCCGAAGCGGCGATGTTGATGCTGCCCGGGCCGACCGGCAAAGATGCGTCGATCGCCAGCGCCGGAGTCATCCGCACGTCCGATCGTTCAAGCCCGCGGCTGGCGGCGCGCACGGCATCGGAACGGGCAATGTTGGAATCGTACAGGACGTCACCCGTTACGGAGACATCGAACCGCCGTTCGGGTGTCGATGTGATCGGCGCGGGAATGGTCTGGGCATGGGCGATACCGGCCATGCTCATGATGCCAACCGCCAGAACGGCCCTTGCGCCATTTATCGTGCTTGTACTCGTCACCCTGAACTCCATCCCTTTTTGCGCGAACATGCCTGCCATTGTTTTTGCGGCTGTTCGTGCTTCCCCTCGCGCTGTCATCTTTGTCCGCGCCATATGCGGCGTGCCGTACCGGCAAAGTTCGTCAGCCTGTCCGCGAGCCTAGCGGACCGGGCGGCGACGTCAACGTCCAGACCCGACATGTCCGGGCGCGGCTGAAACAGCAAGGCACAGGCGGCGACGCGCGACTGGACCCATGCCTTGCGACGTGCCTGCGCAGGCTGCATCAGGTCCACTTCGCCGATCGGCAGTGTCTCCACGGCTATCACACCCTTGTCGAGAGCCGACTTGAGGAGGTTTTCGCCCGCCGGGGTGCGCGTCATGATCAGGCTGCGACCGTCCTGTTCCTCGAACTGCGGATAGCCGCTTTCGCCGCCATACCAGGCATCGGCGCAGGCGATATCCGCCACGCCGCCGACCGCATCGGGGCAAATCTTGCAGCGGAACTGCACTTCCTTAGACAGATGGCCGCCCCAGCTATCCTCATAGCGCATTTCGCCGACAGCGCCGTCGCGCGTTTCGGCACGGGTCAGGCCGGGCCAGCCGTTGCCGCGATAGCGGAAGCTGTCCACATCCTCCGGTGCCAGTCCCATCGCGCGGATGATCCGGTCCGCCCCGTCGTGGCTCGGCAGGCCGCCGCAGAAGAAGGAGAGGGCGATCGGTACAAGCGCATCGACCCGCGGATCGACTTTGGCGAGTTGGCGCAGTGCCGAAACGTCGCAGGGCTTGCCCACGAATGCGAAGCTACCGCCTTCGTCGAGGGCAGCGTCGATGCTTTCGAGCGGAGATGAGGCGGAGTAGCGCGATCCGGCGGCGGACATCACCTGCTCCACGGAGCGCGACCATGTAAGGATGTTGCGCGTCGGCCGCGCGGGATCGGCAGTGACATGCAGCACGCGATCGACCAGTCCGGTCTCAAGCGCATGTCCCAGCAGAGCGGACAGCGCGCCGCCCGACGATCCGGCGTGCCGCATGTCGGGGTCGGTCGCATGGCCGGTCAGCGTCTGATACCACGGACCCCACATGGGATGACGATTTGGCGCGTTATCCCATGGCGCCACCTTTGCACCGGGGCAGGCGGTTGCGATCGTCGTCTCGGTATCCGCAGGGATCGCGGCGGACTGGGCAGGGCGGCTGTACCCGGGGGCCACAGTCTCCATCGCGATCGCGCCGCCCGATACACCGGCGCACAGACCGCATCCGGTGCACAACTCGCCTTTCAGCACACGCGCGATCGTGGGAGAGGCGGCGAGGTTCACCGACGGCGATCCACGGCCTGCGCGAACATCTGCTTCAGCGCGTCACGATACACGTCCAGCAACGTCTTTACCTTGCCCATGCCCCGCGCCTCGTCTGCCGCAAGCACGGCACGCTTGTCGAGGGCGTTAAGGATATAGTCGCCGGCGGCTTCCGTCCCCATGCCCTGAACCGGGACCATCCAGTCGTAGTCCAGCAGGCCGAACAGGCCGCTGAACTTGCGACTGTAGGCGATCGGCACCACCGGCGTTCCGGCGGAAAAGGCGCCTATACAGGCGTGCATCCGTCCCGCGACGAGGAAATCGAGGCTGGAGATATAGGATTTGGCGGCGGAGGCGTCGGCGAAATCAGGCACCCGGATCGTGCCGGGAAACTCCGTTGCAAGACGGTCGGCCAGACGACCGTCGTCGTCGGTCAGGTCATGCCGGCTTGTGGCATGCGGCACCAGATGCACCTCGACATCGCCCCGCGCGAGCAGCGCCGCGATCACGCGCCGCGTGAGCGCGGCATAATCATGGCCCAGCCCGAACCGGTTGCGCCCGGTTTCCGCCTCGTGAAACAGCAGTCCCGATGCGTTGATGCCGACGCGCAGTTTCGCGCCGCCGCGTTCCTGCGACCGGTCGGCGAAGGGCAATACGAAGGCGACATCGACGGCAAGATGGCTGGGTGTGCCGGGCGCCATCTGCCGCGCGACATGGAGCGATTGCGCGTCGCGAGCGATGACGGCGTGCGCGCCGTTCATCGCCCGGCTGCCCAGCAAGCGATATACGGGTTTGGTGAACGGACCGATGGTCTGCGGCGACAGCAGCAAAGGCACTTTGCGGGCAATCGCCATCATCTTCGTCAGCCACAGAAAGCCGAATCTCTTCGGGCCGTAGATGTCGGCGAAACTGTCGCCCGCGCCGATGTCCAGCACGCAATCGACCGATCGCAGCGCGGTCCAGAAACCGCCGGGAGACAGCATCGTGCGGCTGTCGATCGGATAGCTGGAAATCGTCGTATCGACGATCTGCGCCGCTGCCCCGTCGCGCATCGCCATCACGACGAAATGAGGCGTCAGGCCCATGTCCTGCGCGCATTGCCGTGCAATGGCGATGTTGGCGGCAGTCAGCGCGCCTACACCCAGATTGCCGGAATTGAGCGAGTGCCAGAGCATTCCGATGCGTATCTGGCCATTGGCGCTTTCGCTATGGCGTTCGCCATCGCTGCGCGGCTGGTAAGACGTCATCTGGTTGGTGCCTCGCAAAAATCATCGTGCGTTTTCGTTTTCCCGCGCCACGGGGACAGCAGGTGATCACGTCGCGCAGACATGTACTGCGGCGCGCTCTTCCATGACGATTTTTTCGTTGCATTGCAACATGGCTAAGCCGGGGCGTTGCATTTGCACTTGGTCCGATGCTGCATGTGCGTTAATTGCCTGCCCGTTATGGAAGAACATCCGCTGACAGTGGATTGTATTATTTATCGAAAGCTGCGGAATTGCGGCAAGCTGAGGTCGGCGGCATGACAATGCAGAATCCAGGACTATTCTGTAGTGGTAGCTAGGACGCAACGCATCGCATTGGTCGGTTCCGGCGGCGGTCATGTGCGGCAGCTTCTGGATATGGAGCCGCTCTGGCGTGACCGGGATTATTTCTTCGTAACCGAAGATACGGCGCTGGGCCATTCCATCGCGGCGCAGCACAAGGCGTTCTTCGTCTCGCACGTCGCGCTGGGGCAGGCCCGGCTGGGTGCGCCTTTCAAAATGGCGGCTGCCGCCGTACGCAACATGATCGCCTCTTTCGGGATCGTGCGTCGTCAGAGACCCGATGTCGTCATTACCACCGGTGCAGGTTCGTGCTTTTTCATCGTGCTATGGGCGCGTCTTTTCGGGGCGCGCGTCATATTGGTCGATTCCTTCGCCCGTTTTCGTGGGCCATCGGCTTTTGCTAAAATTGCCGGACCGCTTGCACATGTCCGTATCGCACAGTCGGACGAGGCGGCGCGCAACTGGGGCGGCGCCCTCGCTTTCGATCCCTTCCGCCTGCTCGACAAGCCGCGTCCACCCAAGAAACCGCTGCTGTTCGCGACCGTCGGCGCGACCTTGCCGTTCGATCGGCTGATGTCGCTCGTATCGACGGCCAAGGCGGATGGCCATGTGCCCGAAAATGTCCTGGCGCAGACCGGCGAGGGTGGCATTCGTCCGGACAATCTGGAAGTGGTGGAGACATTGCCGTTCGATGCGCTGAAGGAGGTCGTGCGCGATGCCGACATCGTGGTGTGCCATGGCGGCACCGGATCGCTGATAACCGCGCTGCGCGAAGGGTGCCGGATCATCGCCGTGCCCCGGCGTTTCGATCGCGGGGAGCATTATGACGATCATCAGAGCGAAATCGTGCAGGCGTTCGTCGAGCGCGGCCTGATCGCGACGGCCGATACGCCGGAGGAGATGACGCGGGCGCTGGCGCAGGTTCGCGCGATCGAACCGCAATGCGCGACCACCGATCCTTCGGCGCTGATCGACCATATCGGCACGCTGCTTGCGCAGTGGGCCTATCCCGACGACGGGCGCGCCGTAGCGCGATAGCCGCCAAGGGCCACGGCGGCGACGCCACACAGTTCCAGCATATTCTGCAACAGGCCTGTCGTAGTCCGGTCCAGTCCGGGTACGTGCAAGATGCTGCCCGATCGAAGCAGGATGTAGGTAAAGAGCAGCGCAACGCCTGTAATGGCGAGGATCATGGCGGGGGCGGGGTGACGCATCCGGCGGATGCCGAGCACAAGGATCAATGCCAGCGATGCGGCCAGGACCGTTGCGAAGCCGCGCTCCACCATGCGTCTGTGTGCGAACCATCCGCCTTCGCGCGACATGGTCCGTCCGCAATCGATCAGCAGCGATTGCAGATCGAGTTGCTTGTTGAGGCCGAGCAGGATCATGGCGATCATCAGCACTTGCCAGAATCGCCGGGTCGCGCTGGAACGGCGCTGTCCCTTCGCCTGCACCGCCGCAATGTGGCTCGTCCACGCGGCGATGGCGTAACCGACGGTTATGATCCACGCCATGAAGGTCGGGTCGCCGGCCTGGCCAAACCAACGGGCAATATCGTCGCTGCTGCAGATCGCCATCATAAGCGATCCCTAAACGCCAAACGCGGCCCTGGCCATCGCCAGGACCGCGTTTGTGCAACGCTTTGCGCCGATCAGAGCAGGAAGTCGGATACCTGCATCGCAGCCATGTTCTTCACGATGATCGTGAAGTCGGCGATGCCGTCGCCATTCGTGTCGCCGCTGACGTAGCTGTCGCCGTTGCTGACGCTGTAGCGCAGTTCGCCGGCCTGCTTGCTGAACGCATTGGTGCCGATGAACTTGAAGCCGTCGTCGGCATCGGTCGCGCTCTTGGCATCGATCATCGACAGGCTGATCCGGTCCTTCTCGACCCGGCTGAAGTCGGTGATGACGTCGGGCGCACTGCCGCTGGCATCGATGTCGGTGCCGCGGAAGATGAAGGTGTCTGCACCCGCGCCGCCGGTCAGCACATCGGCGCCCGCGCCGCCTTCCAGCACATCGTTGCCCGCTCCGCCGACGATCACGTCATCGCCGTCGCCGCCATACAGCTTGTCGTTACCGGCATCGCCATAGAGCGTATCGTTGCCGCCTTCGCCGCGAATGACATCGTCGTCATTGCCGCCATAAACGATGTCGTTGCCGTCCTGCGCCTGGATCGAGTCTGCGCCGTCGAGGCCGTATATGGTGTCTGCACCGGCCGAACCGACGATCTTGTTGTCCAGCGCATTGCCCGTACCGACGAGATTGGCTTCTGCCAGGCGCAATGTTTCGACATTTGCGGACAATGTGTGGCTGACATAGGCGGTTACCGTGTCGTTGCCGCCATTAGCGAGTTCGACCACCACATCGCCTGCACCCTTCACGATATAACTGTCGTCCCCGGCGCCACCCGAAAGGATATTGGTTCCGATCGCCGCACCGGTGAGCATGTCGTTGCCAGCGCCGGCATCGATGCGATTGTCGCCGGTGCCGCTGGCGACCAGACGGTCTGCGCCCGCCGTGCCGGTCTGGACTGTTTCGATGGTGGCGAGGTGCGCCGCTTCGGTTTCGGCCTTGGACGCCAGCGAGTCGCTGCCCGTCGAAAGAAAATATTTCGAGAACTTCGCACCGATGACGCTGTCGCTGTCCAGCAGCGAGGCCGCCACCGCACTTTGTCCGTTCAGCCAGGTGCTGATTGCGGCAAGACCGAAATCAGATGCAGTTTCAATCGTGACGTTCGCCTTTTCTCTCGGCGTAGTGTTCTGATATATGTAGGATTCAGCTTTATTGTTCGTAACAGAAGTATTGACGCCGTTGTCCACACGCAGCCAGCTTTTCTGATCGGCAAAACCGCTGACAGTGTTGCCATCGATTGAAAGGCCCTTCGCGCCGTTAACAGCGATACCATTGTACATCGCCCCGACGATCAGGTTGTCGCTGATCGTGACGTTTTCGAACGGGAGCTTGCCGAATGTATCCTTGATGAAAATGCCTTGGAAAGCATCGCCATCGCCGCGCACGACCATATTGTCGCTGATGACAATGTTCTTGGCCGCTTCGCTCTGGTTTGTCGACCACAACTGAATGGCATCCGGATGGTCGCCGGCCTTTGGGTGGAAATCCGTAAATACATTACCCGATACAACGAGATCCGAGATACCACCTCCACGGATACCGTCCGTGCGAATATCGTAGAATTCATTGTTGGTGATGGTGACATCCGTGTTGTCGAGCATCGTGACACCATGCCAGCTATGGTGAAAATCGGAATTCGTGATTTCCACGCCTGTGCTGTTACGGATCATCAATGGTGAAACATCATATCCATTCGGTCCGTCCGTGGCGTGAACGTCGAGATTGTCCAGCTTAATGTCATGCGTGCCACGGAACTGGAAACCGAACATGTTGGCGTTCGATCCGGCAGCGAACTCGAGATTGCTGAACGTCAAGCCGCCGCTGTTCTGCACCATCAAATCAGTGAGGACCGCAGGCTTGTCGGGGTTAACAGACGTAATCGTCACGCCGTTCTTAAAGTCGAAATTGTCGAGCCGTACTGAAGAATAGTTTCCGCTATTGAGAGCAATAACGTCGCCATCCTTGGCATTCTTCAAAGCTGCGACCAATTGACTCGTCGTGCTTACTTTAACGGTAGCCACAAAAAAATCCCCCCAGATAAGGAACACCTGGAAAGGGTGAATACGTCATTCACCCCAACGCTGATGTCGCCACCTCTAAGGCACCCCCCTTTTATACGTCACTTACGGCATTGGTTAAGTTTGCATGAACCATAGAACATAAAATTGCTTCATTGCATCAAGCGCAATGTCGGAAAAGGAAGGGTAGAGGCGGATAATTGCGCAGGCGATACCGTTCCAAAATGTCGTCTTGAGGACTCCCAACGCCACTTTAACTTCAGAAACCGGAAAAGTTTTTCTACCCGCTTTCCTTCCACCCGTAAAAGCCATAGGGGCGATACGGGCTTAAAGCAGGATGATCCGACCTTTGGAAAAAGCCACGACTGACAAGGCGCCACTGCGTCGCCGCGGCGCGAAGGGGCTTCTGGTCGGATCACTGGTGGCGCAACTCTGCGCGCTTCTGCGGTACACGCTGCTCGCCCGGCTGCTCGGGCCGGACCAGCTGGGCCTTGCCGTGACCATCATTCTGACATCGCAATTCTTCGAATCGATCAGCGACGCGGGCGCCGATCGCTTTCTGGTGCAGGACAAGGAAGGCGATGCGCCGCGTGTGCAGAAACTGCTGCATCTCGTCGCCATCGGGCGCGGTCTGTTCATCGCGGCCGGGCTGATGATCTTCGCCGTGCCGATCGCGTCTTTCTACAAGGCGCCGGAACTGACCGTCGGGTTCATCGTCCTCGCGCTGGCGCCCTTCATCATGGGCTTCCTGCATCTCGATATGCGACGGGTGCAACGGCATCACGATTTCCGCGTCGAAGGACAGGCGACATTGTGGGCCGAAGTGGCGAGCCTGATCGTCACCAGCCTGTGCGCCTGGCTGATCGGCAACTACACCGCGATATTATATGGTCTCATCACCCGTTCGGTCGTGATGGTGGCGATATCGCACTGGAAGGCGCAGCGGCCCTATCGGGCCGGGCCGTCTCCGCAGGATTTGCGGCGGCTCTCGATCTTTGCGTGGCCGCTGATGATTAATGGCCTGCTGTTGTTCATGGGGTCGCAGGGGGATCGCGTGATGATCGCCAATCAGGTCGGCCTGCGCGAACTGGCGCTTTATTCCTCCGCCCTGTTGCTGATCTATTATCCCACCGGGGCGTTGCAAAAGTTCGTCAGTGCGATGCACTTGCCCGTCATCGCCGGCAGCCAGGATGATCCGGCCCATTATGACCGGGCGTGCAACAGCTTCGCGGCCCAGATATTGTTGCTCACGCTCGCCATGTCGGCGGGTTTCGCGCTGGTCGCACCTTTCATGGTGCCCATTCTCTACGGACGGCAATTTGCCCTGCCGGTGTTCCTGATCGCGGCGATCGGGGTGCTGCAGGCGTCTCGCTTCATCAGGATATGGCCGGTGACCATCGCCATGGCGCAGGGGCAGAGCCATATCGTCCTGCTCAACAATGCCGCACGGCTGATCGCCTTTCCCGCCGCGATCGTGACGCTGCACTATCTCGATGATCTGAATGGCGTGATCTTCGCCTTCACTTTGGCGGAGGCTCTCGCCTTGCTGGTCGGCGTTTGGCTGGTCGGGCGCCTGCATGGCCATCCATGGCAGGGCTTCGACAGGGTGATGCTTTATTTCGCATCGTCCGCAGCCATATTGATCACCACATGGGGCTTTTCCTTCGACCATCCCGTCATGCTGGGTCTGGGCCTCGTTCTGGCGATGATGTGCGGAGCATTACTGCTCTGGCGCGAATGGGGGACCATCCATTCAGGCTGGCGGCTTTTGCTTGGAATGCGGCGTTGACCCAAAGATAGGCAAGGCCCGTATCTAGGGCCGCAACTGCGCAGCCTTGCCACGCCACAGGTTCACCGCTTGCAGGCCGCCGTCGCGTGCCGGTGCGCTGGTACGATTGTCCTTCTGCCGCACGGAACTGTTCTGCAGCACATATTGCTGGGCGCTGTTCTCCTGCATCAAAACCTGAGTGCCGTTGTCTACCCGTATCCAGCTCTTCTGATCGGGAAAGCCGATAACCTGGTTTCCGCGTATGACGGCACCTTTCACCCCGCGAATGGCTATGCCGTTGAACAGGCCGCCGACAATAAGGTTGTTGCTGATCTCGACATTCTCAAACGGGAATTTGCCGAAGGTATCCTTGATGAAAACGCCCTGCGCAGGCTTGCCCTTGCCCCGGATCACCTGATTGCCGCGAATGACGATGTTGCGCGCGGCTGCCGTCTGGTTGGTGGACCACAGCTGGATGGCGTCGGGATGATCCTTTTCCTCCGGAAAGAAATCGGTCATCACATTATCTTCCACCAGCAGGTCGGACACGCCGCCGCCCCTTATCGCGTCCGTGCGGAGGTCGTGGAAGCGATTGCCGCGTATCTCGACGGCCCGACAGTCCAGCATGGTGACGCCATGCCATACATGGTGAAACTCCGAATCCTGCACCGTGACGTTTTCGCTCAGGCGGATCATGAGAGGCGATATGCCTTTTCCATCGACCGACCTGTCGGCATGGACCACCAGCCCATCGAGCGTGATCCGGCGGGATTGCTGAACCTTGAAACCGAACATGCCGGAAGAGGGGCCTGCGTAGAGTTCTAGTCCGCTCAGCGTCAGTCCCGACACATTGATAAGCGCAAGATCCTTCAATATCGCCGGCCGCGAGGGATCGGCCGATTTCAGGACGACGGGCTTGTCGGCGAACGTCACGTTTCTCAGCAGTACGCCGGAATAATTCCCCGGCGCCAGCCCAATGCTGTCGCCCGGCTTCGCCTTGGCGACGGCGGCCAGCAGGCCCGCCGTGGTCGATACGGTGCGCCCATCACCCGAAGGGGCAGCGGTGCCCGGCGTACAGGCGACGAGCATCACTGCCGTCAGGGCGACGCTTGCCGTTCGGGTCAGGTTGCGCAGCTTCAGTAAGTGAAACGACCGACCAGGGGCGGAGGGGGCGTAAGGATAAGGCATCCGGCGAAGATAGTGCAATTTGCCGTCCCCGCGAAGGCAATTTCGCTGCTATGCCTGAATGGCCGGGGCGGGATCCGGACGGGGCTTGCGATGGCGACGCAACATTTCCAGCACGGGATGCTCGACGAAGTGCCAAGAAAGCGCCGCCACAGGGAGGGTCAGTGCGAAATTCATCGCCGCCAGCAGCCAGTGGTTCTGCGTCGGGACGAGCGCCGCCACCGCCATCATCACCGGAAAGGCATAGATATACATGCCATAGCTGTAATCCGGCCATGTTCCGGAAATCGCGCCGTTTCGCGCGCTCAGGAAGCCGAGGCACAGTATGGCATAGCCGACGAATAGCGTCTGAAGGTGGAAATTGACGCCCAGCTTGTGTGCCGCGATGTTCGCGACGAGCAGGACCGCCAAGAGTATCCAGGACAGGCGGATATGCGCACGGAAGATCGCGGCGGCGATGCCGAGCGCGAACAGTGTCCAGAGCCTGTCCACCGTCCCCAGCAGATAGACCGCGCCCTTGCCCGCAACCTGTTCGACCAGTCCGGGCAGCGGGCTTAACGTCCAAAGGGCTGCAAAGACGAGCGTCGCGGGCAGGACGAGACGGATCATCCACTTGCGATCCGACAGGCCCGTCAGCCCCAGTGCCGCAAGGAGCAGATAGCAATACATCTCCCACGGCAAGGTCCACAGCGATCCGTTGACGTTGCAGGGCACATCGCCGCACATCACGCCGGTCAGTGTAAATCCGGCCTTGGTGAAGGAGAGGTTGCCCAGAATGAAGGCAGCGGTCTTGCCACGGAAATATTCGGCCAAGGGGGCGGAAGTGATGAATGCACCGACCAGTACCGTGCCCATCACCGATACGAACAGGGCCGGGAACATGCGGGCCAGCCTGGCCAGCATGAAATTGCCGACGTGCCGTCGCCGTTCGAGGCTCTGGTAGACGAGAAAGCCGCTGAGAAAAAAGAAACCGTCGACGGCATAGACCGAGAGCGGAACGCCGATGAAGCGCGAAAAACCGTCGATCCCGCCGATGTTGTACACACGCCAGTAGCAATGGGTCAGGATGACCGCCGACGCCAGAACCAGACGGAGCACCGTCAGATTGTTTCGCTCGGCCTTCAGCAGTGTATCGTCGATAATCATGTCGCCCCCACGATTGACCGTATGAACTTGCCGGTTCATCGTCAAACATATTGCTGCACGGCCTTTTCCGGGACGTCCCTTTGCCTCAAATCGATACATGTTCGATTGCACAGTATTTCCGTAACCATTAGACAGCGGTTAATATTTTCGCGCGACAAGCAGGGCGTTTGCCGGATACTTGTTTTGCCGGTCAGGACTGGAAGCTGTTCCCATGATTTTTCCCCGCGACCCCGGTCGCCATGGTGCTTTGCGTGGCGCGTATCAGGCGGTGCGTCCGGCCATCAGGGCGATCGTCCTGCTGTCCATGGTGCTGGGTTTGCTGCCGCTGGCGCTCGCCATATACGCCTTGCTCGTTTTCGATGTCGCCCTGGCCAGCCGCAGCGGTGAAACATTGGTGGGGTTTTTCATCATCATGCTGGTGGTGGTGATTTTCCAGACGGTCATCACGATCCTGCGCGGCCGCATGCTGGCGCAGGTCGCGAGTGCGCTCGACATGCGGGTCGGCCATGCGCTCGGGCAGGCCAGCGCGCGGCGTTTCGGCGTGGCGGGCGATCGCAGCCGGTCGGCAGGCTGGCTTGCCACCCGCCACCTCGATTCGATCCGCACTTTTCTGGCGGGACCGGCGGCGCCTGCCTTGCTCGATATTCCGGCTGCGCTCGTGCTGTCGCTGATCCTCATCGCGTTCAACGGCTGGCTGGCGCTCGTTCTTTTCATATTCGCGCTCGTACTCAGCGGGATCGTCGCGCTGTCGCTGGCGCGCGCGATGCCGGTCAACGAGGCGATGACTCTCGCTTATGCGGAGCGGCACATGGTCGTGGAAACGGGCAGACGTCATGGCGACACGATCCGCGGCCTGGGCATGCGGGCGCGTGCGGCGATCGCGGGGGAACTGGCCAACCGCAAGGTAGTGATAGGCGAACAGCGCACCGTGCAGGCACCGATGGAAGCCGCGGACAGGCTGGGCGGGCTTCTGCTGATATTCCAGATCGGTCTCATCTTCATCGGCGCCTGGCTCGACATGAAGGACGAGACGACGACCGGCGTCGTGATCGCCGTCGCCTTGCTCGCCGCGCGATCGCTCGAACCCTTCCGTATCGCCGTCGCACAGGCGGTGCCGATCGCGGCGGCGCGGCAGGGCTGGTCGAAGATCGGCGACATGCTCGATGCAAGCCCGGCGGACGATGCAACCGTGCAATTGCCAGCCCCGACCCGGACGTTGCTGTGCGAAGGCATCGTCCTCGTCCCGCCGGGATCGCGCAATATCCTGTCCCGCGACGTCAGCTTCACGCTGAACGCAGGTGACGTGCTTGCCGTCATCGGTCGGTCGAGCTGCGGCAAATCGGCATTGTTGCGGACGCTTGCAGGCGTCTGGCCGTCGCCATCGGGATCGGTGCGGCTGGATGGCGGGGCGCTCAATCAGTGGGAAGCCGACCAGCTTTCCCGCCATATCGGCTATCTGCCGCAGACGATCGACCTGATGGACGGAACGGTTTCGGAGAATATCTGCCGGTTCGATCCCGACGCCGACTCGGGCGCGATCATCGGGGCGGCCATCAATTCGGGTGCGCACGACCTCATCGTGCGCCTGCCCGATGGCTACGACACCGATATCGGCGAGGACGGCAGGTTCCTGTCGCTGGCGCAGCAGCAACGGATTGCCCTGGCGCGCGCCTTTTACGGTGATCCGTTCCTGATCCTGCTGGATGAACCGGCCGCTCATCTCGACATGGCGGGGCAACGCGCTCTGGCCGCCGCGATCGAGCACGCGCGGGCGCGCGGCGCCATCGTCGTTGCGGTCGGCAACGCTACATCCACGATCGACGCCGCCAACATGATCCTAGTGTTCAACGACGACGGCAGCCTCGATATCGGCCCCAAGGAAGAAGTGCGCCAGCGTCTGGTCGATCGGCGCACCGCCATGGTAAGGAAGGCATCTGAAAACAATTCGGAAGCCGTCGCGCAAACAGACGCACAGGCCGGCCCCGCGCCGGTTCAGGAGTAATGCAATGAGTTATCAGTTGCCCAGCACGTTCGTCGCGGAAGGCGAACTGGCCTTGCTGGAGGATCCGCATGTCGCCTTGTCGCGCTATGTCAGGGTCGGCCTGATCATCGTTGCCGCCCTCGTCATCGGTCTCTTCGGCCTTGCGGCACTGGTGCAGACGACCGGGGCGGTGATCGCCAGCGGCGAAGTCACGGTCGAATCGCGCGTGAAGCAGATTGCCCATCCGACCGGCGGCGTCATCGCCGAAGTGTTCGTGCGCGAAGGCGATCATGTGAAGCGTGGTCAGCCGCTCATGCGCCTCGATTCCACCGTGTCGGGAGAAAGCGCGAGCCGTCTGGGCGAAAGTCTGGAGCAACTGCTGGCGCAGCGCGGTCGCCTGACGGCGGAGCGGGACGGCTTGTCGGGCATCACCTGGCCCGCCGAATTGCTCAAGAACAAGTCGCCGTCGGCACGGACAGCCATGCAGGAGGAAAGCCGCCTGTTTTCCTTGCGTCAGCAGGCGCGGTTCGGCGAGCAGGCCCAATATGCCGAGCGCATCCGCCAGACGCAGTCGCAGATCGAATCGCTTCAGGCGCAGATGGGCGCGGCCGACAAGCAGGCGGCGCTGATCCGGCCGGAGCGCGACGGCGTGCGGTCCCTCTACAAGCGCGGTCTCGTCACCATCACGCGCCTCAACCAGTTGGAGCGCACCGCCGTCGATCTGGAAGGCACATCGGCATCGCTGTCCTCGCAGATCGCCGAAGCACGCGGTCGCATCGCCGAATTGCGGCAGCAGCAGATCGAGGCGCAACAGAATGCGCGTAGTCAGGCCGGGGCGGACCTGGGCACTGTGCTGGCGAAGCTGAGCGATCAGCAGATCCGGTCGGTCGCGGCGGACGATGCTGTGGATCGCAGCGTGCTGACGGCACCTTATGACGGCATCATCGACAAGCTGGCCTATGCGACGATCGGCGGCGTGGTGCCGCCGACGCAGACGATCATGGAAGTGGTGCCGGACAACGACAAGCTGCTGGTACAAGTGCGGATCAACCCGGCGGATATCGACCAGTTGCGGATCGACCAGCCCGCCGTGCTGCGCTTTTCTGCTTTCAGCGCGCAGACCACGCCGGAACTCAACGGCAAGCTGATCCATGTCTCCGCCGAACGCACGAACGAGGAACGGACGGGCCTGAGCTACTACAAGGCGCAGATCGAAGTATCCGACAGCGAATTGCGTCGGCTAGGCGGACTAAAGCTGTTGCCGGGCATGCCCGTGGAAGCCTTCGTGCAGACCACGCGCCGGTCGTTGCTCTCCTACATCACGAAGCCGCTGCGCGATCAGTTCAGCCGGGCGTTCAGGGAGAATTGAAGGCAGTTTCCGCACATGGAAGGCATCCGAAAAAAGATGCTGCGGCTAAACGCTTTCTGAAGTATCGTTGCTGCATTGCAGCATAGCAAGCGTCCGGCAGGATGACATATGTGCACTACGGGGGAACAGCATGTCGACTCTTGAACGTGTGAAGGCGATCGTCGCAAAGCAGCTCGACCGCGATCCGGCAGAATTCGACGAGAACAGCAATCTGGCCGAAGAAGGCTATGAATCGCTCGACGTGATCGAGACGGTATTCGCGATCGAGGAAGAGTTCGGGATCGACGTGCCGTTCAACGCCAATGTCGAAAATACGATGCAGCTCGAAACGGTGGGCGACATCGTGCGGGTGGTGGACGAAAAGCTGGCGCAGCGCAGCGCCTCGTGAAGCGGGTCGCGATAACGGGGCTTGGCGCGATCTCTCCGGTCGGGTTGACGGCCCCCGAGACATGGGCCGCCGTGGTCGAGGGGCGGAGTGGCATCGGCCCGCTCGACGTACCGCGCATGGAATTGCTCAGCACCGAAATCGCCGCACAGGTGAAAGGCTTCGATCCCAAGGCGCATTTCCCTGCCAAGCGGATCGTCACGCTCGACCCCTTTTCCCAGTTCGCCGTCGTCGCGGCGCGCGAGGCGCTGGCTGACAGCGGCCTGGATCCCGAAGGCGATGCCGTGCGCGGAGCCAGTACCATATTGGGTGTAGGCGTCGGCGGGATCGTGACGCTCGACGACAGTTTCTACAAGATTTACGGGGAGAAGGGGACGCGGGTGCATCCCTTCACCATTCCCCGCCTCATGCCCAACGCCGCCGCTAGCCAGGTTTCCATGCACCTTGGTTCGCGCGGCATGACCTATGCCGTGGCGAGCGCCTGTGCCTCCGCAACCCATGCCATTGGCCTGGCCTATCGCTCGATCCGGGCGGGCGACGCGACGATCGCCTTTGCCGGCGGCACGGAAGCCTGCATCACCACGGGTACGCTCATGGGTTGGGAGGCGCTGCGTGTGCTGGCGTCGGACACCTGCCGTCCCTTTTCGCGCAATCGCAGCGGGCTGGTGCTGGGGGAGGGGGCCGCCGTCCTGTTGCTGGAAGAATGGGATCAGGCCGTCGCGCGCGGCGCGGAGATTTATGCCGAAGTGACGGGGTTCGGTGCCAATGCCGACGCCGGAGACCTGACATCGCCAGATCAGGACAATGCCGCCCGCGCAATGCAACTGGCGCTGGACGATGCCGGGCTTTCTGCGGCCGAGGTCGCCTATGTCAACGCGCATGGTACGGGGACCTTGATGAACGACATGGTGGAAAGCGCCGCCATTCGCGCGGTGTTCGCGGGGCATCCGCTTCCTCTCGTGTCCTCGGTAAAGGCCGTACTGGGCCATGGACTTGGGGCGGCCGGCGCGCTGGAGGCCGTTGCTACGGTGATGGCGCTCAAGGAGCAGCGCGTTCCGCCGACGGCCAATTGCGACGATCCCGACCCGGAACTCGGGCTGGATTTCGTGACGGAAGGCGCGCGGTCGCTTGCCTTCGACAATGCCCTGTCGAACAGTTTCGCCTTCGGGGGGTTAAATGCCGTGCTGGCGTTCCGGCGGCATAGCGTCGCCTGATCGGTCACGGGACGGGGTGTCGTTATGACTGATTCTGCATCCGATACGCTCGTCAGCGTCGTCATTCCCGCCTATAATGCGCAGGCGACGATCGCCGACACGCTGCGTTCGGTGCAGGCGCAGACCCATCATGCACTCGAAATCATCGTCGTGAATGACGGATCGACCGACGCCACGGTCGCGATCGCGCAGGAGTTTGCCGAACGCGATTCGCGCATCACCGTGCTGTCGCAGGCCAATGGCGGTGTCGCCGTCGCCCGCAATCACGGCTGGAAAACGGCGCGATCGGACCTGATTGCGTTCGTCGATGCCGACGATCTGTGGGCGCCAGACAAGATCGCACGGCAACTTGCGGTTCTGACCGCGGGGGGCGATGACGTGGGTCTCGTCTATAGCTGGTATGTCCTGATCGACGATAAAGGCATGGTGACGGACCGCTTTCCCTGCGGTGCACATGAAGGGCGCGTGCTCGACATATTGCTGACCAATAACTTCATCGGCAACGGCAGCGCAGCGCTGGTCCGCCGCCGCGCCCTTGAAGACGCCGGTGGCTTCGAACCCAATCTGCGCGCGCGCGGTGCGCAGGGGTGCGAAGATATCCTGTTCTATTGCCGGGTGGCGGAGCGGCATGCTTTTGCCCTCGTGCCCGATTATCTCGTGGGCTATCGCTATCTGCCCGGCAACATGTCCAGCGACCTGCCCAAGATGCTGCGATCCTGGCTGATCGTGGTGGAGGAGTTCGAGGCACGCTATCCCGACAAGCGCGCCATAATCGAAAAGGGTTTGCGGCATTTCGGTTTCTGGCTGGTGCGCCGCGCCGTCTACCTGCGGCAGCCGCACTATGTCCTGCCGCTGGTGCGCGTGATGGCGCGCAAGAAAGCAGGCTTTGCGTCGGCGATGCTTTTGCGGGAAGCACCCGGCGCGGCATGGAATATGGCGACCGGACCATTGCGGTGGCGGCTGGCGCAACGAAGGAACAGGAAGGCGAACCCGACGACCGCAGAGCCGGTGCAGTCGCTGATACCTGACCGCTTTGCCCCCGGCACGCCCTATCTGGATGCCGGCGCTCAGCCCTGATTCATGACCGTCCGGCGAAAAGTGGTCAGGTCCATGTCGCCGCCGATCTCGATACGCCGCAGCGCGAGCGGATCGGAATCCTCGGTGATGACGCCGTGGACGCAGCTCAGCCCGATACGATAGCCGCATTCTCCCGCGAGATCGCGGATCGCGCCGTCGAAATCGCCATAGGGATAGGCGATCGACGGCACCGGTTGTTCCAGTCCCTTTTCGAGCATCAGCCGGCCCCGTACCAGTTCCTCGACCATTTTCGCGGGCGGCAGTACCGAAAGCGGTACATGCTCCACCCCGTGCGCACCGAAGGAGACATCGCAATGCCGCAACATGCGCAGATCGTTCCAGTCGAGCAGCGCAGCCGGTTCCCCATAGCCGCCATCCCAATCCGCCGTACCGCCGATCTTACCCGCCGGTGCGAACACGCTCGCGGGGAAGCCGTAGCGGTGGAGCAGGGGCAGCGCGTCGGTCATGAAATCGCGCGTCGCATCGTCGAACGTGAACACCACGGAGCGTTCGGGCACCGGCAGCTTCTCCAGCATCGCCTGCATCAGCCGCGCCATGCTGATCCCGTGCCAGCCTTCGTCACGCAGCAGCTTGAGCTGCGCTTCGAACATTGCAGGACCGACGCGATAGCGCGCCAGCGCGTCCGAGCCGTCGATGGCGATGCGGTGATAGGCGAGGATAGGGAAATCATGCCAGCGATCGGCCACCGGCAGTTCCCGCCCGCCGCGCCAGCGCACCTGGCTGGCCACCCGTTCGGGCAAGGTGGTCGAGGCATGGGCCACGACTGTCTGGCCGTCGGCTTCATGATCGGGATCGCCTTTCCGGAACCTCTGGATGCGGTAGAGTGGCGTCCATATTTCCTGCGACAGCGCCAATGTCGGCTCGGCGGCGAAAACCGCACCGACACCCTTCGCCCCGAAACTGTGCGGCCAGCCGAAGCCCGTCGCCTCCGGTTCATCGACCAGCAGATTGGCATGCGCCACCACCAGCCAGCCGCCGGGGTTGAGATGACGGCTGACCTTTTCGGCGAAGGCGGCCATCGCCGCCACATCGGTGAGATAATACAGCACCTCGCTGCACACGATCAGGTCGTAGGTGCCCGGCGGCGCTTCGGTCAGCAGGTCCAGGCGCATGAAATCCATATTGGCCATCCCGGCGCAGTTTTCCGCGGCGCGGGCGACGGCGGAAGGCGCTATGTCGGTCGCCAGCAGATGGCCGACCAACGGCGCGAGGCGTTTGCTGAACTCGCCCTCCGCACAGGCGATTTCCAGCGCATTGCCGATCGGCAGGCCCCGGATCAGGTCGATGGTCTGTTCATATTTGTGCGTTTCATAGGGGTTGCGATATCCCCATGGATCGACGGTGCTGAACACGCTTTCCCAATAGGCTTCGTCGGTATAGTCGGGCGGCGTCCATGGCGTTGCGCCATCAGCGCCTTGACCGGCATCTTCGCCTGCCAGGGCAACGGCGCGGCTTTCCGTTTCGATGATCGTTCGGGGCATGCGTTCGGCGGCCAGCGCGTCGGGACCTGTCGGCAAGACCGGCGGCAGGATGGCGTCCGGCCCCACCAACGGCAATTGCCGCACGATGATGCCCGGCACGCCTGCGTCGCGCCACTTCTGCCGCAGCGCATAAAGCCGCAATCGCAGGGGCAGGTGTTCCTCGCCTCGCCCGGCACGTGCTACGCGCGCCGCGAGTATCTCGTTCAGAAAGGCTTTCCGGTCGACCAACGCCGCGACTTCGGCGGCAATCGTCTCGCTCGATACTGCCCCGAAACACTGCCTGTCGAACGATCCGAAATGGCGCGCGCCCAGATGTACCGATCCCTGGAAATGGTCGATATCGGGCAAGAGCAGATCGGCGATCGGCTGGCTGATGTCGATCGCCTCATGCCGCACCCGGCCGACGGTCATGCTGCGGTCGAACGGCATATGGTCGATGATGCGCCGTTCCAGTATCTGCCGGATGCGGTCACCCAGATGCCGTTCCGCGGCATGGCGGTTCAGCCATTCGAACAGGGCCATGGTCGGCGCGGCGACCTGCGGCCACAACTCCGGCCAGGGAGCACCGGGCCGACCGGCACCCACGACGATGCCATCCTCTATGATGTCTGCGCATATCTGCGGAGAGAGGCCGGCAGGGGGCCGTATGCCGATGCTTTCCAGCATTGCCTGCGCATCCTGCCCCCGTCCGATCGCCGCGCCAATTGTCCACAAAGCGAACATCCATGTCTGTGCAGGCAACTGCGCTTCGGGCAGGCCATCGGCACATGCGGGATCGGGGGAGGCGACGCGCGGGTCCGGTCCATGCCCCCGGCGCAAGACGGTCAGCCCGTCTTGCAGGTGCTGCGCGGTATCGCTCGACAACGACCCGGCGCGCAGCGACACCACCGCCCACACATCGTCGACCGGCGCGAATACGGCGCCCGCCCGCGCCATGCGCTGCCAGAAATCCCAGTCCTCGCAAATCTTCAGGCTGGTGTCGAAGCCGCCTTCGGGCACGGCGGACCTTTTGAAAAGGGCTGCGTGGATGGCGAACGGGCAATAGCGGGCCGTCACGGAAAAGGCGTCGGCTATCGGCTCTGCCGGATGACGCGTCCACCACGGCTGCCCGTCGAGCGTACGATACCAGCCGCAATGGAGCAGGTCCGCATCCGGCCGCGCTGCCGCTACGTCCAGCATCCGATGCAGATGGTCCGGCGCAAAGCTATCATCGGAATCGAGAAAGGCGATCCACTCTCCCGTCGCCTGCGCCAGCGCAGTATTGCGCGCCGCCGCTGCACCGCTTTGTGCCTGCTGCACGAGGCGGATACGCGGATCGTCCTTTGCAAAGCGGGCCACAACCGCGGCGGTGCTGTCGCGCGACCCGTCATCCACGACGATCGCTTCCCAGTCCGGCATTTGTTGCGCCTGCACAGAAGCAAGCGTGTCCGCCAGAGTCGCCTGCGCATCATGAGCGGCGATCAGGATGGAAACTGTGGTCATACCAGCCTTTCGCTTGCCAATATGCCGTTTTTGTAGGACTTGTGCGGCGCTGACAAGCAACTCTTTGGCATCGCTTCACGCCCCCGGATATTAGGGGTTGGGCAAGAGAGGTTTGCTAGTAGAAGCACGAGGGATTGGCTATCGGCAAATCCGTGCTGGGAAACGGGCGGAGTGTGTTGCAGTGCAAAAGGCCATGCATCTTCCCTACTGGCGCGATTTGCTGCGCGAACTGGTCGCGCGCGATCTCAAGATGCGCTATCAGCGTTCGGTGCTGGGGCTGGGCTGGTCGATGCTCAAGCCGCTCAGCCAGTTGCTGATTTTCTCCTTCGTATTCACCACCATCCTGCCGCTCGGCATACCGCATTATACCAGCTTCGTGTTCACCGGCGTACTGGTGTGGAGCTGGCTCGCCAGTGTCCTCGGTGCCGCCGCCACGTCGATAACCGGCAGCCCGGAACTGATCCGCAAGCCGGGCTTTCCGGTATTCCTGCTGCCGGTGCTGACGGTACTCAGCAACGGCGTGCATTTCCTGCTCGCCCTGCCGATCCTCCTCGTTTTCGCCTTTGTCGATACCGGGTTCGCCGGTGCGCCGTTGCTTGCGCTCATTCCCGTCATGCTGCTCCAGGCGCTTTTCATGCTGAGCATATCCTATTTCATCGCCGCCTCGCATGTCTATTTCCGCGACACCCAGCATTTCGTGGGCATCCTCATCATGCTGGGCTTTTACGTTACGCCCGTGTTCTACAGCCCGCTGAAATCGGGCCATGATTATGCGTTCCTGACGCAATTCAATCCGATGGCGGGCATCCTGACAGCCTATCGGGCGATACTGATCGACCATGCGTGGCCCTCCGCCGCGACATTCCTGTCTTTGCTCGCGCTGTCGCTGCCGCTGCTCGCCGCCGGGGTCGCGCTGTTCAACCATGTCAGCATAAGGTTCGCCGAAGAATTATGATGCAGGGGGCTATCGTCGTCCGCAATGTCGGCAAGAAGTTCCGGCACAGCGATTCCGGGCGCCCGAACACGCTCAAGGCACGGCTGTTCTCGGGCTATCGCGCCCAGAAGTCGGAGCCGTTCTGGGGCCTGCGCCACGTCAGTTTCAGCGTGCCCAAGGGGCGGGCGGTGGGGGTCGTTGGCCTTAACGGAGCTGGCAAATCGACGCTGCTGCGATTGATCGGCGGCGTGGGGAAACCCGATGAAGGCACGATCACCGTCG
The DNA here is from genome assembly GCA_965279415.1 of Sphingobium sp. Lineage (GTDB taxonomy): Bacteria > Pseudomonadota > Alphaproteobacteria > Sphingomonadales > Sphingomonadaceae > Sphingobium. Next base: position 3,066,409 of record OZ257238.1, read on the forward strand.
ATGGCCGTATCGGCGCGCTGCTGGACATCGGTGCGGGTCTGACCGAGGATATGACGGGCCGTGAGAATATCTTCCTGATGGGGGTGATCGCCGGGATGCTGCGATCGGAAGTGATGGACCGCTTCGACGCCATCGTCGCCTTCGCCGAACTGGAAGCCTTCATCGAAAGCCCGGTGCGGACGTACAGTACGGGGATGCGGATGCGCCTCGCCTTTTCGGTCGCGGTCCATACCAGCCCGGACATCCTGCTGGTCGATGAAGTGTTGGCGGTGGGCGACATGGCGTTCCAGCGCAAATGCCTGCGCCGTATCAACGATATCCGCGCGGCGGGCTGCACCATATTCCTCGTCTCCCACGACCCTTCGCAGATCGCCAGCCTGTGCGACGAAGTGCTGTTGCTCAGTCGTGGACAAGTGATCGCCTACGGTCCCACCGCCGAAACCATGGCGCTGTACGATGCGACCGTGGACGCCAAGGAAGCCGCGACTGCTTATGTTCCGCCGGAGCCAGCGGTGGGCGGTGCCGCGCTGGAGCATAATGTGAACCGCTTCGGCTCGGGCGACATGACGATCGATGCGGTGCGGCTGCTGGGGAAGGACGGTCGCCCGTTGACCGAGATTACCGCAGGGGACCCCGTCGACATCCAGATCAGCTTTTCCGCGAAGGAGCCGGTTCTCGATCCGATCGCCCTGATCGGTATCTACGGCAGCGACGACAGCGCCTGTTTCGAGACCAACAGCCAGATCGGCGATTTGCCGCTGGGTCGCGTCGATCGCCCGGATACGATCGGCATCATGATCGATCGGCTTGACCTGGCGCCGGGAAACTATTTCGTCACGGTCGGTCTGTTCTCGTCCGATTGGGAAAAAGTTCTCGATTATCATGCCGAAGTCTATCCGCTGACGGTCACGGGCGGGAAGGTAACTAAAGGCTATCTCAATCCGCCGGTCGAGTGGCGCCCGCTGCATGGGGTCATGCGGGCAACTGCGACAGACAAAAGTGGCGTTTAATATGCTGCCGAGAAATAGTCCCTCATGGCGCTAGCGGTCCTCGATCTCGACGTGCTCGACCTGCCGGACGCTCTCCCGGTCGCGCCGCATCATGAGGGCGCGCACATTTTGTTGCGGATCGGCGGGCGACCGGCGGGACAGGCGGTCATTGCCCTGAATGGCGACGACGCGGCGGTGTCTCTGTCCGAACGCCTGTTCCGCAACGCGGATTCGGCTTTCTGGGAGGCGTGGCTTCGGCACCAACTGGGAGTCGAACCTCCGACAGTGCCTGTCGCCGATGCCGCCTTGCCCAGCGTCACCATCGTCATCTGCACGCGCGATCGTACCGATGATCTGCGTCGCTGCCTCACAGACCTTCTGGTCATGCCGGACGAGGGACAGGACATATTGGTGGTCGACAATGCGCCGTCGACCGATGCGACGCGCGATCTGGTCGCGGGCTTTCCCACCGTCCGGTATCTTCGGGAGGTGCGCCCAGGCCTGGATGTCGCCCGCAACACGGCGCTGCGCACCGTGACGCGCGATATCCTCGCGTTCATCGACGACGATGCCGCGCCGGACCGGCTCTGGCTGAACCGGCTTCGCCGCAATTTCGGAGATCCGCTAGTGCTGGCCGCCACCGGATTGACGCTGGCGCTGGAACTGGAAGCCGATGCGCAGGTCGCTTTCCAGCGGGTCGGCGGGTTCAGCAGGGGCATGAAGCGCACGGTGTACGAAGCCACCAACTGCAACCCCTTCCATGGCTGGTATGCCGGTGCGGGCGTCAACATGGCGGTGCGCCGCTCGATCGTGGAGAAGATCGGTTTCTTCGACGAGGCGCTGGATGCGGGCACGCTCTCGCTGGCGGGCGGCGATACCGACATGTGCCGCAGGATGCTCGAAGGCGGCTATCGCATCCTCTATGATCCGCAGGTGGTGAACTGGCATCGTCACCGCCGCACCATGGCGGAACTGCAGAAGCAGATTTACGGCTATGAAGCCGCCGCCTTCGCCATATTGACCAAGGCATTGCTGTTCGAGCGGAACCCCGCGGCCCTGGTCGAACTCGTGCGCTGGCTACGCCATCAGATACCCGCGCTTGCCCGGTCGATGCGTCGCGGCAGGCGCGATGTGCCGTTCAACATCGCCTGGGCGCAGGCACGCGGGGCCATGTCCGGGCCGGGCCGCTATCTGAAGGCGCGCAGGAAACCGCGCCATGGCTGATACGCCCGCTCCGGTCGCCACCATCGTCATCCCCACGCATAACCGCAGCGCCCTGTTGCGTCGGATACTCGATGCGCTGGCGGCGCAGGCGTCCGGCACGCCACCCTTCGATGTCGTGATCGTGGCCGACGGCTGCGTCGATGACACGCTGCAGATGCTGGCGAGCTATGTCGCGCCATTCGTCTTTCGCGTACTTGAGCGGGGCGGGGAAGGACCGGCCATTGCGCGGAATGCGGGTGCGGCTGCGGCAAACGCCGACCTGCTCATATTTCTGGACGACGATGTGGAGCCGACGCCGTGCTTCGTCGCGGCGCATGTCGTGGCGCATGAAGAGGAGGATGGCCGCGTCGTGCTGGGGCCATATCCGCCTGTGCCGCATGCCGACCGGGATTTCTTCCGACTGAAGGCGCGGGCGTGGTGGACCGACCATTTCGCCTCGCTGGCGCAGGCAGGACATCGCTTTTCCTTTCGCGATCTGCTGACCGGCAATCTTTCGCTGTCGAGAGCCTTGTGGGAAAAGGCAGGCGGTCTCGATCCGCAATTCGCCCGCGCGAGGGAGGATCTGGAACTGGGTGTGCGCTTGCTGAAGGCGAATGCGCATTTTCATTTCGTCCCTGACGCGCTTGGCTGGCATCATGAATATGAAACCATGACGACAGCGAGCGCACTGCGCCGCGCGATGGAGGAAGGGCGGTCGGACCTGCGCATGGCGCTCAAGCATCCCGAACTCGACGGGCATCTGAAGATCGTACGGCTCTACCGCTGGCCAAGCCGCAAGGAACGGTTGGTGCAACGCCTCATCATGCCCGAGCGTGGTCTATTCGATCCGCTGCTGAATGGGGCGGCGCGCCTTCTGCCCGTTTTGCAGGCATGTCGTTTTCACGCCGGCTACAACCGGCTGTTCGGTGCATTGCAAGGCTATTGGTATCGGCGCGGCGGGGCGGAAGCATTGCGGGACGCGCGAAGGGCGGGGCATCCGCTATTGCAGCGTGGCGGATCGGCGCATGCGACGCCGCCGTCCCTTGAGATCGATCTTTCGCTGGGCATCGAAGTGGCCGAAGCGATACTCTCCGCGCAGAGACCTGCCGCTGTCCGCTTGAAGTGGGGAAACAACGACATCGGGCTGCTGCCTTATGCGCCCGCCGCCGAAGCCTGGGACGGGCGCCATCTCCGCGGCGTGCTGGCCGGTCGTCTCGCCAAGCCATTTCTCCGTGCGCTCGTCAAAAGCGGGCAGGGCGGCACGATCCTGCCGGATGGGCACGGGCCCTCTACACGCGCGATCGACATGATCGGCACTCTTTCCCTGCCGCAGTCGCTGATGGAAGTGCAGGCGCAATGGCGCCATATTCCCGTTTCGGAGAGGCATCGACCATGACTCTCGCGCCACGCAAAACTGCGCACAGCGAAGCGCAGATCCTGGACGTGGTGAAGGGCTATCTGCTGCTCGGCGTATTCTACATCCATGCGCTCTACGGCGTGTCGCAGTCCTTCGGCGATCCCATGCTTGCACCTGCTGCGGGGATTCAGATCAAGCTTCTGGCACCCAATGTGGCGGTATTCTTCTTTCTCAACGGAATGCAGTCCACGCGGATCGGCAAGAAAAGCCTGCTGGCCATTCTGCGCCAGTCGCTGATGCTGCTCGTCATCGCTGCGCTGTCGCATGTGGTCGCCGTGCTGATCGATCAGGGCATCAACGGCACCTATACGCAACTTCGCCCCTTCGTTAAGGCGCTGGTGCGGCCGATCGTGATGGGCACAGGCTATGCTAACTACGTCGCGTGGTTCTTCGTGGTGCTCGCCGCCGCGCGTATATTCGCTTATGCCTTTGCGCGATCGAAAGTGGCATTTGGCGCGCTGGTCGTCGCAAGTGCCGTATTGATCTACGCATCGCAGCTTCTGCGTCTGCCCTTCAATGTCTACGAATGGCGTAACTGGCCGGTGGCCGTGCTGTTTTTCCTCGTCGGCATGCGCATCCGCGCGAATATCGCCATTCCGCATGTCGTGGGTGTGGGAGCGTTGCTGCTGTCGTTCGGCGCTGCCTGGATGAACAGTCCGACGCTGTTGTCGGCTGGCCCCTGCCTGACCTGTTCGTTACCGTTCGTCGCGCAGCCGATGGTCGGGCAATATGGCTTTTTGCCAATCTATCTGGTGCAGGAAGTGGCGTTCATAACTTTCCTGCTGTGGGTCTCAGCGGTTACGACGGGATATACCGCCGGGCGTCTCGCGACCTATTTCGGGCGGCCCTCGCTACAGATGTTGTTGCTACACGGCTGGGTGCTGGTGGCGTTGTATCCAGCGGCGGCGCGCGGTTTGCCGGAACAGGAAAGCCTGTTTCTCTTCATATCGATCATCAGCGCGATCATCATTACCCATGGCTTCCTGTACGAGATTCTGGGCCGCGCACTGGACATGTTCCTCGCCGGCTGTACCCGGCTGTCGCGCATGATCGTGGATGCCATCGTGTACGTCCTTGGCCGAATGGGTGTCTTTCGACGGGCGCCCGCATGACCATATGGCCGTGCCAAGGGATCGCCGCGAAATGCTGCACTGCACTTTTCATTTTCGGTCAAAGCCACTAGAACGGCGCCCGTAAGCGGAAAGAAAGCATCTTTTCGTCCCTTTGTTTGCCTTTTCATCCCCGAATTAAAGGTCTGTCGTGCATATCAACCGATTCGACATAGCGGACCTTGCGGAAATCATTCCGATCAAGCGGGGCGATCATCGGGGATATTTTAGCGAGACGTTCCGTGCGGACTGGTTCGCGCAGAATGTGTCCGATGCGATATTCGTACAGGATAATCAATCGCTGAGCCGCGCAGCGGGTACGGTGCGCGGCCTGCATTTCCAGACGGCACCCGCCGTTCAGGGGAAGCTGGTGCGGTGTATCGCCGGGTCCGTGATGGATTATGCCGTCGACATTCGCCACGGATCGCCGACATTCGGCCAGTGGATCGGTGTGCGGCTCAGCGCGGAGGACGGCAATCAGCTATGGGTGCCGGGCGGCTTCGCCCATGCATTCTGCACGCTCGAGCCGGACAGCATCATCGCCTACAAGGTGACATCCTATTACAGCGCGGAAAACGACGCCGGCGTCGCTTGGGACGATCCGGCGATCGGAATAGAATGGCCCGATGTCGTCGATCCGGATCAGCTGTCCGCGAAAGACAAGGTGCAGCCGAAACTCGCCGATCTGCCCGCCTATTTCCCGTTCGGAGACTATTGACCATGCGCGTAATCGTGACCGGAGGCGCAGGCTTCATCGGGTCGGCCGTGGTGCGGCATCTGGTGCTGGAACAGGGCTATGACGTCCTCACCATCGACAAGCTGACCTACGCCGGCTGTCTGGCGTCGCTGCGCGATGTGGATGGCCGCGCCAATCATCGCTTCCTTCAGGCGGACATCTGCGATGCCGCGGCCATGACGCAGGTGATCGCCGATTTCCGGCCCGACCGGATCATGCACCTGGCGGCGGAAAGCCATGTCGATCGCTCGATCACCGGGGCGGGAGATTTCATCCGCACCAATATCGTGGGCACCTTTACCTTGCTGGAGGCGGCGCGGCACTATTGGAATGGGCTGGACGCCGGCGCAAAGAGCGCGTTCCGCTTCCTTCACGTCTCGACCGACGAAGTGTACGGATCGCTCGGCGATACCGGACTGTTCGAGGAAACGACGCCTTACGACCCCAGTTCGCCCTATTCGGCGTCGAAGGCCGGGTCGGATCATCTGGCGAAGGCATGGAATCGCACATACGGTATGCCGATCGTGGTCTCCAACTGCTCGAACAATTACGGTCCTTATCATTTCCCCGAAAAGCTGATTCCGCTGACGGTGCTGAACGCCATGGCCGGGCGCAGCCTGCCGGTATACGGCAAGGGTGAGAATGTGCGCGACTGGCTCTATGTCGAAGATCATGCCCGCGCGCTCGACCTGATCGTCGCCAAGGGACGGCCGGGCGAAACCTACAATGTCGGTGGCCGCAACGAACGGCGCAACATCGACGTGGTCCGCACGATCTGCACGATCCTCGATGAACTGGCGCCCGGCAACGCGCCGCGCGAGGAACTGATCGCCTACGTCACCGACCGTCCGGGCCATGATGCGCGCTATGCGATCGATGCCACGAAGCTGGAAACCGAACTGGGCTGGAAGGCGCAGGAGGATTTCGACAGCGGTATCCGCAAGACGGTACAATGGTATCTCGACAATGAATGGTGGTGGCGACCGCTGCGCGATGCCTATGATGGCGATCGGCTGGGCGTGCTGCCTGCGGACCAGAGCGCGGCCAAGGCGGGTTGATGCGGATCGCCGTCACAGGCCGGACGGGACAAGTGGCATGCGCCCTTGCCGAACGCGCGGCTGACCGTGATGATGTCGAGATTGTTACAGTCGGTCGTCCCCAAATGGATCTTTCCGATCCGCGCAGCGTGGCCGATGCAATGGCCGCAGTTCGCGCCGATGCGATTATTTCAGCCGCTGCCTATACGGCCGTGGACAAGGCGGAGAGCGAGGAAGCTCTGGCGCTGGCCGTCAACGCGACCGGAGCGGGCGCCGTGGCGCAGGCAGCGGCGCAGCTTGCCGTACCCGTGCTGCATCTTTCTACCGACTATGTGTTCGATGGCCGCAAGACGGCACCTTATGTGGAGAGCGATCCGGTCAATCCGCTGGGCGCCTACGGGCGTACCAAGCTGGCGGGGGAGCGTGCGGTTGCTGCGGCAACGCCCGATCACGCGATTTTCCGCACCGCCTGGGTTTACAGTCCTTATGGCGGCAATTTCGTCAAGACTATGCTGCGTCTTGCCGGTGAGCGCGACGGTCTGCGCGTGGTGGCGGACCAGCTTGGCAATCCCACCAGCGCCCTCGATATTGCCGACGCGCTGATCGCGGCGGCTAAGGCGATGCACGATGCGCCCGATCACAGCGGCCTGCGCGGTATCTTCCATCTGAGCGGGGAAGGCGAGACGCATTGGGCCGATTTCGCGCGCACTATATTCGCGCACTCCGTGCGGTTGGGCGGTCCCTTCGCAACGGTCGAGGACATTGCAACGGCGGACTATCCCACTCCGGCAGTACGTCCGGCCAATAGCCGCCTCGACAAGACCAAACTCCGTGACCGCTTCGGCATCACCCTGCCGGACTGGCGCGTATCTACGGCACAGGTCGTGGCGCGCCTGCTGGGCTGATCCCTTTTTTTGAATATTGGTGATGCGCGCCGACGCATACTGACAAGGAGCATGAACATGAAGGGCATCATATTGGCGGGAGGCAGCGGAACGCGCCTCTATCCGATCACTCTGGCGATCTCCAAGCAGCTCATGCCGGTCTACGACAAGCCGATGATCTATTATCCGCTCAGCACCCTTATGCTGGCGGGCATTCGCGAAGTGCTGATCATCACGACGCCGCATGATGCGGAAAATTTCCGCCGCTTGCTGGGCGACGGGTCGCAATGGGGCATGGATATCCAGTATGCACAGCAGGCCGCGCCCAACGGTCTGGCGGAAGCGTTCATCATCGGCGCCGATTTTTTGGCGGGTGGGCCGTCCTGTCTCGTGCTGGGCGACAATATCTACTTCGGCCATGGCCTGACCGACCTGCTGCATGCCGCCAGGCAGCGTACCGAAGGCGCGACGGTGTTCGCCTATCATGTCGCCGACCCGGAACGCTATGGCGTGGTCGAGTTCGATGTGCAGATGAACGCGAAGTCTATCGAGGAAAAACCTGCAAAGGCGCGATCCAACTGGGCCGTCACGGGTCTCTATTTCTACGATAGCCAGGTTATCGACATCGCCGCGAATCTGGTGCCCTCACCGCGTGGCGAGTTGGAGATCACCGACGTCAACCGCATCTATCTGGAGCGCGGCGCTTTGAACGTCGAACTGATGGGGCGAGGCTACGCCTGGCTGGATACAGGCACGCCCGACAGTCTGCTCGAAGCCGCCGAATTCGTGGGAACGCTGGAAAAACGACAGGGCTTCAAGATCGCCTGCCCCGAAGAAATCGCCTATCACATGGGGTTCATCGACAAATCAGGACTGGAGAAGGTCATCGCTGCCTTGGGCAAGAGCGCATATGGCCAGTATCTCAAGGGACTACTGAAGGCGTAGGTTCGCGATCACGCCTCTTTCGCGAGAAATGGCTCCGCGAAGCCGATATGCAGATTTATGTTGCGACGCATCATAAATAGGCCATACTGTGCCATTAGAAGGCGGCAGGCGATTGCAAGGAATCGGAGCCGCCCTAAATCACAAAGAAAAAGCAGGGCTTTGAAAAAGCTGTTTCAACGAAATGCTTCGTCTTGTGCGAGGCAGGAAAATCGTTGCGAAGTCCCATTTTGATACGAGAATAGCTTGTTCTACAGGTGTTTTGGTATGTCGATCACACTCAGTATGGCTATGATCCGGAACGATGTGTCTCATTAGCGACGGTTAAGCATGGATAAACCTTTACCCGTCATATAGTGGGATACTAAGCATATTGCACCGCAACAGAGTGCAAGCGCGATTGGGTCGCCTGTCTTGAATTAACGATGTTCAGGGATAATCGTGTCGAAGCTAGAATATATCAGCCGTCCTGCGGGAACGACCGAGAACCGGCAGGGGCTCGATAAGAAGGCCCTACGCCTGCGCTTCTACACATTGCTCTGCCTCGGCGATATCCTCGCCATTACGATCGGCCTGACGGTCTCCACTTTCATTCCCGGCGTCAACGCCGGCCTGGATATGGCCATGTTCGTCGGATATGCCATTATTCCGGTATATTGCGGCATCGCGTTCGGCAACCAGGCCTATTCCCTCGGTGCGCTGCGGAGCAGCGTCGCGAGCATTCGCGCGGCCTTGCTGTCGCTCATCATCTCCGTGTCGCTGGTGATCGCGGGTGGCTATGGCCTGCATCTGCTCGACGATCTTTCGCGCGGCCTGATCGGGTTCGGGTCGATTATCAGTGCATCTCTCATCGTCGCGTTCCGCACCTTCGTCCGCCAATATGTGCGGCATTTCTGCAAGGGCGGCCTGGACAGCGAAATCATCATCGTCGACGCGCATATAGAGGATGATGCCGCCGTCGTCGGCGCAAATGTCGTGATGGCGCGCTATGTCGGGATCGAACCGAACCTCAACGATCCGCTGATGCTGCATCGTTTGGGCGTCATCCTGCGCAATTTCGACCGGGCGGTCGTGATCGCGGAACCCGAACGCTGGGCGTCCTGGTCGCTGCTTCTCAAGGGCGCGAACATCACGGGTGAAATCGTGATGCCGTCGATCAACGGGATGCGGGCCGTTGGTGTCGGGCGGCATGGCCCGGATTATACGCTCGTCGTGGCGCGCGGGCCGCTCTCGCTGGCGAACAGAGCGAAAAAGCGGCTTCTCGATGTCGCGGTGACGCTGCCCGCCCTCGTTTTTCTGGCGCCGCTGATGCTTATGGTGGCGTTGGCCATCCGCGTCACATCGCCGGGGCCGGTATTCTTCAAGCAACAGCGGGTCGGGCGTGGCAACCGGATGTTCAACATCCTCAAGTTCCGGTCGATGTACCACAAGCAGTGCGATGCCGCGGGCCATGCATCCACCGGACGCGACGACGCCCGCGTGACGCCGGTGGGCAAGTTCATACGCGCAACCAGCATCGACGAGCTTCCGCAGCTTATTAACGTCCTGATCGGCGACATGAGCCTGGTCGGCCCGCGCCCTCATGCGCTCGGTTCGCGTGCAGGCGACAAGCTGTTCTGGGAAGTCGATCCGCAATATTGGCATCGCCATGCCCTGAAACCCGGCATCACCGGCCTTGCGCAGGTGCGCGGCTTTCGTGGTGCGACGGAGCAGCATTCCGATCTTCAGAATCGCCTCAATTCCGACCTGGAATATGTCGAGGGCTGGAGCATCTGGCGCGACATGGCCATTCTGGTCGGCACCGGCATGGTGGTGGTCCACAAGAACGCCTTCTGATGCCGCTGACGATATGGACCAAATGGATCGGTTATGCAGGATGTCCTGATCCGATCTTCGGATTTCAGCCACGCTTTCATAAATCGACCTGACGGGTGAATACACATAGGGCGTGATCGCCAGTAACGGTTCCGGGTCGACGCAAGGCGCATTTTCCGCCATTCACCTTTTCATCTTCCTTCATTCTATCGGGGTCTAATCATGCACGTCACGATGATCGGTTCAGGCTATGTTGGTCTGGTTTCGGGGGCATGCTTTGCCGATTTTGGTCACGACGTCGTTTGCGTCGACAAGGACGAGCGCAAGATCGCGGCGCTGCTGGAAGGCCGCATGCCGATTTTCGAGCCGGGCCTTGATGAACTGGTGGCCCGAAATGTCGCCGCTGGCCGCCTGCGCTTCACCACGGACCTGAAGGAAGGCGTGAAGGACGCCGATGCCGTGTTCATCGCCGTGGGTACGCCTTCCCGCCGTGGCGACGGCCATGCCGATCTGTCCTATGTCTATGCCGCGGCCGAAGAAATCGCCCATGCGATCACCGGGTTCACGGTCATCGTCGACAAATCGACCGTGCCCGTCGGCACCGGCGACGAAGTCGAGCGGATCATCCGCGAAGCCAATCCCGATGCGGAGTTCGCCGTCGTCTCCAACCCTGAGTTCCTGCGCGAAGGCGCAGCGATCGACGATTTCAAGCGGCCCGACCGCATCGTCATCGGCGGCGATGATCCGCGCGGCCTCGAAGTCATGCGGCAAGTCTATCGCCCGCTGTATCTCAACAAATCGCCACTGATCGAGATGAGCCGTCGCGGGGCGGAACTGACAAAATATGCCGGCAATGCCTTCCTCGCGACCAAGATCACCTTCATTAACGAAATCGCCGACCTGTGCGAAAAGGTGGGGGCGGATGTGCAGGATGTCGCGCGCGGCATCGGCCTCGACAACCGCATCGGATCGAAGTTCCTGCACGCAGGCCCCGGTTATGGCGGTTCCTGCTTCCCCAAGGACACGCTCGCGCTGCTCAAGACTAGCCAGGATTACGATGCGCCGCAGCGGATTGTGGAGGCCGTCGTGGCCGTCAACGACAATCGCAAGCGCGCGATGGGGCGCAAGGTGATCGCGGCGATGGGCGGCGACGTGCGGGGCAAGACGGTTGCACTGCTCGGCCTCACTTTCAAGCCGAACACCGACGATATGCGCGACAGCCCGGCGATCGCGATCGCGCAGACGCTGGAGGATGCCGGTGCCACGGTGCGCGCCTATGATCCCGAAGGCATGGAGCAGGCCAAGCCGTTGTTGCCCAAGCTGACCTATTGCAAGAGCGCCTATGATGCAGCCGAAGGCGCTGACGCCATCGTGATCGCGACCGAGTGGGACGCTTTCCGCGCGCTCGATCTTGGGCGTATCAAGAGCCTGCTGACCCAGCCGATCTTCGTCGATTTGCGTAACGTCTATCCGCGCACGATGATCGAGGGTGCGGGGTTCACCTATTCCGGTGTCGGGCGATAAGGTGCGCGGTCCGGTCCTCGTTACCGGGGCCGCCGGATTCATCGGCCATGCCACCTGCCATCGCCTGCTGGCGCGGGGTGAGACGGTCATCGGCGTCGATATCGTCAACGATTATTATGATCCCGCGCTGAAGGAAGCGCGGCTTTCGACATTCGACGGGAAAGCCGCGTTCACTTTTCATCGCGCCGACATATCCGATGCCGGGGCAATGGCCGCGCTGGTGCGCGACAATGATGTGACGCGCGTGATCCACCTCGCCGCGCAGGCCGGGGTGCGCTACAGCATCGACAATCCCTTCGCCTACGAAAAGTCCAATCTGGCGGGGCATCTGTCGATCATGGAGGCATGCCGTCATGCCCCGGATTTCGCGCATCTGGTCTACGCTTCGTCCAGCTCGGTATATGGCGAAAAGCCGATGGGCGGGCAGGGGTTTACGGAGGATGATGCGGCGATGTCGCCCGTGTCGCTTTATGCGGCGACCAAACGGTCCTGCGAACTGATGAGCCATGCCTATGCGACGCTCTACGGCTTTCCGCAGACGGGCCTGCGCTTCTTCACCGTCTATGGTCCGTGGGGCAGGCCCGACATGGCTTATTTCACCTTTACGCAGAAGATACTGCGGTGCGAGCCGATCGAAGTCTATGGGGAGGGGCGGATGGCCCGCGACTTCACCTATATCGACGATATCGTCGACGGGATCATCGGATCGCTCGACGCTCCGCCGGAACGGGGCGTCAACCGGATACTCAACATCGGCGACAGCCATCCGGTCGGCCTGATGACGATGATCGAGACACTTGAGGAGGCGATCGGGCGGAAGGCGGAGAAGATCATGCGCCCGATGCAGCCCGGCGACGTCACCGCGACCTATGCCGACGTGTCGAAACTCCACGCGCTGACCGGCTATCAACCCAAGGTGATGCTCAAGGAAGGCCTTGGTCGCTTCGCCGACTGGTATCGCGGCTACTACAAGAGCTGAGCAAGCATCAGTTGCGAGAGGCGGCGGGCGTCCAGATGGCGTAGGTCTTCCCGCACAGCGCATCGATGACGCCGACGAACGCCGCGACGATAGACACCAGTATCTCCGTCATCTGGGACAGCACCGGCACGTCGAACAGCCGCCCCGCGACGAACGCCGCGCCGCCTGCCATCATGAGGCCGAGCGCATAGGCGCCATGACCTTCCAGCGTCATCCCCAACAGCATGGCGCCGATCCCGGTCGCCAATATGGGCGCACCGAACCAGCGCAGCAGCTTGTGGGAGAGATATTTGTAGATGTCGATTGCGGGAAAATGCCGCCGGATCGACGGCCACAGATGCCGGTGGGTGTTGAAGGCGCGACAGGCGATGCGCCTTTTGCGCCGAAACTCGTCCTTTGGATCGGTGGTGTTCTTCTCGTAGGCGATCACGTCCGGCGCGCTTATGAGGCGTAAGTTGTGAAACTTCACGCTTATCGACGCTGTCATGTCGTCCAGCAGATGCGCGGGCACCTCCGGATAAAGCGCGCGGCGCGTCGCGAAGATCGATCCGTCCGCGCCCATCATCGATCCGCAGCGCGATTCCAGCGCCTTGATATGCTCCTCCAGCCGCCAGTAGAGGCCGCCGACGCTCGCCGTCACGCCGTCGGCATCGTTGATGTAGCGCAGGGTGCCGGACACGCCGCCGATGGCGGGATCACGGAAATAGCCGAGCAGCGGCGCCACCGCCGCCGGATCGAGCAGGACGTTGGCGTCGGTGAAGATGCAGACGTCGCCCGTTGCCCGTTCGATCATCCGGCGCATTCCCGTCGCCTTGCCGGTGCGTTCGGTGGACGGGACGAGCGTGAGCAGATCGGGTCGGGCAAGGAGCATGTCGCGCGTGCCGTCGCTGCTCATGTCGGAATAAGCGAGGATCTGGATATCCGGGTGCAGCGCCTTGATCGCCTCCAGATTGGCGATCTTGGCGGGCAGCGATGCTTCCTCATTATAGGCGGAGAATAGCAGGCTTGCAGACGGCATCGACGCTGTTGGATCGGGTGTCAGCGGGCGGGCGCGCAGGAGACGCAGGCTGAGCGGATAGAAAATGTAGGGGTGCAGGAAGAGGACCGCGCTTATTGCCGCGACGAGATACAAAAGCGGTGACATGATTGCGGTACTGGCACCTTATGCAAAAGCGTTCCCCGGCCTGAGCCGGAGAACGCTTTAGGCGCTTGCCATGCCGTTTTGCAAGGAAGCCGTCAGGCCGTCCGCGCCATCAGCTTCGTCGCGAAATCGCGGATATGCGCGCCGATGTCGTCGCGCTCCAGCGCCAGTGCGAAATTGGCCTCGATGAACCCGGCCTTGGATCCGCAATCGTAACGGTCGCCCTTGAACGTCACGCCATGGAAAGGCTGGCTGTCGATCAGCTTAGCCATCGAATCCGTAAGCTGGATTTCGCCACCTGCACCCTTGTCCTGCGTTTCCAGCAGCTTCATGACTTCGGGCTGCAGGATGTAGCGGCCCGCGACGATCAGGTTGGAGGGCGCAGTGCCGGGCGCGGGCTTCTCCACGAGGCCCTTCACCACGGTCAGGTCGCCACTGGTGCCCGCCGGGTCGAGCACGCCATAGCTCGGCGTCTGCTCCATCGGCACTTCGAGCGCGCAGATGAGGTTGCCGCCGACCTGTTCATAGGCATCGACCATCTGCCTGAGGCAGCCCGGCGTGCCATGCATGAACTCGTCGGGCAGCAGGATGGCGAAGGGTTCGTCGCCCACGATATCGCGCGCGCACCAGATCGCATGGCCAAGCCCGAGGGGTTCCTGCTGACGGATGAATACCGCATTGCCGGGCGCCAGCCGGGTGCCTTCCAGTGCGGACATGTCCTTGCCGCGTTCGCGCTGCGTCGCTTCCAGTTCGAAGGCCATGTCGAAATGGTCCTCGATCGCATTCTTGCCGCGCCCGGTGACGAAGATCATCTGCTCGATCCCGGCTTCCAGCGCCTCGTCCACCGCATATTGGATCAGCGGGCGATCAACCACGGCCAGCAGTTCCTTCGGCACCGCCTTGGTCGCGGGAAGGAAGCGGGTGCCAAGTCCGGCAACCGGGAAAACAGCCTTGCGTATCCGTTTCATAGCATTCCCACTGTTAAGCTGTCGGGGCCGTGCGGCGCAGGCACCGTGCATCAGCCCGATTATCGTGACAATTGCATGCAACGATGCACATCAAATGATGATTTCGCAAGTGCGGCAACTCTGCCAGCCAGGTTTCGGTCACGGCTACGGCACCGCCTGTCGAAGGGGGCTGCCGCAGCCGGTGCGTTCCATGTGCGCACGCAGCAGGGCCAGATTGCCCGACTGGGTGCGAGCGGGTGGCAGGCCCAGCGGCAGGAATGCCTTGCGGTCGACTATCGCGACGCTGTGCCGCGCGCAGAGCCGGTCGATCCCGGCAACATCCAGCATGGAAAGCGACAGGACCATCGGTCGGGTGAAGCGGCCATGATCGGGGCGCGCCAGATCGGTTGCGTAGACCCCGCCACGTGGATCGACGATCACGATATCGGCGCTGCTGGCGCGGATCATCCGGTCGGCGGCGGCATAAGGGGCAACCCAAAGATGCGCGCGCCAGCCGAGGAAGGCGGTGCCGGCAAGCGAAAGGACGCAGGCTGCAGTCAGTAGTCGCGCGGGCATGGCGCGCGCCTTCGACAGGGCGATCCAGCCATAGCCCGCCAGCAGGCAGAAGCTGCCGATATAGCCGTGCATATAGCGGAAGCCCCAGCCGTAGACCTGCGCCGTCATCAGTATCGCCCCTGCGATGCAGCCGATGGCCAGCGGCAGAACCGGCGTCGTGCCGCGGAGCAGTCCGCGCCAGCCCGCGCCGGCGATCGCCGCGACCGAGAGGGGGATCAGCAGCAGATTGTTCCACGCAATGAAGCGCACCGAATAGGCCAGGGGATACCAGCTACGGAACACGCGACCGAACAGGCTGGAAATCTTGTCCCCCACACCGGCGGCGGGCCGTATGTCTGCTGCCGGACCATAGAGGTCGATCAGGAAGCTAGGCCACAGCTTTGCCCAGAGGACGACGATCGCGATGCAGACGAGGCCGTGGAACGCGAGTGCGGCCCAGCGGCGATGGAGCGCGAACCAGAACAGAAAGCCGACGATATAAAGCAGCACGAAATGCCACTGATGCATTCCGCCGGTCAGTATGGCGATCGCGCCCGCCGCCAGATGCCCGCGCTTGTCGCCCCGCAATATGCAGGCGAGCCAGACCATGTTGAACGCGAAATGGCCGGTCATCGCATAGGGCGTCATCGCGGTGACCAGAAGCTGCGCCGAGGTGACGCCCATCAACAGCGTCACCCATTGCGCATCGGCGCGATCGGGGAACAGGCGCCTCGCATTGTGCCACAATGCGCCAAGGCCGACGGCCAGCAGCACGGGCGGCGCAAGATTGGCGTCGCCGATCCAGTCGAACGCCGCGCGGATCGCGCTGTTCACGGGCAGATAGGTCGATGCCCAAAAGTGCGCCGCGCCGAAGGGAGAGAAGAACTCCGGCACCAGCGCCCGGCGATAGTCGATCCATTCGGGCGGGATCGGCCAGGCCAGATGCCCCGCGCGCATATAGGCGGCGGCGAATTCCGCCATATCCTCGTCGCGGGACAGGCTGTAATCCTGAAACACCAGATAACGCCCCATCCAGCCGACCAGCAGCGCCAGCAGGATCACGCCGCCTGCGCGCCATCTGTCCGGCGGGCGCGGGGCGAAGCCGGGACCGCGCGTTGCCCGGAATGCCAGCAGCACCATCGCCAGCAGGCCGCACCACAGCACCGGAAAGTCCTGATCCAGAAAGAAGATCTCGGCGATGCCGCGCCTGCTTGCCCATTCGACATGCGCCAGGAAAGCCGCGCCCAGCAGCAGCGCCAGCGGTATCGCCCAGTCGAGCAGCCATTCGCGCAGTCCTGCGGCCTGTTCGGGTGGCGCCTGTGAGGCTGGGAAAGGCGCGGTGTCGGTCGTCATGCGGCGGTTCTTTGCCGGGCACAGGCGACGGAGGCAAGCGTCATCGCCCTGTCCGCTCCCAGGGGGGAACAGGGGCATAGAGATTCTTGAGGAAAGCGACGAATGCCGCCAGCGCGGGGGGCAGCACCGGCATGGGGGGATGCAGCGCATAGATGGCGATGCCCCGCGCACCGCCGATCTGCGGCAGCACACGTATCAGCGCGCCCGACGCAAGTTCCCGATGCACGTCCCAGAGCGACCGGAGCGCGATGCCGACGCCGCTCAGTGCCAGTTCGCGGACGACTTCGCTGCTGTTGGTGCGGACGTGGCTGACACCATGGTGCTGGATCATTGCTTGCGGCCCGCTCAGTCGCCAGGGCAGCTGCCCGGTGGCGGCGAGCAGGCGATGGTCGGCAAGCGCCCCAAGCTGCTGCGGCGCGCCATGTGCGGCGATATAGGAAGGCGCGGCACACAGGACGCGGGCATTGTCCGCCAGATGATGCGCCGTCATGCCCGCAGGCGCCTGATCGGTGATGCGGATCGCGAGATCGAGCGTGCCGCCCATCAGATCGGCGAAGTCGTCCGACAGGTCGAGCATGAAGTCGACGCGCGGATGCGCCGACAGGAAGGCCCCGATATGCGGCGCGAGATGCAGGCGCCCGAAGGATGTCGGCGCGGATATGCGTAGCGGGCCGCTCGGCAGAGCCGTGTCTCCCGCCACGCGCCGCTCGGCCTCCGCCAGCGCCGCCATGACGCCTTCCAGATCGGCATGAAGCTGCTGCCCCTGCGCGGTCAGGGCCAGGCGACGCGTGGAGCGATGGACGAGACGCGTCCCCAGCCGCTCCTCCAGCCGCGAAAGCCGCTTCGACGCCATGGCAGGGGATATGCGCATGGCCCGCCCCGCGCCGGACAGGCTTCCCGCCGCGACGATCGCCATGAACAGGTCGTAATCGGGGTCCATCATGATCTTTACGCCAGAGGAAAAGCTGTTGATCCTGTTTAGCGTCTAGTGGGGATAATCGCAGGCGTCTATACAGGCGTCTATAGATGCGGGCAAAGGAGAGCTTTCATGACCATGATCCAGAAGTCCGGCCTCGGCATCGACGATGCCTTGGTGCGTTTTACCGAGGAGCGGGCATTGCCGGGTACGGGCATCACCGCGGAGGCTTTCTGGGCAGGCGTGGCGGACATCTTCGCGCGCTTCGCGCCGCGCAATGCGGCTTTGCTGGCGAAGCGCGACGATATGCAGGCGCAGGTCGACGACTGGCATCGCGCGCGGGCGGGCAGACCGATCGACATGGCGGAGTATCGCGCCTTCCTGACCGGTATCGGCTATCTCGTACCGGAACCCGACGCCTTTGCGATCACGTCCACGAAGGTCGATGATGAACTGGCGACGCTTGCGGGGCCGCAACTCGTGGTGCCGATCCTCAACGCCCGCTTCGTCCTCAACGCCGCCAATGCGCGCTGGGGCAGTCTCTACGATGCGCTGTACGGCACCGATGCGATCCCCGGCAAGGCCCAGGGCAAGGGTTATGATGCGGAACGCGGCGCGCAGGTCATCGCCTGGGCGAAGGCGTTTCTCGACAAGGCGGTGCCGCTTGCGTCGGGTTCATGGGCCGACTGGCAAGGCGGCGAACCCGCTTTGCGCGATGCGGCGCAACTGGTCGGGCGGGCAGGGGACAATATCCTGTTGCGGCACAACGGCCTGCATATCGAAATCGTCGTCGATCCGTCGCATCCGATCGGCAGGACCGATCCGGCAGGCATATCCGACGTCATCCTCGAATCCGCCCTCTCCGCCATTTGCGATCTGGAGGATTCGATCGCGGCGGTCGATGCGGAGGACAAAGTTGCCGCCTACGCCAACTGGCTGGGGCTGATGAAAGGCGATCTGGAGGACACGTTCATGAAGGGCGGGGCGATGATGACGCGCCGCCTCAATCCCGACCGCAGCTACGCTGCGCCCGATGGCGGCACGCTCACCTTGCCGGGCCGCAGCCTGCTGTTCGTGCGCAATGTCGGCCATCTGATGACCACGCCGACGATCCGTCTGGCCGATGACGGCGAAGCGCCGGAGGGAATCCTCGACGGCATCATGACAAGCCTGATCGCGCTGCATGACCTCAAGCGCGCAGGCGCCTTCGTGAACAGCCGCGCAGGCAGCATCTATATCGTCAAGCCCAAGATGCACGGGCCGGAGGAATGCGCCTTCACCAACGATCTGTTCGATGCGATCGAGGATCTGCTGGGTCTGGAGCGTCACACGATCAAGGTCGGCGTGATGGACGAGGAGCGCCGCACCTCCGTCAATCTCGCCGCGTGCATCCATGCGGTGAAGGACCGGATCGTATTCATCAACACCGGCTTCCTCGACCGCACCGGCGACGAGATGCACACGTCGATGCAGGCCGGGCCGATGATCCGCAAGGGCGACATGAAAACCTCAAGCTGGATCAAGGCGTACGAAGATCGCAACGTGCAGATAGGTCTCGCCTGCGGCCTGTCGGGCAAGGCGCAGATCGGCAAGGGCATGTGGGCCGCGCCGGACCGGATGGCGGACATGCTGGAGCAGAAGATCGGCCATCCGATGACCGGCGCGAACACCGCCTGGGTGCCGTCGCCCACCGCCGCGACGCTGCACGCGACGCATTATCACAGCGTCGACTTGTTCGCGCGGCAGGCGGAGCGCAAGGCGGAACCCGTCGCCAGTCTCGACGCGCTGCTGACGATCCCCGTCGCCGCCGGGCGGAACTGGTCGGAACAGGACATCACCGAGGAACTGGACAATAACGCGCAGGGGATACTGGGCTATGTCGTGCGCTGGGTCGATCAGGGCGTCGGCTGTTCCAAAGTGCCCGACATTCACGACATCGGCCTGATGGAGGACCGCGCGACGTTGCGCATTTCCTCGCAGCATATGGCGAACTGGCTGCTTCATGGGGTCTGCACCGCGGCGCAAGTCGATGCGGCGCTTTCCCGCATGGCGGCGAAGGTCGATGCGCAGAATGCCGGTGATCCGCTCTATCGCCCGATGGCGGGGCGCGAAGCGGAAAGCCTGGCGTTTCAGGCGGCGCGCGCGCTGGTGTTCGACGGACTGGCGCAGCCCAACGGCTATACCGAGCCACTGCTCCACAGCTTTCGTGCGCGGGTGAAAGCGACGGGATGAGGCCGCTTCGGTTCGTCGCATCCGCGGGAACCGGAAACGGGCTGGAGTATTCTTCATGTCAGCGGGTCGGCACGGCATCTGACGCAAAGAAGGAGATTTCTCATGGGTGAACTCATCGACAAGGCCAAGGGTCTGGCGAACGAAGCGGCCGGCAATGTGAAGCAGGCCGTGGGCAACGCCCGCAACGATCCCGCGCAGGTTGCCGAAGGCAAGGCGCAGGAGCGCAAGGGCGAAGGCCAGCAGGTCAAGGGCTCCGTAAAGGGCGCTCTGGGCGACAAGGTCTGATCCCGTAGGGATTTCGCCTGATATCAGGCAGGAAAGGGCTGCACCGGCAAGGCTGGCGCAGCCCTTTTTCGTTCAAGCACCGCGTAGAGCCCCAAATACCGCACATCATTGACAACCCAAATTGACCCGCGCGTTCCCGCCGCTTAAGGGCATTGCATCATCGCTTTCCTTAAGAACGAGGGGCCACACCCATGAAGAAACTGTATCCCGACGCCGCCGCCGCTCTGGAAGGTCTCTTGTTCGACGGAATGCAGATTTGCGCGGGGGGATTCGGCCTTTGCGGCATCCCCGAACGGCTGATCGATGCGATCCGCGATGCGGGCACCAAAGACCTGACGATCGCCTCCAACAATGCGGGGATAGACGGCGAGGGCCTCGGCAAGCTGCTGCGCACGCGGCAGGTGAAGAAGATGATCTCCAGCTATGTGGGCGAGAACAAGGAGTTCGAGCGGCAATATCTGGCGGGCGAGCTCGAAGTCGAGTTCTGTCCGCAGGGCACGCTGGCCGAACGCTGCCGCGCGGGCGGTGCGGGCATCCCTGGTTTCTACACCAAGACGGGCGTCGGCACGCAGGTGGCCGAGGGCAAGGAAGTGAAGAGCTTCGACGGGCAGGACTATATTCTGGAGCGCGGCATCTTCGCCGATCTGGCGATCATCAAGGGATGGAAAGCCGACGAGAGCGGCAACCTCATCTTCCGCAAGACGGCGCGCAACTTCAACCAGCCGATGGCCACCGCCGCGAAGATCTGCGTCGCGGAAGTCGAGGAAATCGTGCCGGTCGGATCGCTCGATCCCGACTGCATCCATTTGCCCGGCATCTACGTGAAGCGCATGATCGTGGGCGCGCCCTACGACAAGAAGATCGAGTTCCGCACGGTTCGGGAACGCGTGGAAGCGTGAGCATGTCCCCCCTCCCCTTCAGGGGAGGGGCAGGGGGTGGGGGCTGTCCGCAGTCGCCACTTTCAGCCCCCACCCCAACCCCTCCCCTGAAGGGGAGGGGCTTGATTATCGCAGCATCGTTGGCGCTTTCCGCCTGCGCCACTGTCCCCGCGCAAATTTCTGCGCCCGCGCCCAATCCCCCCCCCGGGATGCAATATCTCTACGGCTCCGGCGAGGCGGCGGCGCTTTCGGTGCAGACCTATCGGGCGCTGATCGCCTATGCGGCTGGCGCTGCCAAAAAGCGGCCCACCGACAGCGTGGTGCTGGCGCAGGGCGCCACGCTCGATGCCCCGCGCTTCGTTCCCTGCGGCGCAAAGCCTCTCGCGGCGATCTTCGACGTCGATGAGACGATGCTGCTCAATCTTGGCGCCGAATATGACGATGCACGCACCGGCAAGTCCTTCGATGCGGCCCGCTGGGATCGCTGGGAAAAGACCGGCGTGGACAAGGTGGCGCCGGTGCCCGGTGCCTTGGAGGCCGTGAACGCCCTGCGCGCACTGGGCGTAACGGTGGTGTTCAATTCCAACCGCGAGACGAGGAACGGCGCGCAGACCGCTGAAGCCATTGCCAAAGCCGGTCTGGGGCGGGCGATCCCCGGCGATACCCTGTTCCTGATGGGCGACGATGCCATGGGATCGAAGAAGGATGGCCGCCGCTGGAAAGTCGCCGCGAAATATTGCGTGATCGCGCTGGGCGGGGATCAGCTCGGCGATTTCTCTGACCTGTTCAACGCGGGCCTCTCCGTCCCCGCACGTCGCGCCGCAACCCTTGCCGGTCCCACCGCAAAACTGTGGGGCAATGGCTGGTTCGCGCTGCCCAATCCCGTTTATGGAAGCGCGCTCAAGGGCGGCTTCGACGATATATTTCCAATCGACAAGAGGTGGGAAGATCCCGCCGCCAAGGAGGCCCGATAATGCCCTGGACCCGTGACGAGATGGCCGCGCGCGCCGCGCAGGAATTGCAGGACGGGTTCTATGTGAACCTGGGCATCGGCATTCCCACGCTGGTCGCCAATCATATTCCCGAAGGCGTAGAGGTCACGCTCCAGTCCGAAAACGGGATGCTCGGCATCGGGCCTTTCCCGTTGGCGGGGGAGGAGGACGCCGACCTCATCAATGCGGGCAAGCAGACGATCAGCGAACTGCCGCAATCCGCCTATTTCTCCAGCGCGGACAGTTTCGCGATGATCCGCGGCGGGCATATCGACCTGACCGTGTTGGGTGCGATGGAAATCGCGGAGAATGGCGACATCGCCAACTGGATGATCCCCGGCAAGATGATCAAGGGCATGGGCGGCGCGATGGATCTGGTCGCCGGCGTCAAGAAGATCATCGTCGTGATGGAGCATACGTCCAAGAATGGCGACCCCAAGTTCATTCCCGCCTGCACGCTGCCGCTGACCGGCAAGAATGTGGTGGACATGATCATCACCGACATCGCCGTGTTCCAGCGGCCCGATCACGACAGCCCGTTCAAGCTGATCGAGACGGCGCCGGGCATAACGGCGGAGGATGTGAAGGCAAGGACGACGGCGCATTACATCCTATAAGATCAAGCGCAAGGCCCCGAAAAGAAGGCTGTTTTCCGGCTGGCGGACGAAGGCGATCGCCGCTTTGCTGCTGGGCGGGGTGGCGCTGGGCATAGCCGCCTGGCCTTCGCACGGGCCGTCGCCGGACGGATCGCGCTGGCCGATCTCCGCGCTCGCCGCGCAGCCGCAATTGCCGCTCAGTCCGGACGACTGGCGCGGCAAGGTGGATTATCGCGCCTTCGACGCCCGCATCCGCGCGATGATGGACGACAAGGCACTGACCGGCCTCGCCGTCGCCGCGGTGGAGGACGGCAAAATCGTGTTCGTGCGCGGATACGGTCTCGCCTCCACCGAAACCGGCGAGAAAGTGAATGAGCGGACCACCTTCCGCTGGGCGTCGCTGTCGAAGGGGGTCGCGGGCACGCTGACGGCGCGGCTGGCGGCGGACGGGGTGCTTTCGCTGTCCGATACGGTCGGCAAATATCCCACAAGCCTGCGCCTGCCGGACGATGCGCAATTGACGCTGACGCTGGAGCAACTGCTCTCGCAGCGCAGTGGCCTTCCGAAGAACGCCTATGACGACCGGCTGGAGGCGGGGCAGGAGCCGCAGGGCATCCGGCAGAGCTTCGCCACGGTGCCGCTCGTCTGCGCGGTGGCGACGTGCCACAGCTATCAGAATGTCGCCTTCGACACGATCAGCGAAGTGATCCGCGCGGCGACCGGCAAGCCCTATGGCGAAGTCGCGACGACGCGGCTGTTCCAGCCGATCGGCATGATAGGCGCGAGCGTCGGGATCGACGGCCTGCTCAAGTCCGGGCGCTGGGCGCGGCCGCATCGCGGCGGGCGGACGTTGCCTGTGCTCGATTATTATTATCGCGTTCCCGCCGCCGCAGGCGTCAATTCCACGATCGTCGATCTCGCCCGCTGGATGCAGGCGCAGATGGGGTTATCACCCGACGTGCTGCCCGCCGACGTGCTGGCGGCGATCCAGCAGCCGCGCGTGAACACCCCGCGCGTCTACGGCAACACGCCGCTGGGGCGGGAACTCAAGGATCCCGGCTATGGCCTTGGCATGCGCAGCTTCACCTACAAGGGACATCGGCTGGTCGGGCACAGCGGCGCGGTCTCCGGCTATCGCTCCACGATGATGTTCGATCCCGCGACGAAAAGCGGCATCGTGATGCTGTGGAACAGCGACGCAGGCGTTCCCTTCCGCCTGCAGCCGGAGTTCTTCGATCAGTATTACGGCCTGCCGTTCACCGACTGGCTGGGGCTGAAGCCGGGGCAGGGCGAGGGCGAAGAGGGGCTTGGGGTGACGGAGCGGACGGTGGGGAAGCGGCGGTGAGGGTGTAGCGGCAAGCGACCATTACCAGCCGTTTGGATATCAAACCGGAAGTCCCAAAATGGCCTCCGACAACCGGATCGTTCGGACGTCCAAGATGAATTACGAGCGATGTCAGGGCGGAAGAGCGAGTGCGTCACCAGTAGGAAATTATTAATTTTTCGGCGGCAATCGTAGCTCATTCTAATCGGAGCGGCCTTATGGATTTCAACCGAACCATGTTGGCAATCGCTTTTGTTTCTGCATTAGGCATCGGTTACTCTTTATTTCAGATGCTAAATGCTGGTGTCTCTTTGACTGAGACCGTTGTGTCGCCTGGCTTATGGCAATTCACGATCGAAGAAAGCCAGACGATCAAGACTAAGCAACTTTCTTCGAGAACAACTTCCTTGCCTGCCCGCACGACACGTAGTTGTCAGCGAAAAGCAGCTGCGTTTAACGTACCGAGCAGCAATATTGGAGGTACTTGCACTTTCAAACGGTATTCAGTCTCTGGTACGGTTGACGTTGATGAGGTGTGCACAAGACAAGATGGCGTGACGCAACGCCATATCTATTCTGGTTCAGTCACTACATCTTCAATACGTGTTAAGGAGCGGATCGAAAATTCAGGAAAAGGAATAAGCACAATAACAGAAAAAACCACCGTTGCACAACTTATGAACTCTAGCTGCTAAGGGCCATCAAGGATCTGCATTTCGTAAGATAAAACTAGCTTCGCCCTTTCATCAGCTTTCGGTTTAATATCTGATTGGTTGCAATTAGATACAACATATGTCCGCTATCTAACTCTGCAGAACCAAAAGCTGACTGTCCACAATCCACCCATAACCGTCATTCCCGCGTAGGCGGGAACCCATTTCTCGTCTTGGTAATGTAGGTGCGGTTGGCGAGATAGGTTCCCGCCTTCGCGGGAATGACGAGGGCGGGGCGCATTGTTCGAGGATCAACGCCACTTCCCCTGTCCTACACATCCTCAGCCTTGTTACCACCCCTCCAACGCCCATAGCCTCTTGCCCTGCACGCAGGTCCATGCCGCACGCCCCGCCAGCCTCACAGGGCTGGTCAGCAGGGCGGCAGATGACTGCATTATTGCACTGGTGAACATCGGCTTGGCGTATTCGGCGCGCAGTGGCCTTTCGCTGTGAAACGCATCCGGGTGGGGCGCTTAGGCTGGCCCGGCATTTGCGGGAGGGAAGTGTGAACAAGGCGCGCGACCTTCGCACAAATGGATTCTGACTTTCGTCAGAATGACGCGATATGTGGGGCGCGGCAGCATCGCGTAACTACCCCAAAGTAGGAAAATGGGGGGTGACGTAGTGTGAACTTCGTGAACTTCCGCGCCTGATGCGCCCGCCTGCCGTCCTCTCACACAAGCCCAGCTTATCACCCCCGCCGCATTTCCATTTGGCCCGCGCCCCGTCCGCCGATACACCCCGCCGCGAAGGGGAAACGCCATGGCCTACACACTCATCACCGCGAACCGCAATTATTCGAGCTGGTCGCTGCGGCCCTGGCTGTTGATGAAGGCGCTGCATATCCCGTTTGCCGATCGGGTTGAGCCGTTCGCGGCGGACAGCAATTACGAAACGTTCCGTGCCTTCTCGCCTACCGGCACGGTGCCGGTGCTGGTCGACGGCGATCGCACGGTGTGGGATTCGCTGGGGATCGTGCTCTATCTGGCGGACTGGCATTCCGGCGTCTGGCCGCAGGACGAGGCCGCGCGCGCCTTCGCCCAATGTGCGGTTACGGAAATGCACAGCGGCTTTTCCGCCTTGCGCAACGACTGCACGATGAATGTCGGGGTGCGGGTGGCGCCCAAGCCGATGTCCGGCGCGCTGAAGAAGGATGTCGCGCGGATCGCGGAACTGTGGGGGCAGGGGATCGACCGCTTCGGCGGGCCGTGGCTGGCGGGTGCGGAGTTCACGGCGGTCGATGCCTTCTTCGCACCCGTCGCCTTTCGCGTGCGGACCTATGGGCTGGATGTCGGTGCGGCGGGGCAAGGGTGGGTGGATCGCATTCTCGCCCATCCGGCCATGCAGCAGTGGGAAGCCGAGGCGCTGGCCGAAAGCTGGCGGGAGGCGGGGCATGAAGCGGAGCTTGCCGCCTGTGGCACGATCACGGCGGATTACCGGAAGGGGTAGGGTTCAAGCGTAGCGGTGTTCCTGCGCATGCAGGATCGCAGCAAAGTGGCAACGTCGGTGTGTTATGAGGTTACTGGGTTCCTGCCTGCGCAGGAACACGGGGGATCGCGAGCACCACGCCGATATTTTGTTTCAACCTTGCCCCGTTCCCCTTTAACTATCGCAATGTTGGCGCTAGGGGGACGGGCATGACACAGGCTCGCACACTCTACGACAAGATATGGGACGCGCACGTCGTCGAACAGCGTGACGACGGCACCGCGCTCATCTATATCGACCGGCATCTGGTGCATGAAGTCACCAGCCCGCAGGCGTTCGAGGGTCTGCGGCTTGCCGGACGTACTGTGCGGCGACCGGACCTGACACTGGCGGTGCCGGACCATAATGTGCCGACCACCCCGCGCTTGGATGCGGCAGGCAAGCGCATACCCATCGCCGACCCGGAAAGCGCGCAGCAGCTCGAAGCGCTGGAGCGCAACGCGCCCGCGTTCGGCATCCGATATATCGACGCGACCGCGCCGGAACAGGGCATCGTGCACGTCGTCGGGCCGGAACAGGGCTTTACCTTGCCGGGCCTGACTCTGGTATGCGGCGACAGTCATACCGCAGCGCACGGCGCATTGGGTGCGCTGGCGTTCGGCATCGGCACCAGCGAAGTCGAGCATGTACTTGCGACGCAGACGCTGCTGCTCAAGAAATCGAAGAGCATGGAAGTGCGCGTCGAAGGCACACTCGGTTTCGGCGTCAGCCCCAAGGACGTGATCCTCGCGATCATCGGTCGCATCGGCACGGCGGGCGGCACCGGCCATGTCATCGAATATCGCGGCTCCACCTTCGACGCGATGAGCATCGAGGGGCGGCTGACCGTCTCCAACATGTCGATCGAAGGCGGCGCGCGCGCCGGGCTGTTCGCGCCCGACGATGCGACCTTCGCCTATATAAAGGGGCGCCCGATGGCGCCCCAAGGGGCGGACTGGGACAAGGCCGTCGCCTACTGGCGGACGCTGCGGACCGACGAAGGCGCGACGTTCGACACGTCGGTCTATCTGGATGCGGCGGAGATCGCGCCCAACGTCACCTGGGGCACCAGTCCCGAGGATGTCGTGGCGATTACCGGCAGCGTGCCCGATCCCGACAGTTTCGAAGACGCATCGAAGCGCGCCGCCGCGCGCACCGCGCTCGATTATATGGGCCTTTCCAGCGGGCAGCGGATGCAGGACGTCGGCATCCAGCATATCTTCATCGGCAGTTGCACCAACAGCCGGATCGAGGATCTGCGCGCCGCCGCCGCCATATTGCGCGGGCGCCACATCGCCCAAGGGATCAGGCAGGCGCTGGTCGTGCCGGGCTCCGGCCTGGTCAAGCGGCAGGCGGAGGACGAAGGGCTGGACCGCGTGTTCGTAGAGGCAGGCTTCGAATGGCGGGAGCCGGGATGCTCCGCCTGCCTCGGCATGAACCCGGACAAGGTGCCCGCGGGTGAAAGCTGCGCCTCGACCTCCAACCGCAATTTCATGGGGCGGCAGGGACCGGGCGCGCGCACGCATCTCGTCTCCCCCGCCATGGCCGCCGCCGCCGCCGTTACGGGACGGTTGACGGATGTCCGCGAACTCGCGACAAGAGATTGATGGTTAACGACAAAAGGGTGGGACGGGCGCAATGAAAAAGGCATTCTGGCTGCTGGCGCTGGGCGCGCTGGCGAGTGCCGTGATGGCAGCGAGCATCGGTCGGGCGGAAGATACGCCGGTCGAGCGCCGCGCACCGAACAGCGGGACCGGGGCGCCGCGCTGATGGAACCGGTCACGCAGGTCGATGGCCGCGCCTATCCTTTCGGCGTCAAGAATGTCGATACCGACATGATCATCGCCGCCGAATGGCTCAAGACGATCAGTCGCATCGGCCTTGGCAAGGGCGCGTTCGAGGCGCTGCGAACCGACCCCGCCAATGTGTTCGACGATCCGGCCTATGCGGGCAGCCCGATCCTGATCGCGGGGGACAATTTCGGCTGCGGATCGAGCCGCGAACATGCCGCATGGGCACTGGCGGACATGGGCGTGAAGGCAGTGATCGCGCCGAGTTTTTCCGACATCTTCTCCAGCAACGCCTTCAAGAACGGCATCCTGACGGTGGTCCTGCCCCAGGATGAGGTCGATCGCCTTATGGAGGTCGCCCTGACCGATACGATCCATATCGATCTCGACCAGCAGATGGTCACGACACCGTTCCAGGATCGCATGCCTTTCGAGATCGATCCGTTCCGCAAGCAATGCCTGATGGGCGGCCTCGACGAAGTGGGCCTGACGATGGCGCGCGGCGACGCGATTGCGGGATACGAGGTACGGCGGACTCAGGCGGAACCCTGGCTGGTGCCGGTGGCGGCTTGAGGGCTGGCCCTTTGGGCTATCGTATTCCTGCGCATGCAGGAATCCCGTAATCTCCTGATGCGCTGACGTTGCATCATTACTGGGTTCCTGCTTTCGCAGGAACACAAGATGCCATCATAAGGTACTCTCCGCCGTTGCCTATTCGCCGCGCCCGCTCTATCCCGGGGCAAACACCCAGCATCCAGCCAGTGAGGCCCTTTCATGACGACCTTCAACGACCGCGAACGCGCTTTTGAAAATCAGTTCGCGCATGATCAGGATATGCAGTTTCGCATCACCGCGCGGCGCAATCGCCTGCTGGGCGAATGGGCGGCGGTGAAGATGGGGCTGACGCCGGAAGAGACCGACGCCTACGCCAAGGCGGTCGTACAGGCCGATTTCGAGGAAGCGGGCGACGAGGATGTGATCCGCAAGATCGTGGGTGACCTGACCTCCGCCGGCATCGACACCGACGAACCGACCGTGCGGACGGCGCTGGAGGAGCAGGCCGTCGTCGCCCGCCGCCAGTTCATGGAACAGAAATAGGCCCGCCCGATGCCCATGGCCGCCGACGACATCGCCGCGATGATCCGCGACGCCATTCCCGACGCGCAGGTCGAGATCACCGATCTTGCGGGCGATGGTGACCATTATGCCGCGAAGGTGGTATCGGACAGTTTTCGCGGAATGAGCCGCGTGAAGCAGCATCAGGCCGTCTATGCCGCGCTTGGCGGACGCATGGGTGGCGTGCTCCACGCCTTGCAACTGACCACTGCCGTTCCCAACTAGCGCTCAAGATATCAGCACTGGAACCATAGACATGACCGAAGCCGTAGAAGCCCGCATCGCCCAGATCGTCAACAGCAACGACGTCGTGCTGTTCATGAAGGGCACGCCTTTGTTCCCCCAGTGCGGTTTTTCCAGCAAGGCGATCGCGATACTGGAGCATCTGGGCGTCGATTACGACAGCGTGGACGTGCTGCAGGATCAGGAAGTGCGGCAGGGCATCAAGAGCTTTTCCGACTGGCCGACCATTCCGCAGCTCTATGTGAAGGGTGAGTTCGTCGGCGGCAGCGACATCATGATGGAAATGTTCGAGGCCGGCGAACTTCAGGCGATGATGGACGAGCAGGGCGTCGCCAAGGCGGGGTGATTTCCTGCCGGCGGCACTTGGCTTACCGTATTCCTGCGAACGCAGGAATCCAGTAATCTCATCATGCGCTGACGGTGCATTATTACTGGGTTCCTGCTTTCGCAGGAACACGCAAACAGTTTGCTTTGTGAGATAGTTATCGTTTTCCGGCGAAGGCCACGGTCCAGTCTCGCCGTCTGAACTCGCCCGCGGCATTTGCCGGGGAAAGATACGACGCCAGTGCCGTACCCCATATTCACCTTGCGTTCAGCTTTTCGATTACATACGTAGTCGTAACGACGACAGATGTAGTCGGTGAGTCGAATCGAGGGTGGGGTGGTCATGACCGAGAAGATCAGCGACGCGGAACATGCCGTCATGGAGGCGCTCTGGGAAGCGTCTCCGCTGACCGCCACCGATGTCGCGGAGCGAGTACAGGCGGCGCGCGGCTGGAGCATTCAGACCGTCAAGACATTGCTCTCCCGCCTGATGGCCAAGGACATCATCGCCGCCGATCAGGATGGCCGCCGTTTTCTCTATCGTCCGCTCGTGGCGCGTGAGGATTATGTCGCCGGAGAATCGCGGCGACTGGTCGATCGCCTGTTCGGCGGGCGCGCCGCGCCGCTGGTCGCGCATCTGGCGCAGCAGGATCAGTTGAGCAATCAGGACATTGCCGAGATCGAGGCACTGCTCAAGGCGCTGAAACAATGAGCGCGCCCGATATCTGGCCCTGGTTTGCCGAGGCGCTGATCGCCTCCGCCTTGCTGACGGCGTTGGTGCTGATGCTGCGTCGTCCCGTCGCCCAATGGTTGGGCGTGCGCACAGCCTACGCCCTTTGGATGCTGCCGGTTCTGCGCTTTTTCCTGCCGCCCTTGCCGGACGGCACTGCGCCCGCGACGCTGCTTCCCGATGCCGCGCCCGTGGTGACGATCTCGCAAATGCGGGAAGCCGTCGTGACTCCCGCGATGCAACTGCCGTGGGTGGAAATGGCGGTTGCCTTGTGGATCGGCGGCGCGGTGCTGTTCGTCGTGATACACGGTGTCGGCTATGTGCGCTTTCGCCGGATGATGCTGTCCGACGGGACGGTCATCGGGAGACAGGATGATGTCACTCTCCTCGAAAGCGTCCACGCGACCGGTCCGCTGGCCTTCGGTATCCTTCACAAGCATGTCGTGGTGCCGATCGACTTTACCGATCGCTACAGCGCAAGCGAGCGCGCACTGGCGCTGTCGCATGAATATATGCACCACAAGCGCGGTGATCTGGCCGCCAATTTGCTGGCCGCGTTCCTGCTCGCCTTGCACTGGTGCAATCCGATCGCCTGGATCGCCTATCGCGCCTTCCGCGCCGATCAGGAACTGGCCTGCGATGCGCAGGTGCTGGCCCTGCATGGGCAGGATCAGGCGCAGGATTATGGCCGCGCGATATTGAAAGCGGCCACCGCAACCCCGCTGTCGCGCGGCAATCGCTACAGCATCTGTCATCTCAACAGCGTCGATACGCTCAAAGGGAGGTTGAAAATGCTCTCCAGTCATTCCGCATCGCTGCACCGCATAAGCTGGGGCATGTCCGCCGTGGCCGTCGTGACCGTGGCCGGTCTTGCGCTCACCGCGTCGGGCAGCAAGGCTGCGCAGGAGATGGCGACCGTTTCCCGGCACCTGTCGGGTGCGAAGCTGTCGCGCCTTGCCTCGCTCATGCCGTCCGCCCCCAATATGCCTGAAATTGCAGAGCCGCCGATGTGGCCCGAAGCCTCCACCGTTGCCGAAACGCCCGAAGCGCCTGCCGCCATCGAAGCTACGGAACCGCCCGCAATGGCGCAGGTGCCCGAAGCGCCGACGCCGCCTGCCGTTCCCGGCAAGACGCGGCGCGTGAAGATCACGACGCATGACGGCAAGACATTCTATCACGACATTGCCGTGCCCAGCGAGGCGGAGATCGCCGCGATGGTCCCGGATGTGCGCGTCGATCATCGCTGCGACGGCGACGCCATGGTGCGCACGCAGGATTATGCCGATGCTTCGGGCAAGCGCCATGTGCGGGTCTCCGTCTGTCAGCGTGCTATTCAGCGCAAGACGATGATCGAGACGCGGGCCGCTATGGCGGATGCAGAGGCTGCCATGGCGCAGGCCGAGAACGCAAGGATACGCGCAGAGGCTGATGCTGAGGACAGGGCCGCCAGAGCGGAGGCGCGGGCCGAGGGTGCCAGAGCACGCGCGGAGGCTCTTGCCGAGGACAAGGCGGAGAGGGCACGGGCGTGGGCGGAGAATGAAAGGGCACGCGCCGAAGCGCGCCGGGAAATGGCCAAAGAGAAAATGCGCGGCAACTGATCGTCGTACTTGCGTGCTTTCCTCGACAGCGCGCTTGAAAAAAGGTGGGGAGGTGGCACATGGGGTGCATGGACGCACCCTTTGATATCGCCAGCTTGCCGACCGGGGTGCTGATGCCTCTCTCCCCTATGGTGGCGCGGGTGCTGGCGCCCAATCCCTCACCCTTCACCTTCACCGGCACGCAAAGTTATATCGTGGGGCAGGGAGACGTGGCCGTCATCGATCCCGGCCCGGCCGAACCCGCGCATATCGACGCATTGATGCAGGGGATCGCCGGGCGTCCCGTCGTCGCGATCATCTGCACGCATACGCATCGCGATCACAGCCCCGCCACGCGCCCGCTGGCCGGAGCGACGGGCGCGCCGATCATAGGCTGCGCGCCGCTGACGCTGGAGGATGACGGCCCGCGCGCCGATGCCGCCTTCGATCCCGATTATGCGCCGGACCGAATTCTGACCGATGGCGACAGGGTTTCCGGCACGGGATGGACGCTGGAAGCGGTGGCGACGCCCGGCCATACATCCAATCACCTGTGCTTCGCTTTGCTGGAGGAACAGGCGCTGTTCACCGGCGATCATATCATGGGCTGGTCCACCACGGTCGTATCCCCGCCCGATGGCGACATGGCGGATTACATGCGCTCCATGCAGCGGCTGATCGACCGCGACGACGCCGTCTATTATCCCGCGCATGGCGATCCCGTAGACAAGCCGCAGCGTCTCGCCCGCTCCATGATGGGGCATCGCCGCCATCGCGAGGGGCAGATATTGCGGCATCTGGAGCGTGGGGCCGTCGCCATACCAAATATGGTGGCGGACATGTACAGGGGCGTCGATCCGCGCCTGCATCCCGCAGCCGGGCGTTCGGTCCTCGCACATCTTCTCGACTTGCAGGCACGCGGTCTGGCGCGCGAACATGATGGCCGGTGGGAAGCGATCGCCGCATGAAGGGCCTGATCAAATGGATCATCCTCGCGCTGATCATATTCGGCCTGACGTTCGGCGGGGCCTATTATTATCAGCAGAGCATGAACAAGAAGCTGGGTGGACAGGTTCAGTCGATCGCGACCACCAGCCTTCAGGGCCTGCGCGAGGAAAAGCGGCTGACTGCCTTCGCCGAGAGCTTCACTGCGTTGGTCGGCGGAGAGCCGACGATCGTCATGCCCGGCCTCGTCCGCTACGAAATCGACCTGACCAAGATGCAACCGCGCGACGTGAAGTGGGACGACAAGAGCAGGACGCTCAATGTCGTCTTGCCGCCGCTCATTCTTTCCGGACCGGACGTCGATACCGAGAGCATCAGGAAGGTCGGGGAGGGGGGTGTGCTGAGCGCGCTGACCGATGCGGAAGCCACGCTTGACGCCGCCAGCCTGAAGCGCGGGCAGGACGATTTGCTCAAACAGGCGAAGGGCGAAGGGCCGATCGGCCTTGCTCGCGACGCAGGGCGCAAGGCGATCGAGCGCAGTTTCGCTATGCCGCTTCGCGCGGCCGGGATAAAGGCCGCCGTCGTGGCGACATTTGCCGACGAACAAGGGATTTGAACGACATGGATGCGAGAAACGGTATCGGCGGCAGCCTGAAAGGGCTGGACTTGCGCGCGGAGATCGACCGGCTGCGCAAGGAGCGCAACGCCGTCATCCTGGGCCATTATTACCAGAAGCCGGAGATTCAGGACCTGTCCGATTTCGTCGGCGATTCGCTCGAACTCTCGCGCAAGGCGGCGGAGACGGACGCCGACGTGATCGCCTTTTGCGGCGTGCGCTTCATGGCCGAAGTCGCGAAGATCCTCAGTCCGGAAAAGATCGTCATCCTGCCTGATATGGAAGCGGGATGCAGCCTGGAGGACAGTTGCCCGCCCGCGCAGTTCAAGGCATTCCGGGAGGCGCATCCCGATCACATCGCCTTGAGCTACATCAACTGTTCGGCGGAAGTGAAGGCGCTGTCCGACATCATCGTCACCAGCAGCTCGGCGGAAAAGATCCTGAGCCAGATACCGAAGGAGCAGAAGATCATCTTCGGCCCGGACAAGCATCTGGGCGGCTATCTCTCGCGCAAGCTGGGTCGCGAGATGCTGTTGTGGCCGGGCGTATGCATCGTGCACGAAAGTTTCAGCGAGACCGAACTGCTCAAGCTGAAGGCGCAATATCCCGAAGCCCCGGTCGCCGCGCACCCCGAATGTCCACCCTATATCGTCGATCACGCCGATTATGTCGGATCGACCAGCGGCATCCTCACCTTCGCCAAGACCATGCCGGGCGATACGCTGATCGTCGCCACCGAACCGCACATCATCCACCAGATGGAAAAGGCGGTGCCGGAAAAGACCTTCATCGGCGCGCCCGGCGCGGACGGCAACTGCAACTGCAACATCTGCCCCTATATGGCGCTCAACACGATGGAGAAGCTGTACGTCGCCCTGCGCGACCTGAAACCCCGCATCGAAATGAACGAAACCCTCCGCCTCGCCGCCCGCAAGCCGCTGGACCGGATGCTGGAAATGGCCAGTGCTACGGTGGGGCAGGGGGATGTGGGCGCGCGTTAAGAATTGGTAAGTAAGTCACTTGTTGTTTTATATGCGAATCAGGGGGTTATCATGGTCTTGCGCTTCTCGAGGCGGAGTTTTGCTGCTGTACTTTTCAGCATGACATGCATCACTGCTCCTCAGAATGCATCGGCGGACACTATCCGGACAAAAGTGCCGCAGGAACACATTGATGCCTTTCAGAAAGACTGCAACGCCAAAGGCGTGCCGGCTGCATCATGTGTCTGCATGCTGAAGAAAATGACCGAAACACGCGAAGGCGATGCCGCGCTTGACGCCATAGGTCTCATCAGTTCAACGCAAGACGATGCGAAGCGAAAAGCAGCGATATTGTCTTTGCTCAACAGGCACGGGATGCGCGCTTCGGAGCTTCAGGCGATCATGGCGCCTAACAATACCCTGCTCCCTGACATTGCGAAGCAGTGCAGTTAAAGCCTGAATAATTCACCACAACGTCCGGCACGGGAAAGCCACGAAGGCAGGGTCGCGGGTGATCAGGGTCAGGTTCTCCACTTCCGCCTGCGCCGCCAGCATCCGGTCGAACGGGTCGCGATGGGGCGCATCATATTGGCCTGCGCGCAGGCCGTGCGCGGCGTCGATCGCCAGTGATGTGAAGCCCGCACTTGTCACCAGTTCATGATAGCGTGGGATATAAGGCTGCATCTCTGGCAGTTTGCCGGTGCGGTTCTTGGTCGTGATTTCCCATGCCGATGCGGCGCTGATAAATACGCTATCTTCCTCATTCTCGATGAGGGCTATGATACCGACCGGCAGGCGTGAGCGATCCGTCCACCACCAGATCAGCACATGCGTATCGAGCAGAAGCCTCAACGGCCTTCCCACAAATCCAGTTCGTCGTCGGGTAACGGATCGAAAAGATCGCTGTCGCTCACCGTGAACAACCCTTCGAGTTGCCCGCCGCGCCGCTTCGGCTTTTCCGTCGCGATCGGCACCAGCTTGGCATAGGGTTTTCCGGCCTTCGCCAGAATGATTTCCTCACCTGCGTGGGCGCGGTCCAGCAACTTGGAAAAATGCGTCTTGGCATCGTGCACGTTGAAGATCGCGTTCATGTGGACTAAGTGGACTAAGGTAATGGGCTAAGTCAAGGCGATATTCCGTTGCGGCATATCGGCCTGACCGGTTAGAGCATCGACATGACCGCATTTACCCTCCCCGGATTCGACCTCCCCGCCTTCATCGCGGCGACCCTTGCCGAAGATCTAGGCCCGGATGCGCGCGATTTGACCAGCGAGGCGGTGATCCCTGCCGATGCGCGCTTTACCGGCATTATGGACAGCCGGGATGCGGTGACGATCGCGGGACTGCCCATCGCCGCCGCTTTCTTCCGCGCGCTCGATCCCGATGTCGAGATCGAGACACTGGTGCAGGATGGCGACCGGGTGGCGGCGGGGACCGACATCATGCGGTTGCGCGGCAAGGCGCGGGCGATGCTGACGGCGGAGCGGTCCGCGCTCAACACCGTGCAGCACCTCTCGGGCATTGCGACGATGACGCGGGCTTATGTCGATGCGATCATCGGCACCGGCGCGACCCTGCTCGACACGCGCAAGACAATCCCCGGCCTGCGCGCGCTGGAGAAATATGCGACGCGGATGGGCGGCGCGACCAATCATCGCATGGGCCTGTGGGATGCGGCGATGATCAAGGACAATCACGTCGCCGTCGCCGGATCGGTGGAGGAAGCGGTGTGCCGTGCCGTCGCGGCGGGCGTTGAAAGGATCATCGTGGAGGTCGATCGCGTCGATCAGATCGAACCGGCGCTCGCGGCGGGGGCGACGCATCTGCTGCTCGACAACATGGACCCGCCGACTCTGCGCGGGGCCGTCACGCTGGTCGGCGGGCGGGTGCCGACTGAGGCGTCGGGCGGGGTGCGGCTCGATACCATCCGCGCGATTGCCGACACCGGCGTGACCTATGTCAGCGTCGGGCGCCTCACCCAATCCGCCCCGGCGGCGGACATCGGACTGGATTTCGCGCATGTTTAGGTTGATCGCTACCATGGCTCTCGCGTTCATGCCCGCCGTTGCGCTGGCGCAGGTGGAGCAATGCACGCCGCCGCGCACCGTGCCGCGCCCGAAGCCGGACCTGCCCTCCGCCAGCCAGCCCAAGCGCGTGCTGCCGATTGGCGGCTATACGCTGGCGATCACTTGGTCCCCGCAATATTGCGCGGGCAAGACGGGCGCGCGGGACGCCTTCCAGTGCGCCAATCGCACCGCGCGCTTCGGCTTTACGCTGCACGGGCTGTGGCCGGACGGGGTGGGGAAGGACTGGCCGCAATATTGCCGCGCCACCGGCATCCTGCCGCGCGCGACGATCCGGCAGAACATGTGCGTCACCCCCTCGGCGCAGCTCATCCAGCATGAATGGGCG
Organism: Sphingobium sp.; assembly: GCA_965279415.1. GTDB lineage: Bacteria > Pseudomonadota > Alphaproteobacteria > Sphingomonadales > Sphingomonadaceae > Sphingobium. The sequence continues at coordinate 3,103,176 of OZ257238.1, forward strand.
AAGCACGGCACGTGCATGACGAGCAATGGCCAGCCGATCCGCCCGGACGCCTATTTCGGACGCTCACGCGCGCTTTACCAAGCGTTGCGCTTTCCCGACATGGCGGGGATGGCCCGGCGCGAGAGCCTGACCGCAGGCCAGATCGCCCGCGCCATCGCCGATGCCAACCCCGGCCTCCGCCTCGACATGATGCGCGTGACGGCGACCCGCGACGGATGGCTGGACGAACTGTGGTTGTGTCTGGATCGCCGCTTTCGGTATGTGAAATGCCCGGCGCATCAGGGTGGGGTGAATGAGGGGGTGAAGGTCAGGGTGCGGGGGTAGGAATAGCTTCGCTTGTTTCCAGCCGCGAATCGGAGAATCTGTGTGTTACTATCACGAGCGATTTTGAGCATTTTCAGTATCTTATGGCTGAATTTTGCTGCCGTACAGGCTTTTGGGCAGAACAATTCCTCTATAACGGGTGATAGCCTTACGCCTTGGAAAGTACTTTCGGGTCCTCCACCAAATCGTGTCATCCACATAGCCCTCGGGGGGCATGTCTCGTTTCCGCAACCAGCCATTCCAGCGAGAGTTATAAAATTGACTGCTCCACTCGTCTTGGATGGAGTGGCACTACCTGCCGATACACCCTTGGCATTGACCATGACGACAACGACAAAGCAAATGGCTTGGTGCGTTCTGCCCAAAACTGCAGATGCCAACGCGACCAGTGATTGGGGGCCGGTTTGGGGTGGCTCCTTATTCGCTAAAGGTTTCAAAACGGGTTGGGGAAAATCTACACGGTGCATAGCCGATATTGATTTAGACGGCCTATTTGAAACGCAATTGGACGGAAAGTTCGATTCCCTTGGATTGCCGTCGGTACGACGCCTCACCCGTCCGGTGAAAATGGCTGTGCCGACAGCAGCTATCGAGGGTGACCCCTCAAATATTCAAGGTTTTATGATCGCTGCAACGATCATTTATTCAGACGTCTCCCGTCGCCGTGCTTCGGCGTGCACGTCTCTCATGCCAAACGAAATTAAGGAAGCTCGCCCCGAAATTGCGAAGCGCTTCACTATATTGACACTGCAAAGAAGTGATGGGACGGCGTGTTTCGATGATTTGGACGAAAATCTGCGTCCTGATGCACCGGGGCAATTGGCTGCCGTTGTCGGACAAAGCCTTGTGAACCGAGGAGCAGTTGTTTTGGTGGAAAACATCGATCATAACGGCGTTGACGTTAGGTTGGTTCAGATGTTCAATAGCTATTATATCGCTACGCGTACCGAACAAGAATTGGATTTTGAAATCGATTAGTTGAGAGATGTGAAGAACAATCAATAATGGCCTCACCCCTCGATAATCACCGTCCCCGGATGATGCTTGTCCAGGTGCTTGCGGATGATCTTCAGGTTCTTCGTGTTCGACTTGAAGAAGAAATCGAAGGCGTCGCCGGCAAAGGGGATTGCGCCGATCAGCGTGTCGACGCCGACATTGGCGGCCATGCGGGTGATCTGCCATTTCGACATGCCGAGGTTCCGCGCCTCCCACACGATCCACGCGCCCATCGCCGCCGTCGCGATGTCGCCGACGACCGGGATCAGGCCGACGAGGCTGTCGAGACCAACGCGGCGATTGGTGCCGGGCAGGACGAACAGCCCCTCCAGCATGCCTTCCATCGCCTCGATCCGGCGGCGGACGGATGCGGGATCGCGGCCGAAGCCGGGCAGGTCGCGGGTCAGGCGCTCGAACTGGTCGGGGGAAATGGCCAACTGTGTTACTCCTTCATAACACTAGTTGGTGGCGCGAAACAGCTGGTTCAAGGGGTGGCGGGCGCGCGTGGACGGCGCAAAGCCGGTCAGCGCCCGGTCCACCAGCGACCAGCGGATCGGCGCGCCCAGCGGGAAATAGCCGTTGTGCGCGACGGTCAGCGCCTCCGCTTCGGCGATGCGGCCCTGCACGGCCTCCACCGTCGTCGCCAGCTCCGCCTCGATCAGCTTCTCCTGCGCCGCCGGATCGCAATGCACTTTCCGCGCGCAACTCACGCGGCCCAGATACCAGAGCGCGCTGTCATAGGCGGCCACTTCGTCGATCAGGCGCAGGTCCGCATCGGCATCAGGCGAGACCTGGCGGGAGGCTACGCCGATGCGCGCCAGATCCTGCGCGATCAGCGTGAAGAGCAGGCGTGATCCCGATCCCACCGGCATCGCAATGCGCAACTGCGGCACTGCGCCATTGGCGGCGCGCCACCGCGTGATCGTGTCGCGAGCGCTGGCGCGGCGATCCTCGATCCCCGTCGCAGCCCAGTCCGGCAGCGTGGGATCGCGCGGCAGATCGAGCCTTTGCGGCACCGTCTGGCTCGTCACGGTCCATCCGCTCAGGCTGAACGCATTGGGCAGGGGATCGCGGTCGATCGCCTTGTTCAGCGCGGCGCGCACCGCGGCGTCGTTCAGGAAATCGCTCCGCCCGACCACCGCCAGACCGAAGAGCCCCTGCACCGGATCGACCCGTACGGCGCGATTGGGGATGTCCGCCCGGTTGATGAGCGGCAAGTCCTGATAGCGGCCGCCCAGTACCAGCGACGACAGGCCCAGCTTGAAGCGTGCGATCGCCATCGCCCCGCGTTCCGCGCGAAGGACACGGTTCTCCCATGCCGGGATGGCGGCCTCCGCCTCGGTGTCGTTGGCGACGGGGCGCAGGAACCATGCGGTCCCGCGCCGTTCCTTGCGATAGGGCCCGGTGCCGCCGTCGCGCCGCGTGATCGCCATCTGCGGCTGCGCCAGCATCTGGAGCAGATAGGGGCGCGGGGCCGACAACTGGAGTTCGAGCACTTCGCCGGTCATCGAGGATACGTCCTGAATGGCGGCGAGATCGCCATGGCTGTCGAGCGAAAGATTGGTCGCGATCCGGTTGCGCAACAGCGCGGCGACATCGCCTGCCGCGATCTTCGCGCCGTTGGCCCAGCGTGCGCGGCGCAGGCGGAAGATATAGCTGCGCCCGTCGTCCTGCACGATCCAGCGTTGCGCCAGCGCAGGCATGACGTCGCCGCGCGCGTCGAAGGACACCAGCCCCTGCGCCGTCGATTCGAGCATCAGCTTGCCTGCCGGGCTGAGCGGATCGCGCAATGGCTCCGCCAGTTGCTTCGGCGTGCCGATCACGCTGACGGCGACCGGTCCGTCCTGCCTGTCCGAGCAGCCGGCGACGCTGCCGGAAAGCAGCAGGGCCGCGATCAGCGCGCGGCGCGGGGAAGAGGGCATGAAGGCCAATCTGGGTCCAGTCCGGGGCTGCCGTCCCACCCGTCTACCCCGTGGCGGGGGCGGAGCCAAGCGGCTGAATGATGGCGTTCAATGCCATCATGATCCGCTCGTCCCGAGCGTAGTCGAGGGACAGGCGGCACATGCTGCACAAACTTGTCTCGACTTTGCTCGACACGAACTGAGACAGATAGAGTTCAGAATATAGTCCTGAAGTTCTAATGCTTCACCTTGTGCACCACGAACGCGATAATGCCGCCCACGATCAGGCCGACGATGCCTGATCCGACCGCGTTGACGATCCACTCCGTAATCGGTGCGAGCGCACCGGTCGCCTGACCCGCCGCGACGGCGGCATGATGCAGCCCTTCCGGAATGGCGCCCAGATGGAACGTCTCAAGCCCGTGAACGATGATCCCGCCGCCGACCCACAGCATCGCCGCGGTGCCGACAACGGACAGGAAGCGCATCAGGATCGGCATCGTCTGGACCAGACCACGCCCGATGCTACGCCCGGCGCCGCTCCCGCCCTTGGCCAAGTGCAGACCGATATCGTCCATCTTCACGATCAGCGCGACGACACCGTAGACGCCCGCGGTGATGAACAGCGATACGGCCAGCAGCACGATTGCCTGTTCCCACAAAGGCTTGTCGGCAACTGTGGACAGCGCGATCGCCATGATTTCGCCCGACAGGATGAAATCGGTGCGGATGGCGCCGCTCACCTGCCGGTCCTCCAGCGCCTTGGGATCGCTGCCGTCCAATTCCTCGACGGGTTTCTGGCCCGGTCCCTGCATTTTCTCCAGCAGCTTCTCCGCCGCCTCGAAACACAGGAATGCACCGCCCACCATCAGCAGCGGCGTCAGCGCCCAGGGTATGAAGGCGCTGATCGCGATCGCGGCAGGCAGCAGGAACAGCAGCTTGTTGCGCAGCGATCCCAGCGCGATCTTCCAGATGATCGGCAATTCGCGGTCCGGCGTCAGCCCTACGACATAGCGCGGCGTGACGGCGGCATCGTCGATCACGACGCCGGCAGCCTTGGTGCTGGCCTTGCCTGCTGCGCCTGCCACATCATCCAGTGAGGACGCCGCCAGCTTGGCGATGCCGGCGATGTCGTCCAGCAGTGCGATCAGTCCCGATGCCATATGTCGTTCCCCCGTTCGGTGCGCCGTCGATCCATAGCCGCAGAGATGGATCGTGCAAGCCATCGGCTGAACCCTCGATCGCGCGCGCCGTTCCGTGCAGGCTCAGGATTGGGGAAAGTCTAGCCCAGACCGCGGGCGATCCACGGGCCGATCATGTTGGCGACGGGCAGGGGCAGGCGTTTCCACAGATCGACCTTGCGGCTGTATTCGGCGCTGTCCGGCTTGATATTGCGCGGTTTGCCGGAAAGCGACCGGGTGTAGCCGACCAGCGGCACGGGATCGAAACCCCAGCTCGTTTTCCATTTCGCCTGCCCGCTGTTCACCTTCGACCGGCCGAAGTCGAAATGCGTGCAGCCGCGCTCCCGCGCCCGGTCCATCAGGCGGAAATAGAGCAGCTCGTTGGAGCGCAGCTGCCGCGCCTCGGCGATCCCGCCGCCCCAATAAGGCATGGCGACGCCGCGATGATAGAGAGTAAGGACGGCGGAGACGGGGCGGCCCCCCTCGCGTATCAAAGTGATTTCCGCGTCCTCGCCGAAGGCGTCCATCACCGCCGCGAACAGGCGGCGGGGGAACACCGGCGTGCCGAGGTTGCGGACGCTGCTGGCATAGACGTTATAATGCTCGCGGATCATCGCCGGGTCGCAGCCATGGGAGGCGGTAAGCTGGTCGTTGGCGAGGCTTTTGCGCACTTCGGCGCGATGCTTGCGCGGGATCAGCGCCAGTTGCGCGTCGCCGTCCGGCGCGAGCGGAGCGACGAAGCCCAGATGCTGGTCGTCGATCCGCGTCCATTCCACACCCGGGACGGCGCCGCCGCGCAGTTCCAGCGTCGGGCAGTGGAGGCGGGTGGCGAGCGGCGTGATGGCCTGCGCCAATGCTTCGGCCGTGGCAGGATCGTCCGCAAGGATGCCGCCCTGCACCGCAAAGCCGGACGAGACCAGCGCATCGCCGAACAGCGGCGAGCGGACATGGGAAAGCGGTAGGAGACCGGCGATATCGCTGCCCTCCATCGCCAGCAGCATGTGCGCGCGATTGCCGGTGCCGCTCTCGATCGCCTCCAGCCAGGCACGGCGGTGGAAGGGGGTCGCGTCGGGATGCGCCGCGACATAGGCGTCGATCCGCGCCTGCATCGTGGCGTCGGCAAGGTCGGCTTCGAGGATCGCGGTCATGGCCACGCTGCATAGCCGGGAAAGCGGTACAGAGGGTTAATGCGGGCGCCGGAAGTTCACGAAGTTCACGCTACGTCACCCCCCGGTTGGCTACCGGCCCTTGATATTGTGTGCCAGGGTGTCTGTTGGCAATGCCGGTCGTATCCCTGTCGTTCTCCTGCGAAAGGACGAGCCCAGAGTGGCTTGAGTTACCCCGGCGACCCTGGGTTCCTGCCTGCGCAGGAACACGGCAGGAATGGGCTTGCCGTAATTCCGTTGATCCATGACCACAGACACCTTCAGCATTGCCGGGCCAGCCGAAAGGTCCCCACCCGGATATGCCTTTCGTGCAGCGACAGGCCGCTGCGCGCCATTATGCGCCGACCCGACATTCGCCGGTGCACCAGCGCAGTCATCTGCCGCCCGGCTGACCGGGCCTGTATGGCACCGGCGGGGAATGCGGCATGACCTGCGTGCAGGGCGAGGGGACATGGGCGTGAGAAAAGGGTGTAGCAAGGCCAAGGGGCTGTAGGACAGCCGCAATGTGCGCGGCGGCGAGCAGGCGGCCTTGAAACGCACGTCCCCGCGCCCGACCTGTGGTCTTTAGAGGAGAGCAAGATGGTCGAAGCACGATGGAACGGCGCACTGATCGCCAGCAGCGACGACACGGTGGTCGTCGAGGGCAATCATTATTTCCCGGCGGATGCGGTCGACCCCGCATTCCTGCGGCCCAGCACCACGACGAGCTTTTGCCCGTGGAAAGGCACCGCGCAGTATCACAGCCTGCATGTCGACGGCGCGGAAAACCGCGATGCGGCCTGGTATTATCCCGATCCCAAGGAGAAGGCGGAGAATATCCGTGGCCGGATCGCATTCTGGAAGGGCGTGGAGGTGGGGTGAGGGTGGGGTAGCGTTTTGCCGTCTCATGCAGAAATAGCCAAACCACGGCCGTCATGCCAGCGAAGGCTGGCATCTCAGGCGTAGGCGCGCAATATTAGGGCACGGCGCGGGGTGGCTACACGTACATCATGACCAACAAAGCCAGAGGCGTACTCCATATCGGCGTCACCGCAGACCTGGCATCGCGCATCGCACCGAATCGCGATGGCACCGGTTCCGCCTTCTGCAAGAAATATGGCCTGACGCGCCTCGTATTAGCCGAACCGCATGATGACATCACATACGCTATCGCCCGTGAAAAGGCGTTCAAGGCATGGAAGCGCGAATGGAAAATCCGTCTTATCGAAGAGAGTAATCCGGATTGGCGCGATATTTCCGACCTCATCCTCTGACCGCCTGAGACCCCAGCATTCGCTGGGGTGACGGGTTGGGTGGTAAACCGATAGTCTAGTTTTAGCGAAGTAAGGTGGTTTAGCGACTGGTCAATCAGCAGTGACCGGTTCGATCCCGAGATCGATACCAAGGATAGCAAGCTCAGAAAGCAATGCGCAGTCGAATATTTCGCCCCGCTCTCCAACTGTCCACGTGATAAAGAAGTTGAGTAAACCTCCGGTTGCTTTCAAGTCATGAAAGAAGTCTCGCCGGAGCATCAGTGTCGCGACCAGAGTGCGCAGGCGTTCGACCAATTTACCATCGTCACCCTCGCCAAGATCAAAGGCGCAATACGTCTCTCCGTAATATCCTGGCAAAGGGTTTCCGACTGGTGTTGAACGAGGCTCACCTATTTTCCAGCATCGGCTAGCTGGCAGACCGACGCCACGGATAATGTCATCCGGATCGCCGTCCGGATGGCGCACTTGGAGCGATATACGATAGCTGAAACCCATGAGTGACATAAACGCGAACTGGTCAATATCCGCAATGGTTGAACCGTCAGGCTACGTTGAACTTCCAAAAATGGTCGAAATTCGTTATGCCTCATCCCCCCTTGGTGCGGACGGCGGGACTTGAACCCGCACTCCATAGGAAACAGATTTTAAGTCTGTCGCGTCTACCGATTTCGCCACGTCCGCACGCAGGCAGAGGCCGCCGCAGGGGTGGCCCGCCTGTGCCTTAACGGCATTTGCCGGGAATGAAAATCGTCTGTTGCATCCCTTCGCCATGAAGGGCCTTCGCCGCTAAGGACGCGCAAGGGGAAGTGGCGGCATGAGCGGCCCCCCGACCGTCATGCCGCCTCCCGTGACGCGGATGTGCGCGTTATTTGGCGTTGAGCCGCTCGCGCATTTCCTTGCCGGGTTTGAAATAGGGTACGCGCTTGGCGGTGACGGGCACGGTTTCGCCGGTGCGGGGATTGCGACCGGTGCGCGCTTCCCGCGCGCGGGTGGTGAACGCGCCGAAGCCGCGCAGTTCCACACGTCCGCCGGACGCCAGCCGGTCGATGATTTCCCTGAAGAACAGATCGACGATCCGCTCGATCTCCATGAGCGTCAGATCCTGGTTTTCCTCTGCCAGTTTCTGAATCAATTCCGAACGGATCATTGCCCCTCCCCAGATACACGGCACCCCACATGCCACCGGAATGACACTTACCCAAAAGAAGCCATGCTGACAATCATGCTGACACCTATGACTTTCATGGAAAATCAAAAGCCTGTGTCAGAACAGATCAGTGGGCGGTCACCGCCATAATGGCGCAAACGCAATGCGGCGCGACAGTTGCCCGTCGCGCCGCATCGTGTTGCCCGATCGCCGCGCCTTGCGGCGGGCGATCGGCATGGCCGAAAGATCAGCCTTCGTTCTTCGCCTTGAGCGCTTCGCCCAGGATGTCGCCCAACGATGCGCCGCTGTCCGACGAACCGTACTGCGCCACGGCCTGCTTCTCTTCGGCAATCTGCATCGCCTTGACCGAGAAGTTGGGCTTCTTCGCGCGGTCGAAGCCGATGACCATCGCATCGAACTTCTGGCCGGGCTGGAAGCGTTCGGGACGCTGTTCGTCGCGGTCGCGGCCGAGGTCGCTGCGCTTGATGAAGCCCGTCGCGCCGTCCTCGCCAGACTGCACTTCGAGGCCGCCGTCGCGCACTTCTAGCACGGTGACGGTGACGATCGCATTCTTGTTGAGGCCCGACGCGGCAGATGCCGTGCCGCTGCTGCCGACGGCGGGCGCGCCCTTTTCAAGCTGCTTCATGCCGAGGCTGATGCGTTCCTTCTCGACATCGATGTCGAGAACGATCGCCTGCACGGCTTCACCCTTGCGATGCAGCGCCAGCGCGTCCTCGCCGGAGATGCCCCATGCGATGTCGGACATGTGGACCATGCCGTCCACATCGCCGTCGAGGCCGATGAACAGACCGAATTCGGTCGCGTTCTTGACTTCGCCTTCGACCGTGCTGCCGACCGGATGCTTGTCCGCAAAGGCTTCCCACGGGTTCGACTGCGCCTGCTTGAGGCCAAGGCTGATGCGGCGCTTTTCGCTGTCGACTTCGAGAACCAGAACTTCGACTTCCTGGCTGGTCGAAACGATCTTGCCGGGGTGGACGTTCTTCTTGGTCCAGGACATTTCGGAAACGTGGACGAGGCCTTCGATGCCTGCTTCCAGTTCCACGAACGCACCATATTCGGTGATGTTGGTGACGCGACCGGAAAGCTTTGCGCCGACCGGATATTTGGCCATCGCGCCTTCCCACGGATCGCTTTCAAGCTGCTTCATGCCGAGCGAGATGCGCTGCGTGTCGCGGTTGATGCGGATGATCTGCACCTTCACGGTGTCGCCGATGTTGATCATCTCGTTGGGGTGGTTGATGCGCTTGTAGCTGAGGTCGGTGACGTGCAGCAGGCCGTCGATGCCGCCCAGATCCACGAACGCACCGTAATCGGTGATGTTCTTCACCACGCCTTCGATCACCTGACCTTCGGCCAGCGTCTGGATAAGGCCGGTGCGCTGTTCGGCGCGGGTTTCTTCCAGAATCGCGCGACGCGAGACGACGATGTTGCCGCGGCGGCGATCCATCTTGAGGATCTGGAAGGGCTGCGGAATGTCCATCAGCGGGGTGACGTCGCGCACGGGGCGGATGTCGACCTGGCTGCCGGGCAGGAAGGCGACGGCGCCGTCGAGATCGACGGTGAAGCCACCCTTGACGCGGCCGAAGATGACGCCTTCGACGCGGGCGTTTTCGGTGAACTCGCTTTCCAGCTTGTCCCAGGCGGCTTCGCGGCGGGCGCGGTCGCGGCTGAGCATGGCGTCGCCATGGGCGTTTTCGACGCGGTCGACATAGACTTCGACTTCGTCACCGACCTTGATGTCGGCCTTCTGGCCCGGCATCGCGAATTCGCGCAGCGGCACGCGGCCTTCGCTCTTGAGGCCCACGTCGATGACGGCGAGGTCGTTTTCGATGGCGGTGACGGTGCCTTTTACGACGCGGCCTTCAAAGCCGCCGTCTTCGCCACCCAGAGAATCGTTGAGCATCGCTGCGAAATCGTCGCGCGACGGAAATGCCGTTGAGGCCATAATGTAGTCCTTCGTTTATCGTTGCTGGCCGGCCGGTTGTCTCCGGCGGTCTTTGGCCAAAACGCCCCTGAAACCCCATGTTTCAAAGGCATCCTTCCTGCAAGGGCGAAGGAAAACGCACAGCCGTGACAAGCGAAAGGGGCGCCGGGTCGTAACCGGGCGCCGCGCGCGTCAGCCTTTAAGGTGACGGTCCAGTTGAGCGTCCACCAGCGCAATCGCCTGTCGGACAGCCGCGCCTATAGTCAAATCGCTGGTATCAAGCAAGTCCGCGCCTTCCGCGAGGAGCAGGGGGGCATGGTCGCGGCTCATATCGCGGGTGTCGCGCGCCTGGATGTCGGCGATCAGGCTGTCCATGTCGGGATGGCCGCCCTGCGCCCGTGCGTCGGCAAAGCGCCGCTGCGCGCGGACGGCGACGCTGGCGGTGACGAACAGCTTGGCGTCGGCATCGGGCGCGATCACGGTGGCGATGTCGCGCCCGTCGAGGATCGCACCACCCGGCTGCGTCGCGAAATCGCGCTGACGGGAAACGAGCGCCGCCCGGACGCTCGGATGCACGGACACGCGGGATGCAAGCGACCCCACAGCCTCGCTGCGCAACGCCGGTTCGGTGAGGATCGCATCGTTGAAATCGCAGGCGGCCAGCGCGTCGGCTTCGCGATCGGGATCGCCTCCGGCTTTTAGCACCGCCAGCCCGACCGCGCGATAGAGCAGGCCGGTGTCAAGGCAGGGCAAGCCGTAGTGCGCCGCCAGCGCCTTGGCGATCGTGCCCTTGCCCGACGCGGCGGGGCCATCGACGGCGATGATCATGCCCATATCTTCGGTGGTAAAGGCTCGTCGCCAGTCCATCCTCTTGTAACTTCCACTACCTTTTCACGCACCGCAGGATCGGAAAGTGCGTGTGGATAGACAATGGCCAACATCCATCTGATTCGAGGAGCCTTACGGGCTTCATCAAGGATTCTTTCGAGCATGGAATATGTTGGCTCTTGCAGTAAGTCTTCGAGCACGCCCGCAGCCATTAGACCTAAGAAGTCAGGATCATCATATCGAGAAGCGGCCAGAATTAGGAATGCAAAGGCTTTTTCGGGATCGTCGTGAGGTGATTCCATGACGACACCACATTCGGCCGGATAATGCTCCCTATCTTTATGCCTGCCCCACTCTCGATACACTTCCAATACATGTTGCAACTCATCTGCATCAGGACGAGCCAAAATTTTAGTAAGTTCGCTGGAAAAGGATTTGTCAGGCATGGTCGCTCTTGGTCGCTGACATTTTGGTAGCTTCCCGCGATAGTTTGTAAACGCGAACGAGGCCGAACACAGCGATGATCGCCCAGACGATTTCCATCGCCATCGACGCGATGTTGAAATGCACCGTGAGCGACGCGATCAGCAGCAGCGATCCGATGAGGTTGAGCAAGTTGAACACGAGGAAGTTCATCTGCGCGACCATGTTGGAATAGGCATAGGCGATCACCATCAGGCCGCTGCCGATCAGGCCGACGATGTTTGCGGCGAGGGGGGAGAGGAGGGGTATCATGCGCGCTTTCCAAAGAGCCTATCATGTTCCTGAGAAAGCAGGAACCCGGAGCCCACGCGATGCTGCAAGACTGTATAGGATGTGCCAGGCACCCTGGACTCCTGCTTTCGCAGGAGAACAAATGGGTTTTGCGTCATTCCGTCGCCCCCATGACCTTAAGCAGATCCACGAACCCCGGAAAGCTCGTCGCCACCGGCATCATATCGTCCACGGTGACGCCATCGCGCGAAACGAGGCCTGCGACCGCGAAGCTCATCGCGATGCGGTGATCCAGCAGTGTCGCGACCGGCCCGCCGCCCGCCAGCGGGTCTCCGCCGGTGCCCTCGATGATGAGGCCGTCCTCCGTTTCCTCCACCTGTGCGCCAATCGCGCGCAGGCCGCTCGCCATGGTGGCCAGACGATCCGACTCCTTGACGCGCAGTTCCTCAAGGCCGCGAAACACGCTGCGGCCCTTTGCCAGAGCGGCGGCGACGAAGGCGACGGGATATTCGTCGATCATGCTGGGCGCGCGGGCCGGGTCCGGATCGACGCCGTTCAGCAGCGATGCGGTGACGACCAGATCGCCCACCGGCTCACCCCCCACATCGCGCGGATTGATGACGGCGATGTCGCCGCCCATTTCGCGCAGCAGGTCGATGAGGCCCGCGCGTGTTGGGTTGAGGCCGACATTGCGGATCGTCACCTGCGATCCCGGCACCAGCAGCGCGGCGACCATCGGGAAGGCGGCGGAGGAAGGATCGCCCGGCACCACGATATTCTGTGGTTGCAGCATCGCTTCGCCACGGATGGAAATGACGCGCGCGCCGTCATCGTCGATATCGACGGTCAGGTCCGCGCCGAATCCTTTCAGCATCCGCTCGCTGTGGTCGCGGGTGGCGACCGGCTCGATCACGCGGGTGATACCGGGCGTGTTCAGGCCTGCAAGCAATATGGCCGACTTCACCTGTGCGGAGGCAACGGGCAGGCGATATTCTATCGGCACGGCGGGACAGATGCCGCGCAGGGTGAGCGGCAATCGCCCGCCCGGTGCGGATGTGAACTCGGCGCCCATGGTCGAGAGCGGCTCGATCACCCGGCCCATCGGTCGCTTGCTGAGCGAGGCGTCGCCGACGAACGTGGCGGTCAGCGCATGGCTGGCGATCAGGCCCATCAGCAGGCGCGTGGACGTGCCGCTGTTTCCCATGTCAAGCGCGACCTGCGGCTGGAGCAGGCACCCCACGCCGACGCCATGGATATGCCAGATGCCGTCCGCATCGCGCACGATATCGGCGCCCATGGCCCGCATCGCCGCTGCCGTGGCCAGAACGTCCTCGCCTTCCAGCAGTCCCTCTACCCGGCTTTCCCCGATCGCGAGGGCGGAAAGCATCAGCGAACGATGCGAAATGCTCTTGTCCCCCGGCACCGTGATCGTACCCGAAAGCGCAGGTGCGGCGATGAATGTTGGGGGGGCGGGGGTGTCGCTGTGAGCGGGCATGAAAATCCGAACGTAACAAAAGGACCAAAAAATGCGCCCCGGCTTTTGACAGCGCGGCAATGCTATGGCAATGCCCCGTCGCTTCGCGCGCAGCCCTGCTGTCGCGCGCTCTTGTTATTTCTGTGATTCATTTATTGAAGGATGGACGGCGGCACATGGTGAAGCCTGAATGGGGCACGAAACGGACCTGCCCGAAATGCGCGACGCGCTTCTACGATCTTGGCAAGGAAAACCCGGTTACCTGCATTAGCTGCGGCAATCTGTGGGATCCCGAGCCTGTGCTCAAGTCGAAGCAGCCGCTTCCCTATGAAGAGGTCGTTCCCAAGAAAGTCGTCGAGACCGCCGATGGCGTGGTCGAGGCGGTGGACGATGATCTCGACATCGATCTGGACGTGGACGAGGACGGCGATTCGCCCGACAACGACGTCGATCTGGGCGGCGACGACGATCTGGGTGTCGAAGCCGGCACCGATGATGGCGACGACGACAATTAAGCACTTGCAAAGGGGGGCGCTGCTCGCTTAAAGGCAGCGCCTCGCCAGACAGGCTGCATCTCCGGACGCGCTTGACCTGGCAGATTATGCGCCGCATCCCATGTGGTGCAGCGATGGAAATGGGGCCTTAGCTCAGCTGGGAGAGCGCCTGCATGGCATGCAGGAGGTCAGCGGTTCGATCCCGCTAGGCTCCACCATCCTTCATCCTCATTATTTCGATATGATTTTGCCATGAGCCGCACGGCAGATGCCGCTGCGGCTGATCATATTTTCATGCCCGGTTTCCGGTGCGCCGTCCTGCCTGATATTGTGGATTATGGCAGCAAAATCCGATCCCGCGGAACATATAACGTCGATGGCTCGATACAGTGTCTTGCGCGATGCGCTGGACGACGTTGCGCCTGCCGTGCATAATCGATGGATATAAAGGTGGGTGAGGGCAATCCGGTAATTTTCGGGGGAAAGCATGGCAATCAGCTTCACGGTGAACGGCAGGCAGCGCAGCGTCGCGGGGGATCCCGAAAAGCCGCTGCTGTGGGTCTTGCGTGAGGATCTGGCGATGCCGGGCACCAAGTTCGGTTGCGGCGCGGGGCTGTGCGGCGCCTGCACCGTGCATCTGGATGGCGCCCCCGTCCGGTCGTGCCAGACGGCGCTGGGCGATGTCGCGGGCGCAAAAATCACCACGATCGAAGCGGTGGCGCAGACCCCCGCAGGAAAACGCATCACCGATAGCTGGATCGCGCTCGACGTGCCGCAGTGCGGCTATTGTCAGGCGGGGCAGATCATGAGCGCGACCGCGCTTCTGGCGCAGACGCCCAAGCCGACCGACGAGGACATCGATGCCGCGATGAGCGGCAATATCTGCCGCTGCTCCACCTATGTCCGCATCCGCGCCGCGATCAAGGCTGCCGCCGGAGCAGGCGCATGAACGCCCCCGTCCTTTCCCGCCGCCTGTTCCTGAGCGCATCGATGATGGCGGGCGGTGGCCTGCTGTTCAACCTGACGATCCCTATGGCGGCGCACGCTGCCGAGGGTGGGCCGGGGATGCTGACCGCCTTCGTGCGGATCATGCCCGACAACAGCGTCACCATCGGCGCCAAGAATCCCGAAATCGGGCAGGGCATCAAGACCATGCTGCCGATGCTGATCGCCGAGGAACTGGATGTCGACTGGGCGCAGGTCCATATCGAGCAGACCGTGGTGCAGGAAAGCATCTACGGCCCGCAGGTCGCAGGGGGCAGTCGCGCGACGCCGGTCAACTGGCTGCCGATGCGGCGGGCGGGGGCCGTCGCGCGGGCGATGCTGGTTGCGGCGGCCGCGCAGGCGTGGGGTGTCGATGCGGCACGGCTGACCACCGCGCAGGGCAAGGTAAGCGATCCCGCGACCGGCAAGGCGATGACCTATGCCGCGCTGGCCGCAACCGCGGCGACGCTGCCGGTGCCTGATGCGGAGAAGGTGCCGCTCAAGGATCCCAAAGCCTTCCGTATCATCGGCACGCAAGTGAAGGGCGTCGATACGCCTGCCATCGTCGCGGGCAAGCCGCTGTTCGGCATCGACATGGCTTTGCCGGGCATGTTGCACGCCGTCCTCGAAACCTGCCCCGTGTTCGGTGGCACGATCAAGTCGGCCAATATCGACGCGATCCGGGCGATGCCCGGCATCGCCCATGTGGTGACGATCAAGGGCAATGGCCAGCCGGAATCGCTGTTCGACGGCATCGCCATCCTTTCGGAAAGCTGGTGGACCGCGAACAAGGCGCGCGATGCGCTGAAGATCGAGTGGGACACGGGCGCGCTGACGGGCTTTTCCAGCGAAGGTTATGAAAAGGCCGCTGCGGCAAAGCTGAAGGGCAAGGCGGATGCCGATATCGTCCGCACCGGCGATGTGGATGCGCGCTTCGCCGCTGCGGCCAGGACCGTGCGTGCCGAATACAGCTATCCCTTCCTCGCCCATGCCCCGCTGGAGCCGCAGAATTGCACGGCGCTGTTCAAGGATGGTGCCCTGGAAATATGGGCACCGAGCCAGGCGCCGGAATCGGGCCGCAAGCTGGTTTCCACTGCGCTGAACCTGCCGCCGGAAAAGATCACGATACGCCTGACGCGGATCGGTGGCGGCTTCGGACGGCGGCTGATGAACGAATATATGGTCGCCGTCGCCGCGATCGCCGCGCAGGTGCCCGGCGTGCCGGTCAAGCTGCTCTATACGCGCAAGGACGACATGCGTCGGGATTTCTATCGGCCCGCCGGATGGCACGGCTTCGCCGCCGCGCTCGACGACAAGGGGCGGATGACCGCGCTGCGTGATCATTTCGTGACCTTCGGCAAGGACGGCAAGCCCGCGCGCGCGGCCGAACTGCCCGCGACCGAACTGCCCGCCGGACTTTTGCCGGACGTGCTCCTCGAACACAGCCTGCTTGAAACCAACATGCCGACCGGATGGCTGCGCGCGCCGGGCAGCAATGCGCTGGGCTTCGCATTCCAGGGTTTCCTCGACGAAGTGGCGGAGGCCGGCGGCAAGACGCTGCCGGACCTGATGCTCGAACTGCTCCGCACAAAAGCCGAGATTGTGATGCCGCGCGGCAATTTCGTCAGCGCCCGCGCGATTGCCGTCATCGAAAAAGTCTGCGCCATCGCAGGCTGGAAAGGCGGAAAAAGCGCAATGGGGAAGGGCAGGGGCTTCGCTTTCTACTACAGCCATGCCGGCTATTTCGCCGAAGTGCTGGACGTCAGCGTAACATCCGACGGCACGGTTAAAGTCGACAAGCTCTGGGTCGCCGGGGATGTCGGCAGCCAGATCATCAACCCGCTCAACGCCCTGCATCAGGTTCAGGGATCGCTGATCGAAGGCATTGGACAGGCCTTGTCCGGGCAGAAGATCGTACAGACGTCCGGGGCCGTGGATCAGGCCAATTTCGATGATTATCCGCTGTTGCGGATGCCCGATGCGCCGGTGATCGAAGTCGCCTTCGTAACCAGCGACTATCCGCCGACCGGCCTTGGCGAACCGGCCTTGCCGCCGGTCGTCCCCGCCCTCGTCAATGCGCTCTACGCCGCGACCGGAAAGCGCATTCGCACCTTGCCGGTGACTTCCGAAATGCTGACCGCCTGAAGATTATGCCGGTCGAACAGGGTATCGGTTTCGCCGGGCGTTTTGCGGATGAGGACGGCGCGATCGAGAAACCCGCATGGCAGGGCTTCCCAGCGCCACTTTGTTCTTGCATTATCGCGGCTGGATTGCAGTAATGTTGCGGCGCACAACCGTGCGACGATAAAAAGATTGAGCTAAGGACGACCCGATTGCCCTTCTACGAGATGCTCGACAGCCAGAATGCCGTCCGTGACTGCTATGCGGAGGTGCAAAGTTGGGTCGAGCGAACGGGCATCGCTGGCCTCAACCGGCGGCTGGAGGAAGCCGAGGCGATCTTCCGGCGGATCGGCATCACCTTTGCCGTCTATGGCGAAGGCGGCGATCCGGAACGGCTGATCCCGTTCGACCTCTTGCCCCGCATCTTCACCGCCCGCGAATGGCGCGTGCTCGATCGCGGCATCCGCCAGCGGACGCGCGCGTTGAACGCCTTCCTGCACGACGTCTATCATCGTGGAGAGATCATCCGCGCAGGGATCATTCCCGGCGAGATCATCTACGGCAACAGCGCCTATCTTCCCGAGATGGTCGGTTTTTCACCGCCGGGCAAGGTATACAGCCATATCGTCGGCATCGACATCGTGCGGACCGGACCGGACCGGTTCGAGGTGCTTGAGGATAACTGCCGCACTCCGTCGGGCGTCTCCTACATGCTCGAAAATCGCGAGATCATGACGCGGATGTTCCCCGACCTGTTCGGGCAGGGGATCGTCGCACCGGTGGACGATTATCCCGCCGAACTGCTCAAGAGCCTGAAGGAAGTCGCCCCGCCCGCCTGCAAAGGGGATCCGGTCGTGGTGGTGCTGACTCCCGGTTCGCTCAACAGCGCCTATTACGAGCACAGTTTCCTCGCGGACCTGATGGGCGTCGAGCTTGTCGAGCCGATGGACCTGTTCGTGGAGGATGGCCGGGTCTGGATGAAGACGACCGGCGGACCGACCGCCGTCGACGTCATCTACCGCCGGATCGACGATGAATATATCGATCCGCTGGCGTTCAATCCCGCCAGCCTGCTCGGTATTCCCGGCATCTTCAACGTCTATCGCAACGGCGGCGTGACGCTCTGCTCCGCCCCCGGCACGGGCATCGCGGACGACAAGGCGGTCTACACCTATGTGCCGGAGATGATCCGCTTCTATCTGGGTGAGCAGCCGGTGCTCTCGAACATCCAGACCTGGCAATGCGCGAAGCCCGACGAATGCACCTATGTGCTGGAGCATCTGCACGAGCTGGTGGCCAAGGAAGTGCATGGATCGGGCGGCTACGGCATGCTGATCGGTCCCAAATCGACCAAGGAGGAAATCGCCGCCTATGCCGGCCGCATCCGCGCCAACCCTTCCGAGTTCATTGCCCAGCCGACGCTCGACCTGTCCACCGTGCCGACATTAGGCCCGGCGAGCGTGGTGGAGCGCCATGCCGATTTCCGCCCCTATTGTCTGGTCGGCAAGCAGTTGCGCCTCGTCCCCGGCGGGCTCACCCGCGTCGCGCTGACCGAAGGATCGCTGGTGGTGAACTCCAGCCAAGGCGGCGGCGTCAAGGACACCTGGGTCTTGCAGGATTGAGGGAGATGCAGCTCATGAATCTTCCAACCCCGTTCGGGCTGAGCTTGTCGAAGCCTCACCCTGAGCGTAGCGAGGGCACCTCGCTATCGCTCGGCATGGCCCTTCGACTTCGCTCCGGGCGAACGGAAATTGGGAAAGGTGAGCACCTCTCATGCTGAGCCGGACCGCCGAAAATCTCTACTGGATGGCGCGCTACATGGAGCGCGCCGAATCCACCGCACGCCTGCTGACCATGGGGCAGCGGATGGCGATCCTGCCCGGCGCGCATCATCGCGACGAGTGGCGATCGGTCGTACGTGCGACGGGATGCGAGGAAAATTTTCCGCCCGATGCGCATGTGCGCGAGACCGATGTCGTCGCCTATCTGATGCTCGATCCGGAAAATCCCTCGTCGATCCGCTCCTGCCTCGCCCGCGCGCGCGCCAACGGCAAGTCGGCCCGCACGATGCTGACGCAGGACATGTGGGAGGCGCTGAACGAAGGCTGGCGCAAGCTCGACAGCTATGACGTGGCGGAGGCGCGGCAGCAGCTTCCCGGCCTGATCGACTGGGTAAAGACACGCGCCATGACGTTTCGGGGCGCGGCCGACAGCGGCCAGTTGCGCAACGAGGGGCATGATTTCCTGCGCGTCGGCGCGGCGCTCGAACGGGCGCAGATGACGCTGCGCCTGCTCGACGTCAAATATTACGTCCTGCTGCCCGAAACCGAAGTGATCGGCGGCAATCGCGATCATTATCAGTGGACCTCGGTGCTGCACGCATTGTCGGGCAGCCGCGCCTATCATCATGTCTATGGCGGCGCCTATACGCCGTGGCAGATCACCGATTTCATCATGCTCAACCGGCTGTTCCCGCGCAGCGTCGCCTATTGCTACGATCAGTTGGCCTATCGCCTCAACCGCCTGTCGGGATGGCACGACAGCCGGGGGCAGGCGCAGGACAGCATCCAGAAGATGGTCGAGGGGCTGGAAAGCGTCGACAGCGGCGAGATATTCCGGCGCGGCCTGCACGAAACGGTGCAGAACGGCATCGCCCATACCGATCGTCTCGCGAATGAAATCGCGCTGGATTATCATTTCGGGTGATGCCTGCCGAGAGGCGAACGGGAACTTTGAAGAGACCAAACAGACAGGCATGATGCCATGAAACTGCTCGTCCGCCATCAGACCGTCTACAATTACGAGGCCGGGTCCAGCCGCGTCGCGATGGTGCTCAAGCTCAAGCCGCGCAATCATGATGCGCAAAAGGTGCTCGACTGGTCGGTGACGGTGAACGACACGCTCATCGATAGCTTCGCGCCCAATGGCTATGGCGATCTGGAGGCCCTGTGGATCCGCCACGACCGCACCGACAGCGCGACGATCCTCGCGACCGGTCTGGTTGAAACGACCGACGCCAGCGGCATCGTGGCGGGGCTGGAGGAGCGTCTCGATCCGCGGATATATCTGCGCGGCACGCGACTGACGACGATCTCGCCCGAAATGCGCGACATGGCCCTGTCTCTCTCGGAGAGCGATCCGCTCGATCGGCTGCACGCCTTGTCCGCCGCCGTCATCGGGCGCGTCGAATATCGCGGCGGCGTTACCAATTCGGCGACCACGGCGGCTGAATCCTTCGCGATCGGGGCGGGCGTGTGCCAGGATCATGCGCAGATATTCATCGCCACCGCGCGCAGCCTGGGCTTTCCGGCACGTTACGTGACCGGCTATCTGCTGGCGCAGGGCGAGGATGCCCTGCATGAAACCCACGCCTGGGCGGAGGTGCTGGTGCCACGTCTGGGCTGGGTCGGGTTCGACGCGTCGAACCAGATTTGCGTGACCGATCATTATATCCGCGTCGCATCCGGCATGGATGCCGACGATGCGGCGCCCGTGCGCGGATCGGTGACAGCGGCGGGATCGATCTGGATTGACGCGGACGTGCGGATAGCGCAGGCCAGTGAGGACGAGCGCGAACAGCAATTGCAGCGGCAGCAGCAACAGCAGCGCCAGTCGGGCATGCAGGCCCAGATGCAGATGCAGGGGATGGGCACGAACGTGCCCGCAGACGGGGAGGCCGGGGGGCGATGACCTATTGCGTAGCGGTGCGGGTGGATGACGGGCTCGTCATGCTTTCCGACACGCGGACCAATGCGGGGATGGACAACATCGCCCGCTTCCGCAAGACCTTCACTTATGAAGTGCCCGGCGAACGCGCCATCGCCATCATGTGTTCGGGCAATCTGTCGATCACGCAGGAAGTGAAAAGCTGTCTCTCACGCGCTATCAAGGATAGCCACGAAGACCCTGAAATCGAAACCATCCTGAATTGCGCGACGATGCACCGCGCGGCGCAACTGGTAGGCGACGCCATGCGCTCCATACAGAAACGCTATCGACCGACGATCGAAATGCAGGGGTCCGCCGCCGACGCCTCGATCATGGTCGCGGGTCAGCGCAGGGGCGGCAAGCCGCGCCTCTACCTCGTCTACAGCGCGGGCAACTTCATCGAGGCGACGGCGGACACGCCTTTCTTCCAGATCGGCGACCATAAATATGGCAAGCCAATCCTCGATCGCATCATCATGCCGGACACCTCGCTGGAGGAAGCGACAAAGGCGGTGTGCGTATCCATGGACTCGACGATCCGTTCCAACCTGTCGGTCGGCATGCCGCTCGACCTGACCATCATCCAGAGCAACGCCTTCTCCTTCCGCACGCGTGCCCGTATCGAGCCGGAGGATGAGCAGTTCGCCGCCATCTCCCGCGCATGGTCCGCCGCGCTGCGCAAGGGGTTCGAGAATCTGCCGGACGTGCTGGGGTGATGCCTAGCATCGGCAATCTGTACATTGCCTTTCTGTTCGCATTTCTCCTCACGCTGGCGGGATTCTGGCCCAGCGTTGCGGGCGGAGGACTGGATGGTCTGCGCATAGCTCACGGCATGCTGGCAACGCTCTGGATGGCCATGCTGGTAGCGCAAAGCTGGCTGGCCGGGCATCGGCATATGCGCTGGCACCGCCGAATGGGCTGGTGTTCCGTCATCGTCGTTCCGGCGTTGATCGTGACGGCGTTCGCACTTGTCGACGATATGTTGCGCCACAGCGTCTACTTCCCGCTGGACCTGCGCATCACACTGGCATGGATCGATGTCTGGTCGATCCTGCTGTTCGGTCTGCTGTGGCTATGCGCGCTTGCACGGCGGAAACACTGGCCGGTCCATGCGCGTTATATGGCGAGTACGGTTTTCGTGGCGATCATCCCCGCGCTGGGTCGTCTCTACGGGCGAAACATTCCTGCGCTGGATGGTCTTTCCGGGGCGCTGCATCCCAGTTTCCTGACGGTGGAACTGGTTTTGATCGCGCTTGTCGTGCGGGATCGCGCAAAGGGTGGTCCTGCATTTCCCTACATAGCGACGCTCACCGCTCTTCTCGCCGTGCAGGTCACGATGTTCGAGGCGCCACGCTGGCCACTTGTCCGTGCCGTCGCTTCGGCATTGGGCGCCCCGGCATGACGTCAATTTCGATAGGCCGGTCACGATGTTCCTTGTGTCCATATCGTCAGTCCCTATCTCATGCTCCTGTTTGAATCTCTTTCTGGAAAGCCGATCATGACTGCTACCCATTCCACCCGGATGCTCATTCTCGGTTCCGGTCCCGCCGGTCTATCCGCCGCCATCTACGGGGCGCGGGCTGGCCTGGCGCCGATCGTGGTGCAGGGGATGCAGCCGGGCGGGCAATTGACCATCACCACCGACGTCGAGAATTATCCCGGCTTTCGCGACGTCGTTCAGGGTCCATGGCTGATGGAGGAAATGCAGGCGCAGGCCGAACATGTCGGCGCGCAGATGATGTACGACCAGATCGTCAGCGTCGATCTGACCCAGCGGCCCTTCCGCCTGATCGGCGACGGCGGCACCGTTTATTCGGGCGACACCCTCGTCATCTGCACCGGCGCGCAGGCGAAATGGCTGGGTGTCGAAGGAGAGGCTCATCTGGGCGGAAAGGGCGTCTCCGCCTGCGCCACCTGCGATGGTTTCTTCTATCGCGGCAAGAAAGTGGTCGTGATCGGCGGCGGCAATACCGCAGTCGAGGAGGCGCTGTACCTCACCAACCACAGCCACGACGTAACCCTGATCCACCGTCGCGATTCGCTGCGTGCGGAGAAGATCCTTCAGGACCGCCTGTTCGCGCATCCGCGCATCACGGTCGTGTGGAACAAGGCGGTCGAGCGGTTCGTCGGCGGTGGATCGCCCGAAGGACTGGTGGGCGTCGATCTGATCGACACCGTGACGGGGGAGCCATCGCATATTCCGACCGACGGCGCGTTCGTCGCCATCGGCCATCAGCCTGCAACGGCGCTGTTCGAGGGGCTGCTGCCGATGGACGATGGCTATCTGGTTGTCGAAAAAGGCACCAGCCGCACCAACATCCCCGGCGTGTTCGCCGCGGGCGACGTGACCGACAAGATCTATCGTCAGGCGGTGACGGCGGCCGGCATGGGCTGCATGGCGGCACTGGACGCCGAGAAGTTTCTCGCGGAGGCGGACTTCGAGGCTATGGCGGTGGCGGCGGAGTAGGGGCTGCGGATTACCGTTCCCCGACGAAGACCGGAGAACGGTAAGGCTGGATCAAATCCCCACCTTCATCCGCGCAAAGGCCAGCAGACTGCCGTAAGTCTCGAACGTATCCCCATCCACATCGTCATCGTCGATGATGATGTCGAGGCGATCCTCCATCTCCGTAAGCAGTCCCGCGACCGCCATCGAATCGAGTTCGGGCAGCGCCCCGAACAGCGGCGTCTCCCCGGTGAAGCCTTCGACCTGCCGGCTGCCCAGTGAAAGCACGTCGCGCAATATCGCGCGCAGAAGGCGGTCGGTTTCATCCCCGTCGAGAGGCAGGGCGGCGGCATCGGTCGGTTTTCCGGTCATGACGAAAGTCGCCCTATCGTCTCCGTCCCGCCGCGACAAGCCCGGAAATCCGTGCGCGTGCCACGGGCAGCCAGGCGGATGCAAAGCGTGGATTATACGCGTCGATGCGATACAGGGCGCTCCGTTCCTCCATCCAGTCCGCCTTGTAGGCGTTGTCGCCGGTGCCGTAATCTATGTGCTGAACCTGCTCGTCGTCGATCGCCGCACGGAACATATGGTGGCTCAGCAATGTGCCGGGCGATTGCGCGTCCATGGCGGCATCATGCGCCAGCTTGTGGATCAGCGCCGTGCCATTATCGATAGTCCAGAGCTGCGTCGCCACCGGCGTGCCGTCCGCCGTGCGGGCGAAGCCCAGCCGAAGCGTGCCGGCCCGCGCCTCCTGCTCGGCCAAGGCGCGCAAAAAGGCGTAATGCGGCTCGGCTTCCTTCCAGCTACGGCCATAGATGTGGATATAATCGGCCCATAATGCGTCGCTGATCTCGCGGTGGATGCTGAAAGCGAACGACGCCTTGCGGCTCTTGCGCCGGACCAGCGTACGCAACGGCCCAGGTCGCTGCGCCCAATAGGTCGCGAAATCCCGACGCTTGACGTCGAGAACATGCTTCGTCGCCATGGGCCGCGCCGTCACGAACCATCCTGCCGACCGGAAAGCCTCGCATAGCATCCCGCAGTCGTCGGCTTCTTCGACGGGATACAGGTCGATCCGCGCCGTCGTCTCCATCAAATGTGCCGCCATGCCGCCCGAAAGCGACAGACGCCGGGCCGGATCGTCGGTGCCATCGAAGATCGGGCGAAAGGCGAAGCTGTACCAGTTCGCTACCGCGCTCAGCCGCCGATGCCCGCTTTCCGCCAGAAACAGCCATGCCTGCGCATCGCCCTCGCGCACGGACAGGATATGCGGATCGCGATGGGGCATGCAGTGGCGATGCAAGAGTTCCAGCCAGCCGATCCGGTCGAAGAGGCTGTCCTGCCGGGCACGGTCCAACCGCCCAGCGGTATGGCGCCAGGCTTCAACGAAGCTGCGATATTCCCATCGCTGCTGCAAAGGACTATCTCCCGCCATGATGCTGCTTCGTAGAGGGGAAGTCTGGAGATGAGGTTAAACATGTCGCCTCCGCCGTTGCCCTCCGCGGAAGTGCGTCCGATCGACCATATCCTGCTGCGCGCCGATCCCAGCCTGCCTGCGCTCGACGGTCGATCCGGGCATCTGGACTATGCGGAACTGGAAGCGACCTTGGGTCATCTCGCCGCCTGGCTGGCGGGCTTCGGCCTTGCGCCGGGCGAAAGGGTGGCAAGCTGGGTCGCGAAAGGCCCGGTGGCTGCGTTGATGCCGCTGGCCGCACCGCGCGCGGGCCTCGTCCATGTGCCGATCAATCCGTTGCTCAAGCGCGCGCAGGCCGCGCATATCCTGGCCGACAGCGGCGCACGGCTGCTGATCGGGACGCAGGCGCGGCTCGACAGCTTGCAAGAGGGCGACCTGCCCGCCAATTGCGAAGCGCACAGCGAAAGCGACACCGCCTGCGCCATGACCGGCGGCCCCTCCCTTCCGCCGTCCGATGCCGCGCCGGATACGCTGGCGGCGATCCTCTACACCAGCGGATCTACGGGTCGCCCCAAAGGCGTGATGCTGAGCCATGCGAACCTGTGGCTCGGCGCGGTCTCCGTCGCGCATTATCTGGGGATGACGCCGCAGGACCGGACACTCTGCGTTCTGCCCTTCAGCTTCGATTATGGGCAGAATCAGCTGTTTTCGACCTGGTATGCGGGCGGCTGCGTGGTGCCGCTCGACTATCTTACCCCGCGTGACGTCATCAAATCGATCGAGCGCCGCCGGGTCACGACACTGGCCGGGGTGCCGCCGCTCTGGGTGCAGCTTGTCGAGCTTGAATGGCCTGCGGACGCCGCTGCGCAACTCAGGCGCCTCACCAACAGCGGCGGCGCCTTGACGCCTGCGCTGGTCGGCAAGCTGCGCACCCTGTTCCCGCAGGCGGACCTTTATCCCATGTACGGCCTGACAGAAGCCTTCCGCTCCACCTATCTGCCGCCCGCACTGGTCGATGCGCACCCCGACAGCATGGGCGCGGCCATTCCCTTCGCCGAAATACTGGTGGTGCGGCCCGACGGCAGCCTGACCGATGACGACGAACCGGGCGAACTGGTGCATTGCGGTCCGCTGGTCGCGCAGGGATACTGGCGCGATCCGGCGCGCACCGCCGAACGCTTCCGGCCCGCACCGCCTGCATCGACTTGCGGCGGCATGGCGGTCTGGTCCGGCGATACGGTGCGGCGCAGTGCCGAGGGGCTGCTGTATTTCGTCGGGCGCGACGATGCGATGATCAAGTCCGCCGGCAACCGCATCAGCCCGACCGAAGTCGAGGAAGCGGCGATGGCCGTGCCGGGCGTTGCCGAAGCGGTCGCGTTGGGCGTGCCGGACGATCGGCTTGGCGCGGCGGTGCGCCTATTGCTAAGGGCGGCGTCTGGCGTCGATCCGGCGCAACTGGAGACCGTCGTGCGCGTGCATCTGAAACAGGAACTGCCCAATTTCATGCAGCCGCGCGATATCCGCTTCGTCGCCCGTTTCCCGGCCAACGCCAATGGCAAGCTGGACCGCAGCGCCATCGCCGCCGAGCATGGCGCATGAGCGCAACGGGATTCAAGCCGCATGGCGCCGTCCCCGCGTGGTTTACCAGCGAGGAAGGGATGCTGCTGATCGGCGGATGCGGTGCTGCCTCGCTTGTGGACGAGGCAGGCGATACGCCCCTGTTCGTCTATGACATGGGCGTGATCGAGGCGCAGATACGCCATTTCCGTGACGTCATGCCGCCGGACCTGATGCTGCATTATGCGATCAAGGCCAATCCCTACGCCCCGTTGCTGGAACGGATGGTGCCGCTGGTCGATGGCTTCGACATCGCGTCGGGCGGCGAACTGGCGATGGCGCTGGCGGCGGGGCAAAGCGCCGATCACATCAGCTTCGCCGGGCCGGGCAAGCGCGACGACGAGATGGAGGCGGCGATCGCGGCTGGCGTGACGCTCAATCTGGAATCCGAAGGGGAGGCGGCGCGCGCTCTGGCGATCGCCAAACGGATCGGCGCGACGCCGCGCCTCGCGGTGCGCGTCAACCCGGATTTCGACTTGCGCGGATCGGGGATGCGGATGGGTGGCGGGGCGAAGCCCTTCGGCGTCGATGCCGACCGCGCCGCCGCGCTGGCCCGTCACGTCATCGATGCCGGCGCGGACTGGCGTGGATGGCATATCTTCGCGGGCAGTCAGGCGCTCGATCCCATGGCGCTGATCGAGACGCAGGCGGCGACCATTGCCCTCGCCGCGCGACTTTCCGAAACGGTGGGTGAGACACCGCCGCTCGTCAACCTGGGCGGCGGTTTCGGCCTGCCCTATTTCCCCGGCGACGACCGGCTCGATATCCGCCCGATCGGCGTTGCGCTGGGCGATGCGCTGGCGGCGCGCCCCGATATCCTGCGCGACAGCCGTTTCGCTCTGGAACTGGGGCGCTGGCTTGTGGGGGAAGCAGGCGTGTATCTCACCCGCGTGGTCGACGTGAAGGACAGCCAAGGGGAGCGGTTCGTCGTCGTCGACGGCGGCCTGCATCACCAACTCGCCGCCAGCGGCAATTTCGGGACGGTGGTGCGGCGCAATTATCCGATCGCCATCGCCAATCATTTCGATCGTCCGGCCGCCGATGCGCCCGTTACGGTCGTCGGCTGTCTCTGCACCCCGCTGGACCGTCTGGGCGATCGCGTGGCGTTGCCGCCCGTAGAGGTCGGTGATCTCGTCGCGCTGTTCCTCGCCGGGGCCTATGGCGCGACGGCCAGCCCTGCCGCGTTCCTTGGCCATCCCGCACCCGGCGAAATGCTGGTCGGCTGACGCGCGCAACCGTCGGGATCGTCGTCAAAACCGCCCACGCCTAACGCTATCTTTACCCTTTGCGCCCATGAAGGCGGCTGAAGTCCTGCGCCTTCGCCGCTGCCCTGCCTCCTGGTCAGTGCCGGATGCGCGTCGACAAAAGAGGTGACGACATCATGGTTTCTGGCGCTTTCGCCCGCTTCCCACTGGGCCTTTCGCTCCTGGCGCTTACGCTGTCGAGCTGTACGACCCAGCAATCCGTGCCCCAGCTTCCCACCGCATCGTTCGTGGGTGCGGACGAGGGACCGGGCGAGGAATATGTGATCGGCCCGCTCGACGAACTGACGATCTTCGTATGGCGCAATCCGGAACTGGGCGCGAAGGTCCAGGTGCGCCCCGACGGCCGCATCACCACGCCTCTGATCACGGACCTGCCCGCCGTAGGCAAGACGCCTGCGCAACTGTCCGAGGACATCAAGGGCGCGCTGACCAAATATATCGAGAATCCGCTGGTGTCGGTGATCGTCAATAATTTCTCCGGCACCTTCAGTCAGCAGATCCGCATCGTCGGCGCGACCGAAAAGCCTGCCTCCATTCCCTATCGCGCGAACATGACGTTGCTTGATGCGATGATCTCGGTCGGCGGTCTGTCGGAGTTCGCAGCGGGCAATCGCGCCCGCCTGATCCGGCACGAGCGCGCCACCGGCAAGCAGAAGGAGTTTGCCGTGCGGATCAACGACCTCATCAAAAAGGGCGACACGCGCGCCAACGTCCTGCTGGCGCCGGGTGATGTCATCATCATTCCCGAAAGCATGTTCTGAGCAATAACGTCAGGAATAGCATAAGATTATGCCCGGTCTCTACGACGAAATCCTGATTGCGCTGCACGGCGTGTGGAACCGCCGCTGGCTGGCGCTCGGTGTCGCCTGGGGCGTGTGCATGGCCGGGTGGCTGGCGGTGTCGCTGATCCCCAATCGCTACGAGGCCAAGGCGAAGGTCTATGTCCAGACGCAGTCGATCCTGCCGGGCCAGATCGGCATAACGCCGGTCGAGCAGCAGCAGGATCTCGATCGCGTCCGGCAGACGCTGGCGAGCGCCGCCAATCTGGAAAAGGTGGTGCGCAGCACCGACCTGGGTCAGGCGATCGCAGGCGACCGCGATCTGGCCGGCAAGGTCGCGACCCTCCGCGCAAACATCAAGGTCGTCTCGACGCAGGACAATCTGTTCGAGATCACCGCATCCTCCTCCGACACCAGCCTGTCGGACAGCGCCAACGCCCGTCTCGCGGCGCAGGTGGCGCAGAAGCTTATCGACATATTCGAGGAAGAGAATGTCGCGGGCGACCGCGACGAAACGCGCCAGAGCCTCGCCTTCCTCGATGCGCAGGTGCAGGAGCGGGGCCGCCAGTTGCAGGCCGCCGACCAGAAGCGCGTCGAGTTCGAGCAGAAATATATGGGCCTGCTGCCCGGCGTGGGATCGATCAGCCAGCGAATGGATGCCGCGCGGACCGAGTTGAACGCCATCGAAAGCCAGCTCGTCGCGGCGCAAAGCGCTCTGTCGGCGATGAACGCCCAGCTTGCCGGAACGCCGACGACCATCTCGGGCGGTGCAGGCGGCACCACGGCGCTCGGATCGGTGCTGTCCGAGATCGCCGCCGCGAAGGCGCGCGGATGGACGGACAATCACCCCGATGTCGTGGCGCTGCGCCGTCAGGCCGCGGCGCTGAAAGGGCAGGGCGGCGCCTCCGCCGCGACCGGCACGCCCAACCCGACATACACCTCGCTCAAATCCATGCAGGCCGAGCGCGCCGCCACCGTGCAGGCGCTCAATGCCCGCAAGAACCAGATACAGGCCGATCTCAACACCATGTCGCAGCGGCAGTTGTCCGAACCGGGCGTCGCTTCGGATCAGGAGCGGCTGAACCGCGATTATGAGGCGCTCAAGACGCAATATGACAAGGTGCTCGCCGATCGCGAGACGGTGCGCCTGCGCGGCGACGTTCAGAATGAGACCGGCGCGGTCAAGTTCCGCGTCATCGAGCCGCCGAGCGTCCCTTCGGTTCCTGCCGCACCCAATCGCCCTCTGCTGCTGCTCGGCGTGCTGATCGTCGGGATCGGCGGCGGCATCGGCACGGCCTTCGCCATGGGGCAGGTGCGCAGTACCTATCCGACCGCCGACCGGCTGGAGCGGGCCGCCGGCCTGCCCGTCATAGGCGCGATTACCGAAACGCTCACCGGCGCGCAGAACGCCGTGCGCAAGCAGCGGCTGAAGCTGTTTCTCGCGGGCAGCGGCGGGCTGGCGGGCGTCTGCCTGCTGCTGATCGCCGTCGAGTTCGTTCAGCGCGGCATGGCCTGACGGGGCAAAGGGACAGACGATGACCAAGCACAGCCCCATAGACCTGAACGCGCAGCCGACACGCCCGTTCGGCGGATCGCTGCTCGAACGTGCCGCAGACGCCTATGATTTCGGCGCGGCCCTGCGCGGCCCCGGCATGCCGCCGGTGATCCCGCAGATGGTTGCACCAGCGCCCGTCATGGCGTCACCGGAACAGTCTTTCATCGCGCCCGTGCAAAGCTGGACCGGCCCGGTCCATCCGATCGACCGCGAACGCCTTGCCGAAGCAGGCTTCATCCTGCCCGATGGCCCGGTGACGGGGATCGGCGAGGAGTTTCGCATCGTCAAGCGGCAGTTGCTGCTCGGCATGCGCGGCGGCAATGGCGAGGATGCCCTGGCGCGCGGTCAGAATATCCTGATCTGTTCGGCGCATCCGGGCGACGGCAAGACGTTCTGCGCCGTCAATCTGGCGCTGTCGATGGCGGCGGAAAAGGATGTCGACGTGTTGCTGGTCGACGGCGACGTCGCTAAGCCGAGCATCTGTTCGACGCTCGGCCTGCCCGATGGCCCCGGCTTCATGGACGTGCTGGCCGATCCGGCGCTGTCGATCGAAAGCTGCGTGATGCGTACCGACTATCCTTCGCTCGCCGTGCTGCCTGCGGGCAGCCGGACGAACAACGATACCGAATATCTCGCATCGGCACGCACGGCGCAGCTTCTCGATGCGCTGACGGCGGGCAATCCCAACCGGATCGTCCTGTTCGATTCGCCGCCCTTGCTCGCCGCTTCGCCCGCCGCCGTCCTAGCGAGCCATGTCGGGCAGGCGCTGATGGTCGTGCGTGCCGATCGCACCACCGAAAGCGCGCTGCGCGATGCGGCGACGCTGCTCAAGGCCTGCAATCACGTCCAGTTGCTGCTCAACGGCGTGAAGTTTTCCGCCAGCGGTCGCCGCTTCGGCAATTATTACGGAAAAGGGGAATGAGGATGCCTTGCATCCCGAAAATCGGTCTTGCGGCCCTCGCCGCGATCGGCGGGCTGGCGCTGCCTGCGACGGTGCAGGCGCGCACCGATGTCGCGCCGTATCTGGAACTCAACCAGATCGTCATCGCCGATCTTAAAGGTGGCAGCGACGACGTGCTCACCTACACCTCGGTCGCCGCCGGCGTCGATGCGACGATCACCACGCGTCGCGCCGAAGTGGGAGTCAGCGCGCGCTACGAGCATCGCTTCGGCTGGGGCGACAACGTGCCCGATCAGGATGCGATCAGCGGCCTGCTGCGTGGACGCGCCAGCCTGATCCGCGATACGCTCAGCATCGAAGGCGGGGCGATCGCCACGCGGGTGCGCACAGACGGCTTCGTGGGCGGCAACAGCCAGCTTACCGGCAATATCGATTCAACGACGCAAATCTATTCGGGCTATGTCGGCCCGACGCTGACCACGCGCGTGGGGGACGTCAACCTGAACGCGGCCTATCGCTTCGGCTATACGCGGGTGGAGGATGATTTCGGCATTGGCCTGCCCGGAACGACGGGCCTTGGCCGTTTCGACGAAAGCACCGGCCACACCGCGACGTTTTCCGCCGGGATGCAGCCGGGAGCGCTGCCCTTCGGCTGGTCGGTCGGCGGCGGCATCAACCGGGAGGACACCAACGTCCTCGATCAGCGGTTCGACGACAAATATCTGCGCGCCGACGTGACGGTCCCGATCAGCGGCACGCTCGCCCTCGTCGGCGGCGTCGGTTACGAGGATGTGGAAATCAGCCAGCGTCCTGCACTGCTCGACGGCACCGGCGTGCCGGTGCTCAACAGCCGCGGCAATCTGGTGGCGGATACATCCGCGCCGCGCCTCCTATCCTACAATACCGACGGCATCATCTGGGACGCAGGCGTGCTCTGGCGCCCCAGCCGCCGCACTTCGCTGGAGGCGCGGGTCGGTCGCCGCTATGGCTATACCAACTATACGGGCACCTTCTCCTGGCAGCCCGATCAGGACACGTCGGTCAACATCGCGGTCTATGACAGCATCGAAAGTTTCGGGCGGCTGCTCAGCAGCAACCTCGCCGGGCTGTCGACCGACTTCGACGTGGTGCGCAATCCGTTCAGCGGCGACATCAACCCGTGCGTCTATTCGACCACCGGCAGCGGCCAGTGCTTCAACGATGCATTGAGCGCTATCAGCGGTTCCAACTTTCGTCGTCGCGGCATCGCGGGCCAGTTCGCGACCAGCAAGGGCCGCACGGACTGGGGCGTCGGCGCAGGCTATTCCCGCCGCACCTTCATCGCGCCGGACAGTTCGATCTTTGCATCGGTCGACGGGTCGCGCGACGAAAATTACTACGCCAACCTGTTCGCCAATCGTCGTCTCGACGCAAGTTCGGGCATCAATGGCCTGATCTACCTCAATTATTACGACAGCGGCGTGGACGGAAACGGCCTGTCCGGATTCGGCGACGCGTGGAATATCGGCGCCAACGCCGGCTATTTCCGTACCTTCGGTCGTCGCCTGACCGCGACGGCGTCGGTCGGGGTCGATTCGACCGATCAGGACGGTATCGACAGCATCATCAGCGCGCTGGGCCAGGTCGGCCTGCGCTATCAGTTCTAACGGGGCGGAGAGACACGCATGTACGATCAGTTCTACGGATTGACGGGTCGCCCCTTCCAGTTGACGCCCGATCCCCATTTCTATTTCGAGAGCGCGACGCATCGCAAGGCCTTGTCTTATCTGGGCTATGGTCTGGCGCAGGGGGAAGGCTTCATCGTCATCACCGGCGATATCGGCGCCGGCAAGACCACGCTGGTCGGGCATGTGATGGGCACGGTCGATCCGGCCCGCCTGACCGCGGCGAAGATCGTTTCGACGCAAGTGGGAGGCGACGACATATTGCGCCTCGCCGCGCAGAGCTTCGGCCTCGCCGCCGAGGGCGTGCCCAAGGCGCCGTTGCTGCAACGGATCGAAGCCTTCCTTCATGCGCAGGCGCGCGCAGGCAAGCGCAGCCTGCTGATCGTCGACGAAGCCCAGAATCTCGCCGTCTCGGCGATCGAGGAGTTGCGGATGCTGAGCAATTTCCAGTTGGGCGGGCAGGCGCTGCTCCAGATATTCCTGCTCGGCCAGCCGGAGTTTCGCGACCTCATGAAGTCGCCCGAACTGGAGCAGTTGCGCCAGCGGGTGATCGCGACGCATCATCTCGAACCCATGCTGGAAAGCGAGACGGAGCCGTATATTCTTCACCGCCTGCGCCTCGTCGGCTGGGAGGGCAATCCCCAATTCACCACCGACGCCTTCGCCGCGCTCCATGCCGCTTCCGATGGCGTGCCGCGGCGCCTCAATGCCGTCGCCAGCCGTCTGTTGCTGCTGGGCGCCATCGAACAGCGGCAGGTGCTCGATGGCGATGCCGTCGCCGCCGTGCTGGCCGACATGGGGCAGGATGCGGAGGAACCGGAGGAAGTGGCATCCTCGCCGCTCGACCGCGCCGTCGATCCCGTGCCTGTCAGCCATCCGGCGCCGTCATCGGCGGTGATGGACGCGATGCGAACCGAACTGGAGGAATTGCGCGCCGATATGGCGGCGATGCGCGCCGCCATGGCGTCGCAGGCGGGCATCGCGGATCGCGACGAAGTGGTCGAAGTGCTTGCCTATTTCGATAAACGGCTCGATGCCGTCGATGGTCGGCAGCAGGAGCAGGAACAGGCGCTGCGCCGCGTCCTGACCCTGCTCGTGGACTGGGTGGAGCGCGACGATCACGGTGTCGGGCAGCACAGCCAGGCGGCCTGAATTGCCTGCGCGGCGGACAAGAGGAAGCAATGCACAACGCCCTGTCGGTGGATGTCGAGGACTGGTTCCAGGTCGGGGCGTTTGAAAAGACGATCGACCGGGCCGACTGGTCGTCCCGCGAACAGCGCGTCGAACGCAATACCGACATCGTGCTCGCCCTGTTCGCCGAGGCTGACGTCAAGGCGACATTCTTCACGCTTGGCTGGGTGGCGGAACGCTATCCCGCGCTGATGCGGCGCATCGTCGATGCGGGCCATGAACTCGCCAGCCACGGCTACGATCATCAGCGGGTATTCACTTTTACGCCGGAGGACTGGCGCGCGGACCTGCGCAAGGCACGCGCGCTGCTGGAGGATGCATCGGGCGTCGCCGTCACCGGCTATCGCGCACCGAGTTTCTCGATCGATGCCCGCACGCCCTGGGCGCATCGCATCCTTGCCGAGGAAGGCTATGCCTATTCCAGCAGCGTCGCGCCGGTGCGGCACGATCATTACGGCTGGCCGGAATCGCCGCGTTTCGCCTGGAAACCGCTGGAGGACAGCCCGCTCGTCGAGCTGCCCGTCACCACGGCGCGCCTTGCGGGGCGAACGCTGGCGGCGGGGGGCGGCGGCTTTTTCCGTCTCCTCCCCTATGCGTTTTCCCGCTGGGCAATCCGGCAAGTGAACGACGATGCAAGCCGCCCGGCGATCATCTATTTCCATCCATGGGAAATCGACCCCGGCCAGCCGATTGTGGTCGAGGCACCGCTTCGCTCGAAGCTGCGGCATTATGCCAATCTTGGCGTCATGGCCCCCAAGCTGCGGCGTCTGGTGCGTGATTTCGCCTGGGAACGGGTGGACGCCATCGCCGCGCGGGAAGCCGCGCGGATCGCATGAGCGGCCTTATGCCTTTCGGGGCGGACAGTGGGGAAATCCTGTTCCTCTGCCACCGCATTCCTTTTCCGCCCGACCGGGGGGACAAGATCCGTTCGTTCAACATCCTTCAGCGTCTCGCCCGGATCGCGCCGGTGCATGTCGGCTGCTTCGCCGACGACGAACGCGACTTCTCCTTCGCGCCGGACCTTGCCGCCATATCCGAAACGACGATGATCCTTCCCCTGCCGGGGTCGCGGCCCATTCAGGGGCTGCGCGGCATCGCGAAGCGGCAATCGCTGCTGGTCGCGCTCTACGATCATCCCGACATGCACCGCTGGGTACGGAGGATACTCGCCGAACGCCCGATTCGCGCCATCGTCGCCTATTCGGTGCAGATGGCGCATTTCGTGCCGGACCTTCCGCCGGAAACGCGCTTCATCATGGATTTCGTCGATTTCGATTCGGCCAAATATGCCGCTTACGGCGCCGCGCAGTCCGGGCCGATGGGCTGGGTCAACCGGCGCGAGGGCAAACGCCTGTTCGCCTTCGAACAGGCCGTTGCCCGCCGCGCCGACGTCAGCCTGTTCGTGAGCGATGCCGAAGCGGCGATGTTCCGCGCGGCGACCGGCGCGGGGATCGACCGGGTGCGCGGCATCGATAACGGCGTGGCATTGTCCTATTTCGATCCCGACGCCCCGTTCGACGCCCTGACGCCCGAGCAGCGCGGGTCGGGACCGCTGATCGTCTTTACCGGGCAGATGGACTATCGCCCCAATGTCGAGGCGGTGGAGAGCTTCGCGCTCGACGCCATGCCGCGCATCCGCGATCGCAAAGCCGACGCCCGTTTCGCGATTGTCGGGCGCAATCCGACGCGCGTGGTGCAGGCGCTGGCCGACCTGCCCGGCGTGATCGTCACCGGCGGCGTGCCCGACGTGCGCGGCTGGCTGGCCGCCGCCGATGTCGTCGTTGCGCCGCTCCGCATCGCGCGCGGCATCCAGAACAAGGTGCTGGAGGCCATGGCGATGGCCCGTCCGGTCGTCGCCTCCCCGCAGGCAGCCGAAGGAATAGACGCGCTGCCCGGCGCGCACCTGATGGTCGCGCCCGATCCTTCCGAAGAGGCGGCGATGGTGCTGGCGCTGCTCGATGACCCCGCACGCGCCACGGCGCTGGGGCAGGCGGCGCGCGCGCGCGTGGTGGAACGCTATGACTGGGATGCGGTGCTGGCCGATCTGCCCGCATTGCTGACGGGCATAGTGGCGGCATGACGGCGGCGACCCTCTCCGCGACCGCGCGTCCAGAGGGTATCTGGCGAAGTCATATCATCGCACTGACAGCCGTCGGCTTTGTCGTCCTGCTGCTGTTCGCCCGCGACGTGGCGGATATGGTGGCGATATGGTGGACCGCCTCCACCTTCCAGCATTGCCTGTTCGTGCCGTTCCTCATCGGCTGGCTGGTGCAGCAGCGTCTGCCCGGTCTGCGCGCACTGACGCCACAGGCATGGGCGCCGGGGCTGGCATGGATTGGTCTGGGCGCGATCGCCTGGCTGCTGGGCGATGCGGCGGGCGTGGCGCTGTTCCGGCAGGGTGGGGTCGTCGTGATGCTTCAGGGTGCCGTCATGGCGCTGCTGGGGCCGGTGGTGTCCCGCGCGCTGGCTTTCCCCTTGTTCTACGCCTTTTTCATGGTGCCGTTCGGCGAAGAAATAGTTCCTGCGCTGCAATTGCTTACGGCGCATCTTTCGATGGCGATGCTCGGGCTGGCGGGTGCGCCCGCGCATATGGAAGGCGTGTTCATCACCACGTCGGGCGGCTATTTCAAGGTGGCGGAGGCCTGTTCCGGCGCCAAGTTCGTCATCGCCATGGCGGCCTATGGCGTTCTGGTCGCCAATGTCTGCTTCCGGCGCTGGTCGCGGCGTATCCTGTTCGTCGCCGCGGCGCTTGCCCTCTCGATCCTCGCCAACGGCGTCCGCGCCTTCGCGACGATCATGGTGGCGCAGGCGCGCGGCATCGACGCGGCCAGGGGCTTCGATCATGTCGTGTTCGGATGGGTGTTCTTCGGCATCGTCATCGCGCTGGTGATGGCCGCCGCCTGGCCGTTCTTCGATCGCAAACCGACCGATCCCTGGTTCGATCCCGACACCATGCCGCCGCCGCTGCGCCGTCCGATGGCGCTGGGCTATGCGGTTCCGGCGGCCATCGCGCTCGCGGCACTGGCGCCGGTCTGGTCCAGCCTCTCCGCCGGGCGGCAGGTGGCGTTGCCTGATGCGATGCTGCTGCCGAACATGCCGGGATGGACCCGCTCCGCCGCGCCGCAAGCCTATGGCTGGGCGCCCCGTTTCGCAGGCGCTGATCGGTTCCTGATGGGCCGCTACGCCAATGCGCAGGGGCAGGTCGTGGACCTTGCCATCGCCGTCTATGCCCGGCAGAGCGAAGGGCGTGAGCTCGTCGGTTTCGGTCAGGGCGCAGTGCCGCCCGAAAGCCAATGGGCATGGACGCAGCCCATCCCCGCGCCCACCAATGCGCTGGGCGAGCGGATCACCGCGCCCGGCCCGGTCGTGCGCGACGTCATGACATTCTACCACGTCGGCGGCGTGCTGACCGGCAGCGCGACGCGGGTGAAGCTCGCGACGCTTAAATCCCGTCTGCTGGGCGGCGATCAGCGCGCCGTGGCGATCCTCATCTCCGCCGAAGAGCGCGAAGGACAGCCCGCGCGAGACGCCATGGCGTCTTTCCTCGGCGATCTGGGTCCGGTGCAGGATTTGGCTGACGACAGCGCAGGCATCCGCTAGAGCCTCCCGCATGTGCGGCATTGCGGGCATCTTCCATATCGAAACGGCCAAGCCGGTCGATCCGGCGCGCGTGCGGCAGATGACCGACGCCATCGCCCATCGCGGGCCTGACGGATCGGGCGTTTGGACGGCGCCGGGCATCGGCCTGGGGCATCGGCGCCTCTCGATCATCGATCTTGGCGGTGGCGCGCAGCCGATGGCGACGCCCGATGAAAGTCTGGTCGTCAGCTTCAACGGCGAAATCTACAATTTCGCGGAGGTCCGGCGGGAACTGGAAGGGAAGGGGCATCGCTTCCGCACCGACAGCGACACCGAGGTCATCCTCCACGGCTATCGCCAATGGGGCGAGGATTGCGTGCATCGCTTCGACGGCATGTTCGCCTTCGCCCTCTATGACGCCCACGCCAGCGCGTTGTGGCTGGTGCGGGATCGGCTCGGCGTCAAGCCGCTGCATTATGCGCCGCTGTCCGACGGCAGCGTCATCTTTGCATCCGAATTAAAGGGTTTGCTCGCGCATCCTCTGCTCCGGCGGGAACCGGACGTGACCGCGATCGAGGATTACATGGCCTATGGCTATGTCCCCGACGATGCCTGCATGGTCGCGGGCGTGCGCAAGCTGGGGGCCGGCGAGACGCTCCGTTTGGTGCGTGGCAAGCCGCTGGGCGCGGCGCAACGATACTGGGACATGAGCTTCGCGGATCGCAGCAGCAACAGCCCGCAAGAGCTTGAGGAAGAACTGGTTTCCCTGATGCGCGCCGCCGTCCGCGCGCGCATGGTCGCAGATGTGCCGCTGGGCGCCTTCCTGTCCGGCGGCGTCGACAGCAGCAGCGTCGTGGCGCTGATGGCGGAGGCGAGCGGGCAGGCGGTAAAGACCTGCACCATCGGTTTCGACGTCGCCGCGCTAGACGAAACCGCATATGCCGATCGCATCGCCGGCCGCTTCGCCACCGATCATCGCACGCGGATCGTCTCCTCCGACGACTACGGCCTGATCGACACGCTCGCCTTTCATTTCGACGAGCCTTTCGCCGATGCCTCCGCGCTGCCCACCTACAGGGTGTGCGAACTGGCGCGGGAGAACGTGACGGTCGCACTGTCTGGCGACGGCGCGGACGAGGCCTTTGCCGGGTATCGCCGCCACCGCTTCCAGTATCAGGGCGAGAAATTGCGCGCGCTGATCCCCGATGCGGTGCGTCAGCCGCTGTTCGGCACGCTCGGACGTTTCTATCCGAAGGCGGACTGGGCGCCGCGTGCCCTGCGCGCCAAATCGACGTTCCTCGAACTCGCGCAGAGCGGGGCGGAGGCCTATGCGGCTTCGGTCGGCGTCACCCCGCGCACCTTGCGACGAAAACTCTACACGCCCGGCATGACGACGGCGCTGGCCGGGCATCGCGCCGAAGATCGTTACGTTGTCGCAATGAATAATGCGCCGGCCCGCGATCCGATCGACCGCGCCCAATATGCCGACATGAAGATATGGCTGCCCGGCGACATCCTGACCAAGACCGACCGGATGAGCATGGCCGTGGGGCTGGAGGCGCGCGAGCCGTTGCTCGACCATCGCCTGATGGAGTTCGCCGGTCGCCTGCCCGTCAACCAGCGCATTCGCGGCAACAGCGGCAAATATCTGATGAAGAAGGCGATGGAAGCCTATCTGCCGCAGGACATTCTCTATCGCCCGAAAATGGGTTTCGTCACGCCGATATCGGATTGGTTTCGCGGGCCGCTGGCGGGGCAGGCAAGCGGGGTGGCAGGCGGCTCCGCGATTGCCCGCACCGATCTGTTCGACCTGAAGGCCATCGCCAAGGCGGCGGCGGATCATCGGGCCGGGATCGCCGATCATGGTCGCCTGCTATGGCAACTGGTGATGCTGGAAAAATCTCTGACGAGGCTGTTCGGCCTTTAGGGCATAAATATAGGATTTTCTACGCCGCAACTTCCGCAACTTTGTTATATTGTTGCGTCAAACTTTGTCCGTCCAAAGCAAAGCTTCACTGGACAAATGAGGGCAGGGCGTTATGCGCCTGACCGCCATATATCACGGGCAATCGAGTGGAGTCTATAATGGGTTATCGCGTCGTCGTCGTCGGAGCCACGGGCAATGTGGGCCGCGAAATGCTGAACATCCTCGCCGAACGGGAGTTTCCCGCGGACGAGATCGCCGTTCTTGCATCCTCGCGCTCGACCGGCACGACGATCGAATATGGCGACACCGGCAGGATGCTGAAGGTGAAGAACATCGAGCATTTCGACTTCACCGGATGGGACATCGCGCTGTTCGCCGCGGGATCCGAGCCGACCAAGATCTATGCGCCTAAGGCCGCGGCGGCCGGTTGCGTCGTGATCGACAACTCGTCGCTCTACCGCATGGACCCGGACGTGCCGCTGATCGTGCCGGAAGTGAACCCGGAGGCGATCGACGGCTATACGAAGAAGAATATCATCGCCAACCCCAACTGCTCGACCGCGCAGATGGTCGTGGCGCTCAAGCCCCTGCATGACGCGGCGAAGATAACGCGCGTGGTCGTGTCGACCTACCAGTCCGTCTCCGGCGCGGGCAAGGAAGGCATGGACGAGCTGTTCGAGCAATCGCGCAACATCTTCGTCGGCGATCCGGCGGAACCCAAGAAGTTCACGAAGCAGATCGCCTTCAACGTGATCCCGCATATCGACAGCTTCCTTGACGACGGCTTCACCAAGGAAGAGTGGAAGATGGTCGTCGAGACCAAGAAGATCCTCGATCCGAAGATCAAGGTCGTCGCCACATGCGTCCGCGTGCCCGTGTTCGTCGGTCATAGCGAAGCGGTCAATATCGAGTTCGAGAACGAGATTTCCGCGTCCAAAGCCCAGTCGATCCTGCGCGAGGCACCCGGCATCATGCTGGTCGACAAGCGCGAGAACGGCGGATACGTCACCCCGGTCGAATGCGTAGGCGACTATGCCACTTTCGTAAGCCGCGTCCGCGAGGATCCGACCGTCGAAAACGGCCTCGTCCTGTGGTGCGTTTCGGACAATCTGCGCAAGGGGGCGGCGTTGAACGCGGTGCAGATCGCCGAACTGCTGGGACGGCGTCACCTCAAGAAGGGCTGATCCCGCACAAGCGGCCCGTGTGCCGCGATTTGGAGGCAGATTACTCTATTCCATCGCCATATGCGGAAGGTCGTCGTCGCCCTCGGCCCTCCGCTTCGGCTTGCGCAGCAGCAGGAGCAGCGGCAGCGCGGCCAGAGTGGCGAACATCATGAAGTAGAAATCGTCCAGATAGGCGATCATTCCGGCCTGCTTGTTGACCATGGCGTCCAGCCCGCTCATCGCCGTGTCGCCGGTACTGCCCAATACGCTCGCCATGCCGGGATCGAAGGGCAGATTATAGGGCGTCACCGTCGCCGCGATGTCGGCATGGCTGACCTGTACGTTCCTGGCCAGCAAAGCCGTCACGATGGCGATACCCACCGAGGATCCCAGATTGCGCGACAGGTTGAGCAGGCTTGCCGCATCGGTGCGGTACTGACTCGGCAGCGTCCCGAAGCTCAGCACGTTGAGCGGCACGAATACCAGGCCCAGCCCCAGTCCCTGCACGAATCCGCTGATGACGATGGGATGCCAGTCCATATCCAGCGACCAGCCCGTCATCATCCACAGCGACGCGGCCATGATCGTGAAGCCCAGGCCGACCAATATTCTGGGATCGACGAGGCCCGTAATCCGTCCGGCAATCGCCATGGTCAACAGCACGCCGATGCCGCGCGCGGAAAGAAGCACGCCGGTATCGAGCACCGGATAGCCGAAGAGATTTTGCAGCATCGGTGGCAGCAGCGCCATCGCCGCCATCATCACCAGCCCCATGACGAACATGAAAACGGTGCCCATCAGCATGTTCCGGTCACGCAGCATCGCCGGGGGAAACAAGGGATTGCGCGCCGTCATCATATGGACGCCGAACATCCACAGACCGGTCACGGCAAGACCCGCCTCGATCCAGATTTCGGTCGATCCGAACCAGTCTTCATGTGGCCCGCGATCCAGCATCAGCTGCAGCGCGGCCAGCCCGAGCGCGATCATGCCCCAGCCGACCAGATCGAAGCTGCGCGCGATGGGGGCCTTTTTCGGCAGCAGCAGCCACAGCCCGGTGAAACAGGCGATGCCTATGGGTATGTTGACGAAGAACACCCAGCGCCAGTCGTAATTTTCCGTCAGCCAGCCCCCCAGGATCGGCCCCAGGATCGGTCCGATCATTACGCCCATGCCATAGATCGACATTGCCTTGGGATGTTCCGAAGGCTTGTTGATGTCCAGCATGATGGTCTGCGCCAGCGGCCCCAGAAATGCGCCGCCGATCCCCTGAAGCAGGCGGAAGGCCACCATTTGAGGCAGGCTCGTGGCGATACCGCATAATATCGAGGCCCCCACGAACAGGGCGACGGACGCTATGAAAAGCATACGTGCGCCGAAGCGGTCCGAAAGCCATCCGGTCAGCGGAATGGCGACGGCCGACGCAAGGATATAGCTGGTCAGAACCCAGGTTATGCTGTCCTGCGTCGCGCCTAGCGAGGCCTGCATGTGCGGCAGGGCTACGTTGGCGATCGTGGTGTCGAGCACCTGCATCAGCATGGCCGCCATGACGGACATGGTCAGCAGCCATTTGTGACGCACGACGACCTGGGGAACGTCCACGCCTGCGCCGATCGCCTGCGGCCCGGCCATGGGGGGTTACTTCCCGGCCTTACGGATATCGACGGTGACGCGCGCGGATTGTCCCGCGATGAGCGGACGCTGCGACCGGTCGTCGATTGCGATCCGAACGGGTACGCGCTGCGTCACCTTGACCCAGTTGCCATTGGCATTCTGGGCTGGCAGCACGGCAAACTCCGATCCCGTACCGGACCCTATGCTGTCGACATGGCCGCGCAATTTGATGTCCGGATAGGAATCGAGCCGCACGGTCGCGGACTGGCCCGCATACATATGGTCGAGGTCGGTTTCCTTGAAGTTCGCCTCTACCCAGCTCCGCTCGCTCGCGACGATGCTGACGGCGGGCAGGCCGGTGATCATCATCTGGCCGACCTGCAGCCGGTCGGACTGGCTCACGCGGCCGGAGACAGGCGCGCGAACGGCGGTACGTTGCAGGTCGAGCAGCGCCTTGGCGCGTTGCGCTCTTGCAGCGGCGATGTCCGGGTTCTGGCCGGGAACCTGCGCGCCGGTGGAAAGCGCCGCCTTGGCCTTCTGCGCATCGACCTGTGCCAGTTGCACCCGCAGGGTAGCGTTCTGATAAGCGTTCTGCGCCGCTTGCAGGCGTGCCTTGGTCGTGAAGCCGCGGTTCATCAGTTCCTGCTGTCGCTGCAATTCGGCGCGGGTGAAGGTGACGTCGCTCTGCGCGCCGGTCACGCTGACGCCGCTGGTGTCGTAGTCGGTACGCAGTTCGGTGACTTTCACCTGCGCCGCGGCGATCGCGGCATCGGCCTGCGCCAGAGCGACCTTGTATGGCTCGGGATCGACCTGAAACAATATGTCGCCGGCTTTCACCTGCTGGTTCTCGCGCACATTGACGGCGACGATGCGTCCGCCGACATCGCTGCTCACCGATACGACATCCTGCTTCACATAGGCATTGTCGGTGGAGACCGACCGTCCGCTGGTGGCGTAGAAATAGCCACCGACAGCGAGCAGAGCGATCGGCACGGAAAACAGCAGCGCCATGCGTCGGCCGCGACGCGGTTTTGCAGTGGCAGGGGCATCGCCGATGCCCTCTTCGGCCAAGGCGGGCGCAACGCGCATGGGGCGTTCGAATATGGGGCGATCCGCTTCAGCCATGATGCACCTTCTTTCCGTCCGTCTTTTGGTCTGTGATCAGCACCATGTCGGTATCCACATCCTCGATCAGATTGGCGCGCAAACGCCCCAGCATTTCACGTAATCTCACCG
This sequence comes from Sphingobium sp., assembly GCA_965279415.1. GTDB lineage: Bacteria > Pseudomonadota > Alphaproteobacteria > Sphingomonadales > Sphingomonadaceae > Sphingobium. Next base: position 3,145,763 of record OZ257238.1, read on the forward strand.
CTTCGGTTTCGGAAAAACCACGCAGGGCGCGTTTTGTCATCGTATCGGCGACGGCTTCCAGTTCGGCGAGAAGAGGCTTTGCAGCATCGGTAAGGTGGATTTGCCACGCCCGCCTGTCCGCAGGATCGCGCCGACGTTCGACCAGTCCGGCCTGTTCCAGCCTGTCGATCATGCGACACGTGGTGATCGGCTCCACTTCCAGCCGCTCGGCGATTTGCCCCTGATTGATGCCGGGCACGCGAAGCAGCATGAACAGGACGCGCCATTGCGCACCGGTGACGCCGAGCTCGCGCGATGCCTCGTCGAAATGCTTGCGCATCAATCGACCGATATCGCTGAGGTAGAATCCGAGATGATCTGTCATGAGTGTCAATATAATAAGCACAGTTATATTTACCAGTGCTTTTGATGTGTATGACTCAAAAAAACTGCGATGTTGTTTGCGGATGGCAAAGGGTCGACTTGACGGCGTGCAACGCCTATTCGCGCCCTCCGTCATCGACGGACATGTGGAGTCAGGCGCAGTGCCAGAGACGTTTGAAGGATTAACGACAACCATGATTCCCGGTTACGGGAACGTCATGCTTGCGGTGCATGAGATCGGGACTGGGCGGCCTATACTGCTTCTTCATGGTCTGTTTTCGAGCGCGCATGTCAACTGGATCAAGTTCGGCCACGCGCAGGCGATCGCGGCGCATGGCTTTCGGGTACTCATGCCCGATTTCAGGGTCCATGGCGAAAGCGAAGCGCCGCACGATGCCGATGCCTATCCTGCGGATGTCTTGGCGCATGATGTCGAGGCTGTAATCGCGCATTTCGGCCTGGTGGATTTCGATCTGGGGGGCTTCTCCTTGGGCGCGCGGACCAGCGCGCTCCTGCTGGCCCGCGGGCTGCGTCCGCGGCGGGCCATCCTGGCCGGCATGGGGCTGGAGGGGCTTTCCGGCTGGGCAAAGCGGCGCGATTTCTTCCTCTCGGTCATCGAGGATCGCGCCACGATAAAGCATGGCGACCCGCGCTGGCTTTCGCTGCAATTCATGAAGACGATGAAGGTCGATCCGGTTGCCGCCACCCTTCTGCTCAACAGCTTCGGCGATGTCGATGTCTCCGCATTGGCAAATGTCGATCTTCCCGTACTCGTTGTCTGCGGCGAGGAGGATCGCGACAACGGATCGCCCGAGGCGCTGGTCGAATTGCTGCCCGATGCACGATTTTCAGAAGTGCCGGGCACCCACATGGGCAGCGTCACGCAAAAGGCATTGGGTGATGCCATGGCCGCGTTTCTGGTGAAATGATGTGCATCGTTGATGCAGCGCAACCATTCACCGTCCACAGTGTTTAGCCCGCGACATTCCGTCCTGGGGAACATCGTGCCATGATCATTCCGGATACGCCGCGGGTGACGCGTATCGTCACAGAGGTGTGGAAGCCGCTTTCCGTCCTTTTCGTGTGGGATGTCGCCGTCACGATTTTCTACTACGTGCTGCCGTTCAAGGCGCCGGCCCTGCCGTTTACGCTGTTCGGTTCCGCCCTCGCGCTGTTTCTGGGGTTCCGGGCGACATCCGCCTATCAGCGGTGGTGGGAAGGGCGCATATTGTGGGGGGCGATGATCAATGCCTCCCGCTCCCTGTCGCGGACGATCACGGCGTTCATGGACGATGCGCGCGATGGCGTAGTCCCGCTCAAGCGTGCGCTGGTGAAGCGGCAGATAGCCTATGTCCACGCGTTGCGCTGCGCCTTGCGGCGTCAGGGTACATGTCCCGAAGTCTCCATCTTCCTCGATCAGGCTGCGGTGGACGAAGTGGACGGGCGGACCAATCGTCCCAACGGCATATTGGACGGCACTTCGCGCCGGATCGCGGCGGCGCAGCGCGAAGGGCATCTCGACAGCATCCAGCAAACGCGGATCGAAGCCATATTGGTAGACATCGCCAATGCGCAGGGCGGCATGGAACGGCTGAAGAACACGCCGCTTCCCATGCAATATCGTTTCTTTCCGGCACTGTTCGCGCGGATATTCTGCGTCTTGCTACCGATCGGCCTCGTCGAGACTTTGGGAATGGCCACGCCCGTCGGATCGACGATCGCGGGCCTCATGTTCCTGGCTATCCTTCAGATCGGCGACGATCTGGTCGATCCGTTCGCCAACGATGTGCATGACGTGCCGATGACCGCCATGTGCCGGACGATCGAAATAGACCTGCTCCAGTCGATCGGAGATCCTGCACCAGCGCCACTTGCGGAAGTGAAGGGCGTTCTGTGGTGATATAAGCGCAACGCTGCGCACGTAATTTTCAGCATGGCCTGCACGATGACGTCATGACAGCTTGACCGGCCCGTCGTCGCCCGACATTTTGCCACATCCAGGGGGCATTCACGCCGTGAACCCGACCAAATTTGCCGTTTACTGTTCCGCCACGTCTCTTCGCTAAGGTGAGACGGGAAACATATTCTCGCCGTCATGTGCCTTTGTAGGGCAAGCGCGCCGGGGAAACGAAGGGAGTGAATGAACGCCGGTGAACGCAACGATCGTCATCCTGTCCGTGCTGTTCTTCACCAGCACCATCATGTGCCTTACCATGACGCTCGCCTGGCAGCATTTCGGCCGGGAACGCTATGTCCTGTTCTGGGCGATGTCCTACGGGGTGTCGGTGCTGCAATGGGTGTTCAACACGCTGGGCTTCGTGATGAAAAGCCCGCCGCTGATGTTCCTGGCCGCATGCTGCATCCTCGTCAGCAGTTCGCTGTTGCCGATCGGTGCGCGCCAGCGGGCAAGGCAATCGATCCGCTGGGGGCAGTTCCTGCTGGGCGGGGGTCTGGCGATGATCGGCTGTGCGATCGCCTATAGCCCTGTCGGTACGCGGGCGATGCAAGGCTCGGTGGCGAGTGCCTATACCGCCTTCATGATTATCGCCGCAGCCGCCGCCATCTGGCCGCGCGGTCGGGCGTTCAAGGCGCCGGAGCGCGCCTATTTCGGCGTGCTCGTGCTGTTCGCCCTGTTCCAGGTGGTCCTCGTGAGCGTGGCCCTCACTCTGCGCGACGGACAGGGCGACGGCGGATTATCGCTCTACCGTGCGGTTCTCGCCATCGGATTGCCGGCGGTTTATGTGGCGGCCGGCGTGACCGCCATCGTCCTCATCGCGGGGGATTTGTCCGCCCAGCTCCGCACGCTCGTCAGCTTCGACCAGCTTACCGGCCTGCTCAACCGCCGCGGAATCGAAGAGGCGGGTGCGCGCGCCGTGGCGCATGCCCTGCGCCATGACCGTCGGCTTGCCGCCGTGATCTGCGACATGGACCGGTTCAAGGCCGTCAACGACAGCCATGGCCACATGACAGGCGATGCTGCACTGCGCGCGTTCTCGCGCGTGCTGCTGGGGGCGATACGCAAGGAGGATATCGCCGCGCGGCTTGGCGGGGACGAGTTCTGCGTCCTGCTGGTCGATGCGACCGAAAACGACGCAGCGGACGTCATGGAGCGGGTGCGGGCCGGTCTCGGGCAACTGGCGATCGACAGGATGCTGAGCGGAAGCATCAGTGCCAGCTTCGGCGTTACGGCGCTGCAGGCGGGCGACACGGGGCTTGACGATCTCATTCACCGCGCGGACCGGGCACTTTATTCCTCGAAGCAACAGGGGCGTAACCAGGTAACGGTGTGGAAAACGACGATCGACCCGACGATTGATCCATCTGCGGCCATGTCCCTCGATCCGGTGTCAGCCGTCGCCTGACGGCACGGATCAGCGGAACGGCGGCTCGTTGAAGGCGCGCAGCTTGCGGCTGTGGAGCTTCGCGCCCTGCTGCCGCAACCGTTCGCAGGTTTCGAGGCCGACGCGCAGATGCCCCGCGATCGCTTCCTCATAGAAACGGTTCGCCTGCCCCGGCAGTTTCAGTTCCCCGTGGATCGGCTTGTCCGACACGCATAAAAGCGTGCCGTAGGGGACACGGAAACGATAGCCCTGCGCCGCGATCGTGGCGCTTTCCATGTCGATGCCGACGGCGCGGGAGAGGCTGAACCGCAACGCGGACTTGGAATAGCGCAATTCCCAGTTGCGGTCGTCGGTGGTGACGATCGTGCCCGTGCGAAGCCGCCGTTTGAAATCGTCGGGATTGCCGCCGCCCAGCACGTCTTCCGCCGCTTCCGCCATCGCCACCTGTACTTCGGCGATGGCGGGCACCGGGATTTCGGGGGGCAGCACATCGTCCAGCACATGATCGTCGCGCAGATAGGCATGGGCGAGAACATAGTCGCCGATCCGCTGGGACGGGCGCAGACCACCGCAATGGCCGATCATCAGCCATGCTTCGGGCCGCACGACGGCGAGGTGATCGCAGATCGTCTTGGCATTCGACGGACCGACGCCGATGTTGACCAGCGATATGCCGCTGCGATCCTCGGCAATGAGGTGATAGGCGGGCATCTGGTGCCGACGCCAGGCGCTGTCCGCGATCATCCGCGCAGGGTCGGCTGTTTCGGAAGTCACATAGACGCCGCCCGCGCCGGACAGCGCCGTAAACCGGCTGCCGGGCTTTTTCAGTTCCGCGCAGGCCCAGGCGACGAACTCATCGACATAGCGATGATAGTTTGTGAACAGGATATAGTGCTGCACATGCTCGGCAGGCGTGCCGGTATAATGCTTCAGCCGGGCCAGCGAAAAGTCCGTGCGCAACCCGTCGAACAGCGCCAGCGGTCGCTCTCCGCCTAGGCCGGGCAGGAACAGCCCGTCGGCGATCTCGTCGCCGATTTCCGCCAGTTCGGTCGCGGGAAAATGACGCGCCAGTTCGGTCGGCGGAACGCCATCGAGGGCGCTCATGTCCAGTCCGTCCAGCACATAAGGAAATGGAATTTCCTGAGTGCTGCGGTCGATTTCGACCTCTACGCCGTAATCGGCGACCAGCAGGTCGATCTGTTCGGCCAGATAGGCGGCGAACATTGCGGGTCGCGTTACGGTCGTGACGTAATCGCCCGCATGGGACAGCCGGGCAAAGGATCGACCCGGCGGCGGCGCATCGCTTTCGCCATGATAACGGATGCACAGTTGCGGATAGCAGAAGCGGCGATCTACCTTCGCCTGCGGACCGGGAACGCTGCCGTCGCGCGCATAATCCAGCATCGCCTGACGCAGGGACTGAATGGACTGCTGATAAATGTCGTCGAGCTGGGCGACGATGGCGGCGCCGATGCCCGGCGCGGACGAACTGGAAGAACCGATGATGCTTGTCATCAAGTCCTGTTAACCCGAAAGCGGCGACGGCGCAATTTGCTTGGACATGCAACGGTCGGTTAAACTTGATCGGCTATGCGGCGTGCATGACCCGCGTCTATATCACTGTCGATACGGAGCTTTCTGCCAGCCATTTCGAGGCTTATGGGCGTGCCGGTCTGGCGGAGAACTTCGACCGTGCGATACTCGGACGCACGGCGGCGGGCGATGTCGGCATCATCCACCAGATGCGAAGGCTCGACGAGCATGGCCTGAAGGCCGTCTTTTTCGTCGATCCCCTGCCTGCACTCGCGGTCGGCCCGGACATCGTGAAACGGATCGTGCAACCGATACTGGACCATGGCCATGACGTGCAACTGCATGTTCACAGCGAATGGCTCGCTTTTGCGGCGCGATCCCCCGTCGATGGGAGGACGGGAAAGAATATCGGCGATTTCAGCATGGCCGATCAGTTTCGCATCATCGGTCTCGCGCGTGATCTGCTGGTCGATGCCGGTGCGCCGCCGCCCGTCGCGTTCCGCGCAGGCAATTATGGTGCGAACGACGATACCCTGCGCGCCTTGGCAAGGCTGGGCATTCGTTACGACAGCAGCTTCTGCCCCGGCATCGCCCGGTCGGCATGCCGGATAAGCCTGTCGAACGACATACTCGCGCCCGTGCGGCATTGCGGGGTTGTCGAGGTGCCGGTGGGTGCCATTGCAGGGCTGGGCGAAGGCCGCCGTCATGTCCAGTTGACGGCGCTGTCCGCCTGGGAAATGACCGCTGCCATCGATCATGCCGTGGCGACCGGCCAGGCGAGCTTTTCGCTCGTCTCGCACAGTTTCGAGCTTCTCAATCGCCGTCGCGGTACGATCAATGCCATCGTTGCGCGCCGGTTCGACCGGCTATGCGCGACGCTCGCCGATCGCAGCGACATAGCGACCTGCACATATGCCGGTCGTCCACCTCTGGTGCAGCCGTCCTGGCGGCAGGTTCGGACATTGCCGCACAGCCCTGTCCGCACTGCCTTTCGGGTGGGAGAACAGCTTTTGTCCAATCATCTGTTCGGGGAGAAGCCAGCAAAGGGCCTGCTCGACAGTGGCCGGTTCTGGGTCGCCTCGCACAGCCTGATGCGCCCCCTGCATCACATGCTGCCGTTGCAGAACCTGGCCATGGACGCCCTCACGGCCTTCTAGGATGCTATGGCACCCGCCTCACGGGAAGCGGGTGCTATGCCGTCGATCAAAGCTGACCGAGCATGTGGTCCGCGCTGGAAACCTTGAAATCGCCGGGGGCTTCGACGTTCAGTTGCTCGACCACGCCGTTGTTGACGATCATCGAGAAGCGCTGGCCGCGGGTGCCGAGGCCGAACTTGCTGCCGTCCATTTCCAGACCGACGGCTTTCGCGAAATCGCCGTTGCCGTCGGCAAGCATGGTCACGGTGCCGTCTGCGCCGGCCGATTTTGCCCATGCGCCCATGACGAACGGATCGTTGACGGCGGTGCAGGCGATCTCGTCGATGCCCTTGGCCTTCAGTTCCGCTGCCTTCTCGATGAAGCCGGGAAGATGCTTGGCTGAGCAGGTCGGCGTGAAGGCGCCGGGAACGGAGAAGAGCGCGACCTTCTTGCCCGCGAAATAGGCGCTGCTTTCGACGGCTTCGGGACCATTCTCGGTCATGGTCACGAACGTCGTTTCGGGCAGCGTATCGCCTTTGGATATGGTCATGCGTAAATCTCCTGTTGGTCACGGGCGTGACGGGAAGCGGGACGGGGGTGAAGTCGTGCGTGGCAGGGCCTTAGTCAAGCGGCGTGGTCCGTATAATTTGGCGCGAAGGTTGGCGCGATGCGGGTGACGCCCTATAGTCGCTCTATGGACCTTCCGCCCTTCTATGTCGGCAATCTGCTGCTGGCCATGCCCGGTATGGGCGATCCCAATTTCGATCATGCGGTGATTGCGCTGTGTGTGCATGACGAGGATGGAGCGATGGGGATCGACATCGGATCGGAAATGGGCGGTCTTGGCCTGCGCGCGCTCCTTGCCAATTTCGATCTGGACGGCAGCCGGGTGCCAGACACGCCCGTGTTGCGGGGCGGGCCGGTGGAGCCGCAGCGCGGTTTCGTTCTCCATTCGCTCGATTGGGGCGGACAGGATATGGTGCAGGTCGATCAGCTTTGGGGTCTGTCGGGGTCGCTCGACATATTGAAGGCCATTGCCGAAGGGCGCGGGCCGAGCCGCTATCTCGTCGCGCTGGGCTATGCCGGATGGGGGGCGGGGCAGCTCGAAGGGGAAATGACCCGGCACGGCTGGTTCCTGACGCCTGCCGACCAGCGCATCGTTTTCGATACGCCGACGCGCAGCCGCTGGTCGCGCGCCTTCGCCGCCAGCGGGATCGATGCCGCCATGCTGGCCAGCGCTCCGGGCCAGGCCTGACCAGCGATATAAAGAAATCTTTATGTAGCCTTGATTCGCGATGGCTTGATTGGTAGGAGGCGCCATCTTCGCGCGCTCCGTATCAACCGAGCAGCCGCGTCAACACTCAGGAGATTTCCCGTGGCCACAGCCCCCGCCATCGACAAGGCCGATTACGTCATCCAGGATATTGCGCTCGCCGATTTCGGTCGCAAGGAAATGGACATCGCCGAAACCGAAATGCCCGGCCTCATGGCCCTGCGCGCCGAGTTCGGCGCCTCGCAGCCGCTGAAGGGTGCGCGCATCACCGGATCGCTCCACATGACGATCCAGACCGCCGTTCTCATCGAAACGCTGACCGCGCTGGGCGCGCAGGTGCGCTGGGCGACCTGCAACATCTATTCGACGCAGGACCATGCCGCCGCCGCGATCGCCGCATCCGGCGTGCCGGTGTTCGCGATCAAGGGCGAAACGCTCGAAGAATATTGGGACTATGTCGAGCGCATCTTCGATTGGGGCAATGGCGAAACCTGCAACCTCATTCTCGACGATGGCGGCGACGCTACGATGTTCGCGCTTTGGGGCGCGCGCGTGGAAGCGGGTGAGGAACTGTTCACCCCGTCCAACGTGGAAGAGGAAATCTTCGTCAAGACGCTGCGTCGCGTACTGGCCGAAAAGCCGGGCTTCCTGACCAGGACGGTGCAGGCGATCCAGGGCGTTTCGGAAGAAACCACCACCGGCGTCCATCGTCTGTATGAACTGTCGAAGAAGGGCAAGCTGCCGTTCCCGGCGATCAACGTCAACGACAGCGTGACGAAGAGCAAGTTCGACAATCTCTATGGCTGCAAGGAATCGCTGGTCGACGCGATCCGTCGCGCGACCGACGTGATGCTGGCGGGCAAGGTCGCCTGCGTCGCCGGTTTCGGCGATGTCGGCAAGGGGTCTGCTCAGTCGCTCCGCAACGGCGGCGCCCGCGTGCTGGTGACCGAAGTCGATCCCATCTGCGCGCTGCAGGCGGCGATGGAAGGCTTTGAAGTCGTGACGATGGAAGATGCGGTCAAGCGCGCCGACATCTTCTGCACCGCCACCGGCAATGCCGACGTCATCACGCTCGACCACATGCGCGAGATGAAGAACATGGCGATCGTCTGCAACATCGGCCATTTCGACAGCGAGATCCAGATCGGCGCGCTGAACAACATGAAGTGGACCGAGATCAAGCCGCAGGTCGATGAAGTCCAGTTCCCCGACGGCAAGAAGCTGATCGTCCTCTCCAAGGGCCGCCTCGTGAACCTCGGCAACGCCACGGGCCACCCCAGCTTCGTGATGTCGACCAGCTTCACCAATCAGGTGCTGGCGCAGATCGAATTGTGGACCAACCGTTCGGCCTACAAGAACGACGTCTACGTCCTGCCCAAGCATCTCGACGAGAAGGTCGCGGCCCTGCATCTGGAGAAGCTGGGCGTGAAGCTGACCAAGCTGACCAAGCAGCAGGCGGACTATATCGGCGTGCCGACCGAGGGCCCGTTCAAGCCGGATCACTATCGCTACTGATCGCTGGTCGATCGCAAACAGGAAAAAGGCGCCGCGCAATCGGCGCCTTTTTCGTGCGATGATGGAAAACGCCTTTCCTCGCCATCAACCGCTTCCCGCCGCCGTCGCTTTGCGATAGGCGAAGAATATGAGCGCGATGGTGAGGCAGCAGAGGTTCGGGCGCAGATGCTGACGCTGTCGCCTGTCGCCATGATGCTGATCGGCGTCATCCTCGCGCTGTGGCTGGTCGCGGGCGTGTGGGCCGTGCAGAGCGGGTTGCGGATGCGGCGCGAGGGCGCCCACGCCCATGCGCAGGCCGACCGGCTTGGCACTTTGCTGCAATCGGCGCCTGCGCTGCCCGTCATGATCGCCGCCGACGGGCGCGTGGAAACACCCGAGCGTCTGGCGAACTGGCTGGGGCGCGAGCGGGTGCCGGCCTTCGCATCAGAACTGACCGCTGAGGATGGCGGCCTGCGCCCGCAGGACGCGGCCTTGCTGGCGACCGACATCGCCGCGGCGCAGCGTGCGGGCAAGAGCTTTTCGCGGGCGGTGAGCGCCGTCGGTTCGCAGCGGTCGCTTCTCGTCCGGGGTGCGCCCGCCGGGCCGAGCATGGGCGCGCCGGGCAGCGTGATCCTCTGGATATTCGACGCCACCGATGCGCAGGCGGAGATACGGGCCTTGCAGGGCGAGCGCGAGCAACTGCGCGCGGCACTCGAATCGCTGTCCGGTCTGATCGAGGCCGCGCCATTGCCGATGTGGCACCGCACGCCCGATCTGCGTCTCGCTCTCGTCAACAGCGCCTATGTGACGGCGGTGGATGCCCAGTCGGCGCAGCAGGTGATCGGCGAGGGCATCGAACTGGTCGAGGCGATGGACGGCAAAAGCCCGATGGCGGCTGCGGCGGAAGCGGCGGAGAACGGCACGCCGCTCACGCGCCTGGTCCCCGCCACGATCGATGGCGCGCGTCGGGTGATGCGCGTGGTCGATGTGCCGCTGGGTGAGGCCGGCATAGCGGGCTTTGCCATCGACATGCACGAGCTGGAACAGTCCCGCGCGGAGCATCGCCGGTTCGAGACGGCGCAGCACGACCTGCTCGATCGCCTGTCTGCGGGTGTCGCGCAATTCGGGGCGGACCGGTCTCTCCAGTTCTGGAACCAGCCGTTCAGCAGCCTTTTCATGCTGAAGCCCGAGCATTTGTCCGAAGCGCCTGAGTTCGAGCGGGTGCTGGACCGGATGCGCGAAGCGGGACGCATTCCCGAACATCGCGATTTCCCCGCCTGGCGTGCGGAGCGGCGCGACTGGTTCCTGTCCGCCGATGCGCAGGAAGAAAACTGGTTGCTGGCGGACGGCACGCATCTGCGCGTGTTCGCACAGCCGTTGCCGGATGGCGGGCTGCTGTTGATCTTCGAGGATCGTACCGAGCAGGTGCAGTTGTCGAGCGCGCGCGACACCTTGCTGCGCGTTCGCACCGCGACGTTCGACAATCTGTTCGAGGCGATCGGCGTGTTTGCGTCGGATGGGCGATTGCATCTGTGGAACAGCCGGTTCCGGCAGATATGGGGCGTGGACGAAGCCCTGCTGGCGTCGCACCCGCGCATCGACGAACTGATGCAGAAAGTCGCCAAGTCGCTCGCCAAGCCGCAACAGGCGAGCCTCGTTCGCGAACTGGTGCGCGCCGCGACGGTCGAACGCAAGCAGCGCAATGGCCGCGTCGCCTTTTCCGACGGGCGCGCGTTCGATTTCGCCGCCATACCGCTGCCGGACGGCAATGCGCTGTTCACGATGCTCGACGTGACCGACAGCCGCCGCATGGAGCAGGTTCTGCGTGACCGGAACGAGGCGCTGGTGGAGACCGACAAGCTCAAAAACACCTTCCTCACCAATATGAGTTACGAACTGCGCACGCCGCTCACCTCCATCTCCGGCTTTGCCGAAATGATGCAGGCGGGGTTCGCAGGCGAATTGCCCGATGCGGCGCGCGATTATGTCGATGCGATCATGCAGAGCACGGGGCGTCTGGCGATGCTGATCGACAATGTTCTCGACCTGACGCAGGGGGAGGCAGGTGCGCTGCCGCTCGACCGGCGATCCGTCGATCTGGAGTCTCTCGCAAGGGAATGCGCCGCGCGGGTTGGGGAGACGGCGCGATCGAAGGGGCTGGACTTCGTCATCGACCTGAAGCCATCGCTGGGGCGGATCACCGGCGACGCCCGGCGACTGGGGCAGGCGCTGGATCGGTTGCTCGACAATGCGGTGCGCTATTGCAAGCCGGGCAGCCGGGTATTGCTTTATGGCGACGGACAGATGCGGACCGCGCGCCTGATCGTGTCCGACAACGGCCCTGGCATGGAGCCTGTGGATCAGGCACGTGTATTCGACCGGTTCAGTCGCGCCGATCAGGCGCAGCGCGGGGAGACGCTGGGCCTCGGCTTGCCCCTCGCCCGGCAACTGGTGGATGCCCATGGCGGGACGCTGACGCTCGTTTCCGAGCCGGGACAGGGCACGCTCGTGACGATCGACCTGCCACGCGAGAGTGCACTTGCAAGCTGATCTGCACATAGCGGACGAGGACGGGATGCGTGCATTGGGCGCGCGGATCGCCGGCGTCGTGCAGGCGGGAGACGTGATCGCCCTGCGCGGCGGCCTTGGCGCGGGCAAGACGACGCTGGCGCGCGGGTTGCTCAGCGCACTCGGCCTTGCAGAGGATGCGCCCAGTCCCAGCTTCGCACTGGTGCAGCCTTACGAGCCGCCGCTGGTGCGCCTGCCCGTCGCGCATGTCGATCTCTATCGCCTTGAGGAGGACGCCGATATCCGGGAACTGGGGCTGGACGATTATCTGCTCGACAGCCTCGTCATCATCGAATGGCCGGAACGGATCGGCGACCGCCTGTGGAGTCATGCGCTCCTTCTGTCGATTGCGGTGATGGAGGACGGCAGCCGGTGCTTGACAGCGCAGGTGCCGGACGCTTGGAGGGACAGATGGCCCCCACGATGACACCGCCCGCCGCCGCGCCGTCCTTTCTCGCCCGTGAAGGCTGGGGTGAGGCGCAGATATTGCCCTTGGCGGGGGATGCGTCCTTCCGTCGCTATTTTCGCATTCACGATGGCACGCGGCAGGCGGTGCTGATGGACGCGCCACCGCCGCATGAGGATCCGCGTCCTTTTCTGGCGGTTGCCGATCATCTGACGGCGCAGGGCTTTGCCGCGCCGGGGATATTGGCGCGGGATCTGGATCACGGTCTCGTGCTGCTGGAGGATTTCGGGGATATCCGGGTGCGCGAATATCTGGATGCCGCGCCGCACGAGGAACATGCGGTATACGAGCGCGCAGTCGCCCTGCTTGCCGACCTGCATCGCCTGCCGCCCGCCGCTGTGCCGCTGTACGATCGCGCGGTCTATCAGCGGGAGGCAGGGCTGCTGACCGAATGGTATTGCCCGGCGGTCGGCCTTTCGGTCGATGCGGCAGGCTATGGTGCCGCATGGGACGCAGTGTTGCCGATGGTGGAGCAGGACGATGCGCCGCAGGTGACGGTGCTGCGCGATTATCATGCCGAGAATATCATGCTGATCCCCGGTCATCCGCGATCGCGCGGGCTTGGTCTTCTCGATTTTCAGGACGCGCTGGTCGGGCATCCGGCCTATGATCTGGTATCGCTGTTGCAGGATGCACGGCGCGATGTATCGCCGGATGTTGAGGCGGCGATGCTCGCCTTCTACAAGGGTGTGGCGAACCCCCGCGGCGATTTCGATGCGGCCTATGCCGTGCTGGGGGCGCAGCGCAACGCGAAGATCATCGGCATCTTCACGCGGCTGTGGAAGCGCGACGGAAAGCCGCGATATCTCGATTTCCTGCCCCGCATGTGGGGGCTGCTGGAGCGCGATCTGGCGCATCCGGCACTGGCACCGGTCGCCGAATGGTTTGCGGCCAACATTCCCGCCGACAAGCGGCGTCTTGAGGCTGCCACCGCATGAGCGCGAGGCTCGACACGGCGATGCTGATGGCGGCGGGCCTGGGCAAGCGGATGCGTCCGCTGACCGCCACGCGGCCCAAGCCTTTGGTGAAGGTCGCGGGCAAGGCACTCATGGATCACGCGCTGGACCGGATCGAGGCGGCGGAGATCGGCAGGGTGGTGGTGAACGTCCACTATCTCGCCAGCACGGTGGAAGCGCACCTCAAGACCCGCAAGGGGCCTATGGAACTGATCGTCTCCGATGAGCGGGAGAAACTGCTGGAGACCGGCGGTGGCCTCGTAAAGGCACTCCCGCTGCTGGGCGATGCCCCGTTCCTGTGCGCCAACAGCGACAATCTGTGGGTCGACGGGCCGCGCGACAGCATCGCTTTGCTGGCGGACCATTGGGACGATGCCCGGATGGACGCACTGTTGCTCGTCGTCCCCCATGCCCGCGCCAATTGCCACAGCGGGCCGGGTGATTTCCATATGGATACGCTGGGGCGGCTTTCGCGGCGCAAACAGGGCCATGTCGCGCCTTTCGTCTTTACCGGCGTGCAGATCCTTTCGCCGCGCCTGATCGCCGATCCACCGGGCAACGTGTTCTCGACCAATATATTCTGGAACCGCGCGATCGAAGCGGGGCGCCTCTACGGCGTATCGCATCAGGGCCTGTGGTTCGACGTCGGCACGCCGCAGGCGATCCCCGTGGTCGAATCCATCATCGCCCATGGGTGAGCGGACCCAACCCGCCGTCTACAACATTCCGGCGCACCGCGCCTTTGCCGACGCGCTGGCCGCCGGGCTGCTGGCGCAGCATGGCGACGATCCGATGGCGCTGGCGCGCGGGATCATATTGGTGCCGACCAATCGCGCGGCGCGGGCGATATCCGATGCGTTCGTGCGCCGCGTGAAAGGCGGATTGCTGCTGCCCCGCCTCGTGCCGATCGGTGACCCGGAACTGGACGAGACGCTGGGCAATGCGCTCGACCCGATCGGCGCGGGTGCGGACATTCCCCCCGCCATCCCGCCGATGGAACGGCAGATGATCCTGGCGCAACTGGTGCAGCGGGCGCGCCTGCGCAGCGGTACGCCGGTGGATGCCGCCGAAGCGATCCGTCTGGCGCAGGCGCTGGGCAGCACGCTCGACCAGTTACTGATCGAACAGGTCGATCCCCGCCGTCTGCGCGAACTGGAAGTCGGCGCGGAACTTTCGACGCACTGGCAGAAGGCGCTGGAACTGTTCGAAATCATCTGGAGCGTGTGGCCGGGGATATTGGCCGAGCGCGGGATGATCGACATGGCGGAGCGGCGCAACCGCCTGCTCGCGCATGTCGTCGCTCGGTGGAAAGATGCGCCGCCGCCCGGCTTCGTCGTTGCGGCAGGCATCGCGAGTACGGCCCCCGCCATCGCCGCCGTTTTGCGGCAGGTCGCGCGGATGGAGCGGGGGCACGTCGTGCTTGCGGACCTGGACCAGACGATGACGGCCGAGGAATGGGAGGCGATCGGACCCTTTCCGCCCGACCCCGTGACGGGACGCAGCCGCCGCCTGCAGGAAACCCATCCGCAATATGCGCTCAAGCGCCTGCTCGATCAGATGGACGTGGCGCGCGAGGAAGTGGCTCTGTGGCGCTGGGGTGGGGGACATGATGCGCGGGCGGTACGCAGCCGGGCGATTTCCCACGCGATGCTGGCGCCGCACCTCACCACGAAATGGCGCGACCTCCAGACGGCGGAGCGCTCACTGACCGGCGTGGAGGCGCTGGAAGTCGCGACGCCTGCCGAGGAAGCGCAGGCGATCGCCATTGCCCTGCGCGAGGCGCTGGAGACGCCGGAAAGAACGGCGGCACTGGTCACACCGGACCGGGCGCTGGCGATGCGGGTCGCCGCGCATCTGCGGCGCTGGGGCATAGACGCGGATGATTCGGCGGGGCAGCCGCTTTCCCGCCTGCTGCCCGGCACATTGCTGGTGGCGCTGGCCGAAGCGGCGGCGGAGCGGTTCGCGCCGGTCGCCTTGCTCAATTTATTGAAGCATCCGCTGGTGATGCGGGGCGAGCCGCGGCTTGGCTGGCTGGAACAGGTAAGGCGGCTCGACCTGGTGATCCGTGGTCCGCGCCCTGCGCCGGGGCTGGACGGGGTCGACCGGCTGCTGGAGCCGCGCGACGATGACCGGCAGGCGACGCTGCGCGCCATCGTGCGGGCGTGGTGGCCGGAGGCGCGGGCGCTGCTTGCGCCGCTGGAACGGGCCTTTGCCACTGCCGCGACCTTGCCTGCGTTTCTGGCGGCCCTACGCGAGACGGCGGGCGTCGTCAGCGGCGATGCGGTGTGGGCCGGGCATCAGGGGCGTGCCGCCGCCAATCTGTTCGGCGAGATGGAAGCCGCCGCACCTCTGGGACCGCAGGAGGCAGGCGCGCAGGCGATGCCTGCCCTCTTGGAACGGATGCTGGGGCAAGTCGCGGTGCGACCGCCGCAGGGGGGGCATCCGCGTCTCGCGATCCTTGGCCTCGTCGAGGCGCAGTTGCAGCAGGCCGATTTGATGGTGCTGGCGGGGCTGAACGAAGGCACCTGGCCAGCGCTGCCCGCGCCCGATCCCTGGCTCGCGCCGCGCATCCGGCAGGAACTGGGTCTGCCGGGGCTGGAGCGGCGCATCGGCGTGGCGGCGCATGATTTTGCGAGCGCGCTCGGCGCCCCCAAAGTGCTCATCACGCGGGCGAAGCGGGATGCGAGTGCGCCTGCCGTGGCATCGCGGTTCTGGTTGCGGCTGAAGGCGATGGCCGGGCCGCAATGGAAAACGGCGGAGCGTTACGCGGTTCTGGCGCGCACGCTTGATCATGTGGCGGCGCCTGCGCCCGCCGATCAGCCGAAGCCCTGTCCTGCGCTGGCGCTGCGCCCCCGGAAGATCGCCGTCACCGATGTCGACCGGCTGAAGGCCGATCCCTTCGCCTTCTATGCCCGCAAGATGCTGGGCCTCAGTGCGCTGGATGCCGTCGATGCCGATCCCAGTGCGACCTGGCGCGGGACGGCGGTGCATCGCATCCTGCAACTGTGGGCGCTGGAGGACGGGCGTGATCCGGCGAAGCTGGAAGCGCGCGCGGTCAGCCTGTTGCGGCAGGCTGACGCCCATCCGCTGATGCGGGCGCTGTGGGCGCCGCGGCTGCTGGCGGCGATCCGGTGGATCGCGGCGCAGGTGGTGCAGGATCAGATGGACGGGCGCACCATCGCGCTCGTCGAGCAGAAGGGCGTGGCGGAGATTGCGGGCGTCACCTTGAACGGCACGGCGGACCGGATCGACCGACTTCCTGACGGCACATGGGCGATCGTCGATTACAAGACCGGCAAGCCGCCCAAGGCGAAGCAGGTGCAGGCAGGCTTTGCCATGCAACTGGGCCTGCTGGGCCTGATTCTGGAGCATGGCGGGTTCGCCGACCAGAATGTCACTGGTCTGGCGGGGGCATTCGAATATTGGTCGCTGGGGAAGAAGGGGGAGGATTTCGGCTATCGCGACAGCCCCGCCGATCCGGTCGGCAAGCGCGGCAAGATTATCACGGCGGATTTCACCACCGGCGCGCTCGACAGCTTTACGGATGCCGCCGGGCGGTGGCTGACCGGTGAGGAACCCTTCACGGCGAAGCTTCACCCGGAGATACCGACCTATACCGACTACGATCATCTGATGCGGCTGGAAGAATGGTATGGGCGCGGTGGCAATGGCTAAGGGTCCGTCCGCGCTGCAGGCGCTGAAAGGCGATCAGGCGCTGGCGTCAGCGCCGGACGGGCATGTCTGGCTGTCCGCTTCGGCCGGCACCGGCAAGACGCATGTCCTGACGGCGCGCGTCTATCGCCTGCTGCTCAGCGGAGTAAGGCCGGAGAATATCCTGTGTCTGACCTTCACCAAGGCGGGCGCGGCGGAAATGGCCGAGCGCATCCACAATCGCCTTGCCGCCTGGGTGCAGATGGACGATCCGGCGCTGTTCCAGGATCTGGAGGCGCTGGGCGAGGCATCCGGCCCCGACGAGCGCGATGCGGCCCGACGCCTTTTTGCCGAAGTGCTGGAAGCGACGGGCGGCGGCCTGCGTATCCAGACCATCCATGCCTTTTGTCAGCAGCTTCTGTCCGCCTTTCCGGTGGAAGCGGGTCTGATCCCCGGCTTTCGTCCGCTCGAAGCGCGCGAGCAGGCGGAACTGGCGCGGCAGGCGCTCGCCGATCTGGTGCTGCGCGCCGAAGCGGGCGGGGAGAACAGGCTGATCGATGCCTTGCAGGCGCTGAGCCTGAGGCTGGGCGAAGGCGCGGCGGAAGCCTATCTGATGCGATGCGCGCGGCATGGCGATGCCATGGCGAAGCTGCCGACCGACATCGGAGCGTGGCTGTTCGCGGCGTTCGACCTTCCGGAAGGCGACATCGAGGCGGCGATCGCGGCGGAATGTGCCGACGACCGCTTCGACATGCGGGCGCTCGTGCGAATAGCGGCGGCCAATGCGACATGGGGCACGGCGACGGGGCTGGCCGATGCAGACCGGATCGCGACATGGCGTGGCGCAAGTCCCGAGGCGCGGGCTGCTTCGCTGAGTGAACTGGTCAAGGTGTTCCACACCGGTCAGGGCGAACCCCGTAAATATTCGGCGAAGCTGATCGCCGCCGACCCCGACTATGCCGGGCTGGCGGTGCGTCTGGGCGAACGGTGCCGCGATCTGCTCAACGTGCGAGACAGGGCAGCCTATGCCGCGATGCTGGCCGAGGCACTGCACGCCGGACGCGCATATGCGCTCGCTTATGCGGAGGCGAAGCGGGCGGTCGGCGCGGTGGACTTCGACGATCTGATCGCGCGGGCGCAGACCCTGCTTGCCGAGCCGGGGATGGGCGACTGGGTCCGCTACAAGCTCGATCAGCAGACCGACCATATCCTCGTCGACGAGGCGCAGGACACCAATGGCGGGCAATGGGCGATCGTCAAGGCGCTGGCGGAAGAGTATTTTGCGGGCGAAGGGGCGAAGGGCACGCGCCTGCGCACCATATTCACCGTGGGCGATTTCAAGCAGGCGATCTTCGGTTTTCAGGGAACCAGCCCGGAAGCCTTCGAGACGGCCCGAAAGGAGTTTCACGATCTCGCGGAGGGTGTTTCGCACCCCTTCCACAATCTGTCGCTCGACCAGAGTTTCCGCTCCACGCCTGCCGTACTGGATGTGGTGGATGCGACCATCGCGGCCTTGCCCTCCGGTGCGCTGGGTTTCGCTTCCGAAGGCGTGCGCCATGTCAGTGTCAACCGCCATCCGGGCGAAGTGCTGCTGCTGCGCGCCGTCAGTGCCGTGCCGCCCGATGGCGGAGACGACGATGCCGAGCCGGAGGGCGAGGAGGACTGGCTGAGCGATCAGGACCGCAAGCTCGCCAGCCTGATCGCCGACCAGATCCGCGAATGGACGACCACGCCGACGCTGCTGGCGAGCAAGGGGCGGACCATGACCGCAGGCGACGTCATGATCCTGGTGCGCAAGCGGGGCGATCTGGCGCGGCTGATCGTGGCGCGGCTGTACGACGCGGGCGTGGCGGTGGCGGGGATCGACCGGTTGCGGCTGAATGCGCCGCTGGCGGTGCGCGATCTGCTGGCGGCGTTGCGCTTCGCGGTGCAGCCGGAGGATGATCTCAATCTCGCCAATCTGCTGGTCTCGCCACTGATCGGGTGGAGTCAGGATGAGCTTTTCGAACGGGCGCACGGGCGGAAGGGTGGCCTGTGGGCGCATCTGCGTGCGACGGCGGACGAGGCGCTCATCGCGCCGCTGCGCACGCTGCTGGCGCAGGCGGATTTCACGACGCCCTATCGCTATCTGGAGCAGATATTGTCCGGCCCGATGCAGGGACGGCGGGCGCTGATCGGGCGGCTGGGGGCGGAAGCACGCGATCCGATCGAGGAACTGCTGAACGCGGCGCTGAGCTTCGAGAGCGACAGCCAGCCGTCGCTGCAACGCTTCGTCGACTGGTTCGACCGGGGCGATGTCGAGATCGTGCGCGATGCGGCGGCGCAAGGGGATGCAGTGCGGCTGCTGACGGTGCACGGTGCGAAGGGATTGCAGGCGCCGGTGGTGATCCTGGCCGATGCCGCGCATGATCCCGATGCGGGCAACCGCAATGATGTCGTGGTTTGGGACGGGTTGCCGCTGGTGCCGCCGCGCAAGGCGGAACGCTTCGGATCGGTGGAGGAGGCTGTCGAGAAGGCGGCGGAGGCCGACCGGCAGGAACATTGGCGGCTGCTCTACGTGGCGCTGACGCGCGCGGAGGAACGGCTGGTAGTAGCGGGATCGCTGTCCGCCCGGCGCAAGGGCGTGGTGCCGGAGGAAAGCTGGCACGCGGCGGTCGAGCGGGCGATGAAGGCGCTGGGCGTCGCGTGGGAGGCCGATCCGCGCTGGGGCGGCAGGCTGGCGTGGCGGGGCACGGAGACGCTGGCGGTAGCCAAGGCCGAGAAGGAAGAGGCCGTGGCGGCGGACGACGTCGCCGAGCCTTCATGGCTGCGTGAGGCCGCGCCGGTAGAAGCCCGACCGTCCCGGCCATTGGCACCAACCGCTCCCGTGGAGGACGATGCGCCATATCCGCCGCCCTCCGAGGCGCAAAAGGCGGCAGCGCAGCGCGGGACGTGGCTGCACAGCCTGTTCGAGCGGTTGCCGGATATAGCCCCCGAGGAACGGGCGGCAGCGGCGGATCGCTGGCTGGAGCGGATCGCAGGTGTCGAGGATGCTACCGAGCGGGTGGCGCTGGCGGCGCATGTGCAGGCGGTGCTGGACGATCCCGCCCTTGCAGCGCTGTTCTCGCCCGGCGCGCTGGCCGAGGCACCGATCGCGGCGATCGTAGGCGAGGATGTGGTCAGCGGGACGGTCGACCGGTTGCTGGTCGGGCCGGATCTCGTCCAGATCGTCGATTTCAAGACGGGCCGCGCAGTGCCGGTCGATGCCGATGCGGTGCCGCTTTCCCATCTGCGGCAGATGGCGGCCTATGCCGCGGCGCTGGCGGTCATCTTCCCCGGCAGGCGGATCGAGGCGGCGTTGCTCTATACGGCAGGGCCCAAGCTGATCGTGCTGCCCGACGCGCTGCTGGCGGCGCACAAGCCGGGCTTTGCGGCGGCGCAGGACAAATTGGGCCTGTTCGCCGTTGAGGGCGACGACCGGACATCCTAGATATAGTCCCGACATTCATTTCAAGGAGTTTCCCTATGCCAACCAAGGCCGTTTCCGACGCCAGCTTCCAGTCCGACGTGATCGAAGCCGACAAGCCCGTTCTGGTCGATTTCTGGGCGGAATGGTGCGGCCCTTGCAAGATGATCGGCCCTGCGCTGGAAGAAATCTCGGATGAGCTGGGCGACAGGCTGGACATCGTGAAGATCAATATCGACGAGAACCCCGACGCCCCCACCAAATATGGCGTCCGCGGCATCCCTACCATGCTGCTGTTCAAGGGCGGCGAAGTCACTGCGACCAAGGTGGGCGCTGCGCCCAAGAGCCAGCTCAAGGGCTGGATCGAAGGGGAATTGTAAGACCGATCTTCCTTCATCCGTTCGGTTCGAGCTTGTCGAGAACTCTGCCCGTGTTGCCGTTCTCGACAGGCTCGAACCGAACGGTGTTAGGAGGCGATCGGCGTTCGGAGCGGTCGGCTGTGTTCGATCAGCACAAGATCGCCGCCGCGTTGTCCCACATGCGCGGTGACGATGCACCCAGCAGGCCGGTGCGCTTGTCGCCGATGATGTACGGCGTGCCGTCGCGGCGCGCCAGCCGCCCGCCCGCTTCGTTCAGCAGCAGCGCGCCAGGCGCATGGTCCCAAGGGTGCGACCGTTCGAACAGCGATATATCGTTCTGGCCGAGCAGGAGCCTGGGATATTGTTCCGCGGCGCAGCGGGGGATGTCCACCAGCGTCAGTTGCCCTTCGGCGCGGACGGCGATGTCGGCGCGCTGCTCCGCGCTGAGATAATAGACGGCGAGAGCGGCGATGGGTTTGTCCGCGCCGCTCTCCCGTGCGGTGATCCGTTCGCCGTCGATGAACGCGCCGCCGCCCAGTGCCGCGTGGCACATCCGCCCGGTCAGCGGATCGAGGATCCAGCCTGCCTGTATGATGCCGTTGTCGACCAGCCCGATCATGATGCCGAAGGGCGGACGCCCGGCCGCGAAATTGCCGGTGCCGTCGATCGGGTCGATGATCCATTGCAGGCCCTTGCCGACGCTATCCAGTACGGCGGGATCGGCGGCGACGGCTTCCTCACCCACGACACCCGCTTCGGGCAGGATACGCAGCAGCCCCTCGTGCAGGCGCAGTTCGCTTTCCTTGTCGGCGATCGTCACATAATCGTCCGCCGCCTTTTCCTCGATCTCGTCGCTGGCAAGGTTCTGATAGCGGGGCAGAACGACCTCCGCCGCCACGGTTTCCATCAGGGCAGCTACGGAGCGATAGAGGGCGTGCATGAGGGGTTCAGCTCCGGTAATCGGCGTTGATCGATATGTAGCCGTGGGTGAGGTCGCAGGTCCACACGGTCGCGCGGCCATCGCCAAGGCCCAGATCGACGCCGATGTCGATTTCCCGCCCCCTGAGATGCGCGGCGACGGGGGCTTCGTCATAGCCTTCGACGGCGAGTCCGTCGCGGGCGACCTGAACGCCGCCGAAGCGGATGGAGAGGCTGTCGCGATCGGCCGGTTCGCCTGCCTTGCCTACGGCCATGACGATGCGGCCCCAATTGGCGTCCTCGCCCGCGATGGCGGTCTTGACCAGCGGTGAATTGGCGATGGAGAGGGCGATTTTATGGGCGCTGGCGTCGCTTTTGGCGCCTTCGACGGTGATGGCGATGAACTTGCTGGCCCCTTCGCCGTCGCGCACCACGAGATGCGCAAGCTGACGACAGAGATCGGAGAGGGCGGCGGCGAAGGCATCTGCCCCGGCATCCTCGACGCTGGTGAGCGGCGCATTACCCGCCGCGCCGGTGGCGAAGGCGAGGACGGTGTCGGAGGTGGACGTGTCGCTGTCCACCGTGATACAGGAGAAGCTGCTGCGGTTGGCGCCGGCGAGCAGGTCTTGCAGGAAGGCTGCGTCCACGGCGGCGTCGGTGAAGATGTAGCCGAGCATCGTCGCCATATCCGGCGCGATCATGCCCGATCCCTTGATGATGCCGACGAGGCTGACGGTGCGGTCGCCGATCACCGCCTGCGTCACCGCCGCCTTGGCGAATGTATCGGTCGTCATGATCGTGGCGGCGGCGTCCTCCCAGCTACAGGGGGATGCGGCGAAGGCGGCGTCCAGCCCGGCCTCCGCCTTGTCGATGGGGAGCGGCACGCCGATGACGCCGGTGGAGGAGACGAACACGTCGCTGGGCAGGCAATCGAGATGACGGGCGACGCGGGCGGCGATCGCTTCCACCGCGGCGCGGCCCCGGTTGCCGGTGAAGGCGTTGCTGTTCCCAGCGTTGACGACGACCGCGCGGGCCTGCCCCAGAGGCAGGGCATCGCGGCACCATTCGACTTCGGGCGAGGGGCACAGGCTTTGCGTCGTGACGCCCGCAACGGCGGTGCTGGGGGTCAGTTCGATGTAGGTGAGGTCGCAGCGGTCCCATTTTTTATACTGCGCCCGCGCCACGCGGAGCTTCACCCCGCCGATGTCGGGCAGGGCAGGGAAGGCGGCGGGGGCAAGGGGCGAACGCTCTGTCATGCGCAGGCGCATAGCGGAAAAGCGATGCGGTTCAAAGGGGCGGAAGAGGCTGCGAGAAACCCTACGAAGTTGCGGATGTTGCGGCGTTGAAAGGCCCGGAAAAGCTGGGGTTTTGGAAAATGCTGTTGGAAATGTTGGAAAGGCTGTGGGGTGGGGGGTGTAGCCACCACAGCCGTCATCCTGACGTAGGTCAGGATCCATTGGCTCTGGCATGAGGGCAACAATGCTGACTTTCGTAAGCATGAGGGGAGAGGGGGAAAATCTCCCCTCCTCTTCAGGGGAGGGGACGGGGGTGGGGGCGATTGCGTGAGCAATCGCTGACGTCCGCCACGGTTGCGTCGACAGCCCCCACCCCAACCCCTCCCCTGAAGGGGAGGGGCTAGAGACGCTTCTCAAATATCCTGTGCGATCCGTCCGTAGAGTTCCGGCCGGCGGTCGCGGAAGAAGCCCATGCCGGCGCGATGGGTGCGGGCGGCTGTCAGGTCCAGCGTGGCGACCAGCGCGCCATGCTCCTTGTAGTCGGCATCGGCGACCAGGTCGCCCCATTCGTCGCTGATGAAGCTGTGGCCGTAGAAGCTCTGTTGCGACCCGTCGGGTTCATATTCGGTGCCGATGCGGTTGGCTGCGATGACGGGCATGCAGTTGCTCACCGCATGACCCTGCATCGCGCGCCGCCACATACGGCTGGTGTCGAGCGTCTCGTCATAGGGTTCGGAGCCGATCGCGGTCGGATAGAACAGCATTTCCGCGCCCATCAGCGCCATCACCCGCGCTGTTTCGGGATACCACTGGTCCCAGCAGATGCCGACGCCGATGGTGCCGTATTTCGTTTCCCACACCTTGAACCCGGTGTTGCCAGGGCGGAAATAATATTTCTCCTCATAACCCGGCCCGTCGGGAATATGGCTCTTGCGATAGACACCCATGATCGCGCCCATGTCGTCGATCATCGCGAGGCTGTTGTAGTGATGCTGCCCGTCCCGCTCGAAGAAGCTGGTGGGGATGTAGATTTCCAGTTCCCTGGCGAGGCGCTGCATCGCGAGGACGGCGGGGTGGCTTTCGAGCGGCTGCGCGCGGGCGAAGAGCGCCTCGTCCTCCACCCGGCAGAAATAGGGTCCCTCGAACAGTTCGGGCGGCAACACGATCTTCGCCCCGCGCGCCGCAGCCTTGCGCACATGCGTTTCGACATGGACGATATTCTCGTCGATATCGTCCGTGAAGGCGAGTTGGAGGGCGGCGACGGTGACTTTGGTCATTCTTTCCTTGCTCCCCTCAGGTGGACGGCATCTGCTGGCTGGAGCAGTGGAAGCTGCCGCCGCCCGCCAATATGGCATCGCTGCGCAATCCCACAATATCCCGGCCGGGGAAGAAGGGGCGCAGGGCGTCGATCGCCGCCTGATCGTTCGGGCGGCCATAGAGCGGCACGACGACGGCGGCGTTGCCAACGTAGAAGTTCATGTAGCTTGCGGGGATGATCTCTCCGTCCGCCTTTACGAGGCCGGGGGAGGGCATGTCGAACACCTCGACGCCCTGCGCCTTCGCGCGGGCGCGGGCGTCGGCGTAAACTGCGGCATTGGGATCGTCGGCATCAATGGCGATCGGCAAGGCGAGCACGCCACGCGCCACGAAGCGCGCGAGATTGTCGACATGGCCGTCGGTGTGATCGTTGAGCAGCCCGTCACCCAGCCAGAGCATGTCGGAGAGGCCGAGGCTTCCGGCCAGCAGCGTCTCGATCTTGCCCTTGTCTAGGGCCGGATTGCGATTGGGGTTGAGCAGGCATTGTTCGGTGGTGACGAACAGGCCGGTGCCGTCGGTATCGACTGCGCCGCCTTCGAATATCCAGGGCGCGGTGGTGACGGGCAAGTCGGTATGTGCGGCGAGGCGCGCGCCGATGTCCTCGTCCCCCGCCATCACATATTTGCCGCCCCAGCCGTTGAACCCGAAGTCGACCAGTGCGCTGTCTGTGCTGTTGGCGACGCAGATCGGCGCGGTGTCGCGCAGCCAGATGTCGCCATGCTTCTCGACCTGCACGATCACGCCTTCGCCGACGAGCGACCGGGCGATCGCGGCATTGGCGTCGTCCGCCGCGATCAGCCGAACCTGTTCCCCCTTTCCGCCCGCGTGGACCGCATCGGCAAAGGCCACGATCTGTCGCTGCGCTTCGGGCAGCGTCGCGGGCCATTCCGCCACATCGCCGGGAAAGCCGATCCACACCCAGTCGTGCGGCGCCCATTCGGCGGGCATGCGATAGGTCATGGGAATACTCCGGTCGGTGAGGGATGCGATGGCCGGGTCTGTACAGGAAGGCAGGGCGGCACGGCAAAGCAAAAAGGGCGGCTCCCGCTGCGGGAACCGCCCTTTTTCGTAAGTCCGAAGAAACCGATCAGCGCGAGTAGAACTCGACGACCAGATTGGGTTCCATCTTCACCGGATAGGGCACTTCGTCCAGCGTGGGGACGCGGACATAGGTGATCTTGGTGGCGCCGTCGGGAGCGATATAATCGGGGATGTCGCGCTCGGGCAGGCTCTGCGCCTCCATCACCAGCGCCATTTCCTGCGCCTTCTTGCCCAGCGTGATTTCATCGCCCGGCTTCACGAGGCGCGAGGCGATGTTGCACTTCACGCCGTTGACGTAAATGTGGCCGTGCGACACGATCTGGCGGGCCGAGAAGATCGTCGGCGCGAACTTGGCGCGATAGACGACTGCGTCGAGGCGACGTTCCAGCAGGCCGATCATGTTCTGGCCGGTGTCGCCCTTCATGCGGGCGGCCTCGACATAGGACTTCTTGAACTGCTTTTCGGTCACGTCGCCATAATAGCCCTTCAGCTTCTGCTTGGCGCGGAGCTGAATGCCGTAATCGGAGACCTTGCCCTTGCGGCGCTGGCCATGCTGGCCGGGGCCGTATTCACGCTTGTTGACGGGCGACTTGGGGCGACCCCAGATGTTCTCGCCCATCCGGCGGTCGAGTTTATACTTGGCGCTCTGGCGCTTAGACATGCGATATCCTTCAATTGCTACAACGTCGGCCATCCGCTCCGGATGGCGTCGATCCCGGTCCTCGCTCCGACACGGCGATGCGTGGCGGGGCCGCTGCTTCACCGGGGTGCAGGGCCAATTGCGAAGGCGGGCCTATGAATGGACGGGAGCGGCATGTCAACCCTCACGCGCCCTCTCGACAGCGGGGACTATGGTGCATAGGGACAAGGAATGACCGAAATCCTTCCTCCCGAAGCATGTACGAGCATGGCCGAGGTGCGCGCGGGTGTCGATGCGTTGGACGCGCGGATCGTGGCGCTGCTGGCCGACCGCTTCGCCTATATGCGCGCCGCCGCCCGCATCAAGCCGGACCGGAGCCATGTGCGCGACGAGGCGCGCAAGGCTCAGGTGATCGCGCAGGCGGCGGCGGAAGCGGCGCGGACAGGGATTCCCGCCGATGCCGTGGCGGCGATGTGGGAGACGCTGGTGGAAGCGTCGATCGCTTATGAAATGGCGGAGTTCGAGCGGTTGCGGGGATGATGGGGTTCGCGCGGAAACGCAACTGATCGCGACGCATGATTCGTTGTTCCCCGGCGCAGGCCAGGGTCCAGGGCGACAAAGCACGGTTCTGTGAGACTCCGGACACCGGCCTTCGCCGGGGAACTGCCTCTTGGTGACAGGGCCGACCTCTCAACCCGATCCTTACCCCTGACCGCGCGGGCGATCCTTGGCGAGGGCGGAGAGGACGCCGCGCAGGGTGCGGACTTCCTGGCTGTTCCACCCCGGCTTGGTGAGAACGCTGCGCAAGGTGCGCTTGGTGGCCGGGATGCGATCGGGCGGGAAGAAATAGCCGGCGGCCTCAAGCATTCCCTCAAGCTGGCCCAGCATCCCTTCGAGTTCCTCCTGCGGCGCAGGCACGCCGAGGTCGTTGTGGGTGGGGGAAGCCAGTGCCACCCCCTTCGACCATTCATAGGCGCATAGGATGACGGCCTGTGCGAGATTGAGCGAGCCGAACTCCGGGTTGATCGATACGGTCAGGATTTTGCGGGCGAGCGCCACGTCGTCGGTTTCCAGGCCCGACCGCTCCGGCCCGAACACGAAGGCGCTGCGCCCCTGCGCTGCGTGGATTTCGCGGGCGGCTTCTTCTGGCGTGACGACGGGCTTGGTGACGCCGCGCTTGCGCACCGTGGTGGCGTAGACATGCGGACAATCGGCGACGGCTTCGGCGAGGCTGTCGAACACCTGCGCGCGTTCCAGCACGATGTCCGCTCCGGCGGCGGCTGGACCGGCATCGGGATTGGGCCATCCGTCGCGTGGGGACACGATGCGCAGTTCCGTCAGACCGAAGTTGAGCATGGCACGGGCGGCCTTGCCGATGTTCTCGCCCAGTTGCGGGCGGACGAGGACGATGAGGGGGGCGGACGGGTTCTCGACAGGCTCGAACCGAACGGATTTGAGAGGATTCGCATTCCCCACAACCGTTCGGTTCGAGCCAGCGTCGAGCGAAGTCGAGACGCGCGGTCGAGAACTTGCAGCCGCAGAAATTGCTGCCCAGTCTCCACGAATCAACGCTTCCTTCTTCTTCCGTGACCAGTCTTTGACCTGTCGTTCGCGTTCCAGCGCGTCGATGCGGTCCGTAAAGGTCTCGCTGAACACCAGTTCTACCGGCCGACGATCATGCGTATAACCGGGGAAGGTGCCCGCGTGATGTTGCGCGACACGCCGTTCCAGATCGTCGGTATGCCCGGTGTAGTATGTGCCGTCTGCGCATCTGAGAATGTAGATCCAGAAGCTCATCGGCGCTGTTCTCGACAGGCTCGAACCGAACGGGGAAAGAAAGGGGCGAACGGGGTGGGAGAGATTTCCAGTAAGGTCAAAGCCAACGGAAACGTAGGAAGCGCGCCCTCACTCACCGCCGACTTCCTTCACCGTGCTCGCGAAATCCTCGAAGTCCCTTGCTTCGCCGAAATCCTTGTAGACGCTGGCGAAGCGGATGTAGGCGACGCTGTCGAGGCCCTTGAGCCCTTCCATCACCATTTCGCCGATCGTCTTGGCCTGCACTTCGCTTTCGCCGCTGGTTTCGAGCTGGCGCTGGATGCCCGACACCAGTTTCTCGATACGGACCGTATCGATGGGGCGTTTGCGGCAGGCGATGCCGATGGAGCGGGCGAGCTTGTCGCGTTCGAAGGGTTCGCGGCGGCCTTCGCTCTTCAAAACCCAGACTTCGCGGAGCTGGATGCGCTCGAACGTGGTGAAGCGCGCGCCGCACGCCTCGCACTGGCGCCGCCTGCGGATCGCGCCATTGTCCTCGGTCGGGCGGCTGTCCTTTACCTGGCTGTCGTCATGGCCGCAGAAGGGGCACCGCATTATGCAAACTTACCTTTTCCGTTCGGGCCGAGCCTGTCGAAGCCGTTGCCTAAGCCGCAGGCGAAAGCGCTTCGCCTGCGCTCAGGGCGAACGGGTGATCGAGGATCAGCCCCCATAGATCGGGAAGCGGGCGCACAGGGCCGATACCCGCTGGCGGACGTCGGCTTCCACTGCGGGGGCGCCGCGTTCACCATGGTCGCGCAGGGCTGCCAGCACGTCGGCGATCATGTCGCCGATCGCCTCGAACTCCGCCACGCCGAAGCCGCGGGTGGTGCCTGCCGGGGAACCGACGCGGATGCCGCTGGTCTTTGTGGGGGGCAGGGGATCGCCCGGCACGCCGTTCTTGTTGCACGTGATGTGGCTGCGCTCCAGCGCCTCATCCGCATCCTTGCCGCTGATGCCGTAGGGGCGCAGGTCGATGAGGGCGAGGTGGGTGTCCGTACCGCCGGAGATCACGTCCAGCCCGCGCGCCTTGAGCCGGGCGGCGAGCGCCTGCGCATTGGCGACGACGGCGGCGGAATAGGCCTTGAACTGCGGGGTGAGCGCTTCCCCGAAGGCGACGGCCTTGGCGGCGATGACGTGCATCAGCGGGCCGCCCTGAAGGCCGGGGAACACCGCCGAGTTGATCTTCTTCGCGATCGCCTCGTCATTGGTCATGATCATGCCGCCGCGCGGGCCGCGCAGCGTCTTGTGCGTGGTGGTGGTGACGACATGGGCGTGACCGAAGGGCGTCGGGTGCACGCCGCCCGCGACTAGCCCTGCAAAATGGGCCATGTCGACCATGAAGATCGCGCCGACCTTGTCCGCGATCGCGCGGAAACGGGCGAAGTCGATCTGGCGGGGATAGGCGGAGCCGCCCGCGATGA
Organism: Sphingobium sp.; assembly: GCA_965279415.1. Lineage (GTDB taxonomy): Bacteria > Pseudomonadota > Alphaproteobacteria > Sphingomonadales > Sphingomonadaceae > Sphingobium. The sequence continues at coordinate 3,174,732 of OZ257238.1, forward strand.
TGAGCGTCGGCTTGTTCTCGATCGCCAGTGCCTCCACCGCATCGTAATCGATCAGATGGGTGGTTTCATCGACGCCGTACTGAACGGCGTTATACCATTTGCCCGACAGCGCGGGCTTTGCGCCATGTGTCAGGTGGCCGCCGGCGTCGAGCGAGAGGCCCATGATCGTGTCGCCCGGCTTCGTGAGCGCGAGCATCACTGCGCCGTTCGCCTGCGCGCCCGAATGCGGCTGCACATTGGCGAAGCCGCAGCCGAACAGTTCCTTCGCGCGGTCGATGGCAAGCTGCTCTACGGCATCGGAAGGCGCGCAGCCCTGATAGTAGCGCTTGCCCGGATAGCCTTCGGCATATTTGTTGGTGAATACGCTGCCCTGCGCCTCCAGCACGGCCTGGCTGACGATGTTTTCCGAGGCGATGAGTTCGATCTGGCCCTGTTCGCGTTTCAGTTCATCGGCGATGGCGGCGGCGATCAGCGGATCGGTCTGCGCCACGGAGCGGGTGAAGAAGCCTTCGGCGCGGATGGCGTCGACATCGTCGATCGAAGCGGCGGGAGCGGCGGAGAGGACAGCGGCGTTGCTCATGCGAAAAATCCTTTCAGAGCAGAGAGCATCAAAGAGCGGGGGCGGAGAGTTTGGCGACGCGACCGGCATGACGCCCGCCGCCGAAGGATGTGGACAGGAACGCCTCGACGCAGGCCTTCGCCATGTCCGGCCCGGTCAAGCGGGCGCCCATGGCGAGGACGTTGGCGTCGTTGTGCTCGCGCGCCAGCGCCGCCGACAGCGGTTCGGAGACGAGCGCGGCGCGGCAGGCCGGATTGCGGTTGACGGCGATCGAAATGCCGATGCCCGAGCCGCAGAGCGCGATGCCGCGTTCCGCCGCGCCGTCGGCGATCACCCTCGCGAGTTTATAGCCGTAATCGGGATAATCGACGCGATCGGCGGTGGCCGGGCCGAGATCTTCGACTTCGTGCCCTGCCTCGCGCAGCCAGTCGGCAAGCATCGCCTTCAGATCGACGGCGGCATGATCGGAGGCGATGGCAATGCGCATGACGAGGGCGACCCTGCATTCAACGGTGATTCGATTGCCGCTATCTAGTGCCGATGGCGGCGTTTGACCATGTTACGAATCCGCGACGCCTTATCCGCCATGCCGCCATGCGCTTTTTCCGTTCAGCGACGCCGGATAAGCGTCTGGGCCATAATGTCGGCGACATCGGCGGCGGGGCGTCCCGTTGCGGCGCTTTCCGTCCAGATGGCGCGCAGGCGATCGGGAATCAACTCGATCCGGCCATTCACTTCGTCGCGGTCGCCCTGACCCAGATATTCGAGCGCGACGTTGATGATGCCGCCTGCGTTGATGACGTAATCCGGCGCGTAAAGTATGCCGCGTGCGTGGAGGCGCTGCGCATCGGCGGGAGTCGCCAACTGATTGTTCGCGCCGCCCGCGACGATGCCGGTCTTGAGCAGGGGAATGGAATATTCGTTCAGGATCGCGCCCAGCGCATTGGGGCTGAACACGTCGGCTTCGACGCCGATGATCGCTTCGGCCTCGACAGCCGTGCCGCCCAGTTCCGTCGCCAGCGCTCGGGCGCGATCGGCGTTCACATCGGCGAGCGTCAGCCGTGCACCGTCCCTGGCCAGATGGCGGGCAAGGCCGCCGCCGACGCTGCCGACGCCCTGAATGGCGACATGCACGCCCGCCATATCGGATCTGCCGAGCGCCTGCTGCACCGCCGCCTTGACGCCGAGATAGATGCCGTAGGCGGTGAACGGACCGGGATCGCCCCCGGCATGGCCCGCGCCGACGGGAAGGCCGGAGACGTGGCGCGTGCTGCGGGCGATGGCGATCATGTCGCTTTCGGAGATGCCCACATCTTCGGCGGTGACGTAACGCCCGCCGAGCGAATCGACGGCGCGCCCGAAGGCTTCGAGCATCTGCGGCGTCTTGGCGAGGTTCGCGTCGGCGAGGATCACGCCCTTGGCACCGCCCATCGGCAGGCCTGCCATGGCATTCTTGTAGCTCATGCCGCGCGACAGGCGGAGGGCGTCGGTGATGGCGTCGGTGCGATCGGCATAATGCCAAAAGCGCGTGCCGCCGGCGCCCGGACCCAATGTCGTCGAGTGAATCGCGATGACGGCGGTCAGCCCGCTGGCGTGATCGCGGAAGAGATGGACCCCTTCATGATCGTCAAAATCCGGCAGATCCCAGGCAGCACTCATATCATCCCTCGCGCGACTTCAGGTCGAGTAATAAAATTACGAGGCCACGCAATAATAAGGTGATGCAGGAAAAGCCACCCCGAAACGCAAGCCCGAACGCATGCGTGCGCAAGGCTTCGCGAGGAAGGGGAAAAATGGGGCGACCGATGGGTCTTGAACCCACGACCTCCGGTACCACAAACCGGCGCTCTAACCAACTGAGCTACGATCGCCACGCCCGCCGTGCCGGACGAACCGGCTGCGGGAGCAACGCCCATAAGGCTGACCACGCCATAGCGTCAAGCATACTTTGGCCGTTGCGACGCAAATAAACGGGGTGACGGCGCGCGTGCCGCAGCGCCCGAAACGGAAAAAGCGGGACATATGCCCCGCTCCTTCGCCTAACATAGGTGGCAGGACCGAACGCCTGTCACCGGATACTCTCCCGTCGCACCCGCAATCTGGAGAAAAAGCCCGGCGCGCTTCCGGCGTCGGTCCTATGACGCCTAGTTGACGGCGTCCTTGAGGCCCTTGCCGGCCTTGAACTTGGGCTGGGACGATGCCTTGATCGTCATGGTTTCCCCGGTGCGGGGGTTGCGACCGGTAGAAGCCTTGCGCTTCGATACCGAAAATGTGCCGAACCCGACAAGGCGCACTTCGTCGCCTTTCTTGAGGGCATTCGTCACGGCTTCGAATACGCCTTCTACAGCCTTGATCGTGTCGCTTTTGCTGAGGCCGCTGCTGTCGGCAACCGCACTAATGAGATCCTGTTTATTCATGTTATGGGAACCCCCTGCTCTGATTTGTCTGTGGAATCGCGGGTCAGACCAGTAATAAAGGCGCAGGATTTTGCCGCTGTCAAAGAGAAAGCGACAAAATCCCGCGCACGAGGGAATGATTGGCCCATGTTGGGACGAAATGCCCCGAAATCAGGGGTTAATGCCGCACTGCAACATCGGGATCACCCGATCCGCCATGAACAGGCTGTGCCGCAAGGTCATCCTCCTCGGTCCAGCTGATCGCTTCTAGCGGCGTAACGAGCGCGCGGGCGAGCACCTCATCGACATGCGAGACTGGAATGATTTCCAGCCCTTCGCGGATATTGGCGGGTATCTCGGCCAGATCCTTCTCGTTGTCGGCAGGGATCAAGACGGTCTTGATACCGCCCCGCAGCGCCGCCAGCAGCTTTTCCTTCAGGCCGCCGATGGGCAGGACGCGGCCACGCAAGGTGACTTCGCCGGTCATCGCGACGTCCTTGTGCACGGCGACGCCCGTCAGCGTGCTGACGATCGACGTGACCATGCCGATGCCTGCCGACGGTCCGTCCTTGGGCACCGCGCCTTCGGGCAGATGGATGTGGATATCCTTCCGCGTGAAGATGCTCGGCTTGATGCCGTAACCCGGCGACCGCGCCTTTACGTAGGACAGGGCGGCCTGGATCGATTCGGTCATCACGTCGCCCAGCTTGCCGGTGGTGCGGATCTGCCCCTTCCCCGGCACGGTGACGGATTCGATCGTGAGCAGCTCTCCGCCCACTTCCGTCCAGGCGAGGCCGGTGACGGCGCCGATCTGGTTTTCCTCTTCGCTGACGCCGTGGCGGAACTTGCGCACGCCCGCATAGTCGGAAAGATTGTCCGGCGTGATGACGACCTGGCTATATTCGCCTTCGAGAATCTTGCGCAGCGCCTTTCGGGCGAGACGCGCGATCTCGCGTTCCAGTGTGCGGACACCGGCTTCGCGGGTGTAGTAACGGATGAGGTCGCGCACGGCCTCCTCGGTCACTTCGAACTCTTCCGGTTTCAGGCCATGCGCCTCGATCTGCTTGGCGAGCAGGTGGCGCTGCGCGATTTCGACCTTCTCGTCCTCGGTATAGCCTTCGAGGCGGATGATCTCCATGCGGTCGAGCAACGCTTGCGGCAGATTGAGGCTGTTCGCGGTGGTGACGAACATCACGTCCGACAGGTCGACGTCGATTTCCAGATAATGGTCCTGGAACTTGCTGTTCTGTTCCGGGTCGAGCACTTCGAGCAGGGCGGAGGCGGGATCGCCGCGGAAATCCTGACCCAGCTTGTCGATCTCGTCGAGCAGGAACAGCGGGTTCATCGTCCCCGCCTTCTTGAGGTTGGTGACGATCTTGCCCGGCAGCGATCCGATATAGGTGCGGCGATGCCCGCGGATTTCCGCTTCGTCGCGCACGCCGCCCAGCGATTGACGCACGAACTCGCGGCCCGTCGCCTTGGCGATCGAACGACCGAGCGATGTCTTGCCGACGCCCGGAGGACCGACGAGGCACAGGATCGGGCCTTTCAGCTTGTTGGTGCGCGCCTGAACGGCGAGATATTCGATGATCCGGTCCTTGACCTTTTCCAGCGCGAAATGATCCTCGTCGAGGATATCCTGCGCGCGCTTGAGATCGGTCTTGACCTTGCCCTTCTTGCCCCAGGGCAGGCCCAGCAGCACGTCGAGATAGTTGCGCACGACGGTGGCTTCGGCCGACATCGGCTGCATCGTCTTGAGCTTCTTCAGCTCCGCGGTCGCCTTGGTCCGCGCTTCCTTGCTCAGCTTGGCTTTGGCGATCTTCTGCGTGAGTTCGGCGAGTTCGTCGGCATCCTCGCCTTCGCCGTTGCCGAGTTCGCGCTGGATCGCCTTCAACTGTTCGTTGAGATAATATTCGCGCTGGGTCTTTTCCATCTGGCGTTTCACGCGGCCACGGATCTTCTTTTCGACCTGGAGGACGCCCAGTTCGCCTTCCATGAAAGCGAACACCATTTCGAGGCGCTTTACCGGATCGGATTCGACCAGGAGCGACTGCTTGTCGGCGACCTTGACGTTGATGTTGGCCGATACGGCATCGGCCAGACGCCCGGCATCCTCGATCTCGCGCAATTGTACCGGCGTTTCGGCAGGCAGCTTCTTGTTGAGCTTGGCGTAATTCTCGAACTGTTCGACGACCGAGCGCATGAGGGCGGACGCTTCGGGGCTGTCGGCGACGACATCCTCGCTCACCGTCACCTGCGCCGCCAGATGATCGGGCAGGGTGACAAGCTCGGTCAGATTGGCGCGCTGGCGGCCCTCGACCAGTACCCGCACGGTGCCGTCGGGCAGCTTCAGAAGCTGCAGGACGGTGGCGATGACGCCGGTGTCGTACAGTGCTTCCCGGTCGGGATCGTCCTCAGCCGGGTCGAGTTGCGACACGAGGAAGATTTCCTTGTTCGCTTCCATCGCCTTTTCGAGCGCGACGACGCTCTTGTCGCGACCGACGAACAGGGGAACGATCATCTGCGGGAAAACGACGATGTCGCGCAGGGGAAGGAGCGGATAAGTGGTAGTCATGCAATCTCCGTGGCGTACAGTGCGACGCCTTCTTGCCTGATATGGGCGCGGTGCCCGGCGCGTTCAATTCCGTAACATCAACCCGACGACCATAGCGCCTTTGTCTGAATGTTTTCAGAACGGCAGCTTGAAGCCCGGCGGCAAAGGCAAGCCACTGGTAAGTTTGCCCATTTCGCTGTTGCTCGCCTCATCCGCCTTCTTGCGCGCGTCGTTGAGTGCGGCGGCTATCAGATCCTCCAGTATCTGTTTTTCGGAAGGCATCAGGAGGCTTTCGTCGATCGAGACGCCGACGATCCGCCCCTTCGCGGTGGCACGCACCTTCACGACGCCGCCGCCGGCCACCCCTTCGACTTCGATCTTGTCGAGATTTTCCTGCGCACGGGTCAGTTCTTCCTGCACGCGGGTGGCCATGCCCAAGATTTCATTCAGGTCTTTCATGCGCTTGCGCTCCATTCTTGTTTGTCGTCCTGCGGCAGCAGTTCCGCATTGGGAAAAGTCGCCATCGCGGCGCTGACGATCGGGGTGGACAGGATCGCCTGTCGGGCACTGTCCTCCGCCGCCTTTTCCTGTTCCCACAGCGTCGCCTCGGAGGGGCCATCGCCGATGGTCACGGTCCACGCCATGCCGGTCGTGCTGTTGAGGCGGCTCGTCAGTTCCTTCATGTCGATCGGGCGACGGGCCGCGATCACCAGTTCGGGCGGCGCATAGCGGATCAGGCCGACTTCGTCATGCAGGCTGTTGGCCAACAACGCAGCGCCGCTTTTCGCGATCAGCGCGACCAGCGCGGCAAAGGATTCAGGCACGCGTTGCGTCGGGGCGGGTGCGGGTGAGGGGAGAGGCGATGCGGCAGGCTGTGGCGTTGCAGTGCCCCCGCCATCGCGGATGAGGCGCGCCATATCGGACGGATCGGGCAGGGTGGCGGCATAGACGGCGCGAAGCAGTGCCATTTCGCAGGCTTCGAGCGGCAGGACCGCGCTGGCGACTTCGTCATGCCCCTTGAGCAGCAGCTGCCACATCCGGTGGAGCGCGGCAAAGCTGAGCGCGGCGGCCCAGTCCGCCAGCGCCTCGCGTTCCTCGGCGGACTGTGCCGGATCGTCGCCCCCGCGTCCGGCCTTTGCCACCGTCACGGCATGGACGATTTCGAGCAGGCCGCGCATCAGGGCGAGCGGCTCCACGCCAAGATCATGCTGTTCGCGGACGGCCGCCAGCATGGGGGCCGCATCGCCCGCGAGCAAGAGACCGAGCAGCCGGCGCACCGATCCCCGATCGGAAAGGCCAAGCATGTCGCGCACCTGCGCCGCAGTTATCAATGCCTCGCCCTGATCCATGTCGGCATGGGCGATCGCCTGATCGAGGATCGAGAGACCGTCGCGGGCGGAGCCTTCCGCCGCCTGTGCGATCAGGGACAGCGCCGCCGGCTCGGCGCGCACATCTTCGGCCTGCGTCACATGCGCGAAATGCGCGGCGAGCTTGTCCGCCGGGATGCGCCGCAGATCGAACCGCTGGCAGCGGGAGAGGACGGTGATCGGCACCTTGTTCACTTCGGTCGTCGCGAACAGGAACTTCACATGCTCGGGCGGCTCCTCAAGCGTCTTGAGCAACGCGTTGAAAGCGTTCTTCGAGAGCATGTGGACTTCGTCGATGATATAGACCTTGTAGCGCGCGGATACGGCGGCGTAGCGCACCGCTTCTATGATCTCTCGCACGTCGTCGACGCCGGTGTGGCTGGCCGCATCCATTTCGATGACGTCGATATGCCGCCCTTCGGCGATCGCGATACAGGGTTCGCACACGCCGCAGGGGTCGATCGTCGGGCCGCCCAGCCCATCCGGGCCGATGCAGTTCAGCGCCTTGGCGATCAGGCGCGCAGTCGATGTCTTGCCGACGCCGCGCACGCCCGTCATCAGGAAGGCGTGGGCCAGGCGCCCGCGTTTGATGGCGTTGCCGAGCGTCTGCACCATCGCATCCTGCCCGATCAGTTCGCGGAAATTGCGCGGGCGGTATTTGCGCGCGAGGACGCGATAGGGCTGCGTGGAATCGGACATCGGCAGGGTTTAGCCGGTTGAATGGAGGATGTCGAAGGATTGGGAGAGGTGGGAGCCGGAACGACCCGCAGCGAAATCGTTGTGGCTGCTTCCGTCAGGATCTGACCCGGTTGGCGACGACCACGTCCGCCCGACTCCCGCGGCGCATATGGCGGGTTTGCGGTTAGGGTGCAAGAGGGTGGCGCGGGCATATGCCTTGCCGCCAATGCCGTTCCTGCCCTTTCCCTTGTCTCCCCGCTTGGCTATTGCGGGAGCATGTCCAACCTTCGCCTGCCCATGATGCTCGGTTTTTCCGGGTTGTTGCCGCCGCTCCTTGCTCTTGCCGCCATCGTCTGGGGCGGGCCGGAGTGGCGGTTTCTGTCGATTTCACTGGCCTATTTCTATGCCGCGACGATCCTGGCATTTCTGGGCGGTATCTGGTGGGGCTTTGCCGCCGCGCAGCCGAGCGCGCCGCCGTGGCTCTATGGCGCGGCGGTGATCCCGCAATTGCTCGCCTTCGCGACGGCATGGCCATGGGCCGTGGGCGAGGAATGGCCGGGGCCGTCGCTGGTGGTGCTGGCGATCGGGCTTGTGACGACCCTGCTGGTCGATCGCAGGCTGGTGCAACTCAGTATAGCGCCGTCCTGGTGGATGGCACTGAGGGTGCCTCTGTCCGCAGGGCTGGCGGCGATGTGCCTTGCCATCGCGGCGCTGTTATGAGCGGGACGATCCTGTCCGTGCTGATGCTGGCGGGGATCGCGTTGACCGGTGGCGGCATCTATATGCTGGCGAAGAAGCATGACCGCAAGCAGGCGATACTGATGCTGGTGGCCGGGCTGGTGATGTTCGGCAATGTGGCGGTGTGGGTGGTTTAAGTATTGCCTACTGCCGTTCGGTTCGAGCTTGTCGAGAACATTTACCTGGCAAGTGTTCTCGACAAGCTCGAACCGAACGGGTTCTGGGTGTGTCGGTTATGAAAAGTCAGCGAATGGGCGAATCCGGGGCGAGGCGCATGTCGAGATAGTTGTCGACCGACTTCATGAGCTGATCCAGTTCATGCTCGAAGAAATGGTTGGCGCCGCGGATCTCGTCGTGATGAATGGTGATGCCCTTTTGCGTGCGCAGCTTGTCGACCAGCTTCTGCACGGCGCTGGCCGTCACCACTTCGTCCGCGGTGCCCTGCACGATGATGCCGGAGGACGGGCAGGGCGCGAGGAAGCTGAAATCATACATGTTGGCGGGCGGCGCGACCGAGATGAAGCCGCGGATTTCCGGACGGCGCATCAGCAGCTGCATCGATATCCACGCGCCGAAGGAGAAACCGGCGATCCATGTGGTCTGCGCTTCGGGATGGAAGCTCTGCACCCAGTCGAGCGCGGAGGCGGCGTCGCTCAGTTCGCCGATGCCATTGTCGAACGTCCCCTGACTGCGGCCGACGCCCCGGAAATTGAAGCGCAGCACGGCGAAGCCGCGACGCACGAACGTCTTGTAGAGCGCCTGGGTGATGCGGTCGTTCATCGTGCCGCCGCCCTGCGGATGCGGATGCAGGATCATCGCGACCGGCGCGCGGGGGCGGGGCGGGGGGCTGAAACGCCCTTCCAGGCGACCTTCGGGGCCGGTGAATATCACGTCGGGCATGGCGCGGTGCTCTTGTCTTTTGGACCGTGGGCGGAGAGGCGCGGGCGCGCCCTGCTTTGCCCAACGGCATGGTGTGGCTATGGCGGGTTTGCCGCCTATATAGATGTCGCGCCCTTTTTCGCAATCAATGAGTGTGTATCCGCCCGCAATGCCCGATCCCGCCCGCATTTACCTGGACCATGCCGCGACCACGCCGATGCTGCCACAGGCGGTGGCGGCGATGATCGACGGCATGACGCGCTGGGCCAATCCCTCCAGCCCGCATGCCGATGGCCGCGCGGCGCGCGCGGCGCTGGAGGACGCGCGGGCACGGATCGGCGCGGCGCTGGGGTGGAACGGGCCTGTCCTCTTCACCTCCGGCGCGAGCGAGGCGATCGCCATCGCGCTGATGCGCAACAAGGCCGCGCGGATCGTCACGTCGCCGATCGAGCATGATGCGGTGCTGAGGGTGACGCCGGGCGCGGAACGGCTGGCGATTGCGGCCGATGGTCGTGTTGTGCCCGACCGCGAGGATGCGGCGCTGAATGCCATTCAGCATGTGAACAACGAGACCGGCGTGATCCAGTCGCTCGACGGTATCCCGTTACTGTTCGCCGATTGCGCGCAGAGTGCGGGCAAGCTGCCTCTGCCCGATGCGGACATGATCGCGATCAGCGCGCACAAGTTCGGCGGGCCACCGGGGATCGGCGCGCTGCTGGTTAGGGATCTGACGCAGTTGCATCCCAGTGGCGGGCAGGAGCAGGGCTATCGCGCGGGAACGGAGAATCTGCCGGCGGTGATGGCCATGGCGGCGGCGCTGGAGGCACCGCGCGACTGGCTGAACGAGGCCGCGCGCCTGCGGAGGGAGCTGGACGCGGCGATAAGCGACGCGGGCGGGGAGGTGGTGGCCGCCGACAGTCCGCGCATCCCGACGATCGCGAGCTATCGTATGCCGGGCGTCTCGGCGCGCGCGCAACTGATCCGGTTCGACATGGCAGGGATTTCGGTATCGGCGGGCAGCGCCTGTTCCTCCGGCACGCTCAAGGCCAGTCATGTGCTGACGGCAATGGGATGGGACGCGGAGGCGGCGGGCGAAGTGGTGCGCGTGAGCTTCGGGCCGCAGACGGGGGCGGACGACATTGCCCGCTTTGTAACGGCATGGAAGGCGGTACGCGGATGATCTATCTCGATTATCAGGCGACGACACCGCTGGCGCCCGAAGTGTTCGACGCCATGGCGCCGCTGCTGCGCGATCATTTCGGCAATCCGCACAGCACGCATCGCATGGGGCGGCAGGCGGCGGCGCAGGTGGAACTGGCGCGGGACCGGATCGCGGCGGCTTTGGGCATAGGTGGAGGGCGGGTGATCTTCACCTCCGGCGCGACCGAGGCGCTGAACATCGCGATCCATGGGTTCGCCGCATCCGCACCGCGTGAACGACGGCGGATCGTGACGCTGGCGAGCGAACATGCCGCCGTGCGCGATACGGTGCTGTCGCTGGAGGCCGTCGGGTTCGAAGTCGTCCTGCTGCCGGTCGGGGGCGGCGGGATCGTGGATCCGGACGTGGCGCAGGCGGCGATCACGCCGGAAACGGCGCTGGTGGCGGCGATGCTGGTGAACAATGAGATCGGGGTAATACAGCCCGTCGATGCGCTGGAGGCGATGGCGCACGCTGTCGGTGCGCCGTTCCTGTGCGACGCGGTGCAGGGGTTCGGACGGGTGCCCTTGCCCCGCCGGGCCGACGCCATCGCCATCAGCGCGCACAAGGTCCACGGGCCGAAGGGCGTAGGCGCGCTGTGGCTGCGCGATGGGATATCCTTGCCGCCGCTGATCCATGGGGGCGGGCAGGAAGGCGGGTTGCGATCCGGAACGCTCTCGCCTGCGCTCTGTGCCGGATTCGGCGTGGCGGCGGAGCTTATGGTCGACTGCGCGGAAGCGGATGCGGCGCATATCGAGAGGCTTTGGCAGACGGCGTTGCGGCTGTTCGACGGATGGATCGTCAACGGCAGCATGGATGCGCGCTATCACGGCAATCTCAACATTCGTCGCGACGGGATCGACGGGGCGCGGCTGCTTTCCGACTGTCGCGACATCGCCATCTCACTGGGGTCGGCCTGCGCGAGCGGGTCGGGGCGGCCCAGTCACGTCTTGCAAGCGGTCGGCCTATCGGACAAAGAAGCGCGGGGATCGGTGCGGATCGGCTTTGGTCGCTATACACGCATCGGCGAACTGGAGGATGCCGCCAGGGCGATAGGGAATGCGGCCGCGCAGCAGGCGCCGGTCGCCAGCGGAGCGCATGCGCCATGACGAAAGTCACCTTCATCAGTGCCGACGGAAAGCAGCGGCAGGACGTGGATGCGCCAGCCGGCTCGATATTGCTCGACGTCGCGCAAGGCATCGGTCAACCCCTTGAAGGGACGTGCGAAGGACAGATGGCCTGTTCGACATGCCATGTGATCGTGGCGGCAGAGCATTTTTCGCTTCTTCCGCGAGCCAGCGAAGCGGAGGAGGACATGCTCGATCTTGCGGCGTCGGCGACGCGCACGAGCCGCCTTGCCTGCCAGATCGTCCTGACCGAGGGCATCGCCACCCTGACGGTACAGATCCCGCCCGAATCGCATAACATGCAGGGCATGTAAGGCACGGAAGGTGCGGATTATGGACAGGAAATCCTCGATTCGACATAGTGCGGAGATGCGGACTTTCGTCCTTTGCGCGGCGCTGGTTCTGGCGCCGTTTTCGATGCCGGCAAGCGCCCAGCCGCAGGGTAGCGGGAGCGATGCTCTGTCCCGCTTCCGTCTCGATTCGCTGGAGGCCGCCAGCAAGCCGGTGGTGGCGGCCAATCCCCGGCAGATCGAGCAGGCGACCGGCGGTCGCCTCGGCATCGCGCTGGTCGATGCGGACGGCAAGCTGCTGCTCGGCTTCAACCGGGAAGAGCGTTTCGCAATGTGCTCGACGTTCAAGGCCCCGCTGGCCGCCGCCGTGCTGATGGGGGCGGAGCAGGGGCATTACGGCATGGACGGCACGCTGCCGATCACGCAGGCCGATGTGCTGGACTATGCCCCGGTGGTGAAGGCGAACCTGAAGAAGGGGCGCATGGCGATTGCCGACCTGGCGAGGGGTGCGGTGGAAGTGAGCGACAACAGCGCCGCCAATCTGCTGCTGCCGCTGATCGGCGGACCGGAGGGCCTCACGGCGTTCATGCGCGCGCATGGCGACATGGTGACGCAGCTTGACCGCACCGAACCGGCACTCAACGAAAATGCCCCCGGCGATCCGCGCGACACGACCAGTCCGGTCGCGATGGCGACGGTGATGGCGCGACTGCTGTTTCAGGATATGCCCGCCACCGCGGCGGGGCAACTGCGCGGATGGCTTGAAGGCAGCACGACCGGCGACGCGCGGATCAAGGCAGGGTTATCCGAGGGATGGACAGCGGGCAGCAAGACCGGATCGTGCGGCACGGCCTATAACGACGTAGCGGTGCTGCGATCGCCATCGGGCAAGGATTATGTGCTGGCCATCTATCTCGACCGGCCGACCGTCGAGGCGAAAGCGGCGGAGGCGGGCATTGCCGACGCCGCCCGTGCCGCCGTCACCATATTGACGGAAATCGAGAAGCGCCGCACGGATGGGCCGCCCGCCTGAACGGCAGAGCGGCCCGTAAAGCGATCAGTTGTAACGCCGCAGCAGTCCCGCAAGCTTGCCCTGGATGCGGACCTGACGCGAATCGTAGATTTGCGGCTCGTAGGCGCTGTTCGCGGGGTCGAGGCGGACGCGGGCGCCGTCCTTGCGGAAATATTTGAGCGTCGCTTCCGCGTCGTCGATCAGCGCGACCACTATCTGCCCCTCACGCGCGCTTTCGGTGCGCTGGATAAGGGCGAAGTCGCCATCCAATATGCCCGCCTCGATCATCGAATCACCGGATACTTCGAGCGCATAATGTTCGCCGGCGCCGAGCAGGGCGGCGGGGACGGACAGCATATTCTGTCCCTCCATCGCCTCGATCGGGACACCGGCGGCGATGCGCCCGTGCAGCGGGATTTCGATGACGTCGTTTGCGGCAACCGGAATATGCGGCGTCGCAGTTTTCGGCGTTGCCACGTTAATCGGGGTGACGGTGGCCTCCCGCTTCGCGCGCTCCATGCCATCGGGCAGCTTGAGCACTTCGAGCGCGCGCGCCCGATTGGGCAGGCGGCGGATGAAACCCCGCTCCTCCAGCGCATTGATGAGGCGATGGATGCCGGACTTCGACTTGAGATCGAGCGCATCCTTCATCTCTTCGAACGAAGGAGACACGCCGCCCTGCTCAAGCCGGTGGTGGATGAACGAAAGTAGTTCCTGTTGCTTGAGTGTCAGCATATCAACCTCATCCTGTGGAACGGACGGGGAACGTATAGGAAACACTTCTGTTCGCGTCAAGCGCGCAACGGTTTGCCCTGTTCCGGCAGCTACAGCGGCAGGATCGTCACCATATCACCCGAACGGGCTTCCGACGATCCGGCAGGTCGAACGATCAGGCAGTCAGCCTGCGCAAGGGCGCGTGTGGCCGCGCTGTCCTGCGCCGTCAGCGCCACAGCGCCGGCCTTTGTCATGCGGGCGCGAAGATACTCATCGCGATCATCGGTTGCCACGATCGGAGACGCAAGCGGCGCGCGCGTCAGCATCGGCAAGGGCATTGCGCTGCCCGAAAGATGGCGCACCAGCGGCATCAGGAAAAGCGTGGCGGTGACGAACGCCGATACCGGATTGCCGGGCAGGCCAAGGAAGATGCCGGCACCGAGCGTTCCGGCGATCAGCGGTTTGCCCGGCCGCATTTTGATCTTCCAGAAATCCAGATCGCCACCCGCCGCCGCAAAGGCAGGGCGCACGAGATCGTGATCGCCCACCGATGCGCCGCCGGTGGAAAGAATGACGTCTGTCGTGCGTGCCTTGTCGAAAGCTGCCGTCATGGCGGACAGGTCATCGGGGATGATGCCCATGTCGTCGATGTCGCAGGGCAAGCCGGAGAGCATGGCGGAGAGCAAGATGGCGTTGGACGAAGGCAGCTTGCCGAAGGGGATGGGCGCGCCGGGCGGCACCAGTTCGTTGCCGGTGGACAGGATGGCGATGCGCGGGCGGCGATGCACGGGCAACGTACCATGGCCGCCCAGCGTCGCGAGCGCCAGTTGCGGCGCATCGAGTCGCATTCCCGCAGGCAGCAGCAGGTCGCCATCGGCAAAGTCCGACCCGCGTGGACGGATATGGACCCCGGGATCCGGCGGATCGTTCGTTGCGCGGGACAGGAGATCGCCGTCGCGCGTGGCGTTTTCCTGAATGAGGATGGCGTCGGCACCTTTGGGCAGCGGTGCGCCGGTGAATATGCGTGCGGCCTCACCCGGACCGAGCGGGTGCGGCATCGGGCCGCCTGCCGCGCTTTCCTGAACTACGCGCCACGGCCCTTCGCTACGGGAGAGGGCGTAGCCATCCATGGCGGACAGATCGGCATAGGGCTGGTCGCGGCGGGCGTGGACATCGGCGGCGAGCCAGCGACCTGCACAGGCCAGCAACGGCGTTTCTTCGGTGGGCAAGGGAGGCGCCAGCGCGAGGAGCCGGGCTTGCGCTGCAGCGACGGGAAGCAGGCTCATGACGCGGCGGGGCGGTCCGGCGCATGCCATGCGCCGGATTTGCCGCCGGTCTTGGAAAGCAGCCTGATGTCGCTGATGATCATGGCTTTGTCGATCGCCTTTGCCATGTCGTAGATCGTGAGCAAGGCGACGGAGACGGCCGTCATCGCCTCCATCTCCACGCCTGTCTGCGCGGCGGTACGCGCCCTGGCGGTGGCGGAGACGCCATTGTCGCCCAGCGTGAAGTCGACGGTTACCGCGCTCAGGGGCAGCGGGTGGCAGAGGGGAATGAGATCGGCGGTCTTTTTCGCGGCCATGATCCCGGCGACGCGCGCGACGGCCAGGACGTCGCCTTTCTTCACCAGCCCTTGCGCAATGGCGGAGGCGGCCTCCGCCGTCATGGCGATGCGCCCGGTGGCGACAGCTTCGCGCACCGTGGTCGCCTTGGCCGAGACATCGACCATGCGCGCCGAACCGTCGCCATCGATATGGGTGAGGCCCGTGCTCATGCGTCGAGCAGCGCGCGTGTCGCGGCCTCGACATCGGCCTGTCGCATCAAAGCCTCGCCGATCAGGAAGCAGCGCACCCCGCGTTCCGCCATGGCGTCGAGATCGGCGCGGGTGGTGAGGCCGCTTTCGGCGATGAAGGTGCAGCCTTGCGGTGCGCGGTCGACCAGTTCGTAGGTGCGGGCGAAATCCACGGTGAAATCGCGCAGGTCGCGATTGTTGACGCCGATGAGCCGTGACTTGAGCTTCAGTGCGCGATCGAGTTCGGCGGCGTCATGCACCTCGACCAGTACATCCATGCCCAGTGCGATCGCGGCATCCTCGATATCCGCCATTTGGGCATCATCCAGCGCAGCGACGATGATGAGGATGGCGTCCGCCCCGATCGACCGGCTTTCCAGCACCTGCCAGGGATCGACCATGAAATCCTTGCGCAGGACGGGGATGGTGCAGGCGGATCGCGCCGCCATCAGATAATCCTCATGCCCCTGAAAATAAGGCGCGTCGGTAAGGACCGAGAGGCAAGCCGCGCCGCCCGCCTGATAGGCGACGGCATGGGCGGCGGGATCGAAATCGGCTCGGATGAGGCCCTTGGAGGGGCTGGCCTTCTTGACTTCGGCGATCAGGCCGTAGCCGGTGCGTGCGGCGCCATCGAGCGCGGTCCGGAAACCGCGTGGCGCGCTTTGCTCGGCGGCGCGCGCATCGAGCGTCGAGACCGTGGTCGCGGCCTTTCGCGCGGCGACTTCCTCGCGCTTGGTGGCGCAGATTTCCATGAGCTTGTTGGTCATCGATAGGCAATCCAGCAGTTGAGCAGGGCGTTGGCCAGCCCCTTGTCTATGGCTTCGGCGGCGTCTTCGGCTCCTTCGCGCAGATCGTCAACCGCGCCCGCCACCATCAGCGCGGCGGCGGCGTTGAACAGCACGGCGTCGCGATAGGGGCCGGCCTCGCCCATCAGCAGGGCGCGCAGGGCGGCGGCATTATGCGCGGGGTCGCCGCCGCGAATGGCGTCTATGGGATGACCGGGGAGGCCCGCATCGGCGGGGGACCAGCGGCGCATGGCGACGATGCCGTCTGCGGTGACGTCCGCGACATCGTTGCCGCCCGCGACCGACAGTTCGTCAAGCCCCTCGTCCCCGGAGACCACCATCGCGCGCTCGGCGCCCAGCATGGCGAGAGCTTCGGCATAGATCGGGACATAGGCGGGCCGGGCGATGCCGATCAACTGGCGGCGGACACAGGCGGGGTTGGCGAGCGGTCCCATCAGGTTGAAGATGGTGCGGCGGCCCAGCGCCTTGCGGATCGGGCCGAGGCGTTTGAGCGCGGGATGGTGATTCTGCGCGAAGAGGAAGCAGATGCCGAGATCGGCGAGTGAGCGTTCGGCGATGTCGGCCGCGCGCGTCAGGTCCAGCCCCAGCGCCTCCAGCGTATCGGCGGCGCCCGCCTTGGACGAGGCCGCGCGATTGCCATGCTTGGCGACCGGCACGTCGCACGCAGCGACGACAAGCGCGACGGCTGTGGAGACGTTGAGCGTGTGATGCCCGTCGCCGCCCGTGCCGCATACGTCGATGGCGTTGGCAGGGGCGGCGATGGGGACCATCCGGTCGCGCATGGCCTGTGCGGCTGCGGCGATCTCGATCGCGGTTTCGCCCCGGTCGCTCATGACGATCAGGAAACCGGCGATGTCCGCATCGGATGGCGCGCCGTCGAGCATCGTCGCGAATGCTTGCGCTGCGGTGGGGGCGTCGAGCGGCAGGGAAGGGTCGGGGAGGGCGGACATAAATGTTCTGTAATGGGGTGATGCGACGCATCAACCTTTTTCCGTTCGGGCTGAGCGAAGTCGAAGCCTTCGACTGAACGAAGTGAAGGCACCTCGCGGATGCTCGGTGTGGCCCTTCGACAGGCTCAGGGCGAACGGACAATAAGCGCGATGCGTCAGGCCCGTTCCTTCACCTTCATCCCCGCTGCCGTCATGAAATTGGCGAGCATTGCGTGGCCATGTTCGGTGGCGATGCTTTCGGGGTGGAACTGGACGCTGTGGATCGGCAGGTCGCGGTGACGGAAGCCCATGACGGAGCCGTCGTCACTGGTCGCGTTGACGACCAGACAGTCGGGAATGTCCTCGACGATCAGCGAGTGATAGCGGGTCGCGATGAAGGGCGAGGGCAGGTCCACGAACAGGCCGGTGCCGTCATGCGTGATCGGCGACGTCTTGCCGTGCATCAGCCCGCCACGCACCACGCGCCCGCCGAAATACTGCCCGATCGACTGATGCCCCAGGCACACGCCGAGCAAAGGCTTCCCCGCATCGGCGCAGGCACCGACGATATCGAGGCTGATTCCGGCCTCGTTCGGAGTGCAGGGACCCGGTGAGAGCAGAAACGCCTCCGCCCCGGAGGACATGGCCTGCCCCGCCGACATGGCGTCGTTGCGCACCACCTCCACCTTCGCACCCAGTTCCATGAGATAATGGACGAGGTTCCAGGTGAAGCTGTCGTAATTGTCGATGACGAGGATCATGGCAGCCTCACTGCCCGAAACCGGCATCGCGCGCAATCGCCACGGCTTCGCGGGCGGCCGCGATCAGGGCGCCGCTCTTGGCTTCGCATTCGCGCTGTTCGTAGGCGGGGTCGCTGTCGGCGACGATGCCTGCGCCGGCCTGGACGTGCATCACGCCGTCCTTGAGCAGGGCGGTGCGCAGGACGATGCAGCTGTCCATGTTTCCATCGGGCGAGAAATAGCCGACGCCGCCGGCATAGGCGCCGCGGGTTTCCGGCTCCAGCTCGGCGATGATCTCGCACGCGCGGACCTTGGGCGCGCCGCTGACGGTGCCTGCCGGAAAGCCCGCGAACAGGGCGTCGAGCGCGTCCTTGCCCGGCGCGATCTGCCCCACGACGTTGGAGACGACGTGCATGACGTGGCTGTAGAACTCCACGCCGTAGCTGTCCGTGACCGTCACCGTGCCCGCGCGGGCGACGCGGCCGACATCGTTGCGGCCGAGATCGAGCAGCATCAGATGCTCGGCGCGTTCCTTGGGATCGGCGAGCAGGCTGTCGCGGTTGGCGGCGTCCTCGGTCGCGGTTCGCCCACGCGGGCGGGTGCCTGCGATCGGGCGGATGGTGACTTCACCGTCGCGCGCGCGGACGAGGATTTCCGGGCTGGAACCGATCAGCGCGAAACCGGGCAGATCGAGATAATAGAGGAACGGCGAGGGATTGATCCGTCGCAAAGCGCGATAGAGCGCGATCGGCGGGAGCGTGAAAGGGCTGGTGAAACGCTGGGCCAGCACGACCTGAAAGATGTCGCCCGCGACGATATAGTCCTTTGCCCGGCGGACCATCTCTCCATAGCGCCCCTCCGGCAGGATGGGAGTGACGACGACATCGGGCAGGTCGGATGCCGACGTGCCGTCCGGGATCGGCCCGGCCAGGCGCGCGGCGGCGGCGTCTATCCGGTCGTGCGCGGCGGCGATCGCCTTGTCGGGATCGGCAAAGCTGCCTTTCCAGACCGGCGCGACGAGATAGAGCGCGTCCGCCAGACGATCGAAGATCAGGATGACGGTAGGCCGCACGAAGAGCATGTCGGGCACGGCGATCGGATTGGCGGGCGGGCGGGGCAGCTTTTCGACGAGGCCGATCGTTTCATAGCCGAAATAGCCGACCAAGCAGGCCAGCGCGGAGGGCAGAGCCGGGTCCATCTCCGCCTTGCATTCCTCGACCAGCGCACGCAGCGCGGCCAGAGTATTCTGCGGGGCGGGGGCGAAGGCATCGCGGTCGGTCTGCCAGTTGCGGTTGATTTCGGCGCCGTCGCCGGTTGCGCGAAACACCAGATCCGGGGCGAGGCCGATCAGGCTGTAGCGCCCGCGCACCGCGCCGCCTTCCACCGATTCGAGCAGGAAGTCGCCGCGATCGGCCTCGAACAATTTGAGCGCGGCGGAGATCGGCGTGTCGGTATCCGCGATCTGGCGGCGCCAGACCAGCGCGGAACGGCCTGCGTTCAGCGCCCGCCGTGCGGCGTCATCGCCCTGCGCGCCGGTCGCCATCGGTCAGGGCGTCACGCCGTTGGCGGTGCGCAGGGCCTGCTTCACCTTGGCGATCGCGCTGGTGTCGCGCTTGACGCTCAGGCGCTTTTCCATCGCGCGCTCGAACTGGTCGGCATATTCGCCGCCGACGACCTGTACGAACTGCGACCGGACACGTTCGACGAGCGAGGGTATCTTGCCCGCGTCGCCGCGCTGGATCTGGTCGAGCAGGATGACGAGCGTCCCCTGATCGTTCGGCAAGTCGAGGGTCTTGACGCTTTTGGGCGTCATCGCGAAGAGCAGCGCGATTTCGGGCGAGGGGCGCTGCTGTCCGCGCAGCAGGTCGGCGCGACGACCGGCCACGGTCTGCGGCGCGGGCAGGGGGACCCCTGCCGACTTGAGGGCGACGTCCAGCGCGGTGCCCTTGGCTATCTGGATGCGAATCTGTTCGGCAACCTGCTTCGCCTTGCCCGCACCGACGCTCAGCAGATACTGCTGGGCGATGATGTCGCGCACCTTGGCCAGCGGCGGCGGCGCGGGAGGAACGATATCGGTCACATCGAGCAGCGCATAGCGTTTGCCGGGCGTCAGGGGAACGAGTTGCGCATCGTCGTCCGCCGTCATGTCGAAGCCGGGCTTGAGCAAGGGCTGAAGATCGGGGCCGGGCTTGAAGATCGTGTCCTGCACGTCCTGACCCGTGGAAATGACGAGGCGCGAGGTTTCGATGGCGAGACCATTGTCCTTCGCCACGTCATCGAATGTCGCACCTTCGCCGACCTGATCCTCGATCTTGCCGGTGAACTCGCTCAGCAACTGCTCGGTCTTGCGGGTTTGAAGCGCGGTCACGATTTCGGGGCGCACCTGCGTCAGCGTGCGTTCCGGCACAGTGTTTATCGCGGTAACGCGCAGCACCTGCCAGCCGAGCGGCGTGCGCACGGGGCCGACGACGGCGTTGGCGGACGCGGCGAAAGCGGCCTGCGCCAGCGCCGTATTGCCTTCGCGGCCCATCGCGTCGCGCGACTGATCCTTGAGCGGGGCGACGGCGAGACCGGCGGCCTGTGCGGCCTGCGCCATCGACTTGCCGCCGGTGACCTCGGCGGCGATCGCCTTGGCGGCGGCCTCGGTCGGCATGACGAGGCGATCGAAGCTGCGCGTCTCGCGGGCGGCATAGGCGGCCTTGTTCTGGTTGTAGTAGGCGGCGATTTCCGCGTCGGTCGGCGTCGCAGCACCGGCGAAACGCGAGGCGTCGATCACCGCATAGCGCAGGCGGCGCTGTTCGGGGATCGAATAACGATCGGCGTTCTTGGTATAGAAGGCCTGCAGCTGCGCGTCCGTAGGCAATGCCTTTGGCGCGAATGCCGATGCGGGAATGGCGGCGATGCGGCCGCTGCGCGCTTCGAGGAGGAGCGAGGCATAGGGCAGCACGGCGTCGTTGCCGAGACGCACGCCAAGCCCGGCGGGACCGATCAACTGCTTGCCGATCAGGTCGCGGGCGATGTCGGCGCGCAAGGCGGGCTCCTGTATGCCTTCGCGGGCGAGCAACTGACGGAACAGGCTTTCGCTGAACTTGCCCGACGCGTCCTGGAATGCAGGAATGCCGGCGATTTCTCCGTCCACCATACGCTTGGAGACGGCCATGCCCTGATCGTCGGCATAGGCGCTGACGGTGATTCCGGCGACCATCTGGTCATACACCTGCTCAACGCCGCCCTGCGCGATGAACTCGCCGATCTGGAGCGTGGGATTCTGGCTGCGCTGCTGCTCGAAGGCGCGCTGGGCGCGGGCCTGAAGCTCCGTCACGGTCAGTGTTTCGCCGCCGGCCTTGGCCGCGACCCCGCCGCTGCCGCCTATTCCGCCCATGCCCCCGAGGTTGGTGATGTCGCCGGCGGCAAAGGCAAGCGCGATGACCGCCAGAAAAGCGAGCGAGATGAACACGCCGATTTTGGAGCCGAGGAAACGACGGAAAAAGCTGAGCATAAAAGTCCGCAACAGAAGGGCAAAGACAGGTCGTGGGTCGCTTTAGGGTCGAATTCACCGGCTGTCGAGTGGCGACCCGCCACGACCCCGGAGGTGCGGCGCGGGTAGACAATGATGCAGGAAGCGTTATGCGGCGGCGCAGCATCCCATTTCGTGCAGGAGATCGTGGAGCGATGACGAACGGCAAATCGGGCCGCCGCAAGCTGGTGGTGGGCAACTGGAAAATGAACGGCTTGCGCGCGCATCTGCCGCAGGTGGCGGCGATCGGCGCGGAAGCGGGCAGTCATCCATCGGTGGACGTCGGGCTGTGCGTGCCCGCCACGCTCATCCTGTCGGCATCGGAGGCGCGCGGCGGCGCATTCATCGGCGGGCAGGATTGCCATGCGAAGGACAGCGGCGCGCATACCGGTTGCCTGTCCGCCACGATGATCAGGGAAGTCGGCGCGACCTGGGTGATCGTCGGCCACAGCGAGCGGCGCGCGGACCAGCATGAAACCGACGCCGACGTCGCGGCCAAGGCGCTGGCGGCGCATGCGCAGGGGCTGAAGGTCATCCTGTGCGTCGGCGAAAGTCTGGAAACGCGCGACGCGGGCGACGCCCTGCCGTTCGTGCTTGCGCAGCTTAAGGCGTCCCTCCCGGAGGGTGCCACCGCCGACTGGCTGTCGATCGCCTATGAGCCGGTCTGGTGCATCGGCACGGGGCGTATTCCGACGATGGAGCAGGTGGCGGAAATGCACAATGCTATCCGCGCGGCGCTGGTCGAGGCGATCGGCGAGGACGGCAATGCCATGCGGATACTCTATGGCGGGTCGGTAAATGCCGACAATGCCGGTGAAGTATTCGCCGTATCCGATGTCGACGGCGGGCTGGTCGGCGGCGCGAGCCTGAAGGCCGAGAGTTTCGGACCGATCATCGCGGCGGCTGCAAAGCTGGGCTGACCAAGGTTGAACCGAGCGAGGTTGAACCGGGTGGGCAACCTCGCTATGTGCGCGGCAACACTCTTATTCCAGGCAGCATAGTCGCATGTTCACTTTCCTCCTCGTCGTGCAGGCGATCATCGCCGCGGCGCTCGTCACCGTGATTCTCATGCAGCAGTCCGAAGGTGGCGGACTGGGCGTCGGCGGCAGCCCGTCGGGCCTGATGTCTGCGCGGGGCGCGGCCAATTTCCTGACCCGCGCGACGACGATACTCGCAACCCTGTTCGTCGGCCTCAGCATCGTGCTGGCGGTGATCGCTTCCGTGAAGCACGCGCCGGGCAGCATCGATACCTCGCTCGCCAAGACGGCCCCGGCAGCCCCTGCAGCAAATGGCGCGCCGCCGATCGCCGGTGGCGATCCGCTGGCCGGTGCGGCGCAGGCCGTCGGCAATGGCACGGCGCCTGCTGCCGCAAACAACGAGAGCGTGCCGCTCGCCAACTGATCCTTCGCGTTTCGACCCGGATTTCTTGTCCCGGAAACTATTTTTGCGGGCGCGCGGATTCGTGCGCTTGCCCAACACGTTTGTAAAAGGCTAAGCCTCTTTTCCCATGGCGCGGTATATATTCATCACCGGCGGCGTGGTCTCCTCGCTGGGTAAGGGCCTGATGGCCGCATCCCTTGCAGCGCTGCTGCAGGCGCGGGGATATCGCGTGCGTATCCGCAAGTTCGATCCCTATCTTAACGTCGATCCGGGCACCATGTCGCCCTATCAGCATGGCGAAGTCTATGTGACCGACGACGGCGCGGAAACCGATCTCGACCTGGGGCATTACGAACGCTTCACCGGCGTGTCGGCGCGCCAGAGCGACAATGTGACGCAGGGCCGCGTCTATCAGACGATCATCACCAAGGAGCGCCGCGGCGACTATCTGGGCGCGACGGTGCAGGTGATTCCGCATGTGACGGACGAAATAAAGGCCTTCGCGCTGGCAGATACCGACGGCCTTGATTTCGTGCTGTGCGAGATCGGCGGCACGGTGGGTGATATCGAGAGCCTGCCGTTCATGGAGGCGATCCGGCAACTGCACAACGACCTCGGCCGGGGCCAGTCGATCTTCGTGCATGTGACGTTGGTGCCGTACATCGCGGCGGCAGGGGAACTCAAGACCAAGCCGACGCAGCACAGCGTGCGCGAACTGACGTCGCTGGGCATTCAGCCCGACATATTGCTGTGCCGTTGCGAACAGCCGCTGCCCGACAACGAGCGGGCCAAGATCGCCCTGTTCTGCAACGTCCGCAAGGAAGCTGTGATTCCCGCGCTCGACGCCTCCAGCATCTATTCCGTGCCGACCCAATATCATGCCGAGGGGCTGGACGAGGAAGTGCTGCGCGCGTTCGGCATCGACAATGCGAAGGATCCGGTGCTCGACCGCTGGGTCGATATCATGGACCGGCACGCCAATCCCGAAGGCGAAGTGACGATCGGTGTGGTCGGCAAATATGTAGGCCTGCCCGATGCCTACAAGTCCCTGCACGAGGCGCTGGTCCACGGCGGCCTAGCCAATCGGGTGAAAGTCAATATCCGCTGGATCGACGCGGAACTGTTCGAGAAGGACGACGACAGCATCACCGCCGCGCTGGAGCCGATGCACGGCATTCTTGTGCCCGGCGGCTTCGGCATACGCGGCAGCGAGGGGAAGATCGCCAGCGTGCGTTTCGCCCGCGAACGGCAGGTGCCGTTCTTCGGCATCTGCCTGGGCATGCAGATGGCCTGCATCGAAGGCGCGCGGAACACGGCGGGGATCGCCGACGCCTCCACCACCGAGTTCGGCCCGACCAGCGAGCCGGTCGTCGGTCTCATCACCGAGTGGATGACGACCGATGGCTTGCAGAAGCGGCAGGAAGGCGGCGATCTGGGCGGTACGATGCGGCTGGGCGCCTATCCCGCGAAGCTGAGCGGCAACAGCGTAGTCGCGGGCATCTATCAGGCCGACGACATCAGCGAACGACATCGGCATCGTTACGAAGTGAACGCAGGCTATCGCGAGCCACTGGAAAAGGGTGGCCTCATCTTTTCGGGCATGTCGCCGGACGGCACGTTGCCGGAGATCGTCGAGCGCCCGGATCACCCCTGGTTCGTCGGTGTGCAGTTCCATCCGGAACTGAAATCCAAGCCGTTCGATCCGCATCCCTTGTTCGCCAGCTTCATCGAAGCGGCGGTGAAGCAGAGCCGGCTGGTTTGATCCTGTTTGGTACTCCTGCCAAAGCAGGAGTCCAGGGTTCCGGACGCAGCATTTGGCGCTCTGGACTCCTGCTTTCGCAGTAGAACGGCACACATGCCCTTGGCAACTCGCTCTCACAGCCGCATAAACTGCGGCGGGGAGGGACCACATGGATATTGCCGCGCTGTACGCCAAATTGCCCGAGCAGAGCCTGCTGCGCTCCCTGGGACCGGACGATCTTGGCCATTTGCTCGCAAATGCGCACGAGCATAAGGCGAAGAAGGGTGCCGTCCTGCTGCAGCAGGGCGATCCGGGCGATTTCCTGCTGATCCTGCTGGAAGGGCAGGCGCGCGTCACCGTCTATTCCGCCAACGGGCGCGAGATCGTGCTGGAATATGCGACCGCGGGGTCGGTACTGGGCGAAATCGCGCTGATCGACGGGGGCGTGCGCACCGCCAGCGTGATCGCCATGATGCCCACCCGCTATCTGACGCTCGCGCGCCCGGTGTTCGAGCGGGTGATCGCGGCGAATCACCGCATCGCCCTGCGCCTGATGCGCGAAATGGCGATGCGCCTGCGTCTGGCCAATGAAACGATCGAGACCGACCGCGCTTACGGCGCCGCGCCGCGACTGGCGCGGTTTCTGTTGCGGCTACTCAAGAACAGCGAAAGCGACGTCGTGCATCTCAGCCAGACCGAACTGGCGCTCTTCGCGGGGATAAGTCGCGAAAATATCAACCGGCAACTGGCGCTATGGGCGACAGGCGGCATCGTCGCTCTGGAACAGGGACGCATCCATGTCACCGATGCCGACATGCTGGAGGATATCGCCGACGCGATGGAGTGAGGCAGCGGCTTGACAGCCGCGCGCCCGAATGCCAATGCGCGGCTCCCTTCGGGGGCGCGTAGCTCAGTGGTAGAGCACACCCTTCACACGGGTGGGGTCGCAAGTTCAATCCTTGCCGCGCCCACCACTCCCCGACATCGTTCCAGCCTCTCGACGAACCGGCCCCGCCGGGTCTAAGCGTCGTGCAACGCTCAGGGCGACAATGACGAGAAGGGAAATCATGACCATATTGATGAGATCGGGCGCGGTGATTTGCGCGCTGGCGTTCGCTATCCCGGTTCTGGCGCAGGCACCGGTGGCGACGCCGCTGACGCTGGAGCGTATCTTCGCCAGTCCCGATCTGTCGGGATCGCAGCCGCGCGCGCTGACGCTTTCGCCCGACGGCAGGCTGGTGACGCTGCTCAAGCCGCGCGCCGCCGAGAAGGAACGCTACGACCTTTGGGCGATCGACACCGCCACGGGCGCTGAGCGAATGCTGGTCGATTCGAAGAAGGTCGGCAGCGGCGCGGCGCTGAGCGAAGCGGAGAAGATGCAGCGGGAACGCGCGCGGATCGGCGACAGCAAGGGTATCGTCGCCTATGACTGGGCGCCCGACGGCAAGCGCATCCTGGTCCCGCTCGACGGCGACCTGTATCTCGCCAGCCTGGACGGCAAGGTCACGCGCCTTACGGACACGCCGCAAGGCGAACTGAACCCGACGGTCAGCCCGGTGGGAGGCTATGTCTCGTTCGTGCGCGACGGCAACCTGTTCGTCACGGGCGCCAGCGGCTCGGCGGAGCGGCAGTTGACGCAAGGCGCATCCGACACGGTAAGCTGGGGCGTGGCGGAGTTCGTCGCCCAGGAGGAGATGGATCGCACGACGGGGCACTGGTGGGCGCCGGGCGATCGCTACATCGCCGTTGCGC
This sequence comes from Sphingobium sp., assembly GCA_965279415.1. Lineage (GTDB taxonomy): Bacteria > Pseudomonadota > Alphaproteobacteria > Sphingomonadales > Sphingomonadaceae > Sphingobium. The sequence goes on from OZ257238.1 coordinate 3,200,901, forward strand.
GCGTCGATGAAAGCCCCGTCGCCGTCGTCACCCGCGCGGCGATCGGCGCGGAAGGCACCACCGTCTATGCCCAACGCTATCCCAAGGCGGGCACCGCCAATGCGATCGTCGATCTCTATGTGATGAAGCCGGACGGGTCGGGGCAGGTGAAGGTCGATCTCGGCACCGATCCCGACGTGTATCTCGCCCGCGTCAACTGGGCGAAGGATGGCAGCATCCTTTACGTGCAGCGGGAGAGCCGCGACCAGAAACGGCTGGACCTGATCGCGGTCGATCCTGCGACGGGGAAGGGCATGGTCATCCTGACCGAGCGGGCCAGGACCTGGATCAACCTGCACAACAACTTCAAGGCCCTGTCGGACGGCAGTTTCCTGTGGTGGTCCGAACGGACGGGCCATGGTCATCTGTATCGCGTGCAGGGCGATAGCTGGACGGCGCTGACCGCAGGGCCATGGGAAGTAAAGCAGGTCGCCGGTGTCGATGAAGCGCGCGGCATCGTCTATTTCACCGGCAATCGGGAAACGCCGCTGGAGGATCAGCTTTATAGCGTCTCCATCCGTCCCGGCAAACGTCCCGCCGCACCACGTCAATTGACCGGCAGCGGATGGTGGAACAGCGCGGTCATGGATACGTCCGCCAGCCGCATCATCGTGACGCGCAGCAACACGGACAATCCGCGTCAGGTCTATCTGGCCGATGCCGCCGGTACGCGTCTGCGGTGGCTTTCGGAGAATGCGATCACGCCGCAGCACCCTTATGCGCCGTACAAGGCGGGCCATGTGAAAACGACGTTCGGCACGGTGAAGGCGGCTGACGGATCGACGCTCTACACGAAGATGCTGACGCCGCCGCTGGAACCGGGCAAGCGCTATCCGGTGTTCATGATCCATTATGGCGGTCCGGGCGCGGGACGGCAGGTGACGAACCAGTGGGATACGCCGCTCTATCAATATCTCGTGCAGCAGGGCTGGATCGTCTACGCGATCGACAATCGTGGCACGCCCGATCGCGGCAAGGCGTTCGAGGATCAGCTCTACAAGGCGATGGGCACGGTCGAAGTCGAGGATCAGCTTGCCGGGGTCAAGTGGCTGAAGGATCAGCCCTTCGTCGATCCGAAGCGGATCGCGACCTATGGCTGGTCCTATGGCGGCTATATGACGTTGAAGCTGCTTCAGAAAGCGCCGGGCACGTTCATGGCGGGCATAGCGGGCGCGCCGGTGACGGACTGGGGTTTGTACGACACCCATTATACCGAACGCTATCTGGGCGATCCCAAGGCCAAGGATACCGCCTATCCCGCGTCAGGCGCGCTGGACGACGCGACCGCTCTCAAGGATCCGCTGCTCCTGATTCACGGCATGTCGGACGACAATGTGGTGTTCGACAATTCGACGGCGATCATGGCACGGATGCAGGGCGGAGCGGTGCTCTTCGAGACGATGGTCTATCCCGGCCAGACGCACCGGGTAGCCGGGCCGAAGATTTCGGTGCATCTGTGGCGGACGATCCTCGATTTCCTCGATCGTCACGACCCCTGACAGGGTCGCAATAAAGCCGGATCAGCGTCGCCGCGTGTAGAGCAGCGCGGCGACGATGGCCGCCGATCCGATCCCGACCGCCGCCGCGCCGACGGCCACGCCTTTTTTGGTGATGCCGCCGGAAGCCGGAGCATTCGTAGGCGTTGAGGTCGCTGGCGCTGCCGGGGCCGTTTCGGGGGCCTTGGCGGGGGGCGGCGTATCGGTCATGCGTATCTCCTATGCTGCGCAGCATATCGACGCATGTCCCTGTCCGGCAAGGCAAAGATGACATTGCGGATGCTTTTGTGTCAGAAAAAAGACGACATTGCCGATCGTCGGCACGGAAGATGCGTGGTGAGTCCAGCTGGGTTCGAACCAGCGACCTACTGATTAAAAGTCAGTTGCTCTACCGACTGAGCTATGGACCCACGGGCGCGGCGCGTGGCCGGGCGATCGAGTAGCGGTCCCCTAAAGGGGGTTGGCGCGCGGGTCAACCGGCTTCGGTCGGATCAGGCGATGGCGAAGCTGGGCGATGGTCCGCCCGGTGCCCGGATCGCGCCAGTGCGGGGCCATTCCGGCGAGCGGCGCCAGGACGAAATCGCGGGTGCGGAAGGCCGGATGGGGTATCGTCAGGCGCGGATCGGTCCATATCCCGCCGGACCACAGGATGATGTCCAGATCGAGCGTGCGCGCACCCCAGCGGCGCTTGCGCCGGCGACCGTGATCCTGTTCGATCTGTTGCAGGCGATCGAGCAGGGCAGGGGGCGAAAGATCGCTTTCGATGATGGCCACGGCATTGGCATAGCGCCTGCGCGAGGGGCCAAGAGGCGCAGTGCGCAGGATGCCGGAGCGGGCCAGAAGCGCAAGCGGTGGGCGGTCCAGCGCATCCATCGCCGCATCGGCCAGCGCCACCGGACCCAGAGCAGCGGACAGCGCGCGATTGGAACCGATCGCGACAACATAGGTAAAGATGTGGACGCTTGCCTTGCTCATGATCCAGCGCCTATCGCCTGCCCATGAGTTTGCAAAGCCCCACCATCGCGCCCGAAAGCCCCTTGCCCGATACCGAACCACCGCGCGATTGCCCGCTGTGTCCGCGCCTCGTCGCCTATCGCCACGCCTGCAGGGAAGAGTTTCCGGCATGGTGGAACGGTCCCGTCCGCGCCTTCGGCGATGCGCAGGCGCACATCGCGATCATCGGCCTGGCGCCCGGCAAGCATGGTGCGAACCGGACGGGGCGGCCCTTTACCGGGGATTATGCCGGCGACCTGCTGTTCGCGACGCTGGAGAAGTTCGGCCTGTCGGAAGGGAAATATGAAAGCCGCGTGGACGACGGCCTGACGCTGAGGGACGTCATCATCCTCAATGCGGTCAAATGCCTGCCGCCGCAGAACAAGCCGACGCCGGAGGAAATCCGCACCTGCCGACCCTTCCTGGCGCAGGGGGTGGCGGCGCTGCCTAATGCTCGCATCTTCATCGCGCTGGGCCAGATCGCGCATCAGTCCGCCGTGAAGGTGCTGGGCGGACGCCTGCCCAAGGCGCGTTTCGGGCATCTGGCGGAACATCGGATGCCCGATGGGCGGATACTGATCGACAGCTATCACTGCTCCCGGTACAATACGAATACAGGGCGGCTGACGGCGGAGATGTTCGAGGCGGTGTTCGCGCGTGCGGTGGAGATGCGGGATGGCGGAACTGCCATCGCTCCAATTGACTAAACCCTGCCTCCCCCCTACATCGCGGCGCATATAGGTCCATGGTCCGCAAGGGCCTGTCCGCCCCCGGAAAAGTAGGAAACTTCATGCTCGGCGCACTCGCCAAATCGCTCTTCGGTTCGTCGAACGACCGCTACGTCAAGTCGATGCAGAAGATTGTCGACAGGATCGCCGGGCTGGAGCCGCAGATGGCGGCACTTTCCGACGCCGATCTCGCGGCGCAGACGGTGCGGTTCCGGGAGCGACTGGCGACCGGCGAAACTCTGGACGACATACTGCCGGATGCGTTCGCGACGGTGCGCGAAGCCTCGCGGCGGGTGCTGGGAATGCGCCATTTCGACGTGCAGATGATCGGCGGCATCGTTCTCCATCGCGGCGAGATCGCGGAGATGCGGACCGGCGAAGGCAAGACGCTGGTGGCGACGCTGGCGACCTATCTCAATGCCCTCGAAGGCAAGGGTGTGCATGTCGTTACCGTCAACGACTATCTGGTTCGGCGCGACTGCGACTGGATGGGACAGATTTACCGCTTCCTGGGCCTCACCACCGGCGTGATCGTGCCGAACATGCGCGAGGATGAACGTCGCGAGGCCTATGCCGCCGACATCACCTATGCGACCAATAACGAGCTGGGCTTCGACTATCTGCGCGACAACATGAAATACGATCGCGCGTCAATGGTCCAGCGGCCGTTCAACTATGCGATCATCGATGAAGTCGATTCCATCCTTATCGACGAGGCACGCACGCCGCTCATCATATCCGGCCCGACCGACGACAAGTCCGACCTCTATCGCTCCGTCGACCTGATCGTGAAGCAGCTTGTCGAAGGCGATTACGAGAAGGACGAGAAGCAGCGCAACATCACGCTCACCGAGGACGGCACCGAGAAGATCGAGCGCCTGCTGGAGGATGCGGGCCTGATCGAAGGCACCAACCTTTATGATTTCGAGAATACGCAGGTCGTCCATCATGTGAACCAGGCGCTTCGCGCGGTCGTGATGTTCCGCCGCGACATCGATTATATCGTGAAGGACGACAAGGTCGTCATCATCGACGAGTTCACCGGCCGCATGATGGACGGACGCCGCTGGTCGGACGGCCTGCATCAGGCCGTCGAGGCGAAGGAAGGCGTCGAGATCGAGCCGGAGAACCAGACGCTCGCCTCCATCACCTTCCAGAATTATTTCCGCATGTATCCCAAACTGTCGGGCATGACCGGTACGGCGGCGACCGAAGCGACCGAGTTCTTCGAAATCTACAAGATGAACGTCGTCACCATCCCCACCAACGTGCCGGTGCTGCGCGTGGACGAGGAGGACGAGTTCTACAAGAACACCCAGGACAAGTTCCGCGCCATCGCCCGCGCGATCGGCGAAAAGGCGAAGAGCGGCCAGCCAGTGCTGGTCGGCACCGTCTCCATCGAAAAGTCCGAAATGCTGTCCGACTTCCTGAAGGAGGAAGGGGTGGAACATGCCGTGCTGAACGCCCGCTTCCATGAGCAGGAAGCCTATATCGTCGCGCAGGCGGGGCGGAAGGGCGCGGTGACGATCGCCACCAACATGGCCGGGCGCGGCACCGACATCAAGCTGGGCGGCAATGCCGAGTTTCGCATCGAGCAGGAGCTGGGCGACACCCCCGAAGGACCGGAACGGGACGTGGCGATCGCGAAGATCGAAGCGGAGATCGAAGCGGAAAAGGCCGAAGTGCTGGCCGCCGGTGGCCTGTTCGTGCTGGGTACGGAGCGGCACGAAAGCCGCCGCATCGACAATCAGTTGCGCGGCCGCTCGGGCCGTCAGGGCGATCCGGGTCTCTCGCGCTTCTATCTGAGCCTGGAGGACGACCTGTTGCGCATCTTCGGCCCGGACACTTTGTTCGCGCGGATGATGAACAACAACATGGCCGATGGCGAGGCGATCGGTTCCAAATGGCTGTCGAAGGCGATCGAGACCGCGCAGAAGAAGGTCGAGGCGCGCAATTACGACATCCGCAAGCAGGTCGTCGAATATGACGACGTGATGAACGACCAGCGCAAGGTGATCTACGAACAGCGTGCGGACATCATGGATGCCGATACCGTGGACGATGTGGTCGTCGACATGCGGCGCGAGACGGTGAACGACATCGTCGCCGATTGCTGCCCGCAAGGCAGCTATCCCGAGCAGTGGAATATCGAGGCGCTCAAGGCGCGCAGTGCAGAAATTCTGAGCGTCGAACCGGATATCGATTCCTGGCTGAACGAGGACGCGATCGACCCCGAAATCGTCGAGGAACGGATCACCGCGCTGGCCGACGCGCAGGTCGCGGAAAAGATCGCGCAGGTGGATGCGGAGAGCTGGCACGGGATCGAGAAGAGCATCCTGCTCCAGAGCCTCGATCACCACTGGAAGGAGCATCTCTCGACGCTCGACGCACTGCGTCAGGTCGTGCATCTGCGCGCCTATGCGCAAAAGACGCCGATCAACGAGTACAAGCAGGAAGCCTTCGCCCTGTTCGAGCGGATGCTGGCGAATATCCGGGAGGACGTGACGCAGACGATCGGGCGGGTTCAGTTCCGCATGGACAGCGATCCGATGCCGCAGTTCGACTTGCCGGTACTGCCGGACTTCATCACGACGCATATCGATCCGTTTACGGGAGAGGACGACAGCGCGGATCGCGATGCGGCGTCCTCGGGCTTCATCACCTCCACCTTGTCGCGGCCTACATTCGGCGGGACGGCGATGGGCGACGATCCCTATGCGGACCAGAACATCAGCCGCAATGCGCAGTGCCCCTGCGGATCGGGCCTGAAGTACAAGCATTGTCACGGCCAGTTGGCCTGACGCGCCGATGACGCCGCTGGCACTGCTGTTCGGGATCACCGCCGCGCTCTATGCGGCGGTCGGATTCGGCGGCGGATCGACCTATAATGCGCTGCTGGCACTGTGGGGCGTGGATTACCGCATCCTTCCGGCGATCGCATTGTTGTGCAACATCATCGTCGTGACGGGCGGATCGATCCGCTTCGCGCGCGCGGGGCTGGTGCCCTGGCGACGGTTGTGGCCGATCCTGCTGCTGTCCGCGCCGATGGCGTGGCTGGGCGGACGGATGCCCATTTCGGAAAGCCTGTTCACCGGGCTGCTGGGCTTGTCGCTCCTGATCGCAGGAGTGCTGCTGCTGTTCCAGCCCGAGCGGCGGGACGATCTGCCCGACAGGCAGAGCCGTGTGGTCACGCCGCTGATCGGGGCGGCAGTAGGTCTCCTGTCGGGGCTGGTCGGCATCGGCGGCGGGATTTTCCTCGCGCCGATCATGCACCTCATCGGCTGGGCGCGGGCGAAGCGGATCGCGGCCAGCGCCAGCCTATTCATCCTCGTCAATTCCATCGCGGGACTGATCGGCCAGTTGATGAAGATCGCTGATCCCGTGCTGGAGGCGGAATTGCTGTCTTACTGGCCGCTCGGTATCGCCGTGCTGATCGGCGGCCAACTGGGCAGCGTCATCGGAATCAAGCTGCTCCCCGCGTCTCTTGTACGCCGGGTAACGGCGGTGCTGATCCTGTATGTCGCTGTACGGATGCTCGGCAAGTGGGTGGGCTGGTTCTGAACCAGCCGCTGCCCTGATTACTTGGCCTTGAGCGTCGCAAGATAGGCTATGACATTTGCCCGCGCCGTATCATCGGCAAGCCCGGCGTAGACCATCTTCGTCCCCGGAACGGCAGCGGCGGGCTTCTTGATGAAGGTGTCGAGCGTCTTGGCGTTCCATGTCCACCCGGTTTTCGACAAGGCCGCCGAGTAAGTGAAGCCAGGCTTCGATGCGGCCTTCGATCCGACGACGCCGGCCAGATTGGGACCGATCCGGTTTGCGCCACCCGTCTCGGCGGTATGGCACATCTGACACTGGATGAAACTTTTCTTGCCCGCGACGGGATCACCGGCGGCAAGGGCGGGGGGTGTGGTGAACGCCGCGACGCTCAGCAGAGCGAAAAGGCGGGCGGAGCGGAGCGGGTGGGCTGTGTTCATGACGCAAATCCTACCGTTTTCGCGCTTCCCGTCAATCGGCCATCGCCGAAAGATTTGCGCGAATTGCGTCGAGAAACGGATGCTCCGCGTCTTTCCATCCTTCGGCCTGCGCACCGTAGAGCAATCCTGTGGTCCGGCGCACTGCAAAGCCTGCCAGACGCGGCCGCGCGACACCAGCGGCAGCGTGGCTCTGCGGCATCACGGTCAGGCCGAGGCCCGCGGCGATCATCGCCAGCACCCGGTCGTCCTGTGTCGATCGCAGCGCGAAATGCGGGCGGATGCCGCGTTCGGTGAAATGGCGGCTCGTTTCCGACAGTACTTCGCAATGCCGCCGCACGATCATGACATCGCCGCCGATCTCCTCCGCCGCGATCATATCCTGCCCGGCGAGACGATGCGTCGCGGGCAAGGCGAGAGCATAGCCTTCGGTCATCAGAGCTTCTTCGAGGAAACGATCACCGCCGCGGTCGACCAGCGTCAGCGCCACGTCTATCCGCCCCCGTGCGAGGAAGCCCAGCAACTCGCGCTCGCTGCCCTCGACCAGTTCGATCTGCGTTCCTGCGTCCGCGCTGGCCGTGACGGCAGGCACCAGCAGATGGCTGGCGATGCTGCCGAGCCAGCCGATCCGCAAGAGCGGCGTCACATCCGCCGCGCTCACCGACTGCTGCGCGGCCATGAACTCGCTTTCGATGCGCCGGGCATGGCCAAGAAAGCGCGTGCCCGCTTCGGTCAGGCGCACGCGCTGGTTGGACCGGACGAACAGAGGGGCCGCCAGCAACCGCTCCAGCTTGGCGATGCCGACCGAGAGCGTAGGCTGCGACACATTGCACTGCGCCGCCGCGCGGGAGAAAGTGCCATGATCCACCACGGCAAGGAAATAGCGAAGAAGATAGCGGTCTATCATAGACCCGGTCTATACACTCCTTGTCCGTCTTTCAATTTTTCATGTCGGTCAAAGCGCGCTATCCTGCAGCGAAACAGGAGAGATGCGCATGACCGATTTCGATTTCGCGCTCGGCGAGACCGCCGACATGATCCGCGAGACGACCCGCCGCTTCGCCACGGAGCAAATCGCGCCGATCGCGGCCAAGGTGGATGCGAACGACTGGTTTCCGCGCGATTTGTGGCCCGCGATGGGGGAACTCGGGCTGCACGGCATCACCGTGGCGGAAGCGGACGGTGGTCTGGGCCTCGGCTATCTGGAACATGTCATCGCCTGCGAGGAAGTGTCGCGGGCGTCGGCCTCCGTGGGCCTCTCCTACGGTGCGCACAGCAACCTGTGCATCAACCAGATCGCACGCTGGGGCAATGCGGCGCAGAAGGCGAAATATCTGCCGCCCCTGATATCCGGCGCGCATGTCGGCAGCCTTGCGATGTCCGAAGCGGGTGCCGGGTCCGATGTGGTCGGCATGAAGCTGAAGGCCGATCGCGTGGATGGCGGCTGGCGGCTGAACGGCACGAAATTCTGGATCACCAACGCGGCCTATGCCGACACGCTGGTCGTCTATGCCAAGTCGGACAGCGCGGCGGGATCGCGCGGCATCACCGCCTTCCTGATCGAGAAGGATTTCGTCGGTTTCTCGATCGGGCAGAAGATCGACAAGATGGGCATGCGCGGATCGCCGACCGCCGAACTGGTGTTCGACGACTGTTTCGTGCCCGACGAGAATGTGATGGGCGCAACGGGCGGCGGCGTCGGTGTGCTGATGAGCGGGCTGGATTATGAACGCGCGGTGCTGGCGGGCATTCAGCTCGGCATCATGCAGGCGTGCCTCGATACCGTCATCCCCTATGTGCGGGAACGCAAGCAGTTCGGCCAGCCGATCGGCACCTTCCAGCTTATGCAGGCGAAGATCGCCGACATGTACGTCGCGCTCAATTCGGCGCGCGCCTATGTCTATGCGGTGGCGAAGTCCTGCGATGCGGGGCGGACCACACGCTTCGATGCGGCGGGCGCGATCCTGCTGGCGAGCGAGAACGCCGTGAAGGTGGCGCTGGAAGCGGTGCAGGCGCTGGGTGGCGCGGGCTATACCAAGGACTGGCCGGTCGAACGCTATCTGCGCGATGCCAAGCTGCTGGACATCGGCGCGGGGACGAACGAAATTCGCCGCATGCTGATCGGGCGCGAATTGATCGGGGGTGGGATGTGAAGGAGAGTCCATCCGCCTTTTTATCTCGTCATGCTGAACTTGTTTCAGCATCCATCTTGCGGCATCGAACGGAGGAACGTGTGGAGGAATGGATCCTGAAACAAGTTCAGGATGACGAAGTGTCGAGAAGGGGAGTCATATGACCGCCCCCGTCCTCTCCACCGCGATCCAGACCGACAGCCAAACATTCCGCGCCAACGCCGCGCACAATATCGCTTTGCGCGACGCGCTCTATGCCCGCGTCGCCGAAACGGCGCAGGGCGGTCCGGAAAAGGCGCGCGACCGTCACACCGCGCGCGGCAAGCTGCTTCCCCGCGAACGCGTCGAGCGACTGCTCGATCCCGGCTCGCCTTTCCTCGAAATCGGCCAGCTCGCCGCCAATGGTCTCTACGACGACGAAGTGCCCGGTGCGGGCATCATCGCTGGCATCGGGCGCGTGTCGGGGCGGCAGGTGATGATCGCCTGCAACGACGCCACGGTGAAGGGCGGCACTTATTACCCCCTGACCGTGAAGAAGCATCTGCGCGCGCAGGAAATAGCGCAGGCGAACCGGTTGCCCTGCATCTATCTGGTCGACAGCGGCGGCGCGAACCTGCCGCATCAGGCGGAGGTCTTTCCCGATCGCGACCATTTCGGCCGCATTTTCTACAATCAGGCGCAGATGAGCGGGATGGGCATCGCCCAGATCGCCTGCGTGATGGGAAGCTGCACCGCGGGCGGGGCCTATGTGCCCGCCATGTCCGACGAAAGCGTGATCGTGCGCAATCAGGGGACGATCTTCCTTGCCGGACCGCCGCTGGTGAAGGCGGCGACGGGCGAGGAGATTACGGCGGAGGATCTGGGTGGCGGCGACCTGCACGGGCGCAAGTCCGGCGTGGTCGATCACGTGGCGGAAAACGACGCCCATGCGTTGACGATCGTGCGCGATATCGTGTCGACGCTGCCGGAGAACCGCACGCCCGATATCGCGATGAAGGAACCGCGCCCGCCCAAATACGACCCTGCGGAACTATATGGCATCGTGCCGCAGGACGTGCGCGCGCCCTATGATGTGCGGGAAGTCATCGCCCGGATCGTGGACGGGTCCGAGTTTCACGAGTTCAAGGCGCTCTACGGCACCACGCTCGTCTGCGGCTTTGCCCATATCTGGGGGATGCCGGTCGCGATCCTCGCCAACAACGGCGTGCTGTTCAGCGAAAGCGCAGTCAAGGGCGCGCATTTCATCGAACTGGCCTGCCAGCGGCGGATACCCTTGCTGTTCCTCCAGAACATCTCCGGCTTCATGGTCGGCGGCAAATATGAAGCCGAGGGCATAGCCAAGCATGGCGCGAAGCTGGTGACGGCGGTGGCGACGGCGCAGGTGCCGAAGATCACGGTGCTGATCGGCGGCAGCTTCGGCGCAGGCAATTACGGCATGTGCGGCCGCGCCTATGCCCCGCGCTTCCTCTTCACCTGGCCCAATGCGCGGATCAGCGTGATGGGCGGCGAACAGGCGGCATCCGTGCTGGCGACGGTGCATCGTGATGCGGAGACGTGGACGCCGGAGGAAGCCGAAGCCTTCAAGGCCCCGGTGCGGCAAAAATATGAGGACGAAGGCAACCCCTATTACGCGACCGCGCGCCTGTGGGACGACGGGGTGATCGATCCGGCGCAGACGCGCGACGTGCTGGGACTGGCGTTCGCGGCGACCCTCAATGCGCCGGTGCCGGAGCGGGCCAATTTCGGGGTGTTTCGGATGTGAGGGGGATGTCTCCTCCTCCTCGTCATGCTGAACTTGTTTCAGCATCCATCGTGCCGCAAGGGCAGAAGGCCGAGCGACGGGGCGAGATCGATCTAATAGGGAACATCACTCAGAATATAGGTGCAAGATTGCCATTTCATCATGCTTCAGAACGTTCCGCTAAATGGATGCTGAAACAAGTTCAGCATGACGGATTGGGGAAAGGAAAATGATGCTTTGGTCTCCTCCCGATGAAACCAATGTATCTTGCGCGCTACCTGGCATCTATCGATTCACGATTGAGGGCGAGGGTATCTACGTCGGACGATACTCGCACTCCTCCCGTATTCTACGAGAGTATCGAAACAATGTTTTGAAGCAGCTAGATGGACGTGGTTACAGGCGGGGCGATGCCACAGGATTTCGATATGTGCATGTGGCGCTTTACTTGGCTGTGAAAGAGGACCGAAGCATCCACCTTGAAATAGTTGAAAATGTTGACGTCGAACGCCTCAATGAACGGGAGCGTTTTTGGATTGAACAAGTGCCGTTGGAACTGAGACTTAACGGCAGGAGACGCCCACGATGATCCAGTCCCTCCTCATCGCCAATCGCGGCGAGATCGCTTGTCGTATCATCCGCACGGCGCGGGCGATGGGCATTCGCACGGTCGCGGTCTATTCCGATGCCGACGCCAAGGCGCTGCATGTGCGGCAGGCGGACGAGGCAGTGCATATCGGCCCGTCGCCCGCGCGCGAAAGCTATCTGGTGGGGGAGAAGATCATCGCCGCCGCCAAGGCGACGGGCGCGGAGGCGATCCATCCGGGCTATGGCTTCCTGTCCGAGAACGCCGATTTCGCGCAGGCCGTGATCGACGCGGGCCTGATCTGGGTTGGGCCGAAGCCGGACAGCATCCGCGCCATGGGCCTCAAGGATGCGGCCAAGGAACGGATGATCGCGGCGGGCGTGCCGGTGACGCCGGGCTATCTGGGCGCGGACCAGTCGATCGAGCGGTTAGCCAAGGAAGCCGAGGCGATCGGCTATCCCGTACTCATCAAGGCGGTCGCGGGCGGCGGCGGCAAGGGGATGCGGAAAGTCGACGGCGCGGCGGACTTCGCCGATGCGTTGCTCTCCTGCCAGCGGGAGGCCGCGTCCAGCTTCGGCAACGATCAGGTGCTGCTGGAAAAATGGATCACCAATCCGCGCCATATCGAAGTGCAGGTGTTCGGCGACACGCACGGCAATGTCGTCCACCTGTTCGAGCGCGACTGCTCGCTCCAGCGGCGGCACCAGAAGGTGATCGAGGAAGCGCCCGCACCGGGCATGGACGAGGCGACCCGCGAAGCAATCTGTGCCGCCGCCGTGCGCGCGGCGAAGTCCGTCGATTATGTCGGCGCGGGGACGATCGAGTTCATCGCGGACGGATCGGACGGCCTGCGCGCCGACCGCATCTGGTTCATGGAAATGAACACCCGGTTGCAGGTCGAACATCCCGTGACGGAAGAGATTACGGGCGTCGATCTGGTGGAGTGGCAATTGCGGGTGGCGAGCGGGGAGCCGCTGCCCAAGCGGCAGGATGATCTGTCGATCAACGGCTGGGCGATGGAAGCGCGGTTATATGCGGAGGATCCAGCTGGCGGCTTTCTGCCAAGTACAGGGCGCCTTGACCGATGTTGCCTTCCCGATGACGAAATTAGGATAGATACAGGCGTTGAGGAACTGTCAGTCGTATCTCCATTTTACGACCCGATGATTGCCAAGCTGATCGTCCACTCGATGGACCGCACAGGCGCAATCAATGCACTCGTAGATGCACTTGAGGGAACGGCTGTATGGCCGGTCAAATCAAATGCCGGATTCCTGTATCTTGCAGCGAACAGCGAGCATTTTCGATCTGGTGAAGTGACAACCAACTTCATTGCCGAGCAGGGCAATGCGCTGATCCCGCCGACCGAACCAGATATGGAGATGTTGGGGCAGGCCGGGAGGCATCTTGTTCATGAATATGCAGACAAATCCCGACATAATCTCGATAATGAATTGCTCGAGGGGTTTCGTCTCAATCGAGCATCGAATACCATGCTCGTGGTTCAATCGCTCGGTGTAAACTATATATTGTCGAAAGTCCCCGATTTTACGGGGCACGTATATTCGTCCGGTGCTGGACCTGACGCAGCTCTCATCACCAAATTTGGCCAGAGTTTTGTGGTCGGCCTACCTCGCTACAGCATAGGAGCGGCAGTCGCGGGAGACGGCGCTATCATCTCCCCCATGCCCGGCCGCATCATCGCGCTGCTCGTTGCCGAAGGCGATACCGTGACCAAGGGACAGAAGCTGCTGACGCTGGAGGCAATGAAGATGGAGCATAGTCTGGTCGCGCCTTATGACGGGACGGTGGCGGACCTCAACGCCAGCGAAGGTGGGCAGGTGAGCGAGGGGGCGGTGCTGGCGCGGGTGGTGGCTGCGGTTACTGAATAGCGCGCTGCCATTATCCGGTAGTCGTCACCCCAGCGAAAGCTGGGGTCTCTCTTCTTTCTGCCGATCAAAGAAAAGGTAGATGCCAGCGTGCGCTGGCATGACGAAGTAGGAGGTGCGGGCGGAATAAAAAGCCGCCCTACCGCTCCTTCAACCGCGGCATCAGGTCCACGAAGTTGCAGGGGCGGAAGCGGTTGTCGAGCTGGCTTGCCAATATCCCGTCCCACGCATCTTTCACCGCGCCGGTCGATCCGGGCAGTGCGAAGATGTAGGTGCCGCGCGCCACGCACGCCGTCGCGCGGGACTGGATCGTGGAGGTGCCGATCTTCTGATAGCTGAGCCAGCGGAACAGTTCGCCGAAGCCCGGTATCTCCTTGTCCTGCACGCGCGCCAGCGCCTCGGGCGTCACGTCGCGCCCGGTCACGCCGGTGCCGCCGGTGGTGATGATGCAATCGACCTGGGGATCGTCGATCCAGCCGTGCAGCCGCGCGACGATGCTGTCCTTGTCGTCCCGCTCGATCCGCCGGTCCGCCACGATGTGCCCGGCACCTTCGATCCGCGCCACCAGCGCATCGCCGGACTTGTCCTCGGCGAGGCCGCGCGTGTCGGATACCGTCAGCACCGCGATCCGCACGGGCGTAAAGGCGACGCTTTCGTCAATAGGCACTGCTGGCCTTTCCATTCGCGCTCATCCGCACAAGGCTGGTCCCCTTGGTGCCGGGGAAGCGCGGCCACAGGCCCTGCGCCATGCCGGTCATGCAATCGGCGGCACCCTTAGCCTGAAGCTGATACATCCAGTAATTGCGCATCACGATGTTCACATAGGCGCGGGTTTCGTAATAAGGCAGGCTTTCGATGAAGAGCAGCGGGTCGCCGCCGTCCTTCACTTCGCTGTTCCAGCGACCGACGGGCGTGGGCCCGGCGTTGTAGGCGGCCATCACCTTGGGCAGCAGGCCGCCGGTTTCGGGCATGTCGCGCAACTGCTCCAGATAGCGCTGGCCATATTCCATGTTGGTGGACGGCATATGAAGTTGCGCCATGCTGACCGCGCCGCCATTCACGTCGCCCGCCGTGCCGGGGCGCACCTGCATCAGGCCGCGCGCTCCTGCGCTGCTGACGGCATCGGCGCGAAAACCGGATTCCTGCAAGGTGTGCGCGAACACGAGCGCGGGATCGACGCGCCAGCCGCCGTCGGGTTTCCAGTCGGGCGCGGGATAACGGGCGAAGCTGGCAGGCTGTTTCCCCGCCGGGCCGTTATGCGCCAGCCATAGCTGCGTTTCGGGAAGGCTGAGCGACCCGGCGAGACGCAGCAGCGCATCATATTGCGCCGTGCCGCCGATCCGCGCCTGATGCCGCAGCACCATGTCGGCCTGATTGGTGCGGCCGATGCTGGCAAGTTCCATGGCCAGCGCGGCATTGGGCGCGCTTTTCAGTGCGTTGGGCAGGGCGCCCTTTTCGGTGGGCAATGCGACTGATGCCGCACGCTGAGTCATGCCCAGCGTCTCGCGCGCCAGCAGGCCGTAGAATGTCTCGTCCGCCTTGGCCGCCGTCTTGAGCAGGCCCGCGACACGCGCCGGATCGCCGCAGTTCATATAGGCGCGCGCCGCCCAGTAGGCGCCTGCCGCACGCATGTCTGCATTGCCCGCGAGCGCCGCGACATTGGCGAAGGATGCGCCCGATGCGCGGCAATCATCCTGCCGCCAGGCCGCCAGACCGATCGTCCAGTGCGCCTGCACCGCCCAGTCGCCGCCGACATTGTCGAGCAGCGCCTGCGTCGCCAGCCTGCGCGCGTTCGCGTCGTCATTCTCTATATAATAGGACCAGGCGACTCGCTGCCGCCATTCGGTGCGGCCCTGCGGGGTCAGCATCGGCGCGACCGACGTGATTTCCAGTTCGGCGGCGGCGGGGTTGTCCGCCTTGATGAGTGGCAGCACCTTCGCGCCCAGCGCCTGCGCGACCGTATCGGTTTTTACCGTCGCGATATATTCGCGGCGCGGCGCGGCGCCCAGCCAGACGAGCTTTTGCACCTGCGGCAATTCAGGCAGCATCTGCGCGCCGCGCCTTTGCGCGAGGCGGCTGAGCTGGTCCGCCTGCGGCAGCCAGCTTGCGGTGTTGACGAGGGCAAGCAGGTCGAACAGTTCGACACGCGGCGAGTTTTTCGCGAGGAACAGTTCCGCCGTGGCGAAGGCGCGGATCGGATCCCTGCTCTCCAGCATCGCGATCTGTGCCTTGGCATCGCTCCATCTTTGCTGGTCGAGTGCCGCGAAGATGCTGCGATACTGGCCTTCTTTGGTTGTCGCCGTAAGGGCGCTCGTCGCCACTTCCGGCAGGCTGCGCAGGTTCTCGTCGGGATCGGCTGCATACGCGGGCACATGAGCCATCGCCGTCAGGGCCAGCAGGGAAACAAGCGTTGCGCGGATCATCAAGCCTTCGCCTCAAGCAGAAATTGCATGGTTTGCCAGCATTGCGCCTTGGCCGATGGATGCTTCAGAAGGAAGCGGGGATGCGCGATACTGATCGCGTCCACAGTGGTCCGTTTAAGGTTAAGAGAGCGTAAACCAAGAGCTTCGGCGCCGTCGGTCGTCGGCAAAAGCGCACGGCTCGTCTTGTCGCCCATCAGAATGAGCCGCTGCGGTCCGACGAGCCCGATATGATGGCGCATCCGTTCCGCGAGGTCAGCCCTGTCGCCATCGGCCAGAAGGCCACCGGTGGGTCGCGCCACGGCAAGTGCGGCAAGATATATCGAGTCGCGGCTTTGCCCGATCGCGGCGAGCATCGCATCGAACAGCCGACCTGCTTCGCCGGACAGCAATTCGCCGCTAGCCAGATCGTCAGCATCGGGAAAATCGGCAATCACCATAAGTGACGGGGCTGCGCTTCCCGTCGGCAGGATGCGCCGAACATGCGCGCCGACTTGCGGCCATCCTGTTTCGCGAATGGACGCATCCTGCGCCAGCCAGTGATGGAAGGCTTCGAGCGTATCCGGAAAGACGGAGCGCCCTGACGCTGCGGAAGGCGGATTGTCCATCGTGACTGATGGGAGGGGTGCAACGGCGCGAATGCCATTGCCGGGCGCCAGCCAGTTTACCGGTGTTTCCGATACCGCATGGCCCACACCGGCAATCACCCACCAGTCGGTAAGCGATTCCGTGACTGCCTGTGCTGTATCGACCCCCGTCATCTCCATCATCATAGCATCGCGCAGAGGTTGACGAGGCGGTCAAGAAAAGTCATCGCCCAATCTGTCAGGACGTTTTTCAAAAGCGACGATTGGATGACGGGCGCACATGGTCGTGCAGGGCGGTGCGCCTGAGAGGAGAACAGATATGAGTGACCGGGAATCGATGCCGTACGACATCGTGATCGTCGGCGGCGGGCCATCGGGCCTGAGTGCGGCGATCCGGCTGAAACAGCTTGCCAACGACGCGGGCAGCGAACTCGCCGTCTGCGTGCTTGAAAAAGGCTCCGAAATCGGTGCGCATATCCTCTCCGGCGCGGTCATCGATCCCAGGGCGCTGGACGAATTGCTGCCTGAATGGCGCACGTCGGGCTGTTCGCTGGCCGACGTCCCCGTCACGGACAACCGGCACTGGATGCTGAGCGAAAAGGGGCAATTCTCCATGCCCCATCTGCTGTTGCCGCCGTTCATGAACAACAAGGGCACCTATACGGGATCGCTCGCCAATCTGTGCCGCTGGCTGGGGGAACAGGCCGAGGCGCTGGGCGTGGAAATATTCCCCGGCTTCGCCGCCGCCGAAATCCTCTACAATGACGACGGTTCGGTAAAGGGCGTCGCGACCGGCGACATGGGGATCAGCAGGGAAGGCGAGAAGAAGGCGGATTATCAGCCGGGTCTCGAACTCCACGCGAAATACACGTTTTTCGCCGAGGGTGCGCGCGGGCACCTGACCAAGATTCTCAAGAAGCAGTTCGTGCTCGATGCCGACGTCAGCCCTCAGGTCTATGGCCTCGGCATGAAGGAATTGTGGGATATCGACCCGGCCAAGCATCAGCCCGGCCTCGTCATCCATACGCAGGGCTGGCCGCTCACCGATGCCTATGGCGGCGGTTTCCTCTATCATCAGGCCAATGGGCAGGTCGCCCTGGGCTTCGTCGTGGGGCTGGGATATCGCAACCCGCATCTCTATCCGTTCGAGGAATTCCAGCGGTGGAAGCAGCATCCCTCGATCCGCCAGTATCTGGAAGGTGGGCGTCGCGTTTCCTATGGCGCGCGCGCGATCAACGAAGGCGGCTGGCAGTCGGTGCCGAAGCTCGATTTCCCCGGCGGCGCACTGATCGGCTGTTCCGCTGGCTTCGTGAACGTGCCGCGGATCAAGGGCACGCATACCGCGATGAAATCCGGCATGCTGGCGGCCGAAGCCGCGTTCGCGGCGGTACAGGCCGGGCGCAGCAGCGATGCGCTTTCGGATTATGACTCGGCGGTGCGGTCGAGCTGGATCGCCGATGAGCTGAAACTGGTGCGCAACGCGGAGCCTTTGCTGGCGAAGCTGGGCAACAGCATCGGCACGGTCTTGGCGGGCATCGACATGTGGATGCGAACGCTGAAGATCGGCCTGCCGTTCACGTTGAAGCACAAGCCCGACAACGAGAAGCTGTGGCGCAAGGAGCATTGTGCGAAGATCGCCTATCCCAAGCCCGACGGCGTCGTCAGCTTCGATCGCCTCTCTTCGGTGTTCCTCTCGAACACCAATCATGAGGAGGATCAGCCGGTTCACTTGCAACTGAAAGACCCGGCGATCCCGATCAGCTACAACTTGCCGCTCTACGACGAGCCTGCGCAGCGTTATTGCCCGGCGGGCGTCTATGAAGTGGTGGGCGAGGAAGAGGGCAATCCCCGCTTTCAGATCAACGCGCAGAATTGCGTTCACTGCAAGACTTGCGATATCAAGGATCCGACGCAGAACATCAACTGGGTCACCCCGGAGGGTGGCGGAGGACCGAACTATCCCAATATGTAGAGGCCTGATCCTGTCTGCTGCCATGGCAGCCTCGGCGATCTCTGCGAGCGCGGGCGCCGTGGTCGATACGCCTGCGCTGCACGCCTATGCGCGGGCGCGGCTTGCGGATGCGGACGGGGCAGGGCGGATCGCCGTCGATGGCTATGCGACCGCCCTTGCGGCGGACCCCGGCAATGCGGTGCTGGCGTTGCGATCCTATCGGCAGGCGATGGAAACCGGCGATCGCGCGCTGGCTCTGAAAGCCGCAGGCGTGCTGGACAAGGCGGGTGTCATGCCGCGCGATGCGGTGCTGCTGCTCATCGTGGACAGCCTGTCGCGGAAGGACTGGGACAAGGCGCGCGGCCTTGCCGAACGGCTTAAGGCGGAGGAGAGCTTCGCCTTTCTTGCCCCTTATGTGACGAGTTGGGTGTCGGTGGCGGATGGTCCCTACGCCCCGCCGCTGATCGATGCGCAAGGCGCGTTCGCCGCGCTTTCGGGACGATATCGCGACGAGCATGTCGCGCTTCAGGCGCTGGCGCGAGGCAATGTGGAAGAGGCGCGTCCTGCGATCGCACGGGCATTGTCCTTGCGCACCAATGTCCTGCCGGGTCTGCGCATCGCCCTGGCGCTCCGCCTTGCAGCGCTCGATCAGCGCGCGGAGGCGGAGAAGCTGCTCGATCTCGCGGACCCGGACCTCGCGCCGGCACAGGCGCTGCTGAAGCGTGGCGAACGTATCGTCGCGCCGGCGATGACGCCGCAACAGGGGATCGCGCGCCTGCTCTCCCGCCTGTCGAAGGATGTCGGCGAAGGCGACAGCCGCACTCTGGCGTTGAATCTCGCCCGGCTTGCCAGCTTCTCCGATCCGGGGAGCGACGAGATGCGGGTCGGGATCGCGCGGGAACTGGCGGCCTCGGCGCTTCCCGACGCAGCGATCGGGGAAGCGGCCAAGGTGCCGCCGCGATCGCTGTGGTCCGATGCAGCGGACGCTGTTCGTATCGACGCTCTTGGACGTAGTGGACGTCCGGATGAGGCCCTGCGACTGGCCAAGTCGGCCACGGCGCGCGAAGGGGCGACGGCGGCCCAATATCTCCAGCTCGGCAATCTGCTCGCCGACGCCAGCCGCTTCGGGGAAGCGGCGGATGCCTATCGCGCGGCGCAGCGGCTTTATCCCGAAGGTACGGCACCCTGGTCGCTTCACCTCCTCGAAGGCAGCGCGCTGGAGCGCGGCGGACGCTGGGACGAAGCCAAGGTCGCCCTGACCCGAGCGGCGGCACTCGCTCCGCAGGAGCCTGTGGTGCTCAACTATCTGGGCTATGCGCAAGTGGAGCGGCGGCAGAATGTGCCCGCTGCTCTGGCGCTGTTGCGCAGGGCAAGCGCGCTGCGCCCCGACGATCCATCGATCTCCGACTCGCTGGGCTGGGCGCATTATGTCGCGGGCGACACGAAAAGCGCCATTCCCGCGCTGGAAAAGGCGGCATCCGGCGCGCCGGACGATGTAACGATCAACGAGCATCTGGGCGATGCGCTATGGGCGGCAGGTCGACGGTTCGAGGCGCGCTATGCCTGGGCCGCGGCGGGGATATTCGCCGAGGGAAAAGCAGCGGAGCGGATCAATGCCAAGGCGCAATCGGGTTTCCGGCCGGAGCTTGCCGCCCCTTGAACCTTGTACCCTCCGCCGCGAACCGCGAAATCGCCTATGCCAAGATCAACCTCGCCCTGCATGTCCGGCGGCGGCGGGACGACGGCTATCACGACATCGAAAGCCTGTTCGCCTTTGCCGAGGATGGCGACCTCCTGAGCGCGACGGTGCGGGATGACGGCGTGCTGTCGCTCACGATCGGCGGACCGTTCGGCGAAGGTCTGGATGCCGGGCCAGACAATCTGGTATTGCGCGCGGCGCGGGCACTGAAGGATGTCGCCGGTGTCGCGACCGGCGCGGCGATCCACCTCGACAAGCGGTTGCCGGTGGCGTCGGGCATCGGCGGAGGATCGGCGGATGCGGCGGCCGCCTTGCGCCTGCTGGGGCGGCTCTGGGGCATCGATCAGCCGATGCACGATATCGCCGCTTCGCTGGGATCAGACGTACCGGCCTGTCTCGTCAGTCGCACATTGATGGGGACAGGCCGTGGCGAGGCGCTGGATTTGCGCGATATCGAGGGGCTGGCGGGCATGCCGCTGCTGCTCGTCAACCCTGGCATCCGCCTGTCCACAGCACCCGTGTTCGCGGAATGGGACAAGGTGGATCGTGGCCCGCTGGTTGCTGATACGCTGGACGATCTGATTGCGGAGGGGCGCAACGATCTCTATCCGCCAGCCGTTGCTCTGGTGCCGCAGATTGCCGACGTTATAAGGCTGCTGAATGCGCAACCGGGCGTCCGTCTCGCGCGCATGTCGGGTTCCGGCGCGACCTGCTTCGCGCTGTTCGACGATCCTGCGTATCGCGATGCGGCCGCTGCGGCGATGCCTGCACAGTGGTGGACCCTCGCAAGCCGGGTGCGCGGCTGATGTCCGATGCCTTCACCGTCGTGCCGCCGCGCGGTTCCGATGTCCTCATCATCGCCGATCATGCGTCCGCGCATGTTCCCGAAGACATCGATATGGGCA
This sequence comes from Sphingobium sp., assembly GCA_965279415.1. Classification (GTDB taxonomy): domain Bacteria; phylum Pseudomonadota; class Alphaproteobacteria; order Sphingomonadales; family Sphingomonadaceae; genus Sphingobium. The sequence goes on from OZ257238.1 coordinate 3,222,041, forward strand.
TCGATCCTGCATTGCTGCGCCAGCATATCGCCATCGACATCGGCGTAGCGGAAGTGGCGCGGCTGTTGTGCGAGCGCACCGGATGCGGCGCGGTACTGGCCGGCGTTTCCCGACTGGTCATCGATCTCAATCGCGAAGAGGATTCGCCCGGCCTCATGCCTCTGGAGAGCGACGGCCATCCCATTCCCGGCAATGTCGGGATCGACCGGCAGCAACGGCTCGATCGCTTCTATCATCCCTATCATGCCGCCATCACGCAGGCGCTTGACGGGATCGACCGTCCCTTCATCCTGTCGCTGCACAGCTTCACCCCGGCGCTGGCATCGCGCGTGGAGGAGCGCCCCTGGCATGTCGGCATCCTCTACAATCGCGACGATCGCGCCGCGCGCATCGCCATCCCCATGCTGCAGGCGGCGGGCCTCAACGTCGGCGATCAGCTTCCCTATTCCGGCACGATCCTGAACGCGACGATGAACCGCCATGCCGAGACGCGGGGCATTCCCTATCTGGGCGTGGAGATGCGGCAGGATCTGGTCGGCGATGCCGCCTGTCAGGCGCGTTTCGCCCAATATCTCGCGCCGGTTATCGAGGCATGCCGCAACGCCCTTGCGTAAAGCGTCACTTTTTGGAAAGAGGCGCGCGCAAAGAAGGGCCGATCATGACACATAATTTCGATAAGTCGAAGCTCCCCAGCCGCCATGTCTCCGTGGGTCCGGAGCGCGCGCCGCACCGCAGTTATTATTATGCGATGGGCCTGACCGAAGAAGAGATCGCCCGCCCCTTCGTCGGCATAGCGTCCGCCGGCAACGACAGCGCGCCGTGCAATACAACTCTCAATGCGCAGGCGGACATCTGCCGCGACGGCGTCAACAAGGCGGGTGGCATGCCGCGCCGTTTCAACACAATCACGGTGACCGACGGCATCGCTATGGGGCATCAGGGGATGAAATCCTCGCTCGTCAGCCGCGAAGTCATCGCCGATTCGATCGAACTGTCGATGCGCGGGCATTGCTATGATGCGCTGGTCGGTTTTGCCGGATGCGACAAGTCGCTGCCCGGCATGATGATGGCGATGCTCCGCCTCAACGTCCCGTCGATCTTCGTCTACGGCGGGTCGATCCTGCCGGGCCGGTTCCAGGATCGCGACGTGACCGTGAAGGACGTATTCGAGATCGTCGGCAAATATGCCGCAGGCAATTGTCCGCTCAAGGAATTGACCGACCTCGAAAAAGTCGCCTGTCCGGGGCATGGTGCGTGCGGCGGGCAATATACCGCCAACACCATGGCCTGCGTAGGGGAAGCGATCGGGCTTTCGCTGCCCAACAGCAACATGGCCCCTGCGCCTTATGCGTCCCGCGCCGATATCGCCGTCGCGGCGGGGGAGCAGGTGATGGAGCTTCTGGCGCGCAACATCCGCCCGCGCGACATCTGCACACGCGAAGCGTTCGAAAACGCCGCCCGCGTCGTCGCCGCGACCGGCGGATCGACCAATGGCGGCCTGCACCTGCCCGCCATGGCGCATGAAGCAGGTATCGCCTTCGACCTGTTCGACGTTGCCGAAATCTTCAAGACGACACCCTATATCGCCGATCTCCAGCCCGGCGGCCGCTATGTGGCCCGAGACATGTACGACGCAGGCGGCGTCTACATGCTGATGAAAACCCTGCTGGCCAACGATCTGCTGCACGGCAACTGCATGACAGTTACGGGCAGAACGCTGGGCGAGAATATCGAGGAGATCACCTGGAACCCCGATCAGAAAGTCATCTACGACGTCAAGACGCCGCTCAGCCCGACGGGCGGCGTCGTCGGACTGCGCGGGAGCCTCGCGCCCGATGGCGCCATCGTGAAGGTTGCGGGAATGGATCGCCTCCAGTTCACCGGGCCGGCGCAGGTGTTCGATTGCGAGGAGGATTGCTTCGCCGCGGTCGAGGCGCGCCAGATCCGCGAAGGCTCCGTCATCGTAATCCGCTACGAAGGGCCGAAGGGTGGTCCGGGCATGCGGGAGATGCTTTCGACCACCGCCGCGCTCTACGGGCAGGGTATGGGCGAAAGCGTTGCGCTTATCACCGACGGGCGCTTCTCCGGCGCGACGCGGGGTTTCTGCATCGGTCATGTCGGGCCGGAGGCAGCGGAAGGCGGACCGATCGCCCTGGTGCAGGATGGCGATATGATCTCCATCGATGCCGAAGCGGGGTCGATTGACCTGCACGTCGATGCTGCCCTGCTGGCGGAACGCCGCGCGGCGTGGCACCCTCGCGCACATGATTATCAGTCCGGTGCGCTTTGGCGCTATGCGCAGAATGTCGGTCCGGCCTATCAGGGTGCCGTCACGCATCCTGGAGGCAGCGCCGAAACCCATGTCTACGCGGATATCTGAAGCATTCGGGGTCGCCACGCTGTTGGCAGTGACGGCCTGTAGCCAGCAAGAGCCGCCACCGCCGCCCGATCCAAAGGCGCCGGATACCGTGCGGTGCCGCGTGGGTGAGGCCAGGGAGATGGCACCGCTGTGTCGCCGTGAGAATGACGGCGACAGGATCGTCATCCGGCATCCCGATGGCGGATTCCGCCGGTTCGTGGTGGTGGACGACGGGCGTGGTATCATCGCCGCGGACGGGGCCGACCCGGCGAAGGTGGAACCGCTCGAAAAGAACATCATCCGCGTGACCGTAGGCGGCGATGCCTATGAATTGCCTGCCACCTTCGTTGCGGGGCCATGACCGGCACGGCGATCCTGTCGGTCGCGGAGATGCGTGCGGCGGAACAGGCGCTTTTCGCTACGGGCATCCCGGAATATGCGGTGATGGAACGCGCCGGAGCCGCTGCCGCCGCAATCATATGGCGTGCGGGCGGGCTGCGCGATACGCTGATACTGTGCGGACCGGGCAACAATGGCGGGGATGGCTTCGTCATAGCCCGCCTTCTTCGTGCGCAGGGCGTGCCGGTGCGTGTGGCCGTGACGGGCGACAGCAGCACTCCTTCGGCCCGACAGGCAAGGGCATTATGGAACGGGCCGGTCGAGGATGTGCTCGATGCCGCGCCTGCGACGCTGCTGGTCGATGCGCTTTTCGGCACCGGTCTCACGCGTGGCCTGGACGACGCGTTGGCCGCGCGGCTGCGCAGGCTCGCCAGCGCGGCGCGGACGACGTTCGCCATCGACTTGCCCAGCGGCGTGGCGACGGATGACGGCACATTGCTGTCCGATCCGCCATGCTTCGATCTCTGCATCGCGCTCGGCGCGCTCAAGCCGGCGCACGTTCTGCCGCCGGCAAGCGACTATTGCGGTCGCATCATTTGCGCTGATATCGGCATCGACGCCGGCCACGCGACGACGCACCTCCTCGCGCCGCCCGTCCTGTATGCTCCGGCGCGCGATGCACATAAATATACGCGGGGTCTGGTAGCGGTCGTTGCAGGGGACATGCCGGGCGCGGCGGCCCTCGCGGCGCATGCGGCGGCGCAGGGCGGGGCGGGCTATGTCAGGCTGATGACGCCGCAGCCTGTATCTGGCCTGCCGCATGCCATCGTGCAGATTGCCGATAACGAAACCGACGACCAAAGCGCCCTGGGCGACCCGCGCATTGCCGCTCTTCTCATCGGGCCAGGGCTGGGCCGGGGCGACGACGCCATGGCGCGATTGCGCGCCGCCCTGGCGCATAATCATCCCGCGGTCGTCGATGCCGACGCCCTGCTTGCCCTGAACGAGACGGGCTTCGGTCCGCTGCCCGCCAAGGCCATCCTGACCCCGCACGGCGGAGAGTTCCATGCGCTATTCGGGGGCATAAGGGGAAGTTATCTTACCCGGACGCAGGAAGCCGCACGCCTCGCCGACGCCGTCGTGATCCTGAAAGGGGCACGAAGCATCATCGCCGCGCCTGACGGGCGTGTCGCCGTGTCGTCGCCTGCATCGTCGTGGCTCTCGACCGCAGGCACCGGTGATGTGCTGGCCGGGTTATGTGCCGCGCGACTGGCCTTGACGGGCGATCCGTTCCGTGCCGTCTGCGAAGCGGTGTGGATCCACGGGGATGCGGCGCGGCGCAGTGGTGCAGCCTTCGTCGCCGACCAATTGATCGCAGCCCTGCCAGCGGCTATCGCGGCGCGCCTGCACATTTGAGGATTACGACGCTGACCGACCCCGATCTGATTATCCGTCTCGCCGCCAAGGGTGACGGCGTGACCGGCGATGGCCGCCATGTCCCGATGAGCGCGCCGGGCGATCGGCTGGAAGCCGGTGGCGGCGCAGGCCTGATCCGTGGCCCGCATCATGTCGATCCGCCCTGCCGCCACTTTCCGCTCTGCGGCGGATGCCAGTTGCAGCATGTCGACGAGGACAGCTTTGCGACCTTCGTGCGGGATCGGGTGGCGGGCGCTCTGGCGGGGCAGGGAATAAGCGCGGACGTCGTGCATCCCGCTCATGTCTCGCCACCGCACAGCCGCCGCAGGGCTTCGCTCCGCGCCGCACGGTTCGGCAAGGCGCTGCATCTGGGTTTCGCAAGCGAAGGCAGTCACCGGATCGTCGACATGCAGATGTGCAGCATCCTGCACCCCGCGCTGTTCGCCCTCGTCGCGCCGATCCGGACGCTGCTGCATCCGATGGTGGGGGATCGCCGCGCGGTGCATGTCCGCATGACGCTGACCGATCAGGGCGTCGATCTGGTGCTGGAAGGGATTGAGGCGGAAGGGCTGGCGGCGACCGAAGCGCTTACGCGTTTCGCTCAGGACAATCGCCTTGCCCGCCTGACACTTGACGACGGCTACGGCCCGCAGACCCGATGGGAGCCTGATCCCGTGACCGTCAGCTTCGGTGGCGTCGCGGTGCCGTTTCCACCGTTCGCCTTTTTGCAGGCGACGGCGGACGGCGAGGCGGCACTTGTGGGTGCGGTGCGCGACGCCCTGACGCCTGCTGCCCGGATCGCGGATCTGTTCGCCGGCCTCGGCACCTTCGCATTGTCGCTGGGGGAAGGGAAAGCCGTCTATACGGCGGAAGCGGCGCGCGACCTGGTGCTGGCGCTCAAGAGCGGGGCCAATCGATCGGGCCGGAAACTGGCCGTCGATCATCGCGATCTGTTCCGTCGTCCGCTGATGCCGGAAGAGATCAATCGGTTCGACGCCATCGTCCTCGATCCGCCCCGCGCCGGTGCGCGCGAACAGGCGCTGCAGCTGGCGCAGGCGCAGGTGCCGGTAATCGCCTACGTCTCCTGCAATCCGGGTAGTTTCGCGCGCGATGCGAAGCTGCTGATCGAGGGGGGATATGTGCTGGAGAGCGTGCAGCCCGTCGGCCAGTTTCGTTGGGCCACGCATGTCGAACTGGCGGCGATCTTCCGTCGGATCTGACACGACCTGTCGATGGCATAAAAAATCCCCCGCCGTATGAGGGCGGGGGATCGACATGTTCGCAAGGGAATGGGCTTTACTGGCCCAGCTTGACCACGTTCGCGCGACGCGGCGCGACAACATCCTCGCGATAGAGGCTTGCCATAGGCTCGTCATCCACCGTCACGACGGTTTCCGACGAGAAGCCGTTAAAGCCGGTCCGCATAGCGCAGCCATAGGCGCCGAGCATACCTATTTCGATATAGTCGCCGGTCTGGACGTCGGCGGGCAGCATGAACGGGCCAACCATATGATCCATATCGTCGCAGGTGGGACCGTAGAAGCTGAACCCCTTCGTCTCCGCCTTGCTGTCGTCCGTACGCAGCAAGGTGACGGGGAAACGCCAGCCGATATGCGCGGCATCGAACAAGGCGCCATAGGCACCGTCGTTGATGTAGAGTTCGTCGCCGCGACGACGCTCCACCCGCACGATCAGCGAGCTGTATTCCGCCGACAGCGCCCGGCCCGGTTCGCACCACAGTTCCGACGAATAGGACACAGGCAGGCTTTCAAAGCCGCGATGGATCGCATCGAAATAGAGTTCGAGCGCGGGCGGTTCCATGCCCGGATAGACCGAAGGGAAGCCGCCGCCGACATCGATGATGTCCACGGTGACGGCCGCATCGACGATCGCGGCGCGCACGCGCTCGATCGCCTGCGTGTACGCGTGCGGCGACATCGCCTGGCTGCCGACATGGAAGCAGATGCCCAGGGCATCCGCCGCCTGACGGGTGGCCATCAGCAATTCTTTCGTCTCGTCCAGTTCCGCACCGAATTTCGACGCGAGGCTGAGTTCTGAATAGTCGGACGACACGCGGATGCGGACGCACAGTTCCAGATCGGTGGCGTTGCCGGTGGCGCGCATGATCTTTTCCAGCTCGTCGATGGTGTCGAGCGAGAAGGTACGGACCCCATGCGCATGATAGGCTTCGGCGATCGCTTCCTCGGCCTTCACCGGGTGCATGAAGCACAGCTTCGCTTCGGGCAGGGTCGCGGCGACCAGACGTACTTCGACGATCGACGCCACGTCATAATGCGTGATGCCGCTGTCCCATAGCGTCCGAAGCAGATCGGGCGAGGGATTGGCCTTTACGGCATAGAGCGAGCGCCCCGAAAACTTCTCGACGAAGAATCGGGCGGCGCGGGCTGCTGCCTGCGGGCGAATAAGCGTTACCGGTGCTGCCGGTTTGAGGGCAATTGCTACCCCCAGCGCGCTGGGATGCTCGTACAATTCAAGGGACCTCCAGTGTAGTTCAAGGACGAAAAGCTGCCTTGCGGTGGAAGTCCCATGGGGCAGCGGACGGTCGATATATGGCCAAGGCGCCCCCCTGTAAAGCGGTTGTATAAAAAAACCTGTAACCGAACTGTCATGAAAGCCGCGACTTGAAATCCTCATAGCCGAAACTGCGGATTTCCTTGAGTTCGTCGGTCTCGCTGTTCCACAAATAGATACTGGGCAGTGGCACGCCGTTGAACATGTTCGTCTTGACCATGGAATAATGCGCCTGATCGAGGAAAGCGATCCGCGCGCCGGGTTCAACCGTGCCGGGAAGGCGATAGTCGCCGATGATGTCGCCCGCGAGGCAGGAGGGGCCACCAAGGCGCGTCGCTGCGCCATCCTCCCGCTCGTGCAGCATGGCGGGGCGATAGGGGGCCTCGATCACGTCCGGCATGTGGCAGGTCGCCGAGATGTCGGTGATCGCGACGGGCATGCCGTTGTCGATCACGTCCAGCACTTCGCCGACCAATATGCCCGCGTCGAGCGCCATCGCCTCTCCGGGTTCCAGATATAGCGTCAGGCCGCTTTCCTGCCGGATCTGTTGCAGGAACTCGACCAGTGCATCACGCTGATAATCCGCGCGCGTGACATGATGGCCACCGCCGAAATTGAGCCACGTCAGTTGTCCGTAATAAGGCGCGATATGCGGTTCTACGGCCTGCCATGTCCGTTCGAGAGGAAGAAAGTCCTGCTCGCAGAGCGAATGGAAATGCAGCCCAGATACGCCGTCCAGATGCTCCGGTCGCAACTGGTCGATCGGGAAACCAAGCCGACTGTGCGGTTGGCAGGGATCATATTTCGCCACTTCGCCTTCGGGATGCAGCGGATTGATGCGCAGCCCGATGTCGAACGTCTCTCCGGCGCGTTTCGCCGCGTCGATCTGCGGCTTGAAGCGTGCGATCTGATAGGGGCTGTTGAAGATCACATGATCAGAGATGCGCAGGATTTCGGGGAGGTCCTCCGCCTTGTAGCCCGCGCAGTAGGTCGCGACTTCGCCGCGATATTCCTCCCGCCCCAATCGCGCCTCGTAGAGACCGGAAGCGCATACGCCGTCGAGATATTCGCCGACGACACCGCCCAGCGACCACATCGAAAACGCCTTGAGCGCACCCAGCACCTTTATACCTGCGCGATCGCGGACATCCTTGAGAACCGCAAGATTGCGCCGCACCGCCGCCTCGTCCACCACGAAGCTGGGTGAAGGCACACGCAGCAAATCGAAATGCGCGAAGGCTCCGGGGTCGCCGGCACGAGTTTCCATTATACCATACTCCCGCCACCCCGGCGCATGCGGGGGTCTCATGCAGCGGAGTAGTGCCTTACCGCCGGAGACCCCAGCCTAAGCCGGGGTAACGCAAAAAATCAAAAGTCCAGCGGTCCGTCCAGTTCCTTCACCTGCCAGGGCAGGCCGTGCTTGTTGAGCATGTCCATGAAAGGATCGGGGTCGAACTGTTCCATGTTGAACACGCCGGCGCCCTGCCATGTTCCCGTCAGCAGCATTGCAGCACCGATCATCGCGGGAACGCCTGTGGTGTAGCTGACCGCCTGATTGCCGGTTTCAGCATAGGCATCCTCATGGTCGCAGACGTTCCAGATATAAAAGGTCTTTTCGACTCCATCCTTCGTGCCGGTCGCGATGTCGCCGATGTTGGTCTTTCCTTTGGTGGTCACGCCCAGCGAGGAGGGTTCGGGGAGCACGGCTTTGAGGAATTGCAGCGGAATGATTTCCTGCCCCTCGTAGATGACCGGATCGATCCGCGTCATGCCCACGTTCTGCAGCACTTCGAGATGCTTGAGATACGCGTCGCCGAAAGTCATCCAGAAGCGGATGCGCTTGATCTCCGGCAGATGCGTTTTGAGCGATTCGATTTCCTCATGATACATGAGGTACATGTTCTTCGGCCCGACCTGTTCGAAGTCGAAGCTCTGCTTGTGGCTGAGCGGCGGCGTTTCCACCCAGTCTCCATTTTCCCAGTGCCGCGCCACGGCGGTCACTTCGCGGATGTTGATTTCCGGGTTGAAGTTGGTGGCGAAATGCTGGCCGTGATCGCCGCCGTTGCAATCGAGGATATCAAGCGTCTCGATCGTGTCGAGATAATGCTTCCTGAGATAGGTGGCAAAAACGCTGGTTACGCCGGGGTCGAAGCCGGAGCCGAGCAGGGCGGTAAGACCTGCTTCCTTGAATCGCTCCTGATAGGCCCATTGCCAGTGATATTCGAACTTGGCTTCGTCGCGCGGCTCGTAATTGGCGGTGTCCATGTAATGCACGCCGGTTTTCAGGCACGCCTCCATGATCGCCAGATCCTGATAGGGGAGCGCCAGATTGACCACGAGTTGCGGCTGTACCTGCGTAATGAGCGCGGCGGTGGCTTCGATGTCGTCGGCGTCGACCTGTGCCGTCCTGATGGTCACACCGGTGCGCGCCTTCACCGATTCGGCTATGGCATCGCACTTGGCCACGCGGCGGCTCGCCAGCGTGATATCCGTGAAGATGTCGCTGTTCATCGCCATCTTGTGAACGGCCACCGATCCGACGCCGCCTGCGCCGATGACAAGAACCTTGCTCAATTCCCATGCTCCATGCTTTGACACGGGGCACCCCCGCGCGAATGCGCCCATATAGGGATGAACGATGACAGCGCAAAGTCACGCTTCGACACAGGCGACACGCCAGCCGGATTTGGCGGGAATCCGGCGAGCAGCGGAGAAGATCGCAGCGATTTTGCCGCCCACGCCCCTGTTGCCGATCGACATCGGCGGACGGACAGTGTGGTGCAAAGCGGAGTCGCTGCAACCCATCGGCGCCTTCAAGATTCGCGGCGCATGGCATCGGCTGTCCGATCTGACGGCGGAACAGCGGACGGCGGGCGTCGTCGCCTTTTCCTCCGGCAATCATGCGCAGGGCATCGCCTGGAGTGCGCGCAGGCTGGGTATGCCGGCCACCATCGTCATGCCTGCCGATGCGCCGGTGGCAAAGGTGGAGGCCACGCGCGCCATGGGCGCAGCGATCATTCTTTATGACCGGATGACCGAGGATCGCGAGGCTATCGCCGCGCGTCTTGCGACGGAACAGGGTGCTATCCTCGTGCCGAGTTTCGACGACCCTTGGGTGGTCGAGGGGCAGGGGACGGCGGCGCTCGAAGCGGCCGGACAGTTGCAGGCACAGACAGGCAAGGCACCGAAGCAGCTTGTCATCTGTTGCGGCGGCGGCGGGCTGGCGAGCGGCTGCGCCGTTGCGCTGCCCGATACGCGCGTCACGATCGTCGAGCCGGAAGGGTGGGACGATTTCGGCGAATCGCTTCGTAGGGGGGAAATCGTGCCCGTCGGTCCCAATCCGCCGCCCACCCGATGCGACGCGCTGCAGACGCTTCGGATCGCGCCGCTTACGTTCGGGATACTCAAACAGCGTGGCGCAATGGGGGTGGCCGTCACCGAAGGCGAAGTCGCCGCCGCCATGCGCTTTGCGATGACGAACCTTGGTCTGGTGCTGGAGCCGGGCGGGGCCGTCGCGCTCGCGGCCGTTCTGGCGGGCAAGGTGGCGGTGGACGATGCCACCATCGTCACGCTTTCGGGCCGCAATGTCGATCCTGCGACGTATCGCATGATGATAGACACTTGAAAACATTCCCGCCGCCGATACTGTCCGCCCGGTGAGCGAGGCAGAGGCAGTCAACACGGCGGAGAGCGCGCGCAATCACCTGATTGCGGCGCTTCACGATGTTGCACGACGCGATCGTGCGGCACTGCGCAAAGTCTATGACCTCACGTCCGCGAAACTATTTGGAATCTGCCTGCGTATCTCCAACGACCGTGCAGCGGCGGAGGATATATTGCAGGACGTGTACATCAAGATCTGGAACAGGGCGGGGCGTTTCGACGCGACCCGCGCCAGTCCGATCACATGGCTCTGCGCCATCGCGCGCAACAGCGCGATCGACTGGCAGCGCGCATCGGGGCGCGTGGCGACGGCGCCTGAGGAAGCCGCGTTCGCCATTCCGGACGATCGCCTGCGTGCCGACGAGCGGATCGAAGAAATGCAGGAGACTGGACGCATCCATCATTGCATCGACGAACTGGAAGAGCGGACCGGCAAGGCGATTCGCGCGGCCTTTTTCGATGGGCTGACCTATGCCGATCTCGCCGAAAGCATGGATGTGCCGCTCGGCACGATGAAAAGCTGGATCAGGCGCGGTCTGCAACGGCTGAAAGGGTGCCTGGGCGATGGTTGACACTGCCGCACCTTTATTGCCGGAAGAGCGCGACGCCTTGGCCGGGGAACTGGCGCTTGGTCTGCTGACGGGTGCGGAGCGCTCGCAGGCCTTGCGTCTGCAGCTTTCCGATCCCGCCTTTGCCGATCAGGTCGCGGCATGGGAGCGTAGGCTGGCGCCGCTGCATCTCGATTTCGCGACGCAGACTGCCTCTCCAGATATATGGGACGGGATCAGTGCGCGTCTGGATGGCGACGTAGGGTCCGTGGTGCTGACCCGACAACTCAAGTTGTGGCGCGGCGGAGCCTTATTGTCTGGTTCGATTGCCGCGTCACTGGCATTCCTGCTGCTGTTTCGTGCGCCATTGCCTGTGCAACCGGCACCGCGGGTCGTGCAGGCCGCACCAACGCAAATGGCCGTGGCGCAGATGACGGGTCAGGGCGGCGCCATGATGGTCGCCGCGCGCTACGACGCGACGACCGCGCAACTCAGCCTGCGTGCGGAAAATATGCCGCAGGGTGACCTCGCGCCCGAGTTGTGGCTCATTCCCGCAGACGGCAAGCCGCGTTCGCTGGGGCTGATCTCCGCCAGCGGGGCCACCCGCATGGCGGTGCCGCGCGAACTGCGCCTGATGCTGGATAACGGCGTGACGATGGCGATCACGATGGAACCGGCGTCTTCCGCCCCGCATGCCGCGCCGAGCAGCGCGCCGGTCGCGGTGGGCAAGATCAGCATCATCTAGGTTTTCTCGCCTGTGTGACGAAAATCACAGCGGCGCATGAAAAAATAAATCAGGTTCGTGCATCCTACCTGATCCCTCAGGCGTATCTGCGGTGCAACCCGGCATATTCGGGACGCACAACAGGAAGGACGCCCCCTACATGAGACTCCCCCTTTCGAAACTCTCGCTTTCTCTCGCAGGTGCCATGCTGATCGCCGGCTCCGGCATCGCCTATGCTGCCAATCCCACTGTCGGCGGCGCTGCGATGTACGAGAACAAGGACATCGTCGACAACGCCGTCAATTCCAAGGATCATACGACGCTGGTCGCGGCCGTTCAGGCAGCCGGTCTGGTCGATGCGCTGAAGGGCCCCGGCCCGTTCACGGTGTTCGCACCGACGAACGATGCCTTCGCCAAACTGCCGGCCGGTACGGTCGAAACGCTGGTGAAGCCCGAGAACAAGGCGACGCTGACCACCATCCTCACCTATCACGTCGTGTCGGGTCGCCTTACCGCGGCGGACATCGAAAAGCAGGCCAAGGCCAATGGCGGCAAGGCGACGCTGACGACGCTTCAGGGTGAAACCCTGTCAGTCGCGAAGGAAAATGGCGGCTGGTATCTGACCGACGCAAAGGGCGGCAAGTCGAAGATCACCATCCCCAATGTCATGCAGTCCAACGGTGTGATCCACGTCGTCGATACGGTTCTGATGCCCTGAACCCGACGATAGTGACATAGTTGGAATGCTGCGAGCCCGTCGACAATCCCCCCTGTCGGCGGGCTTTACGCGTCCCGTCTTGCCGATGCGGTCACAGCAGGAACCACCCAGTCATGATACCGATCTGGATCATGACGATAAGGAACAGATAGGTGGAGAAGGGTTCCTTGCGCGTCTTGTGCCTGAACCACTGCCGGGCGATCAGCGCGCCTGCCGAACCGCCGATCATGGCGAGAAAAAGAAGCTCGGATTCAGGCGTCCTTCGCCGCCCCGCAATCGCGCATTTCTTGTCGTAGCGGAAAACATGGATCGTCCACAAATTGACGACGACCAGAATCGCGATGACGACTGGCAAAGTGTAGTCCATACGCTCTTATCCAAAGCGGTCGGTTAAAATTAGGTGAGCCGTCCATCCGCTTTGGTGAATGTAGCCGGCCTTGCAAACGCATCAGGCGATCATCTTGCGCAGCGTTGCGATCGCGTCCGCTTCCTGCGCGGGCTTGTCGCGGCGGATGCGGGCGATGCGGGGAAAGCGCATGGCAAGGCCCGATTTGTGGCGCTTGCTCTGGTGGATCGAATCGAAGGCGACTTCCAGCACCAGCGTCTTTTCGACTTCGCGCACGGGGCCGAATCGATTGACGGTGTTGCCGCGCACGAAGCGGTCGAGCCATTTGAGCTCCTCGTCGGTGAACCCCGAATAGGCCTTGCCGACCGGCAGCAATTCCCCGTCCTCGCTCCAGCAGCCGAAGGTATAGTCGGAATAATAGGATGACCGTTTTCCGTGGCCGCGCTGCGCGTACATCATCACGCAGTCGGCGGTCAGCGGATCGCGCTTCCATTTGTACCACAGGCCCGTGCGGCGCCCCGCGACATAGGGGCTGTCGCGGCGCTTGAGCATGACGCCTTCGATCGCGGCGTCGCGGGCGCCTGCGCGTATCTCGCCAAGCGCGGCGAAGTCGGCGGCGTCGATGACGGCGGACAGGTCGAAGCGGGCAGAGTCGAGCGACGGCATGAAGGCTTCCAGCCGTTCACGCCGCGCGGTCCACGGCAGCGCGCGCAGATCCTCGTCGCCATCATATAATATGTCGTAGAGGCGGACGAAGGCGGGATAGTCGCCCAGCATCTTGCCGGAGACGGTCTTGCGGCCCAGTCGCTGTTGTAGCGCGTTGAAGCTGGCGGCGGCACCGCCATGCGCCTCGGCCCCCTGCGTTTCGCCTTTCACCAGCAGTTCGCCGTCCAGCACGCCATGCCCACGAAATGCCTCCGCCACATCGGGAAAGCTGCCTGTGATGTCATCCCCGGCGCGGCTGAACAGGCGTGTCTCCTCGCCCGTTCCGACGATCTGTACCCTGATGCCGTCCCATTTCCATTCCGCCGCATAGTCGACCAGATCGACTGTGATATCCTCCAGCGGATGGGCCAGCATGAACGGGCGGAAGAAAGGCGTGCCTGCCGGATCAGGCCGTTCGCTGCGCCCTTCCAGCCAGTCGAACAGCGCCGCATAAGGCGGGGAAAGGGCGTGCCAGCTTTCCTCTATGTCGTCGACAGGCACATCGAACGCCTGCGCCAGCGCGGTCTTGGCCAGGCGGGAGGATATCCCGACGCGCAAGCCGCCCGTGGCCAGTTTCAGCACGGCGAAGCGACCGCTTGTGTCGAGGTGGTCGAGGATGGCGGCCAACGTAGCGGGGGCATCGGCGCGGGTGCTGGCGGACAGTTTTTGCACCACCGCATCCAGGCTGAGCGTGCCGTCGTCTCCCTCGCGCGAAGCCGCGTTGCGGTAGTCGGGCTCATCGTCGGGCTTCGTCCACAAAAGCGACACGGTTTCCGCAAGATCGCCCACATAATCGCGGCTCATTTCGTAAAGCACGGGATCGACGCGCTGCCGGATCATGTCGCTGATCGCCGACGACTTTACGGTCCGCAGGTCGAGGCCGCCGGTCAGCGCGGCCAGTGCCCATCCGCGATCGGGATCGGGCGTGCGGCGCATATAATCGGCGATCAGCGCCAGCTTTCCGTTCCGCGACGGCGTGAATACGAGACCGTCGAGCAACTGCGCGAACTCACGCATCGTCCTCGTCCTCCCGCCCGACCATGGCGAGCGCCCGCGCCCGCATCTGCCGCATCGCGCACCAGTGGACCAGCGCCTCCTCCCGCCCGTGCGTCACCCAGGTTTCGCTGGGGGCGACTTCCCGGATCGTGGCGGTCAGTTCATCCCAGTCGGCATGATCCGAAATGATGAGCGGCAGTTCGACATTGCGTTGACGGGCGCGTTGCCGCACCCGCATCCAGCCCGACGCCATGGCGGTAATGGGATCGGGCAGGCGGCGGCTCCAGCGGTCGTTGAGCGCGGAAGGCGGAGCGACGATCACATGACCGCGCATGTCCTTGGCCGCGACACCCGCCGCCGGACGCAGTTCGCCTAGCGCCACGCCGAAATCCTCATATAAAGCGCACATCTTTTCCAGAGCGCCGTGGATGTAGATCGGATCATGATGCCCGCGCGCGCGCAATTCACAGATGATCCGCTGCGCCTTGCCCAGTGCATAGGCGCCTACCAGAACGCATCGATCGGGATGGGCATGGAGCGCGCCGAGCAGACGGTCGATCTCCTCGCCCGTATCGGGATGGCGGAACACGGGGAGGCCGAACGTCGCCTCGGTCACGAAGATATCGCAGGGGATAGGCACGAAGGCGGGGCACGTCGGGTCGCTGCGCCGCTTGTAGTCGCCGGTCACGACCACCCGTTCTCCGGCATGTTCGAGCACGATCTGCGCCGATCCCAGAACATGCCCGGCGGGAACATAGCGGATGGCGACATCGCCCAGCATGAACGGCTCGTCATAGACCAGCGGCGTGCCTTCCGCCGTGCCGTAGCGCAGGCCCATGATCGCCAGCGTCTCGCGCGTTGCCCAAACATGCCCATGCCCGCCGCGCGCATGATCGGCATGGCCATGCGTCACCAGCGCGCGGTCACGCGGCTGGCTGGGGTCTATCCACGCATCGGCGGGGCGGACATAGATACCGGTCGGATGCGGTTCTATCCAGTGGGGTGTAGGCGGCATAGGCCCTCAAGATGGGAGGGCCGGGGTAAGTTCCGCAAGGGGATGGAATTAGGCCGCCATGGCGAGTTGCAGTTCCATCCGATCCCAGATCTCGACAAGGGCCGACACGAGGTCGCGCATCATCGCTTCGTCATGCGCCGGGCCGGGCGTGAAGCGCAGGCGTTCGGTGCCGCGCGGCACGGTCGGGTAATTGATGGGCTGCACATAGACGCCATATTCGGCGAGGAGGATGTCGCTGATCTTCTTCGCCTTCACCGGATCGCCGACCATCAGCGGGACGATGTGGGTGACGGACGGCATGACCGGCAGGCCCGCCTCGCGCATCAGCCCTTTGAGCATCGCTGCTGCTGCCTGCTGCCCGTCGCGCTCGTCGCTCGACGCCTTCAGGTGCCGCACGCTGGCGAGTGCGCCCGCCACCAGCACGGGGGAGAGCGACGTGGTGAAGATGAAGCCGGGGGCATAGCTGCGGATGACATCGATGATCATCTGATCGGCGGCGATGTAACCACCCATCACGCCGAACGCCTTGCCAAGCGTGCCTTCGATGATGGTCAGGCGATGCGCGACCGAATCACGATCCGAAATGCCGCCACCGCGCGGTCCGTACATGCCCACGGCATGCACTTCATCAAGATAGGTAAGCGCGTTGAACTCGTCCGCCAGATCGCAGAGCGCGTCGATCGGCGCCACGTCGCCATCCATCGAATAGACGCTTTCGAACGCGATCAGCTTGGGCGCTTCGGGGTCTGATTCCTCCAGCAATTCGCGCAGATGCGCGACGTCGTTGTGGCGGAACACCTTCTTCTCGCAGCCCGAATTGCGGATACCCGCGATCATCGACGCATGGTTCAGTTCGTCCGAATAGATAATGCATCCGGGCAGCAGCTTGGCGAGCGTCGAAAGCGTCGCTTCGTTCGACACATAGCCGCTGGTGAACAGCAGCGCGCCTTCCTTGCCATGCAGGTCGGCCAGCTCGCCTTCCAGATCGACGTGGTAATGGGTGTTGCCGCCGATGTTGCGGGTGCCGCCGGAGCCTGCGCCGACATCGTGCAGCGCCTCTTCCATCGCCGCGACCACCTTGGGATGCTGGCCCATGGCGAGATAGTCGTTGGAGCACCATACGGTGATCGGCTTCGGTCCGTTATGGCCATGGAAGCAGCGCGCATTGGGGAAGGCGCCCTTGTTCCGCAATATATCGATAAAGACACGATAGCGGCCTTCGCTATGGAGCCGGTCGATCGCCTGGCTGAAGATATGCTTGTAGTTCACCTGCACGCCGTCCCTAAGTCCCGCATCCTCTGCACCGGGCATTTACCGGTACGGATCGCCGATTACCAGCGATAACGGTTCGCAAGATAAGGAGGAATTACGATCAGGGAAATTGGACCTTTTGTCCTACCCGCGCGATTACAGCGCCTCTGTCCGCATCAGACCGTAGCCCGCTAATGCCTTTTCCAGTTTAGCCACGTTCTCATCGAGGCGCGTGAACACGGCAGTGCCGGGCGTGACGGCATCGGGCCAGGACTGGTCCTGCGTAAGGAAGGCGATCCGCCGAGCAATGCCATCGCCACCATGCACGAACGTGATCGGATGCGGCGCGGCGGCGGCCAGCTCCGCTTCCACCAGCGGGAAATGGGTGCAGGCGAGGACGACGGTATCCATCCGGTCGCCGCCCGGTTGATCCAGCAATCCGTACAGAGCGTCGCGGGCGATCGCCGGATCGCGCGGATCGCCGCGCAGCTTCGCTTCGGCAAGCTGGACGAGCGCCGCCGATCCATGGCGAAGGACGGTACAATCGGCACCATGTTCCGCCGCAAGCCGGTCGACATAAGGCTGACGGACCGTGGCGTCGGTGCCCAGCACGCCGAATACCCGGCTTTTCGACAGCAGGGCGGCGGGCTTGATCGCGGGGACGGTGCCGACCACAGGCACGTCGAGCGCCGCGCGAACCACCGACAGGGCAATGGTCGACGCCGTGTTGCAGGCGATGACGACGAGACGCGGGCGATAGCGTTCGACCAGACGACCGAGCAGCGCCGGCACCCGCGCGGCGATCTCCGCCTCGCTCTTCGTACCATAAGGGAACCCGGCGGAATCGGCGGCGTAGACGATCGGCGCAGTCGGCATCGCCCGCCGCGCCGGATCCAGTATGGAAAGTCCGCCGACGCCGGAATCGAAGAACAGCAGCGGGGCATCAGCGGAAACAGCCATGCCGATGCTTGCCCTGCGGCAAAGGACCAAGTCAACAGGCTGGCGACAGGGGCTGTTCCTTTCCAATGATGCGAAAGGCGGCTTGCCCCGTGCCGCTCTGCCCCTATTATCGAAGCAATACCAAGGGGACGTTTCATGTCATCGCCATGGCTTATGGCCGCAATCACGCTCGTTACAGGCTATCTGATCGGGTCCATTCCGTTCGGCCTGCTGCTCACGCAGGCGACGGGCGCCGGCGACCTGCGGCAAATCGGATCTGGCAATATCGGCGCAACCAACGTGCTGCGCACCGGGCGGAAGGGACTGGCGGCGGCGACGTTGCTGCTCGACATGGCGAAAGGCGCGGTCGCCGTATGGCTGGGCGGGATGATCGATCCGGCGCATGGCCCGGTGCTGGCGGGGGTAATGGCGTTCATCGGCCATTGCTATCCGGTATGGTTGCGCTTTGCCGGGGGCAAGGGCGTGGCGACGATGATGGGCGTCGTGCTGGCGCTGCACTGGCCGAGCGGACTGGTGTTCGCGGGCGTGTGGATCGCGATGCTGCTGCTGCTGCGCTGGTCCTCCGTTGGCGGCATGAGCGCGGCGATCAGCGCACCGGTCACGGCTTATGCCTTCGGGCATCCGCAACTGGCGCAGGGGTTTGCAGCGATGACGGCGATCGTTCTGTGGCGGCATCGCGCCAATATTCATCGCCTGCGCGCGGGGACAGAGCCTAAAGTCGGGGCCAAGGGGTAGGCGATGGATCAGGCCCGCATCGATTGTCTGCGTCTCGCGCGATCGGCGCAGATCGGTCCCGTCACCTATCGCGCACTCGTTACCCGCTTCGGATCGGCCAGTGCCGCGCTGGCCGCCATTCCCGATCTGGCGGCGCGTGGCGGCGGGCGACCGCCACGACTGGCTGATGCAACCGATGTCGAACGGGAAATCGCGCACACGTTGAAACTCGGCGCCGACTATATCTTCGTCGGCGAACCCGGCTATCCGGGCTTGCTGGCCGAGATGGAAGGCGCGCCCCCGGCATTGATCTATCGCGGCGACCTGCGGCTTGCGACGCGGCGCTGCATCGGAATGGTGGGCGCGCGCAATGCTTCGGCGGCGGCGTGCCGCTTCGCGCGGATGCTGGCGCAGGAACTCGCGGACGAAGGGGTGGTCGTCGTGTCCGGCCTGGCGCGCGGGATCGATACGGCCGCGCATCAGGGCGCGATCGGCGGCGGCACGATCGGCGTGATCGCCAGCGGCATCGACATCGCATATCCGCCCGAAAATCAGGCTTTGCAGGAGGATGTCGCGCAACGCGGCCTGCTGCTCGCCGAACAGCCGCCGGGCACGCAGCCGCTGGCCCGGCACTTCCCCTCCCGCAATCGCATCATCGCGGGCCTTTCGGTGGGCACGGTCGTAGTCGAGGCGGCACCCAAGTCCGGCTCGCTCATCACCGCTCGACTGGCGGCGGAGGCGGGACGGGATGTCATGGCCGTGCCCGGCTCTCCCCTCGATCCCCGCGCACAGGGGTGCAACCAGCTTATCCGCGACGGCGCGACGCTGGTGCAGTCGGTCGCCGACATTCTCGAAGCCATCGGTCCGATCGACGCCCTGCGCTTTCGCGAACCTACCGATTTGTTTACCGCCGCGCTCCCGCAGACCGACGCGAGCGATGCGGATCGTCGCGCGATCGCCGAACTGCTCGGGCCGGTCCCTGTGCCGATCGACGAACTCATCCGTCAGTCCGGCCTGTCCGCCCCCGTGGTGCAGACGGTCCTGCTCGAACTGGAACTGGCGGGGCGGGTGGAGCGCCATGCCGGGGGCAGGGTCAGCCACATCTATTAGGCCGCGGATTTCATCGGCAAGGGCGGCTTGACGGCGCTCCCTTTCCGCTTTCAGACTCGCGCGTATACGCGAGAGATCGATTCAACAGGGGTTTTCGACAGCATCATGCAGCTTGTCATCGTAGAATCGCCGGCCAAGGCGAAGACCATCGAAAAATATCTGGGCGGGGATTTCCACGTCCTGGCGTCCTATGGCCACATCCGCGACCTGCCGCCCAAGGACGGATCGGTGAACCCGGATGACGGCTTCGCGATGTCCTGGGAAAATTACGGGGACAAGGCGCGCCAGTTGAAGGCGATCACCGACGAGGCGAAAAAGGCGACGCGCCTCATCCTCGCGACTGACCCCGATCGCGAAGGCGAGGCGATCAGCTGGCATGTGCAGGAAGTGCTGCGTGCGAAGAAGGCGCTGCCCGCGGTCGTCGACCGGGTGACCTTCAACGCGATCACCAAGGCGGCGGTGCTGGAGGCGATGGCGCATCCGCGCGCGCTGGACGAAGATCTGATCGACGCCTATCGCGCCCGCCGCGCGCTCGACTATCTGGTCGGCTTTACGCTCTCCCCCGTGTTGTGGCGTAAATTGCCCGGCGCGAAATCCGCCGGGCGCGTCCAGTCCGTCGCGCTGCGGCTTATCGTCGAGCGTGAGCGGGAGATCGAGAGCTTCACGGCGCAGGAATATTGGTCCGTGTCTGCGGAGATGGAGCAAGGCGGCGTGGGTTTCACCGCGCGCCTGATCCGCTGGAAGGGCGAGAAGATCGAGCGGCTGACGATCGGCAAGGAAGGCGACGCGCTCGCCGCCAAGGCCGATGTCGAGGCTGGGCGGTTCACCGTGCAGTCGGTCGAGACCAAGCCGGTAACGCGCAATCCGCCACCCCCTTTCACGACATCGACGCTGCAACAGGAAGCCGCGCGCAAGCTGGGCTTCTCGGCCAGCCATACGATGCGGATCGCGCAGCAGCTGTATGAGGACGGCGCGATCACCTATATGCGTACCGACGGCGTGCAGATGGACGGCAGCGCCATTTCCGCCGCACGCAAGGCGATCACGGAACGCTACGACGGCGGCTATTTGCCGGAAAAGCCGCGCCAGTATCAGACCAAGGCGAAGAATGCGCAGGAAGCGCATGAGGCGATCCGCCCGACCGAGTTTTCCCGCGACAAGGTGGGAAGCGGCGATCATGCGCGGCTCTACGATCTCGTGTTCAAGCGGGCACTGGCCAGCCAGATGGCGTCCGCACGGATGGAACGCACGACGATCGACATGGTGGACGGCAGCGGCAGCCATACGCTGCGCGCCACCGGACAGGTCGTGATCTTCCCCGGCTTCCTCGCTCTGTACGAGGAAGGGCGCGACGATGCCGAGGACGAGGACGGCAAGCTGCTACCCCGCATCGCGCAGGGCGATGTACCCGCGAAGAAGTCCGTCAACGCCGAGCAGCATTTCACCCAGCCGCCGCCCCGCTATTCCGAAGCCAGCCTCGTCAAGCGGCTGGAGGAGCTGGGTATCGGACGACCTTCTACTTACGCCTCGACGCTCCAGACGCTCAAGGATCGCGACTATGTGCGGATAGAGAAGAACCGTTTCTTCGCTGAGGAAAGCGGACGGCTGGTCACGGCGTTTCTTGAGCGGTTCTTCGAACGCTACGTAAGCTATGACTTCACCGCAGGCATGGAGGACGAACTGGACGATGTGTCCGGTGGTCGTGCGCAGTGGCAGGCGGTGCTCGAAGCCTTCTGGAAAGATTTCAAGCCGAAGACTCTGGAAGTGATGGAGCAGAAGCCGTCCGACATCACGGCGGAACTGGACAAGTTCCTGGAGCCCATGCTCTTCCCGCCCAAGGCGGACGGCACCGATCCGCGCGCCTGCCCACTGTGCGACGATGGCAAGCTGTCTTTGCGCGGAGGGCGCTTCGGCGCGTTCATCGCCTGCTCCAATTATCCCGAGTGCAAATATACCCGCAAGTTCGGGCAGCCCGGCGGCGAGGGGGCAGCGGACAGCGGCCCGGAATCGCTGGGCAAGCATCCCGAAACCGGACAGGACATCATCCGCAAGAGCGGGCGTTTCGGTCCCTATATCGAGATGGGCGAAGGCAAGGAGGCAAAGCGCGGTTCGATCCCCAAGGATCTGCCCGATGGCGAACTGACGCTGGACTGGGCCGTCAAGCTGCTCAGCCTGCCGCGCACGGTGGGTGACCATCCCGAAACCGGCAAGCCGATCGTCGCCAATATCGGACGGTTCGGGCCCTATCTGCTGCATGACGGCAAATATGGCCGCCTGTCCTCGACAGCAGAGATATTCGAAGTCGGCATGAACAGCGCGGTCGTGAAGCTGGCCGAAGCCGCCAATCGCGGGCCGCGCACCGGCGGGCGCGAACCGCTCAAGGTGCTGGGCAAGCATCCGCGCACCGAAGCCGAAATCAGGCTGATGGAAGGCCGCTACGGCGCCTATGTCACCGATGGCGAGACCAATGCGACCCTGCCCAAGACGGTGGACAAGGATGCCCTGACGCTTGAGGAGGCCGCGCAGATCATCGACGACCGCGCGACTGCTGCGCCAGCGAAGAAGGGAAAGAAGAAAGCGGCGCCTAAAAAGGCTGCGGCTAAGAAACCTGTGGCCAAGAAGGCGCCACCGAAGAAAAAGGCTGCTACGGCGGAATAAGCGTCGCCACCACAGCCTCGTCATCCCGGACTTGATCCGGGATCCATTCGCCACCAGATTTCGTGTCAGTTTGACATCGAGGCTAATGGATCCTGACTTTCGTCAGGATGACGCTATTGTGAACAGTCGCCCCTACTCCACCCAATCCAGCCCGATGTCGCGATAGACGCCGCGGTCGTCTTCCCAATTTTCCTTCACCTTCACGTGGAGGTAGAGGTGGACGGGCTTGCCGATCAGCGCGGCGAGTTCCGCGCGGGCCTGCGATCCGATCTGTTTCAGGCGCTGGCCGTTCTTGCCAAGGACGATCGCGCGCTGGGTCGGGCGGGCGATCAGGATCTGCTGGTGGATTTCCAGCGAGCCGTCGGGCCGTTCGGTATATTTCTCCGTCTCGACAGCGGCGGCATAAGGCAATTCGGCGTGAAGCTGGTGATAAAGCTGCTCGCGCGTGATTTCCGCCGCCAGCATCCTGTCGGTCGCGTCTGACACCTGGTCTTCGGGGAAATGCCATGGGCCTTGCGGCATCATGCCCGCGATATGGGCCTTGAACTCCGGCAGACCATCGCCGGTCGCGGCGCTGACGAAGAAGATTTCCTCGAAGCCGACTTTCTCGTTCAGCCGCTCGGCATGGACCAGTAGCTTTTCCTTGGTCGCGATGTCGACCTTGTTGATGATGAGGATCTTGCGCTCGCGGCGCTCCTTCAGCCCCTCGACCGCGCGCTCCAGCTTGGGGCCAAGCCCCGCCTTGCCGTCGATGACGAGCGCGATCAGGTCCGCATCCTGCGTGCCGCCCCACGCCGCCTGCACCATGGCGCGGTCGAGGCGCCGCTTCGGTTCGAAGATGCCGGGCGTATCGACCAATATGATCTGCGTACTGCCTTCGATGGCGAGGCCCATGACGCGGGTCCGCGTCGTCTGCGCCTTGGGGCTGGTGATGGCGATTTTCTGCCCGACCAGCGCATTGACCAGCGTGGACTTGCCCGCATTGGGCGCACCGACGACGGCAACGACGCCGCAGCGGGTTTGATTTTCAATGGTTGTCATGCGCGCCCCATAGAGGATGGCACGGAAAAGGGGAACCCTAGCCCAACTGCGCCAGCATCGCCTTGGCCGCTTCGGTTTCCGCTTCCTGCTTGGACGCGCCTTCGGCCGATGCCTCGCCTACGCCTTTGATCGAGACGGTGACGGCGAAGCGCAGATTGTGGTGCGGGCCGGTCTTGCCGGTCATCACATATTCCGGCGGGCGACGGCGGTTGGCGGCGGCCCATTCCTGAAGCGCGGACTTGGGATGCTTGGGTGCGCTGTCCTGCGTATCGACACGGCCCGACCAGAGCTGTCGCACTAGCGCCTTCGCGGCATCCATGCCCGCGTCGAGGAACAACGCACCGATGATCGCTTCCATCACGTCGCCCAGCACATTGTCGCTGTCCGCCGCGCCATCGTCGCGCGCCTGCTTGCCGAGCACGAGATGCGCCGGAATGCCGATGTCGCGCGCGATATCGGCGCAGGTTTCGCCGGAAACCAGCGCATTGAAGCGGCGAGAGAGCTTGCCTTCGGGTTCGGCGGGGAAATGCTCGAACAGCCATTCGGCGACAACGACGCCCAGAATGCGATCGCCCAGAAACTCAAGGCGTTCGTAATTGGCGGCCGCGGCGCTCCCATGCGTCAGCGCCTGCAGGAAAAGGCCCGTCCGTTCAGGCTTGCGACCGGTCAGCCCTTCGAGCCACGCCGCCGTATCGGCACGCATCAGAAGCTTTCGCCGATCCGGTCCCACCGCGCGGCGGTGAACCAGGTCCAGGGGAGCAGCCATTGCGCGCTGCCGTCAGTCGAAAAGACCGAAACCATGGCACGACCAACCAGATTTTCCTGCGGGACAAGGCCGATACCACCGCCGACTTCGGCGGGAAAACGGCTGTCCGCGCTGCGATCGCGATTGTCGCCCATCAGGAACAGATGCCCTTCCGGCACCATCACGGTGTCGCGATCGTCGGCGGGGCCATCGGGATCGAGGTCGAGAACGTTGTAGCTTTTGCCGTTGGGCAGCGTCTCGCGGAACTGCGGATAGCGGCACATGCGGCCGTCCTTGGTCATTTCCTCGAACTGGACGCGATAGCAGGGCGACGGATTGCCGTCCTTCTGGGACGCAGCGACCATATTGGCGGAGGCGGGAATGACGAGGTCCGCGACTTTCTTCTTCGGGATCGCCTGACCGTTCAGGATCACGGTGCCGCGCTGGACCGAGATGAGATCGCCAGGCAGACCGATCACGCGCTTGATATAGTCGTTCGCCTGGTTCGGCGGCGCCTTGAACACCACGACGTCGCCACGCTGGGGTTGCGACGCGAAGATGCGACCGGGGATCAGCGGCACGCTGAACGGCAGGCTGTAGCGCGAATAGCCATAGGGCCATTTCGCGACCAGCAGATAATCCCCGATCAGCAGGCGCGGCTGCATCGATTCGGACGGGATATTGAAGGGCGACATGATGAAGCTGCGCAACACGATGACGAATATCGTCAATCGCGCGAGGAACCACAGAAAGTCCCGCGTCTCCGATGTGCTGCTCATGCCTGGCTTTCGCTTCCCATATCCGTCCGTCGCGGCTTTGCGGCCTTGGTTGATCGCCGTCAAGGGAGGGTAATGTGCAAAGCCTATGCAATGCACGCATTCATTGTCTATGGATGCAGCGACTCTCCGTCGTGCAGCGGGGCAGCGTTCTCTCGATCCGGCAGCCACTCATTCGGAAGGATACAGCCATGCCCAGCCCGTCCTGGACCGCAATCCATGCGCAACCCGTCCCCGAACTCAGTACGATTTTCGACAGCGATCCCGATCGTCTAGCAAAGCATGTGCTGTCGGTCGGCCCGATCCGCTTCGACTGGTCCAAAACCCACCTGACCGATGATCTGCTTGCCGCATTTCAGGATCTGGCGATCGAAAGCGATTTCGCGGGCAAGCGCGACGCACTGTTCGCCGGGGCACATGTCAACAATACCGAGGATCGCGCCGCCGAACATCCCGCCGAACGCGGGGAGGGCAATCCCGAAAGCGTCGCCGCCGCGAAGATGCTGCATAACCGGATGCGCGCGCTGATCGACGCGATCGAGGCCGAGGCGCTTGGTCCGGTGCGGCATATCATTCATGTCGGGATCGGCGGATCGGCGCTTGGCCCCAATCTGATCGTCGATGCGCTGGGCCTGGACGAAAAGCGTTACGACGTCGCCATCGTTTCCAATGTCGACGGCACGGCGCTGGAGGCGGCGCTGGACCGCTTCGATCCGCACGCGACGATACTGGCAGTCGCATCCAAGACCTTCACCACGACCGAGACGATGCTGAACGCCGCCAGCACGATCAACTGGATGGTCGAGGCGGGCGTCGACGATCCCTATGGCAAGGTTATCGCGCTGACCGCCGCGCCGGACAAGGCGCTGGAATGGGGCGTCGATGAAACCCGCGTGCTGCCGTTCAACGAAAGCGTCGGGGGGCGCTATTCGCTCTGGTCGTCCATCGGCTTCCCCGCCGCGCTGGCACTGGGCTGGGATGCGTTCGAGAGCCTGCTGGAAGGTGCGGCGATCATGGATCGGCATTTCCGGCTTTCCGATCCCGACGCGAATGCGCCCCTGATCGCCGCCTTCGCCGATCTCTATTATGCCCGCGCCATGGAATGCCAGACGCGGGCGGTATTCGCCTATGACGAGCGGCTGAAACTGTTGCCGTCCTACCTCCAGCAGCTTGAGATGGAGAGCAACGGCAAGAGCGTGAAGGCGGACGGATCGCCCGTGGACGGTCCGACCGCGCCGATCACATGGGGCGGGGTCGGCACCGATGCGCAGCATGCGGTGTTTCAGTTGCTGCATCAGGGCACACATATCGTGCCGGTCGAGTTCATCGCCTCGATCGAGCCGGGCCATGCGCTCGATCCCGCGCATCACCGCACCTTGCTGGTGAACTGTTTTGCCCAAGGGGCCGCGCTGATGCAGGGGAAGGCCAATCCTGACGATCCCGCACGCGCCTATCCCGGCAATCGTCCGTCCACGACCATCCTGCTCGACGATGTGACGCCGCAGGCGCTCGGCGCGCTGATCGCCTTCTACGAACATCGCACCTTCGCCAATGCGGCGCTGATGGGGATCAATCCCTTCGATCAGTTCGGCGTCGAACTGGGCAAGCAGATCGCCAAGTCGATCGAGCAGAATGGGCCGACCGGCTTCGATCCCTCGACGATGGCGCTGATCGACTTGGCGGGTTTGTAAGCAGCATCGAGTGACGCCATATTCCGTCAAACAAGCAAGGCGATCATGATGAGCGACTATGAATACGACCTGTTCGTCATCGGTGCGGGATCGGGCGGGGTGCGGGCGTCGCGTATATCGGCGGCGCATGGCGCGAAAGTCGCGGTGGCGGAGGAATATCGCGTCGGCGGCACCTGCGTCATTCGCGGTTGCGTGCCCAAGAAACTGCTCGTCTATGGCGCGCATTTCGCTGAGGACCTGAAGGATGCGCGCCGCTTCGGGTGGAACGTGCCGGAATGCGCGTTCGACTGGCAGACGCTGCGCGACAATGTGCTGGCGGATGTGGATCAGCTGAACGGCATCTATCAGCAGACGCTCGACACCAACAAGGTCGAGACCTTCCACGAGCGCGCAACGATTACCGGGCCGCATGAAGTGCAGCTTGCCAGCGGACGGACGGTGACGGCGAAGTATATATTAGTCGCGACCGGCGCGTGGCCGCTGGTGCCCGATATCGAAGGGGCCGAACATGGCATCACCTCCAACGAAGTGTTCCATATCGACGAAGCACCCAAGCGCATCGTGATCGCGGGCGGCGGCTATATCGCCAACGAGTTTGCGGGCATCTTCCACGCGTTCGGCGCGCATGTGACGCTGGTCAACCGATCCGATACGATCCTGCGCAGCTATGATGCGCAGATCCGCGATCGCCTGCTCCAGATCAGCACGGTCAAGGGCATCAATTTCCGCTTCAATGCCGCGTTCGAGCGGATCGAGAAGAACGAGGACGGGACCCTGTGCGTGCGGATCAAGGATGGCGATCCGATACCGTGCGACATGGTGCTGTTCGCGACCGGACGGCAGCCCAATACAAAGGGTCTGGGTCTGGAAAATGCGGGCGTCGAACTGGACGATCAGGGGGCGATCAAAGTCGATGAATATAGCCGATCGACCTGCGAGAGCATCTATGCCGTGGGCGACGTCACCAACCGGGTGCAACTGACGCCCGTGGCGATCCGCGAAGGCCATGCCTTCGCCGATACGGTGTTCGGCGACAACCCGCGCACGGTGGATTATGGCTGCATTCCGTCCGCCGTGTTCTGCGACCCGCCGATCGGGGCGGTGGGAATGACCGAGGCGGAGGCACGCAATACGCTCGGAACGGTGAAGGTGTTCACATCCGATTTCCGTCCGATGAAGAATGTGCTGGCCGGGCGGAACGAGCGGTCGCTCTACAAGATGGTAGTCGATGCCGCGACCGATCGGGTGGTCGGTCTGCACATGATCGGCCCGGACGCCCCGGAGATATTGCAGGCGGCGGCGGTGGCGGTGAAGGCGGGGCTGACGAAGCAGGATTTCGACGACACCGTGGCGCTGCATCCGAGCATGGCGGAAGAACTGGTTTTGCTGAAGTAAGCCGATCGAACAGCCGACGGCTATTCGATCGAATATGGCACGACTTGCCTGTTGTCCGGATCGACCCTGATCGGCCGATCGGCGGGCGGGAAGGCGCGCTGGTCGCAGCCTTGACGGGGGCAGAGGCGGCAGGTGACGCCGATCGGCGTGGCGGCGGCTTCGTCGTGCAGTTGCAGGCCGTCGGCGTAGACGAAGTTGCCTGCATGCTCGATCTCGCAGCCCAGCACCACGGCGTAGCGGCGCGGCGCGCGGGCGTAGCTGCCCGAGGGCTTCACAAGCCCCTTTGCCATCGATACGTAGCGCACCCCGTCCGGCGTTTCGCCCAGTTGCACGAGTATGCGATCGGGGATGGCCACCGCCTCATGCACGATCCACAAAGGACAGGCGCCGCCGAAGCGCGCGAATTGCAGGCGGGTGGCGCTGTGTCGTTTGGTGATGTTGCCCGCCATGTCGACGCGGCAGAAGAAGAAGGGGATGCCGCGCATCCCCGGCCTTTGCAGAGTGGACAGGCGATGGCACGCCTGCTCGAAACTCACGCCGAAGCGGCGTGCCAACTGGTCGATGTCGTGCCGCACCTCGCGCGCCGTATCGCGGAACCGGGCATAGGGCATCAGCAGGGCACCGGCGGCATAGTTGGCAAGGCCGATCGCCAGCAACCTGTCCGATCCCGGTGCGGAGAGCGCGGCCTTGGCGGTTACCTCCGCGATCAATGCTGCGCCCTCGGCCATCACGAGCTGGTAGGCGAGCATGAACTTGCGGCTTTCGGGTGGCAGGGCGGCGTTGACGAACAGCCGCCTCGTGTCGGCATCGTAGACGCGCAGCGCGGTGTCGCGCGCCTCCTGCACGCGGGTTTCGATGCCGTGGCGATCGCGCAAGGCGGCAATCAGCATCGCCTCGGTCAGGCGCGCGCCCTCCGCCAGCGTATCGGCCAGATCCTCCGCCATGCAGTCGAGCGGGTGAATGTAGTTTCCGGCGTCATGAAACCAGTCTCGCACGGCTTCCCAAGGCATGCGTGCCTGCGTCGCCATGTCGTTGGCGATCGCTTCCTCCATCATGTTCAGCCGCTCGTTCACGCGACCGTAAGCGAGGTGCAGATCGACGAACCGCGCGGCGAACTCCGGAAATTGCAGGTGCAGCTTCTCGATCCGCTCCGCCTCCAGCGGTCCGCTCGCGACATCGGGATGGGCGAGCGCGAAGGTGAAGGCGCCCAGCAACTGCTCTTCCTCGCGCGCGTCGAACGCGGCCCAATCTAGCGGGAAAGCATTCGCCAGCGCGGCCTTCACTTTCGCGGTCAGCGGACGATCGTCGTTTTCGAGCTGGCTGAGATAGGACACTGAAATACCCAGCACCGTGGCCATCGCGGCCTGATCCATCCGCTGGTCGATGCGAAGCTGCCGCAGCTTCTGCCCCGCGAAAATCCGTGCGCCCCTTGCCATCGTTTCGCAATAGTTTGCAAAATGGACATTTGCAAATCCGCAAATTCACATTTGCCCTTTGCGACAAAGCCTGAAAAGGACAGGCTGTTGATGAGATGCAGAGGATGCCCATGTCGAAACTGGCCGTGATCGAAAAGCTGGAGACCATGCGCGAGGCGGCGCGAATGGGCGGCGGGCAGAAGCGCATCGACGCGCAGCACGCCAAGGGGCGGCTGACGGCGCGCGAACGGCTGGACGTCCTGCTGGACGAGGACAGCTTCGAGGAGCTGGACATGTATGTCGAGCATAACTGCACCGATTTCGGCATGGAAGCGACCAGGATTCCCGGCGATGGGGTCGTCACCGGATCGGGCACGATCAACGGGCGGCTGGTGTTCGTGTTCAGTCAGGATTTCACGGTGTTCGGCGGGTCGCTGTCAGAACGCCATGCCCAGAAGATCTGCAAGATTATGGATATGGCGATGAAGGTCGGCGCACCGGTCATCGGCCTGAACGACAGCGGCGGCGCACGTATTCAGGAAGGCGTGGCCTCGCTCGGCGGCTACGCCGAAGTGTTCCAGCGCAACGTGCTGGCCAGCGGCGTCGTGCCGCAGATCAGCGTCATCATGGGGCCATGCGCGGGCGGCGCGGTCTATTCCCCGGCGATGACCGACTTCATCTTCATGGTGAAGGACTCAAGCTACATGTTCGTCACCGGTCCCGATGTCGTAAAGACCGTGACCAACGAGGTCGTCACGCAAGAGGAGCTGGGTGGCGCGGTGACGCATACCACGAAGTCCGGCGTGGCCGATGTCGCGTTCGAGAATGATATCGAGGCGCTGCTGAGCGTGCGCGATTTCGTGGACTTCCTGCCCGCGTCCAACCGCGAACCGGCACCCGAACGCCCGACCGCCGACGATTGGGATCGCATCGAGGACAGCCTCGACACGGTGATCCCGGCCAACGCCAACCAGCCATACGACATGCACGAGCTGATCCGGAAGGTCGTCGACGAAGGCGATTTCTTCGAGGTGCAGCCTGCCCATGCCGGGAACATTCTTTGCGGCTTCGGCCGGATCGAAGGGCGCACCGTGGGCATCGTCGCCAATCAGCCGATGGTGCTGGCGGGATGCCTCGACATCGGTGCGTCGAAGAAGGCCGGACGTTTCGTGCGTTTTTGCGATGCGTTCGACATTCCGATCCTGACGTTCGTGGATGTGCCGGGCTTCCTGCCGGGCGTAGGGCAGGAACATAACGGCATCATCAAGCATGGCGCTAAGCTGCTGTTCGCCTATGCCGAGGCGACCGTGCCGAAGATCACCGTCATCACGCGCAAAGCCTATGGCGGCGCCTATGACGTGATGGCGAGCAAGCATCTGCGCGGCGATCTGAACTACGCCTGGCCTACCGCCGAAATCGCCGTGATGGGCGCGAAGGGCGCGGTGGAGATCATCTTCCGCGGCAAGACGGCGGAGGAGATCGCCGAGCGCACCGCGGAATATGAGGCGCGGTTCGCCAATCCGTTCGTGGCGGCGTCAAAGGGCTTCATCGACGAGGTGATCCAGCCCCATTCGACCCGCAAGCGTATCGCGCTGGGGCTGCGGAAGTTGAAGAACAAGGCACTGGAAAATCCGTGGAAGAAGCATGACAATATTCCGCTTTAATTGCCGTCATGCCAGCGAAGGCTGGCATCTCATGCCGCACGAAACCCCAGCTTTCGCTGGGGTGACGATTTAGGAACGTCCATGAAACTCGGTCGCCTCAACCATATCGGCATCGCCACGCCCTCCATCGAAACGAGCATCACATATTACCGCGATGTGATGGGCGCGACGCATATTCATGAACCGTTCGACCTGCCAGCGCAGGGGGTGAAGGTCTGTTTCGTCGATACGCCGGGCCAGAACGGCACGGCAGGCACGCAGATCGAACTGATCGAGCCGCTCGGCGAGGCATCGCCGATCCATGGTTTCCTCGCCAAGAACCCGGCGGGCGGGCAGCATCATATGTGCTATGAAGTGGCGGACATTCATGCCGCGAAAACGTGGTTCGAGGGCAAGGGTGCCAAGGTGCTGGGCGAACCGCGGATCGGGGCGCACGGGACGCTGATCTTCTTCGTGCATCCCAAGGATATGAACGGTGTGCTGACGGAGATCATGGAAACGCCGAAGGGTGCGGGGCATTGATCTGTGTTCAGGGATATGCGCTGCCGTGCTCCTGCGAAGGCAGGAGCCCAGGGATCCCAGGCGCAGGCCTTGGTGTGTGCCGCTCTGGGTTCCTGCCTTCGCAGGAACACGGTGTAGCCGGGGCAGCCGAAGTGCGGACAAGGACAGCATCATGACGTACGCAACCATCCTCACGTCCGTCTCCGATGGCGTCGGCATCCTGTGCTTCAACCGGCCGGAGCGGCTCAATGCGCTGACGCCGCAGATGTTCTACGAGATCGTCGATGCGGTCGAAGCCTTCCCCGGCCAAGGCGCCCGCGCGATCCTCGTCAAGGCGGAAGGCAAGGGCTTTTGCAGCGGAACCGATCTGCAGGCCGATGGCGGATTGCCGGAGGATGTCGGTGAGATACTGGAGAAGGACTACAACCCCTGCATGGAGCGCCTGATCGCATCGAAGCTGCCGATGGTGGCGCAGGTGCATGGGGCATGTGCGGGGATCGGCGCGTCGCTGGCGCTGGCCTGCGATTTCGTGGTCGCGGCGCAGTCGGCCTATTTCCTTCAGGCGTTCGTCAATATCGGGCTGGTGCCCGATGGCGGCGCGACATGGACCCTGCCGCGCCTGATCGGCAAGGCGCGCGCAACCGAACTGATGATGCTGGGTGAGCGTCTGCCCGCGGTGAAGGCCGCGGAGTGGGGGCTGATCTACAGGGCTGTCGAGGATGCGACGCTGGCGGACGAGGCGCTGGCGCTGGCGACGCGCCTTGCCGCTATGCCGACCTTCGCGCTGGGCCTGATCCGCAAGGGTATTTCCGAAACGCAGACATCGAGTTTCTCGCAGGGGCTGGCGCTGGAGCGCGCGCACCAGCGGGAGGCGGGACGCAGCGCGGATTTCAAGGAAGGCGTGCAGGCCTTCCTCGCAAAGCGTCCCGCCAAGTTCGAGGGCAAGTGAATAAGTTGATAACCGTTCGGGCTGAGCGAAGTCGAAGCCCGCGCCTGAGCGAGAGCGAAGGCACCTCACTATGTTCGGTTGAGCCTTTCGACAGGCTCAAGGCGAACGGGGAAGAAGAAGAAGCAAAATATGGCTGACGAACCATCTCTCGATCAGTGGCAGACCGCCGCGGCCAAGGAAGTGAAGGGCAAAGACCTGACCTGGCAGACGCCGGAAGGGATTGCCGTCAAGCCGCTCTATACGGCCGAGGATGTGACGGTCGATCCGGGCCTGCCCGGCTTTGCGCCGTTCACGCGCGGCGTACGGGCTAGCATGTATGCCGGGCGACCATGGACGATCCGGCAATATGCGGGCTTCTCGACCGCAGAGGAATCCAACGCTTTCTATCGCCGTAACCTCGCAGCCGGGCAGAAAGGGCTTTCGGTCGCGTTCGATCTGGCCACCCATCGCGGTTACGACAGCGATCATCCGCGCGTCGTGGGCGATGTCGGCAAGGCGGGCGTCGCGATCGATTCCGTCGAGGACATGAAGATCCTGTTCGACGGCATTCCGCTCGACAAGATGTCGGTCAGCATGACGATGAACGGCGCGGTGATCCCGATCCTCGCCTTCTTCATCGTGGCGGGGGAGGAGCAGGGCGTCGATCGCAAGCTGCTCGACGGGACCATCCAGAACGACATCCTCAAGGAGTTCATGGTCCGCAACACCTACATCTACCCGCCCGAACCCTCGATGCGGATCATCTCCGACATCTTCGGCTATACCAGTCGCGAGATGCCCAAATTCAACAGCATCTCGATCAGCGGCTATCATATGCAGGAGGCCGGCGCGACGCAGGTGCAGGAACTGGCCTTCACCATCGCCGACGGACGCGAATATGTGAAATATGGCGTGGCATCGGGCCTCGACATCGACAAGTTCGCGGGGCGTCTGTCCTTCTTCTTCGCGATCGGCATGAACTTCTTCATGGAAATCGCGAAGCTGCGCGCGGCGCGGGTGCTGTGGCACCGGGTGATGACCAACCTCGGCGCGCAGGACGAACGCAGCAAGATGCTGCGTACCCATTGCCAGACCAGCGGCGTCTCACTGACCGAGCAGGATCCGTACAACAACGTCATGCGCACGACGATCGAGGCGATGGCGGCGATGCTGGGCGGTACGCAGTCGCTGCATACCAACGCACTGGATGAAGCGATCGCGCTGCCCACCGATTTTTCCGCCCGGATCGCCCGCAATACGCAGATCGTGATCCAGGAAGAAACCGGCATGTGCAATGTCGTCGATCCGCTGGGCGGCAGCTATTATATCGAATGCCTGACGCAGGAACTGGTCGACAAGGCGTGGGAGATCATCGAGCGGGTCGACGCCGACGGGGGCATGGCGAAGGCCGTGGCGGCAGGCTGGCCCAAGGCGATGATCGAGGAAGCGGCCGCCGCCCGGCAGGCGCGAGTCGATCGCGGCGAGGACGTGATCGTCGGCGTCAACAAATACCGTCTCGCCACCGAAGATGCGCTGGAAACGCTGGACATCGACAATGCGAAGGTGCGCGAGGGGCAGGTAGCGCGGATCAACGCGGTCAAGGCGTCGCGTGACGAAGCGGCGTGTCAGGCGGCGCTCGATGCGTTGCGCGAAGGGGCGAAGGGCAGCGGTAATCTGCTCGCGCTGGCCGTAGATGCCGCTCGTGCCCGCGCGACGCTGGGCGAGATCAGTTCGGCGATGGAGGATGTGTTCGGGCGATACGGCACAGTGCCGACGCCGGTGAAGGGCGTTTACTCCGCGCCCTATGAAGGCGATGCGCGCTGGCAGCAGGTGCTGGATGGCGTGCAGGCCGTCGAGCGGCGTCTGGGCCGCAAGCCCAAGCTGATGGTCGCGAAGATGGGGCAGGACGGGCATGATCGCGGGGCGAACATCATCGCCTCGGCATTCGGCGACATGGGGTTCGAGATCGTGTCCGGTCCGCTGTTCCAGACGCCGGAAGAGACCGTCGTGCTGGCGATCGAAAGCGACGTCGATGTAGTCGGCGCATCCTCTCTCGCGGCGGGGCACAAGACGTTGATCCCGGAACTGATCCGCCTGCTGCGCGAAAAGGGCCGCAACGACATCAAGGTGATCGCGGGCGGCGTGATCCCTCCGCAGGATTACGACTATCTGCGTGACGCAGGGGTGCAGGGCATTTATGGGCCGGGTTCCAACGTGGTCGAATGCGCCGCCGACGTGCTGCGCCTGCTGGGCCACAACATGCCCCCGCTGGAGGATGCCGCGTGATGACTCCCAATACCCAACCTCCGTTAGCCCTGAGCCTGTCGAAGGGCCATGCTGAGCGAAGCGAAGTGCCTTCACTGCGTTCAGGCGACGGCTTCGACAAGCTCAGCCCGAACGGAGGTGGTAAGTGACCATGCTTACTACGACCGTTCGCACCGACTGGACCCGCGCGGAAATCGCCGCGCTGTTCGACCTGCCTTTCAACGACCTGTTGTTCGAGGCGCAGACGGTTCATCGCGCACATCATCCGCGCAATCAGGTGCAGTTGTCGACGCTACTGTCGATCAAGACCGGCGGTTGCGTGGAGGATTGCGGCTATTGCAACCAGTCCGTCCACGCCGAAACGGGTCTGAAAGCCACCAAGCTGATGGACCCGCGCGCGGTGCTTCAGGCGGCGGCTCAGGCGAAGGATGCAGGCTCCAGCCGCTTCTGCATGGGCGCGGCGTGGCGCAGCCCCAAGGACCGCGACATGCCCGCCATCATCGAAATGGTGAAGGGCGTGCGGCAGATGGGCCTGGAAACCTGCATGACTTTGGGGATGCTGAGCGAGGGACAGGCTAAGCAGCTCGCCAATGCGGGCCTCGATTACTACAACCACAATATCGACACCGCGCCGGAGAATTACGCCAACGTCATCACCACCCGGACCTTCGAGGACCGTATCGAGACGCTGGAAAATGTGCGCGGCGCGGGGATCAACGTGTGCAGTGGTGGCATCGTCGGTATGGGCGAACTTAGGGAAGATCGCGTCGGCTTCCTCCACGCGCTCGCCACCATGCCGCATCCCGAAAGCGTGCCGATCAACGCGCTGGTGCCGGTGAAGGGCACGGTGCTGGGCGACATGCTGGCCGACACGCCGCTGGCGAAGATCGACGAGATCGAGTTCGTGCGAACGGTGGCCGTGGCGCGGATCGTGATGCCGCTGTCGATGGTGCGGCTGAGCGCGGGACGCGAAAGCATGAGCGAGGCCTGTCAGGCGCTCTGCTTCATGGCGGGGGCGAACAGCATCTTTACGGGCGACCGGTTGCTGACCACGGCGAATGCGGGGGACGACAAGGACGCGGCTTTGTTTGCGAAGCTGGGCGTGGTGCCGATGCAGGCTGAGGTGAAGGCGCATATGGAGGCGGCGGAGTGACGCTCTATTCCTTCTCTCGTCATGCTGAACTTGTTTCAGCATCCATCGTGCCCCCGGGAGCGGCGGTGCGTGGGGAGGGATGGACCCTGAAACAAGTTCAGGGTGACGAAGAATGTGTTGATGATAGCGTATGATGATCCGCCAGAAACTTTTGGTGCTCGCCTTTGTCCTCGCGTCGTTTGGGTTGGTGGGGAGCCTGTTCGTTAGCTGGTTTAGTTGGTCAATGGCTGATTTCGATTGCATTGATGGCTACTGGACTTGTCGGGCACGATTGGTTGAACCGCTAGCAATTTATTTAGGAATACCACTGTCGATTTGGACGGTCCTTGCGGTCGCGTTCATTCGGCAATTTAGAAGCAGTGCCCGCTCGGGCGAACAAACATAGGACTGGGGCGGTACATATAATGCCAATCAAAAAAATCCTTATCGCGAACCGGGGCGAGATTGCCTGTCGGGTCATGCGCACCGCCAAGAAGATGGGCATCGCCACCGTCGCGGTCTATTCCGATGCCGATGCGCGCGCGCCGCATGTGTTGATGGCGGACGAGGCGGTGCATATCGGGCCGTCGCCTGCTGCGCAGTCCTATCTGATCGCGGACAAGATCATCGCGGCGTGCAAGGCGACCGGCGCGGATGCAGTGCATCCGGGTTACGGCTTCCTTTCCGAACGCGAGAGTTTCCGACTGGCGCTGGATGCGGAAGGCATCATCTTCGTCGGGCCGCCCGCCAATGCCATCGCGGCGATGGGCGACAAGATCGAGTCCAAGAAACTGGCCAAGGCGGCGGGTGTCAATGTCGTCCCCGGCTTCGTCGGCGTGATCGATGATACAGACCATGCCGTGAAGATCTCCAACGAGATCGGCTATCCGGTGATGATGAAGGCGTCTGCGGGCGGCGGCGGCAAGGGGATGCGGCTTGCCTATTCCGAACAGGACGTCCGCGAAGGGTTCGAGGCGACGAAACGCGAAGGGCTGGCCAGCTTCGGCGATGATCGCGTGTTCATCGAGAAGTTCATCGAAAGCCCGCGCCATATCGAGATTCAGGTGCTGGGGGACCAGCATGGCAATATCGTCTATCTGAACGAGCGCGAATGTTCGATCCAGCGGCGGCATCAGAAAGTCGTCGAGGAAGCGCCGTCGCCTTTCGTCAGCCCCGAAATGCGGCGCAAGATGGGCGAACAGGCCGTCGCGCTTTCCCGCGCGGTCGGCTATTTCAGCGCGGGCACGGTCGAGCTGATCGTCTCCGGCGCGGACAAGACCGGCGACGGTTTCTATTTTCTCGAAATGAACACCCGGCTTCAGGTCGAGCATCCCGTGACCGAACAGATCACGGGCATCGATCTGGTCGAGCAGATGATCCGCGTCGCCAATGGCGAGCCGCTTGGCTTCACGCAGGATGATGTGAAGATCGACGGCTGGGCCATCGAGAACCGCGTCTATGCGGAAGATCCCTATCGCGGCTTCCTGCCCTCCACAGGCCGCCTTGCGCGCTATAACCCGCCTTTGGTGGTGGAAGGCGTCCGCGTCGACGACGGCGTGACCGAAGGCGGCGAAGTCTCTATGTTCTACGATCCGATGATCGCCAAACTGGTCACTTATGCGCCAACCCGGATAGAAGCGATCGACAGGCAGATCGAGGCGCTCGACCGGTTCGAGATCGAAGGGCCGGGGCATAATATCGATTTCCTCTCGGCCATCATGCAGCATGAGCGGTTCCGGTCGGGCAACATCACGACCGGCTTCATCGCGGAGGAATATCCCGATGGGTTTCAGGGTGCGCCTGCGTCGCCGGAATTGCTGCGCCGCCTTGCCGCCATCGCGGCCTTCGCGGGCATGGCGCAGGCCGATCGCGCGCGGCGGATCGACGGGCAGCTTGGCCGCCGCCTGAAACCGCCGAGCGCGTGGCAGGTGCGTCTGGGCGATGCGCTGCATGAAGTCGCGATCGCGCTGGACGAAGTGACGGTGGATGGCGAGCCTATCGACATCGCGCTGGAATATACGCCCGGCGACCGCATCGTCGAGGCCGAGTTCGGGGACGAGACGCTGGCCGTGCGGATTGCCCCCGTACGCGGCGGCTTCCGCCTGACGACGCATGGCGCGGCGCATGTCGCCCGCGTATTGCCCGGCCATATCGCCCCGCTGGCGCAGCATATGATCGACAAGGTGCCGCCTGATCTTTCCCGCTTCCTCATCTGTCCCATGCCGGGCCTTCTGGTGACGCTGAACGTCGGCGAAGGCGACAAGGTGGAGGCGGGGCAGCCGCTCGCCGTGATCGAGGCGATGAAGATGGAGAACATCCTGCGCGCGCAGAAGAGCGGTACGGTGAAGTCCGTTTCGGCAAAGGCAGGGGAAAGCCTGGCGGTCGATGCCGTCATTCTCGAAATGGAATGATGCCGCGCTGTAACCTTGTATTGCCGGAGCAGTCGCACGTCAGGGGCGGCTTGCTTCGCGTCTGACGGCATCCTAGACGCTGGTGATCGCCCTATGGCGACCGACGCAATGTGAGGAATACCATGCGCAGAACCATGCTGGGCCTTGCGACGATCGGCGCCTGTGTGGCGCCATCCGCCCATGCCGCGCCTTCGCAGGATACGCAGTACTGGTTCACGACGCTGGCGCAGGGCAGCATAAAGGGCGACGTGCTGTATCTGCTGGAAGTGCAACCGCGCT
This sequence comes from Sphingobium sp., assembly GCA_965279415.1. Lineage (GTDB taxonomy): Bacteria > Pseudomonadota > Alphaproteobacteria > Sphingomonadales > Sphingomonadaceae > Sphingobium. The sequence goes on from OZ257238.1 coordinate 3,260,338, forward strand.
TTGGTGGCGATGGCACCAATGTCAATCAGGTCATCGTGCGTCCGGCGATCGGCGTGAAGGTGAATGACCGGCTCAGCATATATCAGGGTTATGCCGCCGTGCGCAGCCCCCGATCCGGCGGGCCCGACGTAAGGGAGGATCGATCCTTCCAGCAGATAAGCTGGACGATCGGTCGCGTCGCGGGCGGCATGCTGACGTCCCGCACCCGCCTTGAGCAACGGTGGCTGTCGACCGGAGACGACATGGGATGGCGCGCGCGGGAAATGGTGCGTTTCGCCCTGCCGCTTACGCACAAGCCACGCGGCATCGCTGCCCTGACCTTCGTGGAGACATTCGTCGCCCTGAACGATACGGACTGGGGCGCGCGAAGCGGTTTCGACCGGGTGCGCAGCTTTGCAGGCGTGGAAATACCCTTGCCCGGCAAATCGACGGTGGAGCTGGGCTATCTCAACCAGTATGTGAACAACCGCGGTCGGCGCGATGCGATGAACCATGTGCTGGCCGTCAACCTGATGCTGAGGCCCTGACCCATGCACGTCACACACGACCCCGACGCTGACAGCGAAGCCGAAACCGATTTCGCGACGTTCCTGAAGATCGATATCCGTGTCGGCACCATCCTGTCGGTCGAGCCTTTTCCCGAGGCACGACAGCCGGCGTTCAAGCTGACGATCGATTTCGGCCCCGGCATCGGAACGCGTCGCAGCAGTGCCCAGATCACCGAGAATTACGATGCCGATACGCTGGTCGGACGTCAGGTGGCGGCAGTCGTCAATTTTCCGCCGCGACAGATCGGCAAATTCATGTCGCAAGTGCTGACGCTGGGCTTTCCCGATGCGCAAGGTGCGGTGACGCTGTTTGCGCCGGACAAGCCCGTTCCGAATGGCGCCCGGCTGTTCTGACAGGTTGCGGCGCTTGCAAAAAGCCGTCAAGACGAACGACAAAGCCCCGATACAGGGGCACGAGATGTGGGGAAGAAATGGCGACTTCGGTGCCCGATTACGGTCAATACAAGCTGGACGTGAAACGCGACAGGCTGGTCATCGCCGCGTCGTCGCTTGGCACAGTGTTCGAATGGTATGATTTCTTCATCTACGGCACGCTGGCCGCGATCATCGGCCGCACCTTCTTTCCGACGGACAATGCGTCGGTGGAACTGCTCTACTCGCTTGCCGGTTTCGCCGTGGGCTTCGGCTTCCGGCCGCTCGGTGCCGTCCTGTTCGGCTATTTCGGGGACAGGCTCGGCCGCAAATATACGTTTCTGGCGACCATTACGCTGATGGGAATTGCGACGGCGGGCGTGGGCCTCGTTCCCTCGGCGGCGTCGATCGGGGCGGCGGCGCCGGCCATCCTCATCCTGCTGCGCATCATGCAGGGGCTGGCGCTGGGCGGGGAATATGGGGGCGCCGCGATCTACGTCGCCGAACATGCGCCGGTCGAACGGCGCGGTTTCTATACCAGCTTCATTCAGGCGAGCGTCGTCGGCGGGTTCATCCTGTCGATCGTCGTCGTACTGGGCACGCAATGGCTCGTCGGGCCGGACGCATGGGAATCCTGGGGCTGGCGCATCCCGTTCCTCTTCTCGCTGCTGCTCCTCGCCATTTCGCTCTGGATACGGATGAAGCTCAACGAAAGCCCCGTGTTCAAGGCCATGAAGGCGGCGGGCGAATGTTCGCGCAATCCGCTGAAAGAAACCTTCACCTATCCCGGCAACGGCAAGCGGCTGTTCGTCGCGCTGTTCGGCATAGCGGCGGGGCTGACCGTCATCTGGTACACGGCGATGTTCCAGGTGCTCTATTTCCTCCAGAACGCCTTGCGCGTGGAGCCGCAGACGGCGCAGATCCTGGTCGGCATCGGCGCGGCGAGCGGGCTGTTCTGGTTCCTCTTCTTCGGCCATCTTTCGGACAAATATGGGCGCAAGAAACCGATCGTCATCGGCTATGCGGCGACATTGCTGCTGCTCTTTCCGGTGTTCCACCTGATCGGCGGCGCGGCCAATCCGGGCCTTGCCGAGGCGGCACGCCGCGCGCCTGTGGTGGTGAGCGGACCCGATTGCGGCTATGATCCCTTCGCCAAGGTGCAGGCCACCGAATGTTCGCGACTGCTCGACTATTTCTCGAAGAAAGGCGTCCATTACGAGAAGGCGGTGTCGGCGACCACGCACGTCTCGGTCGCCGGTGTGGTGCAGGCGGATACGCGCCCCGAGGCTCTGGATGCGACGCTGGCGAAGGCCGGCTACGACCTTGGCAAGGTGAAGCCCTCGTTCGTCGATTCCCTGAAAATATTGCTGGGCATATTGACGCTGGGTGCGCTGTCAGGTGCGACATATGGGCCGGTGGCGGCGCTGCTGTCGGAGCTGTTTCCCGCCCGCATCCGCTACAGCTCGATGTCGATCCCCTATCATATCGGCACCGGCTATTTCGGCGGGTTTCTGCCGCTGGTCAGCCAGTATATCGTCGCGCGGACGGGCGATCCCTATTCCGGGCTGTGGTATACGATCGTCGTCGTCGCGATGGCGCTGGTCGTGACGATGTGGGGTCTGCCCGAAACGCGCGGGGCAAGGCTCGACGCGAAGGACTGAGCGGGCTATCGCCGGGCTATGGCCCTTCCTCCCGATTTCACGCCACCGCTCCGCCTGATCCTCGACAGCGCCGCGCTGGTCGCCAACTGGCGCTGGCTGGCGGCGCAAAGCGGCGGTGCGGCATGCGGCGCGGCCATCAAGGCTGATGGATATGGGCTGGGCGCGGCGGAGGTCATGCAACGTCTTGCGCAGGCGGGATGCCGGGATTTCTTCGTCGCCACCTGGGCCGAAGCAGAGGCGCTGATGCCACGGGCGGACGGGCTTTCGCTATCGGTTCTGCATGGCGTCCGCGCCGAGGACATGGCCGTGGCACTGGCCGGCAAGGCCCGCCCCGTACTGTCGACGCCCGAGCAGGTGAGGCGCTGGCGCGAGGCCGGGGGCGGCGTCTGCGATGTGATGATCGATACCGGCATGAACCGGCTCGGCCTCGACTGGCGCGCGGATTGCGTGGCGCTGACGGCGGGCCTGCAGATCGACACGCTTATGAGCCATCTGGCCTGCGCGGATGAGGAGCATCCGCTCAATGTCCTGCAACGCGATCGTTTCGCCGATGTGACACAATGGTTGACAGCCGAACGCTGCAGTCTCGCCAACAGCGCGGGGATAGACCACGGATCATTCTATCATTTCGATCTGACGCGTCCCGGTCTCGCCCTTTATGGCGGCATCGCCCGCGCCGGTTATGCAGGTCATATCGGGCAGGTCGTGACGCCGCAGGCGCAGGTGATTCAGCGGCGGACGGTGCGGGCGGGCGACGGGATCGGCTATAATGCGACGTTCACCGCGCCGCAGGACATGGACGTCGCCATCCTCAACATCGGCTATGCGGACGGCTATCTGCGGGGCTTTTCCGGTACGGGCACGGTGCGTGCTGGGGGCAGGACGATCCCCGTCGTCGGTCGTGTCTCGATGGACCTACTGATCGTCGACATATCCCATGCGCCGGATGTCGGGGAGGGCGACTGGATCGACATCATGTACGACCTGCCCACGGCTTCCGCCGCATCCGGCCTGTCGCAATATGAGTTGCTGACGGGCCTTGGCGCGCGGTTCGAGCGGCGTTGGGTAGGTTAAGCAGGACGCATGACTTTTTCCCCGGCGCAGGCCGGGGTCGAGGGTGGCACATGCTGCACTTCGTTGCCCTGGACCCCGGCTTTCGCCGGGGAACCGGGTAGCGTGTAGCTATTATCGCTCTATGCACATGGCGATGCCCATGCCGCCGCCGATGCACAGGGTAACCAGACCCTTCTTCGCGTCGCGCCGCGCCATTTCGTAAAGCAAAGTCGTCAGCACGCGCGCGCCGGAAGCGCCGATGGGATGGCCGATGGCGATCGCGCCGCCGTTGACGTTCACCTTTTCCGCGTCCCAACCCAGTTCCTTGCCGACGGACAGCGCCTGCGCCGCAAAGGCTTCGTTCGCTTCTATGAGGTCGAGATCGCCGATGCTCCAGCCCGCCTTTTCCAAAGCCTTGCGGCTGGCCGGGGCCGGGCCGATGCCCATGATCGACGGATCGACGCCGCATGTCGCCCAGGAGGCGATCTTGCCCAGCACGGTCGCGCCGCGCTTCGCCGCTTCCTCTTCCGACATCAGCACCAGCGCCGCCGCGCCGTCATTGAGGCCGCTGGCGTTGGCGGCCGTCACGGTGCCGTCCTTCTTGAAGGCGGGACGCAGGCCGGACATCGCTTCGATCGTGGCACCGGCGCGGATATATTCGTCCTGATCGACGATCGTATCGCCCTTGCGACCCTTGATGGTGACGGGCGTGATCTCGTCGGCGAAGCGCCCGGCGCTGCGCGCGGCTTCGGCCTTGTTCTGGCTGGCGACAGCGAACCTGTCCTGATCCTCGCGGGTGATCTGATATTTCTCCGCCAGATTTTCGGCGGTGATGCCCATGTGATAGCCGTTGAAGGCGTCGGTCAGGCCGTCGTTGACCATCGTGTCGACCAGACTGACATTGCCCATCTTCGTGCCGCCGCGCAGGAATTGCGCATGGCCGGACATCGACATGCTTTCCTGCCCGCCCGCGACCATGATCTTCGCGTCGCCGGTCTGGATCGCCTGCGCGGCGAGCGCGACGGCGCGCAGGCCCGATCCGCACACCTGATTGACGCCGAAGGCGGTGCGATCGACGGGAATGCCGGCGTTCACCGCGGCCTGGCGCGCCGGGTTCTGCCCCTGACCCGCGGTCAGCACCTGCCCAAGGATCACTTCATCGACATCATCGGGCGATATGCCTGCCTGCGCCAGCGCCGCTTCGATCGCGATGCGGCCAAGCTCGTGCGCCGGAAGCGATGCGAAGGCCCCCAGAAAGCTGCCGACGGGCGTGCGCTTTGCGGCGGTGATGACGATGTTGGTCATGGGATTTTCTCCGTTCAGGCAAATCGTGCTGCGCCTCTAGCATCAGCCCCCGTGGTTGAACAGCCATTGCGAAAGCGGGCGCCAGAGCCGTTCCTCCGCACGACCGCCCACGATCATGCCGACATGCCCCATGTCCAAAGTCCATCGTTCGGCCAGTTCGGGTGCGCAGGAGGCAGGGACGATGTGATCGGTGGAGGAAGCGACCGACAGGGTGGGGATGGGGAGCGTAACCGGATCGGTTGCGTTCCCGCCAACGGTCCATTGCCCTTTCCCGGTGGCGTCCGCGCCATAGAGGATCTCGAAAAGTTCTTGTCCCGCACCATAGGTCAGCGGGGGTCCGGCATTGGCCCAGTCCTCAAGCGCAAGAAAGGCGGCCACGGCGTCGCTTTCGTCCGCCATGTCGCCAAAGTCCGCATATTTGGCGATCGTGCGGGCGGGATCGAGCATCCAGAAGCCGGATTGCAGGACTTCCATCGGCACATAGCCGAGGCGCTCGCACATCGGTCTGGCGCTGGCCCAAAGCCGCGCGACATCGGCACGGCTCTGCTCCGGCATGGCGGTGAAATGCCAGGGGGCGGCGATGACGGCCAGTGCAGATAGTGCAATATGCTGCGCAGCGGCCAAGGCGAGCGTTCCGCCGAGGCAGTAGCCGACGAGGATGGGAGGCCTGGGATTTTTGATGCCGGCGATCAGGGGCAAAAGCCTGTCCGTGACATGCTGGCCCAGATCGATGTCGCGATCCTGCTCGCCGGGATGCCCCCAGTCGACGAGCATCGCATCATGGCCCTGTGCCGCCATCCAGCGCAGCATGGATGCGCGTTCCGATATATCAAGGACATGCGGGGGGTTTATGAGCGACGGGACGAACAGGACAGGGGCGCGGTTGCCCGGCATATGTGACCCATAACGCAACAGTCGTGCACCTGCGTGACTGGCGATGACGGGGGCAGCGGGTGGTCGCGGGGGCCTTTGCGCCTCCTGATAGCGCCGCAATCCCGAAAGTGCGCGCGCGCGCAGCACAGGATCATTGCTCGTCTGCTCCATCAAAATATTGAGAAACAGCGGTAAAGGTCTCGGCCCATGTTGCGGTGCGGCAACTTTTGATGCTATTGCAGCATCATCTCGGGATGGAGCGCTATTCATGGCTAAATCGAAGACGGCAGGTGAGTCGGAAACGGTCATCATCAAGAAATATGCCAATCGGCGCCTCTATAATACCGAAACTTCCAGCTACATCACCCTCGACCTGTTGTCGCAGATGACGCGCGAAGGCCGCGAATTCATCGTGCTCGACGCCAAGACGAACGAGGACATAACCCATAATGTCCTGACGCAGATCATCATGGACGAGGAACAGCGCGGCAAGAACATGCTGCCCGTCAATTTCCTGCGGCAACTGATTTCCATGTACGGCGATTCCATGCAGTCCATGGTGCCGCAATATCTCGAAGCGTCGATGGAAGCGTTCCGCAAGAACCAGAAGCAGTTCCAGGATGCCATGCAGGGCGCCTTCGCCGGTGGGCCGCTTGCGGAAATCGCCAAGCGCAATCTGGAAATGTTCGAGGCGGCGACCGCCGCTTTCAAGGCGAAGGGCATGCCGGGCTTCGACATGCCCACCATGACGCCGCCAAGTCCGCCGGTTGACGATGCGAAAAAGGACGACGAGATCGCCCAGTTGAAGGCGCAGCTCGCATCGCTCAACGCCAAGATCGAGAAACTGGCGCAATAAGCCGCTCCGTCGATTGCCGGTAGAGAAAGGGCTGCCTGACGGCGGCCCTTTGCTTTTATCGCGGCGCAACCGTATCGACTTCCCCGGCATCCTTGCCCTATTGCCGAAACTCCATTCCAGATCAGGCCCGCCATGACCATCAAGCACGCTCTTCCCGTCACCCGCGAACAGGATTTCGCCGCCTGGTATCAGGCGGTCATCAGCGAAGCGGATCTGGCCGAGGAATCGGGCGTGCGTGGGTGCATGGTCATCCGGCCGTGGGGCTATGGCATATGGGAGCGGATACAGGCGCTGCTGGACGCGGAAATCAAGCGGACGGGGCACGAGAACTGCTATTTCCCGCTGTTCATCCCGCTGTCCTATTTCGAGAAGGAAGCCGAGCATGTCGACGGGTTCGCGAAGGAAATGGCGGTGGTCACCCATCACCGGCTGATCCAGAAGGACGGGCGACTCGTCCCCGATCCCGAGGCGAAGCTGGAGGAGCCGCTGGTCGTGCGGCCCACGTCCGAGACGGTGATCGGCGCGGCCTTCTCCCGCTGGGTGCAAAGCTGGCGCGACTTGCCGGTGCTCATCAACCAGTGGGCCAATGTCGTCCGCTGGGAGATGCGCACGCGCATGTTCCTGCGCACCAGCGAGTTCCTCTGGCAGGAAGGGCACACCGCACACGCCACCGAGGCCGAGGCGCGCGAAGAGACGCTGAAGATGCTCGAAGTCTATCGCGCCTTCGCCGAGGATTGCCTGGCGCTGCCGGTAATCGCTGGCGAGAAACCGGAGAACGAGCGTTTTCCCGGCGCGGTCGCGACCTATTCGATCGAAGCGATGATGCAGGACGGCAAGGCGTTGCAGGCGGGCACATCGCATTTCCTGGGCACCACTTTCTCTTCGGCGCAGAACATCCGTTTCCAGAACAGCGAAGGCGTGCAGGAACTGGCGCAGACGACGAGCTGGGGCGTGTCCACGCGGATGATCGGCGGCGTCATCATGGTGCATGGCGACGACGATGGCCTGCGCTGCCCGCCGCGCGTGGCGCCGCACCAGATCGTCATCGTGCCGATGCTGCGCGACGGACCGGAGGATGCGGCGATCGTGGAGTATTGCACGGCGTTGCTCGGCGAGTTGCAGACGCTGGACGCCTTCCGCGAGCCGGTGCGGGTGCTGCTCGACCGTCGCCCCGCCAAGGCGGCGACCAAGCGCTGGGGCTGGGTCAAGAAAGGCGCGCCGATCATCGTCGAAGTCGGCGGGCGCGATGTGGCGGGCGGCAATGTCTCCGTGCTGCGCCGCGACCGGCTGTACAAGGACGACGGCAAGCTCGACAGCGCGATCCTGCCCAAGGGCGACTTCGTCGCCGCTGCGGCACAGATGCTGGTCGATATCCAGGCGGCTCTTCATGCCGAGGCGACCGAGCGGCTGCATGGCAATATCGACCGCAGCATCGCCGGCATCGACGCGCTGAAGGCGCATTTCGCGGCGAGTGCCAAGCCGGGCTGGGCGGAGGTCCAGTGGAGCAAGCCGACCGGCGACGCGCTCGACAAGGTGGTGCAGTGGCTGAAGGGCGAGAAGCTGACGCTGCGCAACGTGCCGCTGGACGCCGCGCCTGCGGACGGCATGTGCATCTTTACGGGCGATCGCGCGACGGAGCGGGTGCTGGTCGGGCGGTCCTATTAAGGTAACAAAGGTAACGGTAAACACGCGTTTCGCACGCAAAATGTCCATTTTTGCGGAGGTGAAATTGCGGGGTTCGGGGGCATGACATGTTCATGCACCCGATATATCGGTTTACCGGCGATGTAGGACAGGATCGTCAACCTGCCGCCCGTCATCCTGACGGACGTCAGCATGACGGGGGTGGAGAGGAGCATTACCCCCGCCGCGCGGCGAGGCCGTTCGCTGCGGACAGCACCGCCTGAACCGAGGCCGTCGCCACGTCCGCATCCATGCCGACGCCGAACACGGTGATGCCGTCGGGCGTGCGGCATTCGACATAGGCGGCGGCGTTGACGTTGGAGCCTGCGCCGATGGCATGTTCGTTATAGTCCACCACGTCCATCTCTATCCCGAGTTCGTCGCGCAAGGCGCAAAGGACGCCGGAGATGAGGCCGTTGCCGCGACCGGATATGCTGCGTTCGCCGCCGTCATGGCTGATCTTGCCGACGAAGATGCGGTCGCCGCTGGCGCCGGTCTCATGATAGTCGAGCAGCTTGTAGGGCTGGTCGGAACCGAGCGCATAGTGCCGCTCGAACGCTTCCCATATGTCGGCGGCGACCAGTTCGCGGCTCGTGCTGTCGGCGACGTCCTGCACCACGCGGCTGAAATCGGCCTGCATGCGCTTGGGCAGCTTCAGGCCCTTGTCCTGCTGCAGCACCCAGGCGACGCCACCCTTGCCCGATTGCGAATTGACGCGGATGACCGCTTCGTAGCTGCGGCCCAGATCCGCCGGGTCGATCGGCAGATAGGGCACATCCCACAGATCGTCGTTGCGCGTTTCCTGCGCGGCGAAGCCTTTCTTGATCGCGTCCTGATGGCTGCCGGAAAAGGCGGTGAACACCAGTTCCCCGGCATAGGGATGGCGCGGGTGAACGGGCAACTGGTTGCAATATTCGACCGTCTGGATGATCTCGTCGATGTCGGAAAAGTCGATGCCCGGCTGTACCCCCTGCGTGTAGAGATTGAGGCCCAGCGTCACCAGATCGACATTGCCGGTGCGTTCGCCATTGCCGAACAGACAGCCTTCGACGCGGTCCGCGCCGGCCATCAGGCCGAGTTCGGCGGCGGCGACGCCCGTGCCGCGATCGTTGTGCGGGTGGAGCGACAGGAGGACATGATCGCGCTTCGATATATGCTTGCCCATCCATTCGATCTGGTCGGCATAGATATTGGGGGTCGCCGCCTCTACGGTCGCGGGCAGGTTGAGGATCAGCGGATTTGCCGCCGTCGGCCGCAATATCTCCATCACCGCTTCGCAGCATTCCAGGCTGAAATCCAGTTCGGCGGTGGAGAAGGTTTCGGGGCTGTATTCGAAGCGCCAGTCCGTATCCGGCTGCTTCGCCGCTTCGTCCCGCAGGATTTTCGCCGCGTCGATCGCGATCTGCTTCACTTCGCTGCGGTCCATGCCGAACACGATGCGGCGCCAGGCGGGCGAGACGGCGTTGTAGACGTGCACGATCGCGGTCTTTGCGCCGCGCAGGCTCTCGAAGCTCTTTTCGATGAGGTCGCGGCGCGCCTGCGTCAGCACCTGGATCGTCACGTCGTCGGGAATCGCGCCGGACCGGACGAGGCCGCTGATGAAGTCGAACTCGGTCGCGCCTGCGGAGGGGAAGCCGACTTCGATTTCCTTCACGCCGATGCGGACGAGCAGGTCGAAGAAACGCTGCTTCTTCTCCGCGTTCATCGGGTCGATCAGCGCCTGATTGCCGTCGCGCAAATCGGTCGAAAGCCAGCGCGGCGCCTGCGTGATGGTGCGCGTCGGCCACTGCCGGTCGGGCAGATCGACTTGCGGAAATGGGCGATATTTGGTCGAGGGATCGGTCAGCATCATGGGAACGGCATTCCTGCGGGCGGACGACGCATGGCACGATAAGGCGCGCGGCGTCCGGGTGTCACGACTGTTTGCGAATATGCCCTTAGGCGAAATGTGCCGCCGTGCAAGGCAGCATCAAACCCACGCCTAAGGGCGTGTAAGTCGTAGCAGGAGGGTAAGTGCGCGCTGCATGATCAACCCCATAACGGCATTTGTCGCTCGGGGTAAAGGGGGAAGGGATGATTTTGTTGCGATAGCATCCTCCCCTTGAAGGGGAGAGAGACCGTCCGCACGATGGTGGAGGAGTGTCGCCCTATCGATAGCGTGACACCCCTCCGTCAGGCTTCGCCTGCCACCTCCCCTTCCAGGGGAGAAATTACTTGCTTACTTCTCGAAGGCGGCGACGATCTTCAGTTCAACTTCGTCGCTGACCATCGGCGCATATTTGCCGAGACCGAAGTCGCTGCGCTTGATGATCCCGGTAGCGGCGAAGCCCACGGTTTCCTTCTTGTTCATCGCCGTTCCGGCACCGACAAACTTCGCGTCAAGCGTGACCGGCTTGGTGATGCCGTGGAGCGTCAGATTGCCGGTGATGTCGGCGGTGGTGCCGTCCACCTTCACGCTGGTGGAAACGAACTTCGCGGTGGGAAATTTCGCGAAATCGAAGAAGTCCGCCGAAGCAAGATGCTCCTGAAACTTGGGGATGCCCGTTTGCAGCGTGGCGACGGGAATGTCGACGGTCAGGGTCGAGGCTTCAGGCTTCTTCGGGTCGAGCGTCAGCGCGCCGGTAAAGCCGCTGATGATGCCGGCGTTCGAGGTGAAGCCGAAGTGATCATAGGCGAATACGGCCTGCGTGTGATTGCCGTCGATCGTATAGCTGCCGGCGGTGACGCGGGCGGGATCGGGCTGGCCGGGGCGTTGCGGGGCAGCGTTCTGGGCCGTCAACGGCGCAAGGGCGAGGGGGGATAAGGCAAGCGCGCCAAGTACGAGCGCAGCGGGGGTGAGATATTTACGCATGAGGCAGTCTCCTCCTGATAAAAACGGGACGCCACCAACATAGGCGGCGCCCCTCTATCATTCCAGTTGTAAAACGGAGGGGAATTGCAACGGTGCGTTTCTGGAAGAGGGCGTTGTTCTTCTACGCGTCATCCTGACGAAGGTCAGGATCCATTGGTGCAGACGTTACGCGTTTCCACGATGTCAGACCAATGGATCCTGAGTCGAAGGCCAGCGAAGCTAAACGAGTTCAGGATGACGTTTCGAGATCGTTGCTCTCGAGACGTCAGTTCTTGTCCTTGTCCACCAGCTTGTTGGCGCCGATCCAGGGCATCATGGCGCGCAGTTGCGCGCCGGTCTGTTCGATCGGATGGGCGGCGGCGAGCTTGCGGCTGGCCTTGAGTTCGGGCTGTCCGGCACGGTTGTCGAGGATGAAGCGCTTGACGAAGCGGCCCGACTGGATGTCCTCCAGCACGCGCTTCATTTCCTTCTTCGTCTCGTCGGTGATGATCCGCGGGCCGGTGTGGATGTCGCCATATTCGGCGGTGTTGCTGATCGAATAGCGCATGTTGGCGATGCCGCCTTCGTACATCAGGTCGACGATCAGCTTCACTTCGTGCAGACATTCGAAATAGGCCATTTCGGGAGCATAGCCCGCTTCGGTCAGCGTTTCGAAACCCGCCTGGATGAGGTGGGTTAGGCCGCCGCAGAGCACGGCCTGTTCGCCGAACAGATCGGTTTCGCATTCCTCGCGGAACGTCGTCTCGATCACGCCGGAGCGTCCGCCGCCGACCGCTGACGCGTAGGAGAGGGCAACATCATGCGCATTGCCGGTCGCGTCCTGCGCGATGGCGATGAGGCAGGGGACGCCGCCGCCGCGCACATATTCGGAGCGGACGGTATGGCCGGGACCCTTGGGGGCGATCATGAACACGTCGAGATCGGCGCGCGGCTCGATCAGGCCGAAATGGACGTTGAGGCCATGGGCGAAGGCGAGCGCCGCGCCCTGCTTCATATTGTCGTGCAGATCGTCGGCGTAGATGGCGGCCTGATGCTCGTCGGGCGCCAGGATCATCACGATGTCGGCCCATTTCGCGGCGTCGGCGTTGCTCAGCACCTTGAAGCCGGCGCCTTCGGCCTTCTTGGCGGTGGCGGAACCTGGGCGCAGGGCGATGGCGACTTCGGCGACGCCGCTGTCGCGCAGGTTCTGGGCATGGGCGTGGCCCTGGCTGCCATAGCCGACGATGGCGATCTTCTTGCCCTTGATAAGGCCGATGTCCGCATCACGATCATAATAAATGCGCATGATAGTATAGTCCCTTTACTGGCTTGCTCCTCTCCCCTGGAGGGAGAGGATACGAAGACTTGGGCCGTAAGGCCTTAGTCGAAGTTGGTGAGGGGGATCACCCGGATGCGGACGCTTATTCGCCCTCACCCTCCCACCGCTGCGCGGCGGGCCCCTCCCTCTCCCTCAAGGGGAGAGGGGAATATTCAAATCTTGTCCTTGCCCCGGATCAGCCCGACGACGCCGGTGCGGCCGATCTCCACCAGGCCGATCTGCCGCATCAGGCCGACGAAGGTGTCGATCTTCTCGGTAGTGCCGGTAATTTCGAAGATGAAGCTTTCGATGGTGGTGTCGACCACCTTGGCGCGGAACACTTCGGCGAGGCGCAGCGCCTCGATCCGCTGGTCGCCGGTGCCGGCGACCTTCACCAGCGCCAGTTCACGCTCCACATAGGGGCCGGCCTCGGTGAGGTCGACGACGCGATGGACGGGCACGAGCCGGTCGAGCTGGGCGATGATCTGGTCGATCACGCGCGGCGGGCCGTTGGTCACGATAGTGATGCGGCTGATCGAATGATCCTGCGTAATGTCCGCCACGGTCAGGCTTTCGATATTATAGCCGCGCGCGGTGAACATCCCCGCGATGCGCGCCAATATGCCCGCTTCGTTGGCGACGGTCAGCGACAGGACGTGCCGCTCGCTCTGTTCCTCGGTAATGTGCATCAGGAGGGCGTCTCTTCCTTGGCCTTGTCTTCGGTGTCGCGGCGGACGGAGAGCATTCCCGCATAGGCATAATGCCAGCCGCCATCACCGCTGCGATGTGCGATGCGAACGGGAAAACCGACGACCGCATCGAATATTCTTTCGAGATGTTCCCCCACATAACGGGCGCTGACCAGCAGGCGGGCAAAACGCCGGCCATTATAGTCGAAGCCCTCGTCCAGGGTCACTTCCCACTCTTGGTTCCGCTCCTCCTCGCCATGATGTACATGGTCGATCGTCCATCCGGTCAGTTCGGTCACGCCCGTGATACGCTCGAAATCCCACGGCTCGGTGACGTGGATGCGCAGTTTCAGATGGGTGGTCACGACACTCTCCCTGATGGACGTGCCCTCTTAGCCGATATTTCGGTCAGACGAGGGCTTTTGCTGTGTCGTCCATCGTGCCGGATACCATGCTGGGGTCAAGCAGCATGTCGGTGTGCGCTGCACCCGATGGTATCATGGGGAAACAGTTCGAAAGCTTCGCGACGCGGCAATCGACAAGCACGGGGCCGGGCGTATCGATCATCCGCTGGATACCGGACGCCAGTTCGTCGTGCGTTTCGATGCGAATGCCGGTCCAGCCATAGGCTTCGGCCAGCTTCACGAAATCGGGCAGGCTGTCGCTGTAGCTTTCCGAATAGCGGCTTTCGTAGGTGAGTTCCTGCCACTGGCGGACCATGCCCATATATTCATTGTTCAGGATGAATATCTTGACGGGCAGGCGATATTGGGTCGCGGTGCCCAGTTCCTGGATATTCATCTGGATCGAGGCGTCGCCGGCGATGTCGATGACGAGCGCGTCGGGATTGCCGAGTTGCGCGCCGATGGCGGCAGGCAGGCCATAGCCCATGGTGCCGAGGCCACCGGAGGTCAGCCATTTGTTCGGATCATCGAAGTGGAAGTGCTGGGCCGCCCACATCTGGTGCTGGCCGACTTCGGTCGTGATGATGACATCCTTGCCCTTGGTCGCCGTGAACAGATCGGCGATCGCGCGCTGCGGCATGATCTCTTCGCCGCCCTCGACATAATCGAGGCTGCGGCGCGCGCGCCAGCCGTCGATGCGCGACCACCATTCGGCGAAGTCGGGCTTTGCGTAGCCGCGCTTTTCGAGCAGCGCGATCATGTCCGCCATCACGCTGCCGACGTCGCCGATGACGGGCAGGTCGACGAGGACGTTCTTGTTCACGCTGCTGCGGTCGATATCGACGTGGATCTTCTTGCTGTTCGGGGAGAAGGCGTCGAGGCGGCCGGTCACGCGATCGTCGAAGCGGGCGCCGAGGCAGACGATCAGGTCCGCCTTGTTCATCGCGAGATTGGCTTCGTAGGTGCCGTGCATACCCAGCATACCCAGCCATTGCGGGCTGGACGCGGGAAAGGCGCCAAGGCCCATCAGCGTCGACGTGACGGGCGCGCCGGTCATGGCGGCAAGCGTGCGCAGATGCGCCGCAGCCTCCGGTCCGGAATTGATGACGCCGCCGCCGGTGTAGAGAATGGGCCGTTCGGCCGCCATCAGCATCTCGACCGCGGATTCGATCAGGCGCGGATCGCCGTGGAAGGCCGGGCGATAGCTGGGATGATCGATCGGTTCGGGCTTGCCATAGGGCGCGGTCGCGACCTGCACATCCTTGGGGATGTCGATGACGACCGGGCCGGGACGACCCGATGTGGCGATATGGAACGCCTCATGGATGACATGCGCCAGCTTCGTCGGCGACTTCACCAGATAATTGTGCTTGGTGCAGTGGCGGGTAAGCCCGACGGTGTCGGCTTCCTGAAACGCGTCGGTGCCGATCAGATGCGTGGCGACCTGCCCGGTGATGACGACCATCGGGATCGAGTCCATCAGCGCATCGGTGATGCCGGTGATCGCATTGGTCGCGCCGGGACCGGATGTGACGAGAACGACGCCCGGCTTGCCGGTGGACCGCGCATAGCCTTCCGCCGCGTGCGTGGCAGCCTGTTCATGGCGGACGAGGATGTGCCTGATCGTCGGATGGGCATAAAGCGCATCGTAGATCGGCAGGACGGCGCCGCCGGGATAGCCGAACACCACTTCCACGCCCAGATCAACCAGGCATTCGCACAAGATGTCGGCGCCGCTGCGTTCGCGCGCCTTGCCGCGCGCCGCGGGGACGGCGGTGCTGGACTTCGATGCAACGGCCTGCGTGTCGGCCCCGGTATCGGCCACGTCAAATCTCCTGTGTGCTGGACGTTTTCCGCCATGGGCTACTCCCATACAGATAACAAGTCCGGCGTTGGACGGGCGCTCTATGAATTATAAAATGACCTGTCAACAACTATTCGAGTAATAATCTTACCAAATCACCCACGATTTTGTTACTCATTTCGCCATCATACCGATGCCATGAAGCGGGTGGCTGATTGGAGAACCAGGTATACTGGCGTTTGGCATATTGCCTCGTGGCGAGTTGCCCGCGCGCGATCATAACGTCGCGGTCGATTTCTCCGGCATCCCAGGCGGCGATTTCGCGCACGCCGATGGCGCGCATCACCGGCAGCATGGGATTGAGGGTACGGGCGATGAGCGCACGGACTTCCTCCACCGCACCATCGTGCAGCATCGCCAGGAAGCGGCGGTCGCAGCGGTCGAGCAGCCAGTCCCTGGGCGGACGCAAGACGAGGGGACGCAGGCTTATGCCGTCGGCAATCCCGCCGACCTTGTGCCGCTGCCACTCCGCCAGTGTGCGACCGGTAGAGCGGACGACTTCCAGCGCGCGCGCAACGCGGGTGGTGTCCGCCGGGGCCAGGCGCGCAGCGGCGTCGGGATCTTCCTGCGCAAGGGCCGCGTGTGCATGCGTCACCGGCATGGCGCGGACGCTGGCGCGAACCTCCGCGGCGATCTCCGGCACCGGCGCTATCCCGTCGAGCAGGGTACGGATGTACAGGCCCGTGCCACCGACGAGGACCGGCAATTGCCCAAGGGCATGCGCTGTCGCTATCTCAATCCGCGCCTCCGCCGCCCAGCGTGCGGCGGAACAGGCTTCCGCGCCGTCGATGTGACCGAAAAGCCGGTGCGGCGCCTGTGCCATCTCCTCCGGCGAGGGCCGGGCGGAGAGGATCGCGAGGTCGGCATAAACCTGGCTCGCGTCGCAATTGATGACGACGCCGTTCGCCCGCTGCGCCAGCGCGATCGCGAGCGCGCTCTTGCCGCTGGCGGTCGGCCCGGCAATAAGCGCCAGCGGCGGGCGGGATTCGCCGGTATCTGTGTCAGGAGTATCCATGTTCGTTGCGACCTTAGTGGCAAGTGCCGCGATCGGGCAGGGGGATATTGCGGAGGCGCGCGATCGGCTGGCAACGGCGGGATGCGCGCCGGGCGAGAGTAGCTGGATCGACGACGGCATCGCTGCGGATATGTTCTTCGAGGCTAACCCGGTCGCGGGGCGCGCGGCGCTGGCGGGGATCGGGCAGGGCGTGGACGTGATCGTGCAGCCTGTCGCCCATCGCGAGAAAAAGCTGATCGTCGCCGACATGGATTCGACGATGATCACCGTCGAGTGCATCGACGAACTGGCAGACTATGCCGGGATCAAGGCGCAGATCGCCGACATCACCGAGCGCGCAATGCAGGGTGAGCTGGACTTTGCGCAGGCGCTTCGCGCGCGGGTGGCGCTGCTCAAGGGGCTGGACGATGCGGTGATCGACCAGTGCCGGGCCGAGCGGGTGCGCATCATGCCGGGCGCAAAGGCGCTGATCGGCACGATGCGGGCGCGTGGGGCGCGAGCGGTGCTGGTGTCGGGCGGCTTTACGCGCTTTGCCGATCCGGTGGCGGCGGACATCGGCTTCGACATGGCGATCGCCAATGTGCTGGACATTGCCGACGGCAAGCTGACGGGCATGGTGCACGACCCGATCGTGGACGCGGCACGCAAGCGGTTCGAACTGGGCGCGGCCATGGCGCAGTTGCGTATCACCCGCGAGGCGACATTGGCGGTGGGCGACGGTGCCAACGACATTCCCATGATCGAGGTGGCCGGGCTGGGCGTCGCCTATCACGCCAAGGCAAAGGCGCGCGCGGCCGCCGATGCGGAGATACTGCATGGCGATCTGAGCGTGCTGCTCCATGCGCAGGGCATAAGGCGGGCGGACTGGGTGGGGGTCGCGCACTGAGACGCGGGCTTCAGCTTGCGTCGCCATCTCCCGGTACGATTTCCACGATCATATCGCCTTTTTCCAGAGCCTGTGCGCCCGCTTCCCAGAAGCCTATGGGCTGACCGTTCCGATAGATGCGAACGGCTATCCCGGTGGTGATGGCTTGCAGCGCCTTGCCCGCCTCCCCATCGTCGATCGTGCGTTCGGACAGTTTGACCCTGCCCCCCGCCGCCGCAAGATCGGCCATGTAATCGGCGATATGGCGTCCCGAGCAACTGCCGGCCAGCAGCAGTCCGGCGAAGCTGACCGGATTGATGACGGTGGTGGCGCCGGCCTGCCGCGCGGGCAACTCGTTATCCTCGTTACGCACGACGATGCTGATCGGCACATTGGGGGCAAGGTGCCGGGCGGTGAGCGTGATGAGGATCGAGGTGTCGTCCCGTCCGCCCGATACGATCATCGAGCAGGCGCGGTCGATACGCACGTCCTTGAGCGTCCTGTCGCGCGTGGCGTCTCCGCACAATATATTGCAGCCCATTTCCTCCGCCTCGGCCAATGCGATCTCGTCGCAATCGACGACGACGATGCCATGCGGATCATTGCCGCGCGCGATAAGCTCGCGCACCGCCTCTGCATTGCTGGTGCCGAAACCGGCAACGACGATATGCCCTTCGAGGGCTTTCTGGATGCGGGCCATGCGCCACCTGTAGACTGTGTTGCGGAGGAAGAAGCTGTATGCCGTGCCGAGGAAGATGAGCCAGACGAACAGCCGGATGGGCGTGACGATGAACGTCTCGAACAACCGGGTCTGCGGGCTGACCGGCACGATGTCGCCATAGCCCACGGTCGTGACCGTCACCGTCGTGAAGTAGAGCACGTCGATGAAGCTGATGTGATTGTCGAGATTGTCCTTCAGACCATCCCGGTCGATCCAGTGGATCGCCAGCACGATGGCGATGAGGCCGAATACGACACCCACGCGCCACGCCAGATCGGCCCAGGCAGGCAGCGATGAGCGGCGGCGCAGGAAGTGCGACAGGCCGGGCGGCGTGCCTGAAGATGTGCGATGCGTCGGCAGGCGCATCAGCGGACGGGGAGACGAAAGCGGATCACCGTTCGATAGTAGCAGCATGGCCGCAGGATGCCATGATCCTGTGCAGGCGCGGCATCAATCGGCAAAGACCGCTGCGACGGCTTCCATGGAACCATCATGCGTCAGGTCGTAATGCAGCGGCGTAACGGTGATATAGTCTTGCGATATCGCTTCGAGATCGGTGCCAGCGGGTACGGCGTCGCTGTTGCCGAGGCCGAACCAGTAATAGCGATAGCCGCGCGGGTCGGTGCCTTCGATGATGCGGGTGCGGTCCATGTCGTGGAAGCCCTGACGGACGACGCGGACGCCTTTCACCGCATCGGGATCGATCGCGGGAAAATTGACGTTGAGCAGCATCCGCTTGCCCGCCGGCATCGCGATCAGCGGACGCAGCACCTTTTCGCCCCATGCCTGCGCACAGGCGAAGGGCACGGTGTCGCCCATGCCCTCGCGGGCATAGACCTGGCTCAGCGCGATCGAGCGGACGCCGGAAATCGCCCCTTCCATCGCGGCGGCGACGGTGCCCGAATAGGTGACGTCCTCCGCAAGGTTCGCGCCACGATTGACGCCGGACAGGATGAGGTCGGGCGGGCAATCCTTCATCAACTGGCCCACCGCCATCATCACCGCATCGGTCGGCGTGCCGGTGACGCTGTAATGCGTCTCGCCATGCTTGCGGATGCGCAAGGGGCGGGAAAGGGTGAGGCTGTGCCCCGCGCCGGACTGCTCCTCCGACGGAGCGACGATCCAGATGTCGTCGGACAGGGTGCGGGCGATGGCCTCCAACACTTTCAGGCCGGGGGCGTGAACGCCGTCGTCATTGGTGAGGAGGATGCGCATGAAATGATCCGTTTCAAAATCCGTTCGGTTCGAGCCTGTCGAGAACGCTGTAGCGGGCAGGGTTCTCGACAGGCTCGAACCGAACGGGGGAGGGGATTAGCGGGGTTCCAGCCGAGTGACGCCGCCCATATAGGGCGCCAGCACGTCGGGAATGACGACCGAGCCGTCCGCCTGCTGATAATTTTCCAGCACGGCGACGAGGGTGCGACCGACTGCGAGGCCGGAGCCGTTGAGCGTGTGGAGGAAGCGCGTCGCCTTTTCCCCCTCCGGCTTGAAGCGGGCGTTCATGCGGCGCGCCTGAAAATCGCCGCAGTTGGAAATGCTGCTGATCTCGCGATAGGTGTTCTGGCTGGGCAGCCAGACTTCGAGGTCGAAGGTCTTGGCCGCGGAAAAGCCCATGTCGCCGGTGCAGAGCAGCATCTTGCGATAGGGCAGGTCGAGCGCCTGGAGGATGCCCTCGGCGGCGGCGACCATGCGTTCATGCTCGGCGGCGGAGTTTTCGGGCGCGCAGATGGCTACCAGTTCCACCTTCTCGAACTGATGCTGGCGGATATAGCCGCGCGTATCGCGCCCCGCCGATCCGGCTTCGGACCGGAAGCAGGGCGTGAGCGCAGTGAAGCGGAGCGGCAGCGTATCGAGAGGCACGATCCGGTCGCGGACGAGATTGGTGAGGCTGACTTCGGCGGTGGGGATGAGCCAGCGGCCATCGGTCGTCTGAAAGAGATCCTCGGCAAACTTCGGCAATTGCCCGGTGCCGTAGAGCGCGGCGTCGCGCACCAGCAGGGGCGGATTGACTTCCTCGTAACCGTTCTCGCCCGACTGCCGGTCGAGCATATACTGCGCCAGCGCGCGGTGGAGGCGCGCCATGCCGCCGCGCAGCGCGGCGAAGCGCGCGCCGGACATGGCGGCAGCGCTTTCGAAGTCCAGGCCCAGCGCCGGGCCGAAATCGGCATGGTCCTGCGGCGTGAAATCGAAGCTGCGCGGCGTGCCCCAGCGCGCCACTTCGACGTTGGCGGTCTCGTCCGCGCCTTCGGGCACGTCGTCCGCAGGGAGGTTGGGGATGGCCAGAAGCATCGCGTCGAGTGCGGCGGATGTGTCGCGATCGTCCTGCTCCATGGCGGGCAGGTTTTCCTTGAGCGTGGCGACTTCGGCCTTCAGCGCGTCGGCGGTTGCGCTGTCCTTCGCGGCCATGGCCTGTCCGATCGCCTTGCTGGCTTCGTTGCGGCGGGCCTGGTTGACTTGCAGGGCGGTCGCGATGGCGCGACGCTTTTCGTCGAGCGCCAGTATCTCGGCTGACTGCGGCGGCAGGCCGCGCTTTGCGAGGGCGGCGTCGAAAGCGGCGGGATTGTCCCGTATGGCGCGGATGTCATGCATGGGCGAAGCCTATGCCGCCGGGCGCGCAGTCGTGCAAGTGCGGTGGTGCCTTGCAGGTGCGCGCGAACGGAAAAGGACGGACCCGGCTGGCAGGTCCCTCCTCGTCTCCCCCGCAGAAGAAGGGTGTCAGGCGGCTTCGCTCGCCTCGTCGATTGCCCTGGAAGCAAAGCGGCGGCGCGCGACGAGCGCGGCGGCGGCGGCGCCGAAAAGCAGGACCATCGGCGGCGCAGGCACGTCGGTCGGCGGCGGCGGATGACCGCCGCCCGAACTGGTCGATCCGCCATTGCTGGTGGACGACGACGTCGAGGAGGATGTCGAGGAAGAGGTGGACGAGGACGTCGACGAGGATGTCGATGTCGAGCTGCTCGTCGCGCCGAAGCTGGACGAGGAGATGTTGCCCGACGATGTGGACGACGTGGTGCTGACGCCACCGGTCGATGTCGAGGATGTCGTGCTGACGCCGCCGGTGGAAGAGGAGGTGGACGACCCGCCGGTGGAGGATGTGGACGTGGAACTCACGCCGCCTGTCGACGTGCTCGATCCGCCCGTCGAACTGGTGGTGCTGACGCCGCCCGTGGATGTCGAAACGCCCCCGGTGGACGTCGACGAACCGCCGCTGGTCGTCGAAACGCCGCCGGTCGAGGTGGACGATCCGCCCGAACTGGTCGATCCGCCACTGGTCGAGCTGGACCCGCCGCTGGTGGATGTCGAGCCGCCGCTGGTGGTCGAGGAGACGACGACGCTGCCGCCGCCACCGCCACCGCTGCCGCCGAAGAAGCCCCCGAAGAAACCACCGCCGCTGCCGCCGAAGCCGCCGCCTCCGCCGATCACGACCGGTACGCCGCCACCGCCGCCACCGGCATAGGAGGGGCCGTCCGCCATGGGGGCGGGCATCGGAATGGGGGCGGCCTGCGTCGTGACGGTGATCGTCTGCGGCGCGCAGTTGGCGGCGGTGCGGACGATACGCTTCTTGACGACGCGTTGCGCGTAACGGCGCTTGGCCGGCGCCTTCTTCGTCATCTTGAGGCTCTGCACATTGGCCGGGCGGGGCTTTTCCGCGACATGCACGGCGCCGCCGCCGATCAGGGCGCCGCCGCAGGTGACTGCGCAAAGTTTGGCAAGAGCCATCCGAACCGACATAGCTTCACACTCTTATTAATATCCGTGTCTCGCCACGATCCGCTGGTCCGCCGGACGGAGGTGAGACAACTCCTTCGGCATGAAAGGCAAAAGAAAGCGTTAACTGCAACGGCGTTAACTGCGTTTCGCAACGGGGTGGCAAGAAAAGCGTGAAGCCCGCGTAAAGGGATATGGTTAATGTCCCACGGCGATACAGCGCGTCGCGACAGGATGGACGCTACGCGGGGAAAAGCTGCGCGTGACGGTCGCCGCCGATGGCCCGAACGCCGTCTGAAAAGAGAATGATTCGGCACGGCGGGACGGATCGCGGCTCATGCGCGAAAGGCCGCTTGTATCAGGCCTTTGCGGTGGCTATAGGCCCGCTCAATCATATCAGGCGGTCGGGTCCCCGCCCCGGTCCCTTTTCCGTTTCGGAGAGCGCAATGGCATCGGTCCTCAATTCCGGCAAAGACGGCGCAACGGTACAAGGTGCTGTGACATTGCCGGAAGCCTATCGTCCCTCGTCGGACGAAGAGTTCATGAACCCCCTGCAAGTCGAATATTTCCGGCAGAAACTGATCGAATGGAAGAAGCAGATTCTGGCCGAGGCGGAAGGCACGCTGGCGGTCCTTCAGAACGAACCGCTGCGGGAGCCTGACCTCAACGACCGCGCATCCAGCGAAACCGACTGGTCGATCGAACTGCGCACGCGCGACCGGCAGCGCAAGCTGATTTCCAAGATCGACGCGGCGCTGCGCCGGATCGACGATGGCGAATATGGCTATTGCGAAGTGACCGGCGAACCGATTTCGCTCGGTCGGCTCGAAGCCCGTCCGATCGCGACCATGACCGTGGAAGCGCAGGAGCGGCACGAGCGGCAGGAAAAGGTTTCCCGCGACGATTGATCCCGTCGCAGGAACTGTCAGGGATTAACGCTTCCTCCACTCTCCCTTGCTATCCGGAACGGCAGAAAAAGGTCGATCTGGATATGTCAGCTATGAACAACGAAGCGGAAGATCCCGGCGAACGTGGGCCGGCACGCCGGGCGCGGCGCGACAGCCTGTTCCTACTGACGGTTCTGAGCGCTTCCGACGGCCGCGATATGGGCAGCGCGCGCGTCCGCAATCTTTCCGCGACGGGCCTGATGGCCGATTGCGAGACGCCGGTCGCGCCGGGCAACCGGGTATCGATGAAACTGCGTGGCGTGGGTGTGGTCGAAGGTATCGTCGCCTGGGCGAAGGACGATCGCATCGGCGTGACATTCGATCGCGAGATCGACCCGCAGGCCGCGCGCCGTCCCGTGAAGGACGCAGGGCCGATGACGCATATGCCGGACTATCTGCGCCCGACGCTGCCCATCAGCCGACGCTGACACAAATCCCGGAAATAAAACTATTTGAGGTAATCGCGGTCTGTCTTGGCTGGTCCCCGATAAACCGGAGACCAGCGCGACATCATTGCGTCAATGCGCGGAAGCGATTTCTTCCTTCACCCGCAATTTGCGCTTTTTCAGGGATGCAATCAAAATCCCGTCTGGCAGGGGGCGGCTGGTTTCAGCCTTGATGCGAGCTTCTATTCCTGCATGCTTGGCCTGCAGGGCAGACAAGTGGCTATTGTCCATTTGAGTCTCCTTCACATAAGTTCCGGATGATCGAGTAAATCACGATTCGCCGGTTCTGTCTCGCCCGATTTTCACGCTTGCGACGGGTGCGCGCGCATTTGCGACAATCCGCTTTCGGCGAAGAGAGCGACACCAGCCATTGGTCGAAAAGAGACAGTGGATTGCGCCTTCGGCAATGTTCGGCAATGATGATCCCATGACTTCCGAAGACATCATGCGACGCCTCGAAATGCTGCGAATCGAGCATCGCGATCTCGACATTGCGATCGGGGCGCTCGTCCAGAGCGGTACGGGCGATCAGTTGCAGCTCGCGCGCCTCAAGAAACGCAAGTTGCGGCTGCGCGACGAGATCGCGGTGCTTGAGGACGCACTGATCCCCGACATCATCGCCTGATCGCCTGACCGCCTGACCGTCACTGGCGCGCCCTTCCGCGACAATGTCGAACCGAAATGGGACATCGCACGCCGATGTCGTTTCCATCGCGTAAACAGGCCTGACAGGCGGACATAGCTGTGTCATCCTGTGCCATGCCTTCGACTTCCTACACTCTGGACACCGCGCTTCACCGTCGACTGGTGGACAGCCTCTATGTCGAAGCCATGGTCATGGCCGATGAGGCGCGGGCCTATTTCGATCGACCCGGCGCAGCCGATCGCGAGGCGCTGGAGCCGATGAGCCGGATCGTGTTTTCGTGCGAATCACTCAAGGTCACTACGCGCCTGATGCACGTCATCGCCTGGCTGCTGGGCCAGCGGGCATGGCAGAGGGGTGAGATTAGCGCTGAGATACTGCACGAGGATCGCTTCAGCCTTGGCGAGGCGGCTTCCACCGATGCGGCGAGCATCGCGCATTTCCCGTTCGCGGCGCGGTCACTCATCGAGGCGAGCGGCGATCTGTACGATCGCGTGAAGCGTCTGGAGGCCCGGCTCTGGGAAGGGCAGGCGACGACGCCGGAGATGCGGCACGGCCCCGCTCATGCGCTTATCGACCGACTGGCCCAAGCTTTCTGATCCCATAATGGCTTTCTGATCGCATAATTGCCATGCAACCCGCCGGCTTCTGGCGCGTTTGGTCCCGAAATGCGCTGCCTGATCCTTATCTTGGCTGGCGTCGGCATTCTTTTATCGGCTAGAGCGAGATGATGGTACACGGCGCGCGGCCCAGATCTCCTCTTGTTGCAACACCCTGTGCCGCCTGGCTTGGCCTCGCCACGATGGCGTGGCTGCCGGTGTCCGCCCTGGCCCAGACTGCGGAACCGCAGGCAGCAGCTGCCGCCCAGGATGCAACCTCCACGGATACGTTGTCGGTCGATCCCGAAGCCGATCTGGCCCCTTTGCCCGACATCGGCGTGGACTGGCCTGACATGGAGGGGAATGACATCATCGCGCCGCCTCTGGCCGAAACGTCCGACCCGACCGCGCCCGCAGTCGTGCCGACGGAAGGGGAGGCGACCGCCGCAGAAGCAACGGCCGATGCCGCAAGCGAGGCGGCCTCCGACGGTGACGCCGCCACCGTCGCCGACGCACAGGTGGTGCAGGAAACCGATATGGATACCGCAGGCGAACGGCGATATCGCGTGACTCTGGACGGGCTGGACGACGTTTCCGACGCCACCTTCGCCAGTCGCTTCGACGAACTGTCGGCGCTCAAGCAAGGCGATGGCAAGCCTGCGAACCTTGCCCAGATCAATCGCCGCATCAAGGAGGACACCGACCTGCTCGACAGGCTCATGCGCGCCAAAGGCTATTATGATGCGCGCATCCGCGGTTCGGTCGCGGCCCCGGCGGCGGGCGGCGATCGCCTGCAGGTGACGATGGATGTGGTGCCCGGCACCTTGTATCTGCTGTCCTCGATCGATTTGCAGGGGCTAGAGGCCGCCGGACCCAAAGAGCCGCTGCTGCGGGAAGCGTTTACGGTCAAGATCGGCGATCCGATCGATGCGGACAAGATCGTCGGTGCGCAGGCGTCGCTATCGACGGCGCTCGGCGAAAACGGATTTCCCTTTGCCAAGGTCGACGAGCCGGTGGTGCGTGTCGACCATGAAGCGCGCAAGGGCGACCTCGACATGCTGGTTGCGCCCGGCGGCTATCGCAGCTTCGGCCAGATCCTTCTGCCCAATGACGACCTGTTCAGCGCGAAGCATATCCAGCGGATCGCCCGGTTCAAGCCGGACGACATGTATATGGCATCCGATGTCGAGGATCTGCGGCGCGCCCTCGTCGCGACCGGCCTTGTCTCGTCGGTATCGCTGACGCCCAGGGATGCCGGGGACGGAGAGCATGTCGACCTGGCCGTCGACGTGACGCCCGCGCCGCCGCGCACGATCGCGGGCGAAATCGGCTATGGCACGGGTGAAGGCTATCGGATCGAGGCGAGCTGGCAGCATCGCAATTTCTTCCCGCCCGAAGGCGCGGTGACGGCGCGCGGCGTGCTGGGGACTCAGGAGCAGACCGGATCGCTCACCTATCGCCGCAACAATTTCATGAAACGCGATCAGGTGCTGACGGGCCTGCTGTCGGTCAGCAACATCAACCGCGACGCGTTCGCCGCGCGCACAATCCAGCTTTCGGGCGCGCTGGAGCGGCAGACGAACATCATATTCCAGAAGAAATGGGTGTGGAGCGTCGGCGCCGAAGTCATCGCGTCGCAGGAACGCGACAGTTTCAGCCGCTTGTCCGGCGGACGGCGCACCTTCCTGATCGGTGCCTTGCCGACGGGCCTTACCTATGACGGCAGCGACGACCTTTTGAACCCGACGAAGGGCTTTCGCCTGGGCGGACGCATCAGCCCCGAACTGTCGTTCCAGAACAGCACGTTCGGCTATGTCCGCACGCAGATCGACGGCAGCATCTATCAGCCGATGAGCGAGACGATCACGCTGGCGGGGCGCGCGCGTCTCGGCACGATATTGGGATCGACGGTCGATCGCATCGCGCCGTCGCGACGCTTTTATGCGGGCGGCGGCGGATCGGTGCGCGGCTACGGCTATCAGGCGATCGGCCCGCGCGATTCGAACAATGACCCGATCGGCGGCAAGAGCCTCGCCGAGTTCTCGCTGGAGGCACGCCTGCGCTTCGGCAATTTCGGCGTCGTGCCGTTCGTCGATGCGGGCAACATCTCCACCGCCGCATTGCCGCGCTTCGGCGACCTGCGGATCGGTGCGGGCGTCGGCGTCCGCTATTACAGCAATTTCGGGCCGATCCGCATCGATGTCGGAACGCCGATCAATCCCCAACCCGGCGACAGCAAGATCGCCGTCTATGTCTCGCTTGGTCAGGCGTTCTGATGGCGGACGAAAGCGATCAGGCACCCCCCGTCGTGCCGCCGCGTAAGGCAAAGGGCCGTTGGCAACGCTGGGTGCTCGGTATCGTCCTGACGCTGGTGCTGGCCGTGGCAGGCGCGGCATTGTGGCTGGATACCGGTGCAGGGCACCGTTTCCTTATCAGCCGGATAGAGCGGGTCGCGCCCGAATCGGGCCTGCGCATCCGGGTAGGTGCGATCGAAGGCAGTATCTACAGCAAGGCGCGGCTGATCGACCTTCGCATCTATGATCCCAACGGCCTGTTCTTCTCCGCGCCGCGCGTGCAACTCGACTGGTGGCCGATTGCCTGGCTGTCGAACAGGCTCGATATCGACCGGCTCATCATGCCGCAGGCGACGCTGCACAAGCTGCCAGCCTTGCGCCCGACCAAGACGCAAGGCCCGATCCTGCCGGATTTCGACATCCGGCTGATGCAGCTCAAGGTCGAACGGTTGACGCTGGCCAAGGCGGTGACGGGTCGGGTGCAGGTCGCGACGCTCGAAGGCGATGCCGATATCCGTTCCGGGCGGGCCGTGATCGACCTGTCGGCACGTGTACTGGACGGAGCCGACGCCATATTGCTGTCGCTCGACAGTCGCCCGGACGATGACCGCTTCGACGTCGACGTGACGGTCAATGCGCCAAAGGGCGGTGTCCTGGGCAGAATGGCGGGCCTGACGCAGGACGCCAATCTGCGCGTGCAGGGCGACGGCACATGGACGCGCTGGAACGGCACGGCGATCGCCACGCTGGACAAGGCGCCTGCGATATCCCTTCGCCTCGGCGCGCAGAAAGGACGCTATCAGCTTGCCGGAACGGTCGAGGGTCAGGCGATCGCGGGCAACGGCCTTGTCCAGCGGCTTTCGGCGCCCAGTCTCGACCTGACCGCCACCGGGACGCTCGAAAACCGGGTAATCGACGGCGTTTTGAAAGTCCGCTCGGCTGCGATCGACCTGACCGCCGATGGCGCGATCGACTTGCGCAACAGCGGGGTCGACAATCTGCTGATCGACGCCAGACTCTCCCGCCCGCAAGCCTTGCTCAAGACGATGACGGGGCAGAATGTGGTCGCGAGGGTACGGCTCGACGGGCCGATAAGGACGGTCGGTTTCGAATATCTGCTGTCGGCCCGCAGTCTCGCGTTCGGCAAGACGGTACTGCGGGACGTGCGCGCGCAGGGCAAAGGGCGGCGTGCCGATGGCGGGCCGGCCATCGTGCCTATAAATCTTTCCGCGCGGCAACTCGACGGGCAGGGCGACATGGTCGCGGGGATCGTCCGCAATTTCACGCTGGCGGGCGCCTTGCAGATCAACGGGCAGACGATCACGTCGACGCCGTTGCAGGTGCGGTCGGACAAGCTGCGCGGGGCGGTGATCGTACTCGCGGACCTCAAGACCGGCCGGTACGACATCGGCCTGACCGGCGACATCAACGGCCTGCTGATCCCCGGCCTCGGCGTGGTCGATGTGCGATCGAAGGTGCAGGCGGTGCCGGGGGCAGGCGGCGGGTTCAGCCTGAAGGGGCAGGCCGAAGCGCGGATGCGGCGGCTGGACAACAGTTTCTTCCGGACATTGGGCGGCGGATTGCCGCGCGTGCGATCGGCGCTGTCGCTGGGACCGGACGGACGGCTCGTGCTTGGCGGCATCAGGCTGGAGGCGCCGCTGCTGACGCTTGCCGCCAACGGCTATCGTCGCCCCGACGGGACGTTCCATTTCGAAGGCGGCGGCAGCCACAGGACTTACGGTCCGCTGAAACTCGTTCTCGACGGCAGGATCGACCGGCCCGCGGTGGACCTGCTGCTCGCCCGTCCGCTGGATGCTGCGGGGCTGCGCGACGTAAAGGTGAAGCTGGTGCCGGACAGCATCGGCTATCGCTTTACGGCGGACGGCAGATCGGTGCTGGGGCCATTTACCGGCAACGGCACGATCGCGTTGCCCAGCGGCGGGCAGACGGCGATCAATGTGGAGCGGCTGACGGTGGCGGGCGCCGTGGCGCGGGGTACGATATTGCCCGTGACCGGCGGGCTGGACGGACGGCTGGACGTGACCGGCGCGGTCGCCGGGTTCGTTGCGATGAAGCCGGTGAACGGTATCCAGCAGATCACTACGGAACTGACCGCGACCGACGCGCAATTCGATGGGCCGACGAAGATCAACGTGCGGCGCGGCAAGGTGACGGCCACCGTGCTTCTCGACCCGGCGGGCACAAATGTGGATGCCACGGTAACTGCGCGCGGGTTGCAGATCGGGCCGATGCGGATCAACCGGCTCGATGCGAAGGCCAGTATGGTCGGCGGCAAAGGCAAGGTGACGGGCAGCATGGTCGGCCAGCGGGGCCGCCTGTTCGACATCAAGTTCGACGTGGATGTGGCGCCCGAGCAGATCGGGCTGATGGTGACGGGCACGCTCGATCGCAGGCCGGTGGCGCTGAGCCGTCGCGCGATCCTGACGCAAACGGACGACGGCTGGCGCCTGGCCCCGACGACGATCCGCTATCGCGGCGGCAGCGCGCAATTTGCTGGGCGACTGGGCGGCGAGGCGACCGAGATCGAGGCGCGGCTGGACAAGCTGCCGCTGGCGATGCTGGATCTCGTCTACGACGAGCTGGGTCTTGGCGGACTGGCCACGGGTACGCTGAGCTATGCCAAGCCGCGCGACGGGGTTCCGACCGGGGAGGCGCATCTGCGCATCCGCGGCCTCACGCGGTCGGGTCTGGCGCTGAGTTCGCGGCCTGTGGATGTCGGCGTCAATGCGGACCTCACCGCGACCCGCCTTGCCGCCCGCGCCGTGATCACATCGGACAACAAGACGATCGGGCGGGCGCAGGCGCTGCTGACGCCGCTCGGATCGGGCGATCTGATGCAGCGGCTGCAGGCCGCTCCGCTGTTTGCACAGCTTCGCTACAACGGCACGGCCGATACGCTGTGGCGCCTGACCGGGATCGAGATCATCGACCTGACCGGCCCGGCGGCGATCGCGGCGGACGTGCGCGGCACCTTGGTCGCGCCTGTCATCAACGGCTCCATCGCCAGCGACAACGCCACGATCGACAGTCCGATCACCGGCATGCGCGTGAGCAAGATCAAGACACGCGGGCGCTTCGGCGGATCGAAACTGGTCATTTCCAGCTTCACCGGCACGGCGCGCGGGGGCGGCACGGTAAGCGGCAACGGCACGTTCGATTTCGGCAGCGGCAAGGGTGTCGCCATGGACCTGAAGATGCAGGCGGACAATGCCGCCCTGCTGGAACGCGACGACATCGGCGCGACGGTGACGGGACCGATCAGCATCACGTCCGACGGGGTGGGCGGCACGATCTCCGGCGACGTCGATATGATCCGCAGCCGCTTCACTCTGGGCAAAGCGGCGGCGGTGGCGGCTATTCCGGAACTGCGCGTGATCGAAGTGAACCGGCGCGGCGAAGAGTTCGAGCGCGCGACGACGAGCGCGCCGTGGAAACTGGCGATCAAGGCACGGGCGCGCAATCGCCTGACCGTGACGGGCCTCGGCCTCGACAGCGAATGGCGCGCGGACCTCAACATCGGCGGCACGGTGACGGCGCCCGCGATTCAGGGCACGGTCGATCTGGTGCGCGGCGGCTATGAATTTGCCGGGCGGCGTTTCGACCTGACCGAGGGACGCATCCGCTTCGACGGATCGACGCCCACCGATCCGACGCTCAATATCGGGGCGGAAGCGAACATCAACGGCATCAGCGCGACGATCAGGGTGACGGGCACGAGCCTGAAACCCGTCATCAGCTTCACCAGCGTGCCTGCCCTGCCGGAGGACGAACTGCTGTCCCGCCTGCTGTTCGGCACGTCGATCACGAACCTGTCGGCCCCGGAAGCGCTGCAACTGGCAGCAGCGGTGACGTCGCTGCAGGGCGGTGGCGGGGGTCTCGATCCCATCAACGCGGTGCGCAAGGCGGCGGGGCTGGATCGTCTGCGCATATTGCCGGCAGATCCGACTCAGAATCAGGGCACGTCCGTCGCGGCGGGCAAATATCTGACCCGGCGCACCTATGTGGAGATCATCACGGACGGGCAGGGCTATTCGGCGACGCGCGTGGAATATCAGGTCACGCGGTGGCTTTCGCTGCTGTCGAGCGTTTCTACGCTGGGACGACAGAGTGTGAACGTCCGCGTGTCGAAGGATTACTGATGGCGATTGTTGCAGGGTCATAATCATGACGACCGATACCCGTCCCCGTCAGCGATCCCGGATCGATACCAGTGCCGCCATCAGCGTGACGGACCTGTTCACCATCGGCGTCGGCCCGTCCAGCTCGCATACGGTGGGACCGATGCGGGCGGCGCGGATGTTCATGGAAAGCCTCCCCGCCTGCCCCGAAGCGGTGACGTGCGAACTCTTCGGATCGCTTGCCCTGACCGGTCATGGCCACGCGACCGATACGGCGATCCTGCTCGGACTATGTGGCGAGGCACCGGAAACGGTCGATCCCGAAGCTATTGCAGAACAGATCGCGACCCTCCGCGCGGACGGCATGATCCGCTTTGGAGACTGGGCGATCCCTTTCGAGGAAAGCCGCAATCTGCTGTTCCGCAAGGGCGATTTTCTGGAGCAGCACAGCAACGGCATGCGCTTTACCGCGCATCTGGCCAATGGCGAGGCGATCGTCCGGGAGTATTTCTCGGTCGGGGGCGGGGCCGTGGTGGCGGGCGAGACGATCGACTGCGCGGGCGATCAGGCGCCTGCGCTCGGCCATAATCTGGTGCAGCCCTTGCCTTTTTCCTCCGGCGTCGAATTGCTGGAGCGCGGCGAGGAAACAGGGCTTTGCATCGGCACTATCGTATTGCGCAACGAAGGCGCGTGGCGGACGCAGGCCGAAACGGAAGCGTTTCTCGATACGGTGATCGACGCCATGCACGGATCGATCGAGCGGGGCATGCGACAGGAAGGCATGCTGCCCGGCGGCCTGAAGGTCCGCAGGCGCGCCAAGGCAATCCACGCGCGGCTGCGCGCGGGGCAGGAGGGAATGCAGCCCGCCGCCGTGTTCGAATGGGTCAGCCTGTTCGCGCTGGCCGTGAACGAGGAGAATGCGGCGGGCGGGCGCGTCGTCACGGCGCCGACCAATGGCGCTGCGGGCGTGATCCCCGCCGTACTGCGCTATTATCGCAAGTTCGTGCCTGGCGCCGACCGCGAAGGCGAAAGGCTGTTGCTGCTGACGGCGGCGGCCATAGGCTTCCTCTACAAGAAACGCGCGTCGATTTCCGCTGCGGAAATGGGATGCCAGGGCGAAGTGGGCGTCGCCTGCTCGATGGCGGCGGCGGGGCTGGCCGCCGTGCTGGGCGGAACCAATGCGCAGGTGGAAAATGCCGCTGAAATCGGCATGGAGCATAATCTGGGCCTCACCTGCGATCCGATCGGTGGCCTCGTCCAGATCCCCTGCATCGAACGCAACACCATGGGTGCGGTCAAGGCGATCAATGCCGCCTATCTCGCGCTGCAGGGCGACGGACGGCATATCGTGAGCCTCGATGCCGTGATCGAAACGATGCGGCAGACCGGCGAGGACATGGCGAGCCGATACAAGGAAACGAGCCTGGGCGGGCTGGCGGTGAATGTCGTCGCCTGCTGACGAGCGGGACTCGCATGGCCGCGCGCATCCCCCTATAGCGGGGCATGGCATCCCCTCCCAAAGCGCCCCGCGCCGCATCCTCCCGCCCGAAGCCCATGAAGGTCCGTCCCGCGGGCTTTCCCACGCGCGAGCAGATCATCGAGCTTATCACCACATCCGAAACGCCGACCGGCAAGCGGGAAATCGCCCGCGCGTTCGGGCTGAAGGGGCAGGAGAAGATCGCGCTCAAGGCGCTGCTCAAGGACATGGCGGATGAAGGGTTGCTCGACATCGGCCCGGCCCGCGCGTTCCACAAAATGGGTGGCGTGCCGAAGGTGACGGTGCTGCGCATCGCGGATGTCGATGGCAGTACGCTGATCGGCGTGCCCGAGCGGTGGGAAGCAGAGGGCGTCCCGCCGCCGCGTTTGCGGATCGTCGAGCGCGGCAAGCGCAGCGCGCTCACGGTGGGCGATCGCATCCTCGCCCGCACGGAAGAAGCGGGCACCGGCTGGGTCGCGCATCCGATGAAGAAGCTGGCCAAGGGCGAGGAGCTGCTGCTCGGCGTGGTCGAGAAGCAGACGGACGGCGCGCTGGTGCTGCGCCCGGTGGACAAGCGCAATCGCAACGTCGCGCGGATATCCGACATCGGACAGGCGAAGCCCGGCGACCTCGTGCTCGCCGAAGCAGGCGGTCGCGCGCCGAAGCTGACGGCACGGATCACCGACATTCTTGGCGATCCGTTCGCGGCCAAGAGCTTCAGCCTGATCGCCATCCACAAGTTCGGCATCCCCTTCACCTTCCCCGATCGCGTCGAGGAAGAGGCGCTGACCGTCGCGCGGCTGCCGCTGCACGAGGCGAAGCGCGAAGATCTGCGGCACTTGCCGATCGTGGCGATCGATCCGGTGGACGCCCGCGATTTCGACGATGCGGTGTGGGCCGCACCGGACGAGGACGACGCCAATCCCGACGGCTTCCGCGCCATCGTCGCGATCGCCGATGTCTCTTATTATGTCCGCCCCGGCAGCGCGCTGGACAGGGAAGCGCGCAAGCGGGGCAACAGCGTCTATTTCCCCGACCGCGTCGTGCCGATGCTGCCGCATCAACTGTCCTCCGACATGTGCTCGCTGCGCGCGGGGGAGGACAGGGCGGCTCTCGCCTGTCATCTGGTGATCGACCGGAACGGCAAGGTCACATCCTGGCGTTTCACGCGCGCCGTGATCCGCGTGGCCGCGAACATCCCTTATGAGCAGGCGCAGGCGGCAATCGATGGCACGACGGAAAATCCGCTGCTGGAAACCGCCCTCAAGCCCCTCTGGGCATGCTGGGCGTTGCTGGCGAAGGCGCGGGACAAGCGGGAGCCGCTCGACCTCGATCTGCCCGAACGCCGCGTGGTGCTCGACGATGCCGGCAAGATCGTCAGCGTCGCGGTGCGCGAGCGGCTCGACGCGCATCGGCTGATCGAGGATTATATGATCGCCGCCAACGTCGCCGCCGCCAAGGCGCTGGAGGCGAAGAAGGCGCCGGTCATGTACCGCATCCACGAGCCGCCGAGCCGCGAGAAGCTGATCGCGCTGAAGGACTATCTCAAGACCTTCGACATCGAGTTCGCGATGGGGCAAGTGATCCGCCCCGCGACCTTCAACCGCCTGATCGCGAAGATCGGCGACAGCGACGTGAAGCCGCAGATCATGGAACAGATATTGCGGACGCAGACGCAGGCCTATTACGGGCCACAGAATGCCGGGCATTTCGGCCTCGCACTGGGCAGCTACGGGCATTTCACTTCGCCGATCCGCCGCTACGCCGACTTGCTGGTGCATCGCGCGCTCGTCGGCGCCTATGGGCTGGAACTGCCCGCGCCGAAGGACAAGAGCCTGCCGGACAAGACGTCGCTCTCCGGCGAGGATCTGGCGAATATGAGCCGGGTCGGCGAACTCATCAGCCAGCATGAACGCCGCGCGATGGAAGCGGAGCGGGAAACCGTCGACCGTTACGTCGCGGCCTATCTGGCGCTGCATGTCGGCGAAGTGATGGACGCGCGGATCACCGGCGTGCAGAACTTCGGCTTTTTCGCGACCGTCGATGGGCTGGGTGGCGACGGGCTGGTGCCGGTATCCACCCTGGGGGCTGAGCGATTCTATTATGACGAGGCGGGGCGTGCGCTGGAAGGCATGACGACCGGCGATCGCTACACGCAGGGGCAGCGGCTGAAGCTACGGCTGGTGGAGGCGGACCCGATCAACGGTTCTCTTCGCTTCGAACTGCCGGAAGGGGCGAGCCATCTGCCCTTCCGTGGTCCCAATCGCGGGCCGGGGCGGCCTTCGGGCGGATTGCAGCGGCGCGGTCGGCCGGGGAACATACGGCACAGCAACAATCCGCGGGGGAAGAACCGGAAGTAGCATCCAGCCTCACATCCGTTCGGTTCGAGCTTGTCGAGAACGCTTCCGCGCGACGTTCTCGACAGGCTCGAACCGAACGGACGTGAGTGTGTGGAAGGGGATTTAACTCAGCCGATCCACAGCATCCCTGTCCAGCGATCCCGGTATCACCATGATCGGGCAGTGCAGGCTACCCGCATCAGTCCCCGCGAAATGCGTCACCAGCGGACCCGGTGCGCCGGTGGCCGCCGCGCCAAGAACCAGTGCGGCAATCTCCGGATTTTCATCCAGCGTCTTGCGCACCAGCGCCACCGCCTCACCCTGTTTCACGGTGATCGTCGGGCGGATGCCCGATTCCTGCATCAAAGTGCCCGCCGCGCCCATCACCAGCGCCTCCGCGCGTTGCCGTGCCTCTTCCTCGATCGTCGCCTGAACGCCACCCCATTGCACGAACTCGGTGGGCGGGATCAGCGCCAGTATCTGTACGGCGCCGCCCGTCTTGGCGGCGCGGCGCGCGGCGAAGCGCAAGGCGACTTCGGCTTCGGGAGTCTCGTCGACCACCACCAGATATGTCCGCATGTCCTGTCCGCCCCTGAAATCTTCGTTCGAATCTGCGGCATAAATCTTCGCCGCGCAAGGCTTTGCCCGATATGCCGCCGCTCGGCCCTTGACCCTAGCGACCAAAGCGTCAAGTAACGGGCTTCCCTCCCCACGGAATCATATACGAGAAGGGCTGCACCCTCATGGCAATCAACATCCAGATGCCGGCATTGTCTCCCACCATGGAAGAAGGCTCGCTGGCGAAATGGCTGGTCAAGGAAGGCGACACGGTGAAGTCCGGCGATCTTCTGGCGGAAATCGAAACGGACAAGGCGACGATGGAGTTCGAGGCCGTGGACGAAGGCGTGATCGCCAGCATATTGGTCGCCGAAGGGACCGACGGCGTGAAGGTCGGCACCGTGATCGCCACGCTGACGGTGGAAGGCGAGGAAGCGGCGCCCGCTGAAAAGCCGACGCCGAAAGCCGAAGCGCCGAAGGCCGATCCCGCGCCCAAGGCGGAAGCCGCTCCGGCACCGAAGGCCGATCCTGTTCCCGCAAAGGCGCCCGCCGCCAGCGGTGATCGCGTGAAGGCCAGCCCCCTTGCACGCCGCCTTGCCGAAGCCAGCGGCGTCGATCTGTCGGGCATCGAAGGCAGCGGACCCAACGGCCGCATCGTCAAGGCCGATCTGGATGGTGCGAAGCCGAGCGCGAAGCCGACGGAGAGTGCAGCATCGGCACCCGCCGCTGCCCCGGCAGCGCCTGCCGCCCCAGTCACCGCGCAGGATTACGGCATCCCGCACGAAGCGGTGAAGCTCAGCAACATGCGCAAGACGATCGCGCGCCGCCTGACCGAATCCAAGCAGACGGTGCCGCATATCTACCTCACCGTGGATATCCGTCTCGACAAGCTGCTGAAGCTGCGCGGCGAATTGAACGTCGGTCTGGAATCGCGCGGCGTCAAGCTGTCGGTCAACGATCTGCTCATCAAGGCGCTGGCGGTCAGCCTGCTGCAGGTGCCCGACTGCAATGTGCAGTTCGCAGGCGACACGCTGCTCAAGTTCCAGCGCGCCGATATTTCGGTCGCGGTGTCGATCCCGTCGGGTCTCATCACGCCGATCATCGTGGACGCCGGCGGCAAGGGCGTCGCCACCATCTCTACCGAAATGAAGGATCTCGCCGCACGTGCCAAGGACGGCAAGCTGAAGCCGGAGGAATATCAGGGCGGCACCGCCAGCCTGTCCAACATGGGCATGTTCGGCATCAAGCAGTTCGAGGCCGTCATCAACCCGCCGCAGGCGATGATCATGGCAATCGGCGCAGGCGAGAAGCGTCCCTATATCGTCGACGATGCGCTGGGCGTCGCGACGGTGATGAGCGCCACGGGCAGCTTCGACCACCGCGCCATCGACGGCGCGGACGGCGCGCAACTGATGAAGGCGTTCAAAGAACTGGTGGAAAACCCGCTGGCGATGTTGGCTTGAGACACTGATCCCTCTCCCCTTGAGGGAGAGGGAGGGGCCCGCCGCGAAGCGGTGGGAGGGTGAGGGGGCTGTGACCGGATATACTGCGCAGACTTTGCACAATGCCAAACAGCTCAGGCGTGACATGACGGATGCCGAGCATGCCTTGTGGCGGCATTTGCGAAATGCGCAGATTTGTCAGGTCAAGTTTCGTCGCCAACAGCCCATAGGGCCTTATATCGTCGATTTTGTCTGTCAGGAAAGACGATTGATTGTCGAAGCCGATGGGGCACAACATATTGGTTCCGACCATGATTTGCAAAGGGATGCGTGGCTGCGGGATAGAGGATATAGAGTGCTTCGTTTCTGGAATACCGACATTCTGACCAATATCGACGGGGTTGTTGCGCAAATTGTCGTGGCACTTCAAACGCCCCCCTCACCAACTACGCCTAGGCCGCGGGCGGCCAAGGCTTCGTATCCTCTCCCTCCGGGGGAGAGGGGAAAAACAGGAGATAGTCTTGGCTGACCAATTCGACCTTATCGTTCTTGGCTCCGGTCCCGGTGGCTATGTCGCCGCGATCCGCGCGAGCCAGTTGGGTCTCAAGACCGCGATCGTGGAGCGGGAGAGCCTGGGCGGAATCTGCCTCAACTGGGGCTGCATCCCCACCAAAGCGCTGCTGCGCTCGTCGGAAATCTATCATTACATGCAACATGCCGACAGATACGGCCTGTCGGTGGAGAAGCCCGCGTTCGACATTGAGAAGGTGGTGGCGCGGTCGCGCGGGGTCGCGAAGCAGCTCAATCAGGGCGTCACCGGCCTGATGAAGAAGAACAAGATCACCGTCTATTTCGGCGACGGCAAGCTGACGGGCAAGGGCACGCTCTCCGTCACCAAGGACGGCAAGGCGACCGATCTGGCCGCGAAGAACATCATCATCGCCACCGGAGCGCGCGCCCGCGACCTGCCCTTCGCCAAGGCGGACGGCAAGCGCATCTGGACCTATCGCCATGCGATGGTGCCGCCCGAAATGCCGACCAAGCTGCTCGTCATCGGATCGGGCGCGATCGGCATCGAGTTCGCGAGCTTCTACAACGACATGGGCGCGAAAGTGACGGTCGTGGAAATGCTCGACCGCATATTGCCGGTCGAGGATGCCGACGTCAGCGACTTCATGGCGAAGAACCTGGCCAAGCAGGGCATGGACATCCGCGCGTCGACCGGGGTGCAGAAGATCACCGACACCGGCAAGGGCATCAGCGCGGAGATCAAGGACAAGGACGGCAAGGTCACGACCGAAGAGTTCAGCCATGTCATCGTCGCGGTCGGCATCGTGCCGAACACCGAAGGCATCGGCCTGGAAGAACTGAAGATCGCCAAGGACCAGCGCGGCCATATCGAAGCCGACGAGTATTGCCGCACCAACGTGCCGGGCATCTACGCGATCGGCGACATCACCGGCGCGCCGTGGCTGGCCCACAAGGCGAGCCATG
Source organism: Sphingobium sp. (assembly GCA_965279415.1). Taxonomy (GTDB): domain Bacteria; phylum Pseudomonadota; class Alphaproteobacteria; order Sphingomonadales; family Sphingomonadaceae; genus Sphingobium. The sequence goes on from OZ257238.1 coordinate 3,298,478, forward strand.
AGGCGATCATCGCCGTCGAGCATTTGTCCGGCGGCCATCCGCATCCGATGGACAAGCTGAACATTCCCGGCTGCACCTACTGCCATCCGCAAGTCGCCTCCGTCGGCCTGACCGAAGCGAAGGCGAAGGAAGCCGGATACACGGTGAAGGTCGGCAAGTTCCCCTTCATCGGCAACGGCAAGGCGATCGCGCTGGGTGAAACCGACGGCTTCGTCAAGACGGTGTTCGACGAGGCGACCGGCGAATTGCTGGGCGCGCATATGGTGGGCGCGGAAGTGACCGAGATGATCCAGGGCTATGTCATCGGCAAGACGCTGGAGACGACAGAGGCGGAACTGATGGAAACCGTGTTCCCGCACCCCACCATTTCGGAATCGATGCATGAGAGCGTGCTTGGCGCTTATGGGCGGGCTTTGCATATCTAGCGCACTGACGAGCGTTAACCCGACGTCGCGGAACCTGCGTTCCCTATTATATTGAGGTGATCTTATGATGAGGATTGCAATTCTCGCCGCGGCGGCGGCAATGACAGCATCTTCCGCCCATGCCGAAAACGTCGTCGTCACCGCCGATCATATGGTCGACGTGCTGACCGGCAAGACGATCGACTATCCTGCGATTTTCGTGACCGATGGCCGCATCACCAGCGTCGCCGATGCGCGCACGGTGCGCTGGGGAAGCGATGTCAGGCATATCGACATGAGCGGCAAGACGCTGGTGCCCGGCCTGATCGACATGCACGTTCACCTCGACAGCCTCGCCGAAGTGGGCGGCTATAACGGCCTGCAATATACCGACAGCTTCTGGACCGTCGTCGCCGCGGACAATGCCCGCAAGATGCTGCGCGCCGGGTTCACCACGGTCCGCAACGTTGGATCGGGCGATTATAACGACGTTGCGGTGAAGCAGGCGATCGACGGCGGCTACGCCACTGGCCCGCGCATCGTACCCGCCGCCCATGCCCTTGGCGCGACGGGGGGACATTGCGACCAGACATATCTGCCGCCGAGCTTCAAGGCGAAGGGCGAATCGGTGGGCGACGGCCCGCAGGAATTGCGCCGTATCGTCCGCGAGCAGCGCAAATATGGCGCCGAAGTCATCAAGGTGTGCGCGACCGGCGGCGTCTTTTCGCGCAACACCGAGCCGGGGCAGCAACAGTTGTCCGTCGAGGAACTGAGCGCGATCGCCGACGAGGCGCATCAATGGGGCCTGCGCGTCGTGGCGCATGCGCATGGCGCCAACGGGATCAAGGCGGCGATCCGCGCGGGCATCGACACGATCGAACATGCCAGCCTGGTCGATGACGAGGGGATCAAACTGGCCGTCGCGCGCAAGCAACCGGTGTGGTTCTCGATGGACATCTACAACACCGACTACACGCAGGCGGAAGGCGCGAAGAACGGCGTGCTGCCCGACAACCTCCGCAAGGACCGCGAAATCGCGCAGATCCAGCGCGACAATTTCAGGAAGGCCAACGCAGCGGGCGTCCGCATGGTGTTCGGATCGGACGCCGGGGTGATGCCGCATGCGATGGTCGGCGGCCAGTTCAAGGTCATGGTCCAATATGGCATGACCCCGCTTCAGGCGATCCAGGCGGCGACGCGCAATGCGGCGGAGGCCCTGGGCAGGGAAAAGGACGTCGGCGCGATCGCAGTCGGTCGCTATGCCGACATCGTCGCCGTGACGGGCGATCCGCTGACCGACGTGCGCCTGCTCGAAAAACCCGACGCGGTGATCAAGGGTGGCGCCATAGTCACCGACTGACCGTCATTTCTTGCAGGGGTAGGCGTCGTTCAGGGCGACGCTGACCGTCAGCGACGCAGGAAAACTGCGCTGGTCGGGATAGCTGCGCAGATATTTGACGACCAGATCGCGCACCTGATCGGCGCCCAGCCTGTCGGGCCAGCAATTGTCCGGCGCGCGACCCAGAAATATGTCCTTCTTGATGCCGTCCACCACGCCCACGATATAGGCGGTACAGGCAAGGGCATATTCGGGCGCCTTGTTCTGGCATTTGGCGTAAAGCGTCGTGCCGGTTTCGAACATGAAGGTCTGCGCCGCGACCGGTTGCGGCGCCATGGCGAGTGCGGCTGCAATTGCGGCGGGGATAAGCGTAAACCTGAGCATGAGGGCAATATGGCGATCTCCATGCCGCTGCACCACTGGCATAAAGTCCTAACACAGCGGTAACGCCCTTTTATGCGATGGGTGGCAGTACAGCGGCGACGGATAGAGGCGGGAATGGGTGCGGGGGAAATGTCGCATGCTGAGGGAAACACATGTCACATGCCTATTTTTCGCGGTTTAGCGCATGTTAACGACACCACCCTATAGCCGCAGTATGAGCGCCATACCGTTCACTTTGTCGCAATCCGGACCGTCCGGTTCCTGGTCGCCTGCTGTGTCCGGCGCAGGGCCGGTCGCCGCCTGCGTGCGTCATGTGATCGATCTCAATGCATTGTTCGCGGATGATCGCGCAGGCTGGCCAGACGCGATGGCGAATGAAACGCGCCGGCATCTGGCCGGGTGCATCGCATCGGTCGAGGCTGCGATCATTCTGGCGGCGCGGAGCAGCCCGATCGGTCGTCTGTCCGGGGCGCTTCAAATGCCGGTCGCATGGCCGCTCATCCGAGATCAGCCCGCCTTGCTGTCCCCCGAACTGCTGTGCCATATGCGCCTGCGCGCCGCCGTCAGCCTGCTCGCGGGGCAGTCCATGCGTGGCAACAATACCGATCCCGCTGCGGATATAGCGCTTGGCACGGCCTGGCTGCTCGATGCGGACGATCCTGCGGTCGTGGACACGGCAGCGGCGCTTGCACAAGCGGAAAGCCATTGGGCGACCCATGTGTGGGAAGCCGCACCCATGCGTGCCGATCTGCCTGCGGAACATTATGCGGAACTGGTGTGGACCGTCACGGCGCTCCTGTCGGTGACGCTGCATCGCCATGGGCTCGTCGCGGAAAATGCGGCGCTCGCGACGATGACCGATGCTGCCCTTCATGCGCTTGCCCTGCATGACGAAGGCGCAGGCGCATTTGCCCTTGCCACCCGCCTGACGCGCATGGTTCAGGCGATGGGTCGGCATGGACCGCTTCTGGGGCAGGCGCTTGCCGAGCGGCGCTATCTGCTGTTCGCCGCGCTTGCCGGGGAAATCGTCGGAACGTCAGGGGAGACGGTACTGGATCGTCTCGTCCACGGCAGCGATAGCGATCTTGCCGCGCTCTGCCGTTGTCTGGGTGGCAGCGCGGATGACTACCGGCACCTTCTTATCGACTTGCAGGTCGTTCGTGGAGTGCAGTCCGATCCCGCACTCGTGCATCTGGCCGAGCGCTATGACGCCATGACGGTGGCGGATGCCGAGGCGCATCTGGCCATGCTGCGATGCCCCATGCCGCTGCGTGCCAAGCTGGCGACCATCAGGGGGCGAAACGCGGCATGACCGAGGTTATTGCACAGCATGACGTCCTGCGCGCGACGGTGGGCGCCGATGGGCGGCTGCTGTCCGCCGATCCCGCCATCTCCGCGCTGCAGCTACACGCCGGTGGCGTTGCTGACGGCATGCTGGCCGTGCCGCAGCTTGCCGCGCTGGCGCGCCTGTCGCTGCGCCTCAACATTCCCCTGTCGCGCCCGGTGATCGCGGCGGGTCCGTCGAGCGATGTCGATATGTGGGTGCGTGCCCAGCCACTGGGCGAGCATGTGCAGTTGACGATCGTCGACTGGCGTGAGCGCGCGGCACCGGAACCGGCACAGAACGACGACAACCGGTCGGCGGACCTGCTCGCCAGCGGCGATGGCTGGTGGTGGCAGATCGACGCGCAGTTGCGTTTCGTCGTGGTGGATGCGGACAATGCCGGGGTAGAGCCGGACATGCTGCCCAAGGTCGGCAGCAAACTCGCGGGCTGGTTTCGGATCGCGGCGGAAGCCGATGGCGACTTGCCGATCCTGCGGGCCTTTGCCGAACGCCGTCCGTTCACGGGGCAGCGCGCCAGCGGACCGGACGAGACACCCTATATCCTTTCCGGCATGCCGATGTTCGACGTGCATGGTCGGCTGACGGGCTATCGTGGGCGGACCATAGCCGCGATCCAGACCAGAACGCCCGATGCCGTTACGGATGCGGCGGGCAATCCGCTCCCCATGTTCGGTCGTCGCCTCGACCGCGCCCTGCGACAGCCGCTTGGCCGGATCATCGCCAATGCCGATACGATCAGCCATCAACTCGAAGGGCCGCTGCGCCCGGACTATGCGACTTATGCCGCCGATATCGCGGCAGCCGGGCGGCATCTGATGGCGCTGGTGGATGATCTGGCCGATTTGCAAGCCGTCGATCGCCCGGATTTCAGAGTCGCGGTCGAGGATGTGGACATGGCCGATCTGGCCCGTCGTGCAGCCGGGCTGCTGGGCGTCAAGGCCGCGGACCGGCAAATCCGCCTGGATGCGCCGGACGAACATGAGCATGTTCCGGCGAAGGGCGAGTTCCGCCGGGTGCTTCAGATTCTGGTCAACCTGATCGGCAATGCCGTGCGCTATTCGCCCGAAGGATCGATGGTGTGGATCCGCGCCGACCAGGACGAGGATGGAAATGCGCGCGTCACCGTCGCCGATCAGGGCAGGGGGATCGCGCTGTCGGATCAGGACCGGATATTCGAGAAGTTCGAGCGGCTTGGCCGCGACGAGGCAGGCGGCAGCGGACTTGGCCTCTATATTTCGCGTAGACTGGCCCGCGCCATGGGCGGCGATATCGGCGTGGACAGCGCGCCGGGGCAGGGCGCGCGGTTCGTCCTCATTTTGCCCGGCGCCTGACAAAAAAAAGGCGGCACCCGATGGGCACCGCCTTTTCCTTATCTTTCAGATAATCGCTACCTACCGCTGCGCCACCGGTACGTAATCGCGCTGCGTCGGTCCGGTATAGAGCTGGCGCGGGCGACCGATCTTCTGCGCGGGATCCGAGATCATTTCGTTCCACTGCGCGACCCAGCCCACGGTGCGGGCGAGGGCGAACAGCACGGTGAACATTTCGGTCGGGAAACCGATCGCCGACAGGATGACGCCGCTGTAGAAATCGACGTTGGGATAAAGCTTCTTGTCGATGAAATAGGGGTCGCTGAGCGCGATCTGTTCCAGTTCGCGCGCGGTATCGAGCACCGGATCGTTGATGCCCAGCTTGTCGAGCACTTCGCTCGCGGCCTTCGACAGCACCTTGGCGCGCGGATCGAAGTTCTTGTACACGCGATGGCCGAAGCCCATCAGGCGGAACGGATCGTCCTTGTTCTTTGCGCGGGCGATATATTCCGGAATACGATCGGGCGTGCCGATTTCCCGCAGCATGTTGAGTGCGGCTTCGTTCGCGCCGCCATGCGCCGGACCCCAGAGGCAGGCGATGCCCGCCGCGATGCAGGCGAAGGGATTGGCACCCGACGACCCGGCAAGGCGCACGGTCGACGTCGATGCATTCTGCTCATGGTCGGCATGCAGGATGAAAATCTTGTCCATGGCGGACTCGACGACCGGATCGACCACATATTCCTCGGCTGGAACACCGAAGGTCATGCGCAGGAAATTGCCGGTGTAGGACAGGTCGTTGCGTGGATAGAGGAACGGCTGACCTACCGAATATTTATACGCCATGGCGGCGATCGTCGGCATCTTCGCGATCAGGCGATGGCTGGCGATCGTGCGCTGCACCGGATCGTTGATGTCGGTCGAATCATGGTAGAAGCTCGACAGCGCGCCGACCACGCCGCACAGGATCGCCATCGGATGCGCATCGCGACGGAACCCGCGATAGAAGGTCGACAGTTGTTCATGCACCATCGTGTGACGCGTGATCGTGTAGGTGAACTTGTCGAGCGTGTCCTTGTCCGGCAGATCGCCGTTCATCAGGAGATAGGCGACTTCCATGAAGCTGGACTGTTCGGCCAGTTGCTCGATCGGATAGCCGCGATGCAGCAAGATGCCTTCGTCGCCGTCGATATAGGTGATGGCGGATTCGCAACTGGCGGTCGACGTGAAACCCGGATCGTAGGTGAACATGCCGGTATTCGCATACAGCTTGCGCACATCGATGACTTGCGGACCCACGGACCCGTCAAGGATATCGTAATCCTTGGCAGCGTCTCCGATGGTTAGCGTGGCTTTGGTGTCGGCCATATTGTTCTCCGTTTATGCCGCGTCAGTCCGCAGGGGTATGACGCACGTCCGAAAGTCGTGACAGGGTTTCCTCTTTCCCAAGCAGAAAGAGCACGTCGAATATGCCCGGCGAGGTAGTGCGCCCCGTAAGTGCTGCACGCAGGGGCTGGGCTACCTTGCCAAGACCAAGTCCGGCATCCTCTGCGACATGCCGTATTGCCTCCTCGATCGCCTCTGCCGTCCAGGACTGGAGCGGGGCAAGGGCGTCGGCGGTTGTTCCGATCAGCGCGCGCGCCGCATCGTCTAGCAGAGCAAGCGCCTTGTCGTCAAAATCCAGCGGGCGTTTTGCGTAGAGAAAAAGCGCGCCGTCGGCGATTTCGTCCAGCGTTCTGGCACGCGGCTTGAGAAAGGGCATGGCCGTGGCCAGCAACGCCGTGTCGATACCGTCTTGCGGCGCGCCCGTCAGCTTTGCGACGCGCGGCGAAACCAGGGCGGCCAGACGCGCGTCGTCGGCTTCGCGGATGTAATGGCCGTTCAGATTTTCGAGTTTCTTGATGTCGAAGCGCGAGGGCGAACGGCCCACGCCGGAAAGGTCGAACAGTTCGATCGCGCGGTCGATCGGGATCATCTCCTCGTCGCCATGGCCCCAGCCGAGACGGAGCAGATAGTTCAGCACTGCCTCGGGCAGCATCCCCATGTCGTCGCGATAGCTGTCCACGCCCAGCGCGCCGTGCCGTTTGGACAGCTTCGCGCCGTCGGACCCGTGGATCAGGGGGATATGGGCATAAATCGGCTCCTGCCAGTCCATGGCCTTGATGATGCCAAGCTGACGGAAAGCATTGTTCAGATGGTCGTCGCCGCGGATCACATGCGTGACGCCCATGTCGTGATCGTCCACCACGACCGCCAGCATATAGGTCGGCGTTCCGTCGGATCGCAGCAGGATCATGTCGTCGAGTTCTGCATTCTGCACGACGACCCGGCCCTGCACGGCATCCTCGATCACCGTTTCGCCTTCGCGCGGCGCCTTGATGCGGACGACGAACGGCGCGCCTGCCGGGGCTTCCGAAGGATCGCGATCGCGCCAGCGTCCGTCGTAGCGCATCGGCTGCTTCGCGGCGCGCTGCTGCTCGCGCAATTCGGCCAGTTCTTCGGGCGTGGCGTAGCAGCGATAGGCATGGCCGCTGTCCAGCATAGCCTGCGCGACTTCGGCATGACGCTCGGCGCGGGCGAACTGAAACACGGGTTCCTCGTCGCTGGTCAGGCCGAGCCAGTTCAAACCGTCGAAAATAGCCTCGATCGCCGGTTCGGTGGAACGGGCGCGATCGGTATCCTCGATCCGCAGCAGGAACTTGCCGCCATGATGCCGCGCGAACAGCCAGTTGAACAAGGCGGTGCGCGCGCCGCCGATGTGCAGGAATCCAGTGGGAGAAGGGGCAAAGCGCGTAACGACAGGCATTTTTTCAGCGGTTGCGCTCACGCAATGATTCCCCGACATTCGGTTTAAGTGACCCAGGATTTCGACGCCCCTAGCATGGCTTTTGAGCCGCGACAAACCCGTGTTTCTGTCGGGCCGTCACGTCATGCCGCCGCGGTACTTACGGCGTGCGAGGCATGGCTGGAACGGCAGCGGGAGCAGGTGCCGCTGTGGCTGCCCGTCGGCTTTGGCGCTGGCATCGCCGCCTGGTTCATACTGCCCGATCCGATGGCGTGGGCGGCCTTCTGCTGCCTGATGCTGGCCATCGCTCTGGGCGGCGCCCTCCTGCCGCCAGGCGGACGATTGCGCAGGATGATCGTCGCCGCAGGATTGCTGGCCGCCAGCGGTTGCCTCGTCATCTGGATCAAGGCGGCGGCGTTCGGCACGGCCCCGCTGCCGCGTCCCGCGTTCGTCGAAATGACCGGTCGGATAACCGCCGTCGAGCCGTTGCCCGCGCAAAAGATGACGCGGCTTATGGTCCGGCCCGTCGATCGCCCCGATTTGCCTGCACGGATCAGGGTGAATGTGACGGATGAGGATTGGCAAGACGGACTGATGGCCGGCGCGACGATCCGGTTTCGCGCACGCCTGATGCCCCCGGCGCCCCCTGCCGTGCCGGGCGCCTATGATTTTGCCCAGCGCGCCTATTTTCAGGGGATCGGCGCGACCGGACGTGCCTTGCCGCCGATCACGATCGTCGAACCGGCGCAATCGCAAGTGGAACCGCTGCGCCAGCGCCTCTCGCGCCATATCCAGCAGAGCGTTGCAGGCGGGCCAGGGGCGATCGCCGCGACGCTGGCCACCGGCGATCGCGGCGCCATCAGCGAGGCGGATGCCGAGGCGATGCGCCGCAGCGGGCTGGCGCATCTGCTGTCGATCAGCGGCCTGCACGTTACGGCGCTGGTCGGGGCCGTCATCTTCCTGCTGTTCCGCCTGATGGCGCTCAGCCCGCGCGCGGCCTTGCACTGGCCGCTGATGCTGATCGCGGCCGCTGGCGGCGCGATGGCGGGTATAGGCTATACACTGATGACCGGTGCGGACGTTCCGACGATACGATCGTGCATCGCGGCCTTGCTGGTGCTCGGCGCACTGGCGCTGGGTCGTGAGGCGATCACCTTGCGCCTGATCGCGGCGGGTGCGTTGTTCGTTCTGATTTTCTGGCCCGAATCGCTGGTCGGTCCCAGTTTCCAGATGAGTTTTGCCGCCGTCGTCGCGATCGTCGCATTGTCCGAACATCCAGGGTTCCGGGCGATCACCCATGCGCGCGACGAGGCATGGCCATGGCGACTGGCGCGGGGCGTGCTGGTGCTGTTCCTGACCGGCATCTCCGTGGAAGTGGTGCTTGGGCCGATTGCGCTTTACCATTTCCATCAGGCCGGCGTGCTGGGGTCGCTCGCCAACCTGGTCGCCATTCCCCTGACGACATTCGTCATCATGCCGTTCGAGGCACTGGCGATGATCCTCGATGGCGTCGGCTTGCCGTTCGGTTTCGGCCTCGGGGCGCCGGCATGGTGGGTGGTGGAGCAGGCGTTACGCCTTCTGCTTGCGCTGGCGCATGGCGTCGCGGCCCAACCTTTCGCCGTCGCCTTGCTGCCGGCATTCGGAAAGCTACCCTTCGGCCTCGTCGTGGCTGGTGGTGTGTGGTGCCTGCTCTGGCGCAGCCGGGCGCGGTGGCTGGGCATGCTGCCGGTGATCGCCGGATCGGCGATGATGGCGACGACAGCGCCGCCCGACCTGATCGTGACGGGCGATGGTCGTCATCTCGCCATGCGCCGCGCCGATGGCGGCATGGCGATATTGCGCGATCGCGCGGGCGACTATGTGCGCGACGCCATGGCCGAAAGCGCAGGATTCGAAGGGGAACTGAACGCGCTTGCCGATCTTCCCGAGGCGCGGTGCAACGAGGATCTATGCGCCGTCACGCTGACGTCGCGAGGAAAGCATTGGCGTTTACTCGCCACACGCAGCCGCGATCTGGTCGATACCGCGCTGTTGAACGCAGCCTGTCGACAGGCCGATATCGTCGTGAGCGAACGCTGGTTGCCGCGCAGTTGCGTGCCGCGCTGGCTGAAACTCGACAAGGGGATGCTTCGACGCACGGGCGGGGTCGCGATAACCTTGTCAAGCAAGACGGTTCGCACGGTGCGGGAGGCAGGGGACGCACATCCGTGGCAAGCCAGGCTGACCAAATCATAAGAAAGGGAGCCGCGTTGCCACGGCTCCCCTGTAATCAGGACATCGCAGCAGTTATGCTGCGCGCTGATCCTTGTTGATGTCGATGAGCTGACCGCCGTTGATGGCGATCTTCTTCGGTTTCATCGCTTCGGGTACTTCGCGCACCAGTTCGATCACCAGCAGGCCATCGGCCAGGTCGGCGCTCTCGACGCGCACGAAGTCGGCCAGTTCGAAACGGCGATCGAAGCTGCGGTTGGCAATGCCGACGTGCAGATACTTGCCCTGCTCGGCCTTGCTCACGTCTTCCTTGCGACCGCTCACCTGCAACAGATTCTGCTGCGCGGTGATTTCCAGTTCGTCGGGACGGAAGCCTGCTACCGCGAGCGTGACGCGATATTTGTCCTCGCTCAGCCGCTCGATGTTGAAGGGAGGATAGTTTTCGCCGCTATTGATCCGCGCATTGTTCTCGATCAGGTCGAACAGACGATCGAAGCCGACGGTGGAGCGGCGATAAGGGGTAAGGTCGAAACCACGCATGTTCATATCTCCTCAAGAGCATAATGAATGTTGCGACAGGCCCGTAATGGCGCCTGCCCTATGCTTGCCCGACCCCATGTGGCGGCCGGACAAGGGAAATATGGTTGCGGATCTGATCGCTTCAAGAGGTTCGAGAAGCGGAATCATAAACGCCCGGACCGTTGCCGATCCGGGCGTAGATGGACGATTGCTCGTCTCCCCCTTGGTATCGCGTCGACCGCTCCGTCAGCCCCCAAGCTTCAAAGCGGGACTGCGACATCCCTGAACCACGGCCATTGCCTATGTTTCAGTTGTGTTGCTATGCGCGCCTCGCCCCCCTGTCACGACCAAAGTGAACGGGTGATTCATTTTGGGAACGCCCTGTGTTCTATGAGCAACAGGCCGGACGCCTTGCTTCGAGGCAGGGCGATGCCTAGAGCGACGTCATGACTATCCGGCAATTTCAGGCGACGACATGATTCTTTCGCGATACGAACGGATGATTGCGCGGCGCTATCTGTTGCCGGGCAAGGGCGAGGGGTTCATCTTCCTCGTCGCCGGGATCAGTCTGGTGGCGGTCATGCTGGGCGTTGCGGCGCTCATCATCGTGATGAGCGTCATGAACGGCTTCCGCGCAGAACTGTTCGAGAAGATCGTGGGCCTCAACGGTCATGCCGTAGTTCAGGGCTATGGCGGCCGGCTGCCCGACTGGCGTGATATATTGAAGCAGGCGAAGGCGACGCCGGGCGTCACCAGCGCAACGCCGCTGATCGAGCAGCCGTTGCTGGGCAATTATCAGGGCCGCGTCGAGGCCGTGCTGGTCCGCGGGATGACCGTGCAGGACATCCGCACCAACGAGACGCTCAAGGGCAAGGTGCTGGCCGGATCGCTGGCCGCGCTGACGCCCAATGCCGGCAAGATCGCGATCGGCGCACGGCTCGCCGAAAATCTGGGCGTGTCGGTGGGTGGACGGCTCAGCATCATCAATCCGGCGGGGCGCACGACGCCCTTCGGCACGGTGCCGCGCGAGATCAGCTATGATGTCGCCGCGATCTTCGAAGTCGGTGTCTATGAATATGACAAGGCGTTCATCATCATGCCGATGGAGGATGCGCAGACGCTTTTGCTGTTGGGCGATGTCGTCGGGATGATCGAAGTCGAGACGGTCGATGCGGACCGGGTGCAGAACATCCTGATGCCGCTGGCCGAAAAGGTGACGGGCAGGGCCGTCGTCACCGACTGGCGGCAGATGAATGCCTCCCTGTTCGAAGCGCTGGCGGTCGAGCGGGTGGCGATGTTCGTGGTGCTGTCGATCATCGTGCTCGTCGCCGTGTTCAACATTCTCTCCTCGCTCATCATGCTGGTGCGCGCCAAGACGCGCGACATCGCGATCCTGCGGACGATGGGCGCGTCGCGATCCGGCCTCGTCAAGATATTCATGACCGTCGGCATCACGATAGGCACATTGGGGATGGTCGCGGGATTGGCGCTGGGCTTCACCTTCCTGTTCTTCCGGCAGGCGATCGTGAACGCCATCCAGTTCGTGACGGGCCAGAATCTCTGGGATCCCTCGATCCGGTTCCTGACCGAGTTGCCGTCCCAGCCCGATCCGGCGGAAATCATCGGCATCTGTGTGATGGCGCTGGTGTTCAGCTTCCTCGCGACGCTCTATCCCGCCTTCAAGGCCGCCAATACCGACCCTGTGCAGGTGCTCCGCTATGAATGACGTGCTCAAGGTCAGCGATCTGCGGCGCAGCTTCACGCAGGGCGACGTGACGATCGAAGTGCTGCGCGGGGTGAACCTTTCGGTCGCGCCGGGCGAAATCGTCGCGCTGCTTGGACCGTCTGGGTCGGGCAAGTCGACGCTGCTTCAGGCGGTCGGTTTGCTCGAAGGCGGGTTCGAAGGGTCGATCCGCATCAGCGGCGAGGAAGCGGCGCAGCTTTCCAACGACGGGCGGACGCGCGTTCGCCGCGACAGCCTTGGCTTCGTCTATCAGTTCCATCACCTGCTGCCCGATTTCAACGCCGTCGAGAATGTCATCCTGCCGCAGATGATACGCGACGTGACCGCCGCCGATGCCCGCCGTCGCGCCGAATCGCTGCTGACCACGCTGGGGCTTGGCCATCGCCTCGATCATCGGCCGAGCCAGCTTTCGGGCGGCGAGCAGCAGCGGGTCGCCGTGGCGCGCGCGCTGGCCAATCAGCCTGCACTGGTGCTGGCGGACGAGCCGACCGGCAATCTGGACGAGACCACCGCGGATATCGTGCTGGCGGAGTTTCTGCGACTGGTGCGCGAGGAAGGTTCTGCGGCGCTTGTCGCAACGCATAACGAACGGCTGGCGGCTAAGATGGATCGCGTTGTTCGCCTGCATGGAGGCATATTGGCATGAGCGGCATCGCGGATTTCACTGTCCGCAAAGCGGACGGCACCACCCAGTCCATGGCCGACTATGCAGGCAAGGTGCTGCTGATCGTCAACACCGCCAGCAAATGCGGGTTCACGCCTCAATATGCCGGGCTTGAAGCGCTGCATCGCGCCTATGCCGATCGCGGCCTGTCCGTCCTTGGTTTCCCCTGCAATCAGTTCGGTGCGCAGGAACCTGGGGACGCGGCGGAAATCGCCAGTTTCTGTTCGCTCACCTACGACGTCACATTCCCGCTGTTCGCCAAGATCGACGTTAACGGCGCGAATGCCGACCCGCTGTTCGTCTGGCTCAAGGCGCAGCAGCCCGGACTTTTGGGAACGCAGGCGATCAAATGGAACTTCACCAAGTTTCTGGTCGACCGAAAGGGCGCCGTGGTCGCGCGCCACGCCCCCACGGTGAAACCCGAATCGTTAAAGGCGCAGATCGAAGCCCTGCTCTGATTTCCCTTCCCCGAATCGTGGCATGTCCACTACTGTGCAGGCATGCCTCATGCCGCCTTCGTTCCGCTCCGCGTCTTTTCCTCCTACACGATGCTGGATGGCGCGATCGAGCCGAAGGCGATCGCGAAACAGGCCAAGGCGCTTGGTTTTCCCGCCGTCGCGCTGACCGATCGCAACGGATTATATGCGGCGATGGCCTTTTCCGATGCGTGCAAAGGCGAAGGGGTGCAGCCGATCGTCGGCACGATGATCGGGGTCGCGCGCCCCGGTCGCCCGGCCAATGCGGCGCCGGTGCACGACTGGCTGGCGCTCTACGCGCAGGACAGGACGGGGTACGACAATCTCTGCGCGCTCGTGTCGATGGCGCATCTCGATCGACCGATCGAGGAGCAGGCGCATGTCTCGCTCGACGATCTGGCTGGCCGTACCGATGGGCTGATCGCATTGACGGCTGGCGGCGAGGGGGCGCTCGTCCGGCTTTTCGCCGAGGGGCAGCCGGATGCGGCGCTTGCCTATGCCGACCGGCTGCAGGTGCTGTTCCCGGATCGTCTGTATATCGAGATCGTCCGCCGCCTCGATCCGGTCGAGGGGAAGGCCGAGGCTGACCTGCTCGATCTTGCCTATGCGCGCGACCTTCCGCTGGTCGCGACCAATCCGACCTGCTTTGCCGAACCGCATTTTCATCCTGCTCACGACGTAATGCTCTGCATTGCCGACAGCACCTATGTCGACAGCAACGATCGGCGCAAAAGTTCGCAGGACGCCTGGATGAAACCAGCCGCGGAAATGAAGCGGCTGTTCGAGGATCTGCCGGAGGCGCTCGCCAATACGCTGGTCGTCGCGCAACGCTGCGCCGTGCTGGCACCCAAACGCAAGCCGATCCTGCCAAGCCTCGCAGGCGATCTGGAAGGCGAGAAGCAGCAGTTGCGCGACGATGCGACGGCGGGGCTGGAAATGCGTCTGCGCAAGATGGTCGCGTTGCAGGATGGTGCGGATGCCGCCACTTTGGACGCCGAAGCGCTGCGCAGCCGCTTCCCGGATTATTTCAGCCGCCTCGATTTCGAGCTGACGATCATCAACCAGATGGGTTTCCCCGGCTACTTCCTGATCGTTGCCGACTTCATCAAATGGGCCAAGCAGAACGATATCCCGGTGGGTCCGGGGCGCGGCTCCGGCGCAGGCTCCGTCGTCGCATGGGCGCTGACGATCACGGATCTCGATCCGCTGCAACTGGGCCTGCTGTTCGAGCGGTTCCTTAATCCCGAACGCGTGTCGATGCCGGATTTCGACATCGACTTCTGCGAAACACGGCGCGGCGAAGTCATCCGCTACGTCCAGAACAAATATGGCAGCGATCATGTCGCGCAGATCATCACCTTCGGGAAGCTCAAGGCTCGTGCCGTGCTCAAGGATACGGGCCGCGTTCTCCAGATGAGTTACGGGCAGGTCGATCGTCTGGCGAAGCTGATCCCCAACCACCCGACCGATCCCTGGACGCTGGACCGCGCGCTGAATGGCGTTGCCGATTTCCGCGCGGAGTATGACGGCGATCCGCAGGTGCGACGGCTGATCGACCTGGCCCTCAAGCTGGAGGGCCTGCCGCGCCACAGTTCCACCCATGCCGCCGGCGTGGTGATCGGCGACCGACCCCTCTCGCAACTGGTGCCGCTCTATCGCGATCCACGATCGGACATGCCGGTCACGCAATTCGACATGAAATATGTCGAAGGCGCAGGTCTGGTGAAGTTCGACTTCCTCGGCCTCAAGACGCTTTCCGTATTGCAAAAGGCGGTGCAACTGCTTGCCAAGCGCGGCGTGACGATCGATCTCGACACGTTGTCGTGGGACGACACGGCAGTCTATGATCTGCTGCAGCGTGGCGATACCGTGGGCGTTTTCCAGCTGGAATCCGAAGGGATGCGCAAGACGCTGGCGGCGGTGAAGCCGACCAATTTCGGCGACATCATCGCGCTGGTCTCGCTCTACCGCCCCGGTCCCATGGACAATATCCCGATGTTCGGGCGGCGCAAGAACGGGCAGGAGGCGATCGAATATCCGCATGACCTTCTCGCGCCGATCCTCGAAGAAACCTATGGTATCTTCGTTTATCAGGAACAGGTGATGCAGGCTGCGCAGATCCTTGCCGGCTATTCGCTTGGCGACGCCGACCTGTTGCGCCGCGCCATGGGCAAGAAGATCAAGGCGGAGATGGACGCGCAGCGCGAACGCTTCGTCAGCGGCTGCGCGGATCGCAGCCAGATCGCCAAAGGCAAGGCGAACGAACTGTTCGACTTGATCGACAAGTTCGCGGGCTATGGCTTCAACAAGTCGCACGCGGCCGCCTATGCGTTGCTGGCCTATCAGACGGCGTGGCTGAAAGCCCATTATCCGGCGGAGTTCTATGCCGCATCGATGGCGTTCGACATCCATCTGACCGACAAGCTGACGGTATTCGTGGACGACATGCGCCGCATGGGCCTCTCCTGCCTGCCGCCGGACATCAACGTAAGCGAAGCCGATTTCTCGGTGGAAGCGGTGCCGCTGCCGGAGGACAAGGCCGACGATCCACGTTTGGGCTTTGCCGTCCGCTATGCGCTCGGTGGCCTGAAAGGTGTCGGCGAAAAGGCGATGGAAACGCTGGTCCTGGAACGGGAGGCGAACGGCCCGTTCAAGGATCTCGACGATTTCGCCGACCGCGTCGAGCCGCGCCTGCTCAATCGTCGTCAGCTCGAAAGCCTGGCCGCTGCGGGCGCGTTCGACGGGGTGACCCCGGATCGCGCAGGGGTCCATGCCGCCGCGGAAACCATCCTTTCGGTCGCATCCAGCGCGGCCGAGGCACGGGAAAGCGGGCAGGGTGGCCTGTTCGGCGACGCGGAGATCGCCCATGCCGATGTCCATATCCCGCCGCACAGTGCATGGTCGATCGCCGACCGGATGATGCAGGAAAAGGACGCGTTCGGCTTTTATTTCTCCGCCCATCCCGTTGACCGCTATCGCCATATCGCGGAAGCGCGTGGCGCGCGCAGTTTCGGGGCGATCTGCGCCAATCCGGTGGCGATGAACAGCGAGGGACGCGCCAATGCGGTGATGGCGGCACTGGTCGAGGATGTGCGCTGGCGCGACACCCGTCGGGGCGGGCGCTACGTCTCCGCCACCTTCTCCGACAGCAGCGGCCAGTTTCAGGCGAGCTGCTTCGACGATGAGGCATGCAAGGCGATCGACGCCCTGGGCAAGGATGGCGAATGCGCCTTGCTGACGGTCGAACTGGACCGGCAGCCCGGTGAAGAAACGCCCCGCGTCACCGTGCGCGGCGTTCAACCTTTCACGCGGATCGCCGGATCGACTCGCATGGAGTTATGGCTCGATGTGGTGGACGACGCGGCCATCGCTCATATCTCGACGATCCTGTCCACCAATCGGGGCGGACGCAGCGATGTCGGTATCCGCACATGCCTGGACGATGGACGCGTCATTCGCGTCAGGCTGGGGCGCGATTTCATGATCGATGCGGAGATCGCCGAGCGCCTTGCCATCGTGCCGGGCGTCGCGGCGCATCGCTTCGCGACGCCGGAACCGCCGCGTCTTGCGCTGGTATCCTGACGCGCCATTGCCCTACCTGATGTCGTAGCCCTTGTGTCGCGCGGCGCTACGCGGCACCATCACGCCACAAAATGATATCGGGAGAGTGACGATGATTGGCGGCATGCAGGATTTCGCGCTGCGTTTATCCACGATCATCGACCATGCCGCGCGGGAACATGGCCCGCGCGAGGTGGTGAGCCTTTACGCCGACGGCACGTTGGAACGCAGCAACTGGGCGCAGATCGCGCTTGATGCCAGGCGCTTTGCCAAGTTGCTGGTGCGCCTTGGCATCCATCCCGGCGATCGGGTGGCGACGCTGGCGATGAACCATGGGCGGCATGTGTCGGCTTGGTATGGCGCGATCGGCATGGGCGCCGTGCTCCACACGATAAACCCCCGCCTGTTCGACGATCAGATCGCCTATATCGCCAACCATGCGGAGGATCGCGTCCTTCTATATGATGCAGCCTTCGCGCCTCTGGTCGAACGGCTGAAGCCCCAGCTTCCGACAATCGCGCATTATATCTGCTTCGACGGCGGGCCGGACAGCTATCTGGAAAGGATCGCGCAGGAGGATAGTGATTTTTCCTGGGCGGACGGCGACGAACGCGATCCGTGCATGCTCTGCTACACTAGTGGAACGACGGGTAATCCCAAAGGCGTGCTGTACAGCCATCGCTCCACCGTGCTGCATGCCATGACGGCGATACAGCCCGCCTGCTTCGGCCTTGGTCCGGAAAGCTGCATCCTGCCCGTCGTCCCGCAATTTCATGTCTGTGGCTGGGGGATTCCCTTCGCCGCGCCGATGGCCGGATCCAAGCTCGTGCTCTCGGCCGTCAACGATCCAGCCCTTCTGTGCCGCCTGATGCACGATGAAGCCGTCACGCACAGCGCAGCCGTACCGACGGTATGGCTGGGGATGCTGGCGCATGCCGATGCGACGGGCGTGGCCCCGCCGCCGCTCGCGCGCGTCGTCATCGGCGGATCGGCGGCCCCCGGCGCGATGGTCGACCGGCTGATGGACATGGGCATCGGCGTCAGCCACCTGTGGGGAATGACGGAATTGTCGCCGATCGGCACGGTCTCCCGCAAGGGTGCGGATTTCCCGCATATGCCGCGTGCCGCGCAACTCGACCTGCTCGCGCATCAGGGCGGGGTGCCCTATGGCGTCGAAATGCGGCTGGTCGATGACGAAGGCGCCATCCTCCCGCGCGACGGCGTGACGTCGGGTCGCCTGCAAGTGCGCGGACCATGGGTCATCGCGCGCTATTTCGGCGACGAGGAGGGGCCGGCGGTGGATGCCGACAACTGGTTCGACACCGGCGACGTAGCCGTGATCCGGCCCGATGGGGTCATGCAGATCAAGGATCGCGCGAAGGATGTCATCAAGTCCGGCGGGGAATGGATCAGTTCTGTCATTCTGGAGAACGAGGCACTGGGCTGCCCCGGCGTCGCCGAAGCCGCGGCGATCGGCCTTCCGCATCCCAAATGGGACGAACGCCCCATCCTGATCGTGGTGCGCAAGGCGGATGCCGCTGTCAGCGAGGCAGATATACGCGCGCATCTCGCTACGCGGATTGCCAAATGGTGGCTGCCCGATCGCATTCTGTTCGCCGAGAGCCTGCCACATACCGCGACGGGCAAGTTGCTCAAGACCGCCTTGCGCGACATCTATGGTTCGCTTGTCCTGACCGACTAGAAAAGGCGCAACTGGTCGCCCTCCGGGGGGCGGAAGAGGTCGGTCCGCAGCGTAAGACGCGCATCCGCCATACCGGCTTTCGCCTTCGCCTTCGCGAAGCGTGTCCGGATCAATTCGGCCCACACGCCCTGACCACGCATGCGATGGCCGAAGCGCGGATCATTATCGCGTCCGCCGCGAATATCGCGGATGATCGCCATCACCTTCGCGGCACGATCGGGATAATATGCGTCCAGCCATGCGCGAAACAGCGGCGCGACTTCGTTCGGCAGGCGGACGGGTATCCAGAATGCGCCCAGCGCACCTGCCGCGGCGACCCGCGCGACGATCGTTTCGATCTCGTGGTCGGTAATCGCAGGGATCACCGGCGACACGCAGGCGTAAACCGGCACGCCCGCCTCCGCCAGACGGGCGATAGCGGCGATGCGCTTTTCGGGATGGGCGGCGCGCGGTTCCAATGTGCGCGCCACGGCGGGATCGAGGCTGGTGACCGATATGCCGACCGCGACCAGAGTATCGCGCGCCATGTCCGCCAGCAGATCGAGATCGCGCAGTACACGGTCGGACTTGGTGGTGATGAACAGGGGATGCCGGGTTTCCGCCAGCACTTCGATGCACTGGCGGGTGATGCCCCATTCCCTTTCTATCGGCTGATAGGGATCGGTATTGCTGCCCATCGCGATCGGCGAAACGACGTAGCCCCGCTTTCCCAGCTCCTTCCGCAGAAGGCTCGCGGCATCCGGCTTCGCGAACAGCTTCGTTTCGAAATCCAGTCCCGGCGACAGATCATGCCACGCATGGGACGGGCGGGCATAGCAATAGATGCAGCCATGTTCGCAACCGCGATAAGGGTTGATCGACTGATCGAAACCTATGTCGGGCGAGGCATTGCGGGCGATGATGGTGCGGGGACGCTCGATCGTCACGCTCGTGCGCAACGGCGGCGGCGCGCCATCGAGCGCCTCGACCATATCCAGCCAGTCGCCATCCGTCTCCCGTTCCGGCAATCCGAAACGCGCGCTCGTGTGATTTTCGGTTGCGCCCCGGCCCTTCATCATGCTCATGACACATGAGAACACAAGGGGAACATTTTCACAATAGTGTTTGAAGTTTCTAAAGCGAATTTCCCAAATTTTTGAAATACGGGAAAAAATGCGCTTCAGAAAAATGGAGGCCGCTGCCTCGCATTTCAGAAAAATGGCTCCCCGGGCCTGATTCGAACAGGCGACCATTCGATTAACAGTCGAACGCTCTACCGCTGAGCTACCGGGGAGTGACCCCGCTTCCGCCGGGCAGGACGCGCCTATAGCAGCGCATTTTTGCATCTGGCAACCCCTGTTGCCGACAAAATGACGCAGGGTGAAAAATCAGGCGATGAACTGTTCCGCCGCGATCCGGTCGTCCAGCGTATGTTCGGGATCGAACAGCAGCGTGAGCGGCGTGGTCCGGTCGATCTTCACCTCGACGCGCGCGACATCGCGCACTTCGCGCTGGTCGGCCACGGCGCTGACGGGGCGCTTGACGGGATCGAGCACCGTGAAGCTGATCGCGGTATTTTCCGGCAGTATCGCGCCACGCCATCGCCTGGGCCGAAACGGACTGATCGGCGTCAACGCCATCAGCGCCGATCCGAGCGGCAGGATCGGTCCGTGGGCGGACAGATTATAGGCCGTGGATCCGGCAGGCGTCGCCACCAGCACGCCGTCGCACACCAGTTCGGGCAGCACGACGCGCCCGTTCACTTCGACTTGCAGCTTGGCCGTCTGGCGCGTTTCGCGCAGCAGGGAGACTTCGTTGATGGCGGGGATGGAAAATTGTTCGCCATCGACCGTATCGACGGTCATGCGCAGAGGATTGACCTTGAACGCCTTGGCAGCCTGTAACCGTGGCTCCAGCCGTTCCAGCCGCCACTCGTTCATCAGAAAGCCCACCGTGCCGAGGTTCATCCCGAATACCGGCAGGATGCGCCGTGCTTCCAGCATGGCGTGGAGCGTCTGGAGCATATAACCATCGCCCCCCAGCGCGATCACCATGTCGGCCTTTTCGATCGGCACGAAGTCGTAGCTCGCGCGAAGGCGGTCCTCGGCGGTACGCGCGGATTCGGTCGGCGACGCGACGAGCGCGCGTTTGATGTCGTGCGACATGCGTTCAGCCGCCCGTGACGCTCATGTGCCGCACCGTCGCGGCATCGGCATCGCCGCCGATGCGGAAGTCGTGGGCCAGCGGCTTGCTCGCGAGCGCACGGTCGAGGAGGGCATCGACAGCGTCCACGCCGCCCTCGCGAAACGCGGCTTTCAGGTCGACATGATCCTCATGCCCCAGACACATGTAGATGCGCCCCTGGCAGGTAAGCCGCATCCTATTGCATCCGGCACAGAAATTCTCGCTCATCGGCGTGATGAGGCCCAGCTTCGCGCGGAAGCCCTCGACGGCGAAATAGCGGGCAGGGCCTCCTGTGCGGTCGGGCAGGGGCGTCACTGTATGTTCGGCGCGGATCTGTTGCAGGACATGCGACAGGGGCAGAAAGCGGTCGCTCCGGTCCTCGTCGATGTCGCCCAGGGGCATCGTCTCGATCAGGGTCAGGTCATGACCGTTCTCGTCGCACCAGCGCAGCATCGGCAGGAACTCATCCTCGTTCAGCCCCTTCAACGCTACCATATTGATTTTAATCAATAATCCTGCCTCGCGAGCGGCGGCGATGCCGTCGAGGACGGACTTCACATGGCCGATACGGGTGATGAAGGAGAAGTTAGCGGGGTCCAGCGTATCGAGGCTGACGTTGATCCGCCGCACCCCCGCCTCCACCAGCATAGCGGCATGTTCGGCCAGATGCGTGCCGTTGGTGGTCAGCGTCAGTTCGTCCAGCCCATCGCCGACATGCCGCCCGATGCGCCGCACCAGATCGCCGAAATCGCGCCGCAGCAGCGGCTCGCCACCGCTCAGACGGATTTTTCGCACACCACGCGCGATGAAGCGATCGGCGATGATCGCAATTTCCTCCAAAGTAAGAATCGCGCTGCGCGGCAGGAACGTCATCTTTTCCGCCATGCAATAGCGGCAGCGCAGATCGCACCTGTCCGTCACGGAAATGCGCAGATAGTCGATCCGGCGGCCAAAGCCGTCGATCATATCTCTTGCAGGCGTCTTTCCTGTAATCGGCATTGTCTTTAGCTAGGGCATGGCGATGCCCCGTGCAAGCAGACGCACGTCGGTAACAGGCTGCTAACGCCTGTAGGGTAGGGAGACTGCACAACGAAAGGGCGGATTTTGACAAAAGGGCGTGCGGTCGGACGGGATCGTCGACGGATTGTCGGCAACGGCGGGGATCGCGCGCTTTTCATTCTTTCCAAAACCGAACGGGATGCTCTGGCCGATCTTGCGTCGGAACTGGGCTGGAAAGCGACGGCCGTGCGACGCGCTTCAGGCGCGGAGCGCCGCTATCTGGCGGGCGATGCGGCGATTGCGCTGATCGACGTGCGCGGCGGCAACACGGCGTTGCTGTCGCTGCTTGCAGGGGCGGTCGAGGCATCGGGCGGCGGTTTGATAGCGCTGATCGATGCAGGCGACATCGCGACGGCGTCGGCACTGGTTGCGGCCGGAGCGACGCATATACTGCAAGCGCCGGTCGATGCTCACACTCTTTCGGCAGCGCTGGCCTGCGCCGCTGCACTGACGCGGCGTGTCGCGGGGCAGGGGAGCCTCCCCAATGATTTGGGGCAGTCCAATGATGCCATATCCCCCGACCGCCGCACGCAGACACAGCGCGATTTCATCACAGGCCTTGCCAATCGCCAGTCGGCGGTCGACTGGATAGAGCGGCATGTGGCGTCGTCGCAGGGTAGCCCGATCGTGCTGCTGCTCGCGATCGGCCCGTTCGACCGGATCAATGCCGCCTATGGCGAGATGGCGGGAGACGCCCTGCTGGGGCGTGTCGCCCGGCGGATCGAGCGTCTGGCCGAGGAATATGCGGGACCGGAGGTCATGGTCGCACGGGTGGCGGGCGCGGAATATTTCGTGGGCATAGCCCCCGGAGTGCTCGACGCCGACCGCGCAATGTTCCTTGCCCGTCGTATCGTCGCCGCCGTGGGGCAGCCGTTCAGCGCGGGCGATCATCTCATCCGCCTGACGGGACGATGCGGCATCGCCGAAGCCCTGCCCAGCGACGACGCCACGCGTTTGCTGCGCCGTGCCGGTACGGCGCTGGCAGATGCGCGCACGTCGGACGGAGAGGGTGTCCGAATCCTTACGGCCCGCACGCGCAGTCGGGAAGCGGACCCCGATCAGCTCGAAAGCGACTTGCGCCTCGCGCTCGATCGCGGCGAAATCGATATCGTATTTCAGCCGCAATATGCGTGCGGCGACGATCGGCTTATCGGCGTGGAGGCGCTCGCGCGGTGGAGCCATCCCCAATATGGCGCACTTGGCGCCGCGACTTTGTTTTCGGCGGCGGAACGGTCGGATTTCCTGCTGCCTCTTTCCTCTCATATTCAAAAGGCGGCGCTGCATCAGGCCGCCGCCTGGCCGGCATCGCTCGGGCATGTACGGCTCTCGGTCAATGTCACGGCGTCCGATATCGCGCAGCCCGGCTTCATCGCCGATTTCCTGGCGATGGTCGATTCCAGCGGCTTTCCCCGCGATCGCCTGACCGTGGAGATCACGGAGAGCGGGCTGATCGAGAATATTGCCCGCGCGGGTGCGCTGCTCGACGATTTGCGGTCCGCAGGACTGGCGGTCGCGATAGACGATTTCGGCACCGGCTATTCCAGCCTTGCCTATCTCAAGGGTCTGCGCCTCGACTATCTCAAGATCGACAGCGGCCTCGCGCAGGACATCGCCGGATCGGACAGGGACAGGATCATCGTGCGCGGCGTCATACAGATGGCGCGTTCGCTGGGCATGAAAGTCATCGCGGAAGGCGTGGAAACCGAGGTGCAGCGTGCGTTGCTCACAGACGAAGGCTGCGATGTCTATCAGGGCTTCCTGCGATCCCCCGCGATTGCGGGTAGCGATCTGGTCGCCCTCGTCACGGGATGAGCCAGCGCCCCTGCCACTGCGCGCCCTCGCGTATGAACCGCGCGCGCCGGTGCCCTGCCGCCGCCAGATAAAGCCAGTCCACGGTATCGATCGTCGCGACCAGCACTGCGAAATTGGCGCGGGCGGGCAGGGTTTCGCTTTCCGTCGGTACGCGATCGGCCAGATGATCGGGCAGCCCTGCGTCGGCCAAGGCGATTTCCGTTCCCGGCCCCGGCTGCGCCAGATAGCAGCGGCGGCTCGAAAGCGTCGATGCCGCCCACGCCTCGTCGGCTAAACCGTCATTACGGTGGATGCGTGCCATACCCTTCAGCCGAAGCTGGATCTTTGCCGCAGGATCATAGCCGAGCACGCTCACAGGCTGTTCGCCCGAGTGCGAAGCGACCTTGGCGGATCGCGCGTCGGTGTGGAACCGCAGGGAACAGGCGACGCGATCGACCCCGCGCAACACCATGATGCGCTGATCCGGGCGGCCATCCTGCGCGATCGTCCCGACGGAGAGCGTATGGAGGGGAGATCGGCGGTCTGCCTTGCCCCGCATGAGCCTTGGCCAGATATCCGCCCGGACCGCGTCCAGCGACGCCATGCAGTCGGGGTCAGGGCCATCGGGGGCAGGCGCCTGGCTCATGCCGCCGTGAAGTCGCCCGTGCTTTCGTCCAGCACATGCAGAATACCATCCGATATGGCAAAGAAGGCACCGACGAGCTTCAGTTCGCCGCTACGCTCCTTTTCCCGCACGCAGGGGAAGGTGCGCAGATTGGCGAGGCTGGTCCTGACTCCTTCCTCTTCCATCGCCCGCTGCGCCTGCGGCGTGGCGATATCGCTGTGCGCGGACACCACGCGCGATCGCGCATCGTCGAGAAGTTCGATCCAGTCGGCGATGAACCCGCCCTGTCCCGGCGGCTGATCCTTAAGCGCGCCACTCAGCGCGGCGTTGCACCCGCCGCAACTGCCATGCCCCATGACGACGATCTCGCCTACCTTGAGCACTTGCACGGCAAACTCCAGCGCGGCGGACACGCCGTGATGTCCTGGTGTCGTCTCGAACGGCGGCACCAGCGCGGCGACATTGCGCACCACGAAGATTTCGCCGGGGCTGGTGTCGAATATCTGCGACGGATCGACGCGGCTGTCCGAGCATGCGACGATCATCACACCGGGCGCCTGGCCTTCGCTCAGTTCGCTCCAGCGTGCGCGCTGCTGTTGCCACCCCGTTTCACGAAAACGACGATAGCCGGACAGCATATGCGCGAAATCGGTCATGAAATACCTCTGTTGGCAGGGGATGAAAGCGCGACAGCGATAGGGGGGAGGGAAGCCACTGGCAAGATGTGTTCGGGATCGCTATGTGAGCGGCATGAACGAAATCCTGCCTGCCGGCCTGCCCCTTCCGCGCCAACGCAAGCCCGACTGGATCCGCGTCAAGGCGCCGACCAGCCCCGGCTATATGGAAACGAAGAAACTGATGCGGGAAAAGGGCCTCGCGACGGTGTGCGAGGAAGCCGCCTGCCCGAATATCGGCGAATGCTGGAGCAAGAAGCACGCGACCGTCATGATTCTGGGCGACGTCTGCACCCGTGCCTGCGCCTTCTGCAACGTCAAGACGGGGATGCCGCGCAAGGTCGATCCGCTCGAACCGCTGCATCTGGCCGAAGCAGCGGCGGAAATGGGGCTTGAGCATATCGTCATCACGTCCGTCGATCGCGACGACCTGCCCGATGGCGGTGCCTCCCAGTTCGTGAAGGTCATACAGGAATTGCGCCGGACGACGCCGAATACCACGATCGAAATCCTGACTCCGGATTTCCGCAACAAGCATGAGCGTGCCGTGGAGGCGATCGTCGCGGCCCGGCCCGACGTCTATAATCACAATCTGGAGACGGTGCCCCGCCTCTATCCCACCATCCGCCCCGGCGCGCGCTATTATGCGTCTTTGCGCCTGCTTGAAATGGTCAAGCGGCTCGATCCGTCGATCTTCACCAAGTCGGGGATTATGCTGGGTCTGGGCGAGGAACGGCTGGAAGTGCATCAGGTGATGGACGATATGCGATCGGCCGACATCGATTTTCTGACGATGGGGCAATATCTGCAACCGACGCCCAAACACGCCAAGGTCATGGAGTTCGTGCCGCCGGCAGGTTTCAACGCCTATGCCGCAATTGCGCGGGCGAAGGGCTTCCTTCAGGTCGCATCCAGCCCGCTGACGCGTTCCAGCTATCATGCGGGGAAGGATTTCGCCGAAATGCGCGCAGCCCGCGAGGCCCAGCTTGCGAAGAAGGCGGCCCATGGCGCGGCATGAAGAAACGCGGCATCTGCCCTACACGCCCGAACAGATGTTCGATCTGGTGGCCGACGTGCAGCGTTACGAAGAGTTCCTGCCCTGGGTGAGCGCGATCCGCGTCCGGTCGAGCAGCGACACCGAAATGGTCGCCGACATGGTGGTGGGCTTCAAGGGATTGCGGGAAACCTTCACGTCCAAGGTGCTGAAGCAGCGACCGAACGAAGTGCGCGTCGATTATCTCGACGGGCCGCTCAAGCATCTTCACAATCTCTGGCATTTCCGCAGCGACGGGCAGGGCGGGGTACTCGTCGACTTCGAAGTCGAGTTCGCGTTCAAAAATCGCCTGTTCGAGGCACTTGCGGGTCAGGTGTTCGACAGCGCCCTGCGCAAGATGATCGGCGCATTCGAGGCGCGGGCAGCGGCGCTTTACGGCGCGGGCGCCTCTGGCAGCAGCAGTTCCAGCGCGCAAAGCGCCGCCTGAAGGCGCACGCCACCCCGTCCATTATCCTCGAAATGGCGCGTGTCGGCGATCGCCTGATCCTCCGGTGCGGCTTTTTCGGCGCGGGCGAACACCACGGTGCCGACCGGCTTGTTGTCCGACCCGCCTCCGGGACCGGCCACACCGGTTATCGCAACCGCGACATCGGCGTTGGACCGCTCCAGCGCACCGCGCGCCATAGCCCAGGCCACGGCCACTGATACGGCGCCGAACGTATGCAGCACATCCTCGGACACCTTGAGCAACTGCTGCTTCATGTCGTTGGAATAGGTGACGAAACCCGCCTCGAAGATATCGGACGACCCCGGTATCTCTGTCAGCGCGGCGGATACCAGCCCGCCCGTGCAGCTCTCCGCCACGGCAACGGTCCGCCCGGCGCTGCGGTTCGCATCGACGACCTTGCGCGCCATGTCGACCAGTTCGGGAGGGAGGATGGTGTCGGGCATAGGGTCAGAACGACTCCGGCAGGGACAAGGTTGCGACGGCCTGTGCGGCGATTCCCTCGCCACGCCCGGCAAAGCCCAGCCGCTCGGTCGTCGTCGCCTTCACACTTACCCTTCCCACGGGAATGTCAAGCAATGCAGCTATCCGGGCGCGCATCGAATCGCGGTGCGGTCCGATCTTCGGTGCTTCGCATATGATCGTGACATCGACGTGATGAATGGTCCCGCCGCGCGCGGAGACGAGCGATTGCGCATGCTCCACGAAGCAGGAGGAGGCCGCGCCGCGCCATTGCGGGTCCGACGGCGGAAAATGGCTCCCGATATCTCCGTCCGCCAGCGCACCCAGTATCGCATCGACCAGCGCATGCAGTGCGACATCGGCGTCGCTATGGCCCGACAGACCCTTGTCATGCGGCACCTGAACCCCGCACAGCCAGAGCTGTTCACCCGGAACGAGGCGATGGACATCATATCCCATGCCCGTGCGTGTCGTATGTCGCGCCGCCAGCCTTTGTTCGGCCAGGATGAAGTCGGCAGGATGGGTCAGTTTTTCGAGCATGGCATCACCTTCCACGATAAGAACTTGCTCGCCAAAGCTGCGCAGCATCTGTGCGTCATCGGTGGGTTCGGGTCTGTCCGCCCATTGTTCATGCGCAGAGAGGATCGCATCGAACCGGAAAGTCTGCGGCGTCTGTACGCGCCAGAGGCCGGTGCGGTCGATAACTTCGCACACTTCGCCCGTATCGCGCATAAGAGTATCGACGACGGGCAGTGCGGGAATGGCGCCGTTCGCGCCCGCCAGCGCCGTCAGCAACCGGTCGATCACGACGGCGGGGAGCAGAGGGCGGGCCGCGTCGTGAATCAGCACATGCTCCACTGTGCCGACATCCTTCAGTGCCTGCAGCCCGGCTTTCACCGATGCGCGGCGGCTGTCGCCTCCAACAACGACGATCGGGGCCTTGTCCCCGATGACGCCGATCGCCTCGCGCGCGGCACGCTCTTCACCCGCCCCGACGACGACGACGATGGTTCCGATGGCCTCATGCGCCGCCAGCGCGGATATGGCGTGTGCCAGCACGGTCCTGCCTGCGATCCTGCGATACTGCTTTGGGACATCGCCGCCCGCACGCAGCCCGCGTCCGGCGGCGACGACGATGGCGGCGGTTTTCGATGCTGTCATGCTGCGCGCATAGCGGAGGGCAGGGCTGTTCGCCAGTCACTTGCCGGTAGGTCGAATAGAGGCTAAAGGACTGCCTCATTTTTAGGCACGTACGACCATGCAGAACAGCGCACCGCAATCCTCCATCGGACCCATCGCCATAGGCGACGTGCGCATCGCCATGCCTGTCATCCTTGCGCCGATGACGGGCGTGACCGATATGCCGTTCCGCACGCTCGTGCGCCGCTACGGCTGCGGCTTGAACGTCACGGAAATGATCGCCTCGGCCGCCATGATTCGTGAAACGCGGCAGTCGATCCAGAAGGCGGCATGGCATCCGATCGAGGAGCCGGTATCGATGCAACTCGCCGGTTGCTCGCCGCAGGAAATGGCGGAAGCGGCGAAGTTGAACGCGGATCGCGGGGCGGCCATCATCGACATCAACATGGGCTGTCCGGTCAAGAAAGTCGTGAACGGCGACGCGGGCAGCGCGCTGATGCGCGACCTGCCGCTGGCCGCATCGCTGATCGCCGCAACGGTGAAGGCCGTCGACGTGCCGGTTACGGTCAAGATGCGGATGGGCTGGGACCATGCCAGCCTGAATGCGCCGGAACTGGCGCGGATCGCCGAAGATCTGGGCGCGAAGATGATCACGGTTCACGGCCGCACCCGCAACCAGATGTACAAGGGGTCGGCCGACTGGGCATTCGTGCGCAAGGTCAAGGACGCCGTGTCGCTGCCTGTGATCGTGAACGGCGACATCTGTTCGCTGGAGGATGCCGACACCGCCCTTCAACAAAGCGGGGCAGACGGCGTCATGATCGGACGCGGCGCTTATGGTCGCCCATGGCTGATCGGGCAGGTGATGCGCTGGCTCGCCACCGGAGAGCGCCTTGCCGATCCCTCGCTCGCCGAACAATATGCCGTGATTATAGAACATTATCGTGCGATGCTGGATCACTATGGCCGGGAGACCGGGGTCAACATGGCCCGCAAGCATATCGGCTGGTACACGAAGGGGCTTACGGGTTCGGCGGAGTTCCGCAACGCCGTCAACAAGGAACCGGACGCGGATCGGGTGATCGCCATGCTGGAGCGTTTCTACGAACCGTTTCTGTCCGATGATGGCGTTCGCCCCGAGGAAGCCCCGGCGATGGTTCGGGCCGCCTGAATATGGTCCGCATGGCGGCACCGCCCACACGGACGCGCATCGACGAGCCTTCCTTGGGTGAGATCATAACCGCCTTTCCAGTCGCAACGCTGGTCGTTGCCCCCGACAACATCATTTCCAATGCGAACGTGCGGGCTGAAACGCTGCTGAACATGGCCCGCTCCGCCATCATCGGCAGCGATGTCGCGCGGACGCTCAGGCTTGCCGATATCGACGGCCGATATGATGTATGGAACTCGCAAATGCCGCTCGCGGCTTATGATGTACAGGTCCACGCCGGTCGTACCGCCGCAATGGAAGTCGATCTGATGATCGCGCCGATCCCCGAGCATGAAGGCTGGCGCGTCGTCTCCATTCACTCGAAGAGCGAGGCGCAGAAGCTGGCGCACCGACGTACCGGGGGGGGAACACGATCGGCCATGGGAGCAGCGGCGATACTGGCGCATGAGATAAAGAATCCGCTGTCCGGCATCCGGGGCGCGGCGCAATTGCTCGATTCGGGTGAGGACGACGACGCGAGCGCGCTCACCCGCCTGATCTGCAATGAAGTGGACCGCATCGCCGCCCTGATCGACCGGATGCAGGACTTCACGACCGACCGCGCCCTGCAATGTCGCCCGGAGAATATCTATCCGTTGCTCGATCGCGCCGCCGAAGTCGCGATCGCCGGGTTCGCGCGGGACGTCAGGATCACCAAGAGTTACGATCCTTCGCTGCCCTTTGCCCTCGCCAATGGGGATGCGCTTGTGCAGATCATGATAAACCTGCTCAAGAACGCCGCAGAGGCGCTCGTCCAGGCGGACCGGCCGGTAGCAAAACCGCATATCCGGATCGTGACGTCATTCCGCCACGGCATGTCGGTGATGCTGCCGGGCGGGAAGGGCAATGCGTCGCTGCCGATCGAGATACTGGTCATAGATAACGGGCCGGGTGTTCCAGACCATATTCGGGAGCATCTGTTCAATCCCTTCATCACCGGCAAGCGTTCGGGGCAGGGGCTTGGTCTGGCGCTGGTCGACAAGCAGGTGCGGGACATGAACGGCTTCGTCCAGTTCCAACGCGACGAAGAGGCTGGCGAGACCATATTCCGCATCCTCCTGCCGATGGGCATGGCCTGATGGTCGCGATGACACGGGGTGTCGCAGGAAAGGTGCTGGTCGTCGACGACGATCCGGCGATCTGCATCGTGGTCGGCGAAGCGCTGCGGCGTCAGGGCCACAAGGTAAAGACGGCCATGTCGATAGGCGAACGGTCCGCGCTGCTGGAGACGTTCACGCCCGATGTCCTCATAACCGACGTGATGCTGCCGGACGGCAACGGGCTGGACGATGTGCCTTCGATCATCGCGGGCGCGCCGGGTATCAGCGTGATCATCCTGTCGGCGCAGAATACGCTGAACACGGCCGTCAGCGCGACCGAGAAGGGTGCCTTCGAATATCTTCCCAAGCCGTTCGACCTCAACGAACTGACGCGGGCCGTGGCCGACGCGCTTGCGACGCGTCGTCAGGACCAGTCCCTGAATGAAGGCGACGCCTATCCCGATCTGCCGGAGCAGGACAGCCTGCCGCTCGTAGGGCGATCCTCCGCGATGCAGGAAGTCTATCGCACGATCGCGCGCGTCGTTTCCAACGATCTCACCATCCTCGTTCTGGGCGAATCGGGCACCGGCAAGGAGCTGGTTGCGGAGGCGATCCACACGCTGGGGCGGCGACGGTCCCGACCCTTCGTAGCGATCAACATGGCCGCCATTCCGCGCGAGTTGATCGAGGCCGAGCTGTTCGGTTACGAAAAGGGCGCCTTTACCGGCGCCAATGCGCGCACCGCGGGCAAGTTCGAGCAAGCCGACGGCGGCACGTTGTTCCTCGACGAAATCGGCGACATGCCGCTCGAAGCGCAGACCAGACTCTTGCGCGTGCTGCAGTCCGGCGAAGTGACGCCGGTCGGCGGATCGACGCAGGTAAAGGTCAACGTCCGCATCATCGCGGCGACCAACAAGGATCTGCCGTCCCTGATTGCCGAAAACAGGTTTCGCGAGGATCTCTACTATCGGCTCAACGTCGTGCCGATTCCGCTGCCTGCGCTGCGGGAAAGGCGCGACGACATTCCCTTGCTGGCACGCCATTTCCTGGATCGCGCCGCCAGCGAGGGATTGCCGCGCAAGACGTTGGCGGACGATGCCGCCTCGCTTCTGGGCAGCTGGAACTGGCCGGGCAATGTCCGCGAATTGCAGAACCTTATGCAGCGCATGGCCGTTCTCACGCGCGAAAATGTCATAACTGCCGACATGCTGCGGCTGAACCTGCCGCAGAGCCTGTCCGCCTCGGACGCCAGCATTTCCGGCGCTATGCGCGTGACCGACGCCTTGCGTGACTGGGCACGGACACAGCTCGCCGTCGGCGTGCAGATGACGCAGACCCGGCTTCACGACGATATGCTGACGCTGCTGGAGCCTGTGCTGCTGCGCGAA
Source organism: Sphingobium sp. (assembly GCA_965279415.1). GTDB lineage: Bacteria > Pseudomonadota > Alphaproteobacteria > Sphingomonadales > Sphingomonadaceae > Sphingobium. The sequence continues at coordinate 3,329,973 of OZ257238.1, forward strand.
ACGCTGCTCAGCACCGATTGCAACCAGATCAGGGCCGCGAGCCTGCTCGGGATCAATCGCAACACCCTGCGATCCAAGCTCAATCAATATGGTATAGAGCCGACGCTTTTGCGGCAGAATGAAAGCTGATCCGACCAACGCATTGCCACGATCGACCAACCGCAACAAATCTGTCAAAAACTGTGTTTTAGCAGGCACAATATTGTTGTATCTGTGCAACTATGTTGGATAGCGCGGATCATCCGCAACATCGTGATTCGCTCTGGCAGCGATATTTGCCTGCGTTTCTGAAAGGGCCGCGGCGCGCGCGCATCCTCGAAGCCGTCACGCTGCTGCTGCTCATCGGCGTTGGCTTGCTGACCTATCTGCTGGTCTCGTCGCAGGGCGATTCCTACACGCTGCTGACCCCCCCCATCGTCGCCCTGCTCTTGGTCGCCAACCTTGTCCCGGCCATCGCCTTGCTCGTTCTGCTCGGTCGGCGCCTCGCCATCGGGCGCGCCGAACGCACGGCGGCGGGCAGCGAGGGGCAGTTGCATGTTCGCCTCGTCGCGATCTTCTCGATCCTGTCGAGCGTGCCGATGCTGCTCGTCGTGATCTTCGCCTCGCTGCTGTTCCAATATGGCGTGCAATTCTGGTTTTCGGACAGTGCGCGCGGCATGCTGGAAAACGCGAACGAGTTCGCGCGCGGCTATTACGAGCAGAATCTGGCCGAGGTGCGCGACGAAACGCTGACGATGACGAACGACCTGCGCGATTATCTCAACCAGTCGTCGGTTTCGAGCCCGGAGTTCCGCGAAGGCTATGTCTATCAGGTCGTTACGCGAAAGCTGAACCGGTCGGCGATCATCGAAATCGGCAAGGACGGGATCGAGCGCACCGTCGCCAACGTCGCTTCGGACGATCGCGTTGCGAAGAATGTCCTGACGCCCACCGTCATCGCCCGGCTGGCGCGTGGCGAGGATGTCGTCGTCAAGGCCAGCCCGAACCAGATCGAGGCGATAACGCTGCTCTACCCCAAGGAGCGCATCTATCTCTATGCGACCCGCGATGCCGACGCACCTGCCTTCAGCCAGGTAACGCGCGCGCAGGCGGTGCTGGCCGATTATGATGATTTCGCGGCGCGCTCGCGCAGTCTTCAACTGCGTTTCAACATATTCCTGTACGTCGGTTCGCTGCTGCTCGTTGGGATTGCCGTCTGGATTGCACTCACGGTGGCGGATCGCCTGGTGCGACCCGTCAACGAGCTGGTGGATGCGGCACGGCGGATCACGGCGGGCGATCTCTCGACGCGCGTTTCCGGCCCGCATGCCCGCGACGAGATCGGCACGCTCGCCAGCGCCTTCAACCGCATGACCCAGCGGCTTGAGGCACAGACTGGTGCGCTCGTGGCCGCCAACGGGCAGCTCGACAATCGCCGCGCCTTCATCGAGGCGATCCTGTCCGGCGTTACCGCAGGTGTGCTGTCGGTCGATCAGCAAAAGACCGTGCGGCTGCTCAACAGCTCTGCTGCGCGGATCCTGGCGGAGGAGGGGGACGATCCCGTGGACGGTCCGCTGGCGGACCTGTCGCCCGAACTTGCCGAACTTCTCGATGAAGGGCAGGACGCCGGCATCGTGCAAATCCGGGCGGGGGGGGAAGTGCGGACGCTGGCCGTCAAGATTTCGCGCGATGCCTCCGGCCATGTCCTCACCTTCGACGATATCACGCAGCAATTGTCCGATCAGCGCCGCGCCGCATGGTCGGATGTCGCGCGGCGCATCGCGCATGAGATCAAGAACCCGCTGACGCCGATCCAGCTTGCCGCCGAACGCCTTCAGCGCCGCTATGGCGAGGAAGTCACCAGCGACAAGTCCACCTTCGCCCGGCTGACCGGCACCATCGTGCGTCAGGTCGGCGACTTGCGGCGCATCGTCGACGAGTTTTCATCGTTCGCGCGCATGCCCAAGCCCGTTTTCCGACGCGAAGCGATCGCCGACATAGCCCGTCACGCGCTGTTCCTCCACGAAGTCGCGCATCCCGACATTGCCTTCACGTTCGATACCGATGTCGGATCGCGCGAGATCATCTGCGACCGGCGCCAGATCGGCCAGGCATTGACGAACATCGTCAAGAATGCCGTCGAAGCCATTGAGCCAAAGCCCGTTCGCGACGACGGACAGCCGCGCGGGCATGTCTGCATGCGCCTCGATCTCGCCGACCCCGGCAAATTGCGAATCACCGTGATGGACGACGGCGTCGGCCTTCCGCCCGAGCGGGAACGGATGCTGGAACCCTATATGACCACGCGCGCGAAGGGCACGGGCCTAGGCCTCGCGATCGTCAAAAAGATCGTCGAGGAGCATTGCGGGGAAATCGCTTTCCGCGATGCCGAAGGCGGTGGCGCCTGCGTGTCCATCACGTTCGACATGCAGGCTCTGGAACGACTGGAGGCGACCCCGGACCCGGTCGCCGCGAAGGGAATAGTGACGGCACATGGCGCTTGATATTCTGATCGTCGATGATGAGGAGGACATTCGCGAACTCGTCGCGGGCGTGCTCGAAGATGAAGGCTATGAGGCGCGCACCGCGGCCAACAGCGATGCGGCCATGGATGCGCTGGATGCGCGGCGTCCCTCGCTCGTCCTGCTCGACGTCTGGTTGCAGGGGTCCAAACTGGACGGCCTGGAGCTGCTGGAGGAAATCAAGCGACGCGATCCCTCCATCCCCGTGCTGATGATTTCGGGCCATGGCAATATCGACACCGCCGTCGCCGCCATTCGCAAGGGTGCGGTCGACTTCATCGAAAAGCCTTTCGAGGCGGACCGACTGCTTCACCTCGTTTCGCGCGCGACGGAGACGGAGCGTTTGCGGCGTGAAAACCAGTTCCTGCGTGCGCGGGTCGGCCAGGACGATGAACTCACCGGGAACAGCAGCACGATCAACGGCGTCCGCGCCACGATCAAGAAGGTTGCCGGCACAGGCAGCCGGGTGCTCATTTCCGCGCCGGCCGGTGGCGGCAAGGAAGTCGCGGCGCGCATGCTCCACGCCTGGAGCGGGCGGGCCGATGCGCCGTTCATCGTCGTATCGGCCGCGCGGATGGAGCCGGAGCGAGTCGAGGAGGAACTGTTCGGGCTTGAGGACAGCGACGGGCTGGTCCGCCCCGGATTTCTGGAACAGGCCCACGGCGGCACATTGTATCTCGACGAGATCGCCGACATGCCGACCACGACGCAGGGCAAGATCCTGCGCGTCCTGACCGAACAGAGCTTCACGCGGGTGGGGGGGCAGCGGCAGGTGAAGGTCGATGTCCGCGTCATTTCCTCGACCGCGCTCGATCTGGCACGCGAAATCGAGGAAAAGCGGTTCCGCGAGGATCTCTATTATCGCCTCAACGTCGTTCCGCTGGTCATCCCGCCGCTCAGCGAAAGACGTGACGATATTCCCGCTCTGGTCGAACATTTCCTTGCCCGCTTTGCCGCCGAGCGGCGCGTGCCCCCGCCGGAAGTCGCGACCGACGCCATGGCGGCGCTCCAGGCGTGCGAATGGCCGGGCAACGTCCGGCAATTGCGCAACGTGATCGAAAGAACGATGATTCTTGCGCCGGGCGACCGCATCGGGCGGATCGAGCTGGACATGCTGCCGGCCGAAACCACCGGCGGCGGCGGGGGCGAAGGGATCGGCACCAGCGCGATCATGGGATCGCCGTTGCGCGAAGCGCGAGAGAGCTTCGAACGCGAATATCTGCGCGTTCAGATCCGGCGGTTCTCCGGCAACATATCGCGTACCGCCACGTTCATCGGCATGGAACGGTCCGCGCTGCACCGCAAACTTAAGCTGCTGGGTATTACCGACGGAAAGGATAATTAGGAGGAAAATGCGCGCCCAGGTTCTGGGCAAGACTTGGGATTGGACTTATCTCGCACTTGCGTTAGAAAGCCTTCGTCCTCCGATTGGCGGAGGCAGCAGGATGCTCTTGCAAAGGGCACAGGCGCGGGCAACGTCCCGCCAAGATAGAAAGGCTCTCAACGATGGCCGACAAGATTAACAATCTTCAGGATATTTTCCTCAACAGCCTGCGCAAATCAAAGACTCCGGTGACGATGTTCCTCGTTAAGGGCGTGAAGTTGCAAGGCATCATCACATGGTTCGACAATTTTTCGGTTCTGCTGCGCCGTGATGGCCAGTCGCAACTGGTGTACAAACACGCCATTTCCACGGTGATGCCCGCGCAGCCGATGGACCTGTCGGAAGTACGCAAGGCGTTCGAAGCCAACGACAAGAAGGCCCGCCTGCTTCAGGAAATTTTCCTGAATGCCGTGCGCAAGTCCGGTCATCCGGTCACGATGTTCCTCGTCAACGGCGTGATGCTGCAGGGGGAGATCGCTGCGTTCGATCTTTTCTGCATGATGCTGGAACGCGATGGCATGGCGCAGCTGGTGTACAAGCACGCCATTTCCACGGTTCAGCCTTCGCATCCTCTCGACCTTTCGGCCGAAGGCGAAGCGGATCAGGATTGAGTCGTTCATTGCCGATCGCGGCGAACCTTGTGCGCTGATGATCGTTGACACCCCATGAGTGTGTTCAATCGCGATTCCGAAGATGAAGTCTCGCGCGGCGCGCGCGCGATCGTCGTCCATGCCGAACCGGCGGGCGGCGAACGGCGCGATTCCGACGCGCGGCTGGAGGAGGCGAGGGGTCTCGCGCTCGCGATAGGCATCGATGTCAAAGCCTCTCAGGCCTTTCGCGTGCGCGACCGCAAGCCCGCCACGCTGTTCGGCAGCGGGCAGGTGGAGGCGATCGCCGCGCTGGCGATGGATCACGACGCCGAACTTGTGATCGTCGACAATGCCCTTTCGCCCGTGCAGCAAAGCAATCTGGAAAAGGCGACCAGGACCAAGGTGATCGATCGTACCGGCCTGATCCTCGAAATCTTCGGGGAGAGGGCGGCGACAAACGAAGGCCGCCTGCAGGTCGAGCTGGCGCATCTCGATTATCAGGCGGGGCGCCTTGTGCGAAGCTGGACCCATCTTGAGCGGCAGCGCGGCGGCTTCGGCTTTCTGGGCGGGCCTGGCGAAACGCAGATCGAAGCCGACAGGCGGATGATCCGCGATCGCATGGCCAAGATACGCCGTGAGCTGGAGCAGGTGACGCGCACGCGCGGACTGCATCGCGCGCGGCGACAAAAGGCGCCATGGCCGGTCATCGCACTTGTCGGCTACACCAATGCCGGCAAGTCCACATTGTTCAACCGGATGACCGGCGCGCATGTGATGGCGGAAAACCTGCTCTTCGCCACGCTCGACCCCACCATGCGGCAGATCGCCTTGCCCGCCCTCGACAAGGCAATCCTCTCCGATACCGTCGGTTTCGTATCCGACTTGCCGACGCAGCTCATCGCCGCGTTTCGCGCGACGCTGGAGGAAGTGCTGTCCGCAGACCTCATCGTCCATGTCCGCGACATCGCGCATCCCGACAGCGATGCGCAGCGCGACGATGTGCTGGCGGTGCTCGAAGAACTCGGCGTCATGGGGGAGGGTGTCGATCCCCTTCTTGCGCCGCCCATGATCGAAGCCTGGAACAAGCTGGATCTGCTCGACGAAGAGGGCGCTCTGCATGCGCGCGAAGTTGCCGTGCGTCAGGACAATGTCGTGATGCTCTCTGCGCTTACGGGCGAAGGCGTGGAGGATCTTCAGAAGGCAATCAGCGCGACGTTGACGGCCGGGGCGGACGTTCACGCCGTTTCGCTCGACCCTTCCGACGGTGCGGCAGTGGCATGGCTGCACGAGCATGGCGAGGTGCTGGGCAGCACGATGATCGACGATCAGTTGCGCGTGGAAGCACGCCTGTCCCAGTCCGCTTATGCGCGGTTCAGGGCACGAAAGGCCTAGACTCCGCGCTTTGCCGCCTGCCAAAGTTCCTCTTTTTCGGTAAGGGACAGGGCAGGAAAAGCGTCACCCGCCTTATCTTCCATAGCCCTGAAACGTCGATCGAACTTTGCATTGGCGCTACGCAGGGCCGTCTCCGGATCGACGTTCAGATGCCGGGCGAAATTGACCACGGCGAACAGCAGGTCGCCGATTTCCTCTTCCTTATGCTCTTGAGAAGTAGCGGCTTTAACTTCTTCAATTTCTTCATATATCTTTGCCAATACGCCTTCGATATCCGGCCAGTCGAACCCGGTACGCGCGGCGCGCTTTTGCAATTTCTCGGCACGAAGCAACGCAGGCAGCGCAAGCGCGACACCGGCCAGCGCGCTGCGATCCTCTTCCTTTTCCGCTCGTTCGGCCGCTTTAATCGTTTCCCAGTTGCTCTTTATGGCGGCCTCATCCTTCGCGTCATCATGCGCAAATACATGCGGATGGCGGCGGATCATCTTCGCACAGATGCCATCAACAACCGCTTGCAGCGTGAAATGACCGGCTTCCTCGGCCATGCGCGCATGAAAGACGACCTGGAGCAGTAGATCACCCAGTTCGTCTTTCAAGCCAGGCAGATCGTCACGCGCTATGGCATCGGCGACTTCATAGGCTTCCTCGATCGTGTAGGGGGCGATCGTCGCGAAGGTCTGCTCGACATCCCAGGGACAGCCACCATCGGGGTCGCGCAGCGTTGCCATGATCCGTGCAAGCGGCATGATGTCTGCGTTGCTGACATCTGATGTTTCGGTCGGAGGACGAGAGGGGGTTACATGTTCGGACATGGCTATCCTAAAGTTCGATAATATATATTATGTTAAATTCAGTCTTAATCGGGCGATGCTCATCAGGGTTCCAGCAGCATTTCCCCGTCGCGCACCTGCCAGCTTTTCAAGCGCGACAGCATGTTCATTCCGATGACGTTGATCTTCCCGAATTGCGGCGCGATGACGACGGGCACGTCGCGCATGCGGATCGACCCGACGACCAGTTCCGTCACGATAGCGCGCTGCGCCTCGACGGGCCCGTTGGCGGTCTGCATGATGATCGGCATGCGCTGCCTGTCCGGCTCGATACCGGCGGCGCGTGCGGTTTCACTGGACAGCGCCGTCACAGTGGCACCGCTGTCGATCAGGAAACGCGCCTCTGTGCCGTCGATCGTTCCTTCGACCCAGTAATGCCCGTCGGCCGCCATGCCGATTCGCAAATTGCCTCCCTCTGCGGACTGCCGTGGTCGGCCCATGACATCGCCCGACACGCGCTGAAAAACGGATCTGATTTCCTGACGATAACTAAAGGCCGTGAGGACCACAGCGAATATGATTATCCAGGCCGCGATCATGCCGATGGTGCTGCGCCAGTTGACGCGCCGCGACAGAAAAGCTGAAAGGACCAGCACGAGGACCAATCCGTACCATATCACCCCTGCCGTGTCGGACCCGGCCATTACAGGGTCACCACCATGCCGTCATATCCCGGCGCGATATCTTCCGGAAGGCTTTGGCGCAACGTCCGGTAATCCATGCTGTTGTCCATGTGCGTCAGGATCGCCTTGCCAGGCTGCACGTCGGCAATGGCGTCCAGCGTCAGCGCCAGATGCGGATGCGTGGGATGCGGGCGTTCGCGCAGGGCATCCACGATCCAAAGGTCAACACCTTTGTAGAGCGTCACCATCTCGGGCGTTACATCATGAAAATCCGTGGCATAGCCGATAGACTTGCCGTCGGAAACGAAGCGGAAACCCGTCGAATAGATCGCTCCATGCGGCTGATCGACGCAGGTTATCGCGATGTCGCCTATGGTTAACGCGTCGGGGAGGATATGCGGCATGATCGTCGAGGGATAGCCCTGCCGCCCTTCGAACGCATAAGTGAAGCGGTGGCGCAAAAGGCCTAGCGTTTCGGCGCGCGCATAGCCTGCGATCGGTTTGCCGCTATGATGGAACAGTTGCCGCACATCGTCGATACCGTGGCAATGATCGGCATGGTCATGCGTCCACAGGATCGCATCGATGTCCACCACATCCGCAGCCAGCAACTGCGCGCGCATGTCCGGCGAAGTATCGACCAGTAGCCGCGTCGTGGGAGTCTCGACGAGGATGGAGACGCGCGTGCGCCGGTTCTTCGGCTCTGCCGGATCGCATTCGCCCCAGTCATTGCCGATGCGCGGGACGCCGGACGATGTGCCGCAGCCCAGGATCGTGACTTTCAGGCTCATGTCATGCTCTTGGCGAACAGCTTGGCAAAGTTCTCCCGTGTGGCGCATGCAAGATCGGCTTCGCTCTCGCCGCGAAGCTGCGCCAGGAAGCGGGCGGTGTCCGCCACGAAGGCAGGCTCGCAGGGTCTGCCGCGATGCGGCACCGGCGCGAGGAAGGGGCTGTCCGTCTCGATCAGCAGCCGGTCGAGCGGTAGCCGGGCGGCTGTGGCCTGCAAGTCCTTTGCACTCTTGAACGTCACGATGCCCGATATGCTGATGTAGAAGCCGATTTCCATCGCAGCGTCGGCAAAGGCGCCGCTGGCGGTGAAGCAGTGGATGACGCCGGGAAAGGCCCCCTTCCCCATTTCATCGCGTAGAATCGAAAGCGTATCCTCTTCCGCATCACGGGTATGGACGATCAGCGGCAGTCCCGTTTCGCGCGACGCCGCGATATGCGCGCGGAACGATGCCTGCTGCCGGATGCGGTCGCTATGATCGTAATAATAATCTAGGCCCGTCTCGCCGATGCCGATCACTCTGGGATGGTCGGCGCGCTCGACCAGCTTGGCGGTGTCGATATGCGGATGCTCGTCGGCCTCGTGCGGGTGGATGCCGACCGTCGCCCAGACGTCACCCTCGCGCTCCGCCGTCGACAGCACTGCGTCCCATTCGCTTTCGCGCGTGGCGATGTTGAGCATGGTGACGACCCCTGCCCCCCGCGCCCGCGCCAGCACGCCCTGCTGATCCTCGACCAGCCCCTTGTAGTTCAGATGGCAGTGGCTATCGACCAGCATCAGCCGTCGGCTTCCGTCAATTCGAGGCGCGGAAACAAGGGCTTGGGAGGCGACATGATGAAACCGCCTTCGGCCAGCGGGGAATACCAGTGCTCGCCGATGGTATTATAACCACGCTTGTCCTGCGGTATTCCCATATGATCGAGCAGTGCCGTTGCGCTGGACGGAATGACCGGCAGGATCGCCACGGCGAGCTGCGCGATGGCGATATACAGGGTGGCCAGCACGGTCTCCATCCGCTCGGGATCGGACTTTCGCAGCGTCCAAGGTGCCTGCGCGTCGATATACTGGTTGCACGCAAAGACAGCGCGCATCCACGCCTCGATCGCCTGCGACGGCGCCAGATCGGAAAAGGCGGTGGGCATATCCGTGCGAACCACCTGATCGATCAAGGCGAACAGGTCGCTGTCCGCCGGATCATGACCATGAATCGCAGGGAGATACCCTTCGAGATTCTTGACGATAAAGCTCAAGGTGCGCTGCGCGAGATTGCCGAAGCTGTTGGCAAGGTCGCTGTTCGCCCGCTGCACGATCGCCTCCGCGCTGTAGCTGCCGTCATTGCCGAAGGTGACTTCGGACAGCAGGAAATAGCGCAACTGATCCACACCGAAACGCTGCGCCAGTTCCAGAGGATCGGCGACGTTGCCGACCGATTTCGACATCTTCTCGCCCCGGTTCAAAAGGAATCCATGACCAAAGACCTGGCTGGGTAGCGGCAATTTCGCACTCATCAGGAATGCCGGCCAGTAAACGGCATGAAACCGCACGATATCCTTGCCGATGACATGGACGATATCGCCGCCGTCGGCCCAGTAGCGCGCCATCCGTTCCGTATCGTCGGGATAGCCGCATCCGGTCAGATAGTTGGTCAGCGCGTCGACCCAGACGTACATGACATGCCCGTCCGCACCCGGCACCTTCACCCCCCAGTCGAAGCTGGTGCGCGAGACGCTGAGGTCGGACAGCCCGCCTTCGACGAACCGCAGGATTTCGTTGCGGCGGCTTTCCGGGCGGATGGAATCGGGCTGTGCGGCATAGAGATCGAGCAAGGGCTGCTGATATTTCGACAGGCGGAAGAACCAGCTTTCCTCGACGGTCCATTCCACCGGCGTACCTTGCGGGGACAGGCGGGTGCCCCCCTCCCCGTCGATCAGTTCCTTCTCGTCATAGAAGGCTTCATCGCGCACCGAATACCAGCCTTCGTAGCGGCCCAGATATAAGTCGCCACTGGCTTCCATCGCCTTCCATATCGCCCGGCTGGCGGCATGGTGAGCCGCCTCGCTGGTGCGGATGAAGCGATCATAGCTTATCGCAAGAACATCATCCATTTCCTTGAAATAGGATGCCATTTCATCGGCCAGCGCACGCGGCGTCATGCCACGCGCACGTGCCGCCTGATCCATCTTCAGGCCATGTTCGTCCGTGCCGGTCTGGAAGAATACGTCGCGACCCATCATGCGCTGAAACCGCGCGATCGCATCGGTAGCGATCGCTTCATAGGCATGGCCGATATGCGGTCGGCCATTGGGATAGCTGATGGCGGTGGTGATGGTGAAAGGCTTGGACATGCGAGCCTCTCTAGGGTTCAAAGCGCAATATCGCAACGGCGCAAGCGCGCGTCAGGCGGCGTTTCGCAAGGGCGCCAGACGGGCGACATAGCTGCACAGTTCGAACACCACGGTCGCCGGATCGAGCGACAGGATGATCGCGCCCGATGCCAGATGCTTCGCCTCCTCCCATGCGACCAGCGCCTCCTTCAGCGTCGCTCCCTGCCGCCTGCGCGCCGCTGCAGCGAGAAACGCGGGCGCACGTTCCAGCAAGGCCTCGTAACGCGGTCGCGCCGCCTTGCCCGAAAGGCTCTTTGCCAGTGCCAGACGGCGGACATTGCCCGGATCGCCATCGGCAGCGATCGCCGTCAGCGCCGCCTCCATGTCGTTCAGTCCCAGTCCGGCATAGCCCAGCGCCCGTCCCGGCGATCCCTCGCCCGCCTTCGCCAGCACATCCAGTTCGTCCGGCGTGCTGTCGGGCAAGGCGCGCCGCAGTATGATACGCATCGCATCCTCCTGCAACGGCGCGAAACGCAGCATACGGCAGCGCGACCGGATCGTCGGCAGCAGGCGGGCAGGCGCATGGGCGACCAGCAGGAACAAAGTCCCGGAAGGTGGCTCCTCCAGATTCTTGAGCAGCGCATTGGCCGCCCCGCGCTCCATATCGTCCGCACTGTCGATCAGGACGATCCGGCGACCGGACAGCGACGGCACCGATCCAAGCAATCGTTGCAGGCCGCGCACCTGATCGACGCTGATGTTGCGGGCCAGATCGCCGTTGTCCTTCTCCAGCCGCTGCAATTCGGCATAATCGGGGTGCGTGCCTGCGTCGAACAGCTTTGCGTTGGGATTGTCCGGGGGCAGGTCGAAACTCTCGCCCCGGGCGGGTGCGCCAGCCGCCTCCGCAAGCAGGCGCCGTGCCGCCGCGCGCGCGAAGCTCGCCTTGCCGATGCCGCGCGGCCCGGCGAGGATCCAGCCATGGTGCATCCGCCCGCCCCGTGCCGCTTCCAGCAGGGTGCGCGCCTGCACGTCCTGTCCCAGAAGTGACGTCATGGCAGCATGTCGGCGAGGGCGTTCATGATATGCGCCGTGACGTCAACTGCCGATCCGCCAGCGTCGATCAGGCGGAAACGCGCAGGGTCCTGCGCGGCATAGTCTGCAAAGGCGGCGGCGACGCGACGATGATAGGCGACATCCCGTCCGCCGATCCGGTCGGACGCATCGCCATCCCGTGCCGCTGCTCGCGCCTGCGCCGTAGCTTCGTCGAGCGTCAGTACAAGGGTGCGATCAGGCAGGAATCCTTCGCTGCCGATACGGTGCAGTTCCAATATGTCGGCGTCGTCCAGACCGCTGGCGCCGCCCTGATAAGCGCGGCTGCTGTCGAGGAAACGGTCGCAGATCACCCATTCGCCACGTTCCAGCGCCGGGCGGATGACGCGTGCGACATGATCGGCACGCGCGGCGGCGAACAGCAAGGCCTCGGCGCGGGGCGTCCAGCGGTCGGCATTGCCGGTCAACAGCAGCGTGCGGATCGCCTCCGCTCCCGCACTGCCGCCCGGCTCGCGCGTCTCCACGACGGTGATGCCCCGCGCGCGCAGCGCGGCGGCGAGCGCCCGCATCTGCGTCGATTTCCCGGCGCCCTCGCCCCCTTCGAGGCTTATGAAGCGTCCCCGAGCCGTCAACCGATCGCCCTTATCCGAAGAAGGACATGAGGCCGTTCCAGAAACGACCGAATATCCCCGCTTCCGCGACGGCTTCCCCCGCGACCAGCGGCATCGTCTGCGCGCCGGTATCGGGCGTGGTGACGACCAGTTGGGCGATTTCCTGTCCTTTGGCGATCGGCGCCTTGATCGGACCGGTATAGACGACCTTCACCTGCATGTTGGACGAAGCCGTGCGCGGCATGGTGACGGCGAGATCGCGCGGTGCGATGAGCGGCACGCTGGTTTCGCTGCCCAGTTGCACCGGCGCAGTCTCGACCTGAGCACCCTTGCGGAACAAAGGCTGGGTTTTCCATGCCTTGAAGCCCCAGTCCATGAAGCGCACCGACTCCTCGATGCGGCCATTGAAGCTGTCCAATCCGGCGACGACCATCACCAGTCGCCGTCCGCCCTGCTCCGCCGACCCGGTAAAGCCGTAGCCCGCTTCCTCGGTGTGCCCGGTCTTGAGGCCGTCCGCGCCGGGGATCTTGCCGAGGATGGGATTCCGGTTCCCCTGCGTGATTTCGCTGCCGCCCATCGTCTTGCCCCAGGTGAAGGCGGTGGTGGCGTAGAACTTCCTGTAGAGGTCGGGCGTCTCCTGCACCGTCGCTTCGGCCAGCCGGGCCAGATCGCGCGCGGTGACATAAGTGACGCCTTCGTCCGGCCAGCCGTTGGACGTTCCGAAATGGCTGTTGGCGAGGCCGAGGCGCTTCGCCTCCTGATTCATCAGCGCGACGAAGGCCTGCTCCGTCCCGGCGATCCCCTCTGCCAGTACGACGCAGGCGTCGTTGCCGGACAGGGTGACGATGCCATGCAGCAGGTTTTCCACCGATACCTGCTCGCCCACGGACAGGAACATGGTCGATCCCGCTGCGGGGCCATGCCACTGCTTCCATGTTTCCGGGCGAACGGTGAACTTCGTGTCCAGCTTCAACTCGCCCATCTGGATCATGCGGAAGGCGACATGCGCCGTCATCATCTTCGCCATGGAAGCGGGAGGTATGCGCTGATCCGCACCCTTGTCGTACAGCACGGCCCCCGACGACAGATCCTTCATGAACGCGATCGGCGCGGCGCTGGTGTAGGGTGGAGCCTCGGCGGAGAGAGGCTGGGCCAGAAGGGGAAGGATCAGGACAAGCGCGAGGCGTTTTTTCATCTATTCTCTCGATACGGGCGACCGGGGACGATCAGGGCGCCGAAGCAGGGATATGTGGAACCGATGCGAAGTCATTAGCCATAATGCGCGCGTCGCGGAACCCCTTCGATGCGGCATAAGTCAGGCCGGCGCGCGCTTCGCTCGCACTGGCGTAGGGACCGTAATAGACGCGCCAGACGCGACCCGATTGCACGATGCGGGCATCGATGCGCGCGGCTATTGCCTCGGCGCTGTCGAATGTCGTGAAGGACGCCACTTGCACGGTATAGGTGCCGTTCTGCGGCAATGGTCCTTCCCGCGTAGCGGCGGTGGGTGACGTCATGACGCCGGCACGCAGGCGCAAGGCGGACAGCTGCGCGCCCGTCACCGCCCGCCTCTCCGCCACGCGCCGTCCCGACCGCAGCAGCGCGCGCTCCGCCTCCCCCGGCTCCACGCGGCGCACGCGCACAGGCACCGCCCCGCCCCCCAGCACGCCGAGCTGGTCCGCCGCGCCACGCGACAGGTCGATCTCCCGCGCCTGGCTGAAAGGCCCGCGATCGTTGATGCGCAGCAGGATCGTGCGCCCGGTCGTCAGCGCCGTCACCTCGACATAGCTCGGCAGGGGCAAAGTGCGATGCGCCGCGCTGATCCCGGACGGATCGAAGCGTTCCCCGTTTGCGGTTCGGTTGCACGACAGTTCCTCGCCATACCAGCTTGCGAAGCCGACGGCCTCGTAATTGCGATCGTCGGCGGGCGTATAGGTGACGCCCTTCACGACATAAGGTCGTCCGATCTTTACCGGCAGGTCGCTGACGCCGCCTTCGCCGGACTGCGCCCCGGCACGAAAACGCCCGTCGCGCGTGCCGTCCACCATGCCGCAGGAGCCGAGCATCAGCATCAGCCCGCAGGAAAAGGCGATATGGTCAGCCCTCCACCGCATCCGCCAGCAGCCCCACCGACAGCGCATAGAAGTTCGAGCAGTTGTAATCCAGGATCACCCGGTAATTGCCCGTCAGCAGATAGGCGGTCCGCCCCTGCCCGTCGGGTTCGATCAGCGTCGCCAGATCGCCGTCGGCAAGGCTCACGCCCCCCTGCGGCACCACGCCGCGTGCGCGCCATTCGGCCATCGTCAGCCAGCGACTGTGCCGCTCCATAACGCGCGGACAGCGCGGCGCGTTGGTGCGGTTGGCGATGCTTGCGCGATCGAGACCCGCGGGCACGCTCACCGCCACCCCCCAGGGCGTGTCGCGCCGCCAGCCGGCATCCACGAAATAATTGGCGATGCTGGCCAGCGCGTCGGCTTCGCTCGACCAGATGTCGGCCTTCCCGTCGCCATCCCCATCCTTCGCGACGCGCAGATAGACGGAAGGGAGGAACTGCGGATAGCCGGTCGCCCCGGCCCAGCTTCCCACCAGACGGCTGCGCGGCACGCCGTTGTCCAGCATCTTGAGCGTCGCCAGAAACTCCGGCTCGAACAGCGCCCGCCGCCGCCCCTCATGCGCGAGCGTGGCAAGCGACCGCAACAGATCGAAATCGCCGACATAGGAACCGTAGTTGGTCTCATGCCCGTAGATCGCGACCATGATCGCTTCGGGCACGCCGGTCTGCGCCTCAATCCGCGCGAGACGCGCGCGATTGGCCTGATAGGCGGTGCGCCCGCGATTGATCCGCGCGGCATCGACATGCTGGCGGCGATACGGCTCGAAGGCGGGGATCGGCGAATCGGCGCCCCCGCCGGGCTGCGACTGATCCAGCGCCACGACGCGCGGATTGACGGTCAGCGTCGGGAACACGCCGTTCATCGTCGCGTCGCTGATCCCCATTGCCCGCGCCTTGGGCCGCAGACTGGCAAGATAGGCCTGAAAATCGTCGGACTGCATAGCCTGCGGCGAGACAGCCTCGGACTGCGCCACGGCAGGCGGCGCGATCGCGCTGCCGGGCCAGAACACCAGGCCCGTCATCGCGACCGCGATCGCAAAGCATCGTTTCATCTGCGTTCCCCTCATCGCCTGGGCACGGAGTGTCGCACAGAGCGCAGCGCACGGGAATCCCCTTATTTTATGCGCATGGTTCGGTTCATCCGAAACTTTTGCCTTGGCAACGCAGGGCGAGTGGATAATAGCCGCGCAGAAGGACAGGTGGCCGAGTGGTTTAAGGCAGCGGTCTCATCGTTCAGGAAGAGTGGCCGAGTGGTTTAAGGCACTGGTCTTGAAAGCTACTGGAGCTTGTCAGCGCGAAGCTGAATTAGGAGTGTGGTTACAAGGGGTTAGCGGTAGGTCTGTTTTGTTGGCATATATGCCCATAAGCCTGTCATAAGCTGCCAGCCCCGAAACGGCAGGGAAGAGTGTCCGAGTGGTTTAAGGAACCGGTCTTGAAAACCGGCGACGGGGCAACCCGTCCGTGGGTTCGAATCCCACCTCTTCCGCCAGCCGTCAGCGCAGCCGCTGCTCATCGAGAATTATCTCGGCCTGCATGCTCGCTTCAAAATTTCCTGTCTTGGCAATATCGGCGAGCAGTGTCGCGATTGATGAGCAGTCGTGTCCCTCAAGGCAATAGAGCAAGGTGCCGCGCCTGTTATCTAGGTCAGGCCGTTGAATCAGTCTAACGAGGGCATTGAAAACTCGCGGATCAATGCAGTCCGCGAGTTCCAGCGCAAGCGAATGCCGTTCGGCGTGGTCTTGCGTCTCTTCGAGGCGCTTGGCTTTCTCGGCTATTTCGGCGTCGTCCATGAACACTGTATTAGACTGAAAATGGGTTCCTCGCTATCGCGATCCAGCCCTCACAGCAACGCCCCGCACCCATAGGGCGCGAGGCGTAGCATAGCGCCAGGCGGAAAGGAGTACCCGTCCCCGCTGGCTCGGCGATGCTATGAAAGTGAGGGGTTGGTGGCCTTAACCCTCATCGCGGGAGTCAAACTACAAACCTCCCGCCTTCCTTCATCTGAAAGCGCCCCTTCGGCCTTGCTGGACCAGCAGTCATTCGATGTGCGGGTCGCACTCCAGGCTCTTTGCCATCATACGCACGCCGCCACGAAAGCGCGTTGCGTCGCGATCGACCGCAACAGCCTGCCATCTCGTCAGAAGCGAAAGCTCAACCAGGTGGCAAGAAATGCGGAGTTGCGGTAGCCTGCGCGCTTGAGCACCGTCTGCGCCTTCAGATATTCGGCGCGTGTGGTCAGGGTCAGCCGGGGCGAGATCGAATAGACGATCTGCGCACGCGCGAGCCGCGCCACTGCCTTTCCGCCTACCCGTTCCGTGCCGACATAAGGCGTGTAGTTGGCGCGATAGACAGCGTCCCGTTGATCGTCGCGCCAGCTCAACTGATACTCCACACTGGCGCGCACGCCGTCCACGGGCTGAAACGAGACATTGGGCGCGATCGCGATCATGTTGGTGGCCGTCAGGAACAAGCCGTAACTGAAATAGATGTTGTTGCCGAATGGCGCATAGGCGTTGCGGAGCGTTCCCCCGCCATAGCCGCCTCCGCCGCTGCCATAGTCCGCATGGATGCCGATGCGCGGCGCACTCTTGTCCGTGCCCAGACGGACGGTCTGTGCGGCAAAGACTTGCCACGCCCGGATCGGACGATCGTTGAATTCCCCGAATTGGTGGACGAGTGTCCAGTCCAGCGCGACAGGGCCGGCATCGCCCCATAGCCGTGCCCCGGCATAATAGCGCTCCGCACGCGCCACGACGCCGCCCCAGGTGCCCATGCGATTGCGCCGTCTCCAGAGGAATGGATCGACGTAGAGGTTCGATCCACCCAGCCAGTGGCCCGGCAATACGAAGCCCGCCGACACCCCGCTGAACCGCCGGTTCTTGTCGGGGACATCATCGCCAAGGCCGCCATTGCCCAGATCGGTGGTTTCGAAATCGAACAGCGTCGCACGCATCGTCGATGTGCGCGCCCACGCGCGGGTGCCGTTCAGGACGAAGCGGATGGTGTTGTTGTCGCGCTGGGAAATCAGCAGGTTGGGACCATCGGTAAACTCCTGCCGACCGTAGCGGATGCCCAGGTCGACCGCACCGATGCGACCGCTGGCTTCGGCGAAATATTGCTGACGCACGAAATTGTTGCGTAGCGATCCCGACGGCGTTCCGACATTCTTGCCAGACAACCGCCCATGCGCGATCTCGCCGTAAAAGCGCAGATGATCGCCGATATGCAAATCCGCCCCACCCACCAGCCGGACGATATCCTGGCGCTGCTCCGGCCCTTCGATCAGTTGCGGATTGCTGGTCAGGTTCATGCGCACCCGCGCCTCGCCGCTGAGCGTCAGATAGATGTCGCCGTCGTCATCCAGCGGCAAATATTTCAGCCGGTCGAGCGGATCGTCGCGCCTGGAGGCGTCGCGATAGGCTTGCCAGTCCTCGGCCCAGCGCGACAGATTGTAACCCTTCGTCGTGGCGCCATCGCCGCGAGCGGCGGCGGGATAGGAAGCGGAAGGGGCGCTTTGGGCAACGGCGGGCGTTGCGCAGGCGAGCGTCAGCGTGACGCACAGAATACGTTTCGTGCACATGGCTTTTACCGATCAGGTAGGGAGGGCGGCCGACACGCGGCGCGCGCCCTCAAAAGGCGATGTCAGGCGGCGGTAAGCACGCTCGCTGCAACCGTGTTCGCCTCGATCGGCTCCGGCTGTCGACCGTCCAGCACGGCGTTCAGTTTCTCGCGGTCCAGTCCGCCTTCCCAGCGTGCGACCACGATTGTGGCGACGGCATTGCCGATGAAGTTGGTAAGGCTGCGGCATTCGCTCATGAAGCGATCCACCCCAAGGATCAGCGCCATGCCTGCCAGCGGGACCGTCGGCACGATCGACAACGTAGCCGCCAGCGTGATGAAACCCGCGCCGGTCACGCCCGCCGCGCCCTTGGAGGACAGCATCGCGACGCCGAGCAACAGCAATTCCTGTCCCAATGTAAGATCGACGCCCGTCGCCTGCGCGATGAACAGGGCGGCCAGCGTCATGTAGATATTGGTGCCGTCGAGGTTGAAGCTGTAGCCGGTGGGAACGACCAGACCGACGATGGACTTGTCGCACCCGGCTCGTTCCATCTTTTCGATGAGACTGGGCAGCGCGGCTTCGGACGAGGATGTCCCGAGCACCAGCAAAAGCTCGGCCTTCAGATAACGCAGCAGCTTGAAGATCGAAAAACCGGTCAGGCGCGCCACGGTGCCCAGCACCACGACCACGAAGAGCAGCGAGGTGAGATAGAAGGTGGCGACCAGCGCACCCAGATTGGCCAGGCTGCCGATGCCATATTTGCCGATGGTGAACGCAATCGCGCCGAACGCGCCGACGGGCGCCGCGCGCATCAGGATCGCCACCAGCTTGAACACGATAAGGCTCAGCCTCTCCAGAAAGCGGAGCACGGGCTCGGCCGGTTCGCCGATCAGGCTGATGGCGATGCCGAACAGGATCGCCACCAGCAGGATCTGAAGGATATTGCCATCGGTGAATGCACTGACCAGCGTCGTGGGAATGACGCTCAACAGAAAGCCGGTCAGCGTCGTTTCATGCGCCTTGGCGGCATAATCGGCGACCGCACCGCCATCGAGCGTGGCGGGATCGATATTCATGCCCGCGCCCGGCTGAACGACATTGGCGACGATCAGGCCGACGACCAGCGCCAGAGTGGAGAAGGTCAGGAAATAGGCGAAGGCCTTGCCGGCCACGCGGCCGACGGACCCCAGTTCCTTCATGCCCGCTATGCCGGTGACGATGGTGAGGAAAATGACCGGAGCGATGATCATCTTGACCAGCTTGATGAAGCCATCGCCCAGGGGCTTCATCGCTTCGCCATAAGCGGGCCAGAAATGACCGAGCAGCGCGCCCAGCATGATCGCGACCAGCACCTGCACATAGAGTTGCGAGGCAATCCCTTTGCGTCGCCCGACCGGCGAGGTTTCTGACATAGTCTGGTTGATCATGCGGTTGCTCCATCTCCATAGCCGCCGCTGGCTCAATCTTTGCGGCATGGTGATCATGTGGCGGAAATCCGCCGAAGCCAAATCTTATACGATGAATATATCAACAGACGGATATACAAAGGAAATATATTGAATGAGGTTCATATCGAGCCTTGGATAAATGTGGATTGCCACATCGCTTAAGCCAGAGTTGTGTGATAATCGACACAGATATGATCCGCTTCGCTTCTTTCCCCGGCCGGAGGCGGCGCATCGCGCCAGTGCTGCTGGCGATCGTTGCGATCTTCGCGATCTCTGCCCTGTTTGCCGATCGATACCATCTCGTCCTGCGCGCGCAGGCGGTCGCCATGGAGCGGAATGAAACAATGCAGCAGACCCGCGCAGTGCTGCGCCTGCTGGAATCGGAATTGCAGAAGTTCCGCCTTCTGCCCGTCGTCCTGAGCGAATATCCCGATCTGCGGGCGGCGCTGCTATCGGGCCGTGTGGACATGGCGCTCAACGACAAACTTGCCGTGCTGAAAGCCAGGACCGGCGCCGGTGTGATTTTCGTACTCGATCGCAGGGGCCAAACGATCGCAGCTTCCAACGCCCGCCAGCCCGACAGCTTCGTTGGACAGGATTACAGCTTCCGCCCCTATTACCGGCTTGGCTGGACCAAGGGTGGCGGCGAATATTTCGCGCTCGGTACGGTCAGCCATAGGCCTGGCCTGTACCTGTCGCGCCGAATCGAGACGTCCGAAGGCCCGATCGGCGTGATCGTGGTCAAGATAGAGTTCGATGCGATCGAGCGGACTTGGCGAGACCGGCGTGCGCTCAGTTTCGTGGCCGACGGCAACGGCGTCCTGCTGCTCAGCAGCGATCCCGCCCTTCGCTTTCGGACGCTGCGCACCATCGCGCCCGCACGCAAGGCGCAGATCAAGCAGGCACTGCAATTTGGCGCCGCGCCCCTTACGCCCGCAGACATCGCAATCGAACCCGATGGCCTCACCCGCATGCCGGACGGGACGCAGGCGATGACCGCCAGCCTCCCAATGCCTGTGGCGGGCTGGCGTCTCTACCACATTGAACCGCTGGCCGACGCGTTGCGGGCGGCGCGGCAGCGTGCGGAAATCTCCGCGATCCTGTTCGCCATCCTGCTGTCGCTGCTGGTCGCGGCCATCGGCTGGGCGATCGTGCGGAGCCGGCGGGCGATCGATGCGCGCGCGGTTCTGGAACGCGAGGTAGCCCTGCGCACCGACGATCTGGCGCGGGAGATGGATGCGCGCGCCACGGCAGACCAACGCTATCGACAGGCGCGCGAGGAACTGGCCCATGCCAACCGGCTCGGCACGCTGGGCACCATTTCCGCGGGCGTCGCGCATGAAATCAATCAGCCGGTCGCCACCATCCGTACCTTCGCGGAAAATGCCTCCGCTTTCCTGGATCGTGAACAGCCCGCTCAGGTCGCCACGAACCTGCGCGAAATCGTGGCAATGACGGACCGGATCGGCAGCATCACCGCACAGTTGCGCCGATATGCGCGACGCGGAGTCGGCGTGATCGGTTCCGTGTCACTGGCGCAGGCGATCGACGGCGTGCGCCTGCTGGTGGCCGACCAGTTCCGAAGCGCGGGCGTGCGGATCGACCTTCCGACGCCTGCCCCAGGCATAAAGGTGCGGGCGGGACGCATCCGGCTGGAGCAGGTGCTGGTCAACTTGCTGACCAACGCCCTGGAAGCGGTGCGTGGCCTGCCCGATCCATGGGTCACTGTCACGCTTACGCAACGGGACGGACGCGTCATTCTGGACGTGCGCGACAGCGGCACCGGGATCGATCCCGCCATCGCCGACCAGTTGTTCATGCCCTTTGCCACCACAAAGACCGGGGGGCTTGGCCTCGGCCTGCATATCGCCCGCGACATCATGGTCGAATTCGGCGGATCGCTCGATCACGTGGCCGGTGACGACCATACTCTGTTCCGTATGACATTGGATGCCGCATGAACGAAACGCCGATTCTTCTGGTCGATGACGACGACGCCCTGCGCAACGCGCTCGTCCAGTCCTTTCAACTGGCGGACATGGCGGTGGAGGCCTTCCCCGACGGCCTATCGGCGCTTGCCCGGCTCGACGCCGGTTTCGCCGGCGCGATCGTATCGGACATCCGCATGCCCCGCTTGGACGGCATGGAATTGTTCAGGCGGATCGCCGCGATAGACCATGAAATCCCCGTAATCCTGATGACCGGTCATGGCGATGTACCTATGGCCGTCGCTGCGCTCCGGACCGGCGCGTTCGACTTCATCGCCAAGCCCTTTGCGACCGACCATCTGATCGCGTCCACCCGCCGGGCGCTGGAGATGCGGCGGCTGATACTCGACAATCGCCGCCTGCGCGCGGCTGCCGACGAAAGCGCGGGCGGCGAGCCGCTGATCGGCGAGACCCCTGCCATGATCCGCCTTCGGGAAAATATGCGA
Source organism: Sphingobium sp. (assembly GCA_965279415.1). Taxonomy (GTDB): domain Bacteria; phylum Pseudomonadota; class Alphaproteobacteria; order Sphingomonadales; family Sphingomonadaceae; genus Sphingobium. Next base: position 3,351,622 of record OZ257238.1, read on the forward strand.
CAGGTCGCCGATGCCGATGTGGACATATTGATCGAAGGCGAAACCGGCACAGGCAAGGAACTCGTGGCTACATTGCTGCACCGCTGGAGCCGCCGGCGTAGCCGCCCGTTCGTGGCGATAAACTGCGCCGCGCTTCCCGATGCGATTGCCGAGGTCGACCTGTTCGGGCAGGAAAGCGGCAGGACGCCGCACGCACGCACCACCCAGTCGGGCAGGATCGCCCGCGCCAACAAGGGATCGCTGTTCCTGGACGAGATCGAAAGCAGCCCGACCTGGTTGCAGGGCGCCTTGCTGCGCGTGCTGGAAGAGCGTGAAATCCTGCCGGTCGGGGCGGAACAGCCGCAGGCGGTCGACCTGCGCGTCATCGCAGCGACCAAGCCGGGTATCGAAACGAGTGTCGCCGAAGGGCGCTTCCGTGCCGACCTGCTCTATCGGCTCGACATGGTCAGGTTGCGGATTCCGCCCTTGCGGGAACGGCGCGGTGATGTCCCCTTGCTGTTCAGCTATCTGCTGCATCAGGCAGCGGACCGGATGAAGCGGGAGGTTCCCCGGATCGGACCTGATATACAGGCCTATCTGGCGGATCACGACTGGCCCGGCAACGTCCGGGAACTCACCAACTTCGCCAAGCGGACCGTGCTGGGCATGCAGGGAGATGGCGCTGCCGACACGCGCCTCCTGTCGCTCACCGATCAGGTCGAACGCTTCGAGGCCGGCGTGATCCGACAGGTTCTCGAACGCGTGCAGGGCGACGCCCGGTCGGCGATGGCCGAACTGCGCCTGCCCAGGAAAACCTTTTACGACAAGCTCAACCGCCACGGTATCGAGATCGACCGCTATCGGCGGTAACGCCTGGACGAAAGCCGACTTTAGCCCATGCGTTCGCGCGCGACCTGTTGCAGCACGGTGAGCGGCATCGCGCCCATGGTGAGGACGCTGTGGAATGCCTTGGGATCCCAATCTTTCCCCGCCTTGCGCTTTGCCTCGTCGCGAAGCTGGCTCCAGACGGTGTGGCCGATCTTGTAGCTGCAGGCCTGACCGGGCCAGACCGTATAACGATCGATTTCACCCTGGCTGCGCCCGCGCGCGATACCGGTGGTGGCGATCAGATAGTCGGTCGCCTTTTCCCGGCTCCACCGCTTCACATGCATCCCCGAATCCACCACGAGCCGCGTAGCGCGGAACAGCAGAGATTGCAGATAGCCGACCTGACCGAGCGGGTCACCGTCGTACATTCCCATTTCGTCGGCGAGTTGTTCTGAATACAAGGCCCAGCCTTCCGAATATCCCGAATAGAAGCCGCGGCGGCGGATCAGCGGAATATCCTTGCTCTCCAGCGCCGACATGACCTGGAGATGATGGCCTGGCACGCCTTCATGATAGCTCAGGGTCGCAAGCCCGAACTTGGGACGGTCGAACGTGTCGCGCAGATTGATGAAGTAGATCGCAGGGCGGGTGCCGTCCAGCGACGCGGACTGGTAATAGCCGCCCGGTGCGCCTGCCTGGATCGCCTCGGGCACGCGCCGCACCTCGACGGGCGCCTTGGGAAGCACCGCGAATTGTTCGGGCAGGCGCTTCGTCATCGCTTCAACCTGCGCGCGAAGCTGGTCCAGCAACGCTTCGCGACCCGGATCGGTATTCGGGTAAAGCTGGTCCGGTCGCTTGTTCAGCGCCACCAGCCGGTCGCCGACGCTGCCCTGGCTCATGCCCTGCGCCTTGAGGACGGCATCGATCCGCGCACCGATCTCGGCCACCTGTTCCAGGCCGAGCTTGTGGATATCATCGCCGGACATCTCGGTAGTGGTCGCGGCGCTCGCCGCAGCGGCGTAGTAGGCCTCGCCGTCCGGCAGTCGCCATACGCCTGCATCATGCACGGCCCGCCCGCGCAGTTCGGCGACGAGCGCACGCTGCCGGTCAAGTGCCGGGAATATTCGCTCGCGCATCATCTGCGTTACCGCCTGCGCCCGGTCGGCGGGCAGGTTTGCCGCCTTGAGCTTCGCGGCGATGTCGGTCGCCGGACCGGTGGCCTCGGGTGCCTTGTCACGCACGGCACCCAACTGCTTCAGCGTCGTGTCGAGGATATAGTCCGGTGCGAACACGCCCTTGGACGCATCCTCGCGCTGGCGTTCGGTTTCTGCATCGATGACGCCGGCGAATGCTTCCACGCGTGCGACATAAGCGTCCGCGTCTGCGGCATTCTGTATCCGGTGCTGGTTCGCCAGGAAATCGGGCACGTCGCGATAGCCACCGCTCAATTGAGTTAGTACATAGGGTGCATAGCGTCCAGCGCTGGCACCATAGCCGAAGCGTTCGCCTGCCATAACCCGTTCAAGGCTGTATTCGACGATGTCGTAATCCAGCCCCGCAGCCTCGCCCAGCGCATCGCGGGGAATCGAACGCAGCGCCGCCAGCTCCTGCCGCGCGCGGGCGAACCGGCGCGCCTCTCCGGCGCGTGAGGCATCGCCCAGCTTCGATTTCAGCCCCGCGCGCGGCCCCACATCCAGCCCAAGCGACGTAGCCTGCTCGGGGCTGTCCTCCAGCCGTGCGTAGAAGAAGCTGTCCAGCATCGCCCGCAGATCGGCATCGCGCGCACCCGCCGCCGCATTGGCAATGCGCGGCAAAGCCGCAGCGAGTGTCGTACCACCGACGGATGCAAGAAATTGACGACGACGCATGAATGCTCCAGCATGAAAATGGGAAAACGGATGATAAGACTGGAGGGTGCCAACGGCTTTGTCGAGAGATATTCGTGCGTTACCGCCTGCCGTCTAAGGCGCAGTCGGCTGTCCGCGATACACCACGCCGTCCTTCATCACGAAACGCACGGCGCGGACGACGGCGATGTCGCGGCTGGGATCGCCCTCGACGGCGACCAGATCGGCGAGCATGCCCGGCTTGACCGTGCCCAGACGGTCGCCGATCCCGAACATCCGCGCGTTGCCCGATGTCGCGGCGATCAGTACTTCGGCGGCAGGCATCCCTTCGGCCACCATCAGTTCCATCTCGCGCGCATTGTCGCCGTGCGGAAATACACCCACGTCGCCGCCCATGCAGATCGCGACGCCGGCGGCGCGCGCTGCAGCGAACGCGGTGCGTCCTTCCGTCACCATGGCGGGTGCGGGATCGATGCCCGTCCAGCCGCGATAGCGGGCAATGGCATCGCCCGCCGCCAGCGTCGGGCAAAATCCCGTGCCGCGCGCCTTCATCAGTCTGAAGATTTCGGCCGTACCTTCGTCGCCATGCTCGATCGTATCGACACCGGCCAATATGGCGCGGCGCATCCCCTCGACCGTACCGGCATGTGCGGCGACCGGGCGACCGGCGCTGTGCGCGGCATCGACGGCGGTGGCTATCTCAGCTTGCGTGAACGTCGGACGGCTCGGTTCGCCCGGTCGCCAGCGATAGTCGGCATAGAGTTTCACGACGTCCGCACCGGCGGCGATCTGGCGACGCACTGCGGTGACGAGCGCAGGGCCATCCGCTTCTTCCGCGCCGAGCGGCACGATCACGCCCGGTTCGAATCCCTTTGGCCCATAGGCCCCCGGCGCAACGATCGCCCTGGTCGCCACCAACATGCGCGGGCCGGGCACGATTCCCTGATCGATCGCCTGCTTCAGGCCGACATCGGCATAGCCTGCACCTTCCGTCCCAAGATCGCGAACGGTGGTGAAACCCGCCAACAGCGTGGTGCGTGCGGAGACCGTGGCGCGCGCCGTGCGCAGCGCCAGCGCCTCGTGCAGCACCTGATCGTCCCAGGATGTCTCGTTATAGGGATGCAGGAAGAGGTGCGAATGCCCCTCGATCAGGCCGGGCATCAATGTCATGCCGGGCAAGTCGATCACCTGCGCTCCGACCGGTGCCCCGATGTCAGCGCCCACAGCTTCGATACGGTTGCCACGCACCAGAACCGACCAGCCCGCATGCGGCCTGAGACTCACGCCATCGAACACACGTGCCGGTTTCAGCAGATAGATGCTCTCCGGCTTCGGCTGGGCTGCTGCCGGTACATGGGCCAGGAACAGCATCAGGATGAGGAACAAGCGCATGGAATCCCTTTCTCGATGGCCCGTGCGCTTGTCGCGAACAATACTGGCGGCGGGTTACGCCATTATGCCGATTAGGATTGCCCGTACCACAGCAAAACAATAGCTCCGAGTTAGACGATATCCTGACCGGAAATCTGCACCGTTGCCAAGGCCGCCGCCTTCGCAACATGGCGGCGGGGCGACGCGACGCTTGCCACCACACTGACCGATGCGGCACTGTTCCCGGATGCCTTCCGGAACGATGCGGCGGTGCGCATCGCACTTGGCGTCGCATGACCACGGTCGCCCGGCTGATCCGCGTCCATCCTCGGGACAATGTTTGCGTTCTCCTGCCGCCGACTGCGGCGGGTGCAGCGAGGAAAACGGCATCCGCGAGATCGCGATGTGGAAATACGGCGTAACATTATGAAAAACAATCAGTCTATCTGATCGTTAACTGTCCGGGATCATGCACGTCTGACCAAAGGTCCAATTGCACCGCGCGCCCACTGCGTCATTCTGTCGGCCTGATATTCATACGCTACAGAACGCTTTAGGAGACGAACGATGCTGCAACAGGCGCTGGACAAGTTTGCCGGCAAAACGCTGATCCGCGACAGTTACGACAATTACATAGGCGGCAAGTGGGTCGCCCCGGTCAAGGGCGCCTATTTCGACAATGTCTCCCCCGTCACCGGACAGGTCGTCTGCAAGATCGCGCGCGGCACGGCGGAGGATATCGAGCTTGCGCTGGACGCGGCACATGCCGCCAAGGACGCATGGGGCCGCAAGTCATCGACCGAACGCGCCAACATCCTGAACAGGATCGCCGACCGGATGGAAGAAAATCTGGACGTGATCGCGATGGCCGAGACCATCGACAACGGCAAGCCGATCCGCGAGACGACAGCTGCCGACATTCCCCTCGCCATCGACCATTTCCGCTATTTCGCCGGATGCGCACGTGCGCAGGAAGGTTCGATCAGCGAGATCGATCATGATACCGTCGCCTATCATTTCCACGAACCCCTGGGCGTCGTCGGGCAGATCATTCCGTGGAACTTCCCGATCCTGATGGCGGTGTGGAAACTCGCGCCCGCGCTGGCGGCGGGCAATTGTGTGGTGCTGAAACCTGCCGAACAGACACCGATGTCCATCATGGTGCTGATCGAACTGATCGGCGATCTGCTGCCCGATGGTGTTCTGAACATCGTCAACGGCTTCGGCGTGGAAGCAGGCAAGCCGCTGGCCAGCAGCAAGCGGATCAGCAAGATCGCGTTCACCGGCGAAACCACCACTGGCCGCCTCATCATGCAATATGCCAGCGAGAACCTCATCCCCGTAACGCTGGAACTGGGCGGCAAGTCGCCCAACATCTTCTTCGCCGATGTGATGGATGCGGATGACGACTTCTTCGACAAGTGCCTCGAAGGCTTCGCGATGTTCGCGCTCAACCAGGGTGAAGTGTGCACCTGCCCCAGCCGCGCGCTGATCCAGGAATCGATCTACGACGCCTTCATCGAACGCGCGATCAAGCGGGTGCAGGCGATCAAGATGGGCAGCCCGCTCGACCCCGCGACGATGATCGGTGCGCAGGCCTCTAACGACCAGCTCGAAAAAATCCTCGAATATATCGCCATCGGCAAGGCGGAAGGCGCGGAGGTGCTGACCGGCGGCGAACGTGCGGTGCACGAGGGCGAACTGGGCGAAGGCTATTACGTGACGCCGACGGTGCTGAAGGGGCACAACAAGATGCGGATTTTCCAGGAGGAGATCTTCGGCCCCGTCCTGTCCGTCACCACGTTCAAGGACGAGGCGGACGCGCTCGCCATCGCGAACGACACGCTCTACGGCCTCGGCGCAGGCATCTGGACGCGTGACGGCACCCGCGCCTATCGCTTCGGCCGCGCCATTCAGGCCGGTCGGGTATGGACCAACTGCTATCACCTTTACCCCGCCCATGCCGCCTTCGGTGGCTACAAGCAGTCGGGGATCGGTCGCGAAAACCACAAGATGATGCTCGATCACTATCAGCAGACGAAGAACATGCTGGTGAGCTACAGTCCCAAGGCATTGGGATTCTTCTGATCCACAGGTGACGGCGCCACTTTCCCCCTTTCGTGCGCCGCACCCAACTGGCGGGCATCTTCGGATGCCCGCCGCTTTCTTTTTCAGGAGGCCTTGATGGCTACGACCGCTTTACCGGCGCGCATTCTGTCCACACCCGCCGCCGACGCGCTGATCGCGATGCTGACGGAGAAGCATGGGCCGTTGATGTTTCATCAGTCGGGGGGATGCTGCGACGGATCAGCACCGATGTGCTTTCCGCGCGGCGAGTTTCGCGTCGGGGCGCAGGATGTGCTGCTGGGCGACATAGCAGGCGACGTGCCGGTGTGGATCGGTGCGGCGCAGTTCGAATATTGGCGCCATACCCAGGTGACGATCGACGTTGTGCCGGGGCGTGGTGCGGGCATGTCTCTCGAAAGTCCCGAGGGCATGCGCTTCCTCATCCGTTCGCGCGTGTTCACGGATCAGGAAGCAGCGATGCTGCAAGAAGCCGGAGACCCGCCGCGCGGCGCGTGACAAAGCCGCTGCAACAGGTGCATAGCTTGCCCATAAAGACAAGGGAGCGGGCAATGAAGATCACGGGCGCGGCACTGGACAATGGTATCGCCTTTGCCGCCAGCCATGCGGACGATCCGTTCGACGCCATGGACGATGTGGCCGCGCAGCTTGGCGATACGCTACCCGCCGGAATGCTGGTTTTCTGTTCCCAGCGCTATGACCGCGAAAAACTGTCCCGCGCCATAAACCGACGCAGCGAAGGCGTGACCGTAATCGGCTGCACCAGTTCCGGCGAAGTCACGCAGGCAGGCTACGACCATGACAGTCTGAGCGTCATCGCCTTCCCGGCGCACAGTTTCCAAATGGTCTCGCATTGCTTCGACGATCTGGACCATTTCGATCCCGAGCAGGCGCGCGAGTCGGTTCGCGCGCTTTCTGCCATCGCGATACGAGACAGCAAGCTGCTGGGCGAACAGGTCAATCACGTCGCCCTGTTCCTTGTCGACGGGCTTTCCCATCGCGAGGAAATACTGACGATGACGATCCAGGACGCGCTGGGCGACATTCCGCTTATCGGCGGATCGTCCGGCGACGATCTGGCCTTTCGCCAGACGGCGATATTCCACGGGGGGCAATTCCGACCGCGCGCCGCCGTCGTCGCCATTCTCTCTTCACCACGCCCCATGCATGTGTTCAAGGCGCAGCATTATACGCCTTCGGATGCGAAGATGGTCATCACAGGGGCGACCCCGCACGAACGGATCGTGACGGAGATCAACGCCGAACCGGCGGCGCAGGAATATCTCCGGCTGGCGGGTCATGCGGGAGAGGCGCTGGGCATGGAGTTCTTCGCCGCGCATCCGCCGATGGTGCGCGCCGGCGGTGAATATCACGTCCGCTCGATCCAGTGCGCCAATCCCGACGGCAGCCTGACTTTCTATTGCGCGATCGACGTCGGCCTCGTCCTCACGGTGGGCGAACCGGTGGACCGCATCGCGGGCATGGAGAAACTGTTCGCCGACATTCACGATCGCATCGGCGAAGTCGATCGCATCATCGCCTTCGATTGCGTGCTCAACCGCATCGACGCCGAACAGCGGCAGATCGCCCGCGACGTGTCGCAGCTTTACGCCCGCCACCGGGTCGTGGGCTTCAACACCTATGGCGAACAGTATCACGCGCTGCACGTCAACCAGACCTTCAGCGGTCTGGCGATCGGTAAATGAACGAAATGACGGCGCCTTCCCTGCACAGCGCCGAAGCGGAAGCGGCGGCATTGCGCGAGGAGGTGCGCAAGCTGCGTAAGATCAACGCCGCGCTCATGGATCGCGTAGAGCGATCTACCGATATGTCCGCCAACGCCTTTTCGATGTTCGAGACGGCGATTTCCCTGGAAGCGCTCGTCCGCGATCGCACCAGCGCGCTGGAGGATGCCTTGGGCCGCCTGGCGCAGGCGAACGTCGATCTGGCCAGCGCGCATGGGACTGCGGACGCCGCCCGGATGCGCCTGCGCGACGCGATCGATTCGATCAACGAAGGGTTCGTGCTGTTCGATGCGGAGGATCGCCTCGTCCTCTTCAACGAGGCGTATCTGAGCTTCTGGCCCGAACTCGCGCCGCATATTCGCGAGGGCATCGCCTTCGACGAAATCGCCCGGCTGGCCGCCGCGCATGATCGTCCGCCCGGATCATTGGTCGCGCCGGACCGCTGGGTATCGGATCGACTGGCGCGACACGGCGTCGCCGATGGCGGCCATGTGCAAGCGCTGGCGGACGGACGCTGGGTGCAGATCAACGAGCTGCGGACGTCCGAAGGCGGCATTGTCGGCATCTACACCGACATTACCGAAGTAAAGGCGGAGGATGCACGCAATCGCGCCCGCGAACTGGGCGAGCGCAACCTCGTACTTCAGGCCACGCTCGACAATCTGTCCGAAGGCGTATGCGTGTTCGATGCCGGGGGAAAACTTTCCGCATGGAACGAGGCGCTGGGAAGGGTTCTCGGCCTTGCCGACGACCTCGCCCGCGTCATCGTCGATCATGGCGATCTGGTGCAATGGTGTCGCGCGCATATGGGCATGGACGATGGCGGATGCCTCGACTGGCGCGGGGATCATGCGCAAATCGCGCGGATGACCCGCCTGTGCCGCGCCGGGAGCCGCAGTTTCGAACTGCGCGCGACCACCATGGGGCGCGGTGGACAGGTGTTCAGTTTCACCGACGTCACCGACATGCTGCGCGCGCAGGCCAGCCTGCAGGAAACCGCCGAGGAACTGGAGCGGGGCGTATCCGAACGGACGGCGCAACTGGTCGAAGTGAACAGCCGCCTGGAAGCCGAAGTCGCCGAACGACGCACCATAGAGGCGGCATTGCTCGACGCAAAGACGGCCGCGGAAAAGGCCAATCTTTCCAAGACCAGCTTTCTCGCCGCGGCCAGTCACGACCTGCTTCAGCCGCTCAACGCCGCACGGCTGTTCATTGCGGCACTCGCCGACAGACGGCTTGCGCTCCCTACCCGTGCGCTGGTGAACCAGACATCGACAGCGCTCGATTCCGTCGAGGATCTGCTCGAAGCCCTGCTCGAAATATCGCGCCTCGACGCAGGTGCGATCCAGCCGGAGATCAGCCACTTCCGTGTCGATCGCCTGCTGCATACGCTGGCGCTGGAGTTCACCCCCATGGCCCGTGCGGCGGGTCTGCGCTTCACGGTCGATCCCTGCGCAGCCTGGGTGAAAACGGACATGCGATTGCTGCGCCGCATTCTCCAGAACTTCGTGTCGAATGCTATACGCTATACGCAAATGGGATCGGTCACGATCACCTGCACGCAAGAAGCAGGCGCCATTACGGTGACGGTCACCGATACGGGTCCCGGCATCGCAGTCGAACAGCAATCGGCGATTTTCGAAGAGTTTCGTCGTCTCGATACCCGCATTCAGGGCAAGGGGCTGGGCCTCGCCATCGTCAAGCGCGCCAGCGACATGCTGCGCCACCCCGTCCACCTGCGCTCGGCGCCCGGCGAAGGCGCTGCTTTTTCGATCACCCTCCCGCTCGGCAACGAACTGGTGGAGACCGACGATGACGCGACACCCACGATACGCGAACGCCCGATGCGCAATCTGTCCGTATTGGTGATCGACAATGAACGGCAGATCCAGTCCGGCATGCGCAGCCTGCTGACCGGTTGGGGATGCAGCGTGACGGTCGCGGATGGCTTCGCCGAAGCCGTAGCGCAGTTCACTGGCGATACGCGCCCGGATGTCATTCTGGTGGACTATCACCTGAAGGATGGCGCGACAGGCGATCAAGCGATCGCCTTGCTGCACGACCATTTCGGGGCTGCGATCCCGGCGATCATGATTTCGGCCGATCGGGGCGATCCCTTGAAAACGCAACTGGCGGCCAGTGGCACGCCCTTGCTCAACAAGCCGGTAAAGCCCGCGCAGCTACGTGCCTTGCTGCGGACGATGCTGCATTAAGTCAGCGATCGTCTCCGCGAAAACGAGACGGTCAGTTATCCCCGTCGAAATGAACCCGATTGGCCATGATGACCGCCTGCGTCCGGCTGAATACACTCAGCTTCTGCAGGATGGCGGAGACATGCGCCTTCACCGTCGTCATCGATACGCCAAGATCATGCGCGATCTGCTTGTTCAGCCGACCATGCACCAGATGCGTCAAGACGATCCGCTGCTGGGGCGTCAGGCTGGCGATGCGGACCATGATGTCGGCTTCCTGCCGCGATCCCTCGCTATCGTCCTCGATCGCATCGGGCATGTAGATTTCGCCGGCGACGACCCGTTGCAACGCTTCGACGATGGCGCTGCGTTTCATGGATTTGGGGATGAAGCCAGCTGCACCCGCGGCAAGCGCTTCCCGCACGATGCTGCGGTCGAACGCGCCGGAAATCATCACGATCGGCAGGATCGGAAAACGACTGCGAAGCAGTTTCAGCCCATCGAGGCGCTTCACGTCGGGCATGTTGAGATCGAGGAGGATAAGGTCGAAATTGCTTTGCTTGTCGAGCACGGCGACGGCTTCCTCCAGCCCTACCGCCTCGAAAATCTCGCACTGGTCGAACGTCACGGCAATGACGCTGCGTAACCCGTCGCGCACCAGCGGATGGTCATCGACGATGAGCACACGCTCCATCTCTGCTGCCCCGCTGTCCATATGCATAGCCTGCCCCCGCGCGGCATGATCGACGAAATCGAGGGACGCGGCAAGCCGCCCTGCGTTCAGTGCAGTGCCGACCTGGCCGCGTCCCATGACGATCATCCCTTTGCGTCCTTAATTATGACCAGTGATCAGGCCTTGGGCAGCTTGAACACCCAGAGCGCACCACCCTGGTTGATTTCCTTGAACGACTTGGCGACTTCGCCGCCCCACAGCGGCACCGCCCCGCCCCAACCGGACATGACGGCGACGAACTGTTCGCCATCCTGTTCCCACGTCACCGGCGATCCGATCACGCCCGATCCGGTCTGGAACTTCCACAATTCCTTGCCCGTCTTGGCATCGAACGCCTTGAGATAGCCTTCGGGCGTTCCCGTGAAAACCAGATTGCCGCCGGTGGTCAGCACGCCGCCCCAGAGCGGTGCGGGGTTCTTGTATTCCCACACGATCTTGCCGGTCTTGGGGTCCATCGCGCGCAGAGCGCCGATGTGATCCTCGGCGATCGGCTTGATGGTGAACCCGGCGCCCAGATAGGCCGCGCCTTTCTTGTAGGCGATCGGCTCGTTCCAGATGTCCATGCCCCAGTCGTTGGCGGGAATATAGAACAGGCCGGTATCATGGCTATACGCCATCGGCATCCAGTTCTTGCCGCCCAGAAAGGACGGCGAAGCGAATACAGTCGTGCCCTTTTCTGCCGTAGGCGCGCCGGGGCGACCGGCGGGAATGACATTGGGCTTGCCGTTCTTGTCGAATCCGTTGGCCCAGGTCGTCTGCGGTACGAACTTGTTGGCGGAGATGAACTTGCCGTTGGTGCGGTCGAGGACGAAGAAATAGCCGTTGCGATCCGCCTTCGCGCCCAGCTTCATCGGCTTGCCGTTGATCGTGGCGTCAAACGGAATGAACTCGTTCACGCCGTCAAAGTCCCAGCCGTCATGCGGCGTCGTTTGATAGGACCATTTGATCGTACCGGTCGCGGGATCGATCGCCAGCGTCGATGCCGTGTAGAGATTGTCACCGGGACGCAGATGGCTGTTCCATGGCGCGGGATTCCCCGTGCCGAAGAACAGGAGGTTGGTTTCCGGATCATATGTCCCGCCCAGCCAGGTGGCGCCGCCGCCATTCTTCCACTGATCGCCGGTCCAGCTCGCATTGAGCTTGCCCGTAATGCCGTTATCCTTGCCCTTGAGCGTCCCCATGTGTCCTTCGATGACGGGACGGTGCCAGATCAGCTCGCCAGTCTCGACATCGCGCGCATCGACTGCGCCGACGACGCCGAATTCACCGCCGGAATTGCCGGTGATGACCATGCCCTTGACGATCAGCGGAGCGGCGGTGGCGCTGTAACCTGCCTGATAATCGGCGATCTGCTTGTTCCAGATGACCTTTCCGGTCAGGCGGTTCAGCGCGACCAGCCGAGCATCCAGCGTGGCGAAGATAATCTTGTCACCATGGATAGCGGCACCGCGATTGACGACGTCGCAGCACGGCATGATGCCATCGGGCAGACGCGCGTCATATTGCCACTTTTCCTCGCCCGTCCTGGCGTCGAAGGCGAACAGGCGCGAATAGGACCCCGTCACGTAGATCATGCCACCATAGACGATCGGCTGCGCTTCCTGGCCCCGCTGCTTTTCCCCACCCAGTGAAGCGGAGAAAGCCGGGACCATCTTCGCCACGTTGTCGGCGTTGATCGCGGTCAACGGGCTGAAACGATGTCCCTGCGGACCCATACCATATGTCAGCACGTCACCGGTGGACGCGGCATCGCCCATCAATTGCGCGTCGGTCGGCCCTTCGGCCATCAACGGCGCACCGACCATCACAAGCGCCATCGCCGCAGCGCCGACGCCCATTCTGGCGATCGAACGCATGATACGTCCCTTCATGTTCATCCTCCCTGGATACAGACGCAGTTGGCGCCTTCGATCTTCAGCCTATTCTATGGAGCGAGAGCAGCAATTGGACCTTGGGTCGGGGCGGCTCGTAGCCCGGCCTGTCGCGACACAACACGCCGTCATCCTGAATGCGATTCAGGATGACGGCGGGGAAACCGGTGATGATCTACGCCAGAACCGGCGGAACGTGCGTTACGCCATGGTTGGCGAAGATCGCCTTCAGTTCGCCGCTGGCGATCATCGTCTCCAGCGTCGCCTCGATCGCGTCGCCCAGTGTCCGGCTGTTTTCCTTGACCGCCATGCCGATGTCCCAGCCGGGGGAGCTGAACGCGGGCAAAGGCATCTTGCGGCGCGTCAGGCTGGCGCCCGGCAGCGCATGCACCCCCGCCTCTATCTGCGCGCGACTGGCGAGGACGGCGTCCGCCTTGCCCTCCGCGACGGCCATCACCGCTTCGGAACCGGTGGTGAAATGCACGACGTCCTTCGCGATCGCGCCGCCGCCGGTTCCAGTCAGGTAGAAATCGGGAATACTGTCCAGCTCTGCCGCAATCCTGTGCCCCCTCAACTGCATCGGCGGGGCATCGCAATCGATGTCGCCTTTCCCACAGACGAACTGGAAGCTCTCGCGATAATAGGGGGCGATGATCGCCACCTGATCGTTGCGCGCGGCAAAGGTGCGATCGAACGGGACATGCAGCATCACATCGGCTGCGGCGAAACCCAGCAGGCCACCACGCCACACCGCATTGCGCAGATCATCGTCGACACTTTCGTCCGCCGTCAATTCGGCCAGATCGAGCCGTACATCCAGTGCCTTCGCCAGCGCCTTGGCGATATCGACATCGATGCCGACCATCTGCCCGTCCTTCTGCCAGGACCACGGGCGGTTGTCCTTGTACACCGCGACGCGCAACGCGCCGAGCGCCTTGACCTTGGCCAGCGGAGCCGCCTCCGCTGCGCCCGGCACAAGCCCCAGAACCGCCGCTGCACCAACGGAACGCAACAGCGTTCGCCGGTCGAACGTCATACTACGGCGAGCGTCATTCTTCATGCTTGGTTTCCAGCCAGGCGCGGATCGCCCAGCCCGCTTCCTGCCCCAGAACATCGCCGAACGCCGGCATATAGACTTTGCCGTCGTGACTGGCGCCATGACGGAAGCGCTGCATGAACCAGTCGTCGCCGCTTTCGCCCAGTTCCAGATAGCGGAGATCTGGGGCGATGCCGCCAGAGATCGCTTCGAGACCATGGCAGCGCGCGCAATTCTGGTTGTATGCAGATGCGCCGACTTCGATCGCCTTTGCATTGCCCGTGTAGGGATTTTTGGGCAACCAGTCGGCCCCCAGCTTTGGCAGCGCGCTGGTATCGACGGCCTGCGGCGTGACGTTGCCATGCGCCAGCAGAGATGATGTTACCGAAAGCCCGGCCAGCAGAGCTGCACCGGCCAATATGACCCGTCCGTAATTCCTCATCCTGTCCTCACCCAAACTTATCGATGACCCCTGTCATGGCGTGACTGTAGGGCAGTGCTCCCGATCCCCCCATTGCCCATTGGTACTATGCCGTGCATGCCCCCCGCGGCTTAAGAGTGGGGCGTCGGGAGAGAGTAAAATGCGCGCTTCATATGTCGGATTATTGGCCCTGCTCTATGCCACGGGCGCGCAGGCGGAGACGCTCTACGTCTCCAACGAGCGAGGCAACAGCATCACGGTGATCGATGCGGCGACGGGCACCGTCACCGCGACATGGCCGACCGGCGGACGCCCGCGCGGGATCACCCTGTCGAAAGACGGGCGCTATATCTATCTGTGCGCCAGCGCCGACCATGCCGTTCAGATGATCGACCGCGCCACCGGCAAACTGGTCGCCGATCTTCCTTCCGGTCAGGATCCCGAGCAATTCTTCCTTTCCCGCGACGGCAAGAACCTGTTCGTCGCCAATGAGGACAATGCCGCGCTGACATCGATCGACCTTGAAAAACGCACTGTCGACTTTCAGGTCGATGTCGGCGGCGAACCGGAGGGCGTCGCACAAAGCCCGGACGGCAAGTGGGTGGTGGTGACGTCGGAAGAGGATAATCTCGTCAACTGGATCGATCTGTCGACCAAGACGATGGTTGCGGAGACCCCGACGGACCAGCGCCCCCGCCATGTGGAGTTCACCGCCGACAACAGACAACTCTGGGTCGCGGCGGAAATCGGCGGCACGGTGCAGATCGTGGACGTCGAAAGCCGCAAGGTCGTGGAGACCCTCACCTTCGCCATTCCCGGCGTTCCGGCCTATCGCATGCTGCCCTGCGGCATTCGCTTCACGCCCGATGGCAAGACGGCGCTGGTCGCGCTGGGCCGTGCCGATCATGTCGCGGTGATAGACGTGACAACGCGCAAGGTCCGCGCATACATTCCCGTCGGCAAGCGCGTATGGCATCTCGCCATCAGTTCCGACGGCAGCAAGGCCTATGCCGCCAATGGTCTGTCCGACACGCTGTCGATCATCGATATCGCCAGCGCGAAGGTGACCGGGACTGTTGCGACCGGCGCCGGGCCGTGGGGCGTTACCGTCGCACCCTGACCGTTTTTCTCCGACCCAAGGGACGAGAACCAAAGTCCAATTTAAGCGCCGCCCCCCGCGCCGCACTGTCGCCCGCACCGGGACAACCGGACATAACGGGAGGATGACATGGGAAGAGGAAAGTTCCTCGCAGGCGCGGCGCTGGCATTGATGCTGGCGGTGCCTGCGACGCCGGCCATGGCCGGCACGACAGCCGAGTTGCTCAAACGCCTGCATGAAAAGGGCATTCTGACGGACGAGGAATATCAGGCGCTGCTGGCTCAGGAAGGTACCGAAATTGCTACGGCGCCTGCCGCCGCTCCTGCGCAGGCCGCCGCAGCTTCGCTGGACGACAAGCGACTGGTGCGGATGACCGAAAGCGGCATCGGCATGGAAGTGGGCGGCGTGACCGTCAAGATGTCCGGCTCCGTCAATGGTTTCTACGTTCATGACAATGGCCAGGCACCCGGCCCGAACACGACGGTCACCGGCGGCGTGGTTCCGGTCGGCGGCAATGTGTCTGCGATCCGCAACGGGCTGCTCCCCGGTTTCCTGAAGTTCGATTTCACGACCACGCAAGGCGGCTGGGACGTCGGCGCGCATTTCGGCATGTATCCCGGCATCAACAGCAGCAGCTACGCCGGTGGCGCCAACGGCCCCGGCTTCCCGGCCGCGCTCCAGACATCGGGTATCGATTTCCGCCAGACCTATCTTACGATCGGTCGCAAGGGACTGGGCGAGTTCAAGATGGGCCGCGACATCGGCCTGTTTGGTTCGGAAGGGATATTGAACGACATCACCCTGCTGTCGGTGGGTTCCACCGGCGGCAATGTCGCACCGTCAAACACCTCGCTCGGCCGCATCGGCGTCGGCTATATCTACACCGACTTTCAGCCGCAGATCACCTATAGTTCGCCGAATCTCGGCGGCTTCCAAGCAACCGTTGGCGTATTCCAGCCGCTCCAGTCGCTCACCGGGCCGGGGGAGACCGGCAGTTCGCCGGGCTTCCAGGGCAAGGTCGTCTACGACGGCAAGTTCGGCGATATATCGGCGCGCGTCTGGCTGTCCGGCATCAGCCAGAAGCATGATCGCGTCGATGGCGCCTCCTATACCGGCAGCGGCTTCGATACCGGCGCGAAGGTCGGCATCGGCCCGCTTTCCGTGATCGGCTATTACTACAAGGGGTCGGGCATAGGCACTACGGCGCTCAACCTGTTCGATACCGACGCCTTCGGCGCAAAGCGCGACAGCGAAGGCTTCTATCTTCAGGGCCTCGCCACTTTCGGCAAGTTCTCGGTCGGCGGCAGCTATGGCCAGAGCACGCTCGACTACGCCAATCTCGCCGACGCGCTCGCCAATCCGACGCTGGTGGACAAGAACAGCAGCTATGTCGGGCAGGTGCGTTATGGTCTGACGAGCTGGGTCACGCTGATCTCCGAATATATCAGCACCAGGTCCAAGGCGCATAACGGCAACGAGGCGCAGTCCGACACGATCGCCGCCGGAGCGATCCTGTTCTTCTGACAGACCGAAATGATGACTTGACCAAAAGGATGATGTGACAAAAGGAGGCGGTGCCCTAACGCACGGGTGCCGCCTCTTTCCGTGCATCGGAACGTGGCGAGAGAGGAAACAAGAAAAATGCGTCGCGCCGGTCTGTTCATCGTGCCGTTCATGCTGCCCCTGCCCGTCATGGCGCAGGACGTGCCCGTCCCGGCGCAGGAGGAAGCCGCTCCATCGATCATCGTCACCGGCCGGGGCCTTCCTCTGCCACCCGGCACGCCCGCCTACGGCTCCGTAGTCATTCCGCGCGAACGGCTGGCGTCCATCGCATCGGGAAGGCTTGAAACGGCGCTAGCCGACGTTGCCGGGTTCCAGCAGTTTCGCCGGTCGGACAGCCGCTCGGCCAACCCCTCCGCACAGGGGGCGACCCTGCGTGCGCTGGGCGGCAATGCGTCAAGCCGCGCGCTCGTCCTGCTGGACGGCGTGCCGATGGCCGATCCGTTCTTCGGCTATATCCCCTTCAGCGCGATCGTGCCCGACCGGCTTGGCGCGGTGCGCGTGACGCGCGGCGGCGGCGCGGGGGCATTCGGCGCGGGCGCCGTCGCCGGAACGATCGAACTGGAAAGCGCAACCCGCGCCGACCTGCCCACATTCACCGGCAATGCCGCTTATGGCAGCCGCACATCGACCGAGCTTTCGGGGACCGTCACGCCCGATCTCGGCGCAGGCTATGTCTCGTTGTCGGGCCGCTGGGATCGGGGCGACGGGTTCTTCACCACCCCGCGCAGCCAGCGGACCATCGCCGACGTGCCAGCCCGATATGACGGCTGGTCCACCAGCCTGCGTGCCGTCGCCCCGATCAGCGAAACGGCGGAGGTGCAGGCGCGCGCCCTGGTCTTCAACGACGATCGCACATTGCGTTTCAAGGGGGCCGACAGCCATAGCGAGGGCCAGGACGCCAGCATCCGCATCCTTTCGCGCGGCGCATGGCAAATCGATGCGCTGGCCTATGTGCAGGCGCGCAATTTCAGCAACACCGTCATCAGCGCGACGACATTCCGCCGCACGCTGGACCAGCGCAACACGCCATCCACCGGCATAGGTGGCAAGTTCGAAGTGCGACCGCCGGTGGGTGCCGATCACGTCCTGCGCATCGGCGCGGACAGCCGCTATTCCAGCGGCGATATGTTCGAGGACGCCTACAACGCCACGTCGGGTCTCGTCACCGCCCGTCGCCACGCTTTCGGGCGGCAAAGTACGACCGGCGCCTTCGTCGAGGACGACTGGACGCTGGACAAGCTGATCCTCACCGGCGGCGTGCGCGCGGATCGCTGGACGATCACCGACGGCCGGTTCGAGACGCGCAATCCCGCCGGTGCGCTGACCGGCGACACACGCTATCCCGATCGCGACGGCTGGCGGTTCAGTGGTCGTGCGGGCGCTCTGCTTCGCCCCAGCGACGAAATCGCACTCCGCGCTGCGGCCTATACCGGCTTCCGCCTGCCGACTCTCAACGAACTCTATCGTTCATTTACGGTCTTTCCGGTTACGACATTGGCCAACGAAAACCTTCGACTTGAAAAACTTGAAGGCATAGAGGCAGGCCTGGATTTCACCCCCCTGCCCGGCATAAGTTTTGGGGCGACGGCATTTTACAATCGCCTTGGCGATGCCATTGCCAATGTAACATTGAATCCGGCAAACCCGACAAGCAACCGTCAGCGCCAGAATGTCGACGCCATCGTCGCCAAGGGCATCGAACTGACCGGCAGCGCGCGGCACGGCGCATGGTCGCTCAATGCGTCCTATGCCTACAGCCGCGCGAAGGTCGACGCGCCGGGCAAGGCCTTCGACGGCCTGGTTCCCGCGCAGACCCCGCGCCATGCCGCCAGCGCGACGCTGGCGTGGGAACCGGTGCGGGATGCAATGCTGTCCGCCAGCCTGCGCTACGTGTCGCGGCAATATGAGGACGATCTGGAAACCGACGCCCTGCCCGGCGCCGTGACGGTGGATGCCACGGCGCGCTTGCCCCTGACGCGCGCGGTGTCGATCATAGGCCGTGCGGAGAATATCTTCGACAAGGCGGTCGTGACCCGTAACGTCGCAGGCTCCATAGACCTTGGCACGCCAAGAACGTTGTGGATCGGCCTGAGCGTTAAAGGATAAGGTGCTGCAAGGCATAGAGGAGTTGAAAGCCGAGATGACGCAAGATCTGTTCCCCGTCCCGTCCGAATGGCGCGCCAGCGCCCTGCGTAGTGCGGAAAGCCGTGCGGCGGAGCATGCCCGGTCGCTCGCAGAACCCGAGGCCTACTGGCTGGAACAGGCGCAACGCCTCGACTGGATCGCCCCGCCTACGGTGGCCGACGAAAGCAGCTTTGTCGAAAGCGATTTCGGCGTGCGCTGGTTCGGCGACGGCGTGCTCAACGTCTCTGTCAACTGCATCGACCGACATCTGGCGGAGCGGGGCGATACAGTCGCGATCCTCTGGGAATCGGACGATCCGACGGAAGAGCCGCGCCGTTACACCTATACCGAACTGCACGCGCATGTCTGCCGCTTCGCCAATGTGTTGAAGGGTGCAGGCGCGAGGAAAGGCGACCGCATCACCATCTACATGCCCATGATTCCGGAGGCGGCCTTCGCCTTGCTCGCCTGCGCGCGGATCGGGGCGATCCACAGCGTCGTGTTCGGCGGCTTCTCGCCCGAAGCGCTTGCGGGCCGAATCACCGACTGCGATTCCACGATCGTCATCACCGCCGACGAAGGGCGTCGCGGGGGCAAGGCGATCCCCCTCAAGGCCAATGTGGACAAGGCGCTTGAGCTATCAACCTGCGTGCGGAAAGTCGTCGTAGTGCAGGCGACCGGGGGCGCCATCGCGATGCAGGAGGGCCGCGACCTCTGGTATCACGAAGCGACCGCAAACGTCTCCGCCGATTGCCAGGCGGAACCGATGAATGCCGAGGATCCGCTGTTCATTCTCTATACCTCCGGCTCCACCGGCAAGCCCAAGGGCGTGTTGCATACGACCGGCGGCTATCTGCTCTGGGCCAGCCTGACGCATGAGCTGTGCTTCGACTATCGCCCAGGCGACATATACTGGTGCGCGGCCGATATCGGATGGGTCACGGGGCACAGTTACATCGTCTATGGCCCGCTCGCCAATGGCGCGACGACGTTGATGTACGAAGGGCTGCCCAACTGGCCCACCCCCGGTCGCATATGGGAAGTGGTAGACCGGCATCATGTGCATACGCTCTTCACCGCCCCCACCGTGCTGCGCGCGCTGATGAAGGAAGGCGACGGCTTCGTCACCGCGACCAGCCGCGCCTCGCTTCGCCTGCTCGGCACAGTGGGCGAACCGATCAATCCGGAGGCATGGCGATGGTATCACAGCATTGTCGGCGAAGGCCGCTGCCCGATCATCGATACCTGGTGGCAGACGGAGACCGGCGGCGCGATGATCGCGCCCATGCCCGGCGCGACCGATCTGAAACCCGGCTCCGCGACTCTGCCCATGCCCGGCGTCGATCCGCAGATCGTCGATGCGGAGGGCAAGGTGCTGGAAGGCGCGGCGGAAGGCAATCTGGTCATCACCCACGCCTGGCCCGGCCTTATGCGGACGGTCTGGGGCGACCATGCGCGCTTCTTCCAGACCTATTTCACCACCTACCCCGGCAAATATACGACCGGCGACGGCGCGCGGCGCGACGAGGACGGCTATTACTGGATCACCGGGCGCGTCGATGACGTGATCAACGTATCGGGCCACCGCATGGGCACTGCCGAAGTCGAAAGCGCGCTGGTGCTGCACAGCAAGGTCGCGGAGGCGGCTGTCGTCGGCTTCCCGCACGACATCAAGGGTCAGGGCATCTACGCCTATGTCACGCTGAACGCGGGCGAGGACCCTACGGACGATCTGCGCAAGGATCTGGTCAAATGGGTCCGCACCGAAATCGGCCCGATCGCCACGCCCGACGCGATCCAGTTCGCCCCCGGCCTGCCCAAGACACGCAGCGGCAAGATCATGCGTCGCATCCTGCGCAAGATCGCCGAAGGGGACGTGTCCGCGCAGGCGCTGGGCGACACGTCGACACTGGCCGATCCCACCGTCGTGGAGAATCTCGTCCAGAACCGGATCGGATGACGCCTGTGTCGCGAAACATGGCGCGACCGAAGGTATAATGGTCCGCACCATCTCCAACCCATAGCGATTGTATCATAAAGCTATGGGTCAGGGGAGAGGCATGATGCGAAACACGGTAAGGATCGGGGTTTGCCTATGCGCGATGCTGGCATCCGTGTCGGTGGGCGCGCAGACGATCATCGTCACGGCGCCGGGGGGCGGTATCGACAGCGACGACGCGCAGGCGCTTTCCGGCGATGACATAAGCCGCACCGGCACGCCCGATCTGTTGCAGGCGCTCGCGCGCAACATCGCCGGTGTCAGCCTTCAGGATGCGCAGAACAATCCGTGGCAGCCCAATCTCGTCTATCGCGGGTTCATCGCCTCGCCGCTGCAGGGGCAATCGCAGGGGCTGGCCGCCTATCTCGATGGTGCGCGCTTCAACCAGCCGTTCGGCGATACCGTGTCGTTCGACCTCATTCCCGAAGCCGCGATCCGATCGCTTACGCTGCTCGACGCCAGCCCGGTCTATGGGCTGAACGCGCTGGGTGGCGCGATCCTGCTGGAAACAAGGACCGGCCATAGCGATCCGGGTTTCGACGCCGGCATCACCGGTGGTCGTTTCGGCTATCGCGAGGCCGTGCTGTCCGGCGGGGGCACGCGCGGCGACTTCAGCGCTTTCGCCGCGCTTCAGTACAGCGAAGAGGGCGGCTGGCGCGATTTCAGCCCCTCGCGCCTCTACAACGGCTATGCCGATATCGGGTTCGATACCGCAGGCGGCGGGCTGCATATGAAGTTCGTCGGTGCCGACAGCAATCTGACCGGCAACGGCGTTTCACCGGTCGAACTGCTCGCCGCGCGCCGCCGGTCGGTGTTCACCCACCCCGACAACACGCGCAACCGCTACGCGCGCCTCAGCCTCCACCCGTGGATCGCGCTGAGCGACACCACCCGGTTCGAGGCAAGCCTTTACGCCCAGCGCCTCACCACCCGCACATTGAACGGCGATGCCGCCGACATCGAAGGCTGCGAGGACGATGACGCCGCCGATCTGCTCTGTCTGGAAAGCACAGGCGACGACGGCGAGGAAGCGCAGGCGATCCTGACCGACGCCAATGGCGATGCCATTCCCGACACGCTGGGCGGCGAAGGCTATGGCGTACGCAACCGCAGCCGCACGCAGACTCGTGCGCTCGGCATACTCGCGCAGATCATCGACAAGCGCCCGCTGCTCCGCGGCGAAAATCACCTTGCCATCGGCATGAGTTACGACGCCAGCCGCACACGCTTCGACACCGCGACCGAGCTCGGCGCACTGACCGAGGATCGCAGCGTGCAGGGACTGGGCAGCCAGATCGTGCAGAACGACGGCGCGATCGCCCCCGTCGGCCTCGTCGCGCATACGCGCTACTGGGGCGCATTCGTGCAGGATCGCATACCGCTGACGTCCAGACTTTCCGCCGAAATCGGCCTGCGCTACAATCATGCGCGCATCGTGTTGCAAGATCAGATCGGCATCGCGCTCAATGGCCGCCACAGCTTTCAGCGGGTCAACCCCGGTATCGAACTCGATTACACGCTGTCGAAAGCTGCGCGCCTGCGCATAGGCTATGCCCAGAGCAACCGCGCGCCGACACCCGCCGAACTATCCTGCGCCGACGAGAACGCGCCGTGCAGCCTGACCAATTTCTTCGTCGCCGATCCGCCGCTGAAGCAGGTCGTCGCCAAAAGCTGGGAAGCGGGCGCGGGCGGCACCCTGCGCAGCAGCGGCGGCTGGACGATAGACTGGCTGCTTTCCGCATATCGCACCACCAACGCCAACGACATACAGTATATCGCCTCGCGCATTCGCGGACGCGCCTATTTCCAGAATGTCGGCAGCACCCGTCGGCAGGGGATCGAAGCGGGTCTGACCGCCAGACAAGGAGGCTTTACCGGACGGCTGAGCTATGCCTATACCGACGCGACCTTCCGCACCGGCCAGGTCCGCGCCAGCCCCGCCAATCCGGAAGCGGATGAGGACGGCACCATAGCCGTCGCGCGCGGAGACACCCTTCCCGGCATCCCTCGTCATAGCGCGACGCTCAGCCTCGATTATACCGGCACGCTGGCGGGAAAGCGCACATGGTCGATCGGCGGCGACCTGACCGCCCGCACCGGCCAGTATCTCGCAGGCGACGAAGCCAATCTCACGCCCCGCACCCCCGGCTATCTGATCGCCAACGCCCGCGCCGGGTTCGACCTGTTGCCCGGCGTCACCCTGTTCGCCGAAGTACGCAATGTGTTCGATCGCCGCTATGCGACGTTCGGCACCTTCTCCGAAGTCGATGAAATCGCGCTGGCCGAAGCGCCCGACGCATCCGACCCAAGGGCCTATGGTCCCGGCGCACCCAGACGATGGTATGCAGGGGTAAAGGCCCACTTCTGATCAAGACAACGCAAGGAGAGACGACATGGCAGCCTATATGATCTTCACCCGCGAACGGACCAAGGACCAGGGCGAAATGGACATCTACAATGCGGGCGCCGTCGCAACGCTGGATGGCCGCGAATTCAAACCGCTCGCTTTCTACGGCGCTTATGAAGTCCTTGAAGGCGACGCCATGGAAGGCGCCGTCGTACTGGAGTTTCCGTCCGTCGCGGAAGCAAAGGACTGGTATCACAGCGCGGCCTATCAGCAACTGGTGGCCCATCGCCACGCCGGAGCGGACTATCGCGTGTTCGTGATCGAGGGAGCGGGGTAAGTCTGTTGCCAGACCATTGGGTCACTATGGGAAAGCGGCATGATAGCGGTGGGTGTATTGCGGAAGCGAATGAAGTTGCGGAAGTTGCGGCGTTGAAAACCGCAGAAAAGCTGGGTTCTTATAATTTCACCAACGGCAGGAGAAGTCCTGATCGTCCGCGACGGGCCGCTCGCGATCATTCTATTCCCTGACATCCACGCGCGGCAGCATCTTCTCCTCCAATGCCGGATAAAGATGCGACACGCTGCGTTGCAGTTCATACCGTGCCGCCGCCATCGCCGCGAACCGCGCAGGTATCGGCACTTGCCCCGCCTCCACCATGTCCAGCCCGTCCGCGACCGCTTGCGTCAACGCCGCTCCCAGCCAGTCGATCCAGTCGCGGGTCTGCGCGATAGCGGCGGTGCCGGCCGCGTCGAAGGGGCCGTGTCCGGGTATCGCCGCCTTGTGCGGAGTCGCGGCAAGCTCGTCGAGGCTCTTGCGCCACAACGCCAGATCGGCGGTCGGCGTACTGGGCGCGCGATCGTGGAAGAGCAGATCGCCGCCGATCAGCGTGCCGGTCGCCTCGTCGAGCAACGCCAGATCGCCCGCGCTATGCCCGGCCAACGGCATCAGCCTGATCCTGCGCCCGCCGAAATCCTCGACGCCCGCCGCCTCGATCCTCCGCCCCGGCAGCGCCAGATCGGTGCCGCGCATCCAGTCGCCCAGCATCCGGTACATCGCATCGGAAAAGCCCTGCCCGTCGCGCTGGATATCACGGATCGTCTGCGGCAGGGCGGCGACGATCACCGGATCGAACGCCCCGATCCCCATGCCGTGATCGGGATGCAGATGCGTTACATAGACCCGCACCACCGGCTTGCCCGTCACCTTCTCCGCAACGGCTTTCAGCGCGCGCCCGTAACGCACCGACGGCCCGCTATCCACCAGCAACGTGCCGACCGGCGTGTTGACGATCGCGATATTGGCGATCGCCCCACCATTGTCGATGGCGATCGGGCCGTCGAAGCCATGGATCATCCAAAGGCCGTCCGCCACCTTTTGCGGATCGATCCTATAATCCCGCGATTGCGCCAGAGCCGCGACGGGCATTGCTGCCAGCATACCCGCCATCACGCCCCTTCGCGTAACTCTCATCGGGCAGCGGCCAGTGCTGAGGTGGATTGCGCGGGGACGGGCACTTTCGCCACATAGTCCCGACCGCTGGTGTCGCGCCCTTCGACGGTCAGCATCTCGCCTGCGCCCGCATCGGGCATGATCGTCAGCACGGGATCCTCCGATACCGACGCCCACATCTCCATCTCGCCCAGCACTGCGCCGGATGCGCCTTTCACGACGACATTCTCGATATGATAAGTGGCGATATTCTCGACGAAACCGGTGTCCATCGGATGCCTGAACGTAACGCGCAGGCGGCTTGCAGCATGGGCATAGCCCAGCGGCGCCATCGGCCAGGCCTCGCCGCGCATCTCGCCGAGATGTTGCGCCCAGTCGCCCTTCACCCGACTGACCGGCGGGGCGGAGCAACCGCCGCCCGCCGCATCGACCCAGCCCCCGCTCACCAGCCATTCCCCGTTCGCCAATTGCACTGCGCCCCGCACGGGCGTGCGCTGATCCAGCTTGATGCGGGTGGCGATATAGGCTTGCGCCGCGACCGGACGGTAATCGATGGCGATGGGGATGGGATTGAGATCGGCGAAGATCACCATGCGCCTTACATCCGCAATAGTGCGGGCATCGAGCGCAACGGGAAAGGCGCGCTGGTTCTCCGCGATGTCGGGATACAGCATCCGGACGCGCGGATCGAAACGCACGGGATCATCGCCGAAGATCGTCTTGGCATGGGCGATCCACATCGGCGATTGCAGGGGATCGGCGGGATACCGGTCCGCCTTTGCCGCAGCGGCGGTCCACACGCCCAGCAGGGCCGCGATCATCAGGGCGTTGCGCCGCATGCTGTGGCCTTCTCCTAAAGCACTAGCGTAAACCCGACGGCTTCCCGCTACCATTGCACCTTTGGCCGGACAGGTCGGTGAGGCGAAACATGCGCGCTATTCTTCTGGTCGTCGGCTTCGCGCTCAGCTTCCCGCCCTCCGCCATCGCACAGGATGTGCTGTTCGATGACGCTGGCTATCGCGCAAGTCACTATCGCGGCCCCGTCACCCGCGCACCGGAGGGCGTGTCGCGCATCGCCCCTGCCGCCGTCGCGATGCTCGTGCCCGATCGCGACGTCCTGCTGATCGACGTTCTCCCCGCCGAAGGGGGCCGGCGGCAGGACGACGGCACATGGCGGCTCGCGCGGGAA
>OZ257238.1:3385000-3529432 GCA_965279415.1 Sphingobium sp.
CAGGACCGATACGACGCGGAACTGGCGAAGCGTCTGACCGCCATGATACTCTACAGCCCGGTGGAAGCCGGCAATGCCGAGCAGTTCAGGGCGCTGGCCGACCGGGTTATCGAGCGGCTCGACAAGGGGATTTCGGTCTACCTCTCGACGCCGCCCTCCCTGTTCGCGCCGACCGCGCAGGGCCTGGCCGAAGCAGGCCTGATCGGGCCGAAAACCCGGATCGCCATGGAAAAGCCGATCGGCAAGGATCTGGCGTCCTCCAAGGTGGTCAATGACGGCATAGGCGGGTTGTTCGATGAACAGTCGATCTTCCGCGTGGATCATTATCTGGGCAAGGAAACCGTCCAGAACCTGATGGCCCTGCGCTTCGGCAACATGCTGTTCGAGCCGCTGTGGAACGCCACCGCGATAGACCATGTGCAGATCACGGTGGGCGAGACAGTGGGGCTGGAGGGTCGCGTCTCTTATTATGACGGCGTGGGCGCGCTGCGCGACATGGTGCAGAACCATATGCTCCAGATCCTCTCGATCATCGCCATGGAACCCCCTGCCCGCCTCGATTCGACGGCGGTACGCGACGAGAAGGTGAAGGTGCTGCGGTCGTTGCGCCCGATGGACGCGGAAAGCGTCAAGATGTGCAGCGTACGCGGGCAATATACGCCGGGCGCGGTCTCAGGAGAGATCGTGACGGGCTATGCCGACGAACTGGGCAAGCCGTCCGATACCGAGACTTTCGTCGCGCTCAAGGCGCATATCGACAACTGGCGCTGGACGGGCGTGCCGTTCTACCTGCGTACCGGCAAGCGAATGCCTACGCGCCAGTCCGAAATCATGATCCAGTTCAAGCCCGTCGCCCACAGCATCTTCGGCAAGCGTGGCCATGGCTCCGGTCTGGAACCAAACACCCTCATCATCCGCCTGCAACCGCAGGAGAACATCCGCCTGCTCATCATGGCCAAGGAACCGGGGCTGGATCGTGGCGGCGTGAAATTGCAGGAAGTGGGCCTCGACGTCTCGCTGGCCCACGCCTTTGCCGGGGAACGGCGACGCATCGCCTATGAGCGATTGCTGCTCGACCTGCTGGAAGGAGACCCGACCCTGTTCGTCCGTCGCGACGAAGTGGAAGCGCAATGGGTGTGGATCGATTCGATCATCGACGGGTGGAAGGCGGCCGGTGTGAAGGCGGCACCCTATGCCTCGGGCAACTGGGGTCCATCCTCCGCCATCGCCCTGATCGAACGCGACGGAGCAAGCTGGCATGACTGATCTGCATCCCACCATCGCCGCCGTCACCGAACGGATCGTACAGCGCAGCGCACCGCGTCGGCAAAAATATCTGGACCTGATCCGGCGCGGACGCGACGCAGGCACCAATCGCGATCAGCTTTCCTGCGGCAACCTCGCTCATGGGTTCGCGGCGGCGGAGGAGGACAAGCGCGTCATCCGGGCGGGCGGGACGATGAACATAGGCATCGTCACCTCCTATAACGACATGCTGTCGGCGCATCAGCCCTATGGGCGCTATCCCGAAGCCATCAAGATCGCGGCGCGCGAAGTCGGCGCTACGGCGCAGGTCGCGGGCGGCGTTCCCGCGATGTGCGACGGGGTGACGCAAGGGCAGGCGGGCATGGACCTGTCGCTGTTCAGCCGCGACACGATCGCGCTGGCGACCGCCGTGTCGCTCAGCCACGCGATGTTCGAGGGCGTCCTGCTGCTCGGCATCTGCGACAAGATCGTGCCGGGCCTGCTGATCGGCGCGCTGCGTTTCGGCCATCTGCCGACGATCCTGATCCCCGGCGGGCCGATGCCGTCGGGCCTCGCCAACAAGGAGAAGGTCCGCGTCCGCCAGCTTTATGCCGAAGGGAAAGTTGGCAAGGACGAACTGCTGGAAGCCGAAGCGGCAAGCTATCACGGCGCTGGCACCTGCACCTTCTACGGCACGGCCAACAGCAACCAGATGATGATGGAAATCATGGGGCTGCACATGCCCAATGCCGCCTTCGTCAATCCGGGCACGAAGCTGCGCGGCGAACTTACGCGCGCGGCGACGCATCGGGTCGCGTCGATCGGCTGGGACGGCGACGATTACCGGCCTCTGGGCGAATGCGTGGACGAGAAGGCGATCGTCAACGCGATCATCGGCCTGCTCGCGACGGGCGGTTCGACCAATCACGCGATCCACCTGCCCGCCATCGCGCGGGCGGCGGGGATCAGCATCGACTGGACCGACTTCGCCGAACTGTCCGATGTCGTCCCGCTGCTGGCGCGCGTCTATCCTAACGGATCGGGCGATGTGAACGCTTTCCAGGCGGCGGGCGGCATGGCGTGGATCATCAGCCAGTTGCTCGACAACGGCCTGCTGCATCGCGATCTAAAGACGGTCGCGCGGCAGGATCTGACCGATTACGGCAAGGAGCCGACGCTCGAAAACGACGCGCTGGTCTGGAAGGACGCGCCGGAGCAATCACGCGATCTCACGATGCTTCGTCCCGTGTCGGATCCGTTCAGCGCCGATGGCGGGATGCGCCTGCTTTCCGGCAATCTGGGCCGGTGCATCATGAAAGTCAGCGCCGTCGATCCGGTGCGCTGGACGATAGAGGCCCCGGCCCGCGTGTTCCACGATCAGGACGATGTGCTAAAAGCCTTCAAGGCGGGCGAACTGGAGCGGGACGTGATCGTCGTCGTCCGGTTCCAGGGGCCGCGCGCCAACGGAATGCCCGAACTGCACAAGCTGACACCGGCGCTGGGCGTCCTGCAGGATCGCGGGTTCAAGGTCGCGCTGCTGACCGACGGACGGATGTCCGGCGCGTCGGGCAAGGTGCCCGCTGCCATTCACCTGTCGCCCGAAGCCTTGGGCGGCGGCCCGATCGGCAAGCTGCGCGATGGCGACATGGTCCGGGTCTGCGCGCAGGAAGGCACGGTCGAGGCGCTCGTCGAAGCAGCGGAATGGGCTGCGCGTGCAGCACCCGCACCTCCGCCCCCGCCTTACGACACGGGCCGCGAACTGTTCGCCCTGTTCCGCAATCACAGCGATCTGGCTGAAGAAGGCGCGTCGCCGATGCTCGCCGCGATGGAAGCGGAAATCTGAATCATGAAGCCGACGACCGAAAACGCACTTATCAGCGTAGACGTGGGCGGCACCAATGCCCGCTTCGCAATAGCGACGATCGGCAGCGATGGCGTTCCGGTGCTGGGCACCGTCCGCAAATACAAGGTGGCGGAATATCCCAGCCTGCAAGCCTGCTGGGCGGCCTTCGCGCGGGACGAGCCGGAACCCCTGCCCCGCGCCGCGTCCATCGCCTTCGCGACGGCGATCGGTGGCGACGTCATCAAGCTGACCAACAGCAACTGGGTGGTGCGCCCCGACACGCTGAAGGCCGATCTCGATCTCGACACGCTGCGGCTCGTCAATGATTTCGAGGCGGTGGCGCATGCCGTTTCCAAGCTGCCGGCCGATCATCTCGAACTGCTGTTCGGACCGGACACGCCGATGCCACGCAACGGTTCGGTGACGATCCTGGGACCCGGCACCGGCCTGGGCGTCGCGATGATCGCCTTCGTCGAGGGCATGCCGCATGTCGTCGCGACCGAAGGCGGGCATGTCGATTTCGCCCCGCTCGATGTGCTGGAGGGGCGCATCGTCGATTATCTGCGCGACAAGTTCCTGCGCGTATCGACCGAACGG
The DNA here is from genome assembly GCA_965279415.1 of Sphingobium sp. GTDB lineage: Bacteria > Pseudomonadota > Alphaproteobacteria > Sphingomonadales > Sphingomonadaceae > Sphingobium. Next base: position 3,388,686 of record OZ257238.1, read on the forward strand.
ATCGTTTCCGGTCCCGGCCTCAACAATCTCTATAAGGCGATGGCGACGATCGGCCATGATCGCGTCGAACTGATGAACGACGCGGACCTGTGGCAGGCGGCGCTGGACAACACGGACGCCTTCGCCCGTACGACGCTCGAACGCTTCTGCCTGTGCTACGGCTCCGTCGCGGGCGATCTGGCGTTGACGCATGGTCCCGGAACAGTCGTGCTGGCCGGTGGCCTGACGCAGCGTATGAAGGCGATGCTGCCCCTGAGCGGCTTCCACAGCCGCTTCACCGCCAAGGGCCGTTTTCAGGGCTTGATGGAAAGGGTGCCGGTACGGCTCGCCATTCATGAGGAAATCGGATTGTTCGGGGCGGCGGCCGCCTTTCGGGGAGACATAGTATGACGTTGACGGTCGACCAGGTGATGGAACTCGCCCCTGTGATCCCCGTGCTGGTGATCGAGCGGATCGAGGATGCCGCGCCGATCGCCGAGGCGCTTGTGAAGGGCGGCCTGCCCGCGCTGGAAGTCACGATGCGCACCCCGATCGCGCTCGACGTGATGCGCGAAATGGCGAAGGTGCCGGGCGCCGTCGTCGGCGCAGGCACCGTGCTGAACCCCGCACAGCTCGATCAGGCGCTGGCCGCCGGTGCGCAGTTCATCGTCAGCCCCGGCTTGACCGAACCGCTGGGCAAGGCAGCGATGGCAAACGGCGTCGCTTTCTTGCCCGGCACGGCTACGGCGGCGGACATCATGCGCGGCATGGACATGGGCCTGTCGCGCTTCAAATTCTTCCCCGCCGAAACTTCCGGCGGCCTGCCTGCGCTCAAGGCACTGGCCGCACCGTTCAACAGCGCGCGCTTCTGCCCCACCGGCGGCATCAAGTTCGAGACGGCGGGCAACTGGCTGGCCGAGGATGCCGTAAAATGCGTGGGCGGAAGCTGGCTTGTACCCAAGGGGCCGGTGGATGCGCACCGCATCGAGGAACTAGCGCGAGCGGCGGCGTCGCTGCGGGGGTGATCTCATTCTCGATATTAAACAGTATGCATTTAACAAAGATATTCAGGCTACTACCTCATATGGCCATTGCCAAGGGGATTGGAGAAACGAGTCCCCTCCATTTATATTGGATTCCTTTACCCAAATACGGAACTTTGTTCCTACTACATGAGTGTTCCGCAGTTTTCTGGACCACTGCACATTCATTTCTGGCGGAAATAATTGTCCTTCAATTGGACGCACTCTTATCTCTGACTTACTCCCAATCTTACGCGCTGAATACGATTCAACGACGATTTGATTGTGGTATTCCCATGGCATACCCATTTAATTTTCCTAATTATTTGCGGATTAAGTTATCACTCCACCGCACCCCAGAGCGCATCGGCGGCGACGAACCCGCGTTTACCGTTCACATCCAGCGCGCACCATCCCGATGCGCAATCGGAAATGCGTCCGACGACCCCCGGTTCGACGCGATAGAGCAGCTTGGCATCGCGGGAAGGCTTGTCGCGCATCTCCGTCACGCCTTTCTGCACGATGGCGGTAGCCGTATCGCTCAGCAGACGGACGTGCATCCATCCCTGCGTACCGTTGCTGTCCTCGATCTTGCGCCAGTTGCCGAGCACCTGCACCACCTTCACGGGCAAGTCGCGGCGGCGGTATATCCAGTTGCTGGGATAATCCAGATTGGGGCCGACGCGCATCCGCGCCTCCGGCTGGGAAATCGACGCCCAGTAAGGTACGGCCTTCTTGGATTGGGCACCGGCCGGTGAAGTGCCGCAGACTATGGCGGCCAGCGCCATAGCTATCGCCCCCGAAGCATATCTCCATCCCGCCATGTCCGGCATCCTTTTGCTGTTATCTGCCTGTAACGCCTGATTGCCACCGCCGGCCCCGCTGTTCAACCACCTATCCCCGCGCAAACGCCTCGCCCATAACCGCTTGACCTCGACCCTAGCCGGGAATAGCGGCAGCATATGGCCAAAAAACCTCGCCCGGCGAAACCGACAGTCACCCTGACCCGGCGCCTGCCCGATGCCGTCGAAAGCCGGATGGGCGAACTGTTCGACACGCGGTTCCGCCGCGAGGATCAGCCCATGACGCGCGCCGAACTCGCCGCCGCGATGCAGCAATGCGACGTACTTGTTCCCACGGTCACCGATATCATCGATGCGGATCTGATCGCGCAGGCGGGCGACCGCTTGCAGCTGATCGCCAGCTTCGGCAGCGGCGTCGATCATATCGACCTGCACGCCGCGCGCGCCAAGGGCATCATCGTCACCAACACGCCCGGTGTCCTGACCGAGGACACCGCCGACATGACGATGGCGCTCATCCTGTCCGTCCCGCGCAGGCTGGCGGAGGGGGAAAAGCTGGTGCGATCGGGCACATGGGCTGGCTGGAGTCCCTCCAGCATGCTGGGCCACCGCATCGGCGGCAAGCGGCTGGGGATCATCGGCATGGGCCGCATCGGCCAGGCAGTCGCGCGCCGCGCCGCTGCCTTCGGCCTGTCGATTTCCTATCACAACCGCCATCGCCTGCCCGAAGCCGTCGAACGCGAGACGGGCGCGCTGTGGCAGGCGGACATCGACATGCTGCTGGAAACCAGCGACATCGTCTCGGTTCATTGTCCGCTCAACGACCAAAGCCGCGGCATGATCGACGCGCGTCGCATCGCCCTGATGGAACCGACCGCCTATTTCATCAACACGTCGCGCGCCGAAATCGCCGATGAGGCAGCACTGGTCGATGCCCTTGCGGAAGGCCGGATCGCCGGGGCCGGGCTGGATGTGTATGCGCACGAACCGGCCGTCGACACGCGCCTGCTGGCCTTGTCCAACGTGGTGTTGCTGCCGCATGTCGGTTCGGCGACGTTCGAGGGCCGCGACGCGACCGGCGCGAAGGTCATCGCCAACATCCGCACCTGGGTCGACGGCCATCGCCCGCCCGATCAGGTGCTGGAGGGATGGGTTTAGCGCGCGTTTCTCAAGGCAATGTCTCGCGCCCGTTCGGTTCGAGCAGCCATCGAGCGTGTCGAGATGGCTGCTCGAACCGAACGGCCAACATTGCAGCGACCGCGTAGTTATCCCCGTTGGCGCAGAAACCCTTCCGTCGATTCCCGTGCGCCGCGATAGGCTTCCTGGAACTCCGCGCTCCAGTACATCAGATGATCGAGCGGAATGCGCTCCCCGCTGATCGCGCACAGCACGAACTGGCCGGGGCGCACGACATCGAAATGCGGCGTCTCGTAATGCAGCACCGCCAGTCCGGGAATATCCGCCACGCCGCTCAGTCGCCCGTCAGGATGCGGTCGACGAGCTGCTTCACCGTCGGCACGAACCCGTTGGAATAGAACGGGTCCTTGCCGAAGCGATAGGCGCCGTGGCCCGCGAACATGAGATTCTGATCAACCGGCCCGCCATGGGCGATGTCCTGCAGCGTCTTTTGAATGCAGAAGCTGCGCGGATCGGCGAGCCGCCCGGTCGAATTGGTGTCGCTGTCCATCCAGCTTGAAAAGGCGCATTGCGACAGGCAGCCCATGCAGTCCGCCTGATCCTTGCGAATGACGCCCTTGTCCTCGTCGGTCACGAACACCAGCGTATTGTCAGGCGTCTTGAGTGCACTGACGAAGCCTTCGCCGACCCACTGGCGCGCACGCAGCAGGTCGTTGCGCGTCACCCAGAAGTTCTTGCCCTTCACGCCCACGTCGAGTTGATGTGTGTGATCGCCCGCCTGCTCCAGGCTGAAGGCGATCTGCCGTTCCGACCGCGATTCCAGATGCCGCAGGAAGGGATTGCGGACGGCGGAGGAATAGAAACCGGTCGGCGAGAAGCGATGGAGCAGGATGTCGCCTTCCTCAAGCCGGGTCAGTCGGTCCTTCCATTCCTGCGGGATCGGGCTTTCCTGCGTCAGCAGCGGGCGCGTGCCGAACTGAAAGGCGATGGCGCCCAGCTCCGGATTGTCGATCCAGTCGTTCCAGTCCTTCAGGTGCCACACACCACCGGCCATGACGATGGGCACGCTGTCCGCGATGCCGCCCTCGCGCATCGTCTCGCGCAGCGCCTTGACGCGCGGATAGGGGTCTTCGGGCTTGCGAGGGTCTTCCGCATTGGAAAGGCCATTGTGCCCACCGGCCAGCCAGGGGTCTTCATAGACCACGGCGGCCAGAAACTCCGCCGCCTTGCTGTAGGCGCGCTTCCACAACGCACGGAAGGCGCGGGCCGAGGAGACGATCGGCAGATAGCTGACATTGTAGGAGGCGGCGATTTCGCTCAGCTTGTAGGGCATGCCCGCGCCGCATGTGACGCCTGCCACCATGCCGCGCGTCCGCTCCAGCACGCCATGCAGGATGCGCTGGGCGCCGCCCATTTCCCACAGCACGTTGATGTTGATAGCGCCCTTGCCCCCGGCGATCTCATAGGCGCGCTTCACCTGCTCGACGGCGCCGTCGATGGCATAGGTGATGAGTTCCTCATGCCGTTCCCGACGCGTCTTGGCGCTGTATATCTGCGGGATGATCTTGCCTTCAGCGTCATAGCTGTCGGCATTGACCGCCGACACCGTGCCGATGCCGCCGGCCGCCGCCCACGCGCCGGAACTCAGGTGGTTGGACACCGCAACACCCTTGCCACCTTCCACCAATGGCCAGACTTCGCGTCCGCCGTAAACGATGGGCTTCAACCCCTTGAACAACTTACTCTCCCAACAGGATCAGGCCGGAAAACGCCCGGTTCACCGCGCCGCAAGATTGGCCACTATACCAATTTTGCGCGCGGGAGGACCGGAAAATCTCGCGCGCCCTAGCGCAAAACATCGGGCCGTGCCAGTGCGTTGGCATAGAGCGCGGCATAGGCATCGAACATCGCCTGCTCGCCATAACGTGCCTCCGCCCGCGCCCGGTTGGCCTGTCCCAGCGATTTACGCAAGTCCGCATCCCGTGCAAGTCGCCCGAGCGCCTCCGACAAACCCGCTTCGTCGGCTACGACGAGGGGCAGATTTTCGGGGGCGACCATGGCGGACACGTCCCCCACATCGGTCGCCGCAACCGGCAGGCCGCTCGCCATCGCTTCGACGAGGGAAATCGGGAACTGTTCGCTGTCCGACGACAGGGCGAAGATGTCGAAATGGCCCATGAACCGCCAGGGCTGCGCCTGAAATCCGGCGAGATGGATATCCTCCATGCCGCAAGACGACGCCTGCGCCAGAATCGCATCGCGCTCAGGCCCTTCACCCACCACGACGAGTTGCAGGCGATCCCGATGCGGCGCGATAGCGCGGACGAGGCGGGGGATGTTCTTCACCGGACGCAATCCGGCCAGCGTGCCGACCAGCAGCTTGCCGGGACTGCGGACCAGGCCGGGCAAGGCACCGGTTTCCGGCGCCGCAGCGTATCGCGCGACGTCGATGCCGTTGGGAATCAGGCGCACCCTCTCCCGCGGCTGATGCCACACGTCGCGGGCGATCCGCTCCAGCACTGTCGAAGGAACGACCAGCGCCGAGGCGCGCGTCAGGCCCAGCCGACGATAGACGTTGCGCTTCGCCCTCAGACCGCCGGCTTCGTCGGCATTGAACCCGTCCTCGTGATGGATCAGCGGCGGCAGGCGCATGACCCCGCCGAACAGGCGATGCGTCATCACGGCATCCATAGCGCCCCAATTATAGGTCAGGACCAGATCGTAATCCGCCATGAATCGTGCCAGCGCGTGATAGCGCACGAGGCCCGGCTTGCCCTCCAGCGACGGCGCGTCGGGAAAGTCTACGGGCACATCCGGCGCAATCGCATCGCGCGCGCCCATCGCAGAGGCGACTCCGCTGACGACCGCATGGCGCACCCTGTCGCCCCAGTGGTTCATGAGCTGGACCGCCCGTGCCTCCTTGCCGCCCAGATCGAAGCTGCTGTGGAGATGCAACAGGCGCGGCCGGTCACGCATCGGGTCACGCATCGGCGGTGACGCGCTCCAGCAGGGTTTCGACCGCGGCGATCGACGCGGGTTCGGTCAATGTCGGCGCATGGCCGACGCCCGGCACGGTGACATATGTCGCGGTCGCACCGATCTCGCGCACCATCCGTTCTGCCGTCTCCGCATTCAGAAGATCGGACCGCTCGCCGCGCAGGATGAGTGTCGGTACGGATCGAAAACCGGCCATTGCCGGCCACAGATCGACGCCCGCCTCTCCGCCCGGCACCCGCAAAGGCTCGGCGATCCGCATGTCGTAATCCAGAACGACGCGCCCGCCGCTATTCAGGCGATAGAGCCGCTTCGCCATGCCGAGCCAGTCCTCCAGACTATAGTCGGGGTAAACGTCTGCATTGTTCTGCGCCAGCGCGCGGGCGGCATGGACCCAGGTCGGATGCGTACTGCCGGTGCCGACGTAACCCCGTATCCGCGCCAGTCCCGCTTCCTCGATCTTCGGCCCGACATCGTTGAGGACGGCGCCCGCCAGCCGGTCGGGCCGAGTCGCGGCCATCAGCATCGCGATGATTCCGCCCAGCGACGTGCCGACCACCACGAACCGCGTCAGCGCCAGATCGGCTAGCAACCGCTCCAGATCCTGAAGATAGGTCAGCGGCACATAGGTCATCGGATCCTTGGCATAGGCGCTTTCCGCCCGCCCCCGCAGATCGGGGCAGATCAGCCGCCACTTGCCCGCCAGACGATCGGCGAGCGGCGCGAAATCGCGCGCGTTGCGGGTAAGCCCCGGCAGGCAGAGCAGCGCCGGACGCCCGCCTCCACTTGCGTCTCCACTCCCCGCATAATCGCGATAATGCAGCCGCAAGCCGTCGTTCGACCACCAATATGCGTCGCGATATTCCGACAAACTTGATCCTTTCGCGCTGCGCACCCCATATTGCCTCATGCGCTTCCCCCTGCAACCCGCCAAATACACTCCTGCCCCGCAAATCGCATCGCTGGGGCCGGACCTGTCGGATCCCGTGCCGCCAACGGATTTTCCGCAGACGATCCTGCGCTTCCGCAATGATCGCTGGGCGGCGGCGGTCGGACTGGACGCGCTGAACGATGAACAGTGGATCGCGCATTTCGGGCGATTCGCGCCGCTGCCGGACAATCAGCCGCGACCGCTGGCGCTGCGCTATCACGGGCATCAGTTCCAGCATTACAATCCGGATATCGGCGACGGACGCGGTTTCCTCTTCGCGCAACTGCGCGACGGCGATGGCCGCCTGCTCGATCTGGGCACCAAGGGATCGGGCGTCACGCCATGGAGTCGCGCAGGCGACGGGCGGCTGACGCTGAAAGGCGGCGTGCGGGAGATATTGGCGACCGAAATGCTGGAGGCGCTGGGCGTCTACACGTCCAAGACCTTTTCGCTGGTCGAGACGGGCGAGGCGCTGCATCGCGGCGACGAACCCTCGCCCACCCGCTCCGCCGTCATGACCCGCCTCAGCCATTCCCATGTCCGCATCGGCACGTTCCAGCGCGCGGCGTTCGAGCGGAACGAGGCATTGATGACGCGGCTGGTCGAATATGCCCTCCGCGCGCTTTACGAGGAGGAACCCGGCGATCATCCGCCAAGCCAGCTCCTGCGCAATGTCGTCGCCCGCACCGCCGATCTGGCGGCCAGCTACATGGTCGCAGGCTTCGTCCATGGCGTCCTCAACAGCGACAACATCAACGTGACAGGCGAAAGTTTCGACTATGGCCCATGGCGCTTCACGCCGGAATGGACGCCGGGCTTCACCGCCGCCTATTTCGATCATCAGGGGCTTTACGCCTTCGCGCGGCAGGCCGAGGCGATCCACTGGGACGTCGCTCAACTCGCTGTTTCGCTCCGCCTGATCTCCGAGGCGCCGCCGTTGATCGAGGCGCTTGAGCAGTTTTCGGAAATCTACCCGCAAAGACTGGTCCAGCGCTTCTTCTGGCGTCTCGGCCTCACCCCCGCCGATCAGGCCACATCGGCGGCTTTCGTGGAGGACGCCGTCCGCGCGTTGATCGAAACACGAGCGGGTATCGACCGTTTCTTCTTCGACTGGCGCGGTGGAGATCTGCGCAACGCAGCCGCCTACACGGCCCGACAATGGGATGGCGTGCGCGATGCGATCGGCGGCTTCACGCCATCGAGCGACCGTGCCCACGACTATTGGCAGGATGAAGCGCCCTGCTCCCTGCATATCGAGGAAGTCGAGTCGATCTGGGCCCCCATCGCCGAACGGGACGACTGGCAGCCGCTCCACACCAAGGTGGCCGCCATCCGCCGCATGGGCGAGGCGCATGGAGAGGCGCCCGACATTCCGTAGCGGCCATGCAACTTTCGTGCGGTCCGACGCGTATTTTCCCCGTCGATCATTCGGGCGACGTTCAGACGGCGGGGCCTAGGCAAGGCTCTGCCCCCTTCCAACCCCGTTACAATTGGGCCATATCCCCTCCATGTCATCGACCCTGATTTCCATCGAGCCGGCCACCGGCGCCCATTTATGGGAACAGCCCATCAGCGACGTCGCCGCCGAAGTTGCGCGTGCGCGCGAGGCCTGGCCGCTCTGGGCCGCAAAGCCGCTCGCCATTCGCATCGAGACGATGCGGCGTTTCGCCAATGCCGTGCGCGCGAAGGAAGAAGCGCTGGCCGACCTCATTTCCCGCGAAACTGGCAAGCCCCTGTGGGACGCGAAAACCGAAGTCGCCGCCGTGATCGGCAAGGTCGACATCTCCATCGCCGCCTATTCCGAACGCACGGGGATGCGCCGTCTGGAAGGCGCGATGGGCATGAAGCAGGCGGTGCGGCACAAGCCCCACGGCGTGATGGCGGTGCTTGGCCCCTATAATTTCCCGGCGCACCTGCCCAACGGCCATATCGTTCCCGCGCTGATCGCAGGCAACGCCGTCGTGTTCAAGCCTTCGGAAAAAACGCCCGCCGTCGGCGCGATGCTGGTCGACCTGTATCGGGAAGCCGGCGTGCCGGAAGGTCTGGTGCGCCTGATCGTCGGCGGGCCGAACGAAGGCCGCGCGCTGACCGCGCATCCCGACGTCAACGGCATCCTCTTCACCGGATCGGCCACCACCGGCATCGCGATCAACAAGGCGTTCGCCGGGCAGCCCGACAAGATACTGGCGCTCGAAATGGGCGGGAACAATCCGATCGTCGTGTGGGACACGCCCGATGTCGCCAGCGCCGCCGTGCTCGTCGCGCAATCGGCATTCCTGTCGGCGGGGCAGCGCTGCACCGCCGCCAAGCGCCTGATCGTGCGGGACAGTCTGGCCCAGCCGCTGATCGCGGAAATCCGGAAGATCGCGGACCGGATCATCGTCGATCATCCCCATGCCGACCCTGCGCCCTATATGGGGCCGGTGATCGACAACGAGGCGGCCGATGGCCTGACCGAAAGTTTCCTCATCCTGATGAGCAACGGTGGCCGCCCGATCAAGCATATGGTCCGACCGCACAAGGATCTGCCGTTCCTGTCGCCGGCGATCATCGACGTGACGGAAATGCCCGAGCGCCCCGACATCGAGCTGTTCGGGCCATTGCTTCAGGTGATCCGCGTGCCCGACTTCAGTGCCGCGATCGCGGAGGCGAACAATACGCGCTACGGCCTGTCGGCTTCGCTGATCGGCGGCACGCCGGAACATTACGACCAGTTCTGGGCGAATGTCCGCGCGGGAATCGTCAACTGGAACCGTCCGACAAACGGCGCATCCTCCGCCGCGCCCTTCGGCGGCGTCGGCCTGTCCGGCAATCATCGCGCCAGCGCCTATTATGCGGCGGATTATTGCGCCTATCCCGTCGTCTCTTCCGAATCCGAACAGCCTCGCGCCAGCATGGGCGTGGGCATGAAGGAAATCGACGTGTCGGCGATGGGCGACTGACGGGCACCCCCCCAAACATTTCCTACCCCCCCGGCAACCGATTCTCGGTTGCGGCAGATCGGCAGGTTCGCCATCTGGCCACCATGGATCAGTCATTGCCCGGAACAGTCTATCTGGTCGGTGCAGGGCCGGGCGACCCCGACCTGCTGACGCTGCGCGCCGCGCGGCTGATCGCGTCCGCCGAACTGATCGTGCATGACGGGCTGGTCGATCCGGCGATCCTCGCGATGGGCCGACCCGATGCGCGGCTGATTTCGGTCGCCAAGAGCCGCAGCCGCCATTCGATGCCGCAGGACCAGATCAACGCCTTGCTGGTACGCGAGGCACTGGCCGGGCGCGATGTCGTGCGGCTGAAAGGTGGCGATCCCTTCATCTTCGGCCGCGGCGGCGAAGAAGCCGAAGATTGCCGTGCCGCTGGCGTTCCGGTCGAAATCGTGCCGGGCATCAGCGCGGCGATCGGCTGCGCTGCGCAGGCGCAGATACCCCTTACCCATCGCGACGCATCCAGCGCCGTCACTTTCGTCGCCGGGCAGTGCAAGGGGCTAACCGATCAGGACTGGTCGGGCCTTGCAGGCAAGGGGCGCACCCTCGTCATCTACATGGGCGTCGCCACGGCGGACGCGATCGCCGAAAAGCTGATCGCCGATGGCGTTTCCCCCGCCACGCCGGTCGCGGTGCTGGAAAAGGGCACCCGCAAGGACAGCCGCGCGCTGCGCACCCTGCTCGCCGATCTGGGCGGGATGATCGCGCGCGAACAGGTGCAAAGTCCGGCGCTGATCGTGGTGGGCGACGTGGTCTTGCGCGGCACTGCCGACGACAGGCTGGCCGCCATAGCCGCACAATTGGAGACGCTTTCGTGAAGATACTGACGGGCAATGATTTGCCGACCGGCGACGTCATCTGGTGGGCGGGCGACGGCTGGTCGCGGCGGATCGCCGATGCCGTGGATGTCGGCGATCATGGCGATGATCTGGCGCGGCGGGAGGATGCGGCGCGGCACGTCGTCGGCGCCTATGTCATCGACGCGACGCCGGGCGACGAAGGCCCCCGCCCCGCCCATATCAAGGACCGCATCCGCGCCCTCGGCCCCACGGTCCGTCCCGATCTCACCCTGAAGCCGGCCGATCCCGACGCCGGCCAGTGGGTCATCTGATGCGCCGCAATTCCACCACAGACCCGTTCGTGTCCAGCGAAGTCGAGACACCCAGCGCCCAGCCCTTGTCCCTCGACTTCGCGCGGGACGAAGGGAGCGAGAAAAACTAATGTATCGCTACGACCAGTATGACCAGTCCATCGTCGAGGCCCGCGTCGCGGAGTTTCGCGACCAGACCGCCCGACGCCTTGCCGGTGCGCTGACGGAGGATCAGTTCAAGCCGCTGCGCCTGACCAACGGTCTCTATCTGCAGCTCCACGCCTATATGCTGCGCGTCGCCATTCCCTATGGCACGCTGTCGGGCAAGCAGATGCGGATGCTGGCCCATATCGCGCGCAAATATGATCGCGATTACGGGCATTTCACCACGCGCCAGAACATCCAGTTCAACTGGATCAAGCTGGAGGATGCGCCGGACATCCTCGCCGAACTGGCGACGGTGGAGATGCACGCGATCCAGACGAGCGGGAACTGCATCCGCAACATCTCTTCGGACCAATATGCGGGCGTATCCGCGGATGAGATCGTCGATCCGCGCCCCTGGGCCGAATTGCTGCGCCAGTGGTCGAGCTTCCACCCGGAATTCAGCTATCTCCCCCGCAAGTTCAAGATCGCCGTGATCGCCTCGCCGGAGGACCGCGCGGCGATGCGCCTGCACGATATCGGCATCGAACTGGTGAAGCGCGACGGTGTCGTCGGCGCGCGCGTGTTTGCCGGTGGCGGCATGGGACGCACGCCGATGGTCGCCCCGGAAATCCGCGATTTCGTGACCGAGGACGATCTGATTTCCTATGTCGAGGCGGCGTTGCGCGTCTACAATCGCTACGGCCGCCGCGACAACAAGTACAAGGCGCGCATCAAGATTCTGGTGCATGAACTGGGCGCGGACGAATATCGTCGGCAGGTCGAGGAAGAGTTCGCCGCGATGAAGCAACTCGGTCTCGATCCGCCGGTCGCGGAACTCGACCGGATACGCGGCTATTTCGCCGATCCCGCCTACGAAGCCGGCGTGACCGACAGCATCGACCGCAGCGATCCCGCCTTCGCCCTGTGGATCGACCAGAACGTCAAGGCGCACAAGCAGCCGGGATATGCGATCGTCAACATCAGCCTCAAGCCGCAGGGCGGCATCCCCGGCGACGCTTCCTCGGCGCAGATCGACCTGATCGCCGACCTGGCCGAACGCTATTCGATGGACGAACTGCGCGTCACCCATGCGCAGAACCTGGTGCTGCCTTATGTGAAGAAGGCCGACCTGTTCGCCATCTGGCAGGCGCTGGAGGAAGTCGGTCTGGCGGAAGCCAATCTGGACCTCATCAGCGACATCATCGCCTGTCCCGGTCTCGATTATTGCAGCCTCGCCAATGCGCGCTCGATCACCGTCGCGCAGAAGATCGCCGACCGCTTCGCCGATCCGGCGCGGCAGCGCGATCTGGGTGAGTTGAAGCTCAAGATTTCCGGCTGTATCAATGCCTGCGGCCATCACCACGCCGGGCATATCGGCATATTGGGCGTCGATCGTCGCGGTACGGAGAACTATCAGCTTTCGCTGGGCGGTTCCGGGGCGGAGGACGCCAGCCTCGGCACGATCACCGGCCCGGGCTTCGACGATAACGGCATCGTCGATGCGGTGGAGAAAGTCACCGACATCTATGTGCGCGAACGCACCGACGGCGAACGCTTCCTCGATACCTATCGCCGCATCGGCATGAAGCCCTTCAAGGAGGCGCTCTATGGTTGATTTCCTCTCCTTTCGCGACGCCGAACCGGGTCTTGACGAGCAGGGTCAGGAACCCGCCGTCACGTTCGAGGCGTTCGCGGGCCAGACGAACGCGACTGCCGTCCGCATCGAACCGGGCGACGATGCCCGCGCGCTTCTCCCCAGCCTCGACAGGATTTCGCTGATCGAAGTGAACTTCCCCATATTCGGCGACGGACGCGGCTATTCCGCAGCCCGCATCCTGCGCGAGGCTGGCTATGCCGGTGAACTGCGCGCGGTGGGCGACGTGCTGGTCGATCAGATCGTCGCTATGCGGCGCTGCGGCTTCGACAGTTTCCGGCCCGATCACCCCTTCGACCAGGCGGTCGTCGACGCCGCGCTCGCACGTTATGCCGACGTCTATCAAAAGACCGTCGATGGTCGCACGCCCGTCTGGGCCAAGCGCCATCCGGAGGCGGTAAATGGCTGAGGCCGTGCGCGCTTTGGACATCATCGACGCGCGTCCTGCCTTCGTGCAGGCGGATGCCGACGCGCTCAACGCGCGTTTTTCGGGTGTCGATGCCTTGTCCATGCTGCGCACTCTGTTGGGTGAATACACGATCGGTCGCGTGGCCACCGTCTCCTCCTTCGGTGCGGAAAGCGCCGTGCTGCTTCATCTGGTGGCGCAGGCCGACCCCGACGTTCCCGTCATTTTCGTCGATACGCTGAAGATGTTTCCCGAAACGCTCGCCTATCGCGATCACCTGGTCGCTTTGCTCGGTATCCGCAACAGCCTGACCGTGACGCCCGACGCCGGCATGCTGGCGAAGAAGGACGAGACGGGCCTGCGCTGGTCCTACGACCCGGACGGCTGCTGTGCGATCCGCAAGGTCGAGCCGCTGGCACGGGCGAAGGACGGGCTGGACGCCTGGATTTCGGGCCGCAAGGCGTTTCAGGCGGCGACACGGCAGAACATCCCGCGCTTCGAGGTCGAGAACGGCCAGCTCAAGATCAATCCGATCGGCGACTGGACGAAGGAAATGCTCGACGCCTATTTCGATGCGCACGCTTTGCCCCGTCATCCGCTGGAGGCGCAGGGCTATCTCTCGATCGGCTGCGAACCCTGTACGTCGAAGGTGCTGCCGGGCGAGGACCCGCGCTCGGGCCGCTGGCGCGGATGGGACAAGGTGGAATGCGGAATCCACGCGCCGGTCAGCACGCTCGATCCGGACGATCCGGCGAACCTGCCTTCGTTCTAGACAGCTGCGAAATAATATTACAACTTCGTGTTCTAATGATACGTCTGGTCAATGCTCGACGTTGCGCCTATATGCGGGCCAACAAAAAATAGATTGGTCGCCTACCGTGATTTTTCAGCTAACCTATACGAGCCGTGTCAACGGCGCGTCAGCGCCTGACGTTTGCCTTCAGATTTTGGCCGCATCCCGCAGAAACAACAGCCAACTGGATGTCACCGGCGTCCTGATGTCGAACAGCGACACCTTCCTTCAGACGCTGGAAGGCAGCGAGCCTGTGGTCAGAATCCTTATGGACAAGATCAGCAGGGATCAGCGGCATCAGGATGTCCGGATCATCAAGGAACGGACGCTGGCGACGCGCCAGTTCGGCGCATGGGCCATGGCCTATGACCAGAGCCGCACCAATTCCGCTCTGGCGGAACGGACGCAGATCCTGCTCACCGACATCGGCGTGGCTGCGCCGGTCTGACCGCTCATTTCCGCGCGGCAGGGTCTCCCGGCGGTTCGTAATAAGGCACCAGCCAGTGCGGCCGTGCCGGATCGGCCCTGCCGGACGACATGGCGGCATCGCCCACTGACAGGTCGGCCTGCGCCAGCGCGATCTTCTCGACCGGCAACTTCGGCGCGGGCGTGTTGGCCGCAACGTCGCGATCCTGCACAGGGGGAAGGATTGCATCCGGATGCCGACGAACTGGCGCAAACACGCGATTGTCTGGCTGGAGCGCCGCCATCCGTACCACAGGCGTCGGCTGCCCTGCGGGTGGCCCGCCACCCGTCAGGATCGCATCCGTACCAAGCGCGGCGATTTCCGCCTCGATCCGCAGGAACGGTCCGCTCTGCCCGTCCGATACGCTGACGACGCCGCCCATGTCGGTCGCGGCGAACAGCAGCTTGGCGAAGGCGAGCGGCACCCGAATGCAGCCATGCGACGCGGGATAACCCGGCAGGTCGCCGCCATGGATCGCAATGCCCGTCCACGTCAGCCGCTGCATGTAGGGCATCGGTGCGTTGCTGTAGATGTTGGAGCGATGGTGGACGTTCTTCTGAAGGATGCGAAACTCGCCCAGCGGCGTCGCCTTGCCCGGCTTGCCCGTCGACACGGTGGA
This sequence comes from Sphingobium sp., assembly GCA_965279415.1. GTDB lineage: Bacteria > Pseudomonadota > Alphaproteobacteria > Sphingomonadales > Sphingomonadaceae > Sphingobium. The sequence continues at coordinate 3,403,711 of OZ257238.1, forward strand.
AATGCCGATCAGCGCACCGCCACGCCACACATATAGATCCTGCCGGTCGATGCTGACCATGATGGCGACCGGACCTGTGCCGCCGTCCGCTGCGTCCCACAGATATTGCCCCGGTTTCAGACTGGCTGCGCGCGCCGTGGCCATCCTCTCCGGCAAGGCCGCCGCAGCCGCGACCGGCAGCGTCGTCGCCAGCATCAAGATCAGACCGGCTGCGCGTCTATTCATAGGCGATCGCGCCATAGCTGTTCTCGGCCAGATCGCTGAACTTGGTGATCTTGGCATCGAACTTGAGGCGGATGCGCCCCGTAGCGCCATGGCGCTGCTTGGCGACGATCAGCTCGGCCAGACCGAAGATGCGGTCCATTTCCTCCGCCCAGGCGCGATGCTCCTCGCTCTCGACATCGCCGGGCTGCTTGGCCGCGACGTAATAATCCTCACGATAGACGAACCAGACCATGTCGGCGTCCTGCTCGATCGATCCGGATTCGCGCAGGTCGGACAGTTGCGGGCGCTTGTCCTCGCGCTGCTCGACGGCGCGGCTGAGCTGCGAAAGCGCCAGCACCGGCACATGCAGTTCCTTCGCCAGCGTTTTCAGGCCGCGCGAGATTTCGGAGATTTCCTGTACGCGATTGTCGCTGCCCCTGCCCGATCCCTGCAAGAGCTGAAGATAGTCGATCACGATGAACCCGACGTCGTGCCGACGCTTCAGCCGCCGCGCGCGGGTGCGCAGCGCCGCGATGGTGAGGCCCGGCGTATCGTCGATGAACAGCGGCAGATCCTGCAATTCACGCGCGGCGCGCGACAGGTTCTGGAAATCGGCATGGCTGATCTTCCCCATGCGCAGCGCCTCGCCGCTGATCCCCGACTGTTCGGCGAGCACGCGCGTCGCCAGCTGGTCGGCGGACATTTCGAGCGAGAAGAAGGCGACTTTCGCACCCATATTCTTCGCCGGATCGATCCCGTCCGCATCGTCCCGCACCCAGCGCGACGCGGCATTATAGGCGATGTTGGTGGCAAGCGAGGTCTTGCCCATGCCCGGTCGCCCGGCGAGGATCATCAAGTCGGAGTTGTGCAGGCCGCCGATCTTTTCGTTCAGCGACGTAATCCCGGTCGTGATCCCCGACAGATGCCCGCCGCTGTTGAGCGCGCGCTCCGCCTGCCGCACCGCCAGCGTGCTGGCCGTCAGGAAGCTCTTGACCGAACCGCTTTCGCCCTCGCCTTCCGATACTTTATACAAGGCAACTTCCGCCGCCTCGATCTGCGATTTTGGATCGACCGACTCGCTGGTATCGAGTGCGTTCTCGACCAGTTCGCGGCCCACGCCCACCAGTTCGCGCAGCAGGGCAAGATCGTAGATTTGAGTCGCGAAATCGCGCGCGCCGATCAGTGCGGCGTTGTTGCCGGTCAACTGCACCAGATAGGCCGCACCGCCGAGCTCACGCAGCGCCTCGTCCGCCTCCAGCAGCGGTTTGAGCGTTACCGGATTGGCGACCATGTTCTTTTCGAGCAGGCGCATCACCGCGTCGTAGATACGGCCATGCAGCGGCTCGAAGAAATGCTCGGCGCGCAGTTTCATCTGCACGTCCTCGGCAATGCGGTTGTCGATCATCAGCGCGCCGAGCAGCGCCGCTTCCGCATCCACATTGCGCGGCAGCGCTTGCACCGTCGTCTCGTTCGCGGGGATCAATTGCATCACTTCGGCCATGGCGTCATCATCGGCCCGTTCGGGATTCGGGGCAAGAGGCGATGCGGCAAGCCGCCGTGGACGGGCTGTGGACGATCCTGTGGATAAGTCGAAATCCCCTGTCCCCTTCAGGGGAGAGGGTTGGGGAGTGGGGGGATGCAAGAACACGATCACGGCCAGCCCCCTCTCCCCGGCCCTCTCCTCTGAAGGGGAAAGGGAGATACTGATGCCCCCTTGCAATTCGGGGCGCGTCGCCGCAGTGACATGCAGACCATCATGTCCGATCCCCGCATCATAGATATCGAGCTGGACCAGCGCACGATCCTCTGGCGCAACGCCGATGTGGAGCAGGAGCGGCGCATCGCAATCTTCGATCTGCTGGAGGAAAATCACTTCGCGCCGCAGCGGGAGCATGGCGACGGCTATGCCGGACCGTACAAGGTACGGCTGGGCGTCGAGGAAGGGCGGCTGGTGATCGACATCGGACGGGCGGACGGTACGCCACTGGAAACGATCATCCTCGGCCTTGCTCGCTTCCGCCGCGCGATAAAGGACTATTTCGCAATCTGCGACAGTTACTATCAGGCGATCCGCGCCGCCACGCCGCAACAGATCGAGACGATCGACATGGCCCGGCGCGGCATCCACAACGAAGCCGCCGAAATCCTGAAGGAACGGCTGGACGGCAAGATCGACGTCGATTTCGATACCGCGCGTCGCCTGTTCACCCTGCTGTGCGTCCTGCATATCAAGGGATGACGACCATGCAGATGTCCCGCAGACGCAGCCGTGGCTATGGCGGCACGCTGCTTCGCGTCGTCCTGCTGATCGCACTGATCGCAGGATTGACGGCGGTCGGCTGGGTCTATGCGAGCCGCTGGGCGCCGTCGCGCGACGAATACCCCATGCAGGGCCTCTCGGTCAGCGACGCCAACGGCCCGATCGACTGGCGCACGGTTCGTGCCCGCCATGCCGATTTCGCCTATATCACTGCGTCGTCCGGCGCGAAGACTCGTGATCCGGCGTTTGCGACGAACTGGTCGGGCGCCCGCGCCGCAGGGCTGCGCTACGGCGCGCTCCATAATTTCAGCCTGTGCGATCGCGCCGTCGATCAGGCGACGGCATTCATGGCGACCGTCCCGCGCGACAACGCCGCGCTGCCGCCCGTCGTCCGGCTCGACTTCGCCGGCAACTGCAACCGTCGCCCCACGCGCGATACGGTGCTGTCGGAACTCAACACCTTCCTCAACCTGATCGAGGCGCATGAAGGCAAGCAGGCGGTAATCCGCGCATCCCGCGCTTTCGATGAACGCTACGATGTCGGGACGGGCATCTACCGCACGCTGTGGCTCGAGGGCAATTTCCTGAAACCCGATTATGCCAGCCGCCCATGGGTGATGTGGACCGCATCGAACATGCGGCGGCTTGACGGGATCGACGCCCCGGTGGAATGGAATGTGGTAAAGCCATGACCATTGCCCCGCCTATACCCGACAACGAAGTCGACGCCCTGATCGCCGCAGCGCGCGGGGCCATGGCGCATGCCCATGCCCCCTACAGCCGCTTCGCCGTGGGCGCGGCGGTGCGCCTGACCGACGGCAGCATCGTGACCGGCAGCAATTTCGAAAATTCGAGCTACGGCCTCTCGCTCTGCGCCGAAACCGTGGCACTCGCGACGGTCTCGGCGCAGGGGCGGTTGCGCGACGTGACCGCCATCGCCGTGTCGGGCGGCGGCATGGATGCGCAGGATCGCAGCGTGATCGTCACCCCCTGCGGCCGCTGCCGTCAGGTGATGAACGAAGCCGAACAGATGGCGGGCCGCATCATTGCCATCTATTGCGTCGCGCCGACGGGCGAAGCCGTGCAGGAACATCGCGTCGCCGATCTGCTGCCGCACGCCTTCGGCCCCGCCAATCTGGGCATCGGCCCCTTAAAGGACGACTGACATGGCGATACTCTCCGACAAGTGGATCAGAGCCAAGACCCGGGAAATGGGGATGATCGAGCCGTTCGTGGAAAGCCAGCGGCGCGACGGCTGCATCAGCTACGGCCTGTCCTCCTACGGCTATGACGCGCGGGTGGCGGACGAGTTCAAGATCTTCACCAATGTGGACAGCGCCATCGTCGACCCCAAGGATTTCGCGGCGAACAGCTTCGTCGATCGCAAGACCGACGTCTGCATCATTCCCCCCAACAGCTTCGCGCTCGCCCGCACCGTCGAATATTTCCGGGTGCCGCGCGACGTGCTCGTCATCTGCCTCGGCAAATCGACTTATGCGCGCTGCGGCATCATCGTGAACGTCACCCCGCTGGAACCGGGCTGGGAAGGCCATGTGACGCTGGAGTTTTCCAACACCACGCCACTCCCCGCCAAGATTTACGCCAACGAAGGCGCGTGCCAGTTCCTGTTCCTCGAAGGCAATGAGCCGTGCGAAACCAGCTATGCCGACCGCGCGGGCAAATATATGGGGCAAAAGGGCGTGACGCTGCCCCGCCTTTGAGTTAGCCATCGATGATCCTGCCGGGGCGCAAAGATCATCATGGGTTTGTTCCGTAAAACTGCCGAATATGAACCCGACGCCCTGCCGGACACCCGTCCCGCCAGCATCGGAGACGATCGCCGCGTCTATGCGATCGGCGACATTCACGGTCGTGCCGACCTGTTGTCCGATCTGCTCCGCCGGATCGACGCGGACGACGCTGCCCGTGCACCCTGCCCCACCGAACTGATCCTGCTCGGCGATCTCGTCGATCGCGGCCCGCAATCCCGACAGGTAATCGAGCATGCGCTGCACCTTACGCAATCGGGCGCCCCGATCCGCTGCCTGACGGGCAATCATGAAGAAGTGTTCCTCTCCGCCGCGCAAGGCGATATCGCCGCCGTCCGCTTCTTCTGCCGCATCGGCGGGCAGGAAACGCTGATGAGCTATGGCCTGAGCGAAGCCGATATCGCGGCGATGGACGCGGAGGCGATCTGCGCATGGATGCTGGAGCATATCCCGCGTTCGCATGTCGACTTCGTGGGCGGATTTGCAGACATGATCGAGATCGGCGATTATGCTTTCGTCCATGCGGGCGTGCGGCCCGGCGTGGCCCTGGACGAACAGACTCCCGCCGACCTGCGCTGGATACGCAATGCGTTCCTGACCAGCGACGCCGCCTTCGGCAAGGTGGTGGTCCACGGCCATACGATCACGCAGGAAGTCGCCGATCACCCCAACCGCATCGGCATAGACACGGGTGCGTACAAGAGCGGACGGCTGACGGCCATCGGCCTGCAGGGCAGCGACCACTGGTTCCTTTCGACTTTGGATTGAAGCGCTTGCCGATATTGCCAACGGGTCGGGCGCGCTGCACAAAGGTAGTCATGAAAACCGCATCGCTCCTCGCCGCAACGGCGCTCACCCTGTCCGCAACCGCCAGCTTCGCCCAGACGAAGGCACCCGACCCCGCCCGTTTGAAAACGACGGTGGAGAAACTGGTCAGTTTCGGAACCCGACACACGCTGTCCTCCGCGACGGACCCGAAGCGCGGCATCGGTGCGGCGCGCAAATGGGGGGCGGACGAGTTCCGGCGCATCTCCAAAACCTGTGGCGGATGCCTGACCGTCGAGACCGTGGCGGATCGCTTCACCGGTCCTCGTGCGCCCGATGGCGTCGAGGTGGTCGATGTGCTCGCGATCCAGCGCGGCACGGGCAATCCCAACGACGTGGTAATCGTCGCGGGCCATATAGACAGCCGCGTGAGCGATCCCATGGACATCACCAGCGATGCGCCCGGCGCGAACGACGATGGGTCGGGCACCGCACTTGTGATAGAGGCGGCACGGGTGCTGGCGGGCGAAAAGTTCGACGGCACGATCGTCTATGCCTTGCTCTCCGGCGAGGAACAGGGGCTGTGGGGCGGCAAGCTGCTGGCGGCAACCGCCAAGGCGCGCGGATGGAACGTCAGGGCGATGCTGAACAACGACATCGTTGGCAACACGCTGGGCACCAATGGCCAGATCGTCGATCAGCGCATCCGCGTCTTTTCCGAAGGCATCCAGTCCTCCGCCGACCTGAAAGGCGCGCTGACGCGGCGCGGTATCGGCGGGGAGGACGACAGCCCGTCGCGCGCGCTCGCCAAGAAGATCGACGGTATCGCCGAGGGCACGCCCTCCATCGGTCTCGACGTATTCGCCGTGCGCCGCCCCGATCGCTTCGGGCGCGGCGGCGATCATACGCCGCTGCTGGAGGCCGGCTATCCCGCCGTGCGCTTTTCCGTCGGGATCGAGAATTACGACCGCCAGCATCAGGATCTGCGCACCGAAAACGGTCGCGTCTATGGCGATACCGTGGATGCCATGGACTTTCCCTATCTCGCGAAAGTGACGGCGCTCAATGTCGCGGCGCTGCGGGACATAGCTTCGGCCCCTTCCGCGCCCGCGACCGTCAGCCTCGACGGGGCAGTATCGTCCGACACGAAGGTCATCTGGGACGCCGTGCCCGGCGCCACCGCCTATCGCGTCCGCTGGCGTCGCGCCGATGCGCAGGACTGGACCGACAGCCGCATCGTGACCGGCGCGACCGAAACCTTGCTGAAGGACGTGATCGTGGACGACACCTTCATCGGCGTCGCGGCGGTGGGCGCGGGCGGCGCGGAAAGTCTCGTCACCTTCGGCGGCATGGCAAAGCGGCAGTAGCGATAGGCATATCATGCCTCACCGTTCGGGCTGAGCCTGTCGAAGCCCTACCCTGAACGAAGTGAAGGCACTTCGCGTTGCTCAGTGGAAGGCTTCGACAGGCTCAGCCCGAACGGCAATAGGGTCGTGCACTTTGCCCAGCCCCGCCCGCCAAGTCACCGAGTCAGCTTCTTGTACGCCAGCCGCGTCGGGCGATCGGCGGCATCGCCGAGGCGACGGCGCTTGTCCTCTTCATAGGCCTCGAAGTTCCCTTCGAACCACTCCACATGGCTGTCGCCTTCGAACGCGAGGATATGCGTGGCGAGGCGATCGAGGAAGAAGCGGTCATGGCTGATGACCACGGCGCATCCCGCGAAGTTTTCCAGCGCATCCTCCAGCGCCCGCAGCGTTTCCACGTCGAGGTCGTTGGTCGGTTCGTCGAGCAGGAGGACGTTGCCGCCCTCCTTGAGCATCTTGGCCAGATGAACGCGGTTACGCTCGCCGCCCGATAGCTGACCGACCTTCTTCTGCTGGTCCGGCCCCTTGAAGTTGAACGCGCCGACATAGGCCCGCGTCTGGATCTCGTGCTTGCCGATGGTCATCAGGTCGTGCCCGCCGGAGATTTCCTCCCAGACGTTGTGATTGGCGTCGAGCGAATCGCGGCTCTGGTCGACATAGCCAAGCTGCACCGTCTCGCCGACTTCGATCTTGCCTTCGTCCGGCGTTTCCTGCCCCGTGATGAGCCGGAACAGCGTGGACTTGCCCGCGCCGTTCGGTCCGATCACGCCGACGATGCCGCCGGGCGGCAACAGGAAGTCCAGATTTTCGAACAGCAGCTTGTCGCCATAGGATTTGCTCAGGCCATGCGCCTCGATCACCTTGCCGCCAAGGCGCTTGGGCGTCTGGATGACGATCTGCGCCTTGCCGGGCGCGCGGTTTTCCTGCTTCTCCACCAGTTCGTCGAACGCGCGGATACGCGCCTTGCTCTTGGTCTGGCGCGCCTTGGGAGACTGGCGGATCCACTCCAGCTCTTCCTTGATGGCCTTCTGCCGCCCCGCATCCTCGCGCTCCTCCAGTTCCATCCGCTTGGCCTTTTCGCTCAGCCAGTTGGAATAATTGCCTTCGTAGGGGATGCCGCGCCCGCGATCGAGTTCGAGCACCCAGCCCACCACATTGTCGAGGAAGTAGCGGTCATGGGTGACGAGGATGACGTTGCCGGCATATTGGATCAGATGCTGTTCCAGCCACTGCACGCTTTCCGCGTCGAGATGGTTGGTCGGTTCGTCGAGCAGCAGGATATCGGGCTTTTCGAGCAGCAGGCGACACAGCGCGATGCGGCGCTTTTCCCCGCCCGAAAGGTTTTCGACGCCCCAGTCGCCCGGCGGGCAGCGCAGGGCCTCCATCGCGATCTCAAGCTGGTTGTCGAGCGTCCAGCCGTCGACCGCGTCGATCTTTTCCTGGAGCGTGCCCATTTCTTCCATCAGCGCGTCGAAATCGGCGTCCTCCGGCGGATCGCCCATGATCTCGCTGATCTTGTTGAAGCGGTCCATCATGTCGGCGACGGGGCGCACGCCGTCCATGACGTTTTCCTTGACCGTCTTGCTGTTGTCGAGCTGCGGCTCCTGCGCCAGATAGCCGACGCGCAGGCCCTCGGCGGCCCAGGCCTCGCCGGTGAAATCCTTGTCGTATCCGGCCATCACCTTCATCAGCGTGGACTTGCCCGCGCCGTTGACGCCGATGACCGCGATCTTCGTGCCCGGCAGGAATTGCAGGTGGATGTTGTTGAACAACGGCTTGTTCGCGCCGGGGAAGGTCTTGCTCAGACCCTTCATGACATAGCTATACTGGACGGCCATCGGGGAAATCTCTCCGCTATCGGATCGGTGTGTAGAGGTTTGGCGACCGGTTAGCCGAGCGCGCCGATATTGGCAAATGGGCAGATGCGCGCTACGCTTTCGATCATGCAGAAAATCAGCCTGATGCCGCTCACCTTCGCCCTTTCCGCGGCGTGTCTTTCCTCCGTCGCCGTCGCCGCGCCGCCGGACACCGCCTCGTTGCAGGAAAAGGCGATGGCCGACGATGTGGCATGGGATTTCGTGTCCGACCTCACCACCGAAGTCGGCCCGCGCGCCGCCGGAACACCCGATGAAGCGCGCGGACGCGACTGGGCGGTGGCGCGATTGAAGGCGCTGGGCTTCTCCAACGTGCGTGCCGAACCTTACATCATGCCGACCTGGGTGCGCGGCAGGGAAACCGCGAAAGTCGTGTCTCCCTTTCCGCAGGCCCTGATCCTCACCGCGCTGGGCAACAGCGGCGCGACGAGCGATGCAGGGCTTGAAGCCGAAGTCGTCTATTTCCCGACGATTGCCGATCTGGAAGCTGCGTCGCCCGCCAGCGTGAAGGGCAAGATCGCCTTCGTCAGCCACGCCATGAAGGCGACGCAGGATGGCTCCAGCTACGGCTATTTCGGCATTGTGCGCCGCCAGGGGCCGAGCATCGCCGCGAAAAAAGGCGCCGCTGCGATCCTGATCCGCTCGATCGGCACGGACAATCATCGCACCCCGCATACCGGCGTGCAGATGTGGGCCGAAGGCGTGACGCCGATCCCGGCGGCGGCACTGTCGATTCCCGACGCGGAAAATCTGGAGCGGATGCTGATCAAGGCGCAGGCCAAGGGCGGGAAGCCCGTGCGCGTGGCGCTGACGCTGACGCCGCGCTTCATCGGCGATCAGGCATCGGGCAATGTGATCGCCGAAGTGCCCGGCACCGATCCGGCGGCGGGCATCGTCGTGGGCGCCTGCCATCTCGATAGCTGGGATCTGGGCACCGGCGCGATCGACGACGGTGCAGGCTGCGCGATCGCGACGGCGGCCGCGCGTCTGGTGATGAAGAACGGAAGGCCACGCCGCACGATCCGGCTGCTGCTCGCCGGGTCGGAAGAAGTCGGCGGCTTCGGCGCACGCGCCTATTTCGCCGCGCACAAGGATGAACGCCATGTTCTGGCCATGGAATCCGATTTCGGCGCTGATCGCGTCTGGCGCGTGGATTTCAAACTGCCCGAGACGCTCGCGCCGCTCGGCAAGCGCATTGCCGATGCGCTGGCGCCGCTGGGCATCGGCAAGGGATCGCAACCGGCAGGCGGCGGCGCGGATATCGCGCCACTGGTCGGTGCGGGCGTTCCCGTGATCGACCTTCAGCAGGATGGCACACGCTATTTCGATCTGCACCATACCGCCGACGATACGCTCGACAAGATCGATCCGCAGCAACTGCGCCAGAATGTCGCAGCATGGGCAACGGTTCTGGCCCTTGCCGCCGATGCAGAAGAAGAATTGCGCTAAAAGCAAACTCCTGTAGTAGAGAACGGGTCGTCGCGTGATTCGATCGGTTCACCGGCGCGAAAAAATCGTTGATTTGTGAACCGCACACGCTAATGCGGGTCGCTCGCGCAGGGGGCATGAAAAACCTTTCGCGTGCAAATGCTATGGGAGCCTACAAGATGAAGAAGATCGCTGCTGTTTTCGCTTCGGCAAGCCTGATGGCACTCGCCGCTTGCGGTGAAACCCCGAAGAACGAAACCGCGAACGCTTCGAACGCTGTTGTCGAAAACGTCGTTGAAAACGCTGCAAACGCGATTGAAAACGCCGCCGACAACACTGCAAACGCTGCGAACGCCGTGGAAAACGCCGCTGGCAACGCGATGTAATCCAGGCTTTTCGCCAGGAAATAAAAAGGGCAGTCCGCCGCGTGCGGGCTGCCCTTTTTTATGGCTTCGTCCGGATCGCGGGGCACAGGATCAGAACGGAATGGCTGTCCCGTCCCACGCGAAGAGGCCGCCGGTGTCGGCTGGCGACAGCCCGTCGATCACGGACAGCAAGTGGCGCGCGCTCGCCTGCGGCGTGAACAATTCACGCTCTGCACGATTGCGCGTGAAGGGCTGCGACAGGTCGCTCTGGACCGTGCCGGGATGCAGCGCCACGCAAAGCGCCTCCGGTCGCGACCGGGCCAGTTCGATGGCAAGCGTGCGGATCAACTGGTTCAGCGCCGCTTTCGATGCGCGATAGCCATACCAGCCTCCCAGACGATTGTCGGCGATACTGCCGACCCGCGCGGAAAGCGCCGCAAACACCGCCCGCTCGTCGCGCGGAAACAGCGGAAGGAGATACTTGGCGAGGAGCGCAGGGCCGATGGCGTTGATCGCGAAACTCCGTGCAAGCGCAACCGAATCGAGCATCCGCCAGCTTTTCTCGGGCTGCTGCACGGCATCGTGCAACATGCCTGTGGCCACGAACACCAGTCTGAGCGTGCCGAGAGCCATTATCCGCTCTGCAGCAGCGACGATGCTCGCTTCATCTGTCAGATCGACCGGCAAACTGTGAACATGTCGGGCATCCACCGCAAGCGGGCGACGGCTGAGCGCGACCACCGTAGCGAAGCGCGGGTCATGCGCCAGTTGGTCGAGGACAGCGCGACCGATCCCGCCCGATGCGCCCACCACCACGGCGACGGTATCGCTCACGACCGGATAGCCCGATCAGCCGTCATCCCGCGACGCCTGATAGACATGGGCCGCGCGACGGATATGCCCCGTCATCACGGCACTGGCCCATTGCGCGTCCCCGGCGCGGAATGCGGCGACGATTTCCTGATGCTCCGAATGGCTCCGCTCAAGCTGCGGCACGTCATATTGCAATGCCGTGCGCAGCACGAGCGGCACGAGCACGATCCGCCGCAACATGGAAGAGAGCCGATCGGAGCCGGCCGCTTCCAGTATCAGGCCGTGGAAAATGGCGTTTTCCGACAGGAAACGGTCGATATCCGCCACCGGCGCGCGAATGGCCTGCTCGACACGGGCGCAACAGGCGTGAAGCCGCTGCAGCATATCCTCCGTCATGTTCGCGGTGGCGCGCTCGACGGCATAGCTTTCCAATAGCGCCCGCAGCGAAAACAGATCGGCTACGTCGTCGGCCGACCAGTGGCTGACGAAGGATCGCTGGCTTTCCGTCCGCTCGATGAACATTTCGGCTTCGAGGCGGTGGATGGCATTGCGGACGGGGGTGCGCGACACGCCGCACCATTCGGCCACCTGCTCCTCCTTCAACTGTACGCCGGGCGCCAGTTCTCCCGAGATGATCATGGATCGGAGCTTTTCGTAGGCGCGGTCACTCGCCTTGGACATCAGTTCATCCTTTGCTGATCGTCCTTGCCCCTTGGCATGGCGCTTGAATCAAGGCAAGCATCGCAAATGACGTTAATGTATACGCTATTTCGGATGCGTGTAGGCTGCTCAGGCCGTAAACCCCGCTGCAATCCGCTAATTTTTCTCACAAAAAATCTGATTATCCGTGCCTTATGCAATTACGCCACTCCTCTCTTTACAATCCGTGAAATGTATACATTATCATCGCCAAGAGGATGATCATGCCGCGCAATCGAATCGAAATAGTGGAAGTGTCCCCGCGCGACGGGCTTCAGAATGAACGCGCGCTGTTCAGCACGGAACAGAAGATCGCGCTTGTCGAGCATATGGTGGCTGCCGGTGCGCGTCGGATCGAAGTGGCAAGTTTCGTGCGCGCCGATCGCGTACCGCAGATGGCCGACGCGGAAGCCGTGATCGCGGGGCTGCGCCTGCCGGACGATATCGTGACGATCGGCCTCGTCATGAACAAACGGGGCCTGCTCCGCGCGCTGGAAACGCAGGTCAGGGAAATCGGCGCGGTATGCGTGGCGACCGATATGTTCGCACAGCGCAATCAAGGTCAGACATCTCTGGAATCGGTGGAAGTGGCCGCCGATGTGATCCGTTTCGCACGGAGCGAGGGCCGCCGTGCGCAGGTCACCATCGGCGCGGCCTTCGGCTGCCCGTTCGAGGGGGACATCGATCCGGCGCATGTGATCGAGATGGCGCGGCGACTGGCCGAAGCGCAGCCGACGGAGATCGCACTGGCGGACACCATCGGCGTCGCCGTGCCGCAGCAGACATTCGCGCTGGTCGCGGCCGTACGCGAGGCGATCGCCCCCCTGCCCGTTCGCGTCCACCTGCACAATACGCGCAACACCGGCATAGCCAACGCCTGGGCCGCCTATGAGGCCGGCGCCGCGACGCTCGACAGTGCGCTGGGCGGCATCGGCGGATGCCCCTTCGCACCACGTGCGACCGGCAACATAGCCACCGAGGATCTGCTCTACCTTCTCGACCGATCCGGCGTGGAGAGCGGCTATGATCTCGATCGCACAATTGCCGCCGCGCAATGGCTTTCCACGGAAATGAATCGCGACCTGCCCGGCATGCTGAGCCGGGTAGACGCTTTCCCACCACGCGACCTTGCAACACGGGGCGCAGCATGAGGACTTTTGCATGAGTTATCGCCTAGGCGTGGATGTCGGCGGGACGTTCACCGATCTGTTGCTGTTCGAGGGGGAGACCGGCACGTTCTGGCGCCACAAGACGCCATCGACGCCGCACGACAGTTCCGAAGGCATATTGACGGGCGTGCAGGCGATATGCGGCAAGGCCGGGATCGGCCCCGCCGACGTCGACATATTCCTGCACGGAACGACGGTCGCCACCAATGCGGTGCTGGAAGGCAAGGGCGCGCGCGTGGGCCTGATCGTCACGCAGGGCTATGCCCACGTCATGCAGATCGCGCGCAGCTTCGTGCCGGGCGGCCTCGCGGGCTGGATCATATGGCCCAAGCCGCAGCCGATGGCCGCTCTGGAGGACACCTTCGAGATCAAGGGGCGGATGGACGCGCAGGGATGCGAATTGCGCCCGATCGACGAGGACGACATCCGGACGCAGCTTGAGAAGCTGAAGCGACAGGGTGTGGAGGCGATCACCGTCAGCCTCATGAATGCCTATCTGAACGGCGCGCACGAGCGGCGGGTGGGCGAACTGGCAGCGGAGATCATGCCGGATGTGCCGGTCTCGCTCAGCCATGTGGTGCTGCCCGAAATGCAGGAATATGAGCGGACGCTGACGACCGTCGCCAACGCCGCCGTGCGACCGATCGTAGGGCGTTACGTGCGCAATCTGCGCGCGAAACTGCGCGATGCGGGCATGGCGGGAAAGCTGTCACTGCTGCGCTCCGACGGCGGACTGATGTCATCTGAAAAGTCGGAGGAGCATCCCGTATCGCTGCTGATGTCCGGCCCGGCGGGCGGCGTGACCGGCGCGATCTGGGTCGGCAAGAATGCGGGGATCAGGAATATCCTGACGCTGGACGTGGGTGGTACATCGACCGACGTGGCCCTGATCGAGAATCTGGAGGCGCGCCGGGTGCGCACCACCGAAGTGGGGCATCTGTCCGTCCGCGCCTCCGCGCTCGACGTCAAGACCGTGGGCGCTGGCGGCGGCTCTATCGCCTATGTGCCGGAACTGACCAAGGCATTGCGGGTCGGGCCGCAATCGGCGGGTGCGGTGCCCGGTCCGGTCGCTTATGGCAAGGGCGGCACGCTGCCTACCGTGACCGACGCCAACGTCGTGCTGGGCTATCTGCCCGAAGCCTTGCTGGGGGGCACCTTCAATCTGGATCGCGAAGGGGCGATCCGGGCGGTGCAGACGATCGCCGATGCGCTGGGGATCGATCTGCATGCCGCCGCCCGCGGCATCATCGATATCGTGAACGAGAATATGTTCGGCGCGCTGCGGATGATTTCGGTGCAGCAGGGCTATGACCCGCGCGACTTTGCGCTGATGGGCTTCGGCGGTGCAGGACCGCTGCACGTCAATGCCGTGGCCCGGCTTATGGGAAGCTGGCCTGCCATTTCCCCGGTAAGCCCCGGTGTCCTGTGCGCGCTGGGCGATGCGACCACGCGGATGCGGACGGAAACGGCGCGATCCTTCGCGCAACTGGCGTCGGCCACGTCGCTCGGCGATCTGGCCGGCGTACTCGACGAGATGGAGCGGCAAACCTACGACGAGCTGAAGGCAGAGGGCATCCCCGAAGCCGACATCACCGTGACGTTCGAGATCGACGTGCGCTATGCGGGCCAGGCGTTCGAGGTGCCGATGGAAGTCATCCGCGCGGACCTGGAAAGCCACGGCATAGGCTGGCTGACCACGCGGTTCGACGAAGAACATCGCCGCCTCTTCACCTTCAACATGGACAGCGAGCACGAGATCGTGAACCTGCGCGCGGTGGCGATGGGCAAGGCGCTCGACCTGCCCGCCGCGAAGCTGGAACAGGGCAATGGCGATCCTTCGCCTGCGAAGCTGCGCGATCATCAGTTGTGGATCGACGGCGCGATGCGGCCCGCGATCATATACGACAGGGCGAAGCTGAAAGCCGGGGACGTGATCCCCGGCCCCGCGATCGTCATCGAAATGGATTCGACCACGCTGATCGAAGCCGACTGTACGGCCACGGTCGATGCCGTCGGCAATATCCTCATCACTTTGGCCTGAGGGAACAGAGACCATGTCCGCGACCATCATTCAGGCCAACACGACGCCCTTCGAAAAGAAGGCGATCGATCCCGTCACGCTCGACATCATCGAAAATGCGTTGCGCAATGCACGCGTGGAAATGGATGCGACGCTGGTGCGCACCGCCATGTCGCCCGGCATCCGCGAACAGGGGGACGCCTTCCCGCTGATCGCCGATCACCTCGGCCGGATGGTGGTGGGGCAGTTCGGCAGCTTCATCGGCGGATTCCTCGACGGCTATGACGGCACGGTTGAGGATGGCGACATGTTCCTGCTGTCCGATCCCTATTCGGTCGGTGGCGCGATCAGCCACAACAACGACTGGCTGATCCTGCTCCCCGTGTTCAAGGACGGTCGCTTGCTCGCCTATACCGCCATGTTCGGGCACCAGTCCGACATCGGCGGCAAAGTGCCCGGATCGATGCCGATCGACGCGACCAGCATCTTTCAGGAAGGGGTCCGCATCCCGCCGGTCAAGATCTACAAGCAGGGCGTCTACAACGAGGATCTGGTGAAGCTGGCGCTGCACCAGTCGCGCACCCCCGCCTGGTGCGCGGCGGACCTCAATGCGCTGATCGCCTCCTGCCGCGTCGCCGCGCGGCGGGTCGAGGAAATGAGCGAGCGTTTCGGCATCGACACTTATGTTTCGGCGACGCAGGAATTGCTGGCGCGCAATCACCGGGCGATGAAAACGCTGCTGGGTCAGGCGATCAGCGAAGAACCGGTGTCGTTCGAGGATTATATCTGCGACGACGGCATGGGTTTCGGGCCGTACAGGATCAAATGCACCATGTGGCGCGAAGGCGACACCGTGATCCTCGATTTCGACGGCACCGATCCACAGAGCAAGGCGTCGATCAATTTCCTGCTGAACGAGAACATGTTCAAGATGTTCTTCGGCATCTACATGATCATGGTGTTCGATCCGCAGATATTGTTCAACGACGGTTTCTACGACTTGATCGAAGTGCGCATCCCCGAAGGATCGCTGCTCAAGCCCCGATATCCCGCCGCCCTTTCGGGTCGCACCCATGCGCTCGGCCGGATCTTCGACATTCTGGGCGGCCTTCTGGGACAAAAGACGCCGCAGTTCCTCAACGCCGCAGGTTTCTCCTCCTCGCCGCACCTGTTCTACGCGGGGACGGACAAGAAGGGTGAATGGTTCCAGTTGTTCCAGATCGGGTTCGGCGGGATTCCGGGGCGTCCGATGGGCGACGGGCCGGACGGGCATTCGCTGTGGCCCGGCTTCACCAACGTGCCCAACGAGTTTCTCGAACGCTATTTCCCGCTCGTCATCGAACGCTACGAAACGGTGCCGGACAGCGGCGGCGCGGGGCTGCATCGCGGCGGCAACGGCATCCATATGTCCTACCGCTTTCTCGAACCCGGCGTGATCGCCATTCATGACGACCGCTGGTTCGTGCCGCCTTGGGGCGTGAACGGCGGTCGTCCGGGCGCGCGGGCGCACAAGATACTGGAGAAGGCGGACGGCACGCGGACGGTCGTGGGCAACAAGGTCGAGGATCTGGCCGTCGCGGCGGACGACGTGCTGCATTTCATTACCTGGGGCGGGGGCGGCTGGGGCGATCCGCTGGAGCGTGACCCGGCTCTGGTGGCCAGGGAAGTGCGGCAGGGGCTTGTCTCGCCCGAAGGGGCCAAGGCCTATGGCGTGGTGATCGCGACCAACGGCGCGATCGACGGCGACCTCACTGCGGCGTTGCGCGACGCCATGCGCGCCGATCGGGGCGTCCTTCCCCTGTTCGACACCGGTCCCTCGATCGAGCAGTTGCGCGCCAATTGCCTTGCGGAGACAGGCCTGCCGGCGCCGCGTGCGCCGCAATGGACGCACAGCAGCATCGCTGCGGAATAAGGATCGGCGCATGGAAAGCGAAAACACAGGCGCGCTGGCGGGCATCCGCGTCATCGAGCTGGGGCAATTGATCGCTGGGCCGTTCTGCGGCCAGTTGCTGGGCGACATGGGGGCGGAAGTCATCAAGGTCGAACCGCCGCGGATCGACGGCCCGAACGGCAAGAGCGGCGGGGGCGACCCGATGCGCGATTGGGGCCATGGCGAGCACAAGCTGTGGTGGGAAGTCGTCGCGCGGAACAAGAAATCCGTCTCCGCCAATCTGCGCATTCCCGAAGGGCAGGATATCGTGCGGCGGCTCGCGGAGAAGGCCGATATACTGATCGAGAACTTCAAGCCCGGCACGCTGGAGAAATGGGGCCTTGGTCCCGATGTTCTCCACGCCGTCAACCCGCGCCTCATCATCGTGCGGGTATCAGGATATGGACAGACGGGGCCTTATGCGGCGCGTGCGGGTTTCGGCGGCATCGGCGAGGCGATGGGAGGCTGGCGCTACATCGTCGGCGATCCTGACCGCGCGCCCAGCCGCATGGGCGTGTCCATCGGCGACAGCCTGGCCGCGACCTATGGCTGCATGGGCGCCCTCGCCGCGCTCCATGCCCGCGAGCGCACCGGCAAGGGGCAGGTCGTCGACAGCGCACTCTACGAAGCGGTGTTGCAGGTGATGGAAAGCCTCGTGCCCGAATATATGGTGTCGGGGCATGTCCGCAAACGCACCGGATCGATTCTCGAAGGCGTGTCGCCGTCCAATGTCTATCCCTGTTCGGATGGCGAATATCTGATCGGGGCGAATCAGGATGCGGTGTTCGCCCGTCTGTGCAAGGCGATGGGGAAGCCGGACATGGCGCAGGACGAACGCTATGCGACGCATCTGGCGCGCGGGCGTCATCTGCGCGAACTGGACGCCATCATCGCGGACTGGACGCGGACGCTGACGGTGGAACAGCTCGAGGCGCTGATGATCGAACACAGCGTACCGGCGGGCAAAATCTACCGCGCGGCCGAAATGCTGGACGACCCGCAGTTCGCCGCGCGCGAGGCGCTGGTCGAAGTCGACAGTCCGCGCTGGGGGAAGTTCAAGATGCAGAACAGCTTTCCCAAGCTGTCCGATACGCCCGGCGGCATACGCAGTCTGGCGCCCGCGGAAATCGGCGAGCATAATGCCGACGTCTACAAGGGATTGCTCGGCATGGATGACGAGGAACTCGCCAGGCTGGCCAAAGCCTCGACGATATGAGCGACGCGCTGCGCGCCAGCTACGCCGGAGCGTTCGACGGGCGGCTTCCGGTCGGGGAGAATGTCGCGCTGCTCGTCGTCGATCTGGTGATGGCCTATCTCGATCCCGCGTCCCCGCTCTATGCAGGTGCCGGGGCGCAGGACGTGCTGTCGGCCAATGAACGGCTGGTCGCCGCCGCGCGCGCTGCGGGCAAGCCGCTCATCTTCACCAATGTGGTCTATCAGGCGGACGGGGCCGATGGCGGCCTGTTCTATCGCAAGGTTCCCGCGCTGAAGCACTTTCTGAAGGGCAGCCCGCTGGGCGCCTTTCCGCCTTCGGTGCAGCCTGCATCCGGCGAGGTCGTCGTGACGAAGCAATATGCCTCGGCGTTCTTCGGCACTTCGCTCGCCGCGACGCTGAATGCGCTGCGCGTCGATACGCTGATCATCACCGGCTTTTCGACATCGGGATGCGTGCGCGCCTCCGCACTCGATGCCTTGCAGAACGGCTTTGCCCCGTTCGTCGTGGATGGTGCGTGCGGGGACCGGCATCCCGACCCGCATCGGGCGAATCTGTTCGATCTTCAGGCGAAATATGCCGAGGTGATCGGCGAAGCCGACGCCCTTGCCATGCTGGGGCGGTGAGGCCGGGCGAGGAACTGAAAGGCGTCAGGCAGGGGATACTATCTGCCGGCTTTTTTCCAGAGCGCTTCGGAAAAGCGCGAGATTGATCGGCGTTTCGAACCGCATGCCTGCGGCACCGTTGCGAAGCCGGGCGACGCTGCACAATGTATCGCCGACGCCGGGCAACTGCGCGATCAGAACGTCGCCGCGATGCAGCGGGGCGTGGCAATCGATCAGCATGCCGGACGCCGATATGTTGCGGATGCGGCTCCTGAACTTCGCCACGGTGGGACCGGTGAAATAGGCATGGCAGTGCGCGTCCTCCCGCGTGGCGCGGGGGACGAGCGGTCTGACCGAAAAACCTGTGAACGATGTCGCCATTGCCTGCCCCATACTGTGGCAACCCCCTTAACGTACAAAGACTTAGAGGCGCGTTAACGCACTGTGCGGCAGCGGGCTTCCGTGCACGATCATCAACCCGACGGGGGCGATCATGCCCTGTTGCGGACATGCTCCCACACTTTGGAGATCACGACCGAGCCTTCCCCCACCGCCGACGCCACGCGCTTGACCGATCCGGCACGCACGTCGCCCACCGCGAAAATGCCCGGCTGCGACGTGGCGTAAGGCGAATCGACTTCGGCGCAGCCCGATCCGGTCCGCACGAAGCCGTTGCGATCCAGATCGACCAGACCGGACAGCCACGCCGTATTCGGGGCCGCACCGACCATGATGAACAGCGCCGATGACGGAATATGGCGGGTTTCGCCCTTTACCCTGTCGGTCACATCCAGCCCGTCCAGCCGATCCTCCCCCGCCAGCCGCGTCACCTCGCTGTTATAGTGAATGGCGATCCGGGGATCGGCTTCCAGCCGGCTGAGCAGATAATCGGACATCGACGCCGCCAGCGATGGTCCCCGCACCACCAGATGCACGCATTTCGCGGCGCGGCTGAGATACATCGCCGCCTGACCCGCGCTGTTGCCGCCGCCGATGATGACCACTTGGGTATCGCGGCAATAGCGCGCCTCGATCTCCGTCGCGGCATAATAGACGCCCTTGCCTTCCAGGGCTTCGAGCCGGTCGATCGGCAGGCGGCGATATTGCACGCCGGTGGCGACCACGACGGCGGCGCAGCGGATCGACTGACCCGTGTCGAACGTCGCGCAAAAGCAGCCGTCCTCCAGCAATTCGAGGTGCGTTACGCGATGCGGCATCGAAAAGCGGGTGCCGAACTTCATCGCCTGCACTTCGCCCCGCCAGACGAGATCGGCACCGGAAATGCCCGTCGGGAAGCCCATGTAATTCTCGATCCGGCTCGATGTCCCCGCCTGCCCCCCGATGGCGATGTCCTCCACCACCAGCGCGCGCAGCCCCTCGGCACCGGCATAAACGCCCGCCGCCACGCCCGCCGGTCCCCCGCCGACGATCAGCACGTCGACTTTCTCATCCACCGAAAAGTCGAGATTGAGGCCCAGCAGGCGCGCCACGCGATGCGGCGTCGGATCGGTGACGACATGGCCCTTGCCGAAGATGACGGCAGGCCTGTCGGTCCCTATGCCGCAGGAACCGGCGGTCGCCCGCGCCTCCGGGCTGCCCAGCGGCAGGCTCTGATAGGGCACATGGTTGCGGTTCGCAAACGTGGCGATCAGGCGGATTTCCGCGCTTTCCTCTTCTCCGATCAGGCGCAGGCTGCTGTCGCCATAGTCCAGTTGACGCCGACGACGCGCGGCGAACACGCCGATGATGATGTCCGACATTTCGGGGATCTGCGCCATCAGCGTCAGCATCGCCTGCCGCTCGATCTGAATGACGCGCGTGTCGCAGGCGGCCCGCATCGGCAATATGGAAACGCCGCCGCTCAGGAACGAAATCTCCCCGACATATTGCCCCGGTCCGAGCGCACTGGGCGAGGCTCGTTCGCCGGTATAGGCGTCGACGACCTCGATCTCCCCTTCCTCCACGAAAGTGAAGCAGGTGATCGGATCGCCCTGCCGCACGACCATGCTGCCCTTGGGATAGAAGCGTTCCTGCCCCGTTGCCCTTAGTGCGGCGATATGCTCGTCGGCCAGCGGCGTGCGTTGCATCTGGCGAAGGTCATAGGCAATGCTTTCCATGCGGCATCCCGTCCCGGCTGTGGCGCTGTCGCTTCATGATAGCGACCCTGCGGAAAATAGGCAGCCTTCGTTGCGCGATCATGTCACGCGACCCTCGAGGCTTCTGCCGCTTGGAAACCGGCGCGAACGCGGCTACGCCAGCATCATGGCCAACACGATGAAACCAGGGCAGCGCGTGATCGTCGCCCTGCGCAAGCAGATCGCATCGGGGGAAATAGCCGACGGCGCGCGCATCGCCGAAATCGCCACGGCGGCTGCGCTCAACGTCTCGCGCATGCCCGTCCGCACCGCGCTGCGGGCACTCGAACAGGAAGGACTCGTCGTCAAGCTGGGCGCGCGCGGCTATGCCGCCCGTGCACCTTCGCCCTCGCAGATACAGGACGCGATCGAAGTGCGCGGCGTGCTGGAAGGCCTTGCGGCGCGGCGACTGGCGGAGCGGGGCCTCGACAGCGACGCGCGCAGGACCATCGAGCAATGCCTGGAACAGGGCGAGGCGATCTTCGCCTCCGACGTGCTTGGCGAGGGCGCGATCGAGCGGTTCTACGAGTATAATCGCCGCTTCCATGACGTGCTGATCGCCGCATCGGGAAACGGCGCGATCGGCGTCGCACTGGCGCGCAACAATCACCTGCCGTTCGCTTCGGCCACGGCCTTCGCCCTCAATTGCGACGATATGCCGGGGGAATATGTCCATCTGCGCGCGGCGCACCGGCAGCATCAGGCCGTCATCGCCGCGATCCTGGCGGGCGATGGCGATGCGGCGGAGCAGATCATGCGCGGGCATGCCAGAATGGCACTGACCGGTCCCGGCGTGTTCGAGCGGCTGGGCATAGAGACGCAGCATATGCCCGTCGCATCGGCATCGCGCGCATGACGATACAGCTATGACCGTGCCGACCGGGCAGTCGCCCTATCCCAACCAGCCAGATGACTCGGCGCCATTATGGGCGCCCCCTTTGCCGTCTGCGCTGCACCGCGACCTGTGCACCGATTGCGGCCTGTCGCGCATGGCGGAAGCGAAGCGGTGCGGCAGCGCCTGTCAGTTCATCCGGCCCGATTATGCAACGCTAGAAATGCAAGTGCATGGCCGCGCGCGCGATGCGAACCGGCCCGACGAACTGTTCTTCGGACCCTTCCGCCAGATGCTGCGCGCGCGCCTCGCCGCGCCCAGCCCCGGCGCACAGTGGACCGGCATCACCACGCAGATCGCCGAACGGTTGCTGGCGACCGGCGCGGTCGATGCTGTGCTGACGATGGCGCCCGACCCGGAGGACAAATGGCGCCCCGTGCCGGTGCTCGTCACGCAGGCGAGCGGCATGGCGCAGGTGCGGGGGATGCGGATGGGCTATGCGCCACTGCTCGCCCTGCTGGAACCGGCGCGGGCGGCGGGCTATCGCCGTATCGCGATCATCGGCATTCCCTGTCAGGTCCATGCGCTGCGCGGGATCGAGAAGTGCCTGGATTTCGAGCGGATCACGGTGATCGGCACGCCCTGTTCGGACAATACGACGACGGCGCGCTTTCATGATTTTCTGGCGCTGCTCGATCACGATCCGGACAGCATCACCTATCTGGAGTTTCGCGCCGACTATCATGTCGAACTGCGCTTCACGGACGGGCGGGTGAAGGCCATTCCGTTCCTGCAACTGCCGATATCGCAATTACCGCCCGACTTCTTTCCGCTGACGTGCCGCACCTGCGTGGACTACACCAATGTGCTGGCGGACATCACCGTGGGATACATGGCGGGCGAAGGCGACCAGTGGCTGATCGTGCGCAACGAACGCGGCGCGGAGCTTGTGGCGCTGCTGGGCGATGCCCTCGTCACGCGCCAACTTGGGGCGGCAGGCAAGCGGGCGGGCGCGGTCAAGGGCTTCATCGCCAATGTCGAGCGGGCCGCGGGCGGCCTGCCTTTACGCCGCATGCCGCAATGGGTGCGGCCCATCGTGAGCTGGCTGATGCCGCGCATCGGCCCGCGCGGGCTGGAGTTCGCGCGCACCCGCGTGGAGATGAAGGCTGCCGAGACCGTCGTACATCTGCGCCGGGAAAAGCCGCGCCGGATGAAGTCGATGATACCGCCGCATATCTGGCCGATGGTCGCGCCTTACGGGCTGACGCCAGCGCCCGACGAAGCGCCGGCCTCCGATACCAGCATATCGCCGCCCAGGGCGCGGTAAAGCGACACGAGGTTGCTGGCGCCGACAAGCTGTGTCGCCACATAGCTGCGCTGCGCGCTGTAGAGCGAGCGCTGCGCGTCGAGGCTGGACAGGAAATTGTCGATACCGCCGCGATAGCGCGCATCGGTGAGCCGGTAGGTGTCGGCGGCGGCTTCGGCTTGCAGGCGATTGGCTGCAAGCTGATCGGCGATCGTGCCGCGCCGGGCCAGACCGTCGGCCACATCGCGAAAGGCGGACTGGATCGCTTTCTCGTAAGTGGCGAGCGCCGCATCCCGTTGCGCCTTGCTTTGCGCGACCCCGGCCCGCACGCCGCCTGCGTTGAAGATCGAATAGCTGACGTCCGCCCCCGCCGACCAGCTAAACGCGCCGCCCGTGAACAGGGAGGACAAAGCGGTGCTGGCCAGGCTGGCCAAGCCGGTGAGCGAGATTCGCGGGAACAGCGCCGCACG
This sequence comes from Sphingobium sp., assembly GCA_965279415.1. GTDB lineage: Bacteria > Pseudomonadota > Alphaproteobacteria > Sphingomonadales > Sphingomonadaceae > Sphingobium. The sequence continues at coordinate 3,426,932 of OZ257238.1, forward strand.
CGCCGCGCCGATTTCCGCATTGGCGGCGCGCAGTTCATATTCCGCCTGCACCACGTCGGGCCGGCGCAGCAATATGCCGGAATCGAGACCGGCGGGCAATTCGCGCACCGTAACCGCCGCTTCCTCGATCGAGCCGGGCAGCAAGGCGGGATCGACCGGCGCGCCGACGAGCAGTTGCAGCGCGTTCACATCCTGCGCCAGCGCCGTGGTCTGCGTCGCCACGTCGGCCCGCGCGGTCGCCAGTATCTGTTCGGCCTGCCGCAGGTCGGTCCGCGGGGCGATGCCCCCTTCCAGCCGCAGGCGGGTGAGGCGCACGCTGCGTTCGGCGCTGGCGGCGGTGTCCTGCGCGATCTTGAGCAGGCTCTGGTCGGCGGCATAGGTCAGCCAGGCGTCGGCGATGTCGCCCACCAGCGTCAGTCGCGTCGCGCGCGCCGCAGCCTCGGTCGCGAAATAGCGTTGCAGGGCGGCGTCGGACAGCGAGCGGAGCCGCCCGAACAGGTCCAGCTCGAACGCGGTCGTCCCGACGTCCGCCGTGTAGCGGCTGCCCGATGACGAGAAGCCGGTGCCGCCGCTGGTGCTGCTCGAACTGCCACCGTCGGTGTAGGTATAGCCTGCACCGGCAGACACTTCGGGCAGAATGTTTGCGCGGTTGATGCGATACTGCGCGCGCGCCGCCGCGATATTGGCCGCAGCGATCCGGACGTCGCGATTGTTCCCGAGTGCCTGCTCGATGATCGCCTGCAGGCGGCTGTCGGCAAAGACATCGCGATAGGACACGATCGGCAAGCCCGCCTCGCTTTGTCGCAGATAGGCGTCGCCGACCGGCCATGACGTGGGCACGGGCGCCGTCGGCTGCACATATTTCGGCGCCATGCTGCATGCGGTGCCGAGCAGCGCGAGCGTGAGGACTACGCGTTTCATGCGGCAGACTCCGGTGCCGGCGCGGTACCGCCGCCCTTGCGCCATTTCTTGAAGGCGTCGCGCGTGGTGCGGCGCACCAGCACGAAGAACAACGGGATGTAGAAGATGGCCAGGACCGTCGCGGTGAGCATCCCGCCGATCACCGCCGTGCCGATGGCGATGCGGCTGTTGGCCCCTGCCCCGGTCGAGATCGCCAAAGGCAGCACGCCGAAGATGAAGGCGAGGCTGGTCATCAGGATCGGGCGCAGGCGCAGGCGCGCCGCCTCCAGCGCAGCATCGATGACGCGCTTGCCTTCCTTTTCCGCCCGTTCGGCAAACTCGATGACGAGGATCGCGTTCTTCGCCGCAAGACCCATGGTGGTGAGCAGTCCGATCTGGAGATAGACGTCGTTCTCAAGCCCGCGCAGCGTCACCGCAAACACCGCACCGACCAGACCCAGCGGGATCACGAGCAGCACCGCCACCGGGATCGTCCAGCTTTCGTAGAGCGCCGCAAGGCACAGGAACACGACGAGCAACGACAGGCCGTAGAGCAAAGGCGCCTGCCCCGACGACAAGCGCTCCTGAAAGGACAGGCCCGACCAGGCGATCGAGGTGCCGGGAATCTGGCCGGCCAGTTCCGCAATGCGGTCCATCGCCGCGCCGGAGCTTTCCCCTTCGGCGGGTTGCCCCTGAAACTCGAAAGAGGAGATGCCCTGAAAGCGGGACAGCGTGGTGGGTGCGGTCGACCAGGAGATGCGCGCGAAGGACGAGAACGGCGCCATCTGCCCGTCGGACGTGCGGACGAACCAGCGGCTCAAATCTTCCGGCGAAGCGCGATAGGGCGCGTCGCCCTGCACATAGACGCGCTTGACGCGCCCGCGATCGACGAAATCATTGACGTAGCGTCCGCCCCAGGCGGTCGAGAGCGTCGCGTTGACATCCGACTGGCTGAGACCGAGCGCGGCGAGCTTCTGCTGGTCGATGTCGACCTTGAGCGTGGCCACATCGGGCAGCTCGGTCAGGCGCACCGCGCGCAGCAGGGGATCCTTGCTTGCCGCCTCCAGCAGTCTGTCGCGCGCGGCAAGGAATTGCTCGCGCGACATGCCGCTCGCATTCTGAAGCTGCATCGTAAAGCCGTTCGACTGGCCGAGGCCGCGAATTGCGGGCGGGACCAGCGCGAAAACGCGGGCGTCGCGGATGTTGGCGAAAGCGGCGGACGCGCGCGCGACAATCGCGTCGGCGCTGTTTTCCGCGCCGCTGCGCTCCGACCAGTCGGCGAAGTTCATGAACCCCTGCCCGGTATTCTGGCCGCTCGCGCCACCCCCGCCGCCGCCCGCGACGGTGAAAAGGGTGGTGACGTTCTTCCCTTCGTTCGCCAGCAGATAATTCTCCACCTGCCGCTGCACCTGTACGGTGCGGCCCTGAGTGGCGCCTGCGGGCAACTGGAACTGGACGATGGCCGCGCCCTGATCCTCGGTCGGCAGGAAGCTTGTGGGGAGGCGCAGGAACAATGCGACAAGCAACCCGACGACCAGAGCGTAGATCAGCAGAAACAGCCATTTGCGGTCGATCATCTTCGCGGTCGCCGTCACATAGCGATCCGTGCCCTTTTCGAAGCCCCGATTGAACTTGCCCTGCGCGCGCAGCACCAGCCCGGTGGCTTTGGGAAAACGCCGGGCGACCCAGCTTTCCTCGACCGGCTTTTCCTTTGATCGCTGCTTGAGCAACGTCGCGGTGAGCGCGGGGCTGAGGATCAGGGCGACCAGCGCGGACAGGACCATCGCCGACACGATCGTCAGCGAAAACTGGCGGTAGATGACGCCGGTCGATCCGCCGAAGAACGCCATAGGCAGGAACACCGCAGACAGCACGATCGCGATGGCGATCAGCGCGACCTGAATCTCGCCCATCGACTGGATCGTCGCTTCCTTGGGCGTCATCTCCGGATTTTCTTCCATGAGACGCTCGACATTCTCGACCACGACGATCGCGTCGTCGACCAGCAGGCCGATGGCCAGCACCAGCCCGAACAGCGTCATCGTGTTGATCGAAAAACCCGCAACGTAGAATATGCCGAACGTGCCGAGCAGCACGACGGGCACCGCGATCGTGGGGATCAGGGTCGCGCGCCAGCTTTGCAGGAACACGAACATCACGATCACCACCAGCACGATCGCCTCGATCAGCGTCTTGACGACTTCCTCGATCGACAGCTTGATGAAGGCGGTCGTGTCGTTGGCATAGGCATATTTATAGCCCGACGGGAAGTTGCGCGCCGCGCGCTCCACTTCCGCCTTCACCAGTTCGGCGGTCTTGAGCGCATCGGCCCCCGGCGCGACGGAAATCGACAGGCCCGCGCCGGGATGCGCGTTCACCCGGCTGATCGCGGCATAGCTTTCCGCGCCCAGTTCGACCCGCGCGACATCGGACAGCCGCACGATCGCGCCCGACGGATCGGTCTTGAGGATGATCGCCTTGAACTGATCGGGCGTCTGGAGGCGCGACTGCGCCGTGACGGTCGCGTTCAGCATCTGCGTGGTCGGCTGCGGCTGTCCGCCGATTTCGCCTGCCGCGACTTCGGTATTCTGGTTCTGGATCGCGGTGACGACATCGCCGGGGATCAGCGCGAAGCTGGCCAGCTTGTCGGGATCGAGCCAGATACGCATCGCATATTGGGCGCCGAACACATTGGTTTCGCCGACCCCTGCGGTGCGGGCGAGATTGTCCTGAAGGTTGGAGACGAGATAGTCCGACACGTCCTGATTGGTGCTGCGGTCGGTCTCGTCATAGACGCCGACGATCATCAGGAAATCCGGGTTGGACTTGGTGACGCGCAGCCCCTGTTGCTGCACCTGTTGCGGCAGGCGGGAGAGCGCCTGCTGCACCTGATTCTGCACCTGCACCTGCGCGATGTCGGGATCGGTGCCTTTCTCGAACGTGGCGCTGATCGTCACCGAACCGCGAGAGCTGGACGAGGAATTGAAATAGAGCAGGCCGTCGATCCCGGTAAGCTGCTGCTCGATGATCTGCGTCACGCTGTTCTGGATCGTTTCGGCGTTCGCGCCGGGATAGGTCGCGCGGATGTTGACCTGCGGCGGGGCGACATCGGGATATTGCGCGATCGGCAATGCGAAGATCGCGCCGGTGCCCAGCAGCATGACGATGATCGCCAGCACCCAGGCGAAGATCGGCCGTTCGATGAAAATCCGTGACATCGCGCCTTAGCTGCCCTTCGCCGCCGCGCCATTGGCAGCGCCGGAGCCGGAGGACGGCGGCGCGACCTTTTGCGGGCTGTCGGCGGCAACGGGGCGGATCGGCGCGTCGGGCTTCACATTGGCCAGACCCTGCACGATCACTTTCTCGCCAGGCTTCAATCCCTTGGTCACGACCCAGTAAGCGCCTTCGGTCCGATCCGCCGTGACGGTGCGCTGCACCGCCTTGTTCCCCGGCCCGACGACGAACACCGTGGCGAGGCCGCGCGCGGTGCGGCTGAGCGCCGCCTGCGGGACGAGGATCGCGCGGGTATCGATCGCCTGCGCGAAGCGGGCGCGCACGAACATGCCGGGCAACAGCAGGCCGTCCGGATTGGCGAAGCTGGCGCGCAGCGTAACCGTGCCGGTGCTGGCGTTCACCATCACTTCGGAAAACTGCACTGTGCCGGCCTGCGGATATTCGCTGCCATCCTCAAGGATCAGCCGCACCGATGCGCTGGCCGGGGCCGCGCCGCCATTGGCGAGCGACCGGCGCAATGTCAGCAGGTCGGCGCTCGACTGCTGGATGTCCACGAAGATGGGGTCCAGCCGCTGGATCACCGCGAGCGGATCGGCCTGATTGCTGGTGACGAGTGCACCTTGCGTGAACAGGGAGCGCCCGATGCGCCCGGTGATCGGCGCGGGAACGGCGGTGAAGCGCAGGTTGATCTGCGCGGTATCGAGTTGGGCGCGGCCCTGCGCGACAGCGGCGGCGGCCTGCCGCGCCTGTGCGGCGGCGTCGGTATAGTCCTGCTTGCTGACGGCTTCGGCCTCGGCCAGCGGGCGAAAGCGATCCGCCTTGATCCGCAGCGCCTCTGCATTGGCCTGCGCGCTCTGGAGGTTGGCGCGCGCTTCGTTGGTGGCGGCGCGATAGAGGCGCGGGTCGATTTCGTAGAGCGTCTGCCCCTCGCGCACGAGCGCGCCTTCGGTGAAGAAGCGCCGCTTGATGATGCCGCCGACCTGCGGGCGGACTTCGGCCATCTGATAGGCGGCGACGCGCGCGGTCAGTTCCACCACCAGCGGCACGTTCTTCTGCTGCACGACGACGAAGCCGACCTGCGGCGCGGCGGGCGGCTTGCGCGACTCGTCCTTCCCTCCCCCGCTGCACGCCGACAGCGGAAGGGCGATGAACAGAGCGACCAGAAGGACGGGGGCGGAAAGTGAGGCAAGAGGATGCCGGTCGGATCTTTGTTTCAAGGCAGCGGTCTGCTCGGTCTGGAGGTGTCACGCGATCAAAGGATGATCTACGTTAAGCTGCATAGCGCATAAATGACGTTTTGGTTGCCTCGTTACACTTTATTACAGCTCGGGATCGAAGAATGGAGGCCGGGCGTTGATCCGTAAAGGATTGAATTGCCGTCGCAGGCTACTGGCGATATGGCTCGGAAGGCCGTATCGCATCCCCCCGCGTACCGCGCCTTATGTGGACCATTTGTGACTGACACGCCTTCCCCGACCCCCGTGACTCCGAATGCGACGCCTGATGCTGCGCCGGACGTTCCAGACCGGATACCCGACGCCATCGACGCCACCTTGCCGCCCAGTTCGAAGCTGGTGCCCAGGAAGCCGCTCATCATGCGGTTCGGCAAATATATGCAGCCCAGGACCAATCGCTGGATCGCCGATTCGGCGAAGCTGGGCGATCCGCCGGTCTACGACACGGCGGTTTTCCCGTGGGTCAGGGAACTGGAGTCGCACTGGGGGACGATCCGCGACGAGGCCGCGGCGGCGTTGCAGGATCTGGAGAAGGTGCCGCCGCTGGCGACGATATCGCCCGACCATCGCCGCATCGCGCCCGCCGGGCGCTGGAGATCCTTCTTCCTGATCGGCTATCGCTATCGCGACGACGCCAATTGCGCCAAATGCCCGAAAACGACGGCGCTGATCGAACGGATCGTGCCGGGTCTCAACTCGGCTTTCTTCTCGATCCTCGTGCCCGGCACGCATATCCCGCCGCATACCGGCGTGACCAAGGCGTTCCTGACCTGCCATCTGGGCATACAGGTGCCGCGCGAACGGGAGAAGTGCCGGATGCGCGTGGTGGACGAATGGGTCCACTGGACCGAGGGCAAGGCACTGATCTTCGACGATTGCTACAATCACGAGGTGCTGAACGAGACCGACGAGACGCGCATCGTGCTGCTCATCCAGTTCAGGCGGCCCGTGGGCATCGTCGGCCGGATCGTCGGCGGGCTGTTTCTGGAAGGGGTGCGCCGGTCCCGCTTCGTGCAGGACGCACGCAAGGGTATCGCCCAATGGTCGGCGGAGCGCGTCGGGCAATAGAGAGTAGGATACGTGCGCGGGCGCATCTTCGCCGGGCGCTCCCGTCCCCGTTTGCGGAGCGGGAGCCGGGCGATAGCGCGCAGTTCTGTCCGACTCTGGACCGGGGCCTTCGCGGGGGAACGGGTTTGACGCCATCACGATATCGCTGGAAAAAAGACCAGCCGCTTGGCTCGGATCGAAACCTGAAGAATGGTAGCGGAGGAGGGACTTGAACCCCCGACATCAGGATTATGATTCCCGCGCTCTAACCAGCTGAGCTACTCCGCCCCGAAACCGCCTGAACGCACTGGATCAGAGCGGGCCGCATGGGCTTCCAGGGCGCATGCGCCCTGGGTGAGGCGGCGCTATACGCAGCCTTGTCATGGCGGTCAACAGCCTGTTTGCGGTGCGCGCCCATGTCATATTGCGCGGCCTATCGTCGGGCAAGGTGCATCGGCCTCTTGTCATCACGAGGCTGGCGCGCCAAGGACAGCAACAAAGCAAGGATAACGGACGGGGTGACGGATGAGCTATTATGATGTGCTGATCGTGGGCGCAGGCCATGCCGGGGCGCAGGCCGCGATACAGCTGCGCCAGATGAACTTCGAAGGGTCGGTGGGCATGCTGGGCGACGAGGCCGAGCCGCCCTATGAACGCCCGCCCCTGTCCAAGGAATATCTGGCCGGCGACAAGCCGTTCGAGCGCATCCTGATCCGACCCCATGCCTTCTGGGAAGAGCGCGGCATCGAGCTGTTGCTGAACCGGCGGGTCCGGAAAGTCGATGCGCAGGCGAAAATAGTCACCATCGGCGACGACAGCGAAATCGGCTATGGTACGCTGATCTGGGCGACCGGCGGCACCCCCCGCTTGCTCAGTTGCCCCGGCAGCGATGCCAGCGGCATCCATTGCGTGCGCCGCCGCGAGGATGTGGACGCAATCATGGCGCGGCTGGCCGATGTCAACCATGTCGTCGTGATCGGCGGCGGATATATCGGGCTGGAAGCCGCCGCGGTGCTGACCAAGCTGGGCAAATCGGTCACCTTGCTCGAAGCGCTGGACCGCGTTCTGGCACGCGTGGCGGGCGAGGAACTTTCGCGCTTCTACGAAGCGGAGCATCGCGCGCATGGCGTCGATCTGCGCACCGGCACGATGGTCGACTGCATCGAAGCGACCGACGGCCGCGCCACCGCCGTGTTGCTGCAGGATGGCACGCGGATCGCGGCGGACATGGTGATCGTGGGCATCGGCATCATCCCGGAAACCGGCCCGCTCATCGCGGCGGGCGCGAGCGGCGGCAACGGCGTGGACGTAGACGCCTTCTGCCGCACCAGCCTGCCGGACATCTATGCCGTGGGGGATTGCGCATCCCATGCCAACGGCTTTGCGGGCGGTGCGCAGATCCGCCTCGAATCCGTGCAGAATGCGAACGATCAGGCGAAAGTCGCGGTGCAGCACATTCTGGGGCAGGAAAATGCCTATGATGCGGTGCCCTGGTTCTGGTCCAACCAATATGACCTGAAGCTCCAGACCGTGGGCCTGTCGTCCGGTTACGACGACACGATCCTGCGCGGTGATCCGGCGACGCGCAGCTTCTCCGTCCTCTATATGAAAAGCGGAAAGCTGATCGCGCTGGATTGCGTGAACATGGTGAAGGATTACGTGCAGGGTCGCGCGCATGTGGTTTCGGGCGCGCTGCTCGATCAGGCACAACTGGCCGATGCGGGCATTCCGCTGAAGGAAGTCGGCCTCGCGTGAGACGCCGCAACTGACGGCCTAGCCCCGAAAACGGTAGCTGCGGATTTCCTCCCAGGGGCCACCGCGATACCACCAGGCCGCCAGCCCGGTGATCGCGAAGGGCCGGGGCGTGAAATCCGCGCGCAATTGCTGATACAGCGCGCGGGAGATATCCGGCGCGACCTTGTTCTGGATCGTGACGTGCAGGCGCGGCCTTGCGGCATCCTGCGGCGTCAGCAGGCCGTGGAAGGCCTCTGCGATCTCCTGCCGCATCGCCATCAGATCCGGACTGTCGATGCGATAGGCGACGCCCCGGCCCAGATGCAGCACATCGGCGATCATCGCGCGCGGTGCCCGCCCGGCGCATAGCTGCGACAGCCGTTCCATGATCTCACCCTGCGCCGAAGGCGGCAGATGATGGAACAGCGTGACATGCGCGGAAAGCAGGTTCCGTTCGGCGGGAAAATGCGCCCGCCGAAGCCCGTCCGCCCAGGCGAAATCGGCTGCGCCCATGGTGGCCGTTACGATGATCGGGTCTGCCACGAGCCTGTCCTTTATTGCCATATTGGCGTACACACCGGCATCGCGTCCGTTGGGGAGGACAGGATCGTGCAGAAACGCTTCATTATCGTCGCGGCGCTTGCGCTGCTTTGGAACATCATGGGCGATGCCGCCTATCTGATGCAAGTGACCATGGATCTGGACGCGCTGGCGAAAACCGATCCCTATCAGGCGCAGATGTTCGCCACCATGCCCGAATGGCTGTGGAGCGCCTATGCGATCGCCGTCTGGGTCGGGACGCTGGCCGCGATCTTCCTCCTGCTGCGCCGGAAGATCGCGGTGCCGCTTTATGCGGTTTCCCTGACGGCGGTGCTGGTGCAGTTCGGTTACACGCTCGGCGCGACCGATCTGCTGGCGGTCAAGGGCGCCGCTGCGGCGATCTTCCCCGCCATCATCATCATCCTCACGGCAGCGCAATTCGCCTATGCGCGGCGCATGAAGGCGCAAGGCTGGCTGCGCTGACGATCGGCTCGGGCAATACGCATTGAGATCGGCATCGCCGGCGGATCGCCGGATCGCACCTCCCTGCGCATCCATCAGGGAAATGCGTCAGCTCCGATGCCGAATTATGTATACACTGCAACTAGCCTCTTGGACTTGCAACATCGGCCCGATAACGCCCAAATAGCGGATTCTCCCCTTTCGCCTTGCGTTAATCAGGCATTAATTTCCGGAATACGCACCACTTCTTTCCACAGCCAGGCAGTTTCCAGAATTATCGTAAGCATTATCAATCCTGTACCTTCTTTAACCTATAAAGATGCAGGCACTTGACCGAAGCATAATGTATACAATAGACTGTTCGCACGAGACACCCCCACCCCGCGGAAAAAGGACGGGACGGGGCACTCCGAACAGTGTTGAAGGGGGTTCATCATGCATCATGCGACATCTCGGGTTCTGCGCGCCGGTATTTCATCCATTGCCTTGTTACCCCTCTTCCTGTCGGCTGGTGCCATGGCGCAGGACGCCGGCCCTGCGGACGACGGCGAGATCGTCGTCACCGCCCGCCGCGTAAACGAAAGCCTGTCGCAGGTTCCAGCCTCCATTTCCGTATTCTCCGCCGATGCCCTCGAAAAATCGAACATCCAGCGCGCGCAGGATTTCATCAAGCTGACGCCGGGCGTGACGATCGTGACGAGCAGCGCGGAGGCCGGCGATACGCAGATCAATATTCGCGGGATCAACGGTGCGCGCGACGCGGAAAGCTCCGTCGCGCTCGTCGTCGACGGCATCCTCAAGACCAACACCGCGGCCCTGAACCAGAATCAGGGTACGATGCGCCAGATCGAAGTGCTCAAGGGGCCGCAGGGCGCACTTTATGGGCGCAATGCCGCCGCCGGTGCGATCATCGTCCAGACGGTGAAGCCCGGCGACGTGCTGGAAGGCGCGATCAAGGGCAGCTACGCCAACGAGAATACGGGAAGCCTGAACGCCTACGTCGCGGGGCCGCTCGCGCCGGGCATCGGCTTCGTCCTGTCGGGCGATTATCGCACCACGGACGGTTTCTTCCGCAACGGATTCCTCGATTCCAAGACGGTCGACGATCAGGAGGCGTGGAACATCGACGGGCGCATCCTCGCGCAACTGGGCGACGCGACCACGCTCGATCTCAAGGGCAAATATGGCGAGCTGTCGGGCGCGTCGATCAACTTCAACTCCTCGTTCCACCTGCCCGGCTTTGGTCTCGTCGCGCCTGCCTTCAACGAGAATGTGAACGAGCATCAGTTCCGTTATTATTCCAATATCCGCCCGACCAACGATCAGAAAACGATCGAGGCATCGGCGAAGCTGGACCATGATTTCGGTACGATGAAGCTGTCCGCATGGACGCTCTACAGCAACATCAAGAACAACCTGACCGCCGACGGCACCTCCGCCGATTTCGCGCGCTACATCGCCGCCGCGCAGCCCGCCGGACAGACGGCGGTGAACAGTTGCTTCGCCAGCACGGGGAGCCTGACGGGCTATCCGGTGAACCCGCCCGGCTCCATCGGCCAGATCCCGGTGCCGTTCCTGTTCGCGCCGGCCACCGGATCCACCTTCGGCGCCTACTCGCCCACGACCTGCGACGGAACGCAATATCAGTTGCGCAATCAGGAGGATATCAGCGCCGAAATCCGCCTCGCCTCCTCCGGCGACGGCCCGTTCAACTGGCAACTGGGCAGCTATTATCTGCATATCGACCGGACCGTCGGCGTCAGCCTGGGCGCGGACACGGGCGCGGGCGTCATCAAGCAGCTCTACAACGGCCCGACTTCGGCCAATCCGACGTCTCAGCTTTTCGCCGACAAGTTCAGCACGAACGTCTATGCCGCCTTCGGATCGGCGGAATGGCAGCCGACGCCTGAGTTCGACGTGAGCCTCGCGCTGCGCTACGACATCGAACAGCGCCGCGCGGAGAATATCGTGCCGGTGGCGACCGATCCGTTCACCGGCGGGCCGATCAATCCCGGACAGGCGTTCGGCGCCATTTCCGACAAGAAGGCGACGTTCAAACAGCTTCAGCCCAAGATCAGCCTGCGCTACGAAATTGCGCCGCGCACGAACATCTTCGCCAACTGGGGCGTCGGGTTCAAGTCCGGCGGGTTCAACAATCAGGGTTCCGCCGCGATCATCGACGCCAATTTCAACAGCAGCGTCATCCCCGCGATCGATGCCGACGTGAACATCAACGACCAGTTCGCCAAGGAACGCTCCAGCGCGTTCGAAGTCGGCATCAAGGGCCGCGCCGGGCCGATCAACTACAATCTCGCGGGCTATTACACGCGCGTCACGGACATGCAGTTCTTCGAGTTCTTCGTCGGCAGCTTCGGCCTGCTGCGCGTGGTGTCCAACATCGATCGCGTCGACCTGAAAGGCGCGGAGCTAAATCTCGATGCACGGCTGGTCGAAGGGTGGACGGTGTTCGGGTCGTTCAACTACACCGATTCGGAAATCAAGAAGAACAGCGCGCGCACCTATACGGTCGGCAACGAATCCCCCTATACTGCGAAATACACTATCAACCTCGGCAGCCAGATCGAGGCGCCGATATCCTCGTCCGTCGATATCGTGATGCGTGCCGATTATCGCATCACCGGCCCGACCTATTTCTCGACCGTGCAGGATCAGGATCGACCGACGCTGTTTACCGGCCTCATCCCGATTTCCGCGCTGGCGGGCGCCATTCCGGCCTCGTTCGGCAACGCCAACTATCGCAATGCGCGGCGCGACGCCTTCGGCGTGCTGGACCTGCGTTTCGGACTGGAAGGCGAGAAGTGGAAGGCGACCTTGTTCGCCAACAACGCGCTCAACCGCAAATATCTGAACGAAGTCATCCCGGCGGCGGAGTTCGGCGGATCGTTCATCTCCCCCGGCGCGCGGCGCCTGTACGGGCTGGAGCTTGGCTACAAATTCTAGGTTCGGGGCCTGTTGAATACAGGACCGGTTCATTCAGTGGCGGCGTCGGAAGGCGTCGCCACGAGTGATCCGGGCTGGTTGCAAACCGTTTGCCGTGCGGGCTGGGCCTGTTGTTCCGACTGCCCGATCAGTCGGCGTTGCGTGGCTTCCATGGAAGCGGGATAGGGGAGATCAACGCCTGTTGCCTCCGATTCCCGCCGATTGTCCTACCCCCGCCTTCCCAGCACCAGCATCCCCACCGATCCGATCGCGCAGAGAGTCGCGGCGGTAATCCCCGCACCGACACCGGAAAACAGCGTCGCCACGATCAGCAACAGCAACGCCGTCGCCGGCGTGAAAAGTGCCCACGGTGCAATCCCGCCCGTCCGGCGCCAGCGCACCGCCAGAATGATGATTCCCAGCAGCAGCGCCAGCGGCAGGCCCGCGAATGCGCCCGGCGCGGCGTTGCCCACCACGATGATGCCCGCCAGCACCACGGCATTGGGGCCGAGCGCCGCCCAGCCATCATCCTGTCCACGCCGCGCCAGTTGCCCCAGCCGATCGGCGGTCAACGACGCGACGATGCCGCAGAGCATCAGCAGCATCCCGAATATCGGCCAGTCCAGCATCGCCGCGACCACGCCGATCGCCGCCAGCGCCATGCCGCCGATGCGCACCTGAAGCGCGGGCACTTGCGTCCGCAAAAGCATCGGTGCGATGCTGATGGCGCTGCGACGCAACACATAATGTTCCGCGCCGCCTTCGCCGCTCGGAGCGTCGGCTTCGCGGCCCAGTTGCGCCTGCGCCACCATATCGGCGGCGGCCTGGCTATCGACCAGGGCCACCCGGCCTTCCAGTATGTCGTCCTGCGGCACGATCACGCGATGCGCGCCCGCCTGCACGGCGGCGCGCAGCAGCGTCAGTTCCATGTCCCAGTCGCCCAGCATGTCGAGCGTGCCGAACAGCAGGTCCGGCGACACGCGCAGCAGGCCCGCCCACCGATGCTGCCCGTCGATCCGCTCCAGCGCCGCCGTCGCGCGGCTGTCTCCGGCGGCAAGGATCACGTTGGCGGGCTGCGCGGCGATCGCGGTATAATGCTGCTGCGCGATGATCGCCCCGTCGGCGACCAGCAGCATGTCGCTTGTCCGCGGCGCCTCACGGACGAGCGACACCATGTCGCGTACCAGCGCCACGGCGATCCCGTCCGCCGTCAGCCGATCGATCGCGCGCGAGAGCGGCTGCGTGACCGCGCCGACCAGTATCAGGACGACGCTGGCCCCCGCCTCCGCGGCCTGTCGCACCTGATATTCGACCAGGCTATGCCCGGCAAAATGCAGGCCGGCGCGCAATTCCCCCGATGGACCGGCGGATGGCGGCGCGGTGCCGCTGGCGATGGCATGGCTGGCGCAGATGACGGCCGCAAAGGACATGGATGATATGGGACCCGGCTGAATTGCTTTGACGCATCTTTCGCAACGCATGCGAGAGGATGCAAGTCATGCTTTCAGGCGATCAGGCTTGGGCCATTTCGAAGGTGACGAGCGCAGCCTTGATCCGGCTGACCACTTTCGGATCACCGGGCGCCGATACCGCCGCTTCCTCGGCCAGCGCCATCAGTCCCGCGACGCCGAAACTCGCCGCCAGACCCTTGAGCCGCCAGGCCGCCAGTTGCCAGTTCGCGTCGCACCGCGCGCGGCCCAGAAGGTCCGCCTGTCGATTCGCGCTCTCCAGGAATGCCCGGCGCAGATCGGCGATCAGCGCCAGATCGTCGCCCACTGCGGCGGCCAGCGCCGACTCCAAAGCTCCCGGATCATAGGACATGCAATATGCTTACGCGGCAGGCCGTTAAGTTTTGGTTGCGAATGGGCATTTCCGTGTCCCCAAAACATGTTACACAGCATGTCATGAACGGGGGCCAGAAAATCGTCGACCTGTGGCGCGATAATGATCGTGCCACGGCGCAAGATACAGAAAATGAACAGGAATTGCTGTTGCAAGACGGCCTGTCCGACGCTGACGACCCCGCCATATCCGCATGGGACGAGCGCGATCCCGCTCCGCCTTCCAGACGCTTTGCGGTGATCGGCTTTGTATTCGGCATCATCGCGGCGGGCTGGATAGGGCTGAACCTGTGGCTGCTGTTCGGGCGTGGGCGTCCCTGGCCGACGCTGGAGGCCGTTCCCGCCGTGGTGGCGACCATCGCCATGCCGCTTGCGCTGCTCGCCACGCTTTACATCCTTCTGATGCGCAACAGCCGCAGCGAGGCGCTGCGCTTCGCCGATACCGCACGGTTCCTGCGCGAGGAAAGCGCCGCGCTCGAAGCGCGCGTGCAGCGGCTGGGGGAACAGCTTGCCTCCGCGCGCAATACGATGGTCGAGCAGGCGTCCCTGCTAGAAAGCTATGGCGCATCGGCCAGCGCCAATATGGAAGCATCGGCGAAGATCATCGCCGCCCATGCCGCCGACGCCTCCGCCAGCGCAGCGACTGCCGAACGTGCCGGCGCGCAACTGACCGAGCAGCTGCGCGGCATGACGCACAGCATGCCGTTGCTGGAAGAGCGCGCGGCGGAAATGACCGCGCGCCTCATCGACAGTGGCCATGCGCTTTCCGAGCGGATCGACGGCCTCGAAACGCGGCTGCATTCGATCGCCGAACTGTCGGACGATGCGCGCAGCCGCACGCTGGCGGCGACGAAGAGCCTGACGAGCCAGCTTGGCCAGTTGCAGGATGCCACCCGCGCTTCCTCCGACGAAGTCAACGGCATGGCGGAACTGGCCGCGAACCGGATCGACATCGCGCTGGATCGCGCCCGCGCGGCGCTGACGGAAACGTGCAACGGCCTCGACGCGCAAAGCGCCATGCTGACGTCGCTCGTCGATCGGGCGCGCTCGACGCTCGGTGAAATCGGATCGGAAACTATCCGCGACTTCAACGAAAGCAGCGCCGAAATCGAATCGCGCCTGCACGATCTCGACCGCCTTATCGAAGGGCAGACCATGCTGGCGTCGGGCCTCAGCACCGGCCTGGCCGAACAGCTTGCGACGCTCGAAACACGCTTCGCCAGCTTCGAGCAGGACGGGCTGTCCCGAAACGAACGCCTCGCCCGCGCGCTGACGACATTGGCCAGCGAAGCGGAGCGGATGGACCAGGCGCTGGTGGCGGGCAACAGCACTGCCGAACAGCTTATCGGCAAATCCGAAACGCTGATGCTGGCGATCGATTCGAGCGTGCGCGAAGTGGACGAGACCTATCCGCTCGCCCTGCAACGGCTGAACAGCCGGATCGGCGAGACGCGCGGTCTGCTCGCGGCCGCATCGCCCGAAATCGAGGCGCTGGAAGCCGTGGCGGACGCCATATTGGGCCGCACCCAGGAAGCCGAGGAACTGCTGCGCGGCCAGAGCCGCCGCCTGACCGAATGGCTGGAAAGCACCGAAGGCGGATTGAAGGCGAACCGTACGCAGGTCGACGGGTTGCAGGATGCCCTCGACACGGCAGGCAACACCGCCTCGCGCCTGACCGAAAGCGCGGGACCGCAGCTCATCGCCGCGCTGCTGCGCGTGAAGGACACCGCCGATCAGGCCGCCGATCGCGCGCGGCAGGCGCTGGCCCGGGCGATACCGGAGGCCGCGCAGGCGCTGGGCGAAGCCAGCGAACAGGCGATGCAGAAGGCGATCGGCGATCGCGTGACCGCGCAGATCGCCGAAGTCTCGCACGTCGCCGAGCAGGCCGTGAAGGCGGCCCATCAGGCATCGGATCGTCTGATGCGGCAGTTGCTGACGATCGCCGACACCAGCGCCAGCATCGAACAGCGCATCGAGCAGGCCGAACAGGCGGCGGAGACGCGGGATCGCGACAATTTCGCGCGCCGCTCCGCCCTGCTGATCGAATCGCTCAACAGCACCGCCATCGACGTCGCCAAGATATTGTCGAACGACGTGTCGGATTCGGCCTGGGCAGCGTATCTGAAGGGCGACCGGGGCGTATTCACGCGCCGCGCCGTCAAGCTGCTGGACGCGGGCCAGTCACGCGAAATCGCGCTGCATTACGACAACGACATCGAGTTTCGCGAACATGTGAACCGCTACATCCACGATTTCGAAGGGATGCTGCGGAACATCCTGTCCGCGCGCGACGGCAGCGCACTGGCCGTCACGATGCTCTCGTCCGACATGGGCAAGCTCTATGTCGCGCTGGCACAGGCGATCGAACGCCTGCGCCAGTAATGTAAGGTAATCTCGCAGCATGGTTCCCCGACGAAAGCCGGGGTCCAGGGCAACAAAGTTGAAGTCCTGTGAGACTCTGGACCCCGGCCTACGCCGGGGAACAGGACGTATAGCGCATCACAGGCTTGGAATGACTAAGCTTAGCGCCCCATCCCGATGATGCTGTCGGTGGTTACCCAGCCGAACACATAATTGGCATAATAGAGCGCGAACAGGATCGTCGCGAGGATGGTGGCGCGCAACGCCACCCGCCCCGGCCGGAAATTGCTCGGCGCGCTGTCCGCCTGCCCCTTCATCAGCACTTCGCCGGTTTCATCGGGGGTACGCAGCCCGAAAGGCAGCACGATGAAACCGGACATCACCCAGAACAGGAAGTAGATCGCGAGGATGGAATAGGCGTTCATGGCCGTGCCTTACGCCGCAATCAGCAGCACGTCCACGATCGGCTTCTTGCCCGTCCAGCGGGTCGCGGCGCGGCGCACGGCCAGGCGGATACGCTCCCGCACGGCGTCGACGTCCTTCGATCCCTTCGTCACTGCCTCCGCGGCTTCCTTGGCGGCTTCCGCAGAAAAGGCGTCCTTGTCCTCCTCCACCGGCACGCCCTGCGTGCGGACGGTGGGTGTCCCCAGCAAACGCCCCTGCCGGTCGATCGCCACCGCGACGCTGATCTGCCCGTGCAGCGCAACCTTGCGCCGCTCGTTCATCGTCGCGCCGTCTGAGGGCAGGATCACGTCGCCGTCCAGCACGAGCCGGCCGACCGTTTCGCGCCCGATGATCTGCGGCGCGCCGGGGGCCAGACGCACGAGGTCCCCATTCTTCTGCACCACCGCATGCGGGATGCCTTCCGACAGGCCGAGCCGCGCCTGTTCCGCCATATGACGGATCTCGCCATGCACCGGCAGCAATATTTCGGGGCGGATCCACTTGTACATCGCCTGCAATTCGGGGCGACCGGGGTGGCCGGAGACATGCACTTCGGCCTGACGGTCGGTCACCATGATGATGCCCTTGTCGGCCAGCGCATTCTGGATGCGACCGATGGCGATTTCATTGCCGGGGATCTGCTTGGACGAAAAGATGACGGTGTCGCCTTCGTCCAGCTTGATAGGATGGCTGTCGAACGCCACGCGCGCCAGCGCGGCACGGGCTTCCCCCTGTCCACCGGTCGCGATGATCAGCACCTTGTCGCGCGGCAGGTCCATCGCCTCGTCCCAGTCGACCATCGGCGGGAAATCGCGCAGATAGCCTGCGCTCTTCGCGTTGGTGATGATCCGGTCGAGCGATCGGCCCGCGACGCAGAGCTGCCGCCCGGTCGCGTTCGCCACTTCGCCCAGCGTCTGCAGCCGCGCGGCGTTGGACGCGAACGTCGTGACCATCACGCGCTTGCGTGCGGCCTTCACGACTTTCATCAGGCCTTCGCGCACGTCCCCTTCGGACCCGCTGGCTTCGGTGTTGAACACGTTCGTGCTGTCGCACACCAGTGCCAGCACGCCCGCGTCGCCCACCGCCGTCAATTGCTCCGGGGTGGAAGGCACGCCCAGCAGCGGCCTGTCGTCGAGCTTCCAGTCGCCGGTGTGGAAGATGGTGCCGAAGGGCGTGTCGATCACCAGCGCATTGCCTTCGGGGATCGAGTGCGCCAGCGGCATGTAGCGGAAACCGAACGGACCGAGCTGAAGGCTGCCTTCGTTCTCAATGACGTGCAGCTTCACCTGCTTGGAGATACCTTCCTCCTCCAGCTTCGCGCGGATCAGGCCCGCGGTGAAGGGCGTGGCGTAGAGCGGCACGCCAAGGTCCGCCGCCAGATAGGGGATGGCCCCGATATGATCCTCATGCCCGTGCGTCAGCACGATGCCGAGCAGGTCCTGGCGATTATCCTCGATGAAGCTGAGGTCGGGCAGGATCAGCTCGACGCCGGGGTAGTTGGGATCGGCGAAGGTCAGGCCCAGATCGACCATGACCCATTTTCCCTGGCAGCCGTAAAGATTGACGTTCATGCCGATTTCCCCCGACCCGCCGAGGGCCAGGAAGAGCAGTTCATTCTTGGGTGTCATTACGTAACAAAACTCCTGTCGCGCGGTCACGCTTGCGATCCGCGCTTCTTTTCTATGGTGCTGGAAGATGATCCAGCGGTCAGATTCTGCCGTGCATCAGCGCCAGACCCTGAATGGTCAGGTCGGGCGCGATGGCATCGAAAATATCGGTGTGCGCGTCGAACAGGACGGCAAGGCCACCGGTGGAGATCACGCGAACCGGGCGACCGATCTCCGCCCGCATCCGCGCGACCAGCCCCTCGATCATCGCGACATAGCCCCAGAATACGCCGATCTGCATCTGCGCCTCCGTCGTTCTGCCGATGACGGACCGGTCGTCCGGCGCGGCGATGGCGATGCGCGGCAGCTTCGCGGCAGCACTCACCAGCGCATCGAGCGAAAGGTTGATGCCGGGGGCGATGATGCCGCCCTTGTAGGCGCCGCTGTAATCCACCACGTCGAACGTCGTCGCCGTACCGAAGTCGATGACGATCAGATCGCCTTTATAAAGATGGTGCGCGGCGATGGCGTTTACAACACGGTCGGCCCCCACCGATGCCGGTTCCGCGACATCCAGCGTGATGCTCCATTCCGCTGGCGCCTGTCCTGCGATGAACGGCGTCACCTTGAAATATTTGCTCGCCAGCACTTCCAGATTGTGAAGCGCGCGGGGAACGACCGTGGCGATGATGACGGCATCGACATCGCCCATCGCAAAGCCTTCCAGCATCAGAAGCTGATTGAGCCACACGGCATATTCGTCGGCGGTGCGGCGGGGATCGGTCGCGATGCGCCAGCGCGCACGGATGACGCCGTCCTCGACCAGCGCAAAGACGACATTGGTATTGCCCGCATCGACGGCGAGAAGCATCAGGATAATCCCAGGCGCGTGAAAGGAACGGGGGTCATAGCAGGAATATGTCGCCCGCGTGAATGGTCCTCGTGCGGCCATCGGGAAGATCGATGACCAGCGCCCCTTCCGCATCCAGCGTGGCGAAACGCCCTTCCACTGCGCTGCCATCGGGCAGGCTGGCGCGCAGCGGCGTGCCGACGGGATGGGCAGCGGCCAGCCAGCGATGCCGGACGGCCTCGATGCCATAGGTGCGCCAGTCGTGGAGGCGTTGCGCAAAACGGGCGGCAAGGCTTTCGAGCAGGGACGCCGCATCGCTTTCCACGGCTCCCAGCACCCACAGGCTCGTCGTCGGCCGGTCCGGTAGTTCGGGATGCGCACGGATGTTCACGCCGATGCCGACGATGATGGCGTCGCCCGTCCGTTCCAGCAACATGCCGGAGAGCTTGGCGGTGCCGGCCATGATATCGTTGGGCCATTTTATGCACGCGCGACCGGGAAGCAGCGCGTCGATTGCCTCCCACGTGGCAACTGCCGCGACCAGCGCCAGCGTAGGGGCAGGCGGATCCCCGGCGGAAAGCCGCACCAGCGTGGAACAATGGAGATTGCCCTGCGGACTCTCCCAGCTTCGGGCAAGACGTCCCCTGCCCGCGCTCTGGCTTTCGGCCCGCAGCCACAGTCCTTCCGCCGCGCCCTCCCGCGCCAGTGCCAGCATGTCGGCATTGGTGGAGTGGGTTTCCGAAACGGTGCGAATGTCGATCGTCGGAGCCTCGCCTGCCAAAACCTCGCCTGTCAGAACAGCGCCGCCGCCGCCGCCGCGCTGGCCGAGTCAAGCAGCGGATTGAGCAGATAGCCGAGCACGATGATGGTGGCGCACATGGCGATCATTGCGTTTTCGATGACCGGCGTGCCTTCGGCATAGGCCGCGGCAGGCTCGTCGAAATAGATCGTCTTGATGATCTTGAGATAATAGAAGGCGCCGATCACCGATGCCGCGATACCGAAGGCCGCCAGCCCCAGAAGGTCCGCCGCCACCGCCGCATCGAACACCAGGAACTTCGCCCAGAAGCCGAAGAGCGGCGGGATGCCGGCCAGGCTGAACATGAAGATCGCGAACGCCGCCGCCAGCCCCTTGCGCGATTGCGAGAGACCCGCAAGGCTGGCGATCGTCTCGACCGGATTGCCGTCCTTGTCGCGCATCTGGAGGATGCAGACGAAGCTGCCGATCGTCATGACGACGTAGATCGCCATGTAGCTCATCGTCGCGGCGACGCCCGCAGGCGTTCCGGCGGCGAGACCGATCAGCGCGAAGCCCACATTGTTGATCGAGGAATAGGCCAGAAGCCGCTTGATATTCGTCTGGCCGATCGCCGCGACGGCGCCGAACAGGATCGATGCGAGCGCGACGAAGATCACGATCTGCTGCCACGCCATGCCGCCCGGTCCCAGTGCCTCGATGGCGACGCGAATGGTAAGGCCCATCGCCGCGACCTTCGGCGCGCTGGCGAAGAACGCCGTAACCGGCGTCGGCGCGCCTTCGTAGACGTCCGGCGTCCACATGTGGAAGGGCACCGCGCTGATCTTGAACGCCAGCCCCGCTAGCACGAACACCATGCCGAAGAGCAGGCCGTTCGACAGGCCATCGCCCATGGCGACCGCAACGCCGTCGAAACTGGTGCTGCCGGAGAAGCCGTAGAGCAGCGAAATGCCGTAGAGCAGGATGCCGCTGGCCAGTGCGCCCAGCACGAAATATTTGAGGCCCGCTTCGGCCGACCGCGTGTCCTGCCGCATGAAGCTGGCGAGGACGTAGGCCGCAAGACTGTTGAGTTCGAGACCGACATAGAGCGTCATCATGTCGCCCGCCGACACCATCATGCCCATGCCGATACAGGCCAACAGGATCAGGATCGGATATTCCGCGCGCAACGCCCCGCCGCCATTGGCCGCATCGGGCGCGAAGAAGCGCGGTGCGACGACGATGGATGCGGCAGCAGCGGTATAGATCAGCACCTTTGCGAATGCGGAGAAGGCGTCCGCGCGGTAAAGACCACCGAAGGCGTCTCCGCCATGGCCGGGAAGCCCGAGCAGCGTAAGCCCGGCGGCGAGCAGGGTCGCAACGGAAAACCAGCTTACGACATTCGCAAGCCTGTCACCGGCATAAGCCGCGACCATCAGCAGGACGAGGGCGCCGACGGTCAGCACCAGTTCGGGCGCGACCATCAGGAGGGATGCGGAATCGATCATCAGTGCGCCTCCCCCGGCGTTTCATGGTTTTCGGTCTGGTGACCTTCGGCAGCGGCGGCAGGATTACCCGCCGTCAGCTTCGCGTCGCCCGCAGGCTTCGCGCGGTCGATCCGCGCGACGAGCGAGGCGACATCGGCGCGCATCGGCGCGATGAAGCTTTCCGGATAGACGCCCATCCAAAGGACCGCCGCGGCGATTGGCGCCAGCAGCCAAAGCTCCCGGCCAGACAGGTCGGGCATCGCCCGCGCATCCTCGTTGACCAGATCGCCGTAGCAGACCCGGCGATAGAGATAGAGCATATAGGCCGCGCCCAGGATGATGCCGGTGGTGCAAACGATCGCGACCCAGCTCGACGCTTCGTACACGCCCATCAGCGCCAGAAACTCGCCGACGAAGTTGCTCGTGCCCGGCAGGCCGACGGCCGCCATCGTGAACAGCAGGAACAGCACGGCATATTTGGGCATGTTGATGGCAAGGCCGCCATAACGGCTGATCTCGCGCGTGTGCAGCCGGTCGTAGATGACGCCGACGCACAGGAACAGCGCGCCTGAAACGAGGCCGTGGCCCAGCATCACCATCATCGCACCTTCGATGCCCTGCTGGTTGAAGGCGAACAGGCCGACCGTCACGATC
Organism: Sphingobium sp.; assembly: GCA_965279415.1. GTDB lineage: Bacteria > Pseudomonadota > Alphaproteobacteria > Sphingomonadales > Sphingomonadaceae > Sphingobium. The sequence continues at coordinate 3,449,004 of OZ257238.1, forward strand.
GCCATATGCGCGACCGAGGAATAAGCGATCAGCTTCTTCATGTCGCTCTGCACCAGCGCGACGAGCGAGGTGTAGACCACCGCCACCATCGACAGGCCGAAGACCAGCGGCGCGAACTGCGCGGAGGCTTCGGGGAACATCGGCAGCGAAAAGCGGATGAAGCCGTATCCGCCCATCTTCAGCAGTACGCCCGCCAGAATGACGGAGCCTGCGGTCGGTGCCTGAACGTGGGCATCGGGCAACCAGGTGTGCACCGGCCACATCGGCATCTTCACGGCGAAGCTGGCGAAGAAGGCGAGCCACAGCCAGGTCTGCGCCTGCGGGCTGAAATCGAACGCCATGAGCGTCGGGATATCGGTCGTCCCCGCCTGCTGCACCATCCACATCATCGCGATCAGCATCAGCACGGAACCGAGCAATGTGTAGAGGAAGAACTTGTAGCTGGCGTAGATGCGTTCCGCCCCGCCCCAGATGCCGATGATGAGGTACATCGGGATCAGCCCCGCCTCGAACATCACGTAGAAGAGAAAGATGTCCTGCGCCGTAAAGACGCCGATCATCAACACCTCCATCAGCAGGAACGCAGCCATATATTCGCCGACGCGCTTGTTGATCGCCAGCCAGCTTGCGCCGATGCAGATCGGCATCAGGAACACCGTCAGCACGATCAGCATCAGGGCGATGCCATCGATGCCCAGCGCCCATGCGAAGCGTCCGAAGATCGGCGCATATTCGGTGAACTGCCACTGCGCGCCCATGGTCGACTGGTCGAACGTCGCCCACAGGACGGCGCCGAGCGCCAGATCGACGAGCGTCGCGACAAGCGCGATCATCCGCGCCGCCCTGTCGTTCGCGAACAGGCAGGCGATGGCCCCCGCCATCGGAACGGCCATCATCAGCGTGAGAATGGGAAACTGAAGCTGGTTCATTATCGTGCAATCGCCCAGGTTGCAGCCGCAGCGAGGCCAAGAAGCATCACCAGCGCATAAGTGTAGAGATAGCCCGACTGGAGCCGTTTGGTGATCTTGCCCCCCTGCACGACCAGCGCGGCCAGGCCATTCGGCCCAAAGCGGTCGATCAGGCCGACGTCGCCGGCTTTCCACAGGAAACGGCCGATCGCGAAGGCGGGCCTGACGAACAGCACATTGTACAACTCGTCGAAATACCACTTGTTGAGCAGGAACTGATAGAGCGCGCCGAACTGCCCCACGAACCGCTGCGGCCAGTCGGTGTAGCGGATATAAGACAGCCATGCGATCGCGAGACCCGTCAGCATGACCGCCGCCGGGGCCAGCTTCACCCACAAGGGCACTTCGTGCATCGCGTGCATCAGATGCGTGTCGAACGCGATCGCACCCTTCCAGAATTCCACGCCATGCTCGGCATCGACGAAGCTGTGATGGAAGGCGAAACCGGCGAAGATCGCGCCGATGCTGAGCACGATCAGCGGGATCAGCATCACCCACGGGCTTTCGTGCGGATGATAGCCGCCCGTGCCGGTCAGCGGCACATAATGCGCATGATCGGCGTCGGCATGCGCCTTGGCGTCATGCTTATGGTCGTCATGCCCGTGCCCATGTGAATCATGCAAAGCGTGCTGGATATGCTCGGATTCGGCCCAGCGCGCCTTGCCGAAGAAGGTGAGGAACACGAGCCGCCAGCTGTAGAAGCTCGTCAGCAACGCCGCGAAGATACCGACGAAGAACGCCAGCCGTCCACCGCCGCCCGCCGCATAGGCGGCTTCGAGAATGGCGTCCTTGGAATAGAAGCCCGCAAAGCCGAACACGCCGATGATGCCGACCCCGGTGATCGCCAGCGTCCCCGCCATCATCGCCCAGAAGGTGATCGGGATTTCCTTACGCAGCGCTCCGTAATAGCGCATGTCCTGCTCGTGGTGCATCGCATGGATCACCGATCCCGCGCCCAGGAACAGCAGCGCCTTGAAGAAGGCGTGCGTGAACAGGTGGAACATCGATGCGCCATAGGCGCCGACGCCCGCCGCGAAGAACATGTAGCCAAGCTGCGAACAGGTGGAATAGGCGATCACCCGCTTGATGTCGGTCTGCACCGTGCCGACGGTCGCGGCGAACAGGCAGGTCGCGGCACCGACGAACGTCACCACGCCCAGAGCCGTTGGGCTGGTCTCGAACATGGGCGAGAGGCGGCACACCATGAACACGCCCGCCGTCACCATGGTCGCGGCGTGAATCAGCGCGGAGACCGGCGTCGGCCCTTCCATCGCGTCCGGCAACCAAGTGTGCAGGCCAAGCTGCGCCGACTTGCCCATCGCACCGATGAACAGCAGCAGGCATAGCACGGTCATCGTATCGAAGCGGCCACCGAGGAAACCGATGGTCGATCCGGCCATCGACGGCGCGGCTTCCAGGATTTCGGGAATGGAAATCGTGCCGAACACCAGGAATGTGCCGAAAATCCCCATCATGAAGCCCAGATCGCCGACGCGGTTGACGACGAACGCCTTTATCGCGGCGGCGTTTGCGGAGGGCTTCCGAAACCAGAAACCGATGAGAAGATAGGAGGCGAGGCCCACCCCTTCCCATCCGAAGAACATCTGGAGCAGGTTGTTCGCCGTCACCAGCATCAGCATCGCGAAGGTGAAGAGCGAAAGATAGGCGAAGAAGCGCGGCTGGTCCGGATCCTCCTCCATATAGCCCCAGCTATACAGATGGACGAGTGCAGACACGCTGGTGATGACGACCAGCATGACCGCCGTCATCGTATCGACGCGCAGCGCCCAGGCGGCGTCGAAGCTGCCCGATCGGATCCAGGTGAACACCGGCTCGACATAAGGCACGGCGTCGCCCGTCACGAACGACAGGAAGATCGGCCAGCTCAGCGCGCAGGATGCGAACAGCGCGCCCGTGGTCACGATCTTCGCGGGCACGTTGCCGATGATGCGGTTGCCAAGGCCCGCGATGATCGCGGCGAGCAGCGGGAAAAGGACGATAAGGGAGATCATGGGATGGTCGCTTAGCCCTTCATCCGGTTGACATCATCGACGGCAATGGTGCCGCGACCACGGAAATAGATGACGAGGATGGCGAGGCCGATCGCCGCCTCGCCCGCCGCGACGGTAAGGACGAACATGCTGAACACCTGCCCCACCAGATCGCCGAGAAAGGCGCTGAACGCGACGAGATTGATGTTCACCGCCAGCAGGATCAGCTCGATCGCCATCAGGATGATGATCACGTTCTTGCGATTGATGAAGATGCCCAGCACCCCCATCACGAACAGAATGGCGCTGACCACCAGATAATGTTGCAGGCCTATCATGACCGGGCCATCCCCTTTTCGTCATGCTGAACTTGTTTCAGCATCCATGAGCAACAACGGTCACAATGACGCACAGACGTCAGAGCCAATGGATCCTGAAACAAGTTCAGGATGACGGCGTTGGAGGACGAAATGGAATCGCTCACAGCTCCACCCCCTGCCCGACCGGCTGATTGACGTTCCGCACCGCATCCTGCGGACGACGGCGGTTCTGCTTGTCGATATTCTGCCCGCGCACGCCGCCCCGCGCCCGGTGGGTCAGCACGATCGCGCCGACCATGGCGACCAGCAGCACGAGGCCCGCCGCCTCGAACAGGAAGATGTAACGCGTGTATAGCAGCGCCCCGATCGCCTGGATGTTGGACACCTCTCCGGTGATCGGCGCGGCGCGCTGCGCCAGTTCGATCGGGCCGGCGGACCAGATGCCGACGCCCAGCACGATCTCCGCCAATAGGATGACCGCGATGGCGAGGCCGAAGGGCAGATAATTGACGAAGCCGGCGCGCAGTTCGGCGAAATCGATGTCGAGCATCATCACCACGAACATGAACAGCACCGCGACCGCGCCGACATAGACGATCACCAGCAGCATGGCGATGAACTCCGCGCCCAGCAGGATCATCAGGCCCGCCGCGTTGAAGAACGCCAGGATCAGCCACAGCACCGAATGCACCGGATTGCGCGAGAAAATGGTCATCGCGCCACTGGCGATCACCACCGTCGCGAACAGGTAAAAGGCGAGAACGTGAATCATTGAATTTCCAAAGTCCCCTGGCCCCCAGCACACCGTTCGCCCTGAGCCTGTCGAAGGGCCGGCCTGAGCATAAGCGAAGGCACTTCACTGCGTTCAGTGGAAGGCTTCGACAGGCTCAGCCCGAACGGCTGTGAATCGATGACGGTGCCCATTACCGATAGGGCGCATCGGCGGCAAGGTTCGCGGCGAGCGCGCGTTCCCACTTGTCGCCATTTTCAAGCAGCTTGTTCTTGTCGTAAATAAGCTCCTCGCGGGTTTCGGTCGAAAACTCGAAATTCGGCCCTTCCACGATCGCGTCCACCGGGCAGGCTTCCTGACACAGCCCGCAATAGATGCACTTGGTCATGTCGATGTCGTAACGTGTCGTGCGGCGGCTGCCATCGTCGCGCGGCTGCGCCTCGATGGTGATCGCCTGCGCCGGGCAGACGGCTTCGCACAGCTTGCACGCGATGCACCGTTCCTCGCCATTGGGATAGCGGCGCAACGCATGTTCGCCCCGGAACCGCGGCGAAATCGGGTTCTTCTCATAAGGGTAATTGATAGTCGCCTTGGGCTTGAAGAAATACTTCAAGGTCAACCAGTGCGCCTTCAGAAACTCCCAGAGAGTGAAGGATTTGACGATGTGGGCGATGGTTGTCATGCGCCTTTGATCCTGTTTTTGGCCGTGCTGTAAGTTATCAAGCATATGCCCAGAAACGCTCGGCTGTTGCCATTTATCGTCATCGACAAGCCTGAACCGCTCGGACCAAACGGGCTATCTACTACGTCGCTCGAGTCCAAATGCGCGATCAGAGTTTCCCCTGCTGAGGATTTCCAGGAAATTGTCGGTCCGGATGGACCGATTTCATATGGCCCATTAGTCTCATCTACGATTTTTATAGCAGAGTGTTTTTCCAAATCTTTTTCCTGAACTGACCAAATCTCGTTCGGATCGATTCCGTCGGACCGAACAACCCAGTCACGCACCACAATCAAACCGCCTTTTCTGCCTCCTTCGCAGTTGTATTTCGTTTGCACCTGTGTGCCGATTGGTGCGCCGTATATTTCTTTCTCCTCAGCCGCATGTGCTTGAGAATACCTCGTCAGCATGAGGAACCCGCTCACCAGCACCACCCAGCCAAGCGACAGGGGCAGGAAGATTTTCCAGCCCAGGCGCATGAGCTGATCGTAGCGGTAGCGGGGCACGGTCGCTTTCACCCATGAGAAGATGAAGAAGAACACGAGGATCTTGGCGAAGAGCCAGATGATGCCGGGGATGTCGAACCACGGGATCAGGTCGATATCGAGCGGCGGGAGATAGCCGCCCCAGAACAGGATCGCGTTCAGCGCGCACATCAGGATCACATTGGCATATTCGCCCAGCCAGTAGAGCGCGAACGCCATCGAGCTATATTCGGTCTGGTAACCGGCGACGAGTTCGCTTTCCGCCTCGGTCAGGTCGAACGGCGCGCGCGCGGTTTCGGCCATGGCGGAGATCAGGAACACCACCGCCATCGGGAACAGCAGCGGGTTGAAGCCATTGCCGTTGAGGAAGCCGAAATAGCCTTTCTGGCTCTCCACGATCACGCCCAGATTGAACGATCCCGCCCACAGCACGACAGAAATCAGCACGAAGCCGATCGAGACTTCGTATGAGATCATCTGCGCGGAGGCGCGCATCGCCGAGAAGAAGGGATATTTGGAGTTCGACGCCCAGCCCGCGATGACGACGCCGTATACGCCGAGCGAACTGATCGCGAGGATGTAGAGCAGGCCGACATTGATGTCCGACAGCACCACGCCGACATCGAACGGGATCACCGCCCAGGCCATCAGCGCGACGGTGAAGGTGATGATCGGCGCAATCAGGAACAGTCCGCGATTGGCCGCCGAGGGGATGATCGTTTCCTGCAGGAACACCTTGAGGCCATCGGCGAAGGATTGCAGCAGGCCGAACGGCCCCACGACATTCGGCCCCTTGCGCAGCGCCATAGCCGCCCAGATCTTGCGATCGGCGTAGATGATCATCGCGACGGCCAGCATCACCGGAAAGGCGATGAGGAGAATACCCGCGATGGTCGAGGTGAACCATGCCGCCTCGAACGACAGGCCGAGATTTTGGAAGAAGGCGGTCATGACGGCTCCCCCAAGCCGTCACCCCAGCGCAGGCTGGGGTCTCGTGCGGCAAGGTCGTTACGCAATTGCATGAGATGCCAGCCTTCGCTGGCATGACGAATGTGGGTAAAGCAGCGCATCACTCCGCCGCCTCCGCAAACTCTTCGCCCTGGATCAGTTCCGCCGAGCAGCGCTGCATGGTCGGGCTGGCGCGGCAGATGGCGTTGGTGAGGTAGAAATCCTTGATCGGCAGACCGAACGCGCCTTCGGGATTGGCCGGCAGGGACGGCGGCGCCCAGTCGTAGGACGCCAGCCCCTCGATACCCAGCGCAGGCACTGCCTTCGCCATTTCCACGCGCAGCGCCTCGAAACTGTCGAACGGCAGCGTCACGCCCAGCACATCGGACAGCGCCCGCAGGATCGACCAGTCCTCCCGCGCGTCGCCGGGCGCGAACACGGCCTTTTCGCCGCGCTGCACGCGCCCTTCGGTGTTGACGTAAGTGCCCGCCTTCTCCGCATAGGTCGCGCCGGGCAGAATGACGTCGGCATGGTGCGCGCCATTGTCGCCATGGTGGCCGACGAACACCTTGAAGCTGTCGGTGAACAGTTCGTAATTCACTTCGTCCGCCCCCAGCGCGAACAGCAGCTTCGGCTTCGCCGCCGCCATCGCCTTGATCCCGCCGGTAGTCGCATAGCCGAGCATCAGCCCGCCCATGCGCGCGGCGGAGAAGTGCAGCGCATTGTAGCCGTTCCAGCCTTCGCGCACGAGGTTCAGCGATTTGGCCAGCGCAAGCGTCGCGCCCTGCGCGCCATCCTTGGCCAGCGCGCCGCCGCCCACGATCATCGCGGGCCGCTCCGCCTTGCCGAACGCCTCGACCACTGCATCGGGCAGCTTGGCCAGCAGCGCGCCGTCGTTGCCCAGCCACTCGACCTTGTAGGTCAGGTCGACTTCCGGCCCGATCGCAAAGACCTTCGCGCCTTTCTTGATCGCCTTGCGGATGCGCGTGTTGATGAGCGGCGCTTCCCACCGGACATTGGTGTTGACGAGCAGGATCACGTCCGCCGTCTCGATCCCCGCGATGCCGGTATTGAAGTTCACGGCGGCGAGGTTCGACACGTCATAGGCAAGGCCGGTCTGACGCCCTTCCAGCATCGTCCCGCCCAGTCTCTCGACCAGCAGCTTGCCCGCGAACAGCGTCTCGCAATCGAGCAAGTCGCCCGCGACCGCCGCGACCGAACCAGCGGCATCCTTCGCCACCGCCGCGATCGCCGCAAACGCTTCCGCCCATGTCGCTTCGACCAGCTTCCCGTCCTTGCGGACATAGGGCTTGTCGAGGCGGCGGCGGATCAGCCCGTCGACATGATGGCGGCTCTTGTCCGAAATCCATTCCTCGTTCACGTCGTCGTTAATGCGCGGCAGCGCACGCAGCACCTGACGGCCCCGGCTGTCGAGGCGGATGTTCGCGCCCAGCGCATCCATCACGTCGATCGCGAAGTTCTTTTTCAGCTCCCACGGCCGCGCCTCGAACGCATAGGGCTTGGCCGTCAGCGCGCCGACCGGGCACAGGTCCACCACATTGCCAGAAAGCTCGCTCTTCGCGGCATGTTCCAGATAGGTGGTGATCTGCATATTCTCGCCGCGATAGATGGCGCCGATTTCCGGCACGCCCGCCACTTCCTCGGCAAAGCGCACGCAGCGGGTGCACTGGATGCAGCGGGTCATCACCGTCTTGACGATCGGACCCATATATTTCTCGGTCACGGCGCGCTTGTTCTCGTCATAGCGCGACGCGCCGCGGCCATAGGCCACCGACTGGTCCTGCAGATCGCATTCGCCGCCCTGATCGCAGATCGGGCAATCGAGCGGATGGTTGATGAGGAGAAACTCCATCACCCCCTCGCGCGCCTTCTTCACCATCAGGCTGTCGGTGCGGATTTCCTGCCCCTCGGCCGCAGGCAGCGCACAGCTTGCCTGCGGCTTGGGCGGCCCCGGCTTCACCTCGACCAGACACATGCGGCAATTGCCCGCGATGGAAAGCCGCTCGTGATAGCAGAAACGCGGGATTTCCTTCCCCGCCATCTCGCACGCCTGCAGCACTGTCGCGCCCGCGGGCACTTCGATCTCTACGCCGTCTACGGTGAGTTTAGGCATTATTCGCTATCCTTCCGCGCAGCGCGGACGCCCATCGCCAGCGCGCCTGGAATGTTCGGATTTTCGGGATTGGGAATGAGTTGAAGGCGGCGCGGATCGACCAGAACATCCATCGATTCCATGGGAATTGCGCCCAACAGAACAACATCGCCCATCACCATCGCGCCAGTAAAAGCATGGCGTCCGAACACCTCGACCTTGACCGGCCCGACATAATCGACCGCTTCCTTGCGACCGTCGGCGAACGTCACGATCCGCTGTTCAATGGCTTCGAGCTTCAGTTGCTTTGCTACCAGCGCCGGAATGCACAGATCAATCGCACCGGAATCGACCAGTGCCTTGGCATCGATCTCTTCCATCTGCGGATTGGCCGCGTTGGAGAGGCGGATATGCTGATAGACGAGGCCCATTATTCCGCCGCCTCCATCACCGGGGCCGCACTATGCTTCTCGTTGATCCGCCGCTCGATCTCGGGCCGGAAATGCTTGATCAGCCCCTGGATCGGCCAGGCCGCCGCGTCGCCCAGCGCGCAGATGGTGTGGCCTTCGACTTGCTTGGTCACTTCCTGCAGCATGTCGATTTCGCCGATTTCCGCGTCGCCGGTGCGCAGGCGTTCCATCACGCGCCACATCCAGCCCGTGCCTTCGCGGCAGGGGGTGCACTGGCCGCAGCTTTCATGCTTGTAGAAATAGCTGAGGCGGCTGATCGCGCGGACGATGTCGGTGGACTTGTCCATCACGATGACGGCGGCGGTGCCGAGGCCCGATCCCACCGCCTTCAGCCCGTCGAAGTCCATAGGCGCGTCGATGATCTGCGCGGCAGGCACCAGAGGCACGGAGGAACCGCCGGGGATCACCGCGAGCAGATTATCCCATCCGCCGCGAATGCCGCCGCAATGCGTATCGATCAGTTCCTTGAAGGAAATGCCCATTTCCTCCTCGACCACGCAGGGTTTGTTCACATGGCCGCTGATCTGGTAGAGCTTCGTGCCCTTGTTCCCGTCCCGCCCGAAGCTCGCGAACCACGCCGCGCCGCGCCGCAGGATCGTAGGGACGACCGCGATGCTCTCGACATTGTTGACCGTGGTGGGGCAGCCATAGAGGCCCGCGCCCGCCGGGAACGGGGGTTTGAGGCGCGGCTGGCCCTTCTTCCCCTCAAGGCTTTCGATCATCGCGGTTTCTTCGCCGCAGATATAGGCGCCCGCGCCGCGATGCACGAACACGTCGAAATCATAGCTGGAGCCGGAAGCGTTCTTGCCCAGGAAACCCTTTTCGTAGGCCTGCGCGACGGCGCTCTCCAGCACCTTGGCTTCGTAGATATATTCGCCGCGAATATAGATATAGGCCGCGCGCGCGCGCATCGCGAAGCCCGCTATCAGCGCGCCTTCGATCAGCTTGTGCGGATCGTGGCGGATGATCTCGCGATCCTTGCAACTGCCCGGCTCGGATTCGTCGGCATTGATGACGAGGAAGCTGGGGCGGCCATCCTTGCTTTCTTTGGGCATGAAGGACCATTTCATGCCGGTCGGGAAGCCCGCGCCGCCGCGCCCGCGCAGGCCGGACGCCTTGATCTCCTCGATGATCGCATCCTGTCCGCGCGCCATCAGGCCCTTGGTATCGTCCCAGTCGCCACGCACCTGCGCGCCTTCAAGACCCCAGTCCTGAAAGCCGTAGAGGTTGGTAAAGATGCGATCCTTGTCAGCGAGCATGAGTGCAGCCTTCAATCCAATAGCCATTCGCTTCGAGCAGCGTCGAGCGAAGTCGAGACGCGCCCGTCGAGAAGTCCGCGCACAGTTCTCGACAGGCTCGAACCGAACGGAGAGAGTGGAAAACCGGATAGAGTTGGGAAATGCTCACACGCATCACCACGCCCCCCAATAATCGTGATTTTCCGAAACCATCTCTTTCAGGGTCGTCGGACCGCCTTCGGGGCAGCTTGTCTGCCGGTCGATCTGCGGCCCGATCTTCGGCTGCTCGCCCGCGGCCAGCGCATCCAGCACCGCGATGGTCCGGTCGTAATCCAGATCCTCGTAATTATCGTCGTTGATCTGCACCATCGGCGCATTGGCGCAGGCGCCCAGACACTCGACTTCGGTCAGCGTGAACAGACCGTCGGGAGTCGTATGCCCCTTGATCAGGCCCTTGTTCTTGCACGCCGCCAGCACATCGTCGCTCCCGCGCAACATGCACGGCGTCGTGCCGCACACCTGCACATGATAGCGGCCGACCGGCGCCAGATTGTACATGGTGTAGAAGGTCACGACTTCATACACGCGCATGAACGGCATATCGAGTTGCGCCGCGACGAACTCGATCACCGGCACCGGCAACCAGCCCTGCGTATGCGTCTCCGCCCCCACCTGCCGCTGGGCGAGGTCGAGCAGCGCCATCACGGCGGACTGCTGCCGCCCGTCGGGATAGCGCGCGACATAGGCCTTCGCCTTGATCGCATTGGCAGGCGTCCACTCGAAATCGCCCCAGCGGGCACGGACTTCGGTTTCGTCGGGAATCTGGGGTGCGTCAGCCATTACAAGATGTACTCATGCCAATTGCTAATCTTTACCAAACGGTCACCCTCAAATTGAAACTTACGGTCCAAACTTCGGTCGCAGCAGGGGCATAACCAGTCAGCCGATACAACTGACCTGTATTCCTCAATTGATATTAGCCGACATCCGTCATGCACACTGCCCGGGATATCCGAAATCGATGCCTTCCTTAGTTTTTTCTCGTCGGGCATGCCGTACTCATAAACCGCGAGTGAAACGTTCCTAAGAGCTGCTTCGTCGCCGTTATCCACAGCACGTATCAGGCTCAACACGTAGCTAGAATGCGGTCCTGAAACGACTTTCGGATAGGCATGGGTGTTCCACCAATAATATCCACCCGCCGCTGATACCAGCAGTGCTAGAACAATTAGCGGAGCAATCCGCTTCACCGGTCACACTCCCCGAACACGATGTCCATCGCGCCCAGAACGGCGGTGACGTCGGCAAGCATGTGGCCCTTCATCATGAAGTCCATCGCCTGCAAATGAGAAAAGGCGGTCGGGCGGATCTTGCAGCGATAGGGCTTGTTGGAGCCGTCGCTTACCAGATAGACGCCGAACTCTCCCTTGGGGCTTTCGGTCGCGACATAGACTTCGCCCGCGGGCACATGGAAGCCCTCGGTATAGAGCTTGAAATGGTGGATCAGCGCTTCCATCGACCGCTTCATTTCGGCGCGGCGCGGCGGTGCGACCTTGCGGTCGTCGGTCAGCACCGGGCCTTCGGGCATCTGCTGCAAACATTGCTTCATGATGCGTGCGGACTGCCGCACTTCCTCGACGCGGACCATGAACCGGTCATAGCAATCGCCGCTGGTGCCGACCGGCACGTCGAAATCCATACGGTCGTACACGTCGTAGGGCTGCGCCTTGCGGATGTCCCACGGGATGCCGGAGCCACGGATCATCGGGCCGGAGAAGCCCCATTTGATCGCGTCCTCCTTGCTCACCGTCGCGATGTCGACATTGCGCTGCTTGAAGATGCGGTTGTCCGCGACAAGGCTGATCGCATCCTCGAACAGGCGCGGCAGCCGCGTGTCGAGCCAGTCGCCGATGTCGGTCAGCAGCTTGAGAGGTACATCCTGATGCACGCCGCCGGGGCGGAACCACGCCGCATGCATCCGCGCGCCGGACGCCCGCTCGTAGAAGTTCATGCAATCCTCACGGATTTCGAACATCCACAGGTTCGGCGTCATCGCGCCGACGTCCATCACATGGCTACCGAGGTTCAGCATGTGGTTGGAAATGCGCGTCAGCTCCGCGAAGAACACCCGCAGATATTGCGCGCGCAGCGGCACTTCCAGGTTCAGCAGCTTCTCGATCGCCAGCACATAGCTGTGCTCCATGCAGAGTGGCGAACAGTAATCGAGCCGGTCGAAATAGGGCAGCGCCTGAAGGTACGTCTTGTATTCGATCAGCTTCTCGGTGCCGCGATGCAACAGTCCGACATGCGGATCGACGCGCTCCACGATCTCCCCGTCCAGTTCCAGCACGAGGCGCAACACGCCATGCGCGGCGGGATGCTGCGGGCCAAAGTTGATCGTGTAGTTCTGGATTTCGGTGTCGCCGAGAGACGGGTCGGCGGCATCGACATGATTGTCCAGCTTTTCGAGATAATCGGACATCAGCTTTCACCCTTGGGGGCTTTGGGCTTGCGCGTGGCTTTCGGCTTCGCGGCGCCTTCGCCCGTCGCTTCGACTTTGGGCTTGGTCGCGCGCGGCTTGCGAGCGGGCTTATGCGCTTCCTTCTCCGTACCTTCGCCTGCGCCGGTCTGGCCCTTGTGCTCGGTCGTCTTGGGCGTAGCGGCGGCGGGCGCACCTTTGGGCGCTGTATCGGCAGCCGCTGCAGCAGGTGCGGGTGTCGCCGCTGGCGCAGCGGCAGGCGTCGGCGCACCGGGTGCCTGGCCCACCTTCTCGTCGCCGGGCAGCACATATTCCGCCCCTTCCCAGGGCGACATGAAATCGAAGCTGCGGAAATCCTGCGCCAGCTTCACCGGTTCGTATACGACGCGCTTTTCCTCCTCGGAATAGCGCAGCTCGACATGGCCGGTCAGCGGAAAGTCCTTGCGCTGCGGATGCCCCTTGAACCCGTAATCGGTCAGGATGCGGCGCAGGTCGCCATTGCCGGAGAAGATGACGCCGTACATGTCGAACACTTCGCGTTCGAGCCAGCCCGCGACCGGCCACAGCCCGGTAACGGACGGCACCGCTATATCCTCGTCGGCGGAGACCTTCACGCGCAGGCGATGGTTCCGCGTCAGGCTCAGCAGATGATAGACCACTTCGAACCGCTCCGCGCGTTCGGGATAATCGACGCCTGCGATTTCCATAAGCTGCTGATACTGCGCGCGATCGCGGAGCGCCGTCATCGCCTCGACCAGACGGTCGCGATCGACCGTCAGGCTCAGTTCGTCGGCATGATCGACCGTATCGAGCAGCATGGACCCGAGCAGGCCCGCCAGTTCATCGGCGATGCCCTCGATGACAGCGATTTTGGGAGCGGAATGGCCCATTATGCCAATCCTCCCCTGGCAGGGGAGGTGGCATCGCGCAGCGATGACGGAGGGGTGTCACCCTCACGATAGGGGGATACCCCTCCACCACCCACTGCGTGGGCGGTCCCCCTCCCCTTGCAGGGGAGGATTTTGAGATATGCCATAGCCATCACCGCTCGATCGTCCCGATGCGGCGGATCTTCCGCTGCAACTGCATCACGCCGTAAAGCAGCGCCTCTGCCGTCGGCGGGCAACCGGGGACGTAGATGTCCACCGGCACGATCCGGTCGCATCCGCGCACGACGCTGTAGCTGTAGTGATAATAGCCGCCGCCGTTGGCGCAGCTACCCATGGAGATGACGTATTTCGGCTCAGACATCTGATCGTACACGCGGCGCAGCGCAGGCGCCATCTTGTTGCACAGCGTACCCGCGACGATCATCACGTCCGACTGGCGCGGGGACGCGCGCGGGGCGGCGCCGAACCGCTCCATGTCGTAACGCGGCATGTTGACGTGGATCATCTCGACCGCGCAGCAGGCGAGGCCGAACGTCATCCACCAGAGCGAACCCGTGCGCGCCCAGGTGAACAGATCCTCGGTCGACGTGACCAGAAACCCCTTGTCCTGCACTTCCGCATTCAGATCGTTGAAGAACGCGGTGTCTGGCAGGGTGCCCTGCGGGGGGACAGCCGGGCTGAGTTCTACTCCCAATCGAGTGCTCCCTTTTTCCAGGCGTATATAAGGCCAAGAACGAGTTCAAAGATGAAAACCATCATCGTGGCCCATCCCGCCCAGCCGATCTGATCGAGGCTGACGGCCCAGGGAAACAGGAACGCCGCTTCCAGATCGAAGATGATGAAGAGGATAGCTACCAGATAGAAGCGCACGTCGAACTGGCTGCGCGGTTCCTCGAACGCGGGGAAACCACATTCATATTCGCTGAGCTTGGCTGCATCGGGCTTGTGCGCGCCCGTCAGCCGCGAAACGGCCATCGGCAGGAACACGAACGCGCAGGACAGGCCCAGCGCGACGGCCAGAAAAAGCAGGATCGGCAGATATTGGGCGAGATCGACCAACGGAATCCCCATGGCGAAAGTGGCGTGTTGGAGCGGCTTTAGGACTGCTGCACCCGCGAAGCAAGTCCGCGAAATGTGAGAATGATTCTCAATTGGATGGCGGACAACCATCATCCCACCGCTCGGTTCGAGCTTGTCGAGAACTAAGCTCGAAGCTGCTCGAACCGAACGGTACTCGGGGTTTCCTACCGTAACGCGCCCGCCACCAGCTTGTGCAGTTTGCTGTGGATCACGTCGTTGCCCGCGATCACTTCGCGCCGTTCGATTACCTGATCGCCGCCGCGAAAATCGGTGACGAAACCGCCCGCTTCGCGCACCAGCAACATGCCCGCCGCCACGTCCCAAATCGACAGGCCGCTTTCCCAGAAACCATCGTATCGGCCCGCCGCGACATGCGCCAGGTCCAATGTTGCAGCGCCGAAACGACGGATGCCCGCCACCGATGGCGCGACCGCGCCGAAAATCCGGCTCCACTGCGCCACGTCGCCATGGCCGAAGAACGGTATGCCCGTCGAAATCAGCGCATCGTCCAGATTGCGCCGCGCCGAAACGCGCAGCCGCCGGTCGTGCAGCCAGGCCCCCCGGTTCTTTTCCGCCCAGTAGCTTTCATCGGTGATCGGCTGGTAGACGATGCCGGTCGTGATCTCCCGCCTGCCGTTGGGCATCGGTTCCTCGACGGCGATAGAAATCGCGAAATGCGGGATGCCGTGCAGGAAGTTGGTGGTGCCGTCCAGCGGATCGATGATCCAGCGCGGCTTGCTCGGATCGCCTGCGATCTCGCCGCCTTCCTCCGCCAATATGCCCCAGTCGGGCCGCGCCTTGCGCAGTTCCTCGACCACGGTTTCCTCGGCGCGCTTGTCGGCGATGCTGACGAAATCGGCCGGGCCTTTACGGCTGACCTGCAAATGCTCGACTTCGCCGAAGTCGCGGCGCAACCGCGGCGCCGCCTTGCGTGCGGCGCGTTCCATGACGGTGAGCAGACCTGAGTGGGATACCATTATATGTCCTTCCCCCTCTCCCCTTCAGGGGAGAGGGCCGGGGAGAGGGGGGCTGTCGCCAGAGCCTGAACAGCCCCCTCTCCCGCCTTCGCTATGCTCGGCACCCTCTCCCCTGAAGGGGAGAGGGAAATATCACTCCGCGCGCTTCACATATTCGCGGGCGTAGACGTCGACGACGATCCGGGTCCCCGCCACGATATGCGGCGGCACCATCACGCGCACGCCGTTGTCGAGGATCGCAGGCTTGTAGCTGGCGGAGGCGGTCTGCCCCTTCACCACCGCGTCGGCCTCCACGACCGTCGCTTCGATGGTGTCGGGCAACTGCACCGAAATCGGCCGCTCGTCGTACATTTCGAGCGTCACTTCCATCCCGTCCTGCAGGAACTCGGCGGCTTCGCCGATCAGGTCGGCGGCCAGATTGATCTGCTCGTAATTTTCCTGATCCATAAAGACGAGCATGTCGCCTTCAGCGTAGAGATACTGGAAATCCTTGGTATCGAGGCGGATACGCTCGACGCTTTCGGCGGAGCGGAAACGCACGTTGTTCTTGCGCCCGTCGATCAGGTTCTTGAGTTCGACCTGCATATAGGCGCCGCCCTTGCCGGGCTGCGTGTGCTGAATCTTCACGGCGCGCCACAGGCCGCCTTCATATTCGATATTGTTGCCAGGACGAATGTCCACGCCGCTGATCTTCATGCGCGTATCTCGCTATTCAGGATTTGAAAAGAGCCGTGGCGCGCCTTACAGCGATGGACCGACAAGGGCAAGAGGGCGACCGGTCGCAACCTATTTCTGGAAATGCGCCTTCACCCCCGTCCCCACCATCTGCGCCAGACGCACGGCGTCCCAGTTGGTCAGGCGGATGCAGCCATGGCTTTCACTCCGCCCGATCAGTTCGGGATTGGGGGTGCCGTGAATGCCGTAATGCGGTTTCGACAAGTCGATCCACACCGATCCGACATCGCTGTTCGGGCCGGAGGGCAGCGTCACGCTGTCCTCGCTGTCGCTCACGTCCCAGAACAGGCGGGGATTATAGTGAAACTGCGGATTGCGGCTCACGCCCTTGATCGTCCAGTCGCCGATGGGCAGCGGATCATGCCGGCTGCCCATGGTCGCGGGGAATTGCGCGATCAGCCGGTCGTCCTCGTCGTAAGCGCGCAGCACGCCTTCGGACTTGTCGACCACGATCCTGTCCGCCTTCGGCTGGCGCGCCGAAACCCCAAGCTGCATCAGCGTCTCGCGCCACTGGATATTGTCGGGCGCATCGGCCAGATCGACTTCGCCGACATTGGGCACCCGGATGATTCCGTCGCGCCGCCCGTTTGCGGGGTTGAGCGCGGCCAGCGTCGCCGGTGACGTATGGAAGCGTTCCGCCAGCATCTCGGCGATATCGCGATAGGCCAGATTGGGCAGCTTCGCCTTTTCCTTCGCATCCTTGGGCATGTCGGGGACGAAGGCGGCCTTGGCGAAGCCTTCCGGTATGCGCACAAGGCGCGTCGCCGGACGATCCTTCCACCTGGCGAGCGCCTTCATGGTCGCTTCGTCCGGCTTTCCGGTATCGGGCAGGTCGTTCGCGATCTGGAATCCGCGCAGCGCCAGCGCATAATCGCGCCCTTCCTTGCCGTCGATGATCTTGGGCGAGAAACCCAGGCTGTCGAGCAGCGCCTGCTTCCGCATCACAGGATTATCGGGCCATCCGCTGTCCGGCCCCGCCTCGGCAAAGCCGTAGGCCGTCGCCATCACCGCCTGCGGATCGAGGGGCCTTGCCGCCGGTGCCTGAACGGCGGCGGCATTGTTGCTCACCGCATCATCGGAAAGTCCACAGGCCGACAGCATCAATGCCGTCGCCAACCATATCCGATGTCGCATTCCGTGTTTTCCCGCCAATCGCTTTTTCCTTCAACGCACATACATGGCATAAGGGTGCGTGGACGATGCGGAAAACCGCCGACGCAATTTCTGTCCTACACAGGCGGAAGGTGCCTATGCCGAGAGCATGATCTTGTCCGCTCGCCTCGACAAGAGCCCGTTTTCCGGTACGAAAAAACCCATGTTTTGCGTTCAAAATACGTGTTTAGCGTTACCTTTGTTACCTTTGTCGGATCAGGCCTGCCCCAACACCGCGGCAAAGGCCTTCACCCCCGCCGCCGGTCCATCGGGATGCTGCCACACCGCGCTCGACACCGCGATGAAATCGGCGCCTGCTTCGATCAATGGCGCGGCATTGTCCGCCGTGATTCCGCCGATCGCGACGCAGGGCAGCTCGAACACCGTCGTCCACCAGCCGAGCAGCGCCGGATCGGCGACATGGCTGACCTCCTTGGTCGTGGTGGGATAGAAAGCGCCGAACGCGACGTAATCCGCCCCCGCCTCGCCCGCTTCCATCGCGAGATGACGGCTGTCGTGGCAAGTCACGCCGATCTGCACCTTCGGGCCAAGCTGCGCACGGGCATCGCGCGCATCGCCGTCGCCCTGCCCCAGATGCACGCCGTCGGCCCCCAGACGCTTGGCGAGCCCGATACTGTCGTTGATGATGAACGCCACTTCCCGTTCGGCGCAGATGCGCTGCAAAGGTTCGGCGAGCGCCGCGATCGCATGATCGTCGATCCCCTTCAGCCGCAACTGGAACGCCGCGACCTTGCCCGCGTCGAGCGCAGCGGCAAGGTCGTCGGCAAAGCCGGCGTCGATCGACGGCGGCGAAATCAGGTAAAGCTGGCACGCGGGGCGGAACCCCGGCTGGCCGAACTGCGCGGCGAATTCGGGGGAGAGCTTCAGATCGTCATCGGTAAAATCGGTCATGCCAGACGCCCTACCCGTTCGTCAGGACTTGGGAAAGGCCAATGCGGCAGCAAAACCGCCCGGATCATCGAGCCGGTGGGCTACCGCCGTAACATGCCGAACCCTGCCCATCTTCACGACATCGACCGGCTCGATAAGTTCAACGACGACATTGGGATAAGCGAGCAACGAGAGATTGAGGACGCCTGGTGCCTTCAGCCACTGCGCGTTCCAGTCCGGTCGAAGCCCGGCCACGTTCCGGCGCGCGACCGAGAGGCACAGCAAGGTTCCGGTACGCAACACTATCCGGTCGCCCGCGATCAGCACCGGCATTCTCCGCAAGGATCGAAGAAACAGGATCAGCCAGCCAAGACCGGTGGCACTGACGAGCGATACGGCAAGCGCAACCCAGGGTTTCCAAAGGGCCAGAAGAAGATGCACGACGACAAGCTCTACCAGCGCAATGGAGAGAAAGGTCCACATCATAGGCGCAAGCGCGCGATGATAGAAAAAGGACTGAACGCCGACGTCACCCCGCATTGGCGGAAGAGATGTCGGCGCCGTCATGTCAGGCCGTCATCTCGACCATCTGGTCATATCCATGCACGGCGATATGCACGACTCAGGCCTCACCCCTTGACCGTGGAAGCCGTGTATATCTCGTCGATCGCCTGCCCCAGCGATGCGTCGAACTCGGCGTCGCTCATCTGGTGGCGCAGGTCGTTGAGCAGGGCGCGGCTGAAGCTGGCGATGATGCCGCGGTTCTTCGCCAGTTCGACGCAGGCCTCGGCGCGCGCGAAACCGCCAGACAGCGCCACGACGCGCAGCACGCGCGGATGATCGACCAGCGGATCGAACAGGCCGACCTTCGCAGGGAGCGACAGCTTGAGCATCACCTGCTGATCGTCCGGCAAGGCGTCCAGCGCCTTGGTGATTTCCTCCAGCAATATCTGGTCGGCCTCAGCGCGTTCGGGCGACTTGATGTTCACTTCGGGTTCCAGGATCGGCATCAGCCCGGCGGCCAGCACCTGCTGCCCCACGGCGAACTGCTGCTGCACGATCGCGGCAATGCCTTCGCGGTTGGCGAGGTTGACGACTGAGCGTTCCTTGGTGCCGTAAACCCCCAGCCCCTTGGCCCGCGCGAGAAGCGCGTCGAGGTCCGGCATCGGCTTCATCATCTGGACGCCGTTGGCTTCGTCCTCCAGACCCTTGTCGATCTTGATGAAGGGCACCACGCCGCGCTCGGCCAGCACTTGCGGCACGGGCTTGCCGTCCGCCAGACCGTCCATCGTCCGCTCGAACAGGATCGCGCCGATGACCTTCTCACCCGTGAACACCGGCGACGTGATGATCCGCGTCCGCATGTCATGGATCAGGGCGAACATGCCTTCGTCGTCGGACCATGCACCTTCCTCGATGCCATAGCCTTTCAGCGCCTTGGGCGTCGACCCGCCGCTCTGGTCCAGCGCGGCGATGAAGCCTTGCCCCGCAGCGATCTTCTGCGTCATGTCGTGATCCAGCATCTGCACATACCTTCTCGTAATTCCGGGCCGCCACAGCGGCGGCCGCTTCCCTATCTATGGCGTCATCAACGCCTTCACGCCGGGCAGTTCCTTGCCTTCCATCCATTCGAGGAAGGCGCCCCCGGCAGTCGAAACGAACGTGAAATCATCCGCCACGCCCGCATGATTGAGCGCCGCGACGGTATCGCCGCCCCCCGCGACGGACACGAGCGAGCCTTCCCGAGTCAGGGCGGCGGCGGTCTGCGCCAGCGCCACGGTCGCCTTGTCGAACGGCGCCATCTCGAACGCGCCGAGCGGACCGTTCCACACGAGCGTCCGGCACGTCTTGAGGACATCGCCCAGCGCCTCGACGGCGGCGGGGCCGACGTCGAGGATCATTTCATCCGCCGCGACTTCGTGGACGTTGCACGTCCGGACGGACGGCGGGTTGGCGGCGAATTCCTTCGCCACCACCACGTCATAGGGCAGGTGAATGGTGCACCCGGCGCGGTCGGCGGCGTCCAATATGCCTTCCGCCGTCGCCGCCAGATCATGTTCGCACAGCGACTTGCCGACGTCGACGCCCCGCGCCGCAAGGAAGGTGTTGGCCATGCCGCCGCCGATGATGAGGTGATCGACCTTCGTCACCAGATGAGTCAGCACGTCGAGCTTGGAGGAGACCTTCGCCCCGCCGACGACCGCCGCGACCGGCTTTTCCGGCGTACCGAGCGCCTTCTGCAACGCATCCAGCTCCGCTTCCATCGCCCGCCCGGCGAAGGCGGGCAGCACATGCGCCAGCCCCTCGGTAGAGACATGGGCGCGGTGCGCGGCGGAGAACGCGTCGTTCACATAATAATCGCCCAGCGCCGCCATAGCCGCGGTCAGCGCCGGATCGTTCTTTTCCTCACCCGCATGAAAGCGCGTGTTTTCCAGAATGGCGATGTCACCGGGCCGCATGACGGCGATGCCGTCCACCGCAGCCTGGCCCTGACAATCGGGAATGAACTGCACGTCGCGGCCCAGAACATGGCCGAAACCCCGCGTGATGAGGCTCAGCGACAAATCCGCCGACTTCTGTCCCTTGGGCCGTCCGAAATGGGCGAGCACCAGCACCTTCGCGCCGCGATCCGCCAGTTCCAGCACGGTTGGCATGGCGGAGCGCAGGCGCGTGTCGTCGCTGATCGCGCCATCCTGCATCGGCACGTTCAAGTCCTCGCGCACCAGCACGGCCTTGCCATGGATGTCGCCCATGTCGTCGAGTGTCTTGAACGGCTTGGTCATGCTGATCTCCAGTCTCTCCGTTCGGGCTGAGCGAAGTCGAAGCCTTCGACCGAGCGAAGCGAGGTCAGACGCCTTCGCTTGGCTCAGGCAAGCCCTTCGACAGGCTCAGGGCGAACGGATTATATGTTGGCTGTTTGCCCTTACAACAGCCCCGCGACCACGCCGCTCGTATCGACCATGCGGTTGGAGAAGCCCCATTCATTGTCGTACCAGCTCAGCACGCGCACCAGCTTGCCGTCGATCACCGCCGTTTCCAGACTATCGATGGTGGAGCTTGCCGGGGCATGGTTGAAGTCGATCGAGACCAGCGGCTCGTCGGTATAGGCCAGCACGCCCTTGAGCGGACCGGATTCCGATGCGGCCTTCAGCACGGCATTCACTTCCTCGACGGTCGTATCGCGCTTCGGCGTGAAGGTCAGGTCGACGACCGAGACGTTGGGCGTCGGCACGCGAATCGCCGATCCGTCCAGCTTGCCCTTGAGTTCGGGCAGCACTTCGCCGACCGCGCGGGCGGCGCCCGTGGTCGTGGGGATCATCGACATGGCGGCGGCGCGCGAACGGCGCGGGTCGCTGTGGATCTGGTCGAGGATCTTCTGGTCGTTGGTGTAGCTGTGGATCGTGGTCATCAGCCCGCGTTCGATACCGATCGCATCGTTCAGCACCTTGGCGAAGGGCGCGAGGCAGTTTGTGGTGCAGGATGCGTTGGAGATCACGATGTCGTCCGCCGTCAGCGTCTCGTGGTTCACGCCGAACACCACGGTCTTGTCCACGCCCTTGGCCGGGGCGGAAATGACGACGCGCTTGGCGCCCGCTTCCAGATGCTTGGAGGCAGACGCCTTGTCCGCGAAGAAGCCGGTGCATTCCAGCGCGATGACGACGCCCTGCGCCGCGTGCGGCAGCTTGGCGGGGTCGCGCTCGGCGGTCACGGCGATGCGCTTGCCGTTGACGATCATGTCGCTGCCATCGACTTCGACGGTGCCGGCGAAGGGGCCATGGACGCTGTCGCGCTTGAACAGCAGGGCGTTGGCCTTGGCATCGCCCAGATCGTTGATGCTGACCAGTTCCAGATCGTGATCGGTACGCTCAAGGATGGCGCGGGCGACGAGGCGGCCGATGCGGCCGAAACCGTTGATGGCAACTTTCACAGTCATAGGGGTAATTCCTCCGTATCAGACCTTGAGGGCCGCCGCGATCTGCGGGGCGATAATGTCGGCGGTCAGGCCGAAATGCGTGTAGAGCGCATCGATCGGCGCCGAAGCACCGAAGCTGTCGATGCCGAAGCGCAGGCCCTTGCGGCCCGTATACCGCTCCCACCCCAGCGTCACGCCGGCCTCGATCGAGGCGATGAGCGTGTCGGCGGGCAGCAGGTCGGCGCGATACGCCTCATCCTGCGCCTCGAACAGCTCCCAGCTCGGCATGGAGACGACATCCGTGCCGATGCCCTGCGCCTCAAGCTGCACGGCGGTGGCGACGGCGATCTCGACTTCCGATCCGGTGGCGACGATCACCACCTTGCGCGGCGCCACGGCGGCGCGCAGGCGATAGGCGCCCTTCGCGGACAGGTTCTGCGAAACGTCGTCGCGCAATTGCGGCAGGTTCTGGCGGGTCAGCGCCAGCACCGAAGGCGTATCCGCGCTCTTGACCGCCAGCGCCCAGCATTCCGCCGTCTCCACCGCATCGGCGGGGCGGAACACCTGCAGATTGGGAATCATGCGCAGCGACATGACATGCTCGATCGGCTGGTGCGTCGGCCCGTCTTCGCCCAGGCCGATGCTGTCATGCGTCAGCACATAGACGACCCGTGCCTGCTGCAGCGCCGACATGCGAATGGCATTGCGGCAATAGTCGCTGAACACCAGGAACGTACCGCCATAGGGAATGACGCCGCCATGCAGCGCCATGCCGTTCATCGCCGCCGCCATGCCGAACTCGCGGATGCCGTAATAGACGTAGCGGCCCGAATAATCGTCGCGGCTGAGTGGCAGCGTGACCTTCGTCTTGGTGTTGTTCGATCCGGTCAGGTCCGCAGATCCGCCGATCATTTCGGGCAGGACCGGCGTGATCGCTTCCAGCGCCATTTCGCTCGACTTGCGCGTCGCGACATTGGCGGGCTTGGCGATCAGGCTTTCAAGATAGGCCGTCATCGCCGCATCGCCTTCGGGTAGCTCACCCGCCATGCGCCGCTCGAACTCGACCTTGTCGGCACTGGCGTCCAGGCGCGTCCGCCAGTCGGCATGGGCCTGCGCGCCGCGCTTGCCGAAGCTGCGCCAGACCGCGGCAACGTCATCGGGAATTTCGAACGGCGCTGAATCCCAGCCAAGGAAGGCGCGTGCCGCCGTGATTTCATCCGCACCCAGCGGCGATCCATGCACGGAATGACTGCCCGCCTTGTTCGGCGCGCCATAGCCGATCGTCGTGCGGCACGCGATCAGCGAGGGCCGGGGATCGGCCACCGCTTCGTCGATCGCCCGGCGGATGTCGGCGAAGTCGTGCCCGTCGCATTCCGCGACATGCCATTCCGAAGCGCGATAGCGCGCCTTGATGTCCTCGCTGGTCGACAGGCTGGTGTCGCCATCGATGGTGATGCGGTTGTCGTCCCACAGCACGTTGAGGCGTCCGAGGCCGAGATGCCCGGCCAGACCGACAGCCTCATGGTTGATGCCTTCCATCAGGCAGCCGTCGCCGGCGATCACCCAGGTCGCATGATCGACCAGCGCATCGCCGAACACCGCGTTCAGATGCCGTTCCGCCACGGCCATGCCGACGGCAGTGGCGAAACCCTGCCCCAGCGGTCCGGTCGTGGTTTCGACGCCTTCCAGCTCGAAGTTTTCCGGATGCCCGGCGCAGGGCGAACCCAGTTGCCGAAAATTGCGGATGTCATCCATCGTCGGACGCGCATAGCCGGTCAGATGCAGCAGACTGTATATCAGCATGGAGCCATGGCCCGCCGACAGGACGAACCGGTCGCGATCGGCCCAGCGCGGCGCGGCGGGATCATATTTCAGATAATCGCGAAACAGCACCGTCGCGACATCCGCCATGCCCATCGGCATCCCCGGATGGCCGCTGTTGGCGGCCTGAACCGCATCCATGGACAAGGCACGGATGGCATTGGCGAGAGTCGTTTCCGTCACAGCGGTATCGGATGCAATCATGGGCCGGCTGGTCTTCCCTGTCGGTGGCCGCGCCCCAGTGCCATCGATGCGGCAGGCGGAGGGCGAGTCGGAGTTGCGCCCCATTTGTCGCCAGAAGCCCCATGCGTCAACCGCGGCAACCATTTGTCTCTGCCCCTCCTGCGGCACACGATGCCTTTTGCAGGACCGAAATTTCCTGCTATGCACGCACGCATGCCGAGTGATCGCATGAAGCAGGCCATTGGCCGACTGGAGCATGCCCTGTCCCGTATCGAACAGGCTGCGGACGCGCGATCGACGCAGGGCGGCCCTTTGCGAAATCCCGAAAAGGCGGCGCAAGCCCTGAAGGCGCTCGACGCGCTGATCGGAGAACTGAAGGATGCTCCGCATGGCTGAAATGACGCTGACCGTGGGCGGGCGGCAATACCAGCTCCATTGCCGGGATGGCGAGGAGGCCCAACTCGATCACCTTGCCACGATCGTCGATGCCAAGGCGCATCTGGCGCGACAGGCGACGCCGGGCCTCACCGAAGTGCGTCAATTGCTGTTCGCCGCGCTGTTCCTGGCGGACGAACTCAACGACCTGAAACGCGAAGCCGCCGGGCGGCAACGCAACCTCGATCTGCCCGACAGCGACGACAGCGCGGAGCGTGCCATCGAAAGTCTGGTGACGCGGATCGAAAAGCTCGCCGAAAGGCTTGCCCCTGCCCCCGTCGCACCCTAGATGTGAAGGCGGCGGGCACTGCCTGGTACGAGCTTTAGCGAACATCCCTGAGGCGATAATCACATCCAAGGGGGCTGTCCCTAACCGGGCCTTGGCCCGATTTACATGGTCCCCACCTGACGTTGAGGCGTCAGAGGATATTCCAGCACACGGCCAAGGCGGTCCCGCCACCTTCCTGATCGCCCCGTTGCGGGCCATTGCGGGCCGTAGCAGTATGGGGGACGAAGGCGCGTGACCGAAAAGCAATTCATGCGAACCGATGCGCGCGACCGGCGACGCGGCTTCGTCGCGGCGCTCGATCCGCTGGCGCATCGTCTTGCGTTCAAGGTGCTGCCGACGCCGCTGGCGCAACTGATCGGCACACGCGACACGATCGCGCTCTACAATGCGATCGACGACGAGGCGCCGGCGCAGCGTCTCGCCCATGCGCTCCATGCACGCGGCAAGACGCTCGCCCTGCCCTGCGTACTCGATCGCCTGGGCAGCATGGAGTTTCGCCGCTGGCATCCCGATGATCCGCTCGTCCCCGGCCCCTTCGGCACCAGCCATCCCGCGCCGGACAGAGAGGTCGTCTCGCCGGACGTCATCATCGCGCCTTTGCTGGCGTTCGATGCCGCCATGGGGCGGCTTGGGCAAGGAGGCGGCTATTACGACCGCAGCTTCGCACGGCATGAAACGGCGTTGCGTATCGGCCTCGCCTGGTCGGTGCAGCAGGTGGAGCATGTACCCGTCGACCCGTGGGACTTACCCCTGCATGCCGTTCTCACCGAAACCAGCCTGATCGAAGGACCGCAGACATGACCGACCAGCGCACCCCGCCGCATATCACGCCGGGCGCACCGAGCTGGCGCAAGCCGGTCGGCATGCTGCTGATCCTCGGCATCATCACGCTCTGGGCCGTGATCGTGGGAAGCTGTTCACCCTGGATCGGCGGCTTGCCGATGGCGGTGCAGGTGCCGCTCTACATCGTGGCGGGAATCGTCTGGATATTCCCGATGAAACCGCTGCTCGCGTGGATGGAGACGGGGCGGTTCCGCTGGAAGGCCTGATCGCTATTTCCGGCAAAGTCGGAAACCGACGCGGTGCCATTCTTCCGGTGTAATGTACGGAAAATGGCGCGAGTGACGGGACTTGAACCCGCGACCTCCGGCGTGACAGGCCGGCGCTCTAACCAACTGAGCTACACCCGCGTTCGGTGTGGAGGAGGCCAACTAGAAGAGCGTGCCGGGCCTGTCAACCGTCCTGCAAGCCATCCGTCACATTATCGTGATTTTCGTGCCGCGGCGCCGCGGTAAGCGTTCCCGCCTCGAACAGAAAGCCCGCAATGTCGGGCCTTCCGGCGGCGCCGATCACGGTCTGCAGGATGATGAGAAGCGGCACCGCCAGCAGCGCGCCCGGCGTGCCCCACACCCAGCCCCAGAAGCTGAGCGACACCAGAATCAGCAACGGATTCATCGTGAGCCGCCGCCCCAGGATCAGCGGTGTGATCGCATTGGCCTCGACGAGATGGAACCCCACCTGCACCGCCGCCGGCAGCAGGGCGATCCAGATGTCGTCGAACACCATGAGACCGCCCAGCGCCAGCAGTACGGCGGCAAGAATCGGCCCGAAATAGGGAATGAAGTTGAGCAGCGCGACGATGCCGCCCCACATCAGCGGTGAAGGCATGCCGACCAGATACAGCGCCAGCGCGACCGCAAGGCCAAGGCTCAGGTTGATCGTCGCGATCGTCAGCACATAGGCGGACGTCGAA
Organism: Sphingobium sp.; assembly: GCA_965279415.1. Classification (GTDB taxonomy): domain Bacteria; phylum Pseudomonadota; class Alphaproteobacteria; order Sphingomonadales; family Sphingomonadaceae; genus Sphingobium. The sequence goes on from OZ257238.1 coordinate 3,475,586, forward strand.
TCGACGACGTTCTGGATCACCCGCGCGATCGCCAACGCCCCGTCGTAGCTTTCCCGGCTGCTGATCGTCTGCTTGCGCAGGCGCGTCCATCCCGCGAGGAAGAAATAGATGACGAGCAGCGCGAAGAACATCTGGATGAGCGCCGATGGCGCAGATGTCGCCGCGAACTGAAGCAGCGACCGGGGCGCTTCGATCGCCGCCGTCTGCGCCGCGGCCACCGGGCCGCTCGCCAGCATCTGCACGGTCTCGTCGACGAACCGTTCGAGCTGCGAATAGAAATCGATGACCGGCGCGAGGTTCGCCTGAATCTGGCCGATGCGGGAAGGCAGGATGCGGAACCAGTCGGTCGCAGGCACCACGATCAGCACCAGCGCGGTATTCGCGACGAGCAGAAAGGATATGACGGCGATAAGCGCCGCCAGCGGCGAGGGCAGACGATGCCGCTCCATCCATTCGAGGAACGGGACCAGCGCGATGGCGATGACGATCGCTGCGGTCAGCGGCAGAAAGAACTCCGCACCGGCCCGCAACGCGAACGGAATGGCCAGCATCAGGCCGACGCCCGCGATCAGCGCCAGCGACGCGAGCAGCCGATCGCGCCTGCGATCTATCTCGGCTCTGTCGCTTGGCTGCACGATATGCCCTTCCCGATGGATACACGGCTTTCCTTTGCACCCCTGCGCGGCTGCGTCAAATCAGAGTCAACGGCGCGTTAACCCTATTTTACCAGTGACGGGGTTAGGCAGGCGGTCCGTTCAATCGTCCGGATGCCGTCATGCCGTCGTTTCGTCTGCTTCATGTATGTCTGCCCCTCGCCTGCACGGCCCTCTCCATGCCCGTCACGCCTTTGATCGCGGGCAAACCAGTGGTCGTGCTTGCGTCGCAGACCTTCGTGGAGCGGGTCAGCACCGACGCAAACGGCAAATCCCGCCGCATTCTTGCAACAGCGCAACACATCACCCGTGGCGACAGGCTCATCGTCGTGATGCATTACAAGAATGATGGGCCGTCGCCGGTCGATGGCTTCGCGATTACCAATCCCGTCCCCGCCAGCGTCCGCATCGACCTTCAGGACGCCAACATGCTCGTCTCGGTCGATCATGGCCGCAACTGGGGGCGCATCGACCGACTGTCCGTCCCGACCGGACTGGGCGGCACGCGCCGAGCGACGCCGGACGACATCACCCATGTCCGCTGGTCCGTACCGCAACCCGTTCGTCCCGGCGACGCTGGACAGATCAGCTATCGCGCCATCGTGCGATGACGCATGCACGAGGGCGCAAACTGCGGTAGGTGCTGATCCGATCGCCATTCCCGGCGGCTCGGAGAATGCCATGACCGCACATGCCCTCGTCACCGGCGCATCCGCCGGGCTTGGTACGCTCTTCGCCGAAGCGCTGGCGAAAGACGGCAAGCCCGTCGTGATCGTCGCCCGCCGCCAGGACCGCCTGGCCGCGATCGCCGCCGACATGCACAACCGATATGGCGTCACGGTCGTGCCGATCGCGATGGACCTTGCCACGACCGATGCACCCCATGCCCTCTTCGCCGATCTGGCGCGCAGGGGCATCGTCATCGATACGCTGATCAACAATGCCGGATTTGGCGCGCGCGGGGGCTTTGTCGAGATCGACCTGGCATCGCAGTGCGAAATGGTGGACCTCAACTGCCGCACGCTGATGGCGCTGTGTCATCTCGCCTTGCCGTCGATGATCGCGCGGGGCAACGGCGCAATCCTCAATCTGGCGTCGGTCGCCGCGTTCCTGCCCGGCCCCTATATGAGCACCTATTATGCGACGAAGGCGTTCGTCCTCAGCCTGTCGCAGGCCTTGCACGAGGAAGTGAAGGACAAGGGCGTCCGCGTGAGCGCACTGTGCCCCGGCCCTACCGCGACCGAGTTCGCCTCGGTCGCAGGCCTCGGCAACAGCAAGCTGTTCCAGACCAACGTCGCCGATGCCGCGAGTGTGGTGCACGATGGCATGGCGGCGCTCAAGGCCAATCGCGCCGTCGCGGTGTCCGGCCTCACCAATCGGCTGATGGTCGCGGGCCTACGCCTTGCCCCGCGCGGCTTCGCCCGCCGGACAGCCATGCGGCTTCAGAAGGCGCGCGGCTGAGCGATCAGGCGTCGAACAACAGCACCGGCGTCTCGATCAGCTTGCGCAGCGCTTGCACATAGCTGGCCGCATCCCATCCATCGACGACGCGATGGTCGCAACTGATCGACAGGTTCATCAGCTTGGCGACCGCGATCTCGCCATCGCGGATCACCGGGCGTTCGATCACCCGATTGGGACCGATGATCGCCACTTCGGGACGGTTGATGACGGGCGTGGTCGCGATGCCGCCCAGCGGCCCCAGCGATGTGATCGTTAGCGTAGAGCCGGACAGTTCCTCCGACTTCGCCTTGCCGCTGCGTGCCGCATCCGACAGGCGGCGGATTTCGCTAGCGAGTTGCCACACATTGCGGTCCTGCGCGTCGCGGATCACCGGCACCATCAGGCCCGCGTCGGTCTGCGTCGCCATACCCAGATGCACCGCGCCATGCCGCGTCACCACGCCCGCCTCGTCGTCGTAACGCGCGTTGATCATCGGGAAGTCAGGCACCGCCTTGCAGATCGCGACGATCATGAAGGGCAGCAGCGTCAGCTTGGGCCGGTCGCCGCGATGCGCGTTCAGGTCCGCCCGCATCGCTTCGAGTGCGGTAACGTCGATTTCCTCGACATACGTGAAATGCGGAATGTTGCGCTTGGAAGCCGCCATGTTCTCCGCGATGCGGCGGCGCATCCCGATCACCTTGACGGCTTCGTCGGCGCGCTTGTGCGACGTGCCCGCCGCGCGATAGCCCTGCCCCTGACCATACAGCAGAAAAGCATCGAGATCGCTGTGACGGATGCGATCCGCGGTGGTGCGGACCTGCGCCAGGTCGACACCCAGTTCCTTGGCCCGCGCGCGAACGGCAGGCGAAGCAAGGACGGATTCTGCCTTCTCCCTCTCCCCTTCAGGGGAGAGGGCCGGGGAGAGGGGGCTGTCTGCCGAAGAAAGCACAGCATCCGCCACACTGACATCCCCCTCTCCCAACCCTCTCCCCTGAAGGGGAGAGCGCTTAGGAACGACCTCCTCGACCCCCGGATTTTCCGCTTCCACGATCGCATCGACCGGCGCGGCGGCAGGCGCTTCCGCGGCAGCTTCGCCTTCCGTCTCGATCACCACCAGCATTGCACCGATCGGCACCTGATCGCCCGGTTCCCCCGCCAGTTCGATCACGGTGCCGGCGACCGGCGATTCCAGTTCGACCGTCGCCTTGTCCGTCATCATGTCCGCAAGGCCCTGATCCTCCTCGACCCGGTCGCCCAGCTTGACGTGCCATGCGACGATCTCGGCTTCCGAAATGCCTTCGCCGATGTCGGGAAGCGTGAATGTGAAGCGTGCCATGCCGGTCAGTCCTTCAGGATCTTGGTAATTGCGTCGCGGATACGGATGGGGCCGGGGAAATAGGCCCATTCCAGGCTATGCGGATAGGGCGTGTCGAAGCCCGTCACGCGCTCGATCGGCGCCTCCAGATAATAGAAGCACCGCTCCTGCACCAGCGCCGACAGTTCCGCGCCGAAGCCGCTGGTCCGCGTCGCCTCGTGCACGATCAGGCAATGGCCGGTCTTTTTCACCGACGCCTCGATCGCTTCGATATCGAGGGGCACGAGCGTACGCAGGTCGATGATCTCCGCATCGATGCCCATATCCTCGACCGTGCTTGCGACGACATGCACCATCGTGCCGTAGCACAGGATGGTCAGCGCCTCGCCCGCCCGCGCGATCCGCGCCTTGCCCAGCGGGATTTTGTAATAGCCCTCCGGCACCTGCGCATCGGGATGCCCGCCCCAGTTGCGCGACGGACGGTTGTAGTGCCCGTCGAACGGTCCGTTGTAGATGCGCTTGGGTTCGAAGAAGATCGTCGGATCATTGTCCTCGATCGCGGCGATCAGCAGGCCCTTGGCGTCATAGGGCGTCGCGGGAATGACCGTCTTGATGCCCGAAACATGGGTGAAGATGCCTTCGGGCGACTGACTGTGCGTCTGCCCGCCGAAGATGCCGCCGCCGAAGGGCGAGCGCACCGTCATCGGCGCGATGAATTCGCCTGCAGAGCGATAACGCAGCCGCGCCGCTTCCGAAACGAGCTGGTCGAGCGCGGGATAGATATAGTCGGCGAACTGGATTTCCGGCACTGGGCGCAGACCATAGGCGCCCATGCCCACCGCGACGCCGATGATGCCGCATTCGGTGATCGGCGTGTCGAACACGCGGTTCTTGCCATATTTCTTCTGCAGGCCCGCCGTCGCGCGGAACACGCCGCCGAAAAAGCCGACATCCTCGCCCATCACGACGACGTCGGGGTCGCGATCCATCATCACGTCCAGCGCGCTGTTGATCGCCTGGATCATGTTCATCTGCACGGCGCCGGTGTCGGCCACGCCCGGGGTTTCCGCCTCGCTCATACCCCTGCCGCCTTCTTCTCGCTCAACGCCATGTCGAGCTGTTCCTTCAGATGCCAGGGCATCTCCTCGAAAACATCCTCGAACATCGTTTCGAACGGCTGATGCATGCCGTGTCCCAATATGCCGTTCTTCTCCGCCTCGCGCGCCGCATCCTTCACGATCGTCGCCAGCTCGAGGTCCATGGCCGCATGGCGTTCCTCGTCCCAGATGCCAAGGCCGATGACATGCGCCTTCAGCCGCGCGATGGGATCGCCCAGCGGCCAGGCGCTGCCTTCGTCGGCGGAGCGATACTGCCCCGGATCGTCGGACGTGCTGTGCCCTTCGGCGCGATAGGTGAAATGCTCGATCAGCGTCGGCCCGGCATTGCTGCGCGCCCGGTCCGCCGCCCAGCGGGTCGCGGCATAGACGGCGAGGGCATCGTTGCCGTCCACGCGCAGGCTGGCGATACCATAGCCCACGCCGCGCGCCGCGAATGTCGTGTTCTCGCCGCCCGCAAAACCCGAAAAGCTGCTGATCGCCCACTGGTTGTTGACCACGTTCAGGATCACCGGCGCGCGATAGACGCTGGCGAAGGTGCAGGCCGAATGAAAGTCGCCTTCCGCCGTCGATCCCTCGCCGCACCACGTCGCCGCGATGCGCGTGTCGCCGCGCGCCGCGCTGGCCATCGCCCAGCCCACCGCTTGCGGCCACTGCGTCGTAAGATTGCCGGAGATCGAGAAGAACCCGGCGTCGCGCACCGAATACATGATCGGCAGTTGCCGCCCTTTCAGGCGATCGGCGCTGTTGGAATAAATCTGGTTCATCATGTCGATCAGCGGCCATTCGCGCGCGATCAACAATCCCTGCTGGCGATAGCTCGGAAAACACATATCGTCGTAGGACAGGGCATAGGCCGCGGCGATCGAGACGGCCTCCTCGCCCGTGCACTTCATATAGAAGCTGGTCTTGCCCTGCCGCTGCGCGCGGAACATCCGTTCATCGAACGCGCGGGTCAGCGCCATCGCGCGCAGGATGCGCAATACGGTGTCGCCGTCCAGATTAGGGTTCCAAGGGCCGACGGCCTTCCCCTCGTCGTCCAGGACGCGCACCAGACCGTAAGCCATTTCCCGCATCGATCCGGCGGCGGCGACTTCATCTGGACGGGGGGTGTCGCCGGCGGCAGGCACGTCGATGTCGCTGAAATCGGCGGTATCGCCGGGTCGGAAACGCGGCTCGGGAACATGCAGGGTCAGGGGCGGAAGATTGCGGCCCTGATTGCCGGCGTCGAGGGAATCGGTCATCGCTGCTCCACGCGCCATTCTTGTGCGGCGCAACATTGTTGCTCTATTCCGCTATAATATTACAGCAACCGGGAAAGGCAAGCCTTGCTGTCCTAAATTGTCTCTTACACGGCGACCGGAGCCGAAATCGCGGCCTGCGGCGCATAGTCGGACACTTCGAAATCCTCGATTCGGTAAGCGAAGATGCTTTCCGGCCGTCGCAACAGCTTCAGCTTCGGTGCGCCGGAAGGCGTTCGGCCAATCTGCGATTCGACCAGTTGGGCGTGATTGAGATACAGATGCACGTCGCCACCGCTCCACACCACTTCGCCCGCCTCCAGATCGCATTGCTGCGCCAGCATCCGCGTCAGCATCGACAGGCCGAATATGTTGAAGGCGAAACCAAGTCCCAGATCGCAACTGCGCTGGAACAACAGGCCGGACAGTTTGCCATCTGCAACATGAAACTGGTATGTCATATGGCATGGCGGCAAAGCCATCCCGGCCAGTTCGGCGACATTCCAGCCAGTGAAGAGCAGGCGGCGCGACCCAGGATTGGTCCGGATCGCCTCGACCAGTTCGGCAATCTGGTTGTGCCCCTGCTCCGCCCGCCGGAACAGTCCCTCTCCCGCAGGTTCATAACGCGGCCAGTTGGTCCATTGCGCGCCATAGACCGGGCCGAGATCGCCCCAGCGCGCCGCGAAATCGGCGTCGTCGACGATCCGCGCCTCGAACGCGTCGCGGTCGATATCCTCCCCCGTCGCCTTGCGATAGCTGTCGAGCGGCCAGTCCGTCCAGATATGCACGCCCTGCGCAACCAGCGGACGAATGTTGGTCTCGCCGCTCAGGAACCACAGCATCTCGCGCGCCGCCGCCTTCCAGTATACGCGCTTGGTGGTCAGCAGCGGGATGGCGTCATCGGCCAGGCTGAACCGCATCGTCGCCCCGAGTATTGATCGCGTGCCGACGCCGGTGCGATCCACCCGCTCGTCGCCCTGCGTCCAGATATGGCGCATCAGATCGAGATATTGCTGCTCATAATGCTGACCTGAGGGCACTGGCTGATGACTTTCGAGTCTCGGAACGGATCCCAGCCTTAGCGCAGCACCGGGCATCATCCAATCTTCCTGCATACAGGCCCGATTGATCCGATTTGGTCATATCGTTGCGACATCCTCCGCATATCGGAGGGAATAGCGGTGGCTTAGACCCGTAAATCAACGACTTTGGCGACATGTCACGCCCATTCATTCAACCCGGTCCGCCTCTCCTGCCATCGCCTCGCGAACGGGGCATCGTCATTCTCGTCGACGGGCGCGGCGTGCCCCTCGATCGCATCGCTTTTCTGGGGGAGTCGGAACGGCTCGTGCTGCCATGGCGGCGGATCATGAAAGCGGTCGTGGGAAGCCGCTGCCGCGGCATAATTGTGCTACACACTCACCCCTCGCAAAACGCCTTGCCCAGTGCCGCCGATATTCATGTGACGCGCCGACTTGCGCACATGCTTTCGCCGCTGAACGTGCGACTTTGCGAGCATGTCATCATTGCGGGATGCCGCCATTTCAGCTTTCGTTCCGCCGGACTTCTCTGAAGTCGAGGCAAATGTGCAAAACCGGCAACGCGGTGCTTGCCACATCGGAAACCCCAAACTATAGACCGCCGCCTGCCTTGTCGGGATGGTGCCTGCGCCGTTCCGCATCGGTCGGGGAATAGCTCAGCCTGGTAGAGCACTGTCTTCGGGAGGCAGGGGCCGGAGGTTCGAATCCTCTTTCCCCGACCACTTATTCGCTTCGCAAGATGCCTTGCCCCCGCGCCCACCGGCGCGGGGGTTATGCGTTGGCGGCAAGTTGAACGACGGCGACGCTGCGGGGTGGCACATCCATGCCATGCCCAAAGGCCGTGAACCCGACGGTTCCGGCACTACGATTGATGCAGACCAGCGGACCATCGGGCAGCAGGCGGAACGCCAGCGCGTCGCCCTGTGCCGCTTCCCAGTCCGCTACGGTCATCGCCTCGCCATCCGCGCGCAACCAGGCGATATCGCTGTCCCGAAGGATGCGGGTATCGCTCAGCGTTGCCCTGGCGCTGCGCAGCTCAGCCAGAGCAAAACAATGCGCTTCGATCGCCGTGTCGCGCGCGTCCCAGTCGATCCAGCCGATAGCATTGTCCTGCGCATAGGCGTTGTTGTTGCCCCGCTGCGTGCGCCCGAACTCGTCGCCCGCCGTCAGCATGATCGTACCGCGGGAGAGGAAAAGCGTCGATAGCAGCGCCATGACGTCCGCGCGCCGCGCGGCGCGCACAACGGGATCGTGGCTCGACCCTTCGACCCCGTTGTTCCAGCTGTAATTCTCGCCATGCCCGTCACGATTATCTTCGCCATTGGCGTGATTGTGCCGCTCGGCATAGGCGGTGATATCGGCCAGCGTGAAGCCGTCATGCGCCGCCAGAAAGTTGACGCTCCGGCTTCGTTCGCCTGTAAAGATATCCGCCGATCCGGCCATCCGCGTCGCCAGCGCGCCGAGCATATGCCCGTCACCGCGCCAGAAGCGGCGTACATCGTCGCGAAAGCGATCGTTCCACTCCAGCCAGTTGTCCCCGAACGCGCCAAGCTGATAGCCGCCCGGCCCGATGTCCCACGGTTCGGCGATCATGATCCGGTCGGCCAGCAGGCTGTCGTCGGCCGTTTCGCGCAGCAAGGGCGCATCCGCGCGAAACCCGTCGGGCAATCGCCCCAGCGCAGGGGCAAGGTCGAAACGGAACCCGTCGATCCCAGCCTGACGCACCAGATGGCGCATCGAATCGAGAATCAGGCGGCGGCTGACCGGATGGTTGCAATCGATGCTGTTGCCGGTGCCGGTATCATTGATGAGGCGCCCCTGCGCATCATGCCGGAAATAGCTGCGCGCATCGAGACCCCGCAGCGACAGCGTAGGCCCCCGATCGTCGGATTCGCCGTCGTGATTGTAGACCATGTCCACGATCACGCCGATGCCCGCTTCGTGCAGGGCCGTCGTCACCGCGCGAAGATCGGCCATGCCGCCGGGCGCGAGACGCGGGTCCAGTGCGAAGAAGCTGACCGGATTATAGCCCCAGGCATTGCTCAGGCCCAGTGGCGGCAAATGCCGCTCGTCGATCCACGCATGGATCGGCATCAGTTCGACGGCCCCCACATGCAGCCGCTTGAGATGCGCGATGATCGCGGGATGCGTCAGCGCACGCAGGGTGCCGCGCATTTCCTGCGGCACATCGGGATGCAGCATGGAAAAGCCGCGCACCTGCAGTTCGTAGATCAGCCCGCCCGGCGCAAATCGCGGCGGCTGGGGCGACAGGGCCTCCAGCGCAGCCTCGACGATACCCTTGGGCATCAGGACCGCTGTATCGCCCCCCTCCCCGCGTCGCGCTGCAAGCTGGGGATCATAGCGAAAGCTCTTGTCGATCCGCGTCGCATAGGGATCGAGCAGCAGCTTGTCGGGATCGAACCAAAGGCCCGCCGCGGGGTCATACGGCCCCTCCGCACGCAGGCCGTAATGCGTACCTGGGCCGATGCCGGGCGCGAACAGGGAGAATATTCCGTCGTGGCGAGCCATGGGCATCCGCGCCACTTCCCGTCCGCCATCGAACAGGCACAGCCACATCGCGTCCGCCGCCGACCAGACCGCAAAGCGCGTGCCGCCCGTCTCCACTTGTGGACCCAGTATCGGCAAACTCTCCGGCGTCATGGCAGCAAGGACGCGTAGAGCGCCGCATAGCGCGCGGCGCTCTTCCCCCAGGAAAAGTCGGCGGCCATCCCTGCGCGCTGCATCGCCGACCACGTTGCAGGATCGGCATGAAGGGTCACCGCGCGGGAAATGGCGGACTGCAAGGCCGCTGCGGAAGGCGGGAAGAACTGGATACCGGTCGCAACGCCTGCACCAACCGCCGCTTCGTTCGCGTCGATCACCGTATCGGCCAGCCCGCCCACGCGCGCCACCACCGGCACACAGCCGTAGCGCAGGCCATAAAGCTGCGTAAGACCGCAGGGTTCGAACCGCGACGGGATCAGGATCGCGTCCCCTCCCGCCTGCATCAGATGCGACAGGGGTTCGTCATAGCCGATATGCACGCCGATGCGTCCACGATGCTTCTCCGCCGCCGCCAGAAACGCGCCTTCCAGCGCATGATCGCCCGACCCCAGTACCGCCAGCCGCGCGCCCTGCTGCACCAGATGGTCCAGACTGGCCGCCAGCATGTCCATGCCCTTCTGCCAGGTCAGGCGGCTGACGACGATGAACAGCGGGCTGTCGTCCCGCTGAAGCCCGAAACGCTTTTCCACGACGCGGCGGTTGGCCACGCGACCCGACAGGCTGCGGCGGCCGAATGTCCGGGCGATCAAAGGATCGGTCGCCGGATTCCAGCTTTCGATATCGATGCCGTTCAATATGCCGTGCAGCCGGTCGCCCCTGCCGACCAGCAGCCCGTCCAGCCCCATGCCTTCTTCGGGCGTGCATATTTCCCCGGCATAGCTCGGGCTGACGGTCGTGATCGCATCGGCGGAGACCAGCCCCGCCTTCAGAAAGCCTGTCCCGCCATAATATTCGACGCCATCCATGCCCCAGGCTTCGGATGGCAAGGCGAGATAGGGGAAGATGTCGGCACCGAACCGGCCCTGGAACGCCAGATTGTGAATGGTGATAACCTTGGGCACGGCATGGGCCGCACCGAAACGCATATAGGCCAGCGTCATCGCCGCCTGCCAGTCATGCGCATGGACGACATCGGGACGCCAGCCTTTCAGGCGGCCTTCCGCGATGTCGGCGCCGACCTGCGACAAGGCCGCGAACCGCCGCCAGTTGTCCGGCCATCCATTGCCCGCCGGATCGTCATAAGGCCCCCCTTCGCGCGCGAACAATGGCGGGCAATCGAGCACCAGCAGATCAAGCCCGGCGATATGCACGCCGATCAGCGTCGCGGATTCGCCGAAAAGGCCGTCGTAACGATGCAGCTTCTTGCCCTTGCCGATCTTCGCCATCAACACCGGATAACCGGGGATCAAGGTGCGGATCTCGACCCCTTCGCCCGCCAGCGCGATCGGCAGGGCGCCCGCAACATCGGCCAGCCCACCGGTCTTGACCAGCGGATGCACTTCGGAGGCAACGGCCAATAGCTTCATCGCCTAACTCTCATCGCCGAAACCTCATTGCCTGTAGTTGTCCGGCAACGCGTCGATCATCGCCCGCGTGATCAGGCACACGCCCCCTTCGGTGCGGCGGAACCAGCGCCTGTCGAACTCGGGATCCTCTCCCACGATCAGCCCCGGCGGAATACGGACACCCGAATCGAGCACGCATTTGTCGAGCCTCGCCCCGCGCCCGATCTCGCAACCGGGCAGGATGACGCTCTGTGTGACGGACGAAAAGCTGTGCGTCCGGACGCCGCTGAACAGTAGGCTCCTGTGCAGCGACGATCCCGACACGATGCAGCCGCCCGCGATCAGCGAAGACGTCGCCGATCCCCGGCGGCCATCCTCGTCATGCACGAACTTGGCGGGCGCCGTCACCTCGGCATAGGTCCACAGCGGCCAGCTCGTGTTGTAGATGTCGAGCGGCGGAACGACATCCGTCAGGTCGATATTCGCCTGCCAGTATGCGTCGATCGTGCCGACATCGCGCCAATATGCCTCCTTTTCGCTTTCGGCACGGACGCAACTGCTGGCGAAGCGATGCGCCACCGCCTTTCCGTGCTTCACGATATAGGGAACGATATCCCCGCCGAAATCGCGATTGCTGCCGGGGGTGTCGGCATCGCGGCGCAGATGTTCGGCCAGCACTTTCGTGCGGAACACATAGATGCCCATGGAGGCCAGCGCCACGTCGGGCTGGCCCGGAATGGAAGGCGGATCGGCGGGCTTTTCGACGAAATCGGTGATGTTGTCATGCGCGTCGACGTGCATCACGCCAAAACCGCTGGCTTCCCTCCGCGGCACTTCCAGGCAACCGACCGTCACGTCCGCACCGCTGTCTACATGCTGCTGGAGCATGAGTTCATAGTCCATCTTGTAGATGTGATCGCCCGCCAGGATGACCATATATTCCGGCGCATAGGCTTCGATGATGTCGAGGTTCTGGAACACCGCGTCCGCCGTCCCCTCATACCACTGGCTTTCGGATACGCGCTGGCTAGCGGGCAATATGTCGAAGCTTTCGTTGCGTTCGGTGCGGAAGAAGTTCCAGCCGCGTTGTAGGTGCCGGATCAGCGAATGTGCCTTATACTGGGTCGCGACCCCAATGCGCCGGATGCCGCTGTTCAGCGCATTGGACAGGGCGAAGTCGATGATCCGCGCCTTGCCGCCGAAATGCACGGCGGGCTTGGCGCGGATGTCGGTCAGTTCGCCCAGCCGACTGCCCCGCCCGCCGGCCAGCACATAGGCCATGGCGTCGCGTGCGATCGGCTGGTGTCTCCTCTGCATGGCACTCTCCTGCGTTATCTTTCTGATCGGGATATCATTCCGGTTCCAGCATCAGCGTGGACAGGGGCGGCAGGGTGACGTGCGCCCAGCCATCCTCCTGCGCCTCTACCACGCCGCTGTTGCCGGCACCGCTGCCCCCGTAATCGGCGGCGTCGGTATTGAGTATCTCCCGCCAGCGTCCGCCATGCGGCAGACGCAGGCCATAGCCATGACGGAGCAACGGCGTGAAATGGCTGATGACGACCACCGGCTTTGCGCCCGGCGCGCGCCTTGCCCAGGCGAACACCGAATCCTCGGCGGCATTGACCAGCAGCCACTGGAAGCCTTCCCCTTCGCAATCCCGCGCGTGCAACGCCTCACGATCGCGGTACAGCCGGTTGACGTCGCGCACGACCGATTGCACGCCGCGATGCGGCGCATGATCGAGCAGATGCCAGTCGAGCGCCCGCGCCTCGCTCCACTCGCCGCGCTGCGCGAACTCCTGCCCCATGAACAGCAGCTTCTTGCCGGGATAGCCCCACATCATCGCGTAATAGGCGCGCAGGGTTGCGAACTTCTGCCAGTCGTCTCCCGCCATCTTGGCGAGCAGCGATCCCTTGCCGTGCACCACTTCGTCATGGCTGAGCGGCAGGACGTAATTTTCGGTGAAGGCGTAGAGCAGTCCGAAGGTGATGTCGTCATGATGATGGCAACGGTGGATCGCGTCGCGCTGAAGATAGCGCAACGTATCGTGCATGAAGCCCATGTTCCACTTGAACCCGAACCCCAGCCCGCCTTCGTGGACGGGATGCGAGACCTTGGACCAGCTCGTCGATTCCTCCGCCATGGTGATCGCGCCGACATCCATGCCGTACAGCGCCTTGTTCATGCCCTGCAGGAAATCGACGGCTTCCCAGTTCTCCCGCCCGCCATCGGCGTTGGGCACCCATTCGCCGTCCTTGCGCGAATAATCGAGGTACAGCATCGACGCGACGGCATCGACGCGCAGCGCGTCGACATGATAGCGCTCGGCCCAGAACAGCGCATTGTTGGTCAGGAAAGCCGCCACTTCCCGCCGCCCGAAATTGTAGATCGCGGTGTTCCAGTCCGGGTGGAACCCCTTGCGCGGATCCTCATGCTCGTACAGCGCCGTACCGTCGAACCGCGCGAGGCCATGGGCATCGGTCGGAAAATGCGCAGGCACCCAGTCGAGGATGACCCCTACGCCCGCCCGGTGCGCACCGTCGATGAAGCGCGCGAAACCCTCCGGGTCGCCGAAGCGGGCAGACGGCGCATATAGCCCGGTCGTCTGATAGCCCCAGGACGGATCATAGGGATGCTCGCTGATCGGCAGGAACTCGATATGGGTAAAGCCCATGTCGACGACATAGGGAATCAGCCGGTCGGCCATCGCATCCCAGCTCAGGAATCCGCCGGCATCGTCCCGCTGCCATGATCCGGCATGGACTTCGTAGATGGAGATCGGCTGGCGACGCGCATCGGCGGATCGCCAGTGGGCGCGGTGCGTCGCATCCTGCCAGTCGTGCGCAGGAGGCCGTGCGACGACAGAGGCCGTTGCCGGGCGCAATTCCGATCGGAACGCGAACGGGTCCGCCTTGAGCGGCAGGACGACCCCATCCGGCCCGATGATCTCATATTTATACGCATGGCCTTCGCCGACATCGGGCAGGAATATCTCCCAAAGCCCTATATCGCCACGCAGGCGCATCGCATGGCGGCGCCCGTCCCACGCATTGAAGTCGCCGACGACCGACACACGCTGCGCATTGGGCGCCCAGACGGCGAAATGCGTGCCCGCCACGCCCTCATGCCCCATGACATGCGCGCCCAGCTTGTCGAACAGACGCAGATGTGATCCCTCTGCGATGAAATAGTCGTCCATCGGTCCCAGCACCGGACCGAAGCCATAAGGGTCGATCAGGTCGTGCGCATCGCCGTTGGGATAGGTCGCGTGCAGTCGCAATGGCTGAGAGTGGCGGACGCGCGCCGGTCCCTCGAACAGTCCGGCATCGTGGATGCGCGTCAATTCCCCCAAATCCGTGCCGCCCAGTGTCGCGGCGCGCACGGCAACCGCATCGGGAACAAAACAGCGCGCTACGAAAGCCTTGCCCGCAGGATGTACGCCCAGAATGGCAAAGGGGTCCGCCTCCCGCCCCGCGACCAGTGCATCGATCCGTGCCTGGTTCAGCATCCTCTCATCACGGCAGCACCTTCCAGATGTCCCTTGCATATTCGCGGATCGTCCGGTCCGAAGAGAACCATCCCATCCGCGCGACATTATGTATCGCCTTGGACGCCCAGACCGCCTTATCGTTCCACAGCGCATCGGCATTGCGTTGCGCGGCGGCATAGCTGTCGAAATCCGCGGCGACCATGAACCAGTCGTGATCGTAGATGCCGTCGATCAATCCTGCGTAGCGATCGGGTTGTCCCGGCGAGAATACGCCCGACCGGATGGCCGTCAGCGCCTGCGCAAGTTCGCTACTGTTCCCGATCACGTCGCGCGGAACATATCCGTTCGCCCGCCGCTCCGAAACTTCCTCCGCCGTCAGGCCGAAGATCAGGATATTCTCAGCCCCCACATGATCGCGCATCTCGACGTTCGCGCCGTCCAGCGTACCGATCGTCAGCGCCCCGTTCACCGCGAACTTCATGTTGCCGGTGCCGGACGCTTCCATGCCCGCCGTCGAAATCTGTTCCGAAAGGTCCGCCGCCGGAATCATGATTTCGGCCATCGACACATTGTAATTGGGCACGAACTGCACCTTGAGCAGCCCCTGCACTGCCGGATCGTGATTGACGACGCGCGCGACGTCATTGGCCAGCTTAATTATGAGCTTGGCGTTGTGATAGCTCGACGCTGCCTTGCCGCCGAACAGCTTGACGCGCGGCACCCAGTTACGCTCGGGATGCGACCGTATCTGGTCGTACAGCGACACCGCCTCGATGATGTTGAGCAGTTGCCGTTTATATTCGTGGATACGCTTGATCTGTATGTCGAACATCGCCTCGGGGTCGATGCGCGCATTGATCCGTTCGCGCAGAATCTGGCTCAGATGCGCCTTGTTCGCGCGCTTCACGGCCAGGAACTTCTCCTGAAACGCGCTGTCATGGGCAAAGGCGTCCAGATCCTGCAATGCTTCGGCATCGTCCATGAAACGGTCGCCGATCGCTTCGCGGATCAGGCTGAACAGTCCCGGATTGCACTGCATCAGCCAGCGGCGGAACGTGACGCCGTTGGTCTTGTTGTTGATGCGGGTGGGGTACAGCCGGTGAAAATCGGAGAACACCGTCTGCTTCATCAGGTCGGTGTGGAGCGCGGACACGCCGTTGATGCTGTGCGATCCGGCAAAGGCCAGATTGCCCATCCGCAACCGCCGCTCGCCGCCTTCGTCGATCAGCGATATCGTCCCGATCGCGGCATCGTCGAAACCGCCTGCCCGGCGCGCCTCCGCCAGAAGCCGACTGTTGATCGCATAGACGATCTGCATGTGCCGGGGCAGCAGCCGTTCGAACAGCGGCACCGGCCAGCTTTCGAGCGCCTCGGGCAGCAGCGTGTGGTTGGTATAGCTGAACGTGCGCCGGGTGATGTCCCACGCTTCCTCGAAATCGAGACCATATTGGTCGAGCAGCAGCCGCATCAGTTCGGCGACCGACACGGCGGGATGCGTGTCGTTGAGCTGGATCGCCGCCTTGTCCGGCAAGGTGCGGATATCGCCGAAATACTGGATATGCCGCCGCACGATGTCCTGAAGCGAGGCGGCGGAGAAGAAATATTCCTGCCGCAGCCGCAATTCCTGACCGGCGGGGGAGCTGTCGGCCGGATAGAGCACGCGGGTCAACGCCTCCGCCCGGTTGCTTTCCTGCAACGCACCGACATGGTCACCGGCGTTGAACCGGTCGAGCAGGATCGGATCGATCGGTTGGGCGGTCCACAGCCGCAGCGTATTGACGCGCTTGCCCCGCCACCCGGCGATCGGCGTGTCGAAGGGGGTCGCGATCACGCGCTCGGCGGGTTTCCACACCATCTGGTGCGGGCTGGCATCCTCGCCCTCAGCCGGATCGACGAGACCGCCGAAGCCGACTTCGTAACTCGCCTCGCGCCGCTCGAACTCCCACGGATTGCCGTGCGTCAGCCAGGTTTCGGGAAGCTCCACCTGCCATCCGTCGGAAATCTCCTGCCGGAACATGCCGTTCACATAACGGATGCCATAGCCATAGGCCGGCACGTCGACCGTCGCCATGCTTTCCATGAAGCAGGCGGCGAGGCGACCAAGCCCGCCATTGCCCAACGCCGCGTCCGGCTCCAGTTCCGCGATGATGTCGATGTCGACGTTGAGCGAGGCCAGCGCCTCGCGCATTTCCTCCAGCAGTTCCATGTTGGACACCGCGTCGCGCATCAGGCGACCGATCAGAAACTCCAGGCTCAGATAATAGACCCGCCGCCCCTGCGCTTCATAGGTCTTGTGCGTCGATGCGATCCAGGCATCGATCACCCGGTCGCGGATCGAAAGGATGACCGCGTGCAGCCAGTCATGCGGCTGCGCGGCGTCGGCGTCCTTGCCCAGGCGATAAGTCAGGCGCTCGACGATTTCCCGCGCGAGGATGCGCGGGTCCGACTGACGCGGTTCGGGCTTTGGCAGACCGGCGGTTACGCCCGTCTCTGGCGGCATGAGGTTCATGGTAGTGCATTCCCCCTGATACAGTCGATGCTGCACCCTCTCCCCTTTATGAACGGAGAATTGCACAAGCGGTCGCGCCACGCCACGCCTTTATTGCGGCTTGAGGCGGATCAGTCCCTCCTGCGTGCAACTGGCGACGAGAACGCCTTTCCGGTTGAAGATCATGCCGCGATTGAAGCCGCGTGCGTGGCCCGTCCACGGGCTGTCCATCGTGTAGAGCAGCCAGTCGTCCACCGCGACATCCTCGTGAAACCAAAGGGCATGGTCGAGGCTGGCGGCCTGCATGCCTTTGTTTTGCAGTCGGCGCCCATGTGGCAGGAGCGACGTCGCCAGCAACGCGAGATCGGTCGCCAGCGCCAATATGGCCCGATGACGATGCTGATCCGCCGTGACCGGCGCACGTGTGCGGAACCACATCGCATAGGATGCTTCTCCCGGTTCGGTACGAAAGAATGTGGGTATGCCGATCGTTCGTATTTCCAGCGGGCTGGGCCGCGTGAGCAACCGCAGATGCGCAGGGGAAACTTCGTCGGCATGGCGCCGCGCATAATCCGCCTGATCTTCCAGTTCCTCGGGCGGCGGCACGTCGGGCATCGTCACCTGATGCTGCAGGCCCTCTTCCGGCCTCTGGAACGAGGCGACCAGATTGAGGATGGGCTTGTCGTGCTGAAGCGCCACGACGCGGCGGTTGGAAAAGGTGCCGCCGTCGAAATCCGCCTCCACCCGGTAATCGATTGGATAGTCCTCGTCGCCCGGCCGCATGAAATAGGCGTGCAGCGAATGGACGATCTTGTCGCTGTCGATCGTCTTGATGGCCGCCATCAGCGCCTGTCCGATCACCTGCCCGCCGAACACCCGCCCCTTGCCGCCCGGCATGCGCGCGCCGCGAAACAGGGCGTCGGTCAGCGGCGAGACCTCCAGCAGGTGAAGCAGGCCGTCAACCAGTATTTCCGGCGTCAATTGCATATTCTCTGTCATGCGTTCCCTTGTGTGGTCAGGTCCTTATGCGGTCAGGTCCATATGCGGTCAGATCCTTGTGCGGTCAGGCGCGGCTCTCGGTCAGTGAGGCATAGATCATGGTCTTGAGTTCACGGCGGATCGCCACCGCGCTCGACGGCATGACCTGCGTCATGAACAGCGCGATGATACCCTCTGCCGGATCGACGAAGAAGAATGTCGACAGCATCCCGCCCCAGTAATATTCGCCCGCGCTGCCCGGCATCATCGTCGCGACGGGGTCGAGCGTCACCGCGACGCCCAGCCCGAACCCGATGCCGCTGTTCTGGCTTTCGCTGAACATCGATCGCGAGACGCTGGCGAGATCGCTGCCGCCGGGAAGATGATTGGCCGTCATCAATGCGACCGTCTTGGGCGACAGCAGCCGCACGCCGTCGAGTTCACCGCCACGCAGCAGCATCAGGCAGAAACGATGATAGTCCTGCGCCGTGGAGATCAGGCCCCCGCCTCCCGAGAAGCTCCCCGGCGTCGTCCGCCAGCGGCTCGCCTCTCCGCGATCGTAGAGCGTACGGACGCCTTGTCCGTCCAGTTGCCACGCATCGGTCAGGCGCGCCTTCTTCTCCTCCGGCAAAACGAAGAAGCTGTCGGTCATGCCAAGCGGCGCGAAGATACGCTGCTTCATGAAAGCATCGAGCGAAAGGCCCGAAAGCCGCTCGACCACGATACCCAGCACATCGGTTGCGACCGAATAATTCCATCCCGTTCCGGGTGAGAACTCCAGCGGCAACGCCGCCAGCGCAGCGATGTAGTCGTCAGAGGACCGCGTCTGGTGAAACACGTCGAGCCGCGCCGCGCCATAAGCGGCATCGATCGGCGTGCGACCCTGAAAACTGTATGTCAGGCCGCTGCTGTGGCGCAGCAGGTCGATCATCCGCATCGGCCCATCGACCGGCTCCGTCTCGAACGGCTGCCCCGCATGTCCGCCCGCAGTGCGCACCTGCAGCCCCGCGAACTCCGGCAGAACCTTCGCCACCGGCGTGTCCAGCGCCACCCGTCCCTCCTCCACCAGCATCATGAAGGCGACGGAGGTGACGGGCTTGGTCATCGATGCGATGCGGTACAGCGCGTCATCGCGCAGCGCCGCACCATCGGCACGCGCCTCGCCCAGCACGGCATCCAGCACCGGCGCCCCATCGCGCGATACCAAGATATGCGCATGGGGCAGGATAGCGCTGTCGATATAATGACGCTGCACATAATCGGGAATCCGGGCAAGCCTCTCGACGTTGAAGCCGTCGCTTGTCGCCACGCTCGACCGGGTGCCGTCCCGTCTCCCTGTGCCCGTATTTCCCATACCGTTACGATGTTCCTTCGATAGCCATATGACGGATAAGGTGCGGGATGCCGACGATGGTAAACGCGCTAATCCATACCCAGTTTTCAGTAAAGACCCATTTCCTGTCATTTGCCCGTGACGGCCAGCGGCGGGATTGATACAGTTGCACAATGAAAATCGGGAGAGAAGATGCAGATCAGGCGGAGGCGCGCACTCCGCGCTATCAGGAAACCTATGATCGCATCCTGAATGCCGCTGCGGTTCTTATCAACAGCGAAGGCGCGCGCGGGATGACGTTCGCGTCCGTGGCCGATGCCGTCGGGCTGAACACGACCAGCGTGACCTATTATTTCAAGCGCAAGGAGCAACTGGCGCTTGCCTGCTACGACCGGACGATGGCCCGCTACGAAGCCTATATAGACAGCGCGGCTTCGTCCCCGACCGTGGCGGACCGTGTCGCCGCATTCTTCGCCGCCGCTTTCGAGGATCTGCGCGCCGTGCGGGAAGGCAAAGCGACGCCGCATGCCCTGTTGCTGGAACTTCGCACGCTCGAAGAGCCGGCAAAGCACGAGGCGCTTGCCCGCTACCGTTTGCTTTTCGGAAAATTGCGCGGTCTGCTCGGCGTCACCCAGGACCCCCTGCACCATGCCCGCCTGACCGGACAGGCGAATATCCTGGCGGAAAATCTGTTCTGGCTGCCTTTCTGGATCGACCGCTACGATGTCGCCGACTTCCCGCGCGTACAGGCGCGGCTGGTCGACATCCTGCTGCATGGCATAGCCGCACGCGGGGCCATATGGCATCCGGGACCGCCCAGACGACAGGCAGGCAATAGCGATGGCGCGGCCAAAATCGCTCAGGACGATTTCCTGCGCGCCGCGACCTATCTCATCAACGAACGCAGCTATCGCGGCGCCTCGGTGGAGCGGATCGCGGCGCATCTCAACGTCACGAAGGGCAGCTTCTACCACCATCTCGATGCGAAGGACGATCTCGTCGAATCCTGCTTTCGCCGCAGTTTTCAGATCATGACCGACAGCCAGTTCGCAGCCGAAGGCGAAACCATTACGGGATGGCAAGGCATCAACCGGTCGGTCGCGGCGCTGTTACACCGACAGTTCGACGAGGAAGGCGCGCTGCTCCGCTCCAGCGCGTTGCAGGCGCTGCCGCCTGCCGTCCGCGCAAAGGTCGTCGCATGGTCCAACCGTGTCGCGCGTCGCTATTCGGGCTTGCTGGCCGACGGCATCGCCGACGGATCGATCCGCCCCGTCGATCCCCTGATCGCCGCCCAGACGATCATGGCCCTCGTCAATTCCGCCTACGACCTGCGGTGGTGGGCACAGCGCCTGACGATCGACGCCGCGGTTTCCGGCTATGGCGGGAACATGGCGTTCGGCTTGCTGCGCGAGCAATAAAGTGTGCTGCAACTAATTGATAATTAACAGAAAATACTGGCGGAGAGGGAGGGATTCGAACCCTCGGTACCCTCGCGGGCACGCCGCATTTCGAGTGCGGTGCATTCGACCACTCTGCCACCTCTCCGCGAGGTTTTTCCGGGCTGTTCCCGGCGTCGGCCAGGCCCGGATCGGGTCGAGGGGCGGGCATTAGCGAATGAAACGGCCTTTGCCAAGCGTTCCGCGCGGCATTTTTCTTGCCTGCGTCCCAATGCTCCCTACATTGAGTCGATGAACACCCTCAATCCGCTTGGCGCCCGCGCCGCCCGCAACGCGCCACCCGTCAGCCACGCCCGCTTCAGCATCGGCGATGTCGTACAGCACCGCCTGTTCGGCTTTCGCGGCGTCATCTTCGATGTCGACCCCGTATTCGCCAACAGCGAGGAATGGTATGACTCGATCCCGGAGGACATCCGCCCCGATCGCGACCAGCCGTTCTACCATCTGCTCGCGGAAAATGGCGAGGCGAGCTACGTCGCCTATGTGAGCCAGCAGAATCTGACGGCGGACGACAGTGACGAGCCGATCGATCATCCCGCGATCCCCGGCCTGTTCGGCGCCTATGCGGACGGCAAATATCGCCTGCGCGCCGTGCACCGGCATTGAGTCGGAAGCATAGATGCGGGCGGAGCGTAGCTAGTTCTTGAGCTTCCAGCCGTTACGCAACACCGCATAGCATATCCCGCCGACGACGATGTTGAGCAGCAGGATGACGACGGCGCCGATCCCGATGTCGGTATCCTGCACCGCGACGAATCCGTAGCGAAAGCCGGAAATGATGTAGAAGAACGGGTTGGCGTGGCTGATCGCCTGGAATGTCGGCGACAGGCGGTCGATCGAATAGAATGTGCCCGAGAGCAGCGAGAGCGGCGCGATCACGAAATTGGTGACGGCGGCGGCATGATCGAACTTTTCGGCCCAGATCGACGTCAGCACACCCAGAAAGCCGAGGAAGGCCGCACCCATGATCCCGAACCAGAGGATCGCCCAGTAATGCTGCGGCGTCACCGTGACGCCGGGCCACAGCGCCATCGCAAGCCAGACGGCAAACCCGACGGCGACGGCCCGCGTCACCGATGCCGCGACCAGCGCGAACAGCATCTCCCCCGTGGAGATCGGCGGCATCAGATAATCGATCAGCGTTCCCTGTATCTTGCCGACCAGCAGGGCGAAGCTGCTGTTCGCAAAGCTGTTTTGCAGCATCCCCATCACGATCAGGCCCGGCGCGATGAAATCGGCGAAGGGCACGCCCATCACCGTCCGCGATCCGGCGCCCAGCGCCACCGTGAAGATGACGAGGAACAGCAGCGTCGTGATCGACGGCGCCCAGATCGTCTGAAGCTGCACCTTCATGAAACGGCGCACTTCTTTCAGATAGAGCGCGCGCATGCCGGCCCAGTTGACGTTGCGGATCACCGGCACGCCGGGTTCCGACCGGATCATGGAGGTCTTTGCGGGGAAATCGGCAACGGAGTCGCCATTTTGGGACTGGTCGTTCATCGCCGGATCGCCTATCGGGTGCGGCTTGGTGTCGCAAGCCCTCTTTTGGGCACGCTGTCTTGGTGGAATTGAAGGATGGTCCTTCCTTTCCCATATAGAATGCCAAGCCCGTATTTGAGGAGTGTCTATTGTCCTGGACCGACGAGCGCATCGACCAGCTTAAGGCGATGTGGGAAAAAGGAATGACCGCCAGCCAGATCGCTGAAGAACTGGGGGGAGTCAGCCGCAATGCGGTAATCGGGAAGGCGCATCGCCTCGGCCTGCAATCGCGTCCGTCGCCGGTCAAGGCGAACGACGCCGTGCGCGCCAAGAAGGCGCCGGTCGTGAAGAAGCCCGAAGCGCGTCCCGCCGCACAGGCCGAAGCGCCCAAGCCGGTTGCCGCGCCCATCACCGCAGCAGCCCCTGCCCCGATCGCACGTGCCGCAACGCCCGCCGTCGAAACAGCGGATGCGCCAAGCGACGACGCGCCTCCGGCACCACCGCCGCCGCGCATCGTTTCGGTCGGCCCCGGCGGCTTCCTGCGTCAGGGTCCGGGCGATCAGCAGGCGCCGATTCCGCCCGCGCCGCCGCGTCGCCTCGTCCCCGCCAAGCCGAGCGCGGAGATCGCCGACAAGACGTCGCTCCTCGACCTGACCGAACGGATCTGCAAATGGCCGATCGGCCATCCGGGCGAACCCGATTTCCATTTCTGCGGGGACAAGGTGAACCCCGGCTTCCCCTATTGCGTGGAACATTGCGGTCGCGCCTATCAGGCGCAGTTGCCACGCGGCACGCGCCGCCCCCCCCCGCCGCTGCCTTTCGGCGGACCGCGGGTGCGCTGAACCGACTTTCACCGGACGCAAAAAGGGCCGCTCCACAGGGGAGCGGCCCTTTTTCAATGCGCTGTCCTATCGGGAAAGACCGTCCGTCAGGAACCGCCTTTCCCGATCGACAAGCCGACGCTTAGAAGCGGAAGCTGGCGGTCGCCCGCACGCTGTGGCTGTCGAAGCGATCGCTGGTCCGCTGGAAGTTGGTGCTGCCCGCCGTGGTCGTCGGGTTGACAAACGGGTTGGTGGTGGACGGCGGCGTACCCTGCCCTGCGTTAACCGTGTAGCCGTCGTCGTTGAAACGCGTGTACTTGTACAGAACGCCGATCGAGAAGTTCTTCGACACCTTCTGCTCGATGCCGCCACCGGCGGTCCAGCCCCAATCCTTGTCGGTGCGGTTGTTTTCGTTGAAGTTGTTGAACGTGTTCGTCGTGGCGAAGCTGTTCTTGATCTTGGCATAGGCTACGCCGCCCGTGCCGTAGATCAGCGTGCCCGTGCCGAACGCGACGCCTGCGCGCAGACGGGCTGCGCCGTCCCATTCCAGCTCACGCGTCATCACGTAATTGGCGGGCGTGGTGCTGAATGCGCTGACGCTGTTCTTGATGTTGCTCTGGCCGCCTTCGACGACCGCACCGACGACGAAATTGCCCATCTGGACGTCGTAACCGGCGTGCACCGACCATTCGACCTTGCCGTCCTGGTCGCCTGCGCAACTGCTGGGCAGCGATCCAAGCGCGCGGCCTCGGCAGAACCCGGGCGAAAAGGCGTTGCCGCCGGTCGCAGTGCGTACCGTGTCGCCATAGGTGCCGTCGAGGTTGGTATCGAACACGACGGTCTCGTTCTTGTCCTTATTGTTGTTCGGCTGCCAGCCATAGCCGAGCGATCCGCCGATATAGGGGCCGGTCCAGCTTTGCGTGCCGTCGTCCGACTGGGCGAAGGCAGGCGAAGCTGCGGCGATCGCGAGCGCGCCGAGCGAGAGGGAGAGCAAAGTCTTCATAAAGCAGTCCTTTTGATGCGTTCCCTGGGGGGTGGGGAACGCGGGAGATACGATTGACCAGGATCAATTGTTTCATGAACGCCAGATAAACGACGCAACCTGTTGCCCTGGGGCAACAGCCCGTTTGCGGCGCTGCGTCGGCTGGCCCTTGCGCCCGTGAAGCGCGCCGCCCTATAGCGAGGACATGGCTGATGACCTCTTCGCTGGCGCCCCTGCTTCACCTTCCGGAAATTACGACGCCTCCTCGATCGAGGTGCTGGAGGGGCTGGAGCCTGTCCGGCGCAGACCGGGCATGTACATCGGCGGGACGGACGAGCGCGCCTTTCATCATCTCGCGTCCGAAGTGCTCGACAATGCGATGGACGAAGCCGTGGCGGGCCATGCGACTCGCATCGAAATCACGCTGGAACCGGGAAATCGCCTGACGATCGTCGACAATGGCCGGGGCATACCGATCGATCCGCACCCGAAGTTTCCCGACAAGTCGGCGCTGGAAGTCATCCTGACCACGCTCCATTCGGGGGGCAAGTTCAGCGACAAGGTCTATGCGACATCGGGCGGCCTGCATGGCGTCGGGATAAGCGTCGTCAACGCGCTGTCCTCCGACACGACGGTCGAAGTGGCACGCAACAAGGAACTGTTCCGGCAGAGCTTCTCGCAGGGCCTGCCTGTCGGCCCGCTCGACAAGGTCGGCGCCGCCCCCAACCGGCGCGGCACGTCGGTCAGCTTCGTTCCCGATACGGTGATCTTCGGCGAAATGAAGTTCAAGCCCGCGCGTCTCCACCGCCTCGCCCGGTCGAAGGCCTATCTGTTCGCGGGCGTCGAAATCCGCTGGAAATGCGATCCCTCGCTGCTGTCGGACGACACGCCCGCCGAAGCGGTGTTCCAGTTTCCCGGCGGCCTTGCCGATCATCTGAAGGAACAGGTGGGCGACCGCGAATGCGCGACCAGCAGCTTCTTCACCGGCAATCAGGATTTCCCCGGTTCGGCGGGCCGCGTCGAATGGGCGATCGCCTGGCCCCTGTGGTCGGACGGCAGCTATAGCTGGTATTGCAACACCATTCCCACGCCCGACGGCGGCACCCATGAAGCGGGCCTGCGCAGCGCGATCGTGAAGGGCATCCGCGCGTTCGGCGATCTGGTGGGGCAGAAGAAAGCGAAGGACATTCAGGCGGAGGACGTCATGTCCTGCTGCGAAGTCATGCTTTCCGTGTTCATCCGCGATCCGCAGTTCCAGAGCCAGACCAAGGACCGCCTGACCTCGCCCGAAGCAGCCCGCCTCGTCGAAAACGCCGTGCGTGACCATTTCGACCATTATCTGTCGGACCATATGGATCGCGGCAAGGCGCTGCTCGCCTATGTGCTCGAACGGATGGACGAGCGGCTGCGGCGCAAGCAGGAGAAGGACGTCAAGCGCAAGACGGCGACGTCCGCGCGCAAGCTGCGCCTGCCCGGAAAGCTGACAGACTGTTCGGCGGATTCGCCCGAAGGCACCGAAATCTTCATCGTCGAGGGGGATTCGGCAGGCGGCTCAGCCAAGCAGGCACGCGACCGCAAGACGCAGGCGATCCTGCCGATCCGTGGCAAGATACTCAACGTCGCCTCCGCCACCAGCGCCAAGATATTGGCCAATCAGGAAATCGCCGATCTCATCCAGGCGATCGGCTGCGGCACGCGCAAGGACTGCAACCCCGATCATCTGCGCTACGAACGGATCGTCATCATGACCGACGCCGACGTGGACGGGGCGCATATCGCGACGCTGCTGATGACCTTCTTCTTTCAGGAAATGCCCGAACTGGTGCGGCGCGGGCATCTCTATCTCGCGCAGCCGCCGCTCTATCGGCTCGTGTCGGGTGGCAAGAGCCTGTACGCGCGCGACGACGCGCACCGGCTGGAATTGCTGGAAAAGGAGTTCAAGGGCAAGAAAGTCGAAGTCAGCCGCTTCAAGGGTCTCGGTGAAATGAACCCGATGCAGCTTCGCGAAACGACGATGGACCCGAAAACGCGCGGGATGATCCGCATCACCCTGCCGCAGGATTACGAGGACAGGGCCGGCGTGCGCGATCTGGTCGATCGCCTGATGGGCACCAATCCCGCCCACCGCTTCGCCTTCATCCAGGAAAATGCCGCCGCCGTGGACGAGGAAGCGATCGACGCATGACGCAAATCTGCATCATATAGGCCGATGTCTTTTTGTTCCCCGGCGAAAGCCGGGGTCCAGAGTGTCATAGAACCGTACTCGGTTGCTCTGGACCCCGGCTTTCGCCGGGGAACTATTCCATAATGCCCGATCGTTGCATCTTCGTATGACACGACAAAACGGGCGGCCCGGTAAACCGGACCGCCCGCTCATGCTATCGGGTCAGGCTATGCGACCCAATAGAGTGCGTTACGCTGCGCCGCCACTCAGATAGGTGACAAGTTCCGCCTTCGTCACGCTGGTGCTCTTGTCGGCATCCGCCGTCGCGAAGGCACCATCGGCCCACGCCGTGACTTCCGCCGACTGCAGGGTCTTGCCCGTAGCCTTGGCTTCCTGATCCTTAAGCGCCATCATCCACTTGCCGAACTCGGCCTTTTCAAGCTGACCCGACTTGTCGGTGTCGTATGCCGGGAACTCGCTTTCGACGATCGCGGCAACCTGCGTTCCTGCAGCGGGTTCAGCCGCCTGCGGCGTTGCGGTAGAGGCGTCCTGTGCCGGAGCGGCAGGTGCCGCCTGTTCAGCGGGAGCAGCCGGGGTAACGGGCGCCGCCGGTGCGGCCTGCATCGGCTCCTGCGCGGGGGCCGCCGTCTGGGCGATGGCGGGGGCTGCGATGAGCAGCGCGGTCGAGCAAAGAAGGGTACGGATCATAGCGTCTCTCCAAAATGTCTGTGCGGTCTGGACGCTCCGGCTTCGTGACCGTGGGGGCGAGCATCCAACTTGCAAGGAGATAACCCACGGAAATCCGGCTTCGTTCCGCCCGAGGCGGCAATGGAACTTCGTCCCGTCGCCTGAAAGTTGCGACTCGTCCGCAATTGCCGTCTGACATGCGACGAACCGTTTTAGACGTGGATATTTGCCGCCCCGCCTCGCGCCTGCTAGGCGGCGCGCATCCCTTCCCAGACAGGATTCGCCGATGATCCCGCGTTATGCCCGCCCCGAAATGACTGCCATATGGGAACCGGAAAGCCGCTTCCGCATCTGGTTCGAGATCGAGGCGCATGCGACGGACGCGCTGGCGGAACTGGGCGTCGTCCCGCAATCGGCGGCAAAGGCGCTGTGGGACTGGTGGGCGACCGACCCCGTGATCGACGTGCCCGCCATCGACGCGATCGAAGCCGTCACCAAGCATGACGTCATCGCCTTCCTCACCTGGGTCGCGGAAAATGTGGGCGACGAAGCGCGCTTCATGCATCAGGGGATGACGTCGAGCGATGTGCTCGACACCTGCCTTGCCGTTCAGCTTGCCCGCGCTTCGGATCTGCTGATCGCCGATCTCGACAGGCTGCTCGACGTCATCAGGCGCCGCGCCTTCGAGCACAAGCTGACTCCCACCATCGGCCGGAGCCACGGCATCCATGCCGAACCCGTCACCTTCGGCCTCAAGATGGCCGAAGCCTATGCCGAGTTTTCCCGCTGCCGCGCGCGCATGGTCGCCGCGCGGGAGGAAGTGGCGACCTGCGCCATTTCGGGTGCCGTCGGCACCTTCGCAAATATCGACCCGCGCGTGGAAGAGCATGTCGCGGCAAAGCTGGGCCTCGCGATCGAGCCGGTCTCGACGCAGGTCATCCCGCGCGATCGCCACGCCATGTTCTTCGCGACGCTGGGCGTCATCGCCTCGTCCATCGAGCGCCTCTCGGTCGAGGTGCGCCATCTCCAGCGCACCGAAGTGCTGGAGGCGGAGGAATATTTCTCGCCCGGCCAGAAGGGATCGAGCGCGATGCCGCACAAGCGCAACCCCGTGCTGACCGAAAATCTCACCGGCCTTGCCCGTATGGTCCGCGCTTACGCTCTCCCCGCGATGGAGAATGTCGCGCTCTGGCATGAGCGGGACATCAGCCACTCCTCGGTCGAACGCTATATCGCGCCCGACGCCACGATCACTCTCGACTTCGCCCTCGCCCGACTGACCGGCGTGATCGACAAGCTGCTCGTCTATCCCGAGCGGATGATGAAGAATCTCGACAAGATGGGCGGCCTCGTCCACTCGCAGCGCGTCCTGCTGGCCCTGACGCAGGCGGGCGTCAGCCGCGAGGACAGCTATCGCTATGTGCAACGCAACGCGATGAAGGTGTGGGAGTCGGACGGTGCGCTGTCGCTGCTCGAACTGCTCAAGGCCGACCCGGACGTGACCGCCGCCCTGCCCGCCGAAACGATC
Organism: Sphingobium sp.; assembly: GCA_965279415.1. GTDB lineage: Bacteria > Pseudomonadota > Alphaproteobacteria > Sphingomonadales > Sphingomonadaceae > Sphingobium. Next base: position 3,503,870 of record OZ257238.1, read on the forward strand.
GAGGAAAAATTCAACCTCGATTATCATTTCAAGCATGTCGACACCATCTTCGCGCGGGTATTCGGGACGGCGTAGGGGACGAGCACATTAAGCCGAACCGTTCGTCCCGAGCGAAGTCGAGGGACAGGCGACACGCGCAACGCCAAGATGTCTCGACTTCGCTCGACACGAACGGAGGTCGGAAGTGCGCAACGTAAAGCGATCGCGCTTCAATACAGCCTTTCCGGCAGGGGTGGCACCTTCGCCGGAAATCTCCTAGACTGCTGCCCGAAACAGCAAGAGGGTCCCCGATGCAGTTCCTGAAAACCGCCTTCTGGGTGGTCGTCGCTGTCGCCGTCGCACTGTTCTGCAAGGCGAACTGGGCCTCTGTCCCGGTAAAACTCTGGGGCGATCTGGTCGCCGACATCAAACTGCCGATCATGATGGCGCTGGCATTCCTGCTCGGCGCCGTGCCGTTCTGGATTGCGTTGCGCGCGACCCGCTGGCGCTTGCGCCGCCGCCTCGAAGCGTCGGAAAAGGCATTGGCCAACGCGCTCGCGACACCATCTTCCGGAGCTTCCCCGGCTGCCATCCCGCCCGAATCCGTCGAGATCGTCACCACCCCGTCATGACCAGCCCCATCTACATCGCGATCGACACGCCCAACCTCGACAAGGCGCTGGCGATCGCCACGCAGGTCCGGCGCCATGTCGGCGGGCTGAAGCTGGGGCTGGAGTTCTTCTGCGCCAATGGCCATCATGGCGTGCATGAAATGGGCAAGCTCGGCCTCCCCATCTTCCTTGATCTCAAGCTGCACGACATTCCCAACACCGTCGCAAAGGCGGTGCAGGCGCTGCACGTGCTGGAACCCGCCGTCATCACCGTCCACGCCGCAGGGGGCCGCGCGATGCTGGAAAATGCGAAGGCGGCGGCGGGTCTCAATACCAAGGTGGTGGCCGTCACCGTGCTGACCAGCCTCGACGACAGCGACCTGTCCGACATCGGCGTCGGCGCGAAAGCGCATGATCAGGTCTCGCGTCTGGCCGATCTCGCCCGCAGCGCCGGCTGCGACGGCATCGTCTGTTCGGGCGAGGAAGTCGCCGCCGCCAAGCGTGCCTGGCACGACGGCTATTTCGTCGTCCCCGGCGTCCGTCCCGCGGGCGGCGCGATGGGCGACCAGAAACGCGCCGTCACCCCGCGCGAGGCGCTCGATCGTGGTGCCTCCATGCTCGTGATCGGTCGTCCGATCACGCAGGCCGCCGATCCCGATCAGGCCGCGCGCGAGATCGAGGCGACGCTTTAACCTCCACAAACCCCTGTCCGTTCGTTTCGAGCAGCTTCGAGCCCTTCGACTGCCTGCAACGGCAGGCGCTCAGGACAGGCCAAGGTCGAGAAGCGTCCGTCGAGAAATCATACGTTCCGGCATTCTCGACTTCGGTTCTCGACAGGCTCGAACCTGCGCTCGAAACGAACGGTTTATTGATGCGCGCGGTTGGCCGTTCCAGCCAACCCGTCTAAACCCCGCCGATGCTCCGACTCGCCACCAAGATATGCGGCCTCTCGACGCCCCAAACCGTAGATGCCGCGCTGAAAGGCGGCGTGAGTCATGTCGGCTTCGTATTCTTCCCCAAAAGCCCGCGTCATGTCGATTTCGATCGCGCCACCGGCCTTGCCGCGCGCGTGCCGCCGCATGTTGCCAGCGTTGCGGTGATGGTCGATCCCGATGACGCTTTCGTCGCGCAGGCGGTCGCCACCGGCATCACGACGATCCAGTTGCACGGCAAGGAAAGCCCCGATCGCGTCGCCGCCCTGCGCGCGCGCTTCGGCCTGCCCGTCTGGAAAGCCATATCGGTCAAGACGAAGGCCGATCTGGAGGCGGGCCGCGCCTATGCCGGGGCCGCCGACTTCCTGCTTTACGACGCAAAGACGCCCGATGGTGCGGCGCTGCCCGGCGGCATGGGACTGCGGTTCGACTGGACCCTGCTCGCCGACTTTCAGCCGCCGCTGCCATGGGGTCTCTCCGGCGGTCTCGATGCCGCCAATGTCGCGCAGGCGATCGCGATCACCCGCGCGCCGCTCATCGACGTCTCGTCCGGCGTCGAAAGCGCACCGGGCATCAAGGATGTGGACAAGATCGCCGCCTTCTGCAAAGCGGTTTCGCAATCATGACCCAAGCCAGCACCACCCCGCTCGTCAACAGCTTCCGCGCGCAGCCCGACGAAAATGGCCATTTCGGCCAGTTCGGCGGCCGCTACGTCGCCGAAACGCTGATGCCGCTCATCCTCGATCTGGACCGCCATTATCGCGCGGCGATGGCCGACCAGGCCTTTCACGACGAGTTCGACTGGCTGATGAAGCATTATGTCGGTCGCCCCAGCCCGCTCTATTATGCGGAGCGGCTGACCGAAACGCTGCGCGAAAGCGCCGCCGAGGGCAAAGGTGCGCAGGTCTGGTTCAAGCGCGACGAGCTGAACCATACCGGCGCGCACAAGATCAACAACTGCATCGGCCAGATCCTGCTGGCGAAACGCATGGGCAAGACGCGGATCATCGCGGAGACCGGCGCGGGCCAGCATGGCGTGGCGACCGCCACCGTCGCCGCGCGCTTCGGCTTGCCCTGCGTCATCTACATGGGCGCGCGCGATATCGAGCGGCAGCAGCCCAATGTGTTCCGCATGAAGCTGCTCGGTGCCGAAGTGATCCCCGTGCAAAGCGGCGCAAGGACGCTGAAGGACGCGATGAACGAGGCGCTGCGTGACTGGGTCGCCAACGTCCACGACACTTTCTACATTATCGGCACGGCGGCGGGTCCGCATCCCTATCCGGAGATGGTGCGGGAATTTCAGTCGGTCATCGGCCGCGAGGCGCGCGAACAGATACAGGATCTCGCCGGACGCCTCCCCGACCTCCTCGTCGCGGCGATCGGCGGCGGCTCGAACGCCATCGGCCTGTTCCATCCGTTCCTCGACGACCCGGACGTGGCGATGCTGGGGATCGAGGCGGCGGGTCATGGCATCGACAGCGGCGAACATGCCGCGTCGCTGGCGGGCGGCACGCCGGGCATCCTCCACGGCAACAAGACCTTCCTGCTGCAGGACGAGGATGGCCAGATCGCCGAAGCGCACAGCATTTCGGCGGGTCTGGATTATCCCGGCATCGGCCCGGAGCATAGCTGGCTGAAGGACATAGGCCGGGTCCAGTATGAATCGGTGACGGATACCGAGGCGCTGGACGCGTTCCAGTTGCTTTGCCGCACCGAAGGCATCATCCCGGCGCTGGAACCCGCCCACGCCATCGCCGCCGTCGCCCGCAAGGCACGGACGATGGATCGCGACCGGATCATCCTCGCCAACCTCTGCGGGCGCGGCGACAAGGACATCTTCACCGTCGCCGAGGCACTGGGAGTGGCGATGTGAGTATCCCGAAAGCCCTCTTCCCTTCAGGGGAGAGGGTTGGGAGAGGGGGACTTTGATGCGGGACGAAAAGCTCACGGCCTATGCCAAAGCAATGCGCAGTGGTGCTACAGAGCCGGAACAGCGATTATGGCTTGCCTTGCGTGCCCGACGTTTCGAGCATGTGAAGTTCAGGCGGCAGAAAGTGATTGGGGCTTATATCGTCGATTTTGCATCGCGTAATCCGATGCTGGTAATTGAGATCGACGGTGACAGCCATGGAACCACTAAAGAAAAAGACGATCTACGAACCCGTTTTCTGGAAACACAAAGATACAGGGTCATACGATTTGCGAACAAGGACGTGATGGAGAATATGGAAGGCGTATTGACGACGATAGGAAGCATAGTCGGGCAGCCCCCTCTCCCAACCCTCTCCCCTGAAGGGGAGAGGGCTATATGACTGACCGCCTCTCAACCCGCTTCGCCAAATGCCGTGCCGAAGGGCGCGCCGCGCTTGTCACCTTCGTCACCGCGGGCGATCCGACGCCCGGCGACACCGCCGCCATCCTTGACGCACTGATCGCGGGCGGGGCCGATATCGTCGAGCTTGGCATGCCGTTCACCGATCCGATGGCGGACGGCGCCGCGATCCAGCTTGCGAACCTGCGCAGCCTCGGCGCGGGCACCAAGACCGCCGACATCCTTGCCATCGCCGCCGCCTTTCGCCAGCGCCATCCCGATGTCCCGCTGATCCTGATGGGCTATGCCAATCCGATGATCCGGCGCGGCGCGGACTGGTTCGCGGCGGAAGCGGTGAAGGCGGGCGTCGACGGCGTCATCTGCGTCGACATCCCCCCCGAGGAGGACCGGGAACTCGGCCCCGCATTGCGCTCTGCCGGACTGCATCTCGTCCGCCTCGCCACGCCCACGACCGATGCCGCGCGCCTTCCCGTCGTGCTCGATGGCGCCAGCGGCTTCCTCTATTACGTCTCGGTCGCCGGGATTACCGGCAAGCAGCAGGCGCAACAGGCGAGCATCGAAAACGCCGTTGGCAAGCTTAAGGCAGCGAGCGACATCCCCGTCGTCGTCGGCTTCGGCGTCCGCACGCCCGAACAGGCCGCCGCCATCGGTCGCGTGGCGGACGGCGTAGTCGTCGGATCGGCGATCGTCGATCTCGTCGGATCGCACGGCAATCAGGCCGCACCTTTCGTTCAGGATTATGTCGCGTCGCTGCGCGCGGCGCTCACCACAGCGGAGCCGGTCGCATGAGCTGGATCAATCGCGTGCGCAACGCCATTCCCTTCATCGCGCGCAAGGCGGAAACGCCCGACAATCTCTGGCACAAATGCAGCAATTGCGGGCAGATGGTGTTCAGCCGCGAATGGGAGGAGAACCTCTCGGTCTGCCCGAAATGCGATCATCACGGACGCATCGGTCCCAAGGCGCGGTTCGCGCAGCTTCTCGATCCCGGCTTCACCGTGCTGGCGACGCCCACGGTACGCGAGGATCCGCTGAAGTTTCGCGATTCCAAGAAATATGCCGATCGCATCAAGGCGGCACGGACGGCCACGGGCGAAACCGACGCGCTCATCAACGCGCGCGGCGCGATAGACGCGCAGCCGGTCGTGCTCGGCGTGCAGGATTTCGCCTATATGGGCGGCTCGATGGGCATGGCGGTCGGCGCCGCCTTCGTTCAGGGTGTCGAGGAGGCGATCGCCCACCGCGCGCCCTACATCATCCTGACGGCGGCGGGCGGCGCGCGGATGCAGGAAGGCATTCTCTCGCTGATGCAGATGCCGCGCGCGACCGTCGCCATCCGCAAGCTGCACGATTCGGGCCAGCCCTATATCGTCGTCCTCACCGATCCGACCACGGGCGGCGTCACCGCCAGCTATGCGATGCTGGGCGACATCCAGATCGCCGAACCCAACGCCCTGATCGGCTTTGCCGGGCAGCGCGTGATCGAGAACACGATCCGCGAGAAGCTGCCCGAAGGGTTCCAGCGCGCCGAATATCTGCTCGATCACGGCATGATCGACATGGTCGTCCACCGCCGCGACCTGCGCGCGACGCTGGCGCAGGTCGTCGGCTATCTCGCCCCGGCGAAAGCGGCGTAACACCATATTCCCTCTCCCCTTCAGGGGAGAGCGTTAGGGAGAGGGGCATGTACGCTTTTCCAGACTGCTACGCAGGCTCCATATACTTCCCCTCTCCCCGGCCCTCTCCCCTGAAGGGGAGAGGGAGATAAATGCCCGACAACGCCACCTCCACCGATCCTGCGGTCCAGACGCAACTCGATCGCCTGTGGGCGCTCTCGCCCGGCGCGGACATCCTTGGCCTCGAACGCATCACCGCGCTGCTCGACCGGATCGGCAATCCGCACCTGTCCCTGCCCCCCGTATTCCACGTCGCGGGCACCAACGGCAAAGGCTCCACCTGCGCCTTCCTGCGCGCCGCGCTGGAGGCGGACGGGAGGAACGTCCATGTGTTCACGTCGCCTCACCTCGTCCGCTTCAACGAGCGTATCCGCATCGCGGGCACGCTGATCGGCGACGCCCTGCTCGCGCGCTATCTTGAGGAAACGCTGGACGTGGCGGGCGATATCGGCGCCAGTTTCTTCGAAGTCACCACCGCCATCGCCTTCCGCGCCTTTGCCGAGCATCGGGCCGACGCCTGCATCATCGAAGTGGGCCTTGGCGGCCGGCTGGACGCCACCAATGCCCTGCCCGCACCCGCCGTGTGCGGCATCGCGCAACTGGGCATCGATCATCAGGCGTTCCTGGGCGATACCCTGCATCAGATTGCGGCGGAGAAGGCCGGGATCGCCAAGCCCGGCGTTCCCCTCGCCACCGTCCGCTATCCCGATGCGATCGCGGCCGTGATCGCCGGAGCCGCCGATCACGCGGGCGCGCCATGGCATCCCATGGGGCGCGACTGGGACGCGGCGGTCTATCGCGATCGCCTGCATTATCGCGACGCGCAGGGGCGCCTCGAATTGCCGATGCCCCGCCTGCCCGGCCCGCATCAGCCGATCAACGCCGCGCTCGCCATCGCCATGCTGCGTCATCAGAGCGCCTTGCCCGTCAGTGAAGCCGCGCTCAGGGCCGCGCCTTTATGGGCGCAATGGCCCGCGCGCCTCCAACTTATGGATCGAGGTCCGCTGCTCGCCGCCCTGCCGCCGGAAAGCGCCGTCTGGCTCGACGGCGGCCATAATGCGGCGGCGGGTGAAATGCTCGGCGCGTTCCTGACGAGTCATCTTGCCTCCGGGGAACAGGCCGCCCTCATCGTCGGCATGCTCGCCAACAAGGATATCGACGCCTTCCTCACGCCGTTGCGCGGCAGGATCGCGCATATCCACGCCCTGCCCGTGCCCGGCCATGACCATCATCCGCACGAAAGGTTCGCCGCCATCGCCTCGGAATGGGGCATCGCATGCACCGCGCATGACGACGTGGAAAAGGCGATCGCCGATATCGCCATGAGGCCGCCACCCGATACGATCCTGATTGCCGGATCGCTTTATCTGGCCGGGGACGTGCTACGCCGAAACGCGCAGATACCCGAATAGCGGCACCATAATTATTGCGATTGACTCGCAATAGCTAATCTATATCCTGCATCGAACATTGCAGGAGAGCCGCCATGTCCTATGTTCCGCCCCGTCCCCGCGCACCTGTCGCCGATCTCGCGCCCGATCGCCCCACGGTCGCCACGACGGGCAGTCGCCTGTTCCTCTTCACTCTGCGGCGCATGGCATCGGCGGGCGTGGACGATGCCCATGCCGCCAACGCCCTGCTCGGCCATTTCGGGAAAAGCTATCGCCGCCCGCTCATCCTGATGCGCGCGATGATGCTGGAACTCTCGCGCGTGTCGAACCGGCGGATCAGCGTCGCCGCCTGCTGCTGCACCCGCATCACGCCGGACGAAGCACGCCTGCTGGAGGCCGTCGCCACGGCGCAGGTAACGCCTCACGCCGCCTATGAAAATCTCTCCGCCGTGCTGGATACGCCCCTCGCCCTGGGCGCCCTCACCTGCGCGCAGGCCGTGGCGCAGAGCTTCGCCGATCTCGGTCGCCCGATCGCTCTTTATGCGGGCGATTGAGGCGGCGCTTCCTCCGTCCCCGCCGTCCCCACGCTCGCGTCGATCAGGCCGGCGCGCATCATCAGCCAGAACAGCGCGATGCCCGGCACCGCCAGCGCCGTGGTCAACAGGTAGAAATCGACATAGCCGAAACGCTCGATCAGCGCCCCCGCGCTCGTCCCGGTCAGCACCCTTCCGACGATGCTTGCCGCCGCCGAAATCAGTGCATATTGCGCGGCGGTGAAGCGCAGGTCGCAGAGCGCGGAGAAATAGGCGATCACCGTCACCCCGCCGATGCCGCTCGCGAAGTTCTCGAAGCCGATCGCGCCAGCCATCCCCCAGTTGCTGTGCCCCGCCGAAGCCAGCGCCGCGAAGCTGAAGTTTGATACGCCCATCAGGATCAGGCTGAGCAGCACCGACCGTTTCATGCCCATCCGCGCATAGAGAATCCCGCCCACGAATATGCCGATCAGATAGGCCCAGAAACCGATGCCGATATCGTAGATGGCGATCTCGTCATTGCTGAAACCCAGGTCATCGAACAGCAACCGGAACGTCAGGTTCGCCAGCGTGTCGCCGATCTTGTGCAGCAGGATGAACAGCAGCACCAGAAGCGCGCCCTTGCGTTGAAAAAACTCCATCAGCGGGCCGACGATAGACTGAACGACTTCGCCAACGGCGCGTCTGGCGGTGGGATCGCGATGCCGCTCCGGCTCACCCAGCAGCAGGCCCGTCAGCATCGCGGGCAGCGCGAACATCGCACAGGCCAGATAGGCGCCCTGCCAGCCGATCCGGTCCGCCAGCACCAGCGCCAGCGAAGCGGCCGCCACTGATCCGATGCGCCATCCATATTGCGTCATGCCGGAACCGACGCCCAGCTGCTCGGGCTTGAGCAGTTCGATGCGATAGGCGTCGATCACGATGTCGTAAGTCGCGCCCGCAAAGCCGACCAGCACCGCCGCATAGGCCGTCGCCAGCAGGCTCGCACGGGGATCGACCAGCGCCAGATTGGCGACCGCCGCCATCACCATAACACCCGCCAGCAACAGCCAGGATACGCGCTTGCCCAGATGACCGATCAGCGGCAGACGCACGCCATCGACAACCCAGGCCCACAGCCATTTGAGATTGTAGACGAGAAACGCAAGCGTGAACGCCGTCACCGCTTTCTTGTCGATGCCATCCTGCGCCAGCCGCGTCGTCAGCGTCGCCCCGATCATCGCATAGGGAAAACCGGACGACACGCCCAGAAAGAAGGCCGCAAGCGGTGCCGTTTCGGTATAAGGCCGCACCACTTCGGGCACATGCCGCCGCCATCCGATGCCTTCGCCTGCTGTCGTCATATGCGTCGCGGTCCCCATTCTCTATGCGGCGACCCTAGTCAAAATGCGCCTTGAGGCCAGCCCTTATTGGGTTATTGGGCCAAAGGCACGCCGCCGTCATCCTTCGACGGCGGCCCACCGAACAGACTGAGGCCCGGCGGCAGCCGCCCCAGCCGCTTCTTGCCGCGGATCAGCGCATCGACGACTTCGATGGACGCGAGAAGATCGCGCTGCGAATAAGGCTTGGCGAGGCATCCATAGGCCAGATGCCGCGCATGGAGCGGGCAGGCCCCGGTTACGAAGAGCACCGCGATCCCGCGCTCCTGCGCAAAGGCTGCAACGGCCACGCCATTCTCCTGCCCCGCCAGATTGACGTCCGCGATGACGAGATCGATCTGCTCCTGCGCGATCAGCGCGACGGCATGGGCGTGGCTGTCCACGGTGCCGACGACCGCATAGCCCGCACCGATCAGGAAATGCTCGTTGTCGAAAGCGACGAGCGGCTCGTCCTCCACCACCAGGATGCGGCGGATGGCCTTTCGATTCCTGCCGAGACCGTCTTTCCCGAAAAACATTTGCCGATCCGCCCCGTTTCCGTCATCACGCGCGTCATATAGTACCACATCTGATATGGCGTGATGCAGACACTATAACATCTCGTGATCGACCGAAGTTGCATGGGCAATTCCATTGGTCGCTCATATCGCCTGCAAGGCGCCACCGTTCACCCAATTCGCACGCGCGCCGTGCCGACGAAAGGAAGCTCTTTCTGCAACCGCCCAAGAAAAATGCGTCAGGCCCCGGTGGCCGTCGTCCCCCCGGTGGTCCGGGCGGTGGCACAAGGCCCGGTGGCCGTGGCGGCGAGAGCGGCTCCGGCGAGGCGCGCGGCTTCGGGGCGCGCGGCCCGCGTGCCTCCGGTCCCGCCAAACCGAAGCCCGCCTTCGCCAAGCCCGGCCCACCGATGCCGTCGCGGGCCAAAGTCGCGCGCGCGCCGGAGTCCGTCGATCGCCCGGCCAATCCCCACCCTGCACGGACAGCGGCAAAGGGATCGAAGGAACCGCAACGCATCGCCAAGCTTCTGGCCCGCGCCGGTGTCGCCTCCCGCCGCGAGATCGAGCGGATGATCGAATATGGCCGCATCGCCCTCGACGGCGAAGTCCTGACCACGCCCGCCACCCTGCTCACTTCGCTGCAAGGGGTGACGGTCGACGGCAAACCCGTCGATGCGCCTGAACCCACCCGCCTCTTCCTGTTCCACAAGCCCGCAGGCTTCATTACGGCGGAACGCGATCCCAAGGGGCGCCCGACCATCTACGACCGTCTGCCCGAAGGCCTGCCCCGCGTCATGCCGATCGGTCGCCTCGACATGAATACCGAGGGGCTGCTACTCCTCACCACCGATGGCGAATTCAAGCGGCAGATGGAACTGCCGTCCACCGGCGTCGAGCGCAGCTACCGCGCCCGCGCGCACGGCACCGTCAGCCAGGCGCAGCTTGAGGACCTGGCGATGGGCGTGGAGATCGAAGGCATCCGCTATGGCCGCATCGACGCCAATCTGGAACGGCGCACCGGCGCCAACCAGTGGATCGAGATGACCCTGACCGAAGGCAAGAACCGCGAAGTGCGCCGCGTGCTGGAATATCTGGGCGTCGAGGTGAACCGGCTGATCCGCACCCGCTACGGCGTGTTCGAGCTGACCGACCTGCCCATCGGCCAGGTCTACGAAGTGCAGCAGCATGATCTGGTCGCCTTCCGAAAGACGCTGAAAAAGCCATGAGGATCATCGCTGGCCAATGGCGCGGACGTCCGATCGCCGCGCCCAAGGGAGACACGACTCGCCCGACCGCCGATCGCACGCGCGAGGCGCTGTTCTCCATGCTGACCAGCCGTCTCGGCAGTTTCGAGGGGATCGCCGTGGCGGACCTGTTCGCCGGCACCGGCGCGCTGGGGCTGGAGGCGCTCTCGCGCGGCGCGGCAAGCTGCATCTTCGTCGAGCAGGATAAGGCCGCCGTCGACATGCTGCGCGCCAATGCCGAGAAGCTCGGCATCCGTCCGGATATTCGCCACGCGTCGGCCCTGTCGCTGGCCAGCACGCCGACGCCGCTCGACCTCATCCTGATGGACCCGCCTTACGGCACGGGCGCAGGCGCCGTCGCGCTGGACAAGCTGTCGCGTCTCGGCTGGGTCGGCCCGGCAAGCTGGATCAGCATCGAAACCGACCGGCGCGAGGACATCGTCGTCAAGGGCTTCGAAGCGGAAACCGTGCGCGACATCGGCAAGGCAAGGATACACCTGCTACGGATGGTGGAGGGGTGAAAGTCTGGAATATCAACTTTATACCGTTCGCCCTGAGCTTGTCGAAGGGCCAGACTGAGCCAAAGGCGAAGTCCCTTCACTGCGTTCAGGGGAAGGCTTCGACAGGCTCAGCCCGAACGGGGTAATTACCCGAACGGGGTAATTATAAGCGCAATATGATGGTGTAAGATATCAAATGCGCTTCCTACCATTGCCCACAAAAAAAGGGGCGGCCCTCGCAAGGCCGCCCCATCCTTCGTAACACTGTAGCGGCTTACCGCTTCCGCTTCGCCTTGCGCGCGTCGCCGGGGTTGATGCAGCTATCCTGCACCGTGCGACTGCACACCGGATAGTCGGTGCGAGGCGCGGGCGGCGGGGTCGCATTGCCGCCCATCACCACCGGATTGGCCGAAGAACCGACCGGCGCCGCGGGATTGGCGGGCGCGTTGGGATCGACCGGGACCATGCCCGGATCGGCGGGCACCGCGCCGGTCGGCTGACCCGCATTGGGATCGGCGGGCGGCATCTGGCCGGTCTGCGGCATCTGCTGCGGGCCCATGTCGTTGGGCGGCGGCGGCGCTTCGGTGGGCGCGGGCGGCTGCGCCATATCCTGCGCCATCACGGGCGCCGCCAGTGCCAGCGTCGCCGCGCCGATCAGCATGGAAATCTTCATGAATCCGCATCCTCTTCTTGTCTTGTCCAGATGCCACCCAATTCCCTAACCCCCTTGCGGTTCCGATGACGTCATGCCTTCGCGACAAACCGTGCCCATGCTGACGCAAACCGATGCACCGCGCGGCATTCCGGTTAACCCTTGCCCCTGGGCTTCACGTTCCCTAATTGTTCAGCGATGCAATCCCCCGACAGCCTGATGCCCACGCCCCATGACCCGCCTTATCTGCGCGGCCTCAATCCGCCCCAGCGCGAGGCGGTGCTGACCACCGAAGGGCCGCTGCTCGTTCTCGCGGGCGCCGGCACGGGCAAGACGGCGGCGCTGACCGCCCGCCTCGCGCATCTCATCGCCACCCGCCGCGCCTACCCGTCCGAAATCCTCGCCGTCACCTTCACCAACAAGGCCGCGCGCGAAATGAAGGAACGCGTCGGCCGCATGATGGGCGGGCCGCAGGGCACGGCGGAGGGCCTTCCCTGGCTCGGCACCTTCCACGCCATCGGCGCCAAGATGCTGCGCCGCCACGCCGAACTGGTCGGCCTGCAAAGCAATTTCACGATCCTCGATACCGACGACCAGTTGCGCCTCCTGAAGCAGCTCATCCAGGCGGCGGAGATCGACGACAAGCGCTGGCCCGCGCGCCAGCTCGGCGGCCTGATCGATCGATGGAAGAACAAGGGGCTGACTCCGCGCGACATCGACGCGGGCGAAAGCGAAGCCTATGCCAATGGCAAGGGCCAGGAACTCTACACCGCCTATCAGGCGCGCCTGCTCGCGCTCAACGCCTGCGATTTCGGCGATCTGCTGCTCCACATGCTCACCCTGCTCAAGACCGATCGCGAGGTGCTGGCGCATTATCAGCAGCGGTTCCGCTACATCATGGTGGACGAATATCAGGATACCAATTCCAGCCAGTATCTCTGGCTCCGCCTGCTGGCGCAGGAGCGCAAGAACATCTGCTGCGTGGGCGACGACGACCAGAGCATCTACAGCTGGCGCGGCGCGCAGGTGGAGAACATCCTGAAGTTCGAAAAGGATTTTCCCGGCGCGAAGATCGTGAAGCTGGAACAGAACTATCGCTCGACCCCGCACATCCTCGCCGCCGCCTCCGGCGTGATCGCGGAAAATGGCGGTCGTCTGGGCAAGACGTTATGGACCGACGAAGCCGACGGCGAGAAGGTTCGCGTGCTCGGCGTCTGGGACGGGCCGGAGGAAGCGCGCCGCGTCGGCGAGGAAATCGAAAATCACCAGCGATCGGGCGGCACGATCGACGATGTCGCCATTCTCGTCCGCGCGCAGCACCAGACGCGCGAGTTCGAGGATCGCTTCATCCAGATCGGAATGCCCTATCGCATCGTCGGTGGCTTCCGATTCTACGAGCGCGCCGAAATTCGCGATGCCCTCGCCTATCTCCGCCTCGTCAACCAGCCCGCCGACGATCTCGCGTTCGAACGGATCGTCAACGTGCCGAAGCGCGGGCTGGGCGACAAGGCCGTCGAGAAACTCCACCGCCTGGCCCGCGCGGAAGGAAGCCCCCTCACCATCGCCGCCGCGCGCATCCTCGATACCGACGAACTGACGCCGCAGGCCCGCCGCGCGCTCGGCAATTTCGTCGGCGATCTCGCCCGCTGGCGCGACATGGCGGGGCAGCTTCCCCATCCCGAGCTCGCCCGCCAGATCCTCGACGAAAGCGGCTATACCGCCGCGCTGCAGGCGGAACGCTCGACCGAAGCCGCCGGTCGCCTCGAAAACCTGACCGAACTCGTCCGCGCGATGGAGGAATATGAAACGCTGGGCGCGTTCCTTGAGCATGTCAGCCTCGTCATGGACAATGAGGCGCAGGCCGACGACCGCAAGGTCACGATCATGACCATCCACGCCGCCAAGGGGCTGGAATATGACACGGTGTTTCTGGTCGGCTGGGAAGAAGGCATCTTCCCCTCGCAGCGCGCGCTCGACGAAGGCGGCAACGCCTCGCTGGAGGAGGAACGCCGCCTCGCTTATGTCGCCATCACCCGCGCCCGCCGCCGCTGCATCATCCTCCACGCCGCCAACCGCCGCATCTACGGCCAGTGGACCAGTTCCATCCCCAGCCGCTTCGTCGGCGAATTGCCCAAGGCGCATGTCGAGGAGGAAAGCAGCATGGCGGGCGGCGCATCGCTGTGGCGCGCCAACTGGTCGGAACGCGACGATCCCTTCGCCGATGTCGCCCGCGGATCGGGGCGCGGCCCCGGCTGGGCGCGCGCGGCGACGGCGGGGCAATTCGTGAGCGAACCCGCCCGCATCGTGGAAGCGCGCGGCTCCGCCGTCTCGATCGGCAACAAGGGGCGCAGCGACATGAAACTGGGCCTGCGCGTGTTCCACCAGAAGTTCGGTTACGGCACCGTCGCCGACATCGAAGGCAACAAGCTGGAAATCGATTTCGAGACGGCGGGCCGCAAGCGGGTGATGGACAGCTTCGTCAGCCTAGGGTGACCAGGCCGGTGAAGGGGCTGTCCTACAGCCTCTTCAAAGGCGCATTATGGGGCATGGCCTATAATCCTGACCCCGACTATATCCCCTTCGACATCCTCCTCGACCGCGTGGAGGCGGAGGCGAATGCCCATCCCCACGATCCTGCGATGGACGACGCCGATCCGCTGGCCTTCACGCCGGTGCCGCTCACCCGCGCCCGCCACAACGGGTGGAGTGCGATACGCCAGCGCAAGTTTCTCGAACTGCTCGCCCAGTCGGGCACCGTGGCGCAGGCGGCGAAGGGTGTCGGCATGAGCGCGAAGTCGGCCTATGCCCTGCGCAAGCGACCCGGTGCGGAAAGTTTCGCCAAAGCCTGGGACGACCTGCAGTTTCAGGCCCAGCACCAGCATTTCGATCGCCTGATGGACATCGCGATGAACGGCCGCCTCGTCCCCGTGCGCTATCGCGGCAAGATCGTCGACTGGGAACGGCGGCATGACGACCGGCTGCTGCTGGCCGCAGCTTATGGCATGCACCTGCCCCGAAAAGCCGTCTGAAAAACCCATGTTTTGCGTGCGAAATGCGTGTTTACCGTTACCTTTGTTACCTTAGTTGGATTACCGGGCTGCTTGGATTAGGGTCGCTTCATGGCCACCCATCCGACCCCCGACGACACCCGCCTCCAGGCCGAAGGGCTTGCCGCCCTCCGCGCAGGCGATCCCGCAACCGCGCGCGCCCGTTTCACCGCCATGGCGTCGCCCCCGCTCCTGCTGCTGGCGCAGGCATGCAACCGGCTCGGCGATCGCGATGGGGAGGAAGCCGCGCTTCAGGCCCGTCTTGTCGAGGACAGTCGCGATCTGATGGCGTTGCTGGCGATGGCCGATCTCAAGGCGCGGGCGCAGGACGATCGCGCCGCCACATCCTATTACCGCACCGCGCTGGCGCAGGCCGCCGTGACCACCGTCCCGCCTGCCCTCCATCCGATACTGAATCGCGCCCAGGCCTTTCTGGAACAAGCCAATGCCACGTTCGAACGGCATCTGCTCGACGGGTTGAACGAAGCCGGTCTGAACGACAGCGGGCCACGCATCGCGCAGGCGATCGACCTGCTCACCGGCAAGGCGCAGCTGTATCCGCAACAGCCCAGCATGTTCTATTTCCCAGGCCTGCCCCAGCGCCAGTTCTTCGAGCGGGAGGAGTTTGCATGGCTTGACGAAGTGGAGGCGGCGGTGCCCGCCATGCAGGCGGAACTGCGCGTCCTATTGGCGGAGGGGCAGGATTTCCGGCCCTATGTCGAAACCCCGAAGGACCGTCCCGCGCCCAACAATCCCCTGCGCGACGATCCCGCATGGGGCGCGCAGTATTTCTGGCGCAATGGCGCGATCGTGCCGGAAAATGCATCCCGCGCGCCCGCCACGATGGCCGCGCTGGCGGCGGCGCCGATGCCGCACATCACGGGCCGCTCGCCCATGGCGCTATGGTCGCTGCTCAAGCCCGGCACGCATATCCAGCCGCATAACGGCATGCTGAACACGCGGCTCATCTGTCACATCCCGCTGATCGTACCGGGAGAGTGCGCGCTGCGCGTCGGCAATGAGACGCGCGCATGGGAAAGCGGCAAGACATTGATATTCGACGACAGCATAGAACATGAAGCCTGGAACCGCAGCGGCGAAACCCGCGTCATCCTGCTGTTCGAAATCTGGCGTCCCGACATCACGGGCGACGAACGCGCCGCCCTCACGACCCTGTTCGAGACGATCGACCGTTTCAGCCCGCAAGCCGCGCAGTCGGGCGGCGCGCTATAGATAGCATGATCAGGTGTCGATCCGCTCCAGCCCATCCGTCGTCACCCGCCGGTAGAAGCAACTCGTCTCGCCCGTATGACAGGCGGGACCGGCGGGGCGGGCAAGAATCCACACGGCATCCTGATCGCAATCGATGCGGATGTCCTCGACATGCAGGACATGACCGGAGGTCTCGCCCTTCTTCCAGAGGCTCTGCCGGCTGCGCGACCAGAAATGGGCGATACGTGTTTGAAGGGTCAGGTCCAGCGCCTGCGCATTCATATGCGCCAGCATCAGCACCTGCCCCGTCCGCCCATCGGTCACGACCGCGGCTATCAGGCCGTCCGGGCCATAGCGCGGATCGAGGATCAGGCCCGTGTCGCGGGCGTTGCTGTCTGTGTCGCTCATCCCCTCGCTATAGGAGGGTGAGCCATATCATTGCAATGTGGGGGAAGCCGAAACGACCGAAGGCGCGGCCATGATCCGCTGCAACTGCACACCGTCGCAGTCCGTTTCGCCGCAGGTGCACGGGTTGATGGCATAGCGCACGCCGCACAGGACCAGCGTATCATCGTCGAAGGAATAATTGGCGATTCCAGCCCGCTCGATCTTTTCCTGCGCACGCACCTTCAACGACATTGGTCCCTCCGCTCGACTCGCATCCTGCATGACCGACCGACGGATCGTCGATGTTGCAATGCAGCATGTCAACAGCGGTGGCCGTGACTTGTTCCATGTACAGGCTAAGCCTGCGTCCAGCGGAGGACTTCGTGCGACGACCGACTTGTGGCGCGCAATCTGCCAACCCATATGCCTTCCATGAACGACAAAACTTCTCACGCCATGCCCGTCTGGCACGGCACCACCATCCTCTCCGTCCGCAAAAATGGCCGCGTCGTCGTGGTCGGCGATGGCCAGGTCAGCATGGGCCAGACGGTGATGAAGCCCAACGCCCGAAAGGTCCGCCGCCTGCATGACGGCTCCGTCATCGGCGGTTTTGCCGGCGCGACCGCCGATGCCTTCACTTTGTTCGAACGGCTGGAAGCGAAGCTGGAGCGCCACAACGGCCAGTTGATGCGCGCCGCCGTCGAACTGGCGAAGGACTGGCGCACCGACAAATATCTGCGCAACCTCGAAGCGATGATGATCGTCGCGGACAAGGACGTGACACTGATCCTGACGGGCAACGGCGACGTTCTGGAACCGCTGCACGGCATCGCCGCGATCGGATCGGGCGGCAACTACGCCCTCTCCGCCGCCCGCGCGCTTGCCGATTACGAAGCGGACGCCGAAGTGCTGGCGCGCAAGGCGATGGCCATCGCCGCCGACATCTGCGTCTACACCAACGATCAACTCACCCTGGAAACGCTCGACAGCGCCTCGTAATCCCATCTCCCTCTCCCCTTCAGGGGAGGGGGCCGGGGGGTGGGGGCCGTAATTCCGCTTCACCAGCCCCCACCCCAACCCCTCCCCTGAAGGGGAGGGGCTTTATTGGAAAGCCCCCATGAACGACGCCCTTACCCCCAAAGCCATCGTCGCCGCGCTCGACGCGCATATCATCGGCCAGACGGACGCCAAGCGCGCCGTCGCGGTAGCCCTGCGCAACCGCTGGCGCCGCCAGAAGCTCGACGCCGCACTGCGCGATGAAGTGACGCCCAAGAACATCCTGATGATCGGCCCCACCGGCTGCGGCAAGACGGAGATCAGCCGCCGCCTCGCCAAGCTGGCCGACGCGCCGTTCGTGAAGGTCGAGGCGACCAAGTTCACCGAAGTCGGCTATGTTGGTCGCGACGTGGAGCAGATCGCCCGCGATCTCGTCGAGGAAGCCGTGCGCCTTGAGCGCGATCGTCGCCGCGAATCGGTGCGGGAGGCCGCTTCCGAAGCCGCCATGGCCCGGCTGCTCGACGCGCTGACCGGCAAGGAAGCGAGCGAAGCCACGCGCCTGTCCTACCGCAACCGCATCGAAGGCAATCAGATGAACGAGGCGGAAGTCGAGATCGAAGTCTCCGACGCCTCTTCCATGCCGATGGAAATCCCCGGCATGGGCGGGCAGGTCGGCATGATCAACCTGTCCGACATGATGAGCAAGGCGTTCGGTCAGGGCCAGAAGAAGCGCCGCAAGATGCGCGTACCCGAAGCCTGGGACAAGCTGGTGGAGGAAGAGCAGGACAAGCGCCTCGATCAGGACGACGTCGCCCGCGTCGCCCTCCACAATGCCGAGCAGAACGGCATCGTGTTCCTCGACGAGATCGACAAGATCGCCGTCAGCGACGTGCGCGGCGGTTCGGTCAGCCGCGAAGGCGTGCAGCGCGATCTGCTTCCGCTTATCGAAGGCACCACCGTCGCCACCAAATACGGCCCGCTCAAGACCGACCATATCCTCTTCATCGCCTCTGGCGCGTTCCATGTGGCCAAGCCCAGCGACCTGCTGCCCGAATTGCAGGGCCGCCTGCCGATCCGCGTCGAACTCAAGGCGCTGAGCGAGGATGATTTCGTCGCGATTCTCTCCGACACCAAGGCGTCGCTGGCCGAACAGTACAAGGCGCTGCTCGCGACCGAAGGGCTGACGATCGACCTCACGCCGGACGGCATCCGCGCGGTCGCGAAGATCGCCGCCGAAGTGAACGAACAGGTCGAGAATATCGGCGCCCGCCGCCTTCAGACGGTCATGGAAAAGCTGCTGGAGGAAGTGAGCTTCGACGCGGAGGATCGCGCCGGCCAGACGCTGGTGGTCGACGCCGCCTATGTCGGCAAGCAACTGGATTCGATCGCGAAGAACACCGACCTCAGCAAATATATCCTGTAGGGCGGCATGGTGCGGGCCGGGAAATCACTTCCCGGCCTCCACCCCCTCCGGCAACGCAACCGCCGACCAGCTCTTGTCCGGCACCAGATATTTGCGCGCAAGGCTTTGCAGGTCCGTGGTCGTGACGGACAGCAGGTCGTTGCCCATGCTCTTGGTCACGTCGATATAGCGCGGATCGCGCGTCGATCCCTCGACCTGCTGCATCCAGAAGGCATTGCCGGTGCTGGCGCGCGACAGAAGCTGCCGCATCGGCTGCACCGCGCGCTGCAACTCGTCGTCGCTGACCGGCCGCGCGACGAGGTCCGCTGCCGTGTCCTTGATCATCTGGAAGAAATAGCCGACTTTCTCCGGCTTTATCTGGCTGCTGACCAATATGTAGCCGCCACTGTCGTAGGAGAACGGCCAGCTGTTCTGGACGCTGGGCGAATAGGCCGCGCCGTCGATCGATCGCATCTTCTCGAACAGGCGATCGTTGAAGATCTGCGCCAGTATCTCCAGTTGCCGACTTTCCTTCGCCATCACAAAGCCGCCCGCCGTCGGCCAGGCCATCACCGCCGCCGCCTGATCCTTGTCGCCCTTGTGGCGCAGCACGACCGGCGTTGCGTTGTGCGCGGGAAACCGCATCAGGCGATTGGCGGCGGGCACCGGCTTGTCCGGGCGCTTGGGCAAGGCGCCGAAGGTAGCCGCCACCTGGGCGATGGCATCCTCCGCCTTTACCTGTCCGAAGATCTGCACTTCTATGGGGCCGGACGCGAGGATCGGCTGCCATGTCGCGCGGAAGGCCTCGGGCGTCAGCGCGGCGATCTCCGCCTTGTCCGGCGTGCGATAGCGGACATCCTTGTCGCGGAGCAGCCAGCCCAGATCGCGTCCCAGCACCGAATCCGCCGATGTCGACAAGGTGTCGTAGGCGGCGGTCATCCCCGCCTTCACGCGCGCGATCGGCGCGGGATCCCAGCCCGGATAGGCGAGCTTGGTCGCGAACAGCTTCAACTGATCGGCGTAATCCGCCTGGCGCGTCACCGCCGCGATCTCGAACGCATCGTCGTCGATCGAGAAATCGAAACCCAGACGCCGACCGTTTGTCAGCTCGTCCAGATCGCGCTGGCCCAGCTTGCCGATGCCGCTCGCCACCAGCGCGTATCCCGCCGCCCAGCTCGCCACCGGCTTCGTCGGCGAGAAATCCTGCTGCCCATGGCCGAAACGCACGTTGATCCGTACTTTCTCCGGCTCGGCGTCGTTGGCGAACAGCACCAGCTTTACACCGTTCTCGAACGTGATTGTCTCCAGCCCCAGCACGCCCACCGGCGTGCGCGACACGACCTTGCCCGGCGCGCCGAGTTTCGGTAGGTCGGCCATCGTAAAGGCCTTTTCCGCCAGGCGCACGCCAGTCGCCGCCGCCACCGGCGCCTTGAGCGCCGCTTCCAGCTTCGCCTGCGCATCGGGCTGCGCCGCGGGCAGCATGAGCAAGGCGCGCGACACGTCCGCCGTGAACAGCCGCTGCGTCGATTGCAACAGCTTGTCCGGCGTCATCGTCGCCTTCGCCCCGCGAAAGATGTCGAGTGCCGCCTGCGGGGCCACCACGGTTTCGCGAATATCCACCGCGCTCACCATGTCCCATGCCTGCTTCGATCCCGCCTCGGTGTCGGCATTCTCCACCTGTATGGCGAGCGCGGTATCGAACTGCGCATATTCCCGCGCGATCTCGGCGGCCGTGGGCGGTGTCGTCCTGGCGTCCTCGATCACCGCGCGCACGTCGGTGAGCGCCTTGGCCCAGTCGTTGCCGATCGGCATGATGCTGATGAACGTGCCGTCCACCGATCGCGCCACATCCTGCTGCTCGACATTGGCCTGCAGGAAGCTCCCGCCCGCCCGCGCCGCCTGTTCGAGGCGACGGTTGATGATCTGCAGCGCCAGCGCATCGGTCAGCTTGTTCTGGTTGTAGAGGATCGTGTCCGCGCGTGGGCGCCAGGGCCGCAGGAACGCATAGCTGATCCCGGTCGGCACGCCCGGTTCGACGATGACGCCGGCGGCCGGTTTCGCCGGATCGGGATCGCCGAAATCGGGTGCCGGATCGGCTTTTCCCTCGACTTTCCAGGGCGTGAAATGCTTGGCGATCAGCGCTTCTGCCGTGGCAGGGTCGATGTCCCCCGCGATCGAGATCACGGCATTTTCGGGGCGATACCAGCGGCTGTGAAAGGCTTCCATCTTCGCGGCGGTCGCGGCGTTCAGCGTCGGCGTCGTGCCGATGGGGGAGCGGCTTTCCATCCGCTGCCCCGCGAACAGGAAGGCGCGCGTCGCATCGCCCACGCGCGATCCGGGGCCTTCGCCTTCGCGCTTTTCGGCCAGCACCACGGCCCGCTCGGCACTGACGGAGGCATCGACGATGTTGGGATCGGTCATCATCCCCGCCAAAATCTTCATGCTCTCGTCCAGCCCCTGCGGCGTCGCCTGCGGCAGATCGAGCGCATAGGTCGTGCCGGTCGCCGTCGTCTGCGCATTGCTGTCGCTGCCGAACGTCACGCCCAGCCGCTGCCAGAGACGCTTGGATTCGCCGTCGGGCACATATTTTGACCCGCGAAAGGTCAGATGCTCCATGAAGTGCGCATAGCCCAGTTCGTCGGGCTGCTCCATCAGCGCGCCTGCATCGATGCGCAGGCGGATGGCGACCTGGCCCGGCGGCACGCCGTTGCGCCGCACGGCATAGCGCAATCCGTTGGGCAATATGCCGAAATGCCATGCCGGGTCGATCGGCACGTCGCTGTTCTCATAGAGCCACGGGCGTTTCTGCCCGACGCCGTGCGCCAGCGGGGAGGCGGCGCTGGTAGCGGCATCCTGCGCAAAGGCGGCAACCGGCAGGCCGGTGAGCAGCAGGGCGAGGACGGAAAGCGAAGTGGCGGAACGCCGGAAGGGGACTGTCATATATCGACAGCCTAGCGCCCTTTTTCTGAATGGCCACTGACAAAGCTATCGTCGAACATCCTGCTCCCCGATAACTGGATTATAAAAGTTCGGCTATTCCCCCATCCGTTCGGTTCGAGCCTGTCGAGAACCCTTCTCGATGCCCAGTTCTCGACTGGCGCATCTCGACAGGCTCGATGCGGCTCGAAACGAACGGTGTATTGGGACTGTGCCTGTTCCGGCCTTACCGGCCGCCGACCCGCTGCACGGCACCCTTGTGGGCACCCACGCCATTGCGGTTGCGCGGACGGAACGGACGCTTGGCAGGCGCAGCGGCATCGCCAGCAGTACGGTGGCCACCGCCCCGGCCCTGATCGCCGCGACCATGGGCGCTGCGGCCATTGCCGCCTTCGCTGCCCTTTTTGGGCGGCGCGGCCTTGGGCAGGTTGCGGACCGCTTCGGCGAAGTTTTCCGGCAGCGGCGAGATTTCGCAACGCACCCGCGTCACCTTCTCGATGGCTTTCAGATACTGCCGCTCGTCATCGGCCACGAAGCTGATGGCGATGCCTTCCGCGCCAGCGCGCGCCGTGCGGCCGATCCGGTGGACATATTGCTCGGCCACGTTGGGCAGTTCGAAGTTGATGACATGGCTGACGCCCGAAACGTCGATGCCGCGCGCGGCGATGTCGGTCGCGACCAGCAGCTTGACCTGACCCGCACGGAACGCCTGCAAGGCGGCGGTGCGCTGACCCTGGCTCTTGTTGCCGTGGATCGCCGCCGCCGGAATGCCTGCGCCTTCCAGAAAGCGCACGACCCGGTCCGCGCCATGCTTGGTCCGCGTGAAGATCAGCGCGCGCTCGATCGGTTCGTTCTTGACCGTGATGGTCAGCAACGCCTGCTTCTCGGCCTGATTGACGTAGGTCGCATATTGCTTGACGCGCTCGGCGGTCGTCGATTGCGGCGCAACCGACACCTTGACCGGATCGACGAGGAACTGGCTGCCCAGATCGGCGATCGCCTTGGGCATGGTGGCGGAGAAGAACAGGCTCTGGCGCTGCTTGGGCAACATCTTGTCGATGCGCTTCAACGGCTGGATAAAGCCGAGGTCCATCATCTGGTCGGCTTCGTCGAGCACGAAGATTTCGACATGGCCAAGGCTGAGCGCCCGCTGTTCGATCAGGTCGAGCAGACGCCCCGGCGTCGCCACCAGAATGTCGATGCCGCCGCGAAGCTGGTTGATCTGCTTGTTGATCGGCACGCCGCCGAACACGGTGGCGACCGACAGCTTCATGAAGCGCGCATAGTCGCGGAAGCTGTCGGCGATCTGCGCCGCCAGTTCGCGCGTCGGCGACAGCACGAGCATGCGGCAGCCCTTTTGCGGGGTGAGCTTGGGATTATTGTGGAAATAATCGAGGCTGGGCAGCGCGAACGCCGCCGTCTTGCCGGTGCCGGTCTGCGCGATGCCGCACAGGTCGCGACCGTCCATGAGGGCGGGAATGGCCTGCGCCTGAATCGGCGTCGGTACGGTGTAATTCTTGGCGGCAAGCGCCTGCAGGATAGGCTCGGCGAGGCCGAGTTGCTGGAAAGTTGTCAAGATATGGTACTCACAGTGGAGCGATGCGCCGCAAGGCTGCAAGACGCAGTCCGGGCGCAAGGCGGGTTACGAAACGACCCGCGTGAAAAGGGAAGCCTCAGGCAAAGCGCAGGTCATTGGCCGGCCCTTTGCCCTTCGGGGGCTGGGACGATCACGCTGCCAATCGCTACGGGGCCGATATGGCCCGGATGCTGCGCTGCAATGGCGGATAGACGGAATTGTCTGATAAAGCAAGAAAATTACGTCGGACATGAAAGACCCGGCACGTCCGACCTTGGGACGTACCAGGCTTCGAGAAGAGTTAAAGCTGCACTTCGGCGTGCTGGCCTTTCATCTCGGATTTGACGTCGCCACCTATAAGCAGCTTGAACATGCCTTTAAGGGAGAGGTCAGCCGACCATATTTCCGCGTCGCCCAGATCGAAACGCAGCATCAGCAGGTTGGGATCGTCCCGCCCGCCTTCATACCAGGCGGCAACATCCTTCGACCAGTGCGCGTCTATCACCGCCGGGTCGGTTTCTTCCACCAGAGTCCCCGCGATGCAGGCGAAGAGATGATGATCCTTGCCTGCGAACTGCGCCATGGCCGGCCCGCCCGGTGCAAGGCGATTGTCGCGCGAGGTGTAGAACCAGATTGCGCTGTTCGCGTCGCGGTCGAGCTGCGCCGTCATCGGGGCGCTGTGCTGATGGCCGGCCTGCGCGCCGGTCAATCCCAGCATGACGAAAGGACTGTCGGCAAGGGCCGTCCAGAACTTTTCCTTGATCGTGTCTTGGTCAGTCATGACGGCGTCTCCTGTATGTCGATATTGCAGCCTTAAGTGTCCGACCGCCCGGCTGGTTCCTTTTGCCGCGACAAAAGATAAAGCCCGCTTGATCTGGATCATTGCGCACGCCACATGTCGTTCATGCTGATAGAAACCGAAACCACGCCGAACCCCGCCACCTTGAAGTTCCTGCCGGGTCAGGCCGTCATGAACAGCGGCACCCGCGACTTCGCGAATGCGGACGAAGCCGAAGCATCGCCGCTTGCGACCGCCCTCTTCACGCTCGGCGATGTCGTGGGCGTGTTCTTCGGTTACGACTTCGTGTCGGTCACATTGGCGCCCGGATCGAACTGGGCCGATGTGAAGCCCGACGTGATCGGCATTTTGCTCGATCATTTTTCGGCGGACATGCCGCTGTTCCACGGATCGGCATCGGGCTTTTCCGTACCTGCAGACGAAGCGTTCGAGGATGATCCCGCCGACGCGGAGATCGTCGCCCAGATCAAGGAACTCATCGAGACCCGCGTGCGCCCCGCCGTCGCCAACGACGGCGGCGATATCGTCTATCGCGGTTTCGACAAGGGCAAGGTATTCCTGAAGATGCAGGGCGCCTGCGCCGGTTGCCCCTCGTCGTCGGCGACGCTCAAACAGGGGATCGAATCGCTCCTCAAGCATTACGTCCCCGAAGTGACCGAGGTGCGCGCCGTCTGACGGCTGCCACGCCCCAGCACTTCCAACTTCGTTATTTTCATATCGTTACCGGAGTATACGACATGGCCGACGCTCTGCCGCAGGACAGCCTTGACCAGATTTTCACAAACGCCCGCAGCTACAACGGGTATCTCGACAAGCCCGTGACCGAAGCGGACCTGAACGCGATATGGGATTTGCTGAAATGGGGGCCGACCTCGGTCAATCAGCTTCCCGCACGGTTCGTCTGGTGCGTGAGCCGGGAATCGAAGGAGAAACTGGCGGCGTTGTCCTCCGGCACCAACGGCGCAAAAATCCTCAAGGCGCCCGTCACCGTCATCATCGGCATGGACGAGAACTTCCACGAACATCTGCCCGAACTGTTCCCGCCCGCGGACGCCAAGTCGTGGTTCGACGGCAACGAGGCCCTGCGCAAGACCAGCGCATTCCGCAACGCCACATTGCAGGGCGCCTATTTCATCATAGCCGCGCGCGCGCTGGGTTTCGACACCGGGCCGATGTCCGGCTTCGACAATGCGGCGGTGGATGCGGCGTTCTTTGGCGATACGCCGGCGGTGAAATCGAACTTCATTTCGACGCTCGGCTATGGCGATCCCTCGACCATCTTCGGTCGCCTGCCGCGGCCCCCATTTGGCAAGTTCAACCGGATCGACTAACCGCTGCTGCCATCGGCAGGGCGGGCAATGCAGGAAGAGGCGGAGCAGTTGCGGACGTTGGTGATAGATACGGCGACGCAGGCTCTCTCGCTCGCGCTGATGGAGGGTGATGCCATCATCGCCTCGGTGCATGAAACGGTTGGGCGTGGCCAC